>NZ_JASGHL010000003.1:0-703388 GCF_047602385.1 Micropruina sp.
GCGGGCGTCCCTGCCCGTCCTGGACCCGGTCCGGCCGGCCGCCGCGCGCCCGGTCGTCACTGCGGCCCGCGTTGCTCTTCTCGCCACCGCGGTAGTCCGCAGCGCCGCCGGCCTGCCGATCGGCCCTGCCGTCCGTACCGCCGCGCCGCCCGTCTCGCGCTGCACCGCCCCGACCGCCGCTCGGCGCCCCGCGGGTCCCCCGAGCGGGCCCGGGTCGTGATCCGCCCGTGCCGCGCTGGTTGCCACGCTCACCGCGGCCGGACGTCGAGCCATCCGGACGTCCGCGTCCCCCGGCTCCCCAGGACTCTCGTTCCTGGCGGTTGCTACTGCGACTTCCCGGGCCGCCCTTCCGCTCACCAGCTGGCCGGTTGGCCCGATCGCCATTCGCCTTACGCACTGGCCCGCCACCGCCTCGGGACGGACGTCGCTCGCGCTCGGACGGGTGTCTTTGGTCGGTCACTCGCCCAAGTCTGCCGTTCCACCAACCGGGACGCAAAACACCCCCGTGGTGATCATTGCTGATCACCACGGGGGTGTTTAAATGTCCGGCGATGTCCTACTCTCCCACAGGGTCCCCCCTGCAGTACCATCGGCGCTGAGCAGCTTAGCTTCCGGGTTCGGAATGGAGCCGGGCGTTTCCCGCTCGCCATGATCACCGTAACTCTATGGAGTTGTCGATCGGTTCCCGACCGTTACTCAGGAACCGCACAGTGGACGCGTAACATCTTTGTAGAAAAACAAGCCCTCGGCCTATTAGTATCGGTCAGCTCCATGCATTGCTGCACTTCCACATCCGACCTATCAACCCGGTGGTCTTCCGGGGGCCTTACCAGATTAACTCTGTGGGAACCCTCATCTTGAGACGTGCTTCCCGCTTAGATGCTTTCAGCGGTTATCACTTCCAAACGTAGCCAACCAGCCGTGCTCTTGGCAGAACAACTGGCACACCAGAGGTTTGTCCGTCCCGGTCCTCTCGTACTAAGGACAGCCTCTCTCAAGATTCCTACGCGCGCAGCGGATAGGGACCGAACTGTCTCACGACGTTCTAAACCCAGCTCGCGTGCCGCTTTAATGGGCGAACAGCCCAACCCTTGGGACCGACTCCAGCCCCAGGATGCGACGAGCCGACATCGAGGTGCCAAACCATGCCGTCGCTATGGACGCTCGGGCAAGATCAGCCTGTTATCCCCGGGGTACCTTTTATCCGTTGAGTGACGGCGCTTCCACGTGCCACCGTCAGATCACTAGTCCCGACTTTCGTCCCTGCTCGAGATGTCTCTCTCACAGTCAAGCTCCCTTGTGCACTTACACTCAAAACCTGATTGCCAACCAGGCTGAGGGAACCTTTGGGCGCCTCCGTTACATTTTGGGAGGCGACCGCCCCAGTCAAACTACCCATCAGGCACTGTCCCTGATCCAGATAATGGACCTAAGTTAGATAACCAGAACGACCAGAGTGGTATTTCAACGATGACTCCACAAGAACTGGCGTCCCTGCTTCAAAGTCTCCCACCTATCCTACACAAGTCGTACCGATCACCAATACCAAACTATAGTAAAGGTCCCGGGGTCTTTCCGTCCTGCTGCGCGTAACGAGCATCTTTACTCGTAATGCAATTTCGCCGAGTTCGTGGTGGAGACAGCGCCCAAATCGTTACTCCATTCGTGCAGGTCGGAACTTACCCGACAAGGAATTTCGCTACCTTAGGATGGTTATAGTTACCACCGCCGTTTACTGGGGCTTAAGTTCAGTGCCTCGCTTGCGCTAACACGTCCCCTTAACCTTCCAGCACCGGGCAGGAGTCAGTCCGTATACATCGTCTTTCAACTTGGCACGGACCTGTGTTTTTAGTAAACAGTCGCTTGGGCCTGGTCTCTGCGACCCTCAATGCTCGAGGAGTAAATCCCGTCACACATCAGGTCCCCCTTATCCCGAAGTTACGGGGGTATTTTGCCGAGTTCCTTCACCACGATTCTCTCGATCGCCTTGGTATTCTCTACCTATCCACCTGTGTCGGTTTCGGGTACGGGCGGCTCACAACTCGCTCACGAAGATTTTCTAGGCAGCATAGGATCACCCACTTCAGGAGCCGTAGCTCCAAAAGGCATCATGTCTCAAGCACATGGGATGCGGATTTGCCTACACCCCGCCCTACACACTTACCCCGGGACAACCATCGCCCGGGATGGGCTACCTTCCTGCGTCCCTCCGCAGCTTGCCTAATACAATCGTGGGTCACAGACTCAAACCGGCTTGGACCGAAGTCCGCCACCAGCTCTCGCGTGCTTAGCATTGACTGCCTCGGCAGGGTCGTTGTTTCGCCGGTACGGGAATATCAACCCGTTGTCCATCGACTACGCCTGTCGGCCTCGCCTTAGGTCCCGACTTACCCAGGGCAGATTAGCTTGACCCTGGAACCCTTGGATATTCGGCGGACGGGTTTCTCACCCGTCATTCGCTACTCATGCCTGCATTCTCACTCGTGTGCTCTCCACGGCTGGGTCACCCCGCCGCTTCACAGCGCACACGACGCTCCCCTACCCATCCGCGCACCTGGACCACAAAGGCCTGGTTACAGCGCGAATGACACAGCTTCGGCGGATTGCTTGAGCCCCGCTAAATTGTCGGCGCAGAATCACTTGACCAGTGAGCTATTACGCACTCTTTCAAGGGTGGCTGCTTCCAAGCCAACCTCCTGGTTGTCTGTGCAACTCCACATCCTTTTCCACTTAGCAATCTCTTAGGGGCCTTAGCTGGTGTTCTGGGCTGTTTCCCTCTCGACTATGAAGCTTATCCCCCACAGTCTCACTGCCGCGCTCTCACTTACCGGCATTCGGAGTTTGGCTGATTTCGGTAAGCTTGTGGGCCCCCTAGACCATCCAGTGCTCTACCTCCGGTAAGAAACGCGCGACGCTGCACCTATATGCATTTCGGGGAGAACCAGCTATCACGTAGTTTGATTGGCCTTTCACCCCTATCCACAGCTCATCCCCTCGGTTTTCAACCCAAGTGGGTTCGGGCCTCCACGACGTCTTACCGTCGCTTCACCCTGGCCATGGATAGATCACTACGCTTCGGGTCTAGAGCACGCGACTATGTCGCCCTATTCGGACTTGCTTTCGCTACGGCTCCCCCACACGGGTTAACCTCGCCACGTACCACTAACTCGCAGGCTCATTCTTCAAAAGGCACGCCGTCACCCCCATACCAAAAGGCACAGCAGGCTCCGACGGATTGTAGGCAATCGGTTTCAGGTACTATTTCACTCCCCTCCCGGGGTACTTTTCACCTTTCCCTCACGGTACTTGTCCGCTATCGGTCATCAAGGAGTATTTAGGCTTAACGGGTGGTCCCGCCAGATTCATGCGGAATTTCAGGGGTTCCGCATTACTTGGGGTGACGCACGAGAGAGAGCGGCTTACGTCTACAGGGGTATTACCTTCTGTGCCGGAACTTCCCAGAGTCCTTCGACTTCAACACTCTTTTCTTACTCTCTGACCGGTCAACAGCCCGGTCGGTGCGGCCCCACTACCCCCAACATGCAACGCCTGTCAGCTATCACACATGCTAGGTTTGGCCTCTTCCGCGTTCGCTCGCCACTACTTACGGAATCACGGTTGTTTTCTTTTCCTGTGGGTACTGAGATGTTTCACTTCCCCACGTTCCCTCCAACTACCCTATGTGTTCAGGTAGAGGTCGCCGGACATTACTCCGGTTTCTTTCGAGGTTTCCCTATTCGGAAATCCACGGATCGAAGCTCGTTTACCAGCTCCCCGTGGCTTATCGCAGGTTACAACGTCCTTCATCGGCTCTTGATGCCAAGGCATCCACCGATTGCCCTTAGTAGCTTGTTATTTCACTACAAAGATGCTCGCGTCCACTGTGCAGTTCTCAAGAAACGGGCGGGCCCAGCTCAATCACCGACTTCCACCGGCAACCTCAACTGATCCGCTCTGTTGAAGGTGTTGCAGACGCAACCGACCCTTCAGGACCCAACAGCGTGCTCTCAGGCTTCGCTCCAGCAAAAGATGTTCCACTTCCCTTTCGGGACTGTACTGACTCTCCTGGTGACTAGGCTTCAAGTCAATGTTCCACTAGTAGCCTGCCGGCCCCACGAACACTCGCCGTGGCAAACCGTGCGCTTGGACGAGCTGATTAATTCTCGCCAAAAGGCTCCTTAGAAAGGAGGTGATCCAGCCGCACCTTCCGGTACGGCTACCTTGTTACGACTTAGTCCTAATTACCGGTCCCACCTTCGACGGCTCCCTCCACAAGGGTTGGGCCACCGGCTTCGGGTGTTACCGACTTTCATGACTTGACGGGCGGTGTGTACAAGGCCCGGGAACGTATTCACCGCAGCATTGCTGATCTGCGATTACTAGCGACTCCGACTTCATGGGGTCGAGTTGCAGACCCCAATCCGAACTGAGACTGGCTTTATGGGATTCGCTCCACCTTGCGGTATCGCAGCCCTTTGTACCAGCCATTGTAGCATGTTTCAAGCCCTGGACATAAGGGGCATGATGACTTGACCTCATCCCCACCTTCCTCCGAGTTGACCCCGGCAGTCTCCTATGAGTTCCCGGCCGAACCGCTGGCAACATAGGACGAGGGTTGCGCTCGTTGCGGGACTTAACCCAACATCTCACGACACGAGCTGACGACAGCCATGCACCACCTGTATACCGACCTTGCGGGGCACCTGTCTCCAAATGTTTCCGGTATATGTCAAACCCAGGTAAGGTTCTTCGCGTTGCATCGAATTAATGAACATGCTCCGCCGCTTGTGCGGGCCCCCGTCAATTCCTTTGAGTTTTAGCCTTGCGGCCGTACTCCCCAGGCGGGGCACTTAATGCGTTAGCTACGGCACGGAGAACGTGGAATGTCCCCCACACCTAGTGCCCACCGTTTACGGCGTGGACTACCAGGGTATCTAAGCCTGTTTGCTCCCCACGCTTTCGCTCCTCAGCGTCAGTTAATGTCCAGAGAACCGCCTTCGCCACTGGTGTTCCTCCTGATATCTGCGCATTCCACCGCTCCACCAGGAATTCCGTTCTCCCCTACATTCCTCAAGTCTGCCCGTATCGAAAGCAGGCTCGGGGTTAAGCCCCGAGTTTTCACTTCCGACGCGACAAACCGCCTACGAGCTCTTTACGCCCAATAATTCCGGACAACGCTCGCACCCTACGTATCACCGCGGCTGCTGGCACGTAGTTAGCCGGTGCTTCTTCTGCAGGTACCGTCAGTTTCGTCCCTGCTGAAAGCGGTTTACAACCCGAAGGCCGTCATCCCGCACGCGGCGTTGCTGCGTCAGGCTTTCGCCCATTGCGCAATATTCCCCACTGCTGCCTCCCGTAGGAGTCTGGGCCGTATCTCAGTCCCAGTGTGGCCGGTCGCCCTCTCAGGCCGGCTACCCGTCGTCGCCTTGGTAAGCCATTACCTCACCAACAAGCTGATAGGCCGCGAGCCCATCCCTGACCGTCGGAGCTTTCCAACCTCCCAGATGCCTAAGAGGTTCATATCCGGTATTAGCAGCTGTTTCCAACTGTTATCCCAGAGTCAAGGGTAGGTTGCTCACGTGTTACTCACCCGTTCGCCACTGATCAGAAAAGCAAGCTCCTCATCACCGTTCGACTTGCATGTGTTAAGCACGCCGCCAGCGTTCGTCCTGAGCCAGGATCAAACTCTCCGTTGAAAACTTTCAGCACCGACCGAAGCCGGCATGTGCTGTCAAAGGATTGCCTGACACTGACAGGATCCATTGCTGGATCTATCAATAATCAAAGGAATCACGTCCAAGAGACAACAGCCTCAAGGGACGGGATATTCGTTGTTCGCACACCCCGAAGGGTGCACATTGCATTGACTTTCAAGCACGCTGTTGAGTTCTCAAGATTCGGGTGCGCACCACGCCTCAGCCTCACGACCGCCGCTTGGGGCAACTCGACCTACCTTACAAGGGCTTGTGCTCGGTGTCAAACCAAGCTATCCTGCCCCACCCACCCCACAACAAACACCAGGCCTAGGCGGCTCCTGACCTGGAGACACACCGTACCCGCACTGCTCTGGATTGGAATCCCTCCGGCCCGTCCGCCCCGAATCTCTCCAGGCCGTCCGTCTCACCGAGAAGGCTTGGTAAACACTACGGAGCCGGCCGCACGCGGTCAAATCCGGCCCGACGCCCGGGCGTGTCTGCCTTCTGGCTAGGGGTGCAGCGGAGTCTGTGGCCGCAGGACCGCCGACACGGCGTCCGTAGGCGCGATCCGATCGGTGAGGCCGACTTCCACCTTCACGGCGCCGACGGTGCGACGTCCGCGGCGAAGGACCACCAACCCACCGGCCAGCACGTCGTCCGCGGTCAGCTGCATCGATGGATCGGTCACCTTCGCGTTGTTGAGGTAGGCGCCGCCCTCGGAGATCGCCCGACGGGCCGCCGACTTGCTGGCCACCACCCCCGACGCCTCCAGCGCGTCGACGATGCTGGGCAGCCCCTGGTCACCGGGCAGCAGCCGGGCCCCGAGCTCGTCCCCCACCGCACGCAGGGTGTCAGCCGGCAGACCGGCAAGTTCGCCGCGTCCGAAGATGGCCTGGGCCGCCGCCGTCGCAGCCTCGCGCTCGGTGACCGAGTGCACCAGGTCGGTGATGTCGTCGGCCAGGGCGCGCTGGGCGATCCGCAGGTGCGGCGCCTCGGCGGACCGTGCGGCAATCTCTTCGAGTTCCGCCCTGGGTCGCTCACTGAACACCTTCAGGTAGTCCAGCACCTTGGCGTCCTCGGAGTTCAGGAAGAACTGGTGGAACGCGTAGGGCGAGGTCATCGCCGGATCGAGCCAGACCGTTCCCGACTCGGTCTTGCCGAATTTGGTGCCGTCGGCCTTGGTCAGCAACGGCGTCGCCAGGGCGTGCACCTTCGCCGCCTCGGACCGGCGGATCAGCTCGACGCCTGCAGTGATGTTCCCCCACTGGTCGGAACCGCCGGTCTGCAGGGTGCAGCCGTGCCGCCGGAACAGCTCGCGGTAGTCCAGCGATTGCAGTAGCACGTAGGAGAACTCGGTGTAGGAGATCCCGGACTCGAGGCGGGCCTTGACCACCTCGCGATCGAGCATCCGGTTCACCGGGAAGTGCTTGCCGACGTCGCGCAGAAAGTCCAGCGTCGACAGCTCGGCCGTCCAGTCGTAGTTGTTCACCACCACCGCGCCGTTGTCGCCGTCGAACGAGATCAGCCGGCTGACCTGGTCGCGGATCCGGGCCACCCATTCGCCGACCAGCTCCCTGGGGTTCATCGAGCGCTCGCCGGCCTGTTTCGGGTCACCGATCAGGCCGGTGGAGCCGCCGACCAGCAAGATCGGGCGGTGCCCTGCTCGCTGTAGTGCCCGGGCCACCATGATCTGCACCAGATTGCCCATGTGGATGCTGGGTGCGGTGGGATCGAAACCGACGTAGAAGGTGATCGGTCCGGCGTCCAGGTGCGCGCGCAGCGCGTCGGCATCGGTGGAGTGGGCGATCAGGCCCCGCCAGGACAGCTCTTCGAATACGTCGGTCACGCTGGGTAAGCGTAGCGAAACGGGCCACTCCGCCAGCTGTCCGGACCACTGCCACGCGACCCCGCCGCAACGCAGCGCCCGTCTGGCGCCGTCACCGCTCAGGCCTTGGCGGCAGACACGGGGGTGCCGGCGGCCACATCGGTGTGTGCGCCGGAACCGGGAACCACCCGCTGGGACGTCCGTAACACCAGCGCCACCAGCATGCCCCACACCAGCCAGATCAACGGCCGAAGCAGATTCCCCTCGAAGCTCGACTCCACCGCGAACGACAGCAGGACGGCGGCCACGCCCACGCCGACGATCCGCTGCAGGACCGGCCTGGTGCTCGGATTGCGGCGAACCCACCACACGCCGGTCCAGACCAGGACGGCCGACAGCGCGAGCCCGGCCGGCACACCGAAGGCAAGGACCTGCTGCGCGTAGGTGTTGTGCACGTCGACACCGGTTCCCGCCCCGGCGCCCAGCAACCAGCCCCGACCCAGGTCTGCCCAGAAGCCGGCCAGCAGGTCGAAGCGCGCGTCCACGTTCGCCATGCTGAGCCTGGCCAGCACCAGCCGGCCCATGGTGGGATTCACCGCCGTGACCACGCCGGCCAGGACCACCACCGGGACGAGCCAACGCAGCGCCCGCAACACTCCCCGACGCCAGGCCTTGGTGGTCAGCAGATAGACGGCGGTGACCAGGACCAGCGCGACCAGCGCCCCGCGGCTGAAGGTGAGCACCAACGCGACCGCGGCGGCCAGGGCACAGCCGATGTCCCACGCCTTGCGGGTCCGCATCGCCCAGCTGACCAGGGGCACCAGCAGCAGCACCAGCAGCGTGGCCAGATTGTTGGACCGGCCGATCCACGGATGACTCAGCCGCACGTAGTACGACCAGTAGTCGCCCGAGCGAGGGACCACCTCACTGGGCGGTTGAAAGCCGGGCACGTGCAGCCACAGCAACACCCCGGGAACGATCAGCAGCACGAGCAGCAGCTGCGCCCACCGGTGCCAGGACCGGTCCCGCACCGAGCGCAGGAAGGTCACTGCATAGGCGAACACCAGGAGCGACTCGATGCTCACCACGATGTGGACCACGGTGTCGCCACGATCGACCGTCCAGAGCAGCGAGACCACCCCGAGCACCAGCATCGACAGGCCCAGCACCAGATAGGGTCGCGGCACCCGCGGCCAGCCCTGACGCCGGACCAGGAGCAGCCACGGAACGAACAACACCGCCACAGCCAGGTCAAAGATCGATATGGAACGACCCAAAGCGGGCACCCCGAACCGCACCGGTAAGGCGGCACAGACAAGCAACACCAGCAATGCGTAGGAGTGCGCGCCGAGACCGGCGAAGAAACGCCAAACGGCAACGCTGATCGACACTAGACGGTGTCGAGAACGTTCGATAAGCGGGGCAGCATGGGGGTGCATAGATGTGGAAGTATAGGACATGGCCCCCACCATCCGGGGCTACCATTTTCGCCGATGCATTGGACCCAGCGCTCCGAAGACAAGGGGAAAGGCATGATCCCGGCCGATCGCAGGGCAGCGGAATTCCCGCCGCTCGACGCAGCGTCGTGCTGAGGAGGCTGCGCTCGGCGATTTCGGACGATGTCATCGACCTGTTCGCCTCGCAGTTGATCGCCGTGTCGGCGTCCATGCTGCTGACGCTGTTCACGGCGAGCACCCTCGGCGCCCACGGCCGCGGGGTGTTCGCGCTGGTCATCGGAACCGCCAACCTGATCGCCCAAGCGGTGTCGTTCAGCCTGCACGTCGGGGCGGCGAACGCCTACCGGTCCGGCGACGGCGGCGCGATCAGGCACCAGCTCAAGGTGGCCGCGCTGCTCGCCCTCGCCGTGCTGGTGGTGGGGGTGCCGATCAGCCTCGCCCTGCCGCAGGGCACCACGCTCGGCCCGGTCGAGGGCGTGCTGATCTGCGTGCTGGCGGCCGTGCTGCTGATCCAGTCCTTCGCCACCGGAACCATCCAGGGCGTCGGCCTCGCCGCCGTGTACCGACGCCTGGTGACGATCAATGCCCTGCTCGGGCTCGCACTGGGCCTGATCAGTGCCTTCCTGACCCGGTCGCCGACGCCGGTGCTGTTGAGCTGGGCCGCGGCCTCGGTGGTCACCTCGCTCGCCGCGCTTCCGGTGCTGCGGCGGCTGAGTCAGGACGGCGGCACCACGATCCCGGTGCGTTCCGTGCTCACCGACTCCGCCGCCGCCCATGTCGGCAGCCTGGGCCAGCAGCTGCTCTTCCGAGCGGACATCCCGATCCTCGGCGCCTTCGCACCGATCCGGGAGGTCGGCCTCTACTCCGTCGCGTCCCCGGTCGCGAACGTCGTCTTCCTGCTCGCCCAGACCGCCAGCATGGCCACCTTCGGAGTCGGACGCGAGGGCAACTCGCTGCCCGCCCACGAAACCCGACTCCGTCGGATCCTCGGGATCTATCTGGCCGTCGCGATACCCACCGCGCTGCTGCTGATGGCCGGCGGCGCCTGGCTGATCCCCCGCCTGCTCCCCGAGTTCACCCAGACACCGCTGTTGATCGCCCTGCTGGTGCCGGGCACCGTGGTCCAGGGAGTGGCCCGGATCGGATTGGCCAGCCTGTTCGCCCGCTCGGACCAGCGGTCGTCGATGATCGTGGGCATCGGCTCGGCGCTGCTGTCGCTGGCCTACTTCCCGGCCATCATCGGGGCCGGCGCGGTCGGTGCGGCGGTCGCTTCGTCGGCCATCTACTGCGCCCAGGCCGCGCTGGTGGGCCTTGTGCTGAGGCGGACCCGGACGCCGGTGGTGAGCGCCGATGAGTGAGATCGCCGCGGTCGTGGTGGCGCACAACTCGGCCGACACGATCGGCGCCTGCCTCGAGGGCATCCTTGCCGACCCCGCCGCGCGGGTCTGCGTGGTGGACAATGCCGGCGACGCCAGAACAGCCGCGATCTGCGCGGCCCTCGCCGGGGACGGCCGGGTCGATTACCTCGACCCGGGTGCGAACCTCGGCTACGCGCGAGCGGCCAACCTTGGGCTCGCCGGGCTGGCCGGGGCCGGCTACGTCGCCGTGGTCAACCCCGACGTCCGGCTGACCAGGACGCTGTCCGACCTGATCGCGGTGGCCGACCCGGGCAGCCGCAACGTGGTGGCCGGGCGGCTGGCCTCGCCCAGGGACGCGCGCGGCGTCAACGCCCGGCCGGCCACCACGTTCCGGCGCGAGGCGGCGAAGGCGCTGCTCGGTTCGCGTGCCTACCGACTGCGGCCGGCGCCGGCCGGAACGATACGACCGGTCGACCAACTGGACGGCGCGCTGATGGTGATGAGCGCGTCGCGCTGGCGCGAACTGGGTGGTTTCGATGAACGCTTCGAGCTGTATTACGAAGACGTCGACCTGTGCTCCCGGATCCGCGCGAATGGCGCCTGCCTGCTGGTGAATGCGCCGTGGGGCGAACACGTCGGCGGGCACAGCTTCCAGCGTTCCTCCGGAACGGCGTTCGTAGCCCAACGAGTCAGCCGGGTCCGCTATGCGCGACAATGGTGGCGGCCATCCATCCTGTCCGGTGCGGCGGTGTTCGGCGTCACATTCCTCGAACTCGCTGTACGCTCGCTCACTCACCAATCCGAAGGCCAGCGAACACGCACCCGTGCGGCGCGCCGCGTGTTAGCCGAACTACATAAGCCCGGCAGCCAGACCGTGCTGATCGCCGCACCACCCCCGACCCAAACCCAGACCCCAGGGAAAAACGAACGTTGAATACCCCCATTCATCGCCGGACACTGCTCGGATTCGGTTCGCTCGCGGTACTCGCCGGATGTACCGCGGCGCTGCCGATTCAATCGACCACGCCCGCTGCGTCGCCGTCGGAATCCCCCGGCCTTGGGCCGGGCAGCCCCCGGCCCAGCGGCACGGTACCCGCCAGCCCGGCTCCGCGGCCGCCAACGGCGTCCGCGCCGCCGGCCGGGCCGCGTACGGTGCCCCAGCCCCGGTTCGCCCTGGCGAAAGCGCCGGGCGGCGGCATCGACGGCGACCGCCTCGATCGCGCCCTGGCCGCGCTGCCGCCGTTTCGCGGTGGCGCCCTCCGCCGGGTCGTGGTCCGGCCTGGGACCTACCGCAGGCGGACCGTGCTGCGGATGCCGTCCGGGGTCCATCTGGTCGCGGCCGGTGCCCGGTTCGTCAGTGACGTTCCGGGAGCCCAGGAGCCGCTGGTCGCGATCAGCGGAGCACGCGATGTCCGGATCGAGGGCGGCATCTGGGACGGCAACGCCAAGCAGGTCCGGGTTGCCACCGAGTGGAAGCACGTGATCCGCGTCCACAACTCACGACGCATCACCCTCACCGGCCTGATCACCCAGAACGCACGCGGCGACGGGATCTATCTGGGCACCCACACCACCGCCTGCCAGGACATCACCATCCATTCGGTGAAGAGCCAGCACAACTATCGCAACGGCATGTCGATCACCGCCTGCACCGGGCTGACCTGCACCGACTCGATCTTTTCCGCGAACGGGCGGACGGCACCGATGGCCGGCGTCGACATCGAGCCCAACGACCCGCGGGCGCCGATCCGGGCCCTGGAGTTCACCCGGTGCGCGTTCACCGGGAACGCCGCCCGCGGCTTCCTGCTGGTGATGCAGCGCAGCAGCCCTGACCTGCCGGGCTCGGTCCGGCTCGATCAGTGCACGGTCGAGAAGAACGCGATGCCCTCGGGCAACACGTCGCTGTGGGCCGGGATCACGCTGATCCGACCGCGCGGCGTCCTGATCACGAACAGCCTGGTGACCAGCAATCACGTCGGAGTGGCGGTGCAGAGCCGGCGTGGCACCGACCCCGCGTCCCAGCTGAATCGCGGAACCGTCGAACTCGACCGGGTGGACGTGGTGGACAGCAACCGGGAGGGTCTGAGGCTGCTCAGCGGCGTCCGGCGGCTGCGGGTGAGCCGAACCCAGTTCCTGTCCAACTCACGGGAACCGGACGGCTTCTTCAGCGGCATCCTGCTCGGCGGCGGATCGGATATGACGTTCACCGAGTGCAGTTCGCGGGGTGCCCGCAGGTTCGGGCTGCAGGCCGCGTCGACCGTGCGCAAGGTG
The DNA here is from genome assembly GCF_047602385.1 of Micropruina sp. Classification (GTDB taxonomy): domain Bacteria; phylum Actinomycetota; class Actinomycetes; order Propionibacteriales; family Propionibacteriaceae; genus Micropruina. The sequence continues at coordinate 12,608 of NZ_JASGHL010000003.1, forward strand.
CGGCTGACCCGCTGCGACCTGAGTGGAAACGAAGAGGGGGAGCTCGACGCCCCCCGGACGGGAGTGACCGTTGTCCAGTGAGCGAGTGCTGCCCAGTGACCCACCCACCCGGCTGGTCGTGATGGGCCAGGGCTATGTCGGGCTGCCGATGGCGCTGAGGGCCGCCGAGACCGGCATGACGGTGACCGGATTCGACACCAACACCTCCGTCACCGCGGCCCTCCAGGCGGGCGAGTCACATATCGGAGACGTCGGCCCGGACCAGCTCGCCGCCGGGCTGGCCAACGGCTACCGCGCGACGTCCGACCCGGACTGCCTGGCCGAGGCCGATGTGGTGCTGGTCTGTGTGCCGACCCCGCTCGGGCCGGGTGGCGGCCCCGATCTCGGCGCGGTGGAGTCCGCTGCGGACCTGATCGGCGCCCGGGTCCGTCCCGGCACCCTGTGCGTGCTGGAGTCGACCACCTACCCGGGCACCACCGAGGAGGTGTTCGCGCCGCGAGTCTGCGGCGATCGCCTGGTGGTCGGCTCGTCGGTGCACATCGCCTTCTCGCCCGAACGGATCAACCCCGGCCAGACCGAGTACGGGGTGCGCAACACCCCCAAGGTGGTCGGCGGACTCACGCCGGAGTGCACCAGCCGCGCCACCGAGTTCTACCGCCGGTTCGTCGACCAGGTGGTCAGCGCGAAGGGCGCCAAGGAGGCCGAGATGGCCAAGCTGCTGGAGAACACCTTCCGGCATGTGAACATCGCCCTGGTCAACGAGATGGTGCGGTTCAGTCGCGAGCTCGACATCGACCTGTGGGACGCGATCGACTGTGCCGAGACCAAGCCGTTCGGCTTCATGGCTTTCCGTCCCGGACCGGGCGTCGGCGGGCACTGCATCCCGGTCGACCCCTCGTACCTGAGCCACCGGGTCCGGGCATTGCTCGGCTACTCCTTCCGGATGGTCGAGCTGGCCGAGGAGGTCAACCACGCCGCCCCGCTGTACGTGGCGCAGCGGGTGGCCGACGAACTGAACCGGCGCGCACTCCCGGTCCGCGGTTCGCACGTGCTGTTGCTCGGCGTCACCTACAAGCCGGATGTGGCGGATCTGCGTGAGACGCCGGCCGCTCCGCTGGCAGCGCGGCTGATCCAGCAGGGCGCCCGGATCACCTATCACGATCCGCTGGTCACCGGCTGGACGGCCGGAGGCGCGGCGGTGGAGTCCGTGCCGGATCCCTATGCCGCCGCGGCCGGCGCCGATCTGGTGGTGCTGCTCCAGGCACATGCCGCCTACGACCTCGGCCGACTGGTCGCCAGCGGCGCCCAGCTGCTCGACACCCGCGGCGTCCTGGACGTGGGCGGCACAGTGACCAGGCTCTGATCGATGACCGCACAGACCGTCCTCTACGGCGTGACCGTCGGCACCAGCGTCCAGACCCTGCTCCGGGGCCAGTTGGGCTGGCTGGCCGCTCAGGGCTGGGACGTCCACCTGGCCTGCTCCCCCGGTCCCGGCCTTGATGCCGGCGCGGCCAGGGAGGGGTGCACCGCGCACCCGGTGCGGATGGCGCGCACACCGAGCCCGCTGCGCGACCTCGGCGCCTTGCTGGCCTGGTACCGGCTGATCCGCCGGGTGCGGCCCGAGGTGACCAACGTCAGCACCCCGAAGGCCGGCCTGATCGGCTCGCTGGCCGCGTGGCTGGCGCGGGTGCCCCGGCGGATCTACGTGATCCGCGGGCTCCGCCTGGAGGGCGCCAGCGGGCTGTCGCGGCGACTGCTGTGGCTGACCGAGCGGCTGACCATCGCGTTGTCGAGCGAGGTGATCGTGGTCAGCCGCAGCCTCGGCGCGGTGCTGAGGGGGGAACGGCTGCTCGGCGGCACACCGGCCCGGCTGATCGGCGACGGCAGCAGCAACGGCGTGGACGCGGCGGCGATCGCCGCCCGCGCGGCCGCGGCCGACGCTCCGGAACTGCGGCGTCGGCTCGGCCTACCGGCCGACGCGCTGGTGGTCGGATTCGTCGGCCGGCTGGTCGCGGACAAGGGCATCGGCACCCTGCTGGACGCCGTCGGCAGCGCCCGGGTCCCCCGCGCGTTGCTGCTGATCGGCAGCGTGGACGAGCCGTCGATCGCGGCGGCCCTGGCCGGGTGCGAGGTTCCCGTGGTCCACGTGCCCTGGACCGACGACGTGGCCCCGTATTACGCGTGCATGGACGTGCTCTGCCTGCCGACCCTGCGCGAGGGCTTTCCCAACGTCGTGCTCGAGGCGGCCGCGGCCGGCGTCCCCAGTATCGCCAGCGACGCCACCGGTGCGGTGGACGCGGTGGTCCACGAGGTCACCGGGCTGACCGTGCCGGTCGGCGATGCCACAGCCCTGGTCGAGGCGATCGACCGGCTGGGCGCCGACCCCGGCGAACGGGAACGCTTCGGCGCTGCGGCCGCCGAACGCGCCCAGCGGGACTATCGCCCCGAACGAATCTGGTCCGGGGTGTCCGCCGCCATGCGCGGCCACTGGACCACCGATACCGAGCTAGTGTGAATCGAGAAACGACGTGAGACTGCTGATCACCGGCGGCGCCGGCTTCATCGGATCCAACCTGGCCCGGATCGCGCTCGCCGCGGACGCCGAGGTGGCGATCATCGACGACCTGTCGACCGGGTACCGGGAGAATCTCACCGGTCTCGACGTCGAGTTCATCGAGGCGTCCATTCTCGATCCCGGACCGCTGGCGCGCGCCGTCGCCGGCGCCGACTCGATCGTCCACCTGGCGGCGCTGGGCAGCGTGCCGCGCAGCATCGCCGACCCGGTGACCACCCATGAGGTCAATGCGACCGGAACGCTGGCCGTGCTGCGGGCGGCCCGGCGGGCCGAGGTGGCGCATGTCGTGGTCGCCTCCTCATCGTCGGTGTACGGACTCAACCCGGCCCGGCCCAAGCACGAACGGGAGTGGGTCCGGCCGCTCAGCCCCTACGCGGTCAGCAAACTGGCCACCGAGCAGTACGCGCTGGCCTTCCAGCAGTCCTTCGGCCTGGACACGCTCGCCTTCCGGTTCTTCAACGCCTACGGACCCGCCCAGCGGGCTGGTCACGCCTATGCGGCAGTCATTCCGATCTTCATCGACAAGGCACTGCGGGGCGAGCCGCTGCCGGTCAACGGCGACGGGCTGACCTCACGCGACTTCACCTTCGTCGAGACGGTGTGCAGGACCCTGCTGGCGGCGGCCCAGCGCCGAGCCACCCATCCCGAACCGGTCAACCTGGCGTTCGGAACGAACACCTCGTTGAACGAACTGATCGCCGAACTGTCCCGGATCCTCGGCCGATCGCTGACCGTGCAGCACGGCGCCGAACGGGCCGGCGACGTCCGGCACTCGAAAGCCGATCCGGCCACCCTGCACCGGCTCTTCCCCGAGATCGAGCCGGTGCCCTTGGTCACCGGCCTGGAGAGGACGGTGGAGTGGTTCCGGAACCTCTGACGAGCACCGCGGACGCCGACCTGGTCGCGCTGTCCAGTTACTCGGTCCGCGCGGGCAGCACCCGGGTGCGACTGTACGACTGGTTCGCCCATCTCGGCCTGCGGGCAGAGGCCCAGTGTTACGCGGGCCTGCCGAACGGCCGCCCCGGCACCCTGGCCCGCCATCTGCCCCAGGTACTGGCCGCCGAGCGACGACTACGCCGGCTGGACCTCACCGGGCGCCGGGTGATCCTGTCCCGGTCGGCCAGCCCGCTGAGCCGCGGCGGCATCGAACGGCGACTGCTGGGGCAGTCCGCGCACGCCGTCTTCGACTTCGACGACGCCATTCACCTGGTGGTCAACTGGCGCGACCGGGTGGCTGACGCGACGGCGAAATTCGAGACCTGCGTACGTGCCGCCGATGTGGTCATCGCCGGCAACGATCTGCTCGCCGAGGTCGCCGCCGACCTGCACGACAACGTGGTGATGATCCCGTCGTGCATCGAGCCCGATGACTACCTGGTGAAGACCGACTGGTCGCTGGACGCCCCCGCCCGGCTGGTGTGGATCGGCTCGATGGCCACCGAGCGCTACCTGTTGCCGGTGCTGCCGGCGCTGGACCGGCTGCACCGTGAGCTCGGCGTCGAGCTGAAGGTGATCAGCACGGGTCGACCGAATCCGGGCTTCGGGAACCGCGACTGGATTCGCTACGTGCCCTGGACACCGGCCAGCGCGGCGTCCGAACTGAATGCCGCCGACCTGGCCATCGCGCCGCTCAGCGACACCCCTTTCGCCCGCGGGAAATGTGCGTACAAGGTGCTGCAGTACGCCGCCACCGGATTGCCCATCGCCGGATCGCCGGTCGGTGCGAACAGCCTCGCGCTGGAGCGTTTCGGCGGCCTCAGCGTCGCCGCCGACTGGTACCGGCCGTTGCGCTCGCTGATCGAGGCGACGGCGTCCGAGCGGGCCCGACTGGGCGTCCGGGCGGCGGACACGGTGCGTAAGCACTACTCGTTCGCCGCCTGGGCCGGCCAGTGGCGGGCAGCCCTGGATCTGCCCATTCTCGACGCTCGCTGAGCCCGTCCGCTCCGGCCCGAGGCGGAGCCCCCGATCCCTGGCCGGCGTCCACTCCCCGGAGTCACCCGGTCATGGCCAGCGGGCCGGCACACCCTTGGCGACCGCCTGGTCGGGCACGTCCCGGGTGACGCAGGCGGCGGCTCCGATCACCACATCGCTGCCGATCCGGAGGCCCTGCAGGACGACTGCGCCGGCACCCACCAGGGTGCGGGCGCCGATCGAGCAGTCACCCGACACGATCGCGCCGGGGTTCACCGAGGCGCAGTGGCCCAGCCGGGCGTCGTGGCCGATGGTCGCCTGGGGATTGAGGTGGACGTGGCCGCCGACCTCGACGCAGTTGGACACCGCGACACCGGCGCAGACCACGGTGCCCGCACCGAAGGTCGTGCTCGCACCGACGGTCGCCGACGGATGGATCAGCGTCGCCGCCCGCAGGCCGGCGGCCTCCAGCCGGGCGGCGATCCGCTGACGGGTGGCCGGCACTCCGATACCGACCACGAACCACTCCGCCGCAGGAGCGGCCGAATAGTCGTCCAAGCCGCCCAGAATGGGGACGTCCCGGGCGGCCAGCCGCAGACGGTTGGCGGCGGAAGGGGCATCGTCCACCACGCCGAGCACATTCCAGCGCCCCGGGCTCGCCCGATTGATCGCGGCCACCACATCGAGGGTTTCCCGGCCGAATCCCGCGGCCCCGACCACGATCAGAGAATCGCTAATCGTTCCTCCCGCTGGTGAATCCGGCGCCGGTGTAGGCGGCAGCGTCGTGATGAAACCCTAGTGCAACGCCCGGGCGGCGCCCGGGTAGGATCGGACGACCTGTAGGACGAGAGAAGGACCGGCCTTGCCCCGCCCCGGTGCGACAACTCCCCACCCCCCGACCGGTGCAGCCCAGCCATCGGCCCCTGGAGCGCCTGCCGTCACGACTCGCGCCCGACGGCGTTTCCCGATCTGGCTGCGTGTGGTCGCCGTCGGCGTGGGGGTGGCGCTAGTGATCGGCGGCTTCTACCTGACCCGTGGGCTGCTGGCGCTCGGCCAGCTGAAGCGGGATCCGGGGCTCGCCACGGACTACGACGGCCGCCCGGTCGCCGGTAAGGGGCAGAACTTCCTGGTGCTCAGCCGGTCCACCAGCGATCGCACGGACGTGGTGATCGTCGTCCACCTGAACCAGGAACGAAACCAGCTCCAGCTGGTATCCCTGCCAAGGGACCTGGAGATAACCGTGGGCGGAATCCGGGACCAACTGGCAGATTTCTCGGCGGCCGACCGCCCCGGCGTCCTGCGTGCCGTCGAAAGCCTGCTCGGAGCCCGGATGGCGCACGTCGCCCAGGTGGACATCAAGGGTTTCGTCGGCCTCACCGAGACGCTGGGCGGCGTCACCGTCGACAACCCGTACCGTTCCACCACCCCGACGGGGATCACCTTCGAACGTGGGGTGATCACCGTCCGCGGCGAAACCGCGCTCGCCTTCGTCGGCGACGACTCGGCGATCCCCGACCGTGACCGGGTGCTTGCCGAACGCCAGCGCTCGGTGCTGCGCGGGGTGGTGCTCAAGGTGCTCCGACCGGAGACCCTGGCCAACCCGGTGACCTTCAGCGCGGTCGCCGATGAACTCGTCCGCTACGTCATCGTCGACGAATCTCTGACCACAGCTGCGCTGTGGGACTACGCGACCACGACGCGGCTTGGCGGTTCCGCCGACATCCGCGCGGCCCAGCCACCGGTCCGGGGCACCAGTTCCACCCCGACCGGCGATGTGATCACCCTGCTCGACCGGGCCAAGCTGGCTGAACTGGGCGACGCGCTGCGATCCGACACGATGGCCGCCTACCAGGCCAGGTATCCCGCCTGAGCCGGTCGTGACGAGCGGGTCAGCCCATCACCAGCGTTCGCACGAATCGTGTCGCTGAGATCAGCCGCCGGCCCGAAAGCAGCAGATAGCAGACCCAGGCCAGGCCGTACCAGCCGGCCGCCGGCCACGCCGGCACCACGACCGCCACCACGACGAATACCGCCGTGACTGCGAGTTCGGCCAGCAGCCCGGTCCATGCCGAGACTCGGAGGATCCGCCACAGCACCAACTCAGCGACCGTTGCCCGCACCACGATCAGCCCGAGGATTGAGCCCACCGCGAGGTTCAGGTCACCCAGCCAGCCGACCGTCACCAGCGCGGCCGCCACGGCGAGCAGCACGCCGCCGGCGTTCACCAGCAGCAGGCTGCGCTCAGCCCGCAGGTCCTTCAGGAACGAGGTGATCAGCAGGGCCATCCGGCCCTCGAACACGAAAGCGGGGAACAGCACCGCGAGGTAGGCGAGCGTCTCGGCGTAGTCGGGCAACCAGGCGGCCAGCACCACCCGGAGCGGGAAGAAGACCAGCAGGGCCGCCAGCGCGGCCACCATGTAGACGCACCGGAAAGCGAGGAAGAGCTGGGGCTTGCGGGCCGGGTCCAGCCTGCGCAGGGTCGGAAAGACGACCACACCGACGGCGTTGACGAACACCATGAAGATGTTGCTCAAGCTCAGCGAGAGCGACACCTTGCCGAAGACCACCACGCTCCAATGCCGTTCGATGGCGAACCGGACCACACCGATCATCAGGATGCTGGAGAGATTTGCCAGCATCAGCTTCACTCCGACGACAATGCTGCGCCAGGCCTCCGGCAGGACCGGCTCGCCGCGCGGGACCCGTGCCAGGACGAGATCGCGGCACCAGACGGAGGCCAGCACGAACGACCCGCCCTTGGCGATCAGGTCGCACACGATCAGGGCGCGAAACCCGGTTCCGCCGAACCCGAACCACGCGGTCACCAGCGCGATGAACAGGATCGACTCCACGGCCAGGATGCGGGCGTACCGGGCGATCAGATTCGTCGCCTGGCACAGCAGCAGCAGGAAGCTGCGGCCGCCCAGCAGCAGCGTGGCCACCCCCGTCATGCCGACCACGAACGCCCGCTCGGGCTCCGGGGCGAGCCAGGCCGCGGTCGCCGCGAGCGCCCCGCCGACCAGCAGCTGCGTCGCGATCAGCAACCGGAACTGGCCGGCGAAGACCCCGCGGTCGAGGCTGTCGTAGTGTCGTCCGCCGTAGCGAAGGTACATCCCGTCGTTCCAGCCGAACTGGAGCACCCCGACGTAGCCGATATAGAAGACGTAGAGCTGCCAGTAGGAGAAGTCGGTCACGCCAAGCAGCCGCGGGAACAACAGGGTGCCGCCCACCGAGACCAGCGCGGCAAGCACGTTGGTCGCACCCGACTGGGAGGCGCTGATCAGGAAGTCGCGGGCGCCATGCCTCACCGGCCCGTCCGATCGCGGGCGAGGTCGGCGACTGGCGGCATCCGGACTCCTAGCTCGGTGGGGTGACGCGTGATCGCGTCCGGCAGAGGTCTACGCCGCGAGCGTAGTGGGTGTCGGTGTGGGAGCCGTCCGGACGTCCCGATCGGGGCCTCGCCGTCAGCTGCCCTGGGCCAGCCCGGCGACCCTCTCGCGGAGTTCGGCCAGCTGCTCGGCGACCCGGACGGGGGCGGTGCCACCGCGTCCGTCCCGGGCGGCGACCGAGCCTTCCACGGTCAGCACCTCGAGCACCTGGGCGGTCAGCGCCGGGTGGATTTCGGCGACCTGCTCGGCGGTCAGGTCGGGCAGGTCGATGCCGCGGGTCTCGCAGTACCTGACCGCGGCGCCGGTGATGTCGTGAGCCTGGGCGAACGGCACCCGCTGGCGGACCAGCCAGTCGGCCATGTCGGTGGCCAGCGAGAAACCGCGCGGCGCGAGGTCGGCCATCCGGTCGGTGTGGAAGGTGAGCGTGCCCACCATGCCGGCCACCGCCGGCACCAGCACCCGCAGCTGGTCCAGGCCGTCGAAGATGGGCTCCTTGCCTCCTGCAGGTCGCGGTTGTAGGCCAGTGGCAGGCCTTTGAGGGTGGCGAGCAGTCCGGCGAGATTGCCGATCAGGCGTCCGGCCTTGCCGCGAGCGAGTTCGGCGACGTCGGGGTTCTTCTTCTGCGGCATGATCGACGAACCGGTCGACCAGGCGTCGTCGAGGCTGGCGAAGCCGAACTCGACGGTGCACCAGAGGATGACCTCCTCGGCCAGCCGGGACAGGTCGACCGCGATCTGGGCCAGCACGTAGGCGGCCTCGGCGACCAGGTCGCGGGCGGACGTCCCGTCGATCGAGTTGGCCACCGAGCCGGCGAAGCCCAGGTCAGCCGCGACCGCTTCGGGGTCGAGGCCGAGTGAGGTGCCGGCCAGCGCGGCCGAGCCGTACGGGCTCTGAGCGAGCCTGGCGTCGAGGTCGGCCAGCCGCTGCAGGTCGCGGACCAGCGGCCAGGCATGGGCCAGCAGGTGATGCGAGAGCAGCACCGGCTGGGCGTGCTGCAGGTGGGTGCGGCCCGGCATCACCGCACCGAGATGCCGCTCGGCCTGGCCGGCCAGCGCCTCGATCACGCCGCCGAGCGACCCGCCGAGCACGCTGAGTTCGTCGCGCAGGTACAGCCGGATCAGGGTGGCGATCTGGTCGTTGCGGGACCGGCCGGCGCGCAGCCGTCCGCCCAGTTCGGGGCCGACCCGCTCGATCAGGCCGCGTTCCAGCGAGCCGTGCACGTCCTCGTCGGTGGGGGCGGCGACGTAGGCGCCGGAGACCACATCGGCCTCGAGGGCGTCCAGGCCGGCGATCATCCCGGTCAGCTCGTCGTCGGTGAGCAACCCTGCCGCGTGCAGCGCCCGGGCGTGCGCCCGGGAGCCGGCCAGGTCGTGCCGGGCCAGCCGCCAGTCGAACTGGGTGGATACCGACAGCGCGAACATGGCGTCCGCGGGGCCACCGGCGAACCGGCCGCCCCACAGGCGTCCGGCAGCCTCCGCGCCGTCGGTCGTCGGCTCGGCTGGGGGGTTGCTCATCTCACTCCGTTCGTGGGTTGTGGCTCATCGCCAGCATGGCCTCGGCCAGCGCGGGGCCACCGGTGGGGTCGCGGGTGATCACCGCGATGGTGTCGTCCCCGGCGATGGTGCCCAGCACCTCGGGCAGCGCCACCCGGTCGATCGCCGAGGCGAAGTACTGCGCCGCGCCCGGCGGCGTGCGCAGCACGGCAAGGTTCGCCGATCCCTCCGCCGAGACCAGCAGCTCGGCGCAGAGCCGGGACAGCCGGACGGTGGCGGCCGAGGAGTCGCCAGGAGTCTCGCCGGCCAGCAGGGCGTAGCTGAACTCGCCGTCCCCCTGCCGGATCCGGATGGCGCCGACGTCCACCAGGTCCTTGCTGAGGGTGCCCTGGGTGACGGCGACACCCTCCGCGGCCAGCAGCGCGGCCAGTTCGGTCTGGGACCGCACCGGCTGGCGTCCGATCAACTCGACGATCCGGGCCTGCCGGGCGGTCTTGGTCGGCGGCAGCCGCGATTCGCTCACCCTGCCTCCAGCAGCCTGGGCAGAGCGGCGACGAAGGCGTCCAGGTCGGCGTCGGAGATGATCAGCGGCGGTGCCAGCCGGAGCACGTTGGGTCGCGGTGCGTTGATCACGAAACCGGACGCCAGCGCGGCGTCGGCGACTGCCGCGGCGATCGGCTCGGTGAGCACCACGCCGCGCAGCAGGCCCTGGCCGCGCACCGTCGCGACACGCGGGTGATCGAGGTCGAGGATGCCGCGGGCCAGCCGCTCCCCCGCCGTCCGGACGCGGGCCAGCAGGCCGTCCCGTTCGATGATGCCGAGCACGGCGAGCCCGGCCGCCGCGGCCACCGGGTTGCCACCGAAGGTGGTGCCGTGCGCGCCCGGTCCGAGCAGGGACGCCGCCGCCCCGGTCGCCACGCAGGCGCCGACCGGGAAGCCGTTGCCGAGGCCTTTGGCGAAGGTGACGATGTCCGCGGTCACCCCGGAGCTCGCGCTGGCCAGCCAGTCACCGCAGCGTCCGATACCGGTCTGCACCTCGTCGACCCAGAGCAGGGCTCCGGCTGCCTGAGTTAGTTCGCGGACCTTCGCGAGGTAGCCGGACGGCGGCTCGACGACCCCGTTCTCGCCCTGGATCGGCTCCACGACCACCGCGGCCACCCGGTCGTCGAGGACGGCGGCCAGCGCGTCGGCGTCCCCGTACGGCACGAAGATCACTTCGCCGGGCAGCGGCTCGAACGGCTCCCGGTAGGCGGGGTTGCTGGTCAGCGCCAGCGCGCCGAGGCTGCGGCCGTGGAACGAGCCCTCCATCGCGACCAGCCGGGTCCGGCCGGTGCGCCGGGTGATCTTGAAGCCGGCCTCATTGGCCTCGGTGCCGGAGTTGGTGAAGAACACCCGGGCTTCGCGTCCAGGGTCGTTGGCGGTGGCGAAGGCCGCGAGTTTCTCGGCCAGCGCGATCTGGGTCGGGGTGGCGAAGAAGTTCGACACATGTCCCAGGGTGGACAGTTGCGCCGAGATGGCGCCGATCACCTGCGGGTGGGCGTGGCCGAGGGCGTTGACCGCCAAGCCGGCCAGCAGGTCCAGGTAGCGGTTGCCGTCGGCGTCCCAGAGATGGACGCCCTCGCCGCGGACGAAGACCCGTTTGGGGGCGCCGAAGGTGTTCATCAGCGCATGGCTGTAGCGCTCGGTGAGCTGGGCCTGGCTGGAGTCGTTGACCGAGATGGTCATGCCGTCACCTCGCCGGACTCGTCCTCGCGGACCACCATGGTGCCGATGCCTTCGGTGGTGAAGATCTCCAGCAGCAGGCTGTGGGCCACCCGGCCGTCGATGATGGTGGCCCGTCCGACGCCCTCGCGGATGGCCTGCAGGCAGGCCTCCATCTTGGGGATCATCCCGGCCTCCAGGGAGGGCAGCATCGCTTCCAGCTCGGGCGGCGTGATCTGGGCGATCACCTCTTCGCAGGTCGGCCAGTCGGCGTACAGGCCCTCGACGTCGGTCAGCACCACGAACCGCTCGGCGCCCAGTGCGACAGCCAGCGCGGCCGCGGCGGTGTCGGCGTTCACGTTGTGCACGTTGCCGTCCTCGTCGGGTGCGACGGTGGCGATCACCGGGATCCGTCCGCCGGCGATCAGGTCGAGCACCGTCTCAGGGCGGACGGTGGTGACATCGCCGACCAGGCCGATGTCGACGTGCTCGCCGTCGATGGTGACCCCGCGCCGGGTGGCGGTGAACAGCCCGGCGTCCTCACCCGACAGCCCGACGGCGAGCGGGCCGTGCGCGTTGAGCAGGCCGACCAGTTCGCGTCCCACCTGTCCGACCAGCACCATCCGGACGACGTCCATCGCTTCGGGCGAGGTGACCCGCAGTCCGCCGCGGAACTCGGACGGGATGCCGAGGCGTCCGAGCATCGACGAGATCTGCGGACCGCCGCCGTGCACCACCACCGGCTTCAAGCCGCAGCGGCGGAGGAAGACGATGTCGTCGGCGAAGGCACGCTTCAGCTCGTCGTTGACCATCGCGTTGCCGCCGTACTTGATCACCACGATCTTGCCGGCGTAGCGCTCCAGCCAGGGCAGCGCCTCGATCAGCGTCTCGGCCTTGTCGACCACCCCCGCGAGCGTCGCCCGGGTGCGTGTGGTGGGGCTCATGTGGAGTACTCCGCGTTCTCTTTGACGTAGTCGTAGGTGAGATCGTTGGTCCAGATGGTGGCGGTGGCGTCGCCGGCGTGCAGGTTCACGTCGACGGTCACCTCGCGTCCGGTGAGGTCGACCTCGGATCGGTCGGCGCCGAGCTGGCCGTCGACGAAGACGCCCACGCCGTTGAACGACACGTCGACGTGGTCGGGATCGAAGGCCGCGGCGACCGTGCCGGCGGAGGCCAGCACCCGGCCCCAGTTGGGGTCGTTGCCGAAGACCGCGCATTTGAACAGGTTGCTGCGGGCGACGGCGCGGGCGACGGCCAGTGCGTCGGTTTCGTTGGCCGCGCCGCTGACGGTGACCTCAATGTCGTGCGCCGAGCCTTCGGCGTCGGTGAGCAGCTGTCGGGCCAGCGAGTGGCAGACCCCGGTCAGCGCCTCGGTGAACTCCTCCACGTCGGCCTCCACCCCGGACGCCCCGCTGGCCAGCAGGATCACCGTGTCGTTGGTGGACATGCAGCCGTCGGAGTCGGTGCGGTCGAAGGTGAAGCCGGTCGCGGTCCGCAGTGCGGCGTCCAGCTGGTCGGGAGCGAGGATGGCGTCGGTGGTGAGGACCACCAGCATCGTCGCCAGCGCGGGGGCGAGCATGCCGGCGCCCTTGGCCATCCCGCCGATCGCCCAATGGTGGGGCGAGTGGTAATCGGCCTCCTTGGCGACGGTGTCAGTGGTCATGATCGCCTCGGCGGCCGCCGGCCCGCCCTCTTCGGAGAGATCCTGGGCGGCCAGTTCGATGCCGGCGAGCACCTTCGTCATCGGCAGCCGGACGCCGATCAGCCCGGTCGAGCAGACCGCGACATCGTCGACCTCGCAGCCGACCGATGCCGACGTCCACTCCGCCATCTGGCGGGCATCGTCGAAGCCGGCGCGTCCGGTGCAGGCGTTGGCTCCGCCGGAGTTCAGCACCACCGCGGCGAGGCGTCCGTTCGCGACGGCCTCGGCGGACCACAGCACCGGGGCGGCCTTGAAGGCGTTGGAGGTGAACACGGCGGCCGCGTGGGCGTCCGGACCGTTGTTGACCACGATCGCCAGGTCGGGGCGTCCGGATTCCTTGAGCCCGGCGGTGACACCGGTCGCGGTGAAGCCCTTGGGGGTGGTGACGCTCACGGCGCAACTCCGATCGTCGACAGGCCGGTGGTCTCGGGCAACCCGAGGGCCAGGTTCATGGATTGGACGGCGCCGCCCGCCGTCCCCTTGGTCAGATTGTCCAGGGCAGCGACGGCGACCAGGCGATTCGCGGCATGATCGACCGCGACCTGGACCTGGACGGCGTTGGAGCCGAGCACCGCCTGGGTCTGCGGCCAGATGCCCTCGGGCAGCAGGTGGACGAACGGTTCATCGGTGTAGGCGTCCGCATAGACGGCCCGCACCCGCTGGTCGAGCCCCGGTTGGTCGAGCTCGTCGAGACCCTTCCCGTCCAGCGGAGCGGTGACCGTCGCCAGGATGCCGCGCGCCATCGGCACCAGCACCGGGGTGAACGACAGCGTGGGTACCTCGGCGCCGAGCCGGCGGAAGTTCTGCAGCATCTCGGGGACGTGCCGGTGCACACCGCCGACCCCGTAGGCGCTGGCGTTGCCGAGAAGCTCGGCGGCGAGCAGGTTGACCTTGAGGCTCTTGCCCGCCCCGGACGGCCCGGTCGGGGCGACCACGACCACGTCCCGGCCGTCGGTAAGTCCGGCGGTCAGCGCCGGCAACAGGGCCAGCGTGACGGTGGTCGGGAAGCAGCCGGGGACGGCGATCCGCTTGGTCTCGGCCAGGGTTTCGCGTTGGCCGGGCAGCTCCGGGAGTCCGTAGGGCCAGGTGCCGGCGTGCGGCGTCCCGTAGAACTTCTCCCAGTCGGCGGCGTCGGTGAGCCGGAAGTCGGCACCGGCATCGATCACCAGCACGTCGTCGCCCAACTGCTCGGCGACCGCGGCGGACGCCCCGTGCGGCAGCGCCAGGAAGACCACATCGTGGCCGGCCAGGTTGTCAGGAGTAGTGTCGAGCACCTCGACGTCCGCCAGCGGCAGTAGGTGCGGGTGGTGTTCGATCAGCCGCGAACCCGCGCTGGACTTGGCCGTCAGGTTGCCGATGGTGACCTCAGGGTGCTGCAGCAGTAGGCGCAGCAGCTCGCCTCCGGCGTAGCCGGTGCACCCCGCGACAGCGATCCGAACAGACATAGGCATTACTATGCCGAACATGGAATGAATATTCCAATCAGGACGCTCTGGGATGTCGGGATCCCGCGGCCGGAGAACGTTCGGCGCCTCGGCGCGTTGGCTGACGATCGCGCCGCCCGTCGCCACGATCCCGAAAATTGCCTACTCGCTCGGTAGCCCCCAGGCTCAACGAGGCGGGCGGGTCCCAACGAGTGTGCAGTTTTCGGGATCGCCGGCGGATCCACGGGCACCGGTGGCCCGCGAGAACCCCGGTCCGCGGTGACAGACCCCACGATCGGGAGCTCGGGCCGGCCGTGAAATGGCGCGTGATCCTGGGCGCAGTGCACCGAGGCCGCCGGCCGAGGGCGTCAGATCACGCGCCATCTCACCGACACGCCAGCAGGGGTTGGATCGACCGCCGGCAAGCGGGTCGACCAGCCGAGGCGCACCTCGCGAGCAGCCCGGGCCCGGCTCAGACCTGGTCGATCAGTTCGTTCACGCCGCCCAGGATCTGATTCGGCCGGAACGGGTACTTCACGACGTCCTCGGTGGTGGTCAGTCCGGTCAGCACCAGCACGGTATGCAGGCCGGCCTCCATGCCCGCGATGATGTCGGTGTCCATCCGGTCGCCGATCATCGCGGTCGACTCGGAGTGTGCCTCGATCTTGCGCATGGCAGACCGGAACATCATCGGGTTGGGCTTGCCGACCACGTACGGCCGGCGATTGGTGGCAGCGGTGATCATCGCCGCGACGGCGCCCGCCGCGGGCAGCAGGCCCTCGCGCGACGGACCGGTGGTGTCGGGGTTGGTCACGATGAAACGCGCACCTTTGGTGATCAGCCGGATCGCCTTGGTGATCGCCTCGAAGGAGATGTTGCGGGTCTCGCCGAGCACGACGAAGTCGGGGTCGGT
Source organism: Micropruina sp. (assembly GCF_047602385.1). Taxonomy (GTDB): domain Bacteria; phylum Actinomycetota; class Actinomycetes; order Propionibacteriales; family Propionibacteriaceae; genus Micropruina. The sequence continues at coordinate 27,716 of NZ_JASGHL010000003.1, forward strand.
CTCGGTGAGGATGAAGCCGGCGTCGTGGATCGCGGTGGTGAGGCCGGCCTCGCCGATGACGAAGGCGGTCTTGGCCCCCGGCTGCTCGGCGAGGAAGGCACCGGTGGCCATGGCGGAGGTCCAGATGTTCTCCTCGGGGATCCGCAGGCCGGAGCGCTCAAGACGCGCGGCGAGATCGCGAGGAGTGAAGAGAGAGTTGTTGGTCAGGACCAGGAAGCGCTTGGACGTGTCCACCCAGCGCTCGATCAGTTCGGCCGCACCCGGGAGAGCCTGCTCCTCGTGCACGAGGACGCCGTCCATGTCGGTGAGCCAGCATTCGATGTCGCGAACCTTTCGCATACACCCATCGTAGCTCTTATTAGTCCAAACCACTAAAATATTCTTCTATTGCTTGCCGGAAGCCCATCAGTCCGACCAGTCACCGGAAGCGGGCGTCGGCGGCGTCCGCGGTGCGGCAAGATCGGAGGGGTGCAGATCAGGCTCGCGACCCGCGGTTCCCGACTCGCGCTGGCGCAGTCGGGAATGATCGCGGACGCCTTGCGCGGCCTGGGTGCCGAGGTCGAGTTGGTGCCGGTCAGGACCCTCGGCGATGTGTCGACCGCGCCGCTGTCCAGCATGGGCGGAGTGGGGGTGTTCGTGGCGGCCGTCCGTGAGGCGGTGCTGGACGGTCACTGCGATCTGGCCGTGCATTCGTTGAAGGACCTGCCCACCACCCCGGCCGTTGGGCTGGCGTTGGGTGCGATCCCCGAGCGGGAGGATCCCCGGGACGCCCTGTGCGCCCGCGACGGTCTCGGACTGTGGGGACTGCCGCGAGGCGCGAAGGTAGGGACCGGCTCCCCTCGGCGAGCCGCCCAGCTTCGGGCCGCCCGCTGGGATCTGGAGATCGTGGACATCCGGGGCAACGTCGACACCAGGCTGGGCCGGGTCGGTGCCGATCTGGACGCGGTGGTGCTGGCCGCTGCGGGTCTGAATCGGCTGGGTCGCGCGGACGCGATCACCGAGTACTTCGAGCCCGAGGTGATGCTGCCGGCACCCGCGCAAGGCGCGCTTGCCTTGGAATGCCGCGGCGACGATGCCGAACTGCTCGCACTGCTGGCGCGCCTCGATCACCTCCCCACTCGGATCGCGGTGGAGGCCGAGCGGGAGTTGATGCGGCTGGTCGAGGCGGGTTGTGCCGCGCCGTTCGGTGCACTGGCCGAGATCACCTCGGACCAGGACCCGACCCCCGGTGGTCGAGCTTGTCGAGACCCTGGCGAGACTGGTGGCGACGAGGGGTTTCGACAAGCTCAACCAACGGTGGCGCGGCTGCGACTGCAGGCTCGGCTGGCCGCCCCGGACGGGATGACGACTCTGGCCAAGTCGATCCGGGTCGGGAGCGGACCGACAGGGCTACCCCCACGCTCGCCCGACCCCCGAACTGTCGGCACCATCAAGGAGATCGTCGCCACCATGGCGCAGGACCTCGCGCCGCTGGTCGGGCTGCGGGTGCTGATGCCGCCGTCCAGGCTCGCCGAGGCGGTGGCCGTCCGGGGCGCCCAGGTGACGACGGCGACCTTCACTCGGCAGACGACTGTGACCGATCCCCGGCTCGGCGAGCGGATCGACGAGCTCGCCGCCGGTCGCTACGACTGGCTGGTGCTGACCTCGGCCCGGACTTTGGTCGCGTTCCGCGACCTCGGCGTCGACCTTGCCGCCGCCGTGCCAGAGGCCACCAAGGTCGCTGCCGTCGGGCCGGCGACCGCGGCCGCTGCCCGCGAGGCTGGGCTGCCGGTGGACCTGCTGCCTTCCTCGGGTTCCGGTGGGGCCGATCTGGCGGCGTCCTTCCCGGACGAACCCGGACGGGTGCTGGTCCCGGGAGCGGCCGACCCGGCCGCGGGGCTGGACGCCGGCCTCACCGCCGGCGGATTCCAGATCGACCGGGTCGGCGTCTATCGGACCGAGCCCGTCGACGGCCTCGATGAGGAGGTCCGCCTAGGCTGGCCGGACGGCTTCGACGCGTTCGTGGTGACCGCGCCCTCCGTGATCCGGGCCGCCACCGAGCTGCTCGATCGGCCCGGTCCCCCGGTCGTCGCACTGGGTCAGACCAGCGCGGCCGCCGCCCGGAAGGCCGGATTCACCGTGGTCGCGACCGCCGCCGAGGCAACCCCGGCCGGGCTGGTGAGCGCCCTGGCCACCCTGCGAAAGGAAGACCGATGATCGTCCGTCCCCGCCGGCTGCGCACCACGCCGGCGATGCGCGCTCTGGTGGCTGAGAACCCGCATCCACCCTGGTCAGCTGGTGCTGCCGATGTTCGTCGCCGAGGGGCTGGACGCCCCGCGTCCGATCAGCTCGCTGCCGGGGGTCGTCCAACACACCGTCGGTTCCCTGGTCGACGAGGTGCGCCGGTCCGTCACTCTCGGCTTGGGCGGCGTGATGCTGTTCGGCGTCCCCCGGCCTGAGGACAAGGACGCGGTCGGCTCGGTCGGCTCCGCGCCGGACGGCATTCTGAACCGAGCGTTGACCGCCGTCCGGGACGCCGTCGGCGACGACATCGTGATCATGGCCGATACCTGCCTGGACGAGTTCACCGACCACGGCCACTGCGGGGTGCTGGACGACCGGGGCCGGGTCGACAACGACGCCACCAACAACCGGTACGTGGAGCTGGCGCTCAGCCAGGCCCGGGCCGGCGCCCATGTGGTGGGGCCGTCCGGAATGATGGACGGGCAGGTGGCTGCGATCCGCGACGGCCTGGACGCCGCCGGCTTCGCCGATACCGCGATCCTCGCCTATGCCGCCAAGTACGCCTCCGCCTTCTACGGACCGTTCCGCGAGGCGGTGAACTCGTCCCTTTCCGGCGACCGGCGAAGCTACCAGCAGGATCCGGCGAACCGCCGCGAGGGCGTCCGGGAGGCTGATCTGGACGAGGCCGAGGGCGCCGACCTGCTGATGGTGAAGCCGGCCGGGTACTACCTCGATGTGCTCGCCGACATCGCCGTCCGGTCCCAGGTCCCGGTCGCGGCGTATCACGTCTCGGGCGAGTACGCGATGGTGTGCGCCGCCGCCGAACGGGGTTGGCTGAACCGGGACGCCGCGCTGGCCGAGGCGGTCACCGCCATCCTGCGGGCTGGTGCCGACATCGTGCTGACCTATGCGGCGTCCGAGTTGGCGGAAACTGCGATCGGGAGCAAGCGATGAGTCTCTTTCAGCGGGCCTGCCGGGTGATCCCCGGCGGCGTGTCGTCGCCGGTCCGGGCGTTCGGATCGGTGGGTGGCGATCCGGTGTTCATCGCCCGGGCGTCCGGGCCGTACCTGTACGACGCCGACGGCCGCGAGTACGTGGACGCCGTCGGCTCGTGGGGTCCGGCTTTGCTCGGCCACGCGCACCCGGAGGTGGTGGCCGCGGTGCAGGCCGCGGCGGCGCGCGGACTGTCGTTCGGCGCGCCCACCCAGGCCGAAGTGGAGTTGGCCGAGGCCGTCCGGAGCCGGGTGCCGGAGGCGGAGAAGGTGCGTTTCGTCTCCACCGGGACCGAGGCGTGCATGACCGCGATCAGGCTGGCTCGCGGCGCCACCGGCCGCGACCTGGTGGTGAAGTTCGCCGGCTGCTACCACGGGCATTCCGACGGCCTGCTGGCGGCCGCCGGCTCGGGTGTCGCCACCCAGGGCCTGCCCGGCTCGGCCGGGGTCACCGCTGCGACCGCCGCCCAGACGATCGTGGTGCCCTACAACGATCCGGACGCACTGGAAGCGGCGTTCGGCGCACACCCGGACCAGATCGCCGCGGTGATCACCGAGCCTGCGCCGGCGAATATGGGTGTGGTTCCCCCGCGGGACGGATTCAACGCGTTCCTTCGCGAGATCACCCGGCGGCACGGCGCGCTGCTGATCTTCGACGAGGTGCTGACCGGTTTCCGGGTGGGTTACCGGGGCTGGTGGGGGCTGGAGCAGTCCGGCGAGACGCCGCTGGCTGAGGCGCCCGATCTGTTCACCTTCGGCAAGGTGGTCGGCGGCGGTATGCCGCTTGCCGCGATCGGCGGACGTGCCGAGCTGATGGAGCTGCTGGCCCCGATCGGCCCGGTCTATCAGGCGGGCACACTGTCCGGGAATCCGCTCGCGACGGCAGCGGGCATCACCACGCTGACGCTGGCCGACGAGAGTGTTTACCAGCGGGTGGACGCCGCGTCGTCCGCGCTGCGGGTGGCGATCGGTGCGGCCCTGGATTCGGCCGGGGTTCCGCACCGCGTGCAGGCGGCCGGATCGTTGTTCACCGTCTTCTTCGGCGAGTTCGACGGCCCGATCGACAACTATCCGGCCGCCCAGCAGCAGGACTCGGCGGCCTTCGCCCGGTTCTTCCATTCGATGCTGGACGCCGGGGTCGCCCTGCCCCCGTCCGGCTACGAGGCCTGGTTCCTGTCCGCGGCGCACGACGACGCCGTGCTGAACCGGATCGTGGACGCACTGCCGGCAGCCGCCCAGGCAGCGAGTCGATCGTGACAACGCTGCTGGTCGAGCTTGTCGAGGCGCCCAGCCAACCGCTGGTCGAGCTTGTCGAGACCCCCAAGGAAGCGCCGACTAGTCCGCACTCTCGCTGGTTGAGCTTGTCGAAACCCTTCGCCACAAGGGTCTCGACAAGCTCGACCGACGATGACCAGCGCTCCTGGAGCCAACCGTGGGGCGAGACCTGTCCGCCGGGCTTCGACAAGCTCGCCCAACCCAAGGTCACCCTGCGAGGTCCGCGGTGACCGGGCGGGTCACCCTGGTGGGCGGAGGTCCCGGTGATCCCGGGCTGCTCACGGTCGCCGGACTGGACGCGCTTCGTAGCGCCGATGTCGTCCTCTACGACCATCTGGCGCCGCTGGCCTGCCTGGACGAATGCCCGCCCGGCGCGTTGCTGATCGACGTCGGCAAGATCCCAGGTGGACGGGCGACGTCCCAGCAGCGGATCAACGAGCTGCTGATCGAGCACGCCCGGGCCGGACGGCACGTCGTCCGGTTCAAGGGCGGCGACCCGTTCGTGTTCGGACGCGGTGGCGAAGAGGTGCTGGCCTGTGCCGAGGCCGGGCTCGGCGTCGCGGTGATCCCCGGGGTCACCTCGGCGGTCGCCGGACCGGCGCTGGCCGGCATCCCGGTCACCCACCGTGGCGTCGTCCAGGCGTTCACCGTGGTCTCGGGACATGTCCCACCGGGCCACCCCGCCTCGACCACCGACTGGACGGCGCTGGCACGTGCCGGCCACACCATCGTGGTGCTGATGGGCGTCGCGAACCTGGGCCCGATCTGCGCCGAGCTCGTCGCCCAGGGACTCGCCCCCGATACCCCGGCGGCGGTGATCGCGGACGCCTGGCTGCCGACCATGCAGACCGTTCGCGCCAAGGTCACTGACATCGCTGAGCGGGCGAAGCAGGCCGGAATCCATGCGCCGGCGATCGCCGTGATCGGTGACGTTGCGGCTCAGGAACTGCCGGTCACCGCCCTCGCAGCCGGGCCGGCTCCGAGCGGGACCGAAGAAGCGATCACCGATCAACTCCGGCCCGCCCGCGTCGAGGACGCTGCCGAGCTGCTGGTCCTGCAACGTGCCTGCTGGGTACCGGACGCCATCGTCAACGACACCTTCGAGATCCCGGCGCTGCACGAAGACCTGGCCACCGTCCGGGCGAACGTCGCGACCTACGAGACCTGGGTGCTACGACGCGGACCGCGCCTGATCGGTGCGGCGCGCGGAGTTCTGCGCGGCACCGATTGGGAGGTCGGACGCCTCATGGTCGCCCCCGACCTGCAGGGCCAGGGACTCGGACGGCTGCTGCTGCAGCACATCGAACGCCAAGCGCCCCCGTCCGCGCGTCGACTGTGGCTGTTCACCGGCAAACGCAGCGCGGCGAATATTCGCCTCTACACCCGGGCCGGCTACCAACTCGTCCCGGACGACGACGATTCGCTCCCCCACGTCCCGCAGACCGTCCGTCTGGTGAAGTCCCAGGCCGGGGACCAGCAGGCCTGATCTCGTGGCTGGACGCCGCGTCGAGGGCCGGCAGACCTTCGTCGGGCAAGGCTCAGCGAGCCTCGGTGTGCTGCTCGACGACGTCCCGGTGAGCGGAGCTTCGGTCCGGCTGCACACCCCGGAACACCGGCATGGTGGCGTGCCCGGCTGCGCTGATCCCGTCACGACGCAGCACCGCGGACACCGTGGCGGCGAGAATCCAGCCGTCCAGCCGCGCGCACCTGCGATCGACGTACTCGACGTCGAGTCGCAGCCGCTCGGCCCAGTCCACCGCGTTGCGTCCGTGCACCTGGGCATACCCGGTGATGCCCGGCCGCACCTCGTGGCGGCGAGCCTGCTCCGGGGTGTAGCGCCCCAGGTATTCGGGCAGCAACGGCCGCGGGCCGACCAGGCTCATGTCCCCGCGAATCACGTTCCACAAGGTCGGCAGTTCGTCGAGACTGGTCGAGCGCAGCCACCGCCCGAACGGCGTGAGCCGATCGGCGTCCGAACCAGGGTCCGCGAAGGATTCCGGGACCCGCATGGTCCGGAATTTGTACAAAGTGAAGATCCGGCCGTCACGTCCGGGCCTCTGCTGGGCGAAGATCACCGGGCGTCCGTGCCGGCTGGCGACAGCGACCGCGGTGATCGCCAGCACGGGCAGGCTGAGCACCAGCGCGCCGGTGGCGGCGACCAGGTCGAAGACCCGCTTGCCGGCGTCGTAACGCGTCGGCCGACGCCGGCGCGCGGTCACCGAGTGCCGCTCGCCAGGAAGTCCGCGATCGTGCCCATCACCAGCCGGCGCTGCTCGTCGTCCAGCGACGAGCCGCTGGGTAGTGCCAGCCCGGTCCGGAAGAGTCGCTCGGCTGCGCCGGTGATGGTCCCGCGGCAGCCGGCGAAGACGGGCTGCAGATGCATCGGCTTCCAGAGCGGGCGGGACTCGATGCCCTGTGCGGCGAGCGCCGACGACAGTTGAGCGGCGGACCAGCCGGTCACGGCGTCGTCGACCAGCACCGCGGTCAGCCAGCAGTTGTCCCCGTCGTCGTCGGCAGCCCCGAAGATGGTCGCGCCGTCCACCGGGGCGAACAGTTCGCCGTAGCTGCGACGCAGCTCGCGCCGACACCGGATCATCTCGTCGAGCCGGCCGAGCTGGGCCCGGCCCAACGCGGCCAGCACGTTGCTCAGCCGGTAGTTGTAGCCGATCTCGGTGTGCTCGTAGTGCGCCGCCGGCTGCCGTGCCTGGGTGGCCAGGTAGCGGGTCCGCTCGGCCAGTTCGGCATCGTCGGTGAGCAGCATGCCGCCCCCCGAGGTGGTCATGATCTTGTTGCCGTTGAACGACAACACGGCGGCCCGACCGAAGCTTCCGGCCGGCCGCCCGGCATGTCGCGCACCCAGCGACTCCGCGGCGTCGGCGAGCACCGGGACGCCGAACTCCTCGGCGATCGGCGCAATCGCGGTGTAGTCGGCGGACTTGCCCAGCAGGTCGACCGGGATGATCGCGGACGCCTCGCGTCCCGCCGCGCGCAGGCCGCAGAGCGCCTCGCGCAACAGTGCCGGGTCGATGGTGCCCGTCTGGGGTAGGCAGTCGACGAAGTAGGGTTCGGCGCCGGTGTAGACGATCGCGTTCGCGGTGGCCGCGAAGGTCATCGTGGCGGCGATCACCACGTCTCCCGGCCGCACCCCGAGCCCCAGCAGTCCCAGGTGCAGGGCGGCCGTGCCCGAACTGAGTGCGACACCGCAACCGACCCCGACGCGCTCGGCGACCTCACGCTCGAAGGCGTCCACTTCGGGGCCAAGGGGCGCCACCCACCCGGAGCGGAGCGCGCGGAGGACCGCGGCTTCTTCGGCCGGACCGACGTCGGGGGGTGAGAGGTAGATCGGGGCCGTCACGCGGTCCTGCCCGCCGCGGTCGCGGCGAGCCGCAGATGAGGCGCCGGGCTCCGCCGTCCCGAACCCGCTGAGGTCCGGACCAGGGCGGGATCGACCGGCGGCACGCACACTCGGGAGATCAGCGGGTGCGCCGTCGTCGAGGAGACCTCCGAATCGCTGAACAGCACCTCGTGCATCTTCTCGCCGCGCCGCAGGCCGGTGAAGACGATCTCGACCCGCTTGCCGGACTCGGCGATCAGCCGCCTGGCCACGTCCACGATCTTGACCGGCTCGCCCATGTCCAGCACCAGCACCGATCCGGGATCGCCGATCGCGCCCGCCTGGATGACCAGTTGGCAAGCCTCCGGAATGGTCATGAAGAATCGAGTGATCTCCGGATCGATGACAGTGACCGGGCCGCCGCGGGCGATCTGCGCCCGGAACGTGTGCAGCACCGAACCACGTGATCCCAGCACATTGCCGAACCGCACCGACAGGTAATGGCCGTGTCCCTCGGCCGCGAACCAGGAGGTGAGCTCCTCGGCCCGGCGCTTCGTCCGACCCAGCACGCTGGTCGCGTCGGCGGCCTTGTCGGTGGAGATGTTCACGAAGTGGCGCACCTTGACCGCCGCCGCACACTCCAGCACGTTGAGGGTGCCCAGGACGTTGGTCTTCCAGCCCTCCTGCGGGTATTGCTCGAGCATCGGCAGGTGCTTCAGCGCAGCCGCGTGGAACACCACATCGGGCCGGTGAAAGTCGAACACCTCCTGCAGCGCCTCGCGATCGCGGATGTCGCAGAGCACCATGTCCGGAGTGTCGAGCAGCCCGGTTCCGTAGATCGACAACTGCACCGCATGCAGTCCCGACTCGTCACGGTCCAGGCAGATCAGTTCCCGCGGACCGAAGCCGTGCACCTGCCGGGCGATCTCGGCCCCGATCGACCCGCCGGCACCGGTGACCAGCACCACCTTGTCCCGCAGGTACCCGGCGATCGTGCCGAGGTCGGCCTGAACAGGATCGCGGCCCAGCAGATCGCCGACCTCGAATTCGTGCAACTGGTCCAGGCGCACGCGTCCACCGACTATGTCGCGGACCGGCGGCAGCACCAGCAACTTCAGCTGATGTGCCTCCAACTCCTCCGACAACGCGGCGAGGAATGTGGCGGGGGCGGACGGCATCGCCAGAATGACTGTTCGGACGTCTCGCTTCCGGGCGATCTCGGCGAGCGATTCCCGACCGCCGACGACTTTGCCGAAATCGAAGGAAAGGTAGCGTTTCGACGGATCGTCGTCGATCAATCCGACCACACGGTAGGGCGCGTCCGGATCGCCGAAGATCAGCTGACCCAGTTGGCGGCCGGCGTTGCCGGCACCGTAGATGAGAACACCCTCGCGCGACGCCAGGGGTGCCCGGCGCAGCGATCGCACAACAGTGGCCCGGCCGGCGAAACGCGCGGCCGCCATAAGCGCGAGCGCACCGATCGGCACCGTGATCACCACACCGCGGGGAAAGTCACGGAAGCCGATGAGCGCGAGCAACCCGATCGCCACGCCGATCACGCCGACCACCTTGGTGACCAGCACCGCCTCGTTGAAACTGCCCACCTGGGCGGCGCCCCGGTACAGCCGGACGCCGTAACCGACGGCAAGCTGCAGCAGGGCGGCGGTCACCGCGTAGAGACCGACCTGCCACCAGGTGACCCGGCCCAGGGTGAAGTCGTAGCGCGCCGCGACCAGGATCGTCGCGGCCAGGAACCAGCACGCCACGTCGACGCCGGCCAACCATCGGCGGGTGCGCAGGGATTCCAATGTGCGCACCAAGGAATCGCCGCGCCGGAAATGGTCGCGGGCGGCTTCGGCCGGGCGGCTACACCCGGGAATCGAAGCCGGTCCAGAGCTTGCCGGAAGCGGGTTTGTCGCAACACGCGACCTGATTGACGTGGCACTCATCGATACCTGCCGACCTGGGGGGAAAGTGGGCAAATGCCGCAGCCACCACCGAGTCCACAAGTGAATGCTTGGTTCCGCGACGGCCACGAAAGGTCGCATCAGTACGGAAGTTGGGCAGTCTATTGGGGGGTGGCGCCCGACTGGTTCACAGTACCCACAACGGCCAGCGCAGGGCAAACCGTCCAAAATAGCCGGAATCTCGGGCGCGAGCAGGCATGACACGGCGCATCGCCAGTGTCTTGTTCGAGGCTATCGATGCCCCACGTCGGCGCCGCCGCAGGCGGTGGGACCGCGACCGACCTCAGGTGCGCTGAACCGCGTGGAGCCTCCGCACCGCCTCGGCGACCGCGGCGTCCCTCGCACCGGCGATCTCGGCGTCCTTCAAGGTTCGGTCGGGAGCCCGGAATCGGAGGGCGAAGGCCAGCGACTTCGAGCCGTCCGGGATCTGCGAGCCGCGGTAGATGTCGAACAGGTGGATCGACTCCAGCAGTTTGCCGGCACCGGCGACCAGGGCGTCGGTGACCTCACCGGCGCCGACCGTCTCGGCGACCACCAGGGCGACGTCCTCCTTGGCGACCGGATGCTGCGAGACCGGGTCGATGCTGCCCGGTCCAGGCGCCACCGCGAGCAGCACATCGATGCTGATCTCGGCGGCCGCCGTCCGGGCCGGTAGCCCGAACGCCTTGCACACGCTCGGGTGCAGTTCGCCGGCGTGTCCCAGCAGCACCTCGTCCCCAGCAGCATCGAGAACCAACAGTTTCGCGCAGCGTCCCGGGTGGAACGGGGGGTACGGATCGGCCTCGCGCCGCACGCTCACCCCGGCCGCCGCCGCGGCGATCTCGGCGAAGGCGATCGCCTGCTTCCAGGACGCCGGCTCGGCCGCGCCGTCCCAGCCGGCCGGACGCCAGGCGCCGGTCAGCACCACCGCCAGGTGCCGCGGCTGGTCCGGCAGCGCGGCCTCGATCGCGGCCAACTCCTCGTCAGAGGGACGCCCGTCGACGCCGGGCACCGGGGCGGCGGCACCGCTCCCGGCGCGGAACACCGAGCCGGACTCGAACAACGCCAGGTCGTCGTTGCCGCGGGAGGTGTTGCGCTGGACCGCGGCGAACAGGCCCGGCAGCAGCATGGTGCGCAGGTACGGGCTGGTCTCGGCCAGCGGATTGGCCAGCCGGACCAGCGCCCGGCGACGGTCGTCAGCAGGCAGTGCCAGCCGGTCCAGATCCTCGGCGGACCCGAACGGCAGGGTGAGCAGTTCGGTGAAGCCGTTGTCGGCCAGCGCCCGGTTGATCGCCCGCCGGGTGACCTGGCCACGGGTCAGTCCGCGGCCGGCCGGCGGCGTCGGCAGGACGGAGCCGATGGTGTCCAGCCCGATCTTGCGGCCGACCTCTTCGACGTAGTCGTAGGGGTCACGCAGGTCTCGGCGCCAGGTCGGCGGCAGCACGCTCAGCTGGCCGTCGGACGTCACATCGACGGTGATCCCACCGGCGCGGAAAATCTCCGCCACCCGCTCGGCGGGCACCTCGACACCGAGGATCTGCGACGGCAACTCGACCCGGATCCGTTGCGTCGGCATGGTCGGAACAGCACCGGTCACGGTCTCGGCACCCGACAGCACACCGCCACCCAACTCGACCAGGTAGTGCGCCACCAGGTGCGCGGCCGCGTAGGTCGCCGCCGGGTCGGTGCCACGCTCGAACCGCTTGGACGCCTCGGACGGCAACCCGTGCCGCCGCATCGACCGCGAGATGGTGGACGGGTCGAACGCGGCCGCCTCGATCACGATGTCGGTGGTGGCGGCGTCGCATTCGGTGGTGGCACCGCCCATCACACCGGCGATGCCGATCGGACCGGAGTCGTCGGTGATCAGCAGGTCGTCGACTGACAAGGTGCGTTGCGCGTCGTCCAGGGTGACGATGCGCTCCCCCGCGGACGCCTTGCGCACCCGGATCGGTCCCGACAGCTTGGACGCGTCGTAGGCGTGCAACGGCTGGCCGACTTCGAGCATCACGTAGTTGGTGATGTCCACCGGCAGCGAGATCGGCCGCATGCCGGCCATGGTCAGCCGCTGCTGCATCCAGCGCGGGGACGGCGCGGTCTCGTCCACGCCGGTCACGGTCAGCGCGACGAACAGCGAGCAGGCCGGATCGTCCAGGACGACCGGGTAGCCGTCCGCCACCGGCGCCGGCACGGCTCGGTCGACCACGTCGGTGAAGGGAACGCCGAGCGCCTGAGCAGCCTCGCGGGCCAGGCCGCGGATCGACATGCAGTAGGCCATGTCGGGCGACACGTTGATGTCGAGCACCTCGTCGCCCAGCCCCAGGTACGCCGACGGATCGTCACCCGGCGCGAGCCCGGCGTCTGGGGGGAGCACGATGATGCCGTTGTGGTCGCTGCCGATGCCCAGTTCGTCTTCGGCACAGATCATGCCGTCGGAGAGGTGGCCGTAGGTCTTGCGCGAGGTCAGCGTGAACCCGCCGGCCAGCACGGTGCCGGGCAAGCCGACCACGACCAGGTCGCCGACGGCGAAGTTGTGCGCGCCGCAGATGATGCCGCGGACGCCCTCGGTCACCGGACGCCCCTCCACCGGGGCCGGCGGACGGTCCGGGGCAAGAGCTGCGCCGACGTCCAGGTGGCACCAGCGGATCACTTTGCCGTTCTTCTGCGGCTGATCGACGAAGTCGACCACGCGTCCGACCACCAGCGGACCGACGCCGGCGCCGAACTGCTCGACGGTCTCCACCTCGAGTCCGGCCCGGATCAACACCTCGGCCAGCTCCCGGCCGGTCAACCCCTCCGACAGCGCGACCCAGTCGCGCAGCCAGCTCATCGGCGCCCTCATCGAGCAACCCCCTTCAACATGCGGCTGAATCGGACGTCACCCTCGACCAGATCGCGCATGTCGGCGAGGTTGTTGCGGGTCTGCAGGGTGCGCTCGATGCCCATCCCGAAGGCGAAGCCGCTGTACACCTCGGGGTCGACACCGGCGGCCCGCAGCACCCGCGGATTCACCACCCCGCAACCGCCCCACTCGATCCAGCCCTCCGACTTGCAGGTCCGGCAGGGCCGGTCGGGGTTGCCGACCGAGGCGCCGCGGCAGACGAAGCACTCCAGGTCGACCTCGGCACTCGGCTCGGTGAACGGGAAGTAGTGCGGACGCATCCGGGTGCGGATGCCCGCCCCGAACATGGCCTGGGCGAAGTGGTCCAGGGTTCCGCGCAGGTGAGCCATCGAAATGCCCTTGTCAACGGCCAGTCCTTCGATCTGGTGGAAGACCGGCAGGTGGGTGGCGTCGTACTCGTCGGCCCGGTACACCTTGCCCGGACAGACCACGTACACCGGCAGCTCGCGTTCCAGCAGCGACCGGATCTGCACCGGTGAGGTGTGGGTCCGCATCACCAGATGGTTGCTGACCGGCTCGACGAACAGGGTGTCGGTTTCGCCGCGGCTGGGATGGTCGGGGCCGATATTGAGGGCGTCGAAGTTGAGCCACTCCGATTCCAGCTCGGGTCCCTCGGCGATCTCCCAGCCCATGCCGACGAAGACATCGCTCATCAGGTCGATCAGCCCGGTGATCGGATGAATCGCACCAACCGGGTGCAGCTCGACCGGCAGCGTCACGTCGACCGCTTCCTCGGCGAGCACCCGGGTCAGTTCGGCGGCTTCGACCTCGGCGGTGCGGGCGGCCAGTGCGGCCTGCACCCGGCCACGGGCCGCGCCGAGCAGCTGACCGGCCTGCTTGCGGTCGGCGGGCGGGATCGCGCCGATCGCCCGGTTGGCCAACGCCAGCGGGGAACGGTCCCCGGCGTGCGCCAGTCGGGCCTCCTTGAGCGCGGCCATCGAGTCGGCCTCGGCGATCGCGGCCAGGGCCTCGGCGACCAGCGCGTCGATGCCCTCCGGGCGCAGCGCGTCCACCGGATCGGGTTGGTTCGGGACTGACATGCGTCTGTTCTCCGTGTCTATGAGGTCTCGACAAGCTCGACCGGGGTAGCCATCGCCGCTAGCCGGAAGCGTCCCGGGTGTGCTGGGCGCTGGCCGAGGCGTACAGGCAGACGGCTGCCGCGGTGGCCAGGTTGAGGCTCTCGGCCTGGCCGTAGATGGGGACGGCCACGGTGGTGTCGGCGAGTTCCAGGTGTTCGACCGGGAGTCCCCAGGACTCGTTGCCCATCACCCAGGCCGTCGGCTCGGCGAGCCCATCGGCCAGCTCGGTGAGTTCGGTGCCCGACTCGCCGTCGGTGGCGAACACCCGCAGGCCGGCGGCCCGGCAGGCGTCGATCGCCTCGGCCAGCTCGACCCCGGTCACCACCGGCAGGTGGAAGACGCTGCCCGCACTGGCCCGGACAGTCTTGGGGTTGTAGACCTCGACCGAGTCCGAGGACAGGATCACGGCGTCGGCACCGAAGGCGTCCGCGCACCGGATCACCGTGCCGGCGTTGCCGGGGTCGCGGATCTGCGCGCAGATCACCACCAGCCGGACGCCCGGCGTGACCGCCTCGGCCAGCGGGACGTCCAGCGTGCGGCAGACCGCGACCACCCCCTGCGGCGTGACCGTGTCGGAGATGGTGGCGATGTTCTGCTCGCTGACCGCGTAGTGCCGGACGCCGGCCTCGCGGGCGGCGGTCAGCAGGTCGACGTGATCGTGGACGGCCGCCCAGCGGAAGAACACCGACTCGACCACCTCCGGCTGCTTCAACGCTTCGCGGACCGCCTGCGGACCCTCGGCCAGGAACCGCCCCGACGCCTTGCGCTCCTTGCGGCGCAGCAATGCCCGGGCGGCACGCAGCACTGCCTGGGACGGCTCGGGTAGCTCCAGACGTTCGGGGATCATCGGCGATCGCCTTTCAGATGCGATGGCTCAGCGAGTGCGATGGCTCAGCGAGGGGTAGGACGGAACAGCGCGACACCGCGAGGATTCGCGGTATCGCGCTGACCTGCCGGTGGGTTGGTCAGGCGGTGGCGCCGGCGTTGGCCTTCGCCAACTCGACCAGCTTGCCGAACGCCGGGACGTCGTTCACCGCGAGCTCGGCGAGCATCTTGCGGTCGACCTCGACGCCGGCAGCCTTCAGGCCGCTGATGAAGCGGTTGTAGGTCATGCCCTCGTTGCGCGCCGCGGCGTTGATCCGCTGGATCCACAGCGAGCGGAAGTCGCCCTTGCGGTCCTTCCGGTGCGCGTAGTTGTAGGTCATGCTGTGGAGCAGCTGCTCCTTGGCCTTGCGGTACAGCCGGGAGCGCTGACCCCGGTAGCCGGACGCCTGTTCGAGGACTTCGCGGCGCTTCTTCTGGGCATTCACCGAACGCTTGACGCGTGCCATGGTGGGTTACTCCTTGTGGTGTTGATGTCGGTCCGGTGGCCGGACCGCGCGCAGTCGGGCGCGGGTGGTTGAGGTTCAGCGGGCCTTGTAGGAGCCGAGCAGCTTGCGGGCCTTCTTGGCGTCGCCCTTGGCGACGACGGCGTCGCCGTCCAGCCGCCGGGTCCGGGTGGTCGGCTTGTGCTCGTTGAGGTGCATCTTGCCCGCCTTGCGGTGCATCACCTTGCCGGAGCCGGTGAGCTTGAACCGCTTCTTGGCGCCCGAGTGCGTCTTCATCTTCGGCATCGTGCCGCTCGCTTTCTTTTCGTGGATCTCACAGCTGTGAGAGGTCTTACAGGTCGATGTCGGGGTCCATGTTGTCGGCCGGGCCCCGGCGCTTCTTGAGGCTGACGCCGCCCTGGTGGGAGGCCCGGTGCTCGGCCTCGGCGGTGCGTTCGGCCTCGGCATCGGCGGCGCGCTGAGCCATCCGGGCTCGCTTGTTCGCCTCGGCGTCCACCCGCGCCTCGGACTTCTTCTTCGTCGGCGACAGCACCATGAGCATGTTGCGGCCGTCCTGCTTGGGCGCCGACTCGACGAAGCCGTCCTCGGCCACGTCGTCGGCGAGCTTCCTCAGCAGGTTGAAACCGAGTTCCGGACGGCTCTGCTCGCGGCCGCGGAACATGATGGTGATCTTGACCTTGTCGCCGCCCTTGAGGAAGCGCACGACGTGACCCTTCTTGGTCTCGTAGTCGTGGCTGTCGATCTTGGGTCGCAGCTTCATTTCCTTGATCACGGTGTTGGTCTGGTTGCGCCGGCTCTCGCGGGCCTTCTGGGCGGCCTCGTACTTGAACTTGCCGTAGTCCATGAGCTTGGCGACGGGTGGACGCGCCATCGGGGCCACCTCCACCAGGTCGAGATCGGCCTCGCGGGCGAGCCGCAGGGCGTCGTCGAGCCGGACGATGCCGACCTGTTCGCCGGCAGGCCCGACCAAGCGCACCTCGTTGGCGTGGATGCGCTCGTTGATCCGTGGTTCGCTGATGTTTCCTCCAGTGTGTCGCAGCGTGACGGTGCCGACCGAAGCGAAAAGGCCCCCGCCGATGCGGAGGCCCACGGAGGAACCGGGCCAGCCTGCGTTGCGCAGCTGGCCGGTTGGCGACCCGCCGGCCGAGGGCCGGAACGGGTGGGAGTGCGGGACCCCACTTCGGAGGATCAGCCGAGACGGCCGATCGACGCTCGTCATCGTACCTTGTGCCGCGCCGTGATGCCCAATCGGGGCTACCCGCGGGGGTGTTCCCAGGAGGTCCGCGGGCGCCGGAGACAAGGATCCGGATCGGGCTGGTTCATTCCAGCCCGATCCGGATCCTTGAATTGACGTGCTGATCATCGTTGGCCGAGACAGCTTCTCCAGACCCGACCTTGCGGCTGGCAAGGGGTTCCGACAAGCCCAACCAGCGAAACGCTTCCTTCGCGCCCGTGTTGAGCAGTCCGCGTTACTCGGCCCGATCGCCCTCCCAGAACGCCCACTCGTAGTCGGACGTCAGCGCGCCGTCGCCGACCAAGCGCAACACCTCGGCGACCTCGGACTGGGCATTCTGCCGATCCAGCGCCTCGCGGTCCTCGAAGACCTCGAGGACGACGAAGGAGTGGGGATCGGTCACGCTGCGGGCGGTGTCGAAATGGATCACCCCGGGCAACTTCCGGCTCGGTGCCTCGACGGCTGCGATGGCCGCAGCCATCTCTTCGGTGCGTTCGGGTCTGCATTGGACCCTGAACCGGGCGAAAATCATCGCGCCTCCTCGGGTTGGACCTCGGCGAATTCTACGACCGCAAGGGCAGCATGGAGCCGGCCGGCCTTGGCTGAGTGTGAATCGAAGCTCTTCGTCGGCCGGGGTCTCGACAAGCGCTCTTTGTCAGCTGGGGTCTCGACAAGCTCGACCAACGGGGGTGAGCTCGACCAACGGGTGTGAGCTCGACCAACGGGTGTGAGCTCGACCAGCGGGTGTGTGAGCTCGACCAGCGGTGAGACCGGCGGCGAGGATCAGCGGTTGCCCAAGGGGTCGGCCAGGCTCAGCCAACCCCACCCGTCCTGCAGTCGCATCAGGCGGTTGCCGGTGGCCAGCGGCCGGATCAGCTCGCCCTCGATGGCCAGCAGGTGCGGTCCCGCGACATCGACGACGATGGCCCTGGCCCCCACCTCGACCGCGGTGGCGGCGACCTCGTCCAGCGTGCAGGGCACCGGCCGGGCTGAAGGGTCGAAGGCGCGTAGGGCGTCCAGGCCGGTGAACGCCAGGACGCCGCTGGAACCGTCCGCGGCGCTCATCAGCACGGCGGACATCTCGGCGTGCCGGCTCGGATCGGGCTCGCCGGACTCGTCGCCATCGGCCACGATGGGCAGCAGCAGCCGGGCGCCGCACAAGGCTGCGACGCCGTCCAGGTACGCCTCCGGGTCGTCCGATCCGGAAGCCCGCGCCAGCACCGAGCGGAGTTCGGCGTCCGGCTCACCGCGGTCACCGGCCCAGGCGGCATTGACCTGTCCCAGAGTTCGCACGGCACCAGCCAACCACACCCGGCTTTCGATGCCCGAACCGGGCGCTCGCGGCCCGAACCAGCCGGCCCGGTGCTGCGGGGAAGGCGCCGGCGGAACTATGCCGTCGCCCCGGCGCGGCTCTGGCACCCGAAGGGCGATGCTGGCACGCTGCTCGCATGGAACTCTCCCTGTGGGTGATGATCGTGGCGATCGGCTGGACGGTGCTCGGCCTGGTGCTGGTCGCCGTGCTGTGGTCACGAGCGCCGTGGAAGGCAGTGCTCGCCTGGCTGGGCATCACGCTGATCCCGATCGGGCTCTGGCTGGCCGGACTGTCGCAGGCTGCGATCGACGGCTGGAACACCCTCGCGCTGTGGTGGCAGGGCCTGGACTTCACGCTGCCGGTGCTGGTCGGAGTGAGCCTGCTCGGCCTGGCCGCGCTGTTGCTGGTGGTGTCGCGGCTGACGCCGAACCGGCCGCGCCGCCGACGGGATTCCGGCGAGGTCACCCCCGCCGCCGCGGCACCGGCGTACCGTCCGGCATCGCCGCGCAGCGAGTCCGAGCGGACGATGATCCTGCCGGAGAACCGCCCGAACCCCTGATCTGCCGATCATCGGCGGGCTCTTCAGATTCTGTCTGGTAACCGGTTTCGACAAGCTCAACCAGCGAATCGACAGGCTCCGCCGGCGAATCGACCGGCTCAACCAGCGAAACGGCGCATTGATGCCGTCGGTTCAGGCGTTGCCGTCGTCCGGCTCCGGCGGCGTGCCATCGGCGATCTCGGAGCGGTCCACGCCGTAGGCCTGCGCCAACCGTGCCCGCAGGTCGGCGACGTGCTCGTGCGCCAAGTCACGATCACTGCGCTGGATGCCGAGCAGCGGACGCTGCTCAATGGCTCCGCGGACGACGACGAACGGCCAGGGATCGCCGTCGCGGTACCGGAACGCCTTGATCTCTGCCCACGGCACCAGATGGGTCCGGACGCCGTTTCGCAGGGTGAGCCCATCGTCGTCGGCACGGACGTAGCTGAAGCCGAGCGCCAACGCGGTGACGATCATGATCGCCAGGAACGCCAGCAGGGTCAGCACCTGCACCGGGGTGAACAGGTTGCGGACGTAGACCGGCGTCATCGTCCAGCCCAGCACCGAGGCGAACACCAGCGACGCCGACAGCGACACCGCCATCCGCATCGCCGCCCTGGGCCGGAAGGTGATCGGCTCGCTCATAGCCGGCAGGCGACGATGTCGGTGACCAGGATCGCGTCTGCACCCACGTCCCAGAGCCGGTCCATGATCTGTGGCGCCTCGGTTCGCGGGATCATCGCCCTCACCGCCACCCAACCCGGTTTGGCAAGGGGGGACACCGTGGGCGCGTCCAGTCCCGGAGTGACTTCGCAGGCCGCTTCCAATGCTGTCTCGGGCACGTTGTAGTCGACCATGTAGTAGCTGCGGGCGGTCAGCACACCGGTCAGCCGGCGCAGCAGCCGGTCCGTGCCCTCAGGGTCGGGCGCACCCGCCCGCCGGATCAGGATCGCCTCCGAAGTCAGGATGGAGTCGCCGAACAGCTCCAGCCCGGCGCGTTTCAGCGTGCTGCCGGTCTCGACGACGTCGGCCACCGCGTCCGCGACGCCGAGCCGCACCGAGGACTCGACCGCGCCGTCCAGCTTGATCAGCCGGGCCTGGATTCCTTCGGCGGCGAGCCAGCCACCGACCAGACCGGCATACGAGGTGGCGATTCGCTTGCCGTGCAGGTCTGCGGTGGTCCACTCCGCGCCGCCCGGCGCGGCGAACCGGAACCGGGTGCCGCCGAAGCCGAGCGCCAGCACCTCTTCGGCGTCCGCCGCCGAGTCGATCAGCATGTCGCGTCCGGTGATGCCGAGATCGAGGGTGCCCTCTCCCACGTAGACCGCGATGTCACGCGGGCGCAGGTAGTAGAACTCGACGGAGTTGTCGGCGTCGATCAGGACCAGATCCTTGGAATCGTGCCGCTGCCGGTAGCCCGCCTCGCGGAGCATCTCGGTGGACGCCTCGGAGAGGGAGCCTTTGTTGGGGACGGCGATCTTCAGCAACGGACGCTCGGACACTGTGGTGACTCTACTGGGCGCCGCGGACGGTTCGCGCACGCTCCCCGGCACCGGACGGACGGCGGTCACAGGTGGCTGTAGACGTCGTCGAGGTCGATGCCGAGCGAGACCATCAGCACCTGCAGGTGGTACAGCAATTGACTGATCTCGAGCGCGGCGTCGTCCGTGGTCTGGTATTCGGCCGCCATCCAGACCTCGGCCGCCTCCTCGACGATCTTCTTGCCGATCGCGTGGACGCCGGCGTCGAGCGCGCGCACAGTGCCGGACCCCTCGGGACGCTCGGCGGCACGCCGCTGCAGTTCGACGAACAACTCTTCGAAGCTCTTGCTCACGGGCAGGCAGTCTACGGCGCGAGCCATGCCTCCGGCGCCGCCGGTCCGGCGGTGGGCCGGCGTGGCCTCGCCCCGGGTCAAGCGGCGGCGAGCGCCAGCTCCTGCTGCCAGGCGGCGGCCGCGCTCAGCAGCTGCCGGCGTTCGGCGGCGGACTCGGCACCGACCGGCAGGATCTCGCTCAGCGCTTCGGCCGCGTCCGCGGCGATCGGGACGAGTCCGGCTGCCCCCGCCTGGTGCAGCGCCGAACGCAGCAGCCGGCGGGCGGCCGGCAGGTTGCCGACCACCACTTCCAGCCGGCCGAGGTAGTAGTCGACCGGACCGAGCCACAGCATCGACCCCCACACCGCGTGCCGTCCCGAGTACGGCCGAAGGAAGGTCAGGATCCGGGCCGCGGCCATCGGATCCGCGAGTCCGGCCACCGCTCTGGCCTGGACACAGCTGCAGGCGAGCCAGCCCGACCAGCGCGGGCCGCTGACCGCGTCCATCACCGTCTCGGCACGTTGCCGGGCAAGGTTCGTCTGGCCGCCCTGCAGCAGCACTTCGACGCCCAGCCAGCCGGTGTGCAGGCCGACACTGTCGCCGATCGCGACGATGATCGGGTCCCAGGCGGCCAGCCGTCCGAGCCGCCGGTCGATCTCGGAGGCGGTCACCATCGAGTACGACTCGCGCTGGTAGAGCTGGGTGCGTTCGGTCTGCTGAACGGCCGACACGGCCAGTTCCCGGGCCCCCGCGATGTCACCACGCCCGGTGGCGATTCCCACCTCGGCCCACAGCAGTTGCGAGACGGCACCGGCCAGCCGGTGTCTGCGGGCCAGCTCGAGTGCTCGGCGGATGTCGGCGGCGCTGTCATCGACCTGGCCGTGCGCGCTGCGGCCACAGGCGCGGATCGCCAGGCCGACCAGTCCGGCCAGCGCCCAGCGCTGCGGGTCGACCCCGGGTCGGGGCTGCCCGACCAGATCAAGCAGCCGCTCGGCCACCCTCAGCTGCTCGTCCAGCACGCCCGCCTGCCAGAGCACCCGTCCGTGCTGGCCGAGTGCGGACGCCAGCGCGCCGGCGTCGCCGCTGCGCTCGGCCAGGTCGACGGCTTCGGCACCGAAGAGCAGGGCTCGCTCAGTGGCTGCGTAAGTGAGGCCCACCGCCTCCGTTCCGCGCAGTCGGGCCCGCACGGCCAGGCTCTGCGGATCGTCGGACTCGCCGAGTTCCGCGCGCGCCGCGGCCAGCCGCTCGAGCAGCTGTTCGTCCACCGAGCCGAAGGCGACCCAGTGCCAGATCCCGCCGCTGATGTCCAGAATCTCGGTGAGTTCGGCATAGGCGGAGCGCCGGCCAAGGGCAACGGCCAGGTCGAACGCCTCGATCAGGCACTCGCGCAGCTCCTGCAGCGCGCAGGCGAGCGACAGCGCCAATGCCCGCCGGGTCAGCAGCTCGAGCCGTCGCTGCCGGTCATCGGCCGGCAGAACCGCCAGCGCGCGGGCGAACCAGTACGCCGCGGTGTCGTGGGTCCGCGACGCCAGATGAGCCTCGGCGGCCGCCGCCGCTGCCCGGATCGCTGCCGGCCGGTCGGTCAGCGGCAGTCCTTCGACCAGGTGATGCGCCAACGCCGGCGAGTCCCCCGAGCCCGACAGGGCCTGGGCGGCGCGCAGGTGCCAGCGCCGGCGGGTCAGCGGTCCGGCGGCGTCCAGCACCGCCTCCCGGACCACGGCGTGGCTGAAGACCAGGCCGTCCGAGCCGGCCGGCTCGGTCAGGATGGCGAGGTCGACTGCCTGTTGCAGGGCGTCCAACAGCTCGGCTCCGATGCCGTCATCGGCCTGCGGCTCCACCACGGCCGACAACAGCTCGAGATCGAACCGCTGGCCCAGCACGGCCGCCGCCCGCAGTACGGTACGGGCCGCCTCCGGCAGCAGCTGCAGCCGGCGCTGGACGACCGCGCGAACCCCGCCGGGCAGCCCGTCGCGGTCGCCGGCGGCGATCAGCCGGGCGGTCTCGCCGACGAAGAACGGGTTGCCGCCGGCTCGTTCGACCACCAGGTCCAGGTCACCCGGCGACAGGTCGCCGCCGATCCGTGAGGCGAGCGCGCGGGCGTCCGGGGCGTCCAGTTCGGCCAGGTCGAGCCGGCGGAACCACGGTTGCCGGGCGAGGGTGGAGAGCAGGCCGACCAGGCCGGGGCTTTGCTCGGGCCGCGTGGTCAGCACCAGGGTGACCGGCGCCTCGGCCAGTTCCACGGCCAGGAAGCCGAGCAGCCGCAGCGTTTCGGCACCGGCCCAGTGGACGTCCTCGACGGTGAGCAGCAGCGGCCGCAGGCCCGACCGCTCGCGCAGCGCCGCGACGATGGACGGCGCCGCGTCGGCAGGACCGGCGCCGAGTTCGGCCAGCGCCGACTGCACCGGCCACAGCGCACCGACGTCGGCGTCCTCGTGACAGCGGCCGACGCCGACCGCGACCCCGGCCGCCGCGGCCCGGCGAGCCAGTTCCTCGGCGAGCGTCGATTTGCCGATGCCGGCCGGCCCGGTCAGCAACACGATCCCGGCGCGGCCCCCGATCGCCGCGCTCACCACCTCGTCGACCACGCCGAGTTCGCTGTGCCGGCCGAGGATGGCGCCGGCCGGTCGGGCCACCCGGGTGGTCGCCGGGGCAGCCGGTTCCGGCGCGGGGACTGCTGCCGCGGACGCCGTCGCCTGGGCCGGCGCCGAGGGGGCGTCCGATGCTGCGGGTGCGTCCGATGCTGCAGGGGCGTCCAATGCTGCAGGTGGGTCCGTGACCGCCGGTCCGGACGGCGTGACCGACGGTGCCACCGCCGGTGCGGCGAGCTCGGGGTCCTGCCGCAGCAGCCGTTCCAGCAGTTCGGCGAACGCCGGACTCGGATCGAGGCCCAGCTCGTCGGCCTGGGTCTCGACGAACGTCCGGTGTCGGCTCAACGCGTCCGCCGTCCGGCCGCTGCGATAGAGGGCCAGTACGAGCAGCCGCCAGACCGTCTCGTCATGGGGTTGCGCCCGGGCCAGGGCTTCCAACTCGCCGAGCACCTCGTCGTGCCGGCCGAGCGCAACGGCGGACTCGGCCCGGATCAGCTGGGCCGCCACCCGCTCGTCCTCCAGGCGATAGGTCGCCTCACGGACGAAGGCCACATCGAGTGCTCCGGCGAACGGCGTCCCCGACCAGAACTGCAATGCGTGGGTGGCGGCTGCCGCTGCGCTCGCGTGATCCCCGGTGGACCGCGCGGCGCGCGCGGCGGACAGTGCGCGCCGGAAGTCGTCCACGTCGAGTCTCGCCTCGGCCGGCAGCACCAGCCGGTAGCCGGGCAGCTGGGTCCGCAGGATCTCGGCATGCCCGCGGGGTCCGCGGTCGGGCTCGATCGCCCGGCGCAGGTGCGACATCATCGCCTGGATCGAGGCCTCGGGCCGGCTCGGCGGCTCCGCCTCCCACAAAGCGTCGACGATCCGGTCCACCGAGACGGTGGAACCGCGGTGCCAGGCCAGCAGCGCGAGCAGGGTGCGGCGCAGCGGCGGGCCCAGTGGCACACCGACCCGGTCGGATCGCACGCTGACCGGGCCCAGCAGTTCGAACCGCAGCACGCTCCCCCGCTTTCTGCGCCAACTCAGTATCAAGCCGGCACCAAGCCGAGTCTTGCAGAGTCGGAGCCAGCACCACCACGACCTCCTACCCAAGGAAAGAAGACCCACATGTCTCGCATCCTCGTCGGCTGCCTACCCGCGGCCGGCCACCTCCGTCCCGCGCTCCCGATCGTCACCGACCTGGTGGCCCAGGGACACGACGTTCTCTTCTACACCGGCGCCGCCTATCGCGCCCAGGTCGAGCGGACCGGCGCCACCTACGCACCGATCGTGCACGGCATCGACGCCGACGAAAGCGCCGACATGGCCGAGATATTCCCTGAGCGGGCGAAGCTGAAGCCCGGCCTGGCCACCCTGGTCTGGGACATGGAGAACATCTTCGTCGGCGGAATTCCCGCCTACGTCCAGGACCTGGAAGCACTGGTCGAGGAATTCCGGCCGGACGTGCTGGTCGGCGACTTCGGTTCGCTGGCGCTGACCGTGCTGGCCGAGCGGGACTCGCTGCCACTGGCGATGTTCGGCATCACCGCTCTGACCACGTCGAGCATCGACACCGCACCGTTCGGCTTCGGGCTGGCCCCGTCGTCCTCGGCGCTGGGACGGCTCCGCAACCGCGCCCTCAACGCGTTGATGCGCGACCAGGTGATGGGCAAGGCGCAGCGGGCGTTCAACCGGATCCGGGCGAGTTACGGTCTCGAGCCGGTCAGCCACTCCTTCCTGGACCATCCGGCCCACGCGTCCGACGTCTACCTGCAGTCGACGGTGGCCGGATTCGAGTACCCGCGCTCGGACCTGCCCGCGTCGGTGCGGTTCGTCGGTGCCGCCAAGCTGCGCGGTGTGGACGACTGGACGCCGCCGTCCTGGTGGGCGGATCTGACGCCGGACCGGCGCGTGGTCCTAGTTACCCAGGGCACCGTCGCCACCGATCCGGACGAGGTGATCCGGCCGGCGGTCAAGGCCTTGGCCGGCGAGGACGTGCTGGTGATCGCGGCGACCGGCATCGACCCCGAGGTCGCCCTGCCCGTCGCCGACCGGCCCGCCAACGTCCGGGCGGAGGCGTTCATCCCGTTCGACCGGCTGCTGCCCCTGGTGGACCTGATGATCACCAACGGTGGCTACGGCGGTGTCAGCCAGGCCCTGGCCGCCGGGGTGCCGCTGGTCGTCGCCGGCAAGTCCGAGGACAAGGTCGAGGTCAGCGCACGGGTCGCCTGGAGTGGCGCCGGGATCAACCTGAAGACCCAGCGACCGACGCCGGAGGCGATCCTGCGGGCGACCGATCGGGTGCTGTCCGACGGCTCCTACCGCCGGGCCGCGACGCGGCTGGCTGCCGAGTTCGCCACCCACGACAGCGCCGCCGAGCAGGTCGAAGCCATCCTCGAACTGGTCGCCAACCCGGCTCCGGCCGCCTCGGTGGGAGCTCGCTGAGCTGACTGCCGCTGTCCGCCCGGGAGTCAGGGACGTGCTGATCGCGGGTTGAGCTTGTCGCGTTTCGCTGGTCGAGCTTGTCGTGACCCAGTGGTGCGCTCCCGGCAAGGGGTCTCGACAGGCTCGACCCGCGATGAGCGGCGCTTCCCTGGCCGCGCTGCGGCATGCTGTCGGGCATGGAGTCGCAGCGACAGCCCGGGGTCGAGATCGGCGAGCTGACCAGTCATCGTGACCGGACCGCCGCAGCCGAACTGCTGGCCGAGATCTGGGGCGTGCCGCCGGCGGAGACACCGGTACCCGCCGACCTGCTGACCGCCCTCAGTCACGCCGGCGGCTGCGTGCTCGGCGCCTGGACCCCCGAAGGCACGCTGGCCGGGGTGACGATCGGCTTCGCCGGCGCGCCGGGCTCGGAGCGGGTCTACTCCTACATCGCCGGAGTAGTGCCCGCGTTCGCCGGTCGGGGCCTGGGGCGGCTGCTGAAGCTGGCGCAACGCGACTGGGCGCTGGCCCGCGGCGCCACCGTGCTGGTGTGGACCTACGACCCGCTGATCCGCCGGAACGGTCACTTCAACCTCAACCGGCTCGGCGGCCGGGTCACCGAGTTCGTCCGGGACTACTACCCGCCGATGCTGGACGCGGTGAACGCCGGCGACCTGCCGGACCGGTTCGTCGTCGAGTGGACGCTGACCGAAGAGCCCGGTGGACGCGCGCTGTCGGCCGGCTCCGCGTCCGCACCGGCGGTGCTGGAGCGCGGCGAGGGCGACGAGCCGGTGATCCGGCGTCCGGAGCGGGGCGGGTGGGCCGCCGAGGCCGTCCGGGTCTGGGTGCCGTCCGACATCGAGCGATTGCGGGCCGCCGACCCGGCGCTCGGACGCCGCTGGCGGATGGCCGCGCGCGAGGTGTTCGGCGAGCTGTTCGCCGACGGGTTCCGGCCGGTCGGGATGGCCGCCGACGGGTGCTACGTGCTGGTGAAGGAGTCCTGAACCGAATGTCCGCCACTGTGACCCTGCGCCGGCTGGCGATGCCGCTGGTCCGTCCGTTCCGCACCAGCAAAGGCGAGGAGACGGTCCGGGACGTCCTGGTGGCGTCCTGGACCGAGGACGGCGTCACCGGCTGGGCGGAATCTGCCGCCGACGCCGAGCCGATCTATTTCCCCGAGTACATCGACGGCGTCCGGGGCGCCATCGAGCAGGTGCTGCTGCCGCTGGTGGCGGGGGTTTCGGGAGTGTTGACCACCGGCGCACTGCGCCGGTCGTTCGCCGGCGTCCCCGGCAATCAGCTGGCGCGGGGGCTGCTCGAGACCGCCGTCCTCGATGCCGAGCTGCGCCGGCACCAGATGCCGTTCGTGGACTTCCTCTGCTCGGTGCGCCGTCCGATCCGGGTCGGGGTGTCGGTCGGAATCCCCGGCGACCTGGACACCCTGCTGGCCTGGGTGGCCGGCTATCTCGAGGACGGTTACCGGCGGGTGAAGCTGAAGATCGCCCCGGGCTGGGATCTGGCGCCGGTGCGGGCGGTGCGCGAGGCGTTCGGCGACGATCTGCCGCTGCAGGTGGACGCGAACCAGGCCTACACCCCGGCCGACATCCCCTTGCTGAGCAGGCTGGATGAGTTCGGACTGGTGCTGATCGAGCAGCCGTTCGCCCGGCACGAACTGCTCGGCCACGCGAAGCTGGCCGCCCGGCACGGCACGCCGGTCTGCCTGGACGAGTCGGTGCTGTCGCTGGACGACGCGATGACCGCGATCAGGCTGGGTGCCGCCGACGTGATCAACATCAAGCCGAGCCGGGTCGGCGGCTATGTCACCGCGCGGCAGATCCACGACGTGTGCCTGGCCAACGGCGTCCCGGTGTTCTGCGGCGGCACCCTGGAGACCGCCGTCGGCCGCGCCGCCAACCTGGCCCTGGCCACGCTGCCCGGCTTCACCCTCCCCGGCGACATCTCCGCGACGTCCCGCTACTACGCCGCCGACATCGGCCCGTCCTTCGAACTGGACGCCGACGGCTGCCTGACCCCGCCGTCCGGCCCCGGATTCGGCGTCGAAGTAGACCTGGACGCCGTCGACGAGTTCACCGTGGAGTCCACCACCCTGTCCCTCTGACACCCGGGGACGGTTCTTTTCGTTCGAATCTCGCACGTCCGGGGACGGTTCTTTACGTGCGGAAGTCGCACCTCCGGGGACGGTACCTTGGCGAGCTTCCGGAGTCAGCGGTCCCGCGAAGACTCACGCCGGAGAACCGTCCCCCGATGTTCGAAACTCGCACGGTCGAAGAACCGTCCCTATCCCACGGTTCTCGAACGAGAAGAACCGTCCCCCCTCGCGCGGTTTTCGAACGTAAAGAACCGTCCCCGGACGTGCGACTTTCGCACGTAAAGAACCGTCCCCGGACGTGCGAGATTCGAACGAAAAGAACCGTCCCGGGCGGGTCGATCCCTGGCGGGTCAGAGCCGGACGCCGAGGAGGGCGTCGACCGCTTGCACCACGGTTGCGCCCGCGTCCGGGTCGGCCCCTGGCTGCTCCGCCCAGGCGTCCATCGCGGCCAGCGCGGCGGGCGCGTCCAGATCGGTGCGGAGCGCGGCACGCAGGGCGTCGATCAGCGAGTCCGCGGACGGCGCGGCCGACCGGGCCACGGCGTCCCGCCAGCGTGCCAGGCGCTGCTGCGCCTCCCGCAGCGAATCCGCCGTCCATTCCCAGTCGTCGCGATAGTGCTGCGCGAGCAGCGCGAGCCGGATCGCCGTCGGGTCAGCACCCGAGGACCGCAGCCTGCTGACCAGGACCAGATTGCCCTTCGACTTGCTCATCTTCTCGCCGTGCAGACCGACCATTCCGGAATGCACATAAGTCTTCGCGAACGGCTGCCGGGTCGCCACCGCGCCCTCGGCCGCGCACATCTCGTGGTGCGGGAAGATAAGGTCCGATCCGCCACCTTGGACGTCGAACGCGGCGCCCAGGTGCTGCAGCGCGATGGCGGTGCATTCGATGTGCCAGCCGGGACGTCCCCGGCCCAGCCGCGACTCCCAGGACGGCTCGCCCGGACGCTCCAGCCGCCACACCAGGCAGTCCAGCGGATGCTTCTTGCCGGGACGCTCCGGGTCGCCGCCGCGCTCGGCGAACACCGCGGACGCCTCGTCGTCGCTCAGCTTGGACAGCCGTCCGAAACCGGGGGCGCGATGCACCTCGAAGTACCAATCCGGGTATTCAGCGTCGTCGACCTGGTAGATCGCCCCGGTCAGTTTCAGGGATTCGATCAGGTCGACCACGGACGGGATCGCCTCAACCGCGCCGACGTAGTGCTGCGGTGGCACCACCCGCAGTGCCGTCATATCCTCGCGGAACAGGGTGATCTGACCCTCGGCCAGCTCCTCCCAGTCGACACCGGTCGCCTCGGCGCGCTCCAGCAGCGGGTCGTCCACGTCGGTGACGTTCTGGGTGTAGACCACCCGGTGGCCGCAGTCCAGCAGCACCCGATACATCAGGTCGTAGGCCACATAGGTGTTGGCGTGTCCGAGGTGGGTCGCGTCGTAGGGGGTGATGCCGCAGACGTAGAGCCGCGCCTCGTTGTTGTCCGGCTCGATCTCGACCAACTCGTCCAGCGCGGTGTCGTGGACGCGTAGGCGGCCGCCGCGGCCGTCCAGGGTGGGGACGTCTGGCGCGGTCCAGGCTCTCACCGATTCCTCCTCGTTGGCGCGACCTCACTGGCCGGACGCCAGGGTATCGGTGTGCTCCGCTCCTCAACCGCCAAGCCCATCGGCGCATTCCAGCGCGATCGGGACGGGCCCCCCGGCGGGTTGCGGTCCACCGGGCAACGCCCCAGGGGAACCGGACGGAGCGGCGGCTAAGCTGACCCGCGGCAATCTCGCCTGGAGGGGAATCAATGATCAGCTGGTGGCAATCGATCGTGCTCGGAATCGTCGAGGGCATCACCGAGTTCCTGCCCATCTCCTCGACCGGCCACCTGACGGTCACCGAGAAGCTGATGGGCCTGCCTATCGACGACGCCAGCGTGACCGCGTACACCGCGGTGATCCAGGTCGGCGCGATGATCGCCTCGATCGTCTACTTCTGGTCCGACATCGTGCGCTTCGCCGGCGCCTGGTTCACCGGGCTGCGGGACGCCACCAAGCGCGGCCCCGACTACCGGATGGGCTGGGCGATCATCGCCGGCTTCATCCCGACCGCGGTGATCGCGCTGATCGCCGAGCCGCTGATCACCGGGCCACTGCGCAGCATGTGGGCCGTCGTGGTCGGCCTGGTCGGCTGGTCAATTGTGATGTTCATCGGTGACCGGGTCGGCAAGCAGACCCGCGGCGAGGACTCGATCACCATCCGCGACGGCATCATCCTCGGCACGTTGCAGTCGCTGGCCCTGGTGCCCGGGGTGTCCCGTTCTGGCGCCACCATCACTGGTGGCCTGTTGCTCGGCCTGGACCGGGTGGCAGCCACCCGGATGAGCTTCTTCCTCGGCATTCCGACGCTGGTGGCGTCCGGGCTGTACCAGGCGGTCAAGGAGGCCAAGCACATCTCGGACGGCGTCGGCTGGGCGTCCACCCTGCTCGGCACGGCGGTTTCCGGCTTGGTCGCCTACGCCTCCATCGCCTGGCTGCTGCGCTACGTCTCGAAGAACAACTTCACCGGTTTCATCATCTACCGGGTGCTGCTGGCCGCCGTGATCGTGGTGCTGCTGGTGACCAACACGATCAGCGCCACCTGAGCCGTCCGGATCGCTCGAACGACCCACCAGGGCCCTGCCTAACTAGTTCTGCCCTCCCGCATGTGGGAGGGCAGAACTAGTTAGGGAGGGCCTTGGGGCTAGGGAGTACGGCCGGCGTTCGGACCGCCGCTGACGTCGTCCAGGGCTGCGGTGATCTCGGCCGGCAGCTCCAGCTCCTCGGTCTCGAGCAGGTGCTCCAGCTGTTCGACGGTGCGAGGGCCGATCAGCGGTGCGGAGACGCCGGGGGCGTCCCTGGTCCACAGCAGCGCCACCTGCGCGCAGGACAGGTCGAGGCCGTCCGCGGCCGTGGCCACCGCCTCGACCACCGAACGGGAGCGTGCCTCCAAGTAGGGCTCGACGAACCAGGCGAAGTGGGCCTGACCGCCACGGGAGTCGCGCGGTACTCCCGTCCGGTACCGGCCGGCGAGGACGCCCCGGCCCAGCGGCGACCAGGCCAGCAGTCCCACCCCGAAGGCCCGAACGGCGGGGATCACTTCCACCTCGGCGCGACGCGCCAGCAGCGAGTACTCCACCTGGGTGCCGACGATCGGGGCACGTCCGGGGAACGCGGCTTGCCAGGTCGCCGCCTGCGCGGTCTGCCACCCGACGAAGTTCGACACCCCCGCGTAGCGGGCCATGCCCATCGACACGGCATGATCGATCGCCGCCAGCGACTCCTCCAGCGGAGCACTCCCCCAGGCGTGCAACTGCCACAGGTCGACGTGGTCGGTGTGCAGCCGGCGCAGCGAGCCGGCCAGGTCCGCCAGCAGCGCCGTCCGGGAGGTGTCCACCACCCGGTGTCCGTCCCGGACGCCGAAGCCGCCCTTGGTGGCGATCACCAGGTCCTCGCGGGCCAGGTCGGTGTGGATCGCCCGGCCGATGATCCGCTCGGCGTCCCCGTTGCCGTAGGCGGCGGCAGTGTCCACCAGGGTGCCGCCGGCTTCGGCGAACCGGTTGAGCAGGGCACGTGCCTGGCTGGGCGGGATGTCGCGTCCCCAGGTCAGGGTGCCGAGACCCAGTCGCGACACCTGCAGGCCGCTCTCCCCCACGGCACGACGATCCATGACGGTCACCCTAGGGCCTGCCCGCTGACGGACCGGGGTTGCCCGCGAGCTGCCGTGCGGGGTGAGGGTTAGGCTTGGTCGAGGAAACGGTCGAGTACCCGCGCACCGAACTCCAGCGACGCCGTCGGCACGCGCTCATCGACGCCGTGGAACATGGCGACGAAGTCGAGCTCCGGGGGAAGTTGCAGCGGCGCGAAGCCGAAACAACGCACCCCCAGCTTCGACCACGCCTTCGCGTCCGTCCCGCCGCTCATCAGGTACGGCACCGCGCGGCCCTGCGGATCCTCGGCCTCAATGCACGACCGCATCGCGTCGACGAGTGCCCCGGAGAACTCGGTCTCGACCGCGTCGTGATGGCTGGCAACCTCATAGCGCACCTTGTCACCGAGCAGCTCGGCGATGGTGGCGAAGAACTCGTCGGCATGCCGGGGGATGAACCGTCCGTCGATGCCGGCGACGGCCTGGCCGGGGATGACGTTCACCTTGTAGCCGGCTTTCAGCATCGTCGGGTTGGCGGTGTTGGCCATGGTCGCCCCGACCATCCGCGCCACGGTGCCGAGCCTGGCCAGGGACTCCTCCACCGAGTCGGCGTTGATCTCGATGCCAAGGGCGTCCTCGACGGCGTCCAGGAACGCCTGCTGGGCGGGATGGATCCGGTGCGGCCACTCGTGCGTCCCGATCCGGGCAACGGCCGCCGCCAGCGCGGTGACCGCGTTGTCGGCGTTGCGCATCGAGCCGTGCCCGGCGGTGCCGTCCGCGATCAGGTTCAGCCAGGCCAGCCCCTTCTCGGCGGTCTGGATCAGGTAGAGCCGCAGGTCGTCGCGGACGGTGAGCGAGAAGCCGCCCACCTCGCCGATCGCCTCGGGGCAGTCGGCGATCAGGTCGGGATGGTTCTCCACCAGCCAGTGCGCGCCCAGCCCGCTGCCGGCCTCTTCGTCCGCGGTGAAGGCGAACCGGATCGGACGCCGCGGCGCACGTCCGGTCCGGACCCGGTCGCGCACCACCGACAGCACCATGGCGTCGAAGTCCTTCATGTCGACCGCACCGCGTCCCCAGACACAGCCGTCGGTCACCTCGCCGGCGAACGGGTCGACCCGCCAATCGGACGCCTGCGCAGGCACCACGTCGGTGTGCCCGTGGATCAGCAGCGGTGGCAGCGAGGCGTCGCAACCCTCCGGCTCCCAGTGCGCGACCAGGCTGGTCCGGCTCGCTTCCGGTTCGTACAGCTGCGAGTCGATGCCGACCTCGGCCAGCTTCTCGGCGATGTACTCGGCCGCTCCGCGCTCGCCCTTGGAGCCGTCCGGCCCGAAGTTGGAGGTGTCGATCCGGATCAGCTCACTGCACAGCTGGACGACTTCGGCTTCGGGGGCGCTCTGCACGGTCATGGGATCATCCTGCCGCAACCCCACGGCTTCGTGCCCTTGGGTCGCGGGACGCGACGGCGTCCGGCATGCAGAACCACCGGCTCGACGCACGAAAGCCGGCCCGGCACCCCTTGCAGGGTGCCGGGCCGGCTCTCGCGGTGGAAGCTCAGCGACCCCAGGCGCCGAGGGCGAACTCGGCGACGACTGCGGAGAGGATGAACGACGATGCGATCGCGACGATCCCGGTCGGGATGATCTTCCAGCCGATGCTCTTCAGCAACGGAAGGTCCTTGCCGATGCCGAGACCGGCGATGGTGAGCATCGCGGTGATGATGGACAGGAAGTTCACGCTCTCGGCGGTGTGCGACAGCCACTTGCCGATCGGCGAGATGGGCGAGGTCGCCAGTGCGCCGAGGGTCATCCCCGAGACGATCGCGGGGATCCGGTGCTTGGTGATCTTGCTGAGCCAGATGCTGAGCGCGACCAGTCCCGACAGCATGGCGAAAGTCAGGACCATGTCGAACGAGAAACTCTTCTTGGCGATCATCGCGACCAGCAATCCCGCCATGCTGAAGATCAGCAGCGAGGTGCCCAGCGGCACCGACGTCCGGGTCTCCAGCAGGCTGGCCGTCGCGGCCTCCATCTCGGCTGCGTTGCCCGCCTTCTCCTCCGGCTGCTTCCAGCGCTTGGACAGCGCCTTGTACATCTTGTCCGCGACCGGCAATGCCACCCACACGCCCACGTACAGACCGAGCACGTTGGTGATCAGGTTCGATGCCGCCGAGAGCGCCAGGACCTGCTGCTGCATCTCGGGGTGCCCGGCGATGATGACGGAGGCTGCGGCCGCCATCATCGAACCGGAGCCGACGCCGGCGCCCATCGCCAGGGCGAGCGGGTCGAAGATTCCGAGCGAGGTGGCCAGGGACGCGATCAGGCTAACGATGATGGCGCCGAACACGGTGCCGAACACGTACATAGACAGCACCCCGCGATACTGCGGCGAGTCGGAGCCGTAGCGTTCGCTGACCATGGCGAAGGAACCCTCACGGTCGATCGAGAAGGTGGCGCCGACGGTTGCCGGCCCCATTCGCAGCAGGACGGCGAGCGGCAGCGCGAGCAGCAGCGTGCCGAACAGGTGGCCGACTTCCTGCAGCAGCAGTGCCGGGCCGGCCTGCAGCAGCAGCGGGATGCTGGGACCGATCTCCAGGGACAGCCGGGCGCCCAGGAAGAGCACTGCCACGCCCATGATCGAGGTGGCGGCGTCCTGCAAGTCGCGGCCGAGCGGACGCCAGCGCTGGCCGGAAATGCCGCCGGCGAGAATCAGGCCCCAGATCATCGGCAACAGGGTGACCGAGGCGATTCCGAGCGGAATGACCGCCGGGCCGATGGCCTGGGCGATACAGGCGATGACGATGGTCAGGCCGACGATGATCCACAGCCGCGGGTTGCGGAGGGTCATCACGGCCTTCTTGGCGGTCGTCGGCGCGTCGCCGACGAGAGGTTCACTGGACATGGCGGGACTCCCGGATGGTTGGGTTCAGGCTTCGAGGGTGATCTGGGTGGATCCGGCGGGACGCTCGGCGCGGCGTTGCTTCAGGTCGGCGCGAACCTCCGGGTCGAGGGCGGCGTCCAGCGTCGTCCAAGCGAGCAGCACGGCACCGTCGAGGGCGGCGTCGTCGGCCGCCGGCGTGGCCGCGGACGCGGTGAAGTTCGGGTTGTGCGCCGGGCCGGTCTCGCCGAGGAAGGCGATCAGCGGATGGATCGCCGGGACGACCTGGGACACGTTGCCCATATCGGTCGATCCACCGCTGAGCGCGCCCGGGAGTTCCACGATCGTCCGCCCGCGAGCGAGAACGTTTTTGTCCCAGAACGCAGCCAGGGCCGGATCGGAGTTGACCGGTGCGTAGGGGTATTCGGTCGGAGCCCAGTCCCAGGTGCAACCGGTCGCGATCGCGGCGCCCTCGAAACAGGCCAACACGCGCTTCTTCAGCGCCCGCCAGATATCGAGGTCGAAGGCGCGCAGTTCGACCTGCACGATGACCTTGTCGGGAATCACATTCGTAGCCTCGCCACCGTGCGAAATGAAGGCGTTCATATTTGTTGCCTTGGGCACGGTCTGGCGCAGCAGACCGATCGCGGTGAGCGCCAGGGTGGCCGCGGCCGCGGCGTTGATCCCCTGCTCAGGCATCGCCGCCGCGTGCGCGGTAAGACCGTGAAAAACCACTTCGAACCGGTCGACGGCCGTGGACGGCATCGCCGCGGCACCGATGTCGACGCCCGTCATGCCGTGCACCATCATCGAGAAGTCGACGTCCTCCCAGGCGCCCGCCTTGAGCATGGCGACCTTGCCGCCGCCGTGCTCTTCAGCTGGCGTGCCCAGCAGCTTCACCCGTAGTCCGGCCTCATTTGCAAGCGGCGCCAAGGCGAGTGCCGCACCCACCCCGGCAGTAGCGATCACATTGTGACCGCAGCCGTGACCGATCCCCGGCAGCGCGTCGTACTCCGCGCAGATCGCCACCGTCAGATCACCATCGCCGATCACCGCTTCCACCGCCGTCTCGACCCCGTAGGCACCCAACTCGGTGGTGAACCCGGCGGCGCTCATGGTGTCGGCGACCAAGGCGGACGCCGCGTACTCCTTCCACGAAAGTTCGGGATTTGCATGGATCGCTCGGCTCAACTCCAGCAACTGCTCGCGGCGGGACGCCACCTCCTCAGCTACCCGCTGCTTCAGCAACTCGCTCTTGGTGCTAACTGCACTGCTCACCGGCCGTCCTTCCGTGGGGCCACAAAATGGGTCTGGCAGATTATGTACCCCTGATTGCTACGCTGGTGTTACGTGCGGAGGACAACTTCCCGAGACGTTCACGGAGCGCTCCGCTCACACTAAGTCGTCGCGATGCGCGCATTCTCGGGCAGTTTTGGCTCAGATATCCGGGCCTACCCCTCAACCGATTGAGTTGACGGCGGGGTGTCGAACGGCGCCGGACGGCCACGGCGGACCACGGGGAGTGGTCAGCTCCGGCCCCGATGTGGCAAGTCGATGTCTGGACGTGCCCAGCAGTGCGGTTCGAGACCCGGCGAGCCGCCGAGTTGAGGAGGTGCAGCCTGCCCCGATATGCTGACGTGGTTGCCCGGTGCACCCGGGTAAGCACCCTGTCCGGGTGGCGGAATAGGTAGACGCGCTAGCTTGAGGTGCTAGTGCCCGTTATAGGGCGTGGAGGTTCAAGTCCTCTCTCGGACACAATTTCTCAGGTCGCTCTGACCAGGCAAATATCTTCTGACTAGGTGTTTCACCTCCACCCCTGCTGGACAGGTATGGACAGGTCTGCCCGTTTTGGGCTCTCAGTTCTGTCCAGACACTTCCACTCGGGACCTCGCGGCCGACTACTCGTAGTGCGTCCACATCCGCAGGACGTGCACCACGTGTTCTTCGTCCAGGACTTCGTAGAGCAGGCGATGCTGAATGTTGATCCGTCGGGAGTAGCACCCCGCGAGGTCGCCGACCAGCTTCTCGTAGCGGGGCGGGTTCGCGAACGGATCCGCGGCGATGACCTCGAGCAACTCCTCGGCCTTGCGCCTCAGCCCGGACGCCGCCAGCTTCTTGGCGTCCTTCTCAGCCAGCCTCGAGTACACCAGTCGCCAGGAAGTCACCATTCGACGGTGTCCGAGCCCGCCTCGATCCCCTCGGCGCGGGCCTGTCGCACCGACTCGGTGAAGCCGGGCAAGCCGGCCAGGAACAGGCTCTCCTGAATCGCGCGCCAGTCGTCCTCACCGATCAACACAGCGTTGCCGCGCTGGCCGGTGATGGTCAATGGCTCCGAATCCTGGTTGACCTGATCGATCAGCCGGTACAGATTCGCCCTCGCTGATGTTGCACTCACAGCCGTCACGATGAACACCTCCGCAAGCAGCGTACGTGATTCCGTACGTGCAGCCAAGCGGAGTCTTGCGGGATCCGAATCCTCGTCGCCAGTCGCGTGTGGGATCACGCGCCGCACGTGGTCTTGGCCCAGCCCGAGTTGCCTCGGATCACCACCAGATTCTGCGGCGTCGACACACCTTTGACCATAAGCGAGCGACCCCGCCTCGCAGCAACGGCCCCAGAAGCAGCCGCGCCTTCCTTCCCAGATCATCCGGCGGTCGCAGAGACCACTGGCTATGACTCAAGGAGACGTTTGAGCGCCGCGCCCGTGGAGGCGTCAGAGACGCCAAGCACGTGATCAGTACATGCCTCGCACGCGTCGGTACTGTCATCGACGTGGGCAGAGAATCAAGCGACGAGGTGTACGTCCTGAACCTATGTGATCGCGCCATGGACGAAGCCGGTTCCCGTCAACACCGATTCAAATGGCTGCTCGGCGACCCTGGCAAATCGGGCCGACGTGTGCGGCTCCCGGTAGA
Organism: Micropruina sp.; assembly: GCF_047602385.1. Classification (GTDB taxonomy): domain Bacteria; phylum Actinomycetota; class Actinomycetes; order Propionibacteriales; family Propionibacteriaceae; genus Micropruina. The sequence continues at coordinate 64,245 of NZ_JASGHL010000003.1, forward strand.
CGCCTACTGGGCATCAGCAAACCTCGTGGTCGAATACCGCGAAAGGCAACACGACCAGCCCGTACCCCACTTCGACAAGCCCGAACGACTCACCGTGAGCGGCGTTCATCGCGGAATCCAACGCGCACTCTATGACGCACGCCGCGACGAACTCATCCCCCGTCAAGGCATCCGGCTGGTCGTCATCACGCCCGCCCACCTGGACGCAACGCCCCGAGGGCGCCTCCGCCGCAACGAGGCCCACGATCTGCCCGCGATCCGTCGAATTCTCGGGTCCAGGCTTGGAAGATGAACGCCTCGCCGACGAACCGGACGTTTGAACTCGAGTAGCGAAGTCGTGAAGGGGATGGCCCGAGCGTGAGGACGCTGGGGCGGCGCCCTGCTCAGGTGACTGCCGCCGCAGTCATTCTGCGAGTTGGCGGATCCTGCGACCAAGCTCCTCAACCGCGGTCACCTCACCCCAGCCGCTCGCATCGCCTCCCCAGGGCCATCAGCTTTGCCTTCGGGGTCAACCCACCCCGCCCGAGTTGATGGATGTCCTTTTTACGGGACGAGACCCGGACAGCTTGTTGGCGCCACACGGTGGTCGCGGGCTCCGACAGGGGCCGTGGATACGCTTGCCGCGTGTGCCCGTTGATCAGGGTTCCGTTCGGATCCGCCCTCTGGCGAGCGCGGCATGCCCTCCGTTGGAGGTGGCTAGCGTTGCGAGGCCTGACCGGAGAGTTCGACGAGCCTGAAGACAGCGATCGATGTCGGGCACTGACGGCCGCCTGGGCGCGCAACTGGCCGGACGCCGACCCGGTCGGCCATCGACTAAGGGTCGCCTATGCCGATCGTTGGGTCCGGTTCCACAACCTGCCGGAGTCGAAACGCTATGCCGAATCCCCCGAGGAACACGCCGAGATCATCCATCGGCAGCGCACCGTCCTGACAGAACTGTTGGACGGCGTCGCGCTCGAGCACTTGGTCGTGCTCGCAAAAGATTGGGGTCCACAGGATCTGGCTACCGGCCGGTCACGTCGGTACGTCCGGGGCGCGTGGCCGTGGCGTCGCGTCGACGACGACGATCCCGAACTCGGCTCCGCGTACCTGTGGGCGCGCACAGAGCTGGACGGTCCCCACTTGGACGCACTGCTCCTTGCGATCGCCGACGACCAGGCCGTCGCGATTCTGGCCGGACCGGACCTAGGTTGGCTGTTCTGCCCCTACGACGGTGGCGTGGACATCATCCTTCCGGGCTCTGAGGCCCGTGACGCACTCCGCGACCGACACACGGAATGGCTCTCGGCCCAACCATCCGGACTCTGATCCACACAATCGCTCCACAAGACCGGCACCTGAGCGAGAACTGGCTCAAGTGTCTCGCCGATACTGACCGAACTCCGAGCCGACTCGCGAACCAAACCACCTGGCTGCGGCAGATGAGGTCGTGCGCTCGGGAACCGGAGCCGGAGGCCACCCTCGCACACTCTGCGCGGCAGTTGAGGATGTTGTCAGTCGGCCGGATGGTCAGTGATCCGTGGGCGGCGGCTCCGATCACGACTCACCTTCACGCGTTGGGTTGGAGGGACCAATCATGCTGGAGTCCTGGGTCTTATGGTCAGTGCATGGAGGCGATTCCGCTGACCGCACTCCTTCCGGCAGACCTAGACCCGTCAGCGTTCAAGGTCCATTTCGCCGTGTGGAATGGGATCACTCAGCCTATGGATGCCCTCGCCACCAGTCGGGAACAGTGGCAGGCCTGGCAAATGTGGCGCGGCGCGAAGGACGACTTTAACCGTGACTTCATCTTCTCGCTAGCCCAGGACAAGAACGACCTGACCCTGTGGCTCTTCGGCGGGATCTGGAAAGTTCTGGCACGCCGACCCGAACCTAAAGCCGACTCGTACACCGTCGAGCTCTGTGAGGATCTGATGGGGCCGTTCATTCGCCGGCTCATGATCCGCCACAAACTGGTGGGCAGGAACCGACGGCGATCGATGGAAACGGTCCTCCCCGCCATGAGCGTCTCCTCGATCCTCGAGGAACCCTTCGCCGGTGACCCTTTTCCGGGGCATGACCGGATCAACCACAGCCTGGCTGACCTGCAGGCGGTTGTTGCTCAGGGGCGCGCCGATTGGCGAATCGCACTCGAGAGCATGAAAGGCGTCTACGTCATCCACGACAGGGAGACCGGACAGCGCTACGTCGGGTCCGCCTACGGAGATACCGGCATCTGGCATCGCTGGGCGACGTACGCGACCACACTCCATGGCGGCAACGTCGGCCTGCGCGAACTCGTTGCGTCGTTCCACGACACCCTTGGACTCGGGATCCCGGGGCGGTAACAGGACCAGCCGGGTCGCCAGAGTGCCCATGAACGCCGGCACCCCCTCCGAGCGGTGCCGGCCTCGGCCAATGCCCCGCTCGTTGTCCCAGATCAGGCGGCGTGGAACGCGGCCGAGTTGCTGCAGCAATAGCCACATGCCCAGCAGCAGATCCTCGGTGGTCTTGGTCGGGATCATCCGACCCAACACGAACCGGGAATACGCCAACGTGATCACCAGCACCGGCAACAGGCTGCTCGTGCCGTTCTCCAGCGGGATCCGCTTCGGCGGGAACCACAGGTCGCACTGAGCGGCATCGCCGGCCTCCCACACGATCCGGTCGGCCGGATCCCGCGGCTGGTAATCCGGACGGATCCTGGCCACGTTGTCACGCAACCACGACGACGACCCCGTCCAGCCCACCCGCTCCGCGATCACCGTCGCCGGCATGTCCGCAGTGTCGGTCAACAAGCCACGCACCCGCGTCTCGACCGCCGCGAACGATGTCACAGCCAGCGTCCGCTCGTACTTCGGTGGCCCCTCCGACTTCACCGCCTTGATCACCGTCGTCCGCGAGATGCCCAGCCGGCGCGCGATCGCCGCGTGCGGCACTCCCTCCGCGGCCAGCCTCCTAATCAGTGCCCAGTCCTCCATGGTGATCACCCTTCGATCGTGTCGGGGTGTTCACTTTTCACCGGCGAAACTGTTCAGTTTTCAAGCGGCGTCGACACTGCGTGGTGTACTCCCAGCGCCGGCCGGTGCGATCGAGTTCGGCCTGAGTGTGGACACACCACTTCACTCCAAACTCCGCACTGAGAGCGTCCGAGGGCCAGGATCATGGGGTCGTAACGCAAATGGGCTTGAGTCAGCGTCACGGTCGGTCGGCGGAAAAGTCGCATCAGCTCAGCGGCGCTCTTGACCCTCTCGAAGAACGACACATGGCCACTATTCCACGGTGTCCGGTCACGACAGCTAGCTCACGCGACGCCCACGTGCGCTTCTCGGCGGGTGTCGCCGGCCGCCTGCAGGGTGCCGTCCTCATGGCGTAGCGCGGCGCCTACGCCACCGAAGTACATGTGCGGCTCGCCGTACTCGTGGCCGGACAGCCCGAGTTCGGTGATGGCCGCGGCGATTCCCGCGTCGGGTTCATGCTCCACCACTAGGCCGTCGTCGGTGTGCCGCACGTGCAGCCGGGGGTTGGCGATGGCTTCGGCAAGTTCTTTGCCGTGCAGGCAGCTCTGGCCCAGCACGAGCATCAGGGCGGTGGTGATTCGGTCCGCACCGGGTGATCCGATGGCCATCACCTGACCATCGTCACTGCGTCCCACGGTGGGGGCCATATTGGACGCCAGCCGGGTCCCCGGTGGTGTCGCATGGAGCCCGAGCCGGTTGAGTTCCACCTCGCCCAGTGCGTTGTTCAGCAGCACCCCGGTGCCGGGAATGCACAGCCCGGCGCAGTATCCGCTGCTCATGGTCACGGCGCAGGCGTTGCCGTCGGCGTCCACCGCGGAGATGTGCGCCGTGGACGACGACCCCCGCAGCGCGGAAAGTCCGTATCTTCCCACCGAATCGAGCAGGCGTAGACCGTCCGCCTCGAGGTCGTGCGACAGGTCGTGGGTGGTGAGCCGATACGACAACACCGCCCGCTGAATTTCGATGGCGTCGCGCCAGTTCCAGTTGCCGATCCGAGCCAGCTCACCCAACATCACAGCCAGCATCGGGCCGCCCACCGCCGGCGGCGGGTTCATGCCGATCCGCCAGCGGCCCACCTTCGAGACGTGCGCCGGCCGGCTCACCGGACGGTAGCCGGCCAGGTCGGACGCGGTGATCAGCCCGTCCCGGTCGGCCATTTCCGAGGCCAGCGCCTGCCCCACCGCCCCGGTGGTGAACAACTCCGGACCCTCAACGGCAAGCTGATCGAGCACCGCGGCCAGGTGCGGATTGCTGGTCGACTCTCCCGGACCGAGCAGGCTGCCATCAGCCCTGGTAACCAGCGCATGAGCCTCAGCATCGGTGGCGAACAGGCTGTCCGCGGTGAAGGCAAGGTAGCGGGCCGCCGCCGCCCCGATCGGGTACCGACGGGCGGCGCCGGCCGCGGGTCCGACCAGATCCGCCCAGGGCAACCGGCCGAAGCGGGTTTGCGCAACACCGAACGCGGGCACGATGCCAGGGGTGGCGACCGAGCCGTGGCCGGCGTACATGGTCACCCCACCGCCGTAGGAGGTGACCACCCGGCGCAAGCCGTGACCGCGGCGTCCCGGATCACCCTCCCGACCAGGCATTTCGACATTGCCGTCGATCATCACCGGAGCACCACCGGCCGGCCAGACCGCGATGTAGCAACCACCACCCAGGCTGACCATGCCCGGTTCGGTGGCCATCGCCACCATCGCGGCGGCGAGCGCGGCGTCGACGGCGTTGCCGCCACTCCGGCCGATCGACAGGCCGGCCTCGAGGGCCTGAGCGCCCGTGGCGGAGACAGCGATGGTGGGCCTGGTCACAGCGCTATCTTGACGCAATCGCACGGCGATCACTCGATCAGCAGTCACCGTCGCACCACATCAGAGCGGCAACCCGCCACTTCAGCAGGTTCCTCCTTACCGCTAGTAGCTACACGAGTACTACCCTGGTGGCATGACCCAGGTGAAGTTGAGCGTCAGCTTGTCCCCGAGCGAGGTCGAGGCGCTCGACAAGTACGCACGCGCTACCGGCCTGAAGTCCAGGTCGGCCGCGATCCAGCAGGCGATCAAATTGCTCGGGGATCCCGAGTTGGAGGACGCCTACGCCGAGGCGTGGCAGGAATGGGAGTCGTCCGGCGACGCCCGGGCGTGGGCAGCCAGCCTCGCGGACGGGCTCAGCTGATGCTCCGAGGCGAGATACGCCTGACCGACCTGGAGCCGGCGCGGGCCAGCGAGGCCGACAAGCGGCGGCCCGCGGTCATCGTGAGCAACGACCGGGCCAACACCGCTGCGGCCAGACTGGGCAGAGGTGTAGTCACGGTGGTGCCGATCACCAGCAACACCACTCGGGTCTTTCCGTTCCAGGTCCTGCTCCCCGCCGACGAGACCGGCATCCGAACGGACTCAAAGGCGCAGGCCGAGCAGGTCCGCGCCGTGTCGGTGGAACGCATCGGACCGGTGATCGGCCGACTGCCTGCGCGGCTGATCAGTTCGCTTGATGACGCACTCCGACTGCACCTGCAACTCTGACCCGCGCAATCAGCGGCAGCAGCGGACGTTCGGATGACGGAGAGTGAGAGCGCATCGCTGGCGGCTCGGTCAAAGGACTATGACGGGCACCACGGCTGAATGGGGATGCGGGTGCTATCCGAGTAGATGTCCCATTCGATGTTTCCGCATCAAATAGCAGCGAATGCCGCCGAGTGATTCTCGATTCCTTCAGCCTGAGGCCATGACGGCGCCCCAATCAAGGCAGGAGAAGGAGCCGCGCCGATCAGTGGGTAGCCCAATCAAGACATGCGGAGGCGAACGCCACCCGCTTCGATGCCGGAGAAACTCGTTCAGATGGTGGCACGGCAGGGCTGCGGGCCACCCGACATCATCGAGCGCCTGCGACGAAACACCTGCCAGACTGTGGCGATGGCCGCCGTCCGAGGAGTCGTCACCCGCTGGTTGGACGACGCCTTTCCGGGCTGGGTCGAGTTCGCGCTGACCGACGTCGAGGGAATGGTTCACATCTTCCACGAGAAGGCCCCGGTGCTGACCCTTGAGTTGCTGCTCGCCTCGGACCCCTACCCACGAGAACTGTGGGTTGTCTGCGAGGTGCTCAGCCAGGGAGTCACCGAAGCACGTCTCCGCCTGTGGGACGGCATCGAGTCGGTTGATGGCCGCGACGAGCTCACTCTTCCGATCCAGTCGGTTCGCGATGACGACTGGACGGCTCGTCAGACCTGAACCTCGAGAGCACCGATGCTCACCACGAAGCAGTGGTCGTTCGGACAGATCCAGGCAGCGTCCGCGACCACGACCGTGGCTCGCATCGGATGACTGTCGGGGTGCCTGGGACAGACCGGCCAGTTCGTCGGCCTCCCCTCGCTCCACAACTGTTCCCACGCCCATTCCTGGACCTGCTCGGCAACCCAAGCGATCTGCTCGGCCGACGTCTCCTCAACCCGGACGCTCACGCCCATCGCGCTGCCGCCTGCACTCGCCAGCATGGCGGACGCGGTCGCGGGATCGCCGACCCAGTCGGTCTCGTCGATCCTCGGCACGGGACCACCGGTGCTTTGCAGGTCCCGCAGAACAGGGGGCCAGCGCCAACCAGACCACGTCCGTCATCGCGCCATGATGCCAGCGGCCCGAGTCTCAGCCGCAAGGGGAAACTGTCACCACGTACGGCGCGGCCCGGCCACACGGATTAGCCTTACGGCGTGACTGACGCCCTCGACAACGGTCCCTTCTTCCACGGCACTGCCGCCGAACTGCAGCCTGGGGACCTGGCGTGATGTGCTGATCTCCAAGAAGCCCGCCGAGCGAGGCGAGATCCTCAACTAAAAGGCCACGCTACGATGTAGTGCATGGTAGCGCCCACGAACATTAGGTTCACCGAACCGACCCAGGAGTCCTTGGCTCACTACGTCCGCCGGACCGGCCAGACGAAGTCCACCGTGATCAACACCGCAGTGAGCGAGTGGCTGCGCATGCAGGACCACCCAGGCGTCCGATTCGTCGTGATCGAGACCGGGGAGCGACGCGCGACCCTGGTCGACGGCCCGCAGGTGTGGACCGTAGCCGAATCCTGGCTGGCACATGACGCAACGCAACGCAACACTCAGCGCATTGCAGAGGCGGTCGGCATTCCGGCGTCCATGGTGGACGCCGCACTCAAATACTGGGCCGACTACCGCGACGAAATCGACGAGATACTCGAGCGCCAACGCGTCGCTCAAGACGATGCCCTCGCGGCGTGGGAGCGGCGCCGGGCGCTCACCAGTGCCTGACCGCGGAATCAGGCTGCTGCTCGACGAGCACTACCCCCGTTGGCTCGCCGCAGAGCTAGTCGCAGGCGGAATCGACACTCAGGCGGTAATCGAGCGCGATGACCTGCGGGGATCCACCGACACCGCCGTATTGCGTGCGGCCGCGACCGAGACGCGGGTTGTCGTAACCGAAGATGTCAGCACCTTTGCGATCGCCATGGCTGCTGTGCCCGAACACTCGGGTGTGATCTTTTGTCATCACGCCCGTTTCCCCCGAACTCGGCCGGGTCTGGTCCGGCTGGGACATTCACTGATCCGGCTCGCCCACGAACAGCCGGCCGGGCTCGGCAATCCTGGCTTCGTGTGGTGGCTGAGTCCATGACCCCCGACCGAACTCGCCCGCTTCCCACCACTGAACCAGGAGGCAGAATCATGCCCAAGCGCATTCTTTTGATCGTCACCAACGTCGATCATTACCAGACCGACCCAACGCATCCGACCGGGCTCTGGATGTCTGAACTGAGCCATGCCTACGACGTATTCGCCGAGCACGGATTTGAGCAGACCATCCTCAGTCCAGCGGGCGGAAAGGTGCCGCTCGAGCCGCGGTCGCTGAAGTTCCCCAGCTTCGACTCCTCGGCCAAGGCCTGGCACGACGACGCGTCCCGGATGGCGCTGCTCGATGACACCGTCAGCCCTGACGACATCGATTCAGCGGACTACGACGCGATCTACTTCACCGGCGGCCACGCGGTGATGTTCGACTTCCCCGCCAGCATCGGACTGCAGCGCCTCACCCGCGAGATCTTCGAACGCGGCGGCGTGGTCGGCGCGGTCTGTCACGGCTACTGCGGACTGCTCGACGTGACGCTGACGGACGGCAGCTATCTGGTCGCCGGACGCCGCCTCACCGGCTTCTCCTGGCATGAAGAAGTGCTGGCCGGCGTGGCCAAGCTCGTCCCGTACAACGTTGAGGAACGTATTCAGCAGCGCGGCGCACAGTATTCCAAGGCGCTGCTGCCGTTCGTGTCGAATGCGGTCGTCGACGGCATGCTGGTCACCGGTCAGAACCCCGGCTCAGCAAAGGAGACCGCGACGAAGGTCGCCGCCTTGCTCTGATCCGGACCCACTATTCGAAGGACGCCTCATGCAGACAGTGCTCGGAGCGAACGGTCAGATCGCCGAGGAACTCACCCGCGAGCTACACCGCACTTTCACCACCGACATCCGGCTGGTCAGCAGGCACCCTCGCCGAGTCAACGACACTGATGAACTGGTGCCGGCCGACCTGATGGACGCCGCCGCCACCGCCGCGGCCGTCGAAGGCAGCGAGATCGTCTACTTCACCGCCGGCCTGCCGATGGACTCCGGCCTGTGGGAGCGGCAATTCCCGACCATGATGGCAAACACCATCGCCGCTTGTCGCAGGCACACCAGCAAGCTGGTCTTCTTCGACAACACCTACATGTACCCACGGACGCCGGTGCCGCAGACCGAAGACACCGCGTTCGAGCCGACCGGCCGTAAGGCGACGGTACGCGCCGAGATCGCGACCATGCTGCTCACCGCGATGGACGCCGGCACGATTGATGCGGTGATCTGCCGAGCGCCGGAGTTCTACGGTCCCGGAAAGACCAAAAGCCTCACCAACTCGCTGGTCTTCGACCGGATCAGGCAGCGGCGCCGGCCACTGGTGCCGGTGAGTGCCCGCACCCTGCGGACACTGATCTGGACGCCGGACGCCAGCCGCGCGATGGCCCTGATCGGCAACACCTCGGACGCGTACGGCCAGACCTGGCACCTGCCGGTCGACCCGAATCGGCTGAGCTACGCCGGACTGATCGGGCTCGCCGGCGCGGTGATGAACCGAAAAGTCCGCTACACCACGGTGCCGCGCTGGGCGTTCACGGTCGGCAGCCTGATCAGCCCCTCGATCAAGGAAGCGGCCGAGCTGCTCCCCCGTTACGGCGAGGACAACATCTTCGAGGCGACGAAGTTCACCGCGCGATTCCCGGATTTCCCGGTGACGCCCTATTCAGAGGGGATCGCCCAGCTTCTCGCTGGCGCGAAGTGATGGCTGCGCGGGAATAGTGGCCCGGACTAATTGGTGTCGGTCGCCGTGGACGCGTTGGTCGACGCCCGCCTGCGCCACGAGCTTGGCGTCCGCTCGCTGCTCAACGTCCGGGAGCTTTAGCACGCGCTGATCGGACGTCAGATCTTCGTAAGGTCCGGTAAGCCCAGGGTCATGGAGAGCCGAGCGTCGGCCGCGTTGACTTCGATGCCAGGAACACCAACCACAGGAGGCATCGTGATCCGACGCATTTCCATCCTCGTCGCGGCAGCAACCGCCGCGCTCTCGTTGGCCACAGTGGCGCCGCCGGCGCAGGCCGCGCCCGCACCGGCGAACCAACCCGCCCCGACCGCGCAGGTCAATCGCCATGCCGGCGCGGTCTTCGTCCAGACCAATGACCTGAAGGCGAACAGCATCATCGCCTTCGATCGCGCGGGTGACGGGCAGCTTCGCCGCGCCGGCAGCTACCACACCGGCGGCAAGGGTGCGGTGGTGGCCGGTGCGGTGGTCGATCCGCTGGCGTCCCAGGGATCGCTCACCCTGGACCGGCGGCATCACCTGCTGTTCGCCGTCAACGGCGGCAGCGACACGGTCACCGTCTTCGGGGTCGACGGCAGCAGGCTGGTTCGCCGGCAGATCCTTTCCAGCCACGGCGACCTGCCGGTCTCGGTCAGCGTCGCCGGCAGTCTGGTGTACGTGCTGAACGCCCGCGGCGGCGGTTCGATCAGCGGTTATCGGGTCGCCGGACGCACGGTGGTGCCGATTCCGCACAGCACCCGGCAGCTGAAGCTCACCCCGAACGGGAACCCGGAGTTCCTGCAGTCGCCCGCGCAGGTGGCCGTGACCCGTGACCACCGAGCGGTCATCGTGTCGACCAAGACCCACGGCACGCTGCTGACCTACCCGCTGCTGCACGGCGTCCCCTCACCGAAGCCGGCTGTCACCAAGTCCGGGACGGTTCCGTTCGCGCTTTCCTTCGACCGCGCCGGACGGCTGCTGGTGGTCGACGCGACCGGGCTGGCGACGTCCTATCGGGTGCACAACAACGGCACCCTGACCCAGCTGTCCCAGGTCGGGCCGACCGGACAGCAGGCGGCCTGCTGGTCGGTGGTGATCCGCGGCACCCTGTACGCGGCGAACGCCGGTTCGAACAGCATCTCGTCGTTCCGCGTCCGGGCCGGCCGGCTCAGCGTGCTGGACGCGACGGCCGCGGCCACCGACGGCGGGCCGGTCGATCTCGCCGCCTCCCGGCACGGCCGCTACCTGTACCAGCTGAGCGGTGCCGACGGCACCGTGGACGCCTACCGGGTCGGCCGGGACGGGGCGCTGACCCGGATCGGCACCACCCACACCGGCCTCGGTGTCGCGAACGGCAAGCCGCTGGAGGGCATCGCGGCCAACTGATCGAGCTCGTGGGGGGCGAGCCGACGAACGCGGCGTCCGGGTCACTGACCCGGACGCCGCTGCCGCCTGTCCGGGCTGATCGCTGCTTGCGGCCTGGCGCTCACTGCGGAAGCGGCGCTTCCCGAAACTCGAGCGCCTATCCAGCCGCCGGGAGCTGAACGGTGAAGCAGCAGCCACCGGGAATGTTCCGGACGGCAACGGCGCCACCCTGCGCCTCGATCAAACCCTGGACGATCGCCAAACCGAGGCCCGCACCCGGGCTCAGCTCGGAGGTCTCGGGCGACCGCGCCGCAGTACCGCGGAAACCCAGGTCGAACACCCGGCCGAGGTCTGCCGGGGGAATGCCGCCGCAGCCGTCCGAAACCGCGACCCACGCCCGCGTCCCGGTCATCCCGCCGCGGATGCTCACCGTGCCGCCCGGACGGGTGTGCCGGACCGCGTTGGCCAGCAGATTCACCACCACCCGTTCCAGCTCCCGGCCCGCACCCATCGCGGTCAGCTGGGGCAACTCGACGCTCAGGCCTACGCCGCGCGAGGTGGCGATCGGGCGCAGGCTGGCCGCGAGTTCGCGCACCAGCTCGTCCAGGGCGATCGGTTCCAGTCGCAGATCCAGGGCGTCGCTGCTGATCCTGGAGAGCTCGAACAGATCGTCGACCATACCGCCGAGCCGACCGGCCTCACGCCCGATCCGGGCGCCGTAGCCGCTCACCTCGGCGGGCTCGTCGACGACCCGGTCCTCCAGGGCCTCGGCCATCGCCCTGATCCCGGCCAGCGGCGTCCGCAGGTCGTGGCTGATCCAGGCGATCAGATCCCGGCGGGCGTCCTCGCCGGCGCGCTCATGGGCACGTCGTGCCTCCAGCGCCAGCGCCCGTCGGGTGAACTGCTGCCCGAGCAGGACCGACGCGGGCACCAGCATCACCCCGACCAGCGCACAGGTGGCCAGCGTCCAGCCGAGTTGCTCGGTGAACATGAACCCGCTGATCGCCACCACGAACGCCAGGGCGGCCATCAGCGGCACCGACACCACCAGGGCGAGCGACATCGCCGGGTGCCCGCTGAGCCGGCGCAACAGCAGCCAGAGCAACGCGACCGTCGCCGCGCAGGTGAGCATCGCCCACGGCGCGATGTGCAGCAGCGGCTCGCTCATCGATCGCCTCCCGAGGGGTGATACCGATAGCCGACGCCCCACACCGTCTGCAGGCGCCGCGGCCGGGACGGGTCGGCCTCGACCTTCTCGCGCAGCCGCCGGACGTGGACGGTGACCGTCGAATCGTCCCCGAACTCCCAGTCCCAGACCCGCCGCAACAGCTCCGCGCGGCGGAACGCTTCGTCGGGGTGGGCCAGTAGGAAGGCCAGCAGGTCGAACTCACGCGACGTCATCGCCAGCTCGCGTCCCGCTCGGCTCACCCGGCGAGCGGAGAGGTCCACGACCAGCTCGCCGTCGGACAGCACGGTCGGGGTCCGGACCGGTGCAGCGCGGCGGAGCAGCCGCTCGGCTCGCAGGGTGACCTCGCGCGGCGAGAACGGTTTGACCACGTAGTCGTCCGCGCCCTGCTCGAGGCCGACCACCCGGTCGGACTCGCTGCCCAGCGCGGTCAGGATGATGATCGGCACCTCGCTGCGGCTCCGGATCCGTTCGCACACGTCCAAGCCATCGATGCCGGGCAGCATCAGGTCGAGAATGACCAGATCCGGGGGTGCGGTGAGGAAGGCCGACATGCCCTCGGTGCCGCTGGCCGCCTCCACCACGTCGATGCCCGCGCGGGTGAGGTAGCGGCGCAGCACCTCGCGGGTGGTGGGGTCGTCCTCGATGACCAGGATGCTCGCCACGCCGACCTCCTCAGCCCCGTCCTGCCGGCCGAACCCGCGGCGCGGTCGGCCCAGGGACCCGCGGCAGTCGCTGCGGTTCGGCTCGACGGTAGTCCTGACCAACGGACGCGGCCACCCCGCAGCGGGAATCGAAAGACTTCGGTAAGACGCCGCACCCCGATCCACCGATCGGCCGAGCCCTTCTAGGGTTGGTCCATGACGATGCCTCCGCTTGTGCCACCCGCCGGCGGTCTGGACGCCGACGCACTGGCGCGCTACTCCAGGCAGCTGCTCCTGGGCGAGATCGGGGTCAGCGGACAGCGGAGCCTGGCCGCGGCCCGGGTGCTGGTGATCGGTGCCGGCGGACTCGGCGCCCCGGTGCTGCTGTACCTGGCCGCCGCCGGCGTCGGCACCATCGGCGTGGTCGACTTCGACGTGGTGGAGAAGTCCAACCTGCACCGGCAGGTCGTCCATCGCGACGCCGACATCGGACGCCCCAAAGTGGACTCGGCCGCGGATGCGGTCGCCGCCCTGAACCCGTCGGTCACGGTGCGCACGCACCACGTCCGGCTCGACCAGGACACCGTCGGCGACCTGCTGGCCGGCTACGACCTGGTGATCGACGGCAGCGACAACTTCGCGACCCGCTACCTGGTCAACGACGCCTGCGTGGCGGTCGGCAAGCCGCTGGTGTGGGGCTCGGTGCTCGGGTTCGCCGCCCAGGTCGCCGTGTTCTGGGATGCCGCCCCGGACGGCAGCGGCGTCCAGTTGCGCGATGTCTTTCCCGAACCGCCGCCGGAGGGATCCGTGCCGTCATGCGCCGAGGCGGGGGTGGTCGGCGCGCTCTGTGGCCAGGCGGGCTCGGTGCTGGCGATGGAGGCGATCAAGCTGATCACCGGCATCGGACGTCCACTGCTGGGACGCGTTCTGGTGATCGACGCCCTTGCCGGGCGCTGGGATCAGGTGGAGATCCGCCGCGGCGACCCCGGGCCTGGCAGCTCGGCACCCGTCGCCGTCACCCCGCCGGTGCCGACGGTGAGCCCGATCGAGGTCGACCTGCCCGTCGCGGGGTCGATATTCCTGCTCGATGTCCGAGGACCGGACGAGTTCGCCGCCGAACGGGTGACCGGCTCGGTGAACCTTCCACTGCCCGACCTGCTGGCGGGCGATCTGGACGGCGTCCCCGACGATAGGCCGATCCTGGTGATCTGTCGCAGTGGACGGCGCGCCGAGGTCGCCGCGGCCAGCCTGGAGGCACGTGGTTACCGCGACGTCCGCGTCCTCGCCGGTGGATTGGATTCGCTCGCCCCGGCGTGATCCCGGGCACCGGCCGTGCTTCCCAGGTCTCCACGCGAGACGGCAGCGGGATGGCGCCCTCGAGTTCACCCGGGCCGTTGGACGGCGAGGTCACGCTCGACCTCAGCCCGCCGTCCGGCCCTGGCCAGGCCGAGCAGTACCCCGCCGACGCCGACGCCCAGCTGGCCGAGCAGGGACGGCATCAGCCACGGGCTTCCGCGACGCGGCCGCGCGACGGCGAGGCAGGCGCCGAGCGAGCCTGCCATGGTGGCGCCGGCGAGCGCGCCCGCACGCGTCGGACCCGGGCGATCGGCGGCGAACGCCCATCCGGCCAGGACGGCACCGCCGGCGGTCAGCGCGATGTCGACCAGCGCCGCCTGTCCCTTCGGCACCCAGCGATCGGGGTGGCCGGCGGCGTCCCAATGGGCTGCCAGGCGAGGCGGCAGCGACCGCCCGCGGACCAGGTAATGCAGCACGGTGGCGCCGGCCAGGACGACCGGGACAACCGCCGCCACCCGAAAGGCGGCATCCGGTGTGGAGGCGAACGGCACGGCTTCGGCGTCCGGCTCGATCAGCTTCAGCCGGACGGCCACGGCGCCGAGATTGACGTCCCAGCCCAGGCCGACGGCGCGGGGCAGGAGCAGCCGGGGGTCGCTCGGACGCCACCAGGTGTCGGCGATCCGGTCGAACACCCCGCGCGGCCGCAGGCCCGAAGGCCAACCGCCCCGCGGTCGTCCGCCACGATCGTCCGAGCCGAGCCCGGCCACAACCTGCTCGACGTCGCCGGGGGACGCATCCGGCGCCAGCCGTTCGCACAGGTGAGCGCTCAACTCGGCGCGCAGCTCGGCGCGTCGACCCCGCCGGGCGGCCCCGGTCGCCGCGTCCAGGAATCGCTGGGCGACCGCTCGCGCGTCCGGACGCAACTCGTCGATGGTGCGGATCATGATTCCTCCTTCAGGATGTCGCGCAGCGCGGCGGACACCGCCGCGAACTCCTCGGCCATGGCGTCCAGCCGGCGGCGGCCGGCCGCGCTGAGCCGGTAGTACTTGCGGGGCGGACCGACCGGCGACTCCCGCCAGGTCGTGGTGACCAACCCAGCTTTGGCCAGCCGGGAGAGCAGGGGGTAGACGGTGCCCGGGGTGACTGCCAGGCCCGGACGACCGGCGAGATCGTCGACCAGACTCGAGCCGTAGCGTTCCTGTGTCGCCAGCAGGCCGAGGACGGCGAGTTCGAGCACGCCTTTGCGCAACTGCGGACCCCAGTTGCCGAGTTCATCGGGCACACGTTGATGATATGACCAGCTACCTTGCATAACAAGTGAGCGCATTGGGGCGATATCGGACGCCACGCCGCGACACGCCGGTCGATCGTGTCGTCGAGTCCCGCTGTCGTAGAGTCAGGCCCGCGACTGGTTCTCCGCCGTCCCCGGACTGTGGAGAGGCAAGAGGGAACCCGGTGAGACTCCGGGACTGCCCCGCAGCGGTAATCGGGAACGACCTCCGTCATCAAGCACTGGGCCGAACAGCCTGGGAAGCGACGGACAGTAGGTGGATCGGCAGATCCGAGCCCGCGAGTCCGAAGACCTGCCAGCGCCCGGGAGGCGACCGCCGACCGGAGGCACGACCGCCAGGGACGGTTCCGCCTGACTGCCAGGGCCTACGCCCGGCATCGACGGTGACCCATCCTTCGCGGACGGCAACAACTCGCGAAGGAGAGTTGGATGACCACCAGGCGACCGCCGCACCATCGCCCCACTGCTGAGGACAGCTCCACCAGCTGAACAGTCCCGCACCGATCCGAGTCTCGGCAAACGGATGCCGAGACACCGCAAGCCCTTCCCCAATCGGTACCGCCACAGCGGGCCCCGGACCCACGCCGCACCCCGTCGCGCGATTGGTTCGGTAGTCGCTCCGGCGGCTCCTCGTCATGCCCGGAAGTCGCCCCGAACAGCAGCCCAACACAACATGTAGTGGTTGTTGCCAAGGCTGACCCATATGTGTAGTGTCCATGACTGACACCGATGGAACTACACCGGTGTAACCCACAGCCCCGGAAGGACCCGCCGCCATGACGATCACCGTCTTCAGCAAGCCATCGTGCGTCCAGTGCACCGCCACCTATCGCGCGCTCGACCGGGCCGGCCTTCCCTACGACGTGGTAGACCTCTCCGCCGACGAGCGCGCCCTCGCCCAGGTGATGGAACTCGGCTACCAGCAGGCGCCGGTGGTGTTCGCCGGCGACGAGCACTGGGCCGGCTTCCGTCCTGACCGGATCAAGGCGACCGCCGCCCGCGTCCAGGCCGCCTGACGCGTCGACACCGACCGGTTGAGCTTGTCGAAACCGTCCGCTGGTTGAGCTTGTCGAAACCGTCCGCTGGTTGAGCTTGTCGAAACCACAGGTCTCGCCAAACCAAGCCGCTGACAAACCCGCCCACCACCACGACACCAGAGTGAGGAGCCGACGATGGTGCACATCGTGTACTTCTCCTCGACGTCGGAAAACACCCATCGCTTCGTGGCCAAGCTCGGCTTCGAGGCCCAGCGGATCGGGCTCCGCGCCGGCGATCCACGGCTGCGCCTCGATCGTCCGTTCGTCCTGATCACCCCCACCTACGGCGGCGGGAACGGCCAGGGCGCCGTCCCTAAACAGGTCATCCACTTCCTCAACGATCCGGAAAACCGGGCCCAGCTGCTCGGCGTCATCTCGGCCGGAAACACCAACTTCGGTGCCGCCTATTGCCTCGCGGGCCACATCATCGCCCACAAATGTGCGGTTCCCCACCTGTACCAGTTCGAACTCATGGGCACGCCGGACGACGTCCGCGCCGTCCAGGAAGGGCTTGCCTCGCTATGGCAACGACACTGCTCACCGATACCGGCGTAGAGACCGTATCGACCGAGGTCGACTACCACGCGCTGAATGCGCTGCTGAATCTCTACGACGCGGACGGCAACATTCAGCTCGAAGCCGACCGTAAGGCGGCGCACCAGTACTTCCTGCAGCACGTGAACACCAACACGGTCTTCTTCCATTCGCTGAGGGAGAAACTCGACTATCTGGTGGAACACGGCTACTACGAGGAGCAGGTGCTCGACCAGTACGGATTCGACTTCGTCAAATCGCTCTTCAAGCGGGCCTACGCGGTGAAGTTCCGTTTCCCGACCTTCATGGGCGCCTTCAAGTACTACACGTCGTACACGCTGAAGACCTTCGACGGCTCCCGCTACCTGGAACGGTTCGAGGACCGGGTCTGCATGGTGGCGCTCACTCTGGCCGCCGGTGATCGCCAACTCGCCGAACGGCTGACCGACGAGATCATGTCCGGACGGTTCCAGCCGGCCACCCCGACCTTCCTGAATGCCGGCAAGGCGCAGCGCGGCGAACTGGTCTCCTGCTTCCTGCTGCGGGTCGAGGACAACATGGAGTCGATCGCCCGGGCGATCAACTCGTCCTTGCAGCTTTCGAAGCGCGGCGGTGGAGTGGCGCTTTCGCTGACCAACATCCGCGAGGCCGGCGCGCCGATCAAGAAGATCCAGAACCAGTCCTCGGGAGTGATCCCGGTGATGAAGCTGCTCGAGGACTCGTTCTCGTACGCCAATCAGCTGGGCGCCAGGCAGGGGGCGGGCGCGGTCTATCTGCACGCCCACCACCCCGACATCATGCGGTTCCTCGACACCAAGCGCGAGAACGCCGACGAGAAGATCCGGATCAAGACGCTGTCGCTGGGTGTGGTCATTCCGGACATCACCTTCCAACTGGCCCGCGACAACGAAGATATGTACCTGTTCAGCCCGTACGACGTCGAGCGCGTCTACGGCGTGCCGTTCACCGAGATCTCGATCACCGACAAGTATCGCGAACTGGTCAATGACCGGCGGATCACCAAGTCGAAGATGAACGCCCGCAAGTTCTTCCAGACGCTGGCCGAGATCCAGTTCGAATCGGGCTACCCGTACATCGTCTTCGAGGACACCGTGAACCGGGCCAATCCGATCGACGGCCGGATCACGATGAGCAATCTGTGCTCGGAGATCCTGCAGGTGTCGACGCCGTCCCAGTACGGCGAGGATCTGTCGTATGCCGAGGTCGGCAAGGACATCTCCTGCAATCTCGGCTCGCTGAACATCGCCAAGGCGATGGATTCACCGCATTTCGGCGTGACCGTCGAGACCGCGATCCGGGCATTGACGGCGGTGTCGGACCAGTCGAACATCGCCTGCGCGCCGAGCATCGAGCGGGGCAACGCGATGAGCCACGCGATCGGCCTGGGTGCGATGAACCTGCACGGCTACCTGGCCCGGGAGTCCATCCACTACGGCTCGCCCGAGGGCCTGGACTTCACCAATATGTACTTCTACACGGTGACCTTCCACGCGATTGCGGCGTCCTGCCGGATCGCTAGGGAGCGCGGCCAGACCTTCGACGGTTTCGAACGCTCGACGTACGCCTCGGGCGAGTACTTCGTCCGCTACATCGAAGGCGATTGGACGCCACGCACCGAGAAGGTGGCCGGCCTGTTCGCGGGTGCCGGGATCGCGCTGCCCACCCCGGCCGACTGGCGCGCGCTGGCCGCCGAGGTGGCCGAGTACGGCATGTACAACCAGAACCTGCAGGCCATTCCGCCGACCGGTTCGATCAGCTACATCAACCATTCGACGTCCTCGATCCACCCGATCGTGGCCAAGATCGAAATCCGCAAGGAAGGCAAGATCGGACGCGTCTACTACCCCGCGCCGTACCTGACCAACGACAACCTGGAGTACTACCGGGACGCCTACGAAATCGGCCCCGAGGCGATCATCGACACCTACGCCGAGGCGACCAAGCATGTCGACCAGGGCCTCTCGCTGACCCTGTTCTTCCCCGACAACGTCACCACCCGTGACCTCAACCGGGCCCAGATCTACGCCTGGAAGAAGGGCATCAAGACGCTGTACTACATCCGGCTGCGGCAGCTCGCCCTGGAGGGCACCGAGGTCGAGGGCTGCGTCAGTTGCGCGCTATGACCGGTGACCTTGGGGACGGTTCTCCCGGTCACCAGGAACGGTTCTCCCGGTCACCGGGGACGGTTCTCCCGGTCACTCACGAAGAGCTGGCTCCCGCTCCCAGTGACCAAAGGAACCGTCCCCGGTGACCAAAGGAACCGTCCCCGGTGACCAAAGGAACCGTCCCCGGTGACCAAAGGAACCGTCCCCGGTGACCAAAGGAACCGTCCCCGGTGACCAAAGGAACCGTCCCCGGTGACCAAAGGAACCGTCCCCGGTGACCAAAGGAACCGTCCCCGGTGACCGGGAGAACCGTCCCCGCCATGCGAGATTCGCACCAGAAGAACCGTCCCTCCGTACCAAGGAATACCGATGACTCAGAAACTGACACTGCTACGCGGCGTCCAGGCGATCAACTGGAACCGGATCGAGGACGACAAGGACCTTGAGGTCTGGGACCGGCTGACCGGCAACTTCTGGCTGCCCGAGAAGGTGCCGCTGAGCAACGATATTCCGAGCTGGCGGACGCTGAAGCCGCACGAGCAGCTGATGACCACCCGGGTGTTCACCGGGCTGACCATGCTGGACACCATCCAGGGCACGGTCGGCGCGGTTTCGCTGATACCGGACGCCCGGACGCCGCACGAAGAGGCCGTCTACACCAACATCGCATTCATGGAGTCGGTGCACGCCAAGAGCTATTCGTCCATCTTCTCCACACTGATCTCGACCGCGGAGATCGATGACGCATTCCGGTGGAGCGAAGAGAACGAGCACCTGCAGCGCAAGGCGCAGATCGTCCTGGACTTCTACTACGGCGACGACCCGGAGAAGCGCAAGGTCGCCTCGACCATGCTGGAGTCGTTCCTGTTCTACTCCGGCTTCTACGCCCCGATGTACTGGTCGAGCCACGCCAAGCTGACCAACACCGCCGACCTGATCCGGCTGATCATCCGCGACGAGGCGGTGCACGGCTACTACATCGGCTACAAATACCAGGTCGCCTTGCGCGAGGCGTCCCAGGCGAGGCGCGACGAGTTGAAGGACTACACCTTCGACCTGCTCTACGAGCTGTACGACAACGAAGAGAACTACACCGAGGATCTCTACGATCCGCTCGGGCAAACCGAGGACGTCAAGATGTTCCTGCGCTACAACGCCAACAAGGCGCTGATGAACCTCGGCTACGAGCCGCTGTTCCCCAAGCAGGCCACCGCGGTCTCCCCCGCCATTCTGGCCGCGCTCTCCCCCAATGCCGACGAGAACCACGACTTCTTCTCGGGCTCAGGATCGTCCTATGTGATGGGCAAGGCAGTGAACACCGAGGACTCCGACTGGGACTTCTGAGATCGTCGGCACCCGTGATGCCGGCCGGCCCGTGACCGGAAAGTGAGGGACTCAGTCGAGGATGCCCAGCCCCTGGCCGAGGAAGTACCCACCGAGCACCAGTAGCACCACGATCGTGATTGCGGACATGTTGGCCTCAAGCCAGGTGCGCAAGCTCCGCAGTCTGTCATCCAGGCTGGGGCCGCCGATCAGCGCGACAATCAGCGGAACCAAGACGCCCAGCGCTGAGATCAGCGCGAACAGCACCATCGCGATGACAGCCTCGCCGCCGTGCAGACCGGCCTCACCCAGTCGAGCGCCGGCGCCCAGGGCGAGCGGGATGTTCTTGATCACGATGAAGCCCTGCGCCAAGCCGACCCCCAGGGCGCCGAGCACGCTCAATCCATCCAGCCGGTCCAGCAGCTTCGACTTGGCTGGTTCAGCCCCTTCGGAGGCACCGTCCTGACCCTTCGGTCGCTTCACCCACGAGAGACCGGCAAGCACCAGGAAGAGCGCCGCAAAGGCGAGCTGGACGACGTCCACGCCCCCGGAGGCGTACTCCTCAGAGACCTCTTCAGCGGCTCCGACCACCCAGAACGCAATAGCGACAATCGTGAGGATCGCGGCGAACCAGCCGAGTCCGAACATTGCCGTCTTCAGCCGGCCCTTGCTGCCCAACAGCAAGACAATTCCGGTGACGATCGCAAAAGGACTCAACGCGAGGCCCATTGCCAACGGCAGGGTATCGCCGATCGACGTCCACATAGGATCCCCTTCGAATGCACGGGCGGGCACGAACGAAACCCGCCCTCATCGACGCGGTCCGGTCGCTCCAGTCTGCCGGAGGCAATGCGTCGTCGCTATTCTTTCACCCTCCCCTTCACCCTCGTGGTCACCCTGCAAAGGCAGTCGTACCTTTGTCGGCCAGGTTCGCTTCGCAGACCTGCCTGCATACCTGCGGAGTGGGGCAGACTGAGCCCATGAGCACGCCCTTTTCAGTCAGCGGTGTCTCGGTGCTGGCCACCGACGGCACCGAGACCGTCCATACCGGCTGGACCGTCATCGTGGGAGCGATGGGGACCATCGAGTACGCCGGACCGGACGCCGACGCGAGTGTTCCGGCGGGCTACCGTCGCCTTGACCGGACCGGAAAATACCTGATCCCCGGCCTGATCAATGCCCATGCGCATCTCTTTTCCGACGGCCGTCCGCTGGCCAAGATCTACCTGCGTCCGGATACCAAGGTCGCCGTCGCCAAGGTGCTGCGCAGCCGGCTCGGCCAGGTGATGATGCGGCGACGGGCGACCAACAACGCCACCACCCAGTTGCATACCGGCGTCACCACTATTCGGACGGTGGGCGATGTCGCCACCGAGGTGATCGCGCTGCGCGACCGGATCAGCCGGGGCGAACTCCTGGGTCCCCGGCTGTTGCCGTCCGGACCGCTGCTGGCCATCACCAACGGTCATGGGGCGCCGCAGATCGCCCGGGTGGCCGATACCCCCGAGCAGGCGTCGGCCGGCACCCGTGCCAACCTCACCGACGGTGCCCGGTCGATCAAGATCTCGGCGACCGGCGGGGTCACCGACGCGAAGGGCATCGGGCATGCCGGCACCCCCGAGATGAGCGAAGAGAGCATGCGGGCCGTCTGTGCCGAAGCCCACACCAAGGGGGTCCTGGTCGCTGCCCACGCCCAGAGCACCGAGGGTGTCCGGAGGGCGTTGCGGGCCGGCGTGGACACGATTGAGCACGGCAGCAGCCTTGACCAGGAGTGCATCGAGTTGTTCCTCGACAACCCGGCTTCGCTGCGCGGATGGTCGGCGTTGATCCCGACGCTGCAGGCCTGCCTGCCGCTGGTGAAGCTCGACCAGTCGATCACCGGAGTGGACGACGTGGTGCGCGCCAACGCCACCCTCGTCCTCGACGAGATGGTCGCCGGGATCGGAACCGCTCGTCAGCACGGCATCGCGGTGGGTATGGGCACCGACTCGGGAGTCACCTACGTCAGCCATTCGAACACCTGGCGTGAACTCGACCACCTGGTTCGCTTCGGTGGCCTTACCCGCGCGGAGGCGCTACAGGCCGCCACCCGGATCAACGCGCGGATCCTTGGGATGGAGGCCGAGATCGGCTCCGTCGAGGCCGGCAAAGCGGCTGACCTCGTCCTGCTCGATGAGAATCCGCTCGATGGTCTCCGGGCCCTCGAGTCGCCCCGCACGGTCGTCGTGCGTGGCACGCTGATCGAGTCGCCGGCGATCAACCGACTGCCGGAGATCGACGCTCAGCTGGACAGCTTCTGACCCGCCGCTCGGCGGGGTCCGGCTCGCTGGGACGGCATCGGTCGGAGATCTGGAGGTAGGACGCCATGGATGCGCTGGTCGCGACGACGACCATTCTGATCGCGGCAGTCATCGTGTTCATCTGGAATCGCCTCCCACCGCCGATCGTGGCCTTGGGTGTGACGATCGCCTTGTTCTTCACCGGCGCGGTGACCTTCGAGCAGGCGATCGCCGGTTTCGGCGATCCGATCGTGATCTACCTCGCGGGGCTCTTCGTGGTCAGCGAAGCCCTCGACGCCACCGGTGTCACCGCCTGGGCCGGCCAGCTTCTGACCCGCCGGGTCGGCGAGAAGCGGTCGGCGGTGCTGATCGCACTGATGCTGCTCTCGGCCGGGCTGACCGCGCTGATCAGCGTGAACGGCGCGATTGCGGCCCTGGTGCCGGTCGGCGTCATGTTGTCGGCCCGGCTTCGCCAGCCGCCGTCGCAGCTGCTGATCCCGCTCGCGTTCGCCGCCCACGCCGGTTCAATGCTGACGCTGCTCGGCACGCCGATCAATCTGATGGTTTCCGACTGGGCCGTCGAAGCCGGGGCCCGGCCGTTCGGCTTCTTCGAGTTCGCGATCATCGGAGCGCCGCTGCTCATCGGCGTGATCCTGATCACGCTGCTGCTCGGGCCCAAGCTGTTGCCGCACCGCTACCCACCGAACGCCCCGCGCGACCTCGGGGCGTATGCCGAGACCCTGGCGCACCACTACTCGCTGGACGCCGGCGAGACCGCCCTCGGCTATGAGGGCGGTGCCACCGAGATCGTGATCCCACCCCGCTCGCCCTTCATCGGTGACGAGGTGCACCCGGGGATGCGAACCGAGTCGGGCGAACTCATCATCGCCGCCGTGCAGCGCGGCGGCGTCCCGCTGGAGCGCGCCCGGTTGGCCGCTGGCGATGTGATCGTGCTGCGGGGGGCCTGGGACGCCTTGGAAAGGCAGGCCGCCAACGCGGGAGTGCTGCCGGTCGACGCGCCGGAGCGGGTGCGCAGGCAGTCGGTGCAACTCGGACGGCGCTCCTACACCGCGGTCGGGATGCTCGCCGCGATGTGCCTGCTGCTGGCGCTCAATGTGCTGCCTCCTTCGATCGTCGTGCTCGCGGCCGGTGGCCTGCTGGTCGGCTGCCGGGTCGTCACGGTGGCGCAGGCGCAGCGTTCGATCTCATTGACGACACTGCTGGTGGTCGCGGGCATGGTGCCACTGTCGACAGCCATCCAGACCAGTGGCGCCGCAGATCTCGTATCGACGTGGCTGGTGACCAGCTTCGGAGAGCGTTCCCCGCACCTGCTGCTCGCCGTGATGGTGCTCATCGTGTTCGTCCTGGGCCAGTTCCTCAGCAACCTGGCGACCGTGCTGATCGTTGCCCCGGTCGCACTGGCGGTCACCGAAGCGGCCCAGTTCTCACCGCTGCCCATGATGATGGGCATCACGATCGCCGGGGCGGCGTCCTTCCTCACCCCGGTCGCCACCCCGGGGAACCTGATGGTGCAAGAGCCCGGGGCCTACCGGTTCGGCGACTACTGGAAGCTCGGCGCGCTCTGCATGCTTCTGTTCGGGACTGTCGCGGTCGGCGTGGTGCCCCTCATCTGGCCGTTCTGAGCAGCCGGCGTGCCCGCCGGCCATCGGCGCGGATCGCTGCAGGCGCGGCACGACGGATGCACGGTCTCCGCGGCCCACCGGTCGGGCCGGCATGCGCCGGTAGCATGCGCCCATAGCGGCCGTGACAGGCTCGGCGCGGCTGATTTCTCGGCCGGGCGAGAGAAGGTGGGGAAATGGATTTCGCACAGGCTCGCGGCCAGCTTGCGGATGCGGTCGCCAGCCAGGACCCGGTGCGGATCGCAGAGTTCGCCTCGCGGCAGATCTTCCGGCTGTTCTGCGGCGACTACGCCGGGCTGCTCCGGGCAGTCCAGCTACTGCCACCCGAGGTACTCCAGCAGTATCCGGCGCTGTGCCTGGTCCAGCCCTCCGCCGGGGTAGTGGCCCGCTCGACCCGGCCGGTGGACCTGTCCGCCTTCGACTCCTACCGCGGGGTGCCGGGCGAGGAGCAGGCGATCGCGGTGGCGTTGAAGATGATCGCGGCGCGCGCCGGGGGAGACATCGTCACCGCCGTCAGCTACGCCAAGCACCTCGCCGAGCTGGTCCGGTTGGGGCGCGGCGGCCATTCCGGCGACCCGACCGGTCCACTGTGGTTCCTGCACGAGCAGATGGGTTCCACCCTGTTGTGCGCGGGAAGCACCTCCTCAGCCCTGCGCGAATTCGCCACTGCACGCCAGTACGGCGAGACCCTGGACAGTATCGACGCTCGGCGGACGACAGAGGGTCGCGCCGCCGTCGCGCTCGCCGTGCGAGGATCGATCGAGGACGCCGAACGGTCGCTTCGCGCGGCGGTCGGTTACCCGCCACTGTCGGACGCCTTCCATCGCAACGCGCTGAGCACCGAACGCACCGCTGCGGCGCTGATCGCCGTGGACCGGATGAACGCCGAAGCGGCGCAACGGGTGTCGGAACTGGACGAGGTGGACGTCTACGACGTGATCTGGCCGTTCATCTTCCTGGCCCGGGTGCGCTATCTGCTCGCGATCCATCGCGCGGAGGACGCGCTGGAGACGGCGCGGACCACCGAGGCCGCCCACGTCGTCCAACCCGGGACGTTCGCCGCCGACGTCCTTGCCGCCCACCGGGTGTCCGCTCACCTCGCGCTGGGCGACGTCGGCACCGCGGCGTCCGTCGTCGAGTCCCAGGCCCGGCCCGGGCCGGCCACGCAGTTCTCGCGCCTGAGGATGAACATCCATTCCTCGGACTTCGCCGAAGCCAGCCGGGTCCACCGGGCGTTGTCTTCGAGTTCCTGGCTCGCACCGGCGCACCGGGCCGAGTTGCATCTGCTCAAGGCATTCATCGAGATCCTTCAGCTGGGCGAGGTGAGCCCGGCGGTCGCGACCCGGATCGCCACGATCGCCGAGACCGGGCACTTCCGGCGGCTGTTCACCTCGGTTCCGGCCGAGGTGGTCGAACGGGTCCGCGAGCAACTGGACGACAGCCGCATCGGCAGCTTCGACGCGGGACTCGCCGGGCTCGGATTCCTGCCACGCTTCCAGCCACGACCTCAGCTGACCCGAGCCGAGGGCCGGGTGCTGGGTGCGCTGCAGACGGCCACGACAACGGCGGAGATCGCGGGACTGCTCGGGGTGTCGGTCAACACGGTGAAGACGCAGCTGCGCCGGCTGTACCGCAAGCTCGGGGTCAGCTCCCGGGTGGAGGCGATCGCTGCGGGTGAGCGTCACGATCTCACCACCTGGCTGCCCGACGATACGGCACCGACACCCTGAACACCGGTCCCGCGAGCCATGCCGCCAGGCGATCGAAGGCTCGTCATGACCGGTCACTCGGACCCGCCACTCCCCCGCATCGCGCCGCACCGTCCGGCCCGCATGTCGCCGGGTGACCCGCGGGGTGAGTGCCCGGGTGACAACGGCAGCATCGGCCCCGGACGCCGTGGCAATCTGGCGACGAGCCCGGCAGAACTGCCTGCGGCGCCGATCGAAACTAGGGAGCCGATGCCGACGCAGACGAGCGGCGACCCGGCCGGGAGCGAGGCCCAGTCCCGGCTCGCCGATGTCGGCGTGCTGCTGCTGGATGCGGGCCTCTCGGTCACCGACACCCGGGGTGCTCTGGTGCGGGTGGCGGCCGCGCAGTCACCTCGGGCCGGCCTGGAGTTCATCGTGCTGCCCACCACGGTGCTCGTCGGCGGACGCCAGGGTGCGGCGCCGCTGGTCGGGGGGCGCGCGGCAGCGGGTGACTTCTCCATCGTCCAGACCGCCGCGAGCCTGCGGCTGCTGAGCTCCCTGGAAAGCTGCGAGGAACTGATCGAGGACGTGGGCCGGCGCATCGCCCAGATCCGGAAGCTGGGCAGGCCGCTGGCCGGCCTCCGCTGGATCGCGGGCAGCGCACTGATCGGAATCGGGCTGGCCATCCTGTTCCGCTGCCCGTGGTGGGCGATCGCGCTGTCGGCACTCACCGGCGCCCTCGTCGGGGCGATCTCGGCGGCGATGAACCGGGTCGGCGCCGCGTCGGCGATCGTGCCCTTCGTCGCCACCCTGGTCTCCACGCTCACCGTCGGCTGCGCCGCGGCATGGCTGGGTCTCGGTCCGGTGCCACTGTTCGCGGTCTGCGCGCCGATTGCAATCCTGATTCCGGGCGCGACGATCACCAACGCGTTGCTCGAACTCACCTCCGCCGACATCGTCACCGGATCGGCCCGGCTGATCGCCGGCCTGGTGGTGCTCGGCTTCATGACGGTCGGCATCCTCGCCGGCTCGGCGTTGACCGGGCTGCATGTCGATCCGGGCTCCGCCGCGCTCATCGGGGACGTGCCGCTGCCGCCGTCGGCGAGTATCGGATGGTCCGCCCTGCCGCCGGCCTGGGCGGCGTGGACAGGCGTGGGCGCGCTCGCCTGCGGGGTGGGTGTCGCCTTCGGCGCCGGCCCTCAGCTGGCCGCGATCGGCGTCTGCGCAATGGCGGCCACCTACGCGCTGCTGGAGGTGTTGAGCCCGCAGGTCGGCAGCGTGGTCGCAACCGGCATCGCCGGCGCCACTCTCTTCGTCGCCTCCCGACTTCTCGAGCGGACCCGGGCCGCCGTCCCCTCGGCCGTGTCGTTCCAGCCTGCCTTCCTGCTGCTCGGCCCGGGCACGGTGGGGCTTGTCGCTTTGACCACGCTCGAACCGACGTCCTTATCGGCGGCGCCGCTCGCCTTCGTCAGCCTCTGCATCGGCACCAAGGTGGGCTCGGTGATCGCCGACACCGACTGGTTGCCACTGCCCCGGCGGGCTCGGTCCGCACCGTCGAGCCTGGACCGTCCGGACGCCGCACCCCACTCCGTCGACCCTCACCACAACCACCGCCCTGCCAGCAACGAAAGCGAGCCGTCCCCATGACCACACCCTTCGCGTTGACCCACGTCACCATCGTCACCGGCGATCGCGCCGGAACCACCCAACCGGATCAGACCGTGCTGGTCGACAGCACCGGCACCATCGCCCAAGTCGGGCCGTCCGCCGAGATCCGGGTGCCGTCCGGTCAACGGGTGATCAATGGCACGGGGCAATTCCTGGCGCCGGGACTGATCAACGCCCACGCCCACCTATTCGCCGACGGCAAGCCGCTGCCCGCCGTCCTCACCAGCGAATCGGCCGAGAAGCTCGTATCGACCTTCATGCACAGCCCCTTCGGCCACCGGATGCTGCGCAAGCGGACCCGCACGAATGTGGTCACCCAGTTGCACAGTGGTGTCACCACGATCCGCAGCCTCGGCGATGTCGCCTACGAGGTGGTCGAGACCCGCGACGCCATCGAGCGCGGCGAGTATGTCGGCCCGCGGCTGATCGCCTCCGGCCCGCTGATGGCGATCAGCGGCGGGCACGGCGCACCGCAGATCGCGTTGATCAGCGACGATCCGTGGACTGCTCGGCGCAACGTGCGGATCAACCTGCGCAAGGGGGTCACCGCGATCAAGATCGCGGCGACCGGCGGGGTGACCGATGCCCGCGCCATCGGTGAGGCCGGACGTCCGCAGATGACCGAGGAAGAGATGACCGCGATCTGCGACGAGGCGCACAACGCGGGCATTCTGGTCGCCGCGCACGCGCAGAGCCCGCAAGGCATCACGGCGGCGTTGCGCGCCGGGGTGGACACCATCGAGCACGGCAGCCACATGACTGACGAGATGGTCGAGCTGTTCCGGGACAATCCTCGCTCGCTGCACGGTTCGTCGGCACTCATCCCGACCCTGCAGGCCTGCCTGCCCCTGGTGAAGCTGGACCAGTCGGTGACGGGTGTCGACGACATCGTCCGGGCGAACGCCGAGATGATCCTCGACGAGATGCTGCAGGGAATCCGGGATGCGCTGGCCGGCGAGATCGCGATCGGCATGGGCACCGACTCCGCCCTCACCTACGTCACGCACTACAACACCTGGCGCGAGATCGACTATGTCGCCCGGCACGGGGGGCTCGGCAACGCGCACGCCTTCCATGCCGCCACCCAGGCGAACGCGCGCATCCTCGGCATCGACGGGGTGACGGGATCGATCGAGGCCGGCAAATCGGCCGACCTGGTGCTGCTCGGGGAGAACCCGTTGGACAATCTGCGGACCTTCGACCAGCCGCGGCTCGTTGCTGTCCGTGGCGAACTCATCGAGCAGCCGACGGTCACCCGGTTCCCCGAGATCGACGAGAAACTGGATTCCTTCTGAGCGGCCGTGCTGACCCTCGGTGCGCTCGATTCGGCCCGACTCGTCCCTGGCTGCCAAACCGGCATAGACTCGTTAGTTGAAACGTCTAATTTCAGGAGTTGCTTCGCCCGTGGGCAAGATCGTGTTCATCGATTTCGACGGAACCATCGCAGACCGAGGCGTGATCCCACCACAGCATGTCGAAGCCGTCCGCGAGGCCCGGCGCCGGGGGCACCGGATCGTCTTGTGCACCGGACGTCCCCGGTCACTCGTCACCGACCAGGACCGGGCGCTCTTCGACGGCATGGTCGGTGCCGCAGGCGGCTATATCGAGGTCGATGGCCAAGTCCTCTCCGATCGCCGCTTCCCGGCCGCACTGGGCGCCCGGGTCGTCTCGATACTCGATGCCCACGACGTCGCCTACATCCTCGAAGCTCCGGACGCGGTGCACGCCCGTCCGAGCACGCCGGCGAGAATCGCGTCGCTGATGCACGTGGATCGCGACGAGGCCTCGACCGGTCGCACCGGGCTGGACATCCTCGGCGCCCTGCAGGTGGCCGACGATCTGAAGGCCGTCTCCTTCAGCAAGGTCGCCTGCTTCGACGCCGACCTGCCGATGGCGGACGTCGCCAGCCGGCTCCCCGCCGAGGTCGGCTTCCTGCCGAGCTCGCTGGCGACTCTGGGTGAGCGGGCCGGCGAACTGCATCTGGCCGAGGTGAACAAGTCGGTCGGCATGCGGCTGGTCGCCGAACACTTCGGCGTCGACGAGGCCGATGTGGTGGCGATCGGCGACGGCTACAACGACCTGGAGATGCTGCAGGAGGCGGCCACCGCGGTGGTCATCGAGGGCGCCCCCGAGCCGGTGCTGGCCACGGCCGACCTGGTGGTGCCGCCACCGGAACGATCCGGCCTGGTCGACGCTTTCGCCCGGCTCGGGCTGACCGGCTGAGCCTGGGCGAAGATCAGCGCGGCCGCAGTCCGTCGAGCCGCCGGACCGCCTCATCGATGACCTCGTCGCGCTTGCAGTAGGCGAACCTGACCAGGTGGCGGGCGCCGGCCGGGTCGTCGTAGAACACCTGCATCGGCACCGCCACCACCCCGCACAGACCGGGCAGTGCCCGGCACAGCTGGTAACCGTCGTCGAAGCCCAGGCTGCGGGCGTCCGCGACCACGAAGTAGGTGCCGGACGGCCGGAAGGTGGTCACTCCGGCGGCGGTGAGCCCGTCGATCAGCCGGTCCCGCTTGGCCTGAAGGGACGTCCGGAATCCGTCGAAGTAGGCATCCGGCAGGGCCAGCGCCTCGGCGATGGCGGGCTGGAACGGTGCGCCGTTGACGTAGGTGAGGAACTGCTTGGCCGCCCGGACGGCGGCAACCAACTCAGCGGGGCCACTGGCCCAGCCGATCTTCCATCCGGTGGCCGAGAAGGTCTTGCCCGCCGAGGAGAGCGTCACCGTCCGCTCGGCCATGCCGGGGAAGGTGCTCAGCGGCCGGTGTCGGATGCCGTCGTAGGTGAGGTGCTCGTAGACCTCGTCGGTGACCACGATCAGGTCGCGCCGGACGGCAAGATCGGCGATGAACGCCAGGTCGCCGGCGTTCAGGACGGCGCCGGTCGGGTTGTGCGGTGTGTTGATCAGCAGCAGCCGGGTCCGGTGGCTGATCGCCGCGGCGAACGCGTCCCGGGGCAGCGCGAAGTCCGGTGGCTCGAGCCGGACCGGACGCCGGACGCCGCCGGCGAGCGCGATGGTCGCCGCGTAGGAGTCGTAGTAGGGCTCGAGCAGCACCACCTCGTCACCTGGTTCCAGCAGGCCGAGCATCGCCGCGGCGATGCCTTCGGTGGCGCCGGCCGTCACCAGGACCTCACTGTCCGGATCGAGTTCGGCGCCGTAGAACCGCTTCTGGTGGGCAGCGATCGACCTCAGCAGGGCCGGGTCGCCGGCACCCGGCGGATACTGATTGACCCCATCGGCGATGGCTTGCCGTGCGCGCTCGAGCATGCTCTGGGGACCGCCGAAATCCGGGAACCCCTGACCGAGGTTGACCGCGCCCGTGCGTGCGGCCAAGGCCGACATCTCGGCGAAGATGGTGGAGGTGAACCCGCTCAGCGCCCGGTTGAGCGGCCCTCGTGTCATGGCGACACCCTAGCGGGCGCTCCATCCGTGGTCACCGGCCACCCGCGGTTCAGGCGCTGCGCGCCAACAGCCGGCGGGTCTCCGAATGCGGTTGGACGGTCGGCACGTGCATCCGCCGGCTGAAGGAGCGGACCGGCCGCAACTGGAGACTGCCGCCGCAGTTGGGGCAGCCCCCGCTCGGGAACGTGGCCGCGCAGCCGGCGCACCAGGTGCACTCGAACGAACAGATGTAAACACGGTCATCACCGACCGCGAGTTCGCGGCCGCAGCATTCGCAACTGCGGCGATACTCCAACATGGGTCTCGTCCTCTCGTACCGTCGACCTCGAGTCGGACGAGCACCCCAGGCCCCGCACACCGGCCACGGACAGTCGCCGACGACGTCCGGGTAGGTGGAAAAGCTGAAAGCCGCAGCTGGCCGAATCGCCCCGCTCCCCCCGGACTGGAGCGATTCGGTCAACAGCGTCTAGATGTCCCCCCGACGACGATGACTTTAGCGGCACTTTGCTGCCACATCAGTCACCCGCGGGAGTGACAGCCCTCGGGGTGAGCCTCCAGCCAGAACCGCTCGACTCGATCAGGCCGGATTCGGAGATCCGGTCCAGAATCGCGAGGCAGCGACCCAGGCCGAGCCCCGCCCGCAGTGCGACCTCGCCGGCGTCAAGGTCGCCACGGGCGGGAAACGCCTCGTAGACCGCCAGTTCGTCAGTCGAAAGCGCGTCGAGCCGGCGGTGCTGATCGGGTCTGGACGGCGGTTGGCGTCCCAGTGGTCCGACCAGTTCGAGCACGTCGGCCACACCGGTACACAACACCGCTTCGGCATCACGGATCAGCCGGTGCGGGGTGGTGGAGGTGGCGCTGTGCACCGGACCGGGTACGGCGAGCACCACCCGACCACAGGCACTCGCCCAGCTGACGGTGTTGCGGGCGCCGCTGCGCCAGGCCGCCTCGACGATGATCGTCGCCGGGCAGAGCGCCGCGATCAGCCGGTTGCGGGCCAGGAACCGGGCCCGGGTGGGATGCTCCCCCGGCGGTAGCTCACTGATCACCAGTCCCTGCCCGGCGACCCGTTGCAGCAGCGTGGCATTGCCGGGTGGGTAGGGCTTGTCCAGTCCGCCCGCCATCACGGCGACCGTCGGCGCCTCGGTGGCCAGCGCGCCGGAGTGTGCGGCGGCGTCGATGCCGTAGGCGCCACCGCTGACCACACTGATGCCGTGACCGCCCAGACCCGCGGCGAGATCGGACGCCACCGACTGCCCGTAGGGGGTGGCGGCCCGCGATCCGACGATGGCGACGCCACGGGCGGAGGCCTCGGCCAGGACGGCATCCCCTTTCACCCACAGCCCGAACGGTGGACCGCCCATCTCCTGGACGGCGTCCGCCGTCGCCAGGTCGCCGAGCGCCGCGGGCCATCCGTCGTCGCCCGGGATCAGGAAGCGGAGCCGGTTGCGCTCGGCCGACCGCTGCACCAGGGTCAGGTCGAGGGTCTGCGCCCGCCGCGCCCACCGTGACCGGGAGGCCGAGCGGCGCAGCCCGGCGAACACAGCCGATGCTCCATGTTCGGCCACCGCGGCGGTCATCGCGAGATTGCCCGGCTCCACCGCGCAACACAGCGCCATCCGGGCGTCACGCTCGTCCACTTCCCACCTCCGTCAGATCGAGTCCGTGCCGCATGGCCAGGGCGGTGTGCAGATGGTCACGCTCGGGCCGATCGACCCCGGCCAGGTCGGCAAGGGTCCACGAGATTCGGATGACTTTGTCGACGCCGCGAGCCGACAGCCGGCCCCGCGCGACCGCCTCGTCGAGCAGGTCGCTGCCGTGCGGCAGCGGCAGCCGGCGCCGCAGCGCGGGTCCGGGCACCTCGCCGTTGGTGGACCAGCCGTACGGGGCGAGCCGGTGGCGTTGCCGGTCCCTGGCTTCGGCCACCCGCGCCGCCACCACCGCCGAGGGCTCGCCGCCACCGAGTGCGGCCTTGAGGTAGCTGCGCGACATCGGCCGGAGGTGGTGCCGGATATCGATCCGGTCGAGGATGGGGCCCGACACCCGCTCGCCGTAGCGGCGCACCGCCATCGGTGCGCACACGCACTGGGTGCCGGGAGTACCCGCATTGCCGCACGGGCACGGATTGGAGGCCAGAACCAGCTGGAAGCTCGCTGGATACGTCGCCTGCGCGAGCGCACGTCCCAGCACCACCCGGCCCGACTCCAACGGCACCCGCAAGGCTTCGAGCACCCGCGGAGAAAATTCGGGTGCCTCGTCCAGGAACAGCACGCCGCGATGGGCGCGGCTGATGCTGCCCGGCTGGGCGATCCGGGCACCACCGCCGACGATGCTGGCAAGGGACGCGGTGTGATGCGGGTCGGCGTAGGGCGGACGCCGGATCAGGCCGCCGTCGAGCGGCAGCCCGGCAAGTGAATGGATCGCGGACACCTCCAGCGACTCGGCCTTGTCGAGGTCGGGCAGGATGCCCGGCAGCCGTTCGGCCAGCAGCGTCTTGCCCACTCCCGGTGGTCCGTGCAGATAGAGGTGATGGCGTCCGGCGGCGGCGACCTCGACCGCCCACTTGGCCGCCAGCTGGCCCACCACGTCACTTAGGTCTTTCACACCGGCCGGCTCGGCGGCAGCGGACGGCTCGGTCGCCGGCGGCGGTTTGGGCGGCTCGCCGACCAGCACCGCCACCAGGTCGAGCAGGTCGTTCACACCCCACAACGTGAGCCCGTCGACCAGCTTGGCTTCAGCCAGCTGGGCGGCCGGCACCACGGCCGTCGCGAAGCCGGCGGAGAGCGCGGCCAGTAGGGCCGGCAGCAGCCCGCGAACCGGCCGGACCCGGCCGTCCAGACCCAGCTCGCCGAACAGCACCATCCGTTCCAGGACGGCCCGGTCGAATTTGGCGTCGGCGGCGGCCACCGCGGCGACGATCGCCAAGTCGAAGTGTGAGCCCGCCTTCGGCAGCGTCGCCGGCGAGAGGTTCACCGTCACCAGCTGAGCGGGCCAGCCGAGGCCGTGCGCATGCACCGCGGCCCGGCAACGTTCCCGTGCCTCGGCCAGGGCGGCGTCCGCGAGGCCGACGATCACCATCCGCGGCAGCCCGCCACCGATCGCCGCCTCCACCTCGACGATGGTGCCCTCGACGCCGACCAGCGCGACCGAGAAGGCGCGGGCGGGCGTCATTGGCCGACTCCTTCCAGGTGGGTGATCCGGGGACGGCCGTCGCGCGGCAACAGGACGCCGATGGCGTCCAGCCGATACCGCGGCACCCAACTCGGCTGCTCGCCCAGCCAGGTCAGCGCGAGCCGGCGCAGCCGGGCGAGCTTGTCGGCGGTGATCGCCTCGAGCGGGTCGCCGAACCCCGTCCCGGTGCGGCATTTGACCTCGCAGAAGACCAGCACCGGGTTGGGTTGCCCGGTATGGGCGATGATGTCGACCTCGCCGAGGGAACATCGCCAGTTGCGTTCCACGATCGTCCAACCCCGGCCCACCAGATGGTGCACCGCGGCCACCTCACCCGCTCTCCAGACTGCGCTTCTCTCCACGCCTTCAGGATGGGCACCTCGGCGCGAAAGTGTTCAAAATCGTCGCGGCCTGTGGATGAAGCGCTCCTCGGCGCGTGACGAAACCTGGCAGCCCTCGCCACCAGCGCGCCCATCTGGCATGGTGACCTCGACCGGGAGGGAAGCCGTGGGGCCATCGCTGCGAGCCCAGAGTTCCCAGTGGGACGCGCTGGTGATAGCCGTGTTCGCGCTCGTGTCCGCGATGATCTTTCTCGGCGGACGGCTGTCAACACCCGCCGAATGCGCCTGGCTGTCGCCGCATGCGAGTTCGTTCACGGTGGCCGGCGTGGTCCCGCGCGCGGCGGACGGCTGCCCCGTCCCGGCCGGAACCCTGGTGGTGGACGCGCAGGCAGCGGACGGGCACGTCCGCTACCTGGTGCAACCCGGCGACCGCGCCCTCGAACTGGCCCTGAGTTCGGATCGGCGTCCGCTCGCCCTCCGGTTCTGGCACGCGGCCGGGACGCTGCTGTTCGTCGCCGCCCTGTTCGGCCTGTGCGGCTATGCCCTCAGCCGGCGACGCCATGACCCCTCGGCAGGCTCCGGCCTGGTGTATTCCGCAGCACTGCTGGGCAGCACCGTCGTCACGGTGATCGGGCTGCCGCCCTCGGCGGCCTTCGACGGACCGATGCGCTGGCTCTTCGTGGTCAATGTCGGGTTCGTCTACAGCCTGGCCTGGGGAGCGATGACAGCCTGGGCACTCCAGTTCCCGGCGCCGCTCTCGCCCCGGCTGGCCGGATCGCGGGCGCGGATGGCACTGACCTGGCTGCCCGCGCTCGCCTGGGCCGCCGCGGCGGCCGCGCTGGGAGCCGGACGGCCCTACCCGGCCTGGATGGCGACGGCGGTGCCGGTACAGAACGGGATCACCGTCGCCTGCCTGGCTGTCATCCTGACCGCCGTCACGCTCCAGCTGGCCCGCAGCCGCAAGCCCGACAGCGATCCGGTGCAGCGGCAACAGCTGGTCTGGCTGGGCGGGTCGGCCATCATCTCCGGCCTACTGGTCCTGGCCCTGTGGGCGGTGCCCAGCCTGCTGCTCGACGGTCCGTTGCTCCCCGAGGACCTGATCGGGGTCCCCGGGCTGATCTTCGTCGCCGGGCTGAGCGTGGCGATGCTGCGCTATCGGCTGTTCGACCTCGACGTCGTCCTGGCCCGCACGCTGGTCTACTCCGCGCTCACCTTGGCAGCGGTGCTGATCTACCTGACAACGGTGAGCCTGCTGACCGGCTTCGTCGCTGAGCAGCCGGGCGGCATCGCGGTGATCGGCACGGTCGCCGTCGCCGTGGCGGTGAACCCGCTGCGGGTGGGCTTGCAGCAGGTGGTGAATCGCGCCCTCTACGGGGATCGCGACGACCCCTACCGGGCGCTGACCCGGCTCACCGACCTGCTCACCGCCCGAGAGGTGGCCTGGGACGAGGTGGCTGGGGCGCTGCGCGGCGCCCTGCGCGTCCCTTTCGTGGCTCTTGCCGATGACGCCGGCTCCGTGGTCCGCTCGGGAACGGCACCGGCGGACCCGGACCGGATCCTGATCGAGCCGTTGCGGCACGGGGACGCGACCCTGGGCCGGCTCGAAGTCGGCACCCGGGGCCGCGGCGAACGGTTCACCGCGGCCGAACGGCGGCTGCTGCAGGAGCTTGCCGTCCAGATCGCCGTCGCGCGACGCGACGAACTGCTCGACCGCGAGGTCCGGGCCTCGCGCGAACGCCTGGTCCTCGCCCGGGAGGAGGAACGCCGGATGCTGCGCCGCACGCTGCACGACGAGGTCGGGCCGACCATTGCCGCACTCTCGCTGCGGGCCGAGACGGTGAAGAACCTGATCGCCGGCCCCGAGGCGTCCGAGCAAGCCACCCAGGTGCTGGACCGGATCGAGCAGGACGCGACGCACGCAGCCGAGATGGTGCGGCGGCTCGCCTACGATCTGCGTCCGCCCAGCCTGGACGAGCGCGGCCTGGCCGATGCACTCCGCGAGCAGTTCGCCGCCATCGCCCGCCCCACCGTCCACCTCGCGGCCGATCCGCTGGGCACCGACGGCGCCCCGCTGCCGGCCGCGGTCGAGGGCAGCCGCCTACCGGATCGCGATCGCCGCGGTGGGCAACGTCGTCCGGCACGCCGCCGCCAGCACCTGCTGGGTGCGGCTCGGTCGTGAGCCGGGCGGTCTGAAGGTCACCATCGCCGACGACGGGACGGGGCCGCCGGCGGACCTGCGCGCCGGAGTGGGCATCACCGCGATGCGGGAGCGCGCCGCCGAACTCGGCGGCACCTGCACCGTCGCGGAGCGTCCGGGCGGCGGCACGCTGGTCCGCGCCGTGCTGCCGATCGGTGGACCGCGATGACCGGGGAGCCGCTCACCGTGCTCGTCGCCGACGACCATCCCCTCTACCGGGACGGACTGGTCGGGCTGATCGAGACCACCGGCATGGTCGTGGTCGGGCAGGCGTCCGACGGCGCGGAGGCGGTGCGGC
Source organism: Micropruina sp. (assembly GCF_047602385.1). Lineage (GTDB taxonomy): Bacteria > Actinomycetota > Actinomycetes > Propionibacteriales > Propionibacteriaceae > Micropruina. The sequence continues at coordinate 101,066 of NZ_JASGHL010000003.1, forward strand.
TGGCGGCCGAGTTCAACCCCGATGTCGTGGTGCTGGACGTGAGCATGCCGGTGCTGGACGGGATCGAGGCCACCCGGCGGATCGTCGCCGCGAACCCTCAGGCCCGCGTCCTGATCCTCACCATGCTCGAGGACGAGACCGTGATCGAGGCGGTGCGCGCCGGTGCCCGCGGCTACGTGGTGAAGTCGTCCAGCCCGTCGTCGACGCTGGCCGCCATCGCGTCGGTGGCTGCCGGCGACGTGACCTTCTCGGCCGCCCTGGCGCCACGGCTGAGCGAACTGTTCGCCGCCGGCACCCGGCCCCGATCGCCGTTCAACTCGTTGACTCCGCGCGAGCACGAGGTGCTGGAACTGCTCGCCCGCGGCTGGGACAACCCGCGGATCGCCACCCGGCTCGGCATCGCCGACAAGACCGTCCGCAACCTGGTCGCGGCAATCCTGGTCAAGCTGCAGGTGTCGGACCGGGTGGCCGCGGTCGAGGCGGCCCGGCGAGCCGGGCTGGGCTGAGGACGAGCCCAACGACAAGGCTATTCGGGATGGTTGGCGTGCTCGCCGCCGACGATGAACGGGGTGCGGTAACCCTCGTACATCAGATGGGTCATCAGGCCTTCGGCGGCGTGCGGCAGGTTGTGGCAGTGGTCCATCCAGATGCCCGGGTTGTCGGCGACCATCGCCACCTCGTAGCTCTCCCCGTTCTCGACGTTCAGTGAGTCGACCAGCCAGGGGCTACCCGTCGCCCGGACGCCGTCGCGGGCCAGCACCAGCAGGTGATGTCCGTGCAGATGCATCGGGTGCACCTCGCCGCTGACGTTCGACACGCTGAACCGCACCACCTCGCCGACCCGGACCACGAACATCGGCACGTTCGGGAACATGCCATCGTTGATCGTCCACCAGGACCCGGGACGACCGTTCAGCAGCCCGAAGCGGCGTCCGATCCGGTAATCGAACCTGCGGTCCGGCCGGTCGGGGTCGAAGCGGGGCGGCAGCGGGCTGCCGTAGTGCAGCAGGTCGACGAACTCGCGCGGCGCCGGCCCGGACGGCGCCCCGTCCGCGCCCAGCACGATCGATGCCCCGGCGACCTCGACCCGTGCGCCGCCGTCCGGCACCCGGAGCTCCAGATCGGCCCGTCCGCCGGCGGTGACGAGCATCGCCCGGCCGGAGACCGGCGGCGGCTGATTGACCGTGCGGCCGTCCACCGCCACCACCCGGTAGGCGGCGCCGGTGACCCAGACCGGCATGGGCCCCTGATCGGTGTTGATCACCCGGACGCGCACTGTCGCGCCGGCGCGGGCCGACGAACGCACCACGCCGGGGACGCCGTTGATCGTCCTCAGCCCGCCGTAGAAGTGCACCAGCGCCGGCACCTCGACGCTCCGCGGCACGGCGTCCGCGGGGGCCACGATCAGTGCGCCCAGCAGGCCGCCGGTGACCTGCGGATGGGAGAGCTGGTGGGAGTGATACCAGTAGGTGCCCTCCTGCGCGACGAACCGGTAGACGTAGGAACCGCCCAGCCGGATGGCGTCCTGGGTCACCCCGGCCACGCCGTCCATGCCGTTGGGCAGGTCGACCCCGTGCCAGTGCAGCGTGATGCCGCCGGGCACATTGTCGTTGGTCACCCGGACCTCGACCAGGTCACCGGTGCGCGCGTTGATGGTCGGACCGGGCGTGCTGCCGTTCAGCGTGTAGCCGTCGAACTCGGTGACGCCGGGAAGGTTTACCCGCTGGGCCCGGGCCACCAGGTCGACGCGGACATCGGCCGGACGCGCCGGGTCGGGAACCAGCTGAGTGACCGGAATCCCTCCCGCCGAGTGATCGTGGCCGTGCGGCGTCGGAGCGGACGGCCCACCGCCGTAATCGGGGTATCCCATCGAGGTCATCGGATAGCTGCCGGGCAGCAGGCTCGCCGACCAGAACCAGGTGGCGCCGGCCAGCACGATCGCGGCCGCCGCGACCGCCACCCAGCCGGGGCGGCGCGGCCGTCCGGTCACCTCAGGCCTTGGCCAGGTCGCTCGCCTCGGCGTCCGAACCGGCGAGCACCACCGGCGGCCGGACGACACGAGCGGCAACGATTGCGCAGCCGAACAGGATCAAGGCGTTCAGCCCGTGGAACAGGGCGAGCAGTGGCAGGCCGTGGCCTTCGTAGCCGAGGGTGATCTGGATCGCGACCACCACCAGGACGATCACGGCCCAGCGGACCGCACCCTTGACCCGGACGAAGAAGGACACCACCAGCAGGGCCAGCGCGACCGCCGGGATGACCATTCCCCCGTTGATGCCATGGACGATGAAGCCCACCACCTCGGGGAAGGGCGGCGGGCCGCCGATGTCCTCCATCATCGACTTGTCCACCACTCCGCCGTTGGCGATGAAGAAGCCGATGCCGGCGGACGCCCAGGCGTGCGAGGCGGCCTGCACCCCGACCAGGACGGCGATGGCGTAGGCGAGGATCCGGTAGGTCGTGATCATCGGGTGGTCCTTTCCGGGACCGGACGCCGCGGCGTCCGGAAGTGGGATCAACGCGCGGCGTCGGTGCGCCGCAGGTGCCGGCCGAGCAGGATGTACCAGAGCGGCCAGACCAGCCAGGCCACGCCGCCGCAGGCGACGCCGGGAATCAGCAGCAGGTTGGCCGCGGTCGAGCCGAACGGCAGCAGCAGCGAGGCGCCGACCAGCACCATTCCGGCCAGCAGCGCGAGACCCGTGGTGAGGCCGAAGCGCCAGATCGCCGCCGGCACCCGCGGGTCACGGGCCCAGGTACGACTCAGCCACAGCATCCAGGCGCACTGCAGCACGATCGCGACCATCGAGATCGCAGTCGACGGCTCGAACGGCAGCACCCTCACCACCAGCAGCAGGCCGGAGACCGCGCTGACCAGGCTGGCGACCGCCGTCGTCCGGACGAAGCCGCGTGCCAGCCGGGAGCGTGCCGCATTCCGGCTGATCCGGGGCAGGACGAGAGTGAGCAGGATGTTGCCGGCAGCCGCCAACGCGTCGTTGATCGGGCCCCAGGGCGCCGTGCTGCCGCCTTGGGCGAGCGAGACGAACATCACGATCAGGAAGCCGCCGGCAACCAGGTTGACCACGCCCAGCGCCACCGAAACCTTGCCGGTGGCCCGATCCGGCGCCGGGCCGAGCACCATAACCACGACCGGCTCGGGACTCTGTTCGTCGGGCGCGTCCGAGCCCGTGGAAACTGTGGGTTGCTCGGCTGTGTTCATGGCATCCACCATCGGACGGCGATGTCCCGGGCGTCACGGGACATCCGTCCCGGGGGTTCAGGAAGTTTGCTCAGGTCGATCCGGTGACGGGGTTCGACAAGCTCGACCAGCGGCGCTCGCCCGGGTCCTCGACACGCTCGGCCAACGGAACGCTCGGCGGTGCCCTCAGAGGCTGTCGGGCACCTTCAACTCGCTGTGCGCGATCTCCTCGATCGAGACGTCGCGGAAGGTGAGCACCTTGGCAGACTTCACGAACCGTGCCGGGCGGTACATGTCCCACACCCAGGCGTCCCCCATGGACACCTCGTAGTAGACGTCGCCGCCCTCGGTGCGCACCTTGAGGTCGACCGCGTTGCAGAGGTAGAAGCGCCGTTCGGTCTCCACCGCGTAGGTGAAGATCCCGACCACGTCCTTGTACTCCCGGTACAACTGGAGTTCGAGTTCGCTCTCGTACTGTTCAAGATCCTCGGCGCTCATAGCGTCGCCACTCTATCGCGAATGAGAAGGTTGCCGGCTGAGGCCGGTTCCGCGGTCCGGGACCACGCCGGAGCCTCGTCCCCGTCCGGCCGGTCACCACGGCCCGCACTGGCCGCCGCCCGCCGGACGTTCTCGAACCTCCAGCGGTGGATCTCGCAGGGACCGTTGGCGTCCAGGTGCTCTTGGTGCAATGGCGTGCAATACCCCTTGTGGACGTCGAAACGGTAGTGCGGCCAGCGTTGATGGGCAGCGGTCATCAACCGGTCTCGGGTCACCTTGGCGATCACGGACGCCGCCGCAACGCAGCCCGCCACGGCGTCCCCTTTCCAGACCGCGAGCGACGGCGCGCCGAGGCCGTCCACCCCGAAGCCGTCGGTGAGCACGAAATGTGGCGCCACGCCCAGCCGCCAGACCGCCCGCCGCAGCGCCTGGATGTTCGCCACGTGCATGCCCAGCCGGTCACACTCGCCCGGCTCGATCAGCACCACCGACCAGGCGACAGCCTTGACCAGGATCTCGTCATAGCAGCGTTCGCGTTGGGCCGGGGTGAGCAGCTTGGAGTCCTTCAGCCCGCTCACCTGGGCGCCGGGGGTGCTTCCGAGGATCACCGACGCGGCCACCAGCGGTCCCGCGCAGGCCCCGCGTCCGGCCTCATCGGCCCCGGCGATCAGGCCGAAGCCGGCCCGGCGGAGCGCCCGCTCGTAGCCGTACAGCCCTGCGTCCCTGCGCACCACGAACGGCATCGCAGGCTCAGCAGACGGGTATCGGCCCGGTGATGACCGGTCGGTCCGGTGCGGGCGAGGTGGCGGCGGGCACCGTGGCGAAGGTGTCGGGGCGGGACAGTCCCCGCCAGCGGTCGAACGGGAAGACGATTGCTATGGCCGAGCCGACCACATCCGCGCTGGGCACGAAGGCGGCGAGACCGCCGGTGCCCTCGTTGAGGTGGCAGCGCGAATCCTGGGAGTTGTTGCGATGGTCGCCCATCACCCAGATCCGGTCCTTCGGCACCACCACATCGAAGGGCATGGTCGATGGCTCCACGGTCTGCCCGCCCTCGGCGTACAGGTAGGTTCCCTCGTCGAGAGGCTGGCCGTTGACGGTGACCCGGCCTTGGGCGTCGCAGCACTTGACGTGGTCGCCGGGCAGCCCGATCACCCGTTTGATCAGGTGATTCGAGCTCTCGTCCGGGGCCAGGCCGATGAAGATCAGGGTTTTGCGGACCGGATCGGTCTCTTCTTCCGGATCGGCCAGCCAACCCTGGGTGTCCCGGAACACGACGATGTCGCCGCGCGACCAGCCGGCGACCTTCTGCACCATCACCCGGTCCCGGATCAGCAGGGTGTTCTCCATCGATCCGGACGGGATGACGAACATCTGGGCGAGGAACAGCCGCAGCAGGGTGGACGCGATCAGCGCTCCGACCACCACGATGGCGATCTCCTTGGCCCACACGCCGACCACCCGGCCGGCCGATGGCTTGGCCGTGGGGGTGGACTCACTCACCGCGGAACTCCTGCCTCTGATCGTGCCCGCAGTACCAGGGACGGCTCAGCGGTCGCGCTTTTCCTTGATCTTCGCAGCCTTACCGCGCAGGCCGCGCAGGTAGTACAGCTTGGCCCGGCGGACGTCGCCGCGGCGCTCGACCTCGATCTTGTCGATGATCGGGGAGTGCAGCGGGAAGGTCCGCTCGACGCCGGTGCCGAAGCTCACCTTGCGGACGGTGAAGGCTTCGCCGATGCCGCTGCCGGTACGGGAGATGACCGCACCGGCGAACACCTGGATCCGGGAGCGGTTGCCCTCGACGACCTTCACGTGCACGCGGACCGAGTCGCCGGGACGAAAGTCCGGGACGTCGGAGCGCAGGGAGGCCTCGGTGATCTCGGCAACGAGCTTGTTCATGTCTTGTTTCCTCGCCGGTGCCACAGGACACCTCGTGGTTGATTCGGAGTGTGGTGCGGAGGCCTTCCCCCTGTGGCAGGGGCGTCCGGCACCGAGGGTCAAGTCTGCCACAGCCGCTCCCCCGGTCCGAAATCGGCCTCGGGGATCCCCGCCCCGCCCACTCACCGCTCGCCGAACCATTTGGGCTCGCTGAGTTCGGCGAGCCCCAAATAGTTAGGCGAGCGGTGGGGATGGAGCGGGCCGAGCGGATGGGGGTGCGAAGCGGGCTACTTGTCGCGCTTGAACAGCGAGGTCATCAGGTCGCGGTTCAGCTGGCTGATGGTGTCCAGCGGGATGCCCTTGGGGCAGACCGCCGCACATTCGCCGATGTTGGTGCAGTTGCCGAAGCCCTCGATGTCGTGCTGGGCCACCATGCCCTTGACCCGCGACCAGCGCTCCGGCTGGCCTTGGGGCAGCATCGCCAGGTGGGTGATCTTGGCCGAGGTGAACAGCATCGCCGAGCCGTTCGGGCAGGCCGCCACGCAGGCGCCGCAGCCGATGCAGGTGGCGGCGTCGAAGGCGCGGTCGGCGTCCACCTTGGGCACCGGGGTGGCGTTGGCGTCCTGGGCGGCGCCGGTGTTCACCGAGATGTACCCGCCGGCCTGGATGATCCGGTCGAAGGCCGTCCGGTCGACCACCAGGTCCTTGATCACCGGGAAGCCGCCGGCCCGCCACGGCTCGACGTCGATGGTCGCGCCGTCGGCGAACGAGCGCATGTGCAACTGGCAGGTGGTGGTCGGCACCGGCGACGACCCGCGTCCGTGCGCCGAACCGTTGATCACCACACCACACATGCCGCAGATGCCCTCGCGGCAGTCGTGGTCGAAGGCCACCGGCTCGTCACCCTCGATGGTCAACTGCTCGTTGAGCAGGTCGAGCATCTCCAGGAAGGACATGTCCGGGCTGACGTCGGCCAGCTGGTAGGTCTGCATCGCGCCCTTGGCGCCGGCGTTCGCCTGCCGCCACACCCGCAGAGTGATGTTCACTTGTAACTCCGTTGCTTCAGCTCGATGAACTCGTAATCCAGCGGTTCCTTGTGCAGCACCGGGACGTCTCCGGTGTACTCCCAGGCCGCGACGTAGAGGAACTGGTCGTCGTGCCGCAGCGCCTCCCCGTCCGGGGTCTGCGATTCGGCCCGGAAGTGGCCGCCGCAGGACTCCCGCCGGTGCAGCGCGTCGATGCACATCAGCTCGCCCAGTTCGATGAAGTCGGCGACCCGTCCGGCGCGCTCGAGGGTCTGGTTGAACTCCTCGTTCTGGCCGGTCACCTTCACATCGCGCCAGAACTCCTCGCGCAGCTCACGGATCAGCCCGATCGCCTTCTTCAGGCCCTCCTCGGTGCGCTCCATGCCGCAGTACTCCCACATGATGTGGCCGAGCTCTTTGTGGAAGGAATCCACGGTGCGGCTGCCCTGGATCGACAGCAGCGTGTCGATCCGCTCCTCGACGCTGCGCACCGCAGCCACCACGTCGGGGTGATCGGGGCTCAGCTTCGGGAACGGCGCGGCGGCCAGGTAGTCGTTGATGGTGTTCGGCAGCACGAAGTAGCCGTCGGCCAGGCCCTGCATCAGCGCGGACGCCCCGAGCCGGTTCGCGCCGTGGTCGGAGAAGTTGCACTCCCCGGTCGCGTACAGCCCGGTGATCGAGGTCATCAGGTCGTAGTCGACCCAGACGCCGCCCATCGTGTAATGCACCGCCGGGTAGATCCGCATCGGCACCTCGTAGGGGTCCTCGGCGGTGATCTGGGCGTACATGTCGAAGAGGTTGCCGTACTTGGCCGCCACCGCGTCCTTGCCGATCCGCTTGATCACCTCGGCGAAGTCGAGGTAGACGCCGCGGCGGACCATGTTCACCGAGCCGTCCGGCTGCTTCTCGGCGACCGCCGGGCCGACGCCGCGTCCCTCGTCGCACATGTTCTTGGCCTGCCGGGACGCGATGTCACGGGGCACCAGGTTGCCGAACGCGGGGTAGATCCGCTCCAGGTAGTAGTCGCGGTCCTCTTCGGGGATCTGCCGCGGATCCTTATCGCAGTCCTCGGCACGCTTCGGCACCCAGATCCGCCCGTCGTTGCGCAGCGACTCGCTCATCAGGGTCAGCTTGGACTGGGTTTCGCCGTGCACCGGGATACAGGTCGGGTGGATCTGGGTGTAGCACGGGTTGCCGAAGTAGGCGCCCTTGCGGTGCGCCCGCCAGCCGGCGGTGACGTTGCAGCCCATCGCGTTGGTGGAGAGGAAGAAGACGTTGCCGTAGCCGCCGGTGGCCAGCACCACCGCGTCCGCCAGGTGGGTCTCGATCTCACCGGTGACCATGTCGCGGGCGACGATCCCCCGGGCCCGGCCCTCGGCGACGATCAACTCGAGCATCTCGTGCCGGACGTACATCGTCACCGTCCCGGCCGCGACCTGCCGTTCCAGCGCCTGGTAGGCGCCGATCAGCAGCTGCTGGCCGGTCTGGCCGCGGGCGTAGAAGGTGCGCTGCACCTGGACGCCGCCGAACGACCGGTTGTCGAGCAGTCCGCCGTACTCGCGGGCGAACGGGACGCCCTGGGCGACGCACTGGTCGATGATCCGGGCGCTCACCTCGGCCAGCCGGTAGACGTTGGTCTCCCGGGCCCGGTAGTCGCCGCCCTTCACCGTGTCGTAGAACAGCCGGTAGACCGAATCGTTGTCGTTGCGATAGTTCTTCGCCGCGTTGATGCCGCCCTGCGCAGCGATCGAGTGGGCGCGGCGGGGGCTGTCCTGGTAACAGAAGTTCAGCACGTTGTAGCCGGCCTCGCCCAGGGACGCCGCCGCCGCACCGCCGGCCAGGCCGGTGCCGACGATGATCACCGTCAGCTTGCGCCGGTTGGCCGGGTTGACCAGCTTTGCCTCGAACTGCCGCTTGGCCCACTTGCCCTCGATCGGGCCGGCCGGCGCCTTGGCGTCACGCACCTCGGCGCCCTCGTGCCAGTAGTCGACACCGGCGGGTGCCAGGTCACGCTCAATGGTCTGGGTCGCCATCACTTCACTGCTCCGAACAGCACCGCGACGGGTGCGATCATGAATCCGACGTACAACAGGATCGCCACCGCGTAGGCGAGGATGTTCCACCACGTGCGGCTGGTCGCCGAGGTGTTGGCGCCCAGCGTCGCGAACGCGCTCCAGAACCCGTGCCGGATGTGCATGCAGACGGTCACCATCCACAGCGCGTAGGCCAGCACCAGCCACCACAGCTGGAACGACAGGACGAACATCTCATACGGGCCGGACTCGCTGGTGAATCCGGTCTTGATGGTCTGGGAGGTGAACTGGAGCAGATGGAAGACCAGGAACCCGGCCAGGATCACCCCGCCCCAGCGCATCGTCCGCGCCGAGTAGGTCTGCTGGATCGGCTTCGAGGTGACGTACTTCGAACCCCGCGCCCGCCGCGCCCGCACCGTCAGGGTCGCCGCCGACCAGATGTGCAGCACGATCGCCGCCAGCATGAACGCCCGGAAGATCCAGATGAACCAGCCCGAGGGAACGATCGGATAGAGGATGTCTCCCTTGAGCCAATGGGCGTAGTGATCGAAGGATTCGGCACCGAAGAAGACCTTCAGGTTGCCGTACATATGCATCAGCAGGAACCCGATCATGATCAGGCCGGTCACCGCCATCAGGAGTTTCATCGCCACTGACGAGCGAACCGCCCGAGCACGTGGGGAAAGAGTCGTCGTCGCCACGGAAGCCACCCTATTCCCCTTGCGACGGCCGCGTTGGCCGGTACGTCAATGTCGTCGGGACTGAGACGCACGGTCTCGTGACTCGACCAGTCGCGGCGACCGGGAGCCTCTCAGCGGGCAGCAGGCCGTGGCGTCCGGACAGTTCGTGTCCCGGTGCGGGAGCGGGCCCATGCCCGGCCTTACCGCGTATCGACGCGTGGCGCCGGCGGAGCGGCGCGGCTCAGAGCAGGTCGGGACGCCGGTCGCGGGTGAGCTCCTCGGCCCGGGCCCGCCGCCATTTGGCGACCTCGCCGTGGTGACCCGACAGCAGCACCTCGGGCACGCCCAGCCCACGCCAGGTCTCCGGCTTGGTGTAGGTCGGGTACTCGAGCAGGTTGTCGTGTCCGGGGGCGTGCGACTCCTCGATCAGTGACGCCGGGTTGCCCAGCACCCCTGGGAGCAGCCGAACCACAGCTTCGACGATCGCCAGCGCGGCCACCTCTCCCCCGTTCAGCACGTAGTCGCCGAGGCTCACCTCGGCGGTCCGCATCCGGGTGGCAGCGTGCTCGACGACCCGGGCGTCGATGCCCTCGTAGCGCCCGCAGGCGAAGATCAGCCGGCGCTCCGCCGCCCACTCGTGGGCGATCGACTGGCTGAACGGCGTCCCGGACGGCGTCGGCACGATCAGCACCGGCTCGTCCGCCTCGTGCCCGGGCAGGGCCAGCAGCTCGTCCAGCGCCTCGCCCCACGGTTCGGGCTTCATCACCATGCCGGCGCCGCCGCCGTAGGGGGTGTCGTCGACGGTGCGGTGCCGGTCGTGGGTCCATCGGCGCAGGTCGTGCACGGCGGCGTCCACCGTGCCGGCACGGATCGCCTTGCCCACCAGCGACAGCTGCAGCGGTGCGAAGTACTCGGGGAAAATCGTGACGATGTCGAGCCTCATCAGCCCTCCTCTTGTCCGTTGCCGCTATCCGTCTTCGGTCGCCCCGGAATCGAACAGTCCGGGCAGATCGACCACTTCGACGAAGCCGCCGGTCAGGTCGACCACCGGCACCAACTCGGTCACGAACGGCACCAGATGCTCACCGGTGGCCGAGCGGACGACCAGCAGATCCTGCGCCGGGTTGTGGACCACCGAGGCTATCCGACCGAAAGTGGCTCCGCCGACCCGCACCTCCAGACCGGTCAGCGCCGCATCGTGGAAGTCCCCGGAGCCGTCCTCGCCGGGCTCCACCCGTGCCCACAGCTCGGTGCCGCGCAGCGTCTCGGCCCGAGACCGGTCGGCGTAGCCGCGGAAGGCCACCAGCAGCACGCCGCCCTGCCAGCGACTGGTGACGACGTCCAGGTGGCCGCCCTCCGTGCCCGTGCTCAGCCGGGCACCGGGCGCGAACCGCTCGTCCGGGAAGTCGGTGTGCAGCCGGATCGTCAGTTCGCCACGCAACCCGTGCGGGCGTCCGATCGTGCCGACCACCACATCGACGGTTGCGGCCATCACTCCTCCTGCGGAGAACCGGGAACGCCCCCGAGCAGGCTCGGGGGCGTCCGGATGGTTATGGATCAGCGGCGGCGCTGACGCTGGCGGCGGTCGACGTCGACGAAGTCGACCCGCACCGTCTCGCGTCCGGCCAGGGCACCGACCACGGTGCGCAGCGCCCCGGCCGTCCGGCCCTGGCGTCCGATCACCTTGCCGATGTCCTCGGGGTTGACCCGCACCTCCAGGGTGCGCGGACGGCGCCGGTCGGAATCGGAGACGCGAACGTCATCCGGATTGGCGACCAGGCCGCGCACCAGGTGCTCCAGTGCGTCGGCGAGCACGATCAGGCCTCGTCGGCGGCGTCGGCCGCGTCCGAATCGGCCTTCTTCTTGCCCTTGCTGATCGCGCCGGACGCCGGGGCGTCGTCGGCCTCGGCCAGCGCGGCGTTGAACCGGGCGACCTTGTCGGCCTTCTCGGCCTGCGGCGCGATGCCGGACTCCGAGGCGTCGCCGGTGAACTTCTGCCAGTCACCGCTGCGCTTGAAGATGGTGACGACGGCTTCGGTCGGCTGGGCGCCCACGCCGAGCCAGTACTGCGCCCGCTCGGAGTCGACCCGGATCACCGACGGGTCGTTCTTCGGCTGGTAGAGGCCGATCTCCTCGATCGCCCGGCCGTCGCGCTTGGTGCGCGAGTCCATGACGACGATGCGGTAGTGCGGCGAGCGGATCTTGCCGAGCCGCTTCAAACGAATCTTGACAGCCACGTGTGTGGTTTCTCCTGTGGGAAAGCCTGGGCAACGTCTGCCAGGCTGGGCGGGTGAGGCCGGCGTCCATCGTGGGGAATGGCTGCGAGTCTCGGGTGGACCGTCCGAACCGGCGATGAGAGGGCACCGACGCGGACGACGCGCCCAACATTGTGCCAGATCGCTCCCGGAAACCGCGAACCGGTTCCTCGACGCCCGGGGACGGTTCTCCGGCGTCCGAGGTTCGCATGCCCGGGGACGGTTCTTTCCGTTCGAACCTCGCACACCCGGGGACGGTTCTTTCCGTTCGAACCTCGCACGCGCAGAACCGTCCCCCGAGGTGCGAGAACCGCACGCGCAGAACCGTCCCCCGAGGTGCGAGAACCGCACCGGAAGAACCGTCCCCCGAGGTGCGAAAAGCGCACCGGAAGAACCGTCCCCCGGCATGCGAGTTGCCGGGGTGGGGTCCCGGGCCCGGCGTCCACTCGGATATCTTGTGGCCGATCCGGTGAAGGGTGATGCCATGGCGCAGTGGGACGCGTTCATCTCCTACGCACGCTCGGCGTCCACGCTGGAAGCCCAGAAGCTGCAGACCGCGATCCAGACCTTCGCCAAGCCGTGGCACCGGCTGCGGGCCGTCCGGATCTTCCGCGACGACTCGTCCATGTCGGCGAACCCGGCGCTGTGGTCGACCATTGAGCAGGGGCTGCGGGAGGCCCGCTGGCTGGTCGTGCTGCTCAGCCCCGCCGCCGCGCGTTCGGAGTACGTGGCGAACGAGATCCGGTGGTGGCTCGAGCACAAGGACGCCGCCGCGATCCTGCTGGTCCACGACGAAGGCACCCTGGCCTGGGACCGGGTCCACAACGACTTCTCGGACGCGACCGATTGCGTGCCGGCGCCACTGCGGGGAGCCTTCCGAGAGGAGCCGCGGTGGAGCGACCTGAGCTGGTTCGACGAGCCCGGGTCCTCCGGTCCCGCCGATCCCCGGTACCGCGAGCGGGTGGCGGATCTGGCGTCGGCGATCCGCGGTGTTCCGCGCGACGAACTGCTGGGCGACGATGTCACCCAGCACCGGCGCAGCTGGCGGCTGGCGAAACTCGCGATCGGCGGCCTGAGCCTGCTGCTGATTGCGTCGGTGGTCGCGAGCATCATCGCCATCGCCCAGCGCAACGAAGTGGCCCGGCAGGCGAACAGCCTGCTCGCCCGGCAGCTCGCCGCGACCGCGGACACCCTGCTCACCCGGGATCTGCGTCGCGCCCAGCTGCTGGCCGTCCGGGCCTACCGGACCGACCCGACCACCACTACCCGCTCGGCACTGCTGCGGGCCGGTCTGGCCAGTCCTGCCCTGCGCCGGGTGGTGCCCTTCGACGCACAGATCAGCACCGTCGAGGCGTCCGCCGACGGCAGCTTCGTGGCAGTGGGATTGATCTCCGGCGAGGTGTTCGGCTGGAATCTCGCGGCCGCCGCCCCGGTCGCACGGTTCCGGATGCCGAACCGGATCCTGGCCGTGGGCGTCAGCAACGACGGCACCGTCCTGGCCGCGACCGACGGAAGCTCGGCCTACGCGACCGCGGCCTCGGGGCTGGCCAGCGTCGCCTTGCCGCCCGGACGACGTCCGCAGGCGATCGCCGTCAGCCCGTCCGGCACGGGTGTTGCGGTGTCCACCATGGCCGACCAGCAGCGGGAGATCACTCTGGTTGACCTGCCCGCCGGGCGGCAGAGCACCGTCCCCGACCCGCTCGCACGGCTCGGTGCCGGCACCGATGAGCTTCGGTTCCTGGCCGATGACCGGCTGCTCGCCGAAGGCGGCAGTGGCGTCGAGGTACGGAGCTTTCCGGGCTTCGCCCGGCAGGTCCGTGGCGAGTTCAGCTACGGCAACCATCAGCTGCGTGGACGCCTCTCCGGTGACGGCCGCTTCGCCACCGCGACCAACGGAGAGGCCGAGGTGCCGGTCTGGTCGGTGACCGGCGATCCGAACCGTCCGACCCGCTACGCCTACCTTCCGATGACCAACACCGCGGCCTCCGCGCTGGATCACGACGCGGGCCTGCTGGCGGTGGCGGACGCCGACGGCATCCGGATCGCCACGGTGCGGGAAACCCGCGCCCCGGCGGGCTTCGGGCATCCCGTCGCCCCGCCGATCACCCTCGTCGGGCTGTCCGAGGCGAACTGGCGAGGGCTGATCTTCCTCGGCGGCACCCGGCGGCTGCTCGCGGCGTCCGGCTCGGACCTCAGCCTGTGGGATCCGGATTCAGTAGGCCGAAGCGCCACCTCGGACGCGATCGAGCTGCCCTTCTCGTGCGTCGCCTGCCAGCCGCCGATCGTCCAGCTCTCTCCCGACGGCGGCGGCATCGCCGTGCTGGACGGGCTCACCGGCACCACCGCGGTCCGGAACGTGCCTGGCCAGTCCGGTGCCCTGATCGGCCGCTACGCCCCCGGCACGCCGGTCGGAAGTCTGGCGCCACCGCTCTGGCTGGCCGATGACACGGTGCTTCAGCTGGCCTCCGGCAGCCGCAGCGGGGCGCTGGACGGACCGCTGCCCGGGTTACCGGAGGGTTTCACCGGCTGGGCGATCGGACGTCCGGACGCCCCGATCGCGGCCCTGCGGGCGTCGCCGGACGGGGCAACCGTGCTGGTGGTCGCCGGCGACGGCTGGATCGGGCGGTACCAGGCCCGCACCGGGCAGTTGCTGGCAGAGGCCCGGATGCCCGGCGCCGACCTGGTCGACGACGTCGGCATCAGCCCTGATCTGGCAACGCTCGCGGTTCGGCGTCGGGACGACTCCGCCATCGTCGTCATCGACGCCGCGACGGTCGCGGAGCGGTTCCGGGTGGGGTCCGCCACGCGGGCCGCAGAAGATGCAGTGTTCGGCGCCGGCTCACTCTGGGTCCGGTACGCCGGCGGCGAGGTCGAGAGTGTGGACCCGCGCACGGGCACCCTGCAGCGGCGGCTGCCGGGACGCTTCTTCGGCTACGGCGCCCCGGTGGCCTCCGACACCTTGCTGGCGATCCCGACCGACGTCGGCGTCAGCCTCTACGACATCGCGGACGGCGCTCCGCTGGGCACCGTCGACTTCCCGGCAGACCGGCGGGCCAGCAAGCGAGGAATCGGCTTGAGCGCCGACGGCTCCCGGCTGGTCACCGTCTTCGAGGGATCCGGAGACGACGACCACGGGCTTGTGGTCGGCACGGTGCTCGACCCCGAGAACCTGGTGGCGACGGCCTGCCGGACCTCGGGCGGCAACCTGGGCCTCGAAGACTGGCGGCTGCTGGTCGGCGGCGATCCCCCGGCAGACCTGACCTGCCGGTAGGAGATCGCTCACGGCGACGGTCGTCGATGTCAGCAGGCCGGGCCGCGGCCCTGCTTACCCCTCGGCCTCGACGACCTCCAAGCCGAGCCAGTCGGCCAGCGCGACGATCTCGGCGCGAACAGCGGCAGCTGTGTCCGCCGTCCAGTCGCCGTCGGCATGGACGCGAAACACCCGGAGCACGCCGGCCTTTCGGTCGGCCTTGGCGTCCAGCTTTCCGATCAGGGCGTCGCCGTGCAGGATCGGCAACGCGAAGTAGCCCCAGCGGCGGTTGGCGGCCGGCTTGTACATCTCCAGCACGTGCTCGAACCCGAACAGGGCCTCCGCCCGGGCCCGGTCGAAGACCAGCCGGTCGAACGGCGACAGCAGGGCGGTGCGGCCGACGAACGGACGCGTCAGGTCGTCCAGACCGACCGGATCGACCCGCCAACTGCCGGGGACTCCGTCGACCACCGCCGGCTCACCCGCCGCGCCGACGTCCATCCGCTCGAGCGGCACCTCGGTCTGCTTCGCCCGGGCGATACCGAGGGACTGCAGCCGGCGTTGGTCGCGCAGGTCATCGACCTCGGCGTCCGCCACCTCAGCGACGTGCGGGTACCAGCGCTCGGCGAGATCCCACCAGCGCTCGCGGCCGGCGCGTCCGGCGATGGCGACCTCGCCCAGGCGGACCAGCAGTTCGAGCATCTGGGTCACGTTGCGGTTGTTGGTCCAGCCGGTGGAACCCCAGGGCCGTTGGGCGGTGTCGGGGATCTCACTGGTGCGCAGTGGACCTGCCTCGCGCAGCCGGACGAGGACGTCGCGGCGGAAGCCGTCGTTGGCGACCATCCAGTCCCTCGTCTGCTGATATTTCAGCGGGCGCCGCATGATCGCCCAGTACAGCGGCAGGTCGGCGATCGCCCGGTACATGCCGTCGTACTCGAACACCGATCTGTCGGTCTCGACTGCCACCTGCAACTGCGAGTGCTCGTAGCCACCACCCAGCCTGGCCCAAAGAATATGGTCCTCGCTAGGGGCGATGGCATTCGTCGGGTCGATGTTGACCACGGTGAGCTCATCGACCACCTCGGCGACCAGCGCCGGCCGCTCGGCGTCCAGCAGTTGCGCGCGGATCGCGATCCGGCGGGCGTCCCGCCGGCTCAACCGGTGCGGTTCCATCCCCGGACCCTAACGGTCGCAGCGGAGAACCCACCATCGGATGAAATACCGATTTCCGCGCTCGATCTCGATCGTGGCCCGACTCAAACGCTTGAGTTCGCATCGAGCGCGGAAATCGGTACCTCTACGGGTGAGGAATCGATTGTCGCGCGGCCGAGCCGCCCACGACTCGTCCGTTGAGGATGATCAGCACCGGTTCGCGCACCACCGAGATGCGTTGGCGCGGGTCTTCGGCGAACACCAGCAGGTCGGCCGGCGCGCCCGACTCGATGCCGGGATGACCCAGCCAGACGCGGGAGTTCCATGACGAGGCACCGAGTGCGAACTCGTTGCCGCCGACCCGCGCCAGCAATTCGATCTCCGAGGCGATCAGGCCGTGGCCGTGGACGCCGCCCGCGTCGGTGCCGGCGTAGACCCCGATCCCCGCGTCGACGGCCGCGCCGATGGTGTCGAAGCGGCGGGCGTGCAGGTCGCGCATGTGAGCCGAGTAGCGCGGGAATTTGGCCTCGCCGGCGGCGGCGAAGGTGGGGAAGTTCTCCAGGTTGATCATGGTGGGAACCAGCGAGACGCCCAGCTCGGCCATCGCGGCGATCGTTTCGGGCTCCATCCCGGTGCCGTGCTCGATGCAGTCGATGCCCGCCTCGACGAGTTCCCGCACGGACTGCTCCTCGAAGCAGTGTGCCGTTACCTGGGCGCCGTGCTCATGCGCGGCCGCAATCGCCTCGCGGGCGGCGCTCGCCGGCCACAACGGTTTCAGGTCGCCGGCGGCACGGTCGATCCAGTCCCCCACCAGCTTGACCCAGCCGTCCCCGCGCTCGGCCTGGGTGATCACTTCGCCGACCAGGCGGTCGGGTTCGATCTCCTCGGCGAAGTTGCGCAGGTATCGCTTGGGCCGCGCGATGTGCCGTCCGGCCCGGATGATCGTCGGCAGATCGTGGCGGCTCTGCAGGAACCGGGTGTCCAGCGGCGAGCCGGCATCGCGGATCAGCAACGTGCCGGCGGCCCGGTCGGTGAGGGCGTGCTCCAGGGCACGCTGCGGGGACACCGCACCGTGGGCCTCGAGCCCGACGTGGCAGTGGGCGTCCACAAAGCCGGGCATGATCCAGCCCTCGGTTGCGACGGTGACCGCATCGGGCACCGGTTCGTCGCCGATCACGCCATCGTGCAACCAAAGATCGCGCTCGACTCCGTCAGGCAGCACCACGCCGCGCAGGTGGACCGGGCCTGGGGCGTCCGTGGGTCCCTGGTGGCTGATCAGGGCGGCAGCCCGTTCGTCACGGCTTTGGGTCATGGTTCGATCCTGTCACTCCGGCCGTGACGCCGGTCGCTGTTTGGTGATTGGGGCCACGGACGTCGATCGAGAGCGCGAGGATGCTCGTCCGTCGGAACGCCGGCCGTGGCTACCGCGAATCGCCCTGCGCTCCAGACCGGTCGGGATGTCGAGATCGCTTCCCGATCCAGGGAAACCCGCCCGCTTTCGGGTCACGACACGAAATCGGCGAGATTTCCCACCATCGGACGGCGATGTCGAGATCGCCACAGCGGCGAGGTCGAGCACGGGCGGCTCGGCCTGCGTGTGCAAAGCAGATCGATCATGGCATCCAAACCGAGGTCGAGTGACCGAGAGAACCGTCCCCGCGTACCGGTACGGCAGATCGATCACGGCATCCAAACCGAGGTCGAGTGACCAAAAGAACCGTCCCCGGCGTACCGGTACGCCGAAGGACGGTTCTTTCGGTCCACTCAGGTCAGCGGGGGCCCTGGTTCTTCTGGTTGAACATCTTCTGCAGGTCGGGCGGCAGCTGGAAGTCCCCCAGCGCTTTCGCCAGTTCGGCGTCCGAGGGCTTGCCGCTGCCACCGAGGCCGAAGGCGTCCGCGGGGTTCCACTCGGGCTGCTGTTGGGCTGCGGGCAAAGCCGCCGGCCCGGCGGCGCGCTTGGCGGGGTTGCCGGAGACGC
Source organism: Micropruina sp. (assembly GCF_047602385.1). Classification (GTDB taxonomy): domain Bacteria; phylum Actinomycetota; class Actinomycetes; order Propionibacteriales; family Propionibacteriaceae; genus Micropruina. The sequence continues at coordinate 119,011 of NZ_JASGHL010000003.1, forward strand.
CCTTGCCGCGCTTGGGCTTGGCGACCGCGCGCTGCGGCTGCCGGCGTCCGCCACCGGGCAGGCCGGGCATGCCACCCATCTGGCCACCCAGTTGCTGCATCATCTTGCGGGCGTCGAAGAACCGGTTGACCAGGCCGTTCACGTCGGTGACGGTGGTCCCGGAGCCCTTCGCGATCCGGGTCCGGCGCGAGCCGTCCAGGATCTTCGGGTTGGCCCGCTCGGCCGGGGTCATCGACTTGATGATCGCCTCGAGCCGGTCGATCTCACGCTCGTCGATGTTGTTGATCTGGTCCTTCATCTGGCCCATCCCGGGCATCATGCCCAGGATCTTGCTCAGCGGTCCCATCCGGCGCACGGCCTGCATCTGCTGCAGGAAGTCGTCCAGGCCGAACTCGCCCTTCCCGCCCAGCAGCTTCTCGGCGGCCTTCGCGGTCTGCTCGGCGTCGAAGGTCTTCTCGGCCTGTTCGATCAGGGTGAGCACGTCGCCCATACCGAGGATGCGGGACGCCATCCGGTCGGGGTGGAAGGCGTCGAAGTCCTTCAAGCCCTCGCCGTTGGAGGCGAACATGATCGGCTTCCCGATCACCTTGGCGATCGACAACGCGGCACCACCACGGGCGTCGCCGTCCAGCTTGGTCAGCACGACGCCGTCGAAGCCGACACCCTCGGCGAAGGCGTTGGCGGTGTTCACCGCGTCCTGGCCGATCATCGCGTCGACCACGAACAGCACTTCGGTCGGGTTGACCGCGCTGCGAATGTCGGACGCCTGCCGCATCAGTTCGGCGTCGATGCCCAACCGGCCGGCGGTGTCGACGATCACCACGTCGTAGAGCTTGCTCATCGCGTGCAGGATCGACGTCCGCGCCACCTGCACCGGGTCGCCGACCCCGTTGCCCGGCTCGGGGGCGTAGACGTGCACCCCGGCCCGCTCGCCCACCACCTGCAGCTGGTTGACCGCGTTCGGGCGCTGCAGGTCGGCGGCCACCAGCAGCGGCGAATGGCCCTGCCCCTTCAGCCACAGGCCCAGCTTGCCGGCCAGGGTGGTCTTACCCGAACCCTGCAGACCGGCCAGCATGATCACCGTCGGCGGACGCTTGGCGAACTGCAGCGGCCGAGACTCGCCACCCAGGATCGCGACAAGCTCCTCGTTGACCAGCTTGATGATCTGCTGGCTCGGGTTGAGCGCCTTGTGGATCTCGGCACCGAGGGCTCGTGACTTCAGGTTGGCGATGAACTCCTTGACGACGCCCAGGTTGACGTCGGCCTCGAGCAGCGCGAGCCGGATTTCGCGCGCGGTGGCGTCGATGTCGGCCTCGGACAGCCGGCTCTTGCCGCGCAGATTCTTGAAGACCTCGGAGAGCCGGTCTTGCAGGGTGTCGAACAACGGGTTTCCTCACGCAGTCGGATTACCGGGTCACTCTACCGGCTGGGCCGAGCTGGGCGTCCGGCCCACCCACCGGGGAGGGGGCGCCAGGGCCGTCGAATCCCTAGACTGGCCGGACCGAAGGAGGTCGTCGATGTCCCAACCGATCCATCCCGACAACTCCCGCCCCTGGGATTCTCAGCCGGCGAGCGCACAGAGTTCGGACGAGCCCGGCGCGTCCTACGGTTACGGCCAGGCTGCGGGCGGGCCGTCCGGCTACTCCTACCCGGCCTATGGCGATCCGCGTCAGCAACCGGGCCCGCCGACCGGCTACCCGCAGAGCGGCGGATTCCCCCCGCCCGGGCAGCCTGCGGAACCCTTTGGCCAGGCGGCTCCGGAGTACGGCCAGAATCCTCCCCCCTTCGGCCAGCCCGCGCAGCACGGCCAGGCTCCGCCTCCCTACGGCCAGGCGCCGCAGCAGTACGGGCAGCCTCCGCAGCAATACGGCCAGGCGCCGCAGCAATACGGGCAGCCGGCCTACGGCCAGGGCGGTTGGGCCCCCCAGCAACCAGCGAAGCGCCCGGTCTGGAAGACCGTCGTGGGCTGGATCTTCGCCAGCCTGGCGATCCTGTTCACCTTGAGCGCGGTCAGCCAGCTGGCCACCGGACGGATGCGGCTCGGCGGGGGCACCGCCGCCTACAACGTCGGCTACCTGCTCGGCATCGTGCTGATGATCGGGGTGCCGGCGCTGGTGGCCTGGCTGCTGCTGCGCCGCAAGAAGTGAGGCGCCAGGAACTCCCTGGTCAGCGGCGCGGCAGGTAGCTCAGGTAGCTGACGGCGCCGAACCGGCGCTGATCGGCGAGCTCCAGCCGGCACGCGTAGCCGTCCGGGAAGAAGCGCCGGCCCCTGCCCTGCAGGTAGGGATAGACGAACATCCGGTACTCATCAGCCAGATCCTCGACGATCAGCAGATGGGCCAGCGTGATGCTGCCGGTGAGCACCATGTCGTTGCCGGGGGCCTGCTTGAGTCGGCGGACCTCCTCGATCGGATCACCGGCCAGCAGGGTGGTGTTCTGCCACCCCGGCTCGGTGAGCGTCGTGGTGATCACATACTTGCGCACCCGGTTCAGCTGATCGGCGACGCCGGTGGTGTCGTCGGTCTGCTGCGGCCAGTAGCCGCGGAAGTCCTCGAACGTCTGCCGTCCGAGCAGGACGGCGTCGCAGGATTCATCCTGCCGGCGGGTCTCCGCGGCCAGTTCCGGGTCCTGGTCACCGGGATCGAACCAGTCGTCCAGCATCTCGACGGCTCCGTCGGCGGTCACGTTCTGGGTGATGACGAGTCGCATCGGGTCTCCTCTCCCTGACCATCACCACCCTGCCGCGGGACGCCGGCGGGCCGCTACGCCCGCAACGGCGTTGCGCGACTCACTCGCTGAGCAGCGCGTCCACGAAGCCCTCCGCCTCGAACGGGACCAGGTCGTCCACGCCCTCGCCGAGCCCGATCAGCTTCACCGGGACGCCGAGTTCGCGCTGCACCTGAACGACGATGCCGCCCTTGGCGGAGCCGTCCAGTTTGCTCAGCACGATGCCGGTGATCTGCACCACCTCGGCGAACACCCGGGCCTGAATCAACCCGTTCTGTCCGGTGGTGGCATCCAGCAGCAGAAGCACCTCGGTGACCGGGGCCAGCTTCTCGATCACCCGCTTGATCTTGCCGAGCTCATCCATCAGGCCGGTCTTGGTGTGCAGGCGTCCGGCGGTGTCGACGATCACCACGTCGGCTCCGTCGTCGATGCCGCGCTGGACGGCCTGGTAGGCGACGGCGGCCGGGTCACCGCCCTCGGGCCCGCGGACTGTGGGCACGCCGACCCGGTCGCCCCAGGTCTGCAGCTGCTCGGCGGCAGCGGCGCGGAAGGTGTCCGCGGCACCCAGTACCACCGACTTCTCTTCGGCGACCAGCACCCGGGAGAGCTTTCCGATCGTCGTGGTCTTGCCGGTGCCGTTGACGCCGACCACCAGGATGACGGCCGGTTTGCCGTCGGCACCCTGCACGTTGAGCGAGCGGTCCAGGTCGGGGCCGACCAGGCTGAGCAGTTCGCGGCGCAGCACGGCCTTCGCCCGCGCCGGGTCGCTGACGCCGTCCACCACCAGTTCGCGACGCAGCGCCTCGGTCAGCTCCTGGGTGGGCCCGACGCCGAGATCGGAGGTGATCAGGGTGGCCTCGAAGTCGTCCCACACCTCGGCGTCCAGCCGGTCCGAGGACAGGATCGACAACAACCCCCGGGCCAGCGGGTTGTTGCTGCCGGCCAGTCGGCGGCGCAGCCGCGCCATCCGGGTGGTCGGGGCCTCCGGCCGCTCGAGCGTAGGTGTCGCTACCGCCGCGCCAGCCGGTTCGTCGACGGTCGGGGCAGGCTCGTCGGGGGCACTGGGCAGCACCGGACGCCGCGGACCGCGCGGCAGCGCCTGTCTGCGGACGAGGAAGATGGTGCCGGCGATGACGCCCGCGAAGGCGATCAGGCCGACGATGAGCCAGATGATCAGATCCACCGGGTCATGCTACGGGGGACCGGTGACAGCCTGGTGGCCGTTCTCGCATCCGCTGCCCTCAGCCGGCCGCCTCGACGCGCCGTCGGTACTCCGGAAGCAGTTCGGCCCATCGTTCGTCCCAATCGGGGACGGCGGCGCCATCGAGTTCCGCGGCCAGCGCCTCGGCATAGGCGTGCCAGCCCGCACCGTAACCGGCGGCCATCGCCTCGGGCAGCCCGTCATGCCGCAACCGCAGCTCGCAGCCGGACGCCGTGCCGGCCAACGCGGCGGTCACGGTGGACGTCCCGGCACCGTGGATCTCCCAGCTGACGCTCAGATGCAGTGGCGGGCGGCATTCGGCGACGGTGCCGTGCACCTGTTGTGCCGGATCGTCGGCGTCGAAGTCGATGCGGTACCGCCCGCCCGGCCGCAGGTCGCCGCGCACCGGAGCCAGCCAACGGACGAGCCGCTCGGGGTTGACCAGGGCGTCCCAGACGTCGCCGGCCGCGGCCGGGAAGCTACGACGCAGTTCCACGTCAAGCTGCGACCCGTTGCGCAGCAGGTCTGCGTATTCGTCGGACATGGTCACGCAGCGGTCGCCGTGGTCACTTCGCCGAGGTTGCGGACTTCGCCGAGGTTGCGGATTTGGCCGACGCCGCGGTCTTCGCGGAGGCGGCCGAGCCGCGACGGGACGGGATCTCTTCGAAGAACTCGACCAGGCCCTGCGGGGGCTCCGCGTCGCCGTTCAGGTGCCGGGCGGTCTCGGCCATCGCGTTGGCCAGTTCAGGCGCCCGCTCGCGGCCGGCGCCCTGCATGCCCATCGCCACGATCGCAACGACGGCGATCGCGATGGCGAGAATCACCACCATCACCAACAATGCGACAGCCACGTCTGAGAACCTTCCGGAGGATGGGTCCAGTATGCAACATCGCAGCGGGCCGTCCCGCATCGGGCGCTCGCGGATGGAATCGCCGGAGACTTCGACGCTTCAGTCGCGCAGTCGCTGGCTGATCACCGCGGAGACGCCGTCGGCGCGCATGGTGACTCCATAGAGGGCATCGGCGATCTCCATCGTCCGCTTCTGGTGGGTGATCACCAGCAGCTGGGAATTTTCCCGAAGTTCCTCGTAGATCTCCAGCAGCCGGCCGAGGTTGACGTCGTCCAGGGCGGCTTCGACCTCGTCCAGGATGTAGAACGGGCTGGGCCGGGCCTTGAACAGGGCGACCAGGAAGGCCACCGCGACCAGAGAGCGTTCGCCACCGGAGAGCAGCGACAGCCGCTTCACCTTCTTGCCGGCCGGACGCGCCTCGACGTCGACCCCGGTGGTCAGCCACTCCCCCGGCTCGGTCAGCACCAGTCGTCCCTCACCGCCGGGGAAGAGCCGGGAGAAGGAGTGCTCGAAGGCCTTTTCGACGTCGGCGTAGGCCGCAGCGAACACTTCCTGCACCCGGGCGTCCACCTGGTCGATGATCTCGGCCAGGTCGGCGCGGGTCTTGCGCAGGTCGTCCAGTTGTTCGGCGAGGAAGGCGTGCCGCTCCTGCATGGCGTCGAACTCCTCCAGCGCCAGCGGATTCACCTTGCCCAGGACGCCGAGGTTGCGTTCCGCAGTCCGCAGCCGCTTCTCCTGTTCGGCGCGGACGAACGGCACCGGCGGAGGCACCTCGTCGTCAGGCCCCAACGCGGAACCGTCGTCCCTGGTCAGCACGGGGATCAGCTGATCCGGACCGTACTCGGCGACCAGCACGTCGGCGTCCAGGCCCAGCTCGGCCAGCGCGCGCTCACCCAGCGCCTCCACCCGCAGCCGCTGTTCGGCCCGGGCCAACTCGTCGCGGTGCACGTGGGCGACCAGGTCCTCGAACTCCTTGGCCAGCTCGCGGCCGCGGCGTCTGGTCTCGGTCAAAGTGGCCTCGGCGGCCTGCCGCTCGGCTTCGGCGGCGGCACGCTCGGTGGCGGCCAGCTGCTGGGACGCCTCGATCCGGCCGAGCAGCCAGGTCGCGGCCTCGCTGACGGCGCGGGCGTCGGCGGCTTCGCGGCGCAGTTGCTCGCGCCGGGCCGCCGCCCGGGCCCGGGCCTGGCGTTCAGCGGTCGCGGCGCGGATCAGCGAGTCGGCGCGTCCGGCCAGTGCCCGGGCGCGTTCCTCGATGGTGCGCAGCGCCAGCCGGGCCTCCATCTCGGCCCCGCGAGCGGCCCGCTCGGCGGCGCTCAGCCGGTCGCGTTCGGACGGGTCCGCTTCGGTCACTTCGGTCTGCGCCGAGGCCAGTTCGAGGCGCTGCTCCAAGCCGGCCAACACCGTCCGGTTCTGCTCGCGGGTGGCCTGAGCGGCGGTGATGGACGCCTCCAGCCGGGCCGCCTCGCCCTGCGCCGCCCGGGTGGTCTGGCTGAGCGTCGCCAGTTCCTCGGCGAGCGCGGCGTGCTCGGCGTCCGACTCGTTCAGCCTGGCCAGCGCCGCTTCGGCCCGCCCGCGAGCCGCCGACAGCTCGCCGTCGGCCTGGGCGAGCGCGAACCGGGCACGCTCCAGCTCGGCCTGCACGGACGCCAGCCGGGCCTCGGCTTCGTCCACCGCGGCCTGCACTTCGATCAGGGACGGCCTGGCTGAGGATCCGCCGGCGGCGAACCACTGGCTGAGCACGTCGCCGTCGCGGGTGACCGCGGTGACGTCGGCCAGGTCGGCGACCAACGCCCGGGCGGAATCCAGGTCGTCGACCAGGGCCACCTTGTGCAGCATCCGGACCAGAGCCGGCCGCACCGGCTCGGCGCAGCTGACCGCGTCGATCGCCCAGAGTCCGCCGGCCGGAAGCTCCGGCCAGGTGTCCGCGGCGGGGTGGACGGAGCCGCCCAGCAGCAGCCCGGCGCGTCCCAGGTCCTCGGTCTTGAGATGGCCGAACGCACCCACCGCGGCGTCCAGGTCGGCCACGGCCACGGCGTCCGCCGCCGATCCGAGGGCCGCCGAGACGGCGGTCTCATACCCGGAGCGGACGCCGATCAGGGTGGCCACCGAGCCGAGCAGCCCGCCGACGGCGTCCCCGGCGGCCAGCAGCGCGGCGGATGCGTCCTTGCGCTCCAGTCCGAGCGCCAGCGCGTCCAGCCGGGCGGCCAGGGTGGCCCGCTCGGTCTGCGCCTTCGCCTCGGCCTGCCTGGCCGCGGCCAACCCGGCTTCGATCCGCTCGACCTCGGCGGCGGCGGACTCGTAGGCGGCGTCCAGCCCCGACTCGCCGTCGCTGACCCCGGCGATCCGGGTCTCCAGCGCGGCAAAGGACCGGGTGGCGGTCGCGGCCCTAGCCAGGGCGTCGTCGCGGGCGGCAGCGAGGCGTTCGATCTCGGCGCCGGCCGCCTCGGTGCGGCTGCGCAACGTGTTCACTTCGCCGGTCAGCCGGGCCAGTCCTTCGCGCCGGTCGGCGATCGCCCGCAGTTGCGCGGCGTAGCTGCGTTCGGCCCGCTCGTGGGCTTCCTCGGTCTGCTTGAGCAAGGCGGTGGCGTCGGTCAGCGCCTGCGCGGACTGGGCCACTTCGACGTTCAGCGCCTCCTCGGCCTTGCGGATCTCGGCGGCTTCGCGCTCGATCAGTTCCGGGTCGCGTCCCGGTCGTTCGCCGTCCCCGGACGCCTCCGCGTTGCGCACCCGCTCGCCGGCGATCGTCACCGTGGACGCCAGCCGCTCCCGCAGCCCGGCCAGCCCGTACCAGGTCTCCTGGGCGGCGTTGAGCCGCGGCAGGGCGTCCCGGGCGGTGGTCTCGGCCTCCGCCTCGGCGGCGCGGGCGGCGTCCAGGGCCGCTTCCACCGAGGCGCGACGGGCTTTCAGGTCGGCTTCGACGGCCAGGTCGGATTCCAGCGCCAGGGTGGCCATGATGTAGTCGTCGGCGACCAGCCGAGCCTTGGCGTCGCGCAGTTCGGCCTGGATCACGGCCGCCTTGCGGGCCACCTCGGCCTGGCGTCCGAGCGGTTTGAGCTGGCGGCGGATCTCGGCGAGCAGGTCGTTCAGCCGGTTCAGGTTGGTGCCGGTCGCCTCCAGCTTGCGCAGCGCCTTCTCCTTGCGCTTGCGGTGCTTCAGGACGCCGGCCGCTTCTTCGATGAAGCCGCGGCGGATCTCGGGGGTGGCCTGCAGGATCGAGTCCAGCTGACCCTGGCCGACGATGACGTGCATCTCGCGTCCGATGCCGGAATCGGAGAGCAGTTCCTGGACGTCGAGCAGTCGGGCGTTGTTGCCGTTGATCTTGTAGTCGGAGCCGCCGGAGCGGAACATCGTCCGGCTGATCGTGACCTCGCTGTAGTCGATCGGCAGCGCGCCGTCGGTGTTGTCAATGGTCAGCGTCACCTCGGCGCGACCCAGCGGCGCGCGTCCGGACGTGCCGGCGAAGATGACGTCTTCCATCTTCCCGCCGCGCAGGGATTTGACGCCCTGCTCGCCCATCACCCAGCTCAGGGCGTCCACCACATTGGACTTGCCCGAACCGTTCGGCCCGACCACACAGGTGATGCCCGGCTCGAAGGCCAGGATCGTGGTGGACGCGAACGACTTGAAGCCGCGCAGGGTCAGTGACTTCAGATGCATGGGCTACGGGGTCGCGACCGGGGTTTCGGACGCGGCGTGCCGGCGCCGGACGTGACGGAACGTCCACAGCTTGTTGACCAGGAAGTTGATCGGCGTGGTGATCACGATGGTCAGCAGTTGCGCCCAGTATTCGCGCGAGCGGAGGCCGGCGTTCTCGTGGAACCAGGGCTCGGGCAGGTAGAACGGCGAGGTGGGGTTGGTGAAACCGATCTTGATGAAAATGCCGATCAGCGCCGCCGCGCTGCCCACCGCGAGGAAGGGCAGGAATTCCTTCATCCACGGCGCATGATTGCCGGCCTTGAAGGTCCAGTGCCGGTTGAGCTGGAAGTTGAACAGGTTCGCCACCAGGAAGGCGACGATCCAGACCAGGATCGTGAAGCGGAAGTTGAACGGGGTGCCGGGAATGCCGAACAGGATGTTCTGGGCGTTGATCGTGCCGCCGTTGAGCTTGTTCATGACGATGGCCACCAGCATGTTGACCACCACGCCGGCGCCGCCGACCAGCCCGAATTTCACGAACTGCCGGCCGACGTAGGCGTAGCGACGGACGAACGAACCGGCAGAACTCACGAGGGGCACCTTATCTCGCCCCACCGCATCGACGGCTGTGCGCCACGAGGACGCACGGCGCGGCGAGCCGTTGCCTCGGGATGGGTGGGCTCGTCCTCGTCTACTTGGCCGGCGAAGCGCTTCCCTACTCGGCGATCAGTTCCGCCTGCACTCCGAGCGCCTGGTAGGTGGGCAGCGCTCGGGCATCCCTCGTAGCCAGCACGACGTCGTGCGCGCGAGCCGCAAGCGCCACCAGGGCGTCGTAGGACGCACCGCCCGCAACCCCGCGAAGCGCCAGTTCTCGGTGCGCTTCTCGCGCGGCGGCGCCGCTCAGCACCAGCGGATCGCCGAAGGTCGCGTCCAGCAGCGTGACTGCATCCGCCGGCTGCAGCCGGGCGTCGCCGGGCAGCCTGGTCAACACCGAGTAGCTCTCGATCGCCGCGTGTCCGCTGAGGTGCAGGGTACGATCCGACGCCCACTCCGACACCTGCCGGTGGGCGTGATGCGAGAGCAGCAACAGGGGAATGGCCACGCTGGTGTCCACCGCCCTGCGGTCGGCAGGATCCGCCACGCTCACCGCCGGCCCGCGTCCAGCAGCGAGAAGATGGTGCTGTCGGTGACCACCGTCGTGCTCTGGGCCACGAGCCGTCCGTCGACATCGTGTACCAGCCGCGCCGTTCGGCCACCGGGGGTGATCTGCACGCCAGCGCCGTAGGCGGAGACGTCGACCTTGCTGCCGGGCGCAAGCCCGAGGGCGTCGCGCAACGCTTTCGGCAGCATGACGCGTCCCATTGCGTCGATCGTCGCTTCCATGGGAGGACGTTACCAGTGAGTTCCCAGCCGGCCGCGAGCTCAGATACGAGAGTTGCGCTGCCGCTGGCACCAGCGGCAGCGGAACGACGACCGGTTCATGAACGGCTCCCGGACGATCGGACGTCCGCAGCGCAGGCACGGCAGCCCCTCGCGTCCGTAGACCGCCAACGAGCGCTCGAAGTAGCCCGAGCTGCCGTTGACGTTCACGTACAGTGAGTCGAAGGACGTGCCGCCCTGGCCCAGGGATTCGGCCATCACGTCCCGGGCGTGGCCGATCAGCTCGCGAAGTTTCACCGGCGTCAGGCTCTCGGCGGGACGGTCGTAGTGCAGCCTGGCCCGCCACAGCGCCTCATCGGCGTAGATGTTGCCGATGCCCGAGACGACCGTCTGGTCGAGCAGCACCCGTTTGATACCGCTGCGCTTGGCGCGCATCCTGCGCACGGCGGCCGCCAGGTCGAACGCCGGGTCGAACGGGTCGCGTCCGATGTGGGCAAGTTCGGTGGGCAACTCGGCGCCGCCCGGACTGAGTGAGAGGCCGCCGAACATCCGCTGGTCGACGAACCTGAGCTGGCTGGCGCTGGCCGAACTGGTCGAAACCCCATCGAGCGGACCGGCTGCCGATGTGGTGTCGACGGGCTCAGCCGACGGAGCAGCGACCCGACTCAGGTCGAACAGCACCCGGGTGTTGGGCAGCAGCGGGGCGTCCGGCTCGTCGAACCGGAACTGACCGCTCATCCCCAGGTGGGCGAGCAGGGCGTCCCCATCGACGAACGGCAGCCACAGGTACTTGCCACGCCGCCGTGGCTCGGCGAAGGTCCGGCCGGCCAGGGTGGCGGCGAAGTCGTCCGGACCGCCGACGTGGCGCCGGACCGGGCGGGGGTGCAGCACGGTGACCGCATCGATTCGGCGTCCGGTGACGATCCCGGCCAGGCCGGCGCGGACGGTTTCGACTTCGGGCAGCTCGGGCACCCGGCGATTCTGCCACCCCGGCGCGGGCTACTCGGCTGCCGTCACCGCCTCCTCGGCCCGGTCGGACGCGGTGCGCTTCGACGGGCTGGCGAACGGGACGCGGCCGAGCATCACGACAGCGCCGATCATCATCGCCGCCCCGAGCCAGTACGGCGCCGAATGCGTCAGGCTGGCGTAGAGGACGCCGGCCAGCACCGGTGCGAGCACGTTGACGCCGGTGTTCAGCGACTGCATCACTCCGGCGATCCAGCCCTGCTCGTCGTCGCCGGCCTGGTTGGACAGCACGCCGTCCATCGCTGCGGTCGCGGGGCCCTGACCGGCGCCGAGCGCCAGTGTGCCGATGATCAGCAGCCACGGTTGGGCCAGCACCGAGGCGACGATGGCAAGGGCGAGCACGCCGACGGCCTGGGTCACCACGCCGGCCACGATGACTCCCCGTTCGCCGATCCGCGGCAGCAGCAGCTGCATCAGGCCGCCCTGGATCGCGATGTCGAGGATGCCGATCGCCGCGGTGAGCAGCCCGATCTGGGTCGCCGTCCACTGCAGCTCGTCGATCGCCAGCACGCTGAAGTTGTTGACGAACATCGAGAACGGCACGCCGATCAGGATCAGCGCGATCAACAGTCCGCGCAGGTTCGGCCGCGCGAAGGCGGTGCGGAACACCTGCACCGGGTGCAGCTGCTCGAGCTGCAGGGTGGGCGTCCGGTTCTCGGGCTTGAGGCTCTCGGGCAGGAAGAAGAAGCACAGGACGGCGACCAGCAGCGCGATGCCGGCGGTCACGAACACCGGCAGGTCGACGTCCACCGCGGCGAGCAGCCCGCCCAGCGCCGGACCGACCATGAATCCGATGCCGGACAGCGCGCCGAGCAGGCCGAACCGCTTGGCTCGTTGCTCGGCCGGGGTGATGTCGGCCGCGTAGGCGAACAGGGCCGGCATATCGCCGGCGGTGACGCCCTGGATGATCCGGCCGGCCAGCAGCACCCAGATCGAGCCGCCGATCCCGAAAGTGGCGAAGCCGATCGCCGCGCCGAAGGCGGCCACCACGATGACCGGGCGGCGTCCGAACCGGTCGGACAGCCCGCCGAACAGCGGCGCGACCAGGAAGGCACAGAGCGCGTTGACGGTTTCGAGGACGCCGACCCAGATCGCGAGCTGGGACTGCTCGGGCACGTAGCGGGCGACGACGAAGGGCAGAACGGGCAGCACGACGGTCATGCCGACGACGTTGAGCATGGTGATGGCGATCAGCATGGCCCAGGCCCGGCGCGGGCTGGTGTGCTGGCTCTGCTTGAGGTTCGATGAAGTCACACCAGAACTGTACTCATACCACTTTTATTGTCAACCCAACTTCTGATCGATACCGCTAAGCTGGTTGTATGGCAACGACGCACACCCCAGGCCGCCGTGAGCGGAAGAAGGCCGCGACCCGGAAGGCGATTTCGAACGCGGCGACCCTGCTGTTCTTCGAGCGGGGCTTCGACAACGTCAGCATCCGCGAGGTCGCCGAGGTCGCGGACGTGTCGCCGACCACGGTGTTCGCCCATTTCCCCTGCAAGGAAGCACTGGTCTTCGATGAGGACGACGAGCAGCGCGACCTGCTGGTCGCCACCGTCCGGGACCGCCCCGCCGGCACCTCGATCTCGGCGGCGCTGTACGGCTACTACCGCGCGGAGCTGCTGCCGCCCTTCGACCACGACGGCACCATGCGCCGCGAGTTCCTGGCGTTCATCGACCGGACGCCGGCGCTCAGCGACTATGCCGCCCGGATGTGGCTACGGCACGAGGACGCCCTGGCCACGGTGATCGCGGCGGAGTTCGGCCAGGCCGAACCGAGCGACGAGGTGCGGACCTACGCCCGGTTCGCGCTGCAGATCCAGCTGCTGGTGAGCGCCAGTGAGGCGCCGATCCCGATGCTGGAAGCCGGCTTCCGCATCCTCGATCAGGGCTGGGAGCGCTACGAGGCCGGGTTGGCGCGCTGACGACTGGCTGGCGCTTGCGGGTTGAGCTTGTCGAAACCCCTTGTCGATGCTCCGAGTCAGGGTCCGCAAGCTCGCACGCGCCGGCAAGCTCAACCGACGGGCGATGGGTCAGACCCGGTCCACGGCATTGATCGCCCAGTTGAACCGGGCGGCGTCGGCGCCGCGTCCGATGGTGACCCGCATCCACAGCGGCATCAGCAGTTCCTGCGCCGCCGCCGTCTCGATGGTGCCCAGGTCGATCAGCTGCGCCGGCCGCCACCCCATCGCCTGGAGCAACTCCCGCACCTGGTCCTTGGCGGCATCATCGTCGCCGCTGAGGAACGCCACATGGTCGCCGGGAACCGTGGACGGCCGCGCCATCACGCTGCACGCCATCGTGCACAGCGATTTGACGACGCGAGCGGAGGGAAACGCGCGCTGCAGCCGCTGCCCCACCGAATCCTCAGCACTGACCACCGGGGTCGGGAAGCCACCGGGGGCGGGCGCCAGCGCATTGGCCAGGTCGAGCACGGTCAGGCCGGTCAGCGCCGGTTCGCCGACAGCGGCGAGCGCGTCCACCGAATGCAGCCCGTTGGTGGCGTTGATCAGCAGATCGGCTCCGGCAGCGGCGTCCGCGAAGGATCCGACGTCCGCGCCCAGCTCGGCGGCGCCGCCCAGACTCGAGGAGTCGGCGCTGCGGGCGCCCACGGTGACCCTGAAACCCAGTTCCAGCAGGCGCTCGGCCAGCGTGCGGCCAACCTGCCCGGTGCCAAGAATCCCGATCGTTTCCATCACATCTCCGATCGCCGAATGCCGCAAGCGTACGCCGGTACCGACCCTCGGCGGGCCGCTCTAGGTGCCGCCGCTCTCGGTCAGATAAGCCGGTGGAACCTGGTCGACCAGCCACACACCATTGGCGGACCTGAAGAACTCATGTCCCAGACCGGTCCGCACCGTCACCACCTCCGCCCAGCCCCCGCACTCAAGTGCGCGCCGATGCTTCCGGGATCGTGGCGCAGCACATACGAGAGCCGCTTGGAGATTCGGGTCCGAGCCGACCGGGTGGGTCCGCCGGCGTCCGAGTCAGTGGCCGTCACGACGTCGTCCGCGTTCTCCGGGGCGCCACACGATCGGGAATCGTCACTCGCTCAGCGTGTCGAAGGCGGCATGCGCGGCGCCCTGCTCGGCTTGCTTCTTCGATCGACCCTCCGCGGGTGCGAAGGTGCGGGCGCCGACCACCGCCACTGCCACGAAGCGCTTGTCGTGGTCGGGTCCGGACTCGGTGACCGCATAGATCGGGGACCCGAGTTCCTGCAGGGCACAGAGTTCCTGAAGGCTGGTCTTCCAGTCCAGGCCGGCGCCCAACCCGTTGGCGGCCTCGACCAGCGGATCGAACAGGGTGTGCACAAAGGCGTCGGCGGCGTCGCGTCCGGCTGACAGGAACAGTGCGCCCAGGACGGCTTCGAAGGCGTCCGCGAGAATGGACGACTTGTCCGCGCCGCCGGTGGCGATCTCGCCCTTGCCGAGCCGGACCAACGATCCCAGTTCCAGCCCGCGGGCGACGTCGGCCAGGGCGAACGCGTTGACCACGGCGGCGCGCAGCTTCGCCAGCCGTCCCTCGGGCAGGTCGGGGAACCGCAGGTACAGGTGTTCGGTGATCACCACGCCCAGAACGGCGTCGCCGAGGAACTCGAGCCGCTCGTTGTGCGGAATGGCGCCGTTCTCGTAGGCGTAGCTGCGATGCACCAGGGCAAGCTCGAAGAGCTGGGGATCGATCGTGATCCCCAGCTCAGCGAGTTGGTCGTGGATGCGGCTCATGGCCGCCGGTGTCAGGGCTCGAGGATCTGACGGCGGGCGGCGCGAGGCCCGTACTGGCCACACTCCGGGCACGCGGTGTGCGGCAGGTGCTTGGCCCGGCAGGCGGCGTTGGCGCAGGTGACCAGGGTGGGCACGGACGCCTTCCACTGGGAACGGCGGTGCCGGGTGTTGCTCCGGGACATCTTCCGTTTGGGAACGGCCACGGCTCACTCCTTGTTTCTGGCCATTGCGGCCTCGTCTTCGTCGTCTGGTGCTGCCGTCCACCCCGACAGGCCGGCCCAGCGCGGGTCGATCCGGTCGCCATGCGTATGGCCGGGATCGGCGTTCAGGTCGGCCCCACAGTCGGGGCACAATCCTGCGCAGTCCGGCCGGCACAAAGGCGTGTACGGCAGGTCGAGCACCACCGTGTCCCGTAGCAGGGGCTCAAGGTCGAGCAGGTCGTCCTGAAGCCGGCTGGCCTCCTCGTCGTCGGGTTCCTTGTCGGGATAGAGGTACAGCTCCTGAAGATCGACTTCCTCCGATGAGGAGATCGGCTCCAGGCAGCGCGCACACTGCCCCGTCAACGTGACCTCGGCGGTTCCGGTGACCAGCACCCCCTCCACCACCGATTCGAGGCGAACCTCGATGTCGACGGGGGATCCGGGCGGCACTCCGATCACGTCCGTGCCCACACCGTCCGGCGCCTCGGCGATCCGCTGGATCTCCTTCATGGCGCCGGCTCGTCGGCCCAGCTCGTGGGCGTCGAAGACGAGCCCGGAGCGGGGATTCAGGTGGCGATGTGACATGGTCATGACCGAAGGGAGACTTTACCGGGCGCGCTACGTCTGCGCCAATCGGCCGCCTCTTCCCTCGCCCGCCTGCGCTGTCAGGCGTCGGCGTCCAGCCCGGAACGCGAGGCAAGCCGCGAGCGCATGGTCTGGATCTGGCTCAGGGTCTTCTGCAGGCCGGCCTCCAGCGCGGCGACCCGGCCGTCCACGTAGACGTCGGCTTCCCGACGCAGGGCGTCGGCCTCGGTCTCCGACCGTTGCTGCAACTCCTCGGCCGCCCGGTGCGCGGCCTGCAGCACCTCGCTGTCGCTGACCAGGCGTCCGGCCCGCTCCTCGGCGTCTCGGACGAGGTCGGCCGCCTGCTGCTGGGCTCGCTCGAGCACGGACGGGGTGGCCTCGGCCTGTGCCCGGGTGGACTCCAAATCGGCGCTGAGGGCCGCCCGCGCGGCGGTCACCAGCGCCACCGCTTCGGCCCGGTTGATCACGCAGGACGCCGACATCGGCACCGCTTTGGCCTGCTCGATCAGCCGCTGCAGGGCGTCCAGTCGATCGGCGGTGGACTCAGCCACGGGCGTTCCTCTTCTGCTCGATGCGCTCGGCGACCAGGGCCGGCACGAACGCGGAAACGTCGCCGCCCAGCGAGGCGACCTCGCGGACCATGGTGGACGACAGGGTTCCCCATTGCGCCGAGGCCGGCAGCAACACGGTTTCCAGGCCGGTGAGCGAATGGTTGATGTGCGCCATCTGCAACTCGAAGTCGAAGTCGGACGCGAACCGCAGCCCCTTGACCACGACCTCGGCGCCCTGCGCGCGGCAGAAGTCGACCAGTAGACCGGACAGCACCTCGACCCGGACGCCGGGCAGGTCCGCCACCGACGCACGGACCATGTCGACCCGCTGATCGGTGTCGAACAGGTAGTTCTTGGCGGAGTTGCGGCCGACGGCGACGATCACTTCGTCGAACAGGGCACCGGCGCGCCGGACGATGTCGAGGTGGCCGTGGGTGATCGGGTCGAACGATCCGGGACAGACGGCCCTCATGCGCTACCTTCCGTCGCGAGAAACAGCGTCGTCTCACCGTAGCGACGTTCCCAGCGATCGCCCAACAGCTCCGGCCAGGCGAACGGCTCGCCGCGCCGGGCCCGCTCGACCACCACGATCGCGCCGGGCGCCAGCCAGCCGTCGACCAGCCGGTTCAGCACCGTCTCGACCGTGCCGTTGGCCAGCCGGTAGGGCGGATCGAGCCAGCAGATGTCGAAGGCGGTCGGTTCCTGGGCCAGGTACTTCTCGACGCTGCTCGCCACCACCCGCGCGACCAGACCCGTCTCGCGGACGTTGCGGCGGATCACGTCGGCGGCTCGCCGGTCCTGCTCGACCGCCACCACCGAGGACGCCCCGCGGCTCGCCGCCTCCAGCGCCACCGCCCCGGAACCGGCGTAAAGGTCGAGGAAGGCACGGCCGGCCAGCATCTCGCTGGCGTCACCGGCGCGTCCGAGTTCGGAGGCCAGGACGCCGAAGGCGGCCTCGCGGACCCGGTCGGACGTGGGGCGGGTGCCGTCGCCGCCCGGGGTGTGCAGTCGATGACCCTTCCGGCTACCGGCGATGATCCGCGACATGGAGTTGACGCTAGCTCATGCGGGCGACGCATCCCGGGTCGACAATGAGACATGACCCAGCAAGCTCCGGTGACCAGGCTCACGGCCGACGAGTCCTGGCAGTTGCTGCGAAGTTCGCCGGTGGGACGCCTCGCCACCGTCGTGAACCGTCAGCCGGACATCTTTGTCGTCAACTTCCTCGTCGAGGACTCGACGGTGTTCTTCCGGACGGCAGAGGGCTCGAAGCTGCTGCAGGTCACGGTGAACGCACGGGTCGCTTTCCAGGCCGACGACTGGACCGCCGCGTCCGGTTGGAGTGTGGTGGCGAAGGGTGCCGCCGCGGAGATCGACGACGCGGACGAGCGCGACCGGATCGAGCGGCTGCTGCACCCGTGGGTGGCGACGGTGAAGACCCGGGTGATCCGGATCGACGTCGACGAGATCGAGGGACGCCGGTTCGTCTTCGGTGACGAGCCCGAGCCGGAAATCTCCACGGCCTCGTGAGGACTCAGTGAATAAGGATCCGGATCGAGCTGGTCTGTTCCGGCCCGATCCGGATTCTTGTTCCACGATGGTCAGGGCTCTGCGGTGCCCTGGTGGAATCGTTGCCGCCAGTCGGTGTCCTTGACCCACAGTGAACTGCGCAGCGCCGATCCCTGAGCGCCGATCGAGCGCCAGAGCAGCAGGATGGTCCGGGCGTCCACCTTGTCGGCCGAGATCACCTCGAGCCGGATGGGCTCCGGCAGCGGCTCGAGCTCGGCCAGCGCGTCGGCGCGGCTCCACAGCCGTCCCGACCGGCCGACCTCGCACCAGTCCGGATGCAGCAGTGCCGCCACCGCCGCGGAATCGGCCCGGACCTCGTCGGTCAGCAGTGCCCGTTCCAGTGCGATCACCCGGTCGAGGTCGGACGGCTCCGGCTCGGCGAGTGTGTCCGCCATCGCCGAGAAGAGATCCTCCGGCTCGTCGGTATCGGCCCGGCGGCTCCGCCTCGGCAGGTCCTCCGCGGGCGCACGACTCGCGGTGGGTGCGGCCGACGCAGCGCCGAGGCCCGGCCCTGCCTGCGGGGCGCATCCCTGGCTGAACGCGACCGCGGCGGCATTGGCCAGTCGGTCGGCCTCCTCGTTCAGCGGGTGCCCGGAGTGCCCCTTGACCCATTCGAACCTCACCCGGCGTCCGGCCAGTGCCGCGTCGAGCTCCTTCATGATCTCGACGTTGAGTACGGGTTTTCCGTCGCCCTTGCGCCAGCCTTTGCGTTTCCAGCCCGGCATCCACTTGGTCACCGAGTTGATCACATACATCGAGTCGCAGTAGATCAGCAGGTCGTCGTCGAAGCCGGCAGTCTGCCGCAGCAGGTCGAGCACAGCGGTCAGCTCCCCCATGTTGTTGGTGCCGTGCGGCCAGCCGCCGCTCGCCCAGCGATCGGCGTCGATGTACCAGGCCCAGCCGGCCGGTCCGGGATTACCGAGGGCAGAGCCGTCCGCTGCGGCGATCAGGGTCACCGGGTCATCGTGCCAGAGCCCGCCCGGTTCAGCTGAGTTCCAGGAAGTCGCCCGCCATCAGCTGCTCGGTTGCGGCGACCGCATCCGCGAAGCCCGGCGTGGCGCGTTCCGGGTCGCGGCGGACGGCCTCGGCGGCGATCTCCTTGGCCTGGGTGATCACCTCGGCGTGCTCCAGCACCCGCAGCAGCCGGAGGCTGGACCGCGTCCCGGACTGCTCGGCGCCCAGCACGTCACCCTCGCGGCGCTGCAGCAGGTCGAGCTCGGCGAGCTCGAAGCCGTCACTGGTGGCGGCCACCGCGTCCAGTCGTTGCCGGATGGTCTCTTCGGCCAGTGCGGACGAGATCAGCAGGCAGACCCCTGGGTGCTCGCCGCGGCCGATCCGGCCGCGCAGCTGGTGCAGCTGGGAGATGCCGAACCGTTCGGCGTCCCAGATCACCATCATGGTGGCGTTCGGGACGTCGACGCCGACCTCGATCACCGTGGTGGCGACCAGGACGTCGACCTCGCCGGCGGCGAAGGCGGCCATCGTGGATTCCTTGGCGTCGGAGGCCAGCTGTCCGTGCAGCACCCCGACCCGGACGCCGGCCAGCGGCCCGGTACTGAGCCGTTCAGCAAGCTCGGTGACCCCGACGCCCTCGTCGCTGGAGTTGATCCGGGGCACCACGACGAATGCCTGCCGGCCCTGCGCCACCTCTTCGGCGACCCGCTGCCAGGCCCGCTCGACCCACGCCGGACGCAGTGCGGCGTCCACCACGACGGTGCCGACCACCTGGCGGCCAGCAGGCAGTTCGGCGAGC
Source organism: Micropruina sp. (assembly GCF_047602385.1). Lineage (GTDB taxonomy): Bacteria > Actinomycetota > Actinomycetes > Propionibacteriales > Propionibacteriaceae > Micropruina. The sequence goes on from NZ_JASGHL010000003.1 coordinate 138,212, forward strand.
GTGGAGATGTCCAGGTCGCCGAAGATCGTCATCGCCACCGAGCGCGGGATCGGCGTCGCGGTCAGCACCAGCACGTGCGGACGCGCGGACGCCTTGTCGGTCAGGGCGCCGCGCTGCTCGACCCCGAACCGGTGCTGCTCGTCGATCACGATGAATCCCAGGTCGGCGAACTGCACCTTGTCGTTGAGCAGCGCGTGGGTGCCGACCACGATCCCCGCTTCACCGGACGCCGCCCGCAGCAGCGCCGACCGCTTGGCGGCGGCCGGCATCGACCCGGTCAGCAGCACCACGTCGGTCGCCACGTCGGGGGAACCCAGCAGGCGTCCGCCGGCCAGGTCGCCCATCAGCGCCCGGATCGTCGCGTAGTGCTGCTGGGCCAGCACCTCGGTGGGTGCCAGCAGCGCGCACTGGCCGCCGGTGTCGACCACAGCGAGCATGGCGCGCAGGGCGACGACCGTCTTGCCCGAACCCACCTCGCCCTGCAACAGCCGCTGCATCGGACGGGCCCGGTCGAGTTCGGCGAACAGGGTCTCGCTGACCGCCTGCTGGCCCTCGGTCAGGGCGAACGGCAGCCGCGCGTCCAACGCGTCGAGCAGCCCGTCCGGGGCCGCCCGCCGCCGGGTCGCGGTGTGGGTGGCCACGTCCGCGCGCCGGTAGGCCATGGTCAGCTGGGTGGCGAACGCCTCGTCGAACAACAGTCGCTGGGCACCCGCCTCGGCCTCGGCGATCGTGTGCGGTTGATGGACGGCGGCGAACGCGTCGGCCTGACGCATCACGTCGGCCTCGTCGAGCACCCAGTCCGGCCACGGATCGTCGGCGCCGCTCAGCGTCGCCAAACCCAACCGGCAGCACTCGGCCACCTTCCAGGTCGGCAGCTTCGCCGTCGCCGGGTACATACCGACCAGCCCCGACCGGCTCATGGTGGCCAGCCGTTGCTTCTCCTCCGACGAGCCGACGATGGCGCCAGAGGCGTCCAGCATGACGAACTCGGGGTGGGTCAGCTGCAGCTGATCGCGGAACCGGCCCACCTTGCCGACGAAGATGCCACGGACGCCCTTGCCCAGTTCCCGCTCCCAGTACTCGACCAGGTGGTCGCGGCCGAAGAAGGTGACCGCGAGGTAACCGTGGCCGTCGGTGAGGGTCACCTCGAGCCGACTCGGCCGTCCGCCGCGCCGGGACTGAGCCGGGCCACCCGAACCCCGGATGACGTTGGTGCGACTGACCCGGGCCATCACCGCCACGTGCTCACCCTCGTCGAGGGTGGCCAAATCGGTCAGTTCGGTGCCGGAGAGGTAACGCCGGGGCAGGTGCCGCAGCAGGTCGCCGACGGTGTGCACGCGGAGCTTCTCGAACTCTTTCGCGGTGCGGGCGCCCAGCACGTCGGCCACCGGCGTATGCAGTTCGCGGTACGCCTGCGTCCGCCACATCACCATGAGCGGAAGCCTAACGGGAGGCTCCGACACGATCGGCGACGCACCACTAGTCTCCTGTCATGGCCATCGCGCGGGACGAACTGATCCGGATTCTGGCCGAGGCCGACCCGGTGGGACTGATCGCCGACGGGGCTCCGGACGACGAGTACGCCGCCGAAGCGGACGCCATCCTGGCGCTACGCGGCGTCCCTCGGCTCACCGAGATCACCGGGATCTTCGGCGTCAGCTTCGCCGATCCCGGAGCCTGCACCCGGGAGACGGCCCGCTGGATCGTCGACGAGATGGGACGCCGCGCCGGCTAGTCCGGGACGGTGATGTCGGGCATGTTCGCCAGGATCCACGCTTCCGCCTCCGGCGACCACAACCCGTCGTGAGCGGCGAGGATGCCGCCGAGCGGGCTCGCCGGATCGACGGCGTCCAGGTCGATCCGGTCGAACGCCTTGTGGGTGTAGACCAGCTTCTTGCCGCCGCCGATCACCGGCTGGTCCTGGGTCGTCTCGGCGACCGCGTCGAGGCCGAGGACATGGGTGACGACCTTCGCGACGTCCAGCCGTCCCTCGGCAACGAGCTTCGCGGCCAGCGCGGCGCTGTCGGGGGTGCCGCCGGAATTCCCGACCACCCGGACCAGGTTGTAGTGGACGTCGTAGAGGTTGATCGGCACCGTGAAGGACGCGTCCTGCGGGCCGGCGAACTGGTTCAGGCAGCCGTCCCGGTTCAGCAGCCCGGCCGCCATCGCCAGCACGTCGACGACCGAGACCATCGAGATGACGTCGTCGAAGCCGCCGCCGCCCAGCCTCCGCAGTTCGGCCGCCTGTTCGTCGACGGACATGCCCGAGACGTTGACGAAGTGCACCTCGACCTCGTCGGAGGGGTACAGCCGGCGCGCCCGCTGAAGTTTCTCCTCGCCGCGTCCGGTCACCACCAGAGTCTTCGGTTTGCGGTCGGAATGCAGCGCATAGTCGACGGCGAGCAGCCCCATCGGTCCGGTCCCGCCGATCAGCAGCAGGCTGCCGCCCTGCTTGATCCCGGACACCGGCGTGTAGGTGTGCGGAATCAGGTGGATCTGGGCGTCGAACGCCGAAATGACGCAACTCAGCGGTTCGCACAGCGAGCCCTCGTAGTACGCCCTGCCCTCGAACGGGATCAGGCAGTCGAGGTCGATCACCTCGGCCGGCACGATCACGGCAGTGGAGTTGCCGCCGATGTAGCGGTAGGAGTATCCGGGGACGAAGGGGCTCTCGCGCGGCAGCGCCGGCTGCACGATCACCCGTTGTCCGGCGCTGAATCGGTGCGCCCAGGCCGCCCCCACCTGCAGGATCTTCCCGCAGAACTCGTGCCCCAGCATGACCGGGTTCGTGGCCAGGTCGGCCGGGGCCTTCTTGTGACTGCCGCCGGCCTGCAGCAGCTTCCACGACGACATGCACATGGTGTCGGTGACGATCTCGGCCAGCACCTCGTGGTCGCCGATCGGCGGAAGCTCGGTGCTCTCCAGCCGTAGATCCTGCTTGCCGTACAGATTGACCGAAATGGCCTTCATCGAACCTCCTGATCGCCGGCGCCGATGCCTGGCAGACCATTCGGACTCTAGTGTCCCGTCAGGTTGAAGCGGTGCACCAAAGCAGAAGGACCCGCCGCAGCGGGTCCTTGCTCATGCCGGTCGGGTCAGCGGGTGACCTTGCCGGACTTCAGGCACGAAGTGCAGACGTTCAGCCGTTTCGGCGCACCGGCCACCACCGCGCGGACGCGCTGGATGTTCGGGTTCCACCGACGGTTGGTCTTCTTCTTCGACCAGGGCACGTTGTGGCCAAAGCCTGGGCCCTTGGCGCAGATGTCACACACGGCAGCCACTGGTAACTCCTTGATTGCTTGGGAACGGCCCCGCGACGAGGGCCTCGTCAACGATACCCGAGAGCCTGCCGGGCCACCTAATCGGGTAGTCGCTCCGCCCGGACGTCCTGGTTGAGCCCTGCGGACGACCCGATGCTCAGGCCGCGACGACCACCGGCAGGATCATCGGACGCCGCCGGTAGGTGTTGCTCACCCAGCGGCCGACGGTTCGGCGGACCACCTGCTGCAGCCCCCGGACGTCCTCGGAGCCGTCCGACATGGCATCGATCACCGCTTTCGCGATCTGTCCCTTGACCCCGTCGAACACCGAATCGTCCTCGACGAAACCGCGGGCATGGATGTCCGGTCCGCTGACCAGGCTCATCGAATGCAGGTTCACCACCACCACGACGCTGATGAAGCCGTCCGCGCCGAGGATCTTGCGGTCGCTCAGCTCGGCGTCGCCGATGTCGCCGACGGTGGAGCCGTCCACGAAGATGTAGCCGCAGTCCAGCTTGCCGACCACCCGGGCCCTGCCCTTGGCCAGGTCGACCACTCCCCCGTCCTCGACCACGATGGCCCGCTCGCGGGGAACCCCGGTGGCGACGGCGAGGTCGGCGTTGGCGATCAGGTGCCGGATCTCACCGTGCACCGGCATCGCGTTGCGCGGCTGGATCAGGTTGTAGCAGTACAGCAGCTCGCCGGCCGAGGCATGGCCGGACACGTGCACCAGCGCGTTGCCCTTGTGCACGACGGTGACCCCGTTGCGGGAGAGTCCGTTGATCACCCGGTAGACCGAGTTCTCGTTGCCGGGGATCAGCGAGGACGCCAGCAGGACCACGTCACCCGGGCCGGCCTTCACCACCGGATGCTCGTGGTTGGAGATCCGGGACAGCGCCGACAGCGGTTCGCCCTGCGATCCGGTGGAGACCAGGACGACCTTGTCGTCGGGGTAGTTCTCGAGCTGCTTGAGTTCGATCAGGGTGTCGGCCGGCACCTTCAGATAGCCGAGCTCTTGGGCGACGGTCATATTGCGGACCATCGAGCGGCCGATGTAGACGACCTTGCGGCCGTGCCGCACCGCGGCGTCCAGCACTTGTTGGACGCGGTGCACGTGCGAGGCGAAGCAGGCCACGATCAGTTTCTGCTTGGCAGCAGAGAAGACCCGCTCCATGGCTGGTTCGATGTCCCGCTCGTGGGTGGTGAAACCGGGGGTTTCGGCGTTGGTGGAGTCGGCCAGGAACAGGTCGACCCCCTCTTGGCCGAGCCGGGCGAACCCGCGCAGGTCGGTCAGCCGGCGGTCCAGCGGGAGTTGGTCCATCTTGAAGTCGCCGGTGTGCAGCACCGTCCCGGCCGGCGTCCGGATCGCGACGGCCAGGGCGTCCGGGATGGAGTGGTTGACGGCCAGGAACTCCAGATCGAACTCGCCGACCTTGATCCGGGCGCCCTCGGCGACCACCCTCAGATCGACATCGCGCAGCCGGTGCTCGCGCAGCTTCTCCCGCAACAGGGCAAGGGTGAGCCGGGACCCGATCACCGGAATGTTCGGACGGCTGCGCAGCAGGTACGGCACGGCACCGATGTGGTCCTCGTGCCCATGGGTCAGCACCAAGGCCTGGATGTCGTCGAACCGCTCCTCGAGCAGGTGCAGGCCGGGCAGGATCAGGTCGACCCCGGGGTGGTCGTCGGAGGGGAACAGGACGCCGCAGTCGACCAGCAGCAGCTGACCGTTCATTTCGAAGCTGGTGCTGTTGCGGCCGACGTCGCCGAGACCCCCCAGGGGGATCACTCGCAAGGTGTCTCGCGCCAGCTTGGGGGGTGTCTTCAGGGACTCACGCACAACGTTCACCCTAGCGCCGTGGGCAGCCGGGCCGGACGAGGTGCCCGGCTGCGCGGCGTTAGCATGAGCCGGTGATCCCCGACTCCGTCCGATTGGCCCTGCCCGTCGAGGCCGCCCAGATCGCGGCCATCCAGCGGCGGGGCTGGTCGCAGGGACTGCCCGCCGAGGTGGCTGAGTCGGTGCTCACCAGCGTTGACCTGGACGCGATGACGCGGTCGTGGCATGCCGCGATCACCCGTCCGCCGCTGGCCCAGTTCCGGGTGCTGGTCGCGGTGACCGACGATCGGGTGGTCGGGTTCGCGGCGCTCGGACCCAGCGACGACCCGGACGCCGAACCCGGCGAGGACGGCATCGTCGCCGAGTTCGCCATCGATCCGGTCGCGCAACGCAGCGGACACGGGTCGCGGCTGCTGAACGCCTGCATGGACACGCTGCGCGCCGACGGCTTCGGCCGCGCCACCTGGTGGGTGCGCTCCACCGACGACGCCCTGCGCCGGTTCCTGACCGAGTCCGGCTGGGCACCCGACGGCGGGCACCAGGAGATCGGCACCGGCGAGGACGCCCGGCTCAAGCTGGTCCGGCTGCACACCGACATCTCGGCCTGACCGGCGTCCGGCCCGGCGAATCAAACCGCAGTCGAGTTGCTCCGCCAGGCATGACTGAATCGGAGATCGATGAGCGGACCGGTCGTGGGAGCAGGTCCGGCGATGGTGCCGCAGCGGCTCGCCCGGACGGCAGCTGCAGCGAGTGCGGCGAGCAGAATCCGCCGGGAGCCCGCTTCTGTGCGCACTGCCGCAGCTATCTGGGCTGGAGCGAGTCGGCGTCCGGCGGCGTCGGCGAGCACCTCGACCGGACGCCGGCTTCGCACCCCGGCCCGGCTTCGCCCCCCGGCCCGGCGGCCCCCGATCCCGCCGAGCCCGCGCCCAGCCGGGATCGATTCCGGCTGAACGCGCCGTCCGGCCCGGTCGACGTGCCGGCGACCGGAGAACCGGCTGTGCTCAGCATCGGGGTCACCAATCTCTCCACGATCGTCAACGGCTATCAGGTCAGGCCCATCTCGGCACCGAACTGGCTCGTCGTCGAAGCGGAACAACTCCGGCTGCTGCCGCAGGCCGAGGGCACCCTGACCATCCGGCTCCGGGCGGTCTCCCCCAGCCTGGTGATCGCTCAGCGACTACGGGTGCTGCTGGTCGTCCGGTCGCTGAGCGAGGCGCCGGCCCGGCTCGAACTACCGGTCGAGATCACCGTTCCGGCGGTCGATCGACCCCTGCGGTTGCGCGCCGAACCCAGCCTGCTGCGGCTGCGCGACGACGCACCGGGCAGCTTCATCGTCCGTGCCGACAATCCCAGCAACCGCACCGTCCGGCTCCGGCTCAGCGGCTCGGACCCCGAGCTTGCGGTCCGGTTCGGGTTCGTGCCTGAGGAACTGCAGCTCGGGCCTGGGGCGTCCGGCTCGGTTCAGGTCACTGCTCGTGCCCCCGGACCGCAGGACCAGGCGGAGATCTCCCGGCAGCTGTTGATCTCGGCCGGCGACGGCCGGGTGTCCGCGGAGGTGCCGGTGACGATGCAGCAGAGTCGCGGGGTGTCGGCGATGACGACGCTGGCCGTCCGGCTCGAGCCGAGCCTGATCCGGGTGCGCGACGCCGACGGTGCCGACGTCACCGTGGTGCTGGACAACCGGCGCGGTCGCGAAGGGCTGCGGGTCGCGCTTGAAGGACGGGATCCGGAGCAGGCGATGCGGCTGTCGTTCGCGCCGTCGGCGATCGACGTGCCCCCGGGTCGGCAGGTGCCGGTGCGGCTGCGACTGGACGCGTGGCGGCCCCAACCCGGTCACGAGGTCAGTCGGTCCTTCACCGTGGTGGCCAGCGATGGACGGACGGCGCTCGAGACCACCGGCACCCTCGTCCAGTCGTCCTCCCGGCCGGCGATCGAGACGCTCGGCCTCCGGCTCGAACCAAGCGTGCTCAGGCTGAACGGGCGCGGGCGTGGCACGCTCACCGCCGTGGTCGACAACCGCGGCGGCGCCCAATCGGCGCGCGTCCGGCTGACCGGCAGCGATCCCGAGGGTGTTTCGCGTTTCGCCTTCACCCCGGTCGAACTCGACGTGCCGGCCGGGCAGATCGGCCGCAGCACGGTGGCCCTCCGTTTCCCGCAGCCGCCGACCGGGCAGCAGCTCACCCTTCCGTTCGCCGTGATTGCCTGCGACGGAAGCTCGGAAGCCTCCGCCAACGGCTCCGTGGTCGTGACCGGGGGCGCGCGGCGCTCCGTTGCCCGGGTGATCTGGACGCTGCTCGGCGGGATCGCGATGATCGCCGGAGCGTTCGGCACCTGGTTGGCGGAGGCCCAGCTGACCGGAACCGACCTGGTGCCGGCGACGTTCGGTGTGCACCGCGGGCTGGGAGGCCTGTCGGCCGGTCACGCCCTGGCGGCGCTGGGGCTGGTCGCGGTCCTCGGGATCGTCGGGGCGACGGGCCGGCTGACCCGGGTCGCGGCGATGCTCGGTTTGATCGGTCTGGTTGCTGCGCTGCTGCTGTGCGCCGCACAGTTCGGCGGCGACGTCCCCGGCCCCGGCGCGATCGTCGCCGGGCTGGGATGCCTCGCCGCCTACGCCGGCGGACGGCGGGCCCACCGCGGACCGTGAGGCCTATTGTTGGGCCCCGGAAGGGAGTCGGCGATGAGCGAGCGAGATGAGCACTCCAAGGGTGGCAGCTATTCCACCTCCGGCCAGGAGTTCGTCCGGGACACCCGCTACATCACCGATCGGATCGTGGCCCGCCCGGACGTCCCCGGCGAGTGGCAGGTCGAGGCTGGTCGCTACCGGCTGATCGCGGCGCGGGCCTGCCCGTGGGCGAACCGGACGCTGATCGTCCGCCGGCTACTCGGTCTTGAGGACGTGCTGCCGGTCGGCCTGCCCGGCCCCACCCACGACGCCGACTCGTGGACCTTCGACCTCGACCCGGGCGGCGTCGATCCGGTGCTGGGCATCCACAAGTTGAAGGACGCCTACGAGAAGCGTTTCCCCGGCTATCCGCGGGGCATCACCGTCCCGGCCATCGTCGAGGTCGCCACCGGCGAGGTGGTGACCAACGACTTCGACCAGATCACCCGGGATCTGGCGTCGGAATGGACCGAGTTCCACCGCTCCGGCGCGCCCGATCTGTGGCCGGCCGCCCTCCGCGAGGAGATGGAGCAGGTGATGCGCCGGGTGTACACCGAGGTGAACAACGGCGTCTACCGGTGCGGCTTCGCCGGCAGCCAGGACTCCTACGACGCCGCCTACGACCGGCTCTGGACGGCGCTGGACTGGCTGGAGGAACGGCTGAGTTCCCGGCGCTTCCTGCTGGGTGCGACGATCACCGAGGCCGACGTCCGCCTGTTCACCACACTGGTGCGGTTCGATGCGGTCTACCACGGGCACTTCAAGTGCAACCGGACCAAGCTGATCGAGCTGCCGGCGCTGTGGGGTTACGCCCGCGACCTCTACCAGACGCCCGGCTTCGGCGACACCATCGACTTCGTCCAGATCAAGCAGCACTACTACGTCGTCCACCGCGACCTGAACCCGCACAGGATTGTGCCGAAAGGCCCCGACCTGTCCGGCTGGCTCACCCCGCACGGGCGCGAGGCACTGGGCGGGCGACCGTTCGGCGACGGGACGGCCCCAGGCCCCGTACGGCCCGCCGACGAGGTACCCAACCCACTCCCCTGATCGACCCTGGGGGGACGGTTCTTTGACACTGGGGGACGGTTCTTTTGGTCACCAAGAACCGTCCCCGGTGACCGGGAGAACCGTCCCCGGTGACCGGGAGAACCGTCCCCGGTGACCAAGAGAACCGTCCCCGGTGACCGCGAGAACCGTCCCCGGTGACCGGGAGAACCGTCCCCGGTGACCGGGAGAACCGTCCCCGGTGACCAAAGGAACCGTCCCCGGTGACCGGGAGAACCGTCCCCGGTGGTCACCGCGGGTCGACGAAGCTACCGGCTCAGACGGCGATCTCCTGGAACCGGCTGAGTGCCCGGAGCTTGTTGGTGGCGTCCAGGGCGGCCACTTTGTAGGCCTCCGACAGGGTCGGATAGTTGAAGACTGTGTCCACCAGGTAGTCCACGGTGCCGCCGCAGCCCATCACGGCCTGACCGATGTGCACCAGGTCGGTGGCGCCGGTGCCGAAGACGTGCACTCCCAGCAGGGTGCGGTCGACGCTGTGCACCAGCAGTTTGAGCATGCCGTAGGAGTCGCCGACGATCTGGCCGCGGGCGAGCTCGCGGTAACGGGACAGCCCGGTCTCATAAGGGATGGACTCGCCGGTCAGTTCGTCCTCGCTCTTGCCGACGTAGGAGATCTCGGGGATGGTGTAGATCCCGATCGGCTGCAGCGGGGTGATCGCGCCCGGCTTCTCGCCCATCGCGTGCATGGCTGCCAGCCGGCCCTGCTCCATCGACGTCGCCGCCAGCGCCGGGAACCCGATCACGTCGCCCACCGCATAGATGTGCGGCTGGCTGGTCCGGAAGTGCTCGTCGACGGTGATCCGGCCGCGCTTGTCGGCCTCCAGGCCGGCGTTCGGCAGCGCCAGATCCGCGGTCGCGCCCTGGCGTCCGGCCGAATACATCACCGTCTCGGCCGGAATCCGCTTGCCACTGCGCAACGTCGTCACGGTGCCGTGCGGGCTGCGTTCCACCCGCTCGACGGTCTCACCGAAGCGGAACGTCACCGCCAGGTCCCGCAGATGGAAGCGCAGCGATTCGACGATCTCGGCGTCGCAGAAGTCGAGCATCGAGGGCCGCGCGTCCACCACGGTCACCCGGGTGCCGAGGGCGGCGAACATCGATGCGTACTCGATGCCGATCACCCCGGCACCGACCACGACCATCGTTCCCGGCACGCGCTGCAGATCGAGAATTCCGTCGGAGTCGACCACGTTCTCGTTGTCGAACTCGACATTGTCCGGACGGGCCGGCTGAGTCCCGGGCGCCAGCACCACCTTCGCCGCGGTCACCGTATGCCGGTCGAGGCCCTCGATCCGGACGGTGTGCGGATCCACGAAGGACGCATCGCCGACCAGCACCGCGACGTGGTTGCGTAGCAGTTGGTTGCGGATGATCTGGGTCTCCCGGCCGATCACGTGCTGGGTTCGGGCGGTCAGGTCGGCGATGGTGATCTCGTCCTTCACCCGGTAGGAGGCGCCGTAGAGATCGCGCTGGTGCATGCCGGTCAGGTACAGCACCGCCTCACGCAACGTCTTGGACGGAATGGTGCCGGTATTGATGCAGACCCCGCCCATCATCTGTTTGCGATCGACGATGGCTACCGAGCGACCCAGTTTCGCCGCGGCGATTGCGGCGCGGTGGCCGCCGGGACCACTGCCGATCACCAATAGGTCGTATTCGTACTTCATGATGGGTTCTCCGTCCCTGGCACTGTGCCCGAGTATGGGCGGCGACAAGGACGAATGACAATGCCCGGGATGTCACGGTCGAAAGAATTCGGTGGCCTGCCCGGCCGGTTCGGGCGATCCCGGCCGGGTCGGCCCTACCGCCCGGGGGCGGGGCCGGTGGCCGGCCGCTTTCAGGCCAGGCCGAGGATGGACTCGATGCCGACGGTCAAACCGGGAAGGGCGGGGACGGCGCGGACGGCCGCGATCACCCCGGGCATGAACGACACCCGGTCGAGTGAGTCGTGCCGGATGGTCAGGGTCTCCCCCTCGCCGCCGAACAGCACCTCCTGGTGGGCGATCAGCCCGCGCAGCCGGACGCTGTGTACGTGGATGCCCTGCACCTGCGCACCGCGGGCTCCGGGCAGTTCCTGCGCGGTGGCGTCCGGCACCGGGCCGAGGCCGGCGTCCGCGCGGGCGGCGGCGATCTTGCCCACCGTGGTCGCCGAGGTCCCCGACGGCGCGTCCACCTTGTTCGGGTGGTGCAGTTCGATCACCTCCACCGACTCGAACAGCCGGGCCGCCTGGGCGGCAACGTGCATCATCAGCACCGCGCCGACGGAGAAATTGGACGCCACCACGACCCCGGCGCCGCCGGCCCCGGCCAGTTCGCGGACCTGATCGAGGCGTTCGTCGGTGAAGCCGGTGGTTCCGACGACGACGTTGATCCCGCGCCGGGTGCACCAGGCGATGTTGTCCAGCACCACGTCCGGGTGGGTGAAGTCGACCACCACCTCGGCAGCCTCGACGGCGTCCCGGTCGTCGCCGGCGTCCACGGCCGCGACGAGTTCCAGGCCTTCCGCGGCCTCCACCGCCCGCACCACCTCGGAGCCCATTCGTCCGCGCGCACCGAAAACGGCTACCTTCATCGCTCTCTCCTCCACCGGGTTTCGTCCGTGCTCACCCTACTGACCGGCCTCGACCAGCTCGACCGGCGGTGGACCTTGGCTCAGGCGTCGAACAGCGACGAGATCGACTCGCCGCTGTGGATCCGCCGGACGGCCTCGGCGAACAGCGGCGCCACCGACAGCACGGTCAGCCGTTCGAGTTCGCCGGCCACCCGGGGCGGGACGGTGTTGGTGCAGACGATCTCCTTGAGGTCGGCCTGAGCGTTCAGCCGCTCGACCGCCGGGCCGGTGAACAACCCGTGCACACAGGCCGCAGTGATCGAGTTGACGCCCACTTCGCGTAGCTTGTCGAACAACTCGATCAGCGAGCCGCCGGTGGCGATCTCATCGTCGAGGACGATCACGTCCTTGCCCTTGACGTCGCCGACGATGCTGTCGATGACCACCCGGTCGTCGGTGAGCCGGCGCTTGGCCCCGGCCGCGACCGGAACGTCCAGCAGCCGGGCGAAGTGGTTGGCTTCTTTGACGTTGCCGAAGTCGGGTGACACCACGACCGCATTCGACAGGTCGCCGTTGCTACGGAAATGCCTGGCCAGGACGTGATTCGCACTCAGATGGTCGACCGGCATCTCGAACATTCCGTGCACCTGCGGGGAATGCAACGCCATCGTCACCACCCGCTGGGCGCCGGCCTTGTGCAGCAGGTCGGCGACCAGCCGGGCGCCGATCGAGATCCGCGGCGCGTCCTTCTTGTCGCTGCGCGCGTAGGCGTAGTGCGGCATCACCACGGTCAGATGCCCCGCCGACGCGCCGCGGGCGGCGTCCAGCATCAGCAGCAGTTCGACCAGGTTCTCCTGCACGGGCGGCACCAGCGGCTGGACGATGAAGACGTCCCGCTTGCGGCAATTGCCGTCCAGATGCACCTGCAGGCAGTCGTTGCTGAATCGGGTGGTCTCTGAGGGCGACAGCGGGCTGCCCAGCAGGTCGCACACCTCCTCGGCGAATGCCCGGTGCGCGGAACCGGAGAACACGATGATGTCGTCGGTCACGGAAGGTGACCTTAACGGACGCCGCCGCGCTCGGATTGCACAGACCACGATGGCTGGTGGAAACGGCCGCTTCTTGTAGCCTTCGGCCATGTCGGATTCCACCCCCACGAACCGGCCCGGTCAGCCAGCGCGAATCAGCCGAACGGCCCTGAGCCGGTGAGCGTCGATGCCGGTGAGTTGCGCCGCGCCGTCCGCGCCGGCGAAGTCATCCCCTGGTACCAGCCGATCGTCGAACTCGCCACCGGAACCATTCAGGGCGTCGAGGCCCTGGCCCGCTGGCCGCGTCCCGACGGCATGGTCCCGCCGGACGCCTTCATCCCGGTCGCCGAGGCCGATGACCTGATCCTCGAACTCGACCTGGCGGTGACCCGGCAGGCCCTCGCCGACCTGAGCCGGTGGCAGCGCTTGCGTCCCGGCTTCGAACTGAACGTGAACCTGTCCGGACGCCGCCTCGACTCCGACGCCGGGGTGGCCGACCTGATCGCCGCCGTCGATGCCGCCGGGGTGACCCCCGGCACGGTCTGCGCCGAACTCACCGAGACCGCGCGCCCGGTCGCCGCCGACGGGGGCGCCGCCGCCCTCGACCGGTTGCGCGCGGCCGGCCTGCCGATCTGGCTGGACGACTTCGGCGCCGGCCACACCAGCCTGCAGGACGTGATCCGGCTGCCTCTGGACGGGATCAAATTCGACCGGAGCTTCGCCGGCCAACTCGACCTGCCGCGCGCCGAACCGTTGCTCGGTGCCCTGACCGCAGCCGCCCACCGGATCGGCCTCCGGGTTTCCCTGGAGGGCATCGAGACCGGCGCCCAGGCCGAGGCCGCGCGCCGGCTGGGCTGCGACCTGGGGCAGGGCTTCCTGTGGTCGCCTCCGGTGCCGGCCCAGCAGGTGGACGGCTGGCTCAGGGCCTCGGACGGGTAGCCGCGAGTTCGGCGTACAGCGACCCGAGCCCCAGTTCGCAACCGGCGGCGGCGAAGACCTCGGCCTCCGACCGGGTGCTGGCCTCGGGCGCGATCACCCGGTAGCCGAAGGCGTTGGCGGTCTCCACGGTCAGCCGCACCAGGGTGCCGCCGGCCATGGTCAGCAGCCGCCGGTCGAGCCGCACGTAGTCGAACGGCACCCGTGCCCAGCGGTCGGTGCCGCTGTCGTCGGCGCCGAAGCTGTCGGCGCAGATCCGGACGCCGAGCCTGCGGAGCTGCGCCAGGCCGTCCGACACCCGGACGTTGCCGATCTCGTCGGCGGGCACCAGCAGCATCAGCCGCTCGGCCGCCAGCCCGGCGGCCAACGCCGACGAGACGTCGGTGACGAGCGTGCCCTGGGCGAGTTGGCGTCCGGTGACCGGGACCAGCAGCACGCCGTCGCCGGGCCGTGCCGGCGCGCCGGTGTGCACCATCCAGCTGTCCAGGTCGCAGAGCTTATCCGTCCCCCGGGTCAGCGGCAGCATGTCGTGGCGCAGCCAGAGTTCGCCGTCCGGGCCGGGCACGGCGACCTCGAGTTGCTCGCCCGCCGGCCGTCCGGTCGCCAGGTCGATGATCGGGCTGGTCTCGACCGTGGCGGTGCCGTGCCGCAGCGCTCCCGCGATCGCACTGCCGACCGCCGCCCGGCGTTCCACCTCGGCCCGCAGCGACGGGGCGTAGACCTCGACCCGGCCGCGGCCGCCGGCCTTGGCCCGGAAGACGGCGTGGTCGGCCTCCTGCATCAACCGGTCCGGGTCGAGGGTGGCGTCACTGTTGATCGTCACGCCGATGCTGGCGCCGATCCGGGCCTCCCGGCCGGTGCTGAGCCGGATCGGCTCGGCAATAGCGGCGATCAGGCGTTTGGCCACCCGGACCGCGCTCACCTCGTCATCGACGGGTTCCAGCAGCACCACGAATTCGTCGCCGCCGAGCCGGGCCACCACGTCCCCGCCGCGGACCGCCTGCTGCATCCGGGTGCCGGCGACCACCAGCACCTCGTCGCCGGCGGCGTGGCCGAGGATGTCGTTGACCTGCTTGAAGCCGTCCAGGTCGATGAACAGCAGGCCGACGATCTCGCCCGAGCGCCGCGCCCGGCTCAGCGCGGCGCGCATCACCTCGATCGCCTGCGCGCGGTTGGGCAGGCCGGTGAGCGGGTCGTGGGTCGCCTGATGGGCGAGCGCGACCAGCGCCCGCTCGCGTTCGGCCTGGGTCTGCTCCATCGCCCGGACGGCGACGCCGATCCTGGCCATCACCAGCCCGCTGGTCAGTGCGCCGCCGAGCACGATCGGCCAGACCTGGATCGGCTGCCCGGTCAGCGCCTTCACCGCCAGCAGCGCACCCGGCATCAGCAGTGCCACCGCGAGCGCGGCCAGTCCGCCGCGGCTGAACGAGCGTCCGGCGTCCGGCACCGACTCGGTCGGCGGAGCCATCGAGGGGTGCAGTGCGGACGCCGCCCAAAGCAGGTACGAGGCCATCCAGACCACCTCGAGGCTGTCGCTGGAGTCCCAGGTGAGCTGCTCGAAAGCCGAAGCCAGGACGTCGGCGATCAGCAGGGTGCCGAGCGCCGCGGCGAGCAGCCAGAACGACGGCGTCCGGCCCCACGGCGTCGGCACCAGCCGGACCAGGAAGGCGGCCAGCACCACGTCGCCGACCGGGTAGGCGAGACTGATCACCGCCCCGGCCGTCGAGACGTCCAAGGCGGCCAGGGTGGGCTGGGCCAGGGCCACCCAGGTGAGGAGCCCGAGGGCTGCCACCAGGATCGCGCTGTCCAGCACGCCGGCCAGCCCCCGGCGCAGCCGGCGTCCGTTCAGCAGCGCCAGCCCGAAGGCGACGATCGGGTAGCCGGCCAGGTAGATCGCGTCCGCCGGGGCCGGGAAGGTGTCGTGGCCGAGCAGATCGCTCTCGATCGCGCCCACCGTGTCGGCCACCGCCCAGACCAGCTGGCCCAGGGCCATCAGGTACCAGGGCAGAGGGTGCACCGGGCGGTGCATCCGCACGCCCACGACGATGCCCACCGCCGACAGCACACCGAACAGCTGGAACGCCAGCGAGCGTGGCATCCCGTCCGGCAACAACCGGCTGGCCAGTGCGAGGACCGTGCCGACGGCGAGCAGCAGCCACCACCCGCGGGTGCTCCATCCCGGTGCGGCGTGCGGGGCTGCGCTCCGCCCGGTCACGTCCGTCCTGCCCCGGGTGCCGATCCACCCAGGCCGGTCCCGTACTGGGCCACCAGCGTGGGGACGCCGGCGGGACGGCGGCCGGCCGGGCGCAGGGCGACCGCGGGAGTCCCGTCCGGGAGTCCGTCGATCACCCCGGCAGGCGTGTGGAACAGCCACAGCGCGATCCCGCGGTAGGCGTCCCAGTCGCCGAAGCGGACCCGGAACGAGGCGATCTCGGCGCTTCCCACGCTGCGCACCCGGACGGCTTCCAGCGGGATCGGCCGCTGCTGGCCGGGCAGCACCAGGGAGATCTCGGAAGCCGGCGGCAACGCCCCGGTGGGCACCGACACCGCGGCCCCGCCGAGCGACAGGTCGACGAGTTCGCCGTCCGCGCCGTTGACCGTGATCGGTGCCCGCACCGCCACCCGGTAGGCGTTTCGCCGGGAGGTGGCGAACTCGACCGCCTGGATCCGCCGGATGCCCATCATCAGCACCACCCCGGCGAGCACCACCCAGGCACCGGCGGTGACGGTGGAGGACGGCGAACTCTGCCAGGGCACCAGCCCGGCGACGCCGACGCCGGCGTACAGCACCACGGCGACGATCAGGCCGAGCAGCCACCACAGGATCGCCGGGACGTGCCCCCGCCGGCGCTCCTCCGCGCCGGCCTTGGGGGTGACGTCGAAGTCGAGCGAGCGCCGGGTGAGCAGCCACCACAGGCAGGCCAGCCCGACCGGGATCCGCAGGATCCGCAGCGCGAACGCGGTGGCCCAGTGCAGGTGCCCCCGGTACAGCCGTCCGGCCCCCCACAGCCGGATCACGAACAGCGCGGTGAAGAAGGTCAGGAACAGCCACGGGTTGGCCGTGGAGACCTGGGCGCCGCTGAGCAGCACGATCACCGGGACCAGGAAACCGAGCACGGTGGCGACCCCCTCGAGCCACCACACGGTGGCGTCGAGGTACTCGTAGTAGCCGCGCCAGGACAGCCAGCGCTTGGCCGCCCACAGCCGCTCCTTGACCAGCACCTGCATGCAGCCCATCCCCCAGCGGCGACGCTGCAGCAGGTACTGCTCGGGGGTCGCCGGGGCCAGGCCGAGGGCCAGGACCTGGTGGTGGTAGGCGGTTTTCCAGCCGGCCCGGACCAGCAACATCGTGGTGTGCATGTCCTCCACGATCGTGTCGGTGGCGATGCCGCCCACCTCGGTCAGCGCGCTGACCCGGATCAGCGACGTCGAGCCGCACCAGGACGTCCCGGCGCCGGCCCGGTCGCGGGCCGGCAGCTGGACATGGAAGAAGACGCCCTGCTCGCCGGTGTCGCCGTCGTCGTCGAAGGCGCCGGAGTTGTAGTAGTTCTGCGGCGCCTGCACCAGGGCGATCTCCGGGTCCCGGAACCAGCCCAGGCTGGCGGTCAGGAAGTGCGGCAGCGGCACATGGTCGCAGTCCAGGACGCCGATCACGTCGATCGGCTCGGCACCCGCGGCGACCTCGGCGGCGAGCAGGTCGAGCGCGTTGTTCATGTTCCCGGCCTTGGCATGAATGTGCTGGTCGCGGCGCACATAGCGGGCGCCGTAACTCTCGCAGAGCTCACGCACCCAGGGCCGGTCGCCGTCGTCCAGCACCCAGGTCTGGTGGGCGGGTTCCAGAGCGCAGGCGGCGGCGATGGTCGGAGCGATCACCTCGACCGGTTCGTTGTAGGTGGGGATGAACACCGCCGCGCGCAGCCCGGGTGCGACCGAGGTCACCGGCTCGGGGCCGGAACAGTCCAGATTCCACAAGTTGACGGCGCGGATCACCAGGCCGGTGACCGGGAGCACCTCGAAGGCGACCAGGAACCAGGCCGCGACCAGGTTCCAGCCGCCGAGCGGCATGGTGAACATGATCCGCCAGGTGCCGTAGACCACGATCGCGGTGATCGACACCAGCACGCCGATGTGCGCCCACTGCCGGGACCGGGCAGTCTCGGTGCCGAGCAGCCGCAGGCCGGGAGCCCAGCCGGCAAGACGAGTGCCGGGCGCAGTCGCGACCCGCCGGACGTCGGCCCGGAACGACAGCCGGCGCAGGGTACGGGGACCGCGTTCGGCACCGTTGGGTGACGGGGTCGGGTGATCGGCCTCGACGGACGGATCGTCGAGCGAATCGGGCCGCTGGTGATACACGAGTGGGGTCTCCTCGGGTCGCCAAAATGGACTCCCCCGAGTGCGCCCCAGCCTAGATGATCCGGGCCGCACAGCGGACGTCGCGGCCAGCATCCGGCCCACGAGTCACCCAGGGGAAAGCTGTCGGCCCTCGCTGGGGGTGCGGGTTCCGCTGATCGGGCTTGTCGAAACCCCGTCGCCAGAGTCTCGACGAGCCCGACCAGCGATGATCGGCGCTTGCCCGGCCGGCGCGTCGGCACCGCGGATCCGTCAGGACCGTGGCTCCGGGCCGGCGAAGGTGGCGGTGACGACAGTCCCGTGCGGGACGGCCTCCTCGACGGTGAAGCTGCCGCCGAGCTCTTCGCAGCGCTGGCGCATCGACTCGCTGCCGACCCCGCCCGGACGCGGTCCGGCGTGGCCGCGTCCATCGTCGGCGACGGCCAGTGCCAGCCCGGTCTCCGTCCGCCGCACCTCCACCGTCACCCGGGTGGCGGCGGCGTGCCGGACGCAGTTGGTCAGGGCCTCGTCCAGCACCCGGTAGAGCGCCACTTCGACGGCTGCCGGGACGTCCTCCAGCCGGTCCGGGAGGGCCAGCTCGATGGCCAGCCCGGTCTGCAGATGCCGGTCCACGACGCCGGCCAGGGCAGCAGCGAGCCCACGATCCAGGGCCGGCGGACGCAGCCCCTCGATGGCCCGCCGCAACTCGGTCGAAGCCAGGCTCAGATCCTCCTCGATGGCCCGCATCGCGGAGTCGTTCGGGACCGGACCGAGCGCCGAGACCGCTGCCCGCAACTGCATCCGGGCTCCGCTGAGCGCGGGCCCGACTCCGTCGTGGAGATCCTTGCGCAGCCGGCGGCGCTCCTCCTCGCGGGTGGTCACCAGGCGCTCACGGGCATGCTCCAGATCGCGGATCAGCCGGACGGTCGCCGCCGGCGCCGCGACCTGTAGCGCCAGCCCGTCCAGCAGGCTGCGCTCCCGGCGGTTCCAGGGCTCATCGGCGGCGCGCTGCTGCACCACCAGGTCGCCGATCCGGGCACCCTGGTGAACCAGCGCCAGTGAGGTGACCGGCCACGGTCGCTGGCTTCCCGCCGTCCGCTCGGGCCGCTCCCCCGGCTCGAGCAGGACCGCAACGTAGGGCACCCGCAGGCCGGTGGCGATCCCTTCGACCACTTCGGTCAGCATGTCGTCGGGGGTGAGCGCAGTGCCGATCCCGCGGGCCAGCGCGGTGAGCAGCTCCATCGGACGTCCGCTGGCCCCGTACAGCCAGCGGTTGAGCAACCGCTGCAGCCAGGTCCGCAACGGCAGCACCGCGACGACGGCGGCCGCGGCGGCGAAGGCTTCGGGCACCACCGCCCACCGGGTCGCGACCACCAGCGCCGTCACCGCGGCGTAGACGCCCGCGACCACCAGGGTGAGGGTGCCGTAGAGCAGCGATCGATGCACCACGGTGTCGATGTCGTACAACCCGTACCGGGCGATCGCGATCACGCCCGCCGCCGGGAACACCAGGGCCACCATGATGGCGGTGTAGGGCACATTGACGGCCTCCAGCACCATTCCCAGGATCAGCAGCGCCGTGGAGGCCGCGGCCCAGATCAGCGGACCGCGCTCGACCGGGGCCGCCCGTTTGATCCGCACCACGATGGCGGCCAGTGCCAGCAATGCCGCCGCCGGTACGGCGAGGATCCCGACGCCGGCGAGGAGCTGATCCCAGCCCGGCGTCGCGCGTTCAGTGATCGGCCGGCCAGCAGTCCGGGCCATCAGGGCCCCCAACCCCACCAGGCCGCAGCCGAGCGCCGTCACCACCACCAGCACCATCGGACGCCAACGCGCTGACGGCAGCTTCCCGTCCGGAATGAAGCAGCCGCTCAATGCAAGCAGGGCGTAACTCGGAAATGAGGCCCAACTGGCGATCACCAGCGCTGGCCCCGAGGTGGCCAGCGACAGGCCGACGGACGCCGCGGCGAGAACGCCGACCAGCAGCAGAAGCCATCCATAGCGGTTGTCGGGCGCGTGACTGGCGATCCGGGCGCCGACGATGAGCATCGCGACCGCGAGCACACAGTCGCGAATGGCAATCTCCCCGCCGCTGAGCTGATCGACGATCAGACCACCGAGCGCCACCACTAGGCCAGCGCCGGCGGTCAGCCAGGCCAGGGTCGGGGCTCGCCCCGCCAGCACGGCCATGATCGGGTGCCTAGCCGATCAGCAGCCGAACACCGCGCACCACCACCGCCACCCCGGATTCCCGGTGTTGGCAGGGCCGTCCCACTCAATTCCATCCAGCACCGGGAGTCCCATCGTGGCGATAGACCACACATCGTCCTCGGTGCTGAAGGCGCGGTCGACAGCTCGCCAGACCGCAGCCACGGTGACCACCACCGTACCTTCGGGCAACTCCACCGGGTGCTCGGAGTCGGGTCCGGAGATGACAGGCAGCAAGCCATAGAACTCGTCGACCCAGGCTTGCAGCGCAGGCGTGGCATCGACCACCAGGCAACGGCCGGCAGTCCCCACAGGCGCCGCCGGCACCGGATCGGGGGCCGGATCGGGTTGCGGGACGGGGTTCAGGTCTTCGTCGGCCATGGTGGCTCCTCTGTAGTTCGTGACCGCACAGTACGGCCCTTCGACCCAAGGTCGGCCAGACGGCTGACATTGATACGTAGTTTTCCTACGCTTGCGCCATGGCAACGGACGCGGGGGCGGCACTGGTGCTGCTGGTCGACGACCATCCCGTCGTCCGGCGCGGCCTGGCGGCCATGCTCAACGGCGAGTGGTGGGTGTCCCGGCTGATCGAGGCCGGATCGGTCGCCGAGGCACTCAAATTCGCGGTCATCGAGAAGCCGGACGCCGCGGTCGTCGATCTGGGCCTGCCGGACGGCGACGGGGTTAGCCTGATCCGCCGGCTGCGCCACGCCGTCCCCGGCTGCGCGGTGTTGGTGCTCACGATGACCCAGGACGACGCCACCGTGCAGGCCTGCCTGGCTGCCGGCGCCACCGGGTACCTGCTCAAGGAGTCGGCCCCGGACGCCCTGCTGCCGGCCCTGCGCACGGTCCTCGACGGCGGACTGGTGCTCGGCCCCCAGGTCGCCAGCAGTGCCCTCAGCGGTGTGCGACGCGACGTTCCGGAACCGTTCGACCTGCTCAGCCCGCGCGAGCTGCAGCACGTCGGGCTGCTCGCGGCCGGACTCTCCGGCGTCCAGATCGCCGCCGCGCTGAACGTGACCGAGAAGACCGTCCGCAACCAGATGGCGGCCATCCTGGCGAAGTTGGGCATCGCCGACCGGGTGCGGGTTGCGCTGCTGGCCCGCGACGCGGGGCTGCACCAGCGGTGAACCCGGTCCGGCTGGGCCGCCCGCGCAGCCGGGCGTTCTTCCCGCCGATGGCGGGCGCATCTCCCCGCCGCCGGCCAGCCTGTGACCACACCATGAAGCATGACCTCACAGACCCTCAGCCCGGTCGAGAACCGGCAGCGCCACGAGTGGCCCGACGACCTGCTGCAGCGCCTTGCCGCCGGCGAGCCCGGCGTGTGGGACGACGTGACCCGCGCTTTCCGGCCGTGCATCCTGGCTCGCGCCGCGCAGGTGGGACTCAAGCCCTGGCAGCGGCAGGATCTGGAGCAGCGGGTCTGGCTCACCCTGTTCCAGCACGCCACAGCGATTCGCGACCCTGCCTGCCTGCCGGGCTGGCTCTCCACCACTGCCCGCCGGACGGCCTACAACCTGTTGCGCGAGGAGGGCCGCGAGCTGGTCGTCGACCAGGTGCCCGACCGGGGAGGCGAGACCGGCCGCAGCGAGGTGGAGGACCGTTGCCTGGACGCGCAACGCCACCGCGAGCTCAAGGCGGCGATCGCGCAACTGCCCGCGAGTCAACGCGCGGTGGTCCGCGGCCTGTTGCACGACCTGTCCTACGACGAGGTCTCCGCTCTGCTGGGCGTGGCGATCGGCAGCATCGGGCCGACTCGGCAGCGCGCTCTGAGCCGGTTGCGGGTCGTGCTCGAGGCGGCCTGAGCGATCTCGATCCACCGCCGATCGAGCTCGACCCAGCGCCGGTCGGGCTTGTCGAGATCGCGGGTGCCGCGACCCGGCCGAGGCGGTCTCGCCACCGTCAGCCCCGCGACTGCGCGGTCGTCCAGCCCGGCACATCGACTCTGTTCTTCACCAGCCACCGCAACTCTCCGAGAGGAACCCACCGTGCCCCAGGATCCCGTACCGACCGACACTCTCTATCAGCGACGCCGACCCTTCCGGGTGATCGTCCGGCTCAGCCGAGAGATCAACACCGACGCCTACACCGATCTCGCTGAGGCCGCCGAGGCGTCCGGCCTGCGCGAACTCGCCGAGACCCTGGCCGCCTACGGGGTGCGCGGGACCCGGCTGATCGACTCGATCTCGCCCGGCCAGCTCCGCGAACTGGAGCAGCAGAACCCGCCCGAGGACCCCAGGCAACCCAGCCTCACCCAGTACTGGCAGATCGACCTGAGCGGCAGCGAGGCCGATCCCGAACAGGTCGCGGGCCGGCTCAGCGCCCTGCCGGGTGTCGAACTGGCCTATGTCGAACTGCCGGTAATCGACGCCGGCGGACCGGACGGCGAGCCGGCGCCGGCAGCCGCGGCGGCGGTGCCGGCCAGTCATCTCGATCCGGGACCGATCGGCAGCAACGTGCGCTGGGCCTGGGAGCAGCACGGGGCGTACGGCGCGGACGTCCAGGTGCTCGACGTGGAGTCGGGCTGGATGTTCGACCACGAGGCGCTCGTCCCGCTGAAGCTGGCCATGCAGGGCGGCGTCAACCAACACGGCGTCGGCAGCTTCCGTGGCAGCCACGGCACTGCGGCGGTCGGCATCGTCGCCGGCAGCTATGTCGCGCCGCGCGGCGTCCGCGGCATCTGCACCGCCGCGGCGGTGCTGGTGGCGTCCCCGTTCAACGGCGGGGCGCCGCCGCGTCCGCTGGCATCGGTCTTGGTGGGCGCGTTGCCGGCGCTGCGGTCGGGGGACGTCGTGCTGATCGAGGTCGCCGCATTGGAAGGGGGCATCAGCACCCGGTTTCAGCGCCCGGTCGAGCGTGAGGTGGCCGTCCGGGACGCCATCGGCCTGCTCACCCGATTCGGGATCGTGGTGATCGAACCTGCCGGCAACGGCAACACCGGGCTGGACGGCCTGGGCACCGCCAACGGCCGCTGCCAACTCGACCCCGGCGGTGCCGGCTACGTGGACTCGGGCGCGGTGTTGGTCGGCGGTGCCTTCGTGGACATCTCGGCGCCGGCCGGGTCGACACCGGCACGCTGGGTGAGCGCCGACGAGCCCGCCGTCGGGTCGAATTATGGACGCCGCGTCGACTGCTACTCCTGGGCGCGGCGGGTGTACACCAGCGGCTGCCGTCCCTGGGGAAACTGCAAGCCGGCCACCAGCGCCTACCAGAACTTCAATGGGACGAGTTCGGCGAGCGCGATCATCGCCGGTGTCGCGGTCCTCGTCCAGACCATGCTCAAGTCCGCCGGGCGACCGCCGCTGACGTCCGGGGAGTTGCGCCGGATCTTCGCGGACGCCGGCAACGGCACCCCGTCGCCCCCCGGTTCCGGGATCGGCACGATGCCCGACCTGAGGCTCGTCGGCGCCGCGCTCGGTATTTAGAGACGTGCTGATCATCGTTGGTCGAGCTTGTCGAGACCCCTCTGGCAACGGGTTTCGATACTCAACCAGCGAAACTCAGCACGCATCGGCGTTTCCTTCGGAAAGCGCTGATGATCGTTGGTCGAGCTTGTCGAGACCCCTCTGACGCGGAGATTCGCCGGAATCGCCCATCCCACCATCCGCGCGCGAAGCCGCGGTCAGCCGCTGGCAACAGGTTTCGACAGGCTCAACCAGCAAACCCGCACTGATCAGAACTTGCTTCGCGAGGTGCTGGTGGTCCGTGGGGACGGACCCCACGGACCGGCTGCTGATCGAGCTGACCCTGCCGAGCGTCCGGCCCCGGTGGACAGCCAGCCGTCACGATCTCGGGATCGTCCCAGGGTGCCCAGCCAGGTCGATGATTTCGGGCTTGGACGCGAAATCGTGCGCCGAAGCGGGAATCGTGTGACGATCCCGAGATCGTGACCTTGCCGTGCCGTCACCGGACACGTCCGGGACGCGCTCAGCGGCGGCCTCACCCGTCCACAACGCCAGCGGCGCCGCACCCCGAGGGAGTGCGGCGCCGCTGGTGATGACGACGATCAGGCGTCGACCTTCTCTTCGATCACCGGGACCAGCGACAGCTTGCCGCGGTCGTCGATGTCGGAGATCTCGACCTGGATCTTCTGACCCACGCTGACCACGTCCTCGACGTTCTCCACTCGCTGGCCGTTGTTCAGCGCGCGCAGCTTGGTGACGTGCAGCAGGCCGTCCTTGCCGGGCAGCAGCGACACGAAGGCGCCGAAGTTCATCACCTTCACCACCGTGCCCAGGTAACGCTCGCCGCGCTCGGGCATGGTCGGGTTGGCGATGGCGTTGATCATCGACCGGGCGGCGTCGGCGGCCTCGCCGTTGTCGGCACCGATGTAGATGGTGCCGTCGTCCTCGATCGAGATGTTGGCGCCGGTGTCGTCCTGGATCTGGTTGATCATCTTGCCCTTGGGGCCGATCACCTCACCGATCTTGTCGACCGGGATTTTGATGGTGATGATCCGCGGCGCGAACGGCGACATCTCGTCCGGGGTGTCGATGGCCTCGCCCATCACGTCCAGCAGGGTGTGCCGGGCGTCGCGGGCCTGCTGCAGGGCACCGGCGAGCACGTCGGACGGGATGCCGTCGAGCTTGGTGTCCAGCTGCAGGGCGGTGACGAAGTCACGGGTGCCGGCGACCTTGAAGTCCATGTCGCCCAGCGCGTCCTCGGCGCCGAGAATGTCGGTCAGCGCGAGGTAGCGCATCTGGCCGTCGATCTCGTCGCTCATCAGGCCCATCGCGATGCCCGCGACCGGCGCCTTCAGCGGCACGCCGGCGTTCAGCAGCGCCAGCGTGGACGCGCACACCGAGCCCATCGAGGTCGAACCGTTGGAGCCGAGCGCCTCGGACACCTGACGGATCGCGTAGGGGAACTCCTCGCGCTTCGGCAGCACCGGCACCAGGGCACGCTCGGCGAGCGCACCGTGGCCGATCTCGCGCCGCTTCGGCGAACCCACCCGGCCGGTCTCACCGGTGGAGTAGGGCGGGAAGTTGTAGTTGTGCATGTAGCGCTTGGTGGTCTCCGGCGCCAGCGAGTCGATCTTCTGCTCCATGTCGAGCATGTTCAGCGTGCTCACACCCAGGATCTGGGTCTCGCCGCGCATGAACAGCGCCGAGCCGTGCACCCGCGGGATGACGCCGACCTCGGCGGACAGCGTCCGGATGTCGCGCGGCCCGCGGCCGTCGATCCGGATGCCGTCGGTCAGGGTCTTGGTGCGGACCACCTTCTTGGTGAGCGCCCGGTAGGCACCGGTGATCTCCTTCTCGCGGCCCTCGAAGGTGCCGCCGAGTTCGCCGTGCAGGTCGGCCAGCAGCGCCTCGGTGGAGGTCTCGCGCTCATGCTTGCCGACGATGGTCATCACCTGCTGCAGCCGCTCGGACGCGGCGGCGGAGACGGCCTGGTAGACATCGGGCTGGTAGTCCAGGAAGACCGGGTAGTTGCCCACGCTCTTGGGGAACTTCGCGGCCAACTCGACCTGCGCGTCGCACAGCGCCTTGATGAACGGCTTGGCGGCTTCGAGGCCGGCGGCGACGATCTCTTCGGTCGGCGCGGTGCGGCCGGAGCGGACCAGATCCCAGGTCTGCTCGGTGGACTCGGCCTCGACCATCATGATCGCGACGTCGCCGTCGGCGAGCACCCGGCCGGCCACCACCATGTCGAAGGTGGCGTCCTCGAGCTGGCTGTTGGTCGGGAAGCCCACCCAGGTGTCACCGATCAGGGCCACCCGGACGCCGCCGACCGGGCCGGTGAACGGCAGGCCGGCCAGCGTGGTGGACGCCGAGCCGGCGTTGATCGCCAGCACGTCGTAGAGCACGTCGGGGTTCAGCGCCATCACCGTGATGACGACCTGGACTTCGTTGCGCAGGCCCTTGACGAAGCAGGGACGCAACGGCCGGTCGGTCAGCCGGCAGGCCAGGATGGCGGCCTCGCCGGGACGCCCCTCGCGACGGAAGAACGAGCCGGGGATGCGGCCGGCGGCGTACATCCGCTCTTCGACGTCGACGGTGAGCGGGAAGAAGTCGATGCCCTCACGCGGATTGTTGGACGCGGTGGTGGCGGACAGCAGCATGGTGTCGCCGTCCAGGTAGACGCTCGCGCTGCCATTGGCCTGGCGAGCGAGCAGGCCGGACTCGAAACGGACGACGTGCTTGCCGTGCGCGCCGTTGTCGATGATGGCCTCGGTGTACTGCAGATCGGGTCCCTCCACGGGACCTCCTTTCGGGTTTGACCACCGCGGCGGCGACACGGCCACCCTTCAGCTAGCTACTGAGGCGGCGACTTGAACCCGGTCTTCGATCGAGGCCCGCGGGGCGTTGACGACCCGAGAGCCACTACCGAGGACCGAGGATTCACATGCGTTCGCGCGGTGGACGGTGGTGTGGATATTCAGTTGTTTCCCGGCGGTCGAGATCTTGGTTGAGCTTGTCGAAACTCTTCGTTGGTTGAGCTTGTCGAAACCCTGTCGAAACCCGGGAATGGGTTGAGGGGAGCAGCCGGAGCCACTCCCCTCATCAAGTCAGCGACGCAGGCCGAGCCGCGCGATCAGCGCACGGTAGTGCTCGACGTCCTGCTTGGCGACGTAGTTCAGCAGCCGGCGGCGCTGGCCGACCAGCAGCATCAGGCCACGGCGGCTGTGGTGGTCGCCCTTGTGCACCTTGAGGTGCTCGGTCAGGTGGGCGATCCGGCGGGTGAGCAGCGCGATCTGCACATCCGGCGAGCCGGTGTCGCCCGGCTTGGTCGCGTACTCTTCGATGGTCTTCTTCTTCAGATCAGCGTCCATGAAGGGTGCTGCTCTCCTCTCGGTTTCCCGTTGCGCGGCGCTGCCCTGCCGTTCGGCACGATTTCCTGGGGAGATCGGTGGGCGGCTCTTCGGAGTCCGCGGGCGTCCTGACGCCAACATCAAACTTTACCGCAGCCACTCAACCAGGGCGAATCGGCCCAGTCGGCGTCCGAACCGCTCGGCCGTCAGGCCAGGTCTGACAGCTGCGCGATGTCGCGCAAGGCCGCGACCGCCGCGCGGACGATCGGCACCGCGACGACCGCGCCGGTGCCCTCGCCGAGGCGCATCCGCAGGTCGAGCAGCGGCTCCAGCCCGAGCCTGGTCAGCGCCAGCGACTGCCCGGGTTCGCTGGAGCGGTGGCCGGCCCACAGCCAGGGCCGCACCTCGGGATGCATGGACGCCGCCACGGACGCCTCGGCGACCGCGATCAGGCCGTCCAGCAGCACCGGGACGCCGGCCGCCGCGGCGCCCAGCAGGAACCCGACCCCGGCCGCCATGTCGGCCGAGCCGAGCGCCCGGAGCCGCTGCCGCGGATCGCTGGCGCGACGACCGGCCCGGACCAGCGCCCGCTGGATCACCGCCACCTTGCGGGCCAGGACGACGTCGTCGACGCCCGTGCCGCGGCCGGCCACCGCCGCCGGGGGGAGGCCGAAGGTGGAGGCGATCAGGGCGGCCGCGACCGTCGTGTTGCCGATGCCGAGATCGCCCGCGATCAGCAGCTGGGCACCATCGGTGGCCGCCTCCGTCGCGATCCGCTCCCCCGCGGCCAGCGCGGCGTCCAGTTGATCGCCGGTGAGCGCGTCCTGGATCTCGATCGAGCCGGAGCCGCTGCAGACCTTGAACCGGCCGACCGCCGGGTCGAGATCGGTGAGGTCCGCGGCGACGGCGATGTCCACGATGTCCACCCGGACGCCGTTCGCGGCCGCCAGCGCCGATACCCCGGCGACACCCGCGGCGATCCCACGCACCATCGCCGGCGTGATCTCCGCCGGGTAGGCCGACACCCCGCTCGCCGCCACGCCGTGATCGCCGGCGAACACCACCACCCGGACGTCCTCGAGTTGTCGCGGCGGGCACCGTCGCTGGCAGCCGGCGACCCAGGCGGCGAGATCCTCCAGGACGCCGAGCGAACCCGGTGGCTTTGCCTGCCCCGCGCTCAACTCGCGGGCAGCGGCGATCGCAGCCTCGTCCGGCGGTTCGATCGTTCGGCGAAGCATCGGCTCTCCTGGTTCGTCGGATCGGGCGGACGTCCGATCAATCTGCCACGTCACCCCTCGCGACGGGTCCGCGCAGCGAAATACCGGACGCGGGCACCCGCAATCTTCTCGACCGCTGTCGATTCCGGTTCCCCTCGTGCGTTATCGGGGTGCACGCTGTTACCGATCCGAGGAGGAACCATGAAGTACGTGCTGATGTACGCCACCGATCCATCTGCCCAGACCGACATCGACCCCGAGGTAGCGCAGGAGGTCTACGGCCGGATCTACCAGTGGTTCGGCACCAACGCCGCCGTCATCACCGACAGCGGAGCCGAGCTGCTCGGACCCGACACCGCCACCACCGTCCGCTCCGGCGGCGTGGTGGTCGACGGACCGTTCAGCGAGGCCAAGGAAGTGATCGGCGGGTTCAGCGTGATCGACGTCGCCGATCTGGACGCCGCCATCGCGCTCGCGAAGACCTGGCCGGCGCTCGACCTGCCCGGGGTGAGCATCGAAGTCAGGCCGATGGTCGTCGACTACTCGCAGTTCGAGTGACGCCACCGGCCGCGGACACCGCACTGGCCGACCTGCTGCGCGAGCAGTCCGGTCGGCTGGTGATGCGGCTGAGCCGCGTCTTCGGCGACTTCGCCCTCGCCGAGGACGCGGTGGCCGCGGCCGTCGTGGAGGCGCTCGTCGCCTGGCGCCGGGACGGCGTCCCACCCAACCCGGCCGGCTGGCTTGCGCTGGCCGCCCGGCGCAACGCGCTGGACGCGGTTCGCCGCCGGGGCCGGACCAGCGCGCTGCCCGACGGCTGGTCGCCTGCGGCGACGGGGAATGAGGACGAGGATTCGTTGGGGTCGCGTACCGACGACCGCCTCGGCCTGCTCTTCGCCTGCTGTCACCCGGCGCTGGCCATCGAGGTCCGGATCGCGCTCACCCTGCGCGCCGTGACCGGCCTCACGACCGCTGAAGTGGCCCGGGCCTTCCTGGTCAACGAGGCCACCCTGGCGCAGCGGATCGTGCGGGCCAAACGCAAGATCGTCGCCGCCGGCATCGCGCTGGACGTTCCGGACGCCGCCGCCCTGCCGGCGCGACTGTCGGATGTCCGGACCGTCATCTACGCCTGTTACAACGAGGCGTTCGTCTCCACCACCGGCACCCAGGACCGGGTGCTCGGCGCGGACGCCCTCTGGCTCGCCGAGCTGGTCGCGCACGCCTTTCCCGACGACCCGGAGAACTGGGGGCTGGCGGCACTGCTCGCCACCCAGCACGCCCGGGCCGCAGCCCGGTTCACCGACGCCGGCGATCTGGTGCCGCTGCGCGACCAGGATCGCCGACGCTGGGACGCCGACCTGCTGGAGCACGGCCGGCAGCATCTCTACCGGGCGGCCGCGGCGCGACGTCCGGGGCCCTTGCAGCTGCAGGCTGCGATCGCGGCTGTGCACGGCGAGGCGACCACCTGGGCCGAAACCGACTGGGCGCAGATCGTCGGGCTGTACGACCTGCTGCGCCGGCTCGACCCGAGCCCGGTCGTCCGGCTGAACCGTGCGGTGGCGCTGGCCGAGTTCCTGCCGTCCCGGACGGCGGCGGCGCTGGCCGAGCTGGACGCCTTGGCCGAGCCGCTGGCGAAGTACCACCCCTACCACGCCGCGCGGGCCGAACTGCTGCGCCGGCTGGGTCGTCCGGACGAGGCCGAGGACGCCGACCTGACTGCGCTGCGGCTCACCCAGAACGATGCCGAACGACGACTGTTGCGCAGCCGGCTGCGGCGCGGCGCACTGAGTGAGGAGTAGTCCGCGCTACCCAGTGGCCGGTCGAGCTATCGAACCTGGCGCCCACCGACGTCCAGCCCGTCGAGACCCCCCATCACCACCGGTCGAGCCCGTCGAGACCCCCCATCACCACCGGTCGAGCCCGTCCAGACCCCCACCACCACCGGTCTAGCCTCTCGAGACCCCCCACCACCACCGGGCTAGCCTCTCGAGACGCGAGCACCGCCGGTCGAGCCCGTCGAGACCACGGTCCACCGCACTGACAACGGGATTCAACAAGCTCTGCCCCGATGCAACCCGTCGGGCACCTGCTCGGGTAGTCCCAGACCAGCGTCGCATGCTGGCGGCAGACAGCGTCAGGCATGGAGGCGTCGAACGTGAAGGAGACGACGATGATCACGTCGACCCCTTCGCCCTCGCGTGACTGAGGGCGACAAGTCCAGGCTGATCGCCTGGAGCCACGAGATGCGCACTGCCCATGAACGACTGCGCGAAGCCTTGCGGTTGACCGCATCGCGCTGGCCGGCCGTGCGTCCACCGAACCTGCCCAGCCCAACCTGCTGCTGTTCTGCCACGGCTTCTGTACCGCGCTGACCGGCCACCACGAAGGCGAGGACCGGGAACTGTTCCCGGCGATCGCCGCGGCCCATCCCGAACGTCGCGATGTACTGCGGAACCTGCAGCAGGATCACTCGACGATCGCGTACCTGCTGGGCGCTTTGCAGGCGGCGGTCGACCGGACGGCGCCGGTCGATGAGTTGGACCGGCACCTCGATGGCGTCGAAGCCATCATGGAAAGCCACGTCCGCGACGAGGAACGCAGCCTGGGCGTAGCGCTGGCGCTTGAGCTCGACACTGATCCCGGGCAGGTTCTCGGCCCGCTATGAGTCGCGGCCTCCCGGCTTCCCTGTCAGTCCGGGTCGGGCCCGCCACGTCACGGTGCCTCGGCCCCGACTCGTGCCGGCGCGCGATCCCGGGGCTCGCTCCACCCGGTCTCGCACAAAGGAGCCCGCCATCGCGCACCCCTTTCACCGGAGCGTCCGACTAGCCTGTCGAGGTGCTCCCGAGTCAACCGGATGCTCCCGGCAATACCCGATGACGACGGTCGGACGCCGCAGGCTGATCGCGGCCGGACTCACCGTGGCCACCGTCGCGGCCGGCTTGGCAGTGCGCTTCGCACTTCGCCGTGGCGCCGCGTCCGACGTCGCCGGCGATGGTCTGTACGCCATCCTCATCTACCTGATCGTCGTCGTCCTGGCGCCACGGGCTCGTCCCGCAGTGGCCGCCGTCGTCGCCGGCTCGCTCTGCGTGGCGATCGAGTTGTTCCAGCTCACCGGCCTCCCCGTTGCGTGGGCCGCAACCTTTCCGCCCATCGCCCTGGCGCTCGGCACCGGCTTCGACGCCCGCGACATCGTCGTCTACCTCGTTGCGGTAGCCGGAGCCGCCTTCCTGGACCAGGCCATCGGCGCCCGATTGAGTTCGTCAACTCAACTCCCCCGCTGAAGCGGGACGCGCTGCGCGTCGTGCACCCCTCCGTCGGCGCTCGGACTCACCCGTTCCCGACGTTGCGGACACCCTCCTGTCGACGTCGGTCGAGCTATCGAGACCTGTTTCGTCCTCGTCATCCCGGACTTGATCCGGGATCTCCGCAGAGCGACTCTCCGATTGCGGAGATCCCGGCGTCCGCCGGGATGACGTAAGCACTGAGCTTGAGCTTGTCGAAACCCTGCCCCGCCACCGTCGGTCGAGCTTATCGAGACCCATCCCATGCAGGCGCACATTTCTGGCTGAGGTCCAACCCGTGCACCCGCAATTCTCCCCGGCTATTCGGGTGGTCGGAATCGTTGATGACAACGTGGTCGTCGACACTTGTCCACGAAACGCGGCGGAATCACCTCCGCAATCCCATCGGCCGAGATTCTGATCTGCCACTGCAACTCCGGCGCCCGTTTCATGTCAGGTTCGAGCAGGTTGTGATGATGTTTACACAACAAACACAGATTCGACAATGACGTCTCGCCACCTTGGGCCCACGGGACGATGTGGTGCGCATCGCAATCAGCAGCGGGACGGTCACAACCAGGAAACACACAACCCTTGTCCCGCACATGCAGAGCATGGCGAATATCAGGAGTGACCAGGCGCTGTTCGCGGCCCACATCGAGCACCCCGGAGGGGCCGCCCAGAATGATCGGCAGGATGCCCGCATCGCAGGCGTACTGGCGTAGCTGCCCGGCGGTCAGCATGGTGCCGTCGGCCAGGCCGGCTGCGTGACAGTCACCGAGCAGATCGTCGTAGTCGATCAGCACCACTACATGGGGACGGCCACCACCATGGCGTGGTGCTTCTCGGTGGATCGCGACCCGGCGGGCCAACTCCACCAAAGCATCAGCACGACGTTGCGGCCACGACGGCTGCACCACACCCGAATCCCGTAGCTCCAGGGCGGTGCGGTGCATCTGCTGGGCGAGCGCTTCGATCTGTGCCTTGATCAACGCCGCATCAGCGGTCGGTAGGGAGCCTTTGATGGTGGTGGAACCATGACCGTCGTCGGCAAAGTTCAAATGCCGGGCCTGCTTCGCGTCCCGTAGTTCACGTTCCTGTCGTTTCGCTTCGGCTTCCTCGGCGACCTCGGGTGCGACAACCTCCAACAGGTGCCGGGAGAGACCAGCAAGTTCGTGGCTGTTGAACTCCTCGCAGAACCCGACCATGGTCGCCTGAGCCTTCGCTTCGGCTTCCACACCCAGCTCGGTCGGTAGCTTCTTCAGCACTTGGGTGATGGCTTGTGCTTGCCGGTCGTTGGCGACACCGTCGCGCAGTGCGTCGCCGATTTGGGAGAACCGGGACAGGTCGTTGGCGTGGTGCAGCATCGCAGCGGACTGACCCCGGGTGTAGCACAACTCTGACGCCAACCAGCTGACGGTCGGGACACCGTGAGCCGTCATCGCCGCTTCGGAACGATCAACCTGGCCGAGGACGGTGTGCACCACGCCCGACAGCCGCGACTGCACTTGCAACAACTCAGCCACCAGGTCGAGTTGTTCCCGATCGGCCAGTAGTGGCACCTTGTCGTAGTCGAGCTCATCGAGCAGGCCAGCCACGACAGTGGCGAAATCCGCCACCGCCGTCCCCGGCTCCACCGCGATGCTCATACCGATGACCCTAAACGCCACCACTGACAAAACCCGACCACCAGCCGGCTAGGACAAATCCCGTAGCCATACTAGTGATGCGATTCATGAAGACCACGATAGAGGCCGGGTCTGACACTTTTTGTCAGTGAGGTCGGCATCGGGCGACGATTCTGAAACTGACAACACCAGGGCGGTTTCTGACAACACTGTGACAACACACCTTCATGTCGCCTGGATCGAATCGAGAGTGCCGCTGACCATGAGTCTCGACAAGCTCGACAAACGGACTGTCGAGTGATCGATTGGCAGTTCGGTGCAAAGATTCGGGGTGTGTCGATGTCGAGATCGCTCACCGATTTCGGGAAACCTTCCGGATTTCGGGTCATAGGACGAAACCGAGACATTTTCCCGCCAGCAGTCACCGATGTCGAGATCGCTGTCCGCACCACCGTCCGTCGCTGAGATCCCGGCATCCGCCGGGATGGCGGACGCGCACGTGAGTTCGGCCACCAGCGCGAGCTCAGAGTGGGACGAAAAGAACCGTCCCCGCGTCCCAACGGCAGGGTCTCGACCGGTCGCGCTCGGCACAAGGTCGACCACCGGGTGGTGGGTCCGGCAGAGACGCAACCGGAAAGCGGAGTGGGCTGCACCCCGTCCGGGTATCGTCGCTTTGCTCCTCAACTCCGGTCGCAGAGCGACCTCCGTATAGGTCGGGCGTAAGCGCGCGAGCCTCGCCCAAGGGCTGAAGGACGAGAGCAGAGGTGGCGAGCTGCGCACGGGCGGGACGGGGTGCAGCCCACTCCGCGGAACAGAACCCAACCATCACGACCCGACCACAGAACAGGGTCTCGACAAGCTCGACCAACGGAGTCGCGGCGGTGACCAAGAGAACCGTCCCCGGTGACCAAGAGAACCGTCCCCGGTGACCAAAGGAACCGTCCCCGGTGACCAAGAGAACCGTCCCCTCGGTCCCTCGGTCTCGACCGGGGGACGCCGTGAGGTCAGTAGCGGTAGGCGTCCGGCTTGAACGGACCCTGCTCGGGGACGCCGAGATACTCGGCCTGGGCGGGCGTCAACTCGGTGAGCCGGACGCCCAACGCCGCCAGGTGCAGCCGGGCGACCTCCTCGTCCAGTTCCTTGGGCAGCGTGTAGACGCCGGTCGGGTAATCGGCGGTCTTGGTGAACAGCTCGATCTGGGCCAGCACCTGGTTCGTGAACGAGTTGCTCATCACGAACGACGGGTGCCCGGTCGCGTTGCCCAGGTTGAGCAGCCGGCCCTCGGAGAGCACCAGGATCGAATGCCCGTCGGGGAACGTCCAGCGGTCCACCTGCGGCTTGATCACCGTCCGCTCGATGCCCGGGTAGGTCTCCAGCCCGGCCATGTCGATCTCGTTGTCGAAGTGGCCGATGTTGCCGACGATCGCCAGATGCTTCATCTTCGCCATCTGATCGGCCGTCACGACGTCGCGATTGCCGGTGCAGGTGATCACGATGTCGGCGACGTCGAGCACGTCGTCGAGCCGAGCCACCTGGTAGCCGTCCATCGACGCCTGCAGCGCGCAGATCGGGTCGATCTCGGTGACGATCACCCGGGCGCCCTGTCCGGCCAGCGCCTCGGCGGCACCCTTGCCAACATCGCCGTAGCCACAGACCACCGCGGTCTTGCCGCCGATCAGCACATCGGTGCCACGGTTGATGCCGTCGATCAGCGAATGCCGGATGCCGTACTTGTTGTCGAATTTGCTCTTGGTGACCGAGTCGTTGACGTTGATCGCCGGGAACAGCAGCGAGCCCTGCCTGGCCATCTCGTACAGCCGGTGGACGCCGGTGGTGGTCTCTTCGGTGACGCCGCGCAGCTCGTTCGAGATCGCCACCCAGTCCAGCGTCGAGGAGCGCAGTTGCTGCAGCACCACCGCGTACTCCGCAGAATCCCCGGCACCCGGCTCCGGCACCGCTCCTGCCTTGGCGAACTCGACGCCCTTGTGCACCAGGAGGGTGGCGTCGCCGCCGTCGTCCAGGATCATGTTCGGACGCCGGTCGCCCCAGTCCATGATCTGTTCGGTGCACGCCCAGTATTCGGCCAGCGTCTCACCCTTCCAGGCGAACACCGGCACCCCCTGCGGATCCTCGACCGCGCCGTTCGGGCCGACCACCACCGCGGCCGCGGCCTGGTCCTGGGTGGAGAAGATGTTGCAGGACGCCCAGCGCACCTCAGCGCCCAGCGCGACCAGGGTCTCGATCAGCACCGCGGTCTGCACGGTCATGTGCAG
This sequence comes from Micropruina sp., assembly GCF_047602385.1. Lineage (GTDB taxonomy): Bacteria > Actinomycetota > Actinomycetes > Propionibacteriales > Propionibacteriaceae > Micropruina. Next base: position 173,240 of record NZ_JASGHL010000003.1, read on the forward strand.
CGAACCGGCGATCCGGGCTCCGGCAAGGGGTTTCGAATCCCCGTAGCGTTCCCGCATCGCCATCAGCCCCGGCATCTCGTGCTCGGCGAGCGCGATCTCCTTGCGTCCGAAGTCGGCCAGGTTCAGGTCCGCCACGCGATGATCCACCGGAGAATCGTAGTGCACGACACTCCGCTCCACGCCTGATGTGACAACGCCACCGCACCGGGGTTGGATGGAAATCATCACCGTCTGACAACGTCGACAGCAGGGAGAGCTGCAGCCATGGGCTTCGTTCTCGGTATTCCGGCCAGCGCCGATCCGGCTGAGCGGCGCACTCCGATCGTGCCCGATGTGGCGACCAAACTGCGAGCGATGGGGGCGACCCTGGTGATCCAGAGCGGAGCCACCGATCGGGCCCACATCACCGAGTACTCACTCGGCGAGGTCACCTGGGCGAGCAGCACCGCCGAGGTAGTGACCGCGGCCGATGCGGTCTGGACGATCGGGCCGCCGTCCGCGGAGACGCTCGCCGGACTGCGGCCGGGCGCCATCCTGATCGGGACGCTGGCGCCGTTCGCCGACCCGGGCCGCGTCCGCACGCTGGCCGAACGCGGCATCGACTCGTTCGCGATGGAACTGCTGCCCCGCATCTCGCGCGCCCAGTCGATGGACGTGTTGTCCTCCCAGGGCGCGGTGGCCGGCTACCAGTGCGCGCTGATCGCCGCGGCCCGGTGCCCCAAGTTCTTCCCGATGCTGACCTACGCCGCCGGCACCGTCCGGCCGGCCCGGGTGCTGGTGATCGGCGCCGGCGTGGCCGGCCTACAGGCGATCGCCACCGCCAAACGGCTGGGTGCGATCGTCGAGGGCTACGACGTCCGGCCCGAGACCAAGGAACAGATCGAATCGCTGGGCGCCAAATTCGTCGACACCGGGGTGAGCGCGGTCGGTTCCGGCGGTTACGCCCGCGAGCTGACCGAGGCCGAGAAGGGCGCTCAGGAGGCCAAGCTCGGCAAGGCGATCGCCCAGTGCGACGTCCTGATCACCACCGCGGCCGTTCCGGGCAGACAGGCCCCACGGATCGTCAGCGAGATGATGGTCGCGGCGATGCGTCCCGGTGCCGTGGTGGTCGACATGGCTGCCGAGCAAGGTGGCAACGTGGCTGGCACGGTTGCCGGCTCCGAAGTGCGGGTCGGCTCGGCGCATGTCGTCGGCCCGGTCAACCTGCCCAGCCGGATGCCGGTGCACGCCTCGGAGATGTTCGCCAAGAACCTGTTCAACTTCACCGCCCCGATGGTCGCCGACGGCACGCTCGCCATCGACACCGCCGACGAGGTGATCGCCGGCACCGCCCTCACCCTGGACGGCAAGGTGGTCAATCCGCTGGTGCGGCAGGCATTCGGCTTCGATCAAGGAGAGGTCCCCGCATGACCGACCTGCTCTACCTCTACATCTTCATGCTGGCCGCGTTCACCGGCTACGAGGTGATCTCGCGGGTGCCGGTGATCCTGCACACCCCGCTGATGTCGGGGTCGAACTTCGTCCACGGCGTCGTGCTGGTCGGCGCCATGTACGCGCTCGGCCACGCCGAGACGCCGCTGCAGATCGTGTTGGGCTTCCTGGCCGTGTTGCTGGGCGCCGCGAACGCCGCCGGCGGCTATGTGGTCACCGAACGGATGCTGGCCATGTTCGCGCCCAAGAAGAAGCTGCCCGGTCCGGGTCAGGGGGCCTGATCAGCATGGAATGGATCGTCAACGGGATCTACCTGTTGGTCTCGGTGCTGTTCATCGTCGGCCTGAAGGCGATGGCATCGCCGGTGAAGGCCCGGCGCGGCATTGCCTGGGCCGGGGTCGGCATGGTGCTGGCCACCGCGGCCACCTTCTTCGTGCCCGGGATGCGCAACCTGGCGCTGATCGCGGTTGCGATCGTGCTGGGCGGCGGGGTCGCCTGGTGGGCCGGACGCGTGGTCAAGATGACCGACATGCCGCAGATGGTGGCCATCTACAACGGCATGGGCGGCGGCGCCGCGGCCCTGATCGCGGCGGTCGAGTTCGCCCGCGCCGAGGTGCACGGACCGGTGGTGGGCACCCTGGCGGTGCTCGGTTCGCTGATCGGCTCGGTCGCCTTCAGCGGCTCGGTGATCGCCTTCCTGAAGCTGCAGGGCATCATGAACAAGGCCATCCGGCTGCCCCTGCAGAACCTGGTCAACATCGCTCTTGGCCTGCTGACGGTCGCGCTCGGGGTTTGGATCGTGCTCGCCTCGATGGGCACCGGCACGGCCAACCCCTTCCTGCTGGTGCTGTTCTTCCTGCTCGCGCTGGCGCTCGGTGCGGTGGTCACGATGCCGATCGGCGGCGCCGACATGCCGGTGGTGATCTCGCTGCTGAACGCGTTCACCGGCCTGGCCGTCGGCTTCGAGGGCTACGTGCTCGGCAACCCGGCGCTGATCATCGCCGGCATCGTGGTGGGCGCGTCCGGTACCCTGCTCACCCAACTGATGGCCAAGGCGATGAACCGGCCGATCCTGGGCGTGCTGTTCACCCCGATCAGCGGCGAGGCGCAGGCCGGCGGAGCGATCGAAGGCCGGCTCAAGGAGCTCACCGCCACCGATGCCGCCGCGCTGATGCGCTACGCCGAGAAGGTGATCATCGTCCCCGGCTACGGCATGGCGGTGGCCGGCGCCCAGCACAAGGTCTGGGAGATGGCCAAGCTGCTCACCGACGCCGGGGTGGACGTGTCGTTCGCGATCCACCCGGTGGCCGGCCGGATGCCCGGGCACATGAACGTGCTGCTCGCCGAGGCCGGCGTCCCGTACGAAAAGATCTTCGACCTGGACGAGATCAACGCCGAATTCCCGCAGACCGACGTGGCTTTGGTGATCGGTGCCAACGACGTGGTGAACCCGGTGGCCCGCACCGACGAGACGTCCCCGATCTACGGCATGCCGATCCTGGACGCCGACAAGGCCCACAACTGCATCGTGATCAAGCGTGGGCGCGGTGCCGGCTATTCGGGCATCGAGAACGCCCTGTTCTATGCCGACCACACCTCGATGCTGTACGGCAGCGCCCAGCAGGCGGTCGGCGACGTGATCGGCCAACTCAAGGAGCTGGAGTGAGCCGCTCAATGCCGGGCCACGATGATCGGGCGATCCCGACGGCGCGGCGCCAGCAGCCTTCACCCACCGGCGTAGGCTTGCACCGGTCTGGCAAGATGAGTCATCCGGTGGACGCGAGCCAGATCAGGCCGACTCGACCCCATCCCGATCTGCGGAGGTATCTATGACAGAGCCCATCGTGGTGCGGCTGTGCACGGCCGATGACCTCGCCGCGTTGGGACGACGAGAGCCGCATCCCAACGCGCACTACGCGCAGGGGCACTACGAGCGGCAACTCGAGGGGGACTATTACTTCGCCATCGCGGTCCGGGGCGAGGCCGAACTCGGCACCAGCGTGCTGGACTGCCGGCCGGACCCGCTGCAGCCAGAACTCAAAAGCCTGTGGGTGTACCCCGAATCCCGTCGCCAGGGTGCGGCGCGCGCGCTCACCGAATTCCTCGAGCAGCAGGCCATCGAGTTGGGCTTCGACGAGATCTTCCTGCGGGTCGACCCGCAGAACGCCGCCGCGATCCCGATGTACATCTCCCTCGACTACACCCCGACCGGCGACCACCGGCTGACCACCTACGAGTACGTGGACGGCCTGGGCAATACCCACTCCCGCGAGGAGATGGACGCCGTCTACCGCAAGTCGCTACGACTGATGCGCTGAGCATCGCTGCCCACGCCCGCGACGCCGCATTCACGACTCCGCACCGCTTTGCGGTCATCGCACCGGTTAACACCTGTGCAATGACGCGAAACGGGTGCGAGGTGGGTTCCGCCGCCCACGATCGAGGCGCCTGTTCCTACTGTGCTCGCGCGGGTTGGTTCAGTCGGCCTGGTCGATCCCGACCGCGAGGACGCTGGCGCGACCGCGTCCCCATTCGAGGTCGAGCACCACTCGGCTGTCCTCGGCGTGGTAGTCGCAGACCCGCACCTTGTGGGTGATGGCGGTGACCGCGAGCTGGCCGAGGTCGCCGACCTGGCGTCCGCGCACCTGCAACGTCGTCCCGTCGGCGAAGCACATCCGGGCCAGCCCTCGGGCCGGCCCGGGGCGGATGGCGCTGAGCGGCACGCTGCGCCGCACCACATTGCCGACCCGGTGCAGCAACACCTGGACCGGCGCCACGCCGAACTCCTGCTCGACCCGGTGACCCACGGCGGACAGCTCGGCGAGATCTGATTCGGCCAGTCCGAGGTCGGGGATCGGCAGTACCCGATCGGGCAGCCAGCGGGACGACTTGGGCCGGCGCATCAGGCCGACCACGATTCCCACCAGCGCCCCGACCACCGCGAGTGCGACCAACCCGGTCATGAACCAACTGTGCGCGCCGCGACGGCGGGACGCAAGAGTGGTGCCGATCATGCCCTACCGGGAGCTCGGCGGCAGCGGGTCAGCCCGCTGCTCGAAGCCCTGCCGCGGCGGTCAGGCGTCCAGGATCTGGTAGCTGCGGCGGACGTCCTCGCTCATCTGGTCGACCAGCGCGGCTATTCCCTCGAAGCGGACCTGTCCGCGCAGCCGAGCGATGAACTCGACGGCGATCGGGGCCCCGTACAACTCGAGATCGGTTCGGCCCAGCACGTACGACTCCACTCGGCGCTGGACGCCGTCGAAGGTCGGGTTGGTGCCCACCGAGATGGCGGCCGGCCAGCGTGCCGGCTCGTCGTCGCCCGGCAAAGCTGCTCCGTGTCCGTCCCGGCCGTCCAGCCGGGTGACCCACCCGGCGTAGACCCCGTCGGCGGGGCAGGCGAGGTCCCGGGGAACCGGCAGATTCGCGGTCGGGAAGCCGAGCTCGCGGCCGCGGTGATCGCCGTGCGCGACGATGCCGGCGAACCGGAAGGGACGTCCGAGGTGTTCGGCCGCGTGCGCCACGTCGCCGACGGCGAGGGCGTCCCGGATGATGGTCGAGCAGGTCTCCTCGTCGCCGAACCGGACCAGCCGCAGTGCGTCGACCTCAAAACGTCCGCGGCCGAGTTCGCGCAGGGTGTGGACGGTGCCGGAGGCGCGGTGCCCGAACCGGAAGTTCTCCCCCACCACGACCAGCGCCGGGTGGAGCGGCAGCAGCACGTCGGTGACGAACTGCTCGGGGCTGAGCTGTGCGAACTCGCGGGTGAAGTTCACCACCTCGACCCGGTCGGCACCGGCGGCCCGCAGCAGCGCGATCCGGTCGTCCAGCCCGGTGAGCAGCATCGGAGCCTGCTGGGGACGCAGCACCCGCACCGGATGCGGCCAGAAGGTGACCACAACGAGCGGCAGGTCGGGGCGTCGGTCCTGCGCCTCACGCAGCACTTCGACATGGCCGGGGTGCACACCGTCGAAGTTGCCGATGACCACCACCGTTTCGCTCACGAGGAGCCAGCCTAACGCCCCGCTGGTGAGGTGGCATCATCGCCCGGCCGGGATGCGCCGACTGACCCGTGCCGGACTGGCCGCAACGCTCGTAACACCTTGTCAGAGTCGAGTTTCCAAGCGTTCGGCGAGTTCGGCCGGCACAGTCGCGCTCCGGGCGGCGACCGTGAGATCGCCACCCGGAGCCGTGTTGCTCGACTGCCGGGCGGTCAGAGATTGAGCTCGACCCGCAACTCGGGGGCGTTCGCCTGGAGCAGTTCGTCACTCGAGCTGCGCAGTAGTCCGGCGAACTGCTCGCGCAGTTCGGGTGCCTCGAATCCTTGGACGAGTTCGCTGATCGCGACGATCCGGGTGATGTCCCGCGACCAGGCGCCCTGCTCGACCCCGGCCAGCCGGATGCCGTCCAGGATGTCGGTTCGTCCGCGCCATGGGTCGGGCTGCGGTCCGGCGATCTCCTCGAGGAAGTCCCTGAACCACTCCGGCGGGTCCGGCGGCCACTTGAACTTCCTCACCAGCCGCGGGATGTCCAGGCAGATGTAGGTTCCGTTGATCTCCAGATAGCGCTCGCAGGCCATGGCGGCCGTCCCTTCGTGCAGGTCCGCCGGCGATTCCGGCGGCGTTCGATGGACAGACCGGAAACTGGCCACGATTGATACATCGGGCGCTCCTGGTTGGATGGGGTGCATGGAGTTTCGTCATCTGGGTAGCTCGGGGCTCAAGATCTCCGAGATCTGTTACGGCAACTGGCTCACGCACGGGTCGCAGGTTGAGAACGAAGCAGGGCTGGCCTGCGTGCGGGCCGCTCTGGACGCCGGTGTCACCACCTTCGACACCGCGGACGTCTACGCCAACACCAAGGCCGAGACGGTGCTCGGCGAGGCGTTGGCCGGCCAGCGCCGGGAGTCGATCGAGATCATGACCAAGGTGTTCGGGGCGACCGGTCCGCGCGGGCCGAACGACAGCGGACTCAGCCGTAAGCACATCATGGAGTCGATCCACGGCTCGCTGAAGCGGCTGCGCACGGATTATGTGGACGTCTACCAGGCCCACCGCTACGACGTGGAGACCCCGCTGGAAGAGACCATGCAGGCCTTCGCCGACGTCGTCCGGTCGGGCAAGGCGCTCTATATCGGGGTCAGCGAATGGAGCGCGGAGCAGATCCGGGCAGGTCAGGGACTCGCCCGGCAGCTGGGCTTCGCCCTGGTCTCGAACCAGCCGCAGTACTCGATGCTGTGGCGGGTGATCGAGGGCGAGGTCGTCCCGGCTTGCCGAGAACTGGGACTGTCCCAGGTGGTCTGGTCGCCGATCGCGCAGGGCGTGCTGACCGGAAAGTACCTGCCCGGGCAGCCGGCGCCCGAGGGGTCCCGGGCCACCGACGAGAAGGGCGGCAAGGGCGCCATCAGCCGCCTTATGGACGACGCCATCCTCGAGCGGGTGCAGAAACTGCAACCGATCGCGTCCGACCTGGGGTTGAGCATGGCCCAGTTGGCGGTCGCCTGGGTGCTGGCCAACGACAACGTGGCCTGCGCGATCGTCGGCGCGTCACGTCCGGAGCAGGTCGCCGACAACGCCGCGGCGGCCGGGGTGAAGCTGTCGGCCGACGTGCTGGAGGCGATCGACGCGGCCCTCGGCGACGTGGTGGTCTCCGACCCCGCGCTGACCAAGGACAGCACGCCGGCGTCCCGGCCCAGCTGACCGGTCGGACCCGTCCGTCGAGCTGATCCACAGGGGCCCTCCCTAACTACCTGTGCCCTCCCGCATGTGGGAGGGCACAGGTAGTTGGGGAAGTGCTGATCAATGCTGTTCCGAGCGAGGACGTGCCCGGCGAGATGAGCGACGGCGCCCAGATCTTGTGGGCGTGTCGGGTCATACAGCGCAAGAGATGGGGGTCGTCGATCGCTCGTCGGGTGCGCCGCAGCCGGGACATGATTGATCAGCGCTTCCCTTAGGGAGGGCCTCGTGGGTCGCGGGACTGGCGGGACGGCTCAGTGCGGGCCGGTGGAGAGATCGTCGGGGTGTTGGAACTGGGTCTGCTTGTGCTGGCGCTTGTTGAACAGGAACACCAACAGGCTGAGCAGCACGCCGATGCCGATCAGGACGGCGGCGATCCAGTACTGCTCGGTGGAGCGTCCGGACCAGGGACCGACCAGGTAGGCGCAGCTGAGCGCACCGAGAATCGGCAGCCAGCTGGGTGCGACGAAGTGCTCGTGTTCGACCGAATCCCGGCGCAGCACCAGCACGGCCACGTTGACCAGGGTGAACACCCCGAGCAGCAGCAGCGCGGTGGTGCCGCCGAGCTCGGACACCTCACCCACGAAGGTGATCAGACCGACCGCGAGTGCGGTGGTGAACAGGATCGCCACCCACGGCGTCCGGCGTCCGGGGAGCACCTTGCCCAGCACCGGCGGCAGCACGCCTTCGTTGGCCATCCCGTACAGCAGCCTGGACGCCATCAGCATGTTGATCAGCGCCGAATTGGCCACCGCGAACATCGAGATGAACGGGAACAGTGCACCGATCGGCAGGTCGGGCGCGCCGGTCTGGACGACCAGCAGCAGCGGCGTGGCACCCTCTTTCGACAGCTCCCCCGGCGGCACCAGGGCCACCGCCGAGATCGACACCAACACGTAGATCAGTCCGGTGATGCCGAGCCCGGTGAGCATGATCTTGGGGAAGATCCGGGCCGGTTCCTTGGTCTCCTCGGCCATGTTCACCGAGTCCTCGAAACCCACCATGGCGAAGAACGCCAGTGAGGTCGCTGTCGTGACCGCCAGGAACATGCCCTTGTCGGACGGCGTTTCGAAGACGGTCACCCGGCTGAAGTCGGCGCGTCCCTCGGACATCGCGAAGACCGCGACGAAGATCACCAACAACAGTCCGGACAACTCGACGCAGGTCAGCACCACATTGGCCTTGACGCTCTCGCCGACGCCGCGGATGTTGACCGCAGCCACCAGCAGCATGAAGCCGATGGCGACCACCATGGTCAGCCCGTCGGCGGTGTCCATGCCGAACCCCTTCTGCAGGTTCTCGGCGAACGCCCGGGCCGCGGTGGACGCCGAGGTGATGCCCGAGGTCATCACCGTGAACGCCACCAGGAAGGTGAGGAAGTGAATGCCGAACGCCTTGTGCGTGTAGAGCGCGGCGCCCGCCGCCTGCGGGTACTTGGTGACCAGCTCCAGGTAGCTGAAGGCGGTGATCATGGCCACCACGAAGGCGATCAGGAATGGCAGCCAGACCACCCCGCCGACCTCTTCGGCCACCACCCCGGTGAGCGCGTAGATGCCGGTGCCGAGGATGTCGCCGATGATGAACAGCAGCAGTAGTCCCGGCCCCATCACCCGCTTGAGTTCGTTGGGTCGCTCCGTCGTGGCTTCGGCAGTCATCGCGATACCTCCGGTTCGGATGCCTCACCATGCCCCGACGCCGTCCGGACGGCAAGACCCCAAGGGAGGGTGCGTGCGGGGCCGCGGCCGACGCCCGCCCACGCCCTGCCCGCCAGGGCCCTCCCTAACTACCTGCGCCCTCCCACCTGCGGGAGGGCAGAACTAGTTAGGGAGGGGCTTGGGGGTGGGACGACCGGGTGGCGGACGGACTTAGGTAACCCTTAGTTATGGGGTATAACTGCGTCGTGGCGACAGTGCGGGTGAACCAGGGCGGACGGCCTGCGACCGTGACCCAGGCGTCCATCGTGGCCGCCGGACGCGAACTGGGGATGGCCGCGCTGAGCGTCGCGGCGGTCGCCGGCCGGCTCGGGGTCAGTCCGGCCGCGCTGTACCGGCACGTCCAGAACCGCTGGCATCTGGAGCGCCTGGTCGGCGAGAGCCTGCTCGCCGACCTGAGCCTGGACGCCGCAGTCGCCCCCGGCGTCCCGGACGTCCCGGACGACCTGGAGACCCAACTGCTGCGATTCGGCCGGGTGCTGCACGACTTCGCCGCGGCCCGTCCGGGGCTGGCGGACTATCTGCTTACCCTGTTCCCGCGCGGCGAGACCGGCCTGCGGCTGATGGAGACCGAGGCCGCGGCGCTGCGGGCGCACGGGCTCAGCGACGACGCCGCGGTCGCCGCCAGCAACGCCGTCGCGTCCACGGCGTTCGCCCTGGTCGCCGCCGAGGAGCGCCGCCGGGACGCGGCCGCAACCGATCACGACGGCGGGTTCGCCGCAGAACTCCAGGCCGCCACCGACCGGTTCGAGGCCCAGCCGTGGCTGGCCGCGGTCGTCCCCGCATTGCCCGAGGTGAGCGGCGAGGACTACGGACGGCTGCTGCTCGCGACCTTCGTCCGCGGCCTGGTCGCCACCCTGGGCGCCGAGCCCGGCGCCGCGACGTCCGACAGCATCGTCGCCGACCTGAGCGGCCGGCTGGTCCGGGCCGGCGAGCCACCGATCGACCCGCACCCCCGAACGACTCCGAACCCGTTGGAGGGCTGAGATGTCCCGAGGATTCCAGGGCGCGCTGATGCGCGGCTTCGGCGCCCGCGACCACGTCGCCACGGTCACCGGCACGCAGTGGCTGGCGCCGCACTTCCTGCGGTTGCGGCTGACCTCGCCGACGCTGTTTGACGACATCGAGGTCGAGACGACCACCTGGCTGCGGTTCTGGTTCCCCGATCCGGACGGCGGCGAGACCGAGTACCAGCGCGCCTACACCCTCACCGAGGCCGACCCCGACACCGGCGCGTTCGCGGTGGATTTCGTTCTGCACACCCCGGCCGGCCCGGCCTGTCTGTGGGCCGAGCGCGCCCAGCCCGGTGACACGGTGCCGGTGATGACCTCGCTGACCGCGGGCTTCACCGTCCCCGAGGAGTTGCCGGCGGGATTCCTGCTGGTCGGGGACGCCGCGTCCATCCCGGCGATCAACAGTGTGCTCGGCGCGCTGCCCGCGCAGGTTCCGGTCGAGCTGTACCTGGAGCGGCACAGCGCCCACGACGAGGCGATCCCGCTGGGCGGCCACCCCCGGCTGCGGGTTCATTGGACCGACCGCCGGGACGCCGGGTCGCTGGCTGCCTCGATCGCGGCGTCCGACTGGTCGGACTGGTACGCCTGGGCAGCACCCGAGTCGGGGTCGCTGAAGGCGCTGCAGACCCGGCTGCGGGACGAGTTCGGCTTCCCCAAGCGCGAGATCCACGCCCGGGCGTACTGGATCGAGGGCCGCTCGATGGGCAAGGTCCGCGGCAATACCGCCGAGACCAGCCCGGCGACCACAGACGCCGCAGTTGCCGGGACGCCGAACGCGCCGGTGGCCACCCCAGTGACCACGGTCGAGCAGCAGGCGGTTCCGGCACCGGAGGTTCCGGCCGCCGAACCGGCGGCGCCGTCCACCCCGGGCCGCTGGCGCTCCCAGGCCGCGGGCACGTTGCTGGCCCCGCTGAAGTCGCGGCTGATCGTCGCCGGTGTGCTGCAGGCGCTGGTCACCCTGCTCGAACTCGCCCCCTACCTGCTGCTGGTCGAACTGGCCCGCCGGCTGCTCGCCGGGGACGGTCCGGACGCCCTGTGGCCGCTGGCCGTGGGCGCCGTGGTGCTGCTCGGCGCGGGTGCGCTGCTCGGGGCCGGACTGTTGCTCTGGCTGCACGTCGTGGACGCCCGGTTCGCCCGCGATCTGCGGCTGAAGCTGCTCGACAAGCTGTCCAGGCTGCCGCTGGGCTGGTTCGCCGACCGCGGATCGACTGGGGTGAAATCCCTGGTCAGCGACGACACGCTGGCGCTGCACTACCTGGTCACCCACGCGATCTGCGACGCGGTGGCCGCCGCCGTCGCCCCGCTGGCGGTGCTCGGCTACCTGTTCGTCGCCGACTGGCGGCTCGGCCTGGTGCTGCTGCTTCCGGTGCTCACCTACCTGGTGACGATGTGGATCATGGTCGTCCAGTCCGGCGCGAAGATCGGCGCCGCGCAACGATGGGCCGAACGGATGAGCGGTGCCGCCTCCGGCTACCTGGACGGCCAGCCGGTGGTCCGGGTGTTCGGCGGTGCGGCGGCGTCCGCGTTCACCCGCCGGCTGGAGGGCTACCTGAGATTCCTCAACGAGTGGCAGCGCCCGTTCACCGGCAAGAAGACGATGATGGATCTGGTCACCCGGCCCGGCACGCTGAGTTGGCTGATCGCCGCCGCGGGCACGCTGATGGTGATCGGCGGCGGGCTCGACGTGGTCGGGCTGCTGCCGTTCCTGCTGCTCGGCACGGCGTTCGGGACGCGGCTGCTGGGTATCGGCTACGGCCTCAGCGGGCTGCGCGGCGGCCTCATCGCCGCCCGTCGGATCGGGATCGCGCTGACCGAACGCGAGCTCGACACCCGTCCCTCCGCCAGCCCGGACGCCGTCCGTCCCGCCTGCGGCACCGTCGAGTTCGACCGGGTCAGCTTCGGCTACCACCCCGGCGTCCCGGTGATCCGCGAGGTGTCCGCGGTGCTCCGGCCGGGCACCGTGACCGCGCTGGTCGGGCCGTCCGGGTCGGGCAAATCGACGCTGGCGGCACTGGTCGCCCGGTTCCACGACGTCGACTCGGGAGCCATCCGGATCGACGGCGACGACCTGCGGACGCTGGACGCCGACGAGCTGTACCGCCGGGTCGGGTTCGTCCTGCAGGACGTGGCGCTGGTCCACGGCACCGTCGCCGAGAACATCGCACTGGCCAGGCCCGACGCGTCCCGTGAGCAGATCGAGTCGGCCGCCCGCGACGCCCAGATCCACGACCGCGTGCTCAGGCTGCCGCAGGGCTACGACACCGTGCTCGGCGACGAGGTGGCGCTGTCGGGCGGCGAGAAGCAACGGCTGACCATCGCCCGGGCGCTGCTGGCCGACACCCCGGTGCTGGTGCTTGACGAGGCGACCGCCTTCGCCGATCCCGAGTCGGAGTACCTGGTGCAGATCGCGCTCGACCGGCTCACCGCCGACCGGACGGTGCTGGTGATCGCGCATCGGCTGCACACCATCGCCGGTGCCGACACGATCCTGGTGCTGGACGCCGGTGCGGTGGTCGAGTCCGGCAGCCACGACGAACTGCTGGCCCTGGACGGCCGCTACCGCAGCCTGTGGCAGGCCGGCGGGAATCCGCTGGCCGAGGACCGGATGGAGGTCCGGGCATGATCCGCACGCTGATCGCCCTGGTGCCGGCCACAGCTCGCCGCACCCTGCTCGGCTACTTGGCGCTGACGGTCGGTTCGGTGCTGCTGCGGGCGATCTCGACGGTGCTGCTGGTGCCGCTGATCGCCGCCCTGGCCGGCGGCGACTCGCGACTTGCGCTGTGGGTGCTGGCCACCCTGACCGGCAGCACCGTGCTCGGCTGGGTGGTGGACGCCGCGGCCTCCCGGATCGGCTTCGCGCTCGGCTTCGAGGTGCTGGACACCGCCCAGCACGGCATCGCCGACCGGCTCACCCGGATCCGGATGGCCTGGTTCACCGCAGCCAACGTCGCCGACGCCCGCGCGGCCGTCGCCGCCACCGGACCCGACCTGGTCGGCCTGATCGTCAACCTGGTCACCCCGATCATCGGCGCGGTGCTGCTGCCGCCGGCGATTGCCCTCGCCCTGCTCGGGGTGTCGCCGCCACTGGCGCTGGCCGCGCTCGCCGGGGTGATCCCGGTGCTGGGTGCGCTCTGGCTCGCCGGACGCACCACTCGCCGCGCGGACGCCGCCGCCGAGGCCGCCAACACCGCCCTCACCGAGCGGCTGGTCGAGTTCGGCCGCACCCAGCAGGTGTTGCGGGCCAGCCGGCGCGCCACCCCGGCCCGCAGCCAGGTCGCGCAGGCTCTGGCCGGGCAGCATGCGGCGACTGTGCGGCTGGTGCTGATGCAGATCCCCGGACAGCTGATGTTCGCCGTCGCCAGCCAGCTCGCGCTGCTGTTGCTGGCCGGCACCACCGCCGCGCTGGTGCTGCGCGGCGAACTCTCCGCCGGCGCCGCGGTCGGGCTGATCGTGGTCATCGTCCGCTACCTGGAACCGATGACGACGCTGGCCGGACTGGCTCCGGCGCTGGAGACCACCCGGCTCGCCCTGGCCCGGATCCGCACGGTCCTGGACGCCCCGCTGGCGCCGTCCGGACCCGACGAGTCGCGACGGACGCGGTCGCCGCGGATCGAGTTCCGCGACGTCGAGGTCCGCTACGGCGACGACCCACCGGTCGTCACCGGTCTCGAACTGACCCTGGAGGCTGGCAGCACCACCGCGATCGTGGGGCCGTCCGGTTCGGGGAAGACGACGCTGCTGTCGCTGATCGCCGGCCTGCTGCAGCCGAGCCGCGGACGGGTGCTGCTCGACGGCGTGGACGTCGCCGGGCTGACCCCCGAGGCGCACCGGGCCGCGGTCAGCGTGGTGTTCCAGCACCCGTACCTGTTCGACGGCACACTGCGCGAGAACGTGCTGGTCGGCGATCCGGCGGCCGGTGCCGAAGAGGTGGCCGTCGCCACCGGACTGGCCCGAGTTGACGAGATCACCGCCCGGCTGCCCGGGGGCGACGCGGCCGCTGTCGGCGAGGCCGGCGGCAAGCTCTCCGGCGGCGAACGCCAGCGGGTGAGCATCGCCCGCGCGCTGCTCAAGCAGGCCCCGGTGCTGCTGGTCGACGAGGCCACCAGTGCCCTCGACCCGGAGAACGAGCGGGCCGTGGTCGACGCGCTGACCCGTGACCCGCTGCCCCGCACCCGGGTGATCGTGGCCCACCGGCTGTCCAGCATCCGCACCGCCGATCGGGTGCTGTTCCTGGAGAACGGCGCCATCGCCGAGGACGGCAGCATCGACGAACTGCTGGCCGCCGGCGGCCGGTTCGCGGCGTTCTGGGAGCATCAGCGGCACGGCGCGACCTGGCGGCTGGGCGCCGAGCAGGTCAGGGCGTCCAGCATCCCCCGCAGCGACGAGACCCAGTCATCGTCGGCACCGTGACGACCTCCGGAGCGGCCCCGCAGCAGCCGGAGGTGCCGCTGGTCGACGAATCGAGGCTGGTCGGCGGCGAGCCCGCTTTCGGGCCCTGGCAAGTCGCCACCGCACCTGGGCTGCTGGGCCTCCTCGGGTATCCCGGGGCGGTCGGACGCGGCCCGGACTCGCCGTTCATCCTCGCCATCGACGGTCGCGGCGCCGGCGGCAAATCGACGCTGGCGCGGACGATCGTCGACGCGACGCCGCAATCCGCCCTTGTTCACACCGGCGATCTCGCGTGGAACGAGCCCTTCTTCCAGTGGGCACATCTCCTGCGCGAGGTTCTGGAGACGCTGCGCGCGGGCAACTCTCTCAATCTGCGGCCTCCGGCTTGGGAGCGTGAGGGACGTCCGGGCGCAGTGGCCTTGCCCGCCGGACTCAGCCTCGTCGTCGTCGAGGGGGTCGGGGCGAGCCAGTGCGATGTCGTCGAGCTTGTCGACGCGGTGATCTGGGTGCAGTCCGACTTCAGCGTCGCCGAACAGCGCGGAATCGAGCGCGACATCGCCGAGGGCGTGAACGGAAACCGCGACGAGACGATCACCTTCTGGCACGAGTGGATGTCGCACGAACTCGCGTTCCTGGAACGCGAGCGGCCGTGGGAGCGTGCCGCCGCCATCGTCCTGGGCACCCCCGCCAGCGGCGTGGTGCCGCCCGGGAAGCTCGCCGTGCACCTCTCTCCCGGTGCGCGCCGCTCGGCCGGCAACCGCGACTCCGGAACCTGAACGGAGGCGGGTGACGGGGACGGCTCCGCTCAGACCAGTACGGCGAGGGCGACGGCGCGTCCGGCGTCCGGCCGGTAGAGGGCGAGCAGGCGTCCGTCGTACAGCAGCGCGGTGGGATCTGCGGGCAGCGCCAGCTGCAGCGGACGTCCGTACCCGACGTCGACGGCCTGGTCGTCGCTGAGTTCGACGTGGGAGAAGCAGCGCCGCGCCACCTCGGCCATTCCGATCACGGCCGGGGTTCGGGGTGGGTCGGCGGTCAGTTCCTCGGGGGTCAGCGCGCCGTCCAGTTCGAAGCCGCCGACCCGGGTGCGGCGCAGCGCGGTGAGGTGTCCGCCGGTGCCGAGCGCGGCGCCCAGGTCGCGGGCCAGCGCCCGGATGTAGGTGCCGGAGGAGCAGTCCACGACCACGTCCAGGTCGGTGACTGCGAGGCCGCCGGCATCGGTGTCGCGGCGTCCAATGATGTCGAAGCGGGAGACGGTGACCGCCCGTCCGGCCAGCACGACGTCCTCGCCGCGGCGGGCCCGGGCGTAGGCGCGCTGGCCGTTGATCTTGATCGCCGACACCGTCGACGGCACCTGCACGATGTCGCCGCGCAGCGGGACCAGCGCCCCCTCGATCTCGGCATCTCCGACGCCGCCCGCACCGGAGGCCGTCGTCACCTCGCCCTCGGCGTCGTCGGTGACGGTGGCCTGGCCGAGCCGGATGGTCGCCGTATAGGTCTTGGTTGACAAGGCCAGATGCCCCAGCAGCCGGGTGGCCTTCTCGACCCCGATCACCAGCACTCCGGTCGCCATCGGGTCGAGGGTGCCGGCGTGTCCGACCTTGCGGGTGCCGAGCAGCCGCCGGCACCGTCCGACCACCTGGTGCGACGTCCAGCCGGACGGCTTGTCGACGACCAGGATTCCCGAGTCGGGCATTGCTCTCCTCTGCTGCGGACGGCGGCCCGAACAGGCTACGGCACCACTCGGCACGGTCGCCGTCAAAAGGTCAGCCGGCGACTGCCGATCGGCGAAGTGCCTCCAGTTGGGCCACCGCGCCGGACGTCTGCTCGACCGCCACACGAGTGTCGGGCGCCACGTCACCGTCGGTCAGCGCGTCACTGTCGGGCGTCCGGCCGTCGCCGGTCACCGCGTCCCCAGCCAGGACCCCGTCCCCCACGTGGACGGCACCCTCGGCGCCGGGCTGCTCGGCGCAGGCGAGGACGAGCAGCTCCCCGGCCAGCCCTTCCGTCGCTGAACGGACGCCGACCCGCTCGGCCTCGCTCCAATAGGGCGCCAGTGCGGACAAGGCGGCGATCTGGCGGCCGACGGTGGTGACGGCGTCCGCCGCCGGGGTCAGCGCCGCATCGTCCCAGCGGCCCTGCGGGTGCGGCGGCTCGCTGCGGGCGCTCCGGATGGCGCCGAGCAACTCCAGCCGCACCACCCTGCTCAGCACACTCGCGTGCGCGACGGCGAGCCGGCGCTCCTCGCTCTCCCCTGACCACAGCTGGTTGAGCGCCACCAGTCGGTCGGCCTCAAACCGTGCCCACTCGGACAGCAGATCGTCCAGCCGGCGGCGTTGCCAGGTGGGAAAGAGCAGATAGGCGGCGAAGCCGATCAGGCAGCCGATCACGGTGTCGATGCCGCGGGTCGTCGCGGCGAGCGGTCCAGCCATCAGCGACGAGATCCAGGCGACCAGGAAGAGCATCGACCAGGGTTGGCCACAGGTCCGGAACACCTGCAGCCCGATGTAGAGCAGCAGCAGCACAACGGTGTGCAGCAGCGGATCGGCGGGCAGGAACGAGAGCGCGATGCCCAGCAGTGCACCGGCGATGGTGCCGATGGTGCGGCCGATGCCGCGCGCGAAGGTGTCGCCGTAGTCGGGGAAGACGATCAGGGCGATGGCGACCACCACCCAGAATCCGTGGGCGGCGAAGATCGCATCCTTACCCAGCCAGGCGGCGACCCCCATGCCGACCAACTGTCCGACCACACACGCGATCGCCAGCCGGAGCGCGTGCCGGAAGATCGGCGATCCGGGCCGCAGCTCGTCGCGGACCAGCTCCGCCGACGACGGCGTCCGGCGCTGGTCGGACGCCGCCGGCGCGATCTCCCCCGAGGCAACCTGTTCGGCGATCCCGACCACCCGGCGCAACGCCTGCTGGACCCCACTCGCCGGACCCGTCGGCCAGGGAGCCGGCGACGATTCCTCGGGACCATTGGGTCGCGCGATCCGGGCGGCAATGCTGGACAGCCGCGCCGACGCCGCCTTCTGCCACTGCTCGGCCGACTCCGGACGGTTCTGCAGCGCGAGTAGCAGTTGCGCGGCCTCCTCGCCCCGCTCGACCAGCTGGACGAACCGGGTGAGCTGATCGTTGCCGTCGGCCCGCAGCAACGCCAGGCTGCGGTCGGCCGCGAGCAGCGTGGCCGCGGTCGGCGTCCCACTGGCGAGCGAGCGGTAGAAGACGCTGACCGCCGTGCGCTGGGCGGCATATCGCGGCTCGTAGGGCGGGAAGAGCTGGACGGCGAGCATGATCGCGGCACCGGCCAGGAAGCCCAGCGCGACGGTCAGCGGCAGAGCGTTCAAGCCCCGTCCCATCTCGGCGAAGGCCAGGAACAGGATGCTCATCAGCACCACCCGGATACTGATGCCGACCGCTACCGCCCGCAGCATGCCGGACGCGAAGAAGCCCAGGAAGGCCAGCACCAGCACCACCCACCACTGGCCGGACAGCGTGACGCCCAGATAGAGCCCGAACGCCTGAGCCAAGGAGCCGACGCCGGCCGCCACCAGCCGCGACCGGTTGTGCGGCAGGGTGAGCGAGACCCCGGCCAGCAGCGCCCCGACGGTGAGGATGACCTGGGTCTGCGGGCTGTGGGTCGCATATCCGACGACGGAGGCGATCACCATGCCGATCACCAGCCGGAGGATCATCGGTGGGTTCTGGAACGGACGCCCCGGGGTGAGCCCGCGGACGGCGGCGCGCTTGATGCTGCTCAGGTCCATGTCCCCCGCTCCCGGCACCGTCTCCCCTCAGGCGCCAGCGCCGATCATAGAAGCCCGGCTCCCCCGATCAGCTCCCGCCGACGTGGTGTTCCAGGAAGTTGTTGGCGAACTTGCCGTCCGGGTCGTGGCCGGCGACCAGGTTCCGCCAGTCGGCCATCCGCGGGTAGCGGCCGGCGAGCACGTCGGCGCCGGCATGGAACAATTTGCCCCAGTGCGGACGGGCGTCGAGCGGCAACAGCCGTGCCTCGATCTCGGGCAGCACCCGCGCCACCCCCTCTGGGTCGCGGTGGAAGGTGAAGTGGATCGCCAGGCTGTCACGTCCGGTGGCCGGCGACAGCCAGAGCTCGTCCGCAGCCACGGTGCGCAACTCCGACATCGCCAGCACGGCATCGATCGGCTCGCCGATCGCACGCAGCGCGCCGATCGCCTCGACGGCACGGTCGCGGGGTACCAGGTACTCGGTCTGGATCTCGGCACCCAGGCTCGGCACCCGATCGAGCCGGAAATGCGGCAGGCAGGCGCACCACGGCCCCTCCACCCCGAAGGGATTCATATTGTCCGGGGTGTCCCCGGGAGCGGGTCGGACGCCGAGCTGGTCGGCGCTGGCGATCGGGCCGCTGACCAGCGATTTCACCCAGATGTGCTCGACGGCCGGAGCCGTCCACCGGGTCAGCAGGCTGACGCTGTAGCCGGCCGCGAACACGGCGTCGAGGTCGTCGGTGAGCCGTTGCCAGGGCAGGTCCAGGTAGGCGTCCTGGCGCATCCGGTACGAGGGCTGGACGGCCAGCGTGACCCGGGTGATCGGGCCGAACGCGCCGAGCCCGACGACCATGCCCGGCAAGGCCGGATCGTCGGCACCGATGTCGATCAAGTCACCGGACGGCCCGATCAGCTGCAGGCCACGGACGGCCGAGGACAGACTGCCGAGGCCGTCCCCCGAGCCGTGGGTACCGGTCGAGATCGCCCCGGCGACGCTGATGTGCGGCAACGAACCCATGTTGTGCAGGGCCAGCCCGTTGTCCTCCAGGTGACGAGCGACGACTCCGTACCGGGTCGCGCCACCGACCGTGACGGTCATCGCGTCGGTGTCGATCACCGGGTCGGGCGGCAGCGACCCGAGGTGGATGAGGATGCCGTCGGTGTCGGGCAGCCGGTTGAACGAGTGCCGAGTACCCAGCGGCCGTATCTTGGCACTGGACGCCACCAGCCGCTGCGCCTCCTCGAGGGTCTCCGGGGCCGCGATCTGGGCGGCTCGGTAGTGGACGTTGCCGCCCCAGTTGTCCCGGTCGACGCTCACCATCGGACGTCCCTCCTCGGTGCCGGCCCCGGGGTCGGTGTTCAGCCGGACCGGGGCGCGACGGTTCGGCGCATGATGCAGCGGAACTTACCGAGATCCGGGCCGCGGGTGAAGCCGGCCCCTTCGAACATGCCGATCGAGCCGCTGAACAGGAAGGACGCCGACATCTTCCGCTCGCCCACGTCCACCCGCGGGTAGCCCTCGACGGTGCCGCCGCCCGCGGCCGCGATCAGGTCGAGGGCACCGTGCAGGGCCAGGGTGGCCACACCGCGGCGGCGGTGATTCCGGTCGACGAAAAAGCACGGCAGTCGCCATCCGGTGGGTTCGAAGCCTCGGCTTTCGTACTCCTTGCGGTGATAGATCCGGGGCAGCTCCGCGGGGGTTCCGTATTCGCACCAGCCGACGGCGGCGTCGGCGTCCATCACCAGCGCGTGATGGGTGCGGCCGAGCTCGACCAGCCGATGCTTGGCCGCTTGTCCGCCGCCGTGGCCGTCGCGGTCGGCGTCCGGCTGGAACCACATGCACCAGCAGCCGCCGAAAATGCCGTTGTGCTTGGCCACCAGCGCCTCGAACGCAGGCCAGGTCGCGGGCGTCAACTGCTCCACCCGGTACTGCGATTGTGTCTGTGTCATAGCTGCCCCCGATCGGTCCGGCACCCATGCTAGGAACGGTCCCGGACGGTATCGCTCCGGAATCCTGCGGCTCCCCGGCGGTCAGCCGACCGTACCGCCGGGTCCGCGCCCGCCCAGCGCGACGTAGCCGTAGAGGTCAGTCTGCCGCTCGTTGACCCAGATCGGCTCCCCGCGGCCGGACGATCGACCAGCAGGGTGCGTCCCTAGGACTCATCGACCACATTGCAGGTTGATGCCGGCTGCTCCGAGCCGTTCGGCCAGCGCGTCCACATCGCCGTCGTGCTCGAAGGAGAGTTCCGCGTTCGGTTCGTCGCTGCTGTCGTGGACGGCCGCCAGTCCGCCGCCGTCCGCGGACGCCTGGAACCAGCCCCCGCTCTCGCTGCGCAAGCAAACCCGACCCACAAAGGGCCCTCCCTAACTAGTTCAGCCCTCCCGCATGCGGGAGGGCTGAACTAGTTAGGGAGGGCTTTATGGGTCGGGAAGACCCGGGCGGGGGAAGACCGGGCCTACTCAGCCGGGTCGTCCTCTTCGCCGGGCTTCTTGTACGGGTCGGCCTCACCGGCGTACGTGGCGCCGGCGGCCTGGGCCGCCACCGCCTCGTCAGCGGCGCGGGCCCGGGCCAGCACGTCCTCGATCTGTGCGGCCGACTCGGGGACGGCGTCCAGCACAAAGGCGATCGTCGGGGTGAACTTCATCCCCAACTGCTTGCCCACCGTGGACCGGATCAGTCCGCGGGCCGACTCCAGCGCCTGCGCGGTGTCGGCACGCGACTGTTCGTCGCCCAGCACCGTGTAGAACACCGTCGCCTCCCGGCCGTCGCCGGTGAGCCGGACGTCGGTGAGGGTGACGAAGCCCAGCCGCGGATCCTTGATCCGCCGTTCCAGGAGTTCCGCCACGATCACTTTGATCTGCTCGGCGACCTTGATGTAGCGCGGGTTACCCATCAATCCCTCGGCTTCTCGACCATCTCGAACGTCTCGATGACGTCGTCGATCTTGATGTCGGAGTAGTTGGCCAGCGTCATGCCGCACTCGTAGCCCTCGCGGACCTCGGTGACGTCGTCCTTCTCACGCCGCAGCGAGGCGATCGAGGTCTCGGCGACCACGACACCGTCGCGCAGCAGCCGGGCCTTCGAGTTCCGCCGGATCGAACCGTCGATGACCATACAGCCCGCGATGGTGCCGAACTTGGACGACCGGAAGATCTCCCGGATCTGCGCCTGACCGCTGACCTTCTCTTCGAAGATCGGCTTCAGCATGCCCTTCAGCGCCGCCTCGACATCGTCGATCGCCGCGTAGATCACCGAGTAGTACCGGATATCCACGCCGGCCGAGTCGGCCATCTGGGTGGCCTTGCCCTGCGCCCGGACGTTGAACCCGATGATCACCGCGTCGGACGCCTCGGCGAGCGACACGTTGGTCTCGGTGATCGCACCGACACCGCGGTCGATGACCCGCAGGCTGACCTCGTCGCCGATGTCGATGTTGGCCAGCGCGTCCTCCAGCGCCTCGACCGAACCGGCCGAATCGCCCTTGAGGATGAGCTTGAGCTCCTGGGTCTCGCCCTTCTCGAGCTGCTCGAACAGCTGGTCGAGGGTCTTGCGCCGGGTGGTCTTGGCCAGCAGGGCCGCCCGCTGCCGGGCCTCCCGCTTGTCGGCGATCTGGCGTGCCATCCGGTCGTCGTCGACGACCAGGAAGTTGTCGCCGGCCCCCGGAACCGAGGTCAGACCCAGCACCTGCACCGGCATGGACGGCGGCGCCTCGGCCACCTGCTCGCCGAGATCGTTGATCATCGCGCGGACGCGGCCGTGGGCCGAACCGGCCACGATCGAATCCCCGGTGCGCAGCGTGCCGCGATGCACCAGGACAGTGGCCACCGGGCCGCGACCCTTGTCCAAGTGCGCCTCGATGGCGACACCCTGGGCAGGCATGTCCGGGTTGGCCCGCAGGTCGAGCGACGCGTCCGCGGTCAGCACGACCGCCTCGAGCAACTCGTCCAGACCCAGCCGCGCGGTGGCCGACACGTCGACGAACATGGTGTCGCCGCCGTACTCCTCGGGCACCAGGCCGTACTCGGTGAGCTGGCCGCGCACCTTGGTCGGGTCGGCGCTCTCCTTGTCGATCTTGTTCACCGCGACCACGATCGGCACCTCGGCCGCCTTGGCGTGGTTCAGCGCCTCGATCGTCTGCGGCATCACACCGTCGTCGGCGGCCACCACCAGAACGGCGATGTCGGTCGACTTGGCACCGCGGGCACGCATGGCGGTGAACGCCTCGTGACCCGGGGTGTCGATGAAGGTGATCTTCCGCTCGAGGCCGTCCACCTCGGTGGCCACCTGGTAGGCACCGATGGCCTGGGTGATGCCGCCGGCCTCGCCCGCCACCACGTTGGTGTTGCGGATCGCGTCCAGCAGCTTGGTCTTGCCGTGGTCGACGTGACCCATCACGGTGACCGCCGGCGGACGCGGGGCCAGGTCTTCCTCGCCGCCCTCGTTCTCGCCGAACTCGATGTCGAAGCTCTCCAGCAGCTCGCGGTCCTCGTCCTCGGGCGAGACGACCTCGATCGAATAGTTGAGCTCGGCACCCAGCACCTGCAGCGTGTCGTCGGCCACCGACTGGGTGGCGTTGACCATCTCGCCCAGGTTGAACAGCACCTGCACCAGCGACGCGGGATCGACGCCGATCTTCTCGGCCAGATCGGTCAGCGAAGCGCCACGACGCAGCCGGACGGTGGATCCGTCACCGGAACGGATCCGGACGCCACCAATGGTCGGCGCCTCCATCTGGTCGAATTCCTGCCTGCGCTGCTTCTTCGACTTGCGTCCGCGACGGGCCGGCCCACCGGCGCGACCGAACGCGCCCTGGGTGCCGGAGCCACCGCGTCCGCCACGGCCCCGACCACCGCCGCCACCCGCGGGCGCACCGCCGGGACGACCGGGTCCGCTGCCGAAACCGGGACGGCCACCGCCACCGGCGCCGCCGGGACGACCTGCACCGCCACCGAAACCGGGACGGCCACCGCCGCCACCGCCACGGGCCGGGGCGCCGAGCGAGGGGTTCGCCTGGCGCGGCATCATCGCCGGGTTCGGACGCGGCATGCCGGGAACCCCGGGCCGGGCGCCGGGACGCGGCGCGCCGCCGGGACCCGGACGCGGAGCGCCGGTGCGGGCATCGCTGCGCCCGGCCGGGGCTGCGCCACCCTCGGGACGCGGCCGGCGCACGCCCATGCCCTGGCTGGACGAGAACGGGTTGTTGCCCGGACGGGGGGCACCGGGACGGCGCGCTCCGGCGCCGGGCAGGCCGCCGGTGCCACCCGGACGCGGCATCGGCCGGGGAGCCCCCGGGCGAGGCGCGGCGCCACCGGGACCAGCCGCCGGACGCGGCGCCGGGGCGGCGCCGTCGCCGGGAGCTGCGGGACGCTGCTGCGGCGGGGCGGCCGGCCGAGGCTGCTGCGGCGCCGCCGCGGACCGTGCCTGCGGAGCGGCCGGCCGAGACTGCGGGGCGGCGGCCGGTCGGGACTGCGGGGCAGCGCCGGGACGGGGCTGCGGGGCACTCGGCCGGGCCTGCGGAGCGGAGGGCCGCGCCTGGGGTGCATTGGGCCGCGGCTGCGAAGCAGCCGGGGGCCGCGGACCAGGAGTGGCCGCGGCGGACGTGCCTTGCTGGGGTGCGGACGGCGCCGGCGCCGATGGGCGCGGCGTCGGGGCACCGGGCTTGGCCGCCGGGGCCTTCGCGGGCGCAGCGCTGCCGGCCTTGTCGGCCGACATGCGCTCGCTGAGCCGCCGGACGACCGGGGGCTCGATGGTGGACGACGCGGACCGGACGAACTCGCCCATGTCGTTCAGCTTCTTGAGAAGATCTTTACTTTCGAGTCCGAGCTCTTTGGCGAGCTCGTAGACGCGGACCTTGGCCACTACTCTCCTTCAGGTCCGCGGGGCGCGCGGACCAGCTAGTTCTTGTTGCTCATTTCGAGGTACTCATCGAGTGGTCATGAGCGTTAGCCCACTTTCTGGTTGGGATCCGCCGGGAGTCGGCGGAGGCGCACCGGAGAGTCTATCGCTGCGTGCCGCGATTCACCCAACCGAGTGGCCGAGCAGGATGTTGCCGACCAGAGCGTGGTCGATACTGCGGCGCAGTCCGCGTCCGATCGCCCGCGTCTTCAGCGCCCGTGGCGCACACTCCGCATGCAGGTAGACCCCGCGTCCGGGGAGCCGCTGGCGCTCGTCGATCAGGACGCCGTCGCCGCCGTCCCAGACCAGTCGCAGCAGCGTGGGCTTGTCCGCTCGGCCGCGGCAGCCTGCGCACATCCGCTGGGGGGACGTCATGCCGCTCAGGGTAGCCGGGCCGGACGGCTCACAGGCGACGCACAGTCCGCGTCCAGCCCGCTGCCGGAAACCGCCGGTTGAGTAGTGGCCATGGACGACGCAACGAACCTCAGCACCGGCCGGGCCGCGCAGTCCGCCGGCCGGGTCGCTGGGAAGGGAGGCTGCCGCTGACCCGACCCGGAGCGACAAGATTCCTCTCCCCTACCCGGCCGTCCCAATGGGCGGCCGGGTCCCCGCCGTCCGGACGCCGCCCGACGACGCAGGGGAGGAAGAAGTCGGTGCCGGGCTGGGAGCGCCTCTCGGCGCGTGGCCGCTCGCGGCGGCAAGTGTTGGAGCCCGGGGCTACCTCAGCCCGACACCGATCGACCATCATAGGTGCCGCCGCCGAGATGCCCAACTCGCCGGTGACGCGGGTCGGGCGTCCGCCAGTTGGGGTGGATCGCCGGTGACCGAAAGAACCGTCCCCGGGGTGCCGCTAGCGCAGGTCGCCGGCGCGCCAGAGCAGGGCGCCGGCGGTCAGGTCGGCCGCCATCTCCTGCAGCCTCGCCGCTCGGGCCAGCGGCTCGATGCCGTGCAGGTCCGCACTGCCCGCGGAGGTGACCAGGCAGAACGCGGCGGCGCGCTCCAATGCGACCGCGAAGTCGCCGGTGAAGGCGCCCCGCATCAGGTCGTCGGCGACCCGCCGGACGTCGTCGGGCCGCGGCGGCTCGATGCCGGCCACCACGTGGTTGGGTTCGGTGAACCGGACGCCGGCCGCGTAGCAGCGAGCCACGCCCTCGGCGTCGGTCCGCATCCACTCCCGGAGGAAGTACAGCCGCCACAGCGCGCCGGGCAGGGTCCTGGCCGGACGGGTGGCCCACAGGTCGGCCAGCGTGGACAGCCCGATCTCGCCGACCAGGTCGACCAGCCGCTCGGTCACCGACGGGTCCCCGGACGCGCGTCCGGTGTGCAGCAGCACCGCCGCCGTCTCGTGGGCGGCGTGCAGCTGGGCGATCGGGTCGGAGCCCTCACCCATCAGTTCCAGGATCATCGGGTCCCGGAACGCGGGCCGGCGGGGTCGGCTGTGGTCGGACGGCACCCGGACAGGGTAGCCGGGCACCTCCGCCGATCCAGAGCAACGACGCGGGAGCGAACTCATAGCCCGCCGACAGGCCCCGACCAGCCGGACGCCAGCGGCGTCCGGCTCACTGGAATCACCAGCAAGTCCGACCAGAACTCGAAGGAGACAGATGAACATCAAACAGAAGACCGGCGTCGCCGTCGGCGCGGCAGTGATCGGCGTCGGCGCCGTCCTGGGCGTGGGGTACGCCATGGCGGGAACCTCACTTCAGTCACAGCCGCAGGCCAGCCAAAGCGCGGACGGCACATCGCCGGGCGGCGCACCGGGCGGCGAGAACGGTGCTGCTCCGGGCGGGCCGGGCGGCCAGCGCGGAATGGGCAATCTCGCCGCGTCACTCGCCGAGAAGCTGGGACTCGACGAAACCACGGTCAGCCAAGCTCTGCAGGAGGTCATGCAGGTGAACCGGCCGGACGGCAACGGTGGCACTGGCCGGACCGACCGGGACGCCACCACCGCCAAAGCCCTGGCCGAGAAGCTCGGCGTGGACGAGGCCAAGGTCACCGCGGCACTGGCCCAGATCCGCTCCGAACAACAGGCCACTCGTCCCGGCGACACCGGACTCCCCGGCGGTGGCCAGACGGCCCAACCTTCCCCGAGCACCAGCGCCTGATCCGTCGGCGGCGGCTATTGACGCTCCGCGGAACGGCGAGAACACTGACCCCCACCGTTCTTGGGAGTCACCGTGACCGAAGCCGCCGCCGATCCCGTCCCCGCCGGCCCCACGGTCAGCCCCGACGAGGAATGCTCGCTGGTGATGAAGGGCGGGATCACCAGCGGCGTGGTCTACCCACCCGCGGTCACCGAACTCGCCGCCGACTACCGGTTCCGGCGGATCGGCGGCTCCTCGGTGGGCGGGCTGGCCGCCGTCCTCGCAGCGGCGGCCGAGTATCACCGATCCAGCACGGGGACGCCGGCCCCGGTACCCCCGCCGGCCGGCGCCGGACCCGTCCCCGACGAGTTGCGGTGGGATCCCGCCGCGGTCGGATTCGACCGGTTGCGGCGGCTGCCCGACCATCTCGGCAGCCAACTGCCGTTGCTGTTCGAGCCCTCCCCCGGCACCAGGGGCCTGTTCCAGTTCCTGATCGCCTGGATCGAGCCCGGCTGGTCGATCGGCCACAAGCTCGCGGTCTCCGTGGGCCGGCTGGTCCGCTGGGGCTGGCCCGCGTTCCTGCTCACCACCGCCGTTCTGCTGCTACCGGCGTTCCTGTCGTCCGCCGCTCTGCTGGGCGGGTTGCGGGACGAGACCTGGCTTCCGGTGCTGCGGGCCACTGCGCTCTGGCTGCCGCTGGCGGTGCTCGGCGGTTTGCTGGCCTCGTTGCTCACGCTCGGCATCGGCGCCTGGCACGCCGTCAACCGCAACGGGTTCGGCATGGTCAATGGCCATCGGCCCAACCCGTCCGGCAACCCGGAGGCCGATCACTCCAGCAATGCGCTGACCGACTGGCTGACCCGCGAGATCAACATCACCGCGGGCCGGGATCCGCGCGGCGCGCCGCTGACCTTCCGCGACCTGTGGGGAGCCGAGGCGACCGAGAAATTCCGGGAGCTGTTCACCGAGCAGCGTTCGCTGCCCGACCGGCCGGACCTGCCCGGCTTCTGGCGTTACAAGCGCAGGGCTCCCAGCATCGGTTGGGGGACGCTCGACCCAGACCTGGACCTGCGGGTGATGACCACCTGCCTCACCCACCGGATCCCGCGCAGCTTCCCGTTCTTCGACGATTCCCTGGCCTATTGCCCGAGCTGCCTTGCCGACTACTTTCCGAGGACGGTCTGCGCCCAGGTTGAGGCGACCTCGCGGGCGATGAACGCCGATCCCGCGGCGCCCGTCCGGCTCCGCTGCCCCACCCATGACGAACCGCTGCGGCGATTCCCGTTCGCACCCGACCTGCCGGTGGTGATGGCCGCCCGGCTGAGCCTGAGTTTCCCCGTGCTGATCAGCGCCGTGCCGTTCTACTACCTGGACGGCGGCCGGATCCCGGAATCCGCGGATCAGGAGCAGGAGCTGACCGTCGTCACCGCCTGGTTCTCCGACGGCGGGATCACCAGCAACTTCCCGATGCAGTTCTTCGACGACTGGCTGCCGCGGCGTCCCACCTTCGGGATCAACCTCGCCGCCTTCAACCCGCACTACCACCGCGGACAGGTCGACCTGCCCGCCGCAACGGTCAGCGCCCAACCGGTGGAGACGCCGATCGATACCGTGCTCGGACTACTGACCACGATGGTCACGACCATGCACGACTGGCCGGATCAGTTGCAGATGGACGCCCCCGGCTTCAAGGACCGGATCGTCACCGTCTGCACCACACCCGGCGAGGGCGGGCTCAACCTCAAGATGGGCGTGGAGCAGATCGCCGGACTGAGCCGGAAGGGCACCGAGGCGGGGGTCAAGCTGCGCGACGACTTCGAGTTCCCGCTGCACCGCTGGATCCGGTTCCGGATCGCGATGAACGGCCTCAGCCTGGCCCTGGACCGGTTCCGGCAGGATCTGCCTTCGTTCGAGCAAGCCGTACCACCGCCGTGGCAGGGCAGCTACGAGTTCTCCGCCGATCGCGAAGCACAGGTACGCCAGCAGGCGGACGCCCTCGCAGCGCAGGCCGACGGCTGGGCGACCGCGGGTTGGCCGGCCAACCGCGACAACCCGCCCCGCCCGGAGCCGACCCTCCGCTTCGGATCGACGACCCGATGAACGCCTGGGCCTGGCTGGCGCCCACCCTCACCTGGGTGGCCGGTCTCGCAATGGTGGCCTGGGCCTGGCGCGGCATGGCACCCGCCATGAAACGGCTCGGCAGGCCGACGATCGTCGAGCTGCAGCGGGCCGGCAACGCCGAGCAGGTCGAGCGGATCAAGGCGGCGTGGACGGGGAAGGCGGGAACGCCCGGTGAGAATCGGACGGCCGCCGCCCGGCAGAGCCTCGCCTGGGACCTGCCGCTGATCACCGGCTACGTCCTGTTCCTGGCGGGTCTGGCCTGGTGGTCGCTCGATCCTGCCTACCGGACGCTGGGCGGCTGGGGCGCGGTGTGGGCCGGCCTGGCGATCCTGGCGGCGCTCGCCGCCGGCGGCTGTGACCTGGCCGAGGACAAGCTGTGCGGCAGCCTGCTGGACGAGCCGGCGACGGACGCCCGCGCCAAGGCCGTGAAGAGACTCGCCATGGCCAAATTCGCACTGCTGGCGTTCGCGGTGGCGATGCTGGTCTTCGTCCTGCTGCCGATGGCGGTGGTCGCCGGGTAGCCGCCTATGCCTGGGTGTCCGGGCGGATGTCGATCCGCCACCCGGTCAGCCGCGCGGCCAGCCGGGCGTTTTGGCCCTCGCGTCCGATCGCCAGCGACAGCTGGTAGTCGGGGACGATGGCCCGGGCGGCCCGGGCGGTGGCGTCCGTCACGATCACCTGGCTCACTTTCGCCGGCGACAACGCTTCGCGGACGAACTTCGCCGGATCGTCGGAGAAGTCGATGATGTCGATCTTCTCTTCGTTGAGCTCGTGCATGACGGCACGGACCCGCTGGCCCATCGGGCCGATGCAGGCACCCTTGGCGGAGACGTCGCGATTGTGCGAGAGGACGGCGATCTTGGTCCGGTGCCCGGCCTCGCGAGCGATCGCCTTGATCTCGACCACCCCCTGCTCGATCTCGGGCACCTCGAGCCGGAACAGTTTCTGCACCAGGTTCGGGTGGGTCCGGGAGACGACCACCTGCGGTCCGCGCAACTCACGGCGCACCGACACCACATAGACCCGCAGCCGCTTGCCGTGCGAGTAGTCCTCGCCGGGCACCTGCTCGGCCAGCGGCATGATCGCCTCGATGCTGCCCAGGTCGACCCGGACGGTGCGCGAATCGCGGTCCTGCTGGACGACGCCGACCAGGATGTCGCCCTCGGCCGCCGAGAAGTGGCCGAATTTCTGGTCGTCCTCGGCCTGCCGGATGCGCTGGTAGATCACCTGGCGCGCCGTGGTCGCGGCGACTCGTCCGAATCCCTCCGGGGTGTCGTCGTACTCACCGATCTTCTCGCCCTCTTCGTCGAGTTCGGGCGCGAACACGGTCACGTGGCCGGTCTTGCGGTCGAGTTCCACCCGCGAGCCGGGGACGGCGCCGTCGGTCTTCTCGTAGGCGTTCAGCATCGCGTCCTCGAGCGCGCCGACCAGGATGTTCATCGGGATCTCGCGGTCGCGTTCCAGGGCCCGCAGGGCCTCCATGTCGATGTCCATGTCACTGTCCTTCGTCGTCGATGCTGCGATTGAGTTCCACCTGGACCACGGCCCTGGTGAGTGAGTCGATGGGCAGGGTGCGCGAACTGCCGTCGATGTCGAGGGTCACCTCGGTCTCGGTCGCCCCCAGAATCCGGCCGGTGATCGCACCGTCGTCGGTGCTGGCGGCGATCAGCCGTCCGGTGTTGCGCCGGAAATGCCGGGCAGCGGTGAGCGGACGGCTCACCCCGCGGGAGGAGACCTCGAGCGTCCACGGCCGCTTCCCGAGGGCCGGGGCGTCGTCCAGGACGCGGGAGATGGCGCGGGTGGCGTCGGCGATCTCGTCGAGGGAGGGTCCGCGGCCCTGCGGCCCGTCGCCGTCGAGGTAGATCTGCACCACCCGGCGGTTGCCGGCCGCGATCACCTCGACTCGGTCGACTTCCAGCCCACGCGGGGCGACCACGGGCGTCACCAGATCGGAGATGGTTGTTGAGTCCATGGGTTCTCCTCGATCCGGTTTTGTCCTGCAGTTGTCGGCCGGTGCGACCGTGGGGCAGTTTACCCGGTACCGTCGGGGCCGTGATCGGACGCCGGCTGCTGCTGCTCGGCGGCGCGGCGGCGCTGGCCGGGTGTACCGGCGACGGCAACCCTCCTCGGCTGCCGTGGAGCCCGCCGAGTCCGCTGCCCGTCACCCTGCCGGACGGGCTGGCCGGACGCCTCGGCCGGACGGCCGCGCTAGCCGGACTGCTGGTCGGCAATGCCGCCGCCTGGAAGCTGACCGCCACCCGGGTGCACACCCTGGAGTGGTTCCGGACGGCGTCCCTTGAGCACCTGCTCGTGCTCACCTCGGCCGACCCGGCCCGGCGGCAGCGGGCCGGCGTGATGCCGACCGAACCGTCCGCGCCGGCCCTGCGCACCGTGGCCGCGACGCAGGCGGCCCTGTCGCGGGAGCTGCTGGCCCTTCAGGGGGTGCATCGTGCTTCGGCCCGAACCGCCACCGGTCCGGCTGCGCTGCTGTGGGCGTCCCTGGCGGCGTTCAGCGCAACGATGGCCGCCGTGCTGCCCCACGGTGTCGGCGCCTTGGGCGATGACGGCACCGACCGCACCCCAGACCTGACCGCGACCGACGTCCACCGCGTCCTGCTGCTGACGGCGCAGGCCGTCTACAGCTACGAGATGGCGCTGGCCGCGTCCGGGCTGACCAAGGCCGATCGCGGCACCCTGCGCTCCCGGCTGCGGCAGTGGCAGGCGCTGCGCCCGATGATCCTGTCGGCCGCACCCGACATCGAACTCACCGCCCCGTCGATCGGCTACGACCTGCGGCCGGCCCGGGACCGCTCGATGGCCTGGCAGATCGCCGTGCACACCGAGAGCGCCGCCCTTGAGCTGCTCGGCGCCTGGATCGCCGGGCCGGCCACCCCCGCGCAACGCCGGATCGGCGTCGATGCGCTCGCCGCCACGAACGCCGCGCTGGTCCGGTTCGGCGGCTCGGCGCTGCGCTGGCCGGGCTGGCCGGGTTGATCGGTCGATCTCAGCCGAAGTAGCTGAACCAGGTGTCCCAGGCCAGCTTGACCGCCAGCGCCGACACCACGACCAGGAAAACCCTGCGGACGAAGGTGTTGCCCTGCTTCAGTGCCGTCCGGGCGCCGAGGAAGCCGCCGGTCAGGTTGGCGGCGCCCATCAGCAGCCCGAGCCCCCACAGGATGTTGCCGGTGACCGCGAACGCCACGATCGCCGCGGCGTTGGTGGTCAGATTGGCGAGCTTGGCCAGCGCGCTGGAGGCCAGGAAGTCGTGGCCGATCACCGAGACCAGGGCGATCACGAAGAAGGTGCCGGTGCCGGGCCCGATGAAGCCGTCCCAGGCGCCGACGACCAGCCCGATCGCCGCCATCCGCAGCCGGGCGTCGTTGCCGGTGTGCTTGATGTGCCCGTGCAGGCCGAGTTGTGGACGCCGCCAGGTGTACCAGCCCACCCCGACCACGGCGGCCAACACCAGCGGGGTGAAGTGCTGCCGGGGCAGAAAGTGGGTGAGTTGGGCGCCCGACCAGGAACCGACCGCCGCCATCGCCAGCAGCGGCCAGGCCAGCGTCCAGTCCACCCGGATCGACCGCAGATAAGTGGCGGCAGCGGTCGCCGTGCCCAGGAAGGACGGCAGCTTGTTGGTGCCGGCGATGGTCGCCACCGGCGCCTCGGCCGGCAGCCCGATCAGCAGCGCCGGCAGCTGGATCAGTCCCCCGCCACCGACCACGGCGTCCACCCAGCCGGCGACGAAGGACGCCGCCACCAGCAGCGCCAGGGTCAGCAGCGGGAGTTCCAGGCCGGTCACCATCGACGGTGCCGCACCGTCACGAGCGCAGCAGCGCGATCAGCTCGTCGGCCGCACCCTCGGCGCCGAGTTCGGACCGCTCGCCGGTGGCCCGGTCGCGCACCTCGATCAGCCCGGACGCCAGCCCGCGTCCGATCACCACGGTGGTCGGCACGCCGAGCATCTCGGCGTCGGTGAACTTCACCCCCGGGCTGGCCTTTCGGTCGTCCAGCAGCACCTCGAAGCCGGCCGCCGAGAGCTCGATGGCGAGCCGTTCGGCGTACTCGGTCATCGCGGCGTCCTTACCCGCCGGGACGAGCTGGACGTCGAAGGGCGCCAGCGTCCGCGGCCAGGCCAGTCCCCGCTCGTCGCAGTGCGATTCGGCGACCGCGGCCACCGCCCGGGACACCCCGATGCCATAGGAGCCCATGGTGACGGTGACCAGCTTGCCGTTGGAGTCGAGCACCTTCAGGCCCAGCGCCTCGGCGTACTTGCGACCGAGCTGGAAGATGTGACCCATCTCGATGCCGCGGGCCAGACTGAGCGGCCCGGAGCCGTCCGGAGCCGGATCGCCTTCGCGGATCTCGGCGACATCGAGGACGCCGTCGGAGCGGAAGTCGCGCTCGCAGACCAGGTCGTAGACGTGGTGACCCGCCTCATTGGCGCCGGTGATCCAGCGGGTGCCGGCCACCACCGCCGGGTCGGTCAGGTACAGCACCGCGCCGGCGGGCGCTTCGTCGCCTTCGAACTCGCCGATGCCCAGCGCTCCCGGGCCGATGTAGCCCTTCACCAGCTTGGGGTAGGTCGCGAAGTCGGCCTCGCCGAACGGCTCCACCTCGGACGGTTCGACGGCGGCTTCGAGCCGCTTCATGTCCACGTCGCGGTCACCGGGCAGGCCGATCGCCAGCGGCGTCCGGGTGCCGTCGGGACTGCGCAGCATGAACAGCACGTTCTTCAGCGTGTCGGACGCCTGCCAGGCCCGGTCCGGACGCGGGAAGCGGGCGTTGCTCAGCGCCACCAGCGACTCGATGGTGGGGCTGTCCGGGGTGTTCTCGACGTGCGCGGCGGGGGCGGCTGACGCGTCCTGGGTGTCGGCCAGCGGACGCCGCACCGCCTCGACGTTGGCGGCGTAGCCGCCGGGCGAGCGGACAAAGGTGTCCTCACCGGATTCGGCGATCGCCAGGAACTCCTCCGACGCCGAACCACCCATCGCCCCCGAGGTGGCCTTGACGATCACATACTCCAGCCCGAGCCGGTTCATGATCGCGATGTAAGCGTCCCGGTGCGCCCGGTACGAGGCGTCCAGGCCGGCCTCGTCGATGTCGAAGGAGTAGGAGTCCTTCATCACGAACTCACGGCCACGCAGAATGCCGGCCCGGGGCCGGGCCTCGTCGCGGTACTTGGTCTGGATCTGGTACAGGCTCAGCGGCAGGTCCTTGTACGAGCTGTACAGGTCCTTCACCAGCAGGGTGAACATCTCCTCGTGGGTCGGCCCGAGTAGGTACTCGTTCTCCCGGCGGTCCTTCAGCCGGAACAGGTTCGGGCCGTACTCGGTCCACCGTCCGGTGGCCTCGTAGGGCTCCCGGGGCAGCAGCGCCGGGAAGCGCACCTCCTGGGCGCCGATCGCGTCCATCTCCTCGCGGACGATCGCCTCGACCTTGGCCAGCACCTTCAGGCCGAGCGGCAGCCAGCTGTAGATCCCCGGCGCGGCACGCCGGATGTAGCCGGCACGAACCAGCCACCGGTGGCTGGCGACCTCGGCATCGGCCGGGTCGTCGCGCAGCGTGCGGACGAACAACTTCGACAGGCGGGTGATCACCGGGTCAGCCTAACGGTCAGACGTGATGAGATATCCGCGAGTACCGACCTCGGAGGGCGTCCCATGGAGATCCTGCTGCTGGTGGTGGGCTGCGTCAGCACCGTGCTCGCCGCCACCTGGCTATGTCGCCGGGTGCCGATGCCGGCCCCGCTGCTGTTGCTGATCATCGGCGCCGCGGCGTCCTATGAGCCCTGGTTCCCGCTGCCCGAACTGACCGCCGAGATGGCCCTGTTCGGCTTCCTGCCGCCGCTGCTCTACGCGGCCGCGGTGAACACCTCGCTGGTCGACTTCCGCACCAACCTGCCGGCGATCGGGTACCTCTCGATCGGGTTCGTGCTGTTCTGTGCCCTGGGCGTCGCACTGGTGATCACCGGGCTGCTGCCGGTGCCGTTCGCGGCCGCCTTCGCGGTCGGGGCGATCGTCGCGCCACCGGACGCCGTCGCCGCGGTCGCCGTCGCGCGGCAGGCCGGCCTGCCCAGACGGGTGGTGACGATCCTGGAGGGCGAATCGCTGCTCAACGACGCCACCGCCCTGGTGGCGCTGCGGACCGCGGTGGCCGCGCTGGCCGCGTCGGTGACGCTGGCCGAGGTGGGCACCGACCTGGCCCTGGCCGTCCTGGTCGGCCCGCTGGCCGGGTTCGTGGTCGCGAAGATCTCGATCTGGCTGTTCCGGGTGCTGACCGACGCGATCGCCAGCACGACGCTGACCTTCCTGATCCCGTTCGCCGCCTACGCGCTGGCCGAGAGCTTCCACGCCTCCGGCGTCCTGGCCGTGGTGGTGGCCGGGCTGATGGTCGGCCATGTCACACCGGTGGTGCGGTCGGCGCCGGCCCGGGTCTCCACCTGGATGAACTGGTCCACCATCCAGTACGTGCTCGAGCACACCGTCTTCCTGCTGATCGGGCTGCACACCCATCAGATCCTGGACGCGGCGGCGTCCTATCCGGTGTCGAACCTGAGCATCGCCGGAGTGTCGGTGGCGGTGCTGGCGGCGGTGATCGGTTTGCGGATCGTCTACGTGATGGCCGTCCGCCCGTTCCTCGGCCGCAGCCATCGCCCCTTGTCGTGGCGCGAGGCGGCGATCATCTCCTGGGCCGGCATGCGCGGCGTGGTCACCCTGGCCGCGGCGCTGACCCTCCCCGCCGACACCCCGCTGCGTCCGGTGCTGCTGCTGATCGCCCTGGTCACGGTCGCCGGAACCCTGCTGATCCACGGGCTGACCCTGCCGCTACTGGCCCGGCGGCTCGGCGTCCACGGTCCCGATCCGCGCGAGGACGCGCTGCAGGAGGCGATGGTCACCCAGCGCTCGGTGATCGCCGGCATGGCCGCGATGAAGGAAGCGGCCGGACCGGACGACGGCGAGCTGATCGCCAGGTTGAAGCAGGCCGGCAAGCGCCGGGTGGACCTGCAGTGGGAACGGCTCGGCCACGCCCGCGCCGGCGGCGGCGCCGAGAGCGGGGCGATGGCCTACCGCCGGCTGCGGCTGATCGGGCTCACCGCCGAGCGGGCCAAGCTGTTGGAGATCCGCGACCGCGGCTTCGCCGACCACGAGGTGCTGAGCGCGCTGCTGGCCGAACTGGACGTCGAAGAGGCCACGTTGCTGATCCGCGAGGACCGGGAGCGCGAAGTGCGCGAAGCTCCGCCCCGGGCAAGCGGCAACGCACCGTGCGTCCACCTGGACGGCGCACCCGCCGAGGTTGACTTCGAGGCGCATGGCGACTGCCTGGACTGCCTCGCGACCGGCCAGGAGCCGGTGGAGCTGCGGATGTGCCTGAGCTGCGGGCACATCGCCTGCTGCGACTCCTCCCCCGGTAAGCACGCCGCCCTGCACTTCCGGCAGACCGGACACCCGGTGATGCGCTCGATCGAGCCCGGCGAGCACTGGCGGTGGTGCTACATCGACCAGTTGCACGACGAAGGCCCCGGAGAATGATCCCCGAGGCCTCGCGCCGAGTGAGACAGGCTCAGTAGTAGCTGATGCTGATCTTCGATCCGGTCATCAGTGCCGAGAAGCCACGCAGCTTCACGTCCTTGTACCAGTAGCGACGGCTGATCCGGGCGTCCCGGGCGTAGAAATGCACCTTCGCCGCCATCTTCGCCTCGACGTAGTCGGCGCCCTGCAGCGACAGCTTGGCCGAGCCGAAGTTCGCGCCGCCGCGCTTGGTCCACTTGATTGTGCTGGTGCGCAGCTTCACCCCGCCCGGAACCCGGACCGCGAAACCGCACCCGGACGGCCGGACCGACTTCTGCTTCAGGCACCAGGAGTACTTGGACTTCGCCGCCTTGATGATCGCCGACTTCCCCGCGGAGCTGATCGCCAACTTCCCGCCCGCCGGGGTCTGGGCGCCGAGGTCGCTGACGGTGACCTTGACCGAGCCGTAGCTGAGGTTCCGGTTGGCCGCGGTGACGGCGTACACGCCCGGGAAGAGCGACACCACGCTGCCCGGCGCGGTTACGCCGGCCAGCTTGACCGGCGCCTCGGACCGCTGCATCCGGGACAGGTCGACGCTGGCAGCGATGTCGGTGAGCCGGAACTGGTCGCCGACTCTGGTGACGTCGAACGTCGCCGACACCGGAGCACCCGCCAGGGTGTAGCTGGCCGAGACGCTGGTGGCGTTGGGGTCGCTGACGTCGGCGACCTGCACGTTGGACAGCTTCCCCGCGGTCGCGGCAGCGAGCACCCCATTGGTCAGAAACGTGGTGTCGCCGGTGGGGGCGGACGCCGCCAGGCTGAGTGCCGTCGTGGCATCGCCGGCGCCGAGTGCCCGCAGGTAGGAAACCACGGCGTCCGAGGCCTTCGCGGTGGGCACCGTCGGCTGGGTGGATTGGGACGGACCTGAGGTGCCCGAGGTGGAGACCGTCGGCGACGGCGTGGGCGTCGCGGAGTTGTTGTTGCGGACCACCCAGACGACGCCGACGATCAGTGCCAGGACGACCGCCGCAGCGACCAGACCGATCAACAGCCGCTTGGAGTTGCCGCCGCCCGGCGAACCGGGGCTGGGCGGCGGAGCACCCCACTGCTGCGGTGCGCCGTAGGCCGGCTGCTGCGCGGTTCCGTAGGGGCCGGAGCCGTACTGACCCGGCTGCGGTCCGGACGGCTGGCTCGGTGGCTGCTGCCCCCACCCCTGGCCCGGCTGCGGTCCGGACGGCTGGCTCGGCGGCTGCTGTCCCCAGCCCTGGCCCGGCTGCGGTCCGGACGGCTGGCTCGGTGGCTGCTGTCCCCAGCCCTGGCCCGGCTGCGGTCCGGACGGCTGGCTCGGTGGCTGCTGTCCCCACCCCTGACCCGGCTGAGCACCTCCTGGTGGCGGGTAGTTGCCGGGCCCACCCGGCCAGGCTCCGGGGCCCGGGTTGGCCGGGTTCGGCTGTGGCTGCTGGGGGTCGGGGTAACCGCCGCCCGGAAAAGATCCGTTGTGACTCACCTGCGCGTCCTTTCCCGCTGTGAGGCGACAGTGTACGGTTCCGCGGCGTCAGTCCGGCGACGACCCGGCGCTATTCTCAGCGGCATGCAGCACGAGGACGTGAGCACCCGCTGGCCGGGGTGGGTGTACGGGGTCGGCGACGAGCCCGATCCACGATTCAGCCTCGCCAACGAACGCACTTTCCTGGCCTGGATCCGCACCGGTCTCGCCTTCGTCACCGCCGGCCTCGGCATCGCCGCACTCGCCCACTTCGCCCCCGCGGCCGGCAGCCGGTTGGTGATCGCCGGCGTGGTGATGCTGTGTTGCGGGGTGCTGTGCGGAGTCACCGGCTTCTCCCGCTGGGCTCGCAATGAGCGCGCCATGCGCCTCGGATCGCCGCTGACCCGGCCGTCCGTGCTGCCGATGTTGTCGCTGATCCTGTTGCTGATCGCCGGACTGGCCGTCTTCACCCTGCTCGGCTGATGAGCGGCCGCTTCGAGTTGCCGGACCGGGTTTGGGACCCGGGGCTGCAGCCGGAACGGACCTCGCTGGCCTGGCAGCGGGTCAACCTCGCCGGCCTGGGCGCCAGCCTGGTCAGCGCCCGGCTGGTGGTCGAGGTGGCGCCGGCGGTCGGCTACACGCTGGCCGCGCTGAGCGTCGGCGTCGCCGGGGTGGTCACCTTCGTGCACAGCCGCCGCCTCGGCCGCACCCTGGCCGCGTTGTTCGCCGGACGGCGGCTGCCGGATGCCCGGGTGCACGCGCTGCTGGTGTTGCTGCTGGTGGTGATCGCGCTCGGCGGACTGGTCTTCGTCGCCGGGACCACACCCTGAGTGATTAGGAAAGTACTTTCCTTATTGGAAAGTACTTGCTAGATTGGCGACATGGAACCGATGAACTACGAGACCGCACGTGCCCAGGTCGACGAGATGGCCGTCCGTGCCCGGCGGTCGGCACGCTGGCTGGCCCGCTACTACCTGGTGTTCGGAGTCGCGTCACTGCTTGCCGCAGTCGGGTTCGGGGTCCTGCACGGCTTGGTCTGGACGATCGTCCTGACCACCTTGTGGGGGGCGCTGATCGTCGCCATCACCGTCTACGCCGCCCGGCAGCGCACGATGGTCCGCGGCGGCGGCCGCCTCCACGGCTGGGTGATGGCTGTCTGGACGGTGCTCTGGGTCGGCACCGTGGTGATCGGCAGCGGCTACGACCTGGCCTGGCCGTGGTGGCTGGGCGGCGGTGTCGCGCTGCTGGCCACCTGCACCGTCGGTGCGTGGGCGGTGCTGCGCCGGACGGACGGCGGCCGGTGAGCATCGACGAGCAGTTCCACTCGCCGGTCCGGTTCGCCATCATGGCCACCCTGGTCAGCCTCGACCGGGCCGAGTTCGCCTTCGTCCGGGACGCCGTCTCGGTGTCGGACTCGGCGTTGTCCAAGCAGGCCGGCGCGCTGGAGGCCGCCGGCTACCTGGCCATCACCAAGGGCCATGTCGGCAAGCGGCCGCGCACCTGGTATTCGCTGACCGAGCATGGCCGGACCGCCTTCCGAGCCCACCTGGACGCCCTTCGCGCGCTCGCCGAGGCAGCCGCCGGCTACGCAACCCACGGCCCCGGCTGACGTCGTCGACCGGGTAGTCTCCGCGAGCCGGAGAAAGTGTGGACGAGGGGGGCCCGATGACGCAGCCGGAGGCGGGTACCCCGGGCGCCGGGCACCTGTCGGTGGGCCAGGGAGCCGCGCTGAGCATCGGTGCGGTGCTGGGCACCGGCGTCCTCACTCTGCCGGCGCTGGCCGCCGAGATCGCCGGGCCGGCCAGCCTGTTGTCCTGGCTGGCGCTGATCCTGCTGTCGGTGCCGCTGGCCGGCACCTTCGCGACGATGGGTGCCCGCTACCCCGACTCCGGCGGCGTGTCGACCTACGTGCGCCGAGCCTTCGGCAACCGGGCCGCGGCGATGGTCGGCTGGTGCTTCTACACCGCCGTCCCGGCGGCCGCACCGGCGGCGGCGATGATGGCCGGACGCTACGTCGCGGACGCCACCGGCGGCGGCCGGGCGAGTGAGCTGGGCACCGCCGCGGTACTCATCGTGGTGGTCTGGGCCTTGAACGCGGCCGGCCTGCGGCTGTCCGGACGCGTCCAACTTGCCGTCGCCGCCGTCCTGGCCGCTCTGATGGTGCTCACCGTGGTGGTGGCCCTTCCCCACGTCCGACCGGACGCCATCGGCCCGCTGCTGCCGCACGGCTGGGGCTCGGTCGCCTCGGCGGCCGGGCTGCTGGTCTGGGCCTTCGCCGGCTGGGAGGCGATGTCGTCGCTGGCCGCCGAGTACCGCGACCCTTCCCGGGCCGTGCCGCTGGCTACCGCGATCGCACTGGTCGCGGTCGCCGTGCTGTACCTGGCGCTGGCCGCCACCACCATCGCCGTGCTCGGCCAGGACGCCGGCGCCAGCCACGCCCCGCTGTCGGACCTGATGGCGCTGGGCATCGGGCCGCTGGCCCGGCCCGCCACCGCGGTGGTCGCGGTGCTGCTGACCGTCGGCACGATGAACACGTTCTTCGCAGGTGCCGCGAAACTGGGTGCCGCCCTGGCCCGGGACGGAGCCCTACCCGGCTGGTTCGCCGAGGGCAGCAGTGCCGGCGCGGTGCCGAGGCGCAGCTTGCTGATCGTCGGCGGCGGCGCCCTGGTCTCGCTGACCGTGACCGCGGTGGCCGGGCTGGACCTGACCGCCACCATGTTGTTGGCCACCAGTTCGTTCACCCTGGTCTACCTGCTGGGCAGCGCCGCCGCCGTCCGGTTGCTGCAGCCGGGCTGGGCGCGGCGGGCCGCCTGGGTCGCCGCGCTGGCTTCGGTCGGCCTGGCGGTCAGCATCGGAGCGCCGATGCTGTGGCCGGCCGGGGTCTCGGCAGCTGCCGCGCTCTACCTGGCAACAGCAGGACGCGGTGCGCCGAAATGACACTTATCGCGGCCCGCGGTCGGTGTCGTCCTGATCCTCGCGGCGAACTGAGCGTTATGCGGCGACCCGGTTCCGCTCAATACGCTGATAATTCCGCGGCCCGCTCCTGGGAGCCGAAGGCTCCCGATCAATACGCACGAAATCCGGCGGAACGGTTCAGCCGTCCTCGGGAAGCACGCAGCCCACCTGGCGACGCAGCTCGTCCAGCACCTCCATCACCGCGATGCTGTCGTCGAGGGTGAGCCGCGGACTTTCGGTCAGCCCCTCGCGCAGGCACCGTTCCACCTGGAGCGCCTGGAAGTGCATGCCGCGCGAGGTGCGCTGCGGCTCGAAGGTCTCGGCGAGTTCCTGGCGTCCGGTGTAGCGGCGCACCGTCGTCCAGTTGTAGAAGGCGCCGTCGAGTTCGAGGTAGCCGTCGGTGCCGATCACCACACCCCGGGACGGCCCGGCGCTGAGCATCGTGGTGTGCGCCTCTGATCGGGCGCCGCCGGCGTGGGTCAGCACCATCGAGACCTCGCCGTCCACACCGGTCGCGGTCAGCGTGCCCCGCGCCACGATGTCGGACGGCGCACCGAGCAGGTCGAGCGCGAACGAGACGTTGTAGACGCCGAGATCGAGCAGCGCACCGCCGGCCAGCAACGGATTGTGCAGGCGTCCAGCCGGGTCGGGGTTGAGCTTCTGGCTGTGGTCGGTGATCACCGCGCGCACCTCGCCGATCGAGCCGTCGGCGATCCGTTCCCGGACGAAGCCGGTGGACGGCAGGAAACGCGTCCACATCGCTTCCATCGCGAACACGCCGCGGGTGCGGGCGGCGTCCGCGACCCGACGGGCCTGGGCGGCGGTGACGGTGAACGCCTTCTCGACCAGCACCGGCTTGCCGGCCTCGATCGCCAGCAGCGCGTGCTCGGCATGGAAGTTGTGGGTGGTGTTGACATAGACGGCATCCACGTCGGGGTCATCAACCAGCGCCTGGTAGCCGGCGTGCGCGGTGGGGATGCCGAACCGGTCGGCGAACGCCTGCGCCTTCGCCCCGTCCCGGGCCGCGACCGCCTGGATGTGGAGACCCTCGGCGATCAGGTTCTCGGCGAAGGTGCCGGCGATGCCACCCGCCCCCAGCAGTCCCCAGCGGATCCGGTCGGTCATCGCGGTCTCCTTCGATCGGCTGAAACCGAGTCTTTCAGATGGTCGCGATGTGCAGCCGGCTGCGCCCCGGCCGAGACAGTGCCCGGGGCGCAGCCTTACCGGTCAGGCCGGCGAGGTCGCCGTCACAGGATGGACGGGAACGGCACGTTCTGCTCGTCGGTGAACGCATCCTCGAAGCCGCGGCGGTAGTGGTATTTCCGCTTGTCGACGTCGTTGGGGAAGGTGAACCGGCCGCCGACGTCCCAGATGAACGGCTTGAACCGGTACTGCAGCACGTCCTTCTTGATGTTCCACAGGTCGACGATCTCTTGCGGGTCGGCCTTGAAGTTGGTCCAGACGTCGTAGTGGAACGGGATCACCACCTTGCACTGCAGCGCCTCGGCCATCCGCAGGATGTCGATGGAGCTCATCTTGTCCTGGTTGCCGATCGGGTTCTCGCCGTAGGAGCCGAACGCCACGTCGACCTGGTGGTCCTTGCCATGCTTGGCGAACCGGATCGAGTAGTGCGAGTCGCCACTGTGGTAGAAGCTGCCGGCCGGTGTCTTGAACAGGTAGTTGACCGCCTTGTCGTCCATGGTCGGCACCTTGCCGGCCAGCGGCTCCTCGGCGGTGACCAGCACCGTCCGGTCGAACGAGTCGAGCATGTGGATCTCGACGTCCTTGATCTTCACCACGTCACCGGGCTTGACCACCACCAGCCGGTCCTCGGGGACGCCCCACTTGCGCCAGATCTCCGCGCAGCCCTCCGGCCCGATGAACGGGACGTCGTCGGCGCAGTTCTGCAGCACCGCGGCGGCGAAGAACGGGCAGATGTGGTCCTGGTGGATGTGGGTGGCCAACACCGCGTCCACCGTGGTGATCGCGAACGGGTCGATCACGATCGGGGCGGCCCGCAGGTTCGGCTGGGTCGCCCGTCCGCCGGTCATATTGCGCATCTGGTGATAGGGCGCCATCTCCTTCACCTTCTGGGTGCGCTTGCCGTTGCCGAACCAGGCGTCGGTGACGATGTTGGCCCCGCCCTCGGTCTTCAGCCAGATGCCGGTGTTGCCGATCCACCACAGGTCGAACGTGCCGGGCTCGACCACAGTGGCGTCGATCTCTTCGTTCAGCCAGGTGCCCCATTCGGGAAATGCGCCGAGGATCCAGCTCTCGCGGGTGATCTCGTCGATCTTGCTCATGTGTGAATAGCTCCTTCGAATTGTTCTAGCGGGGTTGAGAAAGGTAGGGATCAGATGGAATCGAGCGAGCGGCCCTTGGTCTCCTGGGCGAACATGTAGGTGACGCCACCGATGACCAGCAGTGCGGCGAAGAAGATGAAGGCCGGCGGAATCGAGGCCAGGGTGACCTTCTCTCCGAACATCAGGCCGAGCATCAC
Organism: Micropruina sp.; assembly: GCF_047602385.1. GTDB lineage: Bacteria > Actinomycetota > Actinomycetes > Propionibacteriales > Propionibacteriaceae > Micropruina. The sequence goes on from NZ_JASGHL010000003.1 coordinate 215,804, forward strand.
CGGTCCGAAGACCTTCGCCGAGGCGCCCAGGCCGTAGCCCAGGCCGAGACCGGTGGCCCGGGCCTCGTTCGGGAATTGCTCGGCACCGATTGGGTTCAGCACGCCGAAGGCGCCGTCGCCGAACACCATCGCGATCAGGATGCCGGTGAAGAACACCCAGCCCGCGGTCGAGGCGTCCCATCCGGCGCTGGTGGTGATGGCCACCGAGCCGGCGGCGATCAGCAGGCCGAGGGCACCGATCAGGCCGTAGCTGAGCATCACCCAGCGGCGTCCGATCCGGTCGGCCAGCCAGGCCGACGACAGCCGTCCGAGCAGGTCGCCGAGCGAGACCACCATGAACAGGCCGCCGACCATCTGGGCGTTGAAGTGGAAGCCGGAGCTGAGGATCGACTGCCCCCAGGACTGGATCACCGACGAGCCGAAGATGAAGCAGAACGACCCGAGAGTGACGATGACCAGGGCTTTCAGGTACTTGCGGAAGATCAGCGAGTAGGACGCCGAGGCGGCATGGGTGATCTCGGGCAGGGCACCGATCTTGTCGGCCGGCATCTCCAACGCCCAGGCCAGCGCGGCGCGGGCCTCATCGGTGCGGCCCTGGGACTGCAGGTAGCGCGGCGACTCGGGCACCAGCCGCAGCCAGAGCAGCAGGAAGATCGGGACGCCGCCGAGGCCGATCAGCAGCCGCCAGTTGTCGCCGGTGGCGATCTGCGCCACCGAGCCCAGGAACAACCCGACCGGGATGAAGACCGCGGTCAGCCCGGCCAGCAGGCCGCGCTGCTTGGCCGGAACGAACTCCTGCACGTACGGGATCGAGACGATGTTCAACCCGCCCACGCCGATGCCGACCAGAACCCGCAACACGGCCAGCAGTACCCAGCCGTTGTCGGGGGTCAGCACGCAGGCGAGGGTGAACACGGTGAACAGCAGCACGCACCAGAAGAACGCCTTCTTGCGCCCGATCTTGTCGGCCATCCTGCCCCACAGAATCGCGCCCAGCACGGTGCCGAGACCGGACATGGCCAAGATGATGCCGGCCTCGAAGCCGTGCAGCGTCCATTTGGGATCCTTCAGCAGGCTGCTCACGGCGAACCCGATCAGGAACATGTCGAAGAACTCGGAGATATTGCCCACCACGGCGAGCGAGATCAGGTTCTTCTGATTCTTGGTCAGCGGACGGGAATCGATCTGTTGCAGGGCGGTGAGCGCCCCGGTGGTAGGTTTCGAAGTCATCGTTAACTCCTCAGGAAATGCCCGGGACGCCGGGTCAACGGACGATGTCGGTGGAGGTGGGAATCGCGAGCTCGGCCGGCGACACGTGGGTGAGGTCGCCGTGGTGGGTGAGCGCGAATTTGGACGTGCGCAGGCCGTAGTTGATGCCTTCGCGCACGCTGTCGTCGAGGTAGCCATGCAGCGTGCCACCGACGAACGAGTCGCCCGCCCCCGGCCGGTCGACCACGGTGACGCCCTCGACCTGGAAGACCTCTTGGCCCTCGATGCCGCTGTAGTAGACGCCCGCGGTCGAGTCGGTGGACACCACGTGGTCGAGCCCGTACCGCTCGCGCAACGTGGAGTTGATCGACGGGCCGTCGCCAATCAGGTCGAACACCTTGACGCCGTCCAGCCGGGAACAGAACAGGATCGAGGTCTTCGCCAGCAGCGGCTCGAGCACTTGGCGGGCCCGCTCCGGGCTCCACAGCAACGAGCGGTAGTTGACGTCCAGGGCCACCTTGACGCCTCGCTCGTGGGCCGCGCTGACGGCGTGGGTGATCACCCCGGCGGTGTTCTCGGTCAGCGCCGCGCTGATGCCGGTGACGAACAGGAGGCGGGTGTCCAACAACCGGTCCCAGTCGAACAGATCCGGGGTGATCTCGCGGAACGCGGTATGCAGCCGGTCGTAGGTCACCTTGGCCGGCAGCGGCGCCTGCCCGGGTTCCATGAAGTACAGCGCCATCCGGCCTTCGCACGGCACACACATCGACAGGTCGACGCCGACCCCGCGGTACTCGTTGGCGAACCGCTGGCCGAGATCGCTGGTCGGCAGGGTGGAGGCGAACGCGGTCTTCCGGCCGAGCTGGGCCAGCAGGCCGGCCACGTTAGCCTCCGAACCGGCTGGCGATAGTCGCAGGTCGTTGGAGGTGGCGAGGCGTCCGCCACGATGGGCGGTGAGTCGGATCTGGGCCTCGCCCAGGGTGGTCAGGTCGTAGCTCGTCATCGGGTCAGTCCTTCACTCGCGGCGTCGGTGCCGTATCGGTTGCTGTAGCGGTCGTAGTTGGCGGCGATCTCGTCGTCGGGCAGCCGGGTGAGTTCACCCAGCCCCTCCGCGACGGCGACGGTGCGGGCGATGTCCTCAACCATCACCGCCGCCTGGAGCGCCTTGTTGATGGAAGCACCCACGGTGAACACTCCGTGCTGCTTCATCAGAATTGCCGGCGAGTTGCCGATCGAACGGACGATTTCGTCGCCGATCTCGTTGCCGCCGATCGAGGCGTAGGCACCCACCGGGACGTCACCGCCGAACTCGTCGGCGATCGCGGTGAGCACGCACGGGATCGGACGCCCGGTGGCGGCGAAAGCGGTGGCGTAGCGGCTGTGGGTGTGCACGATCGCCATCACGTCCGGACGCCGCCGGTACACCCCCAGATGCGAAGCGGTGTCGGAACTCGGGCCGCGGGTGCCGTGGACGATCCTGCCGTCCAGATCGACGACGACCATGTCGTCCGGCGCCATCTCGTCGTAGAGCACCCCGGAGGGCTTGATCACCACGTGCCCGGTTTCGGGGTCGCGGGCCGACAGGTTCCCGCCGGTCCAGGCCACCAGACCCGATCGGGGCAGGGCCAGATTGCCCTCGCAGACCGCTTCCCGCAGCGTGCGCAGCGACTCCGGCAGGGCGTCCGGCTCGGCAACGGCGCGCACCGGTTGGTGCACCGCGATGCCGGCTGCCCGGAGCCGGTCCTCGATGAACCGCCGTGCAGCCGCGGAACGCTCGGCCGAGTCGTCGGCGTCGTCATTCCACATCTCGATCATCAGCCGTCCGGACCAGTTCTGCCGGGCGAGCTCGGCGAACGCCTCGTCCCAGTCGACGATGCCCTCACCCATCGGCACCCGGCGCGGCTCGCCGCGCCGGACGTCCTTGGCATGCATGGCCACCATGTGGCCGGCTCCACGCCGCAGCTCGGCCGTGATCGGCTTGCCCTGCTCGGCGATGTTGCCGATGTCGGGGTAGACCTGCAACCACGGAGAGCCGACCTCGTCCACGACATCCATGGCGGCCGAGATCGAGACGATGTCGGTGCCGTCCACGTTCTCGATGCCGAGCAGGACGCCACGCCGGGCCGCGTACTCCGCGCCGTAGCGCAGGCAATCGACGTACCGCTGTCGGGCCCGCGGGCTCGGCTCTTCGTAGAAGGCGTAGTAGCCGGCCAGTTGCAGGACGGGGATGTGCAGGTCGGCGCACAGGTCGATGCCGTCGACGAGTACTTCGCGGGCCCGGCGCCGCACGGCCGGGTCGGCCGAACCGGGCGCGATCCGGCGGTGCACCGACAGGCACAGCCCGCCCAGCGCCACCCCGGCCCGCTCCGCGGCGGTGCGGACGGCCGTCCGTTCGGCCTGCGACCAGGAAAGCCGAGCCTCGCGTTCGGGGGTCTCGTCGACGGAGATGTCGACGAAGGAGAACCCGCCCCGCGCGGCCTGGCCGAACAGGTCGGCCCAGGAGCCGTTCCATTGCAGCGCCTTCTCGTAGATGCCGAGCTCGACACCGGCCATCGGTTGGCTGTCGCTGCTCATGGCCACACGCTCGCGATCTCGGTCTGCATACGGTCGGCAGCCGCCAACGGGTCGTCCGCCCCTGCGACCGAGCGGCCGGCGATGATGATCCCGACCGGATGCCCGGCGAACACCTCCAGGTCGTCGGCCTTGATGCCCCCGGTGATGGTGACGGTGAAACCCATCGCCGCGAGTTCGTCCACCCGGGCCAGGTCGTCCGGGCCCCAGGACAGGTCGCCGGCCGCCTCGCGGTCCCGGGACCGCTTCACGATGACGTGTTGGGCCCCGGCCGCGCGCCAGCGGCGGGCCTTGTCGGCGTCGTACCACTCGTCGGCGAGCTCGATCTGTACTTCGCCGCCGTGCTCGGCGGCGACCGCGCACACCTGTTCGACGGTGGTCATCGACGCGCCGGCGACCACCGAGACCAGGGACGCCCCGGCCTCGAACGCCATCTGGGAGAGCAGCTTTCCGGCCTCGGCGATCCGGATGTCGGCCAGGATCTCCTTCTCCGGGAACAGTGCCCGGATCTCCCGAACGACGCGTAGGCCTTCGGCCAGGATCAGCACGGTGCCGCACTCGATCACGTCGATGCCGGACGCCGCCTGCTGCAGCGGGGTCAGTGCGCTGGGCAGATCCTTGAAGTCCAGCGCGATCTGGAGCCGGGGTCGCCGCATCGCGAGTCCCACCCCCGCAACCGGTGAGGATCCGCCCACCGGTCTTGTGTCGGAATACATGAAACCTCCTATTCACCGGTCGCCTCGTCGCGATCCGGAATGAAGGGCCGGAGTTCGTCTCCGGTTACTCGGACGCTACGGGCGGGAGGTGGTCGCCAGCCATCGGTGACTGAACATCCGCTCAGAAGAGACTTGATTCACGAGCAAGGCCGCGAGTAAAAGAGCTTGTCAAAAGCGATTAACAGACGCGCCTCAGCGGGATATTGAGCATCCGTTCACATCGCCCCAAACCTGCGCGCGGATCGGTCGAGACTGGTATTCGATCGGGGGGCGTCAGCCGACGGACTTGAGCAGGCTGATCGCGGTGGCCAGGTCGGTCACCAGCGCAGACAGGAAGCCGCCCGTCATGGCCGCCGCCAGGGCGTCCACCTTGTCCTCGCCCCAGGCGACCCCGATGGCGAGCGGGATCTCGCGCAAGCGTTCCGGCTGCACCGACACGGTGCGTGGGCACAGTCCGGTGCGCAGATGCTCGCCGTCGGCGGCGAGATGATGCCCGCAGATGTGGGCGACGGCACCCGCGCGGCGCAGGTCCTCGGTGGTCTCGGCGTCCTCGTGTTCGCGCAGGATCAGTCCCGAGTGACCCATCCGGACGGCGCCGACGCCCAGCAGTGCGAGGTCCGCCCGGGCCGCCAGCTCCAGCGTGGTGGCGAGCTGGTTGTCGGCGACCAGTGCGGCGGCGATGGCAGCGTCCTTGACCACCAGCGGTGCCGGCAGCGGATGGAACGAGCCGCCCAGCTTGCGGGCCATCCGGCGGCAGGTCTCGGGCGAGTCGAGCAGTCGCTCGGACTGCCCGGTGCTGCCGATCATCTGTACCACTCGCGATCTGGGCCAGACCAGTTGGGGCATCGCGTCGACGGTGGCCGTCACCGCCATTCCGTTGGACACCGCGATCACGGCGTTCTCGGCGGCGTTCTCGATCAGCAGGTCTGCGGCACATCGGGCGACGTCCGCCTGCGCCGCGGAGGGATCGGCCGGGTCGGCGACCCGGGCCTGCTTGAGACCGAACGCCCTGGTCAGGGCACGTTCGACACTGACCACCCGCTCCAGCGGATGGCCGATCCGGAACTGGACGATCCCCCGCTCGCGCGCCTCGGCGAGCAGCCGGGACACGGTTGCCCGCGAGAACATCGCTTCGCGGGCGATCTCGAGCTGGGTGCGTCCCTCGGCGTAGTACTGCCGGGACACCTCCAGCAGCAGCGCGATGTGCTCACGGGCGTCCGAGGTGCGCGAGCGATGCGTGGAGAGGCTCATCCGCGACCCGTCCCCGCCAACGCTCATCGAAGCAGCATAACGACGCGCTCTCTCAGTAGAGCACGGTGGCGAACTGGCCGGCGATGGTGAAGCCGGTGCGCAGATAGGTCCGGACGGCCCGGACGTTGAAGTCGTTGACGTAGAGCGAGACCGCGTGATGGTCGGCGAGGATGCACTGGGTGGCCGCCGCCATCGCCGGGACGGCGAGGCCGCGTCCCCGCAGCCGGGGGTCGAGCCATACCCCCTGGACTTGGGCGATGCCGCCGCAACTGATCCCGACGTCGGCCTTGAACACCACGTTGCCGGCGTCGTCGGCGATCCCCCACGCCCGCCCGGTCTCCACCAGGTTCTGGCAGTGCAGCTTGTAGCCGGCCCGTCCACCGCCGGCGTTCGGGTCGACCCCGACCTCCTCGGTGTACATGGCGACCGCGGCGGCGTGGTACGAGGTGAACTCGGCCATGGTGATCCGCCGCACCGGGGCGTCCGTCGTCGTTGCGGTGACCTCGCGGGCCACCATCAGCGGTTGCCGCGGCCGGATCTCGCGCTGTCCGGCATAGCTGGGGGTGCGGGCCGCGAAGGCTCGGTGCAGGGCCAGAGCGATGTCGCTCTTGCCCACGATCGACTGGCAGGACCGGTACTGACCGGCGATGTCACCGAAGGCGGTGATCGCGGCGTCCCGTTCGTCGTCGGCGCAGTCGCCGAACACCGGCGCCAGGTTCCACCCGGCGTGCAGCAGGTGCCTGGGCTTGTCGGCCGGCCAGCCGTAGACGGTCGCGGGGACCGTCCGCCAGAGCACCCCGGCGTCCACTCGGGAGGCGACGAACAGATTGGCCAACGGGTCGGCGGCGAGCAGGCGGCGGACCAGGGCGTCGTCGCGCGTGGTGAGTACCCGCGCGCGTTTCATCCCCCGGATTCCCGGGTCAGCTGACGGAAACCATCGGCGCACCCTCGGGCGCGCCGTCCGGGGCCTCTTCGGCGAGCCGGTTCGCTTCGGCGATCAGGGTCTCGACGATCTGGTCCTCGGGGACGGTCTTGATCACCTTGCCCTTGACGAAGATCTGGCCCTTGCCGTTGCCGGACGCCACGCCCAGGTCGGCCTCGCGGGCCTCGCCCGGACCGTTCACGACACAACCCATCACAGCCACCCGCAGCGGCACCTGCATGCCCTCAAGGCCCTTGGTCACCTCTTCGGCGAGGGTGTAGACGTCCACCTGGGCGCGTCCGCACGACGGGCAGGAGACGATTTCGAGTTGACGGGGGCGCAGGTTGAGCGACTCCAGGATCTTGATCCCGACCTTGACCTCCTTGGCCGGCGGCGCCGACAGCGACACTCGGATGGTGTCGCCGATGCCCTTGCCGAGCAGCGCACCGAAGGCGACGGCCGATTTGATGGTGCCCTGGAAGGTGGGGCCGGCCTCGGTGACGCCGAGGTGCAGCGGGTAGTCGCACGCCTCGGAAAGCATCTCGTAGGCGCGCACCATCACCACCGGGTCGTGGTGCTTCACCGAGATCTTGAAGTCGCGGAAGCCGTGCTCCTCGAACAGGGACGCCTCCCACAGCGCCGACTCGACCAGCGCCTCGGGCGTCGGGGCGCCGTACTTGGCCAGCAGCCGCTTGTCCAGCGAGCCGGCGTTGACGCCGATCCGGATCGACACCCCGGCATCGGACGCCGCCCGCGCGATCTGCTTCACCTGGTCGTCGAACTGGCGGATGTTGCCCGGATTGACCCGGACGGCCGCGCAGCCGGCGTCGATCGCGGCGAACACATACTTCGGCTGGAAGTGGATGTCGGCGATGACCGGGATCTGGCTCTTCTTGGCGATGATGAACAGCACGTCGGCGTCGTCCTGGCTGGGTACGGCGACCCGGACGATGTCGCAGCCGGTCGCGGTCAGCTCGGCGATCTGCTGCAGGGTGCCGTTGATGTCGGTGGTCTTGGTGGTGGTCATCGACTGCACCGAGATCGGCGCGTCGCCACCGACCAGCACTTTGCCGACCCGGATCTGCCGGGTCGGGCGACGCGGGGCCAGGACGGGCGGCGGGGTGGCGGGCATGCCCAGGTTGACGGTCATGGACTCCTCGTTCGACATCAACTGCGAGCGGCCCGAACGACCGCCGCCAGACAGCCTACTCGCGCCACTCAGCCAGGAACTCCGCGATCCGGCCCACCGCCTCGGTGAGCACGGCGGCGTCCGGCAGGGTGACCAGCCGGAAGTGGTCGGGCTCGGGCCAGTTGAACCCGGTGCCGTGGGTGACCAGCAGCTTCTTGGTGCGCAGCAGGTCGATCACGAACGCCTCGTCGTCGGCGATCGGGTAGACCTCGGGGTCGAGCCGCGGGAAGCAGTACAGCGCCCCCATCGGCTCGACGCAGCTGACCCCCGGAATCTCGTTCAGCAGCCGCGAGGCCAGCTTCGACTGCTCGTAGAATCGGCCGCCCGGCACGATCAGCTCGTTCACCGACTGGTACCCGCCGAGCGCGGTCTGGATGGCGTGCTGGCCGGGCACGTTCGAACACATCCGCATGTTCGACAGCAGGGTCAGGCCCTCGAGGAAGTCGCTGGCCAGGTGTTTGGGTCCCGAGATCATCACCCAGCCGGCCCGGTAGCCGCAGACCCGGTAGGCCTTGGACAGTCCCGAGAAGGTGAGGCAGAGCACGTCGTCGCCGGCAAAAGTCGCGGCGTGGTGGTGGACGGCGTCGTCGAAGATGATCTTCTCGTAGATCTCGTCGGCCATCACCACCAGGTCGTGCCGGCGGGCGATGTCGATCAGCCCGCGTACCGTCGCCTCGCTGTACACCGCGCCGGTCGGGTTGTTCGGATTGATGATCACCAGGGCGTGGGTGCGCTCGGTGATCAGTGACTCGATCTCGGCCAGGTCGGGGTTCCAGTCGTTGGCCTCGTCGCAGCGGTAGTGCACCGGGCGTCCGCCACACAGCGACACCGCCCCCGTCCACAGCGGGTAGTCGGGCGCCGGCACCAGGATCTCGTTGCCGTCGTCGACGAAGGTCTGCAGCACCATCATGATCAGCTCGGAGACGCCGTTGCCGATGTAGACGTCGTCGACGCTGGTGTGGGTGAGGCCCTTGGACTGGTAGTACTGCGCCACCGCGGTGCGCGCCGAGTAGATGCCGCGGGAATCGGAATAGCCCTGTGACGAGGGCAGATGGTGCACCATGTCGGCGAGGATGCGTTCCGGGGCGTCGAACCCGAAGGGTGCGGTGTTGCCGATGTTGAGCTTGAGGATCTTGTGCCCCTCGGCCTCCAGCCGCTGAGCCTCGACCAGGATCGGTCCCCGCACGTCGTAGCGGACGTGTTGCAGCTTCTTGGACTGGACGATGCGACGCATGGGGATCAGTCTGGCAGCCGCGACGGTGTTGGTTTCGACAGGCTCAACCAGCGGCTCGTCGTTCCGGTCACCCGTCGAGTAGGCGGTCGAGCTCCGCCAGAACGGCGGCGGTGCCGTCGGCACGCGCGGCGCTCTCCCCCACCTCGGCCGCCCGTCGACGGTGGTCGTCCCCGGCGACGCCCGCGATCAGCCGGGCCAGCCGTTCGGCACTCAGCCCGTGCAGCGGGACGGGCTCGGGACCGACGCCGAGCGCCGCGAGCCGGCGTCCGTGGTAGCCCTGATCGAAAAGTGCGGGCACCGCCGCGGAGGGGACGCCGGCCCGCAGCCCGGCAGCGGTGGTGCCGGCACCGCCGTGGTGCACCGAGCCGGCCAGCAGCGGCAGCAGCGCGTCGTGCGGCACCGCCCCCACCGTGCACAACCACTCGTCCACCACACCGCGCGCCCCGCCCGGCACCCCTGGGGCGACGATCCGGCGTCCGGCCAGCCTGGCGGCCTTGCCGAGCAACTCCAGCCACCGCACACCACCGGCATCGTTGAAACTGCCCAGCCCCACGTAGACCGGTCGCTCACCGGCCTCCAAGAACGACCGCAGCGGTTCGGACGGCTGCCAGTCCGGCTGCGGCGACGGCCGGATCGCGCCGGTCTGCACGCAGCCGTCCGGCCAGTCGGACGCCGTGGGCACCAGCACCGGATCGGCGGCCAGCCAGGTCGGGAACTCCCCCGCTGCCGCGGCCAGTGCGGCGGCGCTGTGCCGAGGCAGCCCGGCATTGCGGCGGAACGCGCTGCCGGTGGCGCGGGACAGCCCCTGCACGGTGTGCCAGTACCACGCCACGAAGCGCCGCCGGGCGGCCGTGGGGCCGCGCAGCCGGTGTCCCTCCAGGTGACTGTCCGGCTGCAGGGTGGGCAGGACGGCGGTGTGCAGCACGGTGGCCATCCGGCAGCCGCGGTCCTCGACCAGGGCCAGGGCGGCGTCACGGGAGGCGATTCCGGTGACCACGACCGATCCCGCCGGCACCTCGTCCAGGGCGGACGCCAACGGCTGCGCCAGACCGGCCAGCCAGCGCCGCAGCAGTACCGGCTGCAGCGTGGTCGTCCGGTACGCGAGGCGTCCGAGCCAGCCGGAACCGAGCCGTGCCACCTCGGCCATCGCCGGCCCGATCCCCCGGAACGCGGCGCCGTGGGAGCGCACCAACTCGGCATAGTCGTCGACCGCCACCACCGTCGCCGGACGACCCCGGGCCACCAGCGCGCCCGCCAGCACAGCCAGCGGCTCGACGTCGCCGCGGGAACCGATCGCCAGGAAGGTGACCGGCGTCACCGGAACAGCTGCATCGGACTGACGATGTCGGCGACGATCAGCACCGCGCCGCTGAGCAGCAGGAAGCCGCCCACCAGGTAGGCGACCGGCAGCAACTGGGCGGTGTCGAAGTGCCCGGGGTCGCGCCGTCCGAACAGCCGGGCGGTTCCGCGGCGCAGCGCTTCCCACAGCGCGCCGGCGATGTGCCCGCCGTCCAGCGGCGGCAGCGGGACGAAGTTGAATAGCGCCAGGAACAGGTTGACCGCGGCCAGCAGCGAGCCGAACAGCACCACCTTGTCGGTGCCGTCGATGCTGGTGCTGGCGGCCGCTTCGCCGGCCGCCCGGCTGGCGCCCAGGATGCTGAGCGGGCCGTAGATGTCGCGCGGCTTGCCCTGCACCATGTCGGCCAGCACGTGGTACACCTTCACCGGGAACTGGGCGATGGCGGCCCCGCTCTGCACCGTCAGCTGCCACATCTGGACGACCACGTCGCCCGGTCCGCCCTTGACCAGTACCGAGGTGGGGGTGATGCCGAACCAGCCGGCCGGGATCCGCTTGCTCGGGTCGAGCAGGTCGGGCACGCCGGTGACAACGGTGTTCACCGGTGTCAGCGGCGTCCGGACGCCGTCGCGCAGGACCACAAGCCGGGCCTGCCCGTCGAGGTTGGCCCGGATCAGGTCGACCAGTTGCGGGTAGCTGGTGATCGCCACGCCGTTGAACTCGACGACGGTGTCGCCGGCCCGGATGCCGGATTTGGCCGCGGGCGTGTCGGGCACCAGGCACTGGGTGGTCGGCTGGTTCTCCCGGATGATGCAGGACTGGATCTCGGCGACCACAGGTTGCGGCTGCCAGCTGCCGTGCAGGCCGAGGATCGACCAGAACAGCACGAAGGCGATCAGCAGGTTCATCGCGGGCCCGCCGGCCATCACGATCAGTTTCTGCCAGGTCTTCTTCTGGTAGAACAGCCGGTCGTTGGCGATGTCGCCGGGGGTGATCTCGGACCACTCGTAGGCTCGCGCCGAGTCGGCGAACCGGGTCAGCCGGCTCTCCCGGCGGCGCTGCGGGGCCGGCGGGTACATGCCCATCAGCCGGACGTAGCCGCCGAGCGGGATCCATTTGAGGCCGTACTCGGTCTCGCCGCGGGTCGTCGACCAGATCGTCGGACCGAACCCGACGAAGTACTTCGGCACCCGGATGCCGAACGCCTTGGCCGGCACCATGTGGCCGATCTCGTGCAGCGCGATCGAGACCAGGATGCAGGCGAAGAAGAGCAGCGCGAAAACGACGGTGAGCAGGGTGTTCATGCGTGGGCCTGGGCTCCCACGGCGATCAGTTCGGCGGCCCGGGCGCGTCCCCAGGCGTCCGCGGCCAGCACCACCTCGACACTGAGCGCCGAATCGGACGGCGTGGCCAGGTGCTCCTCGACCACCGCGGTGACCGTGTCGACGATGTCCAGGAAGCCGATCCGGCCGTCGCAGAAAGCGTCCACGCAGACCTCATTGGCAGCGTTGTAGACCGCGGGCGCGGTACCGCCGGCGTGCCCGCAGCGACGGGCCAGTTCGACGGCCGGGAACGCCTCGGAGTCGAGCGGCTCGAAGCGCCAGTCGATGCCGCGGCTCCAGTCGAAGCCTCGGGTCACCCCCGGAAGCCGGTCCGGCCAGTTCAGGGCCAGCGCGATCGGCAGCTTCATGTCCGGCGGCGAGCATTGCGCGATGGTGGAGCCGTCGCAGTACTCGACCATCGAGTGCACGTCGGAGGTGGGGTGCACGACGACTTCGATGGCGTCCAGGTCGACGCCGTAGAGCAAGCCGGCTTCAAGCAGTTCCAGGCCCTTGTTCATCAGGGTGGCCGAGTTGATGGTGATGATCCGGCCCATGTTCCAGGTCGGGTGGGCCAGCGCCTGCTCCGGGGTGACCGCGGTCAGTTCGGCCCGGGTCCGGCCGCGGAACGGCCCCCCGGATGCGGTCAGGATCAGCCGGCGGACCTCCTCGGCGCGTCCGGCCCGCAGCGCCTGGGCGAACGCGGAGTGCTCGGAGTCGACGGCGACGATCTGGCCGGGCGCTGCCGCGGCGGTGACCAGTTCGCCGCCGATCACCAGGGACTCCTTGTTGGCCAGCGCCAGCGTGCTGCCGGCGGCCAGCGCGGCCAGGGTGGGCTCCAACCCGGCGGCGCCGGTGATCGCGTTGAGCACCACGTCGCAGGGCAGTGCGGCGAGCCGCTGCGAGGCGTCCGGGCCGGCCCAGACGGCGGTGGTGGCCGGCCAGCCGTCCTTCCAGCGCGGCAGCAGCGGCCGGGGTGGGGACGGCGACGACGTCCGGTTTCCAGGCGGTGGCCTGGGCGGCCAACCGGTCGAGGTTCCCGCCGCCGGCGGACAGCCCGATGACCCGGAAACCGTCGGGGTGGCCGGCGATCACCTCCAGGGTCTGGGTTCCGATCGATCCGGTACTGCCGAGCAGGACGACGTCACGCACCGAGCCAGGCTACAGGTGGACTGTGCTGCATCATCCGGAGCGCTGCTCCATCAGATCGGGCAGGAAGGAGGCAGCCATGACTGCACAACTGCTGGACCAGTCCAGCCTGATCGCCCGCGACCCGGAACCCGAGGACGCCGAGGAGCCGTTCCCGGACATCGACGACGAGGACGCGGAGGAGCAATCATGACCAGCGCGACGACGTTCATCACGCTGGCCCGCAAGCAGGTCGGCAAGCGCTACATACTCGGCGCCGAGGCTAAGCCGAGCAACCCCGACCCGGCGAGCTTCGACTGCTCGGAGCTCGTCGAGTGGCTGTTCCACCGGGCCGGTGCACCGATCACCGACCTCGCGGCCGCGCAGTTCCACGCCACCGTCAAGGTGACCGGCGCGCCACGGACCGGCGACCTGGTGTTCCTGCGGAACAACCCGGCCCGACCCAACGGAATCGGCCACGTCGCCGTGATCACCGCGAAGCTCGCGCACGGCGACTTCGAGGTGGTCGAGGCTCGCGGACGGAAATTCGGGGTGGTCCGCAGCACCCTCAGCTACTGGCGCAACCGCCGGCACTTCGCCGGCGTCCGGCGCTACCCGGGCCTGAAGCTGACCGGCGCCGCGATGAGCAAGTCGGCGCCCTTCCAGAGGCTGCAGGTGGACGGGCAGTTCGGCCCGAAGACGATCCGGGCCGTCCAGCTCTGGACGAAGTCGACGCCGGACGGCTTGTGGTCGGTGCGGGCTCGCAAGGCGCTGCAACGCACGCTCGATGTCACCCAGGACGGCGTGGTCGGACCGATCACCGTCCGCGCGCTTCAGGTCAGGGTGGGCGCCGAACCGACTGGCGGGTGGCGCTCAGACACCACCCGGCGCCTCCAGGAGTTCCTCAACAAGACGCTGGGCTGAGGCCGGCACCGAAGCAGACGAAGGCGCGCCGGCCGGGAGGCTGACCGGCCTGGGCGTCGGCAAGGGCGGCCGCCGGGGACACCCCGGCGGCCAGTCCGGCGTGCAGGCGGATCATCACCTGTTCGGTGCCCCCGTCCGGCACCGGGGCGACCGGTGCGATCAGGGTGCGCGTCCCGCGGACCAGGCAGGCGGCGGTGAAGCCGAGCAACGCCTCGCCCGGACGCGACACCGGGCGTCCGCTGTCGCAGCTGGCCAGGATCAGCGTGTGCGGAAGCCGCGGCAGGGTGTCCAGGTGATGCACCAGCAGCGCACCGTCCGACATGGTCAGTTCGGAGAACTGCGGATTGTCCGGGCGCAACCAGCCGTGGGTGGCCAGGTGGGCCAGATCGGCGGTGGCGAGCCCGTCGAGCACCCGCTGGACGCCGGCGTCCGGGTCGAGCAGCGGCGTGATCCGGTAGCCGGCTGCGACTGCTTCGGCCTCCCGGCGGCCGCCGGGGAGTCCCGGGCCGGCCGCCACCATCACCCTCGCCGACGACGGTGGGCCGGCGGAGGCCGCTCGGGACCACTGCCGCACCGACGAGGCGACCACCACGGGGCGTCCGGCCAGTCCGGGGAGTTCGTGCCAGGGCACTTGGTGCAGGAAGGCCGGCGGGATCAGCACCAGTTCGCGTCCGGCCACCTCGGGCAGGGCGGCGAACAGAGACGACTCCACCTCACCGGACGCGGCGTCGAGCAGAGCGTGCAGGGACGGCCCGAATCGTCCGTGGTCAAGCCCCTCGGCGGCCAGCCGGGGCATGGCGAAGCTGAGCCGGCCGACCGCGGTCCGCAGCGACCGATCGGCGCCGAGTTTGTGCAAGCGGGTCCGCCCGGCGACCCGGGTCAAGGCATGCAGCCGGTTGCCACGGGCGAACCAGGTGATCAGCCCGCCGGCGCCGAGCGCGGCGTCCAACTCCGACATCCGGACCGGACGCAGCAGTTCGCCGGCGCCGCGTGCGGTCCGGCTGCGATCTGCGATCCGGGCAGCCAGCGCGGCCCGATCGCGTTCGGTCCGCGCCGCCCGGTGCCGGCTCAGCAGCTCGGCGAGCTCGGGATCCGCGGGGGGCCGGACGGCGTCCCGGACCAGCACGGTGGCCCGAGCCCGTTCGACCGCGTCGAAGACGTCGCCGGGACCTCCCCGGGCCAGGGCCAGGTCGACCCCGAGACCCGCCAGCTCCAGCCGATGCCGGGCCAGGCCCGCCCTCAGCTCGTCGGCACCGACGCCGGTGAGGTGGTCATCGAGGATCGCCAGGCCGCGTCGGACGGCCTTGCGGGCACGCTCCGGACGGTCGGTCTCGAGCAGCGCCTGGGCGTACCAGGCTCGAGCCCGGACCAGAGCAGGCCCCCGCGCGCGGCGTCCGACCAGCGCGGTCAGCGCCTCGCTTCGGTAGGGCGCGGGCGCCCCGGTGGCGATCAGCAGATACGCCTCGGTGGCGAGCTCCCACCAGTTCGCCGCCGCCAGCGCCTCGGCGTCCCTTGACAACGGGCGCCAGAGCGGAGCCCGGCCCAGCAGCCGATCGGCTCGGGCAACCTCCAGCCCGGCCGCCGCTGACCAGGTCGCGCGCCCTTGGCGCCGGAAGGTGGCTCTCGCCAGTCGGGCCTGGTCGCGGGCCAGCACCGGATCTCCCGATGCGGCGGCAGCCCGGGCCAGCAGCAGCCGGGTCTCGGGGATCCGCAGGCTGCGACGTTCGCGCTGGGCCTCACCCAGGGCCGCTTCGGCGTCGATCCGGGCATCGTCGGCAAGGCCCACCCGCGCCAGCAACTCGGAACGATCGATCAGGACGCCGGTGAGGTCGATCCCCAGCTCGCGCAGGATCGCCTCTGCCTGGGTATAGCGGTCCAAGGCTTCAGGCACCTCGCCCGCCTTGGATGCGGCATACCCGAGATTGGCGAGAATAAAGCCCTGCGATGTCCGCCGGCCACCACGAATCGCGAGTTCTTCGGCCTCTTTCAGATCCTCCACCGCGGCACGCACGGCCAGCACGTCGATTTTCACCAATGCCCGGTTGACCAGGGCCCGTTGCAGGCCCACCTCGTCATTCATCAGGCGTAGGCCGTTCACTGCCCGGTCGAGATCGACCAGCGCGGGTGCGAACCGTCCGAGTTCGCGAAGGATGAGCGCACGGGTGCTGTGCGCCCGGACCCGATCGTTGTCGGTGGACACGCTGGACCGCAGCACCCAGTTCGCCAGCCGCAACGCCTGCGGTAGTGACCCGGTGAGCAGTTCCGCGTGCGCCATCTTCAGTCGCGCGGCAGCGATCACCTCGTCCTCGCGAGACTCGTCGGCGAGCCGGACGGCGGCACGCAAAGTTGTCGTGGCCTCGTCGAGCCGGCCAGCGGCCAGCAGCGCGTGACCCAGCGCTCGGAGCGCGATCGAGCGGGTGCCTGGATCCGCCTGGGCGACCGTGCCGACAACGCTGCGAAGCGCCGGCGTCGCGGCCGAGAGCAGCCGATCGGCCATCTCGACCGCGTCCTGGGCGATCTCGCGCGATGTGGGCACGCCCCATTGTGGGCGCGCGGCCTGCCGGGTGCATCAACTTCGGCGCCAGGAACTCTGTCAGGAAACCGGGCCGGGCATCCGGCCCTTCCCAGCAGTAAGCGATTGCGGCAGGATGACCGAAATCATCCTGCTCGATGGAGGAGAGGCAGGAGCATGACCCAGACCACCGCCGCGAAAGGGCCGGCATATCCACAAGTGGTTGTCGACAGCGATGCCGCGAGCATCGTTGAAGAGGTGCTCTCGTCGCTCACCGTGACCGCGACCGCCGGCGAGCCGCATCCGGAGTTGCGCCTTACCCGGCTGACCATCGAGCTCGGCCCGGATGACTCCTTGGACGCCCTCTTGGCGGAGCTGCGCCGCCGGATCGCCGAGCAGAATGGGGGCTGGCTACCGAGTATCGGCAAGGATCGAGAAGCATCGTCGCCGATGGTGACCGGCTATTCCCGAATCATGAGCTTCACTCCCACCGTCGTTCCGGTCGACGCGCATGGCGGGCACCCCAGGGTCGTAGCCGTTGGTGGGCCGTCCTCCGCCCATGGCGGGATTCCCAAGATCATGGCGATCCCGCCCGCGATCTACAGCGAGAGTCCGGGCGCCGATGACGTCGGCTACGAGATTCTGAGCACGTCCCCGGCGACCTCGGATGACTTCCATCCGCCCGTCGACGGCGGCGTGCGGATCGGTTGGATCGACACGGAACTGGCGGACCTCGAAGTTGCTCCCGGAGGCGACGCCGCGGACGCCTGGCGGGCGCACTCCGCGTTCGTCCGGGACCTGATCCGCCAGGTTGCTCCCGATGCCGAGGAGCCGGTGCTGCGCGGTGTGCTGAAGGAACGGGGCGGGCGAGGAGACCTCTGGGACGTAGCAGTGGCGATGGTCGACCTCGTGCTCCACGCGAAGGTCGACATTCTGCTCCTCCCGCTCGCCACCTACACCGCGGACGGTCTGCCGCCGCTCCTGCTCAGACGCGCCCTGGAGGTGATCTCTGGTCGCTGCCTGATCATCGCTGCCGCCGGCAACCAGCTGGTCATGGACGGATGGAAGCGGGACCGTTGCCGGACGACTGCCAGCTGGCCGGCTGCCTTCCCCCAGGTACGCGCCGTGGCCGCTCGCTTCGACGGCCCGTCGCACCCGCTGCCGCAATGGGTGGACGCCTTCACGCCCAGTGCGTACTTCGAGGCGCGGTTCTTCACCGGCATGGTGAGGATCGAAGCGGACACGCCGGCCACCGAGTTCTATGGGGCGGCGACCTGGGCGGGCACGTCGTTCAGTGCAGCCCACGCCGCCGGACTGGTAGCGGCACGAATGAGTGCCACCGGACTCACCGCCACCCAGGCCTGGGACGCTCTCGTCGCGGAGGGCGAGCAACTGATCCTCGATCAGCCATGACCACCGAGCCGGTAGCCGACCTGGTCGCCGCCGTTCGCGGCGGCGACCAGGAGGCGTGGAACCGGTTGGTGACGCGGTTCGCACCCCTGCTCGGTTCGGTGTGTGCGAAGTTCGCCCTCGACGCACATGACCGGCAGGACGTCGCGGCCGGAGTGTGGTTGCGGCTGCTGGAACGCCTGCACACCCTTCGCGAGCCGGCCGCGCTGCCCGGGTGGCTGGCCACCACCACCCGCAACGAGTGCCTGGCGCTGCTGCGCGCCCGACGCCGGACGCTGCCCACCGACTTCGACCACGACCTGCCCGACGACTCCGCCGAGGCCGGCACCGACCTGATCGCCGAACTCCGCCGGCACGCCCTGCGGGAGGCCTGGGCCGGTCTGTCGGAGCGCTGCCGGGAACTCCTCAGCATGCTGTTCGGCGACCCTCCGGTGCCCTATGCCGACATCGCGACGCGCCTCGGCGTGCAGGTCGGCACCATCGGTCCGACCCGGATCCGCTGTCTCGCTGTCCTGCGCCGGCAGCCGGCGCTGGCGTCCTGGGGAGGTGTCTGATGGAACCCGATGAGATCCTGCTCGGCGATCTGAGTGCGGCGCTGAACGAGGCGTCCGGGGCCGAGGACGTGGCAGCCGTGGGGCGGTCGTTGTGGGCCTGGCGGGACGCCGACGCCGGGCTGGCCGACCTGATCTCCGACTCCGCGGTCGAGCCGCTGGCCGGCGTCCGGTCCGCCGGGGACGCGCGGCTGCTGCGTTTCACCGCGGACGGCGTCGGCATCGACCTGGAGATTCTGGACGGCCATCTGCGCGGGCTGGCCCTGGCCGCGGATGCTCAACGCGTCGAGTTGTCGGACGCCGCCGGCGCCACCTTGGCCACCGCTGACTTGGACGCGTCCGGTTGGTTCGATCTCGCTTTGCCGCCGCGGGTGAGCCCGGGCGCGCTCGTCCGGTTGGGGCTCAGCGACAATGCCGGAAACCAGACCTGGACGGCCTGGTTCCGGTTGTAGGCGCCGCATTTCACGCAGCTGTTGATCTCGCCCGCCGCTCGG
Organism: Micropruina sp.; assembly: GCF_047602385.1. Taxonomy (GTDB): domain Bacteria; phylum Actinomycetota; class Actinomycetes; order Propionibacteriales; family Propionibacteriaceae; genus Micropruina. The sequence continues at coordinate 234,531 of NZ_JASGHL010000003.1, forward strand.
ACATGCTGAGCATGGTGGTGCCGTTGTCGGTGCGTAGATATCGATGCCCGACGGGTGATTTCCACAGGTATTCACCGGGGCCGATCATCTCGTAGCGCCAGCCGGTGTGAGTTTTCAATAGGTGGCGTAATCGGCATAGGCAGGCAAGATTGTCGGTCGATGTTTCCCCGCCGGAATCGTAGGCTGTGATGTGGTCGGCGTCGTGACTGTATTCACCGGTTCGGTGTTGCCTGACCGGATGCGCCACCCGATTGCAGTGCGGAAAGACGCAGGTCCGATCGCGCAGCGCGATCTGTTCACGCATCACCTCGGTCGGCTGATATCCGCGCGTCTTGCGGCTGGTGTTGAGGTCGATCACCGGACGGATGGTGATGCTTCCCGCAGCCGCGCACCAGCGTCGGATCTGCTCGATGCTGACCAACTGCCCGGTGCTGCCGACCTCGGTCACCCCGCCGCAGCCGCTGGCGAGTTGGTGAGCATCGAGGTGCAGGTAGATCATCACCGGACGTCCCATCGCGCGGGCGAACGGCCCACACCCGGCGCGCCCGGCACGGTGCGGCCCCGCCGTGCTCAGCCCACCACAGCGCCCACCGTCCCACGCGGGACCTCCGCTGCCGCCGGGGAGGCCATCTTCAGACCGTGGCGCCGGTGCCTCCGCGGCGACGCCATCCATCGTGGGCGCAGTGCCTTGGTAGCCGCCCGCCGCTTGGCAGCCCGGCTCCGGGACGACTGCATCAGGCTCGGTGGCAGTCGGTCCCCCGCTGGTTTCAGTTGGCAATTCCGGCTGACCCAGCATTCGGCGGGCCATCACTCCTAGTGCCTGCGCCCTGCGCAGATCCAGATCGGCAGCCTCGTCAAGCTCGGCGGCGATCAGCTGCAGTGCGGCGTCCAGGTCGAGAGCATCCGGGGTGTCCAGGCACCCATCGATCCAACTCCGTCCGTCGGCGGTGTCGATGCCGGTGCCGATCCGCACCCAACGCTGCCGCGCCGGATCCTTCACCGTCTCAGGTTCGAACCGGGCCTGCGCCAGCAAGACCAGCCGGCGGATCGTCCGCACCCCCAACCTGTCCCCCAGCATCGCGGCCTGGGCATCCACCCACGAGGTGGCCTCGTCACCCAACGACGCGACCGCCTGGGCCAGCAGCCGGGCTTTCCAGGCCGGCAACCGCAGACTCGTCATCTGACGCCAGCAGCGGGGCAACCGGTCCCGCAGCGCGACTGCGTCGCCGATCAACTGCCTGCCCGCATGGGTCGACACCCCACGCGCCGCGGCGAACTCGGCGATCGCCGCCACCGCGACCCCGGTCGCCTCATCGATCAACGAATCGACCACCGTGTCATAGGGCTGCGCGGCGATTCCCGGGTGCAGGTTGGCCCAGATCACCGCCAACTCCAAGCGACGAGCCGAGGCGGCCCGCTCCGCGTGATCACAGGCATGCAGTTCGGCTAACACCAGCTGCGGTGTCGCCATTTCCTGCACCCCGATTCCCATGCCACAAACCTACCGGCCGGCACCGACAAAAACAGTACCGCCCCTCCGACTGACAACACTCAAGGCACTATTGACAACACCCTGACAACACCTACGCCAACGTAGGTCGAGAAATGCAGGTGCGCTGATCGCGGAGGCGCATATTCGGGCCTACAGCGACATCACCCAAAGCCCCAGCGTCGCCGCGACCAGGCCGGCCACGAGCCCACCCCCGGCATGCACCATCGCAGCAACCGGACGCCCGGCGCGCACCAGCCGGACCCCTTCGACGCTGGCCGTGCTGAAAGTGGTGAACCCGCCCATGAAGCCGGTCCCGGCGAACGCAGCCCACTCCGGAGCCCCGGCGTGGAACAGCACATACCCGGTGATCAGGCCGAGCAGACCCGAGCCGACCGTGTTGATGGTGAGCGTGCCCAACGGCATCCGCACCGAATGCAGTCGGGCGATCAGGGCGTCGGACTGAAACCGGGCGACGGCGCCCAGCCCGCCGGCCAACGCCACCAGCAACGCGATCATCGCGACCACCTGGCAGCGACCCACATGCCCGCGAAGGCAGCTGCCCAGACCGAGCGTCACGCTGCCCAGCGCATAGCCGAGCCCGACGAACATCGCTCCCCCGCCGAGGCCGAGCAGCCGCACGGTCTCCACCGCGAAAGTGCTGTACGTGGTGTAGCCGCCCATCACCCCGGTGCCCAGACCCAGCCGCAGGTAACGCCGGAGTCCGGCGTCCGGGCCGCGGCGGCTGAGGGTCTCCAACAGCAGCCCGAGCAGGAACGAGCCGGTGACATTGATCGCGAAGGTCGCCCACGGCCAGCCGCCAGGTTGGGCCGGAAAAGCCGACTCGAGCACCGCCCGGACGGCCGTGCCCACCGCTCCCCCGGCCAGCACCACCGTCGACGAGAGCCCGCGAAAGGGTTTCAGGCCCACGGCATCGGCGCCTTCCAGTCGACCACCGACAGCGGCACGGCCAGCACTGGCCGGTGCTGATGCTGGGCCAGTTTGAGCGCCAGCGCGCCGTCCAGGAACTCCCGCACCTTGGCGCCGTGCTCCGGCGCCCGGTTGCCGACCACGATGACCGCGGCGTCCACGGCTCGGGCCAGGTGGGTCAGCGAGCGATCCGGACGCCCGGCCAGGTACCGGAACTGCCAGCCGACGCCCGCACCGGCCAGCAGACCGTCGAGCTCTGCTTTCAGTTCGGCCTCGACCTGCCGCCAGGAGTCGTCCGCAGCGTCCGGGTTGAGGTCACTGTGCTGGACGGCGCCGTCGGCGAACTCGCGCTCGGTGAAGCGTTGCTCGTCCACATAGGCAACGAAGAGCTCACCGCCGGTCGCCCGGGCCAGCGCGGCCGCGGTCAGCACCACCAATGGATCGCTGCCCGGCCGTACCCCCACCACGAGCGTGCCGCCATCGAACGGGGTCATCCGCTCGGGTCCGGGCTGGGGAACCTGATGGGGCATGCCGGTCTCCTTCCGTCACGCTCACGGTAGTCCTGCCGACCAGTTGCTCAGTGCAGCCCGGAACGCCGGGCGGCCACCAGCATCCGGCAGAACCAGTCGACGAAGCGCCGCTGCGCCGGCGCGCCCCGGGTGCCGAGCACCCCGGCACGCTGTTCGGCGACACTCTGGACGACGGTGTAGCCGAGCAGTCCGTCCGGCCCGTGTCGCGCACCGGTCCCCGAATCGCCCCGGGCACCCATCGCCGCCCCCACCGCACCCCAGGACGCGGCGTAGGACTCGTTGATGCTGACCGTGCCGGTGCGCAGCAGCGGGGCGAGAGCGCGGGCCGACGCCCGGTCCCCGCTGACGATGGTGGCGTGCAACCCGTAGTCGGAGTCGTTGATCAGGCGCACCGCCGCGTCGTCGCCGTCCACTCGATAGATGCTGACCACCGGGCCGAACGTCTCGGCGTCGCGGACGTCCATGGCGGCACTGACGCCTTCGAGCACTGTCGGCTCATACACCCAGGGTCCGATCTCGGGACGGCCGCGGCCGCCGGTCAGCACCCGGGCACCGCGACGGCGGGCGTCCTCGACGTGCCCGCTCACCCTCTCCAGTTGCTCGGGACCGAACAGCGAGCCCATGTCGTAGCCGTAGTCGAGTTCCACGCCGATCCGCAGCTCGCGCACCGCGGCCACGAACAATCGCAGGAACTCCTCGGCGATGTCGCGGTGCAGCACGATCCGCTCGGTGTGGGCACAGAGCTGCCCGGCGGCGGTGAAGGCGCTGCGCCGGGCGATGTCGACCGCCCGCGGCAGGTCGGCGTCGGCTCGCACGTAGAGCGCGTTCTTGCCGCCGAGTTCCAGCGCGCATCCGATCAGCCGCGCGGCGGCCCGGGCCGCGACGGCGCGTCCGGTGCGGGTGGACCCGGTGAAACTCACGTAGTCGGCACAGCGCACCACGGCGTCCCCGATCGAGTCGCCGTCGCCGACCACGACCTGCAGGACGCCGGACGGCAGCCCGGCCGCAACCAGTTGGCGCAGCCCCCACAGCACGCACAGCGCTGTTCGTGGATCGGGCCGCAGCACCACGACGTTCCCCGCCAGCAGCGCCGGAACGGCCTCGCCGAAGGCCAGCGAGAACGGGTAGTTCGATGGTGTGACGATGCCGACCACACCACGGGGCAGCCGGGTCTGGACGGCGGTCGCCAGCACCGGCAGCACTCCGGGCCGGCGTTTCGGGGCCAGCAGCTTGGTGGCCGTCCGGGCGTAGTGACGCGCCACATTGGCGACCTCGGCCACCTCTTCGAAGGCGTCCGCACGGGTCTTGCCGGTCTCCAGCTGGATCAGGTCGAGGAGTTCCTCGCGGCCGGCGAGCAGCCGGTCATGGAAGGCCAGCACGATCGCGGCCCGGCGGCGCGGTCCGAGTTCGCGCCACTGCCGGGCCACCGCGCGGGCAGACTGGACGGCGCCGGCGACGTCGGCCGGCGTGGACTGTGGAATCTCCCCTAATGGGCGGCCGGTAAGCGGGCTGCGCACGGTGCTGGGTGGGGTGTCCCGGGCCGCCACGATGAGGGCGGTCAGTGCGGCGACCCGGTCCGGCGGGAGGACGAAGTCCGTCCCGATGACCGTTTCGTGCATGGTTCAGGGTAACCGCGCGGCGGCCCGGCGTCTGCCCGATCGACGGCATCCGTCAACGTCCGGACGCCGGTGCGGCCGGGGCGGTCACCGCCCGGATCAGCCGGTCACTGAAGACCGCGACCACCCCGATGGTGAGCAGTGCGCCGAGCAGCATGGCGGTGGATTCACCGGGCCGCAGCACGCCCGTGGTCGTCCCGAGCGCGGCGGCACCGACCGGGACGCCGAGCTGGGCCGCGGTGCATACCGCGACCGGCAGCGGCTGCCGGGTGAGCGCGAGCAACCCGTGCGCGAGCACCGCCGCGACGCCCAGCGCCACTCCGAGCCCGATCGCCTGCGGATTGCCGGCGAGCTCCCGCAGATCGAGCGAACTGCCTAGCCAGACGAAGAAGATCGGGGCGAAGAAGCCTTCGGTGAGGGCGAAGGTCTGATTGGCGATCCGGCGCGGTTCGCCGACCGCCGCCATCGCCAATCCCATCGCGAAACCGGCCAGCATCACCGACACCCGCACGGTGGCGGCCAGCGCGGCGAGGGTGAACAGCATGGTGAGGGTGATCCGCAGTTCCATCGCCAAGCCACGCTTCTCGCTGAGTTCATGCAGGTGCCGGCGGCGTCCGGACCGTTCCGCCCAGCGCAGCACCACGAAGAAGAGAGCAGCCAGCGCCAACACGCCGAGCGCCCCCAGGCCCGCCGTCAACGCTCGGGACGGGTCGAGTACCAGCGGCAGCACCACGATGCAGGCGGCGTCCGCGATGGCGAGCTGGACCAGCATCTCCAGCCCGGAACGGGCAGTCACCGCCGCGCCGCCCAGGGCGGGCATCACGATGCTCGCCGACGATGATGCGATCAGCACCGCGTACAGCGGTCCGTGCCCGGTGTCCCACACCGATGCGATCAGCAGTCCCAGCGGCGCCGCGATCGCCGCCACTCCGAGCGCCCGCAGCAGGCCGTTGCGCAGCCCGCCGATCATCGCCGGCTCCCGCAGCGGGACGTGGGTGCCGGCGACGAACATCACCAGCGCGAACCCGACCTGGGCGAGGAACTCCAGCGTGGGGTCGTCGGGGTTGATCGCGCCGGTGCCGGTCCGGCCCAGCAGGACGCCCACGGCGAGTTCGCCGATCACCACCGGAATGTGCACCATCCGGTTCAGGCTGACCACCGGACCCAGCATGGCGACGGCGCAGATCAGCGCCAGGACCGCGAAAGTCACGGGCACACTGTAGGCCCGACCCGTCCGGGTCGGAACGGCCGCGGCGAGCTATTCGGCGGCCACGCTGGCGGCCAGCTGGCCGCAGGCTCCGTCGATCTCGCGTCCCCGGGTGTCCCGGACGGTGACCGCCACCCCGCGGCGCTCCAGCGCGGCGACGAAGGCGGCCTCGTCGCGGCGGCGCGACGCCGTCCACTTCGACCCGGGCGTCGGGTTCAGCGGGATCAGGTTGACGTGTACCCAGCCGTGACCGCCGTCGCGGCGCAGCACATCGGCGAGCAGCCCGGCCCGCTCCACCTGGTCGTTGACGTCGCGGATCAGCGCGTACTCGATCGACACCCGGCGCTTGGTGGCCACGAAGTACCCATAAGCGGCATCCACCAGTTCGGCGACGTTCCAGCGGGTGTTGATCGGGCACAGCTCGTCGCGCAGTTCGTCGTCCGGCGCATGCAGGCTGACCGCCAAGGTGACCGGGACGCCGGCGTCCGCCAGCTGGTTGATCCGCGGCACCAGGCCGACGGTCGAGACGGTGATGCCGCGGGCACTGATCCCCAACCCGTGCGGCGCCGGCGCGGTCAGCGTGCCGATGGTCGCCATGATCGCCTTGAAGTTGGCCATCGGCTCGCCCATACCCATGAAGACGATGTTGCTGATCCGGCCGGGTCCGCCGGGAATCTCGCCGTCGCGCAGCGACCGGGCCCCGGCGACGACCTGGGCCAGGATCTCGGCGGCGCTCAGGTTGCGCTGCAGCCCGCCCTGCCCGGTGGCGCAGAACGGGCAGGCCATCCCGCAGCCGGCCTGCGACGAGATGCACAGGGTGGCCCGGTTCCGTCCCGAGCCGGACGAGCGGATGCCCGGCACGCCGTAGCGCATCAGCACCGACTCGATCAGCGACCCGTCGAACAGCCGCCAGAGCGTCTTCAGCGTCGTGCCGCCGTCGCAGGACAGCGGCCGCACCGAGGTCAGCAGGGAGGGCAGGAACGCTTCGGCGACCCGGGACCGGACGGTGGCCGGCAGGTCCGTCCAACCGGACGGGTCGAGGTCCAGATGGTCGAAGACGTGCCGGGAGATCTGGTCGGCGCGGAAGGCGGGGAGGCCGAGCTCGCGGACGGCGTCCCGGCGCTCGTCGGCAGTCAGGTCGAGCCAGTGCCGCGGCGGCTTGCCGCGTCGTGGCGTCGCCATGGTGAGCGGCACGGTCGCGCCGGCCCGGACCCGGTCCTCGAGCGCCGAGTAGGCGCTGATCTCGTCGGGCCGCAGGCCGTCGGCGGTCGGAATCGGTTGATCGGTCATCGACGCCTCGTCAGTTGGGAACCAGCAGGTACAGGATCAGCCAGGCCACCGGTGCGGCCACCAGGATCGAGTCCAGCCGGTCCATCGCGCCACCGTGCCCGGGCAGGAACGACGACATGTCCTTGATCCCGACATCGCGCTTCACCAGCGACTCGATCAGGTCGCCGCAGGTGCCGGCGGCGACGATGGCCAGGGCCAGCAGCAGCCCGATCCACCATGCCGAATCCAGCACCCAGACGGTCAGCGCCACCGAGACGACGGACGCCAGCGCCACCGAGCCGGCCATCCCCTCCCAGGTCTTCTTCGGGCTGATCTGCGGTGCCATCGGATGCTTGCCCCAGCGCGCGCCGACCGCGTAGCCGCCGGTGTCGGTGCCCATCACCACCAGCAGGATGGTGGCCATCTTGGCCGCGCCGTTGTGCGAGGCGAGGATCAGGCTGGTGAACGATCCCAGCAGCGGGATGTAGCCGATGGTGAACAGGCTGGCGGCGGCGTCCTTCACATAGCCCGCCGAGCCGGCCGGCATCCGCCAGATCAGCGCCGCGAGCGTGGTGGCGCCGAGGAAGCCCAGCAGCACCGAGTGCCACGGCAGCCCACTCAACACCTCCTGAGTGGCGGCGGCGTACGAGCCGCAGATCACCGCGACCGTGCCGGCCACGATCGGGATCACCGCCGAGTTCATTCCGATCCGCTTCAGCGCGTCGTGCAACTCGACGGTGCCCAGGGCCAGCATCGCCGTCACCAGCAGTACGAAACCCCAGTGCCAGTAGAGCAGGGTGAGCACGACGGTCGCCGCCAGGGCGAGACCGACCATGATCGCCGCCGGAAGATCGCGGCCAGCGCGCGACTTCCGGGCGACGGCTTCAGCCGCCGAGGCCTCCTGCTCGCCTGACATCAGACTTCCAGCAACTCCGCTTCCTTGGCCTTCAGCAGCTCGTCGATACCGTCGACGTACTTCTTGGTGATGCCGTCCAGCTGCTTCTCGGCGCCGCGGGCGTCGTCCTCGCCGACTTCCTTGTCCTTGACCAGCTTGTGCACCGAGTCGTTGGCGTGCCGGCGGATGTTGCGCACCGCGACCCGGGCCTCCTCGGCCTTGCTCTTGGCCAGCTTCACGTAGTCACGGCGGCGTTCCTCGGACAGCTGGGGCATCACCACCCGGATCACGTTGCCGTCGTTGGCCGGGTTCACCCCCAGGTCGGAGTCGCGGATCGACTTCTCGATGCCGGCCATCGACGACCGGTCGAACGGGCTGATCAGCACGGTGCGCGCCTCGGGCACCTGGAAGGTGGCCAGCTGCTGCAACGGAGTCGGCGCACCGTAGTAGTCGACCATCAGCTTGTTGAACATGGCCGGGTGGGCGCGTCCGGTGCGGATCGCACCGAACTCGTCACGGGCGTGCTCGACCGCGCCCTTCATCTTGGTCTCGGCATCCTTGATGATGTCGGGGATCATCGTGAACCTTTCGTGTGTGGTGCTCGCCTCAGGCGTGGACGGTGGTTCCGATCTTCTCACCCTGCACCGCACGCAGGATGTTGCCCTCGACACCGAGGTCGAAGAAGACCATCGCCAGGTTGTTGTCGCGGGCCAGGCTGATCGCGGTGGCGTCGGCCACCTTCAGGTCGCGAGCCAGGTACTCGTCGTAGCTGAGCTCGTCGAAGCGGACGGCGGCCGGGTTCTTCTTCGGGTCGGAGTCGTAGACGCCGTCGGTGCCCTGCTTGCCCATCAGCAGCACGTCGGCGCCGATCTCGAGCGCGCGCTGGGCGGCGACGGTGTCGGTGGAGAAGTACGGCATGCCCGAACCGGCACCGAAGATCACCACCCGGCCCTTCTCCAGGTGCCGCTCGGCACGGCGCGGAATGTACGGCTCGGCGACCTGGCCCATCGCGATCGCGGTCTGCACCCGGGTCTGCACGCCGGCCTTCTCGCAGAAGTCCTGCAGGGCCAGGCAGTTCATCACGGTGCCGAGCATGCCCATGTAGTCGGCGCGGTCGCGGTCCATGCCGCGTTCGGAGAGTTCGGCGCCACGGAAGAAGTTGCCGCCGCCGATCACCACGGCGACCTGGACGCCGGCGTCCACCACCGCCTTGATCTGGGCGGCGAGGTTGGCCACCACGTCCGGGTCGACCCCGATGCCACGGCTGCCGCCGAACATCTCGCCGGACAGCTTGAGCATGATGCGGTGGTAGGTCATGGTTCTCCTCGCTCAGGGGTGGGTTCGGGGCTTATAGCGACGTGCGCCACGAGGGATGGCTCGTGGCGCACGTCATGGTGTCGGGTCAGGCGCCGGCGGCGAAGCGGACGAACCGCTTCACGGTGACGCCGTTCTCCTTGAGCAGCTGGCCGACGGTCTTCTTGTCGTCGGAGACGCTGGGCTGCTCGATCAGACAGACGTCCTTGAAGAAGCCACCCAGCCGGCCCTCGACGATCCGCGGGATGATCTTCTCGGGCTTGCCCTCTTCCTTGGCGGTGAGCTCGGCGATGTGCCGCTCGTGGTCGAGCACCTCGGCCGGCACCTCGTCGCGGGTGACGTACTGCGGCGACATGGCCGCGATCTGCATCGCGATGCCCCGGACGAAGTCGGCGTCGCCGCCTTCGTGCTCCACCATCACGCCGACCTGCGGGGGCAGGTCCGAGGACCGCTTGTGCAGGTAGATGGTGACGTCGCCGTCGTAGTTGGCGGCGTTCGCGACCTCGAGCTTCTCGCCGATCTTGGCGGCCAGCTCGGCCACCGTGTCGGCGACCGTCTTGCCGGAGGCCAGGACGACCGCGTTGGCGGCGGCCACGTCGGTGGCGCCGGCGGCGTCCGCGGCGGCGGCGATCTCGTCGGCCAGGGCGATGAACTCGGCGTTCTTGGCCACGAAGTCGGTCTCGGCGCCGAGCTGGATGACGCTCTTGCCGGCGGCGGCGACCAGGCCGTTGGAGGCCTCCCGGTCGGACCGCTTGGCCATCTTCGCCTGGCCGGTGACCCGGAGGATCTCGACCGCGGCCTCGTAGTCGCCCTCGGCCTCGGTGAGGGCCTTCTTGGCGTCCATCATTCCGGCGCCGGTGGCGTCGCGGAGCTTCTTCACATCAGCGGCAGTGATTGCCATTGTCTGCTCTCTTGTCCTGTTCGTGCGATGGTTCAGTTGGTCTCGGTGGCGGCGGCCTCGATCGCCGGGTCGACGGTCTCGCCGGCGGCGGCCTCGGCAGCCTGGACGTCCTGGGCGACCTCGGTGGACTCCTCCGCGGCACCGGCGACGGCACCCTCGACCGCGTCGGCGATCTGATCGGCCTGCAGGTCGGAGCCCTCGACGGCCAGCGCCTCGGACGCCGGCGCCTCGTCGGTGGCGCCCAGCAGCTCGCGCTCCCAGTCGGCCATCGGCTCGGCTTCCTCACCGGTGCTGCCGGCGGCCCGGCTGCGGGCCAGCAGTCCGTCGGCGACGGCGTCCGCGACCACCCGGGTGAGCAGTGCGACGGAGCGGATCGCGTCGTCGTTGCCGGGGATAGCGAAGTCGACCTCGTCGGGATCGCAGTTGGTGTCGAGGATGCCGACGATCGGGATCCGCAGCTTGCGGGCCTCGTCGATCGCCAGGTGCTCCTTCTTGGTGTCGACCACCCAGACCGCCTGCGGCAGCTTGCCCATGTCGCGGATGCCGGACAGGGTCTTGGCCAGCTTGTCCTTCTTGCGGCGCTGCTGCAGCAGCTCCTTCTTGGTCAGCCCGGACGCGGCGACGTCGTCGAAGTTGAGGCCTTCGAGCTCCTTCATCTTGCCGATCCGCTTGCTGATGGTGGCGAAGTTGGTCAGCATGCCACCCAGCCAACGCTGGTTCACGTACGGCATGCCCACCCGGGTGGCCTGCTCGGCGATGGCCTCCTGGGCCTGCTTCTTGGTGCCGACGAAGAGGATCTGGCCGCCGCGGGCGACGGTGTCGCGGACGAAGCCGTAGGCCTGATCGATGTAGCTGAGCGACTGCTGCAGGTCGATGATGTAGATGCCGTTGCGCTCGGCGAAGATGAACTTCTTCATCTTCGGGTTCCAGCGGCGGGTCTGGTGCCCGAAGTGGACACCGCTCTCGAGCAGCTGACGCGTGGTGACGACGGCCATTGCCGTTCCTTTCTGCGCGGGTCGGCGCGGCGCGCGGAACCCGCTGTAGGTTGTCCGGGCCGACGTCTTCGGCCCGCCTGATGCGACCGTTGCGATTCCACCCCTTGCGGGGACCGCGGAGGCAACCCGTCGAGCGCGACGGTTCGAGGTGCATGCGAAGTCGACCCGGATCTGCCGAGTCGCTGAGCCGATTCTACGACGCAGCCGGTTGGGTTGTCGAAATCGGCCTGACCCAGTGGCTTGCGTCGGCTGCCCGACGAATTTGAACACTTTCGCACTCCCCTGGCCGGTAATGAGGGCGGAGGTGGTTCGAATGGGTCGTGCGGTCGTCCGGCTGGGCTCGGTGCTGATGCTGTCCTGGCTGTTGCTGGTCGCCGCAGCGCCGGCGGGGTGGGCGTTCGGGTCGGTGCGTCCAGTGCCCGGACCGGTGCTGCGCGGCTACGACCCGCCCGACCAGAACTGGCTGGCCGGGCATCGCGGCGTCGACTTGGCCGCGCCGGTGGGCAGTCCGGTGCGCGCGGCAGCAGCGGGACGGGTCAGCGTCGCCCAGGTGATCGCCGGGCGCGGTGTGGTCACCCTCGTGCACGGCGAGCTGCGGACCACCTACGAGCCGGTCAAGGCCGTCGTGCGGGTGGGCGATCAGGTGGCGGCCGGCGATGTGATCGGCACGGTCGAGGCCGGGCACTGTCCGTCCGGCTGCCTGCATTTCGGGCTGAAACGTGGCGATCAGTACCTGGATCCGCTCGGCGGCTCCGAGGTGCGGCTGCTGCCCGAGTCCGCAGTGGCGGCGGCCCGCGAACTGGCTGCCGCACGGGCGGCGGCACCGCCCGCCGGCCTGATCGAGCCGACTGGGTCGGGGGTGCTGCTGAATCCGGTCGGCGGGCCAATCAGCTCGCCCTTCGGGCGCCGCTTCCACCCGATCTTCCACGAGTGGCGGCTGCACGCCGGGGTCGACCTGCGGGCCACCTGCGGCACGCCGATCCGGGCGGCCGCGGACGGCGTGGTCCGGTCGGTCTCCTACGACTCCTCCGGTGGCCACCGATTGGTGATCGCGCATGCCGGCGGGCTGACCACCCACTACCTGCATGCGCTGAAGCGCTACCAGGTGCGAGCCGGGCAGAAGGTGAAAAGCGGCCAGGTGGTCGGCCTGGTCGGTAGCACCGGCTGGTCGACCGCCTGCCACCTGCACCTGACCACCAAGATCAACGGACGCCTCGTCGACCCGGCCCGGCTGCTGTGATGGGTGGTCTCAGGCGCGCGGATGCGCCTGGGCGTAGGCGGCGCGCAACCGGTCGGTGGTGACGTGGGTGTAGATCTGGGTGGTCGCCAGCGAGGCGTGACCCAGCATCTCCTGCACGCTGCGCAGGTCGGCACCGCCCTCGAGCAGGTGGGTGGCCATGGCGTGCCGAAGGCCGTGTGGACCGAGATCGGGGGCGTCCGGCAGTTGGGCGAGGGCCCGGTGCACCAGCCGTCGCACCACCCGGGGGTCGATCCGCCCGCCGCGGTCACCGACGAACAGTGCGTCGGCCGCCTGCGGGCCGGCGATCAGGTCCCTGACGCGGCGCCAGGCTTCGATCGCCCGGGCCGCCGGTTCGCCGACCGGCACGGTGCGTTCCTTGTCGCCCTTGCCGAGCACCCGGATCAGTCCGCGGGCGCCGTCGAGGGCAGCGGCGTCCAGACCGCACAACTCCGCCACCCGGATTCCGCTGGAGTAGAGCAGCTCGACGATCGCCACATCGCGCAGTGCCCGGGCTCGCTCGACCGGATCTTCCAGCGCAGCCCCTTGCCCGGCCAGGCCCTCCAGCAGCCGTCGGGCCTGGCCGGCGTCCAGGGTGGCCGGCAGCTTCCGGTCCACCCGCGGAGACCGCAGCCCGGCCGCCGGGTCGGCGGCGACGCGTCCGGCCGCGACCGCCCAGGCGAAGAAGACCCGGACAGCCGCCGCCCGGCGCTGCATGGTGGCCCGTTCGGCGCCCGCGGCATGCATTCCGGCCAGCCAGCGGCGCAGGGTGCGCAGATCGACGGCGGCGAGATCACCCGATTCGGTGCGGTCCAGGTATTCGACCAGGTGCGCCAGGTCACCGGCGTAGGCGCGCACCGTGTTCGGCGACAGGTTGCGCTCAGCGCTCAGGTGCCGCACCCACGCTTCGACCAGGTCCGCGTCCACGCCGCTGAGCCTACGGCGGACGACCGGGGCATTCGGTCTCGACAAGCGCGACCGACGAGAATCCGCGCGTCCTTGGGAAGTGCTGATCAACGCTGTTCCGCGCGAGGACGTGCCCGGTGGGATGAGCTGCGACGCCCAGATCTTGTGGGCGTATCGGGTCATACGGCGCAAGAGATGGGGGTCGCAGATCGCCCACCGGGTGCGCCGCCGCCGGGACATGATTGATCCGCGCTTCCCTAGTAGCGTTGTCGGCCGAGAGAAGGGCGGCCATGACCGACGATCTGACTACCGGCGGCACCGTGCTGCCGATCATCCGCTGGGGCACCCCGGTGATGCACGAGAAGACCCGCGCGATCGACACTTTCGACGACGATCTGCGCGGACTCGTTCGGGACATGTTCGCCACCATGCGCGCCGCCCACGGCGTCGGGCTGGCCGCCACGCAGGTCGGTCTGGACATCTCGGTCTTCGTCTACGAGTGCCCGGACGCCGACGACGAGATTCATCGCGGCGTGGTCTGCAACCCGGTCGTCACCGTCCCGGACGCACGAGACCGGAACCTGGACGCCGCCGAGGAGGGCTGCCTGTCCTACCCGGGCGGCTACCAGGTGCTGGCCCGTCCCGACACCGCGGTCTGCACCGGCCAGGACGCCGACGGCAATCCCGTCCGCATCGAGGGGACCGGACTGCTGGCTCGCTGCCTGCAGCACGAGACCGACCATCTGGGCGGCACCGTGTTCGGCGATCGGCTCTCGACCCGGGCCCGTCGGCTGCTGAGCAGGCAGCACAAGGAACTTGCGCACCTCTACCCCGACGACTGGCCGGTGAGTCCGCGCCGAACCTCGGCCGACGAGAGCTAGTAGCGTGGCGGGCAAGCGAAAGGATCCAGCAGATGACGATGTTCAACTGGGGCCCGACTCAGCCCAACCCGCCGCAGGGGCCGCAGCCGTTCAACCGGGAGCGCTGGGACGCCATCCTGACCAGTCTCGAGATCAAATTCGACACTGACGACGACGATGACCGGTTCGCCGACTGGGAGACCATGCGGATGTGGTTCCTGGTCGAGGGCAACAACAACGACCTGATGGCGATGCGCTCGATGTGGGACATCCGTCCCCCGGTGGAGTCCTACGACTTCATCCTGGAGGCGGTGAACAGCTGGAACCGCGACCACTTCTGGCCCAAGGCCAGCGTGGTGCGCGGCGAGGAGCATCTCGGCGTGTTCGGTGACCTGGTGATCGACATCGAGACCGGCGTCGACGACGACTTCCTGCGCCAGCAGGTGCGTTGCATGGTCGGCACCTCCGGCCAGATGTATGAGTACCTGGCCGAGCAGTTCCCCGAGTCCAAGGACTGGTTCAACGCCGGGGAGTGATCCTGCTAGATCGGGAACGACACCGCTTCGAACGGATCACTGCCGGTCAGCGGGACGAGTCGCCAGTCGAGCCGGACGCTGTCGGTTGCCGGATCGATCGTGACCAGCACGGTGTGCGGCGTCTCGATCAGCCGAAGCTGCGCCCCGAAGACGCCGGAGCGCCAGCCGCCACTGGCCAGCACCGGCAGCTCCGGTCCGGCCGGCGTGGCCCAGCGTGACTCCAGCCATTGGCCGTCGCCGATCATGGTGACGAGTTCGCCGCTGGGGTGTTCGATCGTCAGCAGATGCCGACCGCTCGCGGTGGTGTGCAGTCCGGCGGCCCCGTACGCCTCCGGCAACTGGGAGGCCGGATCGCGCCGGACCCGCAGGCCCGGCCGTGGTTCGCCGCCTGACCAGGGCCGATGCTCCAATTCGGCGAGTCGGACGGCCAACCGCGCGTCGGCGTCCGGATCGGGTATGCCGCCGACCGCCGGCAGCAGATGCTGCCACAGGCGGTCGAGCACGTCCTGCATCACGTCGACCTCCGAGGTGATCGCCACCGCCACGTCCTGCTCGGGCAGCACGATGGCGAACTGGCCGAAGGCACCATCGCCGCGGTAGCCGCGGCTGGCTCCCCAGAACGAGTGCCCGTACCCGTAGGACCAGTCGCCGACGTCGTCGGAGGAGAGCGAGGCCGTGGTCGGACGCGGTGCGAGCCTGGCGTAGTCGGCCGGCACCAATGCCCGGCCCTGCCAGACTCCGCCGTCGAGCCAGCTCTGGGCCAGCGCCAGGATCGACTCGGTGGTGACGTGCAGGCCGCTGAACCCGAGGTCGCGTCCGTGCGGGGTGCGCTGGGCACGTGCGCTCCGGCAACCGAACGGGTCGAGCAGCAGCCGCCGGACGTGCACCGAGACCGGTTCGCCGGTCACCGCCGCGATGGCCTGCGCGACCAGATAGGTGGCCACCTGGTTGTAGGCCCACCGCCGGCCAGGTTCGCCGTCGGGGTCACGGGCCAGGATCAACCCGAGCAGCGGGTCGGATTCGCCGTCGAAGGCGACCGCGCGGGCGTGGTCGCCGCGCCACTCCCAGGCGTCCGCGGTGTGCCCGACGGCCATCGTGATGCAGTCCCGGACGGTCACCCTCCGCCACTTCGCCGAGGCCGACTCCCACGCCCCGAGGTAGGACAGCACCGGGACGTCCAGGTCGATCAGTCCGCGCCCAGCCAGGTTGCCCAGCACGGTGGCGGTGAAGCTCTTGCTCAGCGAGTAGCCCAGATGCGCCCTGCCGCGGGTGTACGGCGCCCACCAGCCCTCGGCGATCACCCGTCCGTGCCGCGCGACCATCAGTGAGTGGTAGCCGTGGCCGGGGGTCTCGAAGGCGTCCAGCAGGGCGAGCAGCCCTCGTCCGTCGACGCCCTCGGCGGCGGGTGTGCTGCGCGGCATCGTCATGGCTGCCAACCTAGTGTGCGCCGCCTCGCTCCACGTTCTTCAGCCGTTCGGCCAGGTCGGCGTGGCCGAAGTGCGCGGCCCAGCCGGCCGGGGTCAGCCCGAACCGGTCGTCGACGGCGCGGGGGTCGGCACCGTGGGCGAGCAGAGATTCGGCAGTCGCACGCTCGTCCGCGGCCGCGGCGTAGTGCAGAGCGCCGTCGGTCGGCGCACCGCCCTCGGCCAGCGCGGCGACCACCTCCCAGTGCCGTAATCCGGCAGCCTCGGCGGCCAGGCTCGGGCGCGCCCTGGTCACGTCCCGGCCCCGGACGGCGTCGGCGTCCCCGGCCAGCGCGGCGGCGACCAGCGGATCGGCGGCGTCCCGCTCGGCCCGGTACAGATCCCGCAGCAGGCAGATCTCGGCACCGTGAGCCATCACTTCGCGATTGATGTGCAACACCAGCTGGGCCAGCGAACTCTCCGCGAATGCCGCGCCGCGCGGTCCGAGCGGACGAGCCAGCGCCTCGTCGTCGCGGGCCGCGGCGCCGTCGCGCCACAGCCGGTAGGCCAGGTCGAGTTCGGCGAGGGCATCGGACGCGGTCGCCGGACGCGGCTCAGGCCAATGCCGCTCGTCGTACATGTCGATGTCTTCGGCGTCACCGGCCGGGGACCCGCCGAACAGAGCGCGCGCCCGCTTGCCGAGCACCTCGCGGGCGACATGGTCGAGCCGCCAGGCGATCGTGGTGACCGGCGGGATCGGCGGTTCGGGGACCAGGAAGTCGGCGACCAGCCGGCCCTCGGCGTCCGGGCGGACGCTCCACATGCACGGCACCGGCTCCCAGAGGTACTCCTGATCGCTCAGCCCCTCCAGTCGCGGCCGGAACTGGGCTGTCCAGTAGAAGTCCAGCTGGTCGATCAGGTCGGCTCCCCAGGTCATAGGGCGACCGTAGTCGGCCCCGCAGACAGTTCCGCGAATCAGCGCAACACGTAGCCGGCGATGGCGCTGGCTGCGGCGACGTTGAGCGAATCGATGCCGGCCCGCATCGGGATCCGCGCCACCATGTCCGCCTGCTCGATCCACCGGGTGGACAGTCCGGCTCCCTCGGTGCCGAGCAGCACCGCGACCCGCGCACCCGGGGGAAGTACCGCGGCCGCCGCGTCCAGATCGACCGCTCCATCGGCGAGAGCGAGTGCGATCACTGTGAATCCGGACGCCCGCAGCGCCGGCACCATGCCGGCCCAGTCGTCGGCCCGCGCCCAGGGCAGCGAGAACACCGCACCCATCGACGTCTTGATCGCCCGCCGGTAGAGCGGATCGGCGCAGCGCGGCGACAGTAGGACGCCGTCCCAACCGAGCCCGGCAGTGTTGCGCAGGATCGCACCGACATTGGTGTGATCGACGATGTCCTCACAGACCATCAGCCGCCGGACGCCGAGCAGGTCGGCCATGGTGTGCCGGGTCTCCCGGTGCAGCGACGCCAGCGCGCCGCGGTGGACATGGAAGCCGCTGACCCGTTCCGCGGTCTGTTCGCTGACCCGGTAGACGGGAGCCTCGCCGATCACGTCCCGCAGCGAGTCCAGCCAGCGGGCCGCCAGCATGAACGACCGCGGCCGGTAGCCGGCCTCAATCGCCCGCCGGATCACCTTCTCGCCCTCGGCGATGAACAATCCCTGCTCGCTCTCCAGGTGCCGGCGCAGGGACGCGTCCCGCAACCCGACATAGTCGGCCAGCCGCGGGTCGCTCGGATCGGCGATGTCGATGGGATCGGGCACCGCCACAGTGTGGCGTATCGCGCCACCGGCAGGCCCGACACCACTAGGGTTTTCGCCATGGGCTGGCTGAAACGACTCGACCGGTTCCTGCTCGCCATCGTCTGCGCGGCGGTGATCGCCAGCCTGCTGCCCGCTCAGGGCGTGATGATCAGCGTGCTGGACTGGCTGACCAAAGTCGCGGTGGCCGTGCTTTTCTTCGTCTACGGCGTCCGGCTCAAGCCCGACCAGGCGATCGCCGGACTCAAGCACTGGCGGCTGCACCTGACCATCCTGTCGATCACCTACCTGGCGTTTCCGCTGGTCGGCTGGTCGTTGCAGGTGCTGTCGCCGTGGCTGCTCAGCCCCGCGCTGTACGCCGGCCTGCTGTACCTGACCCTGGTGCCCTCAACCGTGCAGAGCTCGATCAACTTCACCTCGCTGGCCAAGGGCAACGTGGCCGGCGCCATCGTCAGCGCGTCGGCGTCCAACCTGCTGGGGGTGTTCCTCACCCCGCTGCTCTGCTGGGCGTTGATGACCACCTCCGGCGGCATCGCCTTCGACCCGTCCTCGATCCTGGACATCGTCGGCCAGCTGCTGGTGCCGTTCCTGCTCGGCCAGCTCTCCCGGCGCTGGACGGCCGGCTGGGTGGCCGCCCATCCCCGGCTGAAGCTGTTCGACAACGGCGTGATCGTGCTGGTGGTGTACTCGGCGTTCTCGGCCGGCATGCGCGAACACATGTGGCAGCAGGTCGAGCCGCTGGCCCTGCTGGCCCTGCTCGGGGTCTGCCTGCTGCTGCTCGCCGCGATGCTCGCCTTCAGTTACTGGGTCGGACGCCGGCTCGGGTTCAGCCGGGCGGACGTGATTGCGATCCAGTTCTGCGGCACCAAGAAGTCGCTGGCCACCGGCCTACCGATGGCGAACGTGCTGTTCGCCGGCTCACCGGTGGGACTGCTGGTGCTGCCGCTGATGCTGTTCCACCAAGCCCAGTTGATGGCCTGCGGCTCGCTGGCCGCGCGTTACGCCAAACAGGTCGACTGACGACCGCTCACTGGGCCTGATCCGGCGCCGGCTGCTGCACCGGTCCCGCCGGTGACTCCAAGGCCGGCTCGGACGCCGCACCGGCGTCCAACTGGGCGGGCGGGCTGTTGATCCCGGCGCGCCGGGCCAACCGGTTCTGCTCCATCTGCTGCGCCTCGGCGATCGCCTGCTCGACGGCCCGGCCGGCCTCACCCTCGGCCTCGACCTTCTGCTGGGCGATCTCGGCGAACACGTCGATCTTCTCGGGCGCCTCGAACTCACCGTCGGTCTGCCCGTAACCCGCGCCCTTGAGCAGGTCGCCGGCCGTCCGGCCGAGTCCCTTCAGGGCGTCGTTGAGTTCGGACGGCACGATCCAGACCTTGTTGGCGTCGCCGCGGGCGATGTTGGGCAGCATCTGCATGTACTGGTAGGCCAGCAGCGACTGGTCGGGCTTGCCGGCATGAATGGCGCCGAACACGGTGGTGATCGCCTGGGCCTCGCCCTCGGCCCGCAGCATCTTCGCCTGCCGGTCGGCCTGCGCCCGCAGCACCGCCGACTCCCGCTCGCCCTGGGCCCGCAGGATGGACGCCTCCCGGTCACCGGAGGCTGACAGGATCTGGGACTGCCGCTGGCCCTCGGCCAGCAGGATCGCGGCACGCTTGTCGCGCTCGGCCCGGGCGCCTTTCTCCATCGCGTCCCGGATGGTGGCCGGCGGCTCGATCGAGCGCAGTTCAACCCGGTTGACCTTGATCCCCCACTTGCCGGTTGCCTCGTCGAGGACGGCGCGCAGCTTGGCGTTGATCTCTTCGCGCGAGGTCAGCGTCTGCTCCAGGTCAAGACCGCCGATGATGTTGCGCAGCGTGGTCATGGTGAGCTGCTCGATGGCCTGGATGTAGTTCTGCGCCTCGTAGGCGGCCCGGACCGGGTCGACCACCTGGAAGTAGATCACCGAGTCGATGCTCACCATCAGGTTGTCCTCGGTGATCACGCCCTGCGGCGGGAACGGGACGACGGCCTCACGCATGTCCATCGTGTAGCGGACGTTGTCGATCAGCGGCACCAGCAGGTGCGGCCCCGGATCGAGCGTGCGGCGGAATTTGCCCAGCCGCTCGACGATGCCCACCTGTTGCTGGCGCACCACCTTCAGCGCTTGGGTCAGAATCGCGACCGCCAGCACCACGATGATGAGGGGAAGTATCCATTCCATGGTCAGGGCTCCTTGGGGTAGACGACAACGGTGATCCCGTCGACTTCGAAAATCTCCACCGGCGCGCCGGCCTCGATCTCGACATCACCGAAACTACGCGCCTGCCAGACCTCGCCATTGACCTTGACCTCGCCCGAGCGACCGCTGATCGCGGTCATCGCATGTCCGGTGCTGCCCACCATACGTTGCAGCGACGAACGGTAGCCGGGGGCCGAACGGACCTTCTCGAGCAGCGTGGGGCGCAGCAGGAACAGCAACGCGAAAGCGACCACGACGGCGACGATCACCTGCACCAGCACCAGGCCCGGGAAGATCAACGCGATGCCCGCGCCGGCCAGGGCGCCGGCGGCCAGCATCAGCAGGGTGAAGTCCAGGGTCAGGGATTCGGTGACGGCGAGCAGCGTCGCGGCGATCAGCCAGACCGCCCACCAGTTACCGCTCAGCCACTCCCACATGCATCCATCATGCCCGGGCGCGGGCGCTCCATCGTCGGTTCGTGTGGCTCACGTCCAGCGCAAGCTCGAAGGTCTCGCTCAGCCGCTCGGCGGTCAGCACTTCCTCGATCGGTCCGGCGGCCAGCACCGCGCCCTGCTTCAGCAGCAGCGCATGGGTGATCCCGTCGGGGATCTCCTCGACGTGGTGGGTGACCAGCACGGTGGCCGGCGCGAACTCGTCGGCGCAGAGTTCACTGAGGGTGCTGACCAGACCCTCGCGTCCAGCCAGGTCGAGGCCTGCGGCCGGCTCGTCGAGCAGCAGCAGTTCGGGGTCGGTCATCAGGGCGCGGGCGATCTGCACCCGCTTGCGCTCCCCCTCGCTGAGGGTGCCGAAGGTGCGGTAGGCCAGGTGCCCGACTTTCAACTGCGCCATCAGTTCGACGGCGCGCTCGAAGTCGGCCTGCTCGTAGCTCTCGCGCCACCGTCCCATCACCGCGTAGGCGGCCGACACCACCACGTCCGCGACCCGCTCACTACGGGGAATGCGGTCGGCGAGGGCGGCGGACGCGACGCCGATCCGGGGCCGCAACTCGAACACGTCCACCGCGCCGAGTACCTCGCCGAGGATCTCGGCCACTCCGGACGAGGGATGCAGCTGGGCGGCCAGGATCTGCAGCAGGGTGGTCTTGCCGGCTCCGTTCGGGCCGATGATCACCCAGCGGTCACCCTCGTCCACCCGCCAGTCGACCTTGTCCAGCAAGGTGGCCTCGCCACGCACGATGGACACGTCCGCCAACTCCGCAACAGCCGCCATGCGGCCAACCTACCGGCTGGCGGCAGTGCCGCGAGCGGGGACTCGCGGCCGGCAGCAGGCGCCTTGCTCAGGCTCCGGTGGAGTGCAGGCCGCCGTCGACGTGGACCATCTCACCGGTGGTCGCCGGGAACCAGTCCGACAGCAGCGCGACCACGGCGCGAGCGGTCGGGTCCAGGTCCTTCGGATCCCAGCCCAGCGGCGCGCGCTGCGCCCAGATGTCGTCGAAGGTCTCGGCGCCCGGGATCGCCTTCTTGGCGATCGTCGACAGCGGCCCGGCGGCGACCACGTTGCAGCGGATGCCGTCCGGCCCCAGGTAGCGGGCCAGATAGCGCGAGGTGCTCTCCAGCGCGGACTTGGCCACGCCCATCCAGTCGTAGGTGGGCCAGGACTGCCGGGCGTCGAAGGTCAGCCCGACCACCGAGCCACCGCTGGACATCAGCGGACGGCAGGCCATCGTCAGGCTGGCCAGCGAGTAGGCCGAGACGTGGATCGCGGTTTTCACGTCATCGGCGGGGGTGGTCAGGAATTTGCCGCCCAGCGCGGTCTCCGGGTTGGCGAAGGCGATCGAGTGGACGACGCCGTCCAGGTGGTCAACGTGCTCGCGGACCTGATCGGCCAGTCCGGCCAGGTGTTCGTCGTTGGTGACATCGAGTTCGAGCAGCGGCGGCTCGGGGTCGAGCCGTTTGATGATCCGCCGGGTCAGGCTCAGCGCCCGCCCGAAATTGGAGACCAGGACGGTGGCGCCCTCGCGCTGGGCGATCTCGGCCACCCGGTAGGCGATCGAAGTGTTCATGGTCACGCCCGCGACCAGGATGTTCTTGCCCTCCAGGATTCCCATTCCGTTCCTTTCCTCAGTGCCCGAATGCCCCAGTGCCCGAATGTTTCAGTGCCCCATGCCCAGGCCGCCGTCGACCGGGATGACGGCGCCGGAGATGTAGCCGGCGTGCTCGCCGGCCAGGAAGGCGACGGTGGCCGCCACCTCACGGGTGACGCCGAGGCGTCCGGCCGGAATGGACGCCTGGTAGCCGGCGATGACCTCCGCGGAGAGCACCGCCGTCATGTCGGTCTCGATGAAACCGGGCGCGACCACGTTGGCGGTGATCCCGCGTCCACCGATCTCGCGGGTCAGCGACCGCGCCATGCCGACCAGGGCCGCCTTGGACGCCGAATAGTTCACCTGCCCGGGCGAGCCGTACAGCCCGACCACCGAGCCGGTGAAGACGATCCGGCCCCAGCGGCGGCGCAGCATCGAGCGGCTGGCCCGCTTGGCGCAGCGGAACGCGCCTTTCAGATTGATCTCCAGCACCAGGTCGAAGTCGGCCTCGGTCATCCGCAGCACCAGGGTGTCCCGGGTGACTCCGGAGTTGGCGACCAGGATCTCGGTGGGGCCGTGCGCCTCCTCGGCCTGCTTGAACGCGGCGTCCACCTGGGCGCCGTCCGTCACATCACAGGCGATGCCGAGCGCACCCTCGGGTGCGTCGCCGCCGCGGGAGAAGCTGGCCACCCGGTGACCCTGTTCCAGCAGCGCCGCCACGATGGCCGCACCGATGCCCTTGTTGCCGCCGGTGACGACGGCGTTCCGGCCGCCGATGCCTTCCGTATCCGTCACGCAGGACAACCTAGTGCACCGGCGTCACCGACTGCCCGACGACATACAGTGGGCGGGTGAGTACTCGGGCGCACGCGCACGGCCGGCCGGCGCTGATCACCAACGCCCGTCAAGCCCGGTCGCTGGACGCCAACCAGCGCAACAAGCGCTACCTGGCGACGATGGCCGTCCGGGTGGCCTGCTTCCTGGGCGGGGTGCTGTCCCCGACCCCGTGGAACTGGGTGCTGTTCGTCGGCGCGGCGGTGATTCCGCCGATCGCCGTCGCCCTGGCCAACGCGGTCGACCTGCGCCGCGCACCGGAGTCCGTCGACGAGGAACAACCCGATCGCAAGGAGCTGTCCTCCGGCGGGGTCGTCCCCGGTTCGGTGGAGGACGACTGAGGTGCCGAAACTGGGCACGATGGGCGAGGTCCCGCAGGGCCGTCGGCTGTGGTTCCGCTGGGCGGCGATGGGGGTGGCGGTGGTCTGCCTGGCGGTCGCCTTCGTCAACCTGGGCCGCTGGCAACTCGACCGGCTGCAGCAGCGCCGGGACAACAACGGCGTCGTGGTCGCCCACGAGAGCGCGGCGATCGTCGACTGGCGGACGGTGTTCACCCGTCCGCTCACCGACGCCGACCAGTGGCAGCGGGTCCGCGTCCAGGGCACTTTCGACCCCGAGCATTCCTATGTCGTCCGTTACCGGTCCAACGGCGACCAGACCGGCTGGGAGATCGTCACCCCGTTGCGCACCGCGGACGGCAACGTCCTGGTCAGCCGCGGGTTCGCGGCGCGTCCGTCCGCGCAGGACTTCCCCCGGACGGCTCCCCCACCGCCGACCGGCGAGGTCACCGTCGTCGGCTACGTGCGCCGCGACGAGCAGGGCGGCACCGACGCCATCACCCCGGTGGACGGCCAGATGCGGCTGATCAACTCCGTCGCGGTGGCCGGCACCCTGCCGTATCCGCTGGTCAACGGCTACATCGGGGCCACCGAGCTGAGCCCGGCGGTGAGCGACGGACTGGTCGCGGTGAACCCGCCCGAGCTGACCGAGGGCAATCACTTCTCCTACGCCCTGCAGTGGTTTTCGTTCGCGTTGATCGCCGGGGTCGGTCTGGTGGTGCTGATCCGCTCGGACCTGCGGGACCGGCGCAAGGCCAGGCAGGTCGCCGCGGCAACCGCCGAGCGGCACTAATCTGAGCCGCATGGATCTGGGGCTGAGAGACCGGGTGTTCGTGGTGACCGCCGCCAGCGGGGGCCTGGGCCGGGCAACTGCGGATCAGCTGGTGGCCGAGGGGGCCCGGGTGGTGCTGGTGGCCCGGCGCGCGGACGTCCTCGACGATGTGGTTGCCGACCTGGGCAGCGCCAACGCGGTCGCGCTGGCGTCCGATCTGGCCGATCCGGGGACCGCCCAGGCAGCTGCCCGACTTGGCGGTGCGCACCTTCGGCAGGCTGGACGGCGCCCTGGTCAGCGTCGGCGGACCGCCGCCGGGCGCGGTGCTGGACAACTCCGACGAGCAGTGGCTGGCCGCCTTCGACTCGGTGTTCCTGGCCGCGTTGCGCACCGTCCGCGCGGTGCTCGCGACCGCGTCCGGCCCAGCAGCCATCGGGCTGGTGCTGTCCAGTTCGGTGAAGGTGCCGATCCCCGGACTGGCCATCTCGAACGGCCTGCGGCCGGGGTTGGCGACGCTGATCAAGCAGCTCGCCGACGAGACCGGGCCGGAGGGAAATCGCGTCTTCGGCTTGATGCCGGGCACCGTGCTCACTGAGCGAATCCGCTTCCTGCACGGACGCAGTGGCGATCCGGCTGCTGCCCGGACCGCTGCCGAGGCGCAGATCCCGCTGCGCCGGCTGGGTGACCCGGCCGAGTTCGGACGGGTGGCCGCCTTTCTGCTGTCGCCGGCGGCGTCCTATCTGACCGGGTCGGTGATCGCCGTCGACGGCGGCGCGCTGCGGGCATTGTGAGCCTGGACGCCGCGCGCGAGCTGTTGGCCTGCCCGCACTGCGGCGAACCGTTGGCACCCGCCGACCGGGCCTGGGCCTGCACCTCCGGGCACTCCTTCGACGTGGCTCGCCAGGGCTACCTGAACCTGTCGGGCGGACCCGAGCCCGCCAACGCCGACACCCCCACGATGCTGGAGGCCCGAGCCCGGGTGCAGGCGTCCGGGCTGTTCGGCTTCCTCTCCCGCGCCCTGGACGACGTGGTCCCGGCCGGCGCCCAGACCCTGCTCGAGGTCGGGGCCGGCACCGGGCACTACCTGGCCGGGCTGGTCGAATCCCGCCCGGCCGCCCGGGGGGTGGCGCTCGACGTCTCCCGGGCCGCGGCGAAGCGGGCCGCGCACGCGCACGACCGGGTCGCCTCGGTGATCGCCGACGTCTGGCGGGGCATCCCGGTGCGCGACAACTCCCTCGACGTCGTGCTGTGCGTCTTCGCGCCGCGCAATCTGGCCGAGTTCGCCCGGGTGCTGCGCCCCGGCGGACGGGTGGTCGTGGCTGCACCGGCGACCAGCCATCTGCGGAGCCTGCGTGAGAAGTACGGGCTGTTGGGAGTCGATCCGGACAAGCAGGAACGCTTGCTGGCGGCGGCGTCCGGCCACCTCGTCCACCTGGCCGGCGTGATGGCGAAGAGCACCACGACCGCTGCCGCCGATCTGGTCGACGACCTGATCGGCATGGGCCCCAACGCCTTTCACGCCCCGCCTCGGGCGGCGGCAACCGAACGGCTCGAACTGGCCGTCCGGCTCGAGGTCTTCGGTCCGCTCCGCCAGGGAGGAGCCTAGGGGCGGGTGCCCAGAATCGCTCCCCCGACGCTGCCGACGTACCAACGCCGGAAGTCCGTGGCGTCGAAGCCGCGCCGCCGGACCAGCCAGTCGTAGTTCCGGACGTCCATCGCGAGCACGAGCACGCTCACCACGGCGTCCCGGCTGAGATCGGGGCGCACCTCGCCGGTGGCGATCAACCCGGCGGCGAACATCGTCATGGCGGCGAGACGCTCGGCGCTGTTCTTGGCCAGGATTGCCGCCGCGTCGGCGTCCACGGCCGCGGCGCGTTCCAGAGCCAGCAGCACCCCCGCGACCCGGTCCATCGTCACCCAGAGCTCATCGGCGTAGCGGCCGAGCTTGTCGCGCGCTGCCGGCAGGGCATTGATGTCGTCGACGAATGAGCGGCCGGACATCGGGACCGGCTCGTCGTCGCCGGCGATCGAGACGTCGAGTACCGCCGACAGCAAGCCCTTCTTCGAGCCGAAATGCGCGGTGATGGTCGGTACGGCCACGCCGGCCACCGCCGCGACGTCGCTCATTCGGGCGCCGGCGTAGCCGGGCTCGACGAAGAGCTCGGCGGCCGCGTTCAGAATGGCCCGCCTGGTCCGGCGCGCGGAGGCCTGCCGTTTGCTCGTGTCGTAGGGCCTCTTGACCACGGGCCGAACCCTAGTGCACATTGGATATGTGTAAAACATATCCAATAAGGAGAGGCCCATGTTCGACGTTCACCAGGACGCCCATGCGTTCTTCGCCGAGGCGTACCGGACTGGATTCGTGCCCTGGGAGCGAGCCGCGGCGGCAGGCATGGAACATGAGTCGACGATGTTCGACCGCGAGGAAGCCACCCATCCCGAACCGGGCCGGCGCGCCCTCGACATCGGCTGCGGACGCGGTCGTGACGCCCTCCTGCTCGCCGAGCGTGGCTGGCGGGTGACCGGCGTCGACTTCGTCTCCGGAGCGATCGAGGCGGCTCGCGGACTGCCGGGCGCTGAGCGGGTCGATTTCGTGGTGGGTGACGCCGCCGATCTCACTGCCTGCGTAACCGGGAGCTTCGACTTCTTCCTCGACGGCGGCTGCTTCCACGGCCTCAGCCCCGCTGAGCGCGCCGGCTGGGGACGCGGTGTTGCCGCGCTCGCCGCGCCGGGAGCGACCTTGTTGATGGTGGCCTTCGACCCGTGGGCGGCCGGGCAGCCGACCCCGCCGAACGTGCCCGCGGGCACCACCCTGGAGGAAATTCTGTCCGTCCTGCCGGGCTGGACACTGCTCTGCGACGAGCTGATGCCGGACGCCTACCGTCCGGTCCCCCAGCCCGCGCACTTCTATCGGCTGCGCAACACAGAGGGCTGAGCGCGAGTCATCCGGCCAGATCCGTGACCCTCGACCGGCACTGTCACGTCGAGGCCGTAAACTGCCGCACCGTGACGTCCGCCTGGCCCAACCCTCACGCATGCACCCTGATCGAGCAGCTCATCGCCGGGATCGACCAGGTTCTCCCCCAGGCCCGGGCGCTCCGGCGTGCCATCCACTCCGACCCCTACATCGGGGGCTTCGAGCAGCCAACGGCCGACCTGCTGCGCGCCGCGCTGGGCCGCCCCACCACCTCGGTGGCGGACACCGGCTTCTGGACCCGGCTCGGCCCGGACGGGCCGAGCATCGCTGTCCGCAGCGAGCTGGACGCCCTGCCGATCGCCGAGGACACCGGGGTCGCGTGGGCCTCGACCAACGGCGCCATGCACGCCTGCGGGCACGACGTCCACATGGCGGCGGTCTGGGCGGTGCTCAAGGCGGCCGAGAAGGTCAGCCTGCCGGCCGGGCTGCTCGGCGTCTACCAGCCACGGGAGGAGTGCCAGCCTTCCGGAGCCCCGGACATCCTGCGCACCGGGCTGCTCGCCGATCACGACGTTCGCTCGGTGATCGGCGCGCATGTACAGCCGAGGGTGGCGTCCGGCCTGGTCAGCACCGGAATCGGCGGCGTGAACGCGGCCGCCGACGCCTTCGACATCGTGATCCGCGGGCACGGCGGCCATGGCGCCTACCCGCATGTCACGATCGATCCGCTGCCGGTCCTGGCCTCCATCGCGTCCGGTCTGTACGAGCTGGTCGGACGCCTGGTCGACCCGACCCATGCGGCGCTGATCAGCATCGGCAGGATCGAGGCGGGAGCGACGCACAACATCATTCCGGACTCCGCGATGCTGCAGGGAATCGTCCGGACCATGCATGAATCGGACCGGCGGCTGCTGCATGCCGAGATCCGGCGGTTCGCCGAGCACACCGCCGCCGCGCGCGGAGCCACTGCCGACGTGACCCTGCTGCGCGGCGACCCGGTGCTGGCCAATGACCGCGACCTGGTCAAGACGCTCGACCCGATGCTGGAAGCGGCCGGGCTGCCGGTCGCCGCTGAGCCGTTCCGGTCGCTCGGCGCCGACGACTTCAGCCACTTCGGTCAGCATGTGCCGATCGTGATGATGTTCGTCGGCACCGGCGAGGAGGCCGGCACCCGGCACGACACCGGTCTGCACCACGCCCGGTACCTACCGGACGAGGACACCATTCGCACGGTCGCAATCGCGCTCGCCTCGGGATACGTCGCCGGCGCCAGGCTGGCCGGCGCCCTCTGAGCGGCTCAGCTCTTGCGCTTGCCTAGGACCTCGACCGACCCGGGTTCACAGCCGCTGCCCTGCGGACGGGCCTGGCCGCGCTGATCGACCGCCAGCGTGCAGGACGCCGGTGGAACCAGGCCGACCAGCGGACTGGAGTTCGCCGGCAGATGGGTAGCGGTGAGCCCGCCGTTGCTGGCCAGCGGGCCGAGTTGCGGATCGGCCAGGCTGACGACATCGGTCGGATCGGCGGCACACGCATTGTCGTCGGTGAACGTGTAGCCGCCGGACGCCAGCGACGCGGCCGCGCCGAAGGAGCACCCCGGCCCGGTCGCGGCGACGAGGATCGAGGCGCGGATCGTGACCACACCGCTGCGCGCGCCCAGATTGCCGCCTTGCGGCGCCCGGTTGCCGCGCACGGTCGTGAACTCGATCGTGACGCCATCGACGGGGACCCTGGGCCTGGTGACCGTACCGGCCTGGATACCGCCGCCGGAGACGTCCGCCCGGTTGGCCGAAACGGTCGAGTTGCGGAAGGTGACCAGGGCATTCTCCGCGACCAGCACGCCGCCGCCGTACTCGCTCGCCCGATTGCGGTGGACGGTGGTGTCGGCGATGATCGCCCAGACGACGCCCGTCCGGCCCGCCAGATAGACGCCGCCGCCGCGGGCGGCCCGGTTGGACGCGATGGTCGACTTCTCGATCAGCAGGGGTGTCGCCTCCCGCGCCCACAGCCCGCCACCGCGACCCGACAAGCCGGTCGTGTTCTTCGTCACCTTGCTGCGCAGCACCTGAACCGCGCCGTCGCTGTCCAGGTAGGCACCGCCACCGTGCGCCGCGGTGGAGTTGCCGGAGATCGTTGAGTAGATGATGGTGGCGCCGTGCCTAGCCGAGGTCAGGCCGTCGGCGTCCGGCACGTAGTAGATCCCCCCGCCGGACGGCCCGCCGACCCGGCTGCTGCCGGTGCTGTTGGCGTTGATCGTGCTGTTCTCCACCCGCAGCTTGCCGACCCGGCTGTACACGCCGCCGCCGTGGCGGTTGCTGCCGGTCGTGGTGTTCCCGGAGATCGTGCTCTGGGCGACAGTCAGGATCGGCGATACGCCGTCGGAGGGTGCCGGCTGGATCGTGGTCACCGAGATCCCGCCGCCCGGCCCGGACGCGGTGTTGTCGCTGACCGACGAGTCGGTGAGGGTGATGTGCCGGTCCGGCCCCACCGGGTCGAGGTCGTAGCTGAAGTCGATGCCGCCGTCCCCGTTGCCGTCCACCGTACTGCTGGTGAGATCCAGGCTGCCGCAGGCGCTGCAGAGCAGGCCCGTCAGGCCGTTGCCGTTGATCGCAGACCCGGTCACGGTGACCCGGGTGTGGCCCTGGCCGGTGGTCCGCAGCCCGTATTCGCCGTTGTCAGAGATGGTGCTGTCGGTGATCGTCGCCGGCGTCCCATCGGTCAGGTTCACCCCGGCGCCCCCGTTGCCGGTGATCGTGCTGCCGGTCAGCACGAAGCTGACGTTGCTGCCGTTGACGCCGTCGCTGTCGTTGCCGGTGATGCTGGAGTTGAGGATGGTGACCGGCGCGCCCGGCATGTTGTTCGAGCCGGTGACGGCCGCGGACGCTCCGGACGGTCCGCCGTCCACGCCGGTGATGGTGACCGTGTCCAGGTTCACGGTGCCTTCGCCGTAGACACCGGCACCTAACACGAACGCGCCCGAGTTGGGTCCGCCGACGATGCCCAGACCGGTGAGGGTGAGTGTGCTCGCGTCATCGGTGCTCTCGATCACCCCGGTGTCGGCGCAGGTCTGGGCGATGGTCGCCCCATTGCCCTGCACGGTCAGCGCCCGGCCCTCGGTGTGCGACAGCGGTCCGGTGCACAGGGTCAGGTTGTAGTTGCCGGCGGCCAGCACGATCGTGTCGTCCACTCCATTGGTGCTCGCCGAGGCGAAGGCTTCGCGCAGCGAGGTGAGGCCATCCACCGGGTTGACCACATCGGCGAACGTGGTCACCGTGAAGGTCGCCGCCTGGGCCGGCGCCTGGCCGACCAGCTGCGATCCGGTCAGCGTCAGCAGGAACAGCCCGGTCAGGGCAGTGGTACGCGCGCTACGAGAGTTGGACATGGATGACCCCGATTTCCTGGACGCGCCCCCGCGCGTCTGCTCAGCCTACGAACCAGGACCCGCCAGGTCTGTACGTGATACTGCGTAGCCGCTGCGCCTGAGCGCCGCAGGCCGCTCAGGCCAGGGAGATCAGGTCCGCGTACTCGGGCGTCCAGAGGTCTTCATCGCCGTCGGGCAGCAGCACCACCCGGTCGGGTTCGAGGGCTTCGACGGCACCCTCGTCATGGGTGACCAGGACGATCGCGCCGGCGAAGGAGTGAATCGCGGCCAAGACCTCGGCGCGGGACGCCGGATCGAGGTTGTTGGTCGGCTCGTCCAGCAGCAGCACGTTCGCCGCCGACACCACCAGCATGGCCAGCGCCAGCCGGGTCTTCTCGCCGCCCGACAGCACCCTGGCCGGCTTGTCGACGTCGTCGCCGGTGAACAGGAACGAGCCCAGGATCTTGCGGGCGTCGGTGGGCGTCATGTCGTCGGGCGCCGCGGTCATCATGTTCTCCAGCACGCTGCGCGAGACGTCCAGGGTCTCGTGCTCCTGCGCGTAGTAGCCGAGCCGCAACCCGTGACCGGGCTGCACCGTGCCGGTATCGGACGGCTCGAGGCCGGCCAGCACCCGCAGCAGGGTGGTCTTGCCGGCGCCATTCAGGCCCAGGATGACCACCCGTGAGCCCTTGTCGATGGCCAGGCTGACATCGGTGAACACCTCCAGCGAGCCGTAGGACTTGGACAGGTCCTCGCCGCGCAGCGGCACCTTGCCGCACGGTGCCGGGGTCGGGAACCGGATCTTCGCCACCCGGTCGGACGCCCGCTCGGTCTCGACCGACGCCAGCAGCTTCTGTGCCCGCTTCGCCATGTTCTGGGCCGCCACCGCCTTGGTCGCCTTGGCGCGCATCTTGTCGGCCTGGGCGAGCAGCTGTTCGGCCTTGCGCTCGGCGTTGGCCCGCTCGCGCTTGCGGCGCTTCTCGTCGGTCTCGCGCTGCAGCAGGTAGCGCTTCCAGTCCATCGCGTACTGGTCGAGCTCGGCCCGGTTGGCGTCCAGGTGGAACACCTTGGTGACGATCGCCTCGAGCAGGCCGACATCGTGGGAGATCAGGATCACCCCACCCGGATAGGCCTTGAGATAGTCGCGCAGCCAGACGATGGAGTCGGCGTCGAGGTGGTTCGTGGGCTCGTCCAGCAGCAGGTTGTCGGCGCCGGAGAACAGGATCCGGGCCAGTTCCACGCGCCTGCGCTGGCCACCGGACAGGGTGCGCAGCGGTTGGCCGAGGACCCGGTCGGGGAGGCCGAGGTTGGCGGCGATCCGGGCGGCCTCCGACTCGGCGGCGTAACCACCCGCCGCGGCCAGCTCGGCCTCGGCGCGCGCATAGGAGCGCATCGCCGCGTCCTGGGCCTCGCCGGTCGCGGTGGCCATCTCCATCGAGTACCGGCTCAGCCGGGTCAGGACGGCATCCAGCCCGCGAGCCGAGAGGATGCGGTCCTTGGCCAGGGTGTCCAGGTCGCCGGTGCGCGGATCCTGCGGCAAGTAGCCGATCTGTCCGGAGCGGGTGATCTGCCCGGCCGCCGGCAGCGCGTCACCGGCCAGGATCTTGGTCAATGTGGTCTTGCCGGCGCCGTTGCGGCCCACCAGGCCCACCTTGTCACCCGGTGAAACCTGGAACGAGGCCGGCGCCAGCAACAGCCTGGCGCCCGCCCGGACTTCGACTTCCCTCGCGACCAGCACGAGGGGAGACTCTACCGGGCGGACGCCGCTGCACTCCTACGTGCCAGCCGGGTACGCCTTCCCGTGCACGATCTTCACGATCGTGCCTGGGGCCTTCGGGTCCTCGTTGGCCATGGTCGCGGCCCACAGGCTCCCGTCCGGACCGGTCTCGACCGCGACGACCCCCGGCAGCGACGCCACCGTGGAACGCGTGCCGAGCCCCACCTTGGTGATCGTTCCAGCGAACAGTTCAGCCACGTAGAAGGTGCCCTTCTTGCCGATCGCCAGGTTGGTGGCGCCAAGGAAGCCGCCGGCGATCTCGGTGGCCTTGCCGTTCCACGGGTTGACCTTCCAGAGCTTGCCGCGGGCACCCAGCGCCGGGCTCTCCGGGCCGCCCGGCAGCGTGGTCACGTAGAGGAAGCCATCGCGTCCGACCTCGACGTCGGTGGGCACCGACTCGAAGTTGTAGGTCACATCGATGAAGCAGTCGGGCAGCCCGAGTGCCGACGCGGCCTGTGCGTCGAAGGTGAACGGCTGCGGCGGCAATACGGCAAGGGTGCCGATCTTGCCGGACTTCGACACCGAGAACAACGCGTTGGCTCCGGCGTCCGCAACCACCCAGCGACCGCCCTTGAGCGCCGCCACCGAGTACGCGTGCGAGTCGATCTGACCCTGGTAGCTGACCGGGAACTGCATGGCGGTCAGGGCGTCCGACACGCACTTGCTCGGGTTCTTCACGCCGTAGTGGTACTTCTTGTCCGGGTTTTTCTTGGTTTCGTACGCGTAGGTGTCGGCATAGATCCGCTTGCCCCACGGGCCCCACAGGTTCAGGCCGCTGGCGGTGTTCTCGAAGGTCTGCGGATTGCTCACCGTGGTGGTGAAGGCCAACCAGCGGCTGTCCTTCGACCTGGCGACCCCGGACGCGCCGGGCTGGTTGGCGGCGATCGTCGCGATGGTGCCGTTCTTCTTGAGCTTTCCGACCAGGTTGAGTCCGCCGTCGGCGACCAGGACCGAGTTGCGCCGAACGTCCAGGTTGAACGGCGCGATCACAGCGGATGATTTGATCTCCGGACTGGGCGCGGGCTTGGGCCCGGCCGTGGCGACGCCCGGGACGACGAGCAGCAGACTCGCCGACAGTCCGCCGGCGGCCATGATGAGATTGCGGGTACGCATGCCTCCCCCTTTGTGCCCGGCTCTGCCCGGACCGAATCGAAGGTGCGGCCACGGACGCCCCCGCGTCCCGCCGGCCGCTCGACGAGTCACCACGAACGGGACTCAGGGGTCATCCTGTGCGCAGGCTGTGCCACGGGTCAATGACTGCTGAGAAGACCCCACCCCAAACGGCGTACGCACAATTGCCGACTTGGTCGGAGCGGGTCTCGACCGGGTCGTCCGGCGCAGAGCTCAGCCCGCGAGGCGTCAGGAGAGGCCGGACAGCGGCGGGCGATCCGGTGTGATCGCCTGCGCGACTCGCTCGAAGACGCGAGTGAGCACCGCCTGCTCGTCGGCGTCCATCAGGTCCAGGAAGCTGGCCCGGACGGTACCGACGTGACCCGGCGCGGCAGCTTCGATCCGGGCTCGTCCCTCGTCGGTGATGGTGACGACGGTGCCGCGGCCGTCCTCTTCGGCCCGGCTGCGCAACACCAGGCCGCGGCTCTCCATCCGCCGCAACTGATGCGCCAGCCGGCTGCTCTCCCAGCCGATCCATTCCCGCAGCCGGCCGACCCGGATGCCCGCCGCGTTGCCCTCGCTGAGGCCCACCAGGACCGCATAGTCGGCGTGCGATAGCTCGCTACCCGCCAGATCGGCGGAGATCACCCGGTCGAGATCCTGCTGGGCGAGGATGAAGTTCTGCCACAACGCCAACTCGTCCCGGCTCAGCCACCGCACCTCATCCACAGCCGAGATCGTAGGCCACCAGCCCCGTCAGCCCCAGCACCATTCCGAGCCCCGGGCTTGTCGTGGCGACAACCTCAGACGTTGTAACCGATCGCCCGCAGCTGCTCGCGGCCCTCGTCGGTGATGTTCTCCAGCGTCCACGGCGGCAGCCAGACCCAGTTGATCTCGACCGAGTTGACCAGGCCGTCCAGCGCCATCTCGGTGTCGAACTCGAGCCGGTCGGTGAGCGGGCAGGTCGGCGAGGTGAGCGTCATGTCGATGGTGCAGTTGTTGTCCTCGTCGAGGTGGATGCCGTAGACCAGGCCCAGGTCGACGACGTTGACCATCAGCTCGGGGTCGACCACGTCGCGCATCGCCTCGGTCAGGTCTTCCAGCGAGGGACGCGCCGACGGCGGCGCGGTGCTGTCCGGGAAGGTGTCGTCCACCAGGTCGGACGGTCGCAGTTCGGTCATCATGACTCCTTAGTCTTCGCCAACGCCTGGACGGCGGCGTCCTTGAACGCCGACCAGCCCAGCAGGGCACATTTCACCCGGGCCGGGAATCGCGCCACCCCGATGAACGCGATGGCGTCCTCGAGGCGGTCCTCGTCGGGTTCGATCTCGCCGCGGCTGTGCATCATTTCGGTGAACTCTTCGTGCAGGGCGAGCGCCTCGGGCACCGTCTTGCCGATCACCAGCTCGGACATCACCGAAGTGGACGCCTGCGAGATCGAGCAGCCGACCCCTTCGTAGGAGACGTCGACGACCCGGTCGCCGTCCAGCGCCACCCGCAGCATCACCTCGTCGCCACAGGTCGGGTTCACATGGCTGACCTGTGCGCCGTACGGCTCGCGCAGCCCGCTGTGATGCTTGGCGCGGTAGTGGTCCAGGATGATCTCCTGGTACATCGCCTCGACGCTCACGCCGCCCTCCCGAAGAACCTCTGGGTGTACACGAGCGCATCGACCAGCTGATCGATCTCGCGCTCCAGCGTGTACAGGTAGAACGACGCCCGGGTGGACGCGGTTATTCCCAGCCGTTCGTGCAGCGGACGCGCGCAGTGGTGGCCGCCCCGGACGGCGACGCCGCGGGAATCGAGGAAGGTCATCACGTCGTGCGGATGGATGTCCAGCCCGTCGGCGGTCGCCAGCGTGAATGACACCGCACCGCCGCGGCCCTCCGGCCCGACGTCGGTGGTGCCCAGAATCCGCACCCCGTCGAGTTGGCCCAATGCCTCCAGCGCGTAGCCGGTGATCGCCCGCTCGTGTGCGGCCACGTCCGCCATGCCCAGTTCGTGCAGGTATTCGGCAGCCGCGCCCAGTCCGACCGCCTCGGCGATCGGCGGCGTTCCCGCCTCGAACCGGTACGGCGGCGGGGCGAACGTCGAACCGGTCATCCGCACGATCTCGATCATCTCGCCGCCGCCCAGGAACGGCGGCAGTTCGGCGAGCAGATCGTAGCGGCCCCACAGCGCTCCGATGCCGGTCGGGCCGACCATCTTGTGCCCGGTGAAGGCCACCAGGTCGGCGCCCAACTCGGCCACCGACGTGGTCAGCTGCGGGACGGCCTGCGAGCCGTCCACCACCATCACCGCGCCCACCGCGTGCGCCTGCGCGGCGATCTCGGCGATCGGGTTCACCGTGCCGAGCACGTTGGACACCCAGGCCAGCGAGACGATCCTGGTGTTGTTGTTGATCAGGTTCTCCGCCGCGGCTTTGGCCAGGTCGAGCCGTCCGTCGTCGGTGATGTCGAACCAGCGCAGCGTCGCCCCGGTGCGGGCGCAGAGCAGCTGCCAGGGGACGATGTTGGAGTGGTGCTCCATCACCGAGATGACCACCTCGTCGCCGGGCTGCAAAGCAGCGCCCAGGGAATGCGCGGTCAGGTTGAGCGCCTCGGAGGCGTTCTTGGTGAAAACCACCTCTTCGGCGCGCGCCGCACCGATGAAGGCGGCCACCTTCTCCCGCCCGCCCTCGTAGGCGGCGGACGCCTCGGCGCCCAGCACATGCATGGCCCGGGCCACGTTCGCGTTGTGCCGCTCGTAGTGGTCGACCATGGCGTCGATCACCACCTGCGGCTTCTGCGAGGTATTGGCCGAGTCGAGATAGGCCAGCGGGTACTCCCCCACCCGGCGGTCCAGGATGGGGAAGTCTCCGCGGATCAGTTCGACGTCGTAGCTCACGGCTCTCCTGTCGTCGGCGCCGCTGGGGCGCCGGGACTCAGTTGGCGGCAGCAGCCTTGACGAACCGCTCGTAGCCCTCGATCTCGAGGTTCTCGGCCAGCTCGGGGCCGCCCTCCTCGGCGATCCGGCCGTCCACGAAGACGTGCACGAAGTCGGGCTTGATGTAGTTCAGGATGCGCGTGTAATGGGTGATCAGCAGGACGCCGCGGTCGCCCTGGGCGTGAAACCGGTTGACCCCCTCCGAGACGATCCGCAGCGCGTCGATGTCGAGGCCGGAGTCGGTCTCGTCGAGGATCGCGAACTTGGGGTTGAGCAGTTCCAGCTGAACGATCTCGTTGCGCTTCTTCTCGCCGCCCGAGAAGCCCTCGTTGAGGGACCGGGCCGAGAAGGTCTGGTCGAGGCCGAGCCGGTCGAGGGCGACGTTGACGTCCTTGACCCAGGTGCGCACCTTCGGCGCCTCGCCGTCGAGCGCGGTCTTGGCGGTGCGCAGGAAGTTCGCCACCGAAACCCCGGGCACCTCGATCGGGTACTGCATGGCCAGGAACAGGCCGGCGCGGGCCCGCTCGTCGACGGTCAGTTCGGTCAGTTCGACCCCGTCGAGGGTCACCGAGCCGCCGGTGATGGTGTACTTCGGGTGACCCGCGATGGCGTAGGCCAGGGTCGACTTGCCGGAGCCGTTGGGGCCCATGATGGCGTGCACCTCGCCGGACTTCACCGTCAGGTTGACCCCCTTGAGGATCTCCTTGGGGCCGGACTCGGTCTGGACGTCGACGCGCAGATCGGTGATGGACAGAGTGGACATTCGGTTCAGTTCTCCTGATTGATCGGGTTGTCGATGTCGACGTAGATGTCGGTGCCGTCCAGCCGCACGGGGTAGACGGGCACGGGTTCGGTGGCGGGCAGTTCCAGCGGGAAGCCGGTGCGCAGGTCGAAACGGGAGCCGTGCATGTAGCACTCCAGGGTGCAGCCGTCGACGTCGCCCTCGCTGAGCGGAACCTCGGCGTGGCTGCAGACGTCGCTGATGGCGAAGACCCCCGCGTCGGTGTTGACCACGGCCACCTCGGCGTCGCCGCCGAGGTCGACCGCGATCGCCGAGCCGACCGGGATCTCCGCCAGGGTGGCGGCGTGCCGGAAGGTCATGCGTAGGCGCCCATGGTGACCGAGAGCTCGCGCTCGACGGCCGCCATCATCCGCTCCTCGACCTCGGGGACGCCGATCCGGCGGACGATGTCGGCGAAGAAGCCGCGCACCACCAGGCGTCGTGCCTCGGCCTCGGAGATGCCGCGCGAGCGCAGGTAGAACAGCTGCTCGTCGTCGAAGCGTCCGGTGGTCGAGGAGTGCCCGGCACCCTCGATCTCGCCGGTCTCGATCTCCAGGTTCGGCACCGAGTCGGCCCGGCAGCCGTCGGTCAGCACCAGGTTCTTGTTCGACTCGTAGGTGGAGATGTTCTCGGCCACCTTGCGGATCAGCACGTCGCCGATCCAGACGGCTCTGGCACCCTCACCCTGCAGCGCGCCGCGGTAGTCCACGTTGGAGTGGGTGTGCGGGGCGTTGTGGTCGACGAACAGCCGGTGTTCGATGTGCTGGCCGCCGTCGACGAAGTACAGCCCGAACTGCTCCAGCGAACCGCCGGGGCCGGCGAACCGCGCAGTCTCGGCGAGCCGGACAACCTTGCCGCCCAGGCTCACGGTAACCGTCCGCACCTCGGCGTCCCGGCCGACCAGGACGCTGTGGTGACCGCCGTGCACGGCATCGTCGGCCCAGTCCTGGATGGACACGAAGTTGACCTTCGCGCCGTCACCGACCAGGACATCCACCTTGGTGGCGTAGCTGGCGGAGCCCTCATGGCGCAGCAGGATGGTGCCCTTGGCGTGAGCGCCGACCTTGAAGACGAGATGACCCCAGACGTGCTGCCCGGTGCCGGTCAGGGTGATGCTGACCGGTTCGGTGAGCTCCGCACCGGCCGCGATCTCGACCACCTTGGCGCCGCCGGAGCGGTTGGCGGCGAGCACCGAGACCCGGTCGATCGGCGCCTCGACGACCAGCCCGCGGGCTTCGTCGGTGCTCACCGTGTGGCTGCTGACGCCGGCCGGCAGCGACTCGTCCCACTGCAGGTGGGCGTCGCTGGGCTCGTCGGTCAGCAGCGACTTGATCCGCCGCAGCGGGCTGAACCGCCAGATCTCCTCCTGCCCCTTCGGGTAGGGGTGATCGTCGATCGTGAACGACGGGGTCGGGTGGAGGTGCGACTCCAGGGCCTCCACGGCCTCCATCACGGGTGCGGCCATCAGCCGACGGCTCCTTCCATCTGCAGTTCGATCAGGCGGTTCAGTTCCAGCGCGTATTCCATCGGCAGCTCGCGGGCGATCGGCTCGACGAACCCACGGACGATCATCGCCATCGCCTCGTCCTCGCCCATTCCGCGCTGCATCAGGTAGAACAGCTGGTCGTCGCTCACCTTGGACACGGTGGCCTCGTGGGCCAGCGACACGTCGTCCTCACGGACGTCGACGTAGGGGTAGGTGTCGGAACGGCTGATGGTGTCGACCAGCAGCGCGTCGCACTTCACCGAGGACGCCGAATGGTGCGCACCCTCCTGCACTTGCAGCAGGCCGCGGTAGGAGGAGCGTCCGCCGCCCCGGGCCACCGACTTGGAGATGATCGAGCTTGAGGTGTGCGGTGCGCAGTGCACCATCTTCGAGCCAGCGTCCTGGTGCTGACCCTCGCCGGCGAAGGCGATGGACAGGGTCTCGCCGCGGGAGTGCTCGCCCATCAGGTAGACGGCCGGGTACTTCATGGTGACCTTGGATCCGATGTTGCCGTCGATCCACTCCATGGTCGCGCCCTCTTCGCAGGTGGCGCGCTTGGTGACCAGGTTGTACACGTTGGTCGACCAGTTCTGAATGGTCGTGTAGCGCACCCGGGCGTTCTTCTTGACGATGATCTCGACCACCGCGGAATGCAGCGAATCCGAGGAGTAGATCGGCGCCGTGCAGCCCTCGACGTAATGCACGTACGAGCCCTCGTCGGCGATGATCAGCGTGCGCTCGAACTGACCCATGTTCTCGGTGTTGATCCGGAAGTAGGCCTGCAGCGGAATGGTGACGTGGACGCCCTTCGGCACGTAGACGAACGAGCCGCCCGACCACACCGCGGTGTTCAGCGAGGCGAATTTGTTGTCGCCAACCGGAATAACGGTGGCGAAGTATTCCTGGAACAGCTCCGGGTGCTCTTTGAGGCCGGTGTCGGTGTCGAGGAAGATGACGCCCTGACGCTCGAGCTCTTCGTTGATCTTGTGGTAGACCACCTCGGACTCGTACTGGGCGGCGACGCCGGCCACCAGCCGGGCCTTCTCGGCCTCGGGGATGCCCAGCTTGTCGTAGGTGTCCTTGATGTCGGCGGGCAGGTCGTCCCAGGTCTGGGCCTGCTTCTCGGTCGAGCGGACGAAGTACTTGATGTTGTCGAAGTCGATCTCGCCCAGATCGGCGCCCCAGGTGGGCATCGGCTTGCGATCGAACAGCTTCAGCCCGCGCAACCGGGTGTTCAGCATCCACTCCGGCTCGTTCTTCAGGGCGGAGATGTTGCGCACGACGTCCTCGTTGAGCCCGCGCTGCGCGGCGGAACCGGCCACGTCGGAGTCGTGCCAACCCCACTGGTAGTTGCCGAGCGCCTGCAGGTGCTCTTCCTGGGTTGCCCCCAGGCCGGGGGCCTGCGGTGCAGTGGTCGTCATGAAGCGGCCTTTCTATTCGGATGGTCGGATGGCTTCACCGGACGCGGCACGTGGGTGGTGCACACCCCGTCGCCGTGGGCGATGGTGGCCAGCCGCTGGACGTGGCTGTCCAAGAGCTGCGCGAAGACCCTGGTCTCGGCCTCGCACAACTCGGGAAACTCGGCCGCCACCAGGGCGACCGGGCAGTGATGCTGACAAAGCTGCTTGCCGGTGGCCACGGGGTGGGCCGAGGCGACATAGCCGGCATCGTTCAACGCCTTCACCAACGCGTCCGCGGGATTGTCGTATTCCCCGCGGATCTCATGGAACCGGGTCTCGATCCCGGCGACGAACTCTTCGGCGAACCGCTGGACGCCGTCCGCGCCGAGGGCGTTGCGGACGAAGTCGAGCGCGTCGATGGCCAGCGCGTCGTAGGCGTGCGGGAACTCGGTGCGGCCCGCGTCGGTGAGCTCGAACACCATCGCCGGACGGCCCCGGCCGCGGGCACCGTAGACCCGCTGCTGGCGCGAACTCAGGTGACCGACGCCGATCAGCACCGAAAGGTGCCGCCGGACGGCCGCCGGCGTGAGGTGCAGCCGTTCGGCCAGTTCGGACGCCGTCGACGGCCCGTGCTGCAGAATGGACCGGGCGACGCGAGCCCGGGTGGACGCGTCGGACTCGACCATCGGCGTCTGAGCGCCGATCTTGCTGGTCTGGTCCTTTTTCACAAGACCATTCTTGTCGAATCCGCGCAGGGGTCAAACTTCTTAGGATCGCCTAACTGTCAACCCGGCGTCAGGCGGGGTTCGGCGTCCCGCAGGCTGATACGGGGCGTCAGCGGCCGCTGGGCGAGCCCGCCGAGACCTGGAGACCCACTGGCCGGACTTCAGGATGGCGGCTCCACCTTCGTGGTGGTGAGCACTCCGCCTCATTCGCCTGTCCGACGACCGCGACGCTCTCGGCCCTCGCTCCCCTCTCGTAGCCGACGGACCTCGCTGCGGCGCCACGCGCTGTTCAGCCGACGACTACGGTCCTCCGGCGGGCGTGGGTCGACCAGGGCCGCGAACACGTCGTTCACGCTCAGCTGATAGTGACCGGCTGCCGAGTCCGCGTCCGACCGGACCGCGGCAGGACCATCGGAGATGGATCAGATTCTCACCCTCCGGCACCGCGAGCCGTCCTTTGGCCTCCCACCGGCAGCGCCCGTCCCCGGTCGACCTCCGACTTGACCTAAACCTGCTGCGCCCGAGGTCCACTGGTGCGAGTTTCACCACTCTGGTCTCAAATCAAATGCGGGTAGAACTCAAGGGAACCGGTAGAATGGCCCAGGCTCTTGCTCGGAAGTGTTTTTTTTAGTCCACAGATGCGGGCTGGTCTCGCCGTCAGGCATCTGCCCGATCGCCACCAAGATCCGCTCGTCGGTCAACGCCGCCACCTCGACCGGGGAATCCTGACGCCTTCGCCTTTCCATCGCCTGCGCCCGGGTCAGCTTGCCCTCTTGGCGGGCGGCGCTGGGGGTGGCGTTTCGGCCGTCGCCGCGGGCGTAGCGGCCCCGATAACCATTCCGCTGCAAACCAGCAGTGCCAACAGACGAAAGCGCGGAACGCACCTCGCCCCCGTTGACGGCCGGCTGGGTTCCCCGTCCCGTCGTCTTGATGCGACGATCCTCAAGCCCATCAAGCTGCGGGCCTGAGGCCGTCACTGGGTCGAGGTCTGCTGATCGGGCTCTGTCGCAGCGGACGCCGGGTCAGGCAGCGCACCGCCTTCACGACCACCAGGAGAATCCCGAGCGCGGCGGCGCCGGCCAGGAACCAGACGTCAACCATCTTCCCTCCGGACGCTTGTCGCTGGTCGGCGGCGCCACCGCGGCCCTCCCAGAGCTGCCTGGCCGGGCTACACGGGGCAGCCCGGCCAATGGGGGTACAGGTCGCACCAGCCCTCGTCTATCGACCGGTTGGCACCGACCCCCACCATCACCGACGCAGCGATCAGCACAGCGGCCACATGTGGGACAAGCATGCGGACGGCGCGACCGTGGCGTCGATGAGGCTTCGGCATGCCCAGACGCTCTCATCCGCCGGCCCGGACACGCCGTCAACTCCGGGGATGCTGACCTTTCGTCTGACCGATCTGGCGAGATTCGGACGAAAGTACAGTCCGTTGATCGTCCTGAACTGTCCAGATTGACAACTGCTCGTCCCCGTCCACGACGGAAGCAGGTTGAATCGCACTATGCGCCCCCGCGGGATTCATCGACTGCTGGTCGGCGGCACGCTCGATCTCGTGCTGGCGACCTTCGTCGCCGTGCTGAGCGTGGTTGGCGGCCTGCCGGCCGGCTTCACCCTCGGGGTCGTCGTCGACCTCGCCGCCTGCGTAGCGGCCGCGCTTACCGTCCGGTGGCCGCGAGCGGCCGGCGCCGCACTTGCCGCGATCCTGCTGATCTACCTGGTGGCACCACCGGACTGGGCCGAGTCCGGTGAGTATGCCGCGCTGATTCCCGTGCTGGGCACCGGCGTCCGAAATCAGCGCCGGGAGCGACTGGTGCTGACCGTCGTCTACTGGGTGATCCTGTCGACCCGCCAGCTGGCTGCCTACCGCGATCTGCTGCCCGGCGCGCTGAGCGCTCTGGTCTGGGCGATGCTGTTCACCCTGATGTGGCTGCTCGGAGGGGCGATCTCCGCGTTCCGCCGCGCCGAGGAACAGGCCCGGATCGCCGCACTCGCTCAACAGCGGCTGGCGCTGGCCCGAGACCTTCACGACACGGTGGCCCGCAGCCTGGCCCGGCTTTCCCGGCAGGCCCATCAGGCGGCGTCCGCGGGTGACGCCGACCAACTGCGTCCGATCGCCGACGAGATCGGACAGGCGGTCGGGCAGCTGCGCTGGGTGCTCGGTGCGCTCCGGGACTCCGACGCCGACAACACGCTGAGTTCCGAAGGCTCCCTGGCGACCGCGGTGCGGGACTGCCTGGAGCAGCTGCGGGCCCATGGATTCCCGGTGACGGCCTCCATCGAAGGAAGCCTGGACGACGTGCCTGCCGAGGCCGGCGCGGTGCTGGCCGAGATCGCCAAGGAGGCCACCGCGAACATCGAGCGGCACGGCGCGCCGGGCCGTCCCTGCGTGCTGATGGCCAGCATCGACGAGCTCTCCGCAGATCTGGCCTTCATCAACGAGGTCGCCGACGCCAGCACTTCGGTATCCGCACGCCCCTTCGGCCTGCTCGGCGCCGCCGAACGGCTGGCGCTGGTCGGTGGGCAGCTGGAGGCCCGGCAGCAGGGCACACACTGGATCACCCGGGCCAGCGTCCCGACCGGAGGCCGGCGATGACCCGGGTGATCATCGTCGACGACGACCTGTTCGTCCGGACCACCCTGGCCAACGAACTGCGGGCGGCGGGCATCGAGGTAC
Organism: Micropruina sp.; assembly: GCF_047602385.1. Classification (GTDB taxonomy): domain Bacteria; phylum Actinomycetota; class Actinomycetes; order Propionibacteriales; family Propionibacteriaceae; genus Micropruina. The sequence goes on from NZ_JASGHL010000003.1 coordinate 277,760, forward strand.
CGGGACGGTATGCCTCCGGGTTGGACGCGGTCGCCGCGATCCGGCACGACCGGCCGCACGTCGCGCTGGTGGACGTGGTGATGCCCGACCCGGACGGCCCGGCCACCACCCGGCTGCTCCGCGAGGCCTCCCCGCGCACCCAGGTGCTCGCCCTGACCTCGCTGACCGACCCGAAGGCGGCGTCCGCGATGCTCAACGCCGGGGCGCTCGGCTTCCTGCCCAAGGATCTGTCGCCCGAGGCGATCGTGCACGCCGTGCAGTCTGCCCGGCACGGTCTGGCTGTGCTCGGCGGGGCCGGAGCCGGCATGGTCGAACGACGGCACCGCTCCGACGTCGCCGACATGCTCACGCCGGTCGAGCGCCAGATCCTGGTGATGATTCGGGAGGGCAGCACCACCGAGGAGATCTCCCGCGCGGTGTTCTTGTCGCAGTCCACCGTCAAGTACCACATCGCCGCACTGATGGAGAAGCTCGGCGCCTCCAACCGGGTGCGGCTGGCGATTCGGGCCTACGAGCTCGGGCTCTAGCCGGCCGACCGCCGGCTGAGACGGCGGCGACCACCCAATGACCCTGCGGCCGAACCCACAGCCCTCTACGACAGTCGGTAGTAGTTTGAGGTCGAGACGGCCTGACGGCCGTCCGGCAAATCCCGGTGAGGACCCCTGGTGACCACGGCTTCGAACTCTCTCCATCGGCGGACGCCTGCCGCCGCCCTGCTTCTCGCTCTCGCCCTGACCGGATGCTCGGGCAGCGCGACCGCCCCGCCGGCCGCGGCCGGCGGCGGCGAGGCCAACCTGGCCTTGCCCGACCTGGCCCAGGCGACGTTCCTCAACCTCCTCAGCGGCAAGCAGTTGCTGGGCATCGGTTTGCTGATCGCACTGGCCGGTCTCGCCTTCGGCATCGTCCGGTTCGTCCAAGTGAAGCGACTCCCGGTACACGCCGCCATGCGGGCTGTCTCCGACCTGATCTACGAGACCTGCAAGGCCTACCTGATCCAGCAAGGCAAATTCCTGCTCGTGCTGTGGGCCTTCATCGGCGCGGTGATTCTGGTCTACTTCAAGTTCCTGGCCGGGCTGAGCTGGGGGCGGGTCGCAATCGTGCTCGCCTTCAGCCTGATCGGCATGGCCGGCTCCTACGGCATCGCCTGGTTCGGCATCCGGCTGAACACCTACGCCAACAGCCGCACCGCATTCGCCGCGCTGCGCGGCCGTCCACTGGCCCTGCACCAGATTCCGCTGAAGTCCGGGATGAGCATCGGCATGGTGCTGATTAGCGTCGAGCTGTTCATGATGCTGTCGATCATGCTGTTCCTGCCGGCCGAGATCGCCGGCTCCTGCTTCATCGGCTTCGCGATCGGCGAGTCGCTCGGGGCGTCCGCGTTGCGGATCGCCGGCGGCATCTTCACCAAGATCGCCGACATCGGCTCCGACCTGATGAAGATCGTCTTCAGGATCAAAGAGGACGACGCCCGCAACCCTGGCGTGATCGCCGACTGTGCCGGGGACAACGCCGGCGACTCGGTCGGCCCGTCCGCCGACGGCTTCGAGACCTACGGGGTCACCGGGGTGGCGCTGGTCACCTTCGTGCTGCTCGCGGTGCACGAGCCACTGGTCCAGGTACAGCTGTTGTGCTGGATATTCTTCGTCCGGGCGATCATGGTGCTGGCCTCCGCCGCGTCCTATGAGTTGAACAATGTGATCGCCCTCGCCAAGTACCGCAATCTGCGCGAGATGGACTTCGAGCGCCCGCTGACCAACCTGGTCTGGATCACCTCGGTCGCCTCGATCTTCGCCACCTACCTGACCTCATACCTGCTGATCGCCGACCTCGGCGACGGCACGATGTGGTGGAAGCTGTCCACCATCGTGTCCTGCGGGACGCTGGCCGGGGCGCTGATCCCCGAGTTGGTCAAGGTGTTCACTTCCACCTCTTCGGTGCACACCGAAGAGGTGGTGAAGAGCTCCCACCAGGGCGGGGCGTCGCTGAACATCCTGTCCGGCCTGGTCGCAGGCAATTTCTCGGCCTTCTGGCTGGGCACCGCGATCATCGCGCTGATGGGGGCGTCCTTCCTGATCTCCGGGCTCGGCGTCGGCACCCTGATGGTGGCGCCCGCAGTCTTCGCGTTCGGGCTCGTCGCCTTCGGTTTCCTGGGGATGGGACCGGTGACCATCGCGGTGGACTCCTACGGTCCGGTCACCGACAACGCCCAGTCGGTCTACGAACTGAGCATGATCGAGGACGTGCCCGGCGTCGCCGATGAGATCGAGGCCGGCCACGGGTTCCGGCCGCGCTGGGACCGGGCGAAGGCGCTGCTGGAAGCCAACGACGGAGCCGGCAATACGTTCAAGGCGACCGCCAAACCGGTGCTGATCGGGACCGCGGTGGTCGGCGCCACCACGATGATCTTCTCCATCATCATGGGCCTCACCCACGGCATGACCGCGAACCTGGACAAGCTGTCGCTGCTGCACGCGCCGTTCCTGCTCGGCCTGATCACCGGTGGCGCGATCGTCTACTGGTTCACCGGGGCGTCCATCCAGGCCGTCACCACCGGCGCGTTCCGGGCGGTGGAGTTCATCAAGACCTCGATCAAGCTGGACGGCGACGCCCGGGCCTCGGTCGAGGACTCCCGCCGGGTGGTGGAGATCTGTACCCAGTACGCCCAGCGCGGCATGCTGAACATCTTCCTGGGGATCTTCTTCGCGGCCCTTGCCTTCGCCTTCGTCGAGCCGTACTTCTTCATCGGCTACCTGGTGTCGATCGCCCTGTTCGGCCTCTACCAGGCGATCTTCATGGCGAACGCGGGTGGCGCCTGGGACAACGCCAAGAAGATCGTCGAGACCGACCTGGCCGCCAAGGGCACCGATCTGCACGACGCGTCCGTGATCGGCGACACCGTGGGCGATCCGTACAAGGACACCTCCTCGGTCGCACTCAACCCGGTGATCAAATTCACCACCCTGTTCGGGCTGCTGGCCGTCGAACTGGCGGTCAGCCTGAACGCGCAGGGCCAGTACCTGCTCACCTGGGCGCTCGCCGCGGTGTTCTTCGTGGCCATGTGCGCGATGGTGTGGCGGTCGTTCTACGGCATGCTGATCGACCGCGACCTGCCGAGTGCCGAGGAGTTGGCCGATCAGCCGGATGCACCCATGCGCGAGGCCCCGGACGAGTCGCCCCGAAGGCGGCCGGCCATCGAGCCGACGCCGCTGCCGTCCGCGGTGGTGATCGTCGCGTCCCGCCCCGAAAGCTGAGCCCGGATCCAGGCGGGGCCGGGCGTCCGGAGCGGGTGGCGAGGCCGTCCACGCACCGGGACCGGGGTCGGCTGCGGAGGCGTCCGGACGGGCCGGCACAGTAGAATCGGCGGGCACCCGAGCTGATCCGGTCTCACCGGCAGCGTCCACTTTCCGCCCGTTCGAAAGGCACTCGTCGAATGCTGCCCGGCCAGCCGTGCGAACCGAAGTCCGCGCCGTCCCATCCCGCTCCCCCCGCGTACCATCTGCGTCCCGGCCGAGGCTGGCTGAACGATCCCAACGGGATGGTGCACCACGACGGGCGTTGGCACGTCTTCTATCAGCACAACCCACACCTGCCGACCCACACCGACATCCACTGGGGACATGCGAGCAGCGCCGACCTCATCAACTGGCAGCATCACCCGGTGGCGTTCGGCCCCACCCCCGGCGGGCCGGACTCGCACGGCGCCTGGTCGGGAGTGTTCGGTTCCGGACTGGAGCGCCCGGCCATGCTCTACTCCGGCGTCGTCGATGCGGGCGCCCACAGCACCGTGGTGCTGCGCTGGGGATCGGCTGACCTGGACGATTGGTCGGAGCCGATCGTCGTCGGCCGGACGCCTGAGGGCGTCGGCGTCCAGGTGATGCGGGATCCGTTCCTGTTCGACTGGAACGGACGGCGCTGGGCGCTGCTCGGCGCCGGGATGACCGACGGCAGCGCCGCCGTGATCGTCTTCGACTGCCAGGACATCCTGGACTGGCACTACGCCGGAGTCTTCCTGGCCGCATCGTCCCACCCCATGTTGCAGACCCCGGTCGCCGACATCTGGGAATGCCCGCAGCTGAGCATCGGCCCGGACGGCAGCGCCGCCATGATGCTCTCGCTGCAGTACGAGAAGGTGCTCGGCGATGTCCTCGGCGTGGTCGGCCGGGTGGTCGACGACGGCGGGCATCCGGCGCTGGTGCCGTCCGCATCCAACATCGTCGACCTGGGCACCGCGTTCTACGCCCCGCAACTGGCCCAGGACCCGTCCGGTGCCGCCCCCCTGGTGCTCGGGTGGGTGCGCGAGCCGTCCCGGGACGGCGAGACCGAGGGCGTCGCCGGCAGCATGAGCCTGCCGCGACGGCTCACCGTCGCCGGCGACCAGGTGGTGCTGCGGCCCGACGCCGCGCTCGCTGGTCTCGACGTCGGCCCGTCGCTGAGGTTCGGTCCCGGCACCCACCCGCTTCCGGCCGGCGCCCGGGTCGAGGTCGCGCCCGGCACGTCGGGCGTCCGGGTGGCGGGCTCCGACGACGCGATCGAACCGCTCAGCCTGCCGGCCGGCGATACCTGGACCGACTCGGCTGTGGTGGAGAGCTACCCGGCCGAGCCGGCGGCGCCCAGCACCTGGCGGATCCCCGCCACCCCGCTGCGGCTGATCGTGCCGGCGGGCGCGTCCGTGACCGTGACCGAGGTCACCGGCCACACCGTCTGAAGCACCACGATGCCCCCGGCCCTGGCGGGCCGGGGGCATCGTGGGTGTGCGTGGCCTACTTGCCGGCGCCGGCCGTGAGTCCCTCGCGAAGTGGCTTCTGTCCGAAGATGAAGACCAGGAGTGCGGGGATCATGGAGAGGATGACGCCGGCGAGGACGGTCGCGACCGATCCTGAGCCGAGTTTGCCCTGTAGGGAGACCAGGCCGAGCGGGAGAGTGAAGTTCTGTTCGCTGATCGTCATGATCAGCGGCCGGAAGAACTCGTTCCAGTGGTAATTGAAGGCGAGGATGCCAACGATTGCGAGGCCTGGGGCGGACAGTGGAAGGTAGATGGAGAAGAAGGTCTTCCAGGGACCGGCGCCGTCGATCTCGGCGGCTTCGCCGAGTTCGGCGGGCAGGCCCATGAAGTACTGCCGCATCAGGAAGGTACCGAACGCGGTGGGCAGGGCCGGGATGATCAGGGCGAGCAGGGTGTCTGCCAGGCCCATGCCGCGGATCAGCATGAACACCGGCACGATGGTCACCTGCATCGGGACCATCATGGTGGCCAGGATCACCGCGAACAGCCCGTTCTTGCCCCGGAAGTCGAACCGGGCGAACACGTAACCGGCCATCGCGGCGCTGATCATCTGACCGGCGGCGGCGAGCAAGGTGACCAGTGCGGTGTTCCACAGGTACAGCCAGACCGGGATCTTGGTGAACACGTCGGCAAACGCGCTGAAGCCGGGCGTGACCACATGGGTGATCGGGTCCTGCGGGTTGAGTGCGGTGTACAGCGTCCACACGACGGGGCCGATGGTGAGGAACGCGCCCAGGGCGAGGACCACATATTTGGCGAAAGTACCGATCCCGGCGAGCGGGGAGCGGGTCGTGACTGCATCGATTGTGCTCATCGGATCCTCACCCGTAGAAGACGTAACGCTTGCTGAGTTGGAACTGCAAGGCGGTGACGGCCATGATCACCAGGGTCAACACGATTCCGACCGCGGAGGCGCCACCGAAATCGAGCTGTCTGAACGCTGACTCATAGATCACCATCACCGCGGTGCGGGTGTCGTCGCCGGGTCCGCCACGGGTCAATACCCAGGGCTGATCGAAGATCTGCAGGGCATTGATGATCGCCATCACCGAGGCGACCAGCATGGTCGGGCTGATCAGCGGGATCGTGATGTGCCGGAACTGGGACCAGCCGACCACGCCGTCGATCGAGGACGCCTCATACACCTCCTTGGGAATACCGGCGATGCCACCGATGAACATCAGGAACGTGAAACCGAAGTTCTGCCAGACGTACACCAGCAGCACCACGACCTTGGCGCCGAACCCGGTCGTCAGCCAGCCGACCTTGCCCACGCCGATCATGGTGAGGAATTGGTTCACCAGACCGAACTCATAGTTGAACAGGTACGCCATGATCAGCGAAACCGACGCCGCCGACAAGATCAGCGGGAAGAACAACGCCGAGCGAAAGAACGTTCGCAGCCAGGCGGGCATCTTCGACTGGACCAGGATCGCCAGACCCAACGCGACCGCCAGCTGGACGATGACGGCCGCGACCACGAATCCGAGCGTGTTCAGGAAGGACACCCGGATCGTCGGGTTGGTTCCCATCTGGGCGAAGTTGTCGAACCCGACGAACTGCGGCGCGGTGATGATGTCCCAGCGGAAGAAGGCAAGCACGATCGAGCCGATGATCGGCAAGACGCTGAACAGGCCAAGACCGATCACCGTCGGAGCCAGGAACACTCCGATCAACAAGCGGTTCCGCGACCGGGCGCCCGTCTTGGCAACAGCCGCGGTAGCGGCAGCAGAGGAAGCAGTGGTGGTGGACATCAGCGTCCCTTCAGAGCGATCTCAAGGTCACGCTGCATCAGTTCCAGCCCGGGCCGCACCCCGGTCGGGCCGTTCATGATGGTGCTGACCACGTTTTTCAGCAATGCCGACTCGACCGCGGCCTGCTGCGGCGGTGCCGGCATCGGGCCGGTCGTCGGGAACTTCACCAACGTGTCATAGAACACGTTCCAGTGCGCCGGACCCACTCCGGCGCCGTAAAGCTTGTCGTTCAACGATTTCCGCGGCAACGACGAGTCCGGCTTGTTGTGCGCGATCGACATGCCCTCGATCGACACGCAGTACTTCAGCCACTCCCAGGCTTCGTCCTTGCGCTTCGACACATCCATGATCGCGTAGCCGCCGGCACCGAACTGGTGTCGCTGCCCGTTCATCGCCGGGAAGAACGTCACGTCGTAGGCGTCGTTGGCAACCCCGGCCTCCTTCAGCCCCTGCACCCAGTAGCCACCGGCCGGGGTCATCCCGACCGCCCCGGTCGAGAACAGGGCGACCAACTCGTTCCCGCCGCCCTGGGCGGGGTTGGCCGCCAGCCCCTCGCTGACCAGCCGCTGCAGCACCGAGAAGCTCTCCACCGCGGCATCGTTCAACGCGTCCGCCCGCTCCCACAGGTAGCCCCCGCCCCGCGGCGTCTCGTTCGGGTAGAACCGCTTCCAGAACCAGTCGCCACCGGGAGCCTTCTCCTCGGAGAGGAAGCTGGCCTTGTTCACATACAGCCACGGCACCACGCCGCCCCACAGACGGTTGTTCCAGAAGTATGGAAGGAAACTCCCCTGGCCCGCCTTCTTCATCGCCCGGGCGACCGTGAAAAAGTCATCGATCGTCCAGTTCTCATTCGGCCGCTCCAAACCAGCCCGCTGCAGAGCCTTCGTATTGTAGAACACGTTCGCCGCATTGAAATTGTCTGGCAACTGGAACAGGCTGCCCTTGTACAAGAACGATTCGATCAGCGACGGATGCACGTCGTCGAAGTATTCCTGCATCTCCGCGGCATCCCGCTGCACGTATTCATCCAGCGGATACGCCATCCGCGACGCGAACAGCTGCGTCCCTTCCGTCGCCACCGTCACCACGTCGGGCGGCGTACCTGCTGCGATCATCGTCAGAATCTTCGCGAAGTATTCGCTCCAGTCCTGACCTTGAATCGCGACCACACGCACCGGAATATTTGGATGTTTTCGCTGGAAGCCGTCAATGAGACTCTTGCGCTGCAACGCATCCTGCTCCGTCCCGAACAACGCAATAGTCAGCGCACTCTGCCCACGACCCGGAATGTCCGCACCAATCAATCGCGGAAAAGACACCGCCGTGCCGATAACGCCCAAACCAACCACACCCAACATCGCTCTACGAGTCAGATCAACCACAATGTTGCTCCTAGATGCCTCAGACGGGAACCGTCGCAGTCAGCCCGTCGCGACGCCGCCAAATGGATTTAGCACTTGCATGCTAGACACTGCCCGAGCCCGCGTCTAGACCTACCGGAGAGTCGGTGGCCCGATGCCCGGCGGCCGGGGCATGCCGGACTGCTGCCGCTGAGCAGGCCCGGGGCGGCGCAGGTCATATGCTGACCGGGTGACCACGCCGTACGCCATCGAGTTGGACGGCGTCAGCGTCACCCTCGGCGGACGCCGGGTGCTGGATTCGCTGAGCTGGACGGCCGCCAGCCACCAGGTCACCGCGTTGCTCGGCCCCAACGGTGCCGGGAAGACCACCGCGTTGCGCTGCGTCACCGGTCTGATCCGGCCGGACGCCGGGGTCGTGCGGGTGCTGGGCGGCCAGCCGGGCGGCGCCGACGAGCGGCTCGGACTGATGCCGCAGTCGGTGGGCGCCTGGTCGGCGGTGCGGCCGGGTGAACTGCTGCGTTACCTGGCCGGGCTGTACCCCGATCCGGTGCCGGTCGGCGAGCTGGTCGCGGAACTGGCGCTGGGACCGCTGCTCAATCGTCCCTATCGCCGGCTCTCCGGCGGCGAGCAGCAGGCGGTCAACCTGGCCGGGGCGCTGGTGGGACGTCCCGAACTGGTGCTGCTGGACGAGCCGACCGCCGGCATGGACCCGCACGCCCGTCGCCGCACCTGGGACGTGATCGGCGGACTGCGCGACCGCGGCGTCTCGGTGCTGCTGACCACTCACGACATGCCCGAGGCGGCCCGGCTGGCCGACCGGGTCTGGATCATGGACGCCGGACGGGTGACTCTCTCCGGCACTGTGGCCGAACTCACCGCCGAGGCGTCCCTGGAGGACGTGTTCCTGCGCCATACCGGAGGTGCCCGGTGAACCCGGCGCGGGTGGTCCGGCATGCCGCGATGGAACTGCGGATGCTGCTGCGCAACGGCGAACAACTGCTGCTGGCCTTCGCCATCCCGGTCGGCCTGCTGCTCGGCGGCCTGGCCTGGGGGGCCGGACTCGGCCTCGACCCGGCGGTCTTCCCGGCCTCGGTGGTGGCGGTGGCGACCTGGTCGACGGCGTTCACCGCGGTGGCGGTGGCGACCGGCTTCGAGCGCCGCTACGGCGTCCTGGAGCGCCTGGTGGCGACGCCGCTCACCCGGGCCGACCTGATCGCCGGAAAGGCCCTGGCGGCGACGGCGCTGGTCGTGGCGCAGGCGGTGATTCTGGTGACGATCGCGCTGGCCTGGGGCTGGCGTCCGGTCTGGACGCCGGCCGCGGCGGCGTCCGCGCTGGTCGCGACGGGCCTGGCCGTCGCGGCCTTCGCCGGGCTCGGGCTGTTGCTCGCCGGAACCCTGAAAGCCGAGGTCACCCTGGCCCTGGCCAATCTGATCTACCTGGCGGGACTGGTGCTCGGCGGCCTGATCGCCGAGCAGCCGCCCTGGCTGCCGACGGCCGCGCTGGGCGCTGCGCTGCGGGCCGCCGCCGAGGGCGGGACGGCCCCGCTCGCGCTGGCGATGCTGGCCGGCTGGGCGCTGGCGCTGACCCTGATCGCACGAAAGGCATTCCGATGGACATCCTGACCGGACGCCGCAGCCTGCGCCGGTGGGCGGTGGCGAACCTGGTGGCCAACATGATGATCGTCTGGACCGGCGCCCTGGTCCGGCTGACCAAGTCGGGGCTGGGGTGCTCGACCTGGCCGCAGTGCGATCCCGGTTCCTACGTGCCGCATCCCGAGGCCGAATGGCACGCCTTCATCGAGTTCGGCAACCGGTTGCTCACTTTCGTGCTGATCGCCGTGGCCCTGGCGACGGCGATCACCGTCTTCCGCACGGTGCGGGAACGACGGATCCGCGCCCTGTCGATCGCGGTCGGGCTCGGTATCGGACTGCAGGGCGTGGTCGGCGGCATCACCGTGCTGACCGAGTTGAACCCGTGGGTGGTCGGCCTGCACATGGTGCTCTCGGTGGCCCTGATCGTGGCCTGCGTGACGATGGTCAACGATGCCTTCGAACTACGCCCGGAGCCGGCGTCCCGCCGCCTATGGCTGGGCACCCAGGGCGTGTTCTGGCTGTCGCTGCTGATGATGTACCTGGGCACGGTGGTGACCGGGGCCGGGCCGCACTCGGGCGACGGCGGCGCCCAGCGCAACGGCTTCGACCTGAGCGAGGTCGCCCGGCTGCACTCGGTGACCATGTGGATCACTCTTGCCCTGACCAGCTGGCTGGCCTACGCCGCCCGCGGCGTCCGGCGGATCCAGCGGGCCGCGCTGCTGGTGATCGGCACCGCCTGCCTGCAGGCGGTGATCGGGTACACCCAGTACTTCCTGGGGCTGCCGATGGCGGTGGTGTTCGCGCACATGGTCGGGACGACGCTGTACACCGTGGCGATCAGTCAGCTGTGGCGCTCGGCGGCCCCGGCCGGCCGGCACCGAACCGATCAGAAGATCAGCGGGTCGACCGCGGCGGCCAGGAAGACCACCGCCAGGTAGGAGTTCGAGAGGTGGAACAGCCGCATCGGCTTCAACGCCGCCTCGGTCATGCCCGCCCGGGCGCGAGCCAGTAGCTGGGCCGACTCGACGATCATCATGACGCCGGCGATCAGCGCGACCGCCGGGTACAGCCAGCCGGTGTGCGCCACCGGCCACAGCACCATGCTCACCGCGACCGTGATCACGGTGTAGATCAGGATCCGCCAGGCCACTGCCGGCGGGGCCATCACCACCGGCAGCATCGGCACATGCGCCTGCCGGTAGTCCTCCTGGTAGCGGAAGGCGAGCGCCCAGGTGTGCGGCGGCGTCCAGAAGAAGACGATCGCGAACAGCACCAGCGGCGGCCAGTCCACGCTGCCGGTGACCGCCGTCCAGCCGATCAGCGGCGGGAAGCAGCCGGCGATGCCGCCCCAGACGATGTTCTGCGACGTCCGCCGCTTCAGCCCCATGGTGTAGACGAAGACGTAGTAGGCGTTGGCCGTCATCGCCAGCGACGCCGACAGCCAGTTCGCACCGAAGCCGAGGGTGAGTGCGGCGAGCACGCCGAGCACGGCGCCGAAGATGTACGCGCGCGCCGGCGGGACGCTATTCAGCGCCATCGGACGCCGCCGGGTGCGTCGCATCTCGGAGTCGATGTCGGCGTCCAGCACGGAGTTGAAGACATTGGCGGAACCCGCCGCCAGGGTGCCGCCGACCAGCGTCCAGATCACCTTCTGCCATTCCGGCACACCGCCGGCGGCCAGGAACATGGCGGGTACTGTGGTGACCAGCAGCAGTTCGATGATCCGTGGCTTGGTGAGCGCGACATAGGCTCGCACGGAACCCGTGGTCGTGGCGTCAACCGTCGGCGCCGATGAGTGCATCCCCGACCTCTCCTCCTCGCTCGGATCGCGAGCAGTCTAGCCCGTCGCGACCGCGGAGTAACACGGCCGCGACTAGAGTGCCTCACCGGCACCCGCCCGAGCCGCAGGCCGGCCGCTACGAACAGGAGTTGATCGATGACAAACCAGCGTCTGGAGGCCCTGGCCGCCGCGGGAGTGAGCATCTGGCTCGACGACCTCTCCCGGGGGCGGCTGACCAGCGGCAACCTGGCCCAGAGGATCGCCGAAGATTCCGTCACCGGCGTCACCACGAATCCCACGATTTTCGCGGCCGCCCTGACCAAGGGCGCCGACTACGCCGAGCAGCTGCGCTCGCTGCACTCCGCCGACGTGGACACCGCGATCAAGCAACTCTGCTCGACCGACGTCCGGAACGCCTGCGACCTGTTCGCCGCCGTCTACGCATCCTCCGACGGCCACGACGGCCGGGTCTCGATCGAGGTCGCGCCGACGCTGGCCAGGGACACCCAGGGCACCGTGGCACAGGCCGCGGAACTGCACGATCTGGTGGGTCGCGAGAACGTCCTGATCAAGATCCCGGCCACCGAGCCGGGGCTGCCGGCGATCACCGCCACGATCGCCGCCGGCATCTCGGTCAACGTGACCCTGATCTTCTCCGAGGCCCGCTACCGCGGGGTGATGGACGCCTACCTGAGCGGCCTGGAGCAGGCCGCCGAGGCCGGCCGGGACCTGACCACGATTCACTCGGTGGCGTCGTTCTTCGTCTCCCGGGTGGACGCCGAAGTCGACAAGCGCCTCGCCGCGGTGGGATACGCCGAACTGCGGGCCAAGACCGGCATCGCCAACGCGCTGGTCGCCTACGGCGCCTTCGAGGAGATCTTCGCCTCGGACCGGTTCAAGGCGTTGCAGGCCAAGGGTGCGAACCTGCAACGTCCGCTGTGGGCGTCCACCGGGACGAAGGATCCGCAACTGCCCGACACCCTGTATGTGACCAACCTGGTCGCCGACGGGGTGGTCAACACGATGCCGGAAAAGACCATGGACGCCTTCGCCGATCATGGCGAGGTCGGCCCCTCGATCGCCGGACGCGCCGCCGAAGGGCGTTCCGTGCTCGACCAGGTGCGGGCCGCGGGCGTCGACCTGGACGACGTCTACCGGGTCCTCGAAGACGAGGGCGTGAAAAAATTCGTCGTTTCCTGGCATGAGTTGGTGGCATCGGTCGAGCAGGCAATTGCCTCGGCCGAGTGATCCGCGAAACGATGACCCGGTGAGCGAGCAGACGACGTCGGCCAATCCGCTGCGCGATCCCCAGGATCGCCGCCTCCCCCGCATCGCCGGCCCTTGTGCGCTGGTGCTCTTCGGAGTCACCGGTGATCTGGCGCGGAAGAAGCTCATGCCCGCCGTTTACGACCTGGCCAATCGGGGGCTGCTTCCGCCCGGTTTCGGGCTGATCGGTTTCGCCCGGCGCGACTGGGACGGCGAGGACTTCGCCAAGATCGTCCACGACGCGGTCAAGGAGCGGGCCCGCACCCCGTTCCGCGAGGAGGTCTGGAAGCAGCTGCTGGAAGGCATCCGCTTCGTCCCCGGCACCTTCGACAGCGACGAGTCCTTCCTGGAGCTGAAGAAGACCCTGACCGAGCTGGACGAGAGCCAGGGCACCGGCGGCAACCACGCCTTCTACCTGTCGATCCCGCCGAAGGCGTTCGACCAGGTGATCTCGATGCTCTCCAAACACGGCCTGGCCAAGCGCGACACCAAGGACGCCTGGAGCCGGGTGGTGATCGAGAAGCCGTTCGGCCACGACCTGGCCAGCGCGATCGAGCTCGAACGCCGGGTCTCGTCGGTCTTCCATTCCCAGTCGGTGTTCCGGATCGACCACTATCTGGGCAAGGAAACCGTGCAGAACATGCTGGCGCTGCGGTTCGCCAACCAGCTGTTCGAACCGATCTGGAACCGCAACTACATCGACCACGTCCAGATCACCATGGCCGAGGACATCGGCATCGGCGGCCGGGCCGGCTACTACGACGGGGTCGGCGCGGCCCGCGACGTGATCCAGAACCACCTGCTGCAGCTGCTGGCGCTGACCGCGATGGAGGAACCCACCTCGTTCGACGCCGAACAGCTGCGCTCGGAGAAGAAGAAGGTGCTCGCCGCGGCCCGGCCGCCGCGGGACATCGCCGCGCATACCGCCCGCGGCCAGTACCTCGGCGGCTGGGCGGGCGGCCAACAGGTGCTCGGGTACCTGGAGGAGGAAGGCATCGACCCGGCCTCGCAGACCGAGACCTACGCGGCCATCCGGATCGACATCGACAACCGTCGCTGGGCGGGGGTGCCGTTCTACCTGCGTTCGGCCAAACGGATGCCGCGCCGGGTGACCGAGATCGCCCTCAACCTGCGGCCCGCCCCGCACCTGCCGTTCAGCCACACCGACATCGAGGCGCTCGGCAGCAACGCGCTGGTGATGCGGATCCAGCCCGACGAGGGCATCACGCTGCGGTTCGGCGCCAAGGTGCCGGCCACGCTGATGGAGATCCGCGACGTCACCATGGACTTCGCCTACGGCACCTCATTCGCCGAATCCAGCCCGGAGGCCTACGAGCGGCTGATCCTCGACGTCCTGCTCGGCGACCCGCCGCTGTTCCCGCAGCACGACGAGGTCGAACTGGCGTGGAAGATCCTCGACCCGATCCTGGACTTCTGGGCCGATCAGAACACCCAGCCGGAAGGCTATCCGTCCGGGTCCTGGGGACCCCCGTGCGGCAAGGCCATGCTTGCCCGCGACGGCTTCGTCTGGCGCCGGCCATAGGAGAATCGATGATCATCACCGTTCCGGACACCAACGCCACCGGCATCCACATGGCCTTGGTGAAGGCCCGCCACAGCATCGGCGTCGCCTCGTCGATGGTCTTCACCATGATCGTGGTGGCCGAGGGCCGGCATTACGACCGTGCCCTGGCAGCCTGTGAGGACGCTGGCCGCGAGCATCCCTCGCGGATCATCCTGGTCACCAACGGCGACGCGGACGGCGACCATGTGGACGCCGAGATCCGGCTCGGCGAGGAAGTGCCGGGCGAGATCATCTCGCTGCGCTTCCACGGCGAACTGACCCAGCACCGCGCGTCCGTGGTGCTGGCCCTGCTGCTACCCGATTCCCCGGTCGTCGCCTGGTGGCCGGGAAGCGCCCCGGACAAACCCGGCGACGACCCGGTCGGGAAGCTGGCCACCCGCCGGATCACCGATGCGATGGGTTCGTCGCGACCACTGGCGGCGATCGAGCGCCGGGCCCGGCACTACTCCCCCGGCGACACCGACCTGACCTGGACCCGGCTGACGCCGTGGCGGGCGCTGCTGGCGTCCGCGCTGGACTCCTATCCGGCGAAGATCACCGGGGTCTCGGTCGAGGCGGCCCCGGACAACGCGTCCAGTATGTTGCTCTCGGCCTGGCTGGAGGACCGGCTCAAGGTGCGGGTCGATCGTCGTGAGGGCAGCAAGGGGATCGGGATCACCAACGTGACCCTGAGCACCACCAAGGGCGACATCGTGATCGCGCGCGAGGACGGCCGGACGGCCACCTTCTCGGCGCCCGGGCTGCCGCGCCGGCAGGTGGCGTTGCGGCGCCGCGAGCTGAATGCGCTGATCACCGAGGAACTGCGCCGGCTGGACGTCGACGACATCTTCGCCTCCGCGATGCAGACCCTGGTCCATCGGTGCGAGCGACGGGATGCCGAGCAGGCGGCGCGGTGAAGGACCAGGTACTGCGCTTCGCGGGCCCGGTGGAGCTCGCCGAGCGAGCGGCGTCCATGCTGGTCGCGCGGGTTGCCGCGGTCCAGGCAGATCCCGACCGGATCGTCCACATCTGCCTGACCGGCGGCCGGATCGCTCACCGGCTGTACGAGGGCTTCGGACGCGGTATCGACGGCTCCGGGGTCGACCCGGGACGGCTGGAACTGTGGTGGACCGACGAACGGTTCACCGCCACCAACGATCCGGCCCGGCATGCCGGGGTGGCCCTGGCGATGCTCGCCGGCCAGTTCGCCCTGGACGCGGCACGCACCCACCCGATGCCGGCCGCTGACGGGGTCGCCGACGCTGACGCCGCGGCCGCCACCTACGCCAAGGAACTCGGCGACGTCACCTTCGACATCTGCCTGCTGAGCATCGGCCCCGAGGGCCACGTGGCCAGCATCTTCCCCGAGCACCCGTCCTTCGACCCGGAGGCGACCCAGACCGTGATCGGGCTCACGGAGTCGCCCAAGGGCTCCGACGACCGGATCTCGTTGACCGTGCCCGCCCTGTCCCGGTCGCGCGAGGTCTGGTTCCTGCTCAGCGGCCCGGACAAGGCCGACGTGGCCGTCCCGGCGATGACCGGCTCCACCGACATTCCCGCCGGCGTCGTCCGGGGCGCCGAGGACACCCTCTGGTTCGTCGACTCCGACGCGGCGTCGAAGCTGCCCTGGTTCCGCTGCGCCCTGTAGAACCCCGGGGACGGTTCTCCACGTTCGAGACTCGCACCTCCGGGGACGGTTCTCCACGTTCGAGACTCGCACAACAAGAACCGTCCCCCGACGTTCGAGATTCGCACAACAAGAACCGTCCCCCGACGTTCGAGATTTGCACAAAAGAACCGTCCCCGAACGTTCGGGGACGGTTCAGGTTGGCGGACGCCGGCGGCTCGGTCAGTAAATGACCTCGCCGGCGGCGCGGCGGGCGCGCAGCCCCTCCAGCGCCTCGGTCAGGATGGCGGCCGCCTCGGCGTCGCTGCGGCGCTCCTTCACGTAGGCCAGGTGCGTCTTGTAGGGCTGGATCTTCGGCGGAGGGGGCGGGTTCTCCGAATCCAGATTCGCCGGGAGCCCGCATCGCGGGCAGTCCCAGGTTTCGGGGACGACCGCGTCGGCGGCGAAGGCGGGACGGGTCTCATGCCGGTTCGAGCAGAAGTACGAGACGTACAGCCGGGGTGCTGAGTCCCCGCGCTCGGCCTCGCCCATCGGCCCGGCACCAACCCGGCTACCCCGGATCGCGCTACCACCAACCACTTGTGTTTCTCCTTGTCAGATCGCCCCACCAGGCAGGGCAGAGGAAGTTCAGAGCGTGCCGAAGTCCGGGAAGAACCGGTACAGCGCCAGCAGCCCGAATACGGTCACCAGCCAGATCAGCCCGATGATCACCGTCAGCCGGTCGAGCGTGCGCTCTGCTGCGGACGAGCCGCCCATCGAGGTCGACATGCCGCCACCGAACAGATCGGACATGCCGCCGCCACGGCCCTTGTGCAGCAGCACGAACAGCGAAAGCACGACACTGGTCAGGATCAGCACGATCGACAGGGTCAGAATCGGCCACGTCAACAGGGGCACAACAATCACAGGGGGAATCCTAACCTACCCGCACGACGACTCCGGCGGACGCCGGCCGAAGCTCAGGCCTGCTGGTAGAAGGTGACGATCTTCGCGAACTCCGCGGCGTCCAGGCTCGCGCCGCCGACCAGGGCACCGTCGACGTCCGGCTGGGCCATGATGTCGACGATGTTGCCCGACTTCACCGAGCCGCCGTACTGGATCCGGACGGCGTCCGCGGCCTCCTGGCCGACCAGCTCGGCCACCCGCACGCGGATCGCGCCACAGACCTCCTGGGCGTCCTCAGGGGTGGCCACCTCGCCGGTGCCGATCGCCCAGACCGGCTCGTAGGCGATCACCAGCGCACCCACCTCGTCGCCGCTCAGCCCGTCCAGGCATTTGTCGACCTGGGCCAGCACGAACGGCACCTGATTGCCCTCTTTGCGGACGTCCAGCTTCTCGCCGACGCAGACGATCGGGACCATCCCGGCGGCCTGCACGACCTTGGTCTTGGCATTGATCGACTCGTCGGTCTCAGCGTGGTAGTCGCGCCGCTCGGAGTGGCCGATCACCACGTAGTCACAGTTCAGCTTCGCCAGCATCGCGGCGGAAATCTCACCGGTGTAGGCGCCGGAGGCGTGTACCGAGACGTCTTGGGCACCGAAGGCCAGCGGCAGCTTGTCGCCCTCGATCAGGGTCTGCACGGTGCGCAGGTCGGTGAACGGCACGATCACCGCCGCCTCGGACTTGCTGGCGTCGTACTTCAGGTCGTCGAGCGTCCAGGCGAGCTTCTGGACCAGACCGGTGGCCTCCACGTGGTCGAGGTTCATCTTCCAGTTGCCGGCCATGATGGGCGTGCGTGCCATGTCAGTTGCCTTCCTCGAGCACCGCGATGCCCGGCAGTTCTTTGCCTTCCAGGTACTCCAGCGAGGCTCCGCCGCCCGTGGAGATGTGCCCGAAGGCACTGTCGTCGTGACCGAGTTCGCGCACCGCGGCGGCCGAATCGCCACCGCCGACGACGCTCAGGCCGTCGACCTCGGTGAGCGCCTGGGCAACCGCGGCAGTGCCCCCGGCCAACTCGGCGATCTCGAACACGCCCATCGGGCCGTTCCAGACCACGGTCTTGGCCGACTTGATCGCGTCGGCGAACAGCTTCTCGGATTCGGGGCCGATGTCGAGGCCCATCTTGCCTTCGGGGATCGCGTCGGCGGCGACCACTTCGACCTCACCGTTGACGGTGCGGCCGGCGAAGTCGGCCCCGTCGGCGATCCGGACGTCGACCGGCAGCAGAATCTGCTTGCCTTCGGCCTCGGCGGTCGCCAGGTAGCCCTTGCAGGTCTCGATGCTGGCCTCGTCGAGCAGCGAGGAACCCACCGGGTAGCCCTTGGCGGCCAGGAAGGTGTAGGCCATGCCGCCGCCGACGACCAGGGTGTCGGCGAGCTTCAGCAGGTTCTCGATGACCGCCAGCTTGTCGGCCACCTTGGCGCCGCCCAGCACCACCACGAACGGCCGGTCCGGGTCGGAGAGCACCTTGGAGAAGACGTCGACCTCCTTCTTCACCAGGGTGCCGGCCGCGTGCGGCAGCAGCTTGGCCACGTCGTAGACGCTGGCCTGCTTGCGGTGCACCACGCCGAAGCCGTCGGAGACGAAGACGTCGGCCAGCGCGGCCCACTTCTGCGCCAGGGCTTCGCGTTCGGCGTCCACCTTGGAGGTCTCGCCCGGCTCGAACCGGACGTTCTCGAGCAGTGCGATCTCGCCGTCGGCCAAGCCGGCGACGGTCTCTTCGGCGCCCGGCCCGGCGGTGTCGGAGGCGAGTTTGACCTCTGCTCCGATCAGCTCGCCGAGCCGCTTCGCCGCCGGGGCCACCGAGTATTTCGGCTCGGGGGCACCCTTGGGTCGGCCGAGGTGAGCCAGCACGATGACCTTCGCGCCGGCGTCCTTCAGTTGGGTCAGGGTCGGCAGCGCCGCCTTGATCCTTCCGTCGTCGGTGATCGTGTCGCCGTCGAGCGGGACATTGAAGTCGCAGCGGATGAGTACCCGCTTGCCCTTCAGATCACCAAGATCCTGTACTGACTTCACCGTCGGCCTTCCTATGTCGATCTATCGAGTGGTAAGCGGGATCAGAGCTTGTCGCCGACCAGAACGGTCAGGTCGACGAGGCGGTTGGAGTAGCCCCACTCGTTGTCGTACCAGCCGACGACCTTCACCTGGTCGCCGATCACCTTGGTGAGGCCGGCGTCGAAGATGCAGGAGTGCGGGTCGGTCTCGATGTCCTTGGACACGATCGGGTCCTCGGTGTAGGCCAGGATGCCCTTCAGCGGACCCTCGGCGGCAGCCTTGATCGCGGCGTTGATCTCCTCGACGGAGGTCTCCTTGCCGGCCTGGAAGGTCAGGTCGGTGGCCGAACCGGTGGGGGTCGGAACGCGCAGCGCGTAGCCGTCGAACTTGCCCTTGAGCTCCGGCAGCACCAGCGCAACGGCGGCGGCGGCGCCGGTCTTGGTCGGCACGATGTTCAGGGCGGCGTTGCGCGAGCGGCGCAGGTCGCTGTGCGGGCCGTCCTGCAGGTTCTGATCGGCGGTGTAGGCGTGCACCGTGGTCATCAGGCCACGGACGATGCCGACGGTGTCGTTCAGCACCTTGGCCATCGGGGCCAGGCAGTTGGTGGTGCAGGACGCATTGGAGATCACCGTGTCGGTCTCGGGGTTGTAGTCGCCCTCGTTGACACCGACCACCACGGTGATGTCCTCGTTCTTCGCCGGGGCGGAGATGATGACCTTCTTGGCGCCGGCCTCGACGTGGGCCTTGGCCTTGGTTGCGTCGGTGAAGAACCCGGTGGACTCGATCACCACGTCGGCGCCGATCTCGCCCCAGGGCAGGTTCTTCGGGTCGCGCTCGGCGTAGGCCATGATCTTGTGGCCATCGACCGTGATCGACTCGTCGTCGTAGCTGATCTCGCCGGGGAAGCGGCCCAGGATCGAGTCGTACTTCAGCAGATGGGCCAGCGTCTTGTTGTCGGTCAGGTCGTTGACGCCGACGACCTCGATGTCGGCTCCGGACGCAGTCAGCGCACGGAAGAAGTTGCGGCCGATTCGGCCGAAACCGTTGATACCAACCTTCACCGTCATGTGATGGTTCCCCTTCGTTGAGAGATTTGCCCGGCACTCACGGCGCAGGCAAGGGTGGACGGAAGCCACACTACAGAAAAAGCCACCGCGCGGAAGCAGGTAGGGAAACCTCGTTCGATGGCTGGTCAGCCCCCGCCGAGATGGCGTTTGTACGCAGCCGGACGCGTGGTCGGGACTCGCGTGGTGCCCGGACCGGGTTCAGTCCCGGTCGTCCAGCATGTCGCGGGAGAGGTTGGCCTCCGTGCCCGGGATGCCGAGCTCGGCGGCACGCTTGTCGGCGGTCGCCAGCAGCCGGCGGATCCGGCCGGCCACGGCGTCCTTGGTGAGCGGTGGGGTGTGCAGCTGGCCGAGTTCTTCGAGCGAGGCCTGCTTGTTCTCCAGCCGCAGCAGGCCGGCCACCTTCAGGTGCTCGGGGATCTCGTCGCCGAGGATCTCCAGCGCCCGCTCGACCCGGGCACCAGCAGCCACTGCGGCACGTGCCGAGCGGCGCAGGTTGGCATCGTCGAAATTCGCCAGCCGGTTGGCGGAGGCTCGTACCTCGCGCCGGATCCGCCGCTCCTCCCAGGCCAGCAGCGACTGGTGGGCGCCGAGCCGGGTCAGCATCGCGGCGATCGCGTCGCCGTCGCGGATCACCACCCGGTCGACCCCGCGGACCTCCCGCGCCTTCGCCGCGATGCCGAGTCGACGCGCAGCCCCGACCAGAGCGAGCGCGGACTCCGACCCAGGGCAGGTGACCTCCATCGCCATCGAACGGCCGGGTTCGGTCAGCGAGCCGTGGGCCAGGAAAGCGCCGCGCCAACCGGCGGCGGAGACGTCCAGTGCGCCGCTGACGAACGCGGCGGGCAGGCCGCGGACGGGGCGTCCGCGATTGTCGATCAGGCCGGTCTGGCGAGCCAGCGATTCGCCGTCGCGGATCAGCCGGACGATGTAGCGGGTGCCGCGGCGCAGCCCGGACGAGGTCACCACCACGAACTCCGAGGTGAAGCCGAACAGCTCGGCGATCGCCGTCCGCAGCCGGCGTGCGGCGGCGCCGGTGTCGAGTTCGGCCTCGACGACGATCCGTCCCCCGGCCAGGTGCAGGCCGCCCGCGAACCGCAGCGTGGCCGCAACCTCGGCGCGGCGGCACAGCGGCTTGGTCACCGGCACCGTCGCCAGTTCCGCCTTGACCTGCTGCGTCATCGCCATGGGCACTTCCTTACGTCCTGGGGGGTCGGGTAGAGAGTCACTGCTGCATGAGTTCGGCGTAGACCGCGGCCAGCCGATGGGGATCGTGCCGGGGCGAGCCGTCGCGCATCCGTACATTCTCTACCACCAGCCGGGCACCCAGTGACCGGGTGAACCGTTCGAGCGGGGGATCGTCGGCGGCGAAACTGGGGTCGACGATCACCGTGTCGAGCCGCAGCGCCGGGCAGTGGTCGGCCAGCATCTCCAGGTGCCGGGACGCCGGGAAACCGTCGGTCTCGTCGGCGGGAACCAGGTTCATGGTGAGGATCCGCTGCGCCGAGGTGGAAATGATTGCCTCGGCCAGCTCGGGCACCAGCAGGTGCGGAATCACCGAGGTGAACCAGGAGCCCGGTCCGAGCACGATGTGGTCGGCCCGCAGCACGCTGTCGACCGACTCCGCGCAGGCCGGCGGATCGGACGGCGCCAGCCGCACGGCGCGGACGTCGCCGCGGGTCTTGGCGACCGTCGCCTGCCCGCGCAGCAGCGAGAGGTCGTCGGGACGGGTGGGGTCGGCGCCGACCACATCGGCCTCGATGGTCAGCGGCACGGCGGCCATCGGCAGCACCCGGCCCTGGATGCGCAGCAGCGCACCCACCATGTCCAGGCCGGCGACCGGGTCGTCCAGACGCTGCCACAGCCCGGCGATCAACAGATTGCCGATCGCATGGCCGGCCAGCGGTCCGTCGCCGCCGAACCGGGACTGCAGCACGTCGGCCCAGGTCCGCCCCAGCTGGTCGTCGGCGCACAACGCGGCCAGCGCCATCCGCAGGTCGCCGGGGGGCAGCATGTCGAACTCGGCCCGCAGCCGTCCCGACGAGCCGCCGTCGTCGGCGACGGTGACCACCGCGGTGAGGTCGGGGGTGACGTACCGCAGCGCGCTGAGCGCCGCGTACAGCCCATGACCTCCGCCGAAGGCCACCACGGCGGGAGTGCGACGCCGGGTCACTCTTTGCCCAGATCTCGGTGGAAGACCTGGCTGGCCACGCCCTGCTCGCGCAGTCGCCGGGCCAGTTCCACGGCCATCGCGGTCGATCGGTGCTTTCCGCCGGTGCAGCCCACGGCCACGGTGGCCAGCCGCTTGCCCTCACGAAGGTAACCGGGCTGGATCAGGGTGAGCAGGTCGGTGACGTGCTCGAGGAACTCGGTGGCGCCGGACTGGCCGAGTACGTAGCCGGACACCGCCTGGGAAAGCCCGGTCTGCGGCCGCAGGTCGGGCACCCAGTGCGGATTGGGCAGGAAGCGGACGTCGAAGACCATGTCGGCGTCGATCGGGATGCCGTTCTTGAAGCCGAAGGACATCACCGTGAACAACAGGTCGGGGTTCTCATCGGAACCGAAGATGTGGCCCACCCGGTCGGAAAGCTGGTGCACGTTCAGACCGGAGGTGTCGATCACCACGTCGGCAGAGGCCCGCAGGCTGGCCAACAACTGCCGCTCCCGGTCCGCCCCGTCGAGCAGGCCGCCCTCCCCCTGCAACGGCAGCGGCCGCCGCACCGACTCCTGGCGCCGGACGATCGCCGCGTCGTCGGCGTCCAGGAACAGAATCTGAGGGACGACGCCGGCCCTGCCCAGCGCATCGAAGGTCGACGGAATCTGCTGGAACGCCGACCGGGTGCGGACGTCGAGGCCGACTGCCACCTTGGCGAAGTCCCGCTCGCGAGCGATCTCGACCAGGCCGGGCAGCAGCTCGGGTGGCAGGTTGTCGACCACATACCAGCCCAGGTCTTCCAGGGTGTGGCAGGCGGTTCGCCGGCCGGCGCCGGACATTCCGGTCACGATCACGAACCGGAGCACGGCGGCGGGTGAACTCATGGTGGACATTATCCTCGATCCAGCACCTCACCGGTGGTGAGGTTGATCGCCTCGGGAACGGGTCCGGCCAGCGCCTCGACGATCGCCGCAGCCAGCCGCGGACCGACGCCGGGGACCTGGGCAAGTTCGTCGGTGGTCGCGGCGCGCAGCTTCTTCAGCGAGCCGAAGTGTTTCAGCAAGGTCCGGCGCCGCACCTCGCCCAGGCCGGGGACGGCGTCCAGCACCGACTCGACCATGGACGCGCTGCGGCGTCCGCGATGGTGGGTGATGGCGAACCGGTGGGCCTCGTCGCGGATCCGCTGCAACAGGTAGAGGCCCTCGCTGGTGCGGGGCAGGATCAGCGGGAATTCCTCGGCCGGCACCCAGACCTCTTCGAGTCGTTTGGCCAGGCCGATCACCGCGACGTCGTCGATGCCGAGTTCGGTCAAGGCCCGGACGGCGGCGGCCACCTGGGGCGCACCGCCGTCGACCACCACCAGGCCGGGAGCGTAGGCGAATTTGCGGGCCGCGCCGGTCGTCGGATCGACCAGCAGCGGCCCATCCTCACTCGGCGCCTGCTGTTCGTCGAGGTAGCGCCGGAACCGGCGGGTGATCACCTCGTGGATCGCGGCCACGTCGTTCGAGCCGTCGATGCCGCGGATCACGAACCGGCGGTAGTCGCTCTTGCGGGCCAGGCCGTCCTCGAAGACCACCATCGAGGCGACGATCTCGGTGCCCTGCAGGTGCGAGACGTCGTAGCACTCGATCCGCAGCGGCACCGTGGGCAGCGTGAGCGCCTCCTGGATCTCTTCCAGGGCCTGGTTGCGGGTGGACAGGTCGCTGGCCCGTCGGGTCTTGTGCAGCGCGAGCGCCTCGGCGGCGTTGCGGGCGACGGTCTCCATCAGGGTCTTCTTGTCGCCGCGCCGGGGCGTCCGGACGATCACCCGGGAACCGCGGGACTCGGTCAGCAGCTCGGCGATCAGTTCGGCGGTGCCGGGCACCTGCGGGACCAGGATCTCGGGCGGCACCTCGGTGCCGTCCACGTCGGAGTACAGCTGCAGCAGGAAGGTCTCGATCAGGCCGGCGGTCTCGGTGTCGTCGGTTCGATCGGCGACCCAGGCGCGCTGGCCGCGGACCCGTCCGTCGCGGACGTGGAAGATCTGGACGGCGACCTCGAGCGGGTCCTCGGCGAGCGCGATCACGTCGGCGTCGGTGCCGTCGCCGAGCACGATCGCGTTCGAGTCGGTGGCCTGGCGCAGCGCGTGCAGCTGGTCGCGCAGCACCGCCGCCTTCTCGAACTCGAGGTTGACCGAGGCGTCCTGCATCTGCCGCTCCAGCCGCTTGAGCAGGGCGTTGGTGCGGCCGGCGAGGAAATCGCAGACGTCCTGGGCCAGCGCGCGGTGCTCGTCGGGACCGATCCGGCCGACGCAGGGCGCCGCGCACTTGCCGATGTAGCCGAGCAGGCAGGGCCGTCCGGACGCCGCCGCGGAGCGGAACACGCCGTTGGTGCAGGACCGCATCGGAAACGCGCGCAGCAGCGGATCGAGGGTCTCGCGGATCGCCCAGGCGTGTGCGTAGGGCCCGAAGTACCGGGTGCCCTTGCGCTTCGTGCCGCGGCCGACGAAGACCCGCGGGAATTCCTCCGACCAGGTCACCGCCATCCACGGGTAGGACTTGTCGTCGCGGTACTTCACGTTGAACCGCGGGTCGTGCTGCTTGATCCAGGTGTACTCCAGCTGCAGCGCCTCGAGCTCGTTGCGGACGACCGTCCACTCGACGCCGGCCGCGGTGCGAACCATGGTGCGGGTGCGGAAATGCAGCAGCGCCGGGTCGGCGAAGTACGAAGTCAGCCGCTGCCGCAGATTAACCGCCTTGCCGACGTAGATCACCCGTCCGGCGGCGTCGCTGAACCGGTAGACGCCCGGCTGGGTGGGAATGGTGCCGGTCGCCGGGCGGTAGCTCTCCGGATCAGCCATGGCGGCCAGCATAGGTCGGGCCACCGACAGGATCGGACCGGGTCCGGTCCGGGGCTCAGAACGCCGGCAGGCCGGGACCGGCGGGCTCGGGACGAACCCTGATCCAGGGCCGGCGGCGCAGCACATAGCGCGAGCCGTTCGCGCCGGACGCCTCGCTCGAACCGACCTCGACGACATCGGTGGCCCCCGCCGCGGTCTCGGTGGACACGTCGTCGGCCACCTCGTACTCGGCGTCCTCGTCGGTGTCATCGTCGAAAGCGGCGGCCTGGGCGATTCGCATGGTCGCCGGGTCGCTCTCGCGTCCGTCGAGCCGGTCTAGTTTGACGAGCAGACGCGCGATATCGACGTCGGCGTCCGAGACCAGCAGCCGGCGATCACTCATGGCGCACCTCCCTACGATGATTCTACGTTCGCCTTCGAGACGATTCCAGGGGGTGCTTCGAGGCTCGGTGGCGGGGTGCCGGGGGCCCTGACGACCAGCGAGGCGCGCTGCGCCTGGGCCGCGACGGACGCGTGGGCCGACCGCAGCGAGGTGTGCACGAAGGCGCGCACCTGCGGGTCGGTCGCCCAGAACTGCTCCATCTCGAGCAGGTGGGCGACGCCCAGCCGCCGCACCGACTCGTCCTCGCTGACCAGCCACTCCGAGGCCTGGTGGGCGTTACGCCACTGCTGCTCCAGGGCGGCGGCATCCCGACTCCCCCGCCGAGCCTCCCGCGATTGGTACCAACCGACGGCGAGCGTCGCACCGGATCCGACGAGCGCACCGAGGGCGGTGCACATGGCGGCGATGACGACGGGCTCCATGGACGCCGACATTAGTGGCCGGCTCCGACAACCGGGCTCGGCGGTCTCCGATCACATCGGCGCGTCGCCGACGTAGACGGCGAAGACCGCGTCCGCGGCGGCCCGGGCGAGGCCGGGATCGGCGCCGTCGGCGGTGTGGGCCAGCGCCCAGCGGTCGGCGGCCAGCCGGTTGAACCGCCGGCCCTGCGGACCGAGCTGCCAGGCCATCGGATCCTCCGGACGCTGGCCTGGTGCCGTCAGGTGCAGGCTGAGGCCGAGCAGCGCGCCGTCCCAGCCCAGGCCGGTGGCGCCGGGGCCGAAGCGGTTCCAGAGCTCCTCCGGGACAGCGTCGGCGGGCGCGCTGTGCTCCAGTTCCAGCCGGGTCGCCTCGCCGCCGGTCGCCTGCAGCCGGACGGTCAGCCAGGTGACCCCGCCACCGAACTCCCAGGTCACCCGGAAGTGGGCCTGCTCCGCGTCCGGCGGCTCGCACTCCAGTACGGTGCCACCGGCATTGCCCTGCAATTGGTACCGGCCGCCGAGGGTGAGGTCGCCGTCCACCGGCAGGAACCAGCGGGCGATCCGCTCGGGCGACGTCACTGCGTCCCAGACGTCGGCGAGCGGCGACGGGTAGCTCTGCGCGAGGGTCTGCACCCGCAGCTGGGTTCCGTCCTTCTCGGTGCTGGTCACTGCGCGATCCACGGCGGCGATCTGGCCTTCGATGTCCATCAATGCTCCTGGTTTGTTCGGCGGTCGTCGGTGTCGGGATCCGGCTCGGACGCCGGCGGCGGATCGGTCTGCTCGGCGGCGAGCCGGCGTTGCCGTCGTCCGCGGGCCAGTTCGGTGCCGAGCGCCGCCAGCGGGGGCTCCCAGAAGGCGCGGAAGGCGGCCAGCCAGGCGTCCACCTCGGCCAGCCGGGCCGGCTCGAGCGCATAGAGCCGGCGGTTGCCCAGGGCACGCACCCGGGCGAAACCCGAGTCGCGCAGCACCCTCAGGTGCTGGGAGACGGCTGGTTGGGAGATGCCGAACTCGCCCTGCACGATGCCGGCGATCTCGCCGGCGGCCGCCTCCCCGGAGCCGAGCACCTCGACGATCCGTCGGCGCACCGGGTCGCCGAGGATGTCGAGTGCGTGCATAGCCTCATGATTGCGTCTCAACTTATATAAGTCAAGACTAAACTTGATCGCTCGGCAAGGACGGACGCTCTCAGCTCGCCTTGCGCCGGCGTCTGGCCGGGGCGGGCCTGGGCACCTCGACCAGCGGTTCGGGCGGCTCGGCGACCGTCACGTGATGCCCGCGCAGCACATCGCGGAGGAATGTGCCGGTGTGCGACTCGGGCGTCGCCGCGATCTGCTCGGGGGTTCCCTCGGCGAGCACCAGGCCGCCGCGGGAACCGCCTTCGGGCCCCATGTCGATCACCCAGTCGGCGGTCTTGATCACGTCGAGGTTGTGCTCGATCACCACCACCGTGTTGCCGGCGTCGACCAGCCGGCCCAGGACGCCGAGCAGCTTGCGGATGTCCTCGAAGTGCAGGCCGGTGGTGGGCTCGTCCAGGACGTACATGGTGCGCCCGGTGGACCGCTTCTGCCAGCTCACTGGCCAGCTTCACCCGCTGCGCCTCGCCACCGGACAGTGTCGTTGCCGGCTGCCCGAGCCGGACGTAGCCGAGCCCGACGTCGACCAGGGTGCGCAGGTGCCGGGCGATCGCCGGGATGGCGGCGAAGAACTCGACGGCCTCTTCGATCGGCATGTCGAGCACTTCGGCGATGGTCTTGCCCTTGTAGTGCACCTCGAGCGTCTCCCGGTTGTAGCGGGCGCCGTGGCACACCTCGCAGGGCACGTAGACGTCCGGCAGGAAGTTCATCTCGATCTTGATCGTGCCGTCACCGGAACAGTTCTCGCAGCGTCCACCCTTGACGTTGAACGAGAACCGGCCGGGTTGATAACCCCGAACCTTCGCCTCGGGAGTCTCGGCGAACAGCTTGCGGACGTTGTCGAAGACACCGGTGTAGGTGGCCGGGTTTGACCGCGGCGTCCGGCCGATCGGCGACTGGTCGACGTGAATGGCCTTGTCGATGTGCTCGATCCCGGTGATCGCACGGTGCCGGCCCGGCACCGTGCGCGCGCTGTAAAGGTGCTTGGCCAGCGCCGTGTAGAGGATGCCGTTGACCAACGACGACTTGCCCGAACCGGACACCCCGGTGACCGCCACGAACTGGCCCAGCGGGAACGACACCGTGACGTCGCGCAGGTTGTTCTCGCGCGCCCCGCGGACGGTGATCGCCCGGCCGGTGCGTGGCCGGCGGCTGGTCGGCATCGGAATGCTGCGGCGTCCGGAGAGATAGGCACCGGTCAGCGAATCGGGGCTGGCCAGCAGCTCGCTCACCGGACCGGATACGACGACGTGCCCGCCGTGCTCACCCGCGCCCGGACCGATGTCGACCGCCCAATCGGCGGTGCGGATGGTGTCCTCGTCGTGTTCGACGACGATCAGGGTGTTACCCAGGTCGCGTAGCCGGACCAGGGTCTCGATCAGCCGCCGGTTGTCCCGCTGGTGCAGGCCGATGGACGGCTCGTCGAGCACGTAGAGCACGCCGACCAGGCCCGAGCCGATCTGGGTGGCCAGCCGGATCCGCTGCGCCTCACCGCCGGACAGGCTGCCCGCCGACCGGGACAGCGTCAGGTAGTCGAGGCCGACATCGAGCAGGAACCGCAGCCGCTCGTTGATCTCCTTGACCACCCGCTCGGCGATCTGCGCCTCGCGCTCGGTGAGTTCGAGCGACCGCATGAAGCCGGCCACGTCGTCGATGGACATCGCCGACACCTCGGCGATGCTGCGGCCACTCACCGTGACCGCCAGCGAGGACGGCTTGAGCCGGGCCCCCTTGCAGGTCGGGCAGGGCACCTCGCGCATGTAGCCGGCGAACCGCTCGCGGGAGTTCTCGGACTCGGCCTCGTTGAACCGCCGCTTGATGTAGGGCACAGCGCCCTCGAATTTGGCCCGGAAGGAGTGTTCACGGCCGTGCCGCGAGCGGGTGTGCACCTGAACGGTTCCCTTCACGCCGTGCAGGATCAGCGCGTGCACCCGCTCGGGCAGCGCGCTCCACGGGGTGTCGAGAGAGAATTTGTGGGTCTCAGCGAGCGCCTTGAACAGGGTCTGGAAGTAGCCGGCCACGTACACCGACGTCCAACACGAGACGGCGCCGTCGGCGAGGCTCTTGCCGGTGTCGGGAACGATCAGCTCGACGTCCACCTCGCTGGTGGTGCCGAGGCCGGAGCAGGCCGGGCAGGCACCCCACGGACCGTTGAACGAGAACTGCCGGGGCTCGAGCTCTTCGATGGCGATGTCGTGCTCGTTGGGGCAGGCCAGCTTCTCGGAGTAGCGGCGCTCACGCTCAGGCGAATCGGCGGGCCGGTCGACGAAGTCGATCGCCACCACGCCGGCGGCGAGCCCGAGTGCGGTCTCGACGGAGTCGGTCAGCCGCTGCTTGGCGGACGCCTTGACCGCCAACCGGTCGACCACCACGTCGATGTTGTGCTTCTTCTGCTTGTCGAGCGTGGGTGGGTCGGTCAGCTGATGGGTCTCGCCGTCGACCCGGACCCGGCTCAGGCCCTGGGTGGCCAGCTGGCGGAACAGGTCCTGGTACTCCCCTTTGCGGCCGCGGACGACGGGGGCGAGCACCTGGAACCGGGTGCCCTCGGGCAGCCCGAGCAGCCGGTCGACGATCTGCTGTGGGCTCTGCCGCGCGATCGGCTCGCCGCAGACCGGGCAGTGCGGGCGGCCCGCCCTGGCGTAGAGCAGCCGCAGGTAGTCGTAGATCTCGGTGATGGTGCCGACCGTCGAGCGCGGATTGCGGCTGGTCGACTTCTGGTCGATCGACACAGCCGGGGAGAGGCCTTCGATGAAGTCGACGTCGGGCTTGTCCATCTGGCCGAGGAACTGGCGGGCGTAGGCGGACAGCGACTCGACGTAGCGGCGCTGGCCCTCGGCGAAGATGGTGTCGAAGGCCAGCGACGACTTGCCCGAGCCGGACAACCCGGTGAAGACGATCATCGCGTCCCTCGGCAGGTCGAGGCTCACGTTGCGTAGGTTGTGCTCGCGGGCGCCCCTGACGATCAGCCGTTCATTCACGGCGATCATGCTAGACGCCGGTTCTGACAGTTCTCGAAGCGGTTGGTTCGGCACCGTCCGGCACTAACCCCTTAGGGTGGCCATCATGACCGAGCAGACGTTCACGGCACCGCTGGAGACGCTGCGGAAGCGGGTCCAGGAGGCCACCCAGCGACTGCTCGGCGAGACCATCGGCATCTCCGACGGCGACTGGAACCGGCCCAGCCTGCTGCCCGGTTGGTCGCGGGCCCAGGTGGCGGCACATCTGGCCGCCAACGCCGATGCGCTGGCCGCGCTGATCGCCGGAGCGGTCGCGGGTGAGGCGGTTGCGCTCTATCCCGACGAACAGGAACGGACGGCCGGCATCGAACGCGGGTCGAGCATGACCGGGCTGGAACTCCAGATCAGCCTGGACACCTCCGCGGGCCGGCTGGAACGGGCGATGGACGCCGTCGAGGACTGGTCGACGCCGGTGGACCTGCTCGGCCGGCAGCTCACCCTGGCCCAGGTGCCGATGGCCCGGCTGTCCGAGGTGGTGGCGCACCACCTGGACCTGGACTGCGGGTTCGAGGTCGGGCGGATCGATCCGGCGTCCGCCGGCTGGCTGTTGCGCTGGGCGCTTTCCCTGGCCGAGGAGTCGGATCTACCCGCCGTCCGGCTGGAGAGCACGTCCGGACTGACCGGAGAACTCGGACCGGACGGCGATCGCCGCACCGTCACCGGTAGCGACGCGGCGCTGTGGGGCTGGCTGATGGGCCGGACGGACGCCGCCGAGCTCGACGGCGCGGACGGCCTCACCCCGGCGCTGCGATCATGACCGGCCTGCCGATCGGGGCCGGTTTGCGGCTGACCACCAGATCAGTCGGACCGATGGACAACAACGCCTACCTGCTGGTCAACGGCCCGGACGCGCTGCTGATCGACGCCGCCGCCGAGCCGTCCGCATTGCTGCAGATGATCGCGAAGATGAACCTGGTCGGCGTGATCACCACCCATCGGCATGCCGACCACCTCCAGGCACTGGCAGCGGTCGTCCGGGCGACCGGGGCGCCGGCCTATGCGGGCAGCCCGGACGCCGCCACGATCACCGAGGCCACCGGGGTGACCTGCCGGGAGGTCTGGGACGGCGACACGGTCGCGCTCGGCGACGTCCGGCTGCAGGTGATCGGGCTGGTGGGCCACACCCCGGGATCGATCGCGCTGGCACACACGCCGGACGACGCGCCGGACCGGTTGTTCACCGGGGACAGCCTGTTCCCCGGTGGCGTCGGGAAGACCCACCGTGCCGCCGACTTCGACAGCCTGCTCAACGATGTGACGTCCAAGCTGTTCGACCGGTTCGGCGACGACACGGTGGTCCATCCGGGGCACGGAGCCCCGACCACGCTGGGCGCCGAGCGTCCACACCTGGACGAGTGGCGGGCCCGCGGCTGGTGACCCGACCGGGCTACTGCCGGAGGCCACCAGCTGGCTCGAGGTGACCGAAAGAACCGTCCCCTCGGTCCACCGGCGTCACTGCTTGGGCTGCTGGTAGGCCTTTTCCTTCTGCAGGTCGTGCCGTGACTTGATCAGGCTGGCGACGGTGGTCACCGTCAGGGTGGCGATGATCACGGTCAGCGAGAGCCAGATCGGGACGTCCACGTTGATCCCCCAGGCATCGTCCAGGTGATACTCGTGCAATGCGTGCAGGACCAGCTTGACGCCGATGAAGGCGAGGATGAACGACAGCCCGACCGACAGGTAGACCAGCCGCTGCAGCAGCCCGCCGATCAGGAAGTACAGCTGACGCAGACCCATCAGTGCGAACACGTTGGCGGTGAACACCAGGTACGGCTCCTGGGTGAGGCCGTAGATGGCGGGGATCGAGTCGAGGGCGAAGAGCAGGTCGGTGCTGCCCAGGGCGACGATCACGAAGAACATCGGCGTGATCAGCCGCTTGCCCTGCTCGACGATGGTCAGCCGGGTGCCGTGGTACTCCTCGGTCGAGGGGAAGGTGCGCTTGACCCAGCGCATCGCGAAGTTCTCGGTCTTCTCGTCGTCGTCCTCGGGATGCAGGTAGTCCATGAACAGCTTCCAGGCCGTCCAGATCAGGAAGGCGCCGAACACGAAGAACACCCACGAGAATCGTTCGATCGCTGCCGCGCCCAGCGCAATGAAGATGGCCCGGAACAGCAGAGCCAGCACGATGCCGAACATCAGCGCGTACTGCTGGTACTTCCGCGGCACCCGCAGGTTGCTCATGATGATCACGAAGATGAACAGGTTGTCGATGCTCAGGCTGTACTCGGTCAGCCAGCCGGCGAAGAACTCACCGGCGTAGCGCGGTCCGGAGACGGCCCAGACGCCGAAGCCGAAGGCGATCGCCAGGCCGACATAGATGCTGATCGCGATCGAGCACTCGCGCATCGAGGGTTCGTGCGGACGGCGGCCGATGATGATCAGGTCGAACGCCAGGATCGCGATGGTCACCGCGAGGGTGATCAGCCAGGCGGTAGGGGTGACGTGCAAGGGAGGGCCTCCTCAGGCTCAATCTCTCGGAGGTCTCCTGCCACTGTTTCCAGCCGAGGCGCCGGGACGGGCGGCCCGATCCGTGATGACGACATCCTCGCTAGGGAGTACTCCCCTCCGCCGATGATTCTCCCACCTGGCAGCAAGGGTTGCCAATCGCGTCCGGCTCACTTCGTCGCCGCCAGGGTCTGCCGGATCATCTTCTTCAGGTCGGCGATCTCGTCGCGGAGCCGGGCGGCCAGTTCGAATTGCAGCTCAGCTGCCGCGCTGTGCATCTGTTCGGTGAGCTCCTGGACGAGGCCGGCCAGCTCGCTCGCAGGCATGCCGTCGGTGTTCCGCGGCTGGTGGCTGCCGAGCGGCACCGGGGAGACCCGGCGCCCGCCGGCCCGGGTCATCAGTCCGGCGGTGTCGGCGTCCTCGCGGGCCAGCATGTCGGTGATGTCGGCGATCTTCTTCCGCAGCGGCTGCGGATCGACGCCGTTGGCGAGGTTGTAGGCGACCTGCTTGGCACGGCGGCGGTTGGTCTCGTCGATCGCTGCGGCCATGGACGCCGTGATCGAATCGGCGTACATGTGCACCTGTCCGTTGACGTTGCGGGCGGCACGTCCGATGGTCTGGATCAGCGACCGTTCCGAACGCAGGAAGCCCTCTTTGTCGGCGTCCAGGATGGCGACCAGGCTGACCTCGGGCAGGTCGAGACCCTCGCGCAACAGGTTGATGCCGACCAGCACGTCGTACTCGCCGAGCCGCAGCTCGCGCAGCAGCTCGATCCGCTTCAGGGTGTCGACCTCGGAGTGCAGGTACCGGGTGCGGATTCCGTTCTCCATCAGGTAGTCGGTCAGATCCTCGGACATCTTCTTGGTCAGCGTGGTGACCAGGACGCGTTCGTTGCGTTCGGCGCGCAACCGGATCTCGCCGATCAGGTCGTCGATCTGGCCCTTGGTGGGCTTCAGGATCACCTCGGGATCGACCAGGCCGGTGGGCCGGATCAGCAGTTCGACCGGCGGCCCGGAGCGGGCCATCTCGTACGGACCGGGGGTCGCCGACAGGTAGACGGTCTGGCCGATCCGGTCGCTGAACTCCTCGAAGGTGAGCGGACGGTTGTCCAACGCGCTGGGCAGCCGGAAGCCGTGCTCGACCAGGGTGCGCTTGCGGGACGCGTCCCCCTCGTACATGCCACCGATCTGCGGCACGCTGACGTGCGACTCGTCGATGACCAGCACGAAGTCGGCCGGGAAGTAGTCGATCAGGCAGTTCGGCGCGCTGCCCTGGCTGCGGCCGTCGATGTGCCGGGAGTAGTTCTCGATGCCCGAGCAGGTGCCGATCTGGCGCATCATCTCGATGTCGTAACCCGTCCGCATCCGCAGCCGCTGGGCTTCGAGCAGCTTGTGCTCGCCCTCGAGCTCGGCCAGCCGCACCTCGAGCTCGGATTCGATGCCGGTGATGGCCCGCTCCATCCGTTCCGGGCCGGCGACGTAGTGGGACGCCGGGAACACCGCCACCTCGGTGTCGACCGAGATCACCGTGCCGGTGAGCGGGTGCAGTGTCGACAGCGCTTCGATCTCGTCGCCGAAGAACTCGACCCGGACGGCGTTCTCTTCGTACATCGGGAAGATCTCAACCGTGTCGCCGCGGACCCGGAAGGTGCCCCGGGTGCCGGCCAGGTCGTTGCGGGCGTACTGGATGTCGACCAGTGCCCGCAGCAGGGTGTCGCGATCGCGCTCCTCGCCGACCCGCAGCCGGACCATCCGGTCGACGTACTCCTGCGGCGTGCCCAAGCCGTAGATCGCCGAGACCGTGGCCACCACGATCACGTCGCGCCGGGTGAGCAGGGAGCTGGTCGCCGAGTGCCGCAGCCGCTCGACCTCCTCGTTGAGCGAGGAGTCCTTCTCGATGTAGGTGTCGGTCTGCGGAACGTAGGCCTCGGGTTGGTAGTAGTCGTAGTACGAGACGAAGTACTCCACCGCGTTGTCGGGGAAGAAGGTGCGCAGTTCGTTGGCGAACTGGGCGGCCAGGGTCTTGTTGGGCTGCATCACCAGCATCGGGCGCTGTAGCCGCTCGGCCAGCCAGGCCACGGTGGCGGTCTTGCCGGTGCCGGTGGCGCCGAGCACCACCACATCGCTTTCGCCCGCGGTGATCCGGTGCTCGAGCGCGTCGATGGCGGCCGGCTGGTCACCGGCGGGGACGAAGTCTGCCTGGACCTTGAACGGCGCCACCCGGCGCTGCAGATCGGTTGTCGGACGCATGACCGCAAGCGTAGGCGTCCCCGCCGACACTATTCGGCCGAGGCCGGCTCGGACGCGGTCGTGAACGCAGATCGCCCTGGTTCAGGCTCCTTCACCAGGTGTGAACCAGGTGAAAGCGCCCGAACCAGGGCGACGTCGGCAGCTGGCCGGCCTCAGGCCTGCAACTGGCTGTTGAGCATGGAGTTGGTCATCGTCAGGTAGTCGTCCTGCAAGGAAGCCACCGTGGTGCCCGCCGGCACGATCAGCGTCGACATCACCGTGAGTCCGTCGTCGCGGACCGCGATGATCGATACGTAGGACACCTTGACCGAGCCCTGCGAGGTCGCCTTGGTCCCCGCCCAGCTGGCGATGCCCGCCGACAGCCGGTCGTTCTTGACGTCCAGCACCTCCGGATTCCGGGTGGTGACGCC
The DNA here is from genome assembly GCF_047602385.1 of Micropruina sp. Lineage (GTDB taxonomy): Bacteria > Actinomycetota > Actinomycetes > Propionibacteriales > Propionibacteriaceae > Micropruina. The sequence goes on from NZ_JASGHL010000003.1 coordinate 312,535, forward strand.
GGTCAGGCCCGCGGTGATCTGCTTCATGTACTGGGTGACCACGTCCTTGCCGGTGACCTGGCCCTCGACCCGGAACGCCTGGGTGGCCAGGAACGCCTTGCCGTTGCTCAGCTCGGTGTAGTTCTTGAGCTCATTGCGGCTGGACTGGCGCCACCCGTCGGCCGGAGTGATCGACACCCCGAGTCCGACCTCGACACCGCCTCCCGGATTGGTGTTCGTCGTCGTGGTCGGGCTGGGCTGAGGGGTCGGATCCGTGGTCGGATCGGTGCTCTGGGTCGGCTGCGGAGTCGGGGCCGTGGTCTGGGTGGAGACCGTCGGCGACACGGTGGGAGTCGGGCCCCCGCCGCCCGGACCGAGCAGCGTCATCAGCAGCCAGCCCGCCAGCGCGACGACAGCCAGCCCGGCGACCACGATCCCGATCACCATGCCGTTGCTCTTCGGCTTCGCCGGCGCCGGAGAGAATCCGCCGCCCCCGGGGTAGCCGCCCGTGCCGGGCTGGCCGCCGAACGGCGCCTGGCCGCCCGCGGGCGGGTACTGTCCGGCCGGACGGTAGCCGCCGCCCTGCTGCGGGTAAGACGGACCGCCCTGCGGTTGGCCGCCCTGCTGCGGGTACTGCGGGCCGCCCTGGCCCGGGAACTGCCCGCCCTGCGGATAAGGCTGAGCACCCTGCGGCTGACCACCGTGCGGGAACGGCTGCCCGCCCTGCGGCTGGCCACCCTGTTGCGGATACTGGGGGCCGCCCTGGCCCGGGAACTGGTTGTGGCTCATGCCTGGGCCTCCCCCTGCTCGGCACGGACGTGGGGCACCTTGGCGGCCGCCCGGACGCTCACCCCGCAGTTGGAGCAGAACTGCGCACCGGGAAGCAGCGGCATCTCGCAGGACGGGCAGAACTCCAGCCCCGGTCCGACGCCGCGCGCACGGGCGGTGGACTCCAGCGCGGCCTCCATCAGGCCACGGTGCAAAGCCGTCCGGATTCGCAGCACCAGCACCGCCAGGATCGCCAGGCCCCACAGGATCGACAGCACCAGCCCGAGCACGGGATTGCCCAGGAAGGTCAGCAGGTACAGGCCGCCGGCGAACAGCACGTTCGCGCCGATCGCCTCGGCGACGCCGCGGAAGTAGCGCGGGGTGAACCCGTCGTAGCCCTCGCCCAGGCCGGAGAACTCGGCGCAGGCGATGCCGGTGGCGGTACCCATCAGCAGGGGCTTCACGAAGCCTTCGAGGACCAGCAGCGAGATCCAGGTCGGGGCGTCGGACGTGCCGGCGTAGCCCCCGGTGATCAGCGGCCAGTGCTTGACCAGCGTGTCCGCGGTGGCGAAGCCGACGCCCGAGATGACGCCGAAGGTGAGGCCGTCCATCAGGTCGTCGAACTCGGGTCGGGCGGCCAGCAGGACCGGCCCGAGCTGGCGGATCGCCTCACCGATCACGGGTGCGAGCACCGCCGCGACCAGGAAGCCGGTGAACGAAGGTGCCAAGCCCGGATCGTCCCAGGAGGACGCCGGGGTGAGCGGCCCGCGCAGCGACAGCCAGAGCCACGTCCAGACGCCGCCCAGCACGGCGGTCAGCAGGAAGGCGAGACCGGTGACCAGGACGGGTTCGTCCTCCCACAGGTTCACGTCGTAGAGGTAGACGATGTAGACGATCGGCATGGCCAGCGCGGCGATCAGCACCGCGATCGGCAGCGCACCGGTGGCGGCGACGATCACCGTCACCAGCAGGGCGAGGCCGAGGGCGAATTGGTAGGTCATCGGCCGGACGGCGGCGCCGCGCGGCATGATGGTCGAGACGAGTCTGAGGGACACCACGGACTCATTGGGCTTCGCGGCGAACGATGCCTTGCGGGCGCCGTCGTCGGTGTGGGCGTCCAGCCCGCACACCTGACAGTAATGCGCCGCGTCGGGTACATCCGCGTGGCAACGAGTGCACTGCACGACAGAGGTTCCTTCCGGTCGGTTGACGGCTCGGACCCGGAGCCGTGTCGGGTCAGTCTCTCAACACCAAGGGTCGCCCACCTGGTTTGGGATACATGCGTCGCGCTATTCGGCCATCGGAGATTTCGCCGCTCCGGAGCCGCCGGTGGGACCGGACGAGGTTGTCAGCCGCTGATCTGGTCGAGGAACCGGCGACGCATCCGGGAGATCTGGTCCTGCCGCTGGCCGGACGTGCCGGACGGCTGCAGGACGATCACCGCCATAGCCTCGCCGTCCTCGTCGCGGTCGATCGCCACCCGGGCCTCGGCGTCGACCGTGCGGCCGTCCCGGGTGCCCGATGCCGCGGCGGTTCCGGTCTCCACCGATCCCCTTCCGCCCTTGGTCGTGCGCACGACGCTCCGCTTGCGCAGGCTCACGGTGTGCCGGGTGAGCAGGCGCTGCGCCTCCTCGACGGCGGTCGCGTCGTCACCGGCGGTGAACACCCGGAAGATCATCGTCGCCCCGCCGCCGACGAGCACGAGCTGGTTGTCGCCCAGGTCGTCGATCGTCCAACCGTCCGGCCAGGAGACGGTGTGACCCTGGACATCCGTTGCGTTCTCGGAGTCGTCCGGCTCCTCCGCTGAGGTGGACGCACTGTCGACAGGCCAGGTCGGGCCGGACTCCCGCTGCTGGCTGCTGAGGATTCCCAGCACCGCCAGACCGGCCACCGATCCGCCGATCACCGCCAACACCCGCCGCCGGGACGGGTCGGACGGTCCGCCCGGCGGGGGTCCGGACGGCGCCCGTCCCGGCACCAGCCGCGAAGTCGACCGCGGCGCGGGATCCCGCCACTGTCCGGGCTCAGCGGGCTGGGACGTCGAACCGGGATAGTTCTCGAACGTCGGCGGCGGGGTCCTGCTCATGCCGTCACGATGCCACGGCCCGGGCCTACGTCCGGGGAAGCCGGACGAGTCGGTTCCACAACTCGTCCACCGCGACCGTCAGCTCCGCGGGCGAACCGTTGTTGTCGACCACCTCGTCGGCAGCCTCGAGCCGCTGCTCGCGTCCGGCCTGCGCCGCGATCCGGGCCCGAGCCTGCTCGGCGCTCAGCCGGTTGCGGGCCATCAGCCGCTCGAGCTGGACGGCCGGGTCGACGTCCACCACCACGACGACGTCGAACGCGTCCCGCTGGCCGGTCTCGACCAGCAGCGGGATGACCTGGACGACGATCGAACCGAACGGCGCCGCCCGGGTGAGTTCCGCCGCCCGGGCCCGGACGGCCGGATGGACGATGCCTTCGAGGTCGCGGCGGGCGTCCGGATCGGCGAAGACGACCGCCCCGAGCGCGGCCCGGTCCAGCTCTGCCGGCTCGCCGGGGCGCAGCACGCCGCGTCCGAACCGGGCGACGATCGCCGCCAGGCCGGGGGTTCCGGGTGCCACCACCTCGCGCGCCAGCAGATCGGCGTCGATCACCACCGCGCCGTGCTCGGCCAGCTGGTCCGCCACCGCCGATTTGCCGGACGCGATCCCGCCGGTCAGCCCGACCAGCAGCACACCGGGGAACTCGTCACTCATCCGGCCAGCATGCCCGGCCGGCACCACCGCGTCCATCGGCCCCGGAAACGCCGGCCGGCCCGGCTCCCCGAAGGGAACCGGGCCGGTCGAGCAATCGTGTCCGGACGGCTCAGCGGCTGCCGGTGAGCCGATCGCGCAGAGCCTGCAGCGCCTCGTCGGAGGCGAGCGAACCCTCGGCCTGGGTGGTGGGCGCACCGCCTGCGGAGTACGCGGCCGCGCTGACCTCGGCCACCGCAGCCTCGGCGCCGGCCGCCTCGGCGTCCTTGACCTGCTGCTTGTGCGCCTCCCAGCGGGCCTGGGCCTCGGCGTACTGCCGCTCCCACGCCGCCTGCTGCTCCTCGTAGCCGGGCTTCCACTCCTGGGTCTCGGGATCGAAGCCCTCGGGGTAGATGTAGTTGCCCTGGTCGTCGTAGGACGCGCTCATGCCGTACAGCGCCGGGTCGAAGTCGTCGGCATGCATGTCGACGCCCTCGTTGGCCTGCTTGAGCGAGAGCGAGATCCGGCGACGCTCGAGGTCGATGTCGATGATCTTGACCATCACCTCGTCGTTCACGCTGACCACCTGCTCGGGGATCTCCACGTGCCGCTCGGCCAGTTCGGAGACGTGCACCAGGCCCTCGATGCCCTCTTCGACGCGGACGAACGCACCGAACGGCACCAGCTTGGTGACCTTGCCCGGCACGATCTGGCCGATCTGGTGGGTCCGGGCGAAGGTCTGCCACGGATCTTCCTGGGTCGCCTTCAGCGACAGCGAGACGCGCTCGCGGTCCATGTCGACGTCCAGCACCTCGACGGTGACCTCGTCACCGACGGTGACCACCTCGGACGGGTGATCGATGTGCTTCCAGGACAGCTCGGAGACGTGCACCAGGCCGTCCACGCCGCCCAGGTCGACGAAGGCACCGAAGTTGACGATCGACGAGACGACGCCCTTGCGGATCTGACCCTTGGCGAGCTGGTTGAGGAAGGTGTGACGGACCTCGGACTGGGTCTGCTCCAGCCAGGCCCGACGGGACAGCACCACGTTGTTGCGGTTCTTGTCCAGCTCGATGATCTTGGCCTCGAGCTCCATCCCGACGTACGGGCTGCAGGTCGCGCACCCGGCGCATCTCGACCAGCGAGGCGGGCAGGAAGCCGCGCAGACCGATGTCGATGATCAGACCGCCCTTGACCACCTCGATCACCTTGCCGGTGACGACGCCGTCGGACTCCTTGACCTTCTCGATCGTGCCCCAGGCGCGCTCGTACTGAGCCCGCTTCTTGGACAGGATGAGGCGGCCTTCCTTGTCCTCCTTCTGCTGGACCAGGGCCTCGATCTCATCGCCGACCGCGACGACCTCGAACGGGTCGACGTCGTGCTTGATGGAGAGTTCCTTGGAGGGGATCACGCCTTCGGTCTTGTAACCGATGTCGAGCAGGACCTCATCCCGATCGACCTTGACGACGGTTCCGGTGACGATATCGCCGTCATTGAAGTATTTGATGGTTGCATCCACCGCAGCCAGGAAGGCTTCGGGGGAACCCAGGTCGTCGATGGCGATCTGGGCTGCCTCGGGAGAGGAGGTCATGTAGTAGGGCTCCGATTGATGATGGGACGTCGTGGGCGCGCCGCAACCCTGCTCCTTCAGAATCGCTTCGCCGGGGATCCCGAGAAACTTCATCCATGGGGCGTGCGGTACCTGCTAGGTCTGTAGGCCCACAGATTGCAACGCTGCACCACCCTACCCAGCGGCCGCGAAAAGGGTCAATTTCGCGCCCACCAACGGGGGCGTCCCGGCCCGGTTCCGCGTCTTGGATGTGGAAGTCTCGCAGGGCACCCATCGAGGAGGACGTATGACGCAGGACACCGCCGAGTATGCCGTGATCGGGGTGGGCTCGATCGCGGAGGCTATCGTCACCGGATTGAGCCGTTCCGACGAGCCGCCGACGATCCTGCTGTCCCCGCGCAGCCGGCAGCGGACGGCGCGGCTGGCGGCCCGCTACCCCGCCGTCCGGGTCGCCGCAGACAATCAGGCTGCGGCGTCCGGGGCCGGAACGGTGCTGCTCTGCCTGCGACCGCAGGACGCCGCCGAGACCCTGGCCACCCTGCGTTTCCGCGCCGACCAGCGACTGATCAGCGTGATGGCGTCGGTTCCGTCGGCCGAGCTGGCCCGGTTGACCGGACCCGTGGCCGAGATCTCCCGGGCGATCCCGGCAACCGCGGTCGCCGCCGCCGGTCATGGCTTCACCCCGGTTTTCCCCGGCGGCAGCGCCGCCCAACGGCTGTTCGACGGCCTGGGCGGCTCGATGGTGCTGGGCTCCGAACAGCTGCTGGACGCGGTCTCGGTGGCCAGTGCCACGGTGGCCGCCCATCTCGCCTACCTGCAGACGGTCTCGTCCTGGCTGGTCGGGCAGGGAGCCGGGTTGGAGGACGCGCAACGACTGATGGCGTCCGTGTTCGCCGGCGCCACCGCCGAGTTCGCGGACGAATCCGATTTCGTCGCGCTCGCCCGGCACCACGCCACCCCGGTGGGCTCAACGAGCACTTCGAACGGTCGCTGCGGGGGGCGGGGGTCTTCGCCGCGGTGACCGGCTCGCTCGACTCGATGCTCGACGGGCTCCCCTCCTGATCCGGAGAGTCCCGCGCTCGGTCGAGCTCGTCGGGACGCCGTAACGCCACTGTCCGCGGTGACCGCGGGAACCGTCCCCGGTGACCCTGGGGACGGTTCTCCTGGTCACCGGGGACGGTTCTCCTGGTCACCGGGGACGGTTCTCCTGGTCACCACCTGCGCACGGAGAAGGGTGACGAAAGCGCAACTGGCGGCGAGGAACCGGCTCAGACCGCGGCCGGCTCCGGCTCAGCCGCGCGGGCCGGGGTCTGGACGCCGTTGTAGACGTCCTGGTCGAGGATGCCGTTGCGCTTGGCGACGATGGTCGGCACCAAGGCCTGACCGGCGACATTGGTGGCCGTCCGGGCCATGTCCAGGATCGGGTCGATGGCCAGCAGCAGGCCGACGCCCTCCAGCGGCAGCCCCAGGGTGGACAGGGTCAGGGTGAGCATGACCACGGCACCGGTCAGCCCGGCGGTGGCGGCCGATCCGACCACGGCGACGAAGGCGATCAGCAGGTAGTGGGTCAGGTTCAGCTGGATGCCGAACAGCTGGGCCACGGTGATCGCGGCCAGCGCCGGGTAGATCGCGGCGCAGCCGTCCATTTTGGTGGTGGCGCCGAGTGGCACCGCGAAGGACGCGTACTCGCGCGACACGCCGAGCTTGTCCACGGTGGCGCTCTGGGTCAGCGGCAGCGTGCCGATCGACGAGCGGGAGACGAAGGCGAACACGATGGCCTCCCAGGCGCCGGCGAAGAACCTGCGGACACTCAGCCCGTGCAGCTTGAGCAGCACCGGGTAGAGGCCGAACAGCACCAGCGCGCAGCCGAGGTAGACGTCGACGGTGAACACCGCGAGCGGTGCCAGCAGATCCCAGCCGTAGGTCGCGACCGCCTTGCCGATCAGCGCCGCGGAGCCGATCGGAGCCAGCCGGATCACCCACCAGACCAGCTTCTGGGCGACCGCCAGGACGCTCTCGGCGAAGCCGATGAACGGGGCCGCCTTCGCGCCGGCGGCCAGCGCGGCCGCACCGAGCGCGATGCCGATCACCACCAGTTGCAGCACGTTGAACGACAGCGAACTGCTCACCGCGATGGTTCCGGCGGTCTCGGTGGCCTTGCTGCTCACCTCGAGGCCGAGGATGTTGCCGGGGATCACCGACTTCAGGAAGTCGAGCCAGCTGCCCTGGGTGGCGACCGCCTTGGCGCCCACGGTGCCGATGGAGGCACTCGAGCCCGGGTTGGTGAGCAGGCCGATTGTGATCCCGATGACCACCGACACCAGCGCGGTGATGGCGAACCAGAGCAGGGTCTGGAGCGCCAACTGAGCGGCGTTGGCGACCTTGCGGAGTTGGGTGATCGAGACGATCAGCGCGGCCAGCACCAGCGGCACCACCAGCACTCGGAGCAGCTGGACGAAGATGGTGCCGACCGTGTTCATGGTCTCGGTGAGCCAGCCGAGACTGAGGCTGCGGGCGAGGAAGCCGAGCAGGATGCCGGCCGCCAGGCCGACCAGGACCTGTGCCCAGAACGGGAATTTACGGCGTGCCGAAACGGCCGCCGTTGCGGATGAGGACATGTGGAAGTGAACCTTTCGAGTGGGGGTGGAAGATCGGGTGGGGGCGCGCGGGAACGTCCGCTCAACCGCGCATCAACACAGGCAGCTGGCGTCCAGCCGGTGGTCAACCACCCGGCAACTCCACAACAGCGGCATGCAGACACCCGTCCCTTCCACCTCGCGACAACCGGCACCAGTCGAGGCCTATTCCCGATCCGGAGAGGAATTCTGCGTCGCTTCGGACGCCCCCACCGGCACGGCGCGCAAAGGGCCGTCCCCAGTGACCGTGGGGACGGTTCCTTTGGTCACCGGGGACGGTTCTCTTGTCGGCACCAGCGCCTGCCCGGGGTCAGCCGTGCAGGCGGTAGAAACGGAAGATGTCGTGCTCGATCGGGAGGATGTCGACATCGGCGAAGCCGGCCCGTGAGGCGTACTCACGGAGCATGGCCGGGCGCAGCACGGTGCCGGTCGCGGCCGAGTCGGGGTGCGAGCGGCCGTCCGGCAGGCAGATCATCACCGAGTAGCCGTAGAGCAACTGCTCCACCGGATCCCCTGCTCCGGTGAAGGTCTCCGGCGCGCGCTCGTCCATCACGATCACGGCGCCGCCGGGTGCGCAGAGTTCCCGCATCTCGGCGAGCACCGCGACCGGGTCGGCCATGTCGTGGACGCATTCGAAGGCCACGACCAGGTCGTAGGAGCCGGGACGGTCGATCCGGGAGCCGTCCAGCAGGTGCGAGCGGACCCGGTCGGCGAGGTGATAGCCGGCCGCATGCTGGTTCGCCGCCCGGACCGATTCGGCGTCGATGTCGAAGGCGTCCACCCGGACGTCCGGGTAGGCCAGCGCGATGCCGACCGACGACCAACCCTCGCCGGCGCCGATATCGGCGACCCGTCCGCCGGCCAACAGTGCCTGGTGGACGTCGGGGATCGACGGCAGCCAGTGCTGGCCGAGCACGGTGAGGAAGAGCGCCCGGTTGCCCTCGGCCTGACCGATCCGCATCTCGGGACCGTAGCTGGACCAGGGCACCCCGGCACCGGTGTGGAAGGCGTCCACCACGGCCGGCAGCTGGGTGCCCGCCGCACAGATCGCGTTCAGGAACGGCGGGAAGTAGGCCAGGTCGTCGGTGTCGACCAGGACCGGGACGTGGTCGGCCGGCACGCTGAACCGGCGGTCACCGGCGTCCAGCGCCGGGTCGGCGACGTCCAGCAGTCCGGCGACCGTCTGCTGCTCAAGCCACTCGCGGACGTAGCGGACGTCGGTCTCGGTGCGCGCGGCCAGCTCGCCGGCGGTGCTGGGGCCGGCCTGGTGCAGCGCCCGGTACAGGCCGAGCCGGCTGCCGATCGTGACGGTCAGCGCGTCCAGGGCGCCCAGCGCCGAGCCGAACATGCGCTCGGCAAGGGTGTCGGTGTTCATGGTTGCTCCTCTGTTTCGGTGGAGCCCTCCCCCACCGCTGCCGATCAGCCTGGTGGCGGCGGCTGACGCCGTCCTGACCACGCCTGACACCGCACTGACAGCCGGCTGTCGCGCCGCCGGTGACCCCTGGACGGGCGGACCTCGCTGCGGCAGGGTGACCGAATGGCGGATGCGGCACAGCCGACGTTGCGGGCCCTGGTGCTCGGCGAGCCGACGGTCGTGGTCGGAGGCGTCGCCACCGGGTTCCCGCCCGGGCGCCCGGGTGAGCTGCTCGCGGTGCTGCTGCTGGCCCGCGGCCGGACCGTCTCGACCGGGACGCTGATCGACCGGATCTGGTCCGTCGACGACATCCCCGCCGATCCGCGCGCCGCGCTGCACACCACCGTCCGACGGCTCCGCCGGGCGCTCGGGGAGGCGGGCCGGCTGATCGTCCAACGTCCGCCCGGCTACGCGCTGCCCCGGGAGTCGGTCAGCGTCGACGCCGAGGACTTCGCTGCTGCCCTCACCACAGCGATCGGCACGGAGGACCTGGGCGAACTGGAGGGCGTCCTGGCCGGCTGGCGCGGCGAGCCCTGGGGCGGTTTCGCCCCGGGTGCCGCCACTGAGGAGGTACGCCGGCTGCGTGCCCTCGTCGACCGGGCCCGGACGGCGCGAGCCGATCTGCTGCTCCGCGACGGCAGGCACCCCGACGCCGTCGCCCAGGCCCGCGACCTGGTCGCCGAGGCGCCGCTCGCGTCGGCGCCGGTGGCGGTGCTGATGCGCGCCCTGGCGGCCTGTGGCGATGTCGCCGAGGCCCTGGCCGCGTTCGGGGAGCACCGCCGGCGGTTGGCCGACGAGCAGGGCCTCGACCCGTCGGCCGACCTGCTCGCCCTCCAGCAACGGATCCTGCGTGGGGAACCCGGTGCGGCACCACGACTGACCGCCACCGACGCCGTCCCAGCACCGGTGCCGTCCGCCCTGCCCCGTCCACGACAGCGGCTGCACGGACGGGACGCGCACCTGCGAGCCCTGGCCGGCATGCTCGAACCCGGCCGCTGCGTGACGGTGGTCGGTCCCGGCGGGGTCGGCAAGACGGCGGTGGCGGCGAAGCTGTGTGCCGATGCGCCGGGCCCGGCCTGGTGGGTCGACCTGGCCGAACTTCGGTCGGAGTCGGACGTGGTGCCGGCGGTGGCCGGTCAGGTCGGCGTCCGGACCCTGGGCGGCGATCAGCGCGACGGCCTGCTGGCCGCGTTGCGCGGCACCCGGGGCCTGCTGGTGCTGGACAACTGCGAACATCTGCTCGGCGCCGTCGCCGAGCTGGTCGAGACCGTGCTGGCACCCGGCGCGGACGTCGCGGTGCTGGCCACCAGCCGCGAGCGGCTCGGCGCCTCGACCGAGCAGGCGTTCCCGCTGCCGCCGCTGCAGTTGCCCGGCCCCGCCCGCACGCCGGCGTCGCTGCAGGAAGCCGTGGCCGGATCGCCGGCGGTGGCGTTCTTCGTCGAGCGGGCCGCCGCGGCCGATCCCGGACTGGTCTGGGACGCCGCCGCCGTCCGCGAGGTCACCGAGTTGGTGATCGAACTCGACGGGCTGCCGCTGGCCATCGAGTTGGCCGCCGGACGCAGCGCCGCGATCGGGTTCGCCGAGCTGCGGGAGCGGCTGTCCGGCCACCTGGGCCTGATCCGGTCCGGTTCGCCCCGGCTGCCGGCCCGGCACAAGACACTGACCGCGACCCTGGACTGGTCCTATCAGCTGCTCTCGGACGCCGAGCGCGACGTGCTCCGGGGACTGGCGGTGTTCGCGGGCTGGTTCGACCTGGCTGCCGTGGACGCCGTGCTCGGGACGGACGCGGCGGCGATCGTCCCCGATCTGGTGGAGCGCTCGCTGCTCGTCCGTAAGTCCGACGGCGGAACCAGCCGGTACCGGATGCTGGTGACCATCCGCAGCTTCGCCGCCGCCGTCACCGGCGACCGGGAGCGGCGCAGCTCGGAGTCCGCGCACGGCGCCTGGGCGCTGGGGTTGGCCGAGCGGGCGGCGTCCGGCCTGGAAGGCCCCGATGAGGGCTACTGGGCGGGGGTGGTGGAGGCTGCCCTGCCGGACCTGGCGGCCGCATTCGGCAACGCCCTCGCCGCCGACGACACCGGCCTGGCCGCCGCACTGGTCGGCTGGCCTGCACCGTTGGGGCGACTACCGGGTGCGGCCGGACGTGCTGGGCTGGACCGGGCAGCTACTCGGCCGGCGGCGGGACGGCTGGCCGCCCGGGGTCTACCTGGCCGCCGCCACCCACGCCTGGATGCAGGGCAGTCCGCGCGACGGGCTGGAACTGGCCGACCTCGCGGTGCGGGCGGCCCGCGAGGTCGGATCGCCGCTGCTCGAGGGTCGCGGCCACGAGGCTGCGGGCGACCTGTGGCTGGCACTGGGCGACCTGGACGCCGCCGCCGCCGCGTACCACCGCGCGGAAAGCGCCGCCACCGAGGCCGGACACCCGTTGGATCCGCTCCTGGCCGCTGACGGCGTGCTGCTGGCGCTGGCCTGGTCCGGTGCCCCGGTCGCCGGCCAGGTACGTCGGGTGCTCGACGCGCTGCCCGCGGTGACCAATCCGACCGCCCGCTCGCTGAGCCTCTATTGCGTCGGCGAGGCCTGGGCGAGCAGCGATCCGGCGGCCGCCGTCGACGTGCTGACCGAGGCCGTCGGCATCGCCGAGCGGGCCGGCTGCACCCTGGTGGTTTCGGTGGCGACCACGGCGCTGATGGCGCTGGTCAGCCGCTCCGGCGCGTCCACCGACAGCGACCTGGCTCGGCTCAGTTCGACCGTGCGGGCCCTGGTCTCCGCCGGCAACCACAACCTCCTGGTCACCCTGTTGCGCAATCTGTCCTCGTTGCTCAGCAGCCGCCGGCAGCACGCTGCCGCACTGGAGCTGCTGGCGGCGCTCGAGGTGGCCGCCGGCCAGCGTCCCTCCTGGGGTGCGGAGGCGGAGGCGATGCGCTCGGTCGAGGCAGCCGCCCTGACCGGGCTGGACGTCGGCCAGGCACGGGCGGCCCGGCTCCTCGGGCAGGCCCGCAGCCTGACCGACGCGGCGCGCGAAGCCGTCCGGGCGCTCACCGGACCCGACGCGGCCACCGATTGACCGGCACGGAGCGTTCCTCAGCGGCTGACCCAGGCGTCCGGCACCTGGGCGAGCTCGCGGACGTGCGCCGGCAGCCGGCCGGTCCGCAACTGCTCCAACGAGGTGTCGTCCAGCACCTGGCGCAAGCTGGACCGGACCGCCACCCACAGCACCGGCAGATGCTCGGCGACCCCTTCGTAGGAGGTGTGGTGCGGACGCCGTCCGCGGACCTCGGCGAGCGGGCCGTCGACGGCCCGGAACACCGCACCCACCGGTATCTCTGACGCCGGCCGCGCCAGCCGATAGCCGCCGCGGGCCCCCTTGGTGCTGATCACCAGCTCGGCCCGGCGCAGGTCGGCCAGGATCGCCTCCAGGAATTTGCGCGGCAAGCCCTGCGCCTGGGCGAGGGCGTCCACCGAGACCGGCAGGTCGGGTTCGCCGGCCTCGGCGAGCTGCAGCATCGCCCGGACGGCGTACTCGGTCTTGGCGGTGATCTCCACGGTCCTCATTGTGGCCGGTTCACACGGCCAGCGCGGGGAACTCCTCTTCACTCGGCAACGTCCGCGTCGGCACCACCCAGACCAGGTGTCCCACCTCGAGCTGCAGCGCGGCCGCCTCGGACCGGGTCAGCTGGGCGAAGAAGCTCTCCCCGGTATGGGTGTGCCGAAGCTCGACCCGCACCTCGAAACCGAGCCGGACCAGCCGCTCGACCTCGGCCTCGGTGACCCGGACGCCGGTCGAGCGGGCAAGCTCCTCGGCGGTTCCGGCGTCCCGCTCCAGGCGCAGGTCGTGCGGCCGGGCGACCTCACCGTTCAGCCGGGAGACCGAGCCCAGGAAGGACATCACGAACGGGTTCGCCGGGCTCTCGTACAACTCGTCCGGGGTGCCCACCTGCTCGATCCGGCCCTGGTTCAGCACCGCGATCCGGTCGGCGACGTCCAACGCCTCCTCCTGGTCGTGGGTGACCAGCACGGTGGTGACGTGGACCTCGTCGTGCAGCCGGCGCAGCCAGCGCCGCAGGTCGTCGCGCACCTTGGCGTCCAGGGCGCCGAACGGTTCGTCGAGCAGCAGCACCTGCGGGTCGACGGCCAGCGCCCGAGCCAGCGCCATCCGCTGCCGCTGCCCACCGGAGAGTTGGGCCGGGTAGCGGTGCTGGAAGCCGGCTAGGCCAACCACCTCGAGCAGTTCGTCCACCCGCTTGGTGATCTCGGCCTTCGGCCGCTTGCGGATGCTCAACCCGAAGGCGACATTGTCGCGCACGGTCATGTGCTTGAAGGCGGCGTAGTGCTGGAAGACGAAGCCGATCCCGCGCCGCTGCGGCGGCAGCCGGGTGACGTCGTTGCCGGCGATCACCACCGCACCCGAGTCGAGTTCCTCGAGTCCGGCGATCGCCCGCAGCAGGGTCGACTTGCCCGAACCGGACGGCCCGAGCAACGCGGTCAGGGTGCCGGACGGGATCTCGAGCGAGACGTTGTCGAGCGCCTGAAAGGTGCCGTACGCCTTCCGGGCGTCGGTGACGGAGATCATGAGCTGCTCCTTGCATTGCTTTCGTCGAGAACGGGGGTGGCTGCAACCACGGCCGGCACGGCTGTGGTGTGGACGGTCGGCCGCTTGCGGTCGAGCACGGTCATCAGCAGCAGGGTGACCAGGGCCAGGAACATCAGCAGGGTGGCCGCCGCGTACGCCCCGTGGGTGTTGTGGTCGTCGATGTAGCGGCTGTGCACCAGCAGGGTCAGCGTCTGGGAAACTCCGGGGAAGCCGGAACTGACCATGATCACCGCGCCGAACTCGCCCAGCGCGCGGGCGATGGTCAGCACGACGCCGTAGGTGAGGCCCCAGCGGATGGCCGGCAGGGTGATCCGGGCGAAGGTCTGCCAGCGGGACGCGCCGAGGGTGGCGGCGGCCTGCTCCTGCTCGGTGCCGATCTCGTGCAGCACCGGCTCGACCTCGCGGACGACGAACGGCAACGTGACGAAGATGGTGGCGATCACCATGCCGGGCAGGCCGAAGATGACCCGGATGCCCACGTCCTCCAAGCCGCCGAACCAGCCGTGGACGCCCCAGAGCATGATCAGCGAGACCCCGACCACGATCGGCGAGACCGCGAACGGCAGGTCGACGATGCCGGACAGCAGCCGGCGTCCGGGGAACCGGCCCCGGACCAGCGCCAAAGCGGTGACCACGCCGAAGATCACGTTCACCGGCACGGTGATGGCGACGATCAGCAGCGACAGGTTGAACGCCGAAATCGCCGCGGGCGTCCGGATCGAGGCCCAGAAGGCACCGAAACCTGGCTCGAAGGTTCGCCACAGGATGGTGACGATCGGCACCGCCAGCAGCACCCCGAGGTAGAGCAGGGCGACCACCCGCAGGGTGATCCGGGTGGGGGTTGAGACCTTCACTTCGACCGCTCCTCGCGCTCTTGTCCGCGCGAGGCGAAGAACCGCAGCACCAGCAGTGTGGCGAACGAGATCGCCAGCAGGGCGACCGAGACGGCCGCGGCGTTGACCGGGCGGTCGATCTCGATCTGTTGCTGGATGTACTGGGACGCCACCTGGGTCTCGCGCGGGATGTTGCCGCCGATCAGCACCACGGAACCGTATTCGCCGATCGCCCGGGCGAAGGCGAGCCCACCGCCGGAGATGATCGACGGCGCCAGGGTCGGCAGCACGACGCGCCGGAACGTCGTCCAGTTGCCGGCCCCGAGCGAGGCCGCGGCCTGTTCGACGTCGCGGTCGAGCTCGATCAGCACTGGCTGCACCGAACGCACCACGAACGGCAGCGTCACGAAGGCCAAGGCGACGATCAGCCCCCACCGGGTGGCGTTCAGTTCGATGCCGATCGGGCTGTTCGGCCCGTACAGCGACAGCAGCACGATGCTGGCGACGATGGTCGGCAGCGCGAACGGCAGGTCGATCAGGGCATCGACGAATCGCTTCCCCCAGAACTCGTCCCGCACCAACACCCAGGCGATCAGGGTGCCGACCACCACGTTGAGCAGGGCGACGACCGCCGAGACCAGGATCGTCGTGCCGAGCGCGGCCACAGCGACCGGAGCGGTGACGGCGCCCCAGAAGCCGCCCCAGCCGTCCTCGAACGAGGTGACGGTGAGCGCGGCGATCGGCAGCAGCACGATCAGGCTGAGCCAGGTCACCACCACACCGAGGGTGAGGCCGCTGACCCGCCCGGACGAGCCGGGCCGGACCAGCGGAGACCGGCGACGCGGCGGGCGGCCGTTCGGCGCCGCCTCGCCCGGCGTCGCCGCGGTGGCGGCGCCGGGCGAGGCTTCGGTGGCGATCGTCATGACGTGGCCTTGTCGTAGATCACCGCGATCGTGCCGGTGTCCTTGCCGAACAGGTCCTTGTCGACGGTCGGCCAGCCACCCAGGTCGTCGATCGTCCACAGCTTCTTCGGCGCCGGGAACTTCGCCGCGAACTCCTTGGCGACCGCGGCGTCCACCGGGCGGAACCCGGCTTCGGCCCACAGCCGCTGACCGGCCGGGGTGTAGAGGTAGTCGCGGAACGCCTCGGCTGCCGGCAGGTTCTTGCTGCCCTTCAGCACCGCGACCGGGTTCTCGATCTTGAAGGTGCTGTCCGGGGTGACGTGCTGCACCTTCTCACCCTGGCCTTCCAGGAACAGCGCCTCGTTCTCGTAGCTGAGCAGGACGTCGCCGGTGCCCTGCAGGAAGGTCTCGCTGGCCTCGCGGCCGGACTTCGGCTGGACCTTGATGTGGTCGCCGACCAGCTTGGAGATGTAGGCCAGCCCGGCGCCGGGGTCCTTGCCACCATCGCTCTTGGTCGCATACGGAGCCAGCAGGTTCCACTTGGCCGAACCGGACGAGAACGGGTTCGGGGTGACCACCTCGACGCCCGGCTTGAGCAGGTCGTCCCAGTCCTTGATCCCCTTCGGATTGCCCTTGCGGACCACGATGGTCACCACCGAGCCGAACGGGATGCCCTTGTGTTCCCCGGCGGCCCAGTTCGGGTCGACCAGGCCGGCGTCCACCAGCCGGGTGATGTCGGGGGTCACCGAGAAGTTGACGATGTCGGCCTCGGCGCCCGCGGCCACCTTGCGGGACTGGTCGCCGGAGGCGCCGTAGGACGGCTGGAATCCGATTCCGGCACCCTGCGGCGTTGCGGTGAAGGCGGGGATCACCTTGTCGAAGCCCACCTTGGGAACGGCGTAGGCGTAGAGGTTGAGCACCTTCGACGCACCGGCGGACGTCGACGAAGAGGCGCCTCCGGTGACATCGCTGGCCCCACCCCCGGCGCAGCCGGTCATCGCCATGGCGACGGCTGCCGCGGCGACGGTGAGGACGGCTCTACGTGAGTGGGTCATGGAGGGACTCCTTGTTCTGGTCCGGGCTGGGCCGGACGATTGCCTGCGATTCGGGTTGG
Source organism: Micropruina sp. (assembly GCF_047602385.1). Classification (GTDB taxonomy): domain Bacteria; phylum Actinomycetota; class Actinomycetes; order Propionibacteriales; family Propionibacteriaceae; genus Micropruina. The sequence goes on from NZ_JASGHL010000003.1 coordinate 329,057, forward strand.
ATTGGTCTAAGCAACTAACTCCTACGGGAGCAATAGGAGTTTGCACCAGTCCATCCTTCGGGTCAACTCGGCCGTGCTGCGTCTCGCCGATCGGGCACCGCCGCCGAAGCCGGCTCGGCCGGACGAGATGGCGTTCCATGTACTACTAGTCGTAGTAGAGTGCTCTTCTGTACGGACGCCTTGTCCCGAGGGAGGAACCGATGAGTGGTACCGCGAAAATCCACGACGCCGAACTGAAGCCGTCGAAGCTCGAACTCCTGGCCGGGTGGCTGCCGGGCCAGTCCTGGTTCGCCGGGGATGCCGGCGACCTGAGCCGGGTGGCGGCCTATCGCTTCATCGATCCCGAAGGCGAGGTCGGCATCGAAACCCTGCTGGTCGCCTCCGCCGGCGGGCTCTACCAGGTGCCGCTGACCTACCGCCCCGAGCCGCTGGACGACGAGTTCGCGGTGCTGGTCGGCACCATCGAGCACTCCGACCTGGGCACCCGGTACTGCTACGACGCGACGTCCGACCCGGTCTATGTCGCCGAGCTGATCCGGGTGATCCACGAGGCCGACAACGAGGCGGAGCTGTCGCTGGGCGAGAAGTCGATGACGGTGCGCGGCAGCGGGATCACCGTTGTGTCGAACGCGTCGATGGAGGCCGCTCGGCTGGTCCGGGTACTGGACGGCAGCCACGTGCACACCGCCCAGCCGTTGGGCACCCTGACCGGCACCTGGACCCAGGACGGCGTGGAACGCACCGAGATCCTGGCCACCCTGCGCTGAGAGGCTCGCGGCGGAGCCGTCGATCGAGCCGGTCGAGCACTCCGCCGATGGCAGAGTGACCGGCATGACCGACACCGCCACCCACCGGTACCAGCGGCTGAACGCCGTCAACGTGGTCGAGACCACCCGCACCCTGCAGCGGCGGGTCGCCGCCCGGTTTCCCGACCGCGGGCTGCGCCAGGTGGCGGATCAGCTGATCAGTGTCGCCGAACAGGTCGCCGGGTCGGCGTCCACCGCGCGGGTGCGGCTGCGCCGGATCCGGGTCGGCTCGCGGGCGCTCAGCCTGGTCGTCGTCCTGGTCACGATCGTCGCGCTCGTCCTCACTCTGAGGGACGCGGTCAGCAACGGTCCCGAGCGGTCCTTCGAGTGGCTGCCGCTGATCGAGTCGATGGTCAACGACATCGTCTTCGCGGCGATCGCGGTGTACTTCCTGTACGCGCTGCCGAACCGGATCGAGCGCAGCTACCTGCTCGGCCAGCTGCACCGGCTGCGGTCGCTGGCCCACATCGTCGACATGCACCAGCTGACCAAGGACCCCGAACGGCTGCGTCCCGACTTCCGCTCCACCCCCGAGACCCTCGACATCGAACTGTCCACCGCGCAAGCCATGGAGAACTACCTGGACTACTGCTCCGAGATGCTCAGCCTGCTCGGCAAGATCGCCGCCCTGTGCGCCGAGGAGAGCCAGGACTCGGTGATCCTGGACACGGTGAGCACCATCGAGGCGCTGACCAGCGGCATGAGCAACAAGATCTGGCAGAAGATCTCACTACTGCCCGGACGGTGAAACTCGTCAGTGGGCGGCCTCGTGCCAGGACCGGCCAGTGCCGACCGAAACCTCCAGCGGCACGGTGAGATCGACGGCGTGGCCCATTTTGTCGCGAACCAGGGCGTCCATCGCCTCGGCCTCGCCGGGCGCGATCTCGAAGACCAGTTCGTCGTGCACCTGCAGCAGCATCCGGGACCGCAGCCCCCGCTCGGCCAGCGCCGATTCGACGTCGAGCATGGCGACCTTGATGATGTCGGCGGCCGAGCCCTGGATCGGGGCGTTGAGCGCCATCCGCTCGGCCATCTCGCGGCGCTGCCGGTTGGACGAGGTCAGGTCGGGCAGGTAGCGGCGACGGCCGAGCAGGGTCTCGGTGTAGCCGGTCTTGCCGGCCGTCCGGACGACGTCGCGCAGGTAGTCGCGGACGTTGCCGAACCGCTCGAAGTACTCCTCCATCAGGCCCTTGGCGTCGGAGACCGGGATCTTCAGCTGCTGGGACAGCCCGAAGGCGCTGAGCCCGTAGGCCAGGCCGTAGTTCATCGCCTTGATCCTGGCTCGCATGGTGGTGTCGACCTCGTCGGGGCCGACCGCGAACACCCGGGACGCCATTGCGGTGTGGAAGTCCTCGCCGGAGTGGAACGCCTCGATCAGTCCGGCGTCGGCGGAGGCGTGCGCCATGATCCGCATCTCGATCTGGCTGTAGTCGGCGGTCATCAGGGTCTGGTGGCCGGCGCCGACCACGAACGCCCGGCGGATCCGCCGGCCCTCCTCGGTTCGGATCGGGATGTTCTGCAGGTTGGGGTCGGTCGAGCTGAGCCGTCCGGTGGCCGCGATGGTCTGGATGTAGGTGGTGTGCACCCGGCCGTCGTCGGCGATCGACTTCTGCAGGCCTTCGACGGTCTGCCGCAGCCGGATCTGGTCACGGTGCCGCAGCAGGTGTGCCAGGAACGGGTGCTCGGTCTTGACGAACAGCGACTCCAGCGATTCCGCGTCGGTCGTCCAGCCGGTTTTGGTCCGCCGCGTCTTCGGCATGCCCAGTTCGTCGAACAGCACCTCTTGCAGCTGCTTGGGTGAGCCCAGGTTGATCGGCCGGCCGAGCACCGCGAAGGCGTCCGACTCGGCGGTGCGGACGGCGTTGTCGAAGTCGGCGTGCAGCGAGTCGAGGTAGTCGGCGTCCACCGCGATGCCGTCGCGCTCCATGGTGGCCAGGGTGCGCAGCAGCGGAAGCTCGACGTCGGCGAGCAGCGACCCCTCCCCCCGTTCGGCGAGTTCGCCGGTGAGCGCCTGGGCCAGGTCGATCACGGCCCGGGCCCGGATCATCGAGTCCTGCCCCGCCTCGGCGTCCTCGAAGTCGAAGGCGAGCTGGTCGGACGACGCGGCCGCCGGCCCCTCGGCGCTGAGTTCGCGCTTCAGGTGCCGGGCGGTCAGGTCGCCCAGGTCGTAGACCCGCTGGTCGGGACGCAGCAGGTAGGCCGCCAGCTGGGTGTCGCTGGCCAATCCGTTCAACTCCCAGCCGCGCGACCACAGCGCCAGCAGCGGCCCCTTGGCGTCGTGCAGTGCCTTGGCCGCGGTGGCGTCGGCCAGCCAGTTCGCCAGCGCCTGCTCGTCGGCGGGGATCAGTTCGGTCACGTCCAGCCAGCAAGCGGCCCCGTCGGCCGCCGCCAGCGCCAGCCCGGTCAGGTCGCCGGCACCGGCCCGCCACTGCCCGGTGACATCGAGGCCGGTCAGCTCACCGCGTCCGTGCTCGGCCAGCCAATCGGCCAGCGCACCCGGTTCGAGGACGTCGCCGACCACCTCGAAGCCGCCTTCGGGGCCGGTCTGCTCGGCCGGCAGGGTCTCGATCAGCCGGTCCCGCAACACCCGGAACTCCAGCCCGTCGAAGACGGTGTGTACAGCCTCGCGGTTCCAGTCCCGGCGTTCCAGTTCGGGCACCGCGACGGGCAGTTCGAGGTCGCCGACCAGGGCGTTCAGCTCCCGGTTGCGGACGACGTCGTCGAGGTGGGCCCGGAACGATTCGCCGGCCTTGCCGGGGATCTCGGCGGCCCGCCGGACGATGTTCTCCAGCCCCTCGTAGGTGGCGATCCACTTGGCGGCAGTCTTCGGGCCGACCCCGGGCACGCCGGGCAGGTTGTCGGACGTCTCCCCCACCAGCGCGGCCAGCTCGGGGTACTGGGCGGGCGGCACGAAATAGCGATCGAGCACCGCCTGCGGGGTCATCCGGGCCAGGTCGGAGACGCCCTTGCGCGGGTAGAGCACGGTGACGTCGTCGGTGACCAACTGCAGGGTGTCGCGGTCGCCGGTGCAGATCAGCACCTTGAGGCCCTGCGCGGCGGCCTGCCGGGCCAGCGTGGCGATGATGTCGTCGGCCTCGAAGCCGTCCAGCTCGACGTGGGTGACGTTGAGCGCGTCCAGCACCTCTTTGATCAGCGCCACCTGGCCGGTGAACTCCTGCGGGGATTTGGAGCGATTGGCCTTGTAGTCGGTGTACAGGTTGCTGCGGAAGGTCTGCCGGGAGACGTCGAAGGCGACCGCCAGGTGGGTCGGCTGCTCGTCGCGCAGGACGTTGATCAGCATCGAGGTGAAGCCGTAGACCGCGTTGGTGTGCTGGCCGGTGGTGGTGGAGAAGTTCTCCACCGGCAGCGCGAAGAACGCCCGATACGCCACCGAATGGCCGTCGATCAACAGCAGGGTGCCCGGGGTTTCGCTCACCTCAGCGAGGGTAGCGGAGGCCACCGACAAAGTCCGAGGGCACCGGACGCCGGGGACGGCCCGGGAGCGATGTGGGATCGTAGGCGGCATGAGTCTGCCGGAGTGGGCCGTGGGGATCCGGAGCGCCCTGGACAACAAGATGGGCCTCGAGCTGATCGAGGTCGGTCCGCGGCGCACCCGCGGCCGGGTGCCGATCGAGGGCAACACCCAGCCGTTCGGACTGTGGCACGGCGGGGCGTCCTGCGTGGTCGCCGAGACCCTGGCCTCACTGTCGGCCTACGCCGAGGTCGGCCCGCAGGGCAGGGCGTTCGGCGTCGACATCAACGCCACCCACCACCGTCCGGGCACCTCCGGCTGGGTGCATGGCGAGGCCACCGCACTGCACATCGGCGGCCGGCTGGGTAGCTGGGAGGTGGTCCTCACCGACGACACCGGCGAGCGGATCTGCACCGCCCGGGTGACCTGCGCCCTGGTCCGGCCGCGGAGTTGACGACGCCGGACGACGTGGTGGCCGCGCTGCGGGCGGCCGGCTGTGTGTTCGCCGAAGAGGAAGCGGAGCTGCTGCTGGCCGCACCCGGTCCGCTGGCGCCGCTGCTGGAGCGAAGGGTCGCCGGCGAGCCGCTGGAGCAGGTGCTGGGCTGGGCCGGGTTCGACGGTCTCCGGGTGGCGATGGCGCCAGGCGTGTTCGTCCCTCGACGTCGTTCCGAGCTGCTGGTCCGGCTGGCGGCGGACGGCGTCCGGGCCGGCGACGTGGTGGTCGACCTGTGCTGCGGCAGCGGGGCGCTCGGGCTGGCCCTGAGCAACCGCGTCCCCGGCGTCGACCTGCACGCCTGCGACCTCGACCCGGACGCCGTGCGCTGCGCCCGCGGGAACCTTCCCGGCGCATCGGTCTGGCAGGGCGATCTCTGGGGCGCCCTGCCGGTCCGGCTGCGCGGGCGGGTCCAGGTGGCGCTGGCCAACGCCCCCTATGTGCCGTCCGAGGCGATCGCGCTGATGCCCACGGAGGCCCGCGATCACGAACCCCGGCTCACCCTGGACGGCGGCGGCGACGGGCTGGACGTCCATCGCCGGATCGCCGCCACCGCCCGGGATTGGCTGGCTCCCGGTGGACGGCTGCTGATCGAGGTGTCGGACGCCCAGACCGGCCCGGCAGTCAGCCTTTTCGAGCGGGTCGGGCTGCTGCCCGCCGTCCACACCGACGATGACTTGGACGCCACCGCGGTGGTGGGCACATCGCCACTCGAGTAGCGCAGGTGACCGGGAGAACCGTCCCCGGTGACCAGAAGAACCGTCCCCAGTGACCAAAAGAACCGTCCCCGGTGACCAACAGAACCGTCCCCGGTGACCAGAAGAACCGTCCCCAGTGACCAAAAGAACCGTCCCCGGTGACCGAAAGAACCGTCCCCGGCATGCGGCTGCGCCGGCCCACCGATGGTGCGGTGGACCGGCGCAGTTCTCGTCGTCAGTCGATCGAATCCGGGTCTCAGGCTCCCGGCCCGTCGAACCCGGCGGCGATCAGTCGCCGTAGGATCCGCGGGTTGCCGTCATCGGTCGCGACCCCGTGGTCGGTGTCGTCGGCGGCCACCGCATTCCGGATGGCGCCCTTGATGCCCTGGTAGAAGCGCCCATCCCGAAGGGATGCGAATGCCTCTGAGCTGTTCACTTGTCCTCACTCCTTGCGTTGAATACCCGTCAGTATACCGAGTTGCGTGCGGCCCCGCCACTCGCTGACGGGGGCGAGCCGCGCGATCAGGATCGACGCGGGCCATCCGCTCGATCCACCGATCGAGTCAGCGCTTGGGCTTGGCGCCGGCCTTGGAGTGGCCGATGACGCCCTCGGCGACCTCGCGCATCGACTTGCGCAGATCCATCGCGGTCTTCTGGATCCAGCGGAAGGCCTCCGGCTCGGTGAGCCCCAGCCCCTCCATCAGCAGGCCCTTCGCCTGCTCGACGATCTTGCGCGACTCGAACCGCTCCTGAAGGTCCTCGACCTCTTCCTCGACAGCCCGCAGTTCGGCGTACCGGGCCATCGCCACCTCGATCGCCGGCACCACGTCGGAGGCATCGAACGGCTTCACCACGTAGGCCATGGCGCCGGCCTCGCGAGCCCGCTCGACCAGTTCGCGCTGGGAGAACGCGGTCAGCATGACCACCGGAGCGATCCGCTCCTCGGCGATCGCCGACGCCGCCGAGATGCCGTCCATCTTGGGCATCTTGACGTCCATCACCACCAGGTCGGGCTCGAGCTGACGGGCCATCGCCAGTGCCTGCTCGCCGTCGCCCGCCTCGCCGATCACCTCGTACCCCTCGGCGGTCAGCAGCTCGACCAGATCGAGCCGGATCAACGCCTCATCCTCTGCGACAAGGACTTTCGCGCGGCCGGCAGGCTGTGCAGCATCGGACGTCATTGTCTGCCCTTTTCTGTCGTCGAGACGGTGGCCGGTCGAGGCCCATGGAGCACCTTACTCCGTCGCGCACCGCTGATGAGATCGCGACCGCGAATGTGGCATGATCATAGGGCTCCAGCCGGGGTGGCGGAATGGCATACGCGGACGGCTCAAACCCGTCTGCCCGCAAGGGCATAGGGGTTCGACTCCCCTCCTCGGCACTGACCGGATGAACGCCCGCCGGAGGCCCGGCCGCTGTATCCTCGCCGGTATACCTGTCGAAGGAGACCCGGTGGCCACTCAACGATCGACCCAGACGATCGCGGCCGATGCCGTCCATGAACACCTCCGCAACGCGATTCTGAGCGCCGAGTACCGGCCCAACCATCGCCTGGTCGAGCAGGAGCTGTCGACGCAGCTCAAGGTCAGCCGGACGCCGGTCCGCGAGGCCCTGCTGCGGCTCAAACAGGAGGGCCTGGTCGTCCAGCAGAAGGGCTGGGTGGTCCGCGACCACGCCCCGCACGAGATCGTCGAGCTGCTCGAGGCCCGGGTCGAACTCGAGGCCGCCGCCGCTCGGCTGGCCGCCGGCCGGATCAGCCCCGAGACCCTCGCCACCCTGCTCGAGCTGATCGAGAGGATGGAGCACACCGAGGCCCGGGTCGAGGTCAACCAGCTCAACGACGAATTCCACTCCCTGATCACCCGGTCCGCGGGCAACCACGTGCTGGCCGATGCGGCGCGCAGCACGATGATCAACTACTGGAACTTCAACGCCCCGGTGGTGTTCACCGAGAAGGACATCCGCACCGTCAACGAGGAGCACCGGGCGCTGCACGCGGCGCTCGCGGCCGGCGACGGCGAGGCCGCCGGCGTCATCGCCCGGACCCACATCCAGCGGACGGCCGACATCATCACCCGCGCCCTGCGACTGGATCCTCGGTGACCGACCGCCCATTGCCGCTGACCGCCTCACACAGCCATCTGTTCCGCGGCGCGCGGTTGCGGGCGCGCAGACCCGCGCTGGAGGTGCCGCTGCGGCCGGCGGACGTCCGGCTGGCGTTCAGCGACGGCGTCGAGGTGACCGGCGAACTGGTGGGGACCGGGGACGGCGACGTCCTGTTGTCCCTGCCCGGCTATCGGACGGCGGCCGGGGCGTCCATCGGCGCTGCGCTCTGGCCGGTGCTCGAGGTGGCCGACGACACCGATCCCGGGTACCTCAGCCTGCGGCTCGGTCCGCGGCTTGACGGCTGAGCGGCCGGTCCGGACGCAGCGTGCTGACGCCGAACAGCGCGACCCCGGCCAGCACGATGCCCATCCCGGCCCAGGCCTGCCAGCCGGGTCGTTCGGCGAGCACCAGGACACCCAGCGCGATGCCGACCAGCGGCTGCAGGTAGGTGTTCAGGCTGGTGATCGTCGAGCCCCAGGTGGCGATGAAGTAGAAGAACATCACGTAGCCGAAAGCCGAGCCGAGGACTCCCAGCTCCAGCACGGCCAGCAGTGACGGCCAGCCGACTTCGGTGGGCAGCCGCCAGTCCCCGGTGATCAGCAGGACCGGCGCCAGCCAAAGGGTGCCGAAGCCGAGCTGCAGCAGGGCCGTGAGCAGCGGGTGCAGCTGCGAGACGAAGCGCTTGGTATAAACGTTGGCCACCGCGTAGTTGGCCGAGGTCACCACGATGATCGCCGACCAGAACAGGCTGTTCGACCCGGCCGGCGCACCCAGGGTCAACACGACCACGCCGGCGAAGGCGAGGGTCACCGCGAGCATCCGGCCGATGCCGAAGACCTCCGTCCGCAGGCCGAGGGTGGCGATCAGGAAGACGAAGATCGGCGTTGTGCTGGACAGCACGATCGCGGTCGACGAGTTCACCCAGACCTGGGCCCAGGTCAGCAGGGTGTACGGCAACGCGATGCTGATCAGGCCGAGCAGCACGAAATGGGCCCACAGCCGGGCGCTCCGCGGCCATCGGGGCCGGATCACGGCGACCACGCCGGCCAGGATCACCGTGGCCAGCAGCATCCGGATGAAGACGATCTGGAAGGGCGTGAACGCGTCCAGGGCCAGCGCGGTGAAGAAGAAGCTCGAGCCCCACACCGTGGTCATCACGGCATACAGCACGACCCGGCCCGGGGTCACCGGGCCGGGCACGACGGTGTGGTGCGGGCGATCGGCCCGCACCACACCGGTCTGGGATGAGTCGGTCACGATAGTGGTCAGGACTCCATCGCGGTCAGGAAGCTTCTGGTGCGGTCATGCTCCGGCTGGGTGAGGATCTTCTCGGCCGGCCCCGCTTCGACGACCCGGCCGTCCACCATGAAGATGATGTAGTCCGCGATGTCGTGCACCAGGGGGATGTCGTGGGTCGCCATCAGCATGGTGGCCTTGTTGGCGGCCATGCCTTTGATGACGTTGGCGACCTCGACCCGGAGTTCGGGGTCGAGGGCACTGGTCGGCTCGTCGAGCAGGATCATGGTGGGATTCATGGCCATCACCCGGGCGATCGCCACCCGCTGTTGCTGGCCGCCCGAGAGCTGCGCCGGATAGCGGTCCTCGCGTCCCACCAGGCCGACTCGCTTGAGGGCGTCCATGGCCGTCGCCTCGGCTTCGGCCTTCGGCCGCCCGAGCACCTCGATCTGTCCGTACATGACGTTGGAGACCGCGGTCATGTGCCGGAACAGGTTGAAGTTCTGGAACACCATGCCGATCCGCGCCCGCTGCGCGGCAGCTTCCTTGTCGCCCAACGGCTCCAGGTAGTCACCGACCTTGCGGTAACCGATCAGTTCGCCGTCCACCTCGATCGTGCCCGAATCGATCGGCTGCAGATTGTTGACGCAGCGCAAGAAGGTCGACTTGCCGGCACCGGACGGCCCGATCAGGGCCACCACCTCACCGGAATGCACCTTGACCGAGACGTCGTGCAGAACCTTGACCTCCCCGAACGACTTGTAGACGTGCTGGGACTCCATTTTCAGTGTTGGTTCAGACATGGCTTACCTCGCTGGGTATCGGCGCTCAAGGAACTGCTGGAGGAACGTGATGATCGCCGTCAGCACGAGGTACCAGAACGCCGCGACCAACAGCAGCTCGAGGTACTTGAAGTTGGAGTAGTAGATGCGGCTCACGGTGAGCAGAAGCTCCATGTACCCGATGGTGTAGGCCAGGGAGGTGTTCTTGATCATCATGATGTACTGGTTGCCGGCCGACGGAAGGATGATCCGGAAAGCCTGCACGAGAACGATCTGGGTGGTGATCTTCCGGCGCGGCAGGCCCAGTGCCGTGGCGGCGTCCCGCTGGCCCTGGTCGACGCCGAGGATGCCCGAACGGACCACCTCGGCCATGTAGCCGGTCTCGGCCAGTGACAACGCGAACAGGCCTGCGACGAACGGCGTGAAGAAGACGCTCGCCGGCTGGTCGACCCACACCACGTCGGTGAACGGGATGCCGATCCGGACCTGGCCGATCATCCGCGGGATGGCGTAGAACCAGATCAGCAGCTGAACCAGCATCGGCGTCCCCCGGAAGAAGAACACGTAGGCCGCGGCCACCCCGGAGAGCACCCGGTTGTTCGAGATCCGCATCAGCGCGACCAGGGTGCCGAGCACCAGAGCGATCGCGGTGGACAGCGTGGCCAGGCTGACCGTGCCCCACAGGCCGGCCCAGATCTGCGCGCCGAACAGGTAGCGCGCCACCGTTGCGAAGTCGAAGACGCCCGAGATCGCAAAGCTGACGATCACCCAGCCGACGATGACGATGACCACCGCGGCCTGGATGAACTGCCCCCAAGGAAACTTCGCCCGGACCGGGAAGTAGACGCCCGTGGACGCCTCGGTCGCGGTGGTCATGGCAGCACCAGCCGCATCACGGCGAGATGATCACGGCTTCGCATTGAGGTCACCGTTCAATGCCGGCTTCTTCAGCCCACCGCGGTCGATGCCCCACTTCTCCAGGATCTTGTCGTAGCTGCCGTCGGTCATCATCTGTTGCAGGGTGTTGTACACCGTATTGCGCAGCGCGGTGTTCTGCTTGGTGAAGGTGTAGTTGATCAGGTAGTCCACCAGCACGTAGTCACCGATGGTGACCAGGTTGTTCGGGTCCTGCTTGACGATGTACTGGCTCTGCGCCACGTCCGGGGTGTAGGCCACGATCCGCTTGGACAGCAGGCCCTGAACGCCGAGGTTGGTGTTGGTGTAGGGCTCGACCTGGATCGGGTTCCCCCCGCACTTCTCGTTCTCCTTCGCGATCGCCGCGGCCAGCGTCGTGGAGCCCTCGAGCATGCCGATCTTCTTGCCGCACAGATCCTGGGAGGTCTTGTACTTCCCCTCGTCCTCCTTGCGCAGGATGTAGGTGGCGCCGGACTGGAAGTAGCCGACCATATCGACCTGGGCGAGCCGATCCGGGTTCGGGCTCATCCCGCCCGAGCCCATGTCGAACTGGTTGGACTGCAAGCCGGTGATGATGGCCGAGTAGTCCACCTGCTGCCATTCCACCTTCAGGTTGAGCCGCTTGCCGATCTCGTTGATGAAGTCAACGCTGAAGCCCTGGACGGTGGTGTCACCCTCTTTGAAGAACTCGCCGGGAATGTAGGCCTGCTGTGAGCCGACCTTGAGCACGCCGGGCGTGAGGGTGTGAACCTCGGCCGTCGTTCCCGACGGCGAGGAACTGCTGCTACTGCTCGGGCCGACGCATGCGGTCAGCAATAGGGAGGCCGTCGCGACGGCGGCAGCCGCGCGCAGGCCGGTACGAAGTGTGCGCAACATGGTGCTGCTCTCTTTCTCTGGTGCGGATTGATGCCTTCTGTCGGGTGTGAGTGCGGATCGGTGGTTCATCGGGTGTCGGCGGAACGGCCGGGCGCCACGGCGGGAGCCGGCCGGTCGAAGTCAGGGCACTCGGCAGCGGAGTCGAAGATGGCCTGAACCTCGTGCCGGTAGTCCAGCGGGAACTCCTGCTCGGCCAAGCCGTCGGGGACGCGCTGCCAGTAGAACCGCGGCGGCCGCATCGGCTTCCCGGGCCGGCTCAGCACATAGGTGAACGCGTCGTAGGTCTCGCCGTCGTCACCGCGGACGGTCAGGAAGATGATGTCGAAGTCATCGAAATCATCGTTGACGCGGTCATCGTTCACCTCGAAGACGATGCCCCGGGCGGTCTTGCCGAGGGTGCCGACATCAGCGAGGTGACACCAGCCCCGGTCCGTCCGATCCCCCGCGGCACGGAACTGGATCTGATGATTCGGTGCGGTGGCCTTGGTGATCGCCACCGCCTCGGGAAGGTACTTGCGCAGCTCGGCCTCGAGCAAATAGGTGCAGTAGCCGAAGTAATACATACCGGTCTCCTCCCGGCGGCACACCCTGCGCCGCCTGTATGGTGCACCGTACACGACTTGGTATACATTGCCTAGATCACGCGTCGCCGGTGTTCGCGCGGCAGCCGCTCAACCGGCGTGACCAGGTACCCGTGCCCCGACGGAAAGGGATCGAAATGACCGATCTGTTCACCGAACTGCACCACGTCTGCATCGTCGTCCACGACCTCGATCGCGCCGTTTCCGCTTATCAGCGACTCGGAGTGGGTCCGTGGTTCGACTATCCGAAGGGATCTGCGTACGTCGAGTACGACGTCCCCGACCCGGCCGGTTCGGCGGGCATGAAGTACAAGTGTTACGACTTCGTGAATGTGCAGCTGCAGCTGTGCCAGCCCGGCCCGGAAGACACTCCACAGCGCCGATTCCTGGACGCCCACGGCGAAGGCGTCTACCACCTGGGCTTCGAGGTTCCCGATCTGGCCGGTGCCGTCGCCACTGGCGAGGAGCTCGGCCTGGAGGTGATCGCCAAGGGCCGGCGCGCAGACGGCTCCGGCTTCTGCTATTTCGACACCCGGCAGGCCAATGGCGTCACCCTCGAAGTCCGCAACACTCCCGCCGAACCCGTTCCCGCCCACGACTGATCCCGATCCGACCCGAAAGGACACACCTCGCATGGACGCCGTGACGACTCCCCCGCCGCCGACCAACGAGCCCAACCTCAGCTATGCCCCCGGGACGCCCGAGCGGTCGGCGCTGCTGGCCGAGGTGGACCGCCAGCAGTCCGCGCAGCACCCCTTGGACGCCTACATCGGCGGCCGCTGGCAGCCCGGCGGCGGTGCAGAGATCCCGGTCGTGCAGCCGCATGACCACCAGCACGTCCTCGGGGTCCTGCGCAACGCCACCACCACCGACGCCGAGCAAGCCATCGCCGCGGCGTCCGCGGCCGCGCCGGCCTGGCGGGATCTCTCCTTCGACGAGCGCGCGGCGGTGTTCCTGCGAGCCGCCGACCTGCTGGCCGGACCGTGGCGGCAGCGATTGAACGCCGCCACCCTGCTCGGCCAGGGCAAGACCGCCTATCAGGCCGAGATCGACAGCGCCTGTGAGTTGATCGACTTCTGGCGGTTCAACGTACACTTCGCCGCCCAGATCCTGGCCGAGCAGCCGATCGCCAACGCCCCCGGCGTCTGGAACCGGACCGATCACCGTCCGCTGGAGGGTTTCGTCTACGCGATCACCCCGTTCAACTTCACCGCGATCGCCGGCAACCTGCCCACCGCGCCGGCGCTGATGGGCAACACGGTGCTGTGGAAGCCGTCCCCGACCCAACAGCTGGCCGCCACGCTGACCATGCAGTTGCTCGAGGAGGCCGGGCTGCCAGCCGGCGTGATCAACATGCTGCCCGGCGACGGGCTGGCCGTCTCCGAGGTGGCCCTGGCCAGCCCGGACCTGGCCGGCATCCACTTCACCGGCTCGACCGGCACCTTCCAGCGGCTGTGGGCCGAGGTCGGCGGCAGGATCGGCAGCTACCGGTCCTATCCCCGCCTGGTCGGCGAGACCGGCGGGAAGGACTTCGTCATCGCGCACCCGTCCGCCGACGACGATGTGCTGCGCACCGCACTGATCCGCGGCGCCTTCGACTACGCCGGGCAGAAGTGCTCGGCCGCTTCCCGGGCGTATATCCCGCGCAGCGTCTGGAACCGGATCGGCGACGACCTGATCGAGGCCACGGACGCGCTGCCGATGGGCGACCCGCGCGACCTGGGCAATTTCCTCGGCGCCGTGATCGACGACCGCGCCTTCGCCAAGCAGCGGACGGCCATCGAACGCGCCCAGGCCCATCCGGATCTGCGCGTGGTCGCCGGCGGCCAGCTGGACGACTCGGTCGGCTGGTTCGTCCGGCCCACCATCGTGCTCGGCGACGATCCCAGCGACGAGGTCTTCCGCACCGAGTACTTCGGTCCGGTGCTCGCGGTGCACGTCTTCGACGACGGGGACTTCGAGGCGGTGCTGCGGCAGGCCGAGTCCGCCTCGCCGTACGCGCTGACCGGCGCCCTGATCGCCAGGGACCGGACGGCCATCGAGGCGGCCGGCCGCACCCTGCGGTTCGCCGCCGGCAACTTCTACGTCAACGACAAGCCCACCGGTGCGGTGGTCGGCCAGCAACCCTTCGGCGGCGCGCGGGCGTCCGGCACCAACGACAAGGCCGGCTCGGCCCAGAACCTGCTGCGCTGGACGAATGCCCGCTCGATCAAGGAGACCTTCGTGCCGGCCATCGAGCACCGCTATCCGCACATGGGCTGACCGCCCCCTCCCCTGCACCATCGGCTTCGAATACCGTTCGGGTTGGGCGGGCAACGAGGACGCGTCCCCGGCCGGGCAAGGATGCTCGCAGAGAGGAGCCTGAGATGGCTAGGGACAACAGGCTGGTGATCGGGATCGATTTCGGCACCGGCAGCTCCAAGGGTGTGCTCGCCCGCCTGAACGGAAAGGTCATCGCGACCTCCGAGGTGGCGCACCGGACCTCGATGCCAAGGCCGGGTCACGTCGAGCACGACGCCGACGGCGTCTGGTGGGCGGACTTCCTGGCCATCGTCGCCGACCTGCTGCGCAAGGCGAGCGGCCCCGTGGTCGGCATCACCACCTCTGGGATCGGACCGTGCAGCGTGTTCTGCGACGGCGACGGTCGCCCGCTGCGTCCGGCCATCCTGTACGGCGTCGACACCCGCGCCTCTGCCGAAGTCGCCGAGCTCACCGACCAGATCGGCGCCGAGGCGCTGGTCGAACACTGCGGCAATGTGCTCACCTCGCAGTCGCAGGGGCCGAAGTTCCTTTGGACCGTCCGCAACGAGCCGTGGGTCTGGGAGAAGGCGAAGTACTTCTTCATGGCGCAGACCTACGTGGCGTTCAAGCTGACCGGGGCCTACGTGCTCGACCACCTGTCGGCGTCCATGTTCGATCCGATGTATTCGCCCAGGACCCAGGACTGGATCCCCCAGTGGTGCGAGCTGGTTGCCCCGGGCCTGCCGCTGCCCGAACTCAAGTACTCCAACGAGATCGCCGGCCACATCACCGCCGAGGGCGCCTACCTGACCGGCCTGCCCGAGGGCATCCCGGTCGGGGTCGGCAGCACCGACGCCTTCAGCGAAGCGCTCAGCGTGGGGGTCAAAGAACCCGGCGACGTGATGCTGATGTACGGCTCGACGATCGTCGCGAACCTGGTCGCCAGCCAGTTCATGGCCCACCCCAATCTGTGGGCGATCACCGGGCTGTACCGGGACACCTTCGCGCTGGCCGGCGGCCTGTCGGCGTCCGGAGCGCTGACCACCTGGCTACGCGACATCACCGGCGGCACCGAGTACGCCGTCCTCTCCGAAGAGGCCGGCGACGTCCCCCCGGGGTCCAACGGCCTGCTGGCGCTGCCCTACTTCGCCGGCGAGCGGACGCCGATCAGCGATCCGCGGGCCCGCGGCGTGATCGCCGGGCTGACCCTGAGCACGACCCGCGGCGAGTTGTACCGTGCGCTGCTCGAGGCCACCGCCTACGGCACCCGGCATCTACTCCGGTCGATCGAGGAGGCGGGCGGACAGGGCAAGCGGTACATCGCGGTGGGCGGCGGCACCAAGGGCGGCCTGTGGACCCGGATCATCTCCGACGTCTGCGGCATCGAGCAGGTGCTGCCGAAGCTGGCCATCGGCGCCAGCTACGGCGACGCGCTGATCTCGGCGCAGAACGTCGGCGAGGCCGACGAGTCCACCACCTGGCTCAAGGTCTCCGCGCACGTCCAGCCCGACGAGGAGAACAAGGACCGCTACGACGACTTCTTCGGTCGCTACCTCGAGCTCTACCCGGCCACCCAGGGCATCGCCCACTTCCTGGCCGATCACCAGCTCGCCGAGTAACCTCCAGCGCGATGAGAGCGGACGCGGTAGTCGCGTCCGCCGTCGTCAAGAAGGTGACCGAAAGAACCGTCCCCGCGGACACCGGACGGAAGGTGACCGAAAGAACCGTCCCCGCGGACACCGGCGGAAGGGTGACCAGGACCGTCCCCGCGGACACCGGCGATCGAGCTTCGTCGAGATCCGTGCCGGCCGACGGTCGACCGGTCAGTCGTGCAGCTCGTAGATCCGCACCGAGTTGGTCTGGCCGCCGGTGCCGGACGGGTTGCCGGCGACGATCACGATCTGGTCACCGGGTTTGACCCAGCCGGTCTGCTTCAGGGCGTCCTGGACCGACTGCACCATCGACTCGGTGGAGACGAACTCGGGCGTTACCCAGGACTGGACACCCCAGCACAGGGTGAGCTCGAGGGCCGTGCGCGGCTTCGGGGTGAACGCCATGATCGGGATCTCACAGCGCAGCCGGGCCAGCCGGTGCGGGGTGTCACCCGAGATGGTGAATGCCGCCAGGTACTTCGCGCCGACCCGCTCGGCGATGTCGACCGCCGCCTTGGAGATGACGCCCGAGTGGGTGTGCGGGTCCCAGTCGATGTGCCGGATGTTGTCCAGGCCCTGCTCTTCGGTGTAGTTGATGATCCGGCCCATCACCTTGACGGCCTCGATCGGGTACTCGCCCATCGCCGTCTCGCCGGACAGCATCACCGCGTCGGCGCCGTCCAGGATGGCGTTGGCGACATCGGAGGTCTCGGCGCGGGTCGGCTGCGGGGCGTTGATCATCGACTCGAGCATCTGGGTCGCCACGATCACCGGCTTGGCCCACTTGCGGGCCTCTTCGATGATCCGCTTCTGCACCGACGGCACCTGCTCGGGAGGCAACTCCACGCCCAGGTCACCGCGGGCCACCATCACCGCGTCGAAGGTGTCGATGATGTCATGCAGATTGTCGATCGCCTGCGGCTTCTCGATCTTGGCGATCACCGGGACGTGCCGGTCCTCCGAATCCATGATCGCGCGGACCCGGTCGTAGTCGGCCGCGCTGCGGACGAAGGACAGCGCCACCATGTCGACGCCGTGCCGCAACGCCCAGCGCAGGTCGTGCTCGTCCTTCTCGCTGAGCGCGGGCACCGACACCGCCACTCCGGGCAGGTTGATCCCCTTGTTGTTCGAGACTCGGCCGCCGACCACCACCTCGGTGACCACGTCGGTGTCGGTCACCTCGACCGCGCGCAGGTGGATCCGGCCGTCGTCGACGAGCACCTGGTCGCCGGGCCGGACGTCCATGGTCAGGGTCTTCAGCGTCGTCCCGCAGCGTTCGGCGGTGCCGAGCACGTCGTCGGTGGTGATCACGAACTGCTGCCCGGCCTCGAGGATGGCGAAGTCGTTCTCGAACCGGGTCAGCCGGATCTTCGGGCCCTGCAGGTCGGCGAACACACCGACCGGGCGGCCTACCTCATGGGACGCGTCCCGGACCAGTTTCAGCCGCCGCATGTGCTCCATGTGATCGCCATGCGACATGTTCAATCGGGCTACGTTGATGCCGGCCTCCATCAGGCCGATCACCTTCTCGAGGCTGTCCGTCGACGGACCCAGCGTTGCAACAATCTTTGCTCTGCGCACGCTCAGCACCCTAGCGGACCGAGTCGACGCCAAGGTTGCGCCGGCAGCGGCATTCGGGTTCAGCTGTTACGAAGCTGTTCCAATGCGGCGGCCAGGTCGTCGGGATAGGCGGACTCGAAACGCACCTGTTCGCCGCTGCCCGGGTGCTCGAAGCCGAGCTCGACCGCATGCAGCCATTGCCGATCGAGGCCCAACCGGGCCGCGAGCACCGGGTCACCGCCATACAGCGGGTCCCCCGCGCACGGGTGCCCGATGGCTTGGGCGTGCACTCTGATCTGGTGGGTGCGCCCGGTCTCCAGATGCACCTCGAGCAGGGTGGCACCGCGGAACACCTCCAGGGTGTCGTAGTGGGTGACGCTGTGCCGGCCGCCGTCGACGATCGCCATCTTCCAGTCGTGGCCCGGGTGCCGCGCGATCGGGGCGTCGATGGTGCCGACGTGCGGGTCGGGGAAACCCTGCACCAGCGCGTGGTAGATCTTGTCGACCGTGCGATCCCGGAACGCCCGCTTGAGCAGGGTGTACGCCCGCTCGCTCTTGGCCAGCACCATCAGCCCGGACGTGCCGACATCAAGCCGCTGCACCACACCCTGCCGCTCGGCGGCCCCCGAGGTGGAGATCCGGAAGCCCGCGGCCGCCAGATGCTCGGTGACCGAGGGGCCGTCCCAGCCCAGGGACGGATGCGCGGCCACTCCGGCCGGCTTGTCGACGACCACGATGTCGGGGTCGTCGTGCACGATCCGCACGCCGGCCACCTCGCGGGGAGTCACGGAGACCGCGACGGCCGGTGCCGGCAGGTCGACCTCGAGCAACTCGCCGCCGCGCACCCGGGTCGACTTGGTGACCGTGCTGCCGTCCAGCTGTACGTGCCCGGACGCGATCAGGTCGTCGATCCGGCTGCGGGAAAGCCCGGTCATCCGCGCCGCCGCGCTGTCCACGCGCTGGCCGGCCAGGCCGTCCGGCACCAGGTGGACGCTCACGACTGCGTCTTCCCGGCCGGCGAGCCGCCGCGTTCGACCTTCTCACCGGCCAGATTGACGCCGGTGATCAGGGTCAGCCAGATCACCGTGGCCGCCGCGAAGGTGATCCAGATGTCGGCCACGTTGAAGATCGCGAACCACGGCACCTGCAGGAAGTCCACGACATGGCCGTGGAAAGCTCCCGGTTCGCGAGTCAGCCGGTCGAACAGATTGCCCGACACCCCGGCCAGCAGCAGCCCGGTGGCCACCGCCCACCCGGTGTGCCGCACCCGCGGCACCATCCAGGCCAGCAGGAACACCATCGCGGCGATGGCCAGGCAGGTCAGCACCACGGTGAAGCTCTCGCCCATGCTGAAGGCGGCGCCCGGGTTGCGGATCAGCCGCAGGTAGAGCTGTCCGGGAATCACCGGGACGGCGGACGCGGGGTCCAGGCTGGCCAGCGCCCACTGCTTGGTCGCCCAGTCCAGCGCGAACCCGGCCGCGCCGATCGACACCGCCGTCAGGCCGTAGCGACGAGGACTCCCGGCTATCGCCGCTCCTCCCGCTTCTTGCAGGTCATGCACAAAGTGGCCCGCGGGAACACCTGCAGCCGGTCCTTGCCGATCGGCTGGCCGCAGGACTCGCAGGTGCCGTAGTTCCCGGAGTCGAACAGCCGCAGCGCGAGTTGCGCCTGATCCAGCATCTCGCGGGCGTTGGCGGCCAGCGACATCTCCTGGTCGCGCTCGAAGTTGGTGGAGCCGACGTCGGCCGGATCGCGTCCGGCGCCGTCGCTGCCGTCGGAGAAGAGGTCCTGAAGTCCCGCCTCGGCAACCGCGATCGCACGCTCCAGCCGGGCCACCTCGTCGGTGAGTTCGTCGCGGACCTCGGCGAGTTCGTCAGCGGTCCACGGATCCTCGCCCTCGGCGACCGGAATGACGGCCGGACCGTCGGCGACGGGGTCCGTCTTGCGAGCCGTAGGCATGGCGTGGAACTCCTTCAGATGGTGGTCCGAGCGGAGAGAGTACCACCCGGGTCGGCCCGGCCGAAGAGCCGGACATTCCGCCCGCTCAGTGAGCGCGGGCCGGGCTCGCCGAGGCCATGGCGGCTGCGAGCCGGCCCGGTCGACCGGCTGGTCAGTGCTGGTCGTTGAGCAGCGCGTCCAGCCGCGGCGTGGCGGACGGGCCGTCCGGCTCGCTGAGCAGTTCCGGAGCTTCGTCCGGCTCGGAGCGGCCGGCCAGCGACTCCAGGTGCGCCTGCAGCTGGCTGGTGAGGCTCTGCCGGTAGCGGTCCTCGAACGACCGCAGCTGGTCGACCTTGCCCCGCAGCTCGTCGCGCTCGGATTCCAGCGCTCCGATCAGCTCGGCCCGGCGCTCGGTGATCTCGGTGGTGAGCGCCGCGGACCGCTGCACGGTCTCGGCGTCGAGCGCCTCGGCGGCCGCACGGGCCTGCTGCTCGATCTCGTCCGCCCGGGTGCGTGCGCCGGTGAGCGCCTCGTGCGCCTGCCCGGCCGCCTCCTCGACGGTGCTCTCGGCCTTGGCGGACGCCTCGGAGGTGATCCGCTGAGCGTCTTCCTCGGCCTCGCCGACCAGCCGCTCGGCCTGTTCGGTGGCCATCTGCAGCAGCTTGGTGACCGCCGGGGCGGCGTCCGGCGCCGCGGTGACGACGATGTGCTCAATCTTGGAGGTGCGCTCGGCCTGCGCGGCCTGCGCCGCCGACAGCTCAGCCCGGACGCCGTCCAGCTCGCGGCGGGCGCCGTCGGCCTCCGCCTGCAGCGCGGCGATCCGCTCGTCGCGTCCGGATAGCTCGCCCCTGGCGCCGTCGAGTTCGCCCTGCCAGCCGCCCGACCACCTCGCCCTGGTCGCCCTGGGTCAGCGCCGCCCGGGCACTCTCCAACTCACCGGAGCGGCCGTCCAGGTCGGCCCGCAACCGCTCGATCTCGGCGTGGGCGTCGGCCAGCTGCTGGCGCAGTTCGTCGGAGCCGGAACCGGTCTCGTCCACGGCCGGGGCCAGGCCACCCTCGCTCGCCGCCAAGGCCTCGACCTGCTTCTTGAGGGTCTCGTTCTCTTCGCCGAGTTGCGCGAGGGTGACTTCGACCTTGTCGACGAAGTTGTCCACGTCCACCGGTTCGTAGCCGTTGCGGCGAGCCAGATGGAATCGGGTCTGACGGACCTGCTCCAGGGTCAAGGTCATGCTTCACCTCACGAGAACGGACGGGGAATGGCGTTCGTCAGGCTATCGGTGGGCGCATCCGAACACAAAGGAAAATCGGCCCTCGGTGCGGCCGGGGAACGGGTTCAGACGAAGACGAAGGGGATCAGTCGCTGGACGAACGACAACGCCAGGAACAGCACCAGGAAGCCCAGGTCCCAGCTGGTGCCGCCGATCCGGATCGGCGGGATGATCTTGCGCATGAATCGCAGCGGCGGGTCGGTCAGGGTGTAGACGAACTCGGCGATCACCAGCATCAGGCCCCGTGGCTGCCAGTCCCGCACGAACAGCGGGACGAAGGACAACACGGCCCGGACCATCAGCACGGCCAGGTAGGCCCAGAGCAGATACCACAGGACCAATCCGACCAACTGCACAGCCACTCCCCTGGGTGATAGAAGCCTTCGGCGATCGAGCCGCGGGGCGATGGCGCCTCGTCAGCTCTGGTTGTAGAAGCCTCCGGCGATGCGCTCCTTGTCCTCGGCCGTCACGTTGACGTTATGCGGCGAGAGCAGGAACACCTTGCTGGTGATGCGTTCAATACTGCCATGCAGTCCGAAGATCAGCCCGGCGGCGAAGTCGACCAGCCGCTTGGCATCGGCGTCTTCCATCTCGCCGAGGTTCATGATCACCGGCACGCCGTCGCGGAAGTTCTCACCGATGGTGCGCGCCTCGTTGTAGGTGCGCGGGTGCACGGTGATGATCCGGCTGATGTCGGCGGTGCGCGGTGCCGGCGAGGTCGGCCGCCGGGACTCGATCTCGGTCACCGTCGCGGCTGCCGGAACCGGCGCGGCCGGCACGGCCGCCGGAGCCTGCGGGGTGCCGGTGGCCTGGGGCTGCTCGCCGGGCCGGTGCACCTGCTGGGTGACGTCCTCGGAGCCGTATTCGGACTGTGCGTAGTTGTTGTCCGAAACCAGCCCGAGCCAGACGGCCGCCTTCTTCAATGTGTCAGCCATTTCAACCCCTCGTCCGCGCGTACACCTGCAACCTAACCCATGGTGGCAGGCGGTCAGCCGGCTGCATTCGTCCGACACGCAGCGGCGCGCCAGATGATCCCGGCCTGTCGCCCCGACGCGGCGGCATCGCGACGGTGCGAGTGCAGGGTCGGGGTCTGCAGCGTGCACCGGCTGACGTCTACCACCTGCGCCCCGAGACCGGCCAGGACGCCGTGCGCGCCGGCACCCAGGTCGAGCCCGGACGTCCCCGCCGCGGTCCGGGTACGGCTGCCCGGCACGGTGGCGGCCACCTCGGCGGCCATCGCGTCCGGCACCTCGTAGCAGCTGCCGCAGATGTGCGGGCCGATCCAGGCGGTGATCGCTCGGGCGCCGGCCTCGCGCATCGTGGCCACCGTGGCCTGCAGGACCCCGCCGGCCAGCCCGACCCGGCCGGCGTGCGCCGCGCCGATGACCCCGGCGGCGGCATCGGCGAGCAGCACCGGCACGCAGTCGGCGACCCGGACCGCCAAGGCGACACCGGCCCGGGTGCTGACCAGGGCGTCCGCGCTGCGGCCGGCCAGACCGGTCAGCTCGGTGCCCTCGTCGACCACCGCGACCGCACGGCCGTGCACCTGCCGGACCACCGCCAGCGGGACGCCGAGATCTGCCTCGATGGTCGCCAGGCCTGGGGCGCGTCCGGCGGCTCCGTGCGCACCGCCCAGGCTGAGCACCGAGCCGTCGGCGGCCACTGCGTCGGAAAAGGCGACCCCGACGCCGTCGGCGCCGGGGTCACGGTAGAAGTCGTACATGGCCGCTTACTTCAGGAAGTCGGGCACGTCCAGGTCGTCGTCGGCGGGCGGCTGCACCGGACGCGGCGCATAGCTGGGCCGCTCGGCGACCGGCTGCTGCTGCGGCCGGGGGGCCGGCTCGGGTGCCGGCTGCTGGGCCGGGCGGGCGAACGGGTCCGGACGGCTCGCCGGCGCGGCCGGAGTGGTAGCCGGACGGCTCTGCTGCCGAAGATCGGGAGCCCGGGTGATCCCCGGCTGGCGCCGCGGCGGCTGCCCGCCGTCGAAGCCCGCGGCGATCACCGTGACCCGGACCTCGTCGCCGAGCGCATCGTCGATCACCGTGCCGAAGATGATGTTGGCGTCCTCGTGGGCCGCCTCCTCGATCAGGTTCGCGGCGGCGGAGACCTCGAACAGGCCCAGGTCGGAGCCGCCCGCGATGGACAGCAGGACGCCGTGCGCACCGTCGATGCTGGCCTCAAGCAGCGGAGAGCTGACCGCCATCTCGGCGGCGGCCCGGGCCCGGTCCTCGCCGCGGGCCGAGCCGATACCCATCAGCGCCGAGCCGGCGTTGCTCATCACGGCCTTGACGTCGGCGAAGTCGAGGTTGATCAGGCCCGGGGTGGTGATCAGGTCGGTGATGCCCGAGACGCCCTGCATCAGCACCTGGTCGGCCTGCTTGAACGCGTCCAGGATCGCCACCTGGTGGTCGGTCATCTCCAACAGCTTGTCGTTGGGGATGACGATCAGGGTGTCGACCTCTTCGCGGAGGCCGGTGATGCCGTTGTCGGCCTGGGTGGCCCGGCGCTTGCCCTCGAACGAGAACGGCCTGGTCACCACACCGATGGTCAGCGCGCCGAGCGAGCGGGCGATCCGGGCCACCACCGGCGCGCCGCCGGTGCCGGTGCCGCCGCCCTCGCCGGCCGTGACGAAGACCATGTCGGCGCCCTTCAGCACCTCTTCGATCTCGTCGGCGTGGTCCTCGGCGGCCTGCCGGCCCTTGTCCGGGTCCGCACCGGCACCCAGCCCGCGGGTCAGGTCGCGGCCGATGTCGAGCTTCACATCGGCGTCGCTCATCAGCAACGCCTGCGCGTCGGTGTTGACGGCGATGAACTCGACGCCACGCAGGCCCGATTCGATCATCCGGTTGACGGCGTTGACGCCACCGCCACCGACGCCGACGACCTTGATGACCGCCAAGTAGTTCTGGGATGCACTGCCCACGAAGATTCCCACCTCAATAGCGCTTTTGCGGTTGCCGAAGACAAGTCTCAAGTTGCGGTGGAGACCCCAGGGAAGGCAACTCGGTCACGTCGGATGCAAGGCTACTTAGCCCCAACAGCCGCGTCCAACGCGGCGTGCCCCATCGGCGCGTCCCTCAAGTAGTACTTCAGGGTTGTCCTAGACCTCAGCGAGTGACCGGATTGGACGGCGCGGAGACGTCGTAGACCCGGTGCTGCGCGGTCATCAGCCGGAGCAGCACCTGCACCTTCAACGGCGACTGCTCGGCTCCGCCCCAGATCACTGTGGTGCCCCCGGTGAGCTCCAGGGTGATGCTGTCCGGGGTCTGCGCGGTCAGCAGCCGCACCTTGCCGCGGAGCTCGGCCGGCAGCGCCTGCACCACGGTCGCCAGGTCGCGGATCAGCCGGGGATCGCCCGTCGGCACCCGAGCGGGCAGCACGCCGCGCGGGACCTCGGCGGCGGAATCGAAGATCACCCCGTTGTCGTCGACGATCCAATAGCCGCCGGGGGTCTCGGCCGCGAATGCCGGCACCCGCTCGGTGATCTGGATGCCGATCGTGTTCGGCCACTGCCGGGCCACCGCGACCTTGCCCACCGCAGGCAGCCCCGACACCCGAGTGGCGACGGCGTCCAGGTCCACCCTTGCCAGCGGCATCCCGGCCGGCACGTCGGCGATCCTCAGGACCTCGGCGGTGGACACCAGTTTGGCGCCGCGGACCTCGACCGCGCGGACACCCAGCACGCCGGAGCCCAGCAGCAGCCAGGCCAGGCCAGCGGCGGCGAGCAGCACCGCAGCGGCCATCACGACGACGACCAGCCGGCGGCGGCGTCCGCGCCGGCGGCGCAGGGTGATCCGGCCGGTGGCGTCCCCGATGCCGGTCATCGTCATCGGACGGCCTCCAGCGCCGCCGGGCCGATGGCCGTCACGTCACCGGCTCCGACGGTGAGCGCCAGGTCACCGGGCCGCAGCAACCGCGCCAGGACGCCCGGCGCGGCGGCCTTGTCCCCGACGTAGGTCACGGCGGCGCCGGCGTCCCGGGCCGCGGCGGCGACCAGTTCGCCGCTCACGCCGGGGATCGGGTCCTCGCGGGCCGGATAGATGTCCAGCACGACCACCTGGTCGGCGGCGGCCAGCGCGGTGCCGAACTCGGTGGCGAACTCGCGGGTGCGGCTGAACAGGTGCGGCTGGAAGCAGACCACCAGCCGTCCCTCGCCGGCCAGCGGACGCGCGGCGGCGAGCAACGCGCGCACCTCGGTCGGGTGATGGGCGTAGTCGTCGTAGATCCGGGCACCGTTCAACTCGCCGACATAGCTGAACCGGCGATAGGTGCCGCGGAACGCCGACGCCGCGGCCCGCAGCGCGGGACCGTCGTGGCCCAGCGCCCATCCAATGGCGTAGGCGGCGGCCGCATTGGACAGGTTGTAGTGGCCGGGCACCGACAGCTGCAGCGGCCCCGAGTCATCGGACGCGGTGAGCGTCGCCGAGGCGGTCGGCGAGCTGGTCCGCAGCTCGGTCAGCCGGACGTCGGCCCCGGCGGATTCGCCGAAGCTGAGCACCCGCCGGCCGTCCCCCTCGATCAGCGGCCGGAGCGCACGGGTCCCCGGATCGTCGGCCGACAGCACCACGGTGCGGACGCCGGGGGCCGTCGCCAGAGCCACGAAGCCCTCGAAGTAGGCCTGTGGCGTCCCCCAATTGTCCAGGTGGTCGGCCTCGATGTTGGTGATCGCCACCACCTCGGCCGGATACTGCCGGAAGGAGCCGTCCGACTCGTCGGCCTCGACCACGAACGCGTCGCCGCCGCCGAGCCGGGAACTGCGGCCGGTACTGGCCAGCGGCGAACCGATCACATAGGACGGGTCGGCACCGACGGCGGTGAGGATCTCGGCGGTCATCCCGGTGGTGGTGGTCTTGCCGTGGGTGCCGGTGATCGCCACCCCCCGCCGGCCCAGCATCAGCGCGCCCAGGGCGGCGCTGCGATGCCAGACCCGCAGGCCGCGTCGCCGGGCCTCGGCCAGCTCGACGTTGGACTCCCGGATCGCCGACGACACCACGACCGTGGCGGCGTCGCCGAGGTGGTCCGGGTGATGGCCGACATGGACGTCGACGCCCGCTGCCGCCAGCTGGCGCAGCGCCGCCGAGTCGGCCTGGTCGCTGCCCGAGACGGGCACGCCCAGCGCGGCGTAAGCGGCGGCGATGCCGCTCATCCCCGCCCCGCCGGCGGCGATGAAGTGGACGCCGCCCAACTCTGCCGGCGGCAGCAGCGGTACGGCGGTGACGAGGGCCATCAGACTTGCTCCGCACCGGTCCGGCCGGCGATGGCCAGCACCCGCTCGGCCAGCCGTCCGGACGCGTCGGCG
Organism: Micropruina sp.; assembly: GCF_047602385.1. GTDB lineage: Bacteria > Actinomycetota > Actinomycetes > Propionibacteriales > Propionibacteriaceae > Micropruina. The sequence goes on from NZ_JASGHL010000003.1 coordinate 354,980, forward strand.
GGCACCAGGTCACCGCTGGCCCGGCGCATCGCCGGCAGCGCGCCGGCGTCGTCGAACAGGCCCCGCACCTCGCCGGCCATCCGGGCGGCGTCGAAGTCAGCGTTGTCGATCAGCACCGCGGCCCCGCCGTCGACCAGGAAGGTCGCGTTGCGGGCCTGCTCGCCGTTGCCGTGCGGCAGCGGGACGAAGATCACCGGGAGCCCGACGGTCGCGGTCTCCATCACGGTGCCGGCGCCGGACCGCCCGACCATCAGGTCGGCGGCGGCGTAGGCGTCCTCCATCGCGTCGACATAGCCGAGCGGCAGGTAGCGGGCACCGGTGTTCTCGTCGGCCACCACCACATCGGCGGCGGTGATGTTCTTCGGACCGAGCACGTGCAGGATCTGGATGCCGGCGGCCAGCAGCTCGGCGCAGGCACCGAGCGTCGCGGTGTTGATGGTCTGCGCCCCCTGCGAGCCGCCGGAGACCAGCAGGGTGGGCCGGTCGGCGTCGAGGCCGAAGCCGGCCCGGGCGTCGGCCCGCCGGGCTTCTGCGTCCAGTTCGGCGATGCCGCGTCGGACCGGCAGGCCCAGGTACTCGGCGCGCGGCAACGGGGTGTCCGGGAAGGACACCGCGACCAGCTTCGCGAACCGGGCGGCGACCTTGTTGGCCAGGCCCGGCAGCGCGTTCTGCTCGTGGATCACCACCGGGACGCCGAGCGTCCGGGCGGCCAGGTAGACCGGCAGCGAGACATAGCCGCCAAAGCCGACCGCGACGTCCGCCGCCTCGCGCTTGAGGATCCGGCGGGCCTGCCGCACCGAGTCGAACAGCCGCCAGGGCACCTTGAGCAGTTCCGGGGTCAGCGAACGCGGCAGCGGCACCGGGGGGATCAGTTCCAGCCGCAACCCGGCGGCCGGCACCACCGTGGTCTCCAGTCCACGGGCCGTCCCGATCGCGACGATGCTGCCGGCCGGGTCGCGCTCGGCGATCCGCTCGGCGGTGGCGATCAGCGGCGAGGTATGCCCGGCGGTGCCACCACCGGCCAGCACGACGTGAGCCATGGTCCTCCTCGTGGTGTGTCTCTCAGGTGGGGCCCGCTACCGGCGGGACTCGACCACGGTGACCGCGCCGGCCGATTTGCGCTTCTTCCGCTCGGCCAGCCTACGGGCGTCCGGCTCGAGCTTGGCGCAGGCCAGCAGCAGGCCGATGGCGGCCAGGTTGGCCATCAACCCGGAGCCTCCGTAGGACAGCAGCGGCAGGGTGACGCCGAGCACCGGGATCATCTTCAGCACCACCATGATGTTCACCAGGGCCTGGATCATCAGCCACGACGTCACCCCGGCGGCGAGATAGCGGCAGAAGGCCAGGTCCGAGCGCAGCGCGATCCGGAACCCGGCGTAGCCGAGGACCAGGAAGAGCGACAGCACCACCAGGGTGCCGACCAGGCCGAGCTCTTCGCCGACGATGGCCAGCACGTAGTCGGTGTGGGCTTCGGCCAGCGAGCCCCACTTCTGCCGCGAGCCACCCAGGCCCAGACCCCACCAGCCACCGGACGCCAGAGCGAAGACGCCCCGCATCGGCTGCATGTTCACGCCCATGGTGTCGTGGTCGGCGTTGAGGAAGCCCATGATCCGGCCCATCCGGTTGCCGGAGGTGATCACCAGGACGAGCACCGCGGCCGCGACGGTGACACCGATCCCGGCCAGCATCTTCCACGAGGCGCCGACGTACCACAGCATCGCCACCACGATCGCGCCCATGATCATCCCGGTGCCCAGGTCGTGCTGCAGCACGACCAGCCCGATCAGCAGCGCCGAGACCGGCACGAACGGCACCAGCAGGTGCTTGGGCTGGTCGAGCAGCTTCTGCTTGCGGGCGAACAGGTCGGCGCCCCACATGATGATCGCCAGCTTGGCCAGCTCGGAGGGCTGGATGCGGAAGAACGAGGTGCCGAACTGGACCCAGTTCTGGTTGCCCTTCGCCTCGCCCCAGCCCAGCGGCGTGAAGGTCAGGATCTGCAGGATGAGGGCAGAGATCACCAGGCCCCAGCCGAGCACCTTCAGGGCCCGGGGCTGCAGCCGGGAGAGCACCACCGCGGCGACACCACCGACCGCCAGGAAGAAGACCTGGCGCTTGACGAAGTAGTAGGCGTCGCCGAAGCGCACGCTGCCGAGCACGCTGGACGCCGACAGCACCATCATCATGCCCAGGCTGAGCAGCAGCACGGTGGGCACCAGCACCAGGAAGAAACTGGCCCGGGGATGGGCCAGCGCATCGGCGATCGGGGTGGAGCGGGGACGGCGCCGCGCGGCGCCGTTCGACTGCTTACGATCCAGTGGGGAAGAGAGGATCGCCACTATGTCTCAGCCCCTCTCGTCGGCTCCGGTGATCGCTCGGACGGCCTCGGCGAACGCCGCGCCGCGCGCGTCGTACCCGGTGAACATGTCCTTGCTGGCACAACCCGGAGCCAGCAGCACCACGTCACCCTGCCGGGCCAACGCGCGTGCGGCCGTGACCGCCTGAGCCATCGCACCAGTGTCGGGCGAATCGATCACTGTCACGGGGATCTGCGGCGCGTGTCGGGCGAGTGCCTCCGCGATCACCCCTCGATCGACGCCGAGCAGCACCGCCCCGCGCAGCTTGTCCCCGTAGTCCCGCACCAGCTCGTCGAAGCTGGTGCCCTTGGCCTGGCCGCCGGCGATCCAGACGATCGAGTCGAAGGCCCGCAGCGAGGAGGCCGCGGCATGCGGGTTGGTGGCCTTGGAGTCGTCCACCCAACGGATGCCGCCGTGCTCGGCGATGGTCTGGATCCGGTGGTCGCCCAGCTCCAGCGTCCGCAACCCGTCCCGGACGGCAGTGGCCGGCACCCCGAACGAGCGGGCCAGGGCGGCCGCGGCCAGCGCGTTCTCCACGTTGTGCGGTGCATAGGGCACGACGTCGGACAGCTTGCCGATCTCCATCGCCGAATCCCGGCGCTGGGCGACGAAGGCCCGGTCGACCAGCAGGTCGTCGACCACGCCGAGCTGGCCGATGGCCGGGATGCCGAGGGTGAAGCCGATCGCCCGGGCACCCTCGGTGACTTCGGCGTCCTCGACCATGTGCAGGGTGGCCTCGTCGGCCACGTTGTAGACGCAGCTGTGGGTGACCCGTTGGTAGATCCGCGCCTTGTCGGCGGCATAGGCGGCCATCGCGTCCGGGGCCTGGCTGTCCCAGCTCGCCGGATCGGCGTACCACTCCAGGTGGTCGGGTTGCAGGTTCAGCACCGCCGCCGAGTGCAGCGCCAGCGAGTGGGTCGCGTGCAGCTGGAAGCTGGACAGCTCGACCGCCAGCACGTCGTAGCTGACCTCGTCCAGGATCGCCTCGACGATCGGACGGCCCACGTTGCCGACGGCGCTGGTGGTCAGCCCGGCGGCGGTCAGCATCGACTCCAGCATGTTGACCGTGGTGGTCTTGCCGTTGGTGCCGGTAACGGCCAGCCAGGACACCACCCGGTCCGGCTGCATCATCCGCCAGGCCAGTTCGACCTCGCCCCAGACCGGAACCCCGCGGCGCCGGGCCTGGGCGATCAGCGGCGCCCGCGGCGTCCAGCCCGGGGAGACGACCAGCAGGTCGGCATCCGGCAGCGTCGCGGTCGATCCCGGCCCGAGCCGCACCTGCGCGCCCAGCACCTCCAGGATCGCGGCCTTCTCGGCGTTGGCCGGTGAGTCCGCGTCGTCCAGGACGAGCACCTGGGCACCGAGTTCCAGCAGCCCGTCCGCCGCCGCGTAGCCGGACGCCGCCAGCCCGGCCACCACGACCCGGGCCTGCGGCCAGGGCGACAGCCGGGTGGCCGCCGGCAACCAGTCGATCACTGCAACCCCACCGTCCATTCGGCGTAGAAGATGCCCAGGCCCAGCGCGACGCACAGCCCGCAGATGATCCAGAACCGGATCACGATGGTGATCTCGGCCCAGCCGAGCAGCTCGAAGTGATGCTGCAGCGGGGCCATCTTGAACAGCCGTTTGCCCTTGGTGGCCTTGAACCAGCCGACCTGCAGGACCACCGACAAGGTGATGATCAGGAACAGCCCGGCGATGATCAGCATCAACAGCTCGGTGCGGGTGAAGATCGACAGCGCGGCCAGGCCGCCGCCGATGGCCAGCGAACCGGTGTCACCCATGAAGATCTTGGCCGGGCTGGCGTTCCACCACAGGAAGCCGAAGCAGGCGCCGGCCAGGGCCAGCGAGACCAGGGCCAGGTCGCTGGGGTCGCGGACCCAGTAACACTGCGGCCCGGCGGTGGACGTGGTGGCGCAGGACTGGTTGTTCTGCCAGATGTTCACCAGTGCGTAGGCGGCGAAGACCATGGTCGCCGCGCCGGTGGCCAGCCCATCGAGGCCGTCGGTCAGGTTGGCAGCATTCGACCAGGACGCGATCACCACCATGATCCAGATCACCGCCAGCCAGATCGGCAGTTGCAGCCAGCTGATGTCACGCAGGAACGAGACGGCCGCGCTCGCCGGGGTGATCCCCTGGTCGTCGGGGAATTGGAAGGACAAGATGGCGAAGGACACCCCGACGATCGCCTGGCCGGCCAGCTTCGCCCGGCTGTTCAGGCCGAGCGAGCGGGCCTTGGAGATCTTGATCCAATCGTCGGCGAAGCCGACCAGGCCAAGGCCGGTGACCAGGTAGAGCACCAGGATCCCCGACGCCGTCGGCGGCGACCAGGTGATCAGGTGGGCGACCGCGTAGGCGAAGATGACCGATCCGATGATGACGATGCCGCCCATCGTCGGCGTGCCGCGCTTGGTGTGATGCGCGGTCGGGCCGTCGTCGCGGATGAACTGGCCGTAGCCGTTCTTGACCAGTACCCGGATCGCGAACCGGGTGCCGAGCAGGGTGCCGATCAGGCCCAGCCCGCCGGCCAGCAGGATGCTTCTCATGCCGGCCCTCCCGTCCTGTCACCGGCGCCGGACGCCAACGCGTCGGCCACCACCTCCAGGGCCAGTCCCCGGGACGCCTTCACCACCACGACATCCGACGGTTGCAGATCGGCCCCCACCACCGCAACCGCGGCGGCCCGGTCCGCGGCCACCCGGGCCGTCCCGCCGGCTTCCCGGGCGCCGCCGGCGAGGGCCTCGGCGAACTCCCCCAGGGCCACCACCTCAAAGCCGAGCCCGGCGGCCAGGACGCCGAGCCGGCGGTGCTCCTGGGCCGCGTCCTGGCCCAGCTCGAGCATGTCGCCGAGCACGGCCAGCAGCCGGCCGTCCGGACGCCGCATGCCGGCGACCGCGGTCAGCGCGGCCCGCATCGAGTCGGGGTTGGCGTTGTAGGAGTCGTTCACGATCAGCGCGCCATCGGGGCGCGGGCACAGCTGCATCCGCCACCGGGAGCGCGCGGTCGCCGCACTGAGGGCGTCCGCGATCAACGCCGCGGGCAGGCCGAGGGCCAGCCCGGCGGTGGCCGCGGCCAGCGCGTTGGCGACCTGATGCCGTCCGGAGCCCCGCAGCCGGACTCCGACCGACGCCTCGGCGGCGCCGGCCGCGCGCAGCGTGAAGGTGTGCCGCTGCAGGTCGTCGGGCTCGATGTCCTCGGCCCAGACCCGCAGTTCACCGGCGTCCGGTTCGCCGGCCAGTGCGAAGGTGGCCAGCCGGGCCCGGGTCCGGGAGGCCATCCCGAGCACCAGCGGGTCGTCGGCGTTCAGCACCGCCCAGCCGTCGGCCGGCAGCGCCTCGACCAGCTCACCTTTGGCCTGGGCGATGCCGGCGACCGAGCCGAACTCGCCCAGGTGGGCGTGCCCGACGTTGAGCACCAGGCCGACCCGCGGCGGGACGATGCCGCACAGCCAGGCGATGTGCCCGCCGCCGCGGGCGCCCAGTTCGCTGACCAGGTAGCGGGTGCCGGCGTCCACCCGCAGGGCGGTCAGCGGCACCCCGATCTCGTTGTTGAAGGAGCCTTCCGGGCTCACCGTGGGGCCGGCCGCGGCGAGCAGCTGGCCGAGCAGGTCCTTGGTGCTGGTCTTGCCCGACGAGCCGGTCACGCCGACACAGACCAGCCCGGACGCGGTCGCTCGCGCCACCACCCCGCGGGCCAGGTCGGTGAGCCCGGTCAGCGCGTCGCCGACCACCAGGTGCGCCACGGCGGCGTCGGTGGTCCGGGTGCAGATGGCGGCCACCGCGCCCCGGGCCGCCGCGGCGGCGATGAAATCGTGGCCGTCGGCCCGCTCGCCGGGCAGGGCCACGAAGACCGCGCCGGGCGACGCCAGCCGGGAGTCGATCACCACGTCCGGGCCGGCCGTCCGGTCGTCGTCGACCGGACCGGCGCCGGCCAGCGCCGCCACCTCTGAAATCGTTGCCTCACGCACGTTCGTTGTTCCCCCCAACGAGTCGCTGCCATTCGTCGCGGAGTACCGCCACGTCGTCGAACGGGCTGATCACGCCCGCCCTGTCCTGCCCGGTCTCGTGCCCTTTGCCGAGCACGGCGACCCAGCCCGCACCCCCGGCGCGACGCAGCGCCAAGGCGATGGCGGCGCGTCGGTCGCCGCCGTCCACGGCCTCGGTCGCGCCGCCCTGCCGGGCTCCGGCGAGCACCGCCGCCCGGATCGCCGCGGGTTCCTCGGAGCGCGGGTTGTCGTCGGTGACCACCACCAGTTCGGCGTTGGCCGCGGCCGCGGCACCCATCGGCCCGCGCTTGCTGGGGTCGCGGTCGCCACCGGCACCGAGGACGGCGATCCGGGGCCGCGGCAGCGCGGCCAGGGCGGCGGCCACCGCTTCGGGGGTGTGGGCGAAGTCGACCACCGCCGCGGGCGCTCCCGGCCCGAGGTCGACCCGCTGCATCCGGCCGGGGACGGCGGCGGTGGCGAAGGCGGGAACGGCAGCGGCGACGTCCAGCCCGGCGGCGGCCACCATCGCGGCGGCGGTGGTCGCGTTGGCCACGTTGAACGAACCCGGCATCCCGACGGTGAAGGCGAGCCGGCCGTGCGGGGTGGCGAGCTCGACAGCCGTGCGGCCGTCGGCGTCCGGATCGGCACTGAGCAGCCGGAAGTCGGCCTCCGCCGCGCTACCGGTGGTCAGCAGCGGGGTGCCCTGGGCGCGGATCAGGCCGGCCAGCCGGCGGCCCCAGTCGCCGTCGGTGTTCACCACGCAGGCTCGGGCGCGACCGTCCAGGAAGAGTTCGGCCTTGGCCGCGAAGTAGCTCTCCAGGTCGTGGTGGAAATCGAGATGGTCGCGGCCCAGGTGGGTAAACCCGGCGACGTCGAAGACGATCCCGCCGACCCGGCGCAGCGCGAGAGCATGCGAGGAGACCTCCATCGCCACGCTGCTGGCGCCGGCGTCCCGGAGCTGGCCGAGCAGCTCCTGCAGGTCGGGCGCTTCCGGCGTGGTGACGGTGCTGCGGCTACGGTCGATGGGCTTCCCGGCGAGCCGGAAGCCGATGGTGCCCACCGTCCCGACCCGCTCGCCGAGGGCGGCCAGCGCGGCCTCCAGCAGGAAGACGGTGCTGGTCTTGCCGTTGGTTCCGGTGATCCCGAACATCCGCATCGCCCGGGCGGGGTGATCGTGAACGGCGGCGGCCACCTCGGCCAGGGTTGCGCGCGGGTCGTCCACCACCACGACCGGGACGCCGGCGCCGGCCGGCCCGGCACCGATCAGTTCGGCGCCGGCGGCATCGGTGAGCACCGCGATCGCGCCCCGCCGGACCGCTTCGGCCGCGAACCGGGCGCCGTGGGTGTGCTGCCCCGGCAGCGCCGCGTAGACGCCGCCGGGACGGACCACCCGCGAGTCGAGGCTCACACCGGTGATCTGGGCCACCGGAACACCCGGCAGCAGCCGGGACAGGCGAGATGCGCGCTCAGCCATGGCTCGACCCTATTACTGGAGCGGGAGCTTGACGCCCTTGGTGGACGACGGAGCCACCGCGTAGCGGGGCAGCGCCAGGGAGAGCACGTCGTGCATCACCGGGGCCGCCACCGCCGCGCCGGAGCTGCCCTTGCGGGGGTTCCACACCACCGCGTAGACCAGCACCTGCGGGTTCTCAATCGGCGCGACACCCACCGTCGAGACCACCAGCTTGTCCCGCGAGTAGCAGTTGCAGCCGGCGTCGAACAGCCGTGCCGTCCCGGTCTTCGAGCCGATCCGGTAGCCGGCCACGGTGAAGGCGGAACTCTTCTGGTTCAGGGCCTGCTGCTCCATCAACGAGCGGACCTGCTCGGAGGCGTTCTCGCTGATCACCCGGCGCGGGGTGGTGTCCTGGTTGGGCCGGGTGTAAGGCTGGCCGTCCAGGGTCGAGATCACCGTCGGGGCGTGGTAGATGCCGCCGTTCACCGCCGCCCCGAGCGCCGCCGCGTTCTGGATCGCGGTCACCGACAAGCTGGTGCCGAAAGCGATTCCGTCCCGGGTGTAGTCGGCCATCGTGGCCTTCGGCAGCAGCCCGGCGGACTCGCCGTTCACCCCGATGTTGGTGCGTTTCCCCAAGCCGAACGCCGTGTAGTAGGAGTGCAGCTGCTCCTTGCCCATCTGCCGGGCCAGCGTGATGGTGCCCAGGTTGGACGATCGGGCGAAGACGCCGCGGGCCCGCAGCGTGATGGTGCCGTGGTTCCAGGCGTCCTTGATGGTGAACTGGTCCTGCTTGATGAACGGAGGCACCACGACCTTGTCGTCGGCCTTGGCGGTGCCGGAGTCGAGCAGCGCGGCGAAGGTGAGGACCTTCTGCACCGAGCCGGGCTCGTAGACGTTGTTGGTGATCCGGTTGCCCATGTTCGCGGCCTCGCCCTTGCCGGGATCGTTGCTGTCGAAGGACGGCGCGTTGGCCATCGCCAGCACCTCGCCGGTGTTCGGGTTGGTGACCAGGACGGCAGCCGCCTCGGCACCGCTGTCGGCCAGCGCCTTGGCCAGCCGCTGCTCGGCGAGGAGTTGCAGGGTCGAGTCGATGCTCAGCCCGACGTTGTGACCGTTCTGCGGCGGGATCAGGACGTTGTCGCCGAGCGGGATCTTGCCGTTCGGCGAGGAGTCGTAGACCTCTTTGCCGTCGGTGCCCTTGAGCAGCTTCTCCAGCGACAGCTCCAGGCCGCCCGCCGCCTGGCCCTGCTCGTTCACCCAGCCGATCAGGTTCGACGCCAAGGTGCCGTTGGGATAGCGCCGGGTGGGGGCGGTGATCCGGCGCAGGCCGAGCAGCTTGGCCTCGTTCATCTCGGTCTGGATATCGGCGAATGTCTGCGCCGGGACCCGCTTGGCGACCACCCGGTAGGACGACTTCGGGTCGGTCAGCTGCGGCAGGTACGACTCCGGGGTGTTGCCCAGGTGCCTGGCCAGGATCTGCGCGAGCTGCTGGGGTGCCGCGGCCGCCACCTCCCGGTCACGGGTGGTCATCTGGGCGTCGGCCATCTTGCCGTTGGTGCGGATCATTCTCGGGTCGGCGACCACCTGCACGGTGTCCTCGGTGAACGCCAGGATGTCGCCGTAGCGGTCGCTGATCTCGCCGCGGGAGGCCGGCAGCACCTGGGTCTTCCGCATCGCCACGGCGGCATCGGTGGCGTAGGTCTGGGCATCGAATGCCTGCACCTGCAACGCCCGGCCGGCGCACATCGAGAACACGACCGCGATCACGATCAGCAGCACCCGCATCCGGCGGATCGGCGAGGCCAGCGGCAGCCGGGCGCGGCGCAGCCCGGAGAGTGCCTTGGCCAGACCCGACTGCGGCGCCGTCACCGGCCGCTCCCGTTCTTCTTGGCAGCCTTCTTGGCCGCGGCCTTCTTCTTGGCCTCGGCGTCGGCCTTCTTCTTCGCCGCTGCCTTCTTCGCCTCCTCGGCCTTCTTCTTCGCCGCTGCCTTCTTCGCCTCCTCGGCCTTCTGCTTGGCCTCCTCGGCCTTCTGCTTGGCCTCCTCGGCCTGCCTGGCCATCGCTTCCTCGCGGGCCTTGGCGATCGCCGCGAGCTGCTCGGGCGTCCGGTACCGGACGTCCGGCACCTCATTGCCGGTCATCGCGGTCGGGTCGCCGACGATCCGGCCGCCGGGCAGCGGCAGGTAGACCGGATACGGGTTCGGCACCATGCCGAGCTTCGTGGCGGCGATCGCCAGCCGGGTGCTCGAACGCGCCTCGGTGACCTCGGTCTCCAGCGATGCCAGCCGGTAGCCGAGCTGGGTCGCCGTCCGCTGCTGGTCGCGGACGGCGAAGGCCTGCTCCTGCAGCGCGGTGTTGAGCAGCAGCAGCCCGACCATGCCCAGTGCGAGGAACACCCCCAGGCCCAGGATGAACGAGACGTTGCCGACTCTCCGTTCGGGCAGCCGCACCTCGCGCAGGCTCCACCGGGGCGCTCGCTCCTCGGGCCTGCGTTCGCTCGGACTGGGCTTGGGGGCCAGGAGTGCCGTCATGCTGCCACCTCGTCGATCCGTTCCCCCGCGCGCAGCCGTGCCGAGGCGGCACGCGGATTGATCTCTACCTCGTCTGAATCGGGACGCTCGGCGCCGCGGGTGAGCAGCACCAGCCGGGCCCGCAGCGCCGCGGGCACCTGCGGCAACCCGCGGGGCGCTCGGTCGGTGGCGGCCTCGCGCAGCGCGTTCTTGACCAGCCGGTCCTCGCCCGAGTGATAGGCCAGCACGGCCAGCCGGCCGCCCGGCGCCAGCGCGTCGATCGCGGCCGGCAACAACCCGGTCAGCGCACTGAGTTCGTCGTTGACCGCGATCCGCAGCGCCTGAAAGCTGCGCTTGGCCGGATGCCCGCCGCCGGCGGCGCGGGCCGCGGCGGGGATGGCCTGCTCGATCACCCGGACCAGCCGGGCCGACCCCGAGAACGGCTCGGCGTCGCGCTCGGCGACGATCCGGCGGGCGATCCGGTCGGCGAAGCGTTCCTCGCCGAACCGGCGCAGGATGCTGGTCAGCTCGCCGGCGGACGCGGTGTTCAGCAGGTCGGCGGCGGTGAGTTGCTGGGTGTCGTCCATCCGCATGTCGAGCGGGGCGTCGGTGCGGTAGGCGAAACCGCGCTCGGTGCGATCGATCTGCATCGAGGACAGGCCCAGATCCGCCAGGATCGCCTGCACCCGCGGGCGTCCCGCCTCGGCGAGCACCTCGGGCAGCTCGTCGTAGCGGGCCTGGAAGAGCGAGACCCGGTCACCGAACGGCGCCAGCCGGGCGGCTGCGGCGTCCAGGGCGTGCCGGTCGCGGTCGATGCCGATCAGTCCAGCCTCCGGGCAGGCGGTGAGGATCGCCTCGGCGTGTCCGCCGAGACCGAGGGTGCAGTCGACATAGACGGCATCCGGCGCCTGCAAGGGCACGCTGAGCAGTTCGACGATGCGCGTGCACATCACCGGCACGTGCTCTACCTGCCGCCCGTCCATCTCGACCCCTTCAGCTGCCCTGGATGGCACCCTCGCGTGCGCTGTGGTTTCAATCCGTGGGATCCGCCTGGCACCGGGGAAGGTGCGCCAGGAGGCGTCGCCCATCGGATTGAAGCCGCACCGCACGCGACGGTGTTTGCCTCGGCGGGTCACCCCGCTCCGAATACCTCTTCGTCCATCTGTGCGAAGGCCTCTTCCTGCGCCGCGGCGTAGGAAGCCCAGGTCTCCGCGTCCCACACCTCGATGTGGTCCAAGGCGCCGATCACGACGATCTCCCGGCGCAGGCCCGCGTAGTTCCGCAGGTGCTCCGGCACGGTGATCCGGCCCTGGCTGTCCGGCGTGGACGAATCCGCGCCGGAGGCGAACATCCGCTGCACCGAGCGCACCTTCGCCAGGCTGGACGATCCCGCGATCATCCGATCGGCAGCCGCCTGGTAGGCGGCTGGGGTGAAGATCGCCAGGCAGCGGTCAGGCTGCCTGGTGATGACCAGGCCCCCGTTCAGTTCCTCGCGGAACTTCGCGGGGAGGAAGAAGCGACCTTTGTCATCGAGCTTCGGCGTGTGGGTGCCCAGGAACATTCGGGACCCACCCCCTCGACTCTGTCCTCCACTTGGCGCCACTGTACTCCACTTTCCTCCACCAGACGAGATTGGCGGGTCGTCCTGCGTGGTTCTCCTCCCGCCCGGGGGCCCGCGCGGGCCGCTCTGAGCCGCCCGGTAGGGTGGCGACAGATCGAAGCCGAGGGGGGATCGTGGAACGCAGCCCGATGAGTCAGGTGGACGACCTGCAGGCCGTCGCGCAGGACATCCGGGCCGCGGCACACACCGTCATCGAGGGCAAACCCGAGGCCATCGAACTGGCGCTGATCGCACTGTTCTCGTCCGGGCATCTGCTGATCGAGGACGTCCCGGGGGTCGGCAAGACCATGCTGGCCAAGACCCTGGCGCGAGCCATCGACGGCACCGCGCAACGCATCCAGTTCACCCCGGACCTGTTGCCCAGCGACATCACCGGCGTGTCGATCTTCAACGCCGAGCGGCGCGACTTCGAGTTCAAGCCGGGCGGCGTGTTCGCCACCATCGTGATCGGCGACGAGATCAACCGCGCCTCACCGAAGACCCAGTCGGCGCTGCTCGAGGCGATGGAGGAACGCCAGGTCACCGTCGACGGAGTGACCCACCCGCTGCCCGATCCGTTCATGGTGATCGCCACCCAGAACCCGATCGAGATGGAGGGCACCTACCCGCTGCCGGAGGCCCAACGGGACCGGTTCATGCTGCGGATCTCGATGGGCTATCCCGCCCGTGCCGCGGAGGTGGCGATGCTCGACCACCATGGCGGCGGCGATCCGCTCGCCGATCTGCGGCCGGTCACCGACGCGGCCAGGGTGTCCGAACTGGCCGCCGGGGTCAGGGGGATCTTCGTGCACGCCGCCATCAAGGACTACCTGGTCGCCGTGCTGGACGCCACCCGGCACAACCCCGACGTCCGGCTGGGCGGCTCGCCGCGGGCCGGGCTGCAGCTCCTGCGCGCCTGCAAGACCCGCGCCGCGCTGCACGGCCGGCACTACGTCATCCCCGACGACGTCCAAGCGCTGGCGGCGCCGGCGCTCGCCCACCGCATCCTGCTCAGCCCCACGGCGCAACTGGCCCAGCGCAGCGTCGAGGACATCGTCCGGGCCGCCGTCGACAGCGTCGGCGTCCCCGATCGGGACTAGGTCCGCGACGATGATCCGGCTCACCCCCCGCGGCCTCGGCCTGGCCACCGCCGGCGTGGTGCTGCTGATCGGCGCCGGCACCACCGGGCTGCTGGGCCTGGCCTGGCCCGGTGGACTGCTGCTCGGCCTGGTCGGGACGGCCTGCGGGGTGGCGCTGATCTCGACCCGCCGGCCGCGCGCCCGGCGCCGGTTGGTCCCCGACCGGGTGCCCGCCGGATCCCCCGTCCGGGCCGCGCTGGACCTGGACCGCGGCAGCGCCGGGCTGGGCGGGTGGGGGGTGGTGGAGGAAGCCGTCCCCGAGGGCCTGGGCGAGGCGCCCGCGCTGCCGGTGCTGACCGGCTGGGGGCGGTTGCGCAGCCAGTACTCCTATCAACTCGCCACCTCCGTGCGCGGCCGGTACCGGATCGGGCCGATCCTGTGGACGACGGTCGACCCGCTCGGCCTGGCCAGCACCAGGCACCAGCTCGCCGAGCGGACCCTGCTCACCGTGACACCGGCCGTGCTACCGCTCAGCCGGGCAGCCCACGGTGCCGGCACCGGTCTGGTCGGAGAGGCTGCCGAACGCCGCAGCAGCGTGATCGGCCCCGACGACGCGCTCATTCGCGAGTACCGGCCGCGCGACGAGCTGCGCCGCATCCACTGGCCCTCGACCGCCCGGACCGGGACGCTGATGGTGCGCCGCGAGGAGCACGCCTGGGAGCCCAGCGCGCTGATCCTGCTGGACAACCGAGCCAAGAGCCAGGTCGGCCACGGACCCCGGTCCAGCTATGAGTGGGCGGTGTCGGCGGCGGCCTCGATCGCCGTCCACCTGCTGGACGCCGGCTACGACGTGACCCTGGCCGAGGCCGGTGGACGGCAGCTGGCGGCGGCCGGAGAGACGGGGCGGGAGGCGGTGCTGGATCAACTGACCGACAGCACCCTGACCACATCGGGTGATCTCGGCGCGGCGCTACGGGCCCGCGCGGGCACCCGGGCCCAGCTGGTGATCGCCATCGTCGGACGGCTGTCGCGCACCGACGCTTTGGCGCTGACCACGGCGCGGCCACACCCGGCCCCCTGCCGGGCGATCGTGCTGCAGCCGCCGGCACCGGAGGCCGCGGACCCGGCCGAGATCCTGATCGCGGACGGCTGGCGGGTGGTCGCCGATGCCCGTCGGCTCAGCGTCGGTCGAGCCTGGGACCTGCTCGATGAGGCACCGGGCCGGTGAGGGCGTCCGATCTGCTCGGTGCCGCTGTCGCCGCGGCGATGGCGCTGGCGCTCACCGCGCTGACCCCGATCACCGCCGACAGCGGTCTGTTTCTGGACTGCCTGGTGCTGATCGCGGCGATCGGCGGTGCCGGGATCCTGGCCCGCCGGCTGATCCGCGGCGACGGCATGGCCAGCGCGGTACAGGCGACGATCGGGGCGGCGACCTGGTTCGCACTGGCCCTCGGCGCCGGCCTGACGAGTCCGTTCGCGCTGCCCCGGGTGCTCGCCGACGGCGTGCAGTGGACGGTGATCTCGAGTGCGCCGATGGGACCCAACCTCGGCGTCCGGCTGGTCACCGGCGCCGCCGTCGGCGTGCTGGCCTTCCTGGCCGATCAGCTCGCAGTGGCCCACGGGCAGGCGTCCTGGACGCTGCTGCCGCTGGGAGTGCCCTACCTGCTGTCCGCGCTGGCGCTGCCGACCACGACCTCCCTCGGCACCTTGCTCGCCCTCGCCGCCGGCTACCTGCTGGTGTTGCTCGCCGACTCGGCCACCCGCCGTCCGCGGTTCGCCGTCGCGGCTCGGGGCACCCTCGACCTGCTGACCGGGGGGCTGGTCTGCCTGCTCGCCGCCGCGCCCGTGGCGGCACTGGCCGGTGTCGTCACCCCCGGGATCGACCCCGACCGCCCTCCCCCGTTCACCGGGCGCGGGCCGGTCCAGATGGGCGATCCGTCCCTGGACCTGCGGCGCAACCTGCAGCAGCCGGTGGATCGGCGGATCCTCACCTACACCACGAGCTCGCGGGCGGGAGCGCGCCTCCGGCTCACGTCGCTGCCGGTCTTCGACGCCGGCGGCTTCCACCTCAGCCCGATCGAGCTGTTCGACGGGCCGCTGCCCGCGCCGCCCGGCGCCCCGCTGGGACGTCCCCGGTTCCAGATCGACGTCGCGGTCGAAGGCTTCAACTCAGAGTGGCTGCCGCTGCCCTACGCGCCGGCCGACTTCCGGGCCGGCGGTGACTGGCGACACGATCCGGTCTCGCTGAGCGTGCTGGCCACCTCGCAGCAACGCGGCTCCGCCACCAACGGGCTGCGCTACCAGGCCACCATCGTCGATGTCGAGCCCAGCGCGGAGCAGGTGGCCGCGGCCCGCGCCGGCACGCCGTCGGACGCCGGGTCGACCGCCGTCCTGCCGGCCGACCTGCCGCCCCGCGTCCGGGCGCTCGCCCAGGAGATCACCCGCCGGGGCAGCACCGACGGCCGCAAAGCCGTGCTGATCCAGAACTGGCTGCGCTCGGCGGCCTTCACCTACAGCACCGACCCGGCCCCCGGCTCGGGCTACGACGCATTGACCCGGTTCCTGTTCGACGACCGCACCGGCTATTGCGAGCAGTTCGCGGCCTCGATGGCGGTGCTCGCCCGGGCCGTCGGCATTCCGTCGCGGGTGGCCGTCGGCTTCCTGCCCGGCAGCCGTGCCGGCGACGGCTGGGAGGTGTCGATCCGCGATATGCACGCCTGGCCCGAGCTGTACCTGGAGTCGCTGGGCTGGGTCGCCTTCGAGCCCACGCCGTCGGTGGCCAGCCCGCCGGACTATGCCGGCGGCGGGCCCAGCGCGGCACCGACCCGGTCCGCGACGCCGGAGCCCAGCCCCACCGTCGACGAACCGACGCCGCAGACCGAGGAGCCGGCTCCGGCCCCCGAGCCTGAGCAGCCGGCGGCGGAGCAGCCCGGTCCGGACTGGCCGGTCTGGGCCGGCGGAGGGGCGCTGGCCGCCGCGGTGGCCGCAACACCGTGGGGACTGCGCCGGCTGCGCCGGGCGCGGCGACTGTCGGCGTCCGGTCCGCGACAGGCCGTCGCCGGCGCCTGGGACGAGATCCGGGACAGCGTGTGGGACGCCGGCGGCCGGTGGCCTCACGGGTCGGCACGACAGATCGGCGACCTGGTGTCAGCGGGCCTGCCGAGCGACGCGGCCGCGGCACTGGGCCGGGTCGCGGTGCTGGTCGAGCAGGCCCGCTACGCGCAGACGCTGGGCGCAGTCGACGGACTGCGCCCAGACGTCCAAGTCGTCCGCGCGGGCCTCGTCGCGAACCTCACAGGTCCGCAGAAGTGGATGCAGGTGGTGCTGCCACGGTCGTTGTGGCGACGCCTGTGGTGGCGCGGCTGAAAGTGCTACTGGCCTTCGTCCTGGCGACGCCGCCAGCGTTCTTCCATCTTGTCCATGAATGCCTTCTCGCTTTGTGGCGAGCGGGCTGCCGGGCGGGTGACGGCTGCATCGCCGACGTGACGCCATGAGGTGATCGCCACGACGGTGGCGGCGAGCATGATCACGAAACCGGCGATGCTCAGGGCGATGCTGACCTGCATGCCACCGATCAGGCAACCGATGCCGATCAGAAATCCGACCCCGGCCAGGGCTGCTCGACGACGATGCAACCGGCGAGTGGTCGTTCCCCGCAGGGTGCTGGCCAGCTTGGGATCCTCGGCTGCCAGAGCCTCCTCCAGTTGTGTGAGGAGTCGCTGTTCGTCCTCGGAAAGAGCCATGCCAACCTCCCTTCGGTTCAAATGTGCGCGCTGCGATGGCGCGAACCAAGTCTAGGCGGGCGGTCCGGCAAACGGAACAAATCGCCCGAACGGTTCACCTCAATAGAGGCCTGGCCGGCGCTGGACGTGGTGGCGGCCACGAGACCGGTGATCCGGCTAGTCGCTGCGGGCGAGAACCGCCCGCTCCAGGCACTGCGGACCGAACTTCCGGCGCACCGCGTCCATCGCCACCTCCGCCTCACGCCAGCCGCGCTCGGGCGCGTCCAGGGTCGGCTGGCAGTACGCCTTTCCAGCCTCCACCAGACCCTGGACCCGGACGCCCACCCGGCGGATCGGCGTCCCGGACGCGCGGAGCCGGTGGTACAGCAGCATCGCCTGTGCGTGCAGTTCATCGGTGGTGTCGGTGAGGCCGGACAGCGTCGCCGATTTCGATGCCGTCTGGAAGTCGGCGAACCGGATGGTCACGGTGAGTACCCGGCCGAGCACGCCGGCCCGACGCATCCGGCGCGCCACCGTTGCGCACACCCGGAGCAGTTCGGTCCGCACCCGGGCCGGATCGGAGATGTCGTGGGCCAGGGTCCGCTGGCAGCCGACGCCCCGCTCGCCGGCCCGGGCGATCACCCGCCGGTCGTCGCGACCCCAGGCCAGGTCGGCCAGCAGGGCGCCCTGATGGGGCCCGAAGGCCCGCCGCAGCGTGCCGACCGGGGTGTCGGCGAGATCGCCGACGGTGACGATGCCCAACCGGTGCAGCTTGCCGGCGGTCGACTCCCCCACGCCCCAGATCTGCTCGACCGCGAGCGGATGCAGGAAGGCCGCCTCGCCGCCGGGCGGCACCTCGACCAGGCCGTCCGGCTTGGCCTGGCTGGAAGCGACCTTGGCGATGAATTTGTTGCGGCCGATGCCCACCGAGCAGGTGATGCCCTGCTCGTCGTGGACCAGCGCGCGCAGCAACTCGCCGAGCGCGCGGGCGTCGCCGCAGGGACGCAGGCTGCCGGTCACATCGAGGTAGGCCTCGTCGATGGACGCCATCTCGACCCGGCCGGTGACCGACTCGAACACCGCACCGATGCCGGCCGACACCTCGGTATAGGCGTCGAAGTCCGGCGGGATGGCCACCGCCTGTGGGCACATCCGGCGGGCCTTCGCCGACGACATGCCGCCGGCGATCCCGAACGCCCGCGCCTGGTAATTGGCGCTCAGCACCACCCCGCGCCGCTCGCCGCCGACGTAGACCGGCCGGCCGACGAGTTCGGGACGCCGGCGCAGTTCGACCGAGGCGTAGAACGCGTCCATGTCGACGTGCATGATCACCCGCTCGCGGGCCCGCGACGACGGGCCGGGCCGGAGCCCGTCGTGGCTCGGAGCTGTCACGAGACCTCCCGCCGGGCCGGCGCCGGCGACAGCCGGCGCGCCACCCGGTCGTGGAAGATGCCCACGTCACGCAGCAGGTCATCGGCCTCGCGGGCGCTGACCATGGCCACCGCGCCGGCTCGGACCGCTTCGCGTTTCAGCGCCGAGGCGGCGAAGAAGCCGGCCCATTCGGCGTACTCGGGCGCGGTCTCGGCGAGCAGTTGCCACACGTCACGCGGTCGGGCGCGACCAGCGCCGCCGGAGGCCCGGCAGGCCAACACCACCGCTGCCACCCGCAGCGCCGCCAGGTGCGCCAGCAGGAAGCGCTCCGCCGGACGTTCGGCCAGCTCGGCCTGGGTGAGCGCGGCCAGCGCACCGGCCAGCTCCGGGACGGCCATCACACCGCCACCGACACCGACGGCCGGCGCCGGCCACCGCCAGGGCTGGTTGCCTGCGGGCTGCACATCATCGACCTCCATGACTTGCAGGGGGCGCCGGGAACGGACAACCCCGGCGCGGACGGGGGTCGAGGTCCGTCCGCGCCGGGGAGCTGTGAGCCCTTCCCCGACTCGATATCGAACATCTGTTCGATGCGCCCAGCATAGCCCCCGAATGCCGGAACGCGTCAAGCCTGCCAGCCGGGACCGACAGAATCAGCGATCGCCGTCCCCCAGCAGCCGATCGAGGGTGCGCAGGCCCAGCCGATGCATCGCCGGGTTGCTCACCCGGTAGTACCAGACCAGCCCGACCGCCTGCTCCAGCGCCCAGCCGCGGCTGCGCTGCCAGTCGAGCTCGTCGGCGTCCACCTCCGAGCGGAACCGTTCGCGCGGGCCGGCATCCAGCATCGTCCAGGCCACCATCAGGTCGAGCGCCGGGTCCGCCGGGCCGAAGCCGCCGACGTCCAGCAGGCCGGCCAGCCGTCCGGCACGATCCAGCAGCACGTTGCCCGGGGTCAGATCGGTGTGCGCCATCAGGTCGGGAGAGTGTCGCGGCAGCCGGCGCAGCCGCGTCCAGAGTGCGGCCACGGCCGGGACGTCGAACAGGCCGGCACTGCGGTCCAGGCAGTGCGCCACCCACTCGTCATGCGCGGCGAGGTCGCCGCCGCGGCCGGTGCCGGTGAATCGCCGTCCGCCCACCTCGATGCTGCGCATCGCCCGGACCAGCGCGGCCAGGTCGGACGCGCAGTCCGGCGACAGCCGGCGGTCCCAGGCCGGCTGGCCCGGCAGCCAGGTCTGCACCGCCCAGGGCAGCGGGTAGCCGGGGCCGGGGCGTCCGAGCGCCACCGGTTCGGGGGTCGGCACGCTCACCCGGCCGAGGAGCTCCGCGGCCGCGGACGCCTCCCGCTCCAGGGTTGCCCGGACGGCACCGGGGTCCTCCGGTCGCAGCGGGAACCGGGCGACCAGGCCGTCCCCGATCCGGAACAGCGCGTTGACGGTGCCCATCGCGGCCACCGGGCGGATGGCCAGGCCGCGCCATCGCGGGAACTGGCCCGCGACCAGCGCCGCCACCACGTCGGCGTCGATCGACAACTGGTCGTGGTGCATCACCCCGGCGACCCTACGCGGTGGGCGTGGAATCGCGGCGGCCGTAGGGTGACGCCATGAGTTGTCCCGATCCGTTGGTCAGTGCACCGGAGCGGCCAGGAATCCGGGCGAGATGAGTGAGGTCGCGGTCATCGGCGGGTCGCTGGCGGGGCTGGCGGCTGCCGCCCGGCTGGCCAAGGCGGGCCACCGGGTGGTGCTGTTCGAGGCCGGCGACCGGCTCGGCGGGCGTTGGGCCGAGCCGGGTGTGCTGCCGCCGGTGCTGACCTTCCCGGCACCCTGGCGGGACCTGTTCCGCAAGTCCGGGCGTCCCTTCGATGCCGAACTGGCCCGCAGCGGCCACGCCCTGGTGCCGGCGCCGGCCGCCGTCCATCACTTCGCCGACGGCAGCGTGCTGAAGCTGCCCGCCGACCGGGGTGACCAGTGGGGGGTGCTGTCCGAAGCCTGGGGTTCCGGCGCGGCGAGCCGCTGGCGGGATCTGCTGGACGACCTCGACGAACGCTGGCAGTTGCTGCGCCGGCTCGGCCTCGAGGACGAGTTCGACGACGCCGCGCTCACCCTGGCCCGGCGTCGCCGGCTCGGTGTCAACCACAGCGTCGCCGCCCTGGCCCGCCGCTCCGGTCATCCGCAGGCGGACGCGCTGCTCCGCTCGAGCGCGTGGCGAATCGGCTCCCGGCCGGAGCGGACGCCCGAGTTCGTCGCCGTCCGGCTGGCGATCGAACGCACCTTCGGCCGTTGGCAGCTGACCCGGGACGGCGTCCCGGTGCCGGGCGCGGAACTGATCGATCTACTGGCTGCCCGGCTGGCGTTGCGCCGGGTGGAGGTGCGGCTCGGCCAGGTCGTCACCGGAATCGCGCCCGGCCGGGTCCAGACCGCCACCGGCACGGTTGAGGTGGACGCGATCGTCGCCACCGTGAACCCGTGGGAGTACCTGCGGCTGACCGGCCGGAGCGAGCCGGTGCTGCGCCGCCGGACGGCCTGGACCCGGCCCGCGCTGGCTCCACGGATCGTGGTGACGTCCGACCCGGCCACGGCCGGCACACAACTATCCGGATCAGGCCGGTCTGACCCTGCGCGATCCGGATCCTTGTCGTCTCCGGATCCGGGGCCGCCCGGGGTGGTCAGCGAAGACGTCCACCACAGCCCCGGCGGGGTTCGAGTGGAGTACCGGATGACGACGGCCGAGGGTCCGCTGTTGATCGTGCACGACCACACCGCCGGCTCACCGGACCCGGGATTCGGCACCCGCTGGGCGTCGGCGCGAACCTGGCTCCGGCAGCCGCCGCTACGTCCGCAGACCACGACGGTGGTGCTGGCCGGCGCCTCCAGCCGGGGCGGCAGCGACCCGTGGGCACAACTGCTCTCCGCCGCGCTGGCCACGTATGTGACTCACGAGAACCTGACCGGTGCCGACATCCGCCCCACCAACAAGGCGGTCAAGGTCCGCTAGCCCGGCCGGTGGGCGGCTGCGGCTGCGGCTGCGGCTGCTACAGCAGGATCAGCACCAGCAGCAGGATCGCGACCGCGATCCCGGTGCCGAGCCCGGCGGCCATCAGCACCGCGCCCTTGTTGCCCGGCCGCTTGGCCGGCAGCAGTTCACCGGGAGCCACCGTGCCGGTCTCGATCACCGCCGGGACGGCGAAGGTGTCCTTGGCCGGCAGTGCGGCCACCACCTCCGCGACCTCCCCGAGGGTGTGGGCGGCGAACACCCGGTCCAGCATCGCCCGGTAGTCGTCGGTGTCGATGGCTCCCCGCGCGAACTCCTCGTTCAGCCGTCCGGCCAGTTCTTCGCGCTCGCCGTCGCTCAGCGGCTCCAGCGGCCGGGACCGGTACTTCGACGAGATCGGGAGATTGTCCACCCGTCCAGGCTAGCCGGGCTCGTCGGCGTCACCAGCCACTCGCCCGGCTTCCCGGCGTTCGGCGATGTCGAGATCCGTGACCGATGGAGAGGTGGCTCGCCGATGTCGGGTCGCGACACGAAATCCGTCAGGCAACCCTCCATCGGACGGCGATGTCGAGATCGCCGGCCCCGGCGGGACGTGACCCATCCTCAGGACCCGGCGGAGTCGTCGCCGAGGGACAGTAATTCCGGCGACCGGACCACTGGGTTGCTGGCGCTCGGCAGATGGGACGTCCGGCCTACTCGAGCACCGTCATCTCGACCTCGACGTACATCTCGGATTCGGCAGCCCCGGAGTAGATGCCGCGCAGCGGCGGCACGTCGGTGTAGTCCCGGCCGACGCCGACCTCGACATGGAACTCACCAGGAGCGGAGTCGTTGGTCGGGTCGAGGCCGACCCAGGCGCCGTCCCAGTACTGCAGCCAGGCATGCGACTCGGCCTTGCGGGCCTGGCCGGACACCGGGTCCTTCGCCGGCATCAGGTACCCGGAGACGTAGCGCGCGGGGATGCCCACGCTGCGCAGCGCGCCGATGGCGACGTGCACCATGTCCTGACAGACGCCGGCGCGGGCGTCCCAGACGTCCCTGGCTCGGGTCCGGACGTGGGTGACGCCGGTCATGTACTGGACCCGGTCGCGGATGGTCGCGACCACGGCGGCGACGGTCTCGGCCGGGCTTGCCGCCCGCGCCACCCCGGCGGCGAACCCGCACAACTCGGGGCCGGGGTCGATGTGCTCGCTGAGGGTGAGCATCTCGACCATCCGGTCCTCAAGCCCCGGATCGGCCAGTTCCTCCCAGCTCGCCCCGGGGCCGGGCTCGGCGGCCCGGGTCACCTCGACCGTCGCCGTCGACGTCACCCCAAGCCGGGAATGCCGCTCGCGAATCTCGAACGAGGTCACCTTGGTGCCCCAGTAGTCGCGGTAGCTCAGCACCCAGGGCGAGGGCTGGATGTCGATCCGCGACGACACCACCCACTGCTCGCGGGTGGTGCGCGGAGTCATCCGCACCTCGTTGTACGAGCCCAGCACCGGCTCGCGGTACGCGTAGCCGGTGTGATGGACGATCCGGATCTGCCTGGTCACTGTTCGCCTCCCCGCCACACGGCCGCCGTGGCCCCCTCGAAGTACCGCTGACTGATCGCCGTGCTGGCCTGGTTGCAGACCCACTGCAGGTCGGCCATCCGGCTGGGCAGGTCGTGCAGCACCTCCCCCGGTGGCCGGTACTCCAACTCGGCCCGGGCGGTGCCCAGCAGCCGCTGCGCGGCGTCCTCGATGCCGGCCCGGCGTTCGGTCTGGCCCAGGTCGGCCAGCGCGTCCTCGGCGGCGGTCAGAGTGAACACCAGCGAGCGCGGGAACAGCCGGTCGAGCAGCAGGAACTCCGCGGCGTCCCGGTCGGTGGTGACGCCGCCGTAGGTCCGCAGGAAGGCGTGATGGGCACCGCAGCCGCGCAGCACGTTGTTCCAGGCGCTCTGCGAACCCGAGGTGATGGACGCCGACTGGATCAGCCGGGCGATCATGTCGGCCCGCTCGATGGAGCGGCCGAGCACCAGGAATCGCCAGCCCTCGTCATGGCTCATCGTGGAGTCGGCGGTCCCGGAGATGACCGCGCAGCGTTCCCGGATCAGCTTGAAGGCGGTGGCCGGACGCATCCGCTGCAGCCGTCCGCCGCGCACCGAGTTCCAAGTGGTGTTGATCGCCTCCCACATCTCGGTGGACACCGTCTCCCGAGCCCGCCGCGCCGACTCCCGGGCGCCGCCCAGCGCGGCCGCCACCGACGTGGGCGAGCCGGAGTCGTAGCAGAGCGCGTTCAGCACGTACTGGACGTCGGACGTCCGGCCCTCGGGCGGCGGATAGCCCATCACCTCGAGCAGCGACTGGCCGGCCGCGTCCTGGTCGACGCTGGGGTCGTCCAGCAGCAGCTGCAGGTGCACCTCGACGATCCGGCAGGTGTCCTCGGCGCGCTCCAGGTAACGGCCGATCCAGAACAGCGACTCGGCGATCCGGCTCAGCATGACGACCCCATCCACTGGCTCTGCTGTTGCTGTTCCTGCTGCTGTTGAATGCTCTCGTCGCCGATGTCGGCCAGCGGGACCACCATCGGCATCGCCTTGGGCCGGGTCCGTTTGCGTTGTCCGCGGACGCCGTCGCGGGCCAGCACCCAGGTGTCCTTCGAGCCGCCGCCCTGGGACGAGTTCACGATCAGTTCGCCCTCGGGCAACGCCACCCGGGTCAGGCCACCGGGCAGCACGTAGATGCTGCTGCCGTTGTTCACCGCGAACGGCCGCAGGTCGACGTGCCGGGGACGCATCGAGCCGTCGATCATCGTCGGCACGGTGGAGAGCTGCACCACCGGCTGGGCGATCCAGCCGCGCGGGTTGGCCAGCACCGCCGAGCGCAGCTTGTCCAGCTTGCGTTGGCTGGCCACCGGCCCGATCACGATGCCCTTGCCGCCGGAGCCGTCCACCGGCTTGAGCACCAACTCGTCGAGCCGGTCCAGCACCTCCTCGCGGGAGTCCCGGTCCTCCATCCGCCAGGTGTCGACACCGGGGATGATCGGTTCTTCGGAAAGGTAGTAGCGGATCAGGTCGGGCACGTAGGTGTAAACCAGCTTGTCGTCGGCAACCCCGTTGCCGACGCAGTTCGCCAGCGTGACATTGCCGGCCCGGACGGCGTTGATCAGACCCGCGCAGCCCAGCATCGAGTCGGCCCGGAAGGTGGCCGGGTCGAGGAACTCGTCGTCCAGGCGCCGGTAGATCACGTGCACCGGACGCAAGCCCTGGGTGGTCCGCACCCGGACGCGTCCGGCCTGGCAGACCAGGTCGCGGCCCTCGACCAGCTCGACGCCCATCATCCGGGCCAGCAGCGCGTGCTCGAAGTAGGCCGAGTTGTAGACGCCCGGGGTGAGCACGACGACCGTCGGGTCGGTGATGCCGCTGGGCGCCGCCGCACGCAGCGCCGCCAGCAGCTGCAGCGGGTATTGCTCGACCGGTCGGATCCGGTGCCGGCTGGTCACCTCGGGCAGGGCCGAGAACATCGCCCGCCGGTTGGTCATCACGTAGGAGACCCCGGACGGCACCCGGACGTTGTCCTCGAGCACCCGGAAAGTGCCCTCGTTGTCGCGGATCAGGTCGATCCCCGAGACGTGCACCCGGACGCCGTTGGGCGGCACGACGCCGTGCATCACCCGGTGGAAGTGCGGCGAACTGGTCACCACCCGGCGCGGGATGACGCCGTCGTCGAAGACCTTGCCGTCGCTGTACACGTCGGCCAGGAAGGCCTCCAGCGCCTTGACCCGCTGGGCGACGCCGGCCTCGACCACGGCCCATTCGTCGGCGAGCAGGATCCGCGGCACGATGTCGAGCGGGAACGGGCGCTCCTCGCCGCCGATGTCGAAGGTCACGCCCTGGTCGAGATAGGTGCTCTTCAGGTAGTCGGCCCGCGACCGGACCTCCGTGGCCTCGAGCTTGCCCAGCTGCCGCAATGCGGAGGAGTAGGCCGTCCGGACGCCCTCGCTGGAGATCATCTCGTCGAAGGCCGGCCCCGTCGCCTGATAGTCCGAGAACAGTGCGCTCACGGGGGTCAGGGTATTGCGGAATTGTTTCGGAGTGGTATCACCGGGCTCGGAGCGCCGGACGTGGTCGGGTATCGTGCTCTCGCGTCCCCGGTGGTGCGTTCAGGCAGTCCGCACCGGCCAGCCTCTGGCGCCTGGTTCGGTCGGACCTGCCCCTCAGACAGCCGGATCAGAAGGGTTCGCCGATGAACTACCGCAATGTCCAGGCGCCGACCGCCGTGGTGATGGTGCGCCCGCACCGCTTCAGGGTCAACGCCGAAACGCTCGCTGACAACGCCTTCCAGACGGTTCCGGCCGGCGATTACGCCACCGAGGCGATCGCGACCGCCGCGCGCGCGGAGTTCGACGCCGCGGTCGATGAGTTGACCCGGGCCGGCGTCACCGTGCACGTGTTCGACGACTTCGGCCAGCTGGACACGCCGGACTCGGTGTTCCCGAACAACTGGTTCTCCACCCACCACGGCGGACGGATCGCGATCTACCCGATGTATGCGCCGAATCGCCGCCGGGAGCGGCGCGCGGACGTGATCGAGCTGCTGAAGAGCACCTACCGCGTCCAGGAGGTGATCGACTACTCGGGTCTGGAGTACGACAACCTGTTCCTGGAGGGCACCGGCGCAATGGTGCTCGACCACGCCGAACGGCTCGCCTACGTGGCGAACTCGCACCGCGCCGATCCGGTGATCCTGGAGCGCTTCTGCACCGCGTTCGGCTACGAGCCGATGGCGTTCCCGACCGCCGGGCCGGACGGCCGTCCGGTCTACCACACCAACGTGATGATGGGCATCGCGTCGGAATACGTGCTGATCTGCCTGGACGCGATCAGCGAGCCGGCCCGCCGCGCCGAGGTGGCCGGACGACTCGCCGACAGCGGACGCACGGTGCTGGAACTGAGTTTCGCCCAGGTCGCCGACTTCGCCGGCAACATCCTCGAACTGACCGGCTCGAACGGACGCGTGCTCGCGCTTTCCGCCCGGGCCGCCGACGCGCTCACCGACGAGCAGCGGGCCGTCATCGAAGAGTCGGCCACCCTGCTGCCGCTGGCCATTCCGAGCATCGAACGCGCCGGCGGATCGGTGCGCTGCATGATCGCCGGGGTGCACCTGACCCCGCGCTGAGTCCCCGATCATCGTGGGTCGAGCTTGTCGAGACCCCGGCCCGTGTTCCGTGAACGAGGTCTCGACCAGCTCGACCAGCTCGACCAGCGAGAAAGCCGCATCGATCAGTGCGTCCCAACTGCCACATTCGTGGCATGATCGTGGCATGGCACGGCAGCGTATCAGTACGACGGTGGACGCCGAGTTGTTGGCACGGGCACGAGCACTCGATCACACCGGCACGGACGCGAGCATGATCGAGCGGGCCCTCCGGGCCCTGCTGGCCGAGGTCCGGGCGGTCGAGATCGATCGGGCCTACAGCACCGGCTACGCCGCCCAGCCGATGAACGCTCCCGACGAGTGGGGCGATCTGGCCAGCTTCGGCGCCGCCGTCCGGACGTCCGGTCCGCGATGAGCCTTCCCGAGTGGGGTGAGCTGTGGTGGTGTGAGCACCCGGACATCGGACGCCGTCCCGTCGTCATCCTCTCCCGGACCGCGGCCATCACGGCTCGCCGGCTGGCGATGATCGCACCCTGCACGACGACGATCCGCAACCTGCCCAGTGAGGTTCGCCTCGAACCCGGGGAGGATCCGGTCCCCCGTCCGTGCGTGGTCAACCTCGACTCGGTGGAGCAGGTGCCGGCCGGTCTGCTCGTCCAGCGACTCGGACGGCTGGCCGGCGACCGCATGCACGCGGTGTGCAACGCCCTTGCGATCGCCGTGAACTGCACGAACCGCTGAACCGGAACGCGAGCACACAGCGAACCGAACCGATGGCTACAGCAGACCGTCACTCAGCTGTTCGAAGATCAGCGCCCACCAGTCGTCGGGATCAGCGAAGGCCGACGGGTCGAGTCGTAGCAACTGCTGACGAAGCGTCGCCACCGACCGGTCGATCTGGTCGTCGTCCAACTGCGCGAACCGGGCCAGGACGCCACTGGTAAGAGCCAGGAACTCGGCGAAGGAGGCGAGGTCGGCGTTCACCCGGCGAACCGGGCCGCCGTCCGCTCGGACCGACAACACCTCGCCGTCGGGCGGGCGGACGCAGATCAGCGACCCGAAGTCGGTGCCGACCTGGATGGTTCCCGCTCCCGGTCCCGAAGTGATCGGGCGGGGCCGCACGGCCGCGAACAAAGGCTCCGCCGAAACCGGCAGACCCACTCCGACGAGGACGTCGGCGGCGCCGCCAATCAGACCCAGCTTGCCTACCGGCCCGGCAGGAGTCCTGAGCGGGTTCTCCCAGGCCCGCGCCGCTTCGGTTGGATCGATCATCGAGGGCTCGGCAGCCGGTAGTCACGCCCGTCCGGACTGCGCAGCAGGCACCCGGCGTCCACCAGGTAGCGGCGCAGCGCGACCGGGTCGTCGGCCACCTGGGCCAACCGGGAGGTGAGCTGCTTCTCGTCCAGACACTCACCGGCGGCCAGGACGCGGCCGGCGAGCCAGCCGAACAACTCTGCCCGGTCGCGAGCCCGGCGCGGCAGCCCGGTGAGCCGTCCGCCGGTCAGGAAACGCTCCGGGCCCTCGGCCGCGCGGGGCGGATCATCGCGCAGCAGGCCGGCGAATATCTCACTCGGTCGCAACTCGTCCTGCTCGACGGTGACAAGGCCGGCCGAGGTCAGCGCCCGCAACCGTCGCGCGCCGGCGGAATCCAGGTCGCCGGCGGTCAGTGCGCGGCCTTCGGCATCGGCCACCACGATGCGGGCATAGAGCAGCCGGCGATCAGTGTCGGCGAGGCTGGCCGTCACCTGGCGCCAGTGCCCGGACCTGGCCATGGCTCAGTCGGCCAGCGGTCCGAAGGTGGCACCGAGCGCGGTCAGCTCGGCCTCGCCGCCGTCCTGCGCGGTCAACACCCACAGGCCGTGCTTGGTGAGCGCCATGGTGTGCTCCCAGTGGCAGGCCCGGGACCGGTCCCGGGTGACGATGGTCCAGCCGTCGTCCTGGGTCGCCGTGCCCTCGCCGCCCAGGGTGAGCATCGGCTCCACCGCCAGGCAGACGCCCTCGACCAGCAGCGGGCCGCGACCACGGCGTCCGTGGTTGGGGACGTCGGGGGCCTGATGCATCTGCGACCCGATGCCGTGGCCGGTGAATTCGCGGACGATGCCGTAGCGTTCCCGGCGGCTGCGCACATAACCCTCGACGGCGGCGGAGATGTCGCCCACCCGTCCGCCGATCCGAGCGGCCGCGATGCCGCGCCACATCGATGTCCGGGTGACGTCGCTGAGCCGGACGTCGTCGGCGCGAGCCTCGCCGATGCTGAAACTGATCGCCGAATCGCCGTGCCAGCCGTCCACGATGGCCCCGAAGTCGACCGAGACCAGATCGCCGTCGGCGAGCACTCGGGAGCCGGGGATCCCGTGCACGATCTCGTCGTTGACCGAGATGCAGGTGACTGCCGGGAACGGTGGGACGCCCCAGCCGCCGCCGTAGTGCAGGAACGAGGACGTCGCACCGGCGCGAGCCAGTTCGTCGCGAGCGAGGCCGTCCAGCTCAGCGGTGGTGACGCCGGCCGTAGCCGCGTCCCGCACCGCGGCCAGCGTGTTGGCGACCACCAAGCCGGCGCGCCGCATGGCGCGCACCTGCTCGGGGGTCTTGATCTCGATGCCACCCGCCACGGATCAGCGACCGAGCCTCTCGGCCAGCGCTGCCAGCACCCGCGCCGACACCTCGTCGACGGTGCCCATGCCGTCGACCTCGACCAGCATGCCCCGCTCGCGGTAGATGTCCAGCAGCGGGTCGGTCTGCTCGTGGTAGACCTCCATCCGGTTGCGGATGGTCTCTTCGTTGTCGTCGGGACGGCCCTCGATCTCGGCGCGCTTCAGCATCCGATGGATGATCGCTTCCTCGTCGGCGGTGATCGACACCACCGCGTCGAGGGCGGCCCCGTCCTTGGCAAGCTCGGCGTCCAGGGCGTTGACCTGACGGGCGGTCCGGGGGAAGCCGTCGAGCAGCCAGCCGTCGGCCGCGTCCGGCTCGTTCAGCCGGCTGACGACAACCTTCAAGGTCAGGCTGTCGGGCACGTAACCGCCCTCGGAGATGATCCGCTTGATCCGCTCCCCCAACGGCGTCCGGTTGGTGATCGCCAACCGGAAGATGTTGCCGGTGGAGATCGCCGGGATCCGGTAGTGCTCGCCGATGATGGCGGACTGGGTTCCCTTGCCGGCTCCCGGAGGTCCCATGATCAAAAGTCGCATCGCGTCCTGCCTCACCGTCGAGTTAGCGGAGGAATCCTTCGTAGTTGCGCTGCTGGAGCTGGCTCTCGATCTGCTTGACCGTGTCCAGTCCAACGCCGACAACGATCAGAATGCTAGTGCCACCGAACGGGAAGTTGTTCTGGGCGTTGAAGAAGATGAACGCGATCGCCGGAATCAGTGAGATCAGCGCCAGGTAGAGCGACCCAGGCGCGGTCAGCCGGGACAGCACGAACGCCAGGTATTCCTCGGTCGGCTTGCCGGCCCGGATGCCCGGGATGAAGCCGCCGTACTTCTTCATGTTGTCGGCCACCTCGACGGGGTCGAAGGTGATCGCCACATAGAAGTACGTGAACGCGATGATCAGCACGAAGAAGATGGTGTTGTACCACAGCCCGGTGCCCCGGACCAGGTGGGTCTGGATCCAGGCCGAGATGTCGTTATCGGGCTGGAACTGCGAGTACAGCACCGGCAGGTAGAGCATCGACGAGGCGAAGATCACCGGGATGACGCCGGCCTGGTTGACCTTCATCGGAATGTAGGTGGTGGTGCCGCCGAACAGCCGCCGGCCGACCATTCGTTTGGCGTACTGGACGGGGATCCGGCGCTGCGCCTGCTCCATGAAGATGACGCCCAGCATCACCAGCAGGCCGATCCCCATCACCACCGAGAAGGCCAGCCAGCCGGCGGCGCCCTCGCGGCTCTCCTTGATCGCCCACAGCGAGGCAGGGAACTGGGCGGCGATCTGGGTGAAGATCATCACCGACATGCCGTTGCCGACGCCGCGCTCGGTGATCAGCTCGCCCATCCACATGATCAGGCCGGTGCCCGCGGTCATCGTCATCACCATCACCACGATGGCGAAGATGCCCTTGTCGTAGACGAGGTCGCGGGTGCAGCCCTGGAAGAGCTGCCCGTTGACCGCGAGGGTGACGAAGGCGGTGGCGTTCAGCACGGCCAGCACCAGGGTCAGGTAGCGGGTGTACTGGGTGATCTTGGCGGTGCCGGAGGCGCCCTCCTTCTTCAGCGTTTCCAGCCGCGGGATCACCACCGTCAGCAACTGCAGGATGATGCTGGCGGTGATGTAGGGCATGATGCCGAGCGCGAAGATCGCCAGCTGCAGCAGCGCACCGCCGGAGAACAGGTTGATCATGGAGTACAGGCCGGCGTTGGCGCCGGAGGCCGCCTCGACCCGGCAGGCGTTGACATTGACCAGGTTCACGTTCGGCGTCGGGATCACCGAACCGAGCCGGAAGACCGCGAGGATGCCGAGCGTGAACAGGATCTTGCGGCGCAGATCTGGCGTCTTCAGCGCGTTGACGAAGGCCGACAGCATCCGACCAGTACTCCTCTACCGATAGCTCAGCGCGCGGGAGCCCGCGCACAACCTGACAGACTCTACCAACTTCCGTGCGCCGACCCGAGCCGAGGCTGATCGGCGGTTGCCAGGGGGCGCGCCGATCAACCAGGTCCCGGTTTGCGCCGCACCCGGCGTGCGGTCGAGACACCCCAACTCTGGTGGGCCGGCTGACCCGCTAGACCGACCAGTGATCGGAGCTGGCCGACTCGGCGATCGACGGGCGGGCGCCGACTCGCGCGGTCATCCCCGCCAGGCCTTGCGCGGCCTGCGCCCGGGACGCGATCCGGGCGGTCTCGCCGTCCCCGGCGGCCACCGCCGCGGCGATCCGGCGATACCGCTCGGCCCAGACCAGGCCGGGTTCGGGGGGCGGCGGGCGATCCTGGCCCTCGACCAGCCGGACCACTCCGGAGAAGCCGGCGAACAGCTCGTTGGCGGTGGACCGCAGTAGCAGCATGTGGAAGGCCAACTCTGCCTGGGCGCGAGCAGTCTCATGATCGGGCTGCCGGCTGGCGCGGACGATCTCGTCGGCCAGTTCGACCAGTCGTTCGCGCTGCTCGGCAGTGGCGTTGCGAGCCGCCAGCTCGGCTGCCATCGGTTGCAGCGCGACCCGCAGCTCGGTGACGTCCAGTAGCACGCGGTCGTGCTCCTCGCCGCGCAGCCGCCAGCCGACCACGAGCGGGTCGAGGACGTTCCAGCTGGTCCGCGGCCGGACGGTGATGCCGACCCGTCGGCGGGAGCGGACGATGCCGAGCGACTCCAGGATCCGCATGATCTCGCGGGCCACCGTCCGCGACACCGTGAACCGCTGCTCCAGATCGGCCAGGGTGAGCACCGAGCCGACCGGGCGGGCGCCGTCCACGATCTCCTGCCCGATCGCATCGAGGGCAGCGTGATGGAGATGCACGGAGGCCATGGTGTGGGGGTGTTCCCTTTCGGTCCCGGTCAGGATAGCGGCGGCTCCGGCGCGCGCCCGCCCCGGAAGGAACCGCGGACGGCACACCTCCCCGGACGGCACGAGGGCGGGACGACCACAGGTCGTCCCGCCCTCGCGGTCTGGATCAGCTCACAGCTGGGTGGCGGTGCCCCCGGCTGCCCTCGATCTTGCTCTTGGCCGATGCGGAGAACGCGTGCGCGCTCACCTGCAGGGCCACCGAGACCTCGCCGTTGCCGAGCACCTTGACCAGGTTGCCGTCGCGGACGGCACCGGCGGCGACCAGCTCGGCCACGCCGACCTCACCGCCGTCGGGGAACAGCTCGCCGAGCTTGGCGACGTTCACCACCTGGTACTCGACCCGGAACGGGTTCTTGAAGCCGCGCAGCTTGGGTAGCCGCATGTGCAGCGGCATCTGCCCGCCCTCGAAGTTCTGCGGCGTGTTCTTGCGCGCCCCGGTGCCCTTGGTGCCGCGGCCGGCGGTCTTGCCCCGCTTGCCACCCTCACCGCGACCCACCCGGGTCTTCTCGGTCTTTGCACCCGGAGCCGGGCGCAGATGATGCAACTTCAGCGGCATGTCAGTCGACCTCCTCGACGGCGACCAGGTGCGAGACCGACTTGGCCATCCCGACGAGCTCGGGACGGGCCTCGATCACCACCGAGTCGCCGATCCGCTTGAGACCGAGCGACCGCAGGGTCTCGCGCTGGTTCTGCTTGCGACCCACGCCGGACTTGACCTGGGTCACCTTGATCTTGCTCATCAGTGCTTCGCCTCCTCACGGGCGCGCAGCAGCGCGGCCGGGGCGACGTCCGCCACCGGCAGGCCACGACGCTTGGCGACCTGCTCGGGCTCTTCCAGGCTCTTCAGCGCGGCAACGGTGGCGTGCACCACGTTGATCGCGTTGTCCGAGCCCAGCGACTTGGCGAGCACGTCGTGGACGCCGGCGCACTCGAGCACGGCGCGGGCCGAGCCACCGGCGATGACGCCGGTACCCGGGGACGCCGGGCGCAGCATGACCACGCCGGCCGCCTTCTCACCCTGGACGGGGTGCGGGATGGTGCCCTGGATGCGCGGCACCCGGAAGAACGCCTTCTTGGCCTCTTCCACACCCTTGGCGATCGCGGCCGGCACCTCGCGGGCCTTGCCGTAGCCGACCCCCACGGTGCCGTCGCCGTCGCCCACCACGACCAGCGCGGTGAAGCTGAACCGGCGGCCACCCTGGACGACCTTGGCCACCCGGTTGATCGCCACTACCTTCTCGAGGTAGTTGCTCTTGTCCTTTTCGGCGTTGTTGCCCCGACGGTCCTCGCGGCCACGACGCTCGCCACCAGCGGCACCGCCTCCGCGGCGCTGGTTTCCATTCATCGTTGTTTCCTTTCGAGTTCCGTCAGAATCCCAGGCCGGCATCCCGGGCGCTGTCGGCCAGCGCCGCGATCCGTCCGTGGTACTTGTTGCCGGCCCGGTCGAAGACCACCGTGGAGACCCCGGCGGCCTTGGCCCGGTCGGCGATCAGGGTGCCGACCTGCTTGGCCACGGCCGTCTTGTCGCCGGTGGCGGAACGCACCGCCGCCTCCATCGAGGACGCCGAGGCCAGCGTGCGGCCCTGGGTGTCGTCGATCACCTGCGCGAACAGGTGCCGGGCGGACCGGGTGACGACCAGCCGCGGACGCTCCGGGCTGCCGGCGATCTTCTTCCGGCCCCGGACCTGACGGCGCAGCCGCGCCGCGACCCGGTCGGCCGTCGCCTTGTTGTTCGACAGCGAGAATAGCCATCACTTACCAGCCTTTCCAACCTTGCGGCGAACCCGCTCGCCGGCGTAGCGCACGCCCTTGCCCTTGTAGGGCTCCGGCTTGCGGATCTTGCGGATGTTCGCCGCAACCTCGCCGACGGCCTGCTTGTCGATGCCGTACACGGTGAACGCGGTCGGCCTCTCGACCGAGAAGGTGATCCCCTCGGGGGCGTTCACCACCACCGGGTGGCTGAAGCCGAGGTTGAACTCGAGCTGGGTCGGGCCCTTGGCGATCACCCGGTAGCCGACGCCGACGATCTCGAGCTTCTTCTCGTAACCGGTGGTCACTCCGGTCACCATGTTGGAGACCAGGGTTCGGGTGAGCCCGTGCAGTGAGCGGCTCAGCCGCTCGTCGTCCGGACGCGTCACCTCGATCTCGCCGGCCTCGTTGCGGCCGACCTTGATCGGCTGGGCCACGCTGTGGCTGAGGGCGCCCTTGGGGCCCTTCACCTCGACCAGCTGGCCGTCCAGTTTCACCTCCACGCCCGCCGGGACGGCGATCGGGAGCCTGCCAATTCGCGACATGTCAGTACTCCTCTCTCACCAGACGTAGGCGAGCACTTCGCCGCCGACGGACTTGGCATTGGCCTCGGAATCGGTGAGCAGGCCCGCCGACGTCGAGATGATCGCGATCCCCAGGCCGCCCAGCACCTTCGGCAGGCCGGTGGACTTCGCGTACACCCGCAGGCCGGGCTTGCTGATCCGGCGGACGCCGGCGATCGAGCGCTCCCGGTTCGAGCCGTACTTCAAGGTGACGGTCAGCGTCTTGCCGACCTCGCCGGCCGCCGGCTCCTTCACCTCGAAGCCACTGATGTAGCCCTGAGCCTGCAGGATTTCGGCGATGCCGACCTTGATCTTGCTGTGCGGCATCGACGTCGAGTCGTGGTACGCCTGATTGGCGTTGCGCAGACGCGTGAGCATGTCTGCGATCGGATCAGTCATGGTCATGACTTGTTTCTTCTTTCTCGGACGGTTTCAGGTCGCCGTATCCCAGGCGCCTGACCTGTTCGGGTTTAACGGTCAGTGGGTCCGGACGGACCCGGGGTCTCGACAAGCTCGACCAACGTGCGGTCTCGACAAGCTCGACCGGCGATTGTCACCAGCTGGACTTGGTCACCCCGGGCAGCTGGCCGGCGTGGGCCAGGTCGCGCAGGCAGACCCGGCACAGGCCGAACTTGCGGTAGACCGCCTTGGGCCGGCCGCACTTGCTGCACCGGGTGTAGGCGCGGACGCCGAACTTCGGCTTGCGGGCCTGCTTGACCTTCAGCGCTGTCTTGGCCATCTACGTCACTTCCTCTTCAGGGACTTCTTCTGGGCGCTCTTCGAAGCACCCTGGGGACGCCGCTTCTTGGCGACGGCCTTCTTCGGGTCGTTCTCCGGCGCCTTGAACGGGAAGCCCAGCTGCTTCAGCAGCGCCCGGCCCTCGTCGTCGTTGGTCGCCGTGGTGACGAAAGTGATGTCCATGCCGCGCACGCGGTCGATCCGGTCCTGGTCGATCTCGTGGAACATGACCTGCTCGGTCAGACCGAAGGTGTAGTTGCCCTTGCCGTCGAACTGCCGGGCGGACAGCCCGCGGAAGTCGCGGATCCGGGGCAGCGCCAGGCTGAGCAGCCGGTCAGCGAACTCCCACATCCGGTCGCCGCGCAGGGTGACGTGGCAGCCGATCGGCATGCCCTCGCGCAGCTTGAACTGCGCGATCGACTTGCGGGCCTTGGTCACCGACGGCTTCTGGCCGGTGATCTGGGTGAGGTCGCGGACGGCCCCGTCGATCACCTTGGAGTCACGCGCGGCGTCGCCGACACCCATGTTGACCACGATCTTGGTCAGGCCGGGGATCTGCATCACGTTGGCGTAGCCGAACTCGGAGTGCAGCGCCGGCGCGATCTCTGCGCGGTACTTCTGCTTCAGCCTCGGCAGAGTCTTCTCTGCGGTGCTGGCGGTCATCAGATTTCCTTCCCGGTCTTGCGGGCGATCCGGACGCTCCGGTGAGCGGAGTATTCGGTGCCGTCCGGACGCCGCTTGGTCACCTCGCGACGCTCGTAGCCGACGCGGGTCACGACCTCGGAGCCGTCCACCTTGACCACCAACTGCACGTTGGAGGCGTCGATGGGGGCCTCGGTGGTGATGATCCCACCCTTGTCCTTGCCGCCCTGGGCGGAGCGGTCCGGGGTGTGCTTCTTGACCACGTTCACACCCTCGACGACCACCCGGCCCTGCTCGGGCAGCACCTCGATGATGTCGCCGACCAGGCCCTTGTCCTTGCCGGCGATGACCTTGACCCGGTCACCCTTCTTCACATGCAACGAGTTCGCCATGTCACAGCACCTCCGGTGCCAGCGAGATGATGCGCATGTAGCGCTTCTCCCGCAGCTCGCGGCCGACCGGACCGAAGATGCGGGTGCCACGCGGCTCCCCGTCACCCTTCAGGATCACGGCGGCATTCTCATCGAATTTGATGTAGGAGCCGTCGGGACGACGGGTCTCCTTCACCGTGCGGACGATGACGGCCTTGACCACCTCGCCCTTCTTCACGTTTCCGCCCGGGATGGCGTCCTTGACCGTGGCGACGATCTTGTCGCCCAGGCCCGCGTAGCGACGCTTGGAGCCACCGAGCACCCGGATGCAGAGGAGTTCCTTCGCACCGGTGTTGTCCGCGACCTTCAGCCGCGTCTCCTGCTGGATCATCTCTGCCTCACTTGGCCTTCTCGAGGATCTCGATCAGACGCCAGCGCTTGGTCGCTGAGGTCGGACGAGTCTCCATCACCCGGACGCGGTCGCCGACGCCGGCGTCGTTCGCCTCGTCGTGCGCCTTCAGCCGCTCGGTCTTGGTCATCACCTTGCCGTACAGCGGATGCTTGACCCGCTGCTCGATGGCGACCACGACGGTCTTGTCCATCTTGTCGGACACCACGACGCCCTCACGGACCTTGCGGGCTGCCAATCGATTTGACTCCGCGCGCTTGCTCTCACTCATTGCTCTCACTTGTCCTGATCGGGATCGGGAACGATGCCGAGGTTGCGCTCCTGCAGCACGGTGTAGACCCGCGCGATGTCCTTGCGGACCTCGCGGAGCCGTCCGTGCGACTCGAGCTGACCGGTGGCGGCGGCGAACCGGAGGTTGAACAACTCCTCCTTGAACTCCTTGACCTTGGCGTTGAGCTCGTCGCGGCTGAGGCCGCGCAGGTCGGACGCGGTAGACGTCTTCGCCATCAGATCTCACCTGCTTCCCGCTTGATGAACCGTGCCTTGAACGGCAGCTTGTGGATCGCCAGGCGCATTGCCTCGCGGGCGGTGTCCTCGGCCACGCCGGACAGCTCGAAGAGCACCCGGCCCGGCTTGATGTTGGCCACCCACCATTCCGGAGAACCCTTGCCGGAACCCATCCGGGTCTCGGCCGGCTTCTTGGTCAGCGGACGGTCGGGGTAGACGTTGATCCACACCTTTCCGCCACGCTTGATGTGCCGCGTCATGGCGATACGGGCGCTCTCGATCTGCCGGTTGGTCAGGTACGAGGACTCCAAGGCCTGGATGCCGTAATCGCCGAACGCCAGCTTGGTACCGCCCTTGGCGGCGCCGTCCCGCTTGGGATGGTGCTGCTTGCGGTGCTTGACCCTACGGGGAATCAACATGCTCAGGCTCCTGCATTCTCGGTGACCGCCTCGGCCGCGGGGGCCTCGGCAGCCTCGGCGCGGCGGCGTCCACCACGCTCGGGACGGTTGTCACGGCCGCCCCGGTCGTCGCGGCGCGGCCCACGGCCGGGACGGCGCTGACCACCGGAGGTGGCCCGGGCGGCCCGCTGGGCGGCGCGCTCGGCGCGGTTGCCCGACAGGTCACCCTTGTAGATCCACACCTTCACGCCGATCCGGCCGAAGGTGGTCTTGGCCTCGAAGAAGCCGTAGTCGATGTCGGCGCGCAGGGTGTGCAGCGGCACGCGTCCCTCGCGGTAGAACTCCGACCGGCTCATCTCGGCGCCGCCCAGACGTCCGGAGCACTTGATCTTGATGCCGGTGGCACCGGAGCGCATCGCGGTCTGCTGGGCCTTGCGCATCGCGCGGCGGAACGCCACCCGGGCGCTGAGCTGCTCGGCGATGCCCTGGGCGACCAGCTGGGCGTCGGTCTCGGGGTTCTTCACCTCGAGGATGTTCAGCTGCACCTGCTTGCCGGTGATCTTCTCCAGCTCGCTGCGGACCCGCTCCGCCTCGGCGCCGTTGCGGCCGATCACGATGCCCGGACGCGCGGCGTAGAGGAAGATGGTCACCCGCTCGCTGCGGCGCTCGATCTCGACCGAGGAGATCCCGGCCCGCTCCAGCGTCTTGTGCAGGTAGGCGCGGATCTTCACATCCTCAGCGACGTGCTCGGCGTAGCCCTTGTCGGCGTACCACCGGGTCTTGTGGTCGGTGGTGATGCCGAGCCGGAAGCCGTTCGGGTTGATCTTCTGACCCATGCTCAGGCCTCCTTCGGTTCGACGACGACGGTGATGTGGCTGCCCCGCTTCAGGATCCGGCTGGCCGAACCCTTGGCCCGCGGCCGGATCCGGCGCAGGGTCATGCCCTCGTCCACGAAGGCCGCGCTGATGTACAGCTCCTCGACGCGCAGGTCCTCGGTCTCGGCGGCGTTCGCCGAGGCGGACGCCACCACCTTGTAGACCGGCTCGGACGCGGCCTGCGGGGCGAACTTCAGCACCGTCAGGGCCTCGGTCACGGGCATCCCGCGGACCAGGTCGACCACCCGGCGCACCTTGGTCGGCGACATCCGGACTCCACGCGCGATGGCGTACGAGCCAGGACGATCGCCGAGCAGGCGGGAACGCCGACTGGGCCGGTTCTCCTTGTTGCTCATCTCTTTATCCTTTTCTCGCTCGCTCAGCGGCGGCGGGACTTCTTGTCTTCCTTGATGTGCCCGCGGTAGGTGCGGGTGGGGGCGAACTCGCCCAGCTTGTGGCCGATCATCGACTCGGTGACGAAGACCGGGACGTGCTTGCGGCCGTCGTGCACGGCGATGGTGTGCCCGATCATGTCGGGGATGATCATCGACCGGCGGGACCAGGTCTTGATCACCTGCTTGGTGCCCTTGGCGTTCTGCGCGTCCACCTTCTTGGCGAGGTGGTCGTCGACGAAGGGACCCTTCTTCAGGCTGCGTGGCATTTTGTTAGCTCACCTGTTCCAATCAGCGCTTCTTGCCGGACTTGCGGCGACGGATGATCAGGCGAGAACTCGCCTTGTTCTTGTCCCGGGTGCGACCCTCGGGCTTGCCCCACGGGCTGACCGGGTGACGGCCACCGGAGGTGCGACCCTCGCCACCACCGTGCGGGTGGTCGATCGGGTTCATGACCACACCGCGGACGGTCGGGCGGATGCCCTTCCAGCGGTTGCGGCCGGCCTTGCCCCAGTTGATGTTCGACTGCTCGGCGTTGCCGACCTCGCCGACCGTCGCCCGGCAGCGGACGTCCACCATGCGCATCTCGCCCGAGGGCAGCCGCAGGGTGGCGTACCTGCCCTCGCGGGCGACCAGCTGGATGCGGGCACCGGCCGAGCGGCCCATCTTGGCGCCGCCACCGGGGCGGAGCTCGACGGCGTGCACGGTGGTGCCGACCGGGATGTTGCGCAGCGGCAGGTTGTTGCCGGGCTTGATGTCGGCGCCCTCACCGGCCTCGACCGGCGCACCCTGCTTGAGGCCGTTCGGCGCGATGATGTAGCGCTTCTCGCCGTCGGCGTAGTGCAGCAGCGCGATCCGGGCGGTGCGGTTCGGGTCGTACTCGATGTGCGCGACCTTGGCCGGAACCCCGTCCTTGTCGTAGCGCCTGAAGTCGATCAGCCGGTAGGCCTGCTTGTGGCCGCCGCCGATGTGCCGGGTGGTGATCCGGCCGGAGTTGTTCCGGCCGCCGGTCTTCGGCTTCGGCACCACCAGGGACTTCTCGGGCGTCGAGCGGGTGACTTCGGAGAAGTCGGACACGCTCGAGCCACGACGGCCCGGGGTGGTCGGCTTGTACTTGCGAATAGCCATGTCTAGGTCTCCTCTTCGCTCAGACGCCGGCCGAGCCGAAGATGTCGATCCGCTGGCCGTCGGCGACGGTCACGATGGCCCGCTTGGTGTCGGGACGCTTGCCCGTGCCGGCCCGCGTGCGGCGCTTCTTGCCCTGGCGGTTGATGGTGTTCACGTTCGTGACCTTGACGTCGAAGACGGCCTCGACGGCGATCTTGATCTCGGTCTTGTTGGCGGCGGGCGCGACCAGGAACGTGTACTTGTTCTCGTCCAGCAGCCCGTAGCTCTTCTCGGAAACGACCGGCGCGAGCAGGATGTCCCGGTGGTCGCGGATCTTGTGGTCGCTCACTTCGACCCCTCCTCGGTGGTCTCGGTCTCCTCGGCCGGCTCGGCGCCGGTGAAGGCGGCCAGCGCGGCGGTGGTGAACACCACGTCGTCGCTGTTCAGCACGTCGTAGGCGTTCAGCTGGTCGACGGCCAGCGCGTGCACGCTGGCGACGTTGCGCAGGCTCAGCCAGGCCACGTCCTCGTCGCGGCTCAGCACGACCAGGATCTTGCTGCCGGCCACCTCGGCCAGCGCCTGCAGCGCCGCCTTGGTGGAGGGCGTGTCGCCGGCCACGATCGACTCGACCACGTGCAGGTTGCCGCTGCGGGCCCGGTCGGACAGCGAAC
The DNA here is from genome assembly GCF_047602385.1 of Micropruina sp. Taxonomy (GTDB): domain Bacteria; phylum Actinomycetota; class Actinomycetes; order Propionibacteriales; family Propionibacteriaceae; genus Micropruina. The sequence continues at coordinate 395,084 of NZ_JASGHL010000003.1, forward strand.
CGCGCAGGGCGGCCACGATCATCTTCTTGGGCGTGCGCTGGCTGTAGTCGCGCGGTTGCGGGCCGTGCACGATGCCGCCACCGGTCCACTGCGGGGCCCGGCGGGAACCCTGGCGGGCACGTCCGGTGCCCTTCTGCCGCCACGGCTTGGCGCCGCCACCGGCGACGTCACCGCGGGTCTTGGTCGCGTGCGTGCCCTGGCGGGCGGCGGCCTGCTGGGCCACCACGACCTGGTGGATCAGCGGCACATTGGTCTGGACGTCGAAGTAGTCACCCGGCAGGTCGGCCGTGGCCTTCGAGCCCAGCACCTGGACGGTCTGCTTCTCGCTCATTCGGCAGCACCCTTCTTGGCGGCCGTGCGCACCACGACGAGCGAACCCTTGGGGCCGGGCACGGAGCCCTTGACCAGGATCAGCCCGCGCTCGGCGTCCACGGCATGGATCGTGAGGTTCTGGACGGTGACCTTCTCGACACCCATCCGGCCGGCCATCCGCATGCCCTTGAAGACCTTCGAGGGGGTGGAGGAGCCACCGATGGAGCCCGGCGAGCGGTGCTTGCGGTGCACACCGTGCGAGGCGCGCAGGCCGTGGAAGCCGTGCCGCTTCATCACGCCGGCGGTGCCCTTGCCCTTGCTGACGCCGGTCACGTCGACCACCTCGGCGGCGCTGAAGACCTCGGCGGTCAGCTCCTGGCCCAGGGTGTACTCGGCGGCGTCGGCGGTGCGCAGCTCGACCAGGTGCTTGCGCGGGGTGACCCCGGCAGCGTCGAAATGGCCGGCGGCGGGCTTGGTGACCTTGGTCGGCTTGACGGCGCCGAAGGCCAGCTGGACGGCGGAGTAGCCGTCCTTCTCGGGGGAACGGACCTGCGTGACGACGCACGGCCCGGCCTGGATCACGGTGACCGGGACGACCTTGTTGTTGGCGTCCCAGGTCTGGGTCATGCCGAGCTTGGTGCCCAGCAGGCCCTTCAATTTGCGTTCGTTAGACATGTTCGGCGACCTCAGGGGAGCTTGATCTCGATATCGACACCGGCCGGAAGGTCGAGCCGCATCAGCGAGTCGACCGTCTTCGGCGTGGGATCGAGAATGTCGATCAGCCGCTTGTGCGTGCGCATCTCGAAGTGCTCGCGGCTGTCCTTGTACTTGTGCGGAGAACGGATCACACAGAACACGTTCTTCTCGGTGGGCAACGGCACGGGGCCCGCCACCTTGGCGCCGGTACGGGTCACGGTGTCGACGATCTTCTTCGCCGAGGAGTCAATGACCTCGTGGTCGTAGGCCCGGAGTCGGATCCGGATCTTCTGTCCCGCCACTGATATTCCTTCTTCTCGTCGGATACTGCTGCTCCGACCCCCGCGGTCGGGCGTGTCGGACCGTTCAGGGCCGCACACGATCGCAATTACGTTCGTGGTAGGGCCCGGCTGACGACTCATCCGCCTGGGGGCGCCACGGCATACCGCCGCGGAGCAACCTGACGATTCTGTCACAGCCCGCCGTACGGCTTCAAATCCTGGGTGCTCCGGCGTCCGGTTTCGGCGTGTCGCGGGGTGAGGTGGACCGCGGGGACGGCTCCTACCGGTCCGCGTCGGGTGTCGGAGCGCCCTCGCCGAGCGTTCAGCGGAACGGAAGAACCGTCCCCTCGGTCCACAATGGGTGCCGACCCGAGGAGGGAACGATGAAGCTTCATCACGTCCAGGTGATCATGCCGACGGGCGGTGACGACGGCGCCCGGGCGTTCTGGCGGGACGCGGTTGGGCTGACCGAAGTGACTCCCCCGCCGGAGCTGGCCGGGCGTCCGGTGCGGTGGTTCCGGGCCTTCGACGAGTTGGGAGCGATCACCCTCGAGGTCCACGTCCTGGCCGACGAGCATTTCGTCCCGGCCCGGCTCGCCCACCCGGCGATCCTGGTCAACTCGGTGGCCGAGCTGGAAGCCCTCGGCCAGCGGATCGCGTCCAGCGGCTTCGAACTCAGCTGGGACCAGCGGACGACATTCGCCGGCTATCAGCGCTTTCACTGCTGGGACGCCTTCGGCAACCGGGTCGAGGTGATGACCCCCGACCAGTGACCCCGGGGACGGTTCTCTTGGTCACCGGGGACGGTTCTTTTGGTCACCAGGGACGGTTCTCTTGGTCACCAGGAACGGTTCCCTCGGACACCGGGGACGGTTCCCCCGATCACCGGGGACGGTTCTCCCGGATACCGTCTACACCGGCCAGCGGCCAGTCTCCGGCGCTGAGGTGACGGCGGAGCGGATCATGGTGATCGGGGCTGTGCCGAACCGATGGCTCGGGTGCCACGTCCAAGCGGCGGCCAAGTCGGCGCCAAGCCAACTGGTTGATCGTTGCTCTGACAGCGCAGACAACCAGCAAGGAGCAGATCCCGTGTTCGCAGCCAACTCTTCGTCCACCCGTACCGTCCTCGTCCTCGGCGGCACCGGCCTGATGGGACGCGAGGTACTGGCGGCCCTTGCCAGGCGCGGCGCACCCGCCCGGGTGATGGTCCGCGACCCCGGCAAGCTGGCCGGCCGCGACGGCCTGGACGTCCGGATCGGCGACCTGCGCGACCCGGCCAGCCTGCGCGCCGCCATCGCCGGGGTGGACGTCGTGTTCCACATCTCGCCGCACGAGTCCGACGAGGTGGCCCTCACCCGGGGCGTGATCGACGCCTGCGAGGCCGAGGGTGCCCGGCTGGTCTTTGCCGGCGTCCATGTGCTGGCGGAGAACCCCGTCGCCGGCTGGTTCAACCGGACCCTGTTCGGCCTGCTGCTGCCCCGCTACCGCGGCAAGATAGCCATCGGCGCGATGATCGAGCGGTCGGCCGCCAACCCCGTCATTCTCGCGGTGAGCAACTTCATGCAGAACGACCAGTTGATGCTGCCGACCATCCGGGACGGCGTATTCGCGCACCCGTGCAGCCCGAAGGGCCTGAACCGGGCCGACCTGCGGGATCTTGGCGACATCGCGGCGAGCATCCTGCTCGACCCGACGTTCCCGTCCGGCAGTTATCCGGTGGTCGGCCCACGTTCGCTGACCGGCCCGGAGTGCGCACGGGTGTGGGCGGAGGCGCTGGGCCACCCGGTCCGTTACCTCGGCGACGACGACACGGCCCTGGACGCCGCGATCGATCGGCACGTCTCTGGCTACCGCGCCGAGGACTTCCGCTCGTCGATGCGCAAGCTCCGGACGCTCGAATGGCCTACCTTGCCAAAGGACCTGGCCGTCACCACCCGGCTGCTCGGCCGGGCGCCGACGGACTTCACCGAATTCGTCCGGCGGGTGGTTGCGGAGCAGTCAGCACGCGCACCGGTTCGGCCTTGACTTGGGCAGCAGCCCGCGATCTGAGCGGGGCGAAGCCAGCCGGATCCTCACAAACTCGGCGACCACGCTGCGGGGACGGTTGCCGGTGACCAAAAGAACCGTCCCCAGTGACCAAGGGAACCGTCCCCGGTGACCAAAAGAACCGTCCCCAGTGACCAAGGGAACCGTCCCCAGTGACCAGAAGAACCGTCCCCAGTGACCAGAAGAACCGTCCCCAGTGACCGGGAGAACCGTCCCCGAGGGTCAGTCGTGGCCGATGATGAACTCGGACGTGGAACGGTGCGCGGTGGGCGGGACGACGAAGCCGTTCATCACCGCCGACAGCCGTAGCGCGTGCTCGGAGTGGAAGACGTCCTCGAGGCTCATCGGCTCGCCGTCCGGTCCGGACAACGGCACCCGCCAGTTCGGGTACTCGTCGACAGTGCCGGGCTGGTTCTGGGTGCGGTGGTCGCCGACCGCGTCGGGCAGCGCCGCGCACAGCATCCGGGCCGGCGTGGCGACCAGGAACCGGTGCATCGCCAGCACGATGTCCTCGGTGCTGGGGGCGTCCCCGGTCAGCAGGCCGCGCTCGCGCAGCACCCGCAGCCAGTCCTCGCGTTCCCGTTCGGCGCCGGCCAGTTCGACGTCCAGGTCCTCGGTGAGCAGGCCGAGCGAGTGCTGCAGCTTGACGTGCGCGGCGTCAAGGTAGCCGGCGGTCGGCGGCAGGTCGTGGGTGGTCACCGAGGCCATGCAGTACTCGCGCCACGACTCCGGCGGCAGGATCTGGCCGTCGTCGCCGCGCTCGAACCAGGCGATCGAAGTGCCCAGGATGCCGCGCTCGCGCAGGTAGACCCGAACCCACGGCTCGACGACGCCCAGATCTTCGCCGACCACCACCGCTCCGGCCCGCTGCGCCTCGAGCACCAGGATGCCGACCATCGCCTCATGGTTGTAGCGGACGTAGGTGCCATGGGTGGGACCCATCCCCTGCGGCACCCACCAGAGCCGGAACAGCCCCATGATGTGGTCGACCCGGATGCCGCCGGAGTGCCGCAGGATGCCGGCCACCATGTTCCGGAACGGCGCGTAGCTGAGCTCGGCCAGCCGGTCCGGACGCCAGGGCGCCTGGCCCCAGTCCTGCCCGGTCTGGTTGAAGTGGTCCGGCGGCGCGCCGACCGAGACACCGCGGGCGAAGGTATCGCCCAGCATCCAGGCCTCGGCACTGTGCCCGCTGACGCCGACGGCCAGGTCGTTCATGATCCCGACCCGCATCCCGGACGCCTTTGCGGCCGACTGGGCGTCCCGCAACTGGTCGTCGGCGACCCACTGCAGCCAGGAGTAGAAGACGATGTCGCTGACGTGCGCCACCGCGAACGCCGCTACCTCCGGAGAGGACGGACGGCGCAGCTCGACCGGCCATTCCCGCCAGTTCATCCCGTAGACGTTGACCAGCGCGCACCAGGTGGCGAACTGGGAGAGCGGACGTCCCTCCTTGCGGACGAAATCGTTCAGGCTCATCAGCCGGGTCGGCTTCAGCCCGGCGTCGAAGATCACCCGGAGCGCCTTCAACTTGGCCGCCCACACCTCGTCCCGCTTGATCAGCGGCTCGTTGACCAGCTTCTTGGCAAGCTTGCCGCGCAGCTGGACGACCCTGGCCCGCTGCCGCTCGTCCAGGTCGGCGTACTCGGCGATCGCCTCCGGCCGGATGTAGATCGGGTTCACGTAGCGTCGTGAGGTGGGCAGATAGGGCGACGGCTCCAGCGGGGTCATCGGCTGCGCCGCGTGCAGCGGGTTCACCAGCACGTAGGAGGCGAATTGCTGGGTCGCCGACCAGATCGCCAGGTCGGACAGGTCGGCCAGATCGCCGATCCCCCAGGACCCCTCCGACCGCACGCTGTACAGCTGGGTGGCGTAGCCCCAGACCCGCTTGCCCCCCATGCTCGCCGGGAACCCGAGGAAGGGCGGCGAGACGATCAGGCTGGCCTCGGCCGTCCATTCGGCGGTGCGGCAGCCGATCCGGTGGTACCCGGGTGGCAGGTCGCCGGGCACCTCGAAGCTGGCCTCCCCCATCTGCTTGCCGTCGACCAACCGGGACGGCTCGTCGTTCGGCAGCTGCCGCAGGTCGCGGCTGCCGCCGTCCTCGAGCCGGACCCAGACGTCCACCCAGGCGCCGTCGGGGACGTGCACCTTGACCTCATGCGGCGCGCCCTGCTGCATCACGGTGCAGGGTGGCAGTGCCCGCCGCCACGGCCGCAGCCGGCGTTCGGCGACCGCCGCGGCGGCGGCTTCGGCCGAGCTGGCGTCGATCTCCATGCCGGCCAGGACGGCGATCACGGTCTCGTCGGAGATCTCGGTGAGCCGGCCCTTCCAGTCCCAGAACTCCGTGGCGATGCCGAACTCGGCAGCCAGTTCGGCGAGGTACGGGTTCGACAGGGCCATCGTTTGGATTCCTTGTGGGTCGGTGAACGGCAACCACCCTAGTGCTGCGTCCGCCAACCGGGCTGACGCCGCCCCGCGCTGGAAACGCTCGGCCGCGAAGACGCCGGTCAGTCCGTCCCGGGGGCCTCGAAGTCGGCCAGCAGAGTCCGCAGCGACGAAGCCAGTTGGCGCTTGGTGGACGGGCTCAGCGGTGCCAGGATGTCGCGCTCGACGGCGACCAGATCCACCATCGCCGCGCCGACCATCCGGGCACCCTCGGCACTCAGCCGGACGCGGACGCCGCGCCGGTCCGCCGGGTTCGCCAGCCGCTCGACCAGGCCCCGCTCGGCGAGCCGGTCGATCCGGTTGGTCATCGTGCCGCTGGCGGACAACGTCTGCTGGATCAGGTCACCCGGGGACAGCTCATAGGGCGGTCCTTCGCGGCGCAGCGCGGCCAGCACGTCGAACTCCCACACCTCCAGCCCGTGCGCGCCGAAGCAGCGTTTCCGGGCCAGGTCCAGATGCCGGGCCAGGCGGCTGACCCTGGACAGCACCGCCAGCGGCTCGGTGTCCAACTCGGGGGCCTCGGCCCGCCAAGCCGCGATGATCCGGTCGACCTCGTCCATGGCGGAGTCCATCGCGGACGCTAGTCCTCGGCGGCACCGTTGGCGACCGGGCCGATCCGGTATGCCATCAGCACCGCGATCAGCCCGACCACGACCATCATCACCATCAGCCCGCCGAAGGTGAACGGCAGTTCGGCGGTCAGGTGGAAGTGCGCGAACCAGGCGCCGGCCAGGCCGGTGAACAGGCTGCTGCCCAGCGATTCGCCGACCTGCAGCGAGGACGTGTTGCGGCCCAGTTCGGCGTCGTCGGAGAGCTGCATGACGGCCAGCGAGGTGCTCGGGTTCTGCAGGCCCATGCCGAAGCCGGCGATGATCCAGGCGATCATCACCAGGCCGAGCCAGGACTGCGGGAAGTAGGCAGCCACCGCCAGCACCGCGACCCCCAGCGCGATCGCCGCGACGCCGACCAGGATCATCTGGTCGCGCCGCCAGGACAGCCAGCTCTGCGACTGCAGCAGCGCGCCGGCCATCCAGCCGACCGAGCCGATCGTCAACGTCACGCCGGTCATCACCGCCGCAAGTTCGCGGGATTCGGTCAGCATCAGCGGCAGGAACGACTGGGCGCCGAAGAAGGCACCGGCACTGAACAGCCGGGCACCGACCACGCCGGAGATCCCGCGTCCGGTCCAGTCGATGGTCTTGGGCAGCAGCGGCGGCAGCCCGAAGACCACCGCGGCGAGCCCGACGGCCGCCCACAGCGCCGACCACAGGTCGAGCTCCTGGCCCGCCCACTGAATCAACGCCAGGCCGGCGGCGACCGCGGCGGCCAGCACCATCAGCCGCTTCTTCAGCTCATGCGGCTCCTCGGGAGCCAGTTCGATATGCCGCAGCGGACGCAGCACCAGGACGCCGCCGACCGCCATGAACGGCAGCACCGACCAGAACACGAAGTGCCAGGAGCTGACCTGGACGATCCAGCCGGCCAGCGGCGGCCCGACGAAGGCGGGCAGCATCCAGCAGGCCGAGAACCACATCATCAGCTTGGCCCGGGCGGCCTCGTCGTAGGCCCGGGCGATCAGCACCATCACCGCGACGTTCATGGTGCCGGCACCCAGGCCCTGGGTGAACCGTGCCACCAGCAGCACCCACATCGCCGGTGCCAGGGCGGCCACCACCAGCCCGAAGGCGAAGATGCCGAAGCCCCACATCATCGGCTGGATCGGGCCGTACCGGTCGCTGAACTGGCCGGAGGCGACGATGCTGAAGGTCATCGCGATGACGAAGGCGGTGAAGGTCCAGGCGTACAGCCCGAGGTTGCCGAGGTCGCGAGCGGCGGCCGGCATGGCGGTCAGGACGGCGTAGGACTCGAACGAGATGGCCATCACGCACATCATCAGCCCGATCGTGAGCCATCGGCGATCGGCGTTCCCGCTCACGGCACCACCCTCTGCACGGCTCGGAGTCTACGATGCCGGACCAGCCCCCCGGCCAGTACGCGCCGGTCCGCCGGACACCACGGCGAGCAGGTTGGCCGCTTTCAGCTCGGTCTCGGCCCATTCACCGGCCGGGTCGGAGTCCCAGGTGATCCCACCACCGGTGCCGAGATGGAGGGAGCCCTCGGCGGCCCAGAAGGTGCGGATCGCCACGTTCAGCTCGCCCTCGGCACGATCGGCGTCCACCCAGCCGACGGCACCGCAGTAGACGCCACGCGGCACCGGCTCCAAGCTGCGAATCACCTCCACGGCCGCCAGCTTGGGCGCGCCGGTCACCGAGCCGGGCGGGAAGGTGGCGGCGACCAGCTCGGCCCAGCCGGCGTCCGGCCGGAGGCGTCCGCGGACGGTGGAGACCAGATGGAACAGGCCGGGGTGCTGCTCGACGCCGAGCAGCGCCGGCGTTTCCACCGAGCCGGTCAGGCAGACCCGGCCCAGGTCGTTGCGGACCAGGTCGACGATCATCACATTCTCGGCGGCATCCTTGGCCAGGAAGCCGTCCGCGCTGGCCGCGGTGCCCTTGATCGGCGATGACCAGACCATGTCACCGCGCCGCCCGAGGAACAACTCCGGGGAGGCGGACGCGACGTGCACCCCCTGCTCCGGAAGCTGGACGACTGCGCTGAACGGTGCCGGGTTGCCGTTGGCCAGCGCCGCACCCAGCGCGGCGATCGACCAGCCGGACGGCAGCGGCGCGCTCAGCCGCCGGGTCAGGTTCACCTGGTAGACGCCGCCGGCGGCGATAGTCCGCCGGATCTTGGTGACTCCCTCGGTGAAGCCGGCCTCGTCGATGGAGGAGGTCCAGGCGTCGCGGGGCGGGCCCTGCCAGGGCCGCCCGCGCCAAGGCGTCGCCGGCCGGACGTTGTCGAACCGGGCGCAGACCGGCTCGCCCTCGAACGGGCAGCACCACCGCCCAGAAACCGGACGAGTCCAGCGCGGCGAGATCGGCGGTGACATCGCGCAGGCCGGTCGCCAGCCGACCGCCGACCACCGCGAGCGCCTCCACCGTTCCATCCCACCACGGCTGATGCCGGCCGCCCAAGCGCGCCAGCCGGCGGTCGACGCCGCCGCCGAGAAACGCGCGTAATGATCCGGCCCTCCCGCGATTTCGAACCGGGACGCGGAAGTCTGCGCGTAATGCGGGCCTGGGAGTGCCGCCATAACGCTCGTATCGGCGCGACCAGCGCCGACCCGGCCCCGAGCCGCCGGCATAACTCGCGAATCGGCGCGCGACCCCGGCGGACGGCGCGGTTAGAGTGTGGGCCATGACCGAACTGGCACCCGGCGCGCAGACGATTCTCGACGAGCGCACCGATCTGCGCATCGACGAGGGCGACCACGAGCGATTCAGCCACTACGTGCCGAAGAACAAGCTCACCGAGGCGATGGTGATGGGCACCCCGGTGGTGGCGCTGTGCGGCAAGGTGTGGGTGCCCAGCCGCAACCCCGACAAATTCCCGGTCTGCCCCGAATGCAAGGAGATCTGGCAGTCGATGCGGCCCGGTGACAAGGACTAGCCGGCCATGACCCACTCGCTGATCGTCATGCGCCATGCCAAATCGTCGTGGAGCACCAACGACCCCGACCATCGGCGGCCGCTCGCACCGCGCGGGCTGCGAGATGCGGCCGCCGCGGGCCGGATCCTCGCCGAGTATCCGATCGGGGTGGTGCTGTCTTCCTCGTCGACACGCACCCGGGAAACCTGGCAGACCGCGGAACTCGCCGGTGCCAGCGCGGACCGGGTGGACTTCACCGATGCCCTCTACGGCGCGTGGGCCGAGTCGGTGGTCGACCTGCTGCGCGAACTGGACGAGTCGGTCGGGATCGCGATGGTGCTCGGCCACGAGCCGACGATGAGTTCGCTGATCGAGTTCCTGGCCGAGCCGTCGGAGTTGTCCGAGGAAGCCTCGCGACACTTCCCGACCAGTGCGCTCGCCGTCTTGGACATCGACGGCTCCTGGGCCGATCTCGGCGCCGGTCGTGGACGCGTCGCGCGCTTCGAGATCCCGCGCGGCTGAGGTCAGGACGGCGTCCGGCCCAGCCCGATCTGCAGGTAGGCCGCCCCGAACAGGCCGGTGAGGAGCACGGTCGCATAGCGTTCCACGACCGAATCGGCGGCATGCTCCAGGTGGGTGACCCGGATGTCGGCCGAGCGCGCCGTCCGCTCGAGCCGGATCCGCGACTCGGCGGCAGCCGCGTCGTCCATGCCGTCGTCGATCAGCACCAGGCCCGGCCGCCGCTCCTGGACGCCCTCTTCGAACGGGTCGGCGAACGGGTCGCGCGGCGCGGCCTGCTGGAGCAAGGCCACCAGGTCGGAGGAGTCTGCGGCCAGCCCGACCCGTCCGGACGCCTGCCGCAGCGCCTCGACGATCCGCCGGCTGGCCCGGGCGGCCAGCACCGAGCCACCCCACACCAGCGGGGACGCGTCGGCGAGATCGAGTGCCATCGCCTTGGCCGGGTTGACCGACACGTCGGTGCGAGCGGCACAGCTCTCGGCGACGGCGTCCATGGCGGCCGCGATCGCGTCGGGATTGATGCTGGGGCCTAGTCCGAGCCGGTGCAGCGCGGCCAGGCACAGCACCGCCGCCGCGAACGGGTCGCCGGTGTGCACCGGCAGCACGGTGGTGGATCGCGAAGCGGCCTGCTCGGCCAGCAGGGAGTCCGCCGGGCAGGCGACGATCAGCCGGCAACCCCGGCGCACCGCCTCGTGGGCCACCGCCAGGCTCTCCGGCCCGCGGCGTCCGATCAGCAGCACGATGTCGAGCGGGCCGACCCAGCCCGGCAGCCCGAGGGCGGGCCAGGCCACGAACGGCACCGGGCAGACCGGCTCGAGCACGGCTCGCAGCAGCCGGGCCTCCGGCCCGTAGGCGATCACCGCGCGCGGCCGGTCGGCGTCGTTCAGCTCGATCAGCGCGGCATCCGCCAGGGAAGCCTCGCGCCGCACCCGGGCACCCGAGGAGGCCAGGTTCATCAGCAGCGGGGCCGCGGCGGCCAGTACGTCCGGATTCTCCAGCCGGGAGTCGTCGAAGTCGAGCATCGTTCAGCCGCGGGACGGCCGCCGGGCCTCGTCGATCAGCAGAATCGGGATGCCGCCCCGCAGCGGGTAGGCGAGGCCGCAGTCGACGCCGGTGCAGACCAGTTCGGACGCCTCGTAGTCCCAGGTGAAGGTGCTGTGGCAGGCCGGGCAGACCAGCAGTTCGAGCACGTCGTGGGTCAGGTCAGGCATCTGCGTCTCCTTCGATGATGGCCAGGGCCTCGTCGCGCAACGCCACCAGCTGTGCCTGGTCGGCAGCTTCGACGTTGAGTCGTAGTAGGGGTTCGGTGTTGGACGCCCGGACGTTCACCCACCAGCCGTCGCCGGTGATGGTGAGCCCGTCGTCGGTGTCCTGGACGCCGCGGCCGGCGAAGGCCGCGGCGAGCCGCGCCTGCACCCCGGCCGTGTCGGCCACCGTGGAGTTGATCTCGCCGGAGTTGGCGAAGACGGGAAGCCCGGCCACCAGTTCGGACATGGTGCCGCCGCTGCGGCCCAGCAGCGCCAGCACATGCAGGCCGGCCAGCATCCCGGTGTCGGCCCCCCAGAAGTCGCGGAAGTAGTAGTGGGCGGAATGTTCGCCGCCGAAGATGGCGTGGTGCTTGGCCATCTCGGCCTTCACCGAGGTGTGCCCCACCTTCGACACCACCACCTTCCCGCCGGCCTCGGCGACCACCCGGTCGACCGCTCGTGAGGTGATCGTGTTGATCACGATCGTGCCGCCCGGCTCGCGCTTCAACTCCTGCTGGGCGATCAGCGCGGTGACCAGCGACGGGCTGACCACCTCGCCGCGCTCATCGACGATGAAGCAGCGGTCGGCGTCGCCGTCGAACACCAGCGCCACATCAGCGCCGTGTTCGAGGACGGCGGCTTGCGCGTCCACCAGGTTGGCGGGGTCGAGGGGATTGGGCGGATGGTTCGGGAACGAGCCGTCCAGCTCGGTGAACAGCCCGATGGTCTCGATGTCGAGCGGCCCGAGGACGGCCGGCGCGGTGTGCCCGGCCATCCCGTTGCCGGCGTCGTAGACCACTGTCAGCCGGCGCATGCCGTCGAGCGAGACCAGGCCGTGCAAGTGGGCGGCGTAGTCGGCCAGGACGTCCCGCTCGCGCCGGGTGCCGGGCTGGGCGACCGGGGTGGGTGCAGGCCCCATCGCCAGCTCGGCGATCCGCTTGAGCATCGCCGGCTCGATCGGTGCGGCCTCGGCGAGGCAGAATTTCACCCCGTTGTAGGCAGCCGGGTTGTGCGACGCGGTCAGCTGCACCCCGGGCATGCCGAGCAACCCGGACGCGAACCAGAGCTGATCGGTACTGGACAGTCCGATGTCGACCACGGACGCACCCTGGGCGAGCGCCCCCTCGGTGAAAGCGGCGGCCAGTTCAAGCCCGCTGGTTCGCATGTCGCGGCCGAGGACGAACTCGCGGCCGGCCAGGCCCAGCACCTCGACGAATGCGGAGCCGACCGCGCGGGCGCCGGCGGCGTCCCACTCGGGTCGGTCACCGGTGACCACACCTCGAATGTCGTTGGCCTTGAAGATGGACGGATTGAGCACGTCGGCAGCCTAGTGGGTCGCTACGACGCTCACAGGTCGGCGAGGACCGCGAGGTGACCCTTGCGGCGACTCACCGCGGGCTCGGCGAGCACGGTGACCTCGTTGCCCAGGCCGGCGACCCGGACGGCGTGCGCCAGGGCGAGCAGATCGTCGCTGGACGGTCCGGGGTCGACGGTCGCCTCGGGCAGCCGGATCACCTCCCAGCCGCGGGGGGCCGACAAACTGGCGCTGTGCACCGCGCACAGGTCATAGCAGCCCGGCTCGGCACGCAACGCGAGGGGCCCGAGGACCGCCGTGGAGTCGGCGTAGACATACGTGAGCGTGGCGACGGCGCGGGTCGAGCACCCCGTTCGCGAACACCCCCGTGATCTCACTCGCGTGACACTACCCGCCAGCCCCGCGTTCGTCGCGGAGGCCGGGCGCGAACCTCCAGGACAGGTGCAGGGTTGGCTGGGACGCGGCCTCTACTCCCAGTCGTCGTCGGTGGCCCAGCCCTCAGGGTCGAGTTCCTCCATCGGGATCTCGGTCAGCGCGTGCAACTGCTCGACCAGGGTACGGAAGACCAGGATGCGCAGCCCCTTGCGGGTGCGGGCCCGATGCTCCAGCGGACGCCGGTACAGCACCACCTGGCCGGTGTGCGGCGGTTCCGGACCGATCGCCGCGGCCAGCGGCACCCGGTCGCGGCTCCAGCCGCCGACGGTGGTGGGCACGTCCTCGACGCCGACGTCGATGCCGACCAGGGCCCGCGGGCAGGACGCCGTCACCCGTCCGACCGCCTGCCGGACACAGGCGGTGAAGTACTCGGCCCGCTGCGGACGCCCCCGCAGCGGCACCGGATCGCCGGTCAGCGGGTTGGGCAGCGCCAGCGGTCCGCGCAGGCCGCGGCCATGACGTTCCCTGCGATGTGCCATGTGGCTCAGGCTATCGGGGTCTCGATCGGCAACGGACAAGCTCGATCGACGAACAGCTCGATCAACGACTCGGTTCGGGCGCGACCGGGAACCAGGGTCGGGAGCGCCAGACGAAGAGCACCCAGAACGCCGCCACCAGCACCAGCAGGACGCATTCGGCCAGCAGTGAGGCACCGGGCAGCCCGGAGGTGGCGAGTAGCACGGCGGCCAGGTTGCAGACCCCGTGGATCGCCACAGCCACCACCCAGGCGAGCGCCCGGCGTCCGGCGACGATCCCCCACAGGATCAGCACGCTGAGCCCGGCGTGCAAGCCGATGGCGGCGATCCGCTCGACGCCGGCCAGATAGAAGTCGAGCGGCGAGGTCTGGGTGAGCGCGGTCACCACCCGCTCTCGCGAGGCGGCCGGCAGCTGGTCGAGCGCGGCGGTCTGGCCCGAGTTGATCATCAGCGCCAGGCCCAGGTTGGACAGCTGGGTGAGCCCGATCAGCAGGATCGCCTCGAGCCCGCCGTGCCCGAGCCCGAACGAGACCCCGTCGATCCAGCGGCGGAACCGGCGCAGCAGCCACAGCATCACCAACAGCCGCCCGGTCTCCTCGAACAGCCCCGCGCTGAAGCTGGCCACCGGCGCCGAGATCAGCCATTGCGCCCAGGGTGCGGACTGAGTCGACAGCCATGCCATCAGCGGAATCCGGGTGAGCACCTGGGAGACCGCAAAGGCGAGCATGCCGGCCGCGAAAGCCCTTGCCACACCGGGATAACGGGGTTCGCCTGCGGTGCGCCGGGTGCCCAGCCAGATCAGTCCGCCGAACGGCACCAGCACACAGATCAGCAAGGTGATGACCATTCCGACGATCGAAGCCTGGGGAACCATGGGCATGTCAGGAGCCTAACCGCGGGTCGTGCCGGACCGGTGGCAACTCGACCGCCGCGAGACCGCCCGGCACCGCCAGCGACGCGACGCCGGCCACCTTCCCGAGCGGGACGCGGACCGCGACCGAGGCGTGCACCGGGCTCGCCGTCCGGGGCTCCAGGGTGACCAGCACGTCGGCGGCCGCCGGCAGCGCGACGCTGACATCGGCGGACCCCGGCACGTTGACCACCCTGTCCAGCAGCGTCTTGCCGCCGCGCGCCGCCCGGACCAGCACCCGGACGCCGACCGGGTCGGTGCCGGCGGCGGCCAGGTGCAGCACCGGCGCGGTCCGCTGCCCGGGGGTCAGCGCCAGGACCCCCGGTCCCGCCAGCGGCGTGGTCGCCACCTGCGTGGAGATGTCGGACGCCTCGGCATCGCCGCCGTTGTCCGCGATCACCGCGGCGGTCACCTTCTGCTCCGAGATCAGCCGCAGTCCGACCGGCGCCTCGGCCAGCACGCGTCCGAGCGGGACCACCCGGCTGGTGCCGGGCGGAAGCTGCAGGGTCTCCAGGCCGGGGACCGCGCTGGCGCCGTCCGCACCCAGCACCTGGAGTGCGACACTGGCCGTCCGCTCGCCCGGGTTGACTACGACCAGGTCGCGTCGGCCCTTGCCGGACGGCAGTCCGGGGATGACCACCGCGCTCGCGGGCTCCGTGGTCGGCGGCAGCCAGTCGGCGCCGGCGGTGCGGTCGCCGCGCAACACGCGCTGGCGGACCATCGCCGCCACCCGTCCGGCGGAGGTGCTGACCTGCAGCGAGACCGGCTGGGCGGCGATGAACAGCGGTCCCAGCGGCACCACCCGGCTGCTTCGCGCGGCGACCACGATGCCCCGCGACCCGGGGGCGGCCAGCCGCCCCTGCGGCCCGTACACCGCCACGTCGACGGCGGCGTCCTGGGCGTCGGCGTTGAGCAGCACCAGCTCGGCGACGCCGGCGGCCGAGGAATCGACCCCGGCGAACCACTGCGAACTGCTCGGTCGCGGGCACGAGGCCATCGAGAGTCCGCGGTCGGCGCCTTGGCTCGAGGCCGTCCGGGTGGTTGCCGAGAACGGGTCACGCCGTGGTGCGCTGACCACCAGCGGCGCGCTGGCGCCAAGGTCGGCGTAGCTGGCCGCGGGGCTGGCGATGGGGCTGTCCGGGTCGCCCAGCGGCGCCGGCTGCACCCCGCCGCCCGGTGAGTAGGCGGCGATGCCGGACGGGAGGTCGGCCACCGTCGGGCACACCACCGCGAGCCGCGCGCGATCGTCGTCGGCAGCAATCACCGGCGCGGGAAACTGCACCGGCACACCGGACGCCCCCAGCACCGAGCCGGCCACCACCAGCGCCGCGACCAAGGGCACCGCGGCCCGGCCGATGCCCGCCCTCACTGTCGCCTCCGCACCCGCGGCGAGGCGAGGATCGCCAGCAGCACCACGCCGGCCAGCTGCGACCATGCCCACAGCGGCGACGCTCCGGGCAGCCCGAACCGCAGGACGCCGCCGCCGGAGCCGAGCGCGAACGCCTGCCGTCCGTCGGGCAGGGTCCGGGGTGCGAGCGGCCGGCCGTCGACGGTGGCCCACCAGCGCGGATCCGCTGGCTCGGCCAGCACCAGCTCGCGGGACTCGATACCGGCCGGAATCGTCGCGCCGTCGCCGGTCGCCGCGATCTCGGCGGCCACGATGGTGGCGCGGGCCGCGTTCGGCACCGGCCAGGTGGCACCGCCCTCGTCGCCGGTCCCGACGCCGAGCCCGGGCACGTTGCCGATCGCCGTCCGCAGGCCGGCGTCGCCGCCCTGCAACCAGAGGTAGCCCACGCCCAGCCGGGCCAGATCGGCGCTCAGTTGATCGTCGGCGCTGCCCGAGAGCAGCCGGTTCACCACCGACGCCGCCAGCCCGCGCTGCGGCTCGACCGAGCCGGCCAAGCCCCGTTCGTCTTCGCCGAGCCGGGGCAGGTCGCCCTCCAGCAGCGCCCACCGGACGCCCCCGGACTCGCGGGCGATCGCCAGCGTCCGGACCGGGGCGGGCGAAGTCATCGCCACCCGGACGAACGGTGGCAGCACCTCGGACGTGGTCCGCTGCCAGCGTTGCCGTACCGGCCCAGGCCCACCAGCCGGCGCCCACCCCGACCGCTGCGACCACCACCGCCGCCAGCGCCAGCACGGCGGCGTGCCAGCCGCCCAGCGTCCGCCGGCGCAGTCCCGCGGTCAACCCGGCCAGTCCGCGTCCGGCCGCCAGGATCAGCCCGCCGAGCATCAGCACCAGCCAGGGCAACACCTGCGGACGCGCCTGCGTCCCCGGCGGGACGGTGACCACCAGCCGGCTCAGGCCCAGCGCCAGGCCGAGGCCGAGGATCGCCGCGACGAACCCCGGAACGGCTGCCCGCGGCCGTCGGTACAGGCCGAGCAGCGCCGCCACCCAGGCCGCCCCGGCGACGGCGGCGCACACCCACAGCGGTGCCACCCCGATGCCGCTCGGGTGGGCGAGCAACAGTTCCCAGCCCTGGGAGAGCTCCTCCGTGGCGAGGGTGGGCGAAGCGCCGGTCAGGAAACGACCCGGGAAGGACCACCAGGCCACCACGGTCGGACCCAGCCCGACCAGCCCGGACGCCGCCACCAGCCCCGCCTGGCCGACGCCCCGCCAGCTCCGCACGGCCGGGGCCACGGCCATCGCGAGCAGCACCAGCGCCCAGGTGAGCGGCACTTCGACGATCGCGAAGGCCAGCCACAGCCCGATCGCGCCGGCCGCCCGCCAGCTGCCCTCGGCCACCCAGGCGGCGAGCGCGTGGGCGAGCAGCGGCAGCAGCACCGCCCAGGTCAGCACGCCCAGCCAGCCGCCGCCCAGCGCCCCGACGATCACCGGCGCGATGCCGTAGCCGAGCGCCCCGATCACCGCTGCCGGGCCCTCGACGCCGACGTGCCGCAGCAGTCTCAGGGCCAGGATCCAGGCCAGCGGCACCGCGATCAGGAAACCGCCGGTGACCAGCCATTCGACCTGGCCGAAGGTGACCAGTGCGGCCAGCGCGGTGCTGCCCAGCCAGGGCGGTCCGGTCAGGTTCGGGTGGCCGGCGACCGGATCCAGCCAAGCATGCAGCAGGTCGGTCCACCCCTCGCGCGAGGGCAGCAGCCCGGCCCCGGTCAGGCGTCCGTCGCCGAGCAGACGCCAGCCGGCGATCAGGGCCAGGATGCCGACCAGGTAGGCGCCAGCGCTCAGCGGGGAGAGCCGGCGCAGCCGCGAGCGGTCGGCGAAGTCGTCACCGGTCAGTTCGTCCAGCGAGGTCTCCGTCCCGGCGTCGGCGAGGTCGGCCCAGGCCTCCGCGAGACGGCCCGCGGCACGGTCGACGAACTGGCCCGCGAGCCGGCGACGGGTGGGGGTCAGGCCCGGGAACGTGACGCCCCGCACCGCACGGCTGCGCAGCACCGCCGCTGCCGGCCGGTCGCCGAGCCAGGCCGCCAGGGCGCGCAGCTCGGCGGCGGCGCGGCCGGCGTCCTTGCCGAGCAGGAAGCCCAGGGCGGCGAGCAGGCTGCCGATCAGCAGTCTTGATCCGGTCCAGGCCGACCGGCCGGCAGCGGCCATCCGCAGTTCCCAGGCGCGTTGCTCGACCGGGTCGGCCTGTCCCGGCGCCGCCCGGGACACCCGGGCCGCGGGCTCGGCGACCACGGTGAACCCGAGCGCGTTCGCCCGGCGGCCGAGTTCGACGCCGGCCAGGGCGTCCGGCAGCTCGGTCAGTGCGCCGTCGAGCTTCGCCCAGGCGTCGCGGCGGACCAGCGCGGCGGAGAGATCCACGCCGAGCACGGACATGGTGGACAGCTGGCCCTGGTCGAGTTCGCCGCCCTCGACCGCCGGCACCATTCGGCCGGCGGGGGTCACGGTGAGGCCGCAAGACTCGATCCGGCCCGCCCGCGCGCGCCGCTGGGAGCGCAGCATCAGCGGACCGACCAGCGCGACCTGCTCGGACTCGATCCCGCTACGGACCAGGCGCTCGAGCGCGTCCGGTGCCGGAGCAACGACGCGGGGAAGCAGCCACAGCCATTCGCCGGTGGCCTCGGCGACGCCGGCGGCCAGGTTGTCGCAGATCACCAGTTCGGCGGGCGGCAGGCTCTGCTCGGCCAGCAGCGGCCGCAGTTCTTCGGCGACGTCGGCGAGCACCACGGCGCTGACCCCGTGCATCCGGAGGTCGGTGACCGCTTCCTCAGTGTCGGCGTGCAACCACGCCCAGGGATCGATCACGCTGACCTAGGGTAGCGGTCGGCGCCGACGGTTCAGCCCGCCTGCTTTTTCAGCTTGCGCCGCTCGCGCTCGGACAGACCGCCCCAGATGCCGAAGCGCTCGTCCTTGCTGAGCGCGTACTCGAGGCACTCGCTGCGCACCTCGCAGCTCAGGCAGACCCGCTTGGCTTCGCGGGTGGACCCGCCCTTCTCGGGGAAGAACGCCTCGGGGTCGGTCTGAGCACACAGCGCGCGCTCCTGCCAACCGAGCGCTCCTTCGTCGCCGTCGTCAAACTCCAGTGCCACCAGCTCATGCATGGCAATCCTCCTCGACCCGGTGCAGCCCGGCTGAACTACATGGAGGAAATTACATGCCTGTTGTTCAGGTAAGTCAACCCGGTTTCTGTGCTATGGGCGTGTCTAGCTTGACTAGCGAAGCGCTGGCCGTCGTTGGTCGGGCCTGTTGAGACCTTGCTGGCAACGGGTTTCGGCGGGCTCAACCGGCGGTGATGCGTTGATCCGCGATTTCCTGGCCTTACCGGTCGGGATCGTTGCGCGGACGCCAGCGCGACTCGGGCTTGGCCGTGGGCAGCTCCTCGGCGGCGTCGGCGGGGACCGCTCCGATGTCCGGACGAGCGCCGCTGGCGGCGTCCCGGGCGCTGCGCCAGGCGGTGCCGCTGGCCTGCTCGGGCTGCCACACCGGCGGCGTCCGCGGCGCTTCCGCCGGCTCGGGCGCGGTCACCTCGACGACCGCGGGGGCCATGTCGAGCCGTCCGGAGCGGACGCCGCGGACCAGCACCCACAGCACCCCGGCCGCCACCGCTTTGAGCACGATGTCCAGCAGTCCGCCGAGGATCTCCATGATCACGCCGAAGGCGTTGGCGGTGGCCGCCAGGCCCATGATCAGGCTGACCAGTTGCAGCGCCGTGCCGATCGCGATCGCCCAGGCCGAAAGCTTGGCCAACCGGACGGCGTTGCCGGCCGCCGGCGGGACGAACAGGCAGGCGCAGACCAGGCCGACCAGGGCGATGACCAGCGACAGGCTCATGATCGACTGGCCGATGCCCTGGAACGCGTCGAAGACCGGTTCGTGCTGCTGCACCACCAACAGCACCAGCCGGGTGACCCCCAGCAACTGGCTGGCGCAGATGACCGCCAGCACCGCCCAGGTGACCGGCTGCCGGATCCGCTTGAGGTTCTCCAGCATCGCCCGTCCCTTCGAGGCCTGCGGGTCCCGGTCAGACATAGCGTTCCCCCGCCTCAGCCCGGACCAGGGCGACCAGCTCGCGGACCCGTTCGGCCGCGTCCACCGGAGTCACCATGGTGATCGACGGGGTGGTCACCACCACCATGCCGGAGCAGCCGAGGACGCCGACCAGGTGACCCTTCCCGGTGGTGTTGATGATCACGTTGTCGGCGGCGTCGAGCCGCACCGAGGAGCCGATCAGGGCATTGCCCGCGGCGTCATGGCTGAGGGTCTCGGCCAGCGAGGCGTAGCCGCCGACGTCGCGCCACTGCACCGGCAGGGCAACGGCGACCACGTGCGCCGTGCCGGCGCCGGCCGCGACCGGCTCCATCACCCCGTAGTCCACCGAGGTCTTGTGCAGGGTCGGGAAGATCTCGGCGATTCGCTCGGGGAACTCGGCCAGTTCGAGCACCGAGGCATGACTGGCCGGATGCAGCGCGGCCAGCTGCGCCAGGAAGGTGCTCGCCCGCCAGACGAACATGCCGGCGTTCCACCAGTACTCCCCCGAGGCCAGGTACTCGCTGGCGGTGACCAGGTCGGGCTTCTCCCGGAACTCCAGCACCCGGTGGGTGTGGTCGAAGCCGGGCACTGACTCACCGCGGCGCAGGTAGCCGTAGCCGGTGTGCGCGGTGGTCGGCACCACCCCGAGGGTGACCAGGGCGTCCGGGTCCGATTCGGCGACCTCGAACGCCTCGGCCAGGGTGGAGGTGAAGACCGCGACCGGTTCGATCAGCTGGTCGGCGGTGACCTGGGCGATCACCGCGTCCGGGTCGCGGGCGGCGATCACCGCCGCCGGCCAGGCGACGGCGTTCAGCGAGTCACGTCCCTCGGGTTCGCCCAGGATGTTCCCGGCCGGCAGCTCGGGCAGTTCGGTGGCCACCTGGTCGGCGTAGGCGGCGCCGGTGCAGACCAGCACCCGCTCGGGCGGGACCAGGTCACCGAGCCGCTCGAAGGCGATCCGGAGCAGCGACGTGCCGTCGATCATCCGGAGGAGTTGCTTGGGGGTGCCCTTGCGGGACAGCGGCCACAGCCGAGTCCCGGAGCCGCCGGCCATGATCACCGCAAACCGCATGCCCTGACGATATCGGCCCCGCCACTACCCTTCGGGGATGGACATTCCGGTGGTACTGGCGGCGTTGCGGCGGCGAGCCCGGACGGCGGGCGCCGAGCCACTGCTCACCCATTACGACCTGGACGCCGGCGGTCGCACCGAACTGAGCGTCGCCACCTTCGCCAACTGGGTGGCCAAGACCGCGAACCTGGTCGAGGACCTGGGCGCCGACTCCGGGCTGGTGGGTCTGCCGCTGGCGGTCGAGCGTCCGGGGCACTGGATGACCCTGCTCTGGCCGTTGGCGGCCTGGCAGCGGGAATGCGCGGTCAGCGTGGACGTCGCGGCCGCCGACCTGGTGGTGATCGGCCCGCTCGATCCCCGGCCGGTGCTGCCGGGCGCGACCCTGGCCTGCTCGCTGCACCCGCTCGGGCTCGGCCTGCGGAACCTGCCGACCGGTGTCCTGGATTTCACCACCGAGGCGCTCAGCCAGCCGGACCTGGCCGGCACCCTGCCCAGCGCAGCGAGCGCGCCGGCCTGGATCGACGGCGCGACGGTGCTCAGCCACGCCGAGCTGGCTGAGACGCCACCGGTCGGCGGACGGGTGCTGGTCCGGCCCTCCGATGCGCTGGGCACGCTGCGGGACGCCGTCCTCGGGCCGCTGCTCGGCGGCGGGTCGGCGGTCGTCGTCGAAGGGACGGCCGACGACGCGCGGCTGGCGGCGCTCCGGGCGTCCGAGCGCTGCGTGGAATGATGGCGCGGTGAACCCCGGACTCTCCTCCCCCTCGTTCTCGCCTCCGTTCTCGCGGCGGACCGGACTGCTTGCGCTCGGCGGCCTCGCGCTCGCCGGACCGGTGCTTACCGCTTGCAGCAGTGGCCCGGCCGTGCCGACCCCGACCGCGCTGCCGACCGGACCGGTCCGCGACCAGTTGCAGGCGGTGCTGAACGTGATCGCCGCCGGGCAGGACAAGCTCGGCGTCGCCGTCCAGGACCTGCGCACCGGCGCCAGCTGGGACTTCCGCGGCGACTGGGCCAGCCAGAGCGCGTCGATGGCGAAACCGATGATCGTCTCGATGGCGCTGCGCAAGGCCCGGGCCGACAAGTTGGCCCAGCCGCTGCCGCCGGAGCAGGCCGGGCAGGCCGAGAAGGCGATCAGGAACTCCGACAACGACTCCGCCGATGCGCTGTGGAAGTGGGCGGGGGGGCGTCCGGGCTATGACGCGCTGGCGTCCGACCTGGGCTTGAAGGCCACCCGCAGCGCCCCCGAGAAGGACTTCTGGAGTTGGACCTGGACCACCCCGGACGACCAGCGCGCGTTCTTGCGACAGCTGGTCAAGGGTGACACCAAGGCACTCACCGACGCCGAGCGGAGCTACCTGTTGGGCCTGATGGGCCAGGTGCAGGACGACCAGACCTGGGGCGTCGGCGCCCCGCGCAGCGGCTCGGTGCAGGTGCAACTGAAGAACGGCTGGGTACAGTTCGAATCCACCGACAAGCTGTGGGCGGTGAACTCGATCGGCCACGTCGCCGGCGACGGCCGGGACTACCTGCTGACCATCATGACCCGGACGCCGACCTTCGACTTGGGCAAGGCCTACTGCACCGCGATCGGCGACTGGGTGTTCCGGGTGTTCGGCTCGGGCGAGTTGCGCTGACGACTTCCCCCTTCCCCGGCCCGCCCGCACCCCGAACTATTTGGGGAGCGCTTGTGGGTCGGGCCGTTCGGGCAGGCATCGATCAGACCTCGGTTTCGGTCCGGACGCCGAGGGCGCGCGACAGCAGGCTGCGCCGCGCGTGGCTTCCGGTCTTGCCGAAGATCGACTTGAGGTGGTCCTGCACGGTGTGTTCGGACAGGAACATGGTGCTCGCGATCTGTCTGGTGGACGCCCCGCGGGCCAGCAGCTCGACCAGCTCCCGCTCACGTGGGCTGAGCCCGTGGCAGCGGGCGAACAGGTCGAGCCGGTCGGCCGGCGAGCTCGGCTCCATGGTGACCGCGATCAGGTCGCTCGGCGCCACCCGCGCCGCCTTCAGGGTCAGCCAGAGCCCGCCGGTCAGGTGCACCCGTCCGACCGCCGGATGACCGTCCACCCCCGCCTCGGACGCGATCAACTGAGCCGCGACGTTGAGAGCCGCGGCCGGCACCGGATCCGTCCGCTCGCCGGGCGGCAGCAGGACGGCCAGCCAGGCGCTGGAGGTGGGTGTCCGTCCGATGATCCGCAGCTCTGGGTCGAGCAGCAGCACCGCCGCCTCGGCCGGTGCCGCCGGCAACTGGGCCGGCTGCCCGAAGTAGGCCGCCTGCCTGCGGCGCAGTGCCTCGGTCAACACCGGCGTCACCTCGGCGAGCAGCCGCAGCGCCTCGTCCGGGACGCGATCGCGGCACCACAGATCGAGGAAGGCCCAGCAGCCGAAGGCGTCCCGGAAGACGACCGAGGAGATGTCGGCCACCCCGTGCCGCGACTGCATCCGCGTCCAGAGCTCGCTGGTGTGGCGCTGCTCAGCCAGGGCCGTGGCAGCGGTCAGGGTCGTCCAGCGATTCCGCCGGGTGAGGTACTTCAACCGCACCAGGACGGGAAGCTCTGCGAGATCCGGGACAGCCGCCAGCGGGTCGACGCCGACCTCACTGGCCGGATCGGTCAACACCCAGACATGCCAGTCGAAGTCGATCACCCGGCGCAACACCGTCAGCGCCGCGGCGCGGAAGCTGCGAGCGTCGGCGGGCCCCGAGGCGCAGAGCCGCTCAATCGCGGCGCGTGCCGACCGGCGGTCCGCTGCTGCCATGCCGTTCAGCGTAGGGCCGGCGAGAACCCCACAAACCTGGGATGCCGTCAGCGGCTCCGTCGCCGCACCATCGGGGGATGACCACGCTGCATATCGAGCATCCGGTGACCGACTTCGGCACCTGGAAGCAGGCATTCGACGGATTCGCCGCGCTGCGGCGCTCGGCAGGGGTGCGCGCGCACGTCGTCCGGCGTCCGGTCGACGACCCCCGCTACGTGCTGATCGATCTCGACTTCGACAGCACCGCGGACGCCGCAGCGTTCCTGGAGGTGCTGCGGAGGAGGATCTGGGCGTTACCGGCGAACAGCCCGGCACTCGACGGCGAGCCGATCACCCGCCTCCTGACGACCGTCGACGCCGCATCCAGCGCTCCCTGAACTATTGAGGGCTCGCTGAGTTCAGCGAGCCCTCAATAGTTCGGGAGCGATTGGCGGCGGGGTCAGCTGACCGTGCAGACCTGATCGAGGTCGTCGGTCTGGGTCTTCACCTTCGGCGTCCCGGACGGCTTCGACGACGAAGTGGACGGGCTGGCGGTGGGTGAGGTGGAGGTCATCTCGGGCTTGTCGCCGGCGGCCTCCGAGGCCGCGATCTTGGTCTTCACGATCTCCCGGATCCTGGCGAAGTCGGGCTTCACCGGCCGGATCAGCGGCGGGGCGAAGCTGACACTGCTCAGCGGCAGGGCGCGTCCCTTCTGAGCCAGGTCGAGCATGGTGCCGATCTGCGAGGTGGGCAGGTCGGTGGCCACGATCTCCTCGCCGGCCTTGGCGATCTCCTGGAATTTGGTGACCACGGTGAGCGGATTGAGTTGCTTGGCCATCGCGTTCAGTACGCACTTCTGCCGGGCCATTCGCTCGTAGTCGGTCGAGCCCTCGCGCGAGCGGGCGAACCACAGCGCGTTGTACCCATTGAGGTGCAGATCCTTGCCGGGGCCGATGTAGCCCAGGATCGGGTACTTCTTGCCGGTGGTGAGGTTGGTGCCGCCGCCGATCGGAACCTTGCGTGCAACGTCCAGGTTGATCCCGCCGACCGCATCGATCAGCGCCTGAAAACCCTTGAGGTCGACCAGCGCCCAGTAGTTGATGTCCAGGCCGAGAATGTTGCCGATCACTTCTTTGGTGGCCTGCACGCCCGGGTTCTTCACCCCCGGGTAGAGATTCTTGTGGTTCGTCGCGAGCGTGTAGACGGCATTGAGCAGGCACGATTGATCGCGGCACCAATAGCCGTTCGGGTACAGCTTCTTCAGCGGTGAGGAGTCCGGGAACGGCGCCCACTGCAGGTTGCGGGGCAGGCTGAACAGCACCGTCCGTCCGGTGTTGGCGTCGATGCTGGCGACGATCATGGTGTCCGGACGCAGGCCCTCGCGGTCGGCGCCGGCGTCGCCGCCGAGGAGCAGCACGTTGTAGCGCCCGCCGGAGGTCTCGGCCTTACCGCCACCGGTGAAGACGTTGCCGAACAGCCGGCTCTGCGCATCGAAGGCCGAGGCCAGCGTCCAGGAGCTGAATCCGACGGCGATTGCGAGCAGGAACGCGATGCCTGGGATGACCACTTTGGCGCGCGGCCCCTGCGCCGGCGGGTTGGCGATCCGCCAGGCATTGACGAACAACAGCGCCCAGCCGATGCCGAGCACCAGCGACGCCCACCGCAATACCTGCAGGGTTACCGGGTTGGCGTACAGACCGATCGCGAATGACCGTGCGGTGAGAAAGAGGACGCCGAACAACACCGCGAGGACGATCAGGGTGCACCAGATCCGCAGCGCGAGGCGTCCGAGCCTCTCGTTGCCGCCGGCCAGCTGCGCCGAGCCCGGCACGATCAGCGTCATCCCGAGCATCGCCAGGCCTCGACGCAGGGCGACGCCCTGGCTTCGGGTCTGCGCGTCCGGGAGCGGGGAAGTCACGACGGCAGTCACCGAACCAGTATGGCTGGCTGTTCCGAACGCCCCGGTCTCGGCTCGCCGTCAGCCCACCGTGCGGGTCCCGCTGTTGAGTCTGCCTCGAACACCGGGGACGGTTCTTCCGGTCACCGGGGACGGTTCTCCCGGTCACCGGTGACGGTTCTCCCGGTTACCGGGGACGGTTCTCCCGGTTACCGGGGACGGTTCTCTTGGTCACCGGTGACGGTTCTCTTGGTCACCGGGGACGGTTCTCTTGGTCACCGGGGACGGTTCTCTTGGTCACCTCGATGGGCGTGACCCGTTGTCCGAGGCTCGTAGGGGACCGGGAGAACCGTCCCCAGTGACCGAGTGACCGGAAGAACCGTCCCCAGTGACCGAGTGACCGGAAGAACCGTCCCCAGTGACCGAGTGACCGGAAGAACCGTCCCCAGTGACCGAGTGACCGGAAGAACCGTCCCCAGTGACCGAGTGACCGGAAGAACCGTCCCCGGTGACCGGGAGAACCGTCCCCAGTGACCGGGAGAACCGTCCCTGGGGGTTAGTCGCCGCGGACGACGGCGCCCTTGGCGCGGGCGGCGTCGCGGAGGTCTTCCTGGAAGCTCAGCATCTTGGCCTGCAGGGTGTCGTCGGACGCGGCCAGGATCCGGACGGCGAGCAGGCCGGCGTTGCGGGCGTTGCCGACCGCCACCGTCGCGACCGGGACGCCGGCGGGCATCTGGACGATGGAGAGCAGCGAGTCCATGCCGTCCAGGTACTTCAGCGGAACCGGGACGCCGATCACCGGCAGCGGGGTGAGTGCGGCCAGCATGCCGGGCAAGTGCGCCGCTCCCCCGGCGCCGGCGATGATCACCTTCAGGCCGCGGCCATGCGCGGCGCGTCCCCAGGCCACCATGTCCTCGGGCATCCGGTGCGCGCTGACCACGTCCGCCTCATAACGGACGCCGAACTCGGCGCAGGCATCCGCGGCGGCCTTCATCACCGGCCAGTCCGAATCGGACCCCATCACTATCCCGACCAGGGGATTCACACTCATCGCTGGACTCCCATCAGGTGATCGGCGGCGGCCTGCGCGCGAGCCCGGACGTCGTCCGGGTCGTCGCCGACGACGGTGACGTGACCCACCTTGCGGCCCGGAACCACGCTCTTGCCGTAGAGCTGGACCCGCGCGCCCGGCTCGGCCACCAGCACCTCGGCCTGCGCTTCCAGCAGATCGTCGCGCGCACCACCCAGCACATTCACCATCGCAGCGTGCGGCTGCCTGGCCTCGGTCGGTCCGAGCGGCAGGTCGGCGACGGCCCGCAGATGGTTCTCGAACTGGGACGTCCACGCCCCGTCGATGCTCCAGTGGCCGGTGTTGTGCGGCCGCATCGCCAACTCATTCACCACCACGGAGCCGTCCGGGCGCTGCATCAGTTCGACGGCCAGGATGCCGGTGACGCCGAGTTCGGCGGCGATCCGCAGCGCCATCGCCTCGATCGCGTCCCGTTGTTCGGCGCTCAGGCCGGGCGCCGGGGTGAAGGTGTGGGTGCAGATGCCGTTGGTCTGCACGGTCTCGCTGACCGGGTAGACCCGTTCCTCGCCGGACGGACGCCGCGCCACCAGCACGCTCAACTCACGGGTGAAGTCGATGAACTCCTCGGCCAGGATCCGCACGCCGGGCTTCAGGTTCGCGAAGGGCTCGTCCGCGTCCGCCGGGCCGTCGAGCTTCCAGACCCCTTTGCCGTCGTAGCCGCCGCGGGAGGTCTTGGCGATCACCGGCCAGCCGGTCCGTTCGCCGAATGCTCTCAGCTCGTCGGCGTCCGAAACCACCGCGAAGATCGGGCAGGGCATCCCCAGCCCGGTCAGCCGCTCGCGCATCACGACTTTGTCCTGGGCATGCAGCAGGGCGTCCGGACCGGGGTGAACCTGCTTGCCACGGGCCTGGAGCTCGCGCAGGATCGGCGGCGGGACGTGCTCGTGGTCGAAGGTGATCACGTCGCACCGTTCGGCGAAGGCATAGACGGTCTCGGCGTCGGTGTAGTCGCCGACGTCGGTGTCGGCGACGACCTGCGCCGCTGAGACGTCCGGTCCCTCGGCGAGCAGGGCGATCCGGACGCCGAGGGGAATGCTGGCTGCATGCATCATCCGGGCCAGCTGGCCGCCGCCGATGATGCCGATGGTTCGCACGGTCACCGGAGGGACTCTAGTGTCTGCTGTCGATCACCCGCGCAGCCGCCCGCGGCGCTTTAGGCTCTGGACATGACCAGGCACCTCGTGGCCATGGGCGGCGGCGGCTTCTCGATGTCCCAATTCGGCGAGCCCACGGCGTTGGACCGCTATCTCGTCCGGCTGACCGGCTCCGACCACCCACAGGTGTGCTTCGCGCCCACCGCGTCCGGCGACGATGCCGGGTACATCCACCGCTTCCTCACCGCCTACGGAGCGCTCGGCGTCCGGACGTCGGTGCTGACGCTGTGGACCGGCGCGGCCGAAGCGGTGGACCGGCTGGCTGTGGCTGATCTGTTGTTCGTCGGCGGCGGCAGCACGGTGAACCTGGTAGCGCTGTGGCAGGCGCACGGGGTGTCCGATGTCGTCCGGCTGCGCTACCAGGAGGGCTCGCTGGTGCTGGCCGGCATCTCGGCCGGTGCCACCTGCTGGTATCAGGGCTGCGTCACCGACTCGTTCGGCGACCTGCGGCCCTGGACGGGTGGGCTGGGCCTGGTTCGCGGCAGCTTCTGTCCGCACCTGGACGGCGAACCCGAGCGCGACCCGATCTACACCGCCGCGGTCACCTCCGGTGAGCTGCCGGGCGGTTACGGTGCCGACGACGGAGCCGGCGTGCACTACGTCGACGGCGTCCCGGCTCACTTCATCTGCGAGAAGCGTGGGCAGCAGGTCTACCGGGTGCTGCCCAATGACGTTCCGGGCCCCGCGGTGATCCGCGAGCCGCAGGAGATGATCGTGCTGCCGTCCTGACCGGTTCAGGCCTTGAAGATCACCGCACGCTGGACGACGAAGTTCACCGCGGTCGCCACGCCCTGGGCCACCACGAAGCCGAGCAGCTGCGCCCAGTTCATCTTGGGCATGAACTCGGCACCGAGCCCCAGCGAGACCAGCCAGGGGTACAGCGGGGTGAAGATGCCCACCTGCAGGGCGAAGGTGATCGCGTACAGACCCATCACTGCGGCGAATTTGCGGCGCGAGCCGTCCGAGTTGAACGTCCAGCGCCGGTTGATCAGGTAGGCCGTGGTGGTGCCGGCGACGAACGACACGATCTTGGCCGGTGTGTGATCGACGCCCAGCGCCATCAGCGCCACCAGCAGTCCGTAGTCGACGATCGCCGACAGTCCGCCGGTGAGGACGAAACGGACCAGCTGGGTGCGCAGGCCGAGCTGGGTGGCTTCGGTCACGCGCGCACCCCGAACAGCAGGTTCGAGATAGCCACGCCGACCTCTTCGACCTTCGGGATGTCGTACAGCACCACGGGGGCTTCCGCCGAGGTGGTGAAGACCAGGGAACCGCAGCCGAACATCCGGTCGCTCAGGCTGCGCTCGTAGGTGACGTTGCTGATCCGCGAGACCGGGACATCGTGGCCGACCTTGGTGATGATGCCCGAGCGGGTGATCAGCCGATGATTGGTGAGGGTGTACGTGGTGGTTCGCCAGCGCAACAGCGGCAGCAGGTAGACCGGAATCGCCAGGGCCACCGCGAGCAGCGTCACCACCCAGCCCGAAACCGGACGCCAGCCGACCGGCAGCATCGCGAAGACGGCACCGAACAGGGCAGCCACCACCACGAGCCAGATCGTGGGCTTGATCATGGTCTTGCCGTGCGAGCGCAGGTGCAGCAGTTCCTGCTCGCCGGTTCCGAGCAGCTTGGCGGGCAGTCCCATGGCCCCCATTATGTCCGTGGTTCGATAGGGGCATGTCCGTACCCCTGCTGGTGTTCCTGCACGGCCTCGGCCAGAACCCACCGTTCTGGCAGGACCAGGTGACCGCCCTGCCTGCCGGCACCCGGGCCGTCGCACCCTGGCTGGAAGGCCTGCGCCCAGGGCGTCCCGACGATTTCGACCTGACCAAGAGCGCGGACGCGGTGCTGGCGCAGCTCAACCGGTTCGGCGTCGACTCGGTGGCGCTCGCCGGGACCGGGCTCGGCGCAAGTGTCGCGGTGGCGGCGGCCGGGCGATCCCCGGACGCCGTGTCGCACTTGGTGCTGTCCGACCTACAGCCGCGGGTGCCGAAGCTGGCCGGGCTGGCCCAGCGATTGGCCGTCCGGACCATGCCGGCCGGACGGCTGGCAGACGCGGGCCTGGACCGAGCCCGGATGCTGCGGCTGGTGAGGGCGGCGTCCGGCATCGACCTGCGTCCCTGGCTGGGCGCGATCACCGCGCGGACGCTGCTGATCTCCGGCGGTTCGGACGCCGCGGGCTCCGCCGCCGCGAAGGATCTCGCCACCGGTCTGGACGGCGCCACGGTCGAGGTGATTCCCGGCACCGGGGCACCTGTGCCGGCCGAGGCGTCCGAACAGTACAACCGGCTGCTCTTCGACTTCCTGGGCTGACTCAAGCTCCGCCGGGTTTCATCGACGCTCGGGTGCGCAGCCGAAGTGGACCAAAGGAACCGTCTCCGGTGACCGGAAGAACCGTCCCCGGTGACCAAGAGAACCGTCCCCAGTGACCGGGAGAACCGTCCCCGGTGACCGGGAGAACCGTCCCCGGTGACCAAGAGAACCGTCCCCGGTGACCAAGAGAACCGTCCCCAGTGACCGGGAGAACCGTCCCCAGTGACCAAGAGAACCGTCCCCCGGTGACCGGGAGAACCGTCCCCGGTGACCGGGGTCGCTGCGAGGGTCCGGGATCTCCGAGAGATTTCATCGGACGGCGATTTCGGCGTTCCCGCACGGCGGTGCGAGAATGGTCGGATGCGTGCCTACCGGGAGATCCTGACCCTTCCCGGCGCCTGGCAGTTCAGCGCGGCCGGCCTGCTGGCCCGCTCGGGCGGCGCGATGATGGGCATCGGCCTGGTGCTGATGGTGTCGGCCCTGTACGGCAGCTACGGGTTGGCCGGAGCGCTCGCGGCGTCCAACGCGGTGTCCTGGGCACTCGGGACCGCGGCGCTGTCGAATCTGGTAGACCGCTACGGGCAGCGCCGGGTGATGTACCCGGCCGCGATCGTCTCGGCCGCCACCCTCTCGCTGCTGATCGTCTTCGCCATGCTGCAGCTGCCGGCCTGGACGCTGTTCGCTCCGGCGATCCTCTGCGGCGCGACCGGGGGTGCACCCGGCGCGCTGGTCCGAGCCCGCTGGACGCATCTGGTCGATGACGCCGATCAGTTGCACACCGCGTTCTCGCTGGAATCGACCCTTGACGAGGTGACCTTCATCGTCGGGCCGGTGGTGGCGACTGCGCTGGCCACCGGCGTCCACCCGGCCGCGGGACTGATCGCGCCGGTGATCTTCGCCCTGACCGGCGCCCACCTGTTGTACGGTCAGCGCGCCACCGAGCCACCGGTCACCCGGCCCGGGCCGAGCCCGCAGCAGGGCCGTCGCCGGCAACGCCTGGTGCTGCTGACACCCGGTGTCGCCGCGGTGATCGCGGTGAATCTGCTGATCGGCTGCGTGTTCGGGTCGATCGACGTGTCCGTGGTCGCGGCGGCCACCCAGTGGGGGGTGCGCGAGGCGTCCGGACTGGTGCTCGCGGTGTTCTCACTGGCGTCCGGACTGGCCGGCTTCTATTACGGCGCCCGGAAGTGGCGCTCGCCGCTGATCACCCGCTTCCTGGGCGGGGTCGCGGCGATGTGCGCGGCCTGCGTGGCGCTGATCGGCGCCCACTCGGTGCTGCTGCTGTGCGTCGTCGGCGTGCTGGTCGGGGTGACCATTGCACCGACCCTGATCAACGGCAACACCCTGATCGGCAGCCTGGTCAGCCGCGACCGGCTGACCGAGGGACTGTCCTGGATGGGCACCGGGATCGGCATCGGCGTGGCGATCGGCTCAAGCGCGTCCGGTCAGGTGATCGACCGCTTCGACTACCCCGGCGGCCTGGCGACGGTGGCGTTCTTCGGCGTCCTGGCCGCCGTGATCGGCTTCGGTGGACGCCGCGCGCTGCTACGCGCCACCGGTCAACCCAGCAGCCCGCGCAGGTAAGCCAGCTGGCCGACGTGCTGCGCGGCGTCGTCCACGATGCTGACCAGCCGGACGGCCACCGTCACCGGCGGGTCCCAGGAGCGGTCGACCACCCGCGCCAGATCGTCGTCGGCGAGTGTCTTGATCGCGGCGACGGAGCGGGCATGCACCGCGTCGTAGTAGTCGACCAACACCTCGGCACCGGTGACGTCGAAGGCGGCCACCTCGTCCGTGGTCATCCCGTAGCCCATCGCCTCGAGGTGATAGGGGACGCCGGACCGCCGGCGCCAGCCCTCGTCCCACACCTGGTCGGCAGCCGAGAGGGCAGCGATCTGGACGTCCTCCTGGCGGGCGAGGTGCCAGGCGATCCAGCCGATCGAGTTCCCGCGCACTCCCTCGACGTCCGGACGCCAGCGCAGGGCTTCGCGGTCGAGCCCACCGACGGCTTCCGCGAGCAGTGGTGGGATCCGGCCAAAGGCGTCCAGCAGCAGATCGGTGGTGCGCACGGTAGCCATGCCGCCGACGCTACTCCGCGGTGTGCTCGGCCGGCGCCGCCCGGCCGCGGAGGCGTCCGATCGCCTGGATCACCGCCAGCACGATCGCGCCGGCGATCACCCCGAGCAGCGCGGACGCCGCGGTATTGGTCACCCAGGCCAACGTCTCACCGGCGAATCCGGGGACGGCGTGAGTGATCGCCTCTTCGGCGTGATGAACGAACTCGTAGGGCGGGTGCCAGCCGAGGTCGTTCAGGCCGACCAGCAGGATGTGCCCACCGACCCACAGCATCGCCACGATGCCGACGTTCGACAATGTGGCCAGCACCTTCGGCATGGCGGCGACCAGGCCACGACCCAGCCCCGCCACGGCGCCGGAATGTTCGGTGGCCAGGTGGAGCCCGACGTCGTCCATCTTCACGATCACCGCGACCACGCCGTAGACCAGCACGGTCATCGCCAGCGCGACGATCAGCAGGGTGACGGCACGGGACAGCAGGGGTTCGGCGGCGACCTCATTGAGCGCGATCACCATGATTTCGGCGGACAGGATCAGGTCGGTGCGAATCGCGCCGGCGACCATCGCCTTCTCGTCCGGACCGCCGACCACAGGCGCGGCCTCGTGGTGGCCGTGTCCGCCGAACTTCTCCCACAGCTTCTCGGCACCCTCATAACACAGGTAGGTGCCGCCGCACATCAGGATCGGGGTGAGCAGCCAGGGCAGGAACTGACTCAGCAGCAGCGCCGCAGGCAGGATGATCAACAGCTTGTTCCGCAGCGATCCGATGGCGATCTTCTTGATCACCGGCAGTTCCCGCTCAGGGCTGAAGCCGTGCACGTAACGCGGGGTCACCGCGGTGTCGTCGATCACCACCCCAGCGGCCTTGGCGCTGGCCCGGCCGGCGGCCAGGCCGACGTCGTCCAGCGAGGCGGCAGCGAGTTTCGCCATCGCGACGATGTCGTCCAGCAGGGCGAAGAAGCCTCCGCTCACCCGGTCAGCACCTCCTGGGCCGTTGAGATCGGACGCCCCACCCTAACGCCCGGGGTACCGCCCGCGGCAGCATCCGCGTCCGCCGGAACGCCTCGACGTGGACCGCTGCATCTCCGGTCAGCGCAGGTGCATCACGTCGCCGGCGGCGAAGGTTCGCTCGCCGGTCGGGGTCCGGACGCGGAGCCGGCCGAAGCCGTCCACCCCGATCGCGTTGCCCTGGACCGCGCTGGTCTCCGATTCGAGCACCCGGACGTCGCGGCCCACGGTGGCGCAGCGTTCGCCGTACCAGCGGGTCAGGTCGGCCGACGACGCCCAGCGCCGGTAGCCGGGCTCGAAGGCGGCCAGCACTTCGGCGACCACCTGGGTTGCGGACGCCTCGCAGCCCTCGAGCCGCAGCGAGGTCGCGGTCGGCACCGGCAGTTGAGCGGCGTCCAAGCTGGTGTTGATGCCGATGCCGATCACCGCGGCGTCCCCGACCCGCTCGGACAGGATGCCGCACAGCTTGCGGCCTTCGACCAGCACGTCGTTGGGCCACTTCACCTCGGCGCGGACGCCCAGCGTGCCCAGCGCCTCGGCGACCGCGACGCCGGTGATCAGCGGCAGCCACAGCCAGCGCTCGGCGGC
The DNA here is from genome assembly GCF_047602385.1 of Micropruina sp. Classification (GTDB taxonomy): domain Bacteria; phylum Actinomycetota; class Actinomycetes; order Propionibacteriales; family Propionibacteriaceae; genus Micropruina. The sequence continues at coordinate 428,611 of NZ_JASGHL010000003.1, forward strand.
CACGGCGTCCGGACGCAGCAGCAGCGAGATCGCCACCGACGTCCCCGGTGGGGCCTCCCAGCGGCGGGCGAACCGGCCCCGGCCGGCGCTCTGGTGCTCCGCGACCAGCACCGAACCGGACGGCGCACCGGAACGCGCGGCGGCGGCGAGGTCCGCGTTGGTCGAGCCGGTGCTCGGCACCCGGCTGATCGCGGTCCACAGGCGTCCGGGACCGGCGAGTGCGGCGCTCAGCGCGGCCGCGTCCACGATGGATTGGGTCACGCCGCTCAGCGTAGAAGGTGCCCGAGCCCCACAATGGTGCCGAGCGCGGGGACAGACCCTCGGCCCGCCGGACGACCTCCGATGGGCTGCGGAGTCGCCTCCCGCGCACCGCCCAGACCCGACCGAAGGAGTCCGTCGTGAACGGAGCAGAACCCGTCCCGACCAGGGTCGTGCTGGCCTCGGCCAGCCCGGCACGACTGGAGGTGCTCCGGCGGGCCGGGATCGCCGCCGAGGTGGTCGTCTCCGGCGTGGACGAGGAGGCGGTCCGGGTCGCCGACCCGGCCGCGCTGGCACTGACCCTGGCCCGGATGAAGGCGTCCGCGGTCGCCGACCGACTGTCCGCCGACGGCGGCGGCCGCCGGGTGCTGATCGGCTGCGACTCGCTGCTCGAGATCGATGGGCAGGCCCAGGGCAAACCTGCCGACGCCGCCCAGGCGGCGCAGCGGTGGCGTGCCATGCGGGGCCGGACCGGCGTGCTGCACACCGGCCATCGGGTGATCGTGACCGAGGACGGCGACGACCGATCGACCGAGGCGGTGGCGTCCACCGTGGTCCACTTCGCACAGCTGAGCGATACCGAGATCGACGCCTACGTCGCCACCGGTGAGCCGTTGTGGGTGGCCGGCGCCTTCACTGTGGACGGTCTCGGCGGCCCCTTCGTGACGAGGATCGAGGGCGACTACCACAACGTGGTGGGACTGTCCCTGCCGCTGCTGCGCACCCTGCTGGCGGAACTGGGGGTCGACTGGCCGGCGCTGTGGCCGCCGGCGCCGGGCTGAACGTCCGGCACCGCCCAGCGCTGCCAACTCTCCTGTCGATCAACACGAAATGTCCACACTCAACGGAACGCTCCAGGCGCCCGCCGCCGCGAGGCACTCGACGAGTGCAGACATTTCGTGTTGGTTCGATGGGAGTCGGTGGGCCGGTGGTCCTGCGATAGCCTGTCGGGCGATGTCCCAGAACTCTGTCGTCGAAGTCAAGCGGTCTGCTCTCCCAGCCTGGCTGCGGGCGATGCGGCCCAAGCAATGGGTCAAGAACATCCTGGTGTTCGCCGCCCCGGTGGCCGCCGGGGCGCTGTTCGACACCCGGGTGCTGATCAACAGCCTCTGGGCGTTCGTGGCGTTCTCCCTGATCAGCGCGTCGATCTACCTGATCAACGACGTGCGTGACCTGGAAGCCGACCGGCTGCACCCGAAGAAGCGGTTCCGGCCGATCGCCGCCGGCGAACTCGGCACGACTCCCGCGGCCATCCTGGCGACCGTCACCATGGCGGCCAGTCTTGCCATCGGTTTCACGGTCGCGCCGATGCTCGGCATCACGCTGGCGGTCTATTGGGTGCTGCAGGTCGGCTACTCGATCTTCCTCAAGCATCAGCCGATCATCGACCTGGCGATGGTGTCCTCGGGCTTTCTGCTGCGCGCGGTCGCCGGCGGCGTGGCGTCCGGCATCGAGCTGTCCCAGTGGTTCCTGCTGGTGGCCTGCTTCGGGTCGCTGTACATGGTGGCCGGCAAGCGCTACTCGGAGATGAAGGAACTCGGCTCCGAAGCCGGCACCCGCGCCTCACTGGAGCGCTACTCGCTCAGCTACCTCCGATTCGTCTGGGCGATCTCCTGCTCGATCGTGATCATGTCCTACAGCCTGTGGACCTTCGAGCACCGTGCGAACGAGCCCTGGGGGGTGCCCTGGACGACGATCTCGATCGTGCCGTTCACCCTGGCCCTGCTCCGCTACGCAATGGACATCGACGCCGGCAACGCCGGCGAGCCCGAGGACGTGGTGCTCAACGACCGGGTGCTGCAGGGCCTGGCCGTGCTGTGGCTGATCCCCCTGGGCATCGGCATCTTCGTGCACTGAGCCCCGCCCGGGGACTGACGCCGGCGGTCGCCAACATAGTGTGAATCCGGGCACCGAGTTCGGTGCCCGGATTCACACTGTCTTCGGCCTCTGGCGACCAGCGGCCGCCCTCCCCCACACTTGACCCGAAGCGATGAGGGGACCTACATGGACACCACCGGCTGGACGACCTGGACGCTGCCCGACCCGCACCTGGGCATGCCCGTCCTCGGCCTGCGGCACCCTCCGGACTGGACTGCACAGGGCCAGGTCACCTGGGTGCCCGAACAGGCCGAGTCACCCGAGCACCACTGGTTCCAGGTGACCCATCCCGGCCGGGTCGCGATGCTGCAGAGCTGGCCGCGCTTCGACTTCACCTGGCCCGGGGGTGTGCCGTGGCAGCCGAACGGCCAGGGCCGCAGCTATCTGCCACCCGACTCCCCCGACCGGCTGCTCGGCGCCGTGCTGCCCCAACTGCTCGGCCAGGGTGCCCAGCAGCCGTCCCGGTTCGAGGTGCGCCCGCTGCCGGACTGGGCGGCGCGGTTCCGCATCCCGCCCGACCAGCTCTCCCCGGGCGTCGTCTACACCGGGCTGCACGCCCGGGCCGAGGCGTCCGTGAACGGCCAGCACCGCCGGTTGGAGATCCTGGGCTTCCACTACTCGGTGACGAACCAGGCGGTGTTCTCGACCATCACCAACCATGGCCTGTTCCTGGCCGTGCTGAGCGCCGCCGCCGACCGGTTCGACGAGCTGCGCCCCACCCTGTACGCGATCCTGGACGCCACCACGCCGAACCCGGCCTGGACGGCCGCCACCAACCAGGTCGGCCAGCAGAACACCGAGGCATTCCAGGCCCGCGCCGCCAGCGCCCGATGGGCGGCCTTCCAGGCCGAGCAGTCCAGCATCGCCGCGGTCGGCGCCGCCGCGGCGGACCTGCGCGCCACCCAGGCGTCCAACGCGCAGGCGCAATTCGACCAGGCGATGCGGCCACCGCCACTGGCGGGCACTCCCGGCATCTCGGCGCAGGAGGCGTGGCGCAACGTGCTCGGCGGCGTCGAGGCCGTCGACGACCCGAACAGCAGCCAGGGCAACACCAAGTACGTCTCGTCGAGCACCGCGGTCACCTGGCAGAACGAGAAGGGCGAGGTGATCGAGACCGACGACGTGAACCTCGACCCGAACATCAACTCGCACACCACCTGGAAGGTGGTCCGCCGCTACGGGCAGTGAGCGGACGGCTCACCCTCGTTCGACCGGCTGAAAACCGGTGCCGCGAGCGTGCGCGGGTCCAGCGCCAGGACCGCGAGCGCAACGCCCAGGACGGCCAGCCCGATCCAGCCGAGTGGAGTCAATCGCTCCCCCACCACGACCACCGCGAGCACCGCGGCCACCGCCGGCTCGCTCAACGTGATGGTGGTCGCGGTGCTGGGTGACACCCTGGTCAGTCCGAATCCGAACAGCAGATAGCCCAGGAACATCGGCACCAGCGCCAGGTAGGCGGCGACGGAGAACGCTGCGACCGAGGCGACCAACGGGGCGCCGGTGAACAGCAGCACCGGGATCAGCAGTGCGCCGCCCGCGCCGAAGACCGCCCCCATTGAGGCCGTCCGACCAACGCCGTGGCCGATCAACCGGTGCGCGACCCAGGAGTAGACCGCGTAGCAGCCACCCGCCGCGAGCCCGAGCGCAACGCCAAGGCCCGTCGATGCGGTCGTGGACGTCGCCACACCGGGCTTCGACAAGCAGAGCAGTGTGCTGCCGAGGACGCCCAGGCCGGCCGCCACCATCCACCAGCGGCTGAGCACCCGGCGCTCCACCAGCAACTCCAGCAAGCCGGACGCCAGCGGCGCCGAAGCCAGCGACACGACCGTGCCGATGGCGACACCGGCCTGCTGCATTGAGCTGTAGAAGGCCAGCGGGTAGACCGCGACGGCCACAGCCCCGACGATGAGCAACCCGCGGTGCCGGCGTAACGACGCGGCTCGCCGCACCAGCGGCCCGATCGCGATCAGCCCCTGCAACAGCCCGCCGATCCCGAGCGCTGCCGCGCCGATCGCGAGCGGCCCGGCGGCGGGCGCGAAGGTGGCCGCCGTCCCGGTGGTGCCCCAGAGCAGCGAGGTGATGCTGACCGCCCCGATGCCGGCGAGACGCTCGCGGTTCACAGCGCGTCCAGCAGGCCGGCCGCCAGCTCACGTGCGCGTTCGAGGCGTTCCGGGCTGCCCTCCAGCCCGGCGCGCGACATGGCCCCCTCGAGCAGGAAGGCGCAATGCTCGGCCGTTCGGGCAGCGGTCGGCGGGTCGGTGAGCTTCGCCAGCGCGTCCGCCAGAATCGTTTCCACCTGCTCTTTGTGTCGCCGGACGGCCTCCCGGCCGGGTGCGTCGACCGGCAGTTCAGCCGCGGCATTGAGCAGTCCGCAGCCACGGAACCCGTGATCGTAGGCGGCCGAGGCGTGGTCGAGGTAGGCGTCGAAGACAGCCAACACCTCCTCGGCCGCGGTGCGGGCCGCGCGTGTCCGAGCCGCCCAGAGCTCCAGCCACTCCTGGTGACGCGCCTCGATGTATGCCAAAACCAGGTCGTCCTTGGAGGAGAAGTTGTTGTACAGGCTCATCTTGGCGACCCCGGCGTCGCTGATGATCCGGTCGATGCCGGTGGCCGCGACCCCGTCGGCGTAGAAGAGCCGGGCGGCACTGGCGAGCAACTTCTCGCGTGCCGGGCTGGCCCTGCGGCGGCCCGGATCCCTCATCGAACTCCTTAGATAGGTAGACCAGTCTACCTATATGGGCTGGTTCTGTCGCCCAGATCGCAGGACCTGACAACCATTCCGACCCGCCAGACGGTTTCTCAAGGAGGTGCTGATCCTTCGTCGATCGGGCTTGTCGATACCTGGAGGTGTGCGCTCCCGGCGAGGGCTTCGACATGCTCAACCTGCGGTGGTTGCGTTGATCGGCACTCCCCTGGGAAGTGCTGATCGATGCTGTGCCGAGCGAGGACGTGCCCGTCGAGATGAGCGACGGCGCCCAGATCGTGCGGGCGTATCGGGTCATCCGGCGCAAGAGACGGGGGTCGTCGATCGCTCGCCGGGCGCGCCGCAGCCGGAACATGATTGATCAGCACTTCCCCAGGGTGAGCGGAGAACGATGGTGGAGGCGATGGCAATGAACATCGCGTCGCAGGACGAAGAGTCCTGGAGCTTCGACGCGTTCGTCAGCGCCCGATCGGCCGCGCTCTGGCGGAGCGCCTGGCTGCTGACCGGCGACGCGCAGCGGGCCGAGGATCTGGTTCAGACCGCGCTGAGCCGGACCTACCCGCACTTCGACCGGATCGGTCCGGACGGCTTCGAAGGCTATCTGCGCACCACGATGTACCGCACCTACCTGTCCTGGTGGCGCCGGCGCTGGACGGGCGAACTGCCCGTCGAGGTGGACGCCGGTGGAGTCGATGATCCCGATGTCGCGATGCGCCACGACGTCCGGCGGGCGCTTGCCGCACTGCCCCGGCAGCAGCGCGCGGTCGTGGTGCTCACCTACTTCGACGACCTGACCGGCCCGCAAGCGGCGCAGGTGCTGGGGGTCAGCGTCGGCACGGTGAAGAGCACTCTCTCCCGCGCCCTGGCCAAGCTACGAACCTCTCCGCTGCTCACCGACGGGAGCGACCGATGAACGACGACGAGCTGCGAACCCGGCTGCACCGGGCGGTGCCCGACTCGCCCGACCCGTCGGGCTGGGCCGACCGGGCGCGCCGGCGGTCCGCCACCCGATCCCGCACCTGGCTGGCCGGCGGGGTGGCGGTGGTCGCACTGGTCCTGGCCGGCGCCGTTGGGTGGCCTTGGCTGAACCAGGCCGGACAGCGGGCCGTCCCGGCTGCCCCGCCGTCCGGTACCGCCAGCACCACCCCAGGCACAGGGACGCCGGCCGGCCCGACCGCCACGCCCACGACGGCGCCGCCCAGCAACGCGGCCAAGGAGTGCGGGCAACTGAACGCCGCCACCCGTGCCCCAGTTCCGGCCCGCGCCGACCGGCTGCGGCTATGCCCAGCGGACCTGTTCACCAGCGAGTTCCGCTACCCGCTGCTCACCGTGCTGGACGGCGAGCGGGCCGACGCCGTGCTGGCCGTCCTGGCGGACCAGAAGCCACTCGATACACCCGCCTGCAAAGCGGACGGCGGTCTCGCGTTCTGGCTGGTCGCCGAGACCGCCGGCGGCCGCCCTGTCGTGATGAAGCTCCACCTCTTCGGCTGCAGGGAGGTCGGCACCGCCGACGATGTGCGGACCGGGTCGGACGCCGTCCTGGCGGAGTTTCTCCGACAGGTGCCACGCCAGCGGCAGCTGCTCGGACCGGCCGGCCCGGCCTGGACGCCGGCGACCCTGTGCCGCGACCTCACCGCCACGCCCCAGTCCCTGGTCCCGGCCGAGCCCGCGACGATGACGTCGGTCACGCTGTGCCGTTACTCCCTCCAGGGCAAGGCCGACTCGATGACCCCGCTCAGCGTCGCCGACGCCCGGGCCATCATCGCCGATATCTCCGCCCATTCGGCCGAGGCGCAGCGCCTGCCCTGCCCGACCGCACCGCCCGGGACCGAACCGCACGCGTGGCGGCTGGCCCTCAGCAACGGCTACGGCGATGCGATCCTGATCGAGTCTTCCTGCGCCGGGCGGTTCTTCTACACCTCGGGGACCGGCGCCGAACGGCAGTGGGTGCCGTCGTCGTCCGTGGCCCGTCTGCTGGACCGGATCAGCGCTCGCTGACGACTGCGGCCTGGGCTTCGACACGCTCAACTCGGCGGGGGTTTCGACAAGCTCAACCAACGACAGGCCCAACCAGTGGGGGTTCGACAAGCTCAACCAACGACACGCTCAACCAGCGGCGTGTGCGGGTTACAGCCAGTCGTTGCGCCGGAACAACCAGTACAGCCCGATGGTGCCGACGATGATCAGCACGACGCTCTGCCACAACCCCCAGGTCGAGGAGAACCCCCAGTAGGGCAAGTTCTGGCCGAACCAGCCGGTCACCGCGGTCGGGACGGCGATGATCGCACCCCACGAGGCGAGCTTCTTCATGATGGTGTTCAGCCGGGCGTCCTGTAGCGACAGGTTGGTCTCGAACACCGACGTCACCATGTCGCGCAGCGACTCGGTCCATTCGGCGGCCCGCAGCACGTGGTCGTAGAGGTCGGCGAACTCGCCGTCGAGTTCCCGGGCGCTGTCCGAGGCGTCCAGCAGCCGGTGCCGCATCACCGCGGCGACCACCTCGCGCATCGGCAGCACCACCCGGCGCAGCGTGGTCAGCGCCTTGCGCAGCGCGAACACCCGGACCTGGATCTCGCGGGTCCGGACGGTCTCGCTGAACAGCAGATCCTCGAGTTCCTCGAGCCGGTCGTCCATCGCCTGGACGGCCTCGAAGTGGCCGTCGACCAGGAAATCCAGCAAGCCGTGCACGAGTGCGCCGACGCCATGGCCGAGCAGCCCGGCGCCCTCCCAGCGCTCGACCACCTCGCCCAGGTCGACCTCGGCGCCGCGGTCGACCCGCACGGTGATCAACCCGCGCGGCATCACGAACGCCGAGATGCGTCCGATCGCCAGCGCAGGCAGGCCGTCGGCGCCCTCGATCAGTGCCGCGGTGTAGCAGGTGAGAAAGGTGTGCGTGGCGTGCCGGGTGGCCTTGGGCCGCTCCCGCGGCGCCACCGCGTCCTCGATGGCGTGCCGATCCAGGCCCAGTTCGGCGGCCAGCTGGGCGAGCACCTCGCCGCCGGGATCGCACAGATCCAGCCAGGTCAGGGTGGACGAGTCGGCCAGGTGGGCGTCCAGGTCGGCCAGCGGGACGTCGGTCGCCACCAGTTCGCCGTCGCGCCAGACCCGTCCACGCAGCTGGGTCATCGGCCCCTCACTGCGTGCCCAGCAGCGTGGCCGCGACCACGTGCCGCAGCAGGTCCCGGACGCATTCGGCGGCCCGGGACAGCGGCAGGCTGGACGGCGTCCCGAGCGACAGGTGCACCTCGATGCCCGGCGTGATCCGCACCTGGCGCAACTCGGAGGCCCGGGTCAGCCGATCGGCGACCGAACGGGGCAGCACCGTGGCCCCGACCCCCGCCGCGACGGCCTGGCCCATCAGTCCGACCGACTCGAGCTCGGCGAGCACCAGCGGCTGGACGCCGGCCGCGTCGCAGGCCCGGTTCACCGCCTTGCGGATGGTGTGCAGCGGGCTCGGCAGCATCAGCGGCAGCTCGGCCAGACCTTCGACCGGCACCTCGTCGGCGACCGGCACGTCCGGCGAGCAGACCAGCACCAACTCCTCGGTGATCAGCCGCTCGAACGTCAGGCCCTTCACCGGACCCGAGTCGTAGAGGATCGCCAGGTGCAGCCGTCCGGTCATCATCGCCTCTGAGAGCACCATGCCGAAGTTGTCGGTGACCCGCAGCAGCACGTGCGGGTAGCGGGCCCGGACGGCTTCGACCAGCGGCAGCGCGATCAGGTTCGCGGTGCTGTACGGCGCCAGCCCGACGAACACCTGGCCGGCCACTTCGCGGCCGAGCAGTCCCACCTCGGCGACGGCGTCGTCCAGCTGCTTGAGAATGACCTGGGCGTGCCGGTACAGCGCCTCGCCGGCCTCGGTCGGCTCGACGCCCTGCTTACTGCGGATCAGCAGCCGCTGGCCGAGGTCGGCCTCGAGCGCGTTGATCTGCTGGCTGAGCGCGGGCTGGGCGATGTGCAGCACGTCCGCGGCCCGGGTCAGGCTGCCGACGTCGACGATCCGGACGAAGGTCGCCAGCCGCCTGGTCTCCATGGCACCCCCTTCACCCATCGCGACGCGGTATCACATCAGCGAAATTACGTCTTACCACAGTGCGGCGCCCAATCCATACGGTCATCACATCCGACCGAGGAGGAGGGTCATGCAGTCACGGATCGACCTGGTCGCCGACCTGGGCGAGGGGTACGGCGACTGGACGATGGGCGACGACGCGTCGCTGCTCGAGATCGTCTCGTCGGCCAATGTGGCCTGCGGCTTCCACGCCGGCGACCCCAGGATCATGGACGCCACCGCGCGGGCCTGCGCCGAGCGCGGAATCCAGATCGGCGCCCACCCCAGCTTCCCGGACCTGGTCGGGTTCGGACGCCGCGCCATGGACCTGACCGCCGACCAGGTGCGCACCGACGTGCTCTACCAGGTCGGCGCGCTGTCCGCGTTCGCCCTGGCGAACGGCACCAAGGTGAAGCACGTCGCGCCGCACGGACGGCTGGGCAACCTGGTCGCCGTCCGCGCCGACTACGCCAAAGCTGTCTGCGACGCGGTCTGCGCCGTCGATCCCGAGCTGATCGTGGTCGCCCAGGACGGCGAACTCGCCGACGAGGCCCGGCGCCGCGGCCTGAGCGTGGGAATCGTCGGCATCGTCGACCGCGCCTATCAGGCCGACGGCACCCTGGTGCCCCGGTCCCAGCCGGGTGCGGTGATCCACGACCTCGACACCCTGGTGGCGCGGGCGATCCGGATCGCCACCGAGTCCACCCTGGAAGCCGTCGACGGCACCGTGCTCGAGGTGCACGCAGACTCGCTGCTGCTGCATGGCGACAACGCCGGCGCGGTGGCCACCGCCCGCGCGATCCGCGACGGGCTGACCGAAGCCGGCGTCACCATCGCCCCGATGGCCGACGTCCTCGCGGACAAGGGCTGACATGCCGGGCCCCGCGTCGAGTCATCCGGTCCAGGTGCTCGATTGCGGGGATTCCGCCGTCCGGGTGGTGATCGGCGAGGCCGACCGCGAACTGGGCTGGCGGCTCGCCCACGGGATCGCCGCGCTGCTGCGGCAGGTGCCGCCCGCGGGGCTGCTGGGCGTGCTGCCGACCTACGACTCGGTGCTGGTCGAGTTCGACTGCACCGTCGCCGACCATGCTGCGATCCGTGCCGCGGTGACCGACTGCGCCGAGCGCGCCGACGGCGTCCCGACCCGCACCCCGCGCACCTTCACCGTGCCGGTCGCCTACGGCGGCGAGCACGGCCCGGACCTGGACGCGGTCGCGGCCCTGCTCGAGGTGACGCCTGAGCAGGTGATCGCCCGGCACACCGCGGAGCCGCTGCTGATCCGCTGCTTCGGCTCGCCGGCCGGCGCCCCGATGATGGACGGCCCGGCCTTCGGCGCTCCGATCCCCCGGCTGGCCAGCCCGCGTCCGCGGGTGCCGGCCGGTGCGGTGGCTGTCGCCGGACGCCAGGCGGTGGTGTCCGCCTGTCCCGCGCCGGGTGGCTGGCGGGTGCTGGGCAGCACGCCACTGCGCCTGGTCGACCCGTCCCGGGAGCCGCTGGCTCCGTATCTGCCGGGCGACTCGCTGCGCTTCGTCCCGATCGCGGCGTCCGACTTCGAGGCCCACCGGGGGGTGCTGTCGTGACCGGGCGGCTGCGCGTCACCCGTCCGGGCATCAGCGCGGTCACCGACCTGGGCCGTCCGGACGGCGGCGCGGTCGGGCAGATGACCGGCGGCGCGCTCGACCAGTACAGCGCCCGGGTCGCCAATGCGCTGGTGGCGTCCGACCCGCGCGCGCCGCTGATCGAGATCGTCGCCGCCGACTTCGCCGCGGTGACTTCGGTCAACCTGCTGGTCGCGGTCACCGGCGCACCCGCCGACGTCGCCGTCGACGGCGTTCCGTTGACCCAATGGGAGCCGTTCTGGTGGCCGGCCGGCACCGAACTCAGCGTGACCTCGATCCGGCGCGGCGTCCGGGTCTACCTGGCCGTGCACGGCGCGCTGCAGGTGCCGCGGCTGCTCGGCAGCTGCGCCCCGGACAGCGTGCTGGGGTTCTCCGGTCCGCTGCACCGACGGGACGCGATCGAGGTCAGGCCCGGGGCGCTGCGGCTCGATCACTCCCCCATCGGCTGGCCGATCCTGCGCGGAGCCGCCCGGCCGCCCCGGTTCACCGACCATTGGCGGATTCCGGTCACCGACGGCCCCGACCGCGACCAGTTCGGGGCGAGCGCCGACCAGCTGACCCGGGGCACGTATCTGATCGGCGAGAAGAGCAACCACGTCGGGCTGCGGTTCCGGCCCGGTCCGGGAGCCCTGCTGCCGGTCAGGCAGCACCGCGACGAGATCCTTTCCCGCGGGGTGCCGATCGGCGCCGTCGAAGTGCCAGCGGGCGATGAGTTGCTGATCCTGCACCGCGGCCGCGGCGTCACCGCCGGTTACCCGGTGCTGGCCGTGGTCACCACCGCCGGACTGTCGCGCCTCGGCCAGGCCCGGGCCGGGCAGAGCGTCGAGTTCGTCCGGGTGTCGCTGGCCGAGGCGGTCGCCGCCGCCCGCGCCGAGCGGGCCGCCATCGACGAGGTCACCCGGCGGATGGCCCAACTGATCGCCGCCCGCCGCGGGGCGACAAGCGATCCCCTCCCTGCTCCACCTCGCCTCGCGGCCGACCCGGCACAGGTGGCGTCATGAGGTCGCGCGGAGCTCCCGTCCCGGATCCCTCCGGACGCCGTGCACCCGGTGAGCGAGCACGCCCACCACCCCGCCTCGACCGTCCCCGACCACCATTCGATCCCCTATCCAGGAGAACCGCCAATGCCCATCAGTGACTACCGGACCGCGCTCGTCACCGGCGCGAACACCGGCATGGGTGAGGCCATCACCCGCATGCTCAGCGCCGGCGGGGTGCAGGTCTACGGCGTCGCCCGCAACGCCGCCAAGCTTGAGGAGGTCGCGGACGCCACCGGCATGCGTCCGATCGTGGCCGACATCTCCGACCCGGCCGCAATCGAGGCCGCGGTCGCCGGCCTGGAGATCGACATCCTGGTCAACAACGCCGGGGTCTCGGCCACCGGCAACATCCTGGACGCCACCGCCGAATCGGTGGACGCGATGATCGACGTGAACCTGCGCGCGGTGTTGCACCTGTGCCGGCTGCTCGCTCCCGGCATGGTGGCCCGCAACCGGGGCCACATCGTCAACATCTCCTCGATCGCCGGCACCTACAACTTCTTCGGCCACACCGCCTACCACGCCACCAAAGCCGCGATCCACCAGGTCTCCCGGCAGTTGCGCAACGACATGCTCGGCCACAAGGTGCGAGTCACCGAGATCTGCCCCGGACGCGTCGAGACCGAGATCTTCGGGCGCAACCTGGGCGGCAGCCCCGAGGACCTCAAGCGGGCCTGGGAAGAGTTCTACGAGCACTACGAGTCGGTCACCACCGCCGACATCGCCGGTGCCGCCCGGTTCGCCCTCGAGTCCCCCGAGCACGTCAACGTCGGCTTGATCGAGATCATGCCGACCCTTCAGGTCCCCGGCGGCCTGACCTTCGATCCGAGCCGGTAGGCCGCCGGCCGGATCTCCATCAGCCCGGACGCCCGGCGTCCCCACACACCGCCCCAGCAGAGTTGTCCCCGGATACCGGGGTCACATCGAAATGACCCATCGAGAATGCCCATGGAGGCACCAATGACCGTATCCACGCCACACCAGAAGACTCCAGCCAAAGCGACAATCGCCTCCTGGGTAGGCACCACGCTGGAGTATTACGACTTCGCCGTCTACGCCACCGCGTCCGCGCTGGTCTTCAACGTGATCTTCTTCCCACCGGCGCTGCCCGACGGCGTCCGGCTGATGCTCAGCCTGGCCACGCTCGGCGTGGGTTACCTGGTCCGTCCGCTCGGCGCCTTCATCCTGGGCCCGATCGGCGACCGGCTCGGGCGGAAATTCGTGATGCTGCTGACCCTGTTCGGCATCGGCGCCTGCACCTTCCTGATCGGCTGCCTGCCCACCTTCCACGACATCGGCATCTGGGCACCGATCCTGCTGGTGCTGATCCGGATGATCCAGGGACTCTCGGTGTCCGGCGAGCAGGCAGCCGCGATCACCATGACCCTGGAGCACTCGCCGGAGAAGCGCCGGGCCTTCACCACCAGCTTCGTGACCAGCGGCTCCGCGGCCGGCGGCCTGCTCTCGACCGCCATCTTCATCCCGTTCGTGACCCTCCCCCAGGACCAGCTGATGAGCTGGGGCTGGCGGGTCCCGTTCTGGCTGTCGGCCGTCGTCGTCATCGTCGCCTACATCATCCGGCGGACGCTGGAGGAGCCGCCCGCCTTCCTGGAGACCCAGGCCGTCGAGGTGAGCCTCTCCCCGCTGAAGCAGGCCCTGCAGTTCCATTGGGGCTCGATCATCCGGATCGCGCTCTGCGCCATGGTGGCCGGCATCAGCTACATGTTCGCCACCTTCTCCATCGGCTTCGCCACCACCGGCTACAAGCTGGACCGGCCGACCATGCTGTGGGTCCCCGTCCTGGCCAGCCTGCTCGCGTTGGTCTACACCCCGGTCGCCGGGCTGCTCGCCGACAAGATCGGACGCCGGACCGTGTTCGTCATCGGAGCCTTCGGGGCGGCGATCACGACCGTGCCGTACCTGTGGGCCATCACCCAGGGCAACTGGCCGCTGATCTTCATCCTGGGCGTGTTGTGCAACGGCCTGTTCTACTCCACCGCGAACGCCGCCTGGCCGTCCTTCTTCGCCGAGATGTTCCCGAACCGGGTCCGGGTCTCCGGGCTCGCCGTCGGGACCCAGATCGGCTTCGCACTGTCCGGCGCGATCGCGCCCGTCATCGCCACCGCCCTGGCCGGTCCCGCCGTCACCCAGTGGACCGGCCCGGCCATGTTCGCCGTCGCCCTGGGCGTGGTGGCGGGCGCCGCCGCGCTCACCGGCAAGGAGACCAGCAAGCTGACCCTCGACGAGATCAACGAGACCAAGCAGAGCGACCGCGAGAAGGCCGCCGTGGCCGCCGCCACCGTGTCCTCGCCCGCGACCGCCTGACACCGGTCACCCTGGTGCTCTGACCCGCAAACCCCCTCCCTAACTACCTGTGCCCTCCCGCATGCGGGAGGGCACAGGTAGTTAGGGAGGGCCTAGCGCCGCCGGCAGCGGTCACTCCTCGACCAGCAGCCCCTTCGCGGCGAGCTTGTCGACCAGGTTGCACAAGTCGATCGTGGTGCCGCCGGCGCGGTACTTCTCCCGCAGGTCGGCCTCGGCGGCCTCCCGCTCGGCGCAAGCCTCGATGACCCATTCGACGTCGGCGGCCTTGACCAGCACCACGCCGTCGGCGTCGCCCTTGACCAGATCGCCGGGCTCGATCAGCTGGCCGCCGAACACGAGCGGGTGGTTGATCGGGCCGAGGGTCTCCTTGACGGTGCCCTTGATGCAGACGCTGCGCGAGAACACCGGTAGGCCCAGTTCGATCAGATCCTTGGTGTCCCGGACGCCGGAGTCGGTGACCAGGGCGGCCAGGCCCTTGGAGTGCATCGCGGTGCCGAGCACATCACCGAAGGTGCCGGCCTCCTTGAACTCCCCGGCCGAGACGACCAGCACGTCGCCGGCCTGCGCGTAGTGGATTCCCACCTGCAGCATCAGGTTGTCCTGCGGCGCGCAGACCACGGTGGTGGCCGGGCCGCAGAACGACATCGTCCGGTCGATCGGCTTGATGTCGGAGTTCAGCGCACCGCGGCGTCCCTGCGCCTCGTGGATGGTGGCGCTGGAGAACTCGCCGAGCTGGGCGACCAGTTCGGCGGCGGGGCGCTGGACCTTGGTCCGGACGTGAATCATGGCTTCGGTGATCCTGTTCAGTTGAGTTGGCGGACGGCGTCGGCGATGGCGTCCATCGCGGCGGCCAGGGTTTCCTCGTCGGTGGCGAAGGAGACCCGGAAGAACGGCGAGAGCCCGTAGGCGCTGCCGGTGATGGTGGCCACCCGGGCGTGCTCCAGCAGGTAGCCGACGAACGCGTCGTCGGAGTCGACGACGGTGCCGGACGGGGTGCGGCGTCCGATCACCCCGGAGCAGTCGATGAAGACGTAGAAGGCGCCGTCCCCGGCCAGCGCCCTGAGACCGTCGATGGCGTTGATCCGATCGGCGACCAGGTCACGGCGAGCCTGGTACTGCTTCGCCGCGGACGCGACGAACGACTGGTCCCCGCTGAGCGCCTCGGCGGCCGCCGCCTGGGAGATCGAAGACGGGCAGCTCGACATGTGCGACTGCAGCTTGTTGATGGCCGCGACAAGGGGTTTCGGACCGGCGCAGTAGCCAAGTCGCCAACCGGTCATCGCGTAGGTCTTGGAGACGCCGTTGACCAGCAGCACCCGGTCCCGCAGCTGCGGCGCGACCTCGAGCAGGCCGGTGCAGCGTCCCTCGCCGAGGAACACCTCGTCGTAGATCTCGTCGGTGAGCACCAGCACGTCCGGGAACTCCTCGAGCACCGCCGCCAGCGCGGCGAGTTCGTCGCGGGTGTAGACGGCACCGGTCGGGTTGGACGGCGCGTTCAGGATCAGCCAGCGGGTGCGGTCGGACAGCCCTTCACGCAGCCGGGCCGGGGTGAGCTTGAAGTCGTCGGTGATCGGGCAGCGGACGATCACCGGGGTGCCGTCGTTGAGCACCACCATGTCGGGGTACGACACCCAGTAGGGCGCCGGGATCAGCACCTCGTCGCCGGGGCTCAGGGTGGCCATCAAGGCGGTGAAGATGACGTGCTTGGCGCCGGAGCCGACCGAGATCTCGGCGTCGGAGTACTGGATGCCGGTGACCCTATGCAGACGGTCGATGATGGCCCGGCGCAGCGCCGCGGTGCCATTCACCGCGGTGTACTTGGTATCGCCGCGCTCGATGGCGGCGATGCCGGCCGCCTTGACGTTGTCAGGAGTGTCGAAGTCCGGCTCGCCCACGGTGAGGTCGAGCACCTTCACCCCGCTGTCGCGAAGCTCGCGCGCCTTGGCCGCGGCAACGGAACTCGGCGACGGGTGGACCCGGGTCATCCGGGCAGCTTCAACGGGCATGGCGATTCCTCGGTGATTGGGGTTCCCTACGATCGTAGGAGCCGGACGCGGCCAGGCGCCAAGACCGAATCTGGGTGCTGTCATAACGGTCGCTTATGCCGACGCACGGACGAGCGCCCGGGAAGGCCGGTACGCGGGGACGGTTCTTTCGGTCCACCGGCGCAGCGGATCGCTCAGGCTCTGAGTTAGGCCGACCTGTCGACCATCGCCGGGGCTGACCGTGCAAACGCCCCGAGGGTGCGTTCTACCTGTTCCCGCAGTAACGCGGTGCCGATCGGGTTGGTCGAGCTGGTGGCCCACCTGCGTGCCCGCGGGGCTTTGCTGACGTACTGATCATCGTCGATCGAGCGTGTCGAGACCTCTTCCGCAACGGGCTTCGACAAGCTCAACCAGCGAACCAGCGCATTGATCAGCGCTTTCCCATCAAGCTCCCGCCGCGATTCGCGCGTTCTGGGCCGCGACGGTCGCCACGAAGCCCAGCTCCGCGGAGAATCGAGCGTTATCCGGCACTGCCGGTGGCGCCAGAACGCTCAGATCGTCGCGCCAGCACGACCATCATTCGAGGAGCTTCGTCAATACGCTCATCTTTCGGCGTCGCCGCCACCGCCGGCGCCTTCCGGCGGGTGATCGTACCGACACCGGATGACCGCATACGGATCGGCTATGGCCGAACCCCCGGACGGGGCATGCTCACGCCTCACGCCAAGGACTAATGTGCCGCCCATGACCTTCGACCCGCACACGACGTCCGGCAAGCTCGCCGAACTGGAGCGTCGTGACCGGCAGGCGAAGCATCCGGCGTCCGAGGCCGCGGTCGAGAAGCTGCACGCCAAGGGCAAGCTGACCGCGCGTGAACGGGTGCTGGCCCTGCTCGACGAGGACAGCTTCACCGAGTTGGACGAGTTCGCCCGGCATCGCACCACCGCCTTCGGGATGGACGCCAAACGCCCCTACACCGACGGCGTGATCACCGGCTTCGGCACCATCGAGGGCCGCGACGTGGCGGTGTTCTCCCAGGACGTGACGATCTTCGGCGGCGCACTCGGCGAGGTGTACGGCGAGAAGATCTGCAAGGTGATGGACCTGGCGCTGCGCACCGGCATCCCGGTGATCGGGCTGGTCGAGGGCGGCGGCGCGCGCATCCAGGAGGGCGTGGTCAGCCTGGGCCTGTACGCCGAGATCTTCAAACGCAACACCCACGCCTCCGGGGTGATCCCGCAGATCTCGGTCATCCTCGGCGCGGCCGCCGGCGGGCACGTCTACTCCCCCGCGCTGACCGACTTCGTGGTGATGGTCGACCAGACCTCGCAGATGTTCATCACCGGCCCGGACGTGATCCGCACCGTCACCGGCGAAGAGGTCACGATGGAGGAGCTCGGCGGCGCCCGCACCCACAACACTCGCTCCGGCAACGCCCATTACCTGGCCTCCGATGAGAATGACGCGCTGGAGTTCGTCCGGCACCTGCTCAGCTACCTGCCGCAGAACAACCTCGACGAACCGCCGGCGCTGGAGCCCGATCCGGAGGCCGAGGTCGACACCGAAGCTCTCGACGCGCTGATCCCGGACGCCCCGAACCAGCCCTACGACATGCACGAGGTGATCACCCGGGTGCTGGACGACGGCGAGTTCTGCGAGGTGCACGCCCGGTTCGCGGCCAATATGATCTGCGGCTTCGGACGGGTCGAGGGCCGAGCCGTCGGGGTGGTGGCCAACCAGCCGATGGTCTACGCGGGCTGCCTCGACATCGACGCCTCCGAGAAGGCGGCCCGGTTCGTCCGCACCTGCGACGCCTTCAACGTGCCGGTGCTCACCTTCGTCGACGTGCCCGGCTTCCTGCCCGGCACCGACCAGGAGTGGAACGGCATCATCCGGCGCGGCGCGAAGCTGCTCTACGCCTACGCCGAGGCGACCGTGCCGCTGATCACCGTGATCACCCGCAAGGCCTACGGCGGCGCCTACGACGTGATGGGTTCGAAGCATCTCGGTGCCGACCTCAACCTGGCCTGGCCGACCGCGCAGATCGCGGTGATGGGCGCCGAAGGCGCGGTGAACATCCTCTACCGCCGCGAACTCGCCCAGGCCGACGATCCGATCGAGCGTCGCGCCGACCTGGTCGAGGCCTACAACGACGAGCTGTCGAACCCGTGGATCGCCGCCGAACGCGGCTATGTCGACCGGGTGATCGCACCGCGCGCCACCCGCACCGAGATCGCCAAGGGGCTGCGGCTGTTGCGCACCAAACGCGCCCAGCTGCCGCCCAAGAAGCACGGGAACATTCCGCTGTGACCGGCCCGATCGTCGTCCGGGGACGCCCGAGCGATGCCGAGCTGGCGGCGCTGACCGCCGTCCTGCTGAGCGCACCGCCTCCCGCGGACGAGCCGAAACCCGAGCAGTCACCCGTGCGTTGGGGCTCGCCCCGCGACCGGCTGCGAGTGGCGCCCCGTCCGGGTCCGGACGCGTGGCGGAGCAGCCTCAGGCACTGACCCCGGCCCTTTTTCGCCGTCACCGTCCGAAGAAGATCAGCCGGCATCAGTCCAGCGGGTCACCGACCCAGAGGTCGTCGATCCGGAAGACGGCTCCCGCGTCGGCGCTCGCCGAGACATGGGTGACCAGCCCGATCCCACCCTGCTGCGGCAGTTCGGCGCCGTCATCGGTCGCCGTCACGGTCCACGACGAGGGTGCCTCCTGGTCAGCCTCCCAGACCTTCGCCCGGACGGTCACCGGGCCGGTCCCCGATGTCTGCAGGCGGACGGTCAGCCGCTGACCGGGCCGGTAGGCGATGCCGGCGACGGTGGCCGAGTCGAGAATGGTCTCCACCCCGTTCACCGTTCGGCATAGGTAGACCTGCACCGCCCCCGCGGCGGTCAACCGGATCTTGGCCCGGTAGTCCGAGCGGTCGGCGACCCGCGACAACAGGCTGAGGTACTGGCCGGAGCCGCTCGGCATGGTGTCGGTGGTGATCGTGGCCTGTGCCTCGCTGGAGGACAGATTCACCGGCAGTTGCGCCGTCCCGCCACCACCCGGTGTCGCCCGGTGAGTGCCGGCACCCGCCCCGACCGCCCAGGTCGAGGCGGTGCCCGAGGTCCGCCAGCTGCCGCCGATCTCGGCCGAACCCCAGCCGCCTGCTTGGACCCGCTCGAATCGGTCGCGTCCCGCGGTGCTGTCGGTGACCTCCTTCGTAGCCGTCGTTTCCGCGCCGTCGTCGTCGGTGACGGTCAGCCGCACCCGATAGCTGCCCGGTTCGGCATAGCGGTGGCTGACCCGGGCGCCGGACGCCGTCGTGCCGTCACCGAAGCTCCAGACGTAGGACACCAGTCGCCCGTCGGCGTCGGTGGACCCGCTTCCGTCGAATTCCGTTGTGATCCTGCTGGGCCCGGCTGCGATCCGGGCAGTCGGCGCCTGATTCGCCGGCGCCGGCGGCTGTGCGGAGCGCACCGTCAGATCGTCGGCCAGCATCGTCACCGGGGCGTTGGTCGCGCTCGCCGCCAGGTAGGGGTGCAGCGCCACTGATCCGGGGGCCTGCAGGGCGGCAGTGCCGTCGCTGTCGGTCAATTGCCATGCCGCCGGCTCTGCGGAGCCCGCCGGCCACGCCTTGAGCCGGATGGTCGTCGGCGACCGGCCGACCACCTGCAGCCTGATCCGGATCCGGGTGTTCGCAGCCGCGCCGACTTCTGGCAGGACGCCGCTGGCGAGGTCGGTGCCGACCGAGTCGAGTCGTCTCACCAGGAAGCCGGTCACCTTACCGTCCGCCCCGAACCGGAGCTTTGCGGAATACCCGTTGTCGGCGTCGAGATACCGCCCGACGACGGAGTAGAACTGGCCGCCGCCGGTGGGTGCCTTGTCGGCGCCCAGCGTCACAGTCACGTCGTTCCCGGTGTCGGAGCGCCCGCCCAGCACCGCGGGCGTCCCGTTGCCCGCCCCGGCCAGGTAGACCCCGGCTCCGCCCGCGACCGACCACCGGCTGGTGAAGCCGGACACCGTCCAGGGCTGCCCACTGTCGGCATTCCCCCAGCCACCGCTCTCTGTCCGGCTGAAGGTGTCCTCGATGGCGGCGTCCGGCGGCGGCTCGGGAGCGCTCCCGGTCCCGATCGCGTGATGGCGTGCGATCGCCCGCTCGTCGAGGACGAACGGATAGACCGCGACCTCGTCCAGATCACCGGCCAGCGCGGCATTGACCGGCTGGCCGGGCAGATTGGCCGTCGAGTCGGCGAGCAAGCGCCAGTAGCCGGCGAACTGCGCCAACTGAACCGACTGCTCGCCGGCGACTCGCCTGCCATCCACCCAGAGCTGCGTCGACCCATCGCCGGCGGTTGCCACCAGGTGGTGCCAGGCCCCGTCGGCGACGCTGACCGGTCCCACCACCGCGGTGGTGGCCGCCGGTTTGTCGGGGGTGGTGGCAAAGGCCGGCCGGCCCACGGCGTCCAGGTACAGCACGGTGTCGTTGCGATAGGCGCTGCTGGCCTGGGCGTCCGAGCCACGCCCGATGATCCGCCCGCCGCCCGCCGCGCTGGTTCGCACCCATGCCTCGACGGTGACCCCGGCCGTGCTGCGATCGGTGGCGCGACCGGTGAGGACCGTGCCCGCACCCGCACCGATGGCGGCACCGGCCACCCCGGGCCGGCCCGGCATCACCGGGCCGGTGACGGTGGCCCCTCCGGCACGGTCCGCCAGTACGCTCCCGGCGCCGTCCATCGGCCAGTAGTGCGCTGGCCGATCGGCCAGCACAGCGGCTCCGTAGTCGGTCTCGGGAGTGGCCGCTCCGGCCGGCTCCGACTCCGGACTCGTCACCTGGTTGCCGTCGGGGTCCGTGACCTGCACCGAATACCGGCTGCCGCGATGGTCGCCAGCATCCAGCGCGGTGAGTCCGGGAAGGTGCCAGAACGCGCTGGCGGCGTCGAGCCGGGCGATCGGGCGGCCGTCGCGGAGCACCGTGTAGGACAGGGTCGCGTCGTCGGCGTCCCAGCCCGCCGTCCAGCTGACCCGGACGCCCTCGCCGCGGACGTCGAGTGCCGGCGTGCTGCCCTCGCCGATGGACGGACCGCTCAGCCGCGGCCCGACACTGGGTAGCGCGAACCTGGTGAGACCCTCCTGGGCAGTGCCGTTGACCCGGGGAAACTCCCCACCGAGCACGACGTAGCCGTTGGCTGCTGAGACCGTCCAGGCCGCCTGACCGGACGTGGTCGCGGTGCCGAAGGCTAGATCCGGGTACCACTGCAGCAGGCCGGCGTAGCTCAACCCGCGGAAGTCCCACTTGTAGTCGTCCAGCTCGGTGATAGTGCCGCGGGGCTGGTCGGGGATCGCGGTCGCCTTCAGCCACCGCGACCGGGGCACGGTGTCGCCGAACTCGCCAATGGTGCGGCAGTCGTGATTGTGGTGGACCGAGTACACGACGCCGCCCATTGCCGCGGTGTCGTAGGAGTCGCCCAGGCAGTCGTTGACCCAGATGATCGTGCCGTCGTCGGGGTTGGCGGAGAAGGTGCCCTCGAACCGTGCGGCCGGATCGGAGTACGACATCCCGGTGCCGAAGATCGAACGTCCGTCGGTCCGCACTGAGGTGATCGCGCCGCGCAGTCCCGAGGTCTTCAACCGCTCGTCGGCCGCCCAGGGCCGCACCTTGCCGTCCAGGCCCACCTTGCCCATGCCGGTCGCCTCGGCGCCATCGATCAGGTCGAAGCCGCCGCCGAGCACCAGGGAGTCCCCGCGTGGTGCGACGACCATGGCGTACACGACCGGGCTGGCCCCGCCGACGATCGGATGCCAGTCCCGCTGGGCGCCGTCGCCGACGGCGAAGGCTGCCAGCGAGCGAATTTCGGAGAGCGTGCCGGCGGCCTCGAAGTTGCCGCCCAGATAGACGGTGTCGGCAGTGACCGCCAGCGCCCGGACCTGACCTCCCACGTAGGGACGGAAGCCGGCCACAAGCGCATTGGTCGCGGTGTCGAAGGCTGCAACGTGGGCGCGCGGCGTCCCGTCCACCGTGGTGAAGTCACCGCCGACATAGACGCGCGAGCCGTCCGGGCTGGCGCGCAGCACCAGTCCCTGCCCGTTGAGTGCATGACTGAACCCGGGTACCCGCGCCCCGGTGCGCAGGTCGAATGCGAACAGGTTCGCCGCGTCCACTTCGCCGGCGCCGCCGCGGGCAACCCCGGGCGGACGCGCGCGGCTGAATTTCCCGGTCACATAGACGGTGTTGCCAACGATCGCCTGGCTCCAGACCACGCCGTTGACCTGCCAGGTCGGCAAGGCATCGGCACCCACGGTCTCGGGCAGACCGGGGGCCGCCGCGGGGATCTCGGCGCCGTCGCGAGGTTCCGCAATCGCGGCCGGGGTGGCGAGTCCCGTCGCCACGGTGGTGGCGACCGCTACGATCAGCAGCCGCAGCGTGGTCGCGATCCGACCGGCCCGAGTTCGCATGCGTGGGTTCCCTCCGATGAGAGTGATCTGAGGGATGCTAACAGTCGCAGCCGCGGCCGGATCCAGGCTTCTGCCGTCCGATCGTGGCGCTGTTGCCGGCGGGGCGGTTGATCATCTCGCCGCAGCCCTCCGTGGGCGCGTCGAAGGGCCGTCCACTAAGCTCTGACCCGTGTTTTCCAAGGTCCTGGTGGCCAACCGAGGCGAGATCGCCGTCCGGGTGATCCGTGCGACCGCGGACGCCGGACTGGCCAGCGTCGCGGTCTATGCCGATCCCGACTCCGATGCGTTGTTCGTGCGAATGGCCGACGAGGCGTTCGCGCTGGACGGCAGCACGCCGGGCCAGACTTATCTGGACATCGACAAGCTGCTGGACGTCGCCCGCCGTTCGGGTGCCGACGCCGTCCACCCCGGCTACGGCTTCCTCTCCGAGAACGCCGGCTTCGCCCGGGCGGTGATCGAGGCCGGGCTGACCTGGATCGGCCCGCCGCCGGAGGCGATCGAGGAGCTCGGCGACAAGGTCCGGGCCCGGCACCTGGCCGCCCGAGTCGGTGCGCCGCTGGTACCGGGGACCCCGGACCCGGTGGCCGGTGCGGACGAAGTGGTCGCCTTCGCCGAGCGGCACGGCCTGCCGATCGCCATCAAGGCCGCCTACGGCGGTGGCGGACGCGGGCTGAAGGTGGCTCGCACCCTGGCCGAGGTGCCCGAGTTGTTCGAGTCGGCGACCCGCGAGGCGATCGCCGCCTTCGGTCGCGGCGAGTGCTTCGTGGAGCGCTACCTGGACCGCCCCCGGCACGTCGAGACGCAATGTCTCGCCGACGCTCACGGTGGGGTCGTGGTGGTCTCCACCCGGGACTGTTCGCTGCAGCGCCGGCACCAGAAGCTGGTCGAAGAGGCGCCGGCACCCTTCCTGACCGAGGCCCAGCGCGACGAGCTCTACACCGCGAGCAAAGCGATCCTGCGCGAGGCCGGCTACGTCGGCGCCGGCACTTGCGAGTTCCTGGTCGGGACCGACGGCACCATCAGCTTCCTGGAGGTGAACACCCGGCTGCAGGTCGAGCACCCGGTCTCCGAAGAGGTCAGCGGGCTCGACCTGGTCCGCGAACAGTTCCGGCTGGCCGCGGGCGAGGCGCTGGGCTACGACGACCCGGAACTGCGCGGGCACTCGATCGAGTTCCGGATCAACGCCGAAGACCCCGGACGTGGCTTCATGCCGGCCCCCGGCACGCTCACCGACTGGCGGCCGCCGTCCGGTCCCGGCGTCCGGGTCGACGAGGGCTACCTGGCCGGCATGACGGTGCCGGGGGCGTTCGACTCCCTGGTGGCGAAGATCGTCGTCACCGGAGCCGACCGGCAGCAAGCCATCCAGCGTGCCCGGCGGGCGCTGGCCGAGAGTGTGCTTGAGGGCATGCCGTCGGTGCTGCCGTTCCACCGCGCGGTGCTCGACGAGCCGGCCTTCGCCGCCGCCGACGGCGCTTTCGGCGTCCACACCCGGTGGATCGAGACCGAGTTCGATAATCGGATCGAGCCGCACGCCGGCGCCGTCGCCGACTCCGAACCGGCGCAGCGGCAGAGTTTCGTGGTCGAGGTGGACGGACGCCGGCTCGAGGTCCGGCTGCCCGCCGACCTGGCCGCCCCGTCGGCGAAGGCGGGTCCGCAACGCTCGCGTCCGGCCCGCCGCGGCGGCAGCGCCCGGACGGCCGCCGCGTCGTCCGGCGATCTGACCGCACCGATGCAGGGCACCATCGTCCGGGTCGCGGTCGCCGAGGGCGACCAGGTCGCCGAGGGTGATCTGGTGGTGGTGCTGGAGGCGATGAAGATGGAGCAGCCGATCGCCGCACATCGCGCCGGCACCGTCCGCAATCTGCATGCGGCAACGGGTGCGACCGTCACCAGTGGCGCGGTCCTCTGCACCATCGCAGAGTGAGCCGCGCGGCGCCGCCGCCATCGACTCAGGGCACCGAGCAGTCCGGAATCAGGCCGGTCAGCACGTAGATCCTGCCGGCGAGCTTAGTCGACTGCCACTCCGGGGTAGCCACGTTGCTCACCGCCCAGACGGTGAAGTTGGCAGTTCCCAGCCCTAGCGTCGGCACATCAATGACGACCGAGGTCGCTCCCGCGGCCAGCGTTCCACTCCGGGTGAACAGACCGCTGACCGCCCAGGAGTAGCCGCTGCGGGTCGCCCCACCCGTCGTAGGTGTCAGCCAGCTGAAAGTCACCCGGCCGGAGATCACGTTCGCCGAGCAACTCAGGTTCCGTGGCGGGCGAACGGACGACGCGGTGAATGTCCCCTTGCCGTACTCGCTGTTCGTCCAGCTGGCCAGGGTCGTCCGGCTCAACTGCGGCAGGGCCAGCAGCAGGCTGATCATGCCCACGGCGGCGAGCACCGACAGCATTCGTCGCCTCATCGCGCCCGCCGCCGGAGCAGCAGGACGCCGCCCACCGCGAAGGCACTGACTCCGGCCATCAGCAGCCAGCGCGCCGCCGTCGTCCCGGTCTGCGGCAGGTCGCCCGGCCCGGTGTCCACCCGGTCGCCGAAGCCGGTCGCGGTGATGGTGACCGTCCCGGCGCCGTGTTGCTGCCCGGCGGTCGCCAGCCAGGCGGTGACCTGGAGCCAACGCTCGTCGCCGGCCCGTAGCCGTCCTGCTGGCATCGCGGCCCTCGCGAACCGGGCGGCCGGGCCTTCGGCCAGGACGGCAGCGGGCCCAGGTCCGCAGCTGCCCGCCACCCACCGGGACGGACAGCTGTCCACCCGCAGCTGAAGTCCGGTCGCCTCTTCGGCCAGCGGCCCCGAGGTCTGCACGGTCAGATCGATCTGCCCCCGGTCCGGCGGATCGCTGGTCACCCCCACCTGCCAGGTGACCGGCCGACCCGGGCTCAGCGAGGTCATCGCCTCCTCGTCGCCGACGGCGATCAGAGTGATCACCCGGCCGCGGATGGCACGCTCGCTGATCTCCGCCCGGGCCGGAGTTGCCGCGGCGACCCAGGCACCGAGCAGTCCCACCGCCATCGCGGCCCCGACCACCCGGGCGGCCCGGCGCGGCGGGGTGCCGGGGCGTCCCGAACCTGAGGGGTCGACGGGTGGCGGACGCCGGGGCCAGAACGCCCACAGCACCAGCAGGGTCGCACCCAGGGTGAGCGAGCCCACCACGACCGGGTTTCCCAGCCCGACGATCCAAGGGGCGAGACCGGGGAGGGCGACCAACACGATCCGGACGCTGCTCACCTGGTAGGTCTCAATGTCGTCGTAAGCGTTGGCGTCTCCCCGCAGGGTGAGTACGCGGGCGTCCCCCGGGCCCGGTGCCACACCGCGGACCCGGTGGGTCACCGGAAGTTGTCCGGCGCGATCGACCGTGACAATATCGCCGACCCGGATTTCACCGGCCGCGATGGTTCGCACGACGGCCACCGAACCGGCCTCGATGGTGGGCGCCATCGAACCGGTGGAGAACATGATCAGGCTGACTCCGGCCAATAATGCGGCGAGGGTCGCAAGAATGCAGAGCAGGCCGAATCCGGCGGCCGCGGTGAGCGCCCAGTCACCGGCGGTCGCCGCCGACCGGCGAAGAACCGGCCTCGCCCGTCGAGGCCGCACCGCGAATGTCCTCGCCGCCGGTCAGCTGGTCGACGTTGCGGTGATCTGCCAGGTCGCGCTGCCCGTTTGGCTCTGCACCAGACCCGCCCCGGCGGTGACGGCGAAGCAGAGGAAGACAGTCGAGCCCGCGTTGGTCACCGGGGATCCCTTGGTCAGCGTCCACCCGGTCGGCGACCCGATCGCGGACAGCGCCGTACCGGCCGGGATCACGACCGTGCCGCCGGTCACCGCTGCCGCGTTGCAGGTCATCGATGTAGTCCGGACAAGGGCGTATGTCACATTGGTCACGGTCCCGGTGTTGGTCACCGCAGCCACTGTGACGGAGGCGTCGGTCGAAGTGTTGGCGGCCAGCCGGACGGCGAAGGGGGCGTAGACCACATCGCCGGGGGCCAGATTGGCCGGGTTCACGGTGAAACCGAGGGTGGCGGCCGCGCCGGCGGTGGCGTGATCGGAGAAGCTGGTTCCGTCGGTACTGCCCTCGAGGTTGAAGGCACCGGCCGAGAAGGTGCCCCTGGCGTACTCGGAATCGTTCCACGCGGCCAGGGTGAGGGTCGCACCCAGGCCGAGCACGACCCCGGCCGCCAGGACCGCCCGCAATTTGCGGGCGCGGTCGCGGGCGGGCTCGGTGGACTGAATGGGATTGTCGGCACTCATGACATTCCTTTGGGGTGGGGGTGAGTTCACACGGAACCGTTGCCGAACATTGTCACATTGCAATTCATCAGTCAATCTAGCGATCCTACGTAAATGCCGCGCGGGTCTAGTACCTGTGGCGTCAGAAACTGCGGACGGCGCCGCCGGGAGCCCTCGCGGGAGGTACACCGGCCCGCACTCCCTGGGCGGACGCGAGCTCGTCTGCCGGCACGGCATCGCCTGCGACTGCGTTACGTCGCAGGGAAATTCACCGGAAATTCTTGGTGACATGCCAGCTTTTGTGTGCACAATGACCGGGTGGATTACCTCGGCGTGGTGTTGCTGGTGGCCGCTGTGGCCGCCGCCTTCGTCGTGATCGCTCGCCGCGTCATCGGGCGAGGACGCCGCGCACGCGCCGAGCGGGACCGCCAGCTGCGACTGGCGCGCAGCGCGGCCGAGGCCGACGTGAACGGATTCGGCGACGAGATGGCCCGACTGGCCGCCCTCGCCGAGGCCGACCCTGCCGCGGCGGACCTCTACACGCTGGTCAGTGCCCTGCATGCCCGCGCCCAGGAGTCGCTGCGGGAGGCACGCCAGCCCGACGAGTTCAGCCGGGTCACCGAGGTGCTCGAGGAGGGCCGCTGGGCAGCCGCCCGACTGGCCGCCCGCGCGGCCGGGCAGCCGATGCCGGCCCGCCGTCCGCCCTGCTTCTTCAACCCGGGCCACGGTCCCTCCACCTGCAACATCGTCTGGCGTCACCGCAGCCTGCCGTCCTGCGCCGCGGACGCGATCCGGGTGCGCGCCGGCGCGGACCCCTACATCCGCACTGTCGAACGCGGCGGACGGCGGGTCCCCTACTGGGAGGGCGGACCTGCCTACGCCGGCTGGGCACGCGGATATTACTCCTCCTGGTGGGGCAACGGGCTGGTGTCCGACATCGCGCTGACCAAAGTCTGACCCACCGCTCATGCGCCGCACCCTGCGCAGCCTTGCCTTCGGCGGCCTGGTCCCGCTGGTGATGGTCGCGGGCTGCTCTCCGCCCGAGTTCCCCGGGCGCACCTCGGCGTCGCCGAGTTCAGCCGGCGGCTTTCCCTGCCCGCCGGTGGATCGGTCGGCCTCGACGTCCTCGCCGCCGCCGGTCGAGTCCGGACGGGTCAAGATCGGCCGGGTGTCCTATCCGGTGGCACCGGCACCGTACTCGCCGCCGTCCGGCACTGTGTACATGGCGTTCGCATCGCACAGCGCCGGCCAGAGCGCGGTCGTCGAGCAAGCCACCAACTCCTCGATCGGCTGGAACTCGGTGGTGGCCCTGGCCCGGCTGAGTTCCGTGGACGGCGCCTGGGGCGCACAACAGGCGGCCGAGGTGATCGGCCAATGCTCACTGTCGATGACCTGGCTCGGGATCGACTACCACCCCCGGCCGCGGCGCGACGAACCCATCACCGTCGACGGCCATCCCGGCTGGATCCGGGTCACCGACCTCAGCTTCGCCGTTCCGGGCATCCGCGCCACTCGCGAGGTGCAGACCGTGGTCACCCTTGACGCAGGCGGCGAAACCTATGCCTACCTGAGCTATCTTCCCGACACCGCCGATCAGCTGAAGGCGTCCCTGGACGCCACCCGCGAGGGGCTCCGGGTGGACTGACCTGACCGACCCCGCAGGTCAGTAGACCGAGCCGGCATCAGCGGCGGAGTGCGTGTGCAGCCGGCGCGCCGCCTCGGCGATCGATCCGCTCAGCGACGGGTAGACGGTGAAGCTCTCGGCCAGCTGGTCGACGGTGAGCTTCTCTCGCACGGCCAGCGACAGCGTCTCGATCAACTCGCTGGCGATCGGCGCCACCACCACGCCGCCGATCACGATCCGGGTGGTGGGCAGGCAGAACACCTTCACGAAGCCGTCGGTGATCCGCCGCATCTTGGCACGCGGGTTGGTCCGCAGCGGCAGCATCACCGCGTGCGCGTTGACCAGGCCCGCGTCCACCTCGGCCTGACCCACGCCGACGGTGGCGATCTCCGGCGCGGTGAACACGTTGGCGGCGACGGTGCGCAGGTCGAGCGGGCCCACCGCGTCGCCCAGGGAGTGCCACATCGCGATCCGGCCCTGCATGGCGGCGACGGAGGCCAGCGCGAACACCCCGGTGCAGTCGCCGGCCGCGTAGACACCGCGGGCGGTCGTCCGGGAGACCTTGTCGACGGTGACGTAGCCGGCATCGTTGCAACTCACCCCGGCCTCGGCCAACCCGATCCCGGCAGTGTTGGGCACCGAGCCGACCGCCATCAGGCAGTGCGATCCGCTCACCGTGCGCCCGTCGGCCAGCCGCACGACGACCTCGCCGCCGGCCACCTTCGCCGACTGCGCGCGGGAGCGGGACAGGATCGACATCCCGCTGCGTTCGAAGACCTGCTGGACGACCCGGCCGGCGTCGCCGTCCTCGCCGGGCAGCACCTGGTCGCGCGAACTGACCAGCACCACGTCGGCGCCGAGGGCGTTGTAGGCACTGGCGAATTCGGCTCCGGTCACCCCCGATCCGACCACGATCAACCGCTCGGGCAGCTCTCGCAAGCCGTACAGCTGGGTCCAGGTCAGGATGCGTTCGCCGTCCGGGCGGGCTTCAGGCAGCTCCCGCGGGGTGGTGCCGGTGGCGAGCAGAATGATGTCGGCGCTCAGTCGCTCCTCGCCGTCCGCCGTGACGGCGATCACCGCCTCGGTGCCGTCCAGGCGTCCGGTGCCGTCGATCAGCCGGACGCCCTCACCGCGCAGCCGGGCACCGATGTCTCTGGACTGGGCCGCAGCAAGGCGCAACACCCGGCGGTTGACTGCGTCGAGGTCCACGCTGAACGCCTCGGCGAGGTCGTCGGTACCGGCCAGCCGCAGACCCAGATCATGCGCGCCGCGCAGCGTGGTCATCACCTCGGCTGTCGCGATCAGGGTCTTGGAGGGCACCACGTCGGTCAGCACGGCCGCACCGCCGAGGCCGCGACGCTCGATCAGGCTCACCCGGCCGCCGAGTTGGCTGGCCACCAGGGCGGCCTCGTAGCCACCGGGTCCGCCGCCGATGATCACCACGTCCGTCACGAGCGGCATTCTCTCACCTCGGCGCAAACACCACTCGTCTACTCTCGTCGGGTGCCGCGCGACCGTTCCACCCTGACCGTTGCTGTGCTGAGCGCCGTCCTGGTGCTTGCCGCGGTGCTGATGATCGCCGCCGGACTCCCCGAGCGGACGCTGCTGCAACGCCGGCTGTTGCAGCTGTACTCAGTGCCGTTGTCGGGAGCGCTCGCGTTGGGCGTGGTCCATGTCGCCGGCCGGCTGCCGCAACTCGATCGCCGGACCCGGCTGGTGCTCGGCTTCGCGGCCGGCGCGAGCCTGCTGGGGATAGCCGGCATGGCCGCCGGACTGTTGCTCAGTCAGGATGCCCTGCTGCCGGCGTCCCAGGCGATCATCTGGCTAAGCCTCGGTTTCGCGCTGCTCTGGGTGGTGGCCCAACTGCCCAGCCGGGTCGAGGGCCGGACGTTCGGACTGCGCCCGGTCGATGACGAGGATCCGGAGGAGCCGGACGATCCGGGCCAGCACTGAGCCCGCCTGCCAACCCTTGACGCTGCCTCGAATCGAGTCGGCGGCTCCCCCGTCCATCCCACTGCGCCGGCTGTCGGTGCGGGGACCCGCGAAGCTACCCAAAAGGGTGACTTACGGCGTAAGACAGCTGCTTACACTGTAAGTCAGCCCTGCTTCCCAGGGCATCCGTCACCGATGGAACACTCCGAGGAGTCGCGCCATGACCGATCACCCGCCCGTCCACGACGACCTGCCGAACCCGCCAGCTGCTCCCACCGCCGACGGTGGCGGGTCGACAACCGGGCTCGACCGGCCGTCCTTCGGCTCGGAGTCGCCGACCGCAACCGACGCGGCCAAGCAGGAAGCGTCGCGGGTGGCCAGTACGGCGGCCGATGCGGCCGGCGAGGTGGTCGCCGTAGCCAGGGATTCCGCGGCCAACCTGGCCGCGGAGACCAAGGAACAGGCGAAGAGCCTGCTGAGCAGCGCCGGCGACGAACTGAAGTCGCAGGGCGCCGCACAGCAGCAGCGGGTCGCGGCCGGCGTCCGCTCGCTCGTCGACGAGCTCGCCGCCATGGTCGGCAGCTCCGACGGGTCCGGCCCGTTGACCGATCTCGCCCGGCAGGCCGCTGACAAGGGCCGGGACCTCGCCCAGTGGCTGGAGGACCACGAGCCCCAGGACGTCCTCGGCGAGGTGCAGGCGTTCGCCCGCCGCCGGCCGGTGGCCTTCCTGGCGATCTGCGGTCTGGCCGGGGTGATCGCCGGCCGGATCACCCGTGGTGCCGCGGCGGCCAGGTCCGGCGATTCGGCCAGCCACCCAGGCGCCTCCGCGGCCGGCCCGGGCCCGGCCAGTGGGTCCGGGTACCGCACCGAGCGGCCGGTGGACCCGTGCAGCGACCCCGCCGCGTTCACCGCCGAGCAGTCCGCGACGTACGGATCGGACGCCGGCAGCAGCGGCGCCTTTCCGCAGGGCGCGGCCCGGACGTCCGAATCGTTGGACGAGTGGCGATGAGCCAGTCCGAACGTCACGACGAAGCCCGCTCGCTGCCCGAGGCGGCCGCCGCGGGGTACCGCTCGCGGCGTCCTGCGCTGGAGTCCGGGGACGGCCGCAGCATCGGCGAACTACTCGCCGACGTCAGCGGCAACCTGTCCACCCTGCTGCAGCAGGAGATCGCGTTGGCCAAGGCCGAAGTGCGACAGTCCGGCACCCGTGCCGGCAAGGGAGTCGGCATGTTCGCCGGGGCCGCTGTCGGCGGGCTGTTGTTCCTGGTGTTCCTCTCGGTCAGCGCCTGGTGGGGGCTGGGTCGCGCCATCGGCAACGAGTGGTCGGCACTCGTCGTCGCGGCCGTCTGGGCGATCGTCGCCGGGGCGCTGGCACTGGCCGGCAGGAAGGAACTGCAGCGGATCCGCGGTCTGCAGCGGACCGCCGAAACGCTGAGCAAGATACCCAACGCCGTAACGGGCCAAGAGGAGGAGAACCGATGACCACCAGCAAGGACCCCGACGAGATCCGCGCCGAGATCGAGCGCACTCGCGCCGAGCTCAGCTACAACGTGGACACGCTCACCGACACCGCCAACCCCAAGCACATCGCCCAGCGTCAGGTGGACAAGGTCAAGGACGCCGCACGCGCCGTCCGGGATACGGTGATGGGCTCCCCCGAGGACGACGCCAACGCCGGACGGCTCGGCGAGGCCCGGGCGGCCGCCTCGGACGGCGCCCGTGCCGTGGGCGACGCGGTCAGCCAGGCGCCGGCCAAGGCCAAGGACGCCGCCCGCGGCAACCCGCTGGCGGCCGGGTTGATCGCCTTCGGGGTCGGCCTGTTGATCGCCTCGGCGTTCCCCGCCTCGCGCAAGGAACAGCGGGCCGTCGGCGAGTTGCAGCACAGCCTCGAGCCGCTGCGGCAGCAGGCCACCGATGTGGTCAAGGAGGTGGCCGACGCTCTGCGCGGACCGGCCGAGGAAGCCGTCGAGGCGGTCAGGTCGACCGCGACCGAGGCCGCCGCGAACGTGCAGGACCAGGCCCGCTCGGCCGCCGACGACGTCCGGACCGACGCACAGCGGGCCAAGGACGCGGTGCAGGACTCGACTTCCCGCTGACGGCGCTCCGGTCCGGCCCGGCTGGGGAATCGCTTTCCCAGCGGGACGGACCGGAGCATCGGCACGATCACACCGAGGAACCGATCATGAATGCTTCACGACCCGACCGAGGTGCCGAGCAGCGCACCGCTGACTCTGCGGAGTCCCGCCCGGGGGGCGCAGAGCCGTCCCCGTCGGACTCCGGCGGCGTCCCGGGCGGTGACGCCGACCAGCCCCAACAGATTCCCTGGAAGGGCTGGGTCCAGATCGCCAAACGCGGCTGGGCCGAGGCGAAGGCGGACCAGGTTCCGCTGCTCGGGGCGGGGGTGGCCTTCTACGCCTTCCTGGCGTTGTTCCCCGGCATCATCGCCCTGGTCACCCTGTACGGCTTGTTCGCCGACCCGCAGGTGATCGCCGACCAGGTGAACTCGCTCGCGGCGATCCCCGAGGAGGTGCGCCGGCTGATCGTCGACCAGGTGAACGGGCGCAACACCGCCGCCTTGGGCTGGAGTGCGGTCGTCTCCATCCTGATCGCCCTGTTCAGCGCGTCGGGCGGGGTGAACAACCTGATGACAGCGGTGAACGTGGCCTATGACGAAGAGGACCGGCGCAGCCCGATCCGCAAGCGGCTGATCGCGCTGGGCATCACCGTGGGCGCAATCGTCTTCCTGGCGGTGATGCTGGGCCTGGTGGCCGTGGTGCCGACGCTGCTGAGCGCGCTGCTCGGTGACAACCCGCTGGTGGCGGTGCTGCTGCAGATCCTGCGCTGGGTGGTGCTGATCGCCCTGATCATGGTGGCGCTCGCGGTGCTCTACCGGGTGGCGCCCGACCGCGACGCCCCCAAGCTGCGCTGGGTGTCGGTCGGCGCCGTCGCCGCCACCCTGCTCTGGCTGCTGGCATCGGTCGGCTTCTCGGTCTACGTGTCGACGTTCGGCAACTACGCCAAGACCTACGGCGTTCTCGCCGGCATCGTGGTGCTGCTGCTCTGGCTGTGGATCACCTCCTATGCCGTCCTGCTGGGAGCCGAGATCAACGCCGAGGCCGAGCAGCAGACGGCGTCCGACACCACCCGCGGCCCGGCCAAGCCGATGGGCGAACGGGACGCCGTCAAGGCCGACTCGGGACCGGGCGACCGGCCGCACCGAGACGACTGAGCCGGCTATTGCGCGATCGACAACTCGATCCGGTCGAGCAGGGTCTCCAGCGAGATCTCGAACTCCTCTTCCCCGTGGTCCTCGCTGAGCTTCGGCCGCAGCCTGAGCACCTCGCTGTCGGCGGCCAGTTCGACCTGCTCGTCCCGGTTCGGGATGTCCGCCCCGCCCTCGTCCAGCGGCTCCTCCACCGGCGAGGTCTCGGCGCCGTGCAGGGTCGCCTCGAGCAGCAGATGGCCGAGCAGGAAGCTGCTGAACGAGCGGTAGACACTCACCGTCTGGTCGTCGCTGAAGCCGAAGTCGCGCAGGGTGCGCAGGAAATGCTCGACCACCTCCAGGCTGCGTAACGGGGGCCGGAGCCAGGGAGCGGCTGGGTGCCGGGTCGCCACCAGCGGGAAGACCCGCGGGTGCTGCAGGGCCAGTTCGCGCATGGTGTGGGCCAGGTTCTGCAGGTATCCCTGCCAGCTGCTGGAGAGCTGCTCGTCCAGTCCTTCGGTGATGCCGTCCAGCAGATGGGCCACCACCGCTTCGAGCACATCCTCCCGGCCGGTGACATAGCGGTACAGCGACATAGCCTCGACGCCGAGCTCCTGGCCCAGTCCGCGCATGGTGAGACCTTGGGCTCCATGCCGGTCGATCGCCCGCAGGGCCCCCCGGACGACCACCTCGCGATCGAGCCCTCGGCCCACATTCCGCGGCCCGGTGGCTTCCCTGTCCGTACCCATGAGGCCAAGTGTCGGCCTTGATGCCCTCGGACGGCTACCGATGCCGGTGCCTTTGAGCCGACTGGGGTCAGCCGCAGTGCACCTTGTTGACGGCCCGGCGGTACGAGATGCCGCCGTTCATCACCTCGGCATAGAACGAGATGCACCTGCCGTTGGTCTTGGTGAGCTTGACCGGGCCGGCATAGGTGTAGAAGCGACCGGTGTCGGTGCGAGCCTTGCCGCCGGGCTTGGCGAACGCCAGGCTCACCGTCATCCGGTGCTTGCCGGGCGCGTCGTCATAGACCAGCACGCAGTTGGTGCCGCCGCTGGCCGAGGAGTACCAGACCTCGATGTGCCCGTGCCGGAAGTGGTCGGCCACCTCGCCGCCGGCGTACAGCTGGTACTTGCCCACCCGGGTGCCGGGACACGGCGAGGCCGCCTGGGCCTCGGGCGCGACGGCGACCAGCGCACTGCCGGCGCAGAGCAGGGCGAGCCCGGTGGCGACCAGGCGGGAGCGGATCGACTTCATTGGACGTCCTTCCAATCGATGGCGCAGACAACGTAACCCAGCCGGCACCGCGACACCGGCAGCGACCCGTATCGTCGCGGCATGGACGACCCTTATCGTGCCGCCGCCCTGGCCGCGGCCGCGCTGCGCCGGCGTTTCGGCATCGACCGGATCGAGCTGGCACTGGTGCTCGGCTCCGGCTGGGCGCAGGCCGCCGAGGGCCTCGGCACGCTGGTGGACGAATGTCCGCTGGCGGAGTTGCCGGGTTTCGCGGCGCCGGTGGTCACCGGGCACGGCGGCGCGCTGCGACTGATCCTCACGGCGTCCGGCTCGCTGGCCGCGGTCTTCACCGGCCGTACCCACCTCTACGAAGGACGCGGCGTCGCCCCGGTCGTCCATGGCGTCCGGACGGCGGCAGCGGCCGGGGCGTCCAGGGTGGTGCTCACCAACGGTTGCGGTGGCATCGACCACCCGCCCGGGGCGCCGGTGCTGATCGCCGACCAGATCAACCTGACCGGAGCGACGCCGCTGGCCGGAGCCCGGTTCATCGACATGACCGAGGTGTACAGCCCGCGGCTGCGGGCGCTGGCCAGGGACGTCGACCCGAGCCTCGCGGAAGGCGTCTACTGCCAGTTCCACGGGCCTGCCTACGAGACGCCCGCGGAGGTGCGGATGGCGAAGGCGATCGGCGGCACCCTGGTCGGCATGTCCACCGCGCTCGAGGCGATCGCGGCCCGCGAGGCCGGCCTGGAGGTGCTGGGCATCTCACTGGTCACCAACGCCGCCGCCGGCATGACGTCCGAACCGCTGACCCATGCCGAGGTGATCGCGGCCGGACGTGCGGCGCAGCCCAGGCTGCGGACGCTGCTCGGCGGGCTGATCGAACGGCTGTGATCGGCTGGCTCCTCGGAGCCTGCGATCGGCTTGCCACGGTGATCGGTGGTGTCGACGTCAGGAACCCCTTCGGTGGGTGATCAGAGTCGACAACTGAACAAGTCCGCACTCACTGTGAATCTCGGCACCGAGTTCGGTGCCCAGATTCACAGTGTCTTGTCGAGTGCCGGGTTCAGCCGATCGGCGCCCACTCCGGACCGGTCTCGGCCAGCTTCGGGTCGAGCTTGGTGAAGATCGGGGACGGCTTGGCCAGCGGCGTCCCGACGGCGATCGGACGCGATTCCCAGCGGGCCTGCTGGTTGACGTAGTCGCCGCGCAGCACCGGGTAGGACGCCTCGGCGCCCGGCTCGGTCACCTCGGTCAGCTCGGGCTGAGCCGCCCAGACGCCCGCACCGCCGAGTGCCTCGAAGACCTTCTGCGCGGCATGCGGCAGCAGCGGGGTGAGCAGCGTGTTGCAGTCCTGGACCACCTGCAGCGCCACGTGCAGCACGGTGTCGCGCCGGGCCGGGTCGTCCTTCAGCTTCCACGGCTCCTGGTCCGAGATGTACTTGTTGGCCAGCCCGACCACCCGCATCGCCTCGGTGGTGGCCAGCTTGAATTTGCACCGGCCCCAGGCGTCGCCGACCACGGCGTAGGCGTCCTCGGCGGCCTGCAGTAGTGCCTCGTCGTCGGCGGTGAGCTCACCGGCGGCCGGGATGGAGCCGACGTTCTTGTGTGCCATCGAGATCGACCGGTTGACCAGGTTGCCCCACTCGTTGGCCAGTTCGAAGTTGATCCGCCGGACGAACTCCTCCCAGGTGAAATCGGTGTCCTGGTTCTCCGGGCCGTTGACCGCGATGAAGTAGCGCAGCGCGTCCGGGCCGAAATCGCGGAGGAAGTCGCGGACATAGATGACGTGCCCGCGCGAGGAGGCCAGCTTGGAGCCGGACATGGTCAGGAACTCCGACGACACGATCTCGGTGGGCAGGTCGAGCAGCCCGAACGCCGACGGCTCGCCGCCCTTATCGCCCTGGCCGTTGGCGCCGAGCAGGATGCCGGGCCAGATCACCGAATGGAAGGTGATGTTGTCCTTGCCCATGAAGTAGTACGAGCGGGCCTCGTCGTTGCTCCACCAGCGCGTCCAGGCATCCGGGTCACCGCTTCGCTTGGCCCACTCGATGGACGCCGACAGGTAGCCGATCACCGCGTCGAACCAGACGTAGATCCGCTTCATCGGGGCGTCCTCCCAGCCCTGAAGCGGGATCGGTACCCCCCAGTCCAGGTCGCGGGTGATCGCCCGCGGCCGCAGCTCGGCGAGCAGGTTCTCGCTGAACTTCAACACGTTCGGACGCCAGTCGGTCCGGGTCTCCAGCCACTCGCCGAGGGCGCCGGCCAGCGCCGGCAGGTCGAGGAAGAAGTGTTCGGTCTCGATGAATTGCGGGGTCTCGCCGTTGATCCGGGAGCGTGGGTCGATCAGGTCGATCGGGTCGAGCTGGCGTCCGCAGTTGTCGCACTGGTCGCCGCGGGCGCCGTCGAAACCGCAGTGCGGGCAGGTGCCCTCGATGTACCGGTCGGGCAGGGTCCGTCCGGTGGAGGGACTGATCGCGCCCAGCTCACGCTGCGCGGTCACGTACCCGTTGGCGTGCAATGCGCGGAACAATTCCTGCACGGTGGCGCGGTGATTGAGTGTGGTGGTCCGGGTGTAGAGGTCGTAACAGCAGCCGAGCCCGGCCAGGTCCTCGGCGATCACCCGGTGGTACTTGTCCGCGGTCTGCTGCGGGGTCAGCCCCTCCTTCTCGGCCTGCACCTGGATCGCGGTGCCGTGCTCATCGGTTCCCGAGACCATCAGCACGTCGTTGCCGGACATTCGCATGTAGCGCGAGAAGACGTCCGAGGGGACGCCGAAGCCGGAGACGTGGCCGATGTGCCGCGGACCGTTGGCATAAGGCCAAGCCACCGCGGTCAGGATGGGAGAAGTCATGATCGGCATCCTAAAGGCTCCCCGCCCGCCCCCTGCCCGCGCTCCCCCGCGGTGGCCGTCCGGGCTAGGTGAACCCAGGATTAACAAGGGGTTACAGTAGACTCTCAACCAACTGTTTCCGCGGTGACGAGAATGTCCCTACGATGAACACGTGTCCCCCGAGCTCATCCTCTTGGCGCTCGTCGTCGTCACGGCTCTGGCCTTCGACTTCACGAACGGATTTCACGACACGGCCAACGCAATGGCTGCGTCGATCGCCACAAAGGCGCTGACCCCGAAGACGGCCGTCGTGCTGTGTGCGGTGCTCAACCTGGTGGGCGCATTGTTGTCCGTCGAAGTGGCGCTCACCGTGACCAACGCGGTGATCAACCTGCAGAACGCGGACGGCACACCCCGCCCCGAACTGCTCGCCGACGGGGGCACCCGGCTGCTGCTGATCCTGCTCGCCGGACTGGCCGGGGCGATCATCTGGAACCTGGCCACCTGGCTGTGGGGACTGCCGTCCAGCTCCTCACACGCGCTGTTCGGCGGCCTGATCGGCGCCACCCTGGCCGGCCTCGGCTGGGGCGGCGTGAAGTGGGTCGGCGAGGGCAGCAAGCTCGACGGCGTGGTCGGCAAGGTGATCCTGCCCGGATTGATGTCACCGGCGATCGCCATGATCGTGGCGTTGGTGGGCACCAGCCTGGTGTTCAAGGTCGCCGCGCGGCTCACTGAGAAGTACCGCACCCAGGGCTTCCGCTGGGGACAGGTCGGCGCGGCGTCGTTGATGTCGCTGTCGCACGGCACCAACGACGCACAGAAGACGATGGGCGTGATCACCCTTGCCCTGATCGCTTCGGGCCAGTGGACCAACACCCACGAGGTGCCGCTGTGGGTGAAGCTGGCCTGCGCGATCACCATCGCGCTCGGCACCTATCTGGGCGGCTGGCGGATCATCCGCACCATGGGCAAGGGGCTGGTCGAGATCGAGCCGCCGCAGGGGATGAGCGCCGACATGTCGTCGGCGTCGGTGATCCTGGCCTCCAGCCAGCTGGGCTTCGCACTGTCCACCACCCATGTCGCAACCGGTTCGATCCTCGGCTCCGGGGTCGGACGGCCCGGCGCGCAGGTGCGCTGGGGCGTCGCCGGACGGATGGCGTCCGCCTGGCTCACCACGCTGCCGTCGGCGGCGGCGGTCGGCGCGGCGATGTTCCTGATCGGCAACGCCCTCGGCGCGGGTCTTGGCGCCAGCGTCGTCTTCCTGTTGCTCTGCGCTGCCGGCGGCTACATGTGGCTGCACTCGCGCAAGGAACCGATCGGCCACCACAACGTCAATGACGACTGGGCGCCGGCACCGAAGAACAAGCCCAACAAGGAAGAGGTGGGGGTCTGATGTGGCTCACCGCCCTCGATGACGGCTGGCGCGTCCTGGCCGCCGGGCTGCTGCTCGGCGCCGGCCTACCCATCCTGTTCGCGCTCGGCGTGAAGTCGATCGCCTGGGCCAATGGCGATCTGCCCGGCACCGGTCGCAACCCGTTCGGCCGGGTGGTCGCCGTCGCCCTGTTCACGATCGTGCTGCTGGCGATCGCCCTGGGCATCGGCTACATCGTCGCCCATGGCTTCGGCTACACGCTCACCTTCAACGGCGTCCTGCCCACCTTCGTCAAGCGCTGAGCGCCTCGGCCTCCGCACCCAAACCCCTCCCTAACTACCTGTGCCCTCCCACATGTGGGAGGGCACAGGTAGTTAGGGAGGGTTTTGCGGGACCGGGGTCAGTCGGCTTGCGATCGGCGGACCAGGGTCCACGGCAGGAAGAACTGGGTGAGCGGACCGACGGCGAGCGCGAACACCGCAGTGCCGATGCCGGCCGTGCCGCCCAGCGCCAGTCCGACGCAGAGCACCACCACCTCGATCAGGGTGCGGACCAGCCGCAGGCTGCGACCGGTGCGCCGGGCCAGCCCGGTCATCAGCCCGTCGCGCGGACCGCGTCCGAGCTGCGCGCCGATGTAGATCGCGCCGGCCAGCCCGTTCAGCACTACGCCGGCCAGCATCAGCGCGGCTCGGGGCAGCCAGCCGTCCACGACCGGAAGCCAGACCAGGGACGCGTCCACGGCCAGGCCGATGATGAAGGCATTGGCCAGGGTGCCGATCCCGGGCCGCTCCCCCACCGGTATCCAGAGCAGCAGCACCACGAAGCTCAAGGCGATGGTGATCTGACCGAAGCTCAGCGGGACCCAGCGGGTGACGCCGACGGTGAGGACGTCCCACGGCGCCACCCCGAGGTTGCCGCGGATCATCAGCGCGATCGAGAAGCCGAAC
Organism: Micropruina sp.; assembly: GCF_047602385.1. Lineage (GTDB taxonomy): Bacteria > Actinomycetota > Actinomycetes > Propionibacteriales > Propionibacteriaceae > Micropruina. Next base: position 468,277 of record NZ_JASGHL010000003.1, read on the forward strand.
AGCACCAGGCCGGCGAACAACTGCACCAACCGTCGGGGCAGGCGGCCGGAACGCAGCTGACGCACTGGGCCGAGATTCGAGATCTCGATCGGACGGGCACTCATGTGCACAACCATCCTCCGCAGTGGCCTTGTTTGAAAGAGCCAATCTTGAGAGAGTGGCCTGGTGAGTGGTTCCATCTCCCTCGGCCGGCTGGCCAATCTCGTGGGCGAGCTGCCCCCTCCGGCTTTCAGCGGACTGGCGTCGCGGCTCGCATCGCTGATCGCGGACGGCCTGCTTCCGCTCGGACGCCGGCTGCCGAGCGAGCGTGACCTGGCCGCCACCCTCGGACTCTCCCGGACCACGGTCACCCGGGCCTACGGGCTGCTGCGGGACGCCGGCTACGCGGCGGCGCGGCAGGGTGCGGGCACCTGGACGCAGGTCCCCGGCGGTTCGGCGCGAGGCCTCGATCGCGCCCTGCTGCCGCAGCCGGACCGCCCCGCCTCGACGGACCTCAGCTGTGCCGCGCCGGTGGCCGCCCCCGGGCTGGCCAGCGCGTACGCGTCCGCGGTCGCCGCATTGCCCGCCTACCTGACCGGCCATGGCTACTTTCCATTGGGTCTGCCCGAACTGCGCGAGGCGATCGCCGCTCGCTACCGGCGCCGCGGGCTGCCGACCTCCCCCGACCAGGTGCTGGTGACCTCGGGGGCGATCGCCGCGATTGCCGCCGCCGCTCAGGCCTTGATCGGGCCGGGCGATCGTGCCGTGGTCGAATCACCGGTGTACCCCAACGCGGTCACCTCGCTGCGGCGCGCCGGGGCGCGGGTGATGCCGGTCCCGGTCGACCCCAGTGGCTGGGACCTGGACGCTATCGAGGCGACCCTGCGGCAGGCTGCCCCCCGGGTGGCCTACCTGATCCCCGACTACCAGAACCCCACCGGCCTGCTGATGGACGACGCCGGACGCGCCCGGCTCGGCGCCGCGCTGTCCCGCGCCCACACCACCGCGATCGTCGACGAGAGCCATGCCGAGCTGCGACTCGACCAAGCCGCACCTCCGCGTCCGTTCGCGGCCCACTGTCCGTCGGCGGTGACCATCGGCGGCTCGTCCAAGGCGTTCTGGGGCGGCTTGCGGGTGGGCTGGCTACGGGTTCCGGACGGCCAGCAGGCCCGGTTCACCCAAGCGCGGCTCAGCATCGACCTGGGCGCGCCGATCCTGGAGCAACTGGTGCTGACCGACCTGCTGACCGGCCCGGACGCCGACGCGACCCAGCAGCGGGAGCGGCTCCGGGATCAGCGCGACGCTCTGGTCGCAGCCCTGCGGGAGCGGCTGCCGGACTGGCGGTTCGCCGTCCCGGCCGGCGGGTTGTCGCTGTGGTGCGAGCTCCCCCGCCCGGTCGCCGCCGCGTTGTCGATCGAGTGCGAACGCCGCGGCCTGGTGATCACCCCCGGATCGGTGTTCGCACCGGAGGGCGGGTTGGCCTCGTTCGTCCGACTGCCCTACACCCGGCCGGTCGCCGACCTGCTGGCCGCCGTAGAGGTCCTGGACGCCTCCTGGCACGCGCTGGACGACCGAGCCACGGCGTCCGATCCGGTGCGGATCCTGATCGCCTGAGCGACCGCGACGAAGGCCACCCGGCGCACGCTCGGCCGGGAGGTCGCGCTCACCCCGGGAGGTCGCGCCGGTACCGTCCGGTCTCCAGCCAGGCCCGCAGCCGGCGCACACTGGCGGCGGTGTAGGCGGGGATGATCGCCCGCAGGTCCGCGTTCTGCTGCTCGAGCAGGTCGTCGACCAGCAACAGATTGCGGCCCGCCACCATGCCCTCGAACACCTCGTCGTCGACCTCCGGCAGCGGCCGGACGGCGGCGTAGCCCTGCCGCAGGGCGTCCTCACCGACGGCGTCGTCGCGCAGGTAGTAGATGGAGATGGCCAGATCGAGCGCGGGCACGCCCAGCCCGGCGTCGTCGAAGTCGAAGACGCTGAGCCGTCCGCGGTGCCATTTCAGGTTGCCGCCGTGCAGATCGGCGTGCAGCGGGATCACCCCGCCGGCGGCGAACGCCCGGACCTGCAGTTCCTGCGCCCGCGCGTGGGCCTCGGTCAGGACGGCGCGGGCGCCGGCGTCCAGCATCGGGTGGTCGGCGAACCGGTTGGGCAGATCGGTCAGGACGTCGTCGAACAGCGGCAGTGCGCCGTCGGTGGGCGGCCGCCAGGTCGCCGCATGTTCGTGCAACAGCGCCATCGCCTCGCCGGTGGCCCGCAGCTGACGCGGACGCGGGCTGCGGCCCAGGTTGCGGCCGTCCAGCCAGGAGAACAGCACCACCGGCAGGGCGCGGCCGTGATCGGGGCTGTCGACCCGCGCCGACCAGGCGCCGTCGCGGGTGGGCTGCGGCGTCGGCACCAGAAGTCCGGTCTCGGTCGAGAGCGCCGCCAGCCAAGCGACCTCGGCCGTCAGATGCGCCTCGGTCTTGGTCGGGATCACGTTGACCCGCAGCGCGAACCGGCGGCCGTCGGCGGCGTCCACCCGGAAAGTCGTGTTGTAGCCGTGATGGAGCAGCCGCACGGCGGCGTCGTCGAGCCCCCAGGACGGCAACGCACGCCGGGCCAACGCCCGCAGTCGCGTCACCTGGGTGCGGGCGGTGACGTCCGCGAAGGGCTTGCGCATGACCGACACCGTAGTGGCCCGGGCGGCCTGGTGCGTGCGGGCATCCCCCACCTGGCTTGGGGGCTCACGCCATCTGCGGCCCTGCCGTCCGCGCAAGCTTCAGGACGGCTCGCGGGCGGCGAGCTGCCGGCGCAGGGCAGGGGTCAACCCGCCGACCGCTACCGGCCCGGCGGACGAAACTGTCGGCGTCACCACGACCCGCAGCCACCCGAGTCGCTTCTGCCCGTTCATCGCCACCTGGGTGCCGTCCCACACCGGTACCCGCAGCGCCGCGAGACCACGCCTGATCCGATTCCGGAGTCCGACTCCGGGTAGCCGGCGCGGATCAGTCTCCCGAGGCGTCCGGCCAGAGCGCTGGGACGTCCGCGACGAACCCTCGGACGAGCTTCTCCGCGCCCTCCAGCGCGGAGACTTCGTTGCGCGCGATTGCGGCCTCGATGCCGTCGCGCGAGGCGCGCACCCGCGGCGAGGCGCGGACGGCGTCCAGCACCTCACCCTCGACCAGCGACCACAGCCACTCGATCTGCTGGTGGGCTCGGCGCGGCTCCAGCCCACCGTTGGATTCCAGGTAGCCGCGGTGATCGAGCACCGCTTGCCACACCTCGTCCAGGCCCTTACCGGTGAGCGCCGAACTGGTCAGCACCGGTGGACGGCGGGCGTGCGGGTCAGAGCTGATCAGCTTCATCGCGATGGTCAGCTCGCGGGCGGTCACCCGGGCTTCGCCCTCGTGGTCGCCGTCGGCCTTGTTGACCGTGATCACGTCGGCCATCTCGAGGATGCCTCGCTTGATGCCCTGCAGCTGGTCACCGGCGCGGGCCAGCGCGATCAGCAGAAACGTGTCCACCATGCCGGCGACGGCCACCTCGGACTGGCCCACCCCGACGGTCTCCACCAGCACCACGTCGAAACCGGCGGCCTCCATCACGACCATCGACTCGCGGGTGGCCCGGGCCACGCCGCCCAAATGCCCCCCGGACGGCGACGGCCGCACATAGGCACTGTCGGACGCCGCGAGGGCGGCCATCCGCGTCCGATCACCAAGGATCGAGCCCCCGGTGCGCGATGAGGACGGATCGACCGCCAGCACCGCGACCTGATGCCCGGCCTCGATCAGCCGGACGCCGAGCGCGTCGATGAACGTCGACTTCCCCGCCCCCGGAACGCCGGTGATGCCGACCCGCACCGAGCGGCCGCTGTCTGAAGCCAGCAGGCGCAGCAGCTCCTTGGCCTTGTCCCGGTGGTCCGGACGCGACGACTCCAGCAAGGTGATCGCCCGGGCGATGTGCGGACGCGAGCCCTCCCGGACCCGCCCGGCCAGCTCGTCCGGACTCAACCTACGCATACAGCCACCCTCTCAAACCCCCGCACGTTCGGGGACGGTTCTTTTCGTTCGAACCCCGCACGTTCGGGGACGGTTCTTTCGGTCACCGGGCGACCAACGCACACTCGGGGACGGTTCTTTCGGTCACCAAAGTGACCAGAAGAACCGTCCCCAGTGACCAGGAGAACCGTCCCCGGTGACCAGGAGAACCGTCCCCAGTGACCAGAAGAACCGTCCCCAGTGACCAGGAGAACCGTCCCCTCGGTCCACGGTCAGCTCTCTTCGAGCCGATCGAGAAGCTTGTGCAGCAACTCGGTGGCGGCGGCCGGGATGACCGTGCCGGGCGGGTAGATCGCATCGGCACCGGCGGCCCGCAGTTCGTCGAAGTCCTGGGCCGGGATGACGCCGCCGACCACGATCATCATGTCGTCGCGGCCCAGGGCGTCCAGTTCGGCGCGCAGGGCGGGCACCAGGGTCAGGTGGCCGGCCGCCAGGGACGACACGCCGACCACGTGGACGTCGGCCTCGACCGCCTGCCGGGCGACCTCACCGGGGGTCTGGAACAGCGGGCCGACGTCGACGTCGAAGCCGAGGTCGGCGAACGCCGTCGAGATCACCTTCTGGCCACGGTCGTGCCCGTCCTGGCCCATCTTGGCGACCAGGATGCGCGGACGCCGTCCCTCGACCTTCTCGAAATCGGCGACCAGCTGCCTGGCCTCCTCCACACCGCGGGACTCGCCCGTCTCACTGCGGTACACGCCAGTGATGGTACGGATCTGCGCGGTGAACCGGCCGAACTGCGACTCCAGCGCGCTGGAGATCTCACCGACGGACGCCCGGGCACGGGCCGCGTCGATGCTCAGCTTGAGCAGGTTGCGGTCCGGATCGCTCGGATCGGGATTGACCGCCGCCCAGGTCAGCCGCTCCAGGGCCGCCTTCGCCGCTGCCGGATCCCGCTCGGCCCGCAGCCGTTCCAGCTTGGCGATCTGCTCGGCACGCACCTTGGCGTTGTCGATCTTCAGCACCTCGGGCGGCTCGTCGTTGTCGACCAGGTACTTGTTGACGCCGATCAGCGGCTGCCGTCCGGAATCGATCCGGGCCTGGGTGCGGGCCGCGGCCTCTTCGATGCGCATCTTGGGGATGCCGGCCTCGATCGCCTTGGCCATGCCTCCGGCGGCCTCGACCTCCTGGATGAGGCCCCAGGCCCGTCCGGCCAGCTCGTAGGTGAGCCGTTCCACGTAGGCCGAACCGGCCCACGGATCGACGACGCGGCAGGTGCCCGACTCCTGCTGGATGAACAGCTGGGTGTTGCGGGCGATCCGGGCCGAGAAGTCGGTCGGCAGCGCGATCGCCTCATCGAGCGCGTTGGTGTGCAACGACTGGGTGTGCCCCTGGGTGGCGGCCATCGCCTCCAGGCAGGTGCGGCCGACATTGTTGAACACATCCTGGGCGGTCAGCGACCAGCCGGACGTCTGCGAATGCGTCCGCAGCGACATCGACTTGGGATTCTTCGGGCCGAAATCGCGGACCAGCCGCGCCCACAACAGCCGGGCGGCGCGGAATTTGGCGACCTCCATGAAGAAGTTCATCCCCACCGCCCAGAAGAACGACAGCCGCGGCGCGAACTGGTCGACCTTCAGGCCCACCGATTCGCCGGCCCGGATGTACTCGACGCCATCGGCCAGCGTGTACGCCATTTCGATATCGGCGGTCGCACCGGCTTCTTGCATGTGATAGCCGGAGATCGAGATTGAGTTGAACTTCGGCATATTGGCGCTGGTGTAGGCGAAGATGTCGGAGATGACCCGCATGGACGGCGCCGGCGGGTAGATGTAGGTATTGCGGACCATGAATTCCTTCAGAATGTCATTCTGAATGGTCCCGGCCAGCTGCGCCGGCTGGACGCCCTGCTCTTCGGCGGCCACCACGTACAGCGCCAGCACGGGCAGCACCGCACCGTTCATCGTCATCGACACGCTCATCTGGTCGAGCGGGATGCCGTCGAACAGCTGGCGCATGTCCAGAATCGAATCGACCGCGACCCCCGCCATACCCACGTCACCGGTGACCCGCGGATGGTCGGAGTCGTACCCACGGTGGGTGGCCAGGTCGAACGCGATGGACAGCCCCTTCTGCCCGGCCGCCAGATTGCGCCGGTAGAACGCGTTGGATTCCGCCGCGGTGGAGAAGCCGGCGTATTGCCGGATCGTCCACGGTTGATTCACGTACATGGTCGCGTACGGTCCGCGCAAGAACGGCGGAATGCCCGGATACGTGCGTAGGAAATCAAGGCCGTCGAGCGCGTCCGAGCCGTAGACGGGCGGCACCAGAATGTGCTCGGGCGTCTGCCAGCCCTTGCTGTACGAAGGCACCTGGTCGATCAGGTCCTCCCACTGCTGCGCGGAATCCGCCGGCGGCGCAGTGTCACCCAACTCGATCGTGTCAAAACGCGGAATGCTCACCGCTCCACTCCCAACTCGTCCAGCGTGCCGGCCAGGAAGCCGGCCACGTCCATGCCGTCGAAGATCTCACCGTCGATGACCCCGGCGGCATTGTCGGCACCGGTTTCGGTGCGGCGTCCGGCGATCAGCACCGTGGCCACTCCCGCTTCCTTCAGTGCGGACGCCACCTCGAGCGCCTGCGCGGCGTACACCTTCGCCGACGAGCACAGGATCACGATGCGTGCGCCCGCGGCGGCCACCTGGCTGACGATCTCGGACGCCGTCCCGCCCTCGCTGGACGGGTGGCCGATTCCGGCGACCTGCAGCACGTTGGCGGTGAACTGCTCGCGGGGCCCGAAGTCGCGCCGGGCGCCCAGGCAGGCGAGGAACACCACCGGGGCCGGGTCCGCCGCTGCCACCCGGTCGCGCAGCTTCTCGAACATCTCGCTGTCGCGGTGCGGGACCAGCCCGCCCAGCAGCGGACGCTCCGGCCGCGGCCGCACCTCCAGCGGGGTCTCGTTCACGGCAGGGAACATCGACACCCCGGTGACAGGCTGCCGCCGGTTGGAGAGCCGGACGCCTCGGGCGGCGACGGTGGCGTCGATCCACTCGGCCACCCGGCCGTCGGCGAGTGCCGCGGCCATCCCGCCGGCGGCTTCGATCTCGCCGAACCGCGCCCAGGCGCGTCCGGCCAGTTGATCGGTGAGGTCCTCGACGTACCAGGAGCCGCCGGCCGGGTCGGCGACCCGGCCCAGGTTGGACTCCTCGGCGGCCAGCAGCTGAATGTTCCGCGCCATCCGCCGGGAGAAGTCCGTCGGCAGGCCCCACGCCGTGTCATGCGGCAGCACGGTGATCGACTCCGCACCGCCGACCGAGGCCGCGAAGGTCGCGATCGTTCCGCGCAGCAGGTTGACCCAGGGGTCGTCACGGGTGACCATCCGCCACGAGGTGACCGCGAGCTGGACGGCGCCGCGCGCGTCCGCCGGGACGCCGCTCACCTCGCCCACCCGTGCCCACAGCCGGCGCAGCGCGCGCAGCCGGGCGATGGTCATGAACTGATCGGCGTTGGCCGGCACCCGGAAGGCGATCTGGCCGAAGGCGTCCGCGGCGGCGATGCCGGAGGCTTCCAGGTCGCGCAGATGCTCGACCCCGGTGGCGATGGCAAAGGCCAGGACGTCGACGTCCCCTGCTCCCGCGTCGTCGTAGACCAGCGAGTCCACCGCGATCGCCCGGGCCTTCGGGAACTCGGCGAGGGCGGTCGCGACCCACTCGCGCTGCGGTCCGAACTCGGGCGCCGCACCGGTCAGCGCGGCATGGCCGAGCGCGTCCAGGCCGAGGCTTCCGCCGACCTCGGCAGCCCTGCCGCTGGCCCGCCAGAAGTCCGCGAGCGCCGACGCGGCAGCAGCCTGGTCGGTGCGGCTGCTGACCCGCAGCCGGGCAAGCTCGGGCAGCACCCCGGTCAGCACGGCCGCGACGTCGCGGGGTGCGATGGCGTCGGGGTCGACCCGGAGCCACAGCGAGGTGGCCCCCCGGGTCAGGTCGCCCAGGACGGCTGCGTTGCTGTAGGCGACGTCCGGGTCCTCGTGCAGCTGGGTGATGTCCCAGGCGTGAATGGTGCCGGTGCGCAGGCTGGTCCCGCGGGTGAACGGGGTCACCCCGGGGTGCCCCAGGTCGCGGTCCGTCTGCAGGTAGAGCGGGTCGATGACGAGGCCGTCCACGGTCGTCGTGGTGAGCCGCTTCATGGCTTGCTCGATGGAGAGTTCCTTGCCCTCGGGACGGCGCCGGTTGAGCACCCGGAGGACTTCGGTTTCCCAGTCCTGGCGGCTCGGCGCAGCGAAATCGCCGGCCAGGGCTAACGGGGATTCGGTCATACTACGGAGCGTAGTACTCGTTGCTCGACGACGTCGCCGGTCCGGCAGGAAGAGTTGGCAGATGAGCACCCCGGTCTCGCGATGCGAAACGTGAGGTGCGCCGCCGGACGTGGGTCGAGCACCGGGCGTCAGCTCACTTGGCGGACCAGCGCCTCCGCGGAGGCGATCATCCGCAGCGTTTCCCATTCCCAATCCGGCTCCTGGCCGCGGAACGGGCCGGTGGCCAGCGAGATGATCACCGCCGCCGCCCGCAACCGCAGCTCGGTCGGGTCGACCCGGGTGTCGAAGACCGGGACCCAGCTGCGGATCAGCCGATGCACCCGAGCCTCCTGGGCGGGACTCATCCGCTGAATCGTCGACAGGTGGGCGATCAGGCAGGCCAGGTCATCGGCGCGGCGTCCGGGACCGACCGTGTCCACGTCCAGGACGCCGACGATCCGGCCGTCTGCCACGTGCACCTGGCCCTCGTGGAAGTCGCCGTGGGTCGGCTCATTGCCCAGCGGGACGGGGCCGAGCCCCCCGGTGATCTGCGTGGTCAGCCAGGCGAGCTTCGGCCCCGCCGACGGCACCGCGGCGGTCACCATCTGGGCGTAGTGCTCCACGGCGTCCGACCAGGGCGGCCGGCGCTCCAGCTGCGCGACACTCATCGGCATCGCGTCCAGCAGCTGGATGAGTTGCTCGGCGGTGCACGGGTCGTCGGAATCGAAGATCGCCTGCGCCAGCGGCCGGCCCGGCACATTGCGCAGCACCATGAGCGCATCGGGCGTAGTCGCAGCCACCTCGGGGGCGGGGACGCCAGCGGCCAGCAGCACCTCGTGGCGCCGCACCACATCGCCGAAGACCCGCTCGCGCAGCACCTTGCAGTACAGCGTCACCGCTGCGCCGGACGGCTCATCGACGTCCACCCGCAGCACCGCCCGCCGCCGGGGCCGGTAGCCGATCATCCGCAACCTGACCTCCGCGCCGGTGACCGGACGGCCCAGCACCGCGGCCTCGGTGAGCACCTCGGCCATCCGCTCGGTGTAGGCAGCGCGAGCCAGACCCGGCAGGTCGGGATCGTTGGGGTAGATCCACACCGCCACTTCGCGATCACCGTCGGCGAAGATCTCGGCCTTGCTGTCGGAGGGCACCGGACCGCCGGCCCGGGCGCTGACCCCGAGCAGTTCGTCCCGCTCGCCGTAGGGCCACCGCACCGATGCCGAGTAGGTCGCGGTCGTCGACTGCAGCGGGTTGGCGTCGACATGGTCGAGCGCCCAGTTGAGCAGCGTGCCGCCGGCGTGTGCGACCGCGGCCTCCAGCAACTCGCCGACCTCGGGTGAGGTCAGCAACCGAGAACCGTCCGGATCCTGCTCAGGCACTGCACACCTCCTCGTCCGGACGCGTCCGGGCCGCTAGTCAGCCACCGGCACCGTACCGAGTCGACGCAGCCGCAGTCGCGCGGCGCGGCGTCCATCGAGTTCGGAGACGGTGAACTCGAACCGCTCGGGACGATCCTCGTCGGCGGTCTCGACCGGCTCCAGCACCACTTCGATCGCCTCGCCGAGTTCGGGAAGGTGACCCAGATGCGCCATCACGAAGCCTGCCACCGTGTCGTAGGGGCCCTCGGGAAGCACGAAACCGTGGTCCTCGCCGAACTCCTCGAGAGTCTCCAGCCCGTCCACATCGGCGTCGCTCGGGGAGGCCGTCCGGCTGTCGGAAGGACCGTCGAACTCGTCGGAGATGTCACCGACCAGTTCTTCGACCAGGTCCTCCATGGTGACGATGCCGGCGGTGCCGCCGTACTCGTCGCGGACGATGATCAGGTGCGCGTTCGCCGCCCGCATCTCGGACAGTGCCCGGAGGATCTTCATCGTGTGCGGCAACGACACCACCGGCCGCACCAGTTGGCCGACCGGAGCGTTGCGGGCAGCCGGGTCGAGGTCGAACAGGTCCCGGACGTGGACGAAACCGAGCACGTCGTCGACGTCCTCGCCGATCACCGGGTACCGACTGTGCGGCTGCTCATGGAAACTGCGAATCGCCTTGTGGGCAGGCAGGTCGCCGGACAGGAAGTCGACCTCGGTGCGCGGCACCATCGCCTCCCGCAGGCTGACCTGGCCGGCCGCGAACACCTCGTCGACGATCTGGCGCTCCTCGTCGCCCAGCGTCGGCGACGAGGTCACCATGGCCCGCAGCTCCTCGTCGGTGACCTCTTCGCGGCCGGCCTTCGGATCGCCCCCGAGCACCCGGACCAGGCCGTTGGTGGAGACGCCGAGGAACCAGATCACCGGACGCGCCACGCTCGCGATCGCGTTGACCAGGGGCGCCAGGCCCATGGCGAAGGTCTCGGCGCTCTGCATCGCCAGCCGCTTGGCGGTGAGTTCGCCGATCACGATCGAGAAGTAGGAGATGACCGCCGTGATGGTGACCAGCGAGAGCGGGCCGGCAACACTCTCGTGGACGCCCCACCCGATCAGCACCTGCGACATCGGCTCTTCCAGGGTCGCGCCACCGAAGGCGGCGGACAGGAAGCCGGACAGGGTGACCCCGATCTGTACCGCGGACAGGAATCGGTTCGGATTGGCGGCCAGCGCCGCCACCGTGCGGCCACGCTGACCGCGGGTGGAGAGTTGTTTCACCTGGCTCTCGCGCAGCGAGACCAGCGCCATTTCTGCGGCGGCGAATACTCCGCCGATGATGATGAACAGGAAGATCAGCAGAATGTTGCTGATGATGGAATTCATCGTCTGCCCTCGATCACCGGCTCAGCCTATCGGTCCTCGTTTGGGGTGCCGGCCGAGCCCGCTCACCGGCCGGCCGCCGGCCCGCTCTTCGGGCCCACCTCGTTGAGCACCCGGTAGCGGGTGCGAACCAACCCGTCGGCTGTGGCGCCGCAATCGATCAACTCGAGCCGGATCGGCAGTTCGGCGGGACCGAGCGGATCGCCGTCCATCACCGACGGGGTGCCCACCCCACCGATCAGGCCGGGCAGCGTCACGATGTCGATCTCGTCCACCAGCCCCGCCCGCAGCAAGGCCGCGTTGAAGGTGCCCCCGGAGTCGGCGACCACGACCTCCGCGTGCAGTGCCGACGCGATCTTGGCCAGGCCCAGCGTCAGGTCCACCTGTTCGGCGCCCGCGGTCAGATGCCCGATTCCGCGGTCGTGGAGGAGTTGCAGGTAGCCCAGCGGCGTGGCCTCGCAGACCAGGACCACCAGCGCGGTGTGCTCGTCGCCGGCGAAGGTCCAGTCCACCCGTCCTCGGCTGTCGGCGACGACGAACCACGAGGGAGCGGTCCGCGGAATGCTGTCGGCGCGCAGCACATCCTCGGCGAGCACCGCCGGCGGCAGCGTCAGGGGCCGGCTGCCGGCTTCGACGAAGCTTCCGCTCCCCTCGATCGTGACCGTGGCACCGTGCTCCGCTCGCCGGGCGGCGAACAGCGCCTCGGTTCCCGGCGGCTTCATCACCGCCCACCGGACGGCCGTCTCCGGTTGGAGCAGCAGGGTGTTCCGGCTGAGAGCGATGCGTCCGTCGGCTGAGGCCGCCGTCGTGATGACCACCCGTGGCAGTGCTGAGCTCATGGCCCGACGCTAGCCGTCCCGGGTCGGTCGACGGCCTGGCGCACCGACCCTGAGGTCAGCGCCGGGTCAGCCGGGATTTGTCGACCGTCGCCGCAGCCCCGGTGACGATGCCGCGCAGGAAGCCCGCTCCCCAGGAGAGATGCATGATGCCCAGGACCGCGACATTCAGCAGCCATTCGGACGTCGAGTCGGCACCCAGCGACTTCTTCGCGACGGCCGCCAGACCCGCGGCATAGGCGATCGGAGCAGCATGGACGACAGTCGCCGCGGCCGCCGGACCTCCCCGCAGCGCACCTGCCGACTGCGCCACGGCCACCGTTGCTGACGCCGCCAGCCCGAGCACCACCACCGGCGGGGCGACGTACTTCCAGGGCGTCTTGCCGCCCTGGTCGCGGACCAGGTGTCCCCGCCATACCCCGGTGGCGAACATCTGCCGGCGCAGCGTGACCGGGGTGGCCCGCGGCCAGTAGGTGACGGCGACATCGGGGGTGTACCAGACCAGATGGCCGGCGGCGATGATCCTGGAGTTCAGTTCCCAGTCCTCTGCCCGGCGCAGGCTCTCGTCGTAGCCGCCAACCTCGTCGAGCACCTCCCGGCGGAATACGCCCAGGTACGCGCTGTCGGACGGCCCCGCCTTCGCCGCACCGTGGTACTGCCCGCCGCCCAGACCCCAGGGCGAGTTGTACGCACGGGCCACCGCCGACTGGAACGGGGTGCGGCCCTTGGCGTGCATCACTCCCCCGACGTTGACCGCGCCGTGCTCGTTGAGCAGATCAACCATGGTGCGGGTGTAGCCGGCGGGTAGCTCGGCATGGGCGTCGACGCGGACCACGATCGGGTGCCGGCTGGCCGCGATGGCCAGGTTGAGGCCAACTGGAATGTCGTTGCGCGGGTTGTCGACCAGGATGATCCGGCGGTCCGCGGCCGCCAGCTCGTGGGCGATCTCCGTGGTGCCGTCGCTGGACGCCCCGAGCGCCAGCACCAGTTCCGCCTCGGCCGGATACTCCTGGGACAGCACCGCGGCCACCGCGTCGGCCAGGTAGCGCTCCTCGTTCAGCACCGGCATCACGTAGGAAACCGCGGGGTACTCGCTCACCGGGCGAGGCTATCGTGCCGGTCATCGCCGTCCCCACTGCCACGTCGGACGGCTCAACAGTCCCTGCCCCTCGACCTCGGTCTCGCCGTACGGCTTGACGAGTTCGTGGTGCAGCGCGCCCGCGCCGGCCAAGTCGTCCACCAGGCCCCGGGCGTGGGTGACGACCACCACCTGACTGCGTTCGGCCGCGGTCACCATCAGCCGGTTCAGGGCGGGCAGCACCTCGGGGTGCAGCGAGGTCTCCGGCTCGTTGAGCACCATCAGGCCGGGCGGACGCGGACTGAACAGCGCGGCGGCGAGCAGCAGGAAGCGCAGCGTTCCGTCGGAGAGTTCCCGTCCGGTGAGCGGGCGCAGCATGCCGGGCTGCTGCAGTTCGACCTCGAAGCGTCCGCCGTAGTCGGCGACCGATACCTCGGTGCCGTCGAAGGCGTCGGCGACCGCGCGCCGAAACGGCTGCTCCCAAGCGGACTCCAGGATCGTGGCGACGGCGGGTGCCAGGTCGTGGCCGTCGGCGGCGAGCACTTCGGTGCGGGTGCCGACCTGCGGTTGCCGGGCCGGGGCGTCCGGATCGACCCGGAAGCTGTCGTAGAAGCGCCAGCCCCGCACCACATCACGAATGGCGGTCACCTCGGGCCGGTGCACCGGGTCGACCAGCTCGTCCAGCACGCTGGCCCACGGCGGCAGGCCGACCTCGATGTGGCCGCCGGCCCGGTTCGCGGCGCGTCCGGCGTCCTCGGCGACCCGGACGCCCCGCGCCGTCCGTTCCAGCAGGGTGGCCGCGGGACGCAGCACCGGACCGGCCCAGATGAGCTCGCGTTTGATGATCGGGTCGCGCCCGAAGATTGACGGGGGGTGCTCCGGCACCGGCAGCCCGACGTCGATCAGGTAGCCGAGGTCGTCGGCGGTGAAGCCGAGCTGCAGGCTGATCGGCGCCTTGCGCGAGCCGGTGCCCTGGACGGGTGCCTCGCCGCGCCGCATCGCGCCGGAGATCTGCTCCGGCCCGGCCCACAGCACCGACGACAGCCCGCCGGCGGCGGCGATCGAGCCGATCAGCCGTCCGGACGCCACGTCGGCCAGCAGGTGGAACGCCCGGTACAGGTTGGACTTGCCGACCCCATTGGCCCCGGTGACGACGGTCAGCCGCTGCAGCGGCAGCGCGATCTCGCGCAGCGATCGGTAACCGTGCACGGCCAGCGTGGTGATCATGACGCGAGCCTAAGAGCCGGCACCGACACTCCTGTCGGCGCGCGTCCGCGGCGGGTCTAGCCTTGCCGTCATGACTGCCGGGTCGGCCACCAGCCGCTGCACGGAAGGTTCCCCGGCCCTGCGGTGACCCTCGGGCGGCGGGCCAGGGGCCCGCCCTCCCGCGCACATCGACATCGAGTGCGTAGGAGAGGAGGTGAATCATGAGCACAACGCACAATCCGCCGGCCGATCGGGCCTGGCAGGCCTTCGTCGCTCGCCGCAGCGAGATCGTCGAGGGCACCGTGGTGACGGTGCTGCCGTTCGGGGCGTTCGTCCGGGTGGACGAAGGCGTCGACGGCCTGCTGCCCGCCACCGAGACGGTGACCGCGGTCGCCGTCGGTGACCGGGTGCGCGCCCGCGTCCTGCAGGTCGACGAGGAGACCCGCCGGTTCAGCCTGCGCCAGGCGTGAGCCGAGGCGGGACGTTCGAAGTCACGACTCCGGGCGTCCCGCCGCCGCGACGGTCAATTCGGCTGGCACTCGCCGCCGGGATCGATGGCCAGACCGATCCGTCGTCCGATCGCGGCGAGTTGCCTGACTTGGGCGCGGGTGAGCGGGTCGATGACCAGTCGGCGCACCTCGGCGACGTGACCCGGCGCGGACGCCACGACCCGCTGCCAGCCCAGATCGGTCAGCGTGGCCAGCGTCGACCTGCCGTCGGCGGGGTCGGCGGCGCGCCGGATGAGGCCTTTGGCCTCTAGTCGGGCCACCACCTGCGAGAGCCGCGACAGCGAGCCTTCGGCGACCACGGCCAGCTCGCTCATCCGCAGGGTTCGCTCGTCCTGTTCGGAAAGCCCGGCCAACACCGAATACTCGAACAGGGTGAGCCCGGCGTCGCGGCGCAACTGGGCGTCCAGCGCCGGTCCGAGCCGCATCAGCAGCCCGGCCAGACTGAGCCAGGCCGTTCGCTCCTCGGCGTCCAGCCACCGGGTCTCGGCCGCGTCCTCCACCCGGGCATGGTAGCCCCGACGCCTCATCGCGCCCACCCATCTGCTGCCGATCAACTTGAAGCGTGAAGTAATCAGCAGTAGCGTTTTACTTCATACATGAAATAACTTGGAAAGTGGACAGCATGAACATCACCTTGTGGATCGTCGCCGGACTGCTTGCGCTCGCCTTCCTTGGCGCCGGCGCGATGAAGGTCACCCGACGCAAGGACGCGCTCGCGGCGTCCGGACTGGCCTGGACGGAGGACTTCTCCGCGTCGACGGTGAAAACCATCGGGACCCTGGAGATCCTCGGGGCGCTGGGCCTGATCCTGCCCGCCGTCACCGGCATCCTGCCGGTCCTCGTTCCGGTCGCGGCGCTCGGCCTGGCCGCCATCATGATCGGCGCCATCGTCGTCCATCTGCGCCGCCACGAGACAATCGTTCCGCAAACCGTCCTGCTGGTCCTGGCCGCGTTCGTCGCGATCGGACGCTTCCTGGTGCCGTTCGGCGGCTGACGACGCAAGACCGGTACGCGAGGACGGTTCTTTCGGTCCACTTCGGTACGGAAAGAACCGTCCCCGCGGTCCACGTGGCTCGCCGGACTCGCCCCGGCCCGCTTCCCTCAGCGGCGCCTCGGGTGTTGGCTGGAGTCATGACCACACAGATCCCGACCCGCACCCTTGGCTCGGACGCCGCCGCCCTGACCGTGTCGGCGCTCGGCCTGGGTTGCATGGGCATGTCGGAGTTCTACGGCAGCCCGGACCACGCCGGCGGCGTCGCCACCATCCGGCGCGCCCTCGACCTCGGTGTCACCCTCTTGGACACCGCGGACATGTACGGGCCCTTCACCAACGAGAAGCTGGTCGGCGAGGCGATCGGTGGACGCCGTGACGAGGTCCAACTGGCCACCAAATTCGGCAACGAACGGCGTCCGGACGGCACCCGCCTGGGTGTCAACGGACGCCCCGAGTACGTCCGGGCCGCCTGCGACGCGTCCCTGCAGCGGCTCGGCGTCGACCACATCGACCTCTACTACCAGCATCGGGTCGACTTCAGCGTGCCGATCGAGGACACTGTCGGCGCGATGAAAGAGCTTGTCGAAGCCGGAAAGGTGCGCTTCCTGGGGTTGTCGGAGGCCTCGCCGGAGACGATCCGCCGGGCGCACAAGGTGCACCCGATCACCGCGCTGCAGACCGAATACTCGCTGTTCACCCGCGATGTCGAGGAATCGATCCTGCCCACCCTGCGCGAACTCGGGATCGGCCTGGTGCCGTACTCGCCGCTCGGCCGCGGCCTGCTCACCGGCGCGATCACCAGCTCGCCGGACGAGGGCGACAGCCGGGCGACGGCCTACTTCCCCCGCTTCCAGGGCGAGGCGCTGGAGGCGAACCTGCGGTTGGTCGACCGCGTCCGCGAGTTGGCCGGCGCCCACGGCTGTACGCCCGGCCAACTCGCACTGGCCTGGGTGCTCGCCCAGGGCGACGACGTCGTCCCGATCCCTGGCACCAAGCGGGTCCGCTACCTGGAGGAGAATGCGGCCGCGGTCACCGTCTCGCTCACTGCGGACGACCTGGCCAGCCTCACCGAGGCGGTCCCGCGCGACGCCGTCCGCGGTGCCCGCTACGGCGATATGAGCACCATCGACACCTGACCGCTTTGGGTTCCGCCGCGATCGACGGTTCCGCACCGCAACGTGGCAGCAGGCCTGGTCCCGGATGGCCGCGGCGCAACCCAGTGCGATGCGGGTTCCCGGACGCTGACCGTGCCCCTGGGCTGAGCGGCCAGGAATCGTCGGGCGTGATTGGTAGTCTCCTGCCGTCAGGCAACCTCCAGGCATGAAGGGTCACGATGAGTCCGATCATCTACACGCACACCGACGAGGCGCCGCTGCTGGCGACGTACTCCTTCCTGCCGATCGTCCAGGCCTATGCCGCGGCAGCGGGGGTCGACGTCGAAACGCGCGACATCTCCCTGGCCGGCCGCATCATCGCCCTGTTCCCCGAACGGCTCACCGCCGAGCAGCGGCTGCCGAACGCGCTGGCCGAGCTCGGCGAGCTGGCCAAGACCCCGGACGCCAACATCATCAAGCTGCCCAACGTGAGCGCGTCGATGCCGCAACTCAAGGCCGCGATCGCCGAGCTGCAGAGCAAGGGCTACGACCTGCCCGACTACCCCGACAACCCGTCCGGCGAGGCCGAGGCCGAGGTCAAAGCCCGCTACGACAAGGTCAAGGGCAGCGCGGTCAACCCGGTGCTGCGCGAGGGCAACTCCGACCGCCGCGCCCCCGAGTCGGTGAAGAACTACGCCCGCCAGCACCCGCACTCCATGGGCGCCTGGAGCCCCGATTCGAAGACCAACGTCGCGACGATGGACGCCGACGACTTCCGGCACAACGAGAAGTCGGTGGTGGTCGAGGCCGACGACGAGCTACGCATCGAACTGGTGCCGTCCGACGGCGGCGAGACCGTCGTGCTCAAGGCGTCCGTGCCGGTGCTGGCCGGCGAGGTCGTCGACGGCACCGTGATGCGCGCCGAGGCGCTCGATCGCTTCCTGGCCGCACAGGTCGCCGAGGCCAAGGACGCCGGCGTGCTGTTCTCGGTGCATCTGAAGGCCACCATGATGAAGGTCTCCGACCCGATCATCTTCGGCCATGTGGTGCGGGCGTTCTTCCCCACCACCTTCGAGAAGTACGGCGACGCCCTGGCCGCGGCCGGGCTGAGCCCCAACAACGGTCTGGGCGGCATCCTCGCCGGACTGGACGCCCTGCCCGACGGTGCCGCCATCAAGGCGTCCTTCGAGCAGGAGCTGGCCGACGGACCGGCGCTGGCGATGGTCGATTCCGATCGCGGCATCACCAACCTGCACGTGCCGTCCGATGTGATCGTGGACGCCTCCATGCCGGCGATGATCCGGATCGGCGGCCATATGTGGGGCCCGGACGGAAAGGAGGCCGAAACCCTGGCGGTGATCCCGGACTCGTCCTACGCGGGCATCTACCAGGCGGTCATCGACGACTGCCGAGCCAATGGTGCCTACGACCCGGCGACGATGGGCTCGGTGGCCAACGTCGGGCTGATGGCGCAGGCCGCCGAGGAGTACGGCTCGCACGACAAGACCTTCGAGATCGGTCAGGCCGGCACGGTGCGGGTGGTCAACCGGGCCGGCGACGCACTCATCGAGCATGCTGTCCAGCCTGGTGACATCTGGCGCGCCTGCCAGACCAAGGACGTGCCGATCCGCGACTGGGTCAAGCTGGCGGTGACCCGCGCCCGCGCCACCGGCGACCCGGCTATCTTCTGGCTCGACGAGAGCCGCGCCCACGACGCCAACCTGATCGCCAAGGTGACGACCTATCTCGGCGACCCGGACATCGCCGGCGACAGCACCGGGCTGGACATCACCATCGCGTCCCCGATCGAGGCGACCACGGTGTCTGTCGAGCGCATCCGGCAGGGCAAGAACACCATCTCGGTGACCGGCAACGTGCTGCGCGACTACAACACCGACCTGTTCCCGATCCTTGAGGTGGGCACCTCGGCCAAGATGCTTTCGGTGGTTCCGCTGATCAACGGCGGCGGGCTGTTCGAGACCGGCGCCGGCGGGTCGGCGCCCAAGCACGTCCAGCAGCTGGTCAAGGAGAACTACCTGCGCTGGGACAGCCTCGGCGAGTTCCTGGCACTGGCCGAGAGCTTCGCCAAGTACGCCGAGGTCACCGGCAACGCGTCCGCCCAGGTGCTGAGCGTCACCCTGGACCGAGCGACCGGCACCTTCCTCAGCGAGAACAAGTCGCCGGGACGCCGGCTGGGCACCATCGACAACCGCGGCAGCCACTTCTACCTGGCGCTGTTCTGGGCCGAGGAGCTGGCCGGGCAGAGCGATGACCAGACGCTGGCCACCCGGTTCGCGCCGCTCGCCGAGACGCTGCGCGCCCAGGAGGCGACGATCACCGCCGAACTGCTCGCGGTGCAGGGATCCCCCGCCGACCTGGGCGGCTACTACCGGCCCGACGAAGCGCTGACCAGTGCGGTGATGCGTCCCTCGACGACGCTGAACGCCGCCATCGACGCCCTCTGATCCGCTCAGGAAGCGCTGATCAATGCTGAGATTCGCTGGTTGAGCTTGTCGAAACCCGTTGCCCGCGGCTGACCGCGGCTTCGCGCGCGGATGGTGGGATGGGGCGATTCCGCCGAATCTCCGCGTCAGAGGGGTCTCGACAAGCTCGACCAGCGCTTCCCTGACGAAGTGCTGGTCTTGGTTGGTCGAAACTTGCCGGACCCGGGTCGAACTGCCACCCGCGGAGATTCGCGCGTTTTCGCCGCGAGCGGTCGACCAGCTGCGTTCGCCCGCGCAGCAATGAGCGTATTGAGCGGACCCGGGCCGGCCGAGAATGCGCATTTCGCCGCGAGAGCCGGATCCACGACATCTGCGGTCGGTGTTAACGGGTGTTTCGCCGCGTGACACGGCACGGGTGCCGCGAGCCCACGCCGTCAATCACCACCGACGGCTCTCGCGGCGGCCGCAGGCCGACCCGGGTGCCGTTGAACACCACGCGGACCTTGCTCGGTGGCCGGTACCCTTGCGCGGTGATCGACTCCACCCACTGGTTGCTGACCCTGGCCTGCGACGACCGGCCCGGCATCGTCCATGCCGTCACCGGGGCGATCGCACAGGCCTACGGCAACATCACCGAGCTGCAGCAGTTCAGCTCGCCGGAGTCCGACCGGTTCTATATGCGCGTCCAGGTGCAGTCCGGTTTCGACCGTTCGGTTTTCGAGCACGCAGTCACCCCGATCGCGCAGTCCCTCGGCGCCGAATGGGTGCTTGACTACGTCGGACGTCCCCGTCGCACACTGATCCTGGCGTCCAGGGCCGGACACTGCCTCAACGACCTGCTATTCCGGGCCCGCTCGGGCTACTTGCAGATCGAGGTGCCGTTGATCCTGGCCAACCACCCCGATCTCGGTGATCTGGCCGCGTTCTACGGCGTCCCGTTCGAGGATCATGTGGTACTGCCGCACACCAAGGCGGCGTTCGAGGCGAGGGTGATCGAGGCGGTCGAACAGCACGACATCGAACTGGTGGTGCTGGCCCGCTACATGCAGATCCTGTCGCCGGAGTTGTGCGAGCGGCTGGCCGGACGCGCGATCAACATCCACCACTCGTTCCTGCCCGGCTTCAAGGGCGCCAACCCGTACCGGCAGGCGCACAGTCGCGGAGTGAAGCTGATCGGCGCCACCGCGCACTTCGTCACCGCCGACCTGGACGAGGGCCCGATCATCGAGCAGAACGTCCGCCGCGTGGACCACACCGTCGATGTCCCGGAACTGGTGGCGCTCGGCCAGGAGCAGGAGTCCCGCACCCTGACCGACGCGGTGAAGCTGTTCGCCGAGCATCGGATCATGGCCGACGGCCAGCGCACGGTGATCTTCCGCTGAACCCGCCCAAGCGCTCCTCGAACTTTTTGGGGAGCGGTCAGTGCGGGCCGGGGAGTAACTCAGCCAGCGTCCTCCGGCGGCACGCCGAACTGCGCCCCGGTCATCGTCGCCCCGTCGATCTGTTCGCGAAGGATGTCGGCGTGACCCGCGTGGCGGGCCAACTCCCGAATCATGTGCAGATAGATCCAGCGCAGCGTCACCACTCCGATGCGCTCGTGGTGGACCTCGCTATCGAGGTCGTCGACGCCGGCGGCTATCGCCCGGCTGCGGGCGCAGGCGTGTTCGAAGCGCTGGACGGCGGCGGTGACGGTGAGATCGTCCTCATAGCCGAAGCTGGCGTCGTCGCCATAGGCGTAACCGTCCCATTCCGAGGACGGCAGGCCGGCCAGCCTGCGCTGGAACCAGGAGCGTTCAGCAGCGGCGGCATGGGTGAGCAGACCCAGTGGGGTGGTCAACGAGGGCACCAGACGCCGCCGCGCATCGGCATCGCTCAAGCCGGCGAGGCATCGGACCAGATCGGCCCGGCTCTCATCGAGCACCGCCTCCAGCAACTCCCGTTCTGTGCCGACGGTGAGCATCGGGGCCCGCTGGCTAGCGGACGCCGTCCACCGGCGGCAGCGCCGACCAAGGGAAGACGATCCAGGCGTCGGTGTCCTTCCACACGTAGTCGACCCGGTAGATCGAGGTCGGCTTGGTGTACAGCGCAGCGGTGCGCACCTCGGCGCCGTGCTTGAGCAGGATGTCCATCACCAGTTGCAGGGTGCGTCCGGAGTCGGCGACGTCGTCGACGACCAGGACCCGGCGCCCGGCGATGCTGTCGATGTCGAGCAGCGGCGCCAGCAGCACCGGATCGGGCAGGGTCTCGGCGACATCGGTGTAGAACTCGACGTTCATCGCGTCGGCCAGCTTCACCCCGAGCGCGTAGGCCAGCGAGCCGGCGAGCAGCAGCCCGCCTCGTGCCACAGCGACAATAACCTCCGGACGGAAGGAGTCGCCGACGACCTGCTCGGCCAGCTCACGGCTCGCCTTTCCGAAACCCTCCCAGGTGAGGACTTCCTTGCCTTCGGTATCGCTCGCCTCAGCGTGGTAGGCCGTCATGCGCACAGCCTAGGGGTGCCGGCGAGGTGGTCTCGGTGTGCTTCGACCAACGGGACCGGCTCGACCTCCGGGGCTCCGCTACGCCCGTTTCAGTCCGGTGGCGTCGACCAGACGTCCCTGATCGTCGTACATGGCGACCGCGACCTGGCCAGCCAGCAGCCGTTTCATCCGGATCGCTGCCGCCGGTTCGACGCGCAGCACGATGGCGTTGGCCAGCTCTGGGTGCGCACGTCGGAAGCTCACCAGTAGCCCCCGGCTGACCCGGGTGAGGGTGTACACCTGGCCACCGACGACCGCTTCGGCGTCGATCGCGAGACCACCCTTGGCGGAGGCGTGCAGCCGCCAGGTGAACCCGGACGGCGATGCTCCCGCCGGCACGGCATGGGCGGGGTAGGCGATCAGTCCGTCACCGACCAGCACCGCCCGGGCCACGGACAGGTCCGGGGTGGCACTGGGCTGGGCGACCGACACCGACACCTGATGGGTGGCCAGCACGTAGGTGATGGTGACCTGCATGCCGTCGGACGGCACCGTCAGCGGCACGTTGTCGGCGGGATAGGTCTCGTCGGTGGTCAGGCCATGGGCGATCTTGAACTCATAGCTGCCCTGCGGGATCTTCACCGACGCCCAGGTGTAGGTGCCGTCGCCGTCCAGGTCCTGCAGCCAGGGCCGCATGCAGTCCGGCTTCCAGTCGGAGGTACAGCCAAGCTCACTCTGGAAGCTTCCGGGCGCGGTCAGGATCGGCCCCTGGGCGCTGCTGGTCACCCAGTGCGTGGCGTGGTCGTAGTAGAAGCCGACCGTGCCACCGGTGGGTTTGACGTTGATGTTGGAGCCGTTGCGGGCACCGCCGGCGCCGTAGTTCTCGTCCCAGCCGCCGTTCAGCGCCGCCTTGTAGTCGTAGTCGCCGGCGGGAAGATTGAAGGAGGCCTTCCAGATCTGGTCCTCGGCATCCAGGGCGAGTTTCGCCTTGTCGCAGTCAGGCAGCCAGTCGGCGGCACAGCCCAGCGAAGCGTTGAACGAGCCGGGGACAGAGACCGAGCCGGGCTGCTTCGCCGGCGGGTCGTAGCTGATCGTGCCCGGTCCGGACGACCCGACCGGGTCGCCCACGAACGCCCAGCTGGAGGTGGCCGAGTAGCGTCCGGAGAGGTCCTTGGCCACGATCCGGTACTCCAGCAGGGAGCCCTTCGGCAGCCCGGTGACGTCTTGGTAGACCCGGTAGCGCGGGTTGTCGTCGGTGCCGATCAGCTTCCAGTCGGTGGTTCCGGCGGGCCGGTAGTAGAAGCTCACCTCGGCGAACTGGCTGGTGTCGGCCAGCGCCACCGACAGCTCGGCGCGTCCGCCGACGGTGCCGCCGGCCTTCGGGGTGAGCGGCACGATCACCGGGGCGGCGGACGACCCCGGCATCGGCTTGGTGGCCCGGAACACTCGCACGCCGAGCGCCGGCACCCGCACGGTCACCCGTCCGGCGCGATCGGCGCGGACGTCGCCGCCAGCGCCCAGCAGCGCGTCGAAGCGGGTGTTCGGCGAGTAGCTGGCGAAGGTGGCCGAGGCGGGCTCGGTGGCGTTGTTGGTGACCACCAGGTACTCGCGCCGGCTGGCCTTATCGATGCGGCTGACGGCGAAGATGCCGGCCTCGTTCGAGGCGTAGCGGTGCACCTGGGCACCGTCGGCGAGGGCCGGGTGCCTGGCCCGCAGCTTGGCCAGTTGCGCGACCTGCCGGTACAGCGGAGCGGAGGTGTTGTACCGGTCGCGCGACCCGGACGGCCCGCCGATCACCTCTTCCTTCGCGTACGCGGGCACTTTGGTGGCGAACATGTCCTGCCGGGACGCCTTGTCACCGCCGCTGCCGGCGAAGCCCTGCTCGTCGCCGTAGTAGACCACCGGTTGACCGCGAGTCAGGTACATCAGCGCGTTGGCCAGCTTGAGCCGGGTCAGGGTGTCGCCGGCGCTCACCCCGGACGAGCGGAGCAGGTAGGACATCCGGCCCATGTCGTGGTTCCCGGTGAAGGTCGGCAGTTGGTAAGCGTTGCTGTCGGCGTCGGTGTACCAGTCGTCGCCCGCGTACAGGTCGCGCAGGCCGGTGGTCGCTTTGCCCTGGGCGAAGCCGAGCGCGGCGTTCTGGAAGCCGAAGTCGAGGGTCGCCTGCAGCCGTCCCGTGGTCGTGTACTGGCTGGTGTAGGTCGGCGAGCTGTCGTAGACCTCGCCGAACATGAAGAAGTCGTCGTTCTTGGCCTTGGCGTGGTTGAGCACCGAGGGAATGAACTGCTGCCAGAACTCGGTGTTCACGTGCTTGACGGTGTCGATCCGGAACCCGTCGATGCCGAAGTCGGCCCAGGTTTGGTAGACCTTCTCCATGCCCTCGACCACCGTGGGGTTCTCGGTGAACAGGTCGTCCAACCCGACGAAGTCGCCGTAGGTGGACGACTC
This sequence comes from Micropruina sp., assembly GCF_047602385.1. GTDB lineage: Bacteria > Actinomycetota > Actinomycetes > Propionibacteriales > Propionibacteriaceae > Micropruina. The sequence goes on from NZ_JASGHL010000003.1 coordinate 492,339, forward strand.
ACCGGCGAAGGTCGAGTTGCCGCGGTTGTGGTACAGCGTCGGGTCGTTCAGCCAGGCCGGCACCTTGACGGTCTTGTCGGCCTCGGTGCGGAACGTCGGCGTGTACGGGAAGGACGTCGCGGGGTCGAGCGCCGGGAACTGCTTGTTCACGTAGTCACGGTCGTCGAAGTCCTGCCCGCCGGCGGTCCTGTACGGCGCCGTCTCTTTGTTGATGTAGGTGTAGGGGGTGGTGCCGCCGGCGGTCGGGTCGGCGTAGTCGATGATGTCGGCGGTGTGGTTGGTGATGATGTCGAAGAACACCTTCATGCCCTTGGCGTGTGCCTTGGCGATCAGGGCCTTCATGTCGGCGTTGCTGCCCAGGTGCGGGTCGATCTGGGTGAAGTCGGTGATCCAGTAGCCGTGGTAGCCGGCGCTCACGTCGCTGCCGGAGCCCTGCACCGGGTTGTTCTTGAACGACGGCGTCAGCCAGATCGCGGTGGTGCCGAGACCCTTGATGTAGTCGAGCTTGGCAGCCACGCCCTTCAGGTCGCCGCCGTGGTAGAAGCCGCTGTCGGTCGGGTCGAAGCCGGTCTTCAGCGGCCCGCCGACCAGCCCGCCGGTGTCGTTGGATTTGTTGCCGTTGGCGAACCGGTCGGCCATCAGGAAATAGAACCGTTCGCGGGTGAGCGCTTCGCGCAGCGATCCCACGGCCAGCTTGCGGTCGGCGGCGGTGGTCGAGCCGGGCAGGTCGAGTGGCTTGATGGTGACCAGGTGGGTGGCGTCGTCGTAGCCGAACAGCAGCCGGGCCGGCTTGGTCAGCGCGAGCGGGATGTTCGCCGAGCCGCCCTGCGCGCCGTAGCTCTCGTTCCAGGAGTGGTTGATCACGACCTTCAGCTGCCACTCGCCGGCCGGCACGGTGAAGGCACGGCTGTAGCCGTTGCCGTGCTGCACCAGGTCGGTGCCGGTGCAGACCGGCTGCCAGTCGGCTGAGCAGCCCAGCTCGCTCTGCAGGTCGCCGACCAGGGTGACGACCCGCTGCTGCGCGCGGGCCGGCGGCGCGGCGGCGAACCAGCCCAGCATGAGGGCGAGGACGACCAGGAGGGCGAGACCCTTGCGACGGTGCATGACGGATTCCCTTCAACGACTCCCGGTGGGCAACCTAATCGCTGCCACCGACAACTACCAGGGGTCGCCGGTTCCACACTGCGTGGAGGCTCAGCGCAGATTGGCCCAGCCGTCCTGGGGGTCGGCCGCGGGAAAGTCGATCCCCCGCAGCGTCCAGCCGTTGTCCGGGTCGCCGTCGGCGACGATGACGGTGGTGTTCGGCAGCCCGCCGGCGCCGAGGATCCGGTGCACCTCGGGCATCGCGAACCCGGCCCAGGTCCGGATCGCGGCACCGTGGCTGACCACCAGCGCGACGTCATGACCGCCTGCCGCGACCCGGCCGATGCCGTCGGAGAAGCGGTCGAGGAACTCCGCGCCGTCCTCGCCGCCGACGATCCGGACGCCGTGGTCGCCTTCGCCCCACGACCGCAGCGCCATCACGTAGCGCTGCAGGTGGGGTGACATCTCGTCCTCGCCGGCGCCGATCTCGCGCAACTGGATCAGCTCGTGATGCGGCACCCCGAAAGCCCGGACGGTGGGCACGCCCGTCTGCACAGCGCGGACCAAGTCGGAACTGTAGACGGCCTCGATCCGCTGCCCGGCAAGGCGTTCCGCCAGGGTGGCCGCCTGCGCCATCCCGACCACGTCCAGTTCCGGCCCGGGCGGCGCAGTGTCGAGCAGCGCGGCCACGTTCGAGGCCGTTCGGGCATGTCGGGCCAGCAGCAGTCGCACGGCTGGAGCCTAGTGCCCCGGCCACCAACGTTCGGCCTGGCGAGCTGCGTCCACTGGATCGCCGGACGCGTGTCAGCCACCGCTGATAGCGTGAAATCCGTCACCACTCGTCGTTGAGGAGAATCACCGTGAGCACACCCGTCAAGGTCGCCGTGACCGGCGCGGCCGGCCAGATCTGCTACAGCCTGCTGTTCCGCATCGCCAGCGGTGCGCTGCTCGGTCCTGACCGGCAGGTCGAGCTGCGGCTGCTCGAGATCACCCCGGCGCTGAAGGCGCTCGAAGGGGTCGTGATGGAGCTCGACGACTGCGCCTTCCCGAACCTGGCCAAGGTCGAGATCGGCGACGATCCGACCAAGGTGTTCGACGGGGTCAACCTGGCGATGCTGGTCGGCGCCCGGCCGCGTACCGCGGGCATGGAGCGCGGCGACCTGCTGAGCGCCAACGGTGCCATCTTCACCGCGCAGGGCAAGGCATTGAACGCGGTGGCGGCCGACGACGTCCGGGTGCTGATCACCGGCAACCCGGCCAACACCAACGCCCTGATCGCGATGAAGAACGCCCCCGACATTCCGGCCGAGCGGTTCAACGCGCTCACCCGGCTCGACCACAACCGCGCGGTCAGCCAGCTCGCCGCCAAGGCCGGGGTGCCGGTGACCAGCGTGAAGAAGATGACGATCTGGGGCAACCACTCGGCCACCCAGTACCCGGACGTCTTCCACGCCGAGGTCGACGGAAAGAACGCCGCCACGCTGATCGACGATCAGGCCTGGATCGAGAACGACTTCATTCCCACCGTGGCCAAGCGTGGCGCGGCCATCATCGCCGCCCGCGGCGCCTCGTCCGCCGCGTCGGCGGCGAATGCCACCGTCGAACACATGCGCGATCTGCTCGCCGGCACGCCGGCCGGTGACTGGGTGTCGATGGCGGTGCCGTCGGATGGCTCCTACGGTGTCCCGGAAGGGATCATCTCCTCGTTCCCATGCACCACCGCGGACGGCAGCTACAGCATCGTCCAGGGCTTGGAGATCGACGACTTCAGCCGCAGCCGGATCGACGCCACCGTCGCCGAACTGCAGGACGAAGCCCAGGCGGTCTCCGAGCTCGGCCTGATCTGATCGACCAACCCGGTCGCGAGCCCACGGTCAGTCGGACGGCGCGCGGATCGGGCACACTTGCCGGATGCTGGTGGTCAGCTGGGTGGCAGCGGTCGTCTGTTGCCTCGGCTACGGGATCGGATCGGTGCTGCAGTCGGTCGGAGCGAAGCGGGCCGCGACGGTGACCGGCGTCTCCGGGATCGCGGCGATCGTGACCCAGCTGCCCTATCTGCTCGGATTGGGCGCGGACGGCGTCGCGTTCGTCGCGAACGTGGTCGCCGCCCGGGAGCTTCCACTCTTCCTGGTCCAATCGGTGATGGCCGCGTCCATCGGGGTGACCGCGATCATCGCCGCACTGCGCGGCGCCCGGCTCGGCAAGCGGGACTGGACGGCACTCGGCACGCTGGGTGCGGGACTCGTCCTGCTCGCCCTGAGCGCCAGCGCGGATACTCCCGTCGCGGCTGACTTGGGCGTGGAATGGGCGATCCTGGCCAGCTGCGCGCTGCCGTCCCTGGTGGGAGCGGCCGGGCTGCGGCGGACCGGCCGGCGGTCCTGGATCGTACTCGCGATAGCCGCCGGTCTCGGGTTCAGCGTGGTGGGGGTCGCCTCGCGCGGCCTGGGCGCGCTACCGGTGACGCCGCAGCTGCTGGCGCACCCGCTGCTGTGGTCCTTGATCGCCGGCGGCGTGCTGGCGATGGTGTTCTTCGCGATCGCCCTGCAGCGGGGACCGGTCACCGCGGTGACCGGTATCTCGTTCGTGATCGAGGTCGTGCTGCCGTCGATCACCGGCCTGCTGCTCTTCGGGGACCGGGTCGGACCTGGCCTCGGACCGCTCGCCGGGCTCGGTTTCGCGCTGGCCACTGCCGGAACCATCGCGCTCGCCAGGTTCGCCCAATAGGAGATCGCGTCCTGGCCGCCAATCTTCGTTGGTCGAGCAAGTGGACCGAAAGAACCGAAAGAACCGTCCCCGCGTACCAGCCTCGGGTGCCAGGTGGACCGAAAGAACCGTCCCCGCGTACCAAGTCCGGTGCTACTGCTCCCGGGACGGCCGGACGAACGGGAAGCTGAGCACTGAGCGGATGTTGAGCCCGGTCAGCAGCATCACCAGCCGGTCCACGCCGATGCCGAGGCCACCGGTCGGCGGCATCCCGAGTTCGAGGGCGGCCAGGAAGTCCTGGTCGAGTTCCATCGCCTCCGGGTCGCCGCCGGCGGCCAGCAGCGACTGCCGGGTGAGCCGCTCCCGCTGGTCGACCGGGTCGGTGAGCTCGGAGTATCCGGTTGCCAGCTCCATGCCGCGGACGACCAGATCCCAGCGCTCGACCAGGCCGGGGGTGTCCCGGTGGGCGGCGGTCAGCGGCGAGGTCTCCTCGGGGAAGTCGATGTAGAAAGTGGGCGGGCCGGTCACGGGCTCGACCAGTTCGCCGTACAGTTCCTCGATCACCGCACCGGCGCCCCACTGCTCGGCGACCACGACCCCGTGCTGCCGGGCCACCTGGCGAAGCTCGCCGATCGGGGTCGACAGGCTGAGTTCGACGCCCACCGCGTCCGACACCGCCGCGAGTACCGGCACCGTGCGCCACGGACCGGTCAGGTCGACCCACTCCTGACCCGATCCGGCCGGCGGCAACACCGGCCGGCCATGGACGGCGGTCGCCGCCGCGCGGACCAGCCGCTCGGTCAGCGTCTGCACCGTACGGTAGTCGCCACCGGGCTGGTAGGCCTCCAGCGAGGTGAACTCCGGGTTGTGGGTGGCGTCCGCGCCCTCGTTGCGGAAGTTCCGGCCCAGTTCGTATACCCGTCCGCAACCGGCTACGACAAGGCGTTTCAGGTAGAGCTCGGGCGCGATCCGCAGATAGAGATGCTGACCGTAGGCGTTGCTGCGGGTACTGAACGGACGCGCCGTCGCGCCGCCGTGCACCGGCTGCAGCACGGGCGTCTCCACCTCGAGGAAGCCGTCGGCGTCCAGGGTGCCGCGCAGCGCCGACGTCACCGCCGCTCGTTCGCGCAGCGTCCGGACCTGCTCGGGGTGGACGATCAGGTCGGCTGAGCGCTGGCGCGCCCGGGCCCGCGGATCGCTGAGCCCGCCGAACGGGATCGGCAACACCGCCTTGGCGGCCAACCGCCAACTCCGGACCAGCACCGACCGAGTGCCGGCCCGCGAGTTGCCGGCGACACCGCCGATGGTGAGCAGATCCCCGGTATCGAGATAGCGCCGGAACGCAGTGATGGCTTCGCCGAGCTCGGACGCCTCGAGCACCAGCTGGACGGTGGCGCCGCCACCGGTCAGGTCGGCGAACACCACCCCGCCGTGGTCGCGGATCGCCTCAATCCGGCCCGAGCACGACACAGCCGCGCCGGGCAACCAGGGCTCGCGCAGCATCCGGGCCACGTCGACGTCCAGCGCCGGATCCGGATCGGGCGCGGGGCCGCGGCCGAGGGCGGCCAACGTGGCGAGATGGCGCAGTCGTTCCCTGCTCTGCACGCTTCGTGCCGGCGCCGGCGCGACCGGCTCGGGGGCCGTCCCCAACCCCGCCAACAATTCCAGTTCCGCCGCACTCAGATGCCCGGACTCGGCGCGCGACCGCCACGGCCAGGGCAGGAAACCCTCCGCCGCACCGACCGCCGCCAGTACCTGCGGCAGCCCGACCCGGTCGTCGAAACACAGCGCCCGGGGCACCCAGTCCGGGTGGTATTCACGGGTGGACCGGTAGAGCCGCTCCAACTGCCAGAACCGGTCCAGCAGGCCCAGCAGCGAGGCGTTCAGCCGCGGGCCGGTTTCGAACTCCTCGGCTTGGGCAAACACCCGGCGGAACATGCAGAAGTTCAGCGACACCCGCTGCACGCCACGCTCCGGCGCTTGGGCGAGCAGCTGGCTGACCATCAGCTCGGTCACTCCGGACGGCGCGTCGGGGCTGCGCCGCATCACGTCGAGGGACAACCCGGCGGCACCCCAGGGCACGAAGCTGAGCAGTCCGACCAGGCGCCCCGCGGCGTCCGAGGCCTGGACGAAGAGCAGTTGCGAGTCGGCGGCGTCGCCGGCCCGGTTGAGCGCCATCGAGTAGCCCCGCTCGGTGCCTCCGTGCCGCCATCGATCGGCCAGTGCGGACAGCTCCGCGACAGCCTCGGCCGGCAACTCGGACTGCCGGCAGACCCGGACCCGCACCCCAGCCCGCCGAGCATGCTGAGCGGCCCGCCGGACGCCGGGGGCGGGAGCGAAACGGCGCGCCTCCAGAACCGCTTCATCGCCGAGCGGGAGCACCCGCAGCCCAGCCCGGGCGTACGCGCGGGCGCCCTCGACGGAAGCGCCCAACACCGCCGGGATCCAGCCGTATTCGCGCAACTCGCGGTGCCAGGCATCGATCGCCGCCGGCCACGATCGCGGATCGCCGACCGGATCGCCGGAGGCCAGCGAGACCCCGGCGATCAGCTGGTAGGTGATCACCGCCCGGCCGTCGGGGCTGAAGATCGAGGACTTGTCCCGGCGGGTGGCGAAGTACGCCAACGAGTCGGCCGCGCCGTGGTCGCGGATCAGCCGGCGGATCGCCAACTCGCGCTCTCCCGACCAGCTGGTGGGATTGTCCGCCGTCCGCAGGAAGACGGCGACGGTGGCCAGCAGAGTGACCGTCAGCAGCAGCGAGGTCACCTCCGGCACCCAGGACGGCACGGCTGCCAGCATCGCCCGGTTCAGCGGACCGGTGTCGCCGAACAGCCGGGCGAACACCGCCGCCAGCTCGTCCGCTGTGGTTCCCGGGCCGCCCGGGTGGCCGGCCACCAGCAGGTAGCCGACGATCCCGCTGAGCATCAGCCCGGCCACGGCGACCAGGCCGGCCCGGAGCACCGAGCCACGCCGCACCCGGGCCGGGAACGCCGGCCGAAGCGTCCACAGCCAGACCAAGGCGGCGGCGCCGAGCGGCACGGAGGCGATGTCCAGCCAACCGGCCAGCGTGTGCTCCAGCCGCCAGGGCCGCAGCCACGGGCTGACCGGCGCGTTGATGAACAGGCTCAGCCCCAGGTACATCCCGATCAGCTGGCACACCATCACCGCGATCAGCGCCACCCGCTTGCGCAGCACCAGTGCCGCGGTGATCAGGGCGAGCAGCGCCACCGAGGCGATGGTCCGGGAGAGCGGAATGTTCGCCAGAGTGACCAGTTCTTCCAACCAGTAGAAACGCTGGTGTCCCCAATGTCCGAACAGCCACGAGATCGCCGCGATAACGGTCGACGCGGCATAGGCGCCGGTCACCCAGCGGGCTCCCCACAGCGGCTTCGTCCGATCTCCCTGACCCGGCACTCCAGCAACTCCAGTCCCGCGTCCGCGACGCGCCCAACCGGAGGCTACCCCGCGTCCCGCAGCCTCCGACGACAGTCGTAGATTCCCCCGCGGAGCTTCTCCGCTCGTAGTCGCGAGCTACATTCAGTTCGGCGCCCGCCACGCGGGCGGCGAAGGGTGAGCATCATGTTCGAACTGACCGGACGTCCGTTGCAGGTGATGACCGTGGTTGCGGCGGTGATCCTTCCGCTGCTGGTCGTCTGGCTCTGGTCACGAGGTCGGCACAACCTCGGCGGCCCGCTGCGCCGCGCGCTGTCCGTGGCAGGACGACTCGGTGTGGTGCTGCTGGCCCAGGTCACCGCGATGTTCGCATTGTTCCTGTACGTCAATGACGAGTACGAGTTCTACGCCTCCTGGTCCGACCTGTTCGGCATCCAGGACAAGGCACCGCAGCACCTCGATCCGGCCACGTTGAACGCCGGCTCCGGACGGATCGAGACGTTGCCGGTCCGCACCGACGCCGGGGTCACCGACGACGTGCTGGTCTGGCTGCCACCCGGCTACGACGCCTCCGCGCCGCGGAGGTACCCGGTGGTGGAGGTCCTGCCCGGGCAGCCGTCCTCGCCCAGCCTGCTGTTCACGCACTTCGATTTCGGGACGGTGGCCAGCGAGGCCATCGCCTCGGGGCGGGTCAAGCCGTTCGTCGCGGTCCTTCCGCCGATCATGATCAGCCCGCCGCGGGACACCGAGTGCGTCGATGTGCCGAACGGCCCGCAGGCCGGAACCTGGGTCACCCACACCGTTCCGGACGCCGTGCTGCCCCGATTCCGGGTGGAGCCGATGGGGCGGCACTGGTCGATGATCGGCTTCAGCGCGGGCGCTCAATGCGCGGCCAAACTGCTGTTGCGCAACCCCACCCGGTATGGGGCGGCGGTTGCACTGGCCGGCGACTACGTGCCCTACACCGATGACACCACCGGGGACCTGTTCGGCAACGACAAGGCGTTGTGGAATCAGAACTCCGCCAGCTGGCTCTACCGCCAGCATGGTCTGCGCGGCACGAAACTGATGATGGTCGCCAGCAAGCAGGACGGCTGGTCGGCCCGGCCGACCGGGGCGATGGCCAAGGAGACCCATGGCGACCCGGGAGTGACCGTCGTGATGCTGCCGGCGGGAGGCCACAACTACCACGTCTACGCCCCTTACCTGCCGCAGGCGCTGAACTGGCTCGGTGCGCAGGGCGTGTTGGGCTGATGGTTGCTCGGACGCGGCAGCGCATGCTGGCCACCACAGTGGTCGTCGTGATCGTAGCCGTCGGCCTGGCGTTGGCGGCGGCCTGGACGCTGAGCACGCCCGGCACTGCCGCTGCTGGCTGGCTGCCGACCGGCGGCGCCGGGAGTTCGCCGCCGGCGTCCGGCCCGACGATCACGCCGTCCAGCGCCGCCGTGGCGTCCGGACCGGCCACGGCGTTGCCGACGCCGTCCGGGCCGATCCGAGTGGTGGGCCTGGGCGACTCGGTGATGGCAGGCACCAACTGCGACTGCGACGGGATCACCGCGGGTCTGGCCGCTTCGCTGGAGGCGTCCTGGAAGGTGCCGGTCAAGCAGGTCAACCTGGGAGAGTCCGGGGCCACCACCGACGACCTGCTCGACGACCTCACCAACGACCCGCGCACCATGTCCGAGGTGACGCACGCCGATGTGGTGGTGGTGATCATCGGCGCCAACGACCTCACCGACGACCTGGACACCTGGCGCCGCACCGGTTGCGGCCGGTCCTGCTACCTGCCGCATGCGCAGCAGGTGGGCACCCGGCTGGCCAAGATCCTGCGCCGGGTCGAGAATCTGGAGGCGGGCCGGCGCTTCACTCTCGCCGTCGACGGCTACTGGAACATCCTCGCCGACGGACAGACGGCGCTGGCCCAGGGCGGCTGGCCGCAGCTCAGCTGGAGCCGTTCGGTCACCGCGGCGGTGGATTCGGCCATCGAGGATGCAGCCACCGCGGCCGGCGCGCGCTATGTCGACCTGCGAGCGGTGTTCACCCACACTCCCGACCCGCTGCTGGCCGACGACGGCGACCACCCCAACGCCGCCGGCGTTGCGGCGATCGTCAAAGCCAATCTGCACGCACTTCGTCCGTGAGGTCGGCCAAGGAAGCGCTGGTCGAGCTTGGCGAGACCGCTCTGGCAACGGTTTCGACAGGCTCAACCAGCGAAACCCGCTTTGATCAGCGCTTCCCTGGTCCCCCGCAGCCGCAGACGCCGGTCAGCGGAACGGATTGACCACCCGGACGCCGTCGTAATCCTGTCCGTCGCTCAGGTCTTCGGAGAGCAGTTCGTCGCAGCCGAGGGCACGGGCAGCCTCAATGATCGCGCTGTCCCGATATGAGAGCCCGAAGCGATCACGTGTCTGCATCGCCGCTCGGACGATCGGCAGGGTCAGTTCCTGGACACGGAAACGGGTGAACGACTCCACGAGCGCGTACGCCTGCACGTGCGACAGCCGATCCGGCCGGCTGGCGCGCGTCGCCTGCGCATGGAACTCCTGCAATACCTGCACCGAGAACCCGACGTCACCTCCGCCCAGGATGACGCGCGCTACTTCTGACTTGCCTGCCTCAGCCGGATCCCGCGAGATCGCGTACAGCAGGACGTCGGTGTCAGCGAACCGCACGGCTGTGCACGTCATCGCGCGCTAGCCGATCCCCGGCTCGAAAGACGCGGCGACTCAGTTGCGCAGGGCGGGTACCGCCCAGGCGAGCACCGTGATCCCGATGCCGACCCCGAGCAGCACGATGGTGTCCAGCGCTCTGTTCCGGACGGCCAGCAGACCCACCCGGCGATTCGGCAGCAGCCGGAACAGCCCGCCCATGGTGATCGACAGCCCGATCAGAGTGCTGCCGGTGCGCCAATGGCTGAACGCCACCACCACCAGTCCGGCGAAGACCCCGAGCAGCACGCTGGCCAGCGGCCACTGGCCGAGCACCTGCTGCACCGGACTCTTCGGCGGGCGCTCGGACGTGGTCATGGCTCCGATCGTGCCACGGCTGGCCGGCACCTCAGTGGAAGAAGTGCCGGGTACCGGTGAAGTACATGGTCACGCCGGCCGCCTCGGCTGCCTCGATCGTCTCCGGATCCCGCACCGAACCGCCCGGCTGGACGATCGCCCGGACGCCGGCCTCGATCAGGATGCCGGGGCCGTCCGCGAACGGGAAGAAGGCGTCGGACGCCGCCACCGAGCCGGCGGCCCGGTCGCCGGCCCGCTCCACCGCGAGGCGGCAGGAGTCCACCCGGTTGACCTGACCCATGCCGACCCCGACCGAGGCGCCGCCGGCGGCCAGCAGAATGGCGTTGCTCTTCACCGCCCGGCAGGCCCGCCAGGCGAACGCCAGGTCGGCCAGGGTCGCCTCATCGGCGGCCTCGCCGGCGGCCAGCGTCCAGTTCGCCGGGTCGTCGCCGGGGGCGTCGATCCGGTCGGGCTGCTGCAACAGCGCGCCGCCCGAGATCGGCTGCAGCTGCCGTTCGCGATGCTCGTAGGGCGCCGCCTGCAGGCAGCCGGATGTTCTTCTTGCGGCTGAGGATCTGCAGCGCCCCGTCGTCGTAGGACGGCGCGATCACCACCTCGGTGAAGATCTCGGCGATCTGCTCGGCCAGCTCCACCGACACCGGACGGTTGGTGGCGATCACCCCGCCGAACGCGCTGACCGGGTCGCAGGCGTGCGCCTTGCGGTGCGCCTCGGCGACGTCTGCGCCGACCGCGATGCCGCACGGATTGGCGTGCTTGATGATCGCCACCGCGGGCTCGGCGAAGTCGTAGGCGGCCCGGTAGGCGGCGTCGCCGTCGGTGTAGTTGTTGTAGCTCATCTCCTTGCCGTGCAGCTGCTCGGCACCGGTGATCCCGGACGGCCCGCCCGGGTAGCGGTAGAGCGCCGCCTGCTGGTGCGAGTTCTCGCCGTAACGCAGCCCGCCCACCTTGTGCCAGGTGCCGCCGATCCAGGCGGGCCAGGCGCCGGGGCTGAACTCCTCCCCCATCCAGGACGCCACCGCGATGTCGTAGGCGGCGGTGTGCCGGAACGCGACGGTGGCCAGCGCCCGCCGCTCGGCCAGCGTGAAACCGCCCGCGGTCAACGCGTCGCACAGCGACGGGTACTGCTCGGGCGAGGTCACGATGGCCACCGACGGATGGTTCTTGGCGGCGGCCCGCACCATGCTCGGCCCGCCGATGTCGATCTGCTCGACGCACTCGTCCGGGCTTGCGCCGGAGGCGACGGTCTCGGTGAACGGGTACAGGTTGCTGACCACCAGCTGGAACGGCTCGATGCCGAGGTCGCCGAGCTGCGAGCGATGCGATTCCAGCCGCAGGTCGGCGAGGATGCCGGCGTGGATGTGCGGGTGCAGGGTCTTGACCCGACCGTCCAGGCATTCGGCGAAGCCGGTGACCTGTTCGACGGGGGTGACCGGGACGCCGGCGTCGGTCAGGGTGCGGGCCGTCGAGCCGGTCGAGACGATCTCGACGCCGGCCCCGGCCAGGGTGCGGCCGAGTTCGAGCAGTCCGGTCTTGTCGTACACCGACAGCAGGGCGCGGCGGATGGGCAGCCGGTCGGTCATGAATGCTCCTTGGCGGCAAGGTCGTTGACGGTGTGGACGAGCAGGACGCGCTCGGCCACCTTGATGCGTTCGTGCAGCGATTCGACGGTGTCGCCGGGCAGCACCCGGACGGCCTCCTGGGCCAGGATCCGGCCGGTGTCGACACCGGCGTCCACCTCGAAGACGGTGACTCCGGTCACCTTGACGCCGTGTTCGAGGGCGTCGCGCGGGCCGTGCATGCCGGGGAAGCTGGGCAGCAGCGCGGGATGGGTGTTGATCGTCCGGCCGCCGAAGCGGTCCAGGAAGGTCGGCCCGACCAGCTTCATGAAGCCGGCCGACACCACCAGGTCGGGCTTGTGGACGGCTACCAGCTCGGTCAGCTCGGCGTCCCAGGCGGCCCGGTCGGAGCCCCAGGCGAACGGGTGGACGAACGTCGGCACCCCGGCCTTGTCGGCCCGTTGCAGGCCCTGGGCATCGGCCCGGTCGGACCCGACCACGACCACGTCGGCGTTCAATTCGCCGGCGGCCCGGGCGTCCAGCAGGGCCTGCAGGAGACTCCCGGTGCCCGAGATCAGCACGGCGATGCGGAAGGCCATGATGGGCAGCCTAACGGTTGTCGCCGATGCTGCCCGCCGCCACAACCGCCCCGGGACGGCGTCAGTCGCGAGCCAGCGAGACGGTGTCCGCGTCGAGTTGCTCGGTGGGCAGGTCGTCGATGATCGCGGTGCTGGCCTCCGCGGGATCGGACGCCGGCAGGTGCCGTCCGCGGACCAGCCAGTGGGTCAGCGCGGACGCCGCACCGCCGACCAGCATCGGCAGCGGCGCCAGCAACAGCAGGCTGAGCATGACCGGCCCCATCCCGATCAGCCGGCCGGCTCCGAGGTCACCGCGGGAGAGCGCCGCCACTGCGACCACGACGATCGCCACCACCAGTCCGGCGGTCGCGCCGCGGATCAGCCAGGTCGTCAGGCTGCGTCGCCGGGCCGGCGCCCGCACCGCCGCCACCCAGCCGGCGACCGCACCGACCAGGACGCCGCTGGCGAACCACGCGTAGGCCCAGGGTCCGCCCGGTCCGGCTTCCGGGACCGCACCGAAGGCGGGAATCGCGGGCAGCATGCCGGCGGTGGTCAGCATCGGTGACACCAGCGAGCCGACGCCGACGCTGATCCCGGCGCCGAGTGCCCAGCTCGCCGCCCAGGCCAGCAGGTTCGGCAGGTAGAGCAACTGCAGGGTGACCAGCAGCCAGGAGCCGACGGCGTCCGGGGCCAGGGCGTCCTCGATCACCGAGATCCGCTGGCTGCCGAGCAGCAATCCGACCAGCAGCACGACGGCCGCGATCGCGGTCATGGTGGCCAGCCCGGCCAGCACCGCCCGGCCCAGGCCGCGCAGTGCCACCGGGATCGCGACCAGCGGACGCAGCCGTCCGGCAAGGGACCACGCCGCACCCAGCGCGCCGATCACGGCGCCGCCGAGCAATGCCCACCCGACCCGAGGCCCGGCGCCGGAGGCCAGCGCCACCACCGAGGCCACCAGCGCGTAGCCGGCGGTGGCGAGCCCCCAGGCGGTCAGCGCACCGCGCCCGTCCAGGTTCTCCGGCGCCGTCCCGCGCAGCCCGAGTCCGGTGACCAGGCGGGCGAGCAGCACGAACAAGCAGCTCAACCCGAGCGGGGTCAACGTGACGGGAAGTCCGCCGATGAGAGCACCGGCACCGTGGCCGGCCAACCAGAATTGCCCGGCGAAGCCCAGAGCGACCGGTACCGGCATCGCCATCGCGGTGAACCAGCCGGCCATCACCAGGCCGGCGACCAGCAGCCAGCCGGCCAGGGCGGACGCCGCGCCGGCGCCGAGTGCCACCGGCAGCAGCGGGAACTCCGGCGCTGCAGCCGCCTGCTGATCGGCGGAGACCTCGGCCACCGTGAGGCGCACCCGAGGGCGTCGGCGTTCGGATCGGATCGGCATGATGACCCATCGTCGCCGAGCGGCCAGGCTCTGCCGGGTGGGACACGCCCGCCCGCACTAAACTCGGCCGGGTTCACCAGCGCAGCCGAGCATGAGGACGAGATGAGCGACACCGATCCGGACCAACCGCGACGAGCGGCCGACGACGCCGACGAACGTCCCGATCAGACCCGCGACGACGGCAGTGCCCCGCGGTCCTGGGTCCCCACCCAGGAATCCGGCGCCGATGGGGCCGGCGGCGTCGAAGTGACCACGCCGATCCCGCCGCCGGCACCGACGCTGCCCGAGCCGGCCCAGCCGGTCTCCGCCGGGCGGCGGTTCTCGGCAGAGGACCTGCCCGAGGACTGGCGCAGCGCCGCTCCGCGTCGCTCGGCGGTCAGCGTCTCGTCGCCGCCGTTCTCGCCTGGCGAAGTGTTCGGTACGGCCTCCGAGCGTCCTGCCACCTCGGACGGCACCGAGCCCGATCCGGCTGCGGCCGGCGCGGGCGAACCGGATGCCGTGTCGGAGGTGTTCCTCGCTCCGGAGACGCCCGCTGCGGCACCTGACCCGCGCCGGCGCGCGCTGGCCTGGGTGGCCGGGATCGCCGCCGTCGCGGTGGTGATCGGGCTGATCGCCTGGTCGGTCGCGGCGCGTCCGAGCCCCACGGCCGCCGTCCCCGCCGCCGTCGAGACGGCCTCCTCCACGCCTACCGCGTCCGCGACGCCGCCACCGGCCCTGGTCGACACCCAGCTGATCGTCGCAACCGAACTGGCCAAGCTGCGCAAGGGCCTCAGCTGGACGCCGCAGGACGCCACGGCGACAACAGCGGCTCCGCTCCAGCCAGGCTGCCTGGAACTGTCCAGCACCGGCGGCGCCTCGCCGGACACCGAACTGAAGCGGCTCTTCACGGCCACCAAGAGTGGCGGCAGCCTGCTCCAGGTGGTCCAGTCCTGGCCGAGTGCCGAAGCCGCTACAGCGGCGCGGGAGGCGCTCATCGCCCAGGCCGGCGCCTGCGAGAACGGACTGCTGCTCTCCGCCGACCGGGTCACCGGACTCGCCGACTCCGCGGACGCCCTCACCCTCCGCACCGCGGACGGGGTCACCCACACGCTGCTGTTCGTCCGCACCGGTCGGTTCCTGTCGATCCTGGACGCCGCCGCGGTGAAGACCGACCCGTTCAGCGCTGCCGCGCTCGCCACGGCGGTCGTGCCCTCACAACGGCGGCAGTGTGGCCCGGCCGCCGGCGCCTGCCCAGGATCGGTCAAAGCCGTCGCCACCACGCCGCCCCTCACCGAAACCCGCGGCTGGCTGGCCTGGGTGGACCTCTCCCTGCCCACCGCCGGCTCCGGCAGATGGACGGCGACCGACCCGCTGGCACCCAAGCTGGTCGGCAGCCAGTGTGAGGACCTGGACCTGAACAAGCTGTCCGGAACCTCGACGGCGCTGCACCGCACCTACCTGTTGACCAACGACCCCAAGGCTCCCGAGGGCTTCGGCATCGACGAGGCGATCTACACGTTCCCGAAAGAGTCCAGCGCTGCCGCCCTGGCGAAACAACTCGACCAGAACTTCGCCGGCTGCGGTAAGCGCACCCGCACCGCCTCGGTGAAGGAGGCCGCCGTCACCGCGGCCGCCGCCAACGGCAAGAGCCTCACCGCCACCAGCTACCTGGTCACCCAACGGATCAGCGACTCCAAGACTGTGGCCTTCCGGGTCGGCCTCGCAGTCGTCGGCAACCGGATGGTCTACCTGCTCGCCAACCCCTCGGGCAGCTTCGACTTCAGCGAGGACGCCTGGCGCGCCATCGTCGGCCGGGCCACCCAGCGGGTGACCCAACTCGGCTGAGTCCGGACCGGCAAACCAACGGGAGCCGACCCGGCACTCATCCAGTGCGGTCGGCTCCCGTTCGTCGTTCGGGTCGGGACGTGATCAGTCCCGGCCCTCCATGATCTCGCGAACCAGGGACGCGGTCTCGCTCGGCGTCCGGCCCACCTTCACCCCGGCCGCCTCCAGCGCCGCCTTCTTGGCCTGGGCGGTGCCCTTGGAGCCGGACACGATGGCGCCGGCGTGGCCCATCGTCTTGCCCTCGGGCGCGGTGAACCCGGCCACGTAGCCGACCACCGGCTTGGTGACGTGCTCGGCGACGTAGGCGGCGGCCCGCTCTTCGGCGTCCCCGCCGATCTCGCCGATCATCACGATGCAATCGGTGTCCGGGTCGGCCTCGAACGCGGCGAGGGCGTCGATGTGGGTGGTGCCGATCACCGGGTCGCCGCCGATGCCGATCGCGCTGGAGAAACCGATGTCACCCAGCTCGAACATCATCTGGTAGGTGAGCGTGCCCGACTTGCTGACCAGCCCGATCCGGCCCGGCTTGGCGATGCCGGCCGGAATGATGCCGACGTTCGACTTCCCGGGACTGATCAGGCCCGGGCAGTTCGGGCCGACCAGCCGGGTGCTGCCGCTGGCCGCGGCGTAGCTGTAGAACTCGGCGGTGTCCTTGACCGGGACTCCCTCGGTGATCACCACCACCAGTTCGACGCGGGCGTCCACAGCCTCGAAGACCGCCTTCTTGGTGTAGGCGGCCGGCACGAAGATCACCGACACGTTGGCCCCGGTCGCCGCCTTGGCTTCGGCCACCGAGTTGAACACCGGCACCGGGTCCTCCTCGAAGGTCACCGTCTGCCCACCCTTGCCAGGGGTGACGCCACCGACCACCCGGGTGCCGGAAGAGATCATCCGCTGGGTGTGCTTGCGCCCCTCGGATCCGGTCATGCCCTGCACGAGCACCTTGGAGTTCTGGTCCAGCCAGATCGTCATCGACTGATGTCCTTTCAGTTCTTGCTGGCCAACTCGGCGGCCTTGCGGGCGGCGGAGTCCATGGTCAGTTCCATCGTCACCAGCGGATGCGCCGCCTCGGTCAGAATGTGCCGACCGATCTCGACGGCGTTGCCGTCCAGCCGGACGACGATCGGCTTGGTCGCCTTCTCGCCCAGCATCCCGAGCGCCGCGATGATGCCCTTGGCGACCTCGGAGCAGGCGGTGATGCCGCCGAACACGTTGACGAAGACCACCTTCACCTGCGGGTCGGACAAGATGATGTCCAGGCCGTCGGCCATCACCTGGGCGGACGCGCCGCCGCCGATGTCGAGGAAGTTGGCCGGAGTCGGGCTGCCGGGGAACTCCTTGCCGGCGCCGGCGACGACGTCCAGGGTGCTCATCACCAGGCCGGCACCGTTGCCGATGATGCCGACGCTGCCGTCCAGCTTCACGTAGTTGAGGCCGCGCTCACGGGCCCGGATCTCCAGCGGGTCGTCGCGGGACTCGTCCGACAGATCACTCCAATCGGCATGCCGGAAGGCGGCGTTGTCGTCGAGCGACACCTTGCCGTCCAGCGCCACGATCCGGCCGTCGCCGGTCTTCACCAGCGGGTTCACCTCGACCAGGGTGGCGTCGTTGTCGCGGTAGACCTCGCCGAGCAGCACCAGCACCCGGGCGATCTCGGCGCGGTCCGCCTCGTCGAACCCGGCCGCGGCCACGATCTCGGCCGCCTTGGTCTCGTCTAGTCCGGCGATCGGGTCGACCTCGACCCGGGCCAGCTTCTCGGGGTGCTCCTCGGCGAGCGTCTCGATGTCCATGCCGCCTTCGACCGAGCACATCGCCAGGTAGGTCCGGTTGGCCCGGTCGAGCAGCATGCTGAAGTAGTACTCGTCGGCGATGTCGGCACCCTCGGCGACCATCACCTGCTCGACGACGTGGCCCTTGATGTCCAGCCCCAGGATCTCGGAGGCCCGCTCCCGCGCCTCCTGCGGGCTGCGGGCCAGCTTGACGCCGCCGGCCTTGCCGCGGCCGCCGGTCTTGACCTGCGCCTTCACCACCACGACGGAGGTGCCCAGGCTCTGGGCTGCCTGCTCGGCCTCCTCAGGCGTGCGGGCGACGATCCCCCGCAGCACCGGTACCCCCTGGGATTCGAAAAGATCCCGTGCTTGGTACTCGAATAGATCCACCGACAACTCCGTCCGTACTTTGGCAGTTCCGGCCCGCGGGGGCACGGAAGGTCACCGCGTCACGATAGTCGGCGGGGACGACGACGCGCACCCCGTGGACGGCCGTGGCGGAACTCATCCTCGACCCTCCGCAACAGCGCCGCAGCGCAGCCCGCGATCCGGTCGCGACAAGGCACTGGGGCCTCGCCGGGCGACTCGGCAGCCAGCACCCCCAGGTCACCCGAACCACCGATTCTGAGATATCCCTAAGAAATGCTAAGGTGGCGGTGTGTCCGGCTCTCGGACCACCATTCACCGTTGCGACAAGGAGATACCCGCGTGCGCCCATCCGAGGCTGAACCCCAAGCGCCCAGCTGGATTCGTTCTCGTCTGCTCCGCGGCACCGTCGCCACCTTCACCCTCGGCGCACTGATCGCCGGACTCTCGCACAGCGCCGCGCCATCCGCGGCAGCACCGGTCCCTCCGCCGGCCGTCGGCAGCTTCGACGCCTCGTCGATGGACGCGCGCGACGGCCAGGTCAGCCGGCAGGCCGGCACCAGAACCCAGCTCCCCCAGGCCCTGGCCCAAGCGCGCAGTACCGCGCTCGACGAGACCGCGCAGCAACTGGCCGACACCCGGGAGAACACCGCGCTGGGTAGCCGGAATGCCGCGCTTGATGCAGCCGCGGCCAAGATCGCCGCCCAGTCGAAGATGCTCAACGACAAGTCCAGCTTCCTGATGCCGACCGCCGGTGAGTTCAGTTCGGGCTTCGGGATGCGGCTGCACCCGGTGCTGCACTACTACCGGATGCACAACGGTCAGGACATCGGCGGCACCTGCGGGCAGCCGATCTGGGCCGCCCAGGACGGCAAGGTGATCAAGGTCGCCACCGATGGCTACAACGGCGGCTCCGGCCACAACGTCCGGATCGACGGGGGCGTGCTCGAGACCGCCTACCTGCACATGGACAAGATCGTGGTCAAGGTCGGCGACACGGTGCACAAGGGCGAACTGCTCGGCACCGTCGGCAATACCGGCGTCTCCACCGCTTGCCACCTGCACTTCTCGGTGTACAAGGGCGGCAAGGCCGTGGACCCGGTCCCCTACCTGAAGAAGAAGTAGCCGCTGGTCGAGCTTGTCGAGACCCACGATTTCGACACACTCGATCAACACCGCTGGCCGAGCTTGTCGAGGCCCCTGGCTTCGACCACTCGATCAACGACGAAGCGGCGCTACAGCCTCTCCATCGGGGAGTGCTTGAGGCTGAGCCGCTTCACCCCGTGGCTGCCGAAATCGACGTCCGCCTTCGCCGCGTCGCCCATCCCGCTGGTGGCGATCACCGTGCCCATGCCGAAGTGCGTGTGCAGCACCCGATCGCCGGGCTCGACGCTGGGCACCGCCTTCGGCAGGGACGGCTTCGTGCCGTAACCGACCGTGTTGCGCCAGGCCTGCTCGGTACGCGCCTTCGCTCGGGACGCGAACCCGACCTGCGCGGCGCCCAGCCGGCGCCAGTCGAACAGATGCTGCGGGATCTCGTCGGTGAACCGGCTGGGCGGGTTGTACTGCGGCGTCCCCCACATGGTGCGGACCACCGCCCGGGACAGGTACAGCCGCTGCCGGGCGCGGGTAATGCCGACGTAGGCGAGCCGGCGCTCCTCCTCCAGTTCTTCCTTGCTCTCGTGGGTGCGCTGATGAGGGAAGATGCCGTCCTCGAAACCGGTCAGGAAGACCACCGGGAACTCCAGGCCCTTCGCGGTGTGCAGCGTCATCAAGGTGACCACCCCGGTGCCGTCGCCGTCGGCGTCCGGGATCTGGTCGGAGTCGGCGACCAGCGCGATCCGTTCCAGGAAGGCGGGCAGCGAATCGTCCGGTTCCGGCGCACCGGCGGCCAGTTCGCCGCCGTCGGGGGGCAGGTCGATGGTGTGTGCGGCCGAGACGAACTCCTGCGCCACCGAGACCAGTTCGATCAGGTTCTCCAGCCGGGTGGCGTCTTGGGGGTCGTCGGAGTTCTTCAGTTCGTCTATGTAGCCGGACTTCTCCAGGATCGAGGTGAGGATCGTGTCGGCGGCGTCGCCGGCGTCCATCATCGCCCGGTGCTCACCCAGCAGGGTCGCGAAGCCCTGGATCTGGGTGAGCGAACGGGTGGCCAGCCCCGACGCCTCGGACGCCCGCGCGACCGCCGCGCCGAACGGAATCCGCTCCGACGCCGCCAGCACCTCGATCGCCGCCTCGGCCCGCTCGCCGATCCCGCGCCGCGGCGTGTTCAGGATCCGCCGCACCGACACGTCGTCGGCCGGGTTCGCGATCGCGCGCAGATAGGCGATCGCGTCGCGGATCTCGCGCCGCTCGTAGAACCGGACGCCGCCGACCACCCGGTACGGCATGCCGACCCGGATGAACACCTCTTCGAAGGCACGGGACTGGGCGTTGGTGCGGTAGAAGACCGCGACGTCGCCGGGCTTGGCGGCATCGGAGTCGGTGAGCCGGTCGATCTCGTCGGCGACGTACTGGGCCTCGTCGTGCTCGGTATCGGCCACCCAGCCGACGATCCGCTCGCCGTCGCCGGCGTCCGACCAGAGCCGCTTCTCGGGACGTCCCGGGTTGCGGGTGATCACCGCGTTGGCGGCGTTCAGGATGGTCTGCGTCGAGCGGTAATTCTGCTCCAGCACGATCGTGGTGGCGCCGGGGAAGTCGGCCTCGAAGGCGAGGATGTTGCGGATCGTGGCGCCCCGGAAGGCGTAGATCGACTGATCCGAGTCGCCGACCACCATCAGCTCCGGTGGCTCGACCGCAGCCATCCCGTCCGGCACCGGCAGTTCCGCGCACAACTCACGGACCAGCGCGTACTGGGCGTGGTTGGTGTCCTGGTATTCGTCGACCAGGACGTGCCGGAAGCGCCGCCGGTACTGCTCGCGCAGGTCGGGGAAGGCCTGCAGCAGGTGCACGGTGGTCATGATCAGGTCGTCGAAGTCGAGTGCGTTCGCCGTTGTCAGCCGCCGCTGGTATTCGCGGTAGGCGTCGGCGTAGATCTTCTCGTTGGCGGTCTCGGCCTTCGCCGCGGCGGTCTCGTGGTCGACCAGTTCGTTCTTGCAGTTCGACACCCAATTCATCACCGTTCGGACGGGGTACCGCTTCGGGTCGACCTCGGCATCGCGCAACACCAGGGTCATCAACCGCTTGGCGTCGGTGTCGTCGTAGATCGAGAAGGTCCGGCTGATGCCGAACCGGTGGATGTCGGCCCGCAGCATCCGCACGCAGGCCGAATGGAAGGTGGAGACCCACATCAGCTTGGCCCGGTTTCCCACCATGTCGACGACCCGGTGCCGCATCTCCGCGGCCGCCTTGTTGGTGAAGGTGATCGCCAGAACCGACCCGGGATGGACATGCCGGAACGAGACCAGATGAGCGATCCGGCGGGTCAGCACCCGGGTCTTGCCCGAACCCGCGCCGGCCACCACCAGCACCGGGGACCCGGCGTGCAGCACCGCCTCGCGCTGCGGCGGGTTGAGGTCGGCCAGCAGCTCGTCCTCGGTCATCCGCTTGCGTCGCGGACGGCCCTCCTCCGTGGCCGGGGACGCCTCGGGCGCCGCAACCGGCGCCGAGCCGGGCTCGGCGGAGAAGTTGAACAGGTCCGGAAACAGGGTGTCGGTCATCGCGTCCCAACCTTAAGCTCTGGCTCCGACAGCGTCGTCGACGGACATCCCGGTGACCGGGCATCGACCTGCCGAGCGCCGACGGCGGGAGCGCCTAGCCGACCCCGTCGCTCGTCAGATTACGCCCGATTCCCGGGCGTTCCCCAGCTCCGGAGGCGCAGGGCGTCCCGAATCGGACGTAATCCGACGACGCACCCCAGGGCAATCGAGGCGGCCGTTCGGTCCGCGGCTACCGGCGCTCACTCACCCGTTGAATGTGCAGCGCCAGGTAGGCGACCTCCTCGTTGGGGAGAGCTCGCTGCTGCACACCCGCGACATGCGAGCGGACGCGTTCCGCGCAAGCCATCGCCTGCGGGTACCGCTTGCGCAGCTCATGGAACAGGAAGTCGTCCGCACTCGTCAGCATCCGGTCGGCGAAGAAGCGATCGGCGAAATACCGCATGTGCGTGACGAACCGGGAGAAGTGCACGTTGTCGGGACTGACCGACACCCCCATGCCGTAGGTAACGATGGTGACCACCTGGTCGATGAGCTTGGCCGCCTCGAAGGCGTTGAACGCCGTCAGTTCGTCGACGTGCCGTGCATTGGCGATGTGGAAGGCAAGGTTCGCCGCCTCTTCCTCGGGAAGTTCGACCACCAGGCGTTCCCGCAGCAACTCCCGGCCGAAGCTCCCGATCCGGTATTCCTCCGGGTAGTAGCTCTGGATCTCCCAGGCCAGCCGGTTGACCACGGTGAGTCCGGAGCGAGCGCGTTCCACCGCAAAGTGCAGATGGTCGGTGAGCGCGACGTACAGATGGGGGTGCAGGGTCGTGTGTAACTCGCGTTCGGCGTGATCGATGATCTCCCGGGCGAGTTCGAGGAACTCCGGCGGAATCGAGTTGAGCAACTCCAGCAGATCCTTGGCCACCGGATGCCGCAGGGCCAGGAAGACCTGGTCCTGGGCGTCCTCAGGAACCTCGGCACCGGGCTTTCGGCCGTAGCCGATGCCCTTGCCGAGCAGGATCAACTCGGCGTCGTCGGCATCGCTGACCAGGACGACGCTGGAGTTGAGCACCTTCTTGATCCTCATCGGCGCTGACGCACCCCGCTATCGCCGACAGCCAACGCCCCAGCCACACCCACCGGTGTCACTGCTCGTCCAGCGCGGCACCGTTGGTCGCGATCACGCGCTGGTACCAGGCGAAGGAGTCCTTCTTGCGCCGCTCGCCGGTCCCGCGTCCGAGGTCGTCGTAATCGACATGGATGAAGCCGTACCGCTTGGAGATCTGCGACGACGACGCGCTGATCATGTCGATCGGCGACCAGCTGGTGTAGCCCATCAACTCGACCCCCTGCTCGACCGCGGTGCGCATCTCCCTCAGATGCGCCTGGAAGTAGGCGATCCGGTACGGGTCGTGGATGTTCCCGTCCGGAGTCACCTCGTCGCGTGCGCCCAGCCCGTTCTCGACGACGAAAAGTGGCTTGCGGTACCTGTCGTACAGCTCGATCAGGGATATCCGCAACCCCACCGGGTCGACCTGCCAGCCCCATTCGCTGGACGGCAGGTACGGGTTCTTCACCCCCAGCACGGTGTTGCCGGGGGTGCGCTCGGCGTCCGGGCGGACCGACTCAGTCATCGACATGTAGTAGCTGAACGAGACGAAGTCGGCGGTGTGCGCGGCGAGCAGTTCCTCGTCGCCGGGCAGGATCGGTAGCCGGATACCCCGCCGCTCCAGGTCGGTGCGGATCAACCGCGGATACGCCCCGAAGGTCTGGACGTCGGTGTAGAAGTGGTTCTCCAGGTTCTTGGCCTGGGCCGCCGCCACGTCCTCCGGCTCGCAGGTGTTCGGGTAGGTGACCAGCTTGGTCAGCATGCAGCCGACCTGGCTGCCCGGGATCAGTTCGTGACACAAGCCGGTGACCAGGGCCGATGCGACGAACTGGTGGTGCAGCGCCTCGTAGACGGCCTGCTCGAACCCCTGCGGGCTGCGGTCCTCGATCACCCCGGCGGTGGTGAACGGGTGCCGCCGGATGCTGTCGATCTCGTTGAAGGTCAGCCACAACCTGACCAGCGAGCCGAACTCGGTGAAACAGGTGGTGGCGAACCGGACGAACAGATCGACCACGCGCCGATCGCTCCAGCCGTTGTAGTTGACGGCCAAGGCGATCGGCATCTCGTAGTGCGACAACGTGACCAGCGGCTCAATGCCGAGCTGGCGCATCTCGGTGAACAGGTCGCGGTAGAACGCGACGCCCCCCGGGTTGGGAGTCACTTCCTCGCCGGTCGGGTACAGCCGGCTCCAAGCGATCGAGACCCGCAACACCCCGAAGCCCAGTTCGGCGAACAGCCCCAGATCCTCGCGCCAGCGATGGTAGAAGTCGATGCCGCGGCGCTTCGGGTAGTAGGTCACGTCCGGATCGGCCAGCGCCGCCGTGATCCCGGCCGTGGTCACCACATGATGCGCGGCGTACTCCTTGGGATCGACATCCGGCTTGTAGGTGGCGATGTCGGCCACCGAGGGACCGCGGCCGTCAGCGTCCCAGGCTCCCTCAGTCTGGTTCGCAGCCAGCGCGCCACCCCACAGGAATCCGTCAGGAAACGGCATCGGCGGACTCCTTCCGGGTCAGCGCCAGGATCGGGTCGCCCGCGGCGACTTGGCCGGTGGCCAGCGGGATCAGCTCGTAGGCGCCGGTGTTCAGCACCACGATCGGGGTGGTGGTGTCGTAGCCGGCCTCAGTGATCGCAGCCAGGTCGACGGTAGCGAGCAGGTCACCCGCCCGGACGTGCTGGCCGTTCTCCACCGCCACCTCGAACGGCGCCCCCTTGAGCTTCACGGTGTCCAGACCGATGTGGATCAACAACTCGGCGCCTCCATCGGTGACCAGGCTGATCGCATGCTTGGACTCGAAGACGGTCACCACGGTGGCGTCCGCGGGAGCGACGACGGCGCCCTCGGACGGGACCACCGCTACGCCCTGGCCCAGGGCGCCGGAGGCGAAGACGGCGTCCGGGACGTCGGTCAGCGCGATCACGGAGCCGGTCATCGGGCTACGGACGTCGACATCTGCGGTCACCATCGAGGTGCTCGCCGGCGCGGCGGTCGAAGCTGCCGCGGGCGCGGCCACGACGTCGTCGTACTGGCCGCCGACCTCGAGGGAGGCGGAGTCGGAGTCGCGCCAGAGCAGCAGCGAGGCGACCAGCGCACCGACGAACGCGATTCCGAAGCCGATGAAGGCGTTCACGATGTTCATCGGGTTCGCCGGGTTGATGAACAGCGACATGCTGGCCAGGCCGGGGCCGACGATGGCATGACCGGTGACGTGGGTGAGGCCGACGTAGGCGCCGCCCAGGCCGGCACCCACCAGAACGCTCCACAGCGCTCGCTTGTTCTGGATGGTGACGCCGTAGAGCGCGGGCTCGGTGATCCCGAACAGCGCCGAGATGCCGGAGGACACCGCAGTGGAGCGCAATTCCGTGTTCTTCGTGCGGAATGCCACACCGAACATGGCGCCCGACTCGGCGATGTTGTGCGCCAGCGACGAGGCGAGGTAGAGCGGCTCAGATCCGGTGGTGGAGTACTGATTGATCGCATACGGCAGGAACGGCTTGTGCATGCCCAGCGAGACCAGGAACGGCAGGGCCATCGCCAGCAGCGCGGTGGCCACCCAGCCGAAGGTGCCGAACACCCACAGGATCGCCCCTGTGAACACCAGGCCCAGGTTGTAGCCGAGCGGGCCGAGCAGCACCAGGCCGACCGGCACGGTGATCAGCAGGCTCATCATCGGCACGAAGAAGATCCGGATCGGCTTGGGCGACACCCGCGTCCAGAACCGCTCGTTGACAGCCAGGAACAGCACGATCAGCAGCGACGGGAAGACCTGCGCGTTGTAGGGGACGTTGGTGATCGGCAGCCCGAAGACGCTCAGGCCGGGATCCTTCATCTGCGCGGTCAAGGCAGGCAGCACCAGCGGGGCGACGGCGGCGATCGCCACCAGTCGGTTCACCCCGAGCTTGGTCGCCGTGGTGCCGGCCACCATCAGCGGCAGGAAGAAGAAGGTAGCGTCCGCGATCGAGGACAAGACGATGTAGGTGGGGTTCTTGGTGCTCAGCCAGCCCAGCGACGAGACCAGCAGCAACAGTGACTTCAGCACGCCGGCACCGGCGATCGCCGGCACCAGCGGCTGGAACACCCCGACGATGAAGTCGATCAGCACCGCACCCCAGTTGCGCGTCGCCTTCGTTCCCGGTGTCGCCGGCGCCGAACCGCTCGCGCCCAGACCGGGCAGCTTGCGCAACGCCTGGTAGACCTCGACCACGTCGTTGCCGATGATCACCTGGGTCTGCGCGGTCGACACCACACCCATCACCCCGGGGATCTTCTTCAACGCTTCCAGGTCTGCCTTGGCGTCGTCGGCGAGGGTAAAGCGCAACCGGGTCGAGCAATGCTCCAGCGCACTCACGTTGGACGCGCCGCCGACCTTGTCCAGAATGGCCTCGGCCGTCTTCTGGTAGTCCATCGAGTCTCCTTTGTCAGATGGATTCCGACCGCGTCCGGGCAAACAAAAAGGACCCAACGGCGGTCCGCGTCCGAGGACGCGAAGAACGTTGGATCCTGCCTGCATGACCAGTCACATGTCCGAGTGCCGATTCTCGGCGAGCCGGTCGTCGATGTCAACCGGGACCAGGACGAGCTCGAGCACGTCGCTCCGGCCGAGGTCGCGCTTCAGGACATCGCGCGATCTCCCGAATTCCGCGCTCGATCCATCCTCTCGGCTGGCTGAAACGGTTCAGCAAAATCGACCGCGGAGATCGGCCCGAGCAAGTGGTCAGACCAGCCGGCGGTCGGTCGCCCAACGGGTCAGCTGGTGCCGGTTAGACAGCTGGAGCTTGCGCAGCACGCTGGAGACGTGGGTCTCCACGGTCTTGATCGAAATGAACAACTCCCGGGCGATCTCCTTGTAGGCGTAGCCGCGGGCGATCAGCCGCATCACCTCGCGCTCCCGCTGGGACAGCCGGTCGAGTTCCTCGTCGACGCTGGCGATATCGATCGAGCCCGAGAAGGCGTCCAGGACGAAACCGGCGAGCCGGGGCGAGAACACCGCGTCGCCCTCGGCGATCCGGCCGATCGCGTCGACCAGTTCGTCGGCCGAGATCGACTTCGTGACATAACCCCTTGCCCCGGCCCGAATGACGCCAATCACGTCCTCGGCTGCGTCGCTGACACTGAGCGCCAGGAATTTGATCTCGGGCTCGGTGGCGTGCACCTGCTTGAGCACTTCCACCCCGCCGCCGCCGGGCAGGTGCACGTCGAGCAGCACCACGTCCGGCTGGGCCTTCAGCACCGCGGCGACCGCGGAGGGCACGTCCTCGCCCTCACCCACGATCTGCACCCGGGAGCCGATGTCGTGCTTCACCCCACTGCGGAACATGGCGTGGTCGTCGACGATCACCACCCGCCGGGCGGCCTGGGTACTCGTCTGCTGCTCGGTCATCGCTTCATCTCCAGTCGTACCTCGGTGCCGTGTTCGGCATCGCTTCGAATCGTCGCATTGCCCCCGGCGCGCCGCAATCGCTCGATGATCGAGCCCCGGACGCCCATCCGGTCGGCCGGCACCTCCGCCAGCACGAATCCCCGGCCGCGGTCGCGGACGAAGACCTCGACCAGCCCGTCGTCCAGTTCGGCGTAGACGTCGATGGTGGCGACCCCGGCATGCCGGGCGGCGTTGACCATCGCCTCGCGGGCGGCCTGCACCAGCGACTTCAATTCCGGGTCGAGTTCCCGGTCGCCGACCACCACGATCTCTACCTCGACGCCATGATCGTCCTCGACCTCGGCGGCGGCCGCGACCAGGGCCGCCTTCACCGTCGCGGCATCCGTGGTCTCGCCGTAGAGCCAGGCCCGCAGCTCGCGTTCCTGCCGCCGGGCCAGGGACGTCACCGCCTTCGGGTCGGACGCCTGCCGCTGGATCAGCGCCAGGGTCTGCAGCACCGAGTCGTGCAGGTGCGCGGCCATGTCCGCCCGGGCGTCGGCCAGCATCGTCTCCTCGCGGGCCGCGGCCAGCGAGCGCCGCACCCGGATGATCCACGGCGCCGCGGCCAGCAGCAGCGTGGTCACCACCAGGCCCAACACCAGCAGGGTGCGGACGGTCTCGGGCAACTCCGGCAGTTGCGCGACGGCCAGCGCGATCGCGGTGCCGAGCGCCCCCAACCCCAGGGCGATCCGCAGGATCCGCGACCAGTGCGCGGTCAGCGGGGCGAACCAGCGCCGCAGCCCGCTCTGCCGCCGGATCGACCGGTTCGAGATGTGGTCGGCCTGCCACCAGATCAGCATCAGCCCCGCGGTCCCGGTCAACGCCGGCCAGAGCACCCGGACCGGCAGCCCCGCCCCGACCGCCTGGACGAACCAGAGCAGCCCTGCCCCGAGCAAACCGACCGCGGACATCACGCCCCAGTCGGCCGGCATCCGGGCCGGACCCTCGATGGTGCGCAGGCCACGGCGTCCCGCCGCCTCCAGCCCGGGCGCCCGGACGGTCTCGGCCGCCAGCGGCAACGCCAGCCACAACGCCAGATAGACGATCACGCCGATGCCCATGCTGGCCGTCAACAGCACGAAACCGACCCGCAGCACCAGCACCGGCCAGCCCAGATGGGCCGCCAGTCCATTGCACACCCCGGCGAGCCAGGCGCCCTGCAGCCGCCGGTCGGCGCGGTGTGCCGCCACCGCCGCGGTGTGGGGAACAGTCGTCATGGCAGGGTTGTGTCGGGGGTCGAGATGACCGACCCCCCTAGCCTCACACAGCCGCCGGGGTGCGACCAGCCGAACTCGGGGCCGCATGGGGTACGCCGGGGCGCACCTCTCAGTCCACCCTGCCGGGCCTCGCCCGGCGATGAGGGTTTCGACGAGCTCGACCAGCGGCCGCCGGCAGCGGCTTTGGGGGTCGGCTCAGGACGCCCCCCGATGGTCTGACCGTGCTGCGCCGACGAGAGTGGGCCGCATGGAACTCACCCCGCTGCGCCGCGCGTCCTCGGGCGCCGTCCTCGGTGGGGTGTGCGCGGGCCTCGCCCGGCGCTGGCAGGTCGACCCGACCGTGCTGCGGATCGCGATGGTGTTGCTGGCCCTGCTCGGCGGCCTCGGTATCGCCTTCTACGTGGGCGCATTGCTGCTGGTCCCCAAGGACGGCTCCACCGACTTCCCGCTCTACCGGCTCGCTCCGTTCACCCGCTCCTGGTCGCCGGCGGCGGCGATCGGCGCGGTGGTCGGCCTCGGCGTCCTGATCACCGTCGTGGTCGGCTCCTGGCTGCCGTTCGGCGTCGCGCCGATCGTCGGCCTCGGCTTCCTGTGGTACTTCGGCTTCCACCGCCGCCGCCACCCCTCCCGTCCGGACGCCGACCCGCAGTCCGCCGACGCAGTCGCGTCGCCGGCCGTCCCCGCCGGGTCGCCCGGTGCGCCGGCCCCGTCGATCGGACGCGAGCCGGAGACCGACTTCGAGCGCGCCGCAGCGGCTTGGCGCGAGCGGGTGGCCCAGGAGCGGGAGGTTTCCGCAAGCGCGCTCTACGCCCCCAGTCCGCTCAACGACCCGACGCCCGTCCAGGGCAGCATCGACCCCCGTCCGGTGCCCCCGGCCGTCCCGTACTGGACGCCACCGGTCGCCAGGACGCGGCGGAACCGTCCGCGCTGGCTGTGGCCGGCGGTGCTCTGCCTGACCGGCGGCGGTCTGGCCACCCTCGCCGTGCTGGCGGCGTTCGGCATCGCCGTGCCGGGTCTCGCCTACGTCGCGGTGGTGCTCGGCGCGCTCGGCCTCGGCCTGGTGGTCGCCGCCTTCACCGGACGCCCGCGCGGCCTGTTGCCGCTGACTGTCGTCGCCGGGATCGCCACCATCGCGATGCTGGTGCCGATGCCGCATCCGGGCCGGGTCGGCTCCGAGTCGTTCAGCTACTCCACGATGGCCCAGTTGCCGAGCACTGAGCAGAACTATGCCGCCGGCGAGGTGACCATCGACCTGCGCGACCTGGACGTCACCGATACCCGGACCGTCCGGTACTCCCAAGGGGCTGGCACCCTCGGGTTGACCCTGCCCCGCACCGGGAACGTGATCGTGGACTGGTCGATCGGAGCCGGCGACTACAAGGGACCGGACGCCGCCCGCGACGGCATCGACCTCAAGGGCAGCTACCAGCGCATCCTCTCCCCCGGCGCACCCGTGTTGACCGTGGTGCTGCACGCCGGGGTCGGGGAGGTGACCGTCTCATGAGGCGCGTCGATGTCGCCGCCTTCAACGTCGGCCTGTTCAGCCTCGGCCTGGCGGCGCTCGCGCTGTGTGCCGCTTTCGGCACGGTCGATTGGAAGCTCACCTCGATTCTCGCCCCCCTCGGCCTGGTCGTCATCGGCCTGGCCGGCCTACTGCTTTCCCGCAATTCGACGAAAGGAAACCGATGAACGGAAAGACCCTGACCCGCTCGACAACCGACAAATTTCTTGGCGGTGTCTGCGGTGGACTCGCCCGCTTCCTGAACCTGGACTCCGGGCTGGTTCGCATCCTCACCGTTGTGCTGGCGATCTTCACCCAGGTCGGCTGGATCGCCTACCTGGTGCTGTGGGCCGTCCTGCCCACCGACAACGGCGGACCGACCGGCTTCGACCAGGCCAAGAGCGCCTTCACCACCAGCGGTGACCGGCCGGCGGACCGGCCACAGCAGAATCCCGACGACCTCCGCTGAACCGAACCTGAAGGGGGTCCGGACGCCATCTGCGTCCGGACCCTTTGGCGTCTCGTCCCGAATCCGGCTGAGGTTCGGCCAGGTCCCGACCTGGAGTGCGGCACGCCGATGCCGGCGGTGTGTCCAACCGGTGACGATTGTTTCCGCACGGCATCGAGACGAGTGAAATACCTTGCCAGCGGCTCCCTTACCGCCATATGGTCCGAGTGTCCGCTCAGCTGGAGGGTAAAGATGGAGAGACTGCAAGGCCTGTTGGGGGTCGTGCTGATCCTCGGGATCATGGTGCTGTTGTCGAAGCACCGGACCAGGATCAACTGGCGGATCATCGGTGCGGGGCTCGCGCTGCAGGCGTTGACCGGCTTCCTGGTGATCAAATGGGAGCCCGGCGCCAAGGCGCTGGAGGCATTCTCCGCCGGCGTCACCCACATCATCGACTACACCAAGGCCGGGACCGCGTTCGTCTTCGGCCCGTTGGTGGATCTCCAAGCCACCGGGTTCGTCTTCGCCCTCCAGGTGCTGCCGGTGATCGTGTTCTTCGGCACCATCGTTGGGCTTCTCTATCACTTGCGCGTCCTGCAGTGGTTCGTCGAGATCGTCGGCACCGCGCTGAAGTGGGTGCTGGGGACGTCCAAGATCGAATCGGTGTGGGCGGCGACGGTGGTGGTGCTGGGGATGAGCGAGGCACCGCTGGTCATCCAGCCGTACCTGAAGCGGCTGACCAAGTCCGAACTCTTCGTCTGCATGACCGGCGGCCTGGCCTCGGTGGCCGGCACCGTACTGGTCGGCTATTCGCTGCTCGGGGCGCCGATGCCCTACCTGCTGGCCGCGGCCGTGATGAACGCGCCGGCCTCGCTGCTGATCGCCAAGGGGCTGTGGCCCGAGACGGAGGTCTCCGACCTGGACGCGTCCGTGCGCGACGTCAAGGACACCGAGTCGGTGAACATCATCGACGCGCTCGCCCGTGGTGCCCTGACCGGCGGCCACCTGGCGGTGATCGTCGGCTGCCTGCTGATCGCGTTCATCGCCGTGATCGCGATGCTGAACGGTGCACTGGGTGGCATCGGCGGCTGGTTCGGCATGCCGCAGCTGTCCTTCGACATGGTCTTCGGCTGGATCTTCGCGCCGGTGGCGTGGCTGATCGGCGTCCCCTGGCACGAGGCCGGGATCGCCGGGAACTTCATCGGCCAGAAGACCGTGCTCAACGAGTTCGTCGCGTTCTCGAACTTCGGCCCGCTGGTGCAGGCCGGCACGCTCGACCCGAAGACCACCCTGATCACCACCTTCGCGCTGTGCGGCTTCGCCAACTTCGGCTCGATCGCCATCCTGGTCGGCTCGCTGGGCAGCCTGATTCCGGAGCGGCGCTCCGAGGTGGCCAAATACGGGCTGCTGGCCCTGCTGGCCGCCACCATGACCAACCTGCTGAATGCCGCCATCGTCGGCGTCGTCGGCAGCTGAATCCAACAGACTCACGAAAGGAGGGGCAATGGCCCCCCGTCCCGTCTACTTCGACTGCGACACGGGAGTCGACGACGCGCTCGCGCTGGTCTACCTGATGGCCTCGCCCGAGGTCAGCCTGGCCGGAATCGGCACGGTCAGCGGCAACATCGACGCCCGGCGAGCAGCCCGCAACACCCTCGACCTGCTGGCCCTCGGCGGCCGCGGCGATGTCCCGGTCGCCGTCGGCGCGATGGACCCGCTGACTCACAGTTTCGACGGCGGGGTCCCGCACATTCACGGCCACAACGGAGTGGGCGAGGTGGAGTTGCCGCCCGCGGAGCGTACGCCCGAGGCCGAGTCGGCGGCCGACATGCTGGTCCGGCTGGCGCACGAACACCCCGGCGAACTGGACGTGATCGCGATCGGGCCGCTGACCAACCTGGCCGTGGCGCTCAAACAGGACCCGTCGATCGCCGACCTGGTACATGAGGTGATCATCATGGGCGGTGCGGCCCTGGTCCCGGGCAACCTGTCCGCCGTCGGTGAGGCGAACATCTACAACGATCCCGAGGCCGCGCAGGTGGTGATGGAGGCGCCCTGGCAGGTGGTGCTGGTGCCGCTCGACGTCACGCTGGAGAACACCTTCGAAGAGTCCGACCGGCTGGCGCTGGCGGCGTCCGACTCGGCGCTGAACCAGGCACTGGCCGACATTCTCGATCTCTACTTCGACTTCTACGTCGGCGAGTACGACCGGCGGATGTGCGCCCTGCACGACCCACTGGCGGCGGCGATCGCCACCGGACAGATCACCGCCACCCGTGCCCCGAACGTGCCAGTTGTCGTCGATGACACCCAGGGCCCCGGACGCGGCCAGACCATCTGCGACCTGCGCTATCAACGCAACGGCCCCAAGGACGTCGAGGGCGCCCACGTCCGGGTCGTGCTGGAGACCGATCAGCCCCTCGGCCCGGTGCTGCTGGAACGGCTGCTCGGCTACACCGGCTGATCCGCTCCGCAGGGACGGTTCTTTCGGTCCACTTCTTGGTACGCAGGGACGGTTCTTTCGGTCCATCTGCGGCTCCGTCGTCCGCGTCGGCTCGGCGCCGCGGACCACGGTCTACGCGAAGCGACGGTAGAAGTTGTTCATGAACAGCAGGCCGGGGTCGTGGCGGCGCTTCAGCGCGAAGAACTCCTCGATCCGCGGATAGGCGCGAGCCAGGTCGTCCCGGGTGTAGTGCTGCTGGTAGGGCAGATAGAACGTGCCGCCCGCGGTCAGCGCCCGGTCGACCAGGGTGCGGGTGAGGACGGCCATGTCGCGGTTGCCCTCGGCGGAGACCTCCTGACTGAGGTAGAGCACCACCGAGTACCGGTCGCCTCTGGCGTAGTCGAGCAGGATCGGTTCGGCGTGCACCATCCGGACGGACGCGTGCAGCAGCACCGCGTCGCTGCCTTTCAGCGCATCGGCGGTATCGCGAAGGAACCGGACGAGGTCCTCCGGCGGCAGGAAGTATTCGTGAAGGATGTCGGTGTATTGGGGGATCTTGTGGCGCAGCAGGACCAGGTCGCTGTACATGGCCTGGCTGCGCGAGACCAGGCAGGCCTCGGCCGCGCGCAGCGCCTCGTTGCGTGAGCTGTCGCAGTGCCGGACGCGGGGCAGCAGGTCGCGCTGCGCCGTCCACTTCAGCCATTGTGCGGGCCCGGGGTGCCGGGCCAGGTTGAACAGCAACCGGGCCGGCGGCGAATCCGGTTCGTGCTGCAGTTCGGGGATCGGCTCGTCGGCGGCACCCGGGAACCTCGAGTAGGTGTAGACGATCGCCTGCTGCATCAGCGGCGAACCGGCGGTGGCCAGATCGGCCGACATCAGCCGGTTGTTCTCGTCGGACCTGAGAGCGTCCAGCACGCTCGGCAGATCGGCAGCGGGCACCACCCGCTGCTCAAGGCGGTACAACTCGTCCGGCACGGTGGCCAGCTCGGCCTCGACGATGACACCGAACAGCCCGTAGCCGCCGATCACGGCGTGGAACAGGTCGGGATCGTGACCGGCGTCCAGAGTGACGACGCTGCCGTCGGCCTTCATCAGCCGCAGGCTGCGGACGGTTCCGGCCAGCGAACCGGTGCGGAAGTCGGTGCCGTGGGCATTGACCGAGATCGTGCCGCCGACGCTGAGCACGTCGATGCTCGGCATGCCGGTGACCGAGAGCCGGCGCGGGTGGAGCACTTCGAGCACCTGCTGCCACAGCGCCCCGCCGCCGACCCGCACCGTGCCGGACGCCTCGTCGACGACGATCCGGTCCATCGCAGTCAGGTCGATGATCAACCCACCGGGCCACGACGTCTGCCCACCCATGCTGTGCCGGGCGCCGGCGAGCGACACCTTCAGGTCGTGCTCGCGGGCGAAGGCCAGGGCGCGTCCGAGCTCGGCCTCGTCGCTCGGCCGCACCACCCCGTACACGTCGGTGCGGTTGAGGCAGCTGGCGTCGTTGACGGCACCGCCGCGCTGGCTGAGCCAGCTGGGGTAACTGGTCGATTCGACGACGGCATCCTCGGGGTTGGCAGCGAGTTGACGCAGGATGCAGTCGCGCGGCCGCACGGCGAGTCCACCGTAGGTGTCGATCATCGACGAACCGTAGGAAATCACGATCAGTCCGCAGAACGCGGCGCAGGCGTGCCGGACCCGGAACCGGCTTCGGCTCGGCTTCGCTCCCGGGGTGGACACCATGCTGCCGGTCAGGGTTGCCAGTCGGCGAGCTGCTGCGCGGTCGGGTAGGAGTTCTGGGCACCTTCGCCGGTCGCCGCATAGGCACCGACCCGGACGGCGAACGCGCTGGCCGCCGCCAGGTCGTCGCCGGCAGCGAGCCGGAAGGCCAGCGCGGCCAGGAAGGCATCCCCGCAACCCGTGGTGTCGACCGGCTTGATCGGCGGCGACGGGATCTGCTCGGAGACCTCGCCCGCGCTCAGGTCGATGATCCGGGCGCCGTCGGCACCGAGCGTCACCACCACCGTTCGCGGGCCCGAATCGCCCAGCGCGGCACCGGTCGCCTCGATCACCGAGGTCCAGTCGCCCAGCGGCTCGAACTCCGCCTGCCCGGTCAGGTCGGCCAGTTCATGGTTGTTCACCAGCAGGATGTCGACCAGGTCGAGTAGGTCGGCTCCCACCTTCTGGTAAGGGGAAATGTTCAACACGACGGTCGCGCCGCGGTCCCCGGCCCGCCGAGCGGCGGCCTTCACGGCGTCCAGCGACACCTCCAGGCAGAGCGTCAGGACGGCACCGGCGTCCGCGGAATCGAAGAACTCGGTGGCGTCATCGATGTCGGTCTCGCTGAGGTGACCGTTGGCGCCGGGGCTGACGATGATGAAGTTCTCGGCGGCGTCATCGACGGCGATCATCGCCGAGCCGGTGGCTACCCCGTCGAGCACCCGGACCTGCGAGACGTCCACGCCGGCGGCCTTCAGGCTGTCCAGCAGCATGGTGCCGTTGCCGTCCCGGCCGACACAACCGAGCAGCGCCACATCGCCGCCGAGCTTGCCCGCCGCGGCTGCCTGGTTGGAACTCTTGCCACCCGGCACGATCACCAGGTCGGAGCCGGTGACCGTCTCGCCGGGGCCGGGGAGCCGGGCCGTCCGCACCACCAGGTCTGCGTTCAACGAACCGACCACCAGCACACGTCCTGACGCCATGACACCACTCTCCTTCGAGTCCGCCCTTGCCACGGCCGAATCTAGTGGACGCCGACAGCGCGGTCGAGACGACGCCCACCCGCGCGAGGGCGGGCTAGTGTCGAGCCATGCGCCCCGAGGATCTGCCCCTGCTCACCAGTGTGTCCGCGCCCGCCGTCCACCCGGACGGCTCCTCGGCGGTGGTCGCCACCAGCCGGCCCGACTTCGGCGCCGACTCCTACGTCGGACAGCTGTGGCAGGTGCCGCTGCGCGACGGCGCACCGCGCCGGTTGACCCGTGGGCAGAGCGACAGTCGCCCGCGGTTCTCTCCCGACGGGTCGTTGATCGGCTTCCTGCGCGACGGGACGAACGACCGCCCGCAGGTGCATCTGATCCCGAGTTCGGGTGGTGAGGCGCTGCTCGTCACCAATCAGCCGCTCGGCGTCTCCGACTTCGCCTTCTCGCCCGACGGACGGCTGCTCGCGTTCGTCGCCCGGGTCCCCGAAGAGGGTCGCTACGGCACGGTGGACGGCGTCGAGGCCGGCCAGGAGGATCCGCGGCGGATCAGCTCACTGGCGTTCCAGTACAACGGCCTGGGCTGGTCCCGAGACCGGCGCAGCCAGCTGTTCGTCGTTGAGGTGCCGGACGTCTTCGGCGAGCCGGCGGTGACACCTGTCGGCCGGGCCGCCACTGTCCTCGGCGCGGAGGCACTGAAGGACTACGGCGTCCCGGCGCCCACCCGGCTGACCAGCGCCGATGTCGATCACAGCCACCCGTGCTTCACCGCGGACGGCGGCGCGGTGCTGGTGGTGGCCGGCCGGCCCGGCGAACCGGAGAGCCTGATCAACGATCTGTTGCGGATTCCCGTGGACGGCAGCGAAGCGGCCCGGCTCACCGAGGCCACCGTGGACGTCGCCGCTGCCGTTGACGTGGACGGCACCATCTGGTTCACCGGGCAGCGAACTGGGCGCGTCCGGCCTGGAGTTCGTCGCCGCGCAGCCCTCGGTGTACCGGCTCTCCGCGGACGGCCCGCAGCGGCTGACCGACCCGGACCTGCTGATCGAGGGCGACCTGGTGCCGGCCGGGGACGGGGTGCTGGCGATCACCGGGTCGCGCGGGGCGTCCCAGCTGCTGAAGGTGACCGCGGACGGTGCCGAGATCCTGCTGGACAGTGACGCCGGCGTGGTGCTGACCGGCTGCGGAACCCTCGGCGACCGCCCGGGCGGTGCGGGCGCCGGAGTGGTGGCGTCCTACCACACCGGAACCAGCATGGGTGAGGTCGGCCTGATCGCCGGCGGCGAGGTCACGCCGCTGACCGACTTCTCTGCGTCCCTTCGGGCCGACACCGAGGTTCGGCTGCCGCGGGAACTGACGGCCACGTCCTCCGACGGTCACCCGGTGCACGGCTGGGTGGTGGCCCCGGACGGCGCCGGCCCGCACCCGGTGCTGCTGATGATCCATGGCGGGCCGTTCGCGCAGTACACCTCGGCATTCTTCGACGAGGCCCAGGTGTACGCCGCGGCCGGCTACGCGGTGGTGATGTGCAACCCGCGTGGCTCCGCCGGCTACGGACGCGCGCACGGCCGGGCCATCCAGGGCGCCTTCGGCGAACTCGACTCGGCCGACGTGCTGGCCTTCCTGGAGCACGCGGTGGCCTCGGTGCCCGGGCTGGACGGCGACCGGGTCGGCATCATGGGCGGCTCCTACGGCGGCTATCTGACCGCGTGGATCATCGCCCACGATCACCGCTGGGCCGGAGCTATCGTCGAGCGCGGCTACCTCGACCCGGCGTCCTTCGTCGGCAGTTCCGACATCGGCTGGTTCTTCCCGCAGCAGTACAACGGGTCGAAGGAGCAGATGGACGCCCAGTCGCCGATGCTGCTGACCGATGCGGTGACGACGCCGACCTTCGTCATCCACTCCGAGCAGGACCTGCGTTGCCCCTTGTCACAGGCGCTGCGCTACTACACGCAGTTGAAACAGGGTGGGGTGGACGCCGAGTTGCTGGTGTTTCCCGGCGAGAACCACGAGCTCTCCCGATCGGGGACGCCCTGGCACCGCCGCCAGCGGTTCGAGGCGATCCTGGACTGGTGGAAGCGACACCTCCCGAGCGAGTGATCGATTGATCCGGCTGGCGGGTCCGCGGCTCGATAAGGCCCTCCCTAACTATCTCTGCCCTCCCACCTGCGGGAGGGCAGAGATAGTTAGGGAGGGCTCTACGGATCGCTCAGGGTGTCCGGGTCGCCAGCGGATCACTCCCACTCGATGGTGCCCGGTGGCTTCGAGGTGATATCGAGCACCACCCGGTTCACCTCGCGCACCTCGTTGGTGATCCGGGTCGAGATCCGCTCCAGCACGTCGTAGGGCAGCCGTCCCCAGTCGGCGGTCATGGCGTCCTCGGAGGTGACCGGACGCAGCACCACCGGGTGCCCGTAGGTGCGGCCGTCGCCCTGCACGCCGACCGAGCGAACCTCGGCCAGCAGCACCACCGGGAACTGCCAAATCTCGCGGTCCAGACCGGCCTCGGTCAGTTCGGCGCGGGCGATGGCGTCCACCTCGCGGAGCAGGTCGAGCCGCTCGGCGGTGACCTCCCCGATGATCCGGATCGCCAGCCCGGGGCCGGGGAACGGGTGCCGCCAGACCATCTCGTCGGGCAGCCCGAGCTCGGTGCCGACGGCGCGCACCTCGTCCTTGAACAGGGTGCGCAGCGGCTCGATCAGCGAGAACTGCAGGTCGTCGGGCAGTCCGCCGACGTTGTGATGGCTCTTGATGTTGGCCGCACCCTCGCCTCCGCCGGACTCCACCACGTCCGGGTAGAGGGTGCCCTGGACCAGGAACTCGATGTCCTTCTCGGCGTTCAGCGCGCGGGCGGCGTCCTCGAAGGTGCGGATGAACTCGCGGCCGATGATCTTGCGCTTGGTCTCCGGGTCGCTGACCCCGGCCAGCGCGCCGAGGAACCGGTCGACCTCGTTGCGGACGACCAGGTCGACCCCGGTGACCGCCACGAAGTCACGCTCCACCCGCTCGGCCTCGCCCTTGCGCAGCAGTCCGTGATCGACGAACACACAGGTCAGCTGGTCGCCGATCGCCTTCTGCACCAGTGCCGCCGCCACCGCGGAGTCGACCCCACCGGACAACGCGCACAGCACCTGCTTGTCCCCCACCTGGGCGCGGATCGCGGCCACCGAGTCGTCGACGATGCTGGCCGGCGTCCAGTCCTGCCGGCAGCCGGCGATCTCGATCAGGAAGGACTCCAGCACCGCCTGGCCGTACTCGGAATGCCCCACCTCGGGATGCCACTGGACGCCGGCCAGGCCCCGGTTCAGGTCTTCGAAAGCGGCCACCGGCGAGCCGCCGGAGGTGGCCAGGCAGGCGAACCCGGGCGGCGCGGCGTAGACCGCGTCGCCGTGGCTCATCCAGGCCCGGAAATCGGACGGCAGGCCGTCGAGCAGGGTGCCCCCGGCGTCCACCCGGACGCCGGTGCGGCCGAACTCGGACAACCCGGTCTGCCGCACCTCGCCGCCCAGCGCCCTGGCCATCGCCTGGAAGCCGTAACACATGCCGAAGGTGGGAATGCCGGTGGTGAACAGCGCCGGGTCGACCTGGGGTGCGCCCGGCGCGTACACCGACTGCGGCCCGCCGGAGAGCACGATTGCCTTCGGTTTGCGGGCCAGGATCTCGGCCACGGACGCGGTGTGCGGGACGATCTCGGAGTAGATCCGGGCTTCCCTGACCCGGCGGGCGATCAGCTGCGCGTACTGTGCGCCGAAGTCGACGACCAGGACCAGTTCATGCTCGTGGCTCATGGGACGCCAGTGTAGGGATCGCGAATGGTGACATGATTGAGCACCGAGATTCGTGAACGCGGAATAGCCGCGCGATCCATCAGTTAAGGACGGACATGCAGATCTACGACGACGTGACCACGCTGGTCGGACGGACCCCGCTGGTCCGCCTGAACCGCATCTTCGGCGACACCAAGGCAACGGTGCTGGGCAAGCTGGAGTTCTACAATCCGGCCAACTCGGTGAAGGACCGGATCGGGGTGGCGATGATCGACGCCGCCGAGGCGTCCGGGCAGCTCAAGCCGGGCGGCACCATCGTCGAGGCGACCTCCGGCAACACCGGCATCGCGCTCGCCATGGTCGGCGCGGCGCGCGGCTACCGGGTGGTGCTGACCATGCCCGAGACGATGTCCAAGGAGCGCCGGGCGCTGCTGCGGGCCTTCGGCGCCGAACTGGTGCTGACCCCGGGTCCCGAGGGCATGCGGGGCGCGGTGTCGCGCGCCGAGGCGATCGGCGCCGAGGAGGGCGCCGTCCTGGTCCGTCAGTTCGCCAACCCGGCCAACGTGGACATCCACCGCAAGACCACCGCTGAAGAGATCTGGAACGACACCGACGGCACCGTCGACTACGTGGTGGCCGGCATCGGTACCGGCGGCACCATCTCCGGCGTCGGCCAGGTGCTCAAGGAGCGCAAGCCCGAGGTCAAGATGATCGCCGTCGAGCCCAAGGAGTCCCCGATTCTCGAGGGCGGCAAGCCCGGCCCGCACAAGATCCAGGGCATCGGTGCCAACTTCGTGCCCGAGATCCTGGACCGCTCGATCATCGACGAGATCATTCCGCAGAACGCCGAGACCGCCGTCGAGTTCGCCCGGCTGGCCGCGTCCAAGGAGGGCCTGCTGGTCGGGATCAGCTCCGGCGCCGCGCTGGCGTCCGCCGGTGAACTCGCCGCCCGCGAAGAGAACGCCGGCAAGGTGATCGTGGTGATCATTCCGTCGTTCGGCGAGCGGTACCTCTCCACGATCCTGTACTCGGATCTGATGGACTGATGGCCCTGCGTCGATGACACTTCGTGCCCTGATCTCGTCGGCGCGGTTCCGACTGAACGAGGATCTGGACACCGCGCTGCGGGAAGATCCAGCGGCGCACAGCAAGCTGATGGTGGGGCTGGCGTACCCGGGCGTTCATGCGGTCTGGGTGCACCGGCTCTGCCACAAGCTGTGGGTGACCAGCCCGGTGCTGCGGCCACTGGCCCGGCTGCTGTCGCAGGTGTCCCGGACGCTGACCCAGGTGGAGATCCACCCGGGTGCGGTGATCGGCCGCCGGTTCTTCATCGACCACGGCAACGGAGTGGTGATCGGTGAGACCGCCGAGATCGGCGACGACGTGCTGATGTACCACCAGGTCACCCTGGGCGGACGCTCCCGCGGCCGGTTCAAGCGGCATCCCACGATCGGCAACAACGTCCTGCTCGGTGCCGGCGCCAAGATCATCGGGCCGATCACCATCGGCGACGGCGCCAAGGTCGGCGCCAACGCACTCGTCGTGAAGGACGTCCCGCCCGGCTCGGTGGTGACCGGCATCCCGGCGAACACCACCGCCGGCGACGTCATCGCCTGAGTTCTGCGCTCGTGCTCGTCGTCGGTCGAGCTCGTCGAGACCCTGCGGTGCCTGGACTTGCCGTTGGTCGAGCTCATGGAGACCCTGCGGTGGCTGGGTTGCGATTGTTGCGTGTGCCTCCGCGGAGTGGGCTGCACCCCGTCCCGCCCGGGGCGCTGCTCGTCCTACTTGGTCATTCGGGTGCGCCGTCCGGCAGGGGACGAGCGTCGCCTCACGCCCGCCACACCCCGACGGGGTGCAGCCCACTCCGCTTTCCGATTGCGTCCCAGCCGGACGCCTCTCGGTCGAGCTCGTTCCCAACTTTGGCGACCATAGGGGACGGTACCGCTGGTCACCGGGGACGGTCCGCTGGTCACCGGGGACGGTTCCGCTGGTCACCGGGGACGGTTCCGCTGGTCACCGGGGACGGTACCGCTGGTCACCGGGGACGGTACCGCTGGTCACCGGGGACGGTACCGCTGGTCACCGGGGACGGTACCGCTGGTCACCGGGGACGGTACCGCTGGTCACCGGGGACGGTACCTCCGGTCAAGACGAGACCCTGTTTCACCGGCTTGGTTTCGACAAGTCGGCTCGTCAGCTAGCGACCGATTTCGGACCTGTTCACCCCTGATAAGGCGAAACGCCTCCCGAATCGGTCGCTAGCTGACGAGCTGAGTCAGGACTGGGGCGTCCACTCGGGGTCGCGTCCGACCCAACCGACCAGCCGGGCGTACGCGGGTGCATCGTCGGCAACCGGGACCACCTGTCCGAACGGAATGCCGATCTCGGCTCCGCGCGGTTCGGCGGGAAGAGCGCCGGTCATCGGGCCAACGACCGCCGCCGCGATCTCCTGGTTGAGTTCGCTGTCCCGGCCGACCGCACGCGCCAGATCCCAGGCGTGCACCGCCAGTTCGCTGGCGTAGATGGCGATCGCCTGGAAGCCGGGCATGACGCCGGCAGGATGCACCCACTCGCGGCCCAGCAGGGCGTCGTCGGCCAGGGCGTCCTGGAGCGGCGCGACGCGGGTGCGCCAGGCGTCCGACCAGTCGGTGTCGGCGATGCCCTCGACGATGGACGGCACCTCGAAGGGCTTGCCGCCGCCGGCGATGTGGACGATGCGGTCCTCGACCGCGACCAGGTGGCTGAGCAGATCGCGGACCGTCCATTCCGAGCAGGGCGTCGGCCGGTCGAGATCGGTGCTGGTCAACGCGTCAACCAGCGGCGCGATCTGGGCGAGTGCGGAGCGGAACAGGGGCCGGGTGTCCGGCAGGGTCTGGGTTTCGTTCATGACTCCATCTTGGTGAGCTAACCAGACATCTTCTGTCCGGTTTTAGTGGCAGGATTCAGAATGTGCGAGCCGACCGGTTGCTGCAGATCCTCGCCCTGTTGCGGCGGCACGGACGGCTGCCCGCACGCCGGCTGGCCGAGATCCTCGAAGTCTCCGAACGCACCGTGCTGCGCGACATGGAGGCCCTCTCGGCGGCCGGCGTCCCGGTCTACACCGA
This sequence comes from Micropruina sp., assembly GCF_047602385.1. Lineage (GTDB taxonomy): Bacteria > Actinomycetota > Actinomycetes > Propionibacteriales > Propionibacteriaceae > Micropruina. The sequence goes on from NZ_JASGHL010000003.1 coordinate 534,358, forward strand.
CCGAGGTCGCAACGGCGGCTGCTCGCTGCTGGACGGCTACCGCACCGAGGTCAGCGGGCTGAGTCCCGGCGAGGCGCAGGCCCTGTTCGCCTGGACGTCGGGCACAGCGGCCGCCGATCTCGGGCTCAGCGGCGAGCTGAGCTCAGCGCTCACCAAGCTGTCGGCCACCGTCCCCGGACCGGCGCTGGAGACCGCCGAGGCACTGGCGTCGGTGGTGATGGTCGACCGGCGCCGCTGGTTCGCCGCCACCGAGGAGGTGCCGCTGCTGCCCGTGCTGCGAGACGCCGCCACCCGCAAGCGGCGCCTTCGGCTGCGTTACGCCTCACCCCGGCGCGATGGCCAGCCCGGCACCCGGACGGTCGACCCGTACGGCCTGGTCGAGAACACCGGACGCTGGTACCTGCTGGCCGCGCACCGGGGCCAGCAGCGCACCTACCGGGTTTCCCGGATCGTCACCGCCATGGTGCTGGACGAGCCCGCTCGGGTGCCTGACGACCTGAACCTGGCCGACGCCTGGGCACGCCAGCGCGCTGCGTTCGAGGACCGGGGACCCGGTTGCACCGTCACGGTTGCGGTCGATCCGGCTGCGGTCGGATTCTTCACCACCTACTCCCAGTTTCAGTTGGCGCCCGGAACCACCATCGCGCGGCTCGGCGAGGACGCGGGGTGGCCCGTCGTCGAACTCACCTTCCGCGCCCGCCGCGCCGCGTTGGCCATCGTCCTCGCCTTCGGCGGCGAAGCCCGCCTGCTTGCCCCGGACGACCTGCGCGCGGACGTGATCCGGCTGGCGCGAGCCACCATCGACTCGCACGACGTCTAGGGATGGGCTGGTCGAGCGTGTCGAGCTTGTCGAGACCCCTTCTGGCAACGGGTTTCGACTGTCGCGAGCCACCATCACGTCGCACGCGGTTTAGGGACGTCCGATCGACCCAGCCCGGCACGGGTAACAGGGCCGGTCGACGCTGGTGAACCGTCCCTGGTCGTCACGACCTCGGCATCGTCACACGGTGACGGCTTCAGACGAAGATTTCGCGCTGGAGTCCGAAATCATGCACTGGGCTGCGCACCCTGACAGGATCCCGAGATCGTGACGCACCTCGGACAGCAGCTGCCCTGGGACGTGATCGGACTCGGCTGCGGGTGGGACGAGTTCGACCCACCAGGACTGGGAAACAAGGATCCGGATCGGGCCGGTCTGTTCCAGCCCGATCGGGATCCCTACTCAGCCGAGACCTGGCCGCGGCCGCCCACGGTCGTGCAACACCGGAACGATGTGTGGACGCGCGGCGAGCGCCTCGGCCACGTCCCGAAGGCCGGCGAGTTCGGTGAGCAACGTCCGCGTCGGCGGCAGCAGCCGGAGCTCACCTCGCCCCGCCTCGCTCAACAGGTCGCCGGGCCTTCGCCACACCGTCCGCACCGCCTCAGTGGTGGTGTTCCGCCAGTCTTGTCCGGACCGGGCCGCAGTGAGGAAGAAGGCCACGTCGAAGCGACGCCGTCCGCCGGGCGGGGTGACCCAGTCGTCCCATGGCACCAGTTCCTCGGCGCGCAGCAGCACACCACACTCTTCTGCGACCTCCCGGATCGCCGCCGCGGCCAGCACGCCAGGCCCGGGTAGCTCGGTCACCACCCAGGCCACGTCATGCGTCGCGGGCACCGTGACGGGGGGCTCGCCGGGCAGCACCCGGCCGCCCGGGAACACCACCGCGCCCTCGGCGAAGTCCATGGTCGAGGCGCGGTACTGGACGAACACCTCAAGCCCGGCGGCGCCGTCCCGCAGCGGCAGCACGCTCACCGCGGGTAGCGGCGTGGCATGCTCGGCGACCTGCTTGGCCAGGGTCACGCGAGCACCGGCCCGGAGCAGTCCGAGCCGTTCCTCGGCGTCCAGCAGCGCGGCCATCGCCACCGGCAGTTCGGCGTCCACGTAGCCGTGGCGGCGGTAGAACGGGGCGTTCCACCCGACGTCGGCGAACGTGCGCAGCGTGACCACCGACCCTCCCCTGGCCCGGATGCCGTCCTCGGCGGCCGCCAGCAGCGCGGCTCCGACGCCGTGTCGCTGGTGGTCCGGATGGACGCTGAGCTGCTCAAGATGGAAACGCGCGTCGAGCTCCAACACCTGGACGAAACCGAACGGACGGCCATCGTCGTCGACCGCGACCAGGGTGAATCCGCGGGCGCCGAGTTCCGCGCTGCGTAGACCCGGCGAAGGTGGCAGCACGAGAACACCCTCGAACAGCGCGTCAGCCGCCGACTCGATGACGTCCAGCGTCGGCCAGTCGGCCCGTGTCGCGGGGCGGATCGCGGTCAGATCGCCTCCCTGGCGATCCGCTCGTGATGCCGGACGACCTCCGACACGATGAAGTTCAGCAGCTTCTCGGCGAACTCGGGGTCGAGGTGCGCGTCCCGGGCGACGGTGCGCAGGCGCTCGATCTGACGGGCCTCCCGGTCCGGGTCGGCCGGCGGCAGACCCACCTCTGCCTTGAGCTCACCGACCCGGCGGGTGATCTTGAACCGCTCGGCGAGCAGGTAGATCAGTGCCGAGTCGAGGTTGTCGATGCTTGCCCGCATCCGGGCGAGTTCGGGATGCGTCATGATGCCGAACCCTCAGGGCAAGGCTGATCAGGGCGGCCACCGCTGGTTGAGCTCGCCGAAACCCCCGCCAGCGACCGCAGGTTCAGGTCTCGACACGATCGACCACCGGCGAGCAGTGCTTCTCTTGCTGCGCGGGACGAATCGAACGCTGAGCCCGGTGCGGGCAGGGGGGACGCGGCCATGTGCGCATCGTAGCGACGCGGGAATGGCAGCCGGGCGTCCGAGCCTGTACCACCTTGATCGAAGGTGACACACTTGGTCCATGCCGACCACACTCGTCCGGATTCAAGTCACCCGAACCCCTCCGGTCGCTCGCGCGCTGGAGATCGCCGCCAAGGAATGGCCCGGCGTGCCACGCGCCGAACTGATCGCCCGGCTGATGACCGCCGGCGCGCAGTCGGTCGAGGCCGCTCGTGCCGAACGGCGCGCCGCCCGCCGGAAAGTCCTCGAGGAAACCCGCGGCTCCATCGACTACCCGCCCGACTACTTGGAGGAGCTCCGAAAGGATTGGCCGGAGTGATCGTCCTCGACGCCAGCGTGCTGATCGCACATTTCGCGATCCGCGACGCGCACAGTGCGCGAGCACTCGAGCTGCTCGACACCGAAGAAGAACTGGCAATCCATCCGATCACCCTCGCGGAGGTGCTTACCCGCCCCGCACGAGACGGTCGCGCAGACTTCTATCGCGAGCAGATCGCCACCATGGGAGTCCAGCAATTGCACGTGCCCACCGAGCAGCCACTCGCCCTGGCCAAGCTGCGAGCGAGCACGTCGCTGAAGCTTCCCGACTGCTGCGTACTGGCCGCCGCGATCGAGACCGGAGCCACCCTGGCAACCTTCGACGCCACCCTGGCGAAAGTGGCGTCCGAGCACGGCGTCCCGGTCGCTCAGTAGGTCTGGGGCCTCACTACCCTGCTCACACACCGAGAGCGGCAGAAAACACACGCACCCAGCGGCAGATCGCCCGCGCCGCACCCGTCTATTGCCGAAAATCAGAGCCCGCTATTCCCGTGGGATGGGTCTCGACATCTCGACCAACGGCGGCCTCAGCGGTGGACGACGATCTCCACCCGTTGGAATTCCTTGACCTCGGTGTAGCCGCAGGTGGCCAGGGCGCGACGCAGGGCGCCGACCAGGTTCATGGTGCCGTCCGGGGTGTGGGACGGCCCGTGCAGAACCTGCTCCAGGCTGCCGATCGCGCCGAATTTGACCCGCTCACCGCGCGGCAGGCTGGGGTGCCAGGCCTCCGGCCCCCAGTGGTAACCGTGCCCCGGCGCCTCGGACGCCCGGGCCAGCGGCGACCCGACCATCACCGCGTCCGCACCACAGGCGATCGCCTTGGCGATGTCGCCCGAGCGGCCCAGCGCACCGTCCGCGATCACGTGTACGTAGCGGCCGCCGGATTCGTCCATGTAGTCCCGGCGGGCCTCCGCCACGTCGGCCAGCGCGGACGCCATCGGCACCTCGACGCCGAGCACGTTGCGGGTGCGTTTGGTCGCCCCGCCGCCGAAACCGACCAGGACGCCGGCCGCACCGGTACGCATCAGGTGCAACGCCGCCTGGTAGGTGGCGCAGCCGCCGACGATCACCGGGACGTCCAGGGCGTAGATGAACTCCTTGAGGTTCAGCGGCTCGACGCTGTGGCTGACGTGCTCGGCGGACACGGTGGTGCCGCGGATCACGAAGAAGTCCACCCCGGCCGACTCGACCACCGACGCGAACGCCTTGCAGTTCTCCGGGGACAGCGCCCCGGCCACCGGCACCCCCGCCTCGCGGATCTCGTTCAGCCGCCGGGTGATCAGCTCGCCCTGGATCGGCGACGCGTACAGCTCCTGCATCCGCCGGGTGGCACTCACCTGGTCGTCGATCGCGGAGAGCTCGGCCAGCAACGGCTCGGGATCGTCGTAGCGCGTCCACAGCCCTTCCAGGTTGAGCACGCCGAGGCCGCCGAGGCGTCCGAATGCGGCCGCGGTGGCCGGCGACATCACCGAATCCTGCGGGGCCGCGACGATGGGGAAGTCGAAGGTCAGGGCGTCGATCGTCCAGTTCAGCCGGACGTCCTCGATGTGCCGGGTGCGCCGGGTCGGGACGATCGCGATGTCGTCGAACGAATACACCGGTTGGGCACGCTTGGATCGCCCGATCTCGATCATGGAGGCTCCTTCGCCAGGGTCGATGGGGGTCAGTTGGGCGAGGCGTAGTTGGGCGCCTCGATGGTCATCTGGATGTCGTGCGGGTGCGATTCCCGTAGTCCCGCCGAGGTGATCCGGACGAACCGGCCGCGTTGGTGCAGCTGTTCGATGGTCGGGGCGCCGGTGTAGAACATGGACTGTCGCAGTCCGCCGACCAACTGGTAGGCGACGGCGGCCAGCGGCCCGCGGTAGGCGACCTGGCCCTCGATGCCTTCGGGGATCAGCTTGTCGTCGGAGGTGACGTCGCCTTGGAAGTAGCGGTCCTTGGAGTAGGACGCCCGGCGTCCGCGCGCCGCCATCGCGCCCAGCGAGCCCATCCCGCGGTAGGACTTGAACTGCTTGCCGTTGATGAACACCAGCTCGCCGGGGCTCTCGTCGCAGCCGGCCAGCAACGAGCCGAGCATCACCGTATCGGCGCCGGCGACCAGCGCCTTGGCGATGTCGCCGGAGTACTGCAGGCCACCGTCGCCAATCACCGGGACGCCGGCCGGACGGCACGCCCGGGCCACGTCGTGGATGGCGGTCACCTGCGGGACGCCGACCCCGGCCACCACCCGGGTGGTGCAGATCGAGCCCGGTCCGACGCCCACCTTGACGCCGTCAGCGCCGGCGTCGACCAGCGCGGACGCCCCGGCGTAGGTGGCGACGTTGCCGCCGATGATGTCCACCCCGGCGGCCGCCGGTTCGGACTTCAGCCGGGCGATCATCTCGAGCACGCCGGTGGAATGCCCGTGCGCGGTGTCCACGATGATGGCGTCCACCCCGGCCTCGACCAGCAGCATCGCCCGCTGCCAGGAGTCGCCGAAGAAGCCGACCGCCGCACCGACCCGCAGCCGGCCCTGCTCGTCCTTGCAGGCCAGCGGGTACTTGTCGGACTTCACGTAGTCCTTGAGGGTGATCAGGCCGCGCAGGGTGCCGTCGGTGTCGACCAGCGGCAGCTTCTCGATCTTGTGCCGGGCCAGCAGCCGCAGCGCCTCGTCGCTGGTGATCCCGGGCCAGCCGGTGACCAGCGGCATCGGGGTCATCACGTCGGCGACCCGGCGATGCTGGTCGTCCTCGAACCGCATGTCGCGGTTGGTCACGATGCCGAGCAGCTTCATGTCCTCGTCGACGACCGGGACGCCGGAGATCCGGAATTTGCCGCACAACTCGTCCACCTCGCCGATGGTGCGGTCGGCGGTGATGGTGATCGGCTGATCGACCATGCCGGCCTCGGACCGCTTCACCCGGTCGACCTGGGACGCCTGCTCGTCGGCCGGCATGTTGCGGTGCAGGATGCCCATGCCGCCCTCGCGAGCCATCGCGATCGCCATCCGGGCCTCGGTGACGGTGTCCATCGCGGCGCTCAGCAGCGGGATGTTCAGCCGGATCCGTTTCGACACCAGCGTGGAGGTGTCGGCCTGGGACGGGATGACGTCGCTGGCATTGGGCTGCAGCAGCACATCGTCGAAGGTGAGGCCGAGCGTCGCGAACGGCGCGGGCACGCCGGCCGAGGTCAGATCGGACGAGGACATCGAGGCACCACTCCTATCGCGCGGAATGGTCAGTCTATGCCGCGCGACCGGACGGCCCGGCCGCGTCCAATGCGCTGCCGTTGGTCACCGAAGGGTTTCGACACGCTCGACCAGCGGGGCTTTCGGCACCCTCGACCCGCGGGACGTCAGGCGACGTCGGCCAGGGTCTCGGCGAGCCGGGGATGGTCGAAGGTGAAGCCGTCGTCGAGCAGCCGCCGGGGCTGGACGCGGGTGCCGCTGAGCAGCGCCTCCTCCACCATCTCGGAGCCGAACATCAGCCGCAGCGCCGGCAGCGGGATCGGGATCAGCGCGGGCCGATGCAGGGCGCGGGCGAAAGCGTCGGTGAACTCCGCGTTGGTCACCGGATTGGGCGCGCACAGATTGACCGGCCCGGTCAGCGCGGAGGTGAGCAGGTGGGCGACCGCGCGGGTGTAGTCGTCGATGTGGATCCAGGACAGGAATTGCCGGCCGGAGCCGATCCGTCCACCCAGTCCGAGCGTGAACGGCAGTCGCTGCTTGCCCAGGAATCCGCCCTCCGGCGTCAGCACCTGCCCAGTGCGCAGGAACGCGGTCGGGACCGGGGCAGCGTGCGCCGCGCGTTCCCAGTCGGCGACCAGCTGGGCGAGGAAACCGGCGCCCTGGGGGGTCCGCTCATCGACCATGGTTTCGCCGGTGTCGCCGTAGTAGCCGATCGCCGAACCGTTCAGCAGCCGTTGGCAGCGACCTCGCGGATCCAGTGCGGCCGCCAGCGTGGTGGTGCTGTTCAGCCGCGAACTGCGCAGTTCGGCTTTGCGTTCGGTGCTCCACCGGACGTCCGCGATGCCGGCGCCGGAGAAGTTGATCACCGCGTCCACGTCGTCGACCCCGGGGGCCGCGATCCGTCCCGCGTCCGGGTCCCAGCGCCGCTCGTGGGGTCCGGACGCCTCGCGGCGGACCAGGGCGAGCACCTCATGTCCGGCGGAACGCAGGTGGGCGGCGGTCGCGCGTCCGAGCAGCCCGGACGCACCGGCGATGGCGATGCGCATCAGCCCAGAGTAGTCAGCGCCTCCGGGCCTCGGTGTGACCGCTCCGAGGCTCACACCACCGAATGCCAGACCACGGTCTGGATCGCGTTCCAGACCAGGAAGGCGACCGCGAAACCCGTGACCCAGCGGAATTCGACGCGTGCTGAGCGGGACCAGCGACAACAGCGCCAGCGACCAGGGGACGTACCACGGGTGCATCGACTGGCCGAGCACGCTGACGGCGAGCGACCCCCAGGCCACCGCCGCGAGCGGGCGGTCGGCGAACCGGATCAGCACCCACCCCAGTACCGCCAGCAGCGAGAGTGTGGAGACCGCCCCGATCAGCCGTAGCCAGCCGGTGGGGTCGCCGCCGTTCAGTTCGATGAGCTTCTCCCCCACCTGCGCGAGCACCGAGAACGGCGCGGCGGTGCCTGCCTTGCCCATCAGGGAGAGCCATTTCGTCCAGCCGAACCCGAGTCCCGAGGCGAGCGAGATCAGCACGAAGGCGAGCACCGCGACGCCGGTCGCGACGACGCTGCGCCTGGCCAGCAGCAGCACCCGCCCCAGCAACGGCTCCGACGCCAGCCGCGCGGCGACCGGCAGCCCGGCGCAAGCCAGCACGGCGAGGCCGGCCTGCGGCTTGAACGCCATCGCCAGGCCGATCACGGCCGGCCCGGCGACCAGGCCCCAGCCCCATCCCGGACGCCGGATCGCCAGCCAGATCCCCACCAGGGCTGCCGCGACCATCAGCACATCGTTGTGGGCTCCGCCGATGAAATGCACCACCACAAGCGGGTTCGCCATCCCCCACCAGAGCGCGCGATCGGCGTCCAGGCCGAGTTGGCGGGCGAGCCGGGGCACCACCCAGGCGATCAGCGCGAGCGCCAGCAGTACCGGCAGCCGCATCGCGATGATCCCGCCATAGCTGGAGAACCCGCTGAGCGTGACCACGATCGCGTTGGTCAGCAGCGCCAGCGGCGGGTAGGCGACGCCGTTGCCGGCCCACAGCGGATCGACGTGCGGGGCGTATGGCCCGCCCGCACCGGTGAGGCCGACCAGGTAGGGGTTCTGGCCCTGATGCACGATCCAGCCCAGGTCGGCGTAGAGCACCGCGTCGGCCGAGAGCACCGGTGGCACCAGCAGCAACGGCAGGCTCCACAACGCCAGGGCCGTGAGCAGCCGGCGGCGATAGGCCGGTTGCGAGGATGCCGATCCGGCGGCGGGGGCAGGTCGCAGCAGCCACCAGACGGCCACCACCAGCACGACGCCGGCCACGATCGCCACCCGGTTGACGGGCATCGGCAGCGCCGACCCGATCGCGTTCACGGTTGCCGACGGCCAGCCGTGAGGACCGTGCGCGAACTCGGGATGGCAGCTCCCCCAGCCGATCAACAGGGTGCCCAGAATGCCGATCACGATCGTGGGGGCCGGACGGCTCAGCCGCTGCCGCACGGGATCCAGGACGGCGAGCACCCGGACATCGTACTGATCGCTTCCCGGGAATCCCTCCCCCAGATAAGGATCCGGATCGGGCCGGAACAGCCCAGCCAGATCCGGATCCTTGATTGGCCCCGATGCCGGGAGTCGCGCCGAGACGGCTCTACGCTGAGCGCCATGTCCCTGGCCGCTCGCCTGCAGTCCCTGTTCACCGACGGCACGGTCGTCGTCGCCGCCCCAGGCGCGGGACCGGGCAACTGGTCCGGGGCGCCGGCGGCGATCTGGTCGGACGGCTGGTTCTGGCTGGCCTACCGGGTTCGGCGACCGCTGGACGCCGGCCGTGGTGTGACCACCGTGGTCGCCCGCTCGCGCGACGGCGTCGCCTTCGAGACGGTCACCGAACTGCACCGGGACGCCTTCGGCGCCGAGTCGTTCGAGCGGCCCGCGCTGGCCCGGCTCGATGACGGCGGCTGGCGGCTGTATCTCTCCTGCGCGACCCGGGGCTCGAAGCACTGGTGGGTGGAAGCGGTCGACGCGGCCAGCCCCGAGGAGTTGCCGTCCGGACGCCGCACCGTCGTGCTTCCCGGCAGCGATCACGTCGGAGTGAAGGACCCAGTGATCGTCCGCGACGGCGAGACCTGGCGGCTGTGGCTGTGTTGTCATCCGCTGGACGTCCCGGGTGCCGAGGACCGGATGACCACCCGGTACCTGACCAGCCCCGACGGCCTGACCTGGACCGATCACGGCGTCGCGCTCGCCCCCACCGGAGCCGGCTGGGACGCCCGCGGCACCCGGGTGACCACCGTGCTCTCCCTCGACCCCCTGCTGGTGTTGTACGACGGGCGTCCGGACGCGGCGTCCAACTGGCACGAGCGCACCGGAATCGCGCAGGCGAACGATGCCGGGCAGCTGGAGCCGGTCGGGGACGGCCCGGTAGCGAGCTCGCCGCTGTCGGACGGCGCGCTGCGTTATGCCAGTGCGGTACGGTTACCGGACGGCGGCGTCCGACTGTATGTCGAGGCGGCCCGCGCCGATGCTGCTCATGACCTGATGACCACGCTCTGGCCCGGCTGAGCAGCCCGGCTTCACCCCGGAACGCGGGAGCCGATCGCTGAGGGACGAGTGACTCCCTGGTTCGAGTCTGCTCAGGCCGCCCGGATCAGCAGCCGCCGGTAGGCCGGGATCAGGACGCCGCAGGCCGGCGTCCGCTCGATCACCCGCCAGGCACCGGCGTCCAGGAACGAGCCGAGCACCAGCCGCAGTTCGGCCTTGGCCAGGGACGAGCCGAGGCACAGGTGGCGGCCCGCGCCGAACCAGAGTTGCCGGGTCTCGGGCAGGTAACCGCGGTCCAGCGAGAAGCCACCCGCCCCGGAGTTGGCCGCGTAGACCAACGCCACCACCCGATCACCGGCCCGCAGGCGGCGTCCGTCCACATCGAAGTCGGCGCGGACGTGCCGGCCGATCATCGGGGCCGGACTGGTCACCCGCAGCCCCTCGCGGATGGCGACCTCCAGCAGCTCGGCCCGCTCGGTACCGGTCGCCGCGGCCAGCCGCCGGACCTCACCGCTGTCGGCCAGCAAGGCGGTGGTCCGCCCGATCGCACTGGAGGCGGTACCGGTGCCAGCCACCAGCAACAAGGTGGCCAGGCCGGCGGCCTCGGTCTCGGACAGGCCCAACTGACGGCAGCGGCCGAGCAGGGTCTCCGGCCCGGCGCAGCGGTAGGTCTCGGGCACGCCACTGGTCAACTCGGCGATGATCCGCCGGGCATGCGCGATCGCGTCCGGGCTCAGCCTGGTGTCGCCGGTGGTGCCGACCGCGACCTTGGTCAGCTCCTCGGCCTCGGCGAAGATCGCCCGGTAGGCGCCGTTTCCGTCGAAGTCCAGACCGGACGCGGCGGCGCGGCCGCGGAACGGCGCCGCGTCCAGCCCAAGAAGCTGGGAGATCAGCCGCCCGACCATCACCCGGCCGACATCGGCGGCGTCCACCGCCTCGCCGGAGCGGAGCCGTTCGGTCACACCGGCGAGCAGGTCCCCCGCCGCCGCGGCCACGGTGGCTTCGGCTCGCGCCTGGCTGAACAGGTCCTTCGCTCGGGTGCGCAGCCGCAGATGGCCGGGTCCGTCGAACGAGTCATGCACCCAGTCTCCCAGCAGCTGTGCCCACAGGTGTCCGACGCCGCCCTCGCCGAGCAGGGTGGTCGAGGAGTGGTCGAGCAGGATCTTCCGGATCAGCCGGGGATCGCGGACCACCCAGCCGACGCGCGGCAGCTTCGCCATCGCGGGCGCCACCTGGGCAGCGGTCATCAACGCGCCAAGTCCGGGATGCGCCGCCCAGAGCAGCCGCCGTTCGTTCCACGCGGCGGTGAGGCCGGCCCGCGTCGGCACAGCGAAAGACATGGGGTTCACCGTACGGGGACGGGGTGGCGGGAACGCAGATTCCCCCGCTACCGGCGAACCGGTGCGGGGGAATCGTGCGAATCAGCCGAAGCTGGGCTCAGTGCTTGTGCCCGTCGCCCTCGTCCTCTTCGGGCTTCTCCACCACCAGGGTCTCGGTGGTGAGCAGCAGGGCGGCGATCGATGCGGCGTTGGCCAGCGCGGAGCGGGTGACCTTGACCGGGTCGATCACGCCGGCGCTGAGCAGGTCGCCGTACTCGCCGGTGGCGGCGTTGTAGCCCTGACCGGGCTGCAACTCGGCCACCTTGGAGACGATCACGTAGCCCGGCTCGCCGCCGTTCTCAGCGATCCAGCGCAGCGGCTCGACGACGGCTTTCGCGACGATGCTGACGCCCGTCGCCTCGTCGCCGGACTTGCCCAGTCCGCCGTCCAGCACCTTGGCGGCATGGATGAGGGCGGAGCCGCCACCGGCGACGATGCCCTCCTCAATGGCCGCGCGGGTCGCCGAGACGGCGTCCTCGATGCGGTGCTTCTTCTCCTTGAGCTCCACCTCGGTGGCGGCGCCAACCTTGATCACGCAGACGCCGCCGGCGAGCTTGGCGACCCGCTCCTGCAGCTTCTCGCGGTCCCAGTCCGAATCGGTGCGGGCGATCTCGGCGTGCAGCTGAGCCACCCGTCCCGAAACCTCCTCGTGCGCACCGGCGCCGTCGACGATCGTGGTGTTGTCCTTGGTGACCACGATGCGGCGAGCCCGGCCCAGCACATCCAGCCCGACCTGGTCGAGCTTGAGGCCGACCTCGGGAGCAACCACCTTGCCGCCGGTGAGGATCGCGATGTCCTCGAGCATGGCCTTGCGGCGATCGCCGAAGGCCGGAGCCTTGACGGCCACCGAGGTGAAGGTGCCGCGGATCTTGTTCACGACCAGCGTGGACAGCGCCTCGCCGTCGACGTCCTCGGCCACCACGAACAGGGTGCCGCCGGCGCCGATGACCTTCTCCAGCAGCGGGAGCAGGTCGTTCATCGAGGAGATCTTGCCCTGGTTGATCAGGATGTAGGGATCGTCGAGGACGGCCTCCATCCGCTCCGGGTCGGTCACGAAGTACGGGGACAGGTAGCCCTTGTCGAACTGCATGCCCTCGGTGAACTCGAGCTCGGTGCCGAAGGTCTGCGACTCGTCGACGGTGATCACGCCGTCCTTGCCGACCTTGTCGAAGGCGTCGGCGATGAGCCGGCCGATCTCGGCGTCGCGCGCCGAGATGGTGGCCACGTTGGCCATGTCGTCGGTGTCGTCGACCTCGCGGGCCAGCTCACGCAGGCGATCGCTGACGGCCTCGACGGCCGCCTCGATGCCACGCTTCAGGCCGACCGGGTTGGCCCCGGACGCGACCGCGCGCAGGCCCTCGTGGACCAGCGCCTGGGCCAGCACGGTGGCGGTGGTGGTGCCGTCACCGGCCACGTCGTTGGTCTTGGTGGCGACTTCTTTGGCCAGCTGGGCGCCGAGGTTCTCGTAAGGATCGGTGAGCTCGACCTCTTTGGCGACGGTGACACCGTCGTTGGTGATGGTCGGAGCGCCCCACTTCTTGTCGAGCACCACGTAGCGGCCCTTGGGGCCGAGCGTCACCTTCACGGTGTTGGCGAGGATGTCGACACCGCGCTCCAGGGAACGCCGCGCCTCCTCGTCGAACTGAAGGATCTTGGGCATGGTCTGCGGATTCCTTACTTGGAGACGATGGCGAGGATGTCGCGGGCGTTCAGGAGCAGGTACTCCTGGCCGTCGTACTTGACCTCGGTGCCGCCGTACTTGGAGAAGATCACGACGTCACCCTCGGCGACGTCGAGCGGAACGCGGTTGCCGTTGTCGTCGATGCGGCCGGGGCCGGTCGCAACGACCTTGCCCTCCTGCGGCTTCTCCTTGGCGGTGTCGGGGATGACCAGGCCCGAGGCGGTGGTCTTCTCGGCCTCGAGCGGCTGGACGAGGATGCGGTCCTCGAGCGGCTTGATCGTGACTGCCACGTCAAAACCCTTTCTTGTGCTGGGCACGCAGCCCGTTGCTTGTCGGATTTCAGCCGGGGCGTCGTCGCGGGTGCCGCCGGCGGCCGTTCGCACTCTCGAGGTGAGAGTGCTAACTGCGAATCTATCGCGGGCTTAGCACTCGTTCAACCCGAGTGCCAACGACGTGTCCTGCCAACGCTCCGCCGCGACACCCGGCAGACTGCCTCGATGGAACCCTCGGGGACGACGAAGCCGATCGAGCGGGTACTCACCGGTCTGAACGCCTTCAACGCGGCGCATCCGTGGAACCACAATGAGCGGCTGCACCCCTGGCTCCTCCGCAACCTCCCCGAGCGGCGCGAGCGTGCACTCGACATCGGCTGCGGACGGGGCAAGCTGCTGGCCGAACTGGCCGTCCGGTTCACCGCGGCTCACGGCACGGACGTGGACGCCGCTATGCGCGAGGCGGCTCGGCAACGCTGTGCTCGGCTGCCGAACGTCGTCGTCGACGGTGCCCAGCTCGCCGACCTGGACGGCCACTACGACCTGATCACCATGGTCGCCGTGCTGCACCACCTCGACGCCCCGGACGCCCTGCGTCAGGTGGCGCGGCTATTGGCACCGGGCGGTCGTCTGCTGGTTGTAGGCCTTGCACCCCCAACGACGCCGGTCGATCTGGCGTGGGAGATGTCCTCGCTGCTGCTCAACCCGGTGGTGGGATTCATCAAGCACCCACGGCGCGCCGCCGGCGTCGGTCCGCGTCCTCCAGTTCCGGTGCGGGACGCCACGGCGAGTCTCGGGGAACTGAAGCGGATCGCCCACGACCTGCTGCCGGGTGCGGCATTCCGGCGCCGGCTGTTCTTCCGGCACACGATCCGTTGGACGAAGCCGGGCTGAGGGCCCGTGATCGTCCATGGCGGTCAGGCTACCGCCACCGGGTCAGGCTGCTGCCCCGGCCGTCCCCGCCGACTCGGCCAGCCCGCGCTCGAGGGCCGCAGCCGCCGCGATCAGCGCCCGACGTCCCTCGGCGCCGGGTCGCGTGGTCGCGGACGCCACCAGGCCAGCCATCGCCTCGCGGGCCCAGCCAGCCGGACGGCCGCGCAGGTGGCCGGCCAGCAACAGGCTCACCCGCAGCGCGCTTCCCGGGCGCACCCGGAACACCATGGGTCGGGTCACCGCGACCCGCAGGTGGGCGCGGGCGGCCCGCAGGTCGGCGTCCGGCTGCTCGGCGGCAGCGTGGCCGGCCACCAGCAGGAAGGCCTCCGCCACCTCGGACGGCAGGGCGGCAGCGATCTCGACGACGGCCGGATCGGCCAGGTACGCACACGTCACGGAATTCTGGTCAGTCACACTAGAAGTGTAGGGCCGGATCCAGGTCGCGCCCCTCCCCGACCGCTCGCCGAACTATTGAGGACTCGCCGAGTTCGGCGAGCCCTCAATAGTTCGGCGAGGGGTTCAGAGTGGCTCAGTCCTCCTTGACCAGGGTGGCCACCCCGCCGAACGGCGGCAGGGTGACGGTGAAGCCGCCCAGGCCGTCCACGTCGGCGATCTTGCGCCGGGTGCTCAGGTCGAACACCCGTCCGGCCGGGATCTGGTCGGACTGGACGCGTCCCTCGATCGGCTCGGGGCCGAAGTTGAGCACGGTGATCTGCGCCGCTCCGATGTAGAGCCGGTTGACCAGGATCAGCATCTCTTTGTGCGGCACGTCGGGGACATCGCGCAGCGTCCCGGTGGACAGGCCGTGCTGCTTGCGGACCTCCAGGATCGACGCCAGCCGGGACGCGAACGAACCCGGATCCTGCAGCTGCTGCGGCAGCGGCCCGTAGAGCGCCCGGGCCGGCGGCATGCCGGAGGTCGCGCCGTCGCGAGCCAGGCCCATCAGGTCGTAGGCACCGCGTTCGATCCACCGGGTGTCGCCCGTCGAGATAAGTCCCGACACCGCGTCCCGCGGCAACGGCAGCGCGCCGACCAGATCCCAGCCGGAGAGCGCGAAGACGCCGGGCTGCCAGGCGTTGTACATGCACAGCAGCAGGTGGGCGTCCTTGATCTGCTCGACCTGTTCGGCGGTGATGGCGTCCAGGTCGGTGATGCCGAGGCTGGCGGTGATCACCGACGCGGTGGTCGAGGCGATCCCGTTCTGGGTGAACAACGCGTTGTACGGCGCGGCCGCGCCGGTGATCCGCTGCCGGAGCGTCTCGCGGATGTGCTCGGCCAGGTCGGCGCCGGTGTAGTCGACGCCGCCGAGCGTGTAGTGGTCGGCGGCATGGCGGCCGGCGAAGTGCACCAGCTCATAGGTGAGCTCGTCGTGGTTCTGCAGGGCGTGCACCAGGGAGGCCTGGTCGATCCCGGCAGCGATCGCCTCGCGCAGGGTGATCCGGAGGAACTCGGTGTCCCCGGTCGCCAGCGCGACGTGGTAGGCGGGCCGGGTGACGAAGTCGTAGGACAGATCGGGACCGGCCTGGGCGGTTTCGGCGATGTCGTCGATGCCGAGGTTCAGCTCCTGGAAGGTGAACCCGCCGACCTTGCGGACCATCGAACCGATCAGCTGGTTAGCCGCCTGCGACAAGGGGTGACCCTCGGACCAGGCTGGACCGCCGGCGTTCTTCTCCACCCCGAGGAAGCCGTTGGCGTCCAGCCGCAGGCCGCCGGAACCCAGATCGAGCAGCGAGTGCAGCGCGTCGCCCATCACCAGCCGCATCCCGGCGAAGGTGGGGTCCAGCCAGTTGATCGACGGCTGGCCGTCCTTGAAGTAGTGCAGGTAGACCCAGCGTCGCACCACACCGGTGTGGTCGTGGATGGGTGGGGTGGCCGACCAGTTGGTCTCTTTCAGGCCGGGTTCGTAGAAGATCACCCGCTGCAGTTCGCCGATGATGTAGCCGGCCTCGGCGAGCGCGCGCTCGTGGGACGGGGAGAGGTTGACCGAGTCCTTGCCGGGCGGGACGTCGGGCAGCAGATGCCAGGCGTCCGCGGGGATGTCCACCATGTGGTAGATGCCCGGGTAGTCGCGGTAATTCAGCTCCGCCAGCCGGAAGTCGGCCCCCTTGCCGGTGTGACCGGGGACGATGTCGTCGATCACCGTGCCGCCGTGCCGGGTCGCCACCTCGCACATCGCCCGGAACTCGTCCTCGGTGCCGAACAGCGGGTCGATCGCCATGCTGATCCGGTCGAAGTGGCCGTCCACGCTCGGGGTGAGTTTCCAGCCCGAAATCCCGCCGGCCAGCTTTACCGGGCCGGTGTGGACGCCTTCGATGCCGATCTGCTGGAACATCCGCCACAGCTCTTCGTCGCCGATCGTGCCCAGGAACGACTGGCCGGGGGCGGTCACCAGCGAGAGCGGATAGGCGGTGAACCAGACCGAGGTCTTGTCGACCGCGGCCCGGGGGTCGGGGTCTGCGTAGGGGTTGCTCCACATCGTGTGCAGGCCGGCCAACTGGCGGGCCATGGTGATCGAATCGCCCAGCATCGACTGATTGACCAGCCATTCCACGTAGGCCCTGTTCCGGCCGTCCGGCTCGAACGGCGGCGGCCCCATCGCCTTCAACATGTCCTTGCGGCGGCGGGCCGCCGGCCGCAGCTTGGCCGGACGCGCCGGGTAGCGCTGGGCGTCGAAGGTCGGCTCGGACAGCACCTCGTCGTGGTCGGCGTGGACGGCTTCCTCAGGCTCGGCGGTCATGGCGCCAATCTAGTGGTGTCGGCGCCGGAGATCACCGGTGATCGCGGCGGGGCGCCGGCCGCTCGCGGTCGATCCGGCAGGCCTGGGACCCTCCGGGCAGCCGGTGCCGATGCCGGGCGAGGAGCGCGTAGACCGCCGCGGCCGGCCAGCAGACCGGCGGATGCAGCAGCAGCCACCCGGCCAGGCGCCAAGGAAACGAGCCGGTGGTCAGCGCGCCTGCGATGGCCCGGTGGCCGTAGCTCACCCGGTACCCGGGAGCAGCACGCTCCACCAGCGGAATCTCCCGCGCCGCCCGGTCCGGATCGACCCCTAGCGCGGCCAGGTCGGCGTCCTGCAGCGGCTCGACGGCCACCGCCAGCCGGCGTCGCCTCAGCCAGTACGCGCTGGCCGTGCAGAAGCCGCAGTCGGCGTCATAGAGCAACACCGCGGTTGGCTGGCTCACGGGCATCTGGTCACCGCCGGGCGGCTCGATCCGGGCCGGTTCAGCGCAGCGCGGTGAGCAGGGTGAGGTCGTCGCCGGGCAGGTCATCGACGGTGGCGCCGACCTCGATCCCGGTCAGCGACAACGACCCGGACAGCGTGGTCAGGAAGGCGGTGTCGGCGGCGTCGCGGCCGGTCGCGATCCGCAGCAGGCTGGGACGCGGCGCCAGCGCGGTTGCGTCCACCACCCACCACTCGCCGTCCACATAGGCCTCGGCGACGGCATGGAAGTCCATCGGATCGAGGCCGGGCGCGTAGACGGCGGCCAACCGGGCAGGCACGTTCAGGCCGCGCAGCAGCGCGATCACCAGGTGGGCATAGTCGCGGCACACGCCCTGCCTGGACAGGTAGGTGTCCACCGCGCCGTCGATCGGCTTGGACGAGCCGGGCACGTAGCTCAGGTGAGCCCCGACCCAGCTGGAGACCGCGTCCAGCAGCGCCTTTCCGGCCAGCCCACCGAACTCGGCCTGGGCCACCGGCATCAGCTTGTCCGAGTCGCAGTAGCGGCTGGGCCGGGCGTACTCGATCCGGTCCAGCGCACCCGGCACCTCGACCGGCGCGATGCCGTCCACACTCGCCGCATAGTCCACGACCAGCTCGCCCGAGGGGACCCCGCTGACCAGATGGAGCCGTCCGCCATGCGGGGCGGCGACCTCCTCGGTGACCAGTTCGACACCGTCCAGGGTGATGGACAGCTGCTCGGTGCGCGCCGGGCCGTCGGCGACCGCGATGGACAGCAGCAACTCGGCTGGTCCCGCAACTAGCCCGGTCACGTGTGCTGATACTCGACGTTGCATGGCTCCATGCTGACAGCGGATGACTCCCCGGCCGGACCGCATCCACCTAACGACCACCCCGGGGCCAGCGCAACGGGAGCACTCCGATCGTCGACCCGCGGTCCCGCCTACAGTAGGAGCGACCAACGGAGGTGTGGGGATGAAGCTCATCCAGGTGGCCCAGCATGCCAGCGACCTCGATCGCGCCGCCGAGTTCTACGCGTCGCTTCTAGGCCGCCCGCCCGCGGCGCGGTTCGATCCGCCGGGGCTGCTGTTCTTCGATCTGGACGGAGCCCGGCTGCTGCTCGATGCCAACGCTCCCTCGGCGTTGCTCTACCTGCGGGTGGACGATGTCGCCGCCGAGGTGGCCCGGCTGGAGGCGGCGGGTTTCGAGGTCGTGTCGGCACCGCATCAGATCTTCAGCCACACCGACGACGCCCTCGGCCCGGCCGGCACCGCCGAGTGGCAGGCGTTCGTCCGGGACAGCGAGGGGAACCTGGTCGGCCTGGTGGAGTGGCGATGACCGCGCTGTTCCGCACCTTGATTCCCAAGGTGTTCTACGCCGACCTGGCGATCGGCCGTGACCTGTTCGTCGACGGGCTCGGCTTCGAGGTGCTGCACGACGACGGCGACTTCGTCGTCGTGGCGCGCGACGGCTGCAAGCTCTACCTGGTGCAGGACGCCGTGTTCGCCGCCAAGGACCGCCCGGAGCTGGCCATCGAGACCGAGGACATCGACACCGTCTACGCGGACATCTCGACCCGGCGTCCGGACCTGCTGCATCCCACCTACCCCACCGGCGGCGGGATCGTCCGCCGGGAGTACGGCGCCCGCGAGTTCGCCGTCCTGGACGCGACCACCGTCGGGGTGGTCTTCCGGGACTGGACGCCGGAGGCGGATCGATAGACTCGGGCCGGCGAGACCGAGGAGACCGATGGACTGGACGGCACACGTCATCTGGTGGCACTGCTACCCACTGGGCTTCGTCAACGCTGAGGACACCGCCGTCCACCAGGTGCGGCACCGGCTCGGGCAGCTGACCAACTGGCTGGACTACCTGATCGACCTGGGCTGCAACGGCATGCTGCTGAACCCGATCTTCGCCTCCGCGACCCACGGGTACGACACCCTCGACCACTACGCCATCGATGCCCGGCTGGGCGACGACGGCGACTTCGGTGAACTGATGTGGAAGGCGAAGGAGCGCGGCATCCGCGTCCTGCTGGACGGCGTGTTCAACCACTTGGGCCGCGAGCACCCGGTGGTGCAGCGGGCGCTGGCCGCCGGCCCGGGCACCCCGGACGGCGACTGGCTGCGCTGGGTGGACGGCCACCCCCGGGTCTTCGAGGGTCACGAGCCGCTGGTCGAACTCGATTTCGGCAACCCGGCCGTCCAGGACTTCGTCGTCGACATCATGTGCCACTGGCTGGACCGCGGCATCGACGGGTGGCGGCTGGACGCCGCCTACGCGCCGGGCGCGGCGGCGTGGCGTCCGATCGTCGAGCGGGTGAAGGCCGCCCACCCGGACTGCTGGCTGCTGGGCGAGGTGATCCACGGCGACAAGGACGAGTTCGTCGCCGAATCGGGGCTCGATTCGGTGACCCAGTACGAGTTGTGGCACGCGATCTGGCAGTCGATGAACCAGGGCAACCTGTGGAACCTGGACTGGGGGCTGCAGCGGCACCGCCGGTTCTGCGCCCGGTTCCGCCCGCAGATCTTCATCTCCAACCACGATGTGACCCGGATCTCGTCCAAACTGGACGACCGCCGGCACGTGGCCCATGCCGCCGTGCTGCTCACCATGCTGCCCGGGGTGCCGTCCATCTACGCCGGCGACGAACATCGCTTCGAGGGTGTCAAACTCGACCAGGCGGGCGGCGACGATGCCGTCCGGCCACCGTTCCCGGCGACCCCCGACGGATTGTTGCCGTTCGGCGCCGACACCTTCGAGTTGTACCGGACGCTGATCGGCCTGCGCCGTCAGCATGCCTGGGTGGTGGACGCGGTGGTGACCACCCGCGATCTCACCAACGAGTCGGTGGTGGTCGTGGTCGCCGGACCGGACGAGGTGATCGAGCTGGGGCTGAACATCTCCGACGGTGTCGGGCCGATGCCCGAGGGCGCGTTGCTGCTCGCCAGTGAGGGCTGCGCCGAGACGGTGCCCCCGCACGGCTGGGCGATCGCCGTCCGGCCCCGGAACGACGACGATGCCGAGTATCTGGTCCGGACGCCGCGATGAGTGCCGCGCTGCTCTCGGTGAACCTCGGACACGCCGCGGCGGATCGCGGCAAGCCGGCCAACCGGACGGGCATCGACAAACGTCCGGTGCTCTCGGCAGCGGTGGCGGCGCCGGGCCCACGCGAGGTCACCCGGAGGCTTTCTCCGGAGTCGCGGGGCGGACTCGCCGGTGATTTCATCGGCAGTGGCCGGCACCATGGCGGTGACCGCCAAGCGGTGTACGCCTGCGCCCGGGAGGACCTGGACGCTCTCGGCGAGCTGGTCGGACGGCGGTTCCCGGACGGCAGCTTCGGTGAGAACCTGACCACCGTCGGCCTGGACGTCACCGGAGCCCTGATCGGCGAGCGGTGGCGGATCGGTACCGGCCCGGACGCCGTCGAGGTGCAGGTCACCTGCCCGCGGATTCCGTGCAACACCTTCCGGACGTGGATCGACGAGCGCGGCTGGCTCAAGACCTTCACCCGGGCGGCCCGGCCGGGTGCCTACTTGTCGGTACTGCGTCCAGGGGTGCTGCGCCGCGGCGACCCGGTCGAGGTGATCTTCCGCCCCGAGCACGAGGTGACCATCGGCGTCCTGTTCCGCTCGCAGACTCTGGAACGCGAGCTGGCCCCGCTGGTCCTCACCGCGATCGACTACCTGGACCCCGAGTCGATCGACTACGCCCGCCGCGGCAAGGTGTTCAGCATCGGCTGACACCGGCCGTCCCGCCGCCGTGTTCGCCCCTACCTTCCCGGTCAGCGCTCGCTTAGCCATTTGCCGCTCGCGCTCCCCAACTATTCCCCGGCGAGCGGTGGGAGGCGGCGGACGACGAGGGCGCGGACGCCGTCCACGGTGGGGCTGAGCAGCAGGGTTGCGCTGGCCCGTCCGGACGGCTTGAGCCGACGCCGCAGCACCGCGGGGTCGACGTCCACGCCGCGCTTCTTGATCTCCAAGGTCCCGATGCCCTCACGACGGACCCAGGCACGCAGCGTCTTCTCGCCGGCGTCCAGCACGTCGAGCACCTCGAAGGCGGTGGCGAACGGGGTCGGACGGTAGTCGACGGCGATCAGGTAGGCGAGCCCGGGTTGCAGCCGGACGGCATCGAGGGTGGCAGCGAGACCGTCGACCAGGCCGGCCCGGATCACCGCCGGATCGGGCTCGTACAGCACCGCTCCCGCCTCCGGACGAGCGAACCCGGCCGGCGCGGCCGGCTTGCCGGCGTCCGCCAGCACCTGCCCCGCGGGCAACAGCACCGCGCTGCGTCCCGGCGTCCAGTCCCCCGACCAGAGCGACAGTTCCACCAGATCGCCACCGTCGCTGACCCAGGTGGCGGCCACGCCGTCCGGGATCAGCGCGTGCGGCAGGCCCGGCCCGAGCTTGACGCAGGCGATCCGCTCGGCGAGCAGCGATTCCACGAACGACCAGGGCGGGCTGAGGTCCTCGACCCGCCAGCTGCGCGCCGAGGACGTCCGCCGGGCCGGGTCGCAGAACACCGCGGTCGCCGGGTCCGGCGGCGGCAGCAACTCGACGGCATCGCCGACCTCGACCTCGATGCCGAGATTGGCACCAGCCAGGATCGCGGTCACCTCGTCAGCCTCGACGGCGGCCACCGCCAGGCCCGCGTCCAGGCAGGCCAGCGCGTCCGCACCCAGCCCACAGCCGAGGTCGACCACCGCACGGACCCCGGACGACCGCAGCCGGGCGGCTCGCCAGGCCGCCACTCGTGGCCGGGTGGCCTGCTCCAGGCCGTCGGCGGTGAAGAACATCCGCTCCGCCCGGTCACCGAACTTCGCCCGGGCGCGGCGCCGCAGCGCGAGCTGGGCGCTCACCACGGACGCCCGCTCGGGCGGCAGCCGCCGGCGCAGTCGTTCCGCGGCTGCCAGCGAGCCGGGGTCGGGCTCGGTGGCCGCGGCGGCGAGTTCCGTCGCTGCCGCCGGACCGACCAGCCAGCGGGCAGTTGCGGCGTCCATACCCGCGGTTCTACCGGATCGCCCCGGCGGCGTCGAGCGGGGTCGTCACGATGATGTGAATCTGGGCACGGAACTCGGTGCCCAGATTCACATCATATTTCGGGCATAGGATTCCGTCATGAAGCTCCTGGCCCGCGTCCTGCTGATTGCCGCCGGCGTCGCCCTGGTCGGCGCGATCGGTGTGCTGTCCTACGGCGGCCTGGAGGTCTGGAAGCAGTTCATCGCCTTGTCGGCCAACCGCAGCATGGCCTTCACCAATCCGGTCGGGCTGATGATCGGCGGCGCCGCGCTGGCGCTGCTCGCCGGACTGCTCGGCGGCTACGCCCTCGGTCAGCCGCGGAAGCCCAAGGAGATCGCGCCGCCGGCCCGTCCGGCCGAACCCGAGTTGCGCTGACCGGCGGGACGCCTGACGTGCGGGTGGTGATCGCGCCGGACAAATTCCGCGGCACCCTGGAAGCCGCCGATGTGGCCGAGGCAGTGGCGTCCGGACTGCGTGCGGTCCGCGCCGATCTCGACATTCGCTGCTGTCCGGTTGCGGACGGCGGCGAGGGAACCCTGGCCGCGGCCCTGGCCAACGGCTGGCAGCCTCGCGTCGAGCCGGTGACGGGTCCGCTCGGAGAAGCGCGGACGGCATCGTTCGGTCTCGGCACGCTCGCCGACGAGCCGGCTGCCCTGGTGGAACTTGCGCTGGCAAGCGGACTTGCCCTGATCCCGGCTGACTCGTCCGGGGCCCGGCGCACCGATCCGCTGGCGGCCGGCAGCCGCGGCACCGGTGAACTCATTCGGGCGGCGCTGGACGCCGGCAGCAGCACGGTCGTGCTCGGCATCGGTGGCAGCGCCTGCACCGACGGGGGTGCCGGCCTGCTCAGCGCGCTCGGCGCTCGGTTCCTGGACGCCGGCGGCACGCCGATCCCGCCCGGCGGTGGCGGGTTGGCGTCTCTGGCCCGGGTCGACCTGAGCGGTCTCGACCCGAGGATCGCCCAGACTCGCTTCGTGGTCGCCTGCGATGTCGACAACCCGCTGAACGGACCCCGTGGTGCAGCGGCGGTGTTCGGACCGCAGAAGGGCGCGCGTCCCGGCGACGTGGCCGCGTTGGACGCCAACCTGGCCCGGCTGGTCGACGTGCTGGCGCAGGATCTCGGCGAGCCCGCCCGGACCGGAGCCGTCCGAGCCGGGGCGGGTGCTGCCGGTGGGGTCGGGTATGCCGCGATGACCGTGCTCGGCGCCGAGCCGCGTCCCGGCGTCGACGTGGTGCTCGGCCTGGTCGGCCTGGAGGCCCAGTTGGACGGTGCGGATCTGGTGATCACCGGCGAGGGCAGCCTGGACGAGCAGAGTCTGGGTGGCAAGACCCCGCTCGGTGTCGGACGGCTCGCCGCTAGGCACGGCGTCCCGGTGATCGCGGTGAGCGGGCGCTGCACCCTGACCGCGGAACAGCTCGGGGCTGCCGGCTTCGCCGCCGGCTACGCGCTTGCCGACGTCGACCCCGTCCGGTGCTTCACCGACCCCGCCACCATGCTGACCGAGGTGGGCGCCGAGATCGGCCGCCGGCTCGCGCGCTGACTTCCTCGGCCAGGGGAGCAGGCGGTCCGCGGTCACCTACACGAAATGTCTGCACTCAACCGATGGGTCACGGCGCGCTGCGCCGCGAGGCTCGCGTTGAGTGCAGACATTTCGTGCTCTGGGCTCACCGATCTCACTAACGGCAGCCGGAGGTGGCCCAGGGATCGCAGTGCCCGAGCTGCCCGCTACGGTGATGCCATGGTTTCGTTCGCCTCGGCGCTGGCCGATCGCGCCGTCGTCCTCGACGGCGGGCTGGCCACCCGGCTGGAGGCGCGCGGGCATGATCTGAGTGACACGCTCTGGTCGGCCCGGCTGCTGCTGACCGACCCTGCCGAGATCCGCGCCGCCCATGAGGACTTCTTCGCCGCCGGGGCCGAGGTGGCCACCACAGCGTCCTATCAGGTCAGCGAATCGGGATTCGAAGCCGCCGGCCACACCGCCGCCGATGCCCGCGAAGCGTTGCGTCGAAGTGTCCGGCTGGCGGTTGAGGCGGCCGAGGCGTTCGGTGGGCCGCGCTGGGTGGTGGCGTCCGTCGGACCCTACGGCGCCACCCTGGCCGACGGCTCCGAATATCGCGGCGACTACGGGTTGAGCGTCGCCGAGCTGCGCGCCTGGCACCGCCCCAGGCTCGAGATCCTGGCCGAGGCCGGTGCCGACCTGCTCGCGGTGGAGACGGTCCCCTCGCTGGCCGAGACCGAGGCGCTGGCCGCCGAACTCACGTTGCTGGGCGTCCCGGCCTGGATCAGCCTGACCACCGTCGGTGACCGAACCCGGCTGGACGAGCCGGCGTCCGAAGCCTTCGCAATCGCCGCCGAAGTACCGAACGTTGTGGCCCTCGGCGCCAACTGCTGCGAGCCGGACGATGCCGCCGCCGTGGTGAGCGCGGTCGGCGGACGTCGTCCGGTGGTGTTCTACCCGAACAGCGGCGAGGCCTGGGACGCCAAGGCCCGCAGCTGGACGGGCAGCGCCGCCGTCACCGGCAGCGCCCGAGCCTGGCTGGCGGCCGGCGTCCGCGCCCTCGGCGGCTGCTGCCGGGTCACGCCCGAGCAGATCGCCGCGATCTCGGCCGAAGTGACCGCCTCCTGACCCGTCTCGGACGTCGCCGTCACTAGACCGCAGCACCGCGCTCACGGTTCTCCCGGTCACCAGGGACGGTTCTCCCGGTCACCAGGGACGGTTCTCTTGGTCACCAGGGACGGTTCCTTTGGTCACCGGGGACGGTTCTCCCGGTCACCAGGGACGGTTCTCCCGGTCACCGAGGCTCCTTCCGTTGGCTGCAACCCCACTCGAGCTCCTGCTTCTCGATGGAGTTATCCACAATTTGCTGCCGCGGCCCCTTGACGAGGTCGTCCCGTGCCTAGGCTCCTACCTCCACTGACTACTGGAGGAGCCATGCCCCGTCACTCTCGACAACTCGCTGACTCGGCCGTCTACCACGTGATGGCTAGGGGCGTGAACCGCGACGCCATCTTCTTGGACAACGAGGACTACGAGCGCTACCTCTATGCGCTCCAACTCACCAAGGATGTCTCGAACTGCGCAGTGCTGGCGTACTGCCTGATGCCGAACCACGTTCATTTGGTGATTCGAGCCGTCGATGAACCGCTCGCGCTAGTCATGAAGCGCCTCGGTGTCAGGTATGCCGGCTGGTTCAACCGCAAGTACGGACGTGTGGGTCACCTGTTCCAGGATCGCTTCCGGAGCCGTCCGGTTGAGAGCGATGAGTACCTGTTCGCACTGGTTCGCTACGTATGGGACAACCCTGTGCAGGCAGGTCTTTCCGGCCGTCCGGAGGACTACCGATGGAGCAGCAGACGATTGCTCGAACGGAAGTCGAGCTTGGTCGATGACGCTGCGCTCAAGAGCCTCATGATGGACGGCGGTCTCACTGAGATCGCCGCCGGCCACCTACGCGCTTCGGCCGAGATTGACTTGCTCCACACCCGCCCGCCTCGTCATACACCCGATGAGGTTGTCGAGCTACTCCAGCGGTCGTGCGGCACAGCTAATCCGGACGGCTTCCGCCACCTTCCCCTACCCACCCGGCGACGGGTGATCCGCGAGCTCCGGATGCGAGGCGTCCGCTACGCCCAGATCGCGTCCGCGACCGGGATGAGCAAATCCGGAGTGCTGAAGCTGCACGCTACCGAAGGGCCGCCGGCGGGTACGTTCGGCTGACTTGGGCGGTCCTAGGTGACCAAAAGAACCGTCCCCAGTGACCAACAGAACCGTCCCCAGTGACCAAAAGAACCGTCCCCAGTGACCGGGAGAACCGTCCCCGGTGACCGGGAGAACCGTCCCCGGTGACCAAGAGAACCGTCCCCAGCAGTCGCTCAGCGGTGGAAGGTCCAGCCGGTCGCCTCGCCGTCTACATACGGCATCACCCCGTGGAACGGACGCGGGTCGTCGTCGAAGACGAGCGCCAGGAAGTGCCGGTCGCCGGGCCACATCGGCAACGGCTCCCCCCTGCCGAGCAGCTGTTCGACCGGCACCCAGTGCAGCGGGCCGTCGTCGTTGCGATCGGGCGCGGTTCCGGTGAAGCTGTCCACGACGAAGATGAAGCCGAACCAGTCCTCGCCGCCGGCGCCGAAGCCGGGCCAGGAGATGGTGCCACGCAACCGCTCGGCGGTGACCGTGATGCCGGCCTCCTCCATCAGCTCGCGGTGCAGGCAGCCGATCACGTCCTCGTCGTTCTCCAGCTTGCCGCCGAGCCCGTTGTACTTGCCCTGGTGGACGTCCCCGTCGCGGCTGCGCAGCACCATCAGCGCGCGCCCGCCGTCCGGGTGCAGCACATAGCCGAGCACGCCGATGATCGGGGTCAGCATCAGACCAGCACCGTCGAGACCGGCAGCCCGGAGTCGGCGCCGATGTCCAGGGCCGAGGGGCGCAGCCCGCGGCTGATCACCTCGGAGCCGAGCACCGCCATCATCGCGCCGTTGTCGGTGCACAACCCCGGCCTCGGACGCCGCAGTGCGATGCCGCGTTCGGCCGTCCGCTGCTCGAGCAGTGCCCGCAGCCGGGAGTTGGCCGCCACCCCGCCGCCGATCAGCAGGTCGGAGACCCCGAAATGCTCGCAGGCATCCACGGCCTTGGCGGTGAGCACGTCACAGACCGCCTCCTGAAAGGACGCCGCCACATCGTCCACCGGAACGTCCTCACCGTCGCGGCGCCGAGTCTCCACCCAGCGCGACACCGCGGTCTTCAACCCTGAGAACGAGTAGTCGAACCGGTGTTTGACCAGGTCCTTCTGTGCGGTCAGCCCACGCGGGAAGCGGATCGCCTTCGGGTCGCCGTTCGCCGCCGCTTTGTCGATCACCGGCCCGCCCGGATAGGCCAGCCCAAGCACCCGGGCCACCTTGTCGTAGGCCTCGCCGGCGGCGTCGTCGATGGTCGAGCCGAGCTCGACGATGTCACCGGTGATGTCGTTGACCAGCAGCAGCGAGGTGTGCCCGCCGGAGACCAGCAGCGCCCCGCACGGCTGTGGCAGCGGTCCGTGATCGAGCAGGTCGACCGCGACGTGCCCAACCAGGTGGTTCAGTCCATAGAGCGGCTTGTTCAGCGCCACGGCAAGGGCTTTCGCCGCCGACAGCCCGACCACCAGGGCGCCCATCAGGCCCGGCCCCGCGGTGACGGCGATGCCGTCCAGTTCGGTCAGGTCGACATCAGCGGTGGCCAGCGCCCGCTCCAGGGCCGGACGCATCGCCTCCAGGTGGGCGCGCGAGGCGATCTCGGGCACCACTCCCCCGTAGCGGACGTGCTGCTCGACCGAGGATGCCACCTCGTTGGCCAGCAGCTCGTGTCCGCGGACGATCCCGACCCCGGTCTCGTCGCAGGACGATTCGATCCCCAGCACCAGTGGGCCGCTCATCGGCATCAACTCTCCATTCCGTGATCTCGTCCCGTCCCGGTCGTGCGCTGCATCACCAGCGCGTGCCGTCCGGCACCGTAGTAGTCCTTGCGGCGGGCCAGTTCGGTGAACCCGAGCCATCGGTAGAGGGCCAGCGCGGGGGCGTTGTCGTGCTCGACCTCCAGCAGCACGCGACCACCCCGCCGCTCCTCGACCCAGGCCAGTCCGGCCTCGATCAGCCCGCGTCCGATGCCGTGCCGGCGATGCTCGGGAGCGACCACCACCCGGTGCAGGTCGGCGACGTCGGCGACCAGTTGGAAGGTGGCGACACCCACCAGTTCGGCAGGGTCCGGTTCCGAGCCGCCGGACCTGCACTCGGCGACCAGCACGCACCGATCACCACCGGCGAACTCCGCGGCCCATGAGTCGCGGCTCCACCGGGACGCCTCGTCGAAGCCGGCGACCTCCAGCGCCAGCAGGCCGTCCAGATCGGCCGGTTCCGCCGTCCGGATCACCGCCTGATCGGTCATCACCGGGTGGCGCCGCGCGCCAGCCGGGGCTGCAGCAGGGTGGACTTTCGAGCGGTCGGCACCTCGGCGTCCGGACGCCGCAGATACAGCGGGGAGAGCCCGGCGTCGCCCAGGCCGGGGCCGGCCATAGCCAGCACACCGCCGTCCAACGGGGTGGCGGCGGCACCGGCCAGGGCCGCGCCGGGACCGATCACCGGCAACTCGGGCAACTCGGACGCCGGCGCCACGAAGGGTCCTTCGACGCGGCGTCCGTCGGCGGCGTAGCGCGCCCAGTAGACCTCGCGACGGCGCGCGTCGCTGACCACCAGGAACTCGCCCGCGGCCTCGGCGCGGTGTCCGGCGGCGACGGCGTCCAGGGAGCAGACCCCGCGCACACCGACGCCGAGCGCGAAAGCCAGAGTCTGCGCCGTGACGACGCCGACCCGCAGCCCGGTGAACGGACCGGGTCCGACGCCGACCACGATCGAGCCGATGTCGGCCAGAGTCCGGCCGGCGTCGGCCAGAGTGGCGTTGACCAGCGGCATCAGTTGCTCGGCGTGGGCCCGGTTGTCGGCGACCGCACCGGCGGCCAGGACGACCCCCTTGTCGGCGAGACCCACCCGGACGTCGGTCGAGGTGTCGATTCCGAGCGTCAGCGTGCGGCTCATCGCAGTTCCTCCAGTTGCCTACCGGCCCAGCGCGGACCGATACCGGACAAGAACACCAGCCGGGTCTCGTCCTCGGGGTCGAGCCCGCGCCTGATGTCGATCTCGAGCCGGTCATCGGCCAGCCCCTCGGCGATGCCGCCGCCCCACTCGATCAGGGTTACCGCATCGGCCAGGGACGCCTCCAGGTCGAGGTCCTCGAGTTCGTCGAAGCTGCCCAGGCGATAGGCGTCCACATGAACCAGGGCGGGGCCGCCGGCGACGCTCCGATGCACCCGGGACAGTACGAAGGTGGGTGAGATGACCGGGCCGAGCACGCCGAGGCCGGTACCGATGCCCTGGGTGAGGGTGGTTTTTCCCGCCCCCAGGTCGCCGGTGGCGATGATCACGTCCCCGGAGGTGAGCAGGGCCGCGAGCCGTTCGCCGAGGTCGCGCATGGCGTCCGCGGTCGGTGCTTCGACCAGCACCGGGAGGCTGCGCTGCAACAGTTCGAGCGGCGGCTGCTCGCCCACCCAGGCGAAGCCGTGCCGGCGCCACCAGCGGCCGAGCCCGGGAAACTCGGTACGCACGCCGAGCCCCAGCGTCCGCGTGCCGCGAGCGGCGAGCAGGTCAGTCGCGCACAGCACCAGCGCGCTGGCAATGCCGCGATGCTGATGGTCGGGGTGCACCGCGACCCGGGTGATCGTGGCGGTGTCGCCGTCCAGCGCCACGATCAGCGCGGCGGCGGGTTCGCCGTCCAGTTCGCCGAGGACGCCGAAGCCGGTGGCCAGCTTGTCGGCGATGGTCCGCTCGGTGTCGGACAGCGCAGCTGGCCGGCGGATCAACCGGCGGACGCGCGGCGAACGCGGCGTGCACCACCCGCAGCACGTCGGCGGCGCGGGACGCGTCCACCCGCAGGATGCGCAGGTTCCCGCCGTCGGGCAGGCCGGCCTCGGCGACGACGGTCGCGGACGGGGCGGACATGGCGATTCCTTTGATTGGCGATTGGGGCCGTCCCACTGTAGTCCTCGCCCAGGATCACCCCGTCCGGATGCCAGGGGACGGTTCTCCTGGTCACCGGGGACGGTTCTTCCGGTCACCGGGGACGGTTCTTTCGGTCACCACGCGCGCTGGTCCGCTCTTCAGGTCACCAAGCGCGCGCTCGTCCGCTCTTCAGGCCACCTAGCGCGGCGGCCGTCCGCTCCGGAGCGCCGGATGACCGCAGAAGGTGACCAAGAGAACCGTCCCCAGCGACCGGAAGAACCGTCCCCGGTGACCAAGAGAACCGTCCCCAGTGACCAAGAGAACCGTCCCCAGCGACCAGGAGAACCGTCCCCGGTGACCAGGAGAACCGTCCCCAGCGACCGAAACGGCGCCCCGGGGAACCCGGGGCGCCGTCCGATCGTGCGGGTAGCTCAGGCCTGGCGGGCCGCGAAGACCTCCAGCACCGCTGGGTAGAGCGGGTGCTCCGGCTCGAGGCCGGTGATCTGCGCCACCGCGTCCTCGGGGGAGAGTTCGCCGAGCAGCCGCTGCAGTTCGACCGCCTCGGGGTCCTCGCTGGTGTCGAACTGCAGCCCGGCACCGATCGCCGCCAGCAGGCCGTCGCAGGACATGCCCCGTTCGGCCAACTGGGACGCCGGCGAGATGAACCGGTCGTGCCGGCTCAGCTTGCGCAGCGGTCCGCGTCCGACCCGCAACGTGGTGTCGGGCAGGAACGGGTTGGCGAACCGCTTCAGGATCTTCGACACGTAGGCGCTCTGCACCGCGTCGTCGACGCCGTGCTTGGCGACGATCAGCGATTTGGTGTCGGCCAGGGCGTCGGCCACCTTCGCCGACACCGAGGGGTCGGCGAGCGCGTCGGAGATCTTCTCGATGCCCGCGGCGTAGCCGAACCAGGCCGCGGTGGCGTGGCCGGTGTTCACCGTGAACAGCTTGCGCTCAATGTAGGGCTCCAGGTCCTCCACCCAGGTGACTCCGGGGATCTCGGGCACCGCACCCTCGAACGGCGGGGTTTCGATGGCCCACTCGAAGTAGTTCTCGACGGTGACGTCGAGCCCGGCGTCCGGCGCCTGCGCGGGGACGATCCGGTCGACCGCGGTGTTGGCGAACAACGCCCGGTCAGCCAGGTCGTCGCCGGGGTAGGCCAGCTCGACTTCGGCCTTGAGGATGTCGGTGCCGTTGATCGCGTTCTCGCACGCCATCACCGCCACCCTGGGCCCGCCGGCCGGACGCGCCGCGATCCCGGCCGCGATCGCCGGGGCCACGAACTTCAGGATGTGCGCCCCGACGGCCGTGGTCACGATGTCCGCCGATGCGATGGCGGCGGTGAGCTCCGCGGCCTGTTTCGCGGAGTTGAGGGCGGAGTACCCGCGCACCACAGTGGTGCGCGGGTCGTCCCCCACTTCGTGGACGGCGTAGGACTCGAGAGTTCTGCAGTCCCTCGATCAGCGCCTCGGCCACATCGGCGAACACCAGCTCGTAGCCGGCGTTTCGGAGCAACAGCCCGACGAATCCACGACCGATGTTGCCGGCCCCGAAGTGCACTGCCTTCATGTCAGCCATTCACCTTTCCGAACGCGTCCCGCACCTGCGCCGGCGTGGTCGCCTGCTCCAGCTGCGCGATCTGGGCCTCGTCGAGGAACACCTCGGCGATCTTGCCCAACAGTTCCAGATGATCGTTGCCGGCACCGGCGATACCGATCACGAACTTCACCGGATTGCCGTTCCAGTCGATGCCGCCCGGGTACCGGGTGACCGAGATCGACGACTTGGTGATCATCGACTTGGCCTCGTTGGTGCCGTGCGGAATGGCCAGCAGGTTGCCCATGTAGGTGGACACCGACCGCTCCCGCTCGTGCATCGCCGCGACATAGCCGGCATCGACGTTGCCCGAAGCCACCAGCAGTTCGCCGGCCTCGGTGATGGCGCCGTCGCGATCGGTCGCGGAACCCTCCAGCACGATCGAGGAGAGCTTCAGCACCGCGTCCGCCTCGTCGACCTCGGCCACCTGGGTGGCCACCGCGGCAGACATCCCGCCCACCGACGCCGGGGCACCGGCCGCCGGCAGCGGTTCAGCCGCGGGTGCAGGTGCGGCTGCGGGCGCGCCGCCGCCGTTGGTCTGCTGCAACAACTCGACCACCTCGTCGTAGCGCGGGCTGGCCATGAAGTTGTCCACCGAGACGTGGATCGCCGACGGGGTGCCCTGCTTGGCCCGGTCGGTCAGGTCCTGATGGCTGACCACCAGGTCGAAGGTGTCGGTCAGGTTCGAGATCGCCTTGTTGACCACGCTGACGTCCTTGAACCCGGCGGACTGGATCTTCTTGCGCAGCACCGAGGCGCCCATCGCTGAGGAGCCCATCCCGGCGTCGCAGGCGAAGACGATGCTCTTGATCGGGCCACCGGCGACACCCGGGCCCGAATCGCCGAGCAGGGACGCCGAGACCGACGACTTCTTGCCCTTCATCTGCTCCATGGACGCCGTCGCGGCGGCCAGGTCGTCGTCGCCGCCCTTGGCGGTCTTCAGGATCACCATCGCGATCAGGAAGGTCACCGCGGCCGCGGCCAGCACCGCCAGGGTGACCCCCAGGTAGCTGTCGGTCGCAGTCTGGGCGTAGATGGCGATGATCGATCCCGGTGCCGCCGGCGCCCGCAGGCCGGTGCCGAACAGCTGGTTGACCGCCACACCGGACGCGCCGCCACCGATCATCGCAACCACCAGCACCGGCCGCATCAGCACGTACGGGAAGTAGATCTCGTGGATGCCGCCGAAGAAGTGGATGATCGCCGCACCGGGCGCCGAGCCCTTGGCCGAACCCTTGCCAAAGACCGAGTAGGCCAGCAGCAGGCCGAGACCCGGACCCGGGTTGGCCTCGAGCAGGAACAGGATCGATTTGCCGGTATCGGCTGCCCGCGCCAAGCCCAGCGGGGTCAGGATGCCGTGGTTGATCGCGTTGTTGAGGAACAGGATCTTGGCCGGCTCGATCATCACCGAGGTGAGCGGCAGCAGGTGGTAGTTGACCAGCCAGCCGACGCCGGCGCCCAGGATGCCGCTGAACCCGGACACGATCGGGCCCATGACGAAGAAGCCGAAGATGGCCAGGATCATGCCCCAGATGCCGGCCGAGAAGTTGTTCACCAGCATCTCGAAGCCGGGCCGGATCTTGCCGTCCCAGATGGCGTCGATCTTCTTCATCGTCCAGCCACCCAGCGGGCCCATGATCATCGCGCCCATGAACATCGGGATCGAGGTGCCGGAGATGACGCCCATGGTCGCGATCGCGCCGACGACGCCGCCGCGGACGTCGTAGACCATCTTGCCGCCGGTGTAGGCGATCAGCAGCGGCAGCAGGTAGGTGATCATCGGCCCGACGATGCCGCCGTAGGCGGAGCAATGCTGCAGCCCATCGGCGAGGGCCTGGGACTCGCCGCTCGGCAGCATGATCTTCGCGGCACAGGTGCTGGCGTCGACGCCCCAGCCGCCGATCTTGGCCACCCAGCTGTCGTTGGGCAGGGTGCCGTTAGCGGCCAGGTTGATCCAGCCGGCTTCGATGAAGATCGCGGTGATGAAGCCCCAAGCGATGAAGGCGGCGATGTTGGGCATCACCATGTTGGACAGGAATGTTCCGAACTTCTGTACGTGGATGCGCGCCGAGCCCTTCGGCGCAGCGGTAGTGGTCGACATATATGTCTCCTCAGTGCTCGGCGCGGGCCCTGCGGCACTGCTCTCGGGCCACGCGCGCGTGATCCTGAAACACTAGACCGGGTCCGCGAAGAGAGCCACACAGCGACGCCCGACACGAGCGAGAATGAGGCTCGCGCACTCATCTGTGCGGCGCTCCGCCGACGCGCCGAGGGATCCGGCCGGCTCCGGACGGGGCGCAGGGTCGCCGGCCGGGGGCGATCAGCCGCCTTCTGATAGCGTCAGCCCTCAAATGAGCGCACCCGAGCAGCCGTCCGCGACGGTATTCAAGGGCCCAGCCGAACTCGTGCTCGCCGCCGAGATCGCCCGGCGGCACTATCTCCGGGGCCAGACCAAGGTCGAGATCGCCGACGACCTGCGGGTGAGCCGGTTCCGGGTCGCCCGGCTGCTGCAGGTCGCCCGCCAGGCCGGAATGGTCCGGATCGAGATCCAGCAGTCCGGGACGATCGACCTGGACCGCTCGATCCGGCTGCGGGAGCGGTTCGGGCTCGAGCACGCGGTGGTCGTCGACTGCCCCGAGCGGGACCAGCAGTCACTGCGTTCGATGCTTGGCCGGGCCGCCGCCGATCTGCTCGCCGAAGTGGTCACCGCGGGCGACCTGATCGGGCTGGCCTGGGCGCGCTGCGTGCAGTCGATGGTCCGCCAGGCGCAGCGGATGCCGCAGGCCTCGGTCGTCCAGTTGACCGGGGTGCTGCCGCGGCCGAACGAGCGATCCGGGTCGATCGAGGACGAGACGGCGGTCGACATCGTCCGCGACCTGGCCCGGGTGTGCCGCGGTCCGGCCTACCTGTACTTCGCGCCGTTCCTGGTGCCGGACGCCGCGACGGCTCACGCGCTGCGGCGGCAGCCCGAGATCGTCCGGGCTTTCGACAAGGCGTCCTCGGCCGACGTCGCGGTGGTGGGGATCGGCGGTTGGGCACCCGGACTGTCCACGCTCTACCAGGCCGCCACTCCGCCCGAGCGGGCCGAAGGCGCCCGGGCCGGCGTCTGCGCCGAGATCGCCGGAGTCTGCCTGGCCGCCGACGGCGAGCCGCTGCACACCCCGCTCAACGAACGGATGATCAGCGTCACCGCCGCCCAGTTCGGGGCGATGTCGCAACGGATCGCCATTCCCTACGGCAGCGACAAGCATCCCGCCGTGCTGGCCGCGCTACGCAGCGGCTTGGTCACGATGCTGGTCACCCACTCGTCGCTGGCCGAGGCCCTGCTCGAGCGGGACCAGCCGTCCGGGACGCCCTGAGGAAACGCAGATCATCGTTGGTCGAGCGTGTCGAGGCCTCATCGACCACGGGTTTCGACAGGCTCAACCAGCAGTGACTGATCATCGTTGGTCGAGCGTGTCGAGACCTCACCGACCGGGTTTCGACAGGCTCAACCAGCGAAACCGGGGTAGCGGGAGCGCGAGCCTCAGCCGTTGATCTTGGCCAGGATCCGCCAGACCTGGTCGGCGGAACTCGCCTGCTCGAGCTGGGCGACCTTGGCCTCATCGAGGAAGGCCTCGGCGATCCGGCCGAGCAGTTCCAGGTGCTGGCCGTTGCCGGCGGCGATGCCGATGACGAATTTGACCGGGTTGCCGTTCCACTCGATCCCGTTGGGGTAGCGCACCACCGAGACGGCCGAGGACTGGATCGCCCGCATCGCCTCGTTGGTGCCGTGCGGAATAGCCAGGAAGTTCCCCATGTAGGTGGACACGGACCGCTCGCGCTCGAACATCGACTCGATGTAGCTCTCGTCGACCGCGCCGGCCGAGACCAGCAGCCTGCCTGCCTCGGGGATCGCCTCCTGCTTGTTGGTCGCGGTCCCGTTGAGCTCGATCGCCCGCAGCTTGAGGATGGCGTCGGTGTCGTCGATCTCGGTCGGCTCGGAGACGTCCAGCACCGTGATGGCCGGCCCGGCGGCGGCTTGATCGAGCAGCCCCTCGGCGGTGACCGGCGGCGCGGAGGGAGCGGGGGTCGCGGGCGGCGTCGCAGCCGCGGCCGGTCCCGGCTTCCGCTTGCGCATCAGATACATGGTCGCGATTGCCACCGCGGCGACGATCAGCACGATCACCAGGGTCTGTTCCATCAGGTTCTCCTCGTCGACGGGGTGTCGCTGGCGCGGCACGGAGCGCCACCCCCGGATTCTGTCATCTCGACGGCGTGGCGGCGATCCTCGGCCGCTATCCGGCCAACCCAGCGGACGCGACCGGCCCGGCGAGTGCGCCGATCACGTCCGGAAGCCGCTCGGCGAGCCATTGCGGCGGGTGCGGACCCGGGTTCAGCCGGGCGGCCAGCGCCTGGACGGACGCCGCGGCCAGTGCCGCCGTCGCGGGGGCCAGACCGGCGGCGAGCAGGGTCCCGCAGACCCCGGCCAGCACATCGCCGGAGCCGGCCTGCGCCGTCCAGGACGGTCCCGGCACCGCGACGCTGGCCGCGCCGTCCGGGCCGCAGACGTACTGGGTGGCGCCTTTGAGGAGCACGGTGGCCCCGAACCGGGTCGCGGCGCTGCGGACCGCGGCGAGCGGGTCGGCGCTCACCGCGGCGCGTTCGATCTCGAGCAGCCGGGCCAGTTCGCCGGCGTGCGGGGTGAGCAGCACCCGCTCCCCCAGTTCGCCGGGCGGTAGGAAGCGCAGCGCGTCGGCGTCCAGCACCAGGGGAAGCTCCTCGGCCAGTGCCTGCTCGACCACCGCGGCGCCGTCCGGCCGCTCACCCCAGCCGCAGCCGAGCACCCGGGCCTGGACGCGTCCGGCGCCGAATACCACGTTGGGCGCCGCCTGCCGGATCAGGCCAACCGCGCCGTCCGCACCGGCGAACCGGACCATGCCGGCGCCCGCGTGCACGGCTCCGAGCGTGGAGAGCACGGCAGCGCCGGGGTAGCTGTCGGAACCGGTGTCCAGGCCGACCACGCCCCGGGAGTATTTGTCGCTGGTGGCGTCCGGCACCGGCCAGGCGGCCGCGACGTCCGAGCGTTCCCAGCAGCGCAGGTCGGGCGTGGGCAGGTCGAGCCCGATGTCGACCAATTCGACCACCCCGCACGCGGACGCGGCCGGCTCGAGCACCTGGCAGAACTTCAGCCCGCCGAAGGTGACGGTGCGGGTGGCGGTGAAGTGCGCGGCCCCGCTGGTCGAGCCACCGCTGGTCGAGCTTGTCGAGACCCCACCGGACGTGGTCTCGACAAGCTCGACCGACGGCAGGTCCGCGCCCAGCCCGGACGGCAGGTCGACCGCCACCACCGGGACCCCGGCGTCGGCGCAGGCCCGGGCGAACAGGGCGACCGGTTCCCGCAGGCCGGGACGTCCGCCGATGCCGAGCACGCCGTCCACCACCAGGTCGGACGCCGGCAACTCGTCCAGCGCGCCGAGCGGGTCGACCTCACGGCCGCCGGCGGCCAGGAACGCCCGCCACGCCTGTTCGTGCACCGACGAGCCGGTCCGCCACGCCTGTTCGTGCACCGACGAGCCGGTCCGCCACGCCCGCACCCGCACCCCGCGGCGCAGCAGCCGCACCCCCGCGTACAGCGCATCGCCGCCGTTGTTGCCGGACCCGGCCAGCACCAGCACCCGGGCGCCGTAGGTCCGGCCGCGAATCGCCGACAGCTCGCGCAGCAGCGCTGACGCCAGTCCGGACGCCGCTCGCTGCATCAGCACCCCGGGCAGCGCGGCCAGCAGCGGCTCCTCGGCCGCCCGGATCGTCTCCGCCAGATATGCCGCCCTCACAGGCTCAAGCCTCGCAGACCACCACCGCGGCGGCGATGCCGGCGTCGTGGGTGATCGACAGATGCACGGTGGCGATGCCCAGTTCGGCGACTCGCGCCGCGATCGTCCCGGTGTAGTGGAAGAAGGGCTTGCCGAGGTCGTCCTTGCGCACCTCCACGTCGTGCCAGGAGAGTCCGGCCGGCGCGCCGAGCGCCTTGGCCAGCGCCTCCTTGGCGGCGAACCGTCCGGCCATCCGGTTCATCGACGTGTCCCGCTCGGCCGGGGTGAACAGCCTGGCCAGCAGGCGCTCCCGGGCGGCCGCCGAGGCGAACCGCTCGACCGGGCAGACGTCGATGCCGATGCCGACGATCACTCGACCGTGACCGATTTCGCCAGGTTGCGGGGCTGGTCGACGTCGTAGCCCTTCAGGGTGGCCACCTCGCAGGCGAACATCTGCAGCGGAATGGTGGCCACCAGCGGCTGCATCAGGGTGGACACCTTGGGCAGCCGGAACAGGAAGTCCGCGTACGGCGTCACCTCGTCGTCGTCGTCCTCGGCCAGCACGATGGTGAACGCGCCGCGGGCCCGCACCTCCTGGACGTTGGAGATCACCTTGTCGTGCAGCTGGTCGCGGCCCTGCGGCGGCACCACGACGAAGATCGGCAGCTGGTCCTCGACCAGGGCGATCGGGCCGTGCTTGAGTTCGCCGGCCGGGAACCCCTCGGCGTGCAGGTAGGCGATCTCCTTCAGCTTCAGCGCGCCCTCCAGCGCCACCGGGTAGCCGACGTGCCGGCCCAGGAAGAGCACCGACTCCTGCTCGGCATACTTCGCCGCCAGCTCCTTGATCGGCTCGATCTCGTCCAGCACCCGCTGGATCAGCCCCGGCGTCTCGGCCAGCTCGCTCATGATCGCGGCGATCTCGTCGCCGAACTTCGTCCCCCGCACCTGGGCCAGGTAGAGGCCGAGCAAATAGCAGGCGGCCACCTGGGTGAGGAAGCCCTTGGTCGAGGCGACGCCGATCTCGGGGCCGGCGTGGGTGTAGATGACGGCGTCCGATTCGCGCGGAATGGTGGCGCCGTTGGTGTTGCAGATCGCGATCACCTTCGCCCCCTGCTCGCGGGCGTGCCGGATCGCCATCAGCGTGTCGGCGGTCTCACCGGACTGGCTGAGCGTGACCACGAGGGTCCGGCCGGTGATGATCGGGTCGCGGTAGCGGAACTCGGACGCGATCTCGACCTCGCAGGCGATCCGGGTCCAGTGCTCGATCGCGTATTTGGCGACCATGCCCGCGTAATAGGCGGTGCCACAAGCCACGATGATGATCTTGTCGATGGTGCGCAGCTCGGCTTCGGGAATGTGCAGCTCGTCGAGCTTGAGCGAGCCGTCGGTGTTGTAGCGGCCGAGCAGGGTGTCGGCGACCGCCTGCGGCTGCTCGTAGATCTCCTTGCGCATGAACCAGTCGTAGCCCTGCTTCTCGGCGGCGGAGAGATCCCAGGTCACCTCGAACGGACGGCTCTGGGCCGGACGCCCGGCGAAGTCGGTGACGATCACCTGCTCGGGGGTGACGTCCACCACCTGGTCCTGTCCGAGTTCGATCGCCTGCCGGGTGAACTCGATGAATGCCGCCACGTCGGAGGCCACGAAGTTCTCGCCCTCGCCGACCCCGACCACCAGCGGCGAGTTGCGCCGGGCGGCCACCAGCCGCCCCGGCTCGGCGGCGTCGATGGCGACCAGGGTGAAGGCACCGTGCAGCCGGCCGCAGACGGCTCGCATCGCATCAGCCAGGTCGGCGCCCTCGTCCACGGCCCGTCCGAGCAACTGGGCGGCCACCTCGGTGTCGGTCTCAGAGCGGAACTCCACACCGGCCTGCTGCAACTCGGCCCGCAGCGGGGCGAAGTTCTCGATGATGCCGTTGTGGATCAGCGCGACCCGGCCGTTGCTGGAAACGTGCGGATGCGCATTGAAGTCGGTCGGGCCGCCGTGCGTCGCCCACCGGGTGTGTCCGATGCCGGTCCCGCTCACCGCCAGCGGACGGCCCGCGGTCTCGGCGTCCAGGTTGGCGATCTTGCCCGCCTTCTTCCGGACGTCGAGCGCACCATCGGCGACCACCGCCACGCCGGCCGAGTCGTAGCCGCGATACTCCATCCGGCGCAGGCCCTCGACCACCACCTTGCTGGCATCGCGAGGACCGACGTAACCGATGATTCCGCACATGCCGGGAACTGTACCGAGGTCTCTGCCAGCGCACCGGCAGGTCGGGCACCGCGGACAACACGCCGCAAACCTGCCGCCAGTCGCCTCACCGACGGGCAGACTGGTGGCGCACATAACCCAGCGAGGTGTCATGGATCAATTGCCGATCGTGCTTCCACCGGGAATGCCGCTCGCGCCCGAGGACGACCCCTACGGTCCCTATGTCGCGCTCAGCCGCGGCCAGTGGAGCGAACTGGCCGAGGCGGTCCCCTGGGAGCTGGACGACCACACGCTGGCCCGGCTGCGCGGCCTCGGCGACCCCACCGACGCCGACGAGGTCAGGCAGGTCTACCACCCGCTGACCCAGCTGCTGAACCTGTACTGGGAGCGCACCGGCGCCCTCTACCGGACCAGTCACGACTTCCTCGGCATCAACCACCGGCAGGTGCCGTTCGTGATCGGTGTCGCCGGGTCGGTGGCTGTCGGCAAGTCGACGACGGCTCGGTTGCTGCAGGAACTGCTGGCCCGCGGGCCGCGGCGTCCCAAGGTCGACCTGGTCACCACCGACGGCTTCCTGTATCCCAACCACATGCTCGAGGCGATGGGGATCGCGCACCGCAAAGGCTTTCCCGACTCCTACGACCGGCACGCGTTGCTGCAGTTCGTCATCGACGTGAAATCCGGCAAATCGGAGGTGACCGCGCCGGTCTATTCGCACCTGATCTACGACATCGTCCCGGACGAGCGGATCGTGGTGCGCGACCCGGACATCCTGATCGTCGAGGGGCTGAACGTCCTGCAGCCGGCGCGTCGGCGCTCCGACGGCAGCACCGCGCTGGCGGTCAGCGACTTCTTCGACTTCACCGTCTACGTGGACGCCCGGACGGCGTTCATCCGGCAGTGGTACGTCGACCGCTTCTTCGCCCTCCGGGAGACCGCCTTCCGCGATCCGCAGTCATACTTCCGCCGCTACGCCGAGATGTCGGAGGCCGAAGCGCTGACCACCGCCACCACCTTCTGGGACACCATCAACGGACCCAACCTCGAGCTCAACATCCGGCCCACCCGGGGCCGGGCCACCGCGATCCTGCGCAAGGACGAGAACCATCAGGTCAGCTGGGTCCGGATCCGGAAGGTGTGAGGCCCTCACCGCCTCCTTGCCGACCGACCGCTCGGTACACCGGCCGCCGGGACCCGGCCACCGGAGCGATCCGGCTCACCCGGGCAGCTCGAACGAGCGCCAGAGCCGGTCGCCGAGCGCCCCGTGCCCCGGGTCGATGCCGACCAGTCGGCCGCCGGGCAGGGTGATCACGACGTGTTTCGCCTCGTCGTCGCACACAGCCGCGGCGCGCAACTCGTCGTCCAGGTGCCAGCGTCCGGTCTGCCAGTTGTAGGCCGAGCTGTGACCGTGCACCTGGCTGAACGGCAGTTCCCGGCCCGACCAGCTCGCGGCGACCTCGGTGCCGGCTGCCGCCCAGACCGGCCCGGCACTGTGGTCCGGGTCGCGCCAGCCGAGCATCGTGCCCGGCTTGAAAAGGGCCCGGCCCCGGCGCCGGGCAAGGGAGTTGATCGCGTCGGCCGCCGCGACGACGTCGGTCGGGGCGCCGAGCACGTCCTGCCAGAAGCCGCGAGTGAGCCCGGCGTGGCTGACCAGCAGGTCCTCGCCGCCGGCCCTGATCGCCGCAGCCGGA
The DNA here is from genome assembly GCF_047602385.1 of Micropruina sp. Taxonomy (GTDB): domain Bacteria; phylum Actinomycetota; class Actinomycetes; order Propionibacteriales; family Propionibacteriaceae; genus Micropruina. Next base: position 575,408 of record NZ_JASGHL010000003.1, read on the forward strand.
CGCATCAGCCCAGAACTCCACCAGCGCCGCAGGGTCACCGCGGTGGGGCGCGACACCCGCTCGTCCCAGCTGAACTGGCGCCGCCGCAGGTAGAAGGCCTCGTGGTTGCCGACCAGCTGGATCCAGCGACCGGGCGACTCCGCCAGGTGCCGGTCGACCAGACCGACCACGCCGGCCGAGTCCGGGCCGCGATGAATGAGGTCGCCCACCTGCACCACGAACAGGTCCGCGGGCAGTGGCCCGGCCCCGTCGCCGCTCACCCCCAGCCGGGCCAACTCGGCGCGCAGGGCGTCGGCATGGCCGCCGATGTCGCCGATCACGGCGACGCGCTGACCGGCACCGAGGCGCAGCAGGCTCATTGCCAAGGGTCGCTGTCCGACTGGGGGTCGGGCCGGCCCCAGTCCTCCGGATTCTCGTAGCGCGACAGGTTCGCCATCCGCTGCTGCACCGTCGCGATCTCGCGGACGGCGCGCGCGATGATGCTGCCGTCGATCGCCGAGATCCGGTCCAGGCGCAGCAGGTCGGTGGGCGTCCGGCCACGCTCTACCTGTTTGAGCTGGCGGCGCAGCCGGATCGACTGCAACACCTCGAACACCTCGACCAGGGTGTCGGCCTGCCGCCCCGGCAGGATCGACGACCCGGACGCCGCCCGCAGCCGCTGGGTGGTCGGCAGCGCGCTCGAGCCCACCATCAGCGCCGCCCAGCGGGCCAGGTTGACGATCGGCAGCAGGGCCTCCCGCTTGATGTCGAACGCCTCCCGGCCGGGAAACACCCGGCGCAGCGGACGCAGCCGCGCCCGCTTGGACAGGGACTCCTCCAGCAACATCCGCATGCTGCCGGCGTGGGCCCGCAGCTCGGCGACCATGTGCGCAACGCCCGGCACCGCCGGGTCGCCGTGGATGGAGCGGGCGTCGAGCAGCAGCGACACCATCATGGCGCCGTTGTCCTGGCTGGGATCGGCGACCCACTCCCCGGCGATCTGCTCCCAGGAGGCGCTGCTGCGGGCGAACAACTGGTGCGCGGCGGTGGCGCCGTGGCCGTCGCCGGTCAGCCCGGCGTCGGCCAGTGCGCTGATGACCTCGAGGAAGACCTCCCGGTAGCGGTCTATCTCCGCTTGTGGGAGCGGCTCGTGGAAGGCCACCGCGCAGTCGACGTCCGAGCTGAGGGTGGACTCGCGGCGGCCGTTGCTACCCAGCGACAGCCAGCTGAAGGCGTCCAGCGACACCTCGGGGTGCCGGGCGAAGACCAGCTCGAGCATCCGCCGGGTGACGGCGTCGACCAGAGCGGAGTACACGCTCAGCACGCAGGGGCCGGCCAGTCCGCCGGCCAGCAGGTTGGCGAGCAGCGCCGGCATCCGGCGGGCCTGCGCCACCAGCGCGGGGATCTCGTCCGCCCGCCGGATCCGCTCGTGCAGCAGCAGCCCGGGGGTGACCGGCGACCCGATGAAGTCGCGGGCCTCGACCGCGCCGACCGGCGAGCCGTCCGATCCGGTCACCAGCACATGGTCGGCCCGGGAGTCGAGCAGCAGGACGACGGCTTCGGTCGCCGACGCGTGCCGGTCGACCCGCGGCAGATCGGTCACCGCGACCCCCGCGACCGGGGAGTCCGCGGTCATCCCGGTGGCGAGCACCTGCCGCCGCAGCGAGCGATCGGTGACCACCCCGAGTCCCCCGCCGGGCAGCCGGACGCCGGCCACCCCGGTTCCCGCCATCGCTACCGCGGTCGCGCGAATGCTGGCCGAGCCGTCCACGACGACCAGGGGATCCACGCCGACATCGTCCAGCCGGATCCGGCCCCCGGCCTCGGCCAGGTCGTCGGGGACCATCGTTGTGCCGGCCATCGCCGGCTCGCTCTCGGGCAGCGCCCGGGCCACCCGCTCCGACGGCACCCGCAGCACCCGGACCGGAATGTCGGCGACCACCAACGGGCCGATCGCCTTTCCCGACAGCGTCGCGTTCAGCCCGAACACCTCCCCCGGCCCGGCGAGTCGCTCGGGGGCCGCGGGGTCGTGCGGGCGGTCGGCGTCCTGCCAGACCCGGACGCGCCCGGAGACGACCACGATGATCTCGCCGGGCTGCGCCCGGAACGCATCCAGGATCAACTCACCGGCGCGATATTCGGCGATCCGCGAACCCGCGGCCAGGGCCTCGATGGTGCGGGCGTCCAGGCCGGCGAACGGTGGCGTGGCCGCGAGCGCGGCTATCGCCCGGACGAGCACGCCCGGGCGACCACCGACCATTGTCACTTGCCTGGTGTGGGCGGATTGGGAATCTTGTACCCGGACGGCCCCACATTTCGTTCCAGCGACGCCTTCCAGGATCCGTCCGCGATGTAGCTGGTCAGGGCCTGGTTGACCTGGGTGACCAGCTGGTCGGAGCCCTTGCGGATGCCGATGCCGTACGGCTCGTCGGAGAAGCCCTGGCCGAGGACGCGCAGCACGCCCTTATTGGCCGGCAGCGCGGCGAAGCCGGCCAGGATGACGTCGTCGGTCGTCACCGCGTCCACGTCGCCGTCCACCAGTCGCTTGACGCACTCCGAGAACGTGTTCGGCTGAACCAGCGCGACGTCACCGTGGTACCGGTTCAGCACGTTCTGCGCCGAGGTGGTGTTCACGGCGGCGCAGAGCGTCCGGCCCTTCAACCGGTCCGGACCGGTCAGCTCCTCGTCATTGCGCCGGACCAGCAGATCCTGGTGCGCGACGAAGTACGGGCCGGCGAAGTCGATCCGGCGCCGCCGCTCGTCGTTGATGGTGTAGCTGGACAGCACCAGGTCGACCTTGTCTTCTTCCAGCAGCCGCTCGCGGTCGACCGGGTCGGCCTTCACCCAGGTGATGGCCTCGGCGGGTACCCCGAGCGCCTTGGCCACGTAGGTCGCGGTGTCGACGTCGAAGCCCTTGGGGTCCTTGCCGAGGGTGACGCCGTCCGACTCACCGGTAGCGGTCGCCACGCCGATCCCCGGTTCGTCGAACGAGATGCCGATCCGGAGCTTGCTGAAGGTGGTCGCGCCGGCGATCGGGGTGGGGTTCTTGACCTCACCGGGGTTGCTGCAACCGGTCAGCAGCAACGCGATGGACGCCCCGGCGGCGAGCAGCAGCCGGGTCAGTGAATGTGTCGTGATACGCATCGATGTGGTCCTTCCGCCTCAGTGGGCCGGGGTGTCGGCATCGGGGTCGGCGACGGTGGCATCGCCATACCTGGGTCCGGTGTCGGTCCAGACCGACTCGATCCGGCCGCCGGTGTCCGCGATCACTCGTGGCTTGACCAGCCGCCAGCCGAGGGCGAGCAACCCGCTCAGCACCGGGATGCCGAACACCACCACCAGGAAGTTGATCTTGTGCGAGAACTCCTCGGCGCTCTGCCAGCCCGAGAATCGCGATCCCGACCACGACGAAGACCAGGAAGGCCAAGCCGATATAGGACGTCCAGGGTGAGCCTGGCGCTGGGAACGGTGTCGGTGGCACCACGCCTTTGTCGATTAACTGGCGCAGCCTGATCTGGCAGGCGAAGATCGTCGCCCAGGTGAACACGATCATGATCGCGGTCGCCTCGATGGCGAGTTCGAAGGCGTTCGGGACAAAGGCGTTCAGCACCGCACCGAGGGCCATCACGGCGGCGGTCATCACGATGCCGGCCCAGGGCACACCCGAGTTGCTCATCTTCAGGGTGAACATCGGCGCCTGCTTCGACATGCCCAGGCTGCGCAGCACGCGTCCGGTGGAGAACATTCCCGCGTTCAGGCTGGACATCGCGGCAATGATCAGGATCGCCTGGATGAGGGCGCTCATCCAGTCCATGCCGAGCTTGCCGAACACGGTGACGAAGGGGCTGATGCCCGGCTTGTAGTCGGAGGTGGGCAGGATCGACACCAGCAGCAGCAGCGAGCCGACGTAGAAGATCGCGATCCGCATGATGACGGCGTTGACGGCCTTGGGCACCTCGCGGGCCGCGTTCTGCATCTCGCCGGCCGCCACGCCCACCATCTCGATGGCCGCGTAGGCGAAGACCACACCGGACATCACCAGCAGCGGGCCGTACCAGACATAGGGCGACTCGGTGGGCCAGAAGCCACCCGGGTTGCTCCACAGGTTGTGGAACCCGGCCTGGTGTCCGCCGACGTTGAAGCCGCCCACCACCACGACCGTGCCGACCACCAGGAACACCGCGATGGCGCCGACCTTGAGGATCGCCGCCCAGAACTCGAACTCGCCGAACGCCTTGGCCGACATCAGGTTGACCGCCAGCACGACCACCAGCCCGACCAGCACGGTGATCCAGGTGTCCAGCGTCGGGAACCAGAACTGCATGTAGAGACCGACCGCGGAGAGATCCGCGACGCCGGTCAGCACCCAGTTCATCCAGTAGATCCAACCGGTGGTGAAGGCCCACTTCTCGCCGAAGAACTCACGCATGTACGACACGAACGCACCCGAGGTGGGCCGGTGCAGCACCAGCTCGCCGAGCGCTCGCATCAGGAAGTAGGCGATCAGGCCGACCAGTGCGTAGCTGAGCACCAGGGCCGGGCCGGTGTTGTGCAGTCGCGACGCCGAGCCCAGGAACAGGCCGGTGCCGATGGCGCCGCCGATCGCGATCATCTGGACGTGGCGGCGTCCGAGGGTTTGTTTGTAACCGACCTGTTCGGCGTCCAGCGCCGACAGCTGGGGGGATTTGGTATCTGTCATGTGCATCCATTTCTCGGACAAGAACCCGGATCCGGAGGCGGCCGATCCAGCCGCGGAACCATGATGGCTGGGGGCGTGCTCCCGATTCCAGGCACCCTGCCAGTCACCCAGGGCTACTGGCAAGCACTTTTGCAGACATTCCCGGCATCCGCCGTAAAGGCTTCGTTACGGCCGGTGGTGGCCGCAGAAGCTTCCGGTCTAGAGCCCGAGGCGATCCCGGACCACGCCGACCAGGCGTTCGGCGATCTGCTGGGCCTGCTCGTGGCTGGCCGCTTCGACCATCACCCGGACCAGCGGTTCGGTGCCTGAGGGCCGCAGCAGCACCCGTCCGCTCTCGCCCAACTCGCGACCGGCGGCGGTGACCGCCTGCTGCAGCACCGGATCGAGGCCGGCGCGGACCTTATTCACGTTCGGCACGTTGATCATCACCTGAGGCAGGCGGGTCATCACCGAGGCCAGCTCGGCGAGCGACTTGCCGGTCCGGGCCATCCGCGCGGCCAGGTGCAGCGCGGTCAGCACGCCGTCGCCGGTGGTCGCGAATTCGCTCATGATCACGTGCCCGGACTGCTCGCCGCCCAGAGTGAACCCGTTGGCGTTCATCGATTCGAGCACATAGCGGTCGCCGACCTTGGCCTGGTCGACCCGGACGCCGTGGGAGCGCATGGCGATGATGAAACCCAGGTTGCTCATCACCGTGGCGACCACGGTGTCGCTGTGCAGCGCTCGGTCCTCTTTCATCGCCAGCGCCAGGATGGCCAGGATCTGGTCGCCGTCCACGACCTCGCCGGCAGCGTCCACCGCGAGGCAGCGGTCGGCGTCGCCGTCCAGGGCGATGCCGAGGTCGGCCCCGTGTTCGATCACGGCCGCCTGCAGCGACTCCAGGTGGGTCGAGCCGCAGTTGTCGTTGATGTTCAGCCCGTCGGGCGCGGCGTGCAGGGGCACGACCTGCGCGCCCTGGGCGTCGAAGGCGGCCAGCGCGGTCAGCGACGCGGCACCGTTGGCAGTGTCGATGACCACCCTCAGCGGGGCCAGCGAGGCATGCTCGCCGAGACTGGAGACGAGGTGGGCGATATAGCCCTCGACGGCACCCAGGTCGTCGCGGACGCGTCCGACGTCGGCGCCGGTGGGCCGGGTCCAGGACTCGCCGAGCCGCTGCTCGATGGCGTCCTCGACGGCGTCGTCGAGCTTGACGCCACCGCGGGAGAAGAATTTGATCCCGTTGTCGGGCATCGGGTTGTGGCTGGCCGAGAGCATGACGCCCAGGTCGGCGTTGAGCGCCCCGGTGAGATAGGCGACCCCGGGGGTCGGCACCACGCCAAGCCGGATCACGTCCACCCCGGCCGAAGCCAGTCCGGCGACCACCGCGGCCTCCAGGAACTCCCCGGACGCCCGGGTGTCCCGGCCGACGACCGCGAACGGCCGACGGCCCTCGAACACGCCTGCCTCGCCCAGCACGTGGGCGGCGGCGACGGCGAGGTCGAGGGCCAATTCGGCGGTCAGCTCGGCGTTGGCTCGTCCCCGCACCCCATCGGTGCCGAAAAGCCTTGCCACGCCGCGATCAGCGCTTGCTGTACTGCGGAGCCTTGCGGGCCTTCTTGAGTCCGGCCTTCTTGCGCTCCTTGACGCGGGCGTCACGCGTCAGCAGGCCGGCCTTCTTCAGCGCCGGGCGGGACGCCTCGGCGTCGACGGCGTTGAGAGCGCGGGCGATGCCGAGCCGCAGCGCACCGGCCTGGCCGGTGACGCCGCCGCCGACGATCTTGGCGATCACGTCGTAGGAGCCGGCGACCGCGGCGGTCTCGAAGGGCTCGTTGACGGTCTGCTGGTGGAGCTTGTTCGGGAAGTACTCCTCCAGCGAACGGCCGTTGATCTTCCACTGGCCGCTGCCCGGGGTGAGCCGGACGCGGGCGATGGCCTCCTTGCGGCGACCGGTGGCGTCGGCCGGGGCGACCACGGCCGGGCGCTCGCCCGGCGCGGCCGAACTCGGCGCGGCTTCGGCGCGGTAGGCGATCTCGCGCTCACCCTCGGTGAACGGGGTGAGCTCCTCGGTGGTCTCCACGGTCTCGGTCACGGTGCTTCCTTCGGCTCTCACTGAGCGATCTGGGTGATCTGGTAGGGCTGCGGCTGCTGGGCGCTGTGCGGGTGCTCGGGACCCGCGTACACCTTGAGCTTGCGGATCAGCTGGCGGCTCAGCTTGTTCTTGGGCAGCATGCCCCAGACCGCGCGCTCGACCGCGTGCCGCGGATCGTTGGCCAGCAACTCGCCGTAGGGCACCGACTTCAGACCGCCGGGACGACCGGAGTGCCGGTGCGCCAGCTTGGCCGTCCGCTTGTTGCCGGTCAGGGCGATCTTGGAGGCGTTCACCACGACCACGAAGTCGCCGGTGTCCACGTGCGGCGCGAACTGCGACTTGTGCTTGCCGCGCAGGAGCGTGGCGGCGGTGACCGCGAGCCGTCCGAGAACGACATCGGAGGCATCGATCACATGCCAGTTCCGGGTGATTTCACCCGACTTGGGGCTGTACGTAGACACGCTCGTGGACCACTTCCATAGGTAGCTGTTCTGTCGGCAGTGCGGGATCTGCTCAGGCAGACCACAGCGCAACAGCGATTTAGGTTACCCGGCCGTCCGGGGGTGGGTCAAAACGAGCCCGGCGGATGGCCTCGGACGCCTCAGATCAGCCAGAGCAGGACCGCCAGCAGCAGGGTCGCCGCCGGGATCGGCAGGGCCGTCCAGACCCAATGCCGGACGCCGGGCCGGGGCAGCCGACTACCCGGTACGGGCGAACTGACCACATCTGGCTCGGCGGCCCCGGCCCGGACCGCCATCCAGGTACCGATCGCCAGGGCGACCAGTCCGATCAGCGCCGTCGCCGGGCGGGGCAGTTCGACCACGGTCCGATCCAGACCGAGCCGCCCGGCCGCGACCAGACCGGCGGCCAGCGCACCCAGACCGAGCATGGTGACGCCGAACACCACCACCGGACGCTCGACGATCGCCCGCAGCACCCGGTCGCCGAGGGCGACCACGACCACCGGGAGCAACGCCGCCACGGCCAGGCCGGTGAGCAGGGTCGTCGTGACGCCGACCGCGTCGGCACTCCACGGCACGGTCGCGATGACCGCGATCAGGCCGAACAGCTGGATCAGGGTGGGCGCGACCGCCTTCAGGGTCGCCGCCCGCGACTGCTCCGGCTCCGGCGTCAGGCCGAGCGAGCGGGCGTACTCGACCGGGTCGCCGAACGCCTCGTCGGCGTTCTGACCACTGTCGACGACATGCGCCTCGACCTCGGCCAGAGCGGCACCGATCCGCTCCCCCGACACGCCCTGCCAGCCGTAGCTCGAGCAGCATTGCTTCCACCCAGTCGGGTTCCACGTGGGGTGCGACGGCCCCTCGGATCTCAGTCATGGACACTCTCCTTCTCGTTGACGATGGCATGGACGATGCCGGCGAATGCCCGCCACTGCGCCCGGCGCCGGTTCAGTTCCTGCAGCCCGGCGTCGGTGAGCGCGTAGTACTTGCGCCCCGGACCGGACGCACCGGCGCGCCAGTCGACCCGGACCAGTCCGGCCTGTTCGAAGCGGGCCAGCAGCGGGTAGAGGGTTCCGCCCTTCACCACGCCGAGGCCCGCGTCGGCAAGTTTGCTGGCGATCGCATAGCCGTAGGTCTCGCCTCGGGCGATGACAGCCAGGGCACACATCTCCAGTGCTCCCCTGAGCCACTCGGTGGGCCATCCGCTCGCGGTCATAGGTAGATGGTACGACTATCTAGTAAGACGCGCAACATAGATGGGCGAGCGATTTAGAGAGGTGTCGTCTGGCGCTCCCACCGTTGGTTGAGCTTGTCGAAACCACTCCCAACAGCCCTTGCCCGAGGTCTCGACAAGCTCGACCAACGGCAGTCGAGCTTCTTGCCTCACAAGCGCCCCACAGGCACCCCTCAGAGGCGCAACAGCGCCGTGACCGAGCGTGGTGGCCATGACAACGACAACCCTTGGTCCCGTGGCCGCCGCGACGCCGGCCGGCTCAGTGGGCCTGACTTCCAAGCACCTATCGCCGCTGGTCAGACGCGGGTCGCTGGCTCTCACCCTGCTCGCGGTGGCCGCGCTCTACACCTGGAATCTGGCCGCCTCCGGCTGGGCGAACTCGTTCTACTCCGCTGCCGTCCAAGCGGGCACCCAGTCCTGGACGGCGTTCTTCTACGGCTCGCTGGACGCCGGCAACTCGATCACCGTCGACAAGACCCCCGCCTCGCTGTGGCTGATGGAGCTGTCGGCTCGCACTTTCGGGCTCAGTTCATGGAGCATCCTGCTGCCGCAGGCGCTGCTCGGGGTGGCGTCCGCCTGGATCCTGTACGGCACGGTGCGGCGCTCGCTGGCGCGGGGCGGTTCGGCCTGCCGGGCGCACTGGGCCGGCATCGTGGCGGCGCTGGCCTTCGCGCTGACCCCGGCGGCGACGCTGATGTTCCGGTTCAACAACCCGGACGCCCTGATGGTGTTCTGCTACGTGGCCGCGGCGGCGCTGACCCTGCGCGCTGCCGAGACGGCGTCCCGGTGGCGGTTGGCGGCAGCGGGTGCGCTGGTCGGGCTGGGTTTCCTGGCCAAGATGCTGCAGGCGTTCGTGATCCTGCCGTCACTGCTGCTGGCCTACGCGGTCGGCGCTCCGGCACCCTGGCGGAAGAAGATCGTCGACCTGCTCACCGCGTTCGGCGCGATGGTGCTGGCCTTCGGCTGGTGGGTGGCGATCGTCGAACTGGTGCCGGAGTCATGGCGTCCCTACATCGGCGGCTCGCAGAGCAACTCGATCCTGGAGCTGACCTTCGGCTACAACGGGCTGGGCCGGCTGAACGGAAACGAGACCGGGTCGGTCGGCAACGCGTCCGGACGCTGGGGCCAGATCGGCCTGCTGCGGATGTTCACCACCGTGTCGGGCGAGATGGTGTCGTGGCAGATCCCGACGGCGTTGCTGCTCGGCCTGGCCGCACTGCTGTTGCTCGGACGCCGCGGCTGGGCGACCACCTTCCGGACCGGCGCCGAGACCCACCGCACCCGGACCACGGCCGCCCTGGTGCTGTTCGGCAGCTGGCTGGTGATCAACACGCTGGTCTTCAGCTTCATGGCCGGCATCTACCACGACTACTACACGGTGGCGCTGGCACCCGCGATCGGCGGCACCCTCGCGCTCGGCGGGATGGTGGCCTGGACGCATCGCCGGACCTGGCTGGGACGGGCTGCGTTGGCGGTGGCCGCGGTGTCCACCGGCGTCTGGGGAGTCGCGCTGGCGTCGGTCGCCGGCGGGATCTATCTGTGGATCTCGATCGCCGCGGCGGCGGTGCTGGTCGGCTGCGCGGCGGTGTTCCTGTTCGGGCGTGCCGTGGTGCGGGCACTGCAGACGGCGGCGATCTCCGCCGCCATCATCGCGGGACTGGCCGGACCGGCCGCCTACTCGGTGAACACCGCGGCCACTCCGCACACCGGTTCGATCGTCACCGCGGGACCGGCCCGCACCGGGCTGTCGGGCGGCAACGGCGGCCCGGGTGGCGGCATGGGACGTCCGGGCGGCACCGGTCAAGGCCAGACCGGTCAAGGCCAGGCCGGTCAGGGTCAACCGGGACTGGCGCCCGGCGGCACGCAGAATCAGCCGGGTGGCACGACCTCCACGGGTAGGGACGGCGGCGGCCGCGGCGGCGGTGCTGGCGCCCTGCTCAACGGCGCGTCGGTCTCGGCCGAACTGCTCGCCGCGCTGCAGGCGAACGCGTCCGACTACACCTGGGTGGCGGCCACCACCGGCGCCCAGAGCGCAGCCAGCTATCAGCTGGCCAGCGGCTACCCGGTGATGGCGATGGGCGGCTTCAACGGCTCCGACCCGTCCCCGACCCTGGCCCAGTTCCAGGAGTGGGTGGCGCAGGGCAAGGTGCACTACTTCATCGGCGGCGGCAACTTCGGTGGCCAGAACGGCGGCAGCCGGGCGGCGTCCGAGATCGCCAGCTGGGTGCAGCAGAACTACACCGCGACCACCATCGGCAACACCACGGTGTACGACCTGACGGTGGCAAAGTGAGCGCCGCGATGACCCTGGTCGAAGACACCCGGGGACGGCGGGTCCGGCCCGTCCGGCAGGCCAGCGTCGAGATCGTCATCCCGGTGTACAACGAGGCGGCCGACCTGGAGCGTTCGATCCGCCGGCTGGCGGCGTTCCTCGACGACGCCCTGCCCTACCGGCACCGGGTCACCATCGCCGACAACGCGTCCACCGACGACACCCTGGCGATCGCCCAGCGGCTGTCCGCCGAACTGGACGGCGTCCGCGTCGTCCACCTGGACGCAAAGGGCCGCGGCCGGGCCCTGAAGCAGACCTGGCTGGCCAGCGACGCCGACGTGGTCGCCTACATGGACGTCGACCTCTCCACCGACCTGAACGCGCTGCTGCCGCTACTGGCACCCCTGGTCAGTGGGCATTCGGACGTCGCGATCGGCACCCGGCTGGCCCGCAGTGCGCGGGTCGTCCGGGGACCGAAGCGGGAGTTCATCTCGCGGACCTACAACCTGATCCTGCGCGGCACGCTGCGGGTCTCGTTCAGCGACGCCCAGTGCGGGTTCAAGGCGATGCGGGCGGACGTGGCACAGCGGCTGCTGCCACTGGTCGAGGACACCAACTGGTTCTTCGACACCGAGCTGCTGGTGCTGGCGCAGCGGGCCGGGTTGCGGATCCACGAGGTTCCGGTCGACTGGACCGACGACCCGGGCACCACCGTCGACATCGCCGCCACCGCCACCGAGGACCTCCGCGGGGTTTGGCGGCTGCTCCGCGGGTTGAGCACCGGACGGATCCCGATCGGCGCCGTGCGCGCCGAACTGGCCAGGCGCCCGGTCGGCGCGGTGCCGGGGGTGCCGTCCGGCCTGTTCGGCCAGGTGGTGCGGTTCGCGGCGATCGGGGTGGCGTCCACCCTGGCTTATGCGGTGCTGTACCTGCTGTTGCGCACGCTGCTGGACGCCCAGGCGGCGAACCTGCTGGCCTTGGCGGTGACCGCGGTCGCCAACACCGCGGCCAACCGGATCGTCACCTTCGGCGTCCGCGGCTCCGACGGCCTGCTCACCCATCACGCCACCGGCCTGCTCGCCTTCGCGGTCGCGCTCGGCCTGACCAGCGGCTCGCTCGCCCTGCTGCACCTGGCCGTCCCGGACGCCGCGCACTGGGTCGAGCTGGCCGTCCCGGCCGTCGCGAACGCGGTCGCCACCGCCGTCCGGTTCGTGGCGCTCAAGCTGGTGATGGGCGGGCGACCGCGGACGCCCAACTGACCTCCCCGGGGTCGCCGACGCGCCACTACACTCCGGGCGTGGTCAATCTCGGCGATCCCCCGGTGGTGGCGCAGGTCGTCCGCAACGGTTTCGTCGAGTCCGCGCATCGCGGCATCATCGTCGTCACCCGCGCGGACGGCTCGGTTTCCTACGCCAAGGGGGACTACTCCAGCGACATCCTGCCGCGCTCATCGCTGAAACCGATCCAGGCGCTGGCCATGGTGCGCTGTGGGCTGGACGTGCCGCCCGACCAGCTGGCGGTGGCCTGCGCCAGCCACAGCGGCGAGCCGATGCATCTGCAGACGGTGCTCGACCTGCTGCACGGCGCGGGGCTGGAGGAGTCCGACCTGCGCAACACTCCCGACCTTCCGCTGATGGACGCGCAGCGCAACGAGTGGATCGCCGCCGGCCGCGCGCCGTCCTCGCTGGCCCAGAACTGTTCCGGCAAGCATGCGGCGATGCTGGCGACCTCGGTGCTCAACGACTGGCGCCGGGACACCTACCTGAACCGCGGGCACGCCGCCCAGCAGGCGGTGATCGAGACGGTCCGCAGCCTCGGCGCCCGCGTCTCCTGGACGTCGATCGACGGCTGCGGCGCGCCCGCCCTGGCGGTCAGCCTGGTCGGCCTGGCCAGGATGTTCGGCACCATGGCGGCCGCCACCGGCGGCGCCGAGAAGGAGGTGGCGGACGCGATCCGCAGCCATCCGGAACTGGTCGGCGGCACCGGACGCGACGTCACCGACCTGATCCGCGGAGTCCCGGGCATGATCGCCAAGGACGGCGCCGAGGGCGTCTACGCGGCCGGTCTCCCGGACGGCCGCGGGATCGCGATCAAGATCGCCGACGGCGGAATCCGGGCCCGTCCGGTGGTGATGGGGGCGGTGCTGCGCCGGCTGTGGCTGGGCGACGCGAAGCTGCGCACCCGGATGATGGACGCCCCGGTCTACGGCCGGGGTCAGGTGGTCGGCGCGGTGATCCCGATCGACATCTGAGTTCTTGGTTGCCGCGGTGGGCTTGGCTGCCGCGGTTGGCTTGGTTGCCGCGGTTGGCTTGGTCGCCTCCCTTGCCGCGGTGGTGGGGGATGGCCGCGCCGCCCCCTTACGGCCCGCTGACGCGTGCCTCCAGACGCCCACCTACCTGCCGCGCCCATCCCCCACCACCGCTTCAGCGTTGCGTAAGCAGAACCTGACCACCGTTGGTTGAGCTTGTCGAAACCCCGCCGGAGCGCACCGATTAGGTCTCGACAAGCTCGACCGACGGAGCGCACCGATCTGGTCACCACATGCTCGACCGACAGAGTGCACAGACTTGGTGTCGACATGCTCGACCGACAGAGTGCACAGACTTGGTGTCGACATGCTCGACCGACAGAGTGCACCGATTCGGGTCTCGACAACCTCGACCGGGAAAGAGGCATGCTCGACCAACGAAGCGGAAGATTCCTAGTGGCCCTTGGGGTCCGGGGCGTTGTCGTCTGGTGAACTCGCTGGCGCAACCGGCCCGGTCCCAGCGGCGCTGGTGGCCGGGAGACCCAGGCCGCCCGCGGGTCGGGCGCTGTCCCCCGGCCCCAGGTCGACCACCGGGTCGGGGTCGGGCGGCACCCGCCGTCCAGTGGACGGGGTCATCACCACCGGCACCGCATGCGGGACGCCGAGTCCCGGGGGACGGGCCTGCTTGGCTCGCGGCGGCTGCGACGGCGTCCGGGCGCCGGGTGCGCCGGAGGAACGGGAAGAACTCGGGCTCACCACAGCCGGCCCGCCGCTTGGCACGGCACCCGGTGCGGGATCCAACCGCCCCGAGACAGACCCTTCGTGCAGCGGATCGGGTACGGCCGACGGGCCGGCGGGAGCCTGCGCGGACGGGGCCGCACCCGCCTGCGCCCGGGCCGGGAAACCGGCCGACTGGCCGATCCCCCAGATGTAGGCCAGCGCGGCCAGGAACGGCAGCAGGTGGCCCGACCAGGTCACCCAGCCGGCGACGTCCCCGGCGGCGTTCGGCGAACCCGCCTGGTAGGTGGTCCAGCCGAAGCCGACCAGCCAGTGCAGCGCCAGCAAGGTGGTTCCGGTCCACAGCAACGGCCGGCCGCGGCCGATCCGGCGTCCGATGTAGACGGTGGCCGCGACCGTGGCCACCACGAAGATCAAGGTGCGCAAGAGCGCCAACACGATATCCATCCGGGTGCCTCCACATCGGGGTGCGTACTCACACCCTAGACGAGCGGGGACGGGTTTCGCGGTTGCCGTTGCAGGCCCCCCAAGCCGGGTGTTAGGTAGGTTCATGAGTTCGAAGGTGAACGCGACCGCCATCCAGCTGACCAGCCCGGACGATGTCCGCAACGTCGTCCTGATCGGGAACGCGGGGTCGGGAAAGACGTCACTGTTCGAGCAGCTGCTGAAGGCCCGGGTGCCGGGTTACCGCGGCGAGAAGGAGGACGCCGAGCGGGCGTCCCAGCTGTTCCTCGCCTCGTTCGTCACCGGCGACACGATCGTCAACCTGCTGGACGCCCCCGGTCACCCCGACTTCGTCGGCGAGCTGCGGGCCGGCATCAGGGCCGCGGACGCCGCCATCTTCGTGATCTCCGCCGCCGACGGCATCGACGGCGCGGCCCGGGCGCTGTGGGAGGAATGCCGCGACGCCAACCTGCCGCGGGTCATCGTGCTCACCAAGCTGGACGCCGGCCACGCCGACTTCGACACCTCGGTCGCCGAGTGCCAGGAACTGTTCGGCGACGGCGTCCGGCCGACCCATGTGCCGACCTTCGCCGGTCCCGGGCAGGTGGTCGGCAACATCGGCCTGCTCACCCTGGAAGAGCACGACTACTCCGGCGGCGAACGGGTGGTGCGGACGCTGAACGCCCATGACGACCAGGTCGAGATCTACCGCGGCCCACTGATCGAGTCGATCATCGCCGAGGCCGAGGACGAGGGCCTGATGGACCGCTACTTGGAGGACGACGAGCACCTCGACCTGGCCGATCTGCTCGACGACCTGATGACGGCCGTCGCCACCGCCAACCTGTTTCCGGTGCTCCCGGTACAGACCGGCACCGGGGTCGGCATCGAAGAACTGCTGGCGCTGGTCGAGCACGGCTTCCCCACCCCCGGCCTGCACCCGAATCCGGCGCTGACCACCACCGACGGCGAGGTGCTGCCGCAGACCGACTCCGACCCGGCGTCCCCGCTGGTGGCGCAGGTGATCCGGACCACCACCGACCCGTTCGCAGGGCGGCTGTCCATGGTGCGGGTGTTCTCCGGCACCCTGACCACCGACGACATCGTGCACGTCTCCGGGCATCGCTCCTGGGTGCTCGGCCATGACGACAACGCTCATCCCGACCACGACAACGAGGAACGGATCGGCCTGATCCAGGGTGCGGTGGGCACCGAACTGAACCCGCGGCAGCGGGCCATCGCCGGCGAGATCGTGCTGCTGCCCAAGCTCAGCACCGCCGAGACCGGCGACACCCTGTCGGCGAAGGAACGGCCCGGCGTGGTCGAGTCCTGGCCGCTGCCCGATCCGCTGCTGCCGCTGGCCATTCGGGCCGCCACCCGCAACGACGAGGACAAGCTGGCCGGCGCCCTGCAGCGGCTCGCCGTCGAGGACTCCGGCGTCCGGCTCGACCGGGGCGCCGGCGACCAACTGGTGCTGTGGACCACCGGACAGGCGCACGCCGATCTGCTGCTCGGCCGGCTGGTGGAGCGCTACCAGGTCCGGGTCGAGCAGGAGGAGTTGAAGATCCCGATGCGGGAGACCTTCACCGCGAAGGCCACCGCGCTCGGCCGGCACGTCAAGCAGTCCGGGGGCCACGGCCAGTACGCCGTCTGCAACATCGAGGTCGAGCCGCTGGAGCGGGGCGCCGGCTTCGAGTTCGTCGACAAGGTGGTCGGCGGCGCGGTCCCCCGGCAGTTCATCCCGTCCGTCGAGAAGGGCATCCGCAACCAGCTCGACAAGGGCGTGTTCGCCGGTTACCCGATGGTCGACGTCCGGGTGACGCTGTACGACGGCAAGGCGCACTCGGTGGATTCCTCCGACATGGCCTTCCAGATGGCCGGTGCGCTGGCGATCAAGGAGGCGGCGGCGTCCGACGGCGCGGTCGCCCTGCTCGAGCCGCTCGACCTGGTCACGGTCACCGTCGGCGATGAGTACCTGGGCGCGGTGATGACCGATCTGTCCGGACGCCGCGGGCAACTGCTCGGCTCGGATGCGGTCGACGGCAAGGCGGTGGTGCGAGCCCTGGTGCCGCAGGCCGAGCTTGCCCGTTACGCGATCGATCTGCGCGGCATCGGCCACGGCTCGGGCACCTTCACCCGCGAGTTCCACGGCTACGAGTTGCTCCCCGGCCAACTGCTCGCCAAGTTTCGCAAGTAGTTCGCAGCCACCCAACACGAAATCTCTGCACTCAACGGAACAGTCCACGCTCGCCAAGGCGGCGGTAGCTCGTTGAGTGCAGAGATTTCGTGTTGGTCGGTCAGGCGACGAGGTTCTGCATCGCTGTGCGTACCACGGCGATGAACTCGTCCGGATCGTCCAGAGCCTCGGCCGCGAACGGCAGCACCGTCCAGGTGGCGGCGCCGAGCCGTGCGTAGCGCCAGCGGTCACGGGTGAAGGCTGCCCGGGTGCCATGAAACTCCCACCCGTCGATCTCAATGACCAGCCGGAGTGCCGGGAAGGCGATGTCGACGAAGAAGACCGCATCGCCGATCGTGATCCGGTAGTTCGTCCGCCATCCGACAATCCCAGCGGCCCTGAGCAGCCGGTGCGCCGTGCGCTCGGCCTCCGACCAGGGCTCATCCCGTGAGTCGTGGAGCAACTCACGGCGCAGCGCGTTCCCGCGACGGCGCCGAGTCAGTTCGAAGGCATCCCATAGGCCCTGCAGGGTGACCGCCCCGCGCCGCAGGCCCTCATCGATCACCCGTCCACCGAGAACCGGGATCAGGTCGAGCACAGACAACTCGGGGCAGGCGATCCGGAGTTCGTCACGTTCCACGATGAGATCGGGGGCGACGCTGCGGCGTTCCCAATTGAAACCTGAGTAGGGCTGACACACACCGTCCGGCACAGCCACCGAGACCGAGTCGATGGGACATTCGGGCCACCACAACAGCATCGCGGCCGCGGCCCCGGTGATGACACAGTCCGGGCGGAAGGCGCCGACGGCCCGGATCTGCGCCTCCCAGGTCGGGTCGTGGGTGGTGTAGATGCCGGGAAGGATGGCTTTCAGGTGCCGTTGCTTGACCGCCCAGTCGAGTTGACCGGCAATCGAGGCGTGCCGGCGTCGCGACAGCACGCCGTGCTCCGCCCTGAGAAGTTCGAAAATTCGCTCCATACAAGAGAAAGCACTTTTCGGACCCCGTTTTGTGAGCGCCACACGAAATCTCTGCACTCAACGAGGCCATCCAGCCTCGCCACGGCGGCAGTAGCTTGTTGAGTGCAGAGATCTCGTGTTCGGCCCCCGAGGATGCCCAGAGCGATGGGGTTCGGTCAGAACGAATAGACCGGACGGCTGCCGTAGGGGACGCGGTCGGCGTCCACGATCTCCTTGCCGAGCGGCACGCAGGTGACCGGGATCATCTTGATGTTCGCGATCGCCAGCGGGATGCCGATGATGGTGATCGCCTGGGCGGCTGCGGTGGTCAGGTGGCCGATGGCCAGCCAAAGGCCCGCGACCAGGAACCAGATGATGTTGCCGAGGGCCGAGCCGACACCGGCGGACGGCTTGGCGACGATGGTCTTGCCGAACGGCCACAAAGCGTAGGCGGCCATCCGCATCGAGGCGACGCCGAACGGAATGGTGATGATGAAGATGCAGGCCAGCAGGCCGAAGAAGAAGTAGCCGATGGCGAGCCAGAGACCGCCGAAGATCAGCCAGATGAGGTTCAAGAGAGTGCGCATGAAGTGAGTGCCTTTCGTCGGGCGCCCCTGCGCCACCGCTCCAGTCTGCCCGCCGCGATCCCGCCGGACCGACGCCACGGGGACAGCTCAGGGACGAGTCCGGGATGGGCCGCCCCGCCGGGAGACAGCGGTTCGGACGGCGGGCGGACGAGAGGCGGGCGGACGTGAGGCGGGCGGCCAACGAGCCGCCGATAACCTGACCGCATGGCAACGGCACACCCACGGGTCCATCGCGAGGTCGTTTCCTTCGTCCGGCGCAGCTCGCGGATGAATGCCAGCCAGCAGAAGGCCTGGCGCGAGCAATCCGACCGGGTGATCCGGGTGCCCGCCCGGGACACCGACACCTCGGTCGCCGCGGACGCCGAGATCGACTGGCCGGACGCCTTCGGCCGGCCGGCCCCGCTGGTGGTCGAGATCGGCGGCGGTACCGGGGACGTGATCTCGACGGTCGCCGCCAAGCACCCGGACCTCAACTACCTGGCCTTCGAGGTGTTCGAACCGGCCGTGGCCAGCACGCTGTCCAAGTGCGCCCGGGCCGGCGTGAACAACGTCCGGGTGGTCGTCGCCAACGGCGTGGACGCCTTGGGCACCCTCGTCCCGGACGGCTCGCTGACCGAGCTGTGGACCTTCTTCCCGGACCCGTGGCACAAGAAGCGGCACCACAAGCGACGGCTGGTGTCGCGTCCGTTCGCCGACCTGGTAGCCGCCAAGCTGTCGGACGGCGGTGTCTGGCGGCTGGCCACCGACTGGGCGGACTACGCCCTGGCGATGCGCGAGGTGCTCGATGACCATCCGGCGCTGGTGAATCGCTATGACGGTTGGGCACCCCGGTGGGAGGATCGTCCGCGGAGCAGGTACGAGGCCAAGGGAATCGCAGCCGGGCGGACCATCTACGACCTGTGTTACGGCATCCGAGAAGGGGGACGGCGGTGAGGCTGCGCCTCGACATCGCCTATGACGGCAGTGAGTTCCACGGCTGGGCGGCCCAGCGCGGGCTGCGCACCGTGCAGGAGGAGCTGGAGGCCTGGATTCCGCGGGTGCTCCGGCTCAGCGAGCCGGTCAGCCTGACCTGCGCCGGGCGCACGGACGCCGGGGTGCACGCCCGTGGCCAGGTCGCTCATCTCGACCTTCCGGACGCCGGCGACGTCGCGACGACGATCGCCGAACTCACCTACCGGCTGCGCAACGTGCTGCCGTCCGATGTCGTGGTGCGCCGGGTAAGCCTGGCGCCGGCCGGTTTCGACGCCCGGTTCTCGGCGATCTGGCGTCGCTACGTGTACCGGATCGCCGACTGCACCCCGGACCCGTTGCTGCGCATCCACGTCACCCCGCTGCGCACCGAACTCGACCTGCAGAAGATCAATGCGGTCGCCGGGCGGCTGCGCGGGCTGCACGACTTCGCGGCGTTCTGCAAGCAGCGCGAGGGTGCCACCACGATCCGCAACCTGCTGCAGTTGTCGGCCCGGCGCACCTGGGGCGATGTTGCCGAGATCACCGTGAAGGCGGATGCCTTCTGCCACTCGATGGTCCGCTCGCTGGTCGGGGCCCTGGTCGCGGTCGGCACCGGACGCCGTGACCCGGACTGGCTGGTCGGGCTGCTGGCGGCGCGCGAGCGGGTGGGCGACATCCGGGTGATGCCGCCGGGCGGCCTGACCCTGGAAGAGGTGGGCTACCCGCGCGATCGCGAACTGGCCACGCGAGCGATCGAGGCCCGCGCCCGGCGCACGCTGGACTCGCCCGACAGCCCGGGATCGCCGGAGTGAGCCACTACTTCAGCCAGCCCTCGTCCGCGGAGCGCCGGCGCCAGATCGACGTCCGGTTCTGGGACACCGATTGGCGCTTCACCACCGCCAACGAGGTCTTCTCCGCGGACGGCCTCGACCTGGGCACCGGCGTCCTGTTGCGTTCCGCCACGCCCCCGGCCGACGCCAGCCGGCTGCTCGACCTGGGCTGCGGCTGGGGCGTGCTGGCTGTCGCCCTGGCCACCGCCTGCCCCCGCACCATCGTGGACGCCGTCGACGTCAATCCCCGGGCCCTCGCCCTGTGCGCCGACAATGCTCGCGCGCACGGCGTCGGCGACCGGGTGCGTCCAGCGCTTCCGGAGGCCGCCGACCCCGATGCCCGCTACGCCGAGATCTGGTCGAATCCACCCATCCGGATCGGCAAGGACGCCCTCCACCAGCTGCTGCTGACCTGGCTGCCGCGGCTCGAACCCGACGGCGTGGCACGACTGGTCGTCGGCCGCAACCTGGGCGCCGACTCGTTGCAGCGGTGGCTGGTCGAGCAGGGCTGGGCCTGCGCGCGGACGGCGAGCGCCAAAGGTTTCCGGGTGTTCGCGGTGACCCGGACCGCCAGGCTGTCCGCAGGCGGCGCTAAGCCATAGGGTTGGCGCCAGGCCAGGCGGTCTGGCCGGCGCGGGAGAGGAGTTTCAGCATGGCTGACGAGGAAGCTGCGGGCACCGGCAAGTTCCTGGACGACCTGGTGGCGAAAGCCAAGGACGTCGGTGGCCAGGTTCGGGAGTTCACCGAGGACGCCTTCGACCATGTGCGTGAGTTCTCCAGCGCGACCGGCGAGAACATCAAGGGTCTCGCGGCCGACGCGGGCGAGAACATCAAAGGCTTCTCCAGCACCGCGGGCGAGAACATCAAGCACTTCGCCACCGACGCCGGCGGCAATATCAAGGACTTCGCCTCCGGCGCCCGGGAGAAGGGCCAGCAGGCGTTCGACGGCATCAAGCACAAGCTCAGCGGCGATGCCGTCCAGGATCAGCTCAGCAGCGTCAAGGAGGCCGCCCAGGACGCCGTCGAGACGGTCAAGGAAGCGGTCACCGATGCGGTCGACACCGCCAAGGAAGTCTCCGACATCATGTACAACGGCAAGCCCAAAGCCGACGGCGGCACCGAGGACACCCAGAGCTGAGCGAGGGTCCCGGGCGAACTTCGCAACGCGTCCGTCCGGACGGCGGTGGTGGGTTAGTCTGTGACCACCTGAACCGCTGCAGGGGAACCCGGTGCGAATCCGGGACTGACCCGCAACCGTGACGCCAGCGATGGCCAAGTCGGAATGCCTGCACACGTTCTGGCTCTGTCAACCGTCGTGGCATACGGGTGAGCCGGATGGACCCCGGGTCCGGCCTCGCGCGACTGCCCGTGCGAAAGGATCCATCCATATGCGCACATCGCTGAGGCGCTCCCTTGCTGTCGGGACTACAGCAGCCCTCGCCCTCACCGGCCTGATCCAGGCCGCGCCGCCCGCGGCCGCGGTACCGGCGGCGAACGCCACCAAGGCCGCCAACTTCATCGCCCGGAACCTGCCCGGCACCAGCGACGGGGCGGGTGCGGCGATGACCGCCGCACTCGGGCTGGCGTCCACCGACAACGCCTGCACCTACGCACCCGCGCTCCGCACGCTGGTGAAGCAGGTGGAGAAGAATGCGAAGTCGTACCTCTACCCGGGCAAGAAGCTCAACCAGGCGCGGGCCGCCAACATGGCGATCACGGTGAAGGCGCTCGGCCTGAACCCGAGCAAATTCGCCGGCTACAACCTGACCTCGCTGGTCACCAAGAGCCTGCCCAAGAGCGGCCAGGTCGGTCCGAACAGGTCGGCCTTCAGCCAGAGCCTCGGCATCATCGCGCTGCAGCGAGCCGGTGCGACGATTCCGGTCACGTTGCTGACCAACCTGCTGAGCCAGCAGGGCGAGAACGGCGCCTTCGGCTACGAATTCCCGGCCGGCACCTTCAACGCAGACCCCGACACCACCGCGATGGGCATCGTGGCACTGAAGTCGCTCGGCCAGCTGGATCCGCAGCTCAACAAGGCCGTGGCCTGGGCCAAGTCTCAGCAGAAGCCGGCCGGCTATTGGGAGAACTACTCGCCGGTCGACTCCACCGGACTGCTCGGCTCGGCGCTGGGCAGCGGCTCGGAGGTGACCAAGGCCAAGGACTGGCTGGCCACCGTGCAGAACGCGGACGGCGGCTTCCCGAACTCCCTGGACGACGGCACCCCGTCCGACGTGATGGCCACGGCGAACGCCCTCTACCTGATCACCGGCAAGTCGCTGCTGGACGCGTCGGTCAACCTCAGCAAATGCCCGAGCCCGCCGTCGCTGCCCAAGTCGACCACCTCGTGCGCGGGCGTCTGGGTCGTGGTCGACCGCGGCAACAGCCAGGACACGGTCCGGTGCGCCACCAAATACGGCGACGGGCTGGCCGCGCTGAAGAGCGCCGGCTTCTCCATCCAGACCACCCCGACCAACTTCGGCCCGTTCCTGTGCCGGATCCAGAGCTTCCCCGGCACCTGCACCTCGACCGCCGACACCTTCTGGGGCTACTGGACCGCGGAGCAGAAGCCGGACGGCAGCTGGGGCCCGTGGCAGGAGTCGCCGATCGGCGCGTCGCAGTCCGAGCCGAAGAAGGGGGTCGCTGAGGGCTGGATCTATGGCCCCTGGCTCGACGGGGCGCAACCCGATCTCGCAACCCCGCCGTCGGGCTATGCCGCGTCCGCGACCCCGACCATCTCCGGAACCACCAAGGTCGGCAAGACGCTGACCGCGGCCGCGGGTAGCTGGGATCCGCAGCCGTCCTTCAGCTACCGGTGGTACCGCTCGGGCAAGGCCATTTCGAAGGCCACGAAGTCGACCTACAAGCTGACCAAGTCGGACGCCGGCAAAACCATCACGGTGAAGATCACGGCAACGAAGAGCGGCTACGAGACGCTGAGCAAGACGTCCAAGGCGACCGCGAAGGTGAGCAAGTGAGGCGAATCCTCGCCACGGCGGCGCTGGCGGCGATCCTCGCCGCCGGCGTCGCACCGGCCACCGTCGGGCCGGCGTCGGCCGGCCCCCTGCCGCAGCAGGCGGCGTCCTGCAGCGGGGTATGGGTAGTGGTCGACTTCGGCAGCCTCGGGGGTGGTATCTCCAGCCGGTGCGCGACCAGCTTCGGCACGGGTTCGGCTGCCCTGCGCAGCGCGGGCTTCTCGCCCACGATCACCGAGGGCTTCGTCGACAAGATCAGCGGCAAGCCGGCCAAGCCCGACATCAATAAGGCCTACTGGTCGTACTGGCACGCGACCCGGACGTCCAACGGCAGCTACGGCAGCTGGAGCTATTCCAATCTGGGCGCCAACAGCTACAAGCCGACCGCCGGCAACGCCGAGGGTTGGCGCTACCAGTTGCTGAGCGACGGAAAGCTCCCGCCGGGATCGGCGCCGCCCGCCGCCACCAACTCCCCGAAGCCGACGCCGAAGCCGTCCAAGTCGAGCAAGCCGAGCCCGAAGCCGAGCGCCACGAAGAAGGCGACCGCCAGCAGCAAGCCCAAGGCGAGCACCAAGGCGTCGGCGACGACCAAGGCGAGCAGCACCGCCAAGCCGAGCAGCACCGCCACGGCGACGGCGTCCCCGACCTCCACGCCGTCCGGGCGCGCCGGACAACCGAGCACCTCGCCGCCCACGACCCCGCCGGCCGGCACCGACACCGCGCAGGCCCAGCCGGCTCCGGCATCGACCCCGGTGGCCGCGGACGCCTCGGGCTCCGGTTCGCCGGTCGGCCTGATCACCACCGTGGGCATCGTGCTGGCCGCTGCGGCCGGCCTCGGCGGCTGGTGGTGGAAGGGCAGGAAGTCCTGAGACCCGTCCACCCCTGGGCCTGGTGGTGCTGGGCGATCGGCACCGGGCTGGCCGTCAGCGGCACCACCAACCCGCTGCTGCTGGCACTGATCGCGATGGCGGTGATCGTCGTGGTGATCATCCGGCGGACGGCGGCGCCCTGGGCCCGCTCGGTGCGCGCCTACCTGCTGTTGTCGCTGTTCGTGATCGGCATGCGGGTGTTCTTCCAGATCGTGATCGGCGGCAGCGGCGGCGAGACCGTGCTGTTCACCCTGCCCGAGGTTCCGCTGCCGGACTGGGCGGCCGGCATCCGGCTGGGCGGCACGGTCACCGCCGAAGCTCTCAGCTACACCCTCTACGACGCGCTGCGGCTCGCCGTGATGCTGCTCTGCATCGGCGCCGCGAACGCGCTGGCCAATCCGCGCCAGGCGCTGAAATCGGTTCCCGCGGCGCTGTACGAGGCGTCCGTCGCGGTGGTGATCGCACTCACCGTGGCGCCCCAGCTGATCGAAAGTGCGCTGCGGGTGCGCCGGGCCCGCCGGCTGCGCGGCGATCCGGTGCGCGGGCTGCGGGCGCTCGGGCGGATCGCCCTGCCCGTCCTCGGCGACGCGATCGAACGCTCGATGGCGCTCGCAGCCGGGATGGAGGCGCGCGGCTTCGCCCGGACCCGTGGGCTGGCCGCACCCGGGGCACTGCCGTTGATGGTCGGTTCGGTGCTGCTGGCCGTCTTCGGCGCGTTCCTACTGCTCAGCACCCCGTACTGGGCGGCCGCCACGGTCGCGCTGATCCTCGGGATGGCGGGTACCGGCTGGGGATTGCGGCGCGCTGGCAGCAACCTGCGGGTGACCAGCCACCGTCCGCACCCCTGGTCGTGGCGATCCACCGGGGTCGCTCTCGCCGGCGTCGGCGCGGCAGCGATCATACTCACCCTCGGCTGGCTGGAGAGCAGCTACGAGAGCGTCTTTCCGACCACCGATCCGCTGGTCTGGCCGGAACTGACGATGCCGATGCTGCTCGCCGCGGCGTTCTGCCTGGCGCCGCTGGCGCTCACCGTTCCGCCGCAGTTCCGACCGGTCGGCGACTCCCGCGCCGACACCCGGGTCCGGACGCTGCGCGCCGCCGCCGCACTGCCGGACGCCAGATGATCGGCTGGCAGGACGTCACCGTCCGGTACCCCGAAGCCGGCCGGCCCACCCTCGCCGGGGCGAACCTGGAGATTCCCGAAGGTGACCTGTGCCTGGTCGTCGGACCGACCGGCAGCGGAAAGTCGACCCTGCTCGGGACGATCAACGGCCTGGTGCCGCACTTCACCGGGGGCACCCTGGAGGGGCGGGTCACGGTGGCCGGACGCGACACCGCCCGGCACCGGCCGCGCGAGCTGGCCGACCTGGTCGGCTACGTGGGCCAGGATCCGCTGCGCGGCTTCGTCACCGACACCGTCGAGGACGAAGTCGCCTACGGCATGGAACAACTCGGGATCCAGCCGGTCGCGATGCGCAAGCGGGTCGAGGAGACGCTCGACCTGATGGGCATCGCCGAGTTGCGCCGGCGTCCGTTGGTGGAGTTGTCCGGCGGCCAGCAGCAGCGGGTGGCGATCGCCGCGGTGCTGGCCGCGCAACCGCGGGTGCTGGTGCTCGACGAGCCCACCTCGGCGCTCGACCCCACCGCGGCCCAGGACGTGCTGGGAGCGATCACCACCCTGGTGCACGAGGTCGGACTCACCGTGGTGCTGGCCGAGCATCGGCTGGAACGGGTGATGCAGGCGGCCGACTCGATGATCTGGCTGCCCGGCGACGGCAGCGCCGAGTACGGATCGCCGGCCGAGATCCTGGGCCGCGCCTCGGTCGTCCCGCCGCTGGCCGCGCTGGCCCGCACCCTGGGCTGGCCGGCCGTGCCGCTGAGCGTGCGCGAGGCACGCCGCCGGGTCCAGTCGTCCGGAATCACGGTGGCCCCGGCCCCCGCGCCGCCGGCGATGCCGCGTCCGGTCGCGCTGAGCGCACAGAACATCGAGGTGCGCTACGGCAGCATCACCGCCGTCCACGAGGTGAGCCTCGACCTGCACGGCGGCACGGTGACCGCAGTCCTCGGCCGCAACGGCGCCGGCAAATCGTCGCTGTTGTGGGCGTTGCAGGGCGCGCTGAGCAGCGCCGGAACCATCACCGTCAACGGCCAGGACCCACGGCGGTTGTCGGCTGCCGAAGCCCGCCGGCTGGTCACCCTGGTGCCGCAGACCGCGTCCGATCTGCTGTACCTGCCGACGGTGGCCGCCGAGTGCGCCCAGGCCGACCGCGAAAGCGGCGCCGAACCGGGCACCACCCGCGACCTGATCGCCCGGCTGGGTCTGGACCTGCCGCCAGGACGGGACCCGCGCGATCTGTCCGAGGGCCAGCGTCTCGGCCTGGTACTGGCCATCCAGCTGGCCGCCCGTGCCCCGGTGCTGCTGCTCGACGAACCGACCCGCGGCCTCGACTACGCCTCGAAGGCGCAACTGCACGAGATCCTGGACGCGCTGGCCGCCGACGGCATCGCCGTGGCGCTGAGCACCCACGACGTCGAGTTCGCCGCGCTGGCCAGCCGGCGGCTGCTGCTGATGGCCGACGGTGAGGTGATCGCCGACGGCGGCACCGCCGAGCTGCTCACCTCCTCCCCCGCCTACGCCCCGCAGATGGCCAAGGTGTTCGCCCCGGCGGCCGTGCTCACCCCTGCCGATGTCGGACGGGCGCTGCGGTGAGGCCGCCCCGCTGGCAGTCGGCACTCGTGCTGAGCGTCGCCGTGCTGACCGGCTCGGTCGCCTTCGCCTGGCCGCTCTTCCTGCGCCCGGAGGGCAGCGCCAGCCCGCTGCAGGCGCCGATGGTCTTCGCCCTGGCGCTTCCGCTGGTGCTGGCGATCGTGCTCGCCGAGCTCGCCGGCGGCAGCATGGACGTCAAGGCGCTGGCGATGCTCGGGGTGCTGGCGGCGGTCGGCAGCATCCTGCGTCCGCTCAGCGCGGGCACGGCCGGCTTCGAGCTGGTCTTCTTCCTGTTGATCCTGGCCGGCCGGGTGTTCGGCGCCGGGTTCGGCTTCGCGCTCGGTGCCGTCACCCTGTTCACCTCGGCGCTGATCACGTCCGGCGTCGGGCCGTGGCTGCCCTACCAGATGCTGGCCGCCGGCTTCGTCGGCCTGTTCGCCGGCTGGCTGCCGAAGGCGTCCGGACGCGGTGAACTGGTGCTGCTGGCCGGCTACGGGATGGTGTCGGCCTTCGCCTACGGGTGGCTGATGGACTTCTCGTTCTGGCCGTTCGCGCTCGGTGACGGCACCCAGCTCTCGTTCGACCCGGCGGCGTCCCCGCTCGAGAACCTGCACCGGTTCGTCCTGTTCAACCTGGCCACCTCGATGGGCTGGAACCTCGGCCGGGCGCTCACCAACGCTGCGGTGATCCTGCTGGTCGGCGCACCCCTGCTGCGGCTGCTGCGACGCAGCGCCCGGCGGGCCAACTTCGCGACCGTCGGCGACCTGGGAACCACGTCCGTACCGGTCGAACCTGTCCCGGTATCGGTGGTGACCTCATCGGCCGGCACCGACACTCTCCCCCGTCCAGAGGTTTTGCCCAACCGGCGGGCAGGGAATACTGGGCCGTGAACGGTGGGTTGACCCAAGCAAGTAGCCCCTACGAAGGAGTACCGATGACGTACACGCTGCCGGACCTCGATTACGACTACGGCGCACTCGAGCCGCACATCTCCGCGCAGATCATGCAGCTCCATCACGACAAGCACCACGCGGCCTACGTGGCCGGTGCGAACACCGCGCTGGAGAAGCTGGCCGCAGCCCGCGAGAGCGGCGACTTCGCCGCGATCAACAAGCTCGAGAAGGATCTCGCCTTCCACCTCGGCGGCCACATCAACCACTCGGTGTTCTGGAAGAACATGTCGCCGGACGGCGGCGGCCGTCCCGACGGTGAGATCGCCGCCGCGATCGACGAGTTCTTCGGCTCGTTCGAGGGTTTCCAGAAGCAATTCAACGAGGTGGCCAATGGACTGCAGGGCTCCGGCTGGTCGGTGCTGGTCTGGGACACCCTGGGCAAGCGGCTGAACATCAACCAGCTGTTCGACCAGCAGGGCAACCTGCCGGTGGGCCAGCTGCCGGTGCTGCAGCTGGATATGTGGGAGCACGCCTTCTACCTGCAATACCTCAACGTCAAGGGCGACTACGTGAAGGCGTGGTGGAATGTGGTCAACTGGACCGACGTCACCGAGCGCTTCACCAAGGCTCGCCGGGCCAGCACCGGCCTGTTCTGACGAACCGGCCGCGTCCTTGATCGACGCAGCGAACGGCCCCCGGGTAACCACCCCGGGGGCCGTTCGCTCTTCCTCGGCCAGCCCGTCCGCGCTCCCCGAACTACGTAGGGAAGCGCTGGACGGGCGCTGGGCCGTAGCCGTCCGAACCCCTCGGATGTCCCCACTCACCGGATGTCCACCCACCGGACAGCCGCAGGTCGCCGACCCGGCGCTGACTACCGGACCCACCCCGTCAACTCCCAGCGGTCTCTGAGAGATTTGCGCGATTTCTCAGCTTCAGTCACACTCATTCTCAGGTTGTTCTTATGAACGCCTCCCAATCCCCGAGTAGCTGGAGCTTGTACACCCGTGATCTGGTCCCGGAAACTGACCGCCCTCGCCGGCGCCGTCGTCCTCGCCGGTGGCGGCATCGCCGCCACCTCGCTCGACAAGACCGTCACCCTCTCCGTCGATGGCCAGGCCTCGACCAGCACCAGCTACGCCGGCACCGTCGGCGACGTGCTGCGGTCCAACGGCATCGAGGTCGGGCCGCGTGACCTGGTCTTCCCCTCGGTCGACTCCCCGGTCAGCGACGGCAGCAGCGTTCAGGTGCAGTACGCCCGCAAGGTGACGCTGCTGGTCGACGGCAAGCCGACCGAGTTCTACACCACCGCCACCACCCTGGACGGCGCCCTGGCCACCGCGGAGTTGCGCGGGCTGGACGGCGCCGCGTTCTCGCTCTCCCGCTCGGCCGGGATCGGTCGCGAGGGCCTGACCGTGGACGTCCGGACGCCCAAGCAGGTCACCCTGAAGGTCGGCGGCAAGGCTGAGCGGTTCACCACCACCGCGGCGACCGTCGCCGATCTGCTGGCCGAGCGGAATCTCACCGTGGGCAGCACCGACCGGCTCAAGCCGGGCCTCGCCACGGTGGTTTCCGACGATCAGAAGATCGTCCTGGACCGGGTCAAGGTGCAGACCCGGACCGTGACCGAGAAGGTGAAGTTCAGCACCGCGAGGTCGAAGTCCGCGTCGATGTACATCGGCCAGACCAAGGTCACCAAGGCCGGTCGCAACGGCAAGGCGAGCGTCACCTACGAATACACCACGGTGAACGGCGACGACGCCACGAAGAAGGTGCTCAAGCGAGTGGTGGTCGTCGCACCGGTCAGCCAGAAGGTGACCGTCGGCACCAAACGCGCTGCCAGCACCGGCGGCGGTGGAGGCGGCGGTGGTCGGCTGAACCTGGCCCGCGCCGCGATGTGGGACCGGATCGCCAAGTGCGAGTCCGGAGGTCGCTGGAACATCAACACCGGGAACGGCTACTACGGCGGGCTGCAGTTCGCCAACGCCTCCTGGCGGGCGAACGGCGGCGCCGACTTCGCTCCGCGCGCCGACCTGGCCAGCCGCGCCGAACAGATCACCGTTGCCAACCGGTACTACGCCAAGGCCGGCCTGCAGCCCTGGGGCTGCCGTCACGCGGCCTGAGTCGCGTCCAACCAGAAGGAGCTTGTAGATGTCGTTCACCATCAAGGGTGCCGCCGTTGCGGCGTGCGGCACGCTGCTGCTGGCCGGGCTGACCATCGCACCGGCCGCCGCGGCCACACCCGGAGCGGTCACACTGAACCTCCGGTACGGCGGTGTGTCGCGGACGGTCGAGGTGCACGGGGTCGACACCGTCGCCGGCGCTCTCGCCCAGCTCAAGCTGGAGGTGGATGCCGATGACGTGGTGGCTCCCGGCCTCACCACCACCCTCAGCGACGGCCTCGACCTGGTGGTGGACGTGGTCAGCACGAAGACGTCCACCAAGAAGGTGACGCTGAAGTACAGCACCATCAAGACCGCCACCAAGAAGCTCTACAAGGGCGATTCGAAGGTGGTCAAGAAGGGCCGCAACGGCAAAGCGATCCGGACCTACCTGACCACCACGGTCAACGGCGAGTCCAGCACCGTGGTGATCAAGGAGAAGATCACCAAGAAGGTGATCAACAAGAAGGTGCTGGTCGGTAGCAACGACAAGCGTGCGATCAACCTGGCCCGGTTGGCGAAATGGAACAAGATCGCCAAATGCGAGTCCGGTGGCCGTTGGCACATCAACACCGGAAACGGCTACTACGGCGGCCTGCAGTTCAACCTGGCGACCTGGCGCTCGGTGAAGGGGCAGCACTTCGCCAAGTACCCGCACAAGGCGTCCAAGGCTGAGCAGATCACCGTAGCCAACCGGCTCTACGAGAAGCGCGGATTCAAGCCGTGGAGTTGCCGCCGGGTGCTCTGAAAACTTCCGCCGCGGCGACGCCGCTGCGGGCCGGCCTCTCATTCCCCCCGAGAAGACCGGACGCCGGGCAGCCCTCACTCCCCCCGAGGTTCTGTCCCTAGGAATGGGCTCCCCGCGCCGGGAGCCCATTTCCTTTGCCGGACGGACGGTCCCGCATCCGCCCGGCGCCGGAAACCCGTCGGGCGCCTTGGGTTCGGACGCTTCGGCCGGTTCAGCTGCGCGGCGGATAGAGCCCCTCCAGCGCGATGCACCAATTCGTCGCCAGGTACGGGGACATATTGTCGTGTGGCTGATTGCCGCCGCCGCTGGGCGGGATCATTCCGGCATTCATCGGAGTCGATGGCGTCGAGCTGTAGGACGAGCCGCCCGCGGTAACCCCCGGGACTGCGTTCGTCGGGCTCTTGGTGCTCGCATCGGTAGCGCCCATCACCGTATGCGTGTGCGGCGGGATCTGCGCCGCGGTCAGGGTCACCTGCTCCTCGCCGCCGACCTCGCCGAGTTCTCGCGGGCTGAGGCCGGGGCCCTGGCCGAAGCCGATCGGTGCCCGGCCGCGCAGATCGGGCAGCCCGAAGGTGGTCTGGCCATTGCCGCCGTACATCGTGCCGAGAAGGGAGAACAGTGCGGTGTTCTGGGCGATCGGCAGTAGCTGGCCCTGGCAGTAGGCCCACCCACGGGGTGGGTAGTTGAAGCCGAAGCAACGCAGTTCGCCGAGATACGGCTCGGTCATGAAAGCCTCCATGGGGGTGAGAGTGAGCACGGGTCGAGGGTGGCCCGAGCGAGCACATTGTCGTGCCCCGGACGCGCGCCACGCCAGCGGCCTCCCCCGTATTGGTCGTCCCCCAGAGCCGCCCGCGCCATTTCGCGCGTATTGGCCGGCCGGCCCGACGGCTCGCGCCACTCCCGCCGAGAATTGAGCGGAATGCGCCGGTGACGACCCACCCAAAACTCTCAGTTCGCCGCGGCCGAGCGACCAGGCCGTGAAGGCGTCCGGAAAACGGTTGTTTCTCGGCGAACCGACCAGAAACACCGAGCGCCCGCCGGATCGGCGGGCGCTCGGTGCGAGAGCTGGGACCCCCGGTCGCGGGGATTCCGATGGGCCTGGATCAGGCCTTGGGTGCCTCCTCGGCGGACGGCGCCGAAGGAGCCGACTCCGGGGAAGGAGCCGACGGTGCCGACTCCGGGGACGGGGCGGACGCGGCCGGAGCCTCGGCCTCGATGGCCCGCTTCGGAGCCTTCTTCGCACCCTTGTCGGCCTTCTTGGCCGGGGCGGACGCGCCCTTGGCCTTGGCCTTGTTCTTGCGGGACTCCTCGACCGACTCGGTGATGATCTCGATCACCGCCATCGGGGCGTTGTCGCCCTTGCGCGGGCCGATCTTGGTGATCCGGGTGTAGCCGCCGTCGCGATCGGCCAGCTTGGGCGCGATCTCGGTGAACAGGACGTGCACCACGCCCTTGTCGGTGATGGTGGTCAGCACCTGGCGCCGGTTGTGCAGGTCACCGCGCTTGGCCTTGGCGATCAGCCGCTCGGCCAGCGGCTGGACCCGCTTGGCCTTGGCCTCGGTCGTGGTGATCTTGCCGTGCTCGAAGAGCTGGCTGGCCAGGTTGGCCAGGATGATCCGCTGGTGCGCCGGCGAGCCGCCGAACCGGGGGCCCTTGGTTGGCTTGGGCATTTCGGGTTTCTCCTATTCGCGGATCAGTACTCGTCGCCGAAGTCGGCGTCGTCGTTGTAACGGTTCAGCGCGGCGAGCGGGTCGAAGCCGGGCGAGCTGTCCTTCAGCGACAGGCCCATCTCGTGCAGCCGCAGCTTGACCTCTTCGATGGACTTCGAGCCGAAGTTGCGGATGTCGAGCAGGTCCTGCTCGGAACGCGACACCAGCTCGGAGACCGTGTGGATGCCCTCGCGCTTGAGGCAGTTGTAGCTGCGCATGGTCAGCTTGAGCTCCTCGACCGGCAGCGCCAGGTCGGCGGCCAACTGCTCGTCCACCGGGGACGGGCCGATCTCGATGCCCTCGGCGTCCACGTTCAGCTCGCGGGCCAGGCCGAACAGTTCGACCAGGGTCTTGCCTGCGGACGCCACCGCGTCGCGCGGGGTGGTCGACGGCTTGGTCTCGACATCCAGGGTGAGCCGGTTGAAGTCGGTGCGCTGCTCGACGCGGGTGGCCTCCACCTTGTAGGTGACCTTCAGCACCGGGCTGTACAGCGAGTCCACCGGCACCCGGCCGATCTCGGCGTCCAGGTTCTTGTTCTGGGCGGCGGAGACGTAGCCGCGGCCACGCTCGACGACCAGTTCCATCTCGACCTTGCCCGTGTCGTTCAGGGTGGCGATGTGCAGATCGGGGTTGTGGATCTCGACCCCGGCCGGCGGCGCGATGTCGGCGGCGGTGACCGCACCCGGGCCGGCCTTGCGCAGGTACATGACGACCGGCTCGTCCTCTTCGGAGGAGAGCACCAGGCCCTTGAGGTTCAGGATGACCTCGGTGACGTCCTCGACGACACCCTCGATGGTGGTGAACTCGTGCTGGACGCCCTCGATCTTGATGCTGGTCACGGCCGCGCCCGGGATGGACGACAGCAGCGTGCGGCGCAGCGAGTTGCCGAGGGTGTAGCCGACACCCGGCTCCAGCGGCTCCACGACGAAACGGGAGCGGTAGTCGTCGATGACCTCTTCGGTCAGGGTCGGACGCTGTGCGATGAGCATGGAGTTGTGTTTCCTTTCCTGCCGACCGCTATATGACGGCAGTCATGGTCCCGCCCGAGTCGGTCTCGGGCGAGGTTCGGGGACGCCGGCGTACCGGCGTCCCCGAGGGGCCTTACTTGGAGTAGAGCTCGACGATCAGCTGTTCGGCGACGTCGATGGTGATCTGCTCGCGAACCGGCAACTGGTGCACCAGGATGCGGCCGCGGTTCGGGCGGGCGGTCAGCCAGCCCGGCACGGAGCGCTCGTGGTGGGTCTCGCGGGCGATCACGAAGGGCAGCGAGTTGATCGACTTCGGCGCCACGTCGATGACGTCGTAGGCGCTCACCCGGTAGGACGGGATGTTGACCTTCTTGCCGTTGACCAGGAAGTGGCCGTGCACGACGAGCTGGCGGGCCTGCCGGCGGGTGTTGGCCAGTCCGGCGCGGTACACCACGTTGTCGAGGCGCGATTCGAGGATGATCAGCAGGTTGTCACCGGTCTTGCCGGCCAGCCGGTTGGCTTCCTCGTAGTAGCGGCGGAACTGCTTCTCGAGCACGCCGTAGGCGTAGCGGGCCTTCTGCTTCTCCCTGAGCTGCAGCAGGTACTCGCTCTCCTTGGTCCGGCCGCGGCCGTGGACGCCGGGCGGGTAGGCGCGTCGCTCGAACGACTTGTCGTTGCCGACCAGGTCGGTGCCGAGCCGGCGCGACTTCTTGGTGATGGGTCCGGTGTAGCGGGCCATTGTTGGTGTCCTTCTCTCTGCTCGGGCTCAGACGCGACGGCGCTTGGGCGGACGGCAGCCGTTGTGCGGCACCGGGGTGACATCGGCGATCGGGCCGATCTCCAGGCCGACGGCACCGAGCGAACGGATGGCGGTCTCGCGGCCGGAACCCGGACCCTTGACGAAAACGTCCACGCGCTTCATGCCGTGCTCCATGGCGCGGCGTCCGGCGGCCTCGGCGGCCATCTGGGCGGCGAACGGGGTCGACTTGCGCGAGCCCTTGAAGCCGACGGTGCCGGCGGAGGCCCACGAGATCACCGCACCGGTGGGGTCGGTGATGGTGATGATGGTGTTGTTGAACGTCGACTTGATGTGCGCCTGACCGGCGGTGACGTTCTTCTTCTCTTTGCGACGCAGCTTCGTCTTGGAAGCTGCCTGAGCCTTGGTGCGGCCTGCAGTAGCCATGTGTTCTCAGTACTCCTGGTATCTCGTGTGAGACGCCGCGTCAGCGGGTCTTCTTCTTCCCGGCGACGGCCTTCTTCTTGCCCTTGCGGGTGCGGGCGTTCGTCCGGGTGCGCTGACCGCGAACCGGGAGGCCCATGCGGTGGCGACGGCCCTGGTAGGAGCCGATCTCGATCTTGCGCCGGATGTCGGCGGCGACGGTGCGGCGCAGGTCGCCCTCGGTCTCGTAGTTGGCTTCGATGTGATCGCGAAGCGCGACGAGCTGCTCGTCGGTCAGCTGGTGGACACGGATGTCGCCACTGAGGCCAGTGGCGGCCAGGGTTTCGGCGGCTCGGGTACGACCGATGCCGAAGATGTAGGTGAGGGCGATCTCGAGGCGCTTCTCGCGCGGTAGATCGACCCCGATGAGGCGTGCCATGAGGCGTTTCCTTTCAGTTCCGGACGGGGCGTCGGCCCGGCCCGCGGAGGTGTCTGGCGTGATGCGTTCCCTCGCCGCCTCGGCGTGGGCCCCGGCCTCCGACCGGGGGTGGCAGCTGGATTGCTCCGGCTGGTGCGATCACGTTGTTCAGTTTGGCCACCCGGAGGTGGCTGGACGGCGTGCCGTCCGGTGCTGCGGCCTGCGGCGCAGACCAGGTCAGCCCTGGCGCTGCTTGTGCCGCGGGTTGTCGCAGATCACCATCACGCGACCGTGCCGGCGAATGACCTTGCACTTGTCGCAGATCTTCTTGACGCTCGGCTGAACCTTCATCGAGCAACTTTCTGACTCGTCGCTCCGGACAAAGCTGTCCCCGGGCACGAGGGCTCGGGGATCAACGGCCGGAACCGGTGGTGGATGATGTCGTGCGGTCACTTGTGCCGGTAGACGATGCGGCCACGGGTCAGGTCGTAGGGAGACAGCTCGACGACGACGCGGTCGGCCGGGAGAATACGGATGTAGTGCTGCCGCATCTTGCCGCTGATCGTGGCCAGCACCCGATGGCCGTTCGCCAGTTCCACCCGGAACATCGCGTTCGGCAGTGCTTCGACGACCTGGCCCTCGAGTTCGAGGGCGCCTTCCTTCTTCGCCATTGCTCCCAATCTGAATGTGGACGCACCTGAGACACAGGTGACCGAGGGTCAACTCTAGTCCAGGAGGCGATGACCGCCCAAATCGGACGGTCGGCGACCGCCGCGATCCCTAGGGAAGCGCTGGCGAGAAACGTAGGGAGATCGTCCGATGTGGGGTGGGTGGCCCCGGCCCGAGCCTGGTGGTGTCCACAACGACACCACGAGGAGACCTTATGCACAACCTCTACCTGACGGATCTGCTCCACCTGCATCGCCAGGAACTGGCCGAGGAGATCGCCCAGCACCGGGCGGTCCGCGCCGCCCGCAGAATCCGCCGGGCCCGCCGGAACGATCGGGTCGGCGCCGCCACCGTCGATCTCGGCCTGAAAGGACGGCAGTCGTGCTCGCCAGCCTTCCCGTCCTAGCCGGAATCGCCTCGACGGCGATCTTCGCCGGCAGCACCGTGCCGATGCTCGGCAAGGCGCTGCGGACCCGGAACCTCGGCTCGTACAGCCTGGGCAACCTGCTGCTGGCGAACGCCGGGAACCTTGTCCACTCGGTCTACGTCTTCAGCCTCGAGCCCGGTCCGCTCTGGGCACTGCATTCCTTCTACCTGGCCAGCACCGCCTTCATGCTGACCTGGTACCTGCGGTTCGAGTTCCTGCCGCAGCGTCGCCGGGGCGCCGGCCCGGACGCCGCGGCGTCCACGGAAGAGTCAGACCAGGCCCAGCCGGGCGGCGTCGACCACGACGGCGCGGCGGTTGGGCAGGGCGAGCTTGGTCAGGATCGCCGAGACATGATGGTCGGCCGTCTTCGGTGAGATGAACAGCCGGCTGGCGATCTCGGCGTTGGAGAGGCCGCGCGCGACGAGTTGCGCGACCTCCAGCTGCCGGTTCGTCAGCCCGGCCGGGTTCGCCCGGGTGCTCTCCCGCGGGCGCTGCGGGACGACCGCGAGCCCCTCGTGGCGCAGCGCCACTCGAAGCCGGTCGGCGGTCCCCACCGCGCCGATCGAATCCAGCAGCCGGATGCCGGTCACCCGGTCGTCGGGGTCGGCCGAGTCCGTCCAGGTCATCGCCTCCGCGAACGGATCGCCCAGCTGCCGCCACCAGTGCGCCGCGTCGGCGATCCGGCCCTGCGCCACCAGTCGGTAGGGCAGTGCGGCGGTGGCCGACTCGGGCACCGGATGCCCCAGTCGCTGCAACCAGGCAGCCAGCTGGCCGGCACCCCACTCGGCGCCGGGATGCGCGGCCAGCTCCGGTAGCTGGCTGACGGCGTAGCCGGACACCCGGTCGTCGCGGCGTGCGGTCATCCAGGCCGCCTCGGCGAGCCCGGCCAGCACCGAGAGCCGGCGCAGCGGCTCGTCGATCTGCTCGGCCAGCGTCCAGGCCTCGTCGAGCACACCCAGGTCGGCGTCCGCTCCCCTGCGCAGCGGAACCAGGACGCGCACCAGCCGTGGCCACAACGTGGCCAGCGGCATGCCGTCGTTACCGATCACGGATTCGGCGTCCTCCAGAGCCGCCTCCCACCGGCCACGCTGGAACTGCAGCCGGGAACGCACCCCGACCTGCCAGTGCCGGCAGATCGGGATGTCGCGCTCGTTCGCGAACGGAATGGAGACCTCGAGCAGTTGTTCGGCGTCGCGATAGCGGCCGTGCTCGACGTCGATCCAGGCGACCTGGGAATAGACCGTGGACGCCAACTCGTCCCAGCCACGATCGCGGGCCGCCTCCAGGTGGGTCAGCAGGACCGGCCGGGCGGCGTCGTCACCGCTGACCAGGTCGCTGGCGCTGACGACGATCTCGCTGCGCAGTTCGAGCAGCCCGAGCTGGTTCCGCTCGGCCAGCTGGTGCGCCTCGTCCGCGAGACTCCGGGCTCGGGCGAGGTCGCTGCGCAGATAGGCCAGGAAGCCCTGGGTGGCCCGGGCCGATCCGTAGCTGGACGCGATCGAACCGCCGAGGGCGATCCGGGCAGCCGCGTCCGAATGCAGCTCGGCCTTGCCGCGATGCGCGCTGTAGTACTCGAACAACGCGACCGCATCGTGCGCCGCGGCGAGTCCCTGCTGGTCGTTCGCCTCCTCCCACAGCCGGAAGGTCGCCCGAGCGTTCGCGATCGCCTCGGGCAACCGGCTGGTCATGTACTGCTGATGGGCCAGTTCATGCAGCAGGTGCGCCCGCTCGACCGGGTCGGACGTCTGCAGGTGCTGCAGCGCGATCTCGAAGAACGCCGCCGCCTCACTGTGCGACGCCGCCGCGCTGGCCTGCTGGGCGGCGCGTCGCGCGTAGGTCGTGGCGCGGGCGCTGTCGTGGGCACCGACCGCGTGGTGGGTGAGCACGGCCGGATCGACCGGCTGGATGCGCTCGAGGGCGTCCAGCAGCCGCAGATGCAGCGGCGAGCCGCCACCCGGCGGAATCGTGCTCTCGACCGCCTTCCGGGCGATCTCGTGCCGGAACATCAGGCCGTCGTCGGTCCGGGTCAGCAGGGTGGTCTCGTGCAGGCGTTGCAGGGTGGGGAAGTCGATACCGAGGTGCGGCAGTGCCCGGTGGTCGAGCCGGTCGGGAGCCACCGCGATCAGCTGCAGGGCCTGGAAATCCTGATCGGTGACACCCGCCGTGCGAGCCAGGACGGCGTCGCGGACCGAGTGCGGCAGCGGCAGGCCGGGCGCCTTGGCCACCTCGGCCACGAAGAACGGATTGCCCCCGGTGACCGCATAGACCCGGTCGGCGTCCAGGTCGTCGCCGACCATCTCGCGGACGCCGGCGGCCGACAGCGGCCGCAAGGCGAGGTGGGTCATGCCCTCCACGGCGGCGATGTCGCCGAGCAGCGGACGCGCCGAGTGCCGCGGCCCGATCTCGTCGTCGCGATAACTGAGCACCAGCAGCAGTGGCACCGATTCGACCCGCCGGACGAGGAACCGCAGCACGTCCACCGTCGCCGCGTCGACCCAGTGGATGTCTTCCACGATCAGCAGGGTCGGCTCACGGCCGACCGTCTCGAACACGCTTTCGCACAAGGTGGCCAGCGACTGCTCGGCGAGCACTGGCTCGCCGGCGCCACCGACCAGCTTCAGGTCGCGGAACGGGCCGAGCGGACGAGGCGTGTCGAGGGGGTCGCAGTGTGCCCGCAGCAGGCGCAATCCGACGCTGTCGGCAGCGAGCGCGTCCACCAGCGACGACTTGCCCAGCCCGCCGCCGCCGGCGAGGGCCACCCCGCCACCGCTCCCGCGCCGGACCTGCTCCCGCAGCGCCCGCAGGACACTCAGCTCGGCGTCGCGTTCCTGGAGACGCATGCGCTGAGTGTAGGGGCGCGACACGGGGCCCCGGCAAGCTGCCGGGGCCCCGTCACGGAGACGCTCTCAGCCCATCGCGGTGTGCGGACCGAACTCGGCCAGGACCGGCATCACCCGGTCGGCCGGGAAGCCGCCGCGGCGGGCGTGCTCGCGGATGGTCTCGGCGTCCTCGGCCTCGTGGACGCAGAAGATCGCCTCGTCGGTGACGTAGCTGACGCACCAGGTGTAGGGCACGCCGAGCGATTCGACGGCCGCGTTGGAGGTGCGGGCGATCTCGACCAGCTGCTCGTGGGTCAGGTTCTTCGCGTCGGGGATTCGGCGCTCGATGATGAAGCACTGCATGGCATGACTCCTTCGGTTCTTCCGGGGCGTTGTGCTCCGGTGCCTCAAGACTCGCGGCGCCGCGCGTGGGGCACATGGGGACCGGCACCCCATTCATGGCCGGACCGGTCCCCCAGGTTTCGGCGGTCCGGCTCCCTATCGCTCGCTCCGCGTCCGGAGGTACTGCGCATGCTGGTCCGAGCGAGAACCTGGGGGCGGCGACCCGGCCGCGGTCGGTAGGGTCAGCTGGATGACTGGAGGACCTCGATGATTCAGTTCGGCCATCGCGGATGAGTGACCGGGAGGGCCGGCCGTCACCTGCCGCACTGGCCGGCTGGAGCGTTCCTCTGCTGACGTGGCTGGCATCCACCGCGCTCTTGGGGCTGACGGCGGTGCTGTCGGGGCAGAGCTTCTGGAGCCCGCAGGCACGCCAGCAATGGGATTCCCAGTGGTACTTGTCGATCGCCTCCGGCGGCTACGAGTCGTTCCGCTGCATCGAGCGCTACTCCAACTTCCCCGACGTCTGGTGCGGCAACACCGCCTGGTTTCCCGGGTATCCGATGGCCATCCGGGCGGTTTCCTGGCTGGGTCTGCCCGAGGGCGCCGCGGCGGTGGTGGTGAGCAGCGGGTGCCTGCTCGGCGCCTTGGCGATCCTGTGGCACCTGCTCGACTCACGGCTCAGTTGGAGGTCGGGGTGCGCGATGGCGCTGGCCGCCTGCTTCCCGGGCGTCGTCTACTTCCATGTCGTCTTCCCGACCGCGATGTGCCTGCTCGGCCTGCTGATGGTGGTGCTCGGCATCCGTCGCGAGTCCTGGCTGCTGGCCGGCATCGGCGCCTTCGTCGCCTTCTCCACGCATCTGGTCGGGGTGATCGGCGTGATCGCGCTGGCATTGTCGATCGCCGTTGGCTGGCATCGTTTCGGCTGGCCGGGACGGCTCTGGCGGGTCGCCGCCGCGACCGCCCTCGGCCTGCTCGCCTACCCCTGGACGATGTGGCTGATCCATGCCGGCACCGGTAGCTGGACGATCTACTGGGAGCACCAGCAGGAGGCCTACGGCAACGCCGGGCTGCGCAACCCGCTCGCCCAGATCGTCCAGTTCTGGAACATCCCCTTCGCCCTGTGGTATCCACCGGCTCCGGACGCGGCCTGGCTGGTGACCCAGACCACCACCGCCCATCAGGCCCAGCTGGCGGTCAACCTGCTGTTCGCCGCGGTCGTCGTCGGGACCGCCGGCTGGCGGCTGTTCCGGAAGGATCTGGCCGCCTGGGAGGTGGTTGCCGTGCTGATCGCGGCGGGCGCGGTGCTGGTGCCGCTGCTCACCGGCGCCTGGTCGGCCTGGTACCGGCACAACGCCCTGATGCTGGTCGCGCTGCCGGTGCTGCGGCTGCCCCGGCCGGTGTGGCTACTGCTCATCGCCGGCTGCGCGGTCCAGGGCGTGCTGCTGGGCAGCATGTGGTTCGGCGGGTCGCTGATCTGAGGTGTCTCGGTCCGCCGACGGCGTCCTCACTCGGTCACGGACGGCGTCCGATAGCCCGAGTCATCGTTGACGTAGGCGTAGTAGAGGCCGATCAGGAAGCCGCCACCGATGAAGTTGCCGACCAGTGCGATCCCGACGTTTCCGACCGCCAGCAACACGTCGATGCCGTCCCGGAACGCCGCCACCGTGAACAGCACGGTATTCGCCACCGAGTGCTCGAGCCCGCCGAAGGCGAAGACGAAGACCGAGACCACCATCACCAGGCATTTGGTCAGGTCTTCCTTGATCAGCCCGTTGTAGACCAGCAGCATCGCCATGTTGATCATGAAGTTGCACAGGATCGCCCGAACCAGCAGATCGGTCCAGCCGAAAGGCCCGCTGGACACGTATTCCAGCTTGTGCTCCACCGATCCGAGGACCTCGGCCAGCACCCCGCCGGTGACCAGGCTGCTGAACGCTCCGAGCAGCGCGATCAACAGCCCGCCGAGGAAGTTGCCGACGAAGCAGAGACCGAGCAGCCGCATCGCCCGCGCCCAGCCGGTCCGGCGGTAGTAGGCACCGATCGAGACGATCATCATGTTCGAGGTGAGCAGCTCGGACTTCGAGTAGTAGATGAACACCAGGGCCCAGCCGAAGGCCAATGCGCCGACCAGACGGCCGATCGGCCGCAGGCCCGGATCGACCGCCACGAAGCCGGCGATCACGGTGTAGTTGATCAGGTAGAAGACGCCGATGATGATGCCCGCCATCGCGGCCCGCTGGAGGTAGCGGCGAGTCATGCCGCCGCTCATCGCGGTCTTGGTCTCGAGGGCGTCCAGCACGGTGGAAATGAACTTCTTGCCGGGGAAGAGTTGGCCCTGGTCTGCAGTCGGCATACCGAGAACTGTGTCACCGGCGACCCGAGTTCGCAGGCCAATCCGGCAGATGCGGTCACCCTCCGAGTCCCGGGCCGGCCGCTCCTCCCGGGCCAGTAGACTCCCGGGCGACCAGCCGTCCGCATCGAGGCGGGGCCCGAACGCCCGACCAGGAGCACACCGTGATCGTCCTCATCGGATTCATGGGCGCGGGCAAGACCACCATCGGACGGCTGCTGGCCGAACGGCTCGGTCTGCCGTTCGTGGACAGCGACCTGGTGATCGAACATCAGCAGCGCCGCAGCATCTCGTCGCTGTTCGACGAGCTGGGCGAACCCGGCTTCCGCGGCGTGGAGGAACGCACCATCGCCGACCTGTTGGACGGCCAGGCCTGCGTGCTCTCGCTGGGCGGCGGCGCCTGCGGCTCGCCCGCGACCCGCGAACTCCTTCGCCGGCACACGGTCATCTACCTGCACGTCGAACTCGCCGAAGCGCTGGCCAGGGTCGGTGGCGACACCTACCGCCCACTGCTCGGCCGGCCCGGGCTGGGCGACCTCTACACCGCCCGGCTCGACATCTACGCGACCACGGCGTCCGTCACCTCGTTCACCACCGGACGCCGCGTCGAGGACGTCGCCTTCGAGATCCTGGCCCGGCTGACCGCGACCGCCGAACTCGACGGCAGCCCCGGCATCCTGGTCGCCCCGCCCGGCGGCAGCTACCGCGTCCATGTCGGTCACGGTGTCCTGGACGAACTCGGACGGCTGCTGCCCGAGCTTCCCGAGGTGCGGCAGGTCGTGGTGATCTCCGGCCCCGGCGATGACCAGACCGGAGTCCGGGTCGCGAAAGCCGTAGCCGGAGGCGTGTCCGAGGTCCACCACCTGCGCCTGCCCGCCGACAGCAGCCCGGCTCAGGTGAAGAGCCTGGAGCTGCTCGGACGCCTCGCCGGTGAACTGGCCGACCTCGCCATCCACCGCGGCGACCTGCTGATCGGGGTCGGCGGCGAAGCCACCGTCGACCTGGTCGGATTCCTCAGCGCCACCTACCACCGCGGCATGCGGTTCGCCCTGGTGCCCACCACACTCGAAGCCCAGGCCGATTCGGCGATCGGCGGCAAGAACGCGCTCGACCTGCCCCAGGGCCAGAACCTGCTCGGCCTGGTGCACCAGCCGGTGCTGGTGATGTGCGACGCCGACCTGGCCACCGGACGTCCGGACTACCCGTCCGGGCTGGCCGAGATCGCCAAGCACGCACTGCTGGCCGACCCCGACCTGCTGGGCTTCCTGGAGCATCGCGGGTCCGACCTGACCGCCGCCGAGCCGGCGACCCTGCTGCACGCCGTCCGGCGCAGCGTCGAGATCAAGGCCGACATCGTCACCTCCGACGAGCGCGAGCAGGGCGCCCGCGCCCACCTGAACTACGGCCACACCTTCAGCCGGGCCTTCGAAGCGGCCTCCCCCGGCCAGCCCGCCGGCGCACTCAGCCTCGGCATGATGGCCGCAGCGCATCTCTCGCACCGGCTCGGCTGGCTGCCCGCCGAGGGCGTGGATGCGCACCGCACCGTGCTCACCTCGCTGGGCCTGCCGACCAGTGCCGCGTTCTCGATCGAGCAACTCGAATGGTCGCTGGACCGCGACAAGAAGTTCCGCGACGGCTGGCGGTTCATCGTGCTGCGTGAGCTCGGCCAGCCGGTCGAGGCGCATCCGCCGCGCGAATTGGTGGAGTTGGCACTGAGCGATCTGGCGTCCGGCTGAGCCCACACGCTCGGGTTTTGGTAGTTACCCCCCGGATTTTGGTAGTTAACCCCCCCTCGACTTTGAGGAACCTCCGCCATGGCAGCCGGTTCCGCGCCGGCATCGCTCTTAGCACCGGACCGCGTTCCTACACCTACGAAGATCGCCTCCACGTCCCTCCCGTTGACCGGTTGTGGCTACCGGTCGGACCACACCTGGCCGACCCCGGATCCAACTGAGAGCATGTCCCCACACCGCAACCGAAGGAAGCTCGCATGTCCATCCTCGTCATCAACGGCCCCAACCTGAACCTGCTCGGCACCCGCGAGCCCGGAATCTACGGCGCCACCACCCTGGCCGACGTCGAGGCCGCCGCGATCGCCCAGGGCGAGGCCGCCGGTCACCAGGTGGAGTGCTTCCAGAGCAACCACGAAGGCGCCATCGTCGACCGGATCCACGCCGCCCGCACCGACGGCACCCAGTTCGTGATCATCAACCCGGGCGCCTACACCCACACCAGCGTCGCCATCCGGGACGCCTTCTCGGGTGTCGCGATCCCGTTTTGCGAGGTGCACATCTCGAACGTGCACAAGCGCGAGGCGTTCCGGCACCACTCCTACCTCTCCGACGTCGCGGTCGGCGTGATGGCCGGTTTCGGGGTGATGGGCTACACCCTGGCGCTGGAGTTCGTCATCGAACAGTTGAAGAACCAGGACTGAGCGAGTCGTGGAGCAGGTCCGGCTCGCCGTCGCCGGTGCCGGACTGATCGGCAGGCGGCATCTCGAAGAGATCGAACGCAGCGACGGCGCGCAGTTGCACGCGATCGTGGAGCCCGGACCGGACGGCGCGGCGCTGGCCGCACAGTACGGCGTGCCGCTCTACGACTCGCTCGCCGAGCTGTTCGCCGCCGGTAAGCCGGACGGCGTCATCCTGGCCACGCCGAACCGACTGCACGTCGAGGGCGGCCTGGAATGCGTCGCGGCCGGCGTCCCGACCATCGTCGAGAAGCCGATCGGCGACACTGTCGAGAACGCGTCCCGGCTGGTCGAGGCGGCCGAACGAGCCGGCGTCCCGGTATTGACCGGCCACCACCGCAACTACAGCCCGGTGATGGCGAAGGCCCGCGAGATCGTCGCCAGCGGACGCCTCGGGCGGCTGGTCGCGGTGGTCGGCACCGCGATGTTCTACAAGCCGGACGACTACTTCGACGTCGGCGGCGGCTGGCGGCGGAAGCCGGGCGGCGGGCCGATCCTGCTCAACCTGATCCACGAGGTGAGTAACCTGCTGTCGCTGGTCGGCGACATCGTCCGGGTGCAGGCCGTCACCTCGACTGCCACCCGAGGATTCCCGGTCGAGGACACCGCCGCGATGGTGTTCACCTTCGCCAATGGCGCGCTCGGCACGTTCCTGCTCTCCGACACCGCCGCGTCCGCCCGCTCCTGGGAGCAGACGGCGCGCGAGAACCTCAGCTATTCCACCTTCCCGGACGAGGACTGCTACCACGTCGCCGGCACCGACGGCTCGCTGTCGGTGCCGACCATGCGGGTCCGCACCTTCGCCGGCACCCGCTCCTGGTGGGAACCGATGGAGACGACCGTCGAAAGCGTCGACCGAAGCGACCCGCTGGCCAACCAGATCACCCACTTCGCCGCGGTGATCAGGGGTGAGGCCGAGCCGATCTGCAGCGCCCGCGACGGCCTGAAGACCTTGCGGGTGGTCGAAGCCGTGGTCGAGGCGGCACGCACCGGAGCGCCCGTCGACATCGTGGATGTGACCTGACCCTTCGTTGGTCGCGCTGCCGACTCGCACATCGGGGACGGTTCTTTTCGTTCGAGTTTCGCACGCCGGGGACGGTTCTTTTCGTGCGAGTTTCGCACGTCGGGGACAGACCAGCGCGCCCTCGACGCTTCGGTAAGGTACAATCGCCTTACCGGAAGGACTGCGTATGACCACCCTCACCATCACCGCCAAAGGCCAGATCACCTTGCGCAAGGACATTCTGCGAGCGCTCGGCGTCAGCCCTGGGGACAAGGTGGACGTCCACGTGCTGCCCAACGGGCAGGTGACCCTGAGCCGCTCCCGCCGGTCCGGATCGATCGACGATTTCATCGGCGTCCTTCACGATAAGGCGACTCGGCCGGTGTCGATCGACGAGATGAACGAGGCCATCGCCGCGGGCTGGGCGGGCGAGCAGTGAGATTAGCCGCCGACACCAACGTCCTGATC
This sequence comes from Micropruina sp., assembly GCF_047602385.1. Taxonomy (GTDB): domain Bacteria; phylum Actinomycetota; class Actinomycetes; order Propionibacteriales; family Propionibacteriaceae; genus Micropruina. Next base: position 620,203 of record NZ_JASGHL010000003.1, read on the forward strand.
CGCGCCGCCGTCGGCGACGATCCTGAACAGGCACGCCTGGCGGCCACCGTATTGCGTGAGGCCGAACTGATCGCCGTGCCGTTGCCGGTGTTGTGCGAGTTCGTCTGGGTGCTGAGGCGTGCCTACCGGATGTCGACCGACGACGTGGCGCTCGCCCTCGACCGCCTACTGTCGGCGCCGATTGTCACCTATGACGAACAGGCCGCCGAGCATGGTCTTGCAGTTCTGCGACGCGGCGGCGACTTCGCCGACGGCGTGATCGCCTACTCCGGACGTCAACTCGGCGCCACCGAGTTCGTCACCTTCGATCACCAAGCGGCTCGGCTGGCTACCGAGTCAGGTCTGCGGGCGCGTCTGCTGGATTCGCCGTCCGGCTGAGCGAACCGAACAGTCCGGCGACCAACTCCCGGAGCCAGCGGCTGCCCGGTTCGTTGTCGAAGCACGGGTGCCAGTACTGACCGACCTCGAACCGGTCGACCGGCACCGGACACGGCCACAGCGCCAGGCCGTTGCCGTGAGCCAGCGTGGTCCCGCTGTGCCGCGGCAGCGTCGCGAGCAGATCGGTGCTGCCGATGATCGCGCCGAGTCCGAGGAAGCCGGGCAACTCCAGGACAACCCGGCGCTCGATCCCCTGGGCGGTCAGCGCACGCTGCAGTAGCGTCGCGCCGGTGCCGGCGGTGATCGACACATGCCCCTCAGCGACGTAGCGGCGGCGTCCGAGCCGATTTCGGACCCGGGGGTGCCGGGAGTTCGCCAGGCAGACCCAGTCCTGCTCGAACAGGTCCTGCCTCGCGATCGCGCCACCTAGCCAGGGCAGGTAGCCGATCGCCAGATCGGAATCCCCCGAAGCCAGCGTCCGTTCCGTGCCGTCGTCGATCCCAGCCGCCTCCAGCCGGACGCCGGGCGCCAGTGCCCGGACCCGCGCGAGCAGCGGGGGCAGCAGGGTGATGTGGCTGGCGTCGGTCATGCAGATCCGGAACCGGCGGGTGGCGGTCGCCGGGTCGAAGGCCGGCTCGGCCGCGGTCAACCGTCCCAGCGAGGCGAGGATCTCGCGGCACGGCCCGATCAGGGCGTCCGCGCGTGGGGTCGGCGTCATCCCAGCGGGCGTCCGGACGAACAACGGATCACCCACCTGGTGCCGCAGCCGTCCGAGCCAGATGCTGATCGTCGGTTGACTTTGGCCGAGCCGTCCGGCGGCCTTGGTGACACTGCGCACCTGGTAGAGGACATCGAACAGTTGCAGCAGCTTGGTCTCCGGCAAATCACCCACCTGATCATTGTGATTCACAATGATGAGATTGCCTCCATTGCTCCTTGCAACACGGGCCCCCTACCGTGCGGGCACCATGACCACAGCGATTCTCGGCGCCGGCACACTCGGCTGCACCATCGGTGCCGCGCTCACTGAGGCGGGCCACGACACCTGGCTGATCGGACGCCCCGGACCCCACGTGGACGCGCTGCGCACCGACGGACTCCGAGTCGAGGACGACGCCGGCAGTCGTGTGATCGCCGTCCACGCCACCGCGAACGCCGCCGAGGTAGGCGGGGCCGAGTTGGTGATCGTGCTGGTCAAGTCATTCCAGACCCGGGACGCGATGTATGCCGCGCGGAGCCTGGTCGGCCCCGAGACCGCGGTGCTCTCGCTGCAGAACGGCCTGGGGCACGAGGACCTGCTGAGCGCTGTCATCGGACGCGAACACGTCCTGCTGGGCAGCACCCTGGTCGGCGGGGTGCTGCTCGGACCTGGGCACATCCGCACCGGGACGGCGACCCGGCAGACCTGGATCGGCGAGGCGGAGGGGCCTGGCGCACCGCGGACCCACGCCGTGGCCGCGCTGCTGAACAGTGCCGGGCTGCCCACCTCTGTCAGTGACGACATGATCGCCACCCGCTGGGAGAAGCTGCTGATCAACGTCGCCACCGGCGCGATCGCGGCGCTCACCGGTCTGAGCTACGGCCAGCTCGGCACTCAACCATTGCTGCTGGCCACCGGCTCGGACGCCGTCGCGGAGGCGATGGCGGTCGCCGCTGCGGCCGGCGTCCGATTGTCGACGAACGATCCGGCGCTGGTCTGGCAACGAGCGACCGCGGGGCTACCGGGCGGCTTCCGGACCTCGATGCTGCAGAGCCTGGAGCGCGGCCGGCCCACCGAGATCGACGTGATCAACGGCGCCGTAGTGCGGCTCGGCGAACGACACGGGGTGCCCACACCGGTGAACAGCACCCTGGTCGCTCTGGTCGGGGGCATTGAGCGGGCGCACGACGACCGGCGACAACGAGAGGAGTGCGGATGACCACCGCCTATCTGGAACATGCCGCGATCACGGTGTGCGACATCGGCTGGCACATTCGGTTCTTCGCCGAGGTCTTCGGCATGGGCTGCCGCGAGGTGGACGGCGACCCGGCAGCACCACGCCAGTACTGGACGGTCGGCGGCATCCAGCTCATCCACGACCCCGACCATCACGCACCCGAGGGACGGCTGGCTCATCTAGGCCTGATGTGCGAAGACCTGGACGCCGCACTCACCGCGGCCCGCCGGTTCGACGTGATCGAACTACCCAAGGGACGCAACTGGCTGCAGCTCCCCGACGGGCTGCGACTGGAGTTGATGCAGGCCGCGCCGGCGGCGTCCGTAGCTCAGGCGTTGGCCATCAATTCGCGAGCAGAGGCCTGACCATGACGATCGTCGAACGCTATTGGGACGATGCCCGCGAGGGCGATGAGGGCCGCAGCCCGACCTACACGGTGACCAAGGAGCGCATCCTGGCCTACGCCGACCTGACCGGTGACCACACCCCGGTGCACGTCGACGAGGAGTATGCGGCGGCGAGCCATTTCGGCGGCATCGTCGCCCACGGCCTGTTCGGCCTGGCCATCGCCGACGGCTTGAAAACTCGGTCCGACTACCGGTTTCTGCCCGGCATGTCGCTGGGCTGGACGTGGGACTTCCGGCTGCCGATCAGGGTGGACGATGTGCTGCACGTGGTCTTTCGGGTGGGCAGCATGCGGGCCAGCCGAAGCCGTCCGGACTGGGGCATCGTGGTGCTGCCGACCGAGCTGATCAACAAGCACGGCGAGGTGGTGCAGCGCGGCGAGCATCGGTTGATGGTGCCGCGCCGTCCCGGCTCGGAGGTGAGCTGATGCACGACCGCCCGCTGGACGGCGTCCGGGTCATCGACTACAGCCACTTCCTGGCCGGTCCCTACGTCGGACGCTGCCTGGCCGCGCTCGGCGCCGACGTGATCAAGGTGGAACGGCCCGGCACCGGCGACGCCGGACGGCAGCACGCCACCGTCCTCGATGACCGGCAGAGCGGCTATTTCCTGCAGCTCAACATGGGCAAACGCGGCTTGAGCGTGAACGTGAAGGATCCGCGCGGCCGCGACCTGATGCTCAGGTTGTGCGATTCCGCCGACGTCTTCGTGGAGAACTACCGGCCCGGCGCCCTCGACCGCGCCGGCCTCGGCTATGCCGAGTTGTCGGCCCGCAATCCGGGCCTGGTCTACTGCTCGATCTCGGCCTACGGCCACACCGGCCCGGACGCCCACCGCCCCGGCTTCGGGCTGATCGCCGAAGCCAAGAGCGGCATCATGGCGATGGTCGGGACGCCCGGCGAACCTCCCCCGCTGCTGCGGATCTCGCTCGGCGACATGTACACCGGCAGCCATGCGGTGGCCGCGATCACCGCCGCGCTGCTCGGCCGGGTGCGCAGCGGACGCGGTCAACACATCGACCTGGCGCTGTACGACACCCTGTTCTCGATGCACGAGTACGCGGTGCAGAACTGGACGATCGGCGGCGTGCTGCCCGAGCAGACCGGTCATGACATGCCGGCTTCCACCCTGTACGGCGTCTTCCGGGCCGCAGACGGCGACCTGGTCATCGCCGCCCAGCAAGACGACAGTTGGCGCCGCTTCGCTGACCTGCTGGGAGCCACCGGCGGACCGGCCGGCTTCGGCACCGACACCCGGTTCCACAGCTTGCCGGGCCGCAATGACCACCGTGAAGAGATCCTCTCCGGGGTGCGCCACTGGGTCGCCGCCCGCGGCGTCGCCGAGGTGCTCGCCCAACTGGACGCCGCCGACGTCCCCTGCGCCAAGGTGCAGCGGATCGACGAAGTGCTGGACGATCCGCAGATCCAGGCCCGCGGCATGGTGATCGAACAGGAACATCCCCGCTACGGCACGCTGCGACTGCCCAACCTGCCGTTCCGATTCTCCGACTGCGACACCACCATCACCGAGGTGGCGCCCGATCTGGGTCAGCACAACGCCGAGATCGCCGCCGAGCTGGGGTTCGGCCCGTCCGAGATCGAGTCGCTGCAAGCCGACGGCGTCCTGTTCGCCGCATGACCGATCGCTACGCGCTGTTCGGGCATCCCGTCGGCCACAGCAAATCGCCACTCATCCACGGCTGGTTCGCCGAATCCACCGGAGCAGACCTGGACTACCGCGCGATCGACGTGTCGCCCGTGCCGTCCACCGGGTTTCCCGATGCCGTTTCGGCGTTCATCGAGACCGGCGGCAGGGGCGCCAACGTGACTGCCCCGTTCAAGCAACGGGCACTTGCATTGGCCGGCCGGGCGAGCCGGACGGCACGACTGGCCGGCGCCGCCAACGCACTGCGCTTCGAGCACGGCACGGTCCACGCCGAGAACTTCGACGGCGCCGGGCTGCGGCGCGACCTCGAGATCAACCTGGACGTCCCGATGGCCGGGTTGCGGGTGCTGCTGATGGCTGCCGGCGGCGCTGTCCGGGGAGCTCTGCTGCCGTCCTGGACGCTTCTCCCGCCGAACTCGTGCTGGTGAACCGCACCGTCGCAAAGGCCGAGGCCCTGGTCGCCGAGGTCGGCCACCCGTCCGTCCTGCACGCCTGCGGTTACCCGGACCTGGCGGCAGCGGGCCACTTCGACCTCGTGGTCAATGCCACCTCGGCCAGCCTGGCCGGCGAACTGCCGCCCGTTCCCACGTCGGTCTTCCGCGCCCCCGGGACGGCCTATGACCTGGTCTACGGCAAGGACCTCACCCCGTTCCTGACCCTGGCGCAGCGGGCCGGTGTCGGACGGCTCGCGGACGGCGTCGGCATGCTCGTCGAGCAGGCAGCCGACTCGTTCGCCTGGTGGCGTGGCGTCCGCCCACCCACCCGACCCGTCATCGAACGCCTGTCCGGAACTGGGTAGCCCCGGTGGCGGGACGCGCGCCAATCCGTCGCAGCCAGCCTTAACGCATGGTCGAACCGTTGTCGTCGAATGCACGTCAGATCCGTGCCCGCCCAAGCGATATCCAGTGGGTCGAGACTCCTTCTCCGTTGATTTCCGCAATCCTTGTTGAGCGAAAAGATGTTGTCATAGGTGTTGTCACAAACGATCCGGTGTTGTCAGTTCCGCTGAGCCTTGCCGCCCGGGGCGGTACGAGCCGAAAACTGTCAGTGACGGTCTCTAGCCTGGCTTCATGAATCAGTCGATCAGCCTGGCTACGGGATTCATTCCCTGCCCGGCTGGTTGCGAAAACTGTCAGTGGCGACGTTTAGGTTGATGACATGAGTATCGAGGTAGGCATCGGGACGGCGGTGGCGGATTTCGCCACGGCCGTGACCGGTCTGCTCGATCACCTCGACTACCACGATGTGGCGCTGTTGACGGATCGGAAACAACTCGACCTGGTCGCTGAACTACTCACAGTGCAATCCCGGCTGGCCGGTGTGGCGCATACCGTGCTCAGTCAAGTCGACCGTGGCGAGGCCGCCATGACCGCCCACGGCATCCCGACGGTGTCGTGGTTGGCGTCCGAGTTGCGCTACACCCGCGGTCAGGCCTCAGCGATGGTGCATCACGCGAACGATCTGCACCGATTCAGCCAGCTCGGCGACGCCCTACGGGACGGGCGAGCACACGAGCGGCAAACCGTCGCGGTCACCCAGGTGCTGAAGAAACTCCCCACCGACCTGGACGCCCAAACAGAAACTGCCGCGCAGACCACCATGGTCGGCTACTGCGACCAGTTCGACAGCCGCGAACTCGCCGGCCTGTCACGGCACCTGCTGGACATCGTTGCTCCCGAAATCGCCGAGCAGACGGAAGCGAAACGGCAGGAACGCGAACTACGCGACGCCCGCCAAGCCCGGCACCTCAACTTCGCCGACGACGGCCACGGCTCCACTTTGATCAAGGGTTCTCTTCCGAGCGCGGACGCCGCACTGATCAAAGCCCAAATCGAAGCCCTCGCCCAACAGATGCACCGCACCGCACTGGAGCTACGCGACCCAGGAGTGGCACAACCGTCCTGGGCGCAACGCCGCGCTGACGCCCTGGTCGAACTGGGCCGCCGGATCGCGATCCAGCAGGCGGCACCCAAGCATGGTGGGGACCGGCCACACCTGGTGGTGCTGATCAACTACGACGATCTGCTCGGCGACTGCCACGGTGCCGGCCTAGCCGACGGCACCCAGCTGACCGCCGGCCAGCTACGCCAATACGCCTGCGACGCCGGCATCCTGCCCGTGATTCTCGGTGGCCCCTCCGGTGTGCTCGACGTGGGCCGCGCACAACGCCTGGTCACTCCCGACATCCGTCACGCCCTGCATGTCCGTGACCGTGGTTGCGTGTTTCCCGGGTGTGACCGGCCGGCGGCTGACTGCGACGCGCACCACATCACCCCCTGGGCTCAAGGTGGGTCAACCTCACTGTCGAATCTGTGTTTGTTGTGCAAGCATCACCATAATCTGTTGGAACCCGACCGGAAACGAGCTCCCGGGCTGCAATGGGAGATTCGCATCTCAACCGATGGAATACCCGAGGTGATTCCACCACGATTTGTGGACAAACACCAACGACCACGATGTCATCAACGATTCCGGTCACGGGAGTAGCCGGACGGCTCCGACCGCGCGAATAGTCGGGGATATCAATCCCAACCGAGTGAAGCTGCCGCGGGACTCCGGGCGCACCGGAATGGACCTCGGATGGCAATCGACCTCGTCGGCAGCAGAAGGGAAGAACGCGACCCGAAATGCACAGCACCTTGGTGGCGCGCACTGACGGTCGTTCCATGACGCATGCTGCCCGCAGCCACCGATCACGCGGATTCTCCAACTCGTTGCCTAGTGCCCAATGGCCGCATTATGCACAGCACGCTCCCCAACCGGACCGGCACACGGAGCCCTGTCCCGATGGCGCCAAGATCGACTCCCCTCGCCGGCACCAAGGACACCCCGCTGACGTCAGGTTCCTGACCCAGAGTCAAGATGCCCCAGAGCGTCCTGGGCGCCATCGGCCTCGTCAAGAACCTGAAGCCGACCCATGTGGCGTTCACTCGGCGCGGGGTGCAGGACCCGGGGGTACAGAGCCGCCAGCAGGGTGCGCCGCAGCCGGGACACGATCGATCAGCGTGCCCAGCCAGCATGGACGGCAGACACGCAGACCGAAGCCCCCAAGAGGCTGACCCAGAGGCCAGGAAGCCGCTCCGAGAGCCACCGGATCCACCCCGACACCGGACCGCACTCAGAACCCTCCACACCGATCAACACTTCTTAACTAACCAGATGGTTCACAAATGGCGATTTTGTCTGCATACTGATCCCCACGACCCGCGATTCACACCTGGGAGACGCACTGATGGCATCGACGCCAAGCCAACCGAAGCCCCTTCGGCCCGAGCAGGAGCAGGAACTCGCCGATCTGCTGGCCAAGGCGCGCGCCGCGCAGAAGATCATCGAGACCTACGACCAGGCGAAGGTCGACCGGCTCTGCCAGGCGGTCGCCTGGGCGGTGTCCAACAAGGTGACCTTCACCCGGCTGGTGCACGAGGGCATCGAGGAATCCGGGCTGGGCGACCCGGTCAGCCGGATGGGCAAGCGGATGAAGATCCGCGGCGTGCTGCGCGACGCGCTGCGCCAGCCCAGCGTCGGCATCATCGAGACTGACGAGGCGAAAGGCCTGGTCAAGTACGGCAAGCCGGTCGGCCTGATCGGCTGCATCGTGCCCACCACGAACCCCGATCTGACCCCGGCCGGCAATGCGATCTACTCGATCAAGGCCCGCAACGTGGTGATCTTCTCCCCGCACCCGCGCTCGAAGAAGACCACCTTCGAGACCGTCCGGCTGATGCGCGAGGCGCTCGAGCGCGAGGGCGCGCCGGCCGACATCCTGCAGTGCATCACCCAGCCCAGCGTGGCCATGTCGCAGGCGCTGATGGCGGCGTCCGACCTGGTCATCGCGACCGGCGGCCAGCCGATGGTGCGCGCCGCCTACAGCTCCGGCACCCCCGCCTACGGCGTCGGCGCCGGTAACTCGACGATGATCATCGACGAGACCGCCGATGTCGAGATCGCGGCCCGCAACAGCCGCATCTCCAAGACGTCCGACTTCGGCTCCGGCTGTTCCGCCGACGGCAACCTGATCATCCACGAGTCGATCTGGGACGACATGATCGCCGCGCTGCAGGCGGAGGGCGGCTACCTCGCCGAGGGCGAGCAGCGCGCAGCCCTGGCCACGGTGATGTGGGACGACGAGGCGCACCGGCTGCCTGACACCGTCGCGATCGCGCCGGCAGAGCTGGCCAAGCACGCCGGCTTCGAGGTGCCCGAGGGCACCACCTTCCTGTTCGTGAAGGGCGACGGCATCGGCGACGACTACCCGTTCTCGCGCGAGAAGCTGACCACGCTGCTCACCGTGCATCGCTACGAAGGCGAGTTCGAGAACGCCCTGGACGCCATGCGCGCCGTCTACGAGGTGGGCGGCAAGGGCCACTCCTGCGGCATCTACTCCCACGACGACGACCACATCCACCGCCTCGGCCTGGCCGCGCCGGTGTCGCGGATCATGGTCCGCCAGCCGCAGTCCAAGGCCAACGCGGGTGCCTTCAACAACGGCATGCCGATGACCTCGTCGATGGGCTGCGGCACCTGGGGCGGCAACGTGACCAGCGAGAACGTGCACCTCAAGCACTACCTGAACACCACCTGGGTGGCCCGTCCGATCCCCGAGGACAAGCCCAGCGACGAGGAACTGTTCGGCGACTTCTACGACGCTGCCCTCGAGCCCGCGGACGCCTGAGGCCACCGATGACCCAGTCCCCCGAAGAGTTGGTCGAGGCCGCCCAGAACTGGTGGTCGACCGACATCATCGACATCCACCCCGGCAAGATCGGCGTCCGGGGCTACCCGATCGAGCAGTTGATCGGCCGGATCAGCTTTCCGCAGATGATCTGGCTGATGCTGCGCGGTGAGCTGCCCAGTGCTGACCAGGCGTCCCTGCTGGAGGCCGCGCTGGTGGCGTCCGTCGATCACGGGCCGCACGCGCCGTCGATCGCGATCAGCCGGATGTCGGTCACCTGCGGACTGCCGCTGAACGGGGCGATGGCGTCGGCGATCAACGTGCTGGACGACGTACACGGCGGCGCCGGCCAGCAGTGCATGGAGCTGTACCGGGACATCGACGCCGAACTGACCGAGCACGGTCACGGCCCGGACGCCCCACTCGCCGAGGCCGACGCCGTCGCGGCGGCCAGCACCGTCTGGGCGCGCTGGAACGAGCGCGGCGTCAAGTACGCGCCCGGCTTCGGGCACCGTTTCCACCCCCTCGACCCGCGGGCCCCGCGGCTGCTCGGCCTGGTCGACGACCTCGCCGCGAAGGGCGAAGTCAGCGGCCGGTTCGCCACCATCGGACGCGCCGTCGAAGAGGCCATCTCGGCCGGACGCAGCCGACGGGTCCCGATGAACATCGACGGCGCCACCGCGGTGATCTACTCCGAACTCGGCTTCGCCCCCGAACTGGGCCGCGGCATCTTCATCCTGTCCCGCTCGGTCGGCATCCTCGCCCACGCCTGGGAGCAGACCAACCAGGGCGGCCGGATCAAGGGCCCGATGACGCCGAAGATCCCCTACCGCTACACCGGCGAACCCCGCCGCGACCTGCCGGACGCCGACCCGAGCGGTACGGAGGGACGGTTCTTTTCGTTCCACTCCGCCGCCGCGCCGTCCGACCCCACCGACACCGAATCCGCCTGAGCACCGAACCCAGGAGTCACCGATGACCACCGACCTGATCTCGCACCAGCTCGTCCGCTACCTCGAGTACCGCGGCGTGAAGCATGTCTTCGGGTTGTGCGGGCACACCAATATCGCGGTGCTCGCGGCGCTGTCGAAGTCCGACAGCATCGAGTTCGTCAACACCCGGCACGAGCAGCTGGCCGCCCACGCCGCGGACGGCTACGCCCGGGCCACCAACCGCGCCTCGGTGGTGCTCAGCCACCTCGGCCCGGGCCTCACCAACGCCGCCACCGGCGTCGCCAACGCCGCCCTCGATTCGGTGCCGATGGTGGTCATCGCCGGTGACATTCCCTCGCACTACTACGGCAAACACCCGCACCAGGAGGTCAACCTGCACGCCGACGCGGCGCAGCACGAGATCTACCGGCCGTTCGTGAAGCGGGCCTGGCGGGTGGAGTCGCCGCACCTGTTCGCCGAGATCATCGACAAGGCGTTCCGGCTCGCCGAGAGCGGACGCCCCGGCCCCGTCCTGGTCAGCGTGCCGATGGACATCTTCTCCGCCGAGGTGGACGTGGCCACCTTCGACAAGGCGATGGCCGGGACCACCGAACTGGCCAAGCCGGGCCTCGACCCGGCGGTCGCCGAACAGATCGTGACCAACCTGCTGGCCGCCGAGCGTCCGCTGCTGCACGTCGGCGGCGGCATCGTGCTGGCCGACGCCGCCGATGAACTGGCCGCGCTGGTCGATCACCTGCAGATCCCGGTCAGCCACAGCCTGATGGGCAAGGGCGCGGTCGCCGACGACAACCCGTGCGTGCTGGGCATGACCGGCTTCTGGGGCACCGAGTTCGTCAACGCCTCGACCCGCAACGCCGACTGGATCCTGGCCCTGGGCGTCACCTTCGCCGAGGCCGACAGCTCGTCGTGGGAGGAGAAGTACACCTTCCGCATCCCCGAGACCAAGCTGATGCAGATCGACATCGACCCCGAGGAGCTGGGCCGCAACTACCCGTTGCAGGTCGGTGCCGTCGCCGATCTGAAGCCGGCCATCGCGGCCCTGGTCGCGGCCGCCAAGCGGCTTGCTCCCGAGGGCGTGCAGCGGCCCGAACTGCTGGCCGAGATCAAGCGGCAGCGCGACGACTTCCGGGCCCGCAACGCCGAGGCGGTGGCCAGTGATGCCTGGCCGATGCGTCCGGAACGGATCCTCGCCGAGGTGCGCGAGGTGCTGCCCGCCGACGCGATCATCACCACCGACGTGGGCTGGAACAAAAACGGGATGGCCCAGCAGATGGACATCCTCACCCCCGGCTCGGTGTTCACCCCCGGCGGCTTCGCCACCATGGGTTTCGGCGCCCCCGCCGCGCTCGGCGCCAAGATCGCCTGCCCCGAGCGGGTGGTGGTCTCGCTGGTCGGCGACGGCGGCTTCGGCGCCAACCCGAGCCTGCTCTACACCGCCCGCGAGAAGGGCATCGCGGCGGTCTGGGTGGTGATGAACAACAACGCGTTCGGCACCATCGCCGGGCTCGAGAAGGCGCACTTCGACACCACCTACGGCACCGTCTTCGAGAATGCGGACGGCCCGGTCACCACCGACTTCGGCGCCATCGCCCGGGCCTACGGCGTCGAGGGTGTCACGCTGACCAGCGCGGACGAGTTCAAGCCGGCCCTGGCCAAGGCGATCGCAGGAAGTGTCCCGGTGGTGATCGACGTGTCGATGATCAATGTGCCGACCCCGACGTCCGGGCACTGGAACATCATGGACATCTACTCCCCCGGCGCCGGCATCCACCACGCGGCCACCTCGTAAGCACCGATCATGACCGCCGCCGCCATCGTCGAACCGCAGGGCCAGCAGTATTCGCTGGGACACCTGACGATCATCGACACCCCGACTCCGGAGCTGGTCCGGATCGCCGCCCGCACCGGCTACGACTTCGTCAGCCCGCGGCTGATCTGCGACGGGCTGCCGGGGATGGACCACTCGCTGGCCCGCAACCCGGCGTCCCTGCGGGCGACCAAGGCGGCGTTGGCGCAGACCGGCCTGCCGGTGCACGACATCGAACTTGCCCGGATCGCCGACGATGTCGATCCGGGCAGCTACGAACCCGAACTCGCGGTCGGCGCCGAGATCGGCGCGAGGCACGTGCTCTCCAGCATCTGGAGCGCCGACCACGGATACTCGGTGGACGCCTTCGGACGGCTCTGCCGGCTCGCCGCCCAGTACGGCCTGACCGTCAACCTGGAATGGCTGGCGCTGGCCACCGTCACCACCATGGCGGACGCCGTCGCCGTGCTGCGCGAGGTCGACGAGCCCAACGCCCGGCTGATGATCGACCTGCACCACTTCCACCGCTCGCAGGAACGCGTCGCCGACCTTGCCGGCCTGCCTCGGGAGTGGTTCGAGTTCGTCCAGATCTGCGACGCGCCCGGCCCGATCCCGTCCGAGCGCGACGAAATGGCCAGAATCATCCGCGAAGGACGCAGCTATCTGGGCGAGGGCGGCACCGACCCCGGTGCGGTGCTGGCGGCGCTGCCACCGATGGTCTACTCGGTGGAGATCCCCAGCGCGGACGACGTGGCGGCCCGCGGCGCGGAGGGCCATGCCCGCCGGTGCCTGGAGACCGCACGCGCCTACCTCGCCCGCCAGGGCCGGACCGAACGAGAGGCCACGCGATGACCGGAACCGACTCGATCGGAGCGCGCCTGGACCAGGCGCTGCTGATCCGACGGCCCGATCCCGAGACCGGCGCGCCGTGGCCGGCCCCGGACGCCGACCGCCATCCCGCACCCAGCCCACGCAGCGGCTGGGCTGCGGGTGCCCGTCCCGCGATCCACCGGCTGTTCCTGCTCGGCGAGGGCATCGGCGCCTCCCGGACGCCGGCACTGCACGAGGCCGAGGGCCGTGAGCAGGGTCTCTGGCTGTCCTACCGGATCCTGGACAGCCTGGAGTGGGGCATCACCGCTGCCGACCTGCCCGCGGTGATCGAATGGGCGCGGACGTCCGGCTTCTCCGGGTTCAACGTCACCCACCCGTTCAAGCAGGCGATCATCGAGCATCTCGACGGCTTGTCCGATCGGGCCGCCGCCCTCGGCGCGGTGAACACCGTCGTGTTGCGGGACGGGGCGGCGATCGGTCACAACACCGACTGGTGCGGGTACCAGACCCCGTTCCGGGCGGCGCTGCCCGGCGCCTGCACCGGCACCGTCGTCCAACTCGGAGCCGGCGGAGCCGGCGCGGCGGTCGCCTACGCGATGCTCGATCTGGGCACGCCCCGGTTGATCATCCACGACCTGCAGACCCAGCGCGCTCGCGAACTCGCGGACCGGATGAACCGCCTGTTCGGCGCCGACCGTGCCCAGGTCGGCACGGATCTGGCTACCTCCCTCGACGGGGCCGAGGGCCTGGTCAACGCCACCCCGATGGGCATGGCCACGCATCCCGGCTGCCCTGTCCCTCCTGAACTTCTGCGGCCCGACGTGTGGGTCTCGGAGATTGTGTACTTCCCACTACACACTGAACTGCTGTTGCAGGCCCGCGAAATGGGCTGCCACACAGTAGACGGCGCTGGAATGGCGGCAGAACAGGCCGCCCAAGCGTTCGAGCTGTTCACCGGCGTCACACCCGACGCCGCGCGGATGCATGCTCGGGTCCGGGCAATGGCTGCCTAGACCCGCCGTCGTTTTACCTGAAGTGGCTGGCGAGCGAACACCAGCCACTCCGAGACCCGCATCCGCAACGTAGGCGGCCACGAGTCTTACCAGCCCACTGGGCAGGTCAACAACAAGGCAACGCCGCTCTGTTCATTTTGACACCGGCGCTGAAAGAAAGGTTTCCCGGATGTCATCACACGGTGAAGGCAACCAATCCAAGAAGGCGGCGGCCTCCGCCTGGATCGGTTCAGCACTCGAGTATTACGACTACTTCATCTACGCCGCGGTGGCGGGCACGATCTTCCCGCAGCTGTTCTTCCCGCAGGGCGATCCGACGATCGCGATGGTCGCCGGCATGGCCACCTTCGGCGTCGGCTACGTCGCCCGTCCGATCGGCGCCTTCGTCCTGGGTCACCTCGGTGACACGATCGGACGCAAGAAGGTGCTGCTGTTCTGCATGTACCTCATCGGCATCTCGACCATGGCGGTCGCGTTCCTGCCGACCTATCCCCAGGTCGGCATCATCGCTCCGATCCTGTTGGTCGTGCTGCGGCTGATCCAGGGATTCGCGGTCGCCGGTGAGATTTCCGGCGCCTCGTCGATGGTGCTGGAGCACGCGCCCTACGGCCGCCGGGGCTTCTTCGGATCGTTCACCCTGCAGGGCGTCCAGGCGGGCCAGATCCTGGCTGCGGGTGTGTTCATCCCGTTGTCGGCCTTCCTCTCCAAGGAGAACTTCGAGGCCTGGGGTTGGCGCATCCCGTTCCTGCTCAGCGTCTTCGTCGTCGTCGCCGGTGTGATCATTCGCCGGACCGTCCACGAAACCCCGGTGTTCAAGCACGAAGAGCAGTCCGGCGACAAGCCGAAGTCGCCGGTCATCGAGGCCTTCAAGTACTCCTGGCCGAACATCCTGCGGGTGATGACGATGGCGCTGATGAACACGATTCCGATCGTGGCCACCGTCTTCGGCTCGCTGTACGCCACCCAGAAGTCCTACGGCATCGGTATTCCGGTCAGTGTCTATTTCTGGATTCCGCTGCTCGGCAACATCGTGGCCTGTGCGGTGATTCCGTTCGTCGGCAACCTGTCCGACCGGATCGGGCGTCGTCCGGTGATCATCGGCGGCTGCCTGCTGTCCGGACTCGCCTCGTACGCCTACCTGATCATGATCCAACAGGGCAATGTGGCCGGCGCGATCGTCGCCTCGCTGGTGATGTGGGGCGCGCTCTACCAGGGCTACAACGGCGTGTTCCCGGCCTACTTCCCCGAGCTGTTCCCGGCGCACACCCGCGTCTCCGGGATGGCCATCGCCCAGAACACCGGCACCATGATCACCGCCGCCGTGCTGGCACCGCTGTTCGCCGCAGTGGCTCCTCCCGGTTCGAACGTGCCGATGATCGTCGGCAGCATCACGCTGGGTATCTGCGCACTCGCGGCCTTCGCCGCGTTCTCGGCCAAGGAGACCTACCGGCTGCGGGTCGAGGATCTCGGCACCGACGCCGTCCCGCCGAGCAAGGACGAGTACGAGCGCGCTCGCAATGAGGCGATCGCCGAGTACAACCTGGCGAACGCCAAGGGCTGACGGTTCAACCTCGCAGCGGCCCCGCGACCAATGTCGCGGGGCCGTCGCGTCCGCAGTTCGAATCCCCAGGAGCATGTCCGAGGCAAGCGCCTCCTCAACTGAAAGGGTCGTTGGATGCCTCGAAGGAAACAGGTTGGGAATCCGCTCGCCGCCGCGATCGTCGGCGTCGTCATCGCCGGCATGGGGGTGTACCTGATCGTCCGCGGCGACAGTGAGGTGGCGCGGGTGTTCGGCACCTTGCTGATCGTCTTCGGAGCCGCCGGCGCCATCGCCAACCTGTGGCTGCGCGGCCGGCTCCGACGCTGACCAGGACGCCGTCGCGGGCCTGTCCGCCGCTGCCGCACGGCTCGCGTACAGTGACCGCCATGTCGGCCGAGCCCACCTCCCCGCCGAGCCCCGAGCCGTCCGGACGCCCCGGACGGAAGGCCCGCAGCGCCAAGCGCTCGCGGGCCGAGTTGCTCGACGTGGCCACCGCCGAGTTCGCCCGGATCGGCTACTTCGGCGCCCGGGTGGACGAGATCGCCGCCAAGAGCTCCACCACCAAACGGATGATCTACTACTACTTCGGCGACAAGGACGGCCTGTTCACCGCCGTCCTGGAGCGGGCCTACGCCGACATCCGGGCCGCCGAGAAGGCGCTCGACCTGAGCGACCTGCCGCCGCGCGAGGCCCTCGCCCGGCTGATCGACCACACTCTGCGCTGGCACGCCAGCCATCCCGAACTGGCCCGGCTGGTGGCCTCCGAGAACGCTCTGGACGCCGTCCACCTGCGCCAGTCCAGCCGACAGGCCGACACCAATCTGCCCATCCTGGCCACCCTCGACGACATCCTGACCCGTGGCCGCGCCGATGGCAGCTTCGTCCGCGACGTCGCTGCCGTCGACCTGCACCTCTACATGAGCGCCGTCGCGCTGTTCCGGATCACCAACGCCCCGACCATCGCGGCCACTTTCGGCGTCCGGATGGACACCCCGGAGTCGCTGGCGGCGACCGTCGCCGACCTGACCGAGATGGTCTACGCATGGCTCGCCGCACCGGCGTAAAGTAGGACGCCGGCAAAACGGCAAGCAGGAGGTTTCTTGACCCAGCCAGCCTCAGCGCTCGACCGCGAACTCGCTGTCGAGCAGGCACACGTCGATCTCGTCTACGCCCAACTCGCCAAGGCGGCCGTCTCCGCCCGTCGGGCGGCGAACGCCGGGCGCGCCATCTACACCTCCGACCGCGGCACCTGGGCGCGCGAGGAGGACGGCACCGCCATGTTCGAGCGCGACGCGTTCGCGTTCCAGGCGGCGAAGCGGCTGGCCGTGCTGGACGCCGAGCACGAGGGCCTGGTCTTCGGCCGGCTGGATCTGGCTGACGGCGATCTGCGCTACATCGGCCGGATCGGCGTCCGCGACGAGGAGTACGAGCCGCTGGTGATCGACTGGCGGGCCCGCGCCGCCGAGCCGTTCTACCGGGCCACGCCGTCCAACCCAATGGACGTGACCCGCCGTCGCGTGCTGCGCTGCCGCAACGACAAGGTGATCGGCATCGAGGACGACCTGCTGGACGCGGCCGAGGCCGGCGACCTGGTGGTGATCGGCGAGGGTGCCCTGATGGCGTCCCTGCAGCGCGCCCGCGGACGGCACATGCGCGACATCGTGGCCACCATCCAGGCCGAACAGGACGAGGCGATCCGGGCCGAGCCGCAGGGCGTGACCGTGATCTCCGGCGGTCCCGGCACCGGCAAGACGGTGGTGGCGCTGCATCGGGCCGCCTACCTGCTCTACTCCAACCGGCGCCGGTTCGAGCGGGGCGGCATCCTGGTGGTCGGGCCGTCCGCACTGTTCATGAACTACATCGAGCGGGTGCTGCCCTCGCTGGGCGAGGACTCGGTGACCCTGCGCTCGATCGGCGCGGTCGCGTCCGATGTGCTCGGCTTCGCCGCCGATCGCAACGACGACGCCGCGGCGGCCGGCATCAAGGGCTCGCTGCGGATGGCGCCGCTGCTGAAGCGCCTGGTCGACCTGCCGCTGGTCGATCCGGGACCGGACGGCGCCCGGTTGCTGCTGACCGTGAAGGGCGAACCGGTCGGCCTGGGCGCCGCCGCGCTGGAGCGGCTGCGCTCGGCGGTGCTGGCCCGGCACACCGTGAACCGCGCCCGGGAGGCCGCCGAGAAGGCGCTGCTGAACGAGCTGGCCACCCAGGTGCCGGCCGAACTCGAACTGGACCGCGAGACGATCGACGACCTGATCACCGCCAGCGCCCAGTGGCGGATGTTCATCAACGCCTGGTGGCCGACGCTGACCCCGACCGAGGTGCTGCGCCGGCTGGACGACGCGGCCACCACCCGCCGCGTCTCGGTGGGCCTGCTGGACGCCGATGAGCAGCGGGTGCTCACCGATTCGTTCCACGCCGAAACCTGGTCGGTGGCCGACATCGCGCTGCTGGACGAACTGGCCGCCCTGCTCGGTCCGGTGCCGGCCGAACCGGATGCCGAGGATCCGGTCTTCATCGAGGGCGGCGAGGCCGCCGAACTGGTCACCGTCGCCGACCGGTTGTCGCGCCAGGTCGTCGAGGACCCGGACGCCGAGGCGTACGACGAATACGCCCACCTGCTGATCGACGAGGCCCAGGACATCACCCCGATGCAGTGGCGGATGCTGCGCCGCCGCGGTGCCCACGCGTCCTGGACGATCGTCGGCGACCCCGCCCAGAGCAGCTGGCCCGACCCGGCCGAATCCGACCGGGCGGTCGCCGAGCTGATCGGGCACGCGCCGCACCGCTCGTTCCGGCTGAGCGTCAATTACCGCTCCCCCGCCGAGGTGTTCGCCCTGGCCGCGGACGTGGTGCAGCGCGGCTTCCCGGGCGCCGACCTGCCCGAGGCCGTCCGCCGGACCGGGGTCGAACCCGAACTGCTGGCCAGCACCGCCGACGGCCTGACCGCGCTCGTCGCCGAGCGGGCCGCGGCACTGCTGGAGGAACTGCCGGGCACGGTCGGGGTGATCGCACCGCCGTCGCGGCTGGAGGCGGTCCGCGCCGCGCTGGCGCCGCTCGCCGAACCGCGGCTGGTGGTGGTGACCCCGCTGCAGGCCAAGGGCCTGGAGTACGACGGGGTCATCGTGGTCGCGCCCGACGACATCGTGGCCGAATCGCCCGGCGGCGTCCGGGTGCTCTACGTCGCGCTCACCCGTCCGACCCAGCGGCTGGTGTGCGTCGATCCAGACCCAGCCGGCGGAGATTGGCGAGAATCGCTGCGGTAGCCCGCGACCGGTTCAGGGTGAAGAACTGCAGGCCGGGCGCCCCGCCCCGGAGCAGATCGGCGCTCAGCTCAGTGGCGATCTCCACGCCGACGGCCCGCACCGCCGCCGGGTCGTCGCCGACCGCGTGCAGCCGGCTGGTCACCCGCTCGGGCAGCTCGGCGCCCGAAAGCCCCGCGAACCGGTTGATCTGGGCCAGGTTGGTGACCGGCTGGATGCCGGCCACGATCGGCAGGGTGCAGCCGATCGCCCGGGCCCGCTCGACCATCCGGAAATAGGCACCGGCGTCGAAGAACAGCTGGGTGACGGCGAAACTCGCCCCGGCCTGTTGCTTGGCCAGCAGCAGCCGGGCGTCCAGATCGGGATCGCGGCGCTCCGGGTGAGCGTCGGGGAAGGCTGCGACGCCGATCCCGAAGTCGAAGTTGGCGGCGATCAGGGCGACCAGTTCGGTGGCGTTGGCCAGGCCGTCCGGGTGCCGCACCCACGGCACGGTCGGGCCGCCCGGCATGTCGCCGCGGATCGCCAGCACGTGCCGGACGCCGGCCTCGGCGTAGCCGGCCAGGGTCGCGAGCAGTTCGTCGACCGACTGGCTGGCGCAGGTCAGGTGACCCACCGTCTGCGCCTCGGTCCGGGTCTTGATGAACCGGGTGGCGCGGATGGTCCGGTCACGGGTCGCACCCGAGGCGCCGTAGGTGACCGACAGCCAATCCGGCCGGCCGGTGGCGTCCAGGTCGAGGATGGTCCGAGCCAGCACGTCGGTGCCGGCCTCGTCCGCGGGCGGGAAGAACTCGAAGCTGAAGGTGGGCCTGCTGGTGTCGGCGAGCAGTTCGGCGATGGCGGGGGGGCGCTCGGCTTCGGCAGGGTTCACGGACACGGGGACCCACCCTAGTGGTCGGCGTCGCCGCGCCCCGCCCCGTAGGCTCAGGGGATGGGCATCTTCGCTGCTGACGACCCGATCGGTCAGGAGTTCCGGGAAGCGGTCGGCGACACCCTGAGCGACTTCCTCACCGGGCAGGCGGGCCGGCTGCCGGGCGCCGGCGGGCACACCGCCGTGCTCGGCGAGTTGGCCGCCGCCTTCACCGCCGGCGGCAAGCGGCTGCGCCCGGCGTTCTGCTGGTGGGGGCATCAGGCGGTGGCCGAGAGCACCGATCCCAGGCCGCTGCTGCGAGCGTCCGCCAGCCTCGACCTGCTGCACGTCTCGGCGCTGGTCCACGACGACGTGATGGACGCCTCGGACGTCCGGCGCGGGCTGCCGGCGGCGCATCGCCAGTTCGAGGCCTGGCACGCCCAGCACGGCCTGACCGGTTCGCCGGAGACTTTCGGCCGCGCCGGCGCCATCCTGCTGGGCGACCTGCTGCTGGTCTGGTCGATGGAGCTGTTCACGGCGTCCGGGCTGGCCGCCGAGGCATTGGGCCGGGGCATCCCGCTGCTGGACGCGATGCGCACCGAGGTGACCTGCGGCCAGTTCCTGGACGTGGTGGCCCAGGCCGAGCCGATCGGCACCACCGACCTGATGGACGTGGTGCCGCAGGTGGTCGAGTTCAAGACCTCCCGGTACACGGTGATCCGGCCGCTGCAGATCGGCGCCGCACTGGCCGGCGGCTCGGACGAGACCCTGGCCGCGCTGGCCGGCTACGGCTCGCCGCTCGGCCGGGCCTTTCAGTTCCGCGACGACGTGCTCGGCGTCTTCGGCGAACCGGACGTGACCGGCAAGCCCGCCGGCGACGACCTGCGCGAGGGCAAGCGGACGGCACTGGTCGCGCACGCGCTGCAGTTGGCGTCCGAGACGGCGAAGGAACGACTCACCGGCCTGCTCGGCAGCCCCGAACTGGACGCCACCGACGTCGCCACCGCACAGGAGATCATCGTCACCTCCGGCGCCCTGGCGGCCACCGAGCAGCGCATCGCCGAGGATCTGGAGCGGGCCCTGTCGGCCCTGCAGGACGCCCCCCTGCGCGACGAGGCGGTCGTCGCACTGCGCCGGCTGGCCGAGCTGTCGACCAGCCGGACCGCGTAGCGCTACTCGGACTGGAACCCGCTGCAGAGCAGGTCGATCGTCTCGATCGGACCGGCTCCGGTGGTGAACACATGCTGTTCGGCGGTGCGGTGAGACCGGGAGCCCTCGCCCGTCATCCGGACCCGCCACCTCAGATAGTGCTTGGCACCCACCTCGGCGAAATTCAGGCTTCCGGCGCCCATTGCCTGAATCTGAAGAGGGCCGTTGGTGAAGACCTTGATGTTCGGTGTCAGACCTTCCGCCTCCCAAAGCTTCTGGTCCTTGGCGATCGCCAATACGCTGCCGTTCGGAAAATCGGGAATGTAGCCGATGGTCAGCTCGTCCGACTGGGCGCGCGCCCGGCCGACGAACGGCAATGTCGCGGCGGTGAAGGCGCCGGCCTGAAGCAAACTGCGTCTGGTAATCATCATCCCATCT
This sequence comes from Micropruina sp., assembly GCF_047602385.1. Classification (GTDB taxonomy): domain Bacteria; phylum Actinomycetota; class Actinomycetes; order Propionibacteriales; family Propionibacteriaceae; genus Micropruina. The sequence continues at coordinate 641,098 of NZ_JASGHL010000003.1, forward strand.
CCCTTTTTGGTTGATCGTTGGCCGGCCGCGGTCTTACGAAGCCGGGTGGTAGACGCTTCGCCATACCTCGTTGCGGATGCTCGGCGAATTCCGGTGAAAGGCGAATCTCTTCGGTACGCGGATAAGGCAGGTTGACCGGGATTATCCGGTGCAGCCGTCCCGGGCGCGCCGCCATGACGATGACGCGGTTGGCGAGATAGACGGCCTCGTCGACATCATGGGTGATGAACATCACGGTGCGCCGTTCCTTGCTCCAGGTATCGAGAAGCTGGTCCTGCAATTGAACGCGGGTTAGCGCGTCGAGCGCGCCGAAGGGCTCGTCCATCAGCAGGATCTTCGGATTGGCGGCATAGGCGCGGGCGATTGCGCAACGCTGCTTCATGCCGCCCGAAAGCGTCTTCGGCAAGGCATCGGCGAACTCGGCTAGTCCGACGAGATCGATAAATCGGTCGGCGATCCGCCGGCGTTGCGCGCGCGGCACGCCCGCGATCCTAAGGCCAAACTCGACGTTCTGGCGCACGGTAAGCCACGGGAAGAGCGCATATTGCTGAAAGATGACGCCACGTTCCGGGCCGGGCCCGTTGAACTTTCGCGCCGTCGACGATCACTCTCCAGTCGTCGGTTCGATGAGCCCGGCGGCAATATTGATTGCTGTGGACTTGCCGCAGCCGGAAGGGCCGACGAGCGGTTACGAATTCACCGTCCTCGATATCGAGATTGAAATCGGTCAAGCGCGCTGAAACCGCTTTGCCCTGCGATGGCGAAGTGTCTTGGAAACGTTGCTGGAAGGAGATTTTCGGTGGTCATAGCCGCTCCTGCCAGGACGTAAGCCACCGATCGAGCGCCATGACTATGCGGTCCATGACGAAGGCCGAGGACGCCGATCGCGATGAGGCTGACGAAGATCGTCGGAAGATCGTAGTAGAGCTGTGCCTGCTGCATTCGGAACCCGAGGCCCGATTGCGCTGCAATCAGTTCGGCGGCGACGACGGTAGCCCAGGATGATCCGAGCCCGATCCGGACGCCGACCATGATGATAGGGCAGTCGAAGCCGGCACGACGACACGCCGGAAGATGGTGAAATCGCCGGCGCCGAGCACCCGTGCCGCATTAATCAGCGTGCGGTCGACATTGATCACGCCCTGATAGGTGGCGATGACGCTGGACAGGAAAGAGGCGAGGAAGATGACGAAGATCTTCGGTGTCTCGTCAATGCCCATGGTGACGATGGCGAGCGGGATGATGGCCAGTGGCGGGATCATCCGGAAGAACTGCACATAGGGCTCGATGATCGCCCGGGCGATCCGGTACCAGCCCATCAGGAAGCCGACCGGAATCGCGATGATGATTCCGAGCGCGAAACCCGTCAGCACGCGCCCCAGGCTGGCAAGCGCATCGGACCACAAGAGCCCGTTGCCGGCTTGAACGACCGCCTGACGCACGACGTCAGCCGGCGTTGGCAAACCGATAACGCCGCGTGACGTCGCCAGGGCCCAAAGCAGCAATCCGGCCGCGATGGCGGCTGCATTGATTGCCAGCATACCCGCCCGGCCGCCCGGAAAAACAGAATGCCGATGTCGGTGGATCCCGCTGAGGCCGCGCATCAGACATTCGTGTCCCTCCCGTGGTCCGGCCGAATGACGCAGCGAAAACCGAGGTGAGAGGTGGCGCTGTCCTCCATTTGCGGCTGCCTCGCCGCCGGCCGGTAACGACGACAGTAATTTGGTGCGCAGAGATGCGAGCCGCCCTTCAGCACACGACGCGCAATGCGGATATCGCTCTGGTCCGGGTCGTAGCTCGCCTCGGCATCGGTCTCACGCGGGTTGAGCGGGATGCAGCAAGGCTTCGCCGCCTGATCGCGATGGCGGCCGGTCCAGAAATCGGTTGTCCACTCCCAGACATTGCCGATCATGTCGAGCAGGCCGTAGGCATTTGCCGGATAGGTGCCGATGGCGGATGTGCCGGCCGGCTTGCGCCCTTCGCTTGGCATGGGAAAGGGGCCGTCCCAGATGTTGGCAAGGCGCTGGCCCTGTGGCGCGAACTCGGAGCCCCAACTGTAATCGGCGCCGTCAAGACCACCGCGGGCCGCATACTCCCATTCGGCCTCCGTCGGCAGCGATTTCCCGGCCCAGGCCGCATAGGCCTCAGCATCCGCATGGCAGATGTGGACGACGGGATGGTCTTCCAGCCGTCCCTCCACACCGTCGACACCATCCGGTCGCCGCCAGCTTGCGCCGGGCACGTAATGCCACCAGTCACCCCAGAAGCGCATGTCCTCCAATCGTCGCGGCGCCTGAAACACCAGCGAGCCGGCCACCAGCATGGCGGGGTCGGCTCCGGGATACAGCGAGGGATCGGGCGAACGCTCGGCGACCGTCACATAACCGGTCGCATCGACGAAACGAGCGAAGTCGGCATTCGTGACGGGCGCGCGGTCCATCCAGAAACCATCAACCCGAACCCTATGGACGGGCGCTTCCTCCGGATAGAAACGATCCGAACCCATCTGAAAGACGCCACCATCGATCCACGCCATTCCGGCAGGAACGGGGTCGTCAATCGGACGTGACGGATATGGTTCGGGCAGGCTCATCGCGCATCTGCCATGAGGTCACGTGTCCTGAAGTTGGATTCGATCAGCCAGTCCCGCATGACATCCAGCAACTCACGCTTCTGATCGGCGTAATCGGGATCGCTCCAGAGATTGTTCACCTCCTTCGGGTCATTTTCGAGATCGAAAAGCTGCCCGTCAGTCGAGCCCTTGAAATGCACGAGCTTCCATCGCTGGCTGCGTACGCCGGTCATGAACTCCACGCCGCCCGCCATTGCCACGTCACCGATCTGCTCGCAGAATACGTGGGTGCGGGGTGTCCAGTCCTGACCTTCGAGCGCGGGTTTGAGGCTCTTCGCTTCGAAGGTAGCCGGCGGTGTGATGCCGGCATATTCGAGGATCGTCGGACCGAGGTCGAAAAGCTGGCAAAGCCCGTCGAGCGAGCGCCCGCCTTCGAAACGATTGGCGGTCGACCAGATGACGGTCGGTACGCGTGTGACGATATCATACATCGACCACTTCTGGATCAGGCCATGCTCACCCAGGCATTCGCCATGATCGGACGTGAAGATGACGATTGCATCCTCCAGATAGCCACGCTCTTTCAATGCCTCGAGCAGTTCACCGATCTTCTCGTCGATCAGCGTTACATTGCCGAGGTAGTGTGCCCAGAGCCTCTGCATCTGATCCGCGGTCGGATCGAGGCTCCAGACGACGGAATCGTGATCGACTTCGACGTCGTGCTGACGCTTGTCTTTCAATTCCTGATGCAGTGAATCCAGTTCCTCCCTGGAGGGCTTGGGAAGCGGCAGGTCGGTTCGCTTGAGATAGGGTTCGCTATAGCGAGCCGGCGGATCGAACGGCGGATGCGGCCCGGGAAAGCCGACCTGAAGGAAAAGCGGTTCGGTCGTTGGGTAGGTCTCGACCCACCATTTCGCGAAATTGCCGACAAAGGCATCGGAATGCAGGTCTTCCGGCAATTCCCAGTCGAAGCAGCCCAGACGTTCGCGGTAGTCATCGCGCTGGCGATAGAGTTCGCGCTGCTGCTTGACGAGGCCGTTGGCGGCTAGTGCCTTGTCCCACTCATCGAAATACCAGCGGCCTTCCAGATAGCGGTCCTTGTTTTCCACGACATAGCGTTCATGGAACCCGCTATCTGAATTGTAGGGAATGGTGTGCATCTTGCCGACATTGACGCAGCGATAGCCGGCATCCCGAAGCTGCTCGACCCAGGTGTGCTGCCATTTCTGGCCATTGGCGAGCACGCCGGTCGTATGCGGGTAATAGCCGGTAAACAGGCTGGCGCGCGAGGGAACGCAGCTCGGCGCGGTGATATGACAATTGGTAAGCGCCACACCCTGTTTCACGAGAGCGTCGATGTTAGGGGTCGCGGCATAGGGAAAGCCGAGCGCGGCGATGGAATCGTAACGCTGCTGGTCGGTCATGATGAGAATGATATTAGGCTTTTGAGCCATTTGACTACCTTTGTCCCGTGTCGAGGAGAATGTTGAGAATCCGCGTCGAATAGAAGGCAGGGTTTTCTTATATACAGCGATTCGATGAAAAAAGTTATCGTTAACTCAGCGATGCGTTTTGTCACGAAGCAAGCGAAATCGTGTATGAGAGTCGCATGGATTCAAAAGCGCCGCCGACTTTAGCCTCGATTGCCGAACGGGTAGGCGTTTCCGTCAACACCGTTTCGCGGGCGCTCAGGGCGCCGAACACGGTTCGTCCCCAGCTTCGACAGCGGATCAATGCGGCAATCGAGGAACTGAACTATGTTCCGAACCGATTGGCGGGGGGACTGTCTGCAACGCGATCGGATATCGTCGGCGTCGTTGTTGCGTCGCTTTACCATTCCGAGTTCGCCAGCATCGTCGATGCGCTTCAAGCCGCGTTGCTGACCCAGAACCTTCAGGTCATGCTTGCCAATACCCGCTACGATCCCGACCAGGAGGAGAGGCTGGTGCGCTCGGTGTTGAGTTGGCGTCCGGTGGCGGTGGCGATCGTCGGCATTGACCATCCGGCCAAGGTCTCCGTGCTTCTGAAGGCGGCTGGTGTGCCCATTGTCGAAATGTGGGATGTGGGCGGGCCTGTCATAGACAGCGGGGTCGGCTTCGATCATGTCGCGGTTGGGCGAGCGCAGGCCATGCATTTGATAGAGCGAGGCTATCGGCGCCTTGCGTTTCTCGGCAGCCTGCGGGATAATGATCGTCGTGCCTACAAGCGATTGCAGGGAGTACGCGAAGCTGTCTCTGCCGCTGGGTTAGGGGAGATCGCCGTGGCGACGATGCCCCATCCCGGTAGTCCCGATCTTGGCGAAGCTTTGGCAACCGAATTGCTGGCGCAGTCGCCGGAGATCGATGCGATTGTTTGCAATAGCGACGTCGTTGCGTTCGGCGTTCTCCGTGCTCTTCGGAAACTCGATCGGAAGGTGCCTTCCGAAGTCGGTGTCGTCGGCTTCGGCGATAACCCTGCATCGAGTTGTTTGACCCCCTCGTTGACGACGATACGGCCGGACCGAGAGGCAATCGGGAGATTGAGCGGCGAGGTCGTTATTGCGCGGCTGAATGGTGAGGAAGGCCGCGTGTGTTTCGCCGACTGGTCCCTTGTCGAAAGAGAAAGCACTTCAAGCTGATTTCTCTCTTTCACGGGGAATGAATAGCATTCCAGAAAGGTGTCATCACGCCACCAAGCCGGGTTCCCGCGAGCCGGGAATGCCGGGGCGCGGCAGGCACGGAATGTTCAGGCAAATTTTTGCCGTCATCCTGATGAAGCAGGCAAGATATTGCCGGTTTTCGTGGGCTGAACACCATGCCGGCATGTCGCCCGAGATGAAATGCCGGCCGTGAAGCCTTCTTATGCCTATGTTTAAAAATGATTTTTCAAATCTAACCCATAAAATGAAGCGGATAATTATACTTCTGGCACGGTCATTGCTCCCATTAGACCGATCTGGATTCGGATCGACCTATTGGGAGGAACATCATGAAATCGCTTTTGCGCCACCTGACGGTGGCTACCCTTGCCGTGCTTGCCGCCACCTCTGCCGACGCGGCGGACAAGGTGCGGCTCGCCAATCTGAAATTCGCGCATTACGGCGCGATCTCCTACATGAAGGAGCTTGCTCCGAAATATAATCTTGAGGTCGAGGAGCGCTTCTTTGCCAAGGGGATCGACATATTGCCGGCTATTGTCGCCGGTGAGGTCGATATCGCTGCCAGCGCCGTGGATGGGGCCATCGCCGGGCGGGCGCGTGGCGTGCCGATCTATGCCGTGGCCGGTTTTGCCAAGGGCGGTGCGCGCATCGTGGCTGGAACCAAGACCGGCATCAAGTCCATCGGGGACTTCAAGGGCAAGAAGGTGGGCGTGGCGCGCGGCGGCGCGCAGGAGCTTCTGCTGCTCGCCGAACTTGATAAAGCCGGCCTGACCTTCTCGGAAAAACCGGGCAAGGATGTGCAGATCGTCTACATGGCCTTCGCCGATCTCAACCAGGCGGTGATGGCGGGCGACATCGACGCCATGTGCCAGTCCGAGCCGCAGGCCAGCCAGGCGATCAACAAGCAGTTCGGCGTCGAAATCCTGAAGCCTTACGATACGCCGCTCGGCATGCCCGTGCGCTCGCTTGTGTTCTCGGAGGAGTTCTACAACAAGCGGGACGTGGCCGAACGCACGATGAAGCTGTTCGTCGAGGCAACGAAGACCTTCATCGACAAGCCTGACCTGGCGGAAAAATATGTGATTTCCGACATGTTCAAGGGCCAGATCACCGAACAGGACTTCAAGGATGCGATCGACAATTCGCCCTATTCCTACGAAATTTCGGCGGATCATGTGCAGATTACCACGGACCTGATGATGAAATATGGCGTGGGCAAACTCTCCAATCCGCCGAAGGCCACCGAGTGGGTGAAGACGGACCTTCTCGACGACGCCCTCAAGGCGGGGAACTGAGCCAATGACGCGCGCTTTCCGTAATCTGGCGGTTCCGGTCGTTATTCTCGCGATCTGGCAGGCGCTGTCCATGGCGGGCTTCATGCGGGCGGAAATCCTGCCGTCGCCCGTCGCTATCGTGGAACGGCTCTGGCTTTATCTGGTGCCGGAGCAGTCCTTTGCGGAAAGCGCGGGTCTTCTCGACTGGCTGCGCTCCAGCGAATTGCTGAGCGATCTGATCGCCAGCCTTCGCCGCGTGGTGCTCGGCTTTGTCGTCGGAGCCGGGCTTGCCCTGCCGCTCGGCCTGCTGATGGGCACGGACCGCCGCATCGAAGGCTACCTGAATTCGATCGTGCAGTTCCTGCGCCCCATTCCGCCGATCGCCTATATTCCGCTGGCGATCCTGTGGTTCGGCCTCGGCGATCCGCCGGCGGTGTTCCTCATCGCCATCGGCGCGTTCTTCCCGGTGCTGATTAACACGATCACCGGCGTGCGCAACGTTGACAGCATCTATGTGCGGGCGGCGACCAATCTTGGCGCCAACAAGCTCACCATGTTCCGGCGCGTCATCCTGCCGGCCGCCACGCCCTACATTCTCACGGGCATGCGCATCGGCATCGGCACGGCCTTCATCGTCGTGATCGTCGCCGAAATGATCGCAGTGAACAGCGGGCTCGGATACCGCATTCTCGAGGCGCGAGAATATATGTGGTCGGACAAGGTGATCGCCGGGATGATCGCCATCGGCCTGCTCGGCCTTGCGATCGACCTCGCGGTCAACCGGCTGAACAATCACCTGCTGCGCTGGCACCGCGGCATCGAATCCTGACAACCGGAGGAGGAGCGGCCCGGTTCGGCCGGGCCGCCGGAAAATTTCGAATACGGGAGAAGGTTCGCGCGCGGTCGAGAGGGGCCGCCGGTGCCGATATGGAGGAAAGAATGTCCAGCATGCCCCTGAATGTCGCCGATACGGCGCCCGCTTCCCTTGCGGCCGATCCGCAGATCCACATCGCCGACGTTGACAAGATCTTCGGCGAGCCGCCCTATGCCGTGACGGCGCTCAAGGATATCACGCTCGATATCCAGCCGGGGGAGTTCGTATGTCTTCTCGGCCCCTCCGGCTGCGGAAAATCGACGCTTCTCAATGCTATCGCCGGCTTCTCGCTTCCCACCTCCGGCACGCTGGAGGTCATGGGCAAGCCGGTCACCGCGCCGGGCCCGGACCGAGGCATGGTGTTCCAGGAATACGCGCTGTTCCCGTGGATGTCGGTCGAAAAGAACATCGCCTTCGGGCTGGAAATCCGCGGTGCGCCCGTCGCCGAAATCGCCGCTACGGTCGAGCGGCTGCTGGAAAAGCTTGGCCTCAAGGAGTTCCGCAACCGCTTTCCCAAGGACCTGTCGGGCGGCATGCGCCAGCGCGTCGCCATCGCCCGCGTCCTGGCGCTCGATCCGCCGATCATGCTGATGGACGAGCCCTTCGGTGCGCTCGACGCATTGACCCGCCGTTCGCTTCAGGACGAGCTTCTGCGCATCTGGCAGGAGGTGGGCAAGACGGTGGTGTTCGTAACCCACTCCATCGAGGAGGCCGTCTATCTCGGCTCGCGCGTGGTGATCCTCACCTATCGTCCCGGCACCATCAAACGGGACGTGCGCATCGATCTGCCCTATCCGCGCGACAGCAACTCCGCCGCCTTCAACGAGATCAAGAAGGACCTCGCCACGGTGGTGCATGACGAGCAGAACCGCTTCACAACCGACGAGCGCAAGGGATTGACGCTGGATTGAGATTCCACCAAGCCCGGATATTCGTGATGCCGATTCGACCAGCGGCCTGTTGCGGCCGGTCGAATGAGAGGTATATCCGAGTGCAGTGGAGATCATGCCATGCGCCGCAAATATCTTCTTTTCCTGCTCCTGTTCCTGATCGCGTTGCTGGGCGCGTCGAAATTCGTCTACGATGCCACCTTCCGCAACGGGCTCGACGATCTCGCGCGCAGCTCGCAGGAACGCCTGAAGCTCATCGCCGCGACGCTCTCGACCCGGATCGAGCGGTTCCGTTATCTGCCGGAGGTCATCGCCCGGTCCCGCGAGACGGAGGAGCTTTTCCTCGTGCCCGACGATGCCGGGCGCATCGGAGAGGCGAACCGGCTGCTCGAGCGTATCGCGAATGCCTCGGGCGCCCTTGCCCTTTTCGTGACCGACGTCTCGGGGCTGACGATTGCCGCCAGCAATTACGGCCGGCCGGGCAGCTTCGTCGGCGAGAACTACAGCTACAGGCCCTATTTCAGGAATGCCCTGTCCGAAGGGTTCGGCCGCTACTATGCGGTTGGCGCCACCACGGCCCAGCCGGGTTATTTCCTTTCCCGTGCCGGTCAACGTCAATGGCGTTGTCAAGGGTGTGGCCATCGTGAAAATCGACCTGCTGCCGGTCGAGGACCAATGGCGCGATGCCGCCGAAACGGTGGCGATGAGCGATCGGCAGGGCGTGATCTTCCTTTCGTCGCGTTCCAGCTGGCACTATCTCGCGACCCGCGGGCTGGATGAGGAAACCGCCGCGCGGCTGCGGGAGGAGCGTCGCTACGGCGATGCGGAGATCGTGCCAGCTGATTTCAAGGGCGAGATCGTTCTGGACCACGATATCGTCGATATGAACGACGGGCGGGGGGCCATCTGGCTGCGTTCCGTGACACCCTTCGGGGAGGATGGCTGGGAGATGAGCTATTTTGCCTCGGTGGAAGAGACGAGGCGTCAGGCCGCCGTTGCCGCCGGGGCGGTCGCCATGGGGATGCTCCTGATGAACGCCGTCGCGGTGATCGCTTTCCAGATCCGCCGGAGCCGCATGGTGGCCCGGCAGGAATTCGAGAGGATGGAGACCCGGGTGGCCGAGCGCACGCTTGCCCTGTCCAGCGCCAATGCCCGGCTCCAGGAAGAGATCGCCGAGCGGCAGGAGGCGGAGCGCCAGTTGAACGTCACCCGCAGCAACCTGTCGCAGGCCGAGAAGCTGGCGCTGATGGGGCAGGCGCTTGCGGGTTTCTCGCACGAAATCAACCAGCCCCTTGCGGCGCTCGCCACCTATGCCGCTTCCACGAAACTGCTCTTGCAGCGCGGGCAATACGATGCGGTGGGCGCCAATATGGACACGATGGGCGAGGTGATCGCGCGGGTGGCCGGCCTTACCACGCAGCTCAAGCGCCTTGCCCGCCGCAACGAGGACAAGCTGGTGGAACTGGACCTCGGGGCGGCGGTGGAGCGTATCCTCAACCTGCTCAAATACAGGTTTGCCGATCTGGGCATCGCGCTGGCCTACGAGATCGAGCCGCAACTCATGGTCTATGGCAGCGCCTCGCAGCTCGATCAGGTGTTCCTGAACCTGCTGAACAATGCCATCGATGCCGTTCGCGACCGGAAGGAGCCTCGAATCGAGGTGTTCGCCTTCGTCGATGACGACTTCTGCAAGGTCGCCGTCCACGACAACGGCGCGGGTCTTGCTCCCGAAATCAGCGCGCATATATTCGAGCCGTTCCACACGACGAAGGCGCGGGGGTCGGTCTCGGCCTGGGACTCTGCGACGGCGCACAGGATCGTTTCCAATCATCACGGCACCCTTTCGGCGGATCGTTCGCCTCTGGGCGGCGCGGTGTTCACGATCAGCCTGAACCGGATCGCGGCCCGGCAGCCAGGGTTGGAGACCGCAATATGAGCAAGAGCCGTTCCTCCGTTCTGCTGGTCGAGGACGATGCCGTGCTGCGCCGTTCCCTGGCGCAATGGCTTTCGCTCAACGACCTTGAGGTCGTGGAGGCCGGCGGTGGCAAGGATGCCCTGAAGGCCCTTGAAAACGGCGGGATCGATGTCGTCATATCCGACGTGCGCATGCGGGGCATGAACGGGCTGGAACTGCTCGAGATCGTTCACAAGGACCGGCCCGGCCTGCCGGTCATCATCCTCAGCGGTCATGGCGACGTGCCGATGGCGGTTTCGGCCATGCAGGGCGGTGCCTTCACTTTCCTGACCAAGCCTTATGTTCCCGAACAGCTTCTCGGCGCGTTGCGCAACGCGCTTGAGCAGGCGCGCCTGCGCGAGCGGGTGGTTTCGCTCGAGCGCGGCCATGAAAGCCGCTCGCTGATCGATGAAAGGCTGCTTGGCGAGGACCCGTTAACGCTTGCCGTGAAGGCGATGCTCGCGCAACTGGCCGCCTATCCGGTCGATGTGCTCATCATCGGCGAAACCGGCACGGGCAAGGAGGTCGATGGCGCGGCTCCTGCACGATTGCAGCGAGCGGCGCGACGCTCCCTTCGTCGCCATCAATTGCGCGGCACTTCCGGCCGATATCATCGAGAGCGAGCTGTTCGGCCACGAGGCCGGCGCCTTCACCGGCGCCTCGGGCATTCGGGTCGGCAAGCTGGAGTTCGCCAACAAGGGAACCCTGTTTCTCGACGAGGTTGAGAGCATGCCCCCTGCCGGCGCAGGCCAAGCTCCTGCGCGTTCTTCAGGAGCGCACGGTCACGCGGCTGGGATCGAACCGCGAAATTCCCATCGATATCCGCGTGGTTTCCGCCACGAAGGAGGATCTTTCGCAACTTTCCGCCGAGGGGCAATTCCGGGGCGATCTCTGTTATCGCCTGATCGCCGCTGAAATCACGCTCCTGCCCCTGCGGGCGCGGGGGCATGATGCTGCCATTCTGCTGTTCGAGCACTTCATGAACCGGATGGCCGAGCGGCCGGGGCGGACGATCGAACCGCTCACCGTTCAGGAGGCCGACTGGATTCTGTCCTATGCATGGCCGGGCAATGTCCGCCAGCTGAAGCTGCTCGCCGAGCGAAGGGCGCTCGGTTTCGAATGGCGGCCGAGGGAAAAGGCGACGGCACCGGCCGATGCCGATGCTTCCCTGCCGGAGCAGGTGGACCGGTTCGAGCTGCGCCTGATCGAAAACGCTCTCGGCGCATCGGGCGGCAAGACAAGCATCGCCGCGGAACGCCTGAAAATTCCCCTGCGCACCCTGAACGAAAAGCTCAAACGCCTGTCCGGCCGCCGTGAGGGAACGGAGAACGACGGTTGAGGCAACCAACGCGTTGACGATGTGGCGCAATGGAGGCGGAATGAAAGCCTCGAAACCCCGTCGCTTTCCCTGCTACGGGGTTTCGAATGGAATGCCGGGGTGGCTGGATAAACCCGCTAGCGGGGGCCCAGAACGGTTTCCAGAGCCGCCCCCTGCGGCAACCCGGGAAACCGTTCCGATGGTGCCGTCATCGTTCTTGTAGATGATTGCGGGCGTTCCGCCGAAACCGAGTTCGGTCATCAGATTTGCATTGCTCTCGAGCTTCGCCGTTGTCTCGCTTCCTATCGATTGCAGGGGCGAGATGCCGCCTTTCTCATGCTGCGTCTCGTTTTGAGTGAGGGCTTCCTCGGGTGATTTCGCCTCGAAATCGCAGCCGCCTTGCCGGGCAAATCCTGCCGTATGACGCCGACCATGACATGGCGAAGCTGAACCTTGCCCGTTTCCACCCAGGGTCGGGCGGCATGCCAGAATTTATTGCAATAAGGGCAGTTTGGGTCCGTGAAGGCGTAAACGATCCTTGGGGCATCTTCCTTCCCGTCCCGGACCCAGGTTGACCGTTCGAGTTTCTGCCACTCCTCGGCTTTCAACGGCGCTTCGAGCAGTGTCTTCAATTGCTCCGCCGCCATATCCTGCCCGTATGCGTCGACAAGCGTTCCGACGATCACATGCTGGTTGTCGGGTGTGAGATAGATCGCGAGAGGCTGTGCCCCCGCCTTGGCCGCGAAGGCCCGCAGCCCGCCCGGAACCTCCATCTCTCCGACGATCCGGATGCCTTGTTGCTCGATGGTGCGCAGGATCGGAGGCCGTTCGGCGGTTGGCTTCGATTGGCTGTCCGCGAAGCCGCTTGCCGGCGAGAGGACTATTGAAAGTACAGCCGTGAAAAGTGTTCCAAGGGTTCTGATGCCGTGAATTGAACGCATTCGTGGATCCTTTCTGTCGGCCCTTGCCTTGGCGGCTGAACCTTAAGTCAGGATTAAGGGCTTCCGCTCTTTTCGCGGACAGCGCTGGCGAAGGCTCTCGAATACCATGATTATTTGCCTAGCGCCGCCCGGATGGCCCATTCGAAGCCCGGTTTTACGGAACTCACATGATCTCTGTTTTCTATGACGGTCGAGGTGATCCGAAGGCCGTCATAATGTCGGGAGAGAAGGCGCGCTTCGAACGTGCGCATGCCGGCAACCATGTCCCGGGTCTGGCCTTTGCGAGCGGAATCATAGCGTGCCGTTTCCAGCCCACCGACATAGAGCAGCACATTGGCCCTGAGCCGCCGGTGTTCGGCGGCATAGCTATCTTCCAGGCCATTTATCGCGCCATCGTCGAACCAGAACGACGGGCTGCCGAGCATATAGGTCTGAAAAAGCGATGGCTCCGTCAAGAGAATGCCGGCGCCGAGAAGGCCGCCATAGGAGTGCCCCCAGAATATCCTTCGGTCGGCGGCGATGCGGTAGCGATCTTCGATGTATCGAATGACGGTGTTCCGCAAATAGCGCTGGTAGGCCGCGGCGCCTCCATACGCCTTGCCACTGCCTTTGAGCGGCGTGGGGGTATAGTCACGGCGTCGGCTGTTCTGCAGGTCCTCGCCGAGCGCATAGGACAATCCGACGACGACGGCCTGCTCGATGGAGCCCCTGGCGGCCAATTCTCTTGCCTCGCAGGCGAGCTTCGGAAAGGCGCGGCCGCCGTCGGCGAGGATCACCAGAGGATAGGTGCCTTTCGGGTTCATCTCATAATCCGGCGGCAGGCTGATATAGATTTCGTAGCGCCGCCCGGAAACCGGGTCGGGTAGCGGCACGGTCAGCGAGGCGGGCTGCGAACACAGCGGCTTCGGCGCGGCAATCGAGGGGAGAAGCAGCGCCATCGCGAGAATCATCAAGAGAAGGCCAGTGCGCTGGAAATGGGAGCGAGGGAAAGCGAGCATCATTTTATTTTCGAATATGCATGGAAAAGGACCGGCCCCGGAACGATGCATCGCTGGATGTTTACGGCGAATGTTCATGAGTCATGGAGATCGCGCTGGCAAGCGAGACTTCCCTTTTCGTGGAAAAGAACTGGCCACGTGTTTCACGCGGACAAGTGTCCCCAGCTTTGTGGAAGCAAGACCTCGCGATTGAGCGATAGTTCACCGCGCAGCGTCAGCCCTTCGTACGATGATGCCTTATCCTCTCGCCTTGGCGATGGCGTCCTTCAGGCCTTTTTCGTCGAGAACGCCGGGAAAGATCGCCGAGCCGATAACGAAGGCGGGGGTGCCGATGAAGTTGAAGGCGAGCGCCTGGCTGTAATTGCGGTCGAGAATCCCGGATATCTTGGCATTGTGCTTGTTCACGGCCGCGGCGATGTCCTTCATCGAAAATCCGGCGTCCGTCAGCCGTTTTTCGATCTCCTCGTGGGTCAGCTTGCCCTTGGTCTTCATCAGGGCTTCCATGGCAACATCGTATTTGCCGATTTGCGCGGCGCCGAGCACGGCCTGCGCGGCAAAGATGGAGACCTCGCCGAAGATCGGCCAATCCTTCAGGACGAGCCGCACATTGCCGTCCGCCTTGACGACGTTCTCCACCATGGGATGCGATTTCTTGCAGTAGGGGCATTGATAGTCGAAGAACTCGACGACAGTGACGTTTCCCTTTGGATTGCCGAGAACGGGCGCGTCTTTGTCGAAGAAAACCGCTTTCCTCGATACCTGCTGGGCGTGGGAAGCCCGTGGGCCGATCACCGAAGCCGCCGCCGTGGCAAGCGTCGTCGTCAGAATGGTTCTGCGTGTGAACATCGGGTTTCTTCTCCTGGGTATTCGTTGGGGCCGAGAGCGACGATATTCACCGGCGCAGCGCGTCTTTCGCCGTTCTGGCCGATTCGGCCAGCGATGCGGTCGTGATGTCGCCAATGAGGCGGGTGCCGGAGATCTCCCTGTGTGCGCCGTCGAAGAAGATCATCGTCGGCGGACCGATCACCTCGAGAGATTGCATCAGGGCGCGGCGGTCCTGGTCTGGCGTCGTGACGTCGAGGCTCGCGAGGCGTATGCCTCCAAGGGCCGACTGAACCTCCCGATCCTTCAGAACGGAGCGCTCGATCGCGCGGCAGGTAACGCACCAGTCGGCGGTCACATAGAGAAGTGTCGGCTCGTTCGTCGCGGACGACGCTTTCAGGTGCGAGGCAAGCGCCTCGCTTGAACCGATCTTCGTGAAATCGGTCTTCTCGATAGGCGGGTTCGTTTCGGTGCCGGCTACGCCCTTCAACGGGCCGAGAGGTGTCAGAGGGTCACTTGCGCCGAGGCTGAAGCCGATGAAGAGAAGACCGCCCCAGAGGAGTGAGATGAAGGCGATGGACCGGAGCATGACGCCGTAGCCGCCTGTCGGGCGCAGTCCTTCGTAGCCGGTGGCATAAATGCCGAAGACCAGCGCCAGAACGGCCCACGGCAGAAGGGTGAAGCGTTCGGGAATGAGGGGCGTCGCGAGCCAGATGGCTGTGGCGAGAAAGATGAACCCGAAGACGTGACGGATCGTCTCCATCCAGCGGCCGGCACGGGGCAGCGCCTTGCCGCCGGCGGTCAACATGATGACCAGCGGAAGGCTTTTGCCGAGGCCAAGGGCAAAGAGGGCGAGGGCCCCGATCAGGACATCGCCTGTCCGGGCGATGTAAAGTAATGCGCCCGCAAGCGGCGCGGTCACGCAGGGGCCAATGAGGAAGGCGGAGGAGAAACCCAGCAAGGCGGCGCCACCCAGCGAGTTGCCCTTGCCGCTTTCGGAATTGAAGCGATTGCGCAATGCGACAGGAAGCTGGAGATGGAACAGGCCGAAATTGGAGAGCGCCAGCACGATGAAGAGGGCGGAAATCGTCCCGATCGCGAAGGGCGATTGCAACGCCATCTGCAGGTTCTGCCCCGACCATGCGGCCGCCATTCCGAGAAGGCCGAAGGCCGTGGCGAGCGCCAGCCCATAGGTGGCCGACAGCAGGAAGCCCTTGCCCGCCGTGAGGCGGCTGCCCTCTCGTGACAGCATGGCCGCCACGATGGGATACATGGGAAAAACGCAGGGTGTGAAGGCGAGAAGCAGCCCGAAGCCGAGAAAGCCGGCAAGGAGCAGGGCAAGTCCTCCGTCCCTCATCAACTGGTTGACGGCGGTTGGCGCGCGGCCGCTCGCAATGCTGAAGCCGTTGCCGGACGTTGCGTCGGAGGAGGGGAGGACAGCGCTATTCGCAGCCGGAACGCTGGCCGTCATTGCGGCGACGTCGATGATTTTCGTTGTCGGGGGGTAGCACAGGCCGCCATCCTGGCATCCCTGATAGGTCAGCCGGACTTTCGGCGGAGGTTCGGCCACGGCGGCGGACGCCCTTTCATAATAAACCTCGGTGGTGCCGAAGCCCGGATCGTCCTTGACCTTGCCGGGCTCGGTCTCCAAGCTCAGGGCTTGGCCGCCGTCATCTTCCGCCGCAAGATAATCCCGGTAGAGGTAATACCCCTTCGCGATCCGCCAGGTGATGACGAGGGCGCCGTCGTTTCTTTTGTCGAAGGCGGGCGCAAAGGCTTTATCCATCGGGAGCGGTTCTTCAAACGCCTGTGTCGGCATCACCGCCGCAATGAGAACCAGAACCATCGCCAAGAGGGTGGCCTTGCGCATCCTTCTCCCTTCCCCATCGTTGCCAAGAGGCGGGGAGGGATGTCGCGGCCAGCTTAAGGCAGGCTTAAGGTGGGCGGTGCAGGTCCGGTGCCGGCGAAGAGTTCACGGAGGTGTGATGCGCATTCTTGTTGTCGAAGACGATGCGGTGCTGCTCGACGGATTGAAGGTCGGCCTCGGCCTTTCAGGCTTCACGGTTGACACCGTGTCGAGCGTTGCCGATGCGACGGAGGCCCTTGCGACGAACCGCTTCGATGCCGTCGTTCTCGACCGCATGCTCCCGGATGGATGCGGTCTGGATGTTCTGGCGCGGCTGCGGCGGCAGGGCGACCGCACGCCGATCCTGGTGCTGACCGCCAAGGATGAAACAGCCGACAGGATCGGCGGACTGGACGCCGGAGCCGACGACTATCTCGGCAAGCCGTTCGATCTGGATGAGGTCGCCGCGCGGCTGCGGGCCATCACGCGGCGCGGCGCGGGGAGAGCACACCCCGAGCTGCGGTGGCAAGCCTTGTCCTCGACCTTGCCGGAATGGCTGTTCGCAGAGAGGAAAAGAGCATTTCCCTTTCCCGGCGCGAATTCTCGATTTTCCAGACATTGATGGAGAACCCAACCATGATCCATTCCAAGCAGATGTTGGAACAGCGGCTTTACGGCTGGCAGGAGGACGTGGAGAGCAACACGGTCTGAGGTTCATGTTCATAAGCTTCGAGCCAAGCTCGGCTCCTCCGCGATCGAGACGTACGCGTGGCGTCGAGCTACTGGATGGGAGCGCCCGAATGACCTCGATCCGTCTTCGCCTGATCGTCATCCTGCTTATGACCACCGGTGCGGTCTGGTGCTGCGCCGTATTCTGGACCTATCTCAGCACGCAGCACCAGGTGGAACGCGTGCTGGATGCGCGGCTGACCGAGGCGGCCCGCATGGTGAGCTCGCTGATTACCCACTGCCATGATATCGATGTTGCCGCCGCCGTGGATGGCGCGCGGTCGCGATCCACGTCCATCAGCTTTCGCCGTCGGCAAGGCGATTACAACCGTCAGCTCTCCCGCCAGATGTCGGCTGGCAGGTCGGCTTCGGCCAGCCGGTCGAGGCGGTCACCTCTTTCGCGGGATCATGCCAGTGGATATGAAGATACCGTGATCGATGGAACGGTGGCGGGTCTATGCCGTGGTCAACCCCACGCTCGGCGTTCGGGTCCTTGTCGGCGACAGTCTG
Source organism: Micropruina sp. (assembly GCF_047602385.1). Taxonomy (GTDB): domain Bacteria; phylum Actinomycetota; class Actinomycetes; order Propionibacteriales; family Propionibacteriaceae; genus Micropruina. The sequence continues at coordinate 658,464 of NZ_JASGHL010000003.1, forward strand.
GCGATGCGTGACAAGCTGGTGGATGATGTCGTCAAGGGCCAGCTGGTGCCGGCGCTTTCCATTGTGCCGGTTCTTGCGGTCCTGATCTGGCTGGGCGTTGACCGTGGCCTTGCTCCGCTTAACCGCATCGCCGCTTCGCTGTCCGGCCGGTCGCGGATGCGCTTCATCCCTTCGAAGAGAGCGTGCGCCACGGGAGGTTCAGCCGCTTCTTGGGTCTCTCAATGCTCTCTTCAGAAGGGTCAGCGAAACGCGGGAACGGGAGAAGACCTTCATCGCCTATGCCGCGCACGAGTTGAAGACGCCGCTGGCCGGCCTCAAGACCCAGGCGCAGATTGCGCTGCGCAGCGACGACAACACGATCCGCGAGACGGCCTTGCGCCACATTTCGACGAGCGTTCCACCGCACTGGCCGCCTCGTTCGCCAGCTTATCGATATGGCCGCCGTCGACTCGGTGGATGTATCGCGTGCCGCCGATACGACTGACATTCCCGCCCTCCTTGCCGAAATCCGCTCCGATCTCGAGAGTTTGCGGGTGATGAGAGAATGTCAGGATCGAGGCCCATGTCGAAGACACGCTGGAACCGATCATGTTCGATCGGACGCTTCTTGCTCTTGCGCTGAAGAACGTGCTTGAAAACGCCATCCTTTATGCCCCTCCTGAGTCAGAGATCGAGGTGTCCGTGCAAAAAACCGGAAAGGAATTGCACATAGCCACCATCGACAAGGGGCCGGGAATGACGCCCGAAGAGGCGAGGCATCTCACGGGTCGCTTCAATCGCGGCAGGCATGGGCGAGAAGGGACGGGACTGGGCTTATCGATTGTCGATATGGCGGTGCGGAAACTTGGCGGCCGGTTATCTTTCGAGAAGCAGGCGAAGAGTTTTGCGGTGCAAATCGTGCTTCCGTTGAACGGCACGAAATTCGTGGAGCCCGTTCGCAATTGAAGAGGTTCATCTTTTTAAGGCCGAAGGCTTGATGCCTGCGAAGGAAACGAAACCCTTGACGGTTCGAGCTCATGTATATGGGTTTGCCTCATTCTGCCGCCGGTCGAGTTCCTCGTTGTATCGGCGCAGAGCATGCTGTTCCGTCAGAAGCCCGATGACTTTACTCTTCCGGCTGGATTGTCGATGACTGCCAGAGCATCCGCTTCAGCGGCGGCGAATGCTTTCATTGCCTCTTTCACGCTGAGGCTCGGCAAAAGAGCTATATCGGCGAATTGCACCAGATCTTTCGCTGTTACTTGCCTCCGAAGCTGTCGCGGTGAAGTTCCGGAACGAGGATAATGCCGACATAGCGGTTTTCGTCGTCGACAACGATCAGCCGTTGCGCTGAGCCGAGAGGGAAATCGCGCTTCAGGCGGGTGATATCGATGTCGGCCAGTAACGGTTCGGATGTCCTTGCGCATCATTCGTCCGACGGTCAGTTCCCGCATCCAGCCGATATCGGCGGCGCTGCGGATGGATTTTCCGCGAAGATGGAAGCGCCAGGTGGCGAAGGAGTAGCCGAACAGGCGCCGCACGGTGATCGAAGACACGACTGCGGCGGCCAGAACGGCGATGGTGAGGGGCAGGCTGCCGGTCGTTTCGAGCGCAAGGAAGGCCATCGTCAATGGTGCGCCGAGGACTGCGGTCGCCATCGCGCACATGCCGATGATGGCTACGACCAGACCCGGTATCTTGAGGCCGAAGACGACCATCCAGCCGAGTGCGACGAGCTTGCCGAGCATGGCGCCGAGAAACAGCGAGGCGAAGAACAGGCCGCCGCGGAAGCCCGAGCCGATGGAAATCGCCGAAGCCAGAACCTTCAGCCCGATCAGCATGACGAGGACCGGCGCCGTATAATAGGCGCCGAAGCCGACATGCAGCGCAGAATGGCCGGACGACAGGACGGCGGGGGTGATGAGGGCGAGGCCGCCCACGCACAGTCCGCCGATGGTCGGCCGCATCCAGACGGGAACCGGCTCTTGCCGAAGAGCGTTTCGACGAGCGTCACGGTGCGCATCATGACGATGGCGACGAGGGCGCTCAGGATCGCCATGACGAAGACCAGGCTATAGTCCGTCGCCGTCAGCGTGCCGGCGAAATCCACCTGGAAGGATTCCTGCGGCAGAAGGAGGCGCATCGTGCCGACGGCCGTGATGGAGGCGACGACGACGGGGGCGAGTGTCGCAATGGAATAAGTTGAGATGATGAGTTCGAAGGCGTAGAAGGCGCCGGTCAAGGGTGCATCGAAGGCTGCGGCGATTGCGCCGGCCGCGCCGCAACCGACCAGCGTTCGAAGATCGTTTCGGCGCACGCTGAAAATCTGGCCGAGGCGGGAGGCAATCGCCGAACCGATCTGGGTGTAGCCGGCTTCCATGCCAATGGACGCGCCGAAGCCGTTGGACATCATCGTCTGAAGAACAAGCAGCAGGCTGCCTTTCATCGGAATGCGCCCGCCGTGGAGCGCGTTGGCTTCGACCGGATCGATGATCGGAATGCGGGCGCGGCGCATCGACAGCCAGCCGATTACGCCGAGAATGATTCCGCCGATGGTTGGTATGAGAGCGGCACGCCACGGGTCGATGAAGGCGGTTCCGCTGACCTCATGTCCTTCGATTGCGAAGAGGACATGGTGGAGCGTCTGGATCATCGCGACCATGAGGGCGACGCAGGTCGCCGGCAATCACACCCACGGCGGCCGCGAGCACGACGAGCCATGTTTCGTCCGCACGGACGATGGCGCGCAGGCGGGGCGGGATGCGAAAAGGCTATGGCCCGGCGGATCCTGGCGGCTCTTCCTCCGGACTGGTCGAGCGTGACCATCGCGTCACCTGTTCTCAGCCTTGCAGATAGGCGGCGTAGAGGCTAGCAATGCGTTCGGTCACCGGGCCGGGCTTGCCGCTGCCGATCACGCGTCCGTCTATTCGCGTGACAGGAGTGATCCCGCCAAGCGTGCCGGTGACGAACGCCTCGTAAGCGCCATAGACCTCGGCGAGCGTGAAATCCTTCTGATGCACGATATGATCCGGCCTTCGCATAGAGGTGAATGACTTTCTTGCGCGTGATGCCGTTGAAATTGAAGCGGCCGGTGGACGTCCACAGTTCCTCGCCGCGAACGATGAAGAAATTCGTGGAGTTGCAGCTGGCGACGAATCCGAATGGATCGAGCATCAGGGCCTCGTCCGCACCGGCGTTGATCGCCTGGATGAGCGCGTGGATGAAGTTGAGGCGGCTATGGGAGTTGAGCCGCAGATCGAAGACGTCGGGCGTGCTGCAACGGATGGCGGAGGTCAGCAGCGTAAGGCCGTTCGCCTTGGATTCCGGCTTCGGAACCTTGAATTCCGCGACGATGACGATGGTCGCCTGTCCGAGCGCGAAACGCGGGTCCTGGTTCGGCGTCTTCTTCTTGCCGCGCGTCACCATCAGGCGCGCATGGGCGCCGTCGGTCATGCCGTTCTTGTTCGAAGGTCTGCCGAAGCGCGGTCGTGAGCTCCTCCCGTGTCATGCCGATGTCGAGCTGGATTGAGTTGGCGCCCTCGTAGAGTCGGTCCAGATGCTCGTCGAGGGCGATGATCCTGCCATTGACGAGGCGCACGCCTTCCCAGACGCCGTCGCCGAGTGCGAAGCCGGCGTCGAACACCGAGATCTTGGCCTCGTCGCGCTTGAAGAATTCGCCATTCACATAGACCAGCACGTCGTCGTTGCGGCTGTCTGCGACATAGCCTTGAGAACTGGTGCTGCTGGCGGCAACTGCGTTCATGATCCTATTTCCTTTCCAGAGTGTTCAGTTAGCCTAAAAGGCGAATTCGGTGAAGCGGTTCAGGAAGGCGCGGGTGCGTTCCTGCTTCGGGTGCTTCAGCACCTCGTCCGGCGTGCCGACCTCATGGAAGACGCCGTCGGCCAGAAAAATGACCTTCGTCGCGAAGTGATAGGCGAAACCCAGTTCGTGCGTGACGAGCAGCATCGTGCGTCCTTCCTCGGCGAGCTGGCGGATCACGCGCAGCACTTCGCCGACCAGTTCCGGGTCGAGCGAGGAGGTCGGTTCGTCGAAGAGCAGGATTTCGGGCTCCATCGCAAGCGAGCGGGCAATGGCGACGCGTTGCTGCTGACCGCCCGAAAGCCGGCTGGGATAGGCATCCAGCTTGCCGTCAAGCCCGACCTTTTCCAGTTCCTCCGCCGCCTTTTCCCGTGCGGCGTCCCGCTTCATACCCTTGACGGTCACGAGACCTTCCATGGCATTTTCGAGAACGGTCATATGCGGAAAGAGGTTGAACTGCTGGAACACCATGCCGACGCGCTCACGCACCGTGCAAAGTTCGGATTCCGGGTAGCGGCGCGCGCCGTCCTTGCCGTAAGGCTTGCCGATTTCCTTGCCGTCGAGGGCGATCGTGCCGCTGGTCGGCATTTCCATGAAATTCAGGCAGCGCAGAAAGGTGCTCTTGCCCGATCCGCTGCCGCCGATGATGGCGATACGTTCTCCTGCTTCGACGGAAAAGTCGATCCCCTTGAGAACATGAAGATCGCCGAACCATTTATGAAGGTCAGAGACGCGAAGAACTAGGCTCACGCATTGCGGTATCTCCGTTGAGGCAGGTTCAGGCTTTTGCCGCAAGACGCCGCTCGAGACGGGCGGAGAGCCAGGTGCCGGGATAGATGAGGATGAAATAGATTACGGCGACGGTCGTCAGGATTTCGAGCGGACGATAGTAGGTCGAGCTGAGGAGGCGGCCCTGATACATGAGTTCGTGGACCGAGATGACCGAGGCGAGGGAAGACATCTTCGCCACTTCGATTGCGCGGTTGGTGAAGGCGGGAAGCATGCGCTTGAACACCTGCGGCAATATGATGCGCTGCAGGATTTTCGAGCGCCGCATGCCGAGTGCCCGCGCTCCTTCCCATTGCCCCCGGGCAATGGACTGGATGCCGCCGCGGTAGATTTCCGCGCAATAGGCCGAAGTGTTGAGGGAAAGGCCGAGCAGAGCCGCGGTAAAGGGCGAGAGCTGCACGCCGATGACGATCGGGAAGGCGTAGAAGAACCAGATGAGCTGGATCAGGACAGGCGTATCCCGGAACAGCTCGATATAGACAAGGCTCGGCACGCGCAGGATCGCCCGGTCGGAAAGCCTTGCAAGGGCAAGGAAGAAGCCGGCGGCAAGGCCGATGACGATGCTGGGAATCCATAGCTCTATCGTCACGAGCAGCCCGCGCATGAGAACCGGCAGGCTCTGCAGGACGAGGGCGAAATCGAACTGATAGTCCATCGTCATTCTCCTTAGCGGTAGGCGGTCAGGCGCGCTTCGGCGACGCGGGCGAGCGTGCTGGCCGTGACGAGCAGGATGACGTACATGAGGGCGATGGTGGTGTAGACTTCCAGCGGGCGGAAGGTTTCGCTGTTGACGATCATCGCCTGGTAGAGGAGGTCGGCATAGGCGAGCGTCGATGCCAGCGCCGTGGTCTTGATTAGCTCGAAGGAGCGCTCGACAAAGGGCGCGAACATGCGGGTGAGCGCCTGCGGCAGGATGATGCGGCGCATCAGCTGCGAATGCCGCATGCCGAGGGCCTTGGCCCCCTCCCATTGGCCCTGCTCGATGGAAACGATCCCACCGCGAAATACTTCCGCGTAAAAGGCGCCCGATTGCGTCGAGAGCGCCAGGACGGCGGCCACGAACGGGTCGAGGCTGATATTCGCCAGGACGGGCAGGGCATAGTAGAACCAGAAGAAGTGGATGATCGGCGGCGTGTTCCGATAGAATTCGATGAAGGCCGTCGCCGGCGCGGAAAGATATTTCCGTGGCGAGAGTTTCAGGAAGGCCAGCATCAGGCCGACGATCACGCCGAGGACAATGGAAATCGCCGCGATCTTGATCGTATTGACCAGGCCGACAAGCAGCAGGTCGTATCTGGCCCAGACGCCGGAAAAATCCCAATCATAACCCATGCAAGCGATCCTTTTGAACGTGCGGAACCGGGATCGCGCTGGCTTTGCCGGCGAGATCGTCCTGTCATCGGAGACTGACGGGAAACCACGGAAGAGAATGCGCGGAGGCAGCCCTTCCGTGGCCGGATCGATTATTTCCAGGCTTCTTTGACAAGACCGGGAATGCCGGTCGGATCGATGTTCTTCGATTTCAGATAAGCGTCGAAGATCTGGTCGGGAACGCCGTCTTTATAGAGCGTGGCGAATTGTTCGCTGACCCAGTTGCGGAAGGCGGGGTCCGCTTCCTTTCCTGAGGCCGGCACTGGTCTGAACCGGATCGACCGGCGAAGGCAGGATGACCTTGCCAAGCTTCAGGCGGGAATATTGCACGACGAGCGCCGGGTGGAACTGCACGACGACATCGACACGCTTGGAGGCGAATGCGGCGATGGCTTCGTCATTGTTGGAGAAGCGGTTGATTTCCGCGTTCTTGACGAGGGCGGTGATGTTCTTGTCCAGCGACGTGCCGAGCGTGACGCCGATGCGCGTGCCGGCCTTGTCGAGGTCTTCCCAGGTCTTGGCGTCGGACCCTTCGGAAACGAGCGCGCCCATGGCATAGTAGAAAAGCGGGGCGTCCGGGAAGTCGACCGCTTTCCTGCGTTCCTCGGTGGGGTCGAGCACGAACATGAGGTCGATCTGGTTCGCCTGAAGCGCGGCGACGGCATTCGCCCAGGTGGTTTCGACCGGAACCAGCGTTGCGCCGAGATTGGCCGCCAGCTTTTCGCCCATCGCCACGCCGACACCGGTCCACTTTTCGGTCATCGGATCCTTGAAGAACCAGGGCTCGGCGGAGGTGACCCCGATGCGAAGCTGCTTGTCCTGCTTGATGCGCTCCAGCGTCGAGGCGTTCTGGGCGAAAGCCGGCAGCGCGAAGCTGGCGGCCGCCATGGCCGTCAGCGTGATGAAGGTTCTGCGATTGGTGTTCATCCGTCAATCCTCTGTGGTTTTAAACCTGTTCAACGGCCTTTTCGGCTTCTTGGAATTGGAGTTCTGTGAATGGGTCGCATGCGTCGCATGCAAAACGTGTCCGATGTTCCTCAAACGCGCCTCAGCGCGGGCCCCTTCGACTTTGCTTCTTCCTGTTGAAGGTTCACGAGGAACGTTTCGGTCTGTTCACCGCCGCGCGCCATATGTCCCTTGATTTCCGCGCGCATGGCCTCCAGGTCCGGGCCGAGCGCATTGGCAACGTAGCTGTCATGGCCGTCACGACGCGGGCCCCGAATGCCATGGGCGCGATGATGGGCCGCCCAGTAGAGCTGAAGCCGACCCTTGATGCTCTCCCACGTCTTCAGGAGGATTTTGTGCCCGGAGACCTCATAGACGAAGCCGTGCAATTGAAGCTCCGCATGAATACTGCCGACATCGTCGCCAGCATCAATGCAGCGCGTCAGCGTGGCGTGGCGGGCGCGCAGACCTTCATGGAACGCTTGGTCGCGCCTTTCCCATACCAGCTCGAAGGCGAAGATTTCCAGGTTCACGCGCATGGAATAGATTTCGCGGATATCGTCGACCGAGAGATCGACAACATGGGTGCCCGTATAGGGCACGGTCACCAGCAATCCTTCATCGATGAGCTGACGCATGGCTTCCCGCAACGGCCCGCGGCTAACGCCGAATTGTTGAGCCAGGCTTGATTCCGTCACCTGCGCGCCCGGCGCGATCTCGCCGCTCAGGATCGCATTGCGAAGGCTATCGAGGATATGCTCACGGAAGGTCGCTTTGGGGATTTGAGCGAAACCCTGCGCTTGCTGGCCAGCCATTATGACCTCGGCTAAGTTTGTGATCGATTGTTGACAATCAATCACGTGTAATTACGAGAGTCAAGTATGCGGTCTGTTTGTCATGACAGTATGGATGACGTCATGGGCGATGGTGGCAGCGGCAAGCTGCTTAAGCCATCGCCAAAAAAATATGGTTGGGCCTGTGTCTTTGACGTGTGGCCTTTGTCAATCGGCTTGGAACCGCTGAACGATCAGGATTGATCTCTGATTGTCATAGTTTCCATCAATGGATCGCGTGGAAGGGGAACCACGCTCCTCGTCGCCTCTGGCGCCGTTCTTTTCTCTTTCACACCCGTGCGCGGGTGATTTCCTCGATGACCATGGCGTAGAGGTTCTGCGCAGCGGGCGAAAGCCGCCGGTCGCGGCGGGTGATGACGTGGTAGGGCGAAACCTCGATGGGAATATCGAGATCGAGCGAGGCCAGCACGCCGCCGCTCGTTTCCTCCATCAGCCGGGCGACCTCCAGCGACATCGGCGCGATCAGGTCGGATCCGGGGATGAGCGCCATCATCAGGACGAGGGAGGAGGTGGCGATCACATCGTCGGGCACGGTGAGGCCCTTGCCGATGAAGGCGGCTTCCACCGCCTGGCGGATCGGCGTGCCGCGTTCCTGGATGATCCACGGATGTTCCTTGAGATCGGCGAGCGGAACATGGCGGCGCCCGGCCAGCGGATGGCCGTGGCGCACGAGACAGCGCACCCTTTCGATCTTGCCCGGCACGATCTGGAACGCCTCGGCGTCGGAATCGGGCAGAAGGCGGCCGATGACGAAATCGTATTCGCCTTCCTCGAGCCCGCGCATCAGCTGGATCGACGGACCGACATCGATGCGCAACTCCACTTGGGGTTGTCCGCCTTCAGCTTGCGCGCCGCCGGCACGAGACAGGCGACGGCCGGGCCGGTGACCGCGCCGATCTGCACCAGGCCGCTGCGCCCCTCGCGCTCGGCCTGCAATTCGTGGGAAAGATCCTGCATTTCCATCAGCATGGCATGGGCGCGGCGCACGAAGATCGCGCCGAGCGTCGTCGGCGTCATGCCGCGCGGATGGCGCTCGAACAGCGGCGCGCCCACCAGCTTCTCGATTTCGGCCAGCGCCCGCGAGGCGGCCGGCTGGGTCAGCGTCAGGGCCTGCGCCGCCATCTGGATCTGGCCATGCTCGGCAATCGCCGCCACGAGACGTAAATGCGACAATTTCAGATAGGGCAGGCGGAAAGAGCGAGGGAGCCATCTAATCGCATACCAGTTTTGATATGGCGTAAGGAGATAATTCGATTTGATCGGCATGTCGAGAGTGTCTATTCCTTCGCCATCCGTATCGCGGATGATGACCCGGGTCTGAGGACGACCCTTGAGGGAGGATAGGATGAAACTGAAATTTCTCGCGGCGACTGCAGCGATTGGCGCTTGTCTCTTTGCTGCCCAGGCCTATGCGGCCGGCAAGGGCCTCGTCGGTATCGCCATGCCGACCAAGTCGTCGGCTCGCTGGATCGACGACGGCAACAACATGGTCAAGCAGCTCCAGTCTGCCGGTTACGACACCGACCTGCAATATGCCGAGGACGATATCCCGAACCAGCTCGCCCAGATCGAGAACATGGTCACCAAGGGCGTCAAGGTTCTGGTGATCGCCTCCATCGACGGCACGACGCTGACCAACGTTCTGGAAAACGCCGAAGCCGCCGGCATCAAGGTCATCGCTTATGACCGCCTGATCCGCGAAAGCGGCGCGGTGAGCTACTACGCCACCTTCGACAACTTCAAGGTCGGCGTGCAGCAGGCCACCTCGCTGGTCAACGGCCTCAAGGAGCGCTTCCCCGACGCCAAGCCGTGGAACGTCGAGCTGTTCGGCGGCTCGCCGGACGACAACAACGCCTTCTTCTTCTATAACGGCGCCATGTCCGTTCTCCAGCCGCTGATCGACAAGGGCGATATCGTCATCCCGTCGGGCCAGTCCGGCATGGACAAGGTTGGCACGCTGCGCTGGGATCCGGCCACGGCTCAGGCCCGCATGGACAACATCCTGTCCGCCAAGTACGACGACAGCAAGCATGTCAACGGCGTCCTGTCGCCCTATGACGGCCTGTCCATCGGCATCCTGTCCTCGCTCAAGGGCGTCGGCTACGGTTCCGGCGACCTGAAGATGCCGATCGTGACCGGCCAGGATGCGGAAATCCCCTCGGTCAAGTCGATCAAGGCCGGCGAGCAGTATTCGACGATCTTCAAGGACACCCGCGCGCTTGCCGCCGTCACCGTGAAGATGGTCGACGCCGTGCTTCAGGGCTCGGAGCCGGAAATCAACGATACCAAGACCTACGACAACGGCAAGAAGGTCGTTCCGTCCTACCTGCTCGAGCCGGTGCCGGTCGACAAGTCGAACTATGAGAAGGTTCTCGTGGAATCCGGTTACTACAAGGCCGATCAGCTTAACTAAGCGATCGCTTTCCGGTTCGCGGAAAGATCTGGCAGGGCGCGGCTTCCGCGCCCTGTCGTTCCGGAGGAGTTTTCATGACAGCCATTCTGGAAATGCGGGGCATCGGCAAGTCTTTCCCCGGCGTCAGGGCGCTGAACCGTGTCGACCTGACTATCGAAAAAGGCGAAATCCACGCCATCTGCGGCGAGAACGGCGCCGGCAAATCGACGCTGATGAAGGTTCTGTCCGGCGTCTATCCCCACGGGAGCTACGAAGGCGAGATCGTCTACGAGGGCCGCCCCATGGCCTTTCGTTCGATCCGCGACAGCGAGGCCGAGGGCATCATCATCATTCACCAGGAACTGGCGCTTGTGCCGCTCCTGTCGATTGCCGAGAACATCTTCCTCGGCAACGAAGTGGCGAAGAACGGCGTCATCAACTGGCCGCTCGCCTTCCGTAAGACCGAGGAACTTCTGAAGAAGGTCGGCCTTTCCGAAGCGCCGGGCACGCCCATCGAAAAGCTCGGCGTCGGCAAGCAGCAGCTTGTCGAGATCGCCAAGGCGCTCGCCAAGGACGTGAAGCTGCTAATCCTCGACGAGCCCACCGCCGCCCTTCAGGAAAACGACAGCCAGAAGCTGCTCGACCTGATGCTGGAGCTGAAGGCCCAGGGCGTCACCTCGATCATCATTTCGCACAAGCTGAACGAAATCCGCCGCGTTGCAGACCGCGTAACCGTCATCCGCGACGGTTCGACCGTCTCGACCATGGCGCGCGAGGAAATCACCGAGGAACGCATCATCCGCGACATGGTTGGCCGCGACATGGAGCACCGCTATCCGCATCGCGACGCCGAGATCGGCGAAGTGCTGATGGAGGTCAAGGGCTGGAATGTCGGCCATGCCGACCAGCCGCGCCAGATGATTAAGGATGCCGCCTTCACCGTCCGCAAGGGCGAGATTGTCGGCATCGCCGGCCTGATGGGCTCGGGCCGCACGGAACTGGCCATGAGCCTGTTCGGCCGCTCCTACGGCCGGTTCCTGTCGGGCGAGGCGACGCTCAATGGCAAGAAGGCCGATCTTTCGCACGGTCAGCCGCGCCATCGATGCCGGGCTTGCCTATGTGACCGAGGACCGCAAGGTGCTCGGCCTCATCCTCGAGGAGCCGATCACCCGCAACGTGACGCTCGCCAACCTCGCCGGCGTCGCCACCGGCTGGGTGCTCGGCAAGGGGCGCGAGCACTCGGTGGCCGAGGATTACCGCAAGGCGCTGAAGATCCGCACGCCGAGCGTCATGCAGCAGGTGGTCAACCTGTCGGGCGGCAACCAGCAGAAGGTGGTGCTGTCCAAATGGCTGTTCACCGATCCGCAGGTGCTGATCCTCGACGAGCCGACGCGCGGCATCGACGTCGGCGCCAAATATGAAATCTACGCCATCATGAACGATCTCGCCGCCCAGGGGCGGGGCATCGTGATGATCTCGTCGGAGATGCCGGAATTGCTCGGCATGTGCGACCGCATCTACGTCATGAACGAGGGGCGCATCGTCGGCGAGCTTTCCCGCGAGGATGCCAGCCAGGAACGCATCATGAGCCTCATCATCCGGGACGGACAGAAAAACGGGGAGAAAGCAGCGTGACGAGCGCCAAGGAAACCCTTCGCACCCAGCTCGGGGGCAATCTTCGGGAAAACGGGATGATGCTGGCGCTGCTCGCCATCGTCTTCTTCTTCCTCATCGTGGTTCGCGCCACCCAGGATGTCGATTTCCTGTCGGCGCAGAACATCACCAACCTCTTCCTGCAGAATTCCTACGTCATCATCATGGCGCTCGGCATGCTGCTTGTCATCGTCGCTGGCCATATCGACCTGTCGGTCGGCTCGGTCGCGGCCTTCACCGGGGCGATCGCCGCCACGCTGACGGTGCATGCATGGTTGGCCGGTCTGGGCGGTCATCCCGGCGGTGCTGATCGCCGGCGGCGTGATCGGCGCGGCGCAGGGCTACTGGATCGCCTTCTGGCGTATTCCCTCCTTCATCGTGACGCTGGCCGGCATGCTGGTGTTCCGCGGGTTGACGCTGTGGCTGCTGGCCGGCCAGAACATCGGCCCGTTCCCGCGCGAATTCCAGGCGCTGTCCACCGGCTTCGTGCCCGATTTCTTCGGTGTCGGCCGGCCGAACATGACGGCGATCGCCGTGGTGCGCCGGTCGCGATCCTCGTCATCGTCTGGCAGAACCTGCGCTCCGCGCAACCGCGAGCACGTCCTTCGGCATGCGAATCCGGTTCGATGGGCATGTTCTGGCTCAGGCATGTCGTCGTCGCTGCCGTGCTGCTGTTCGTCGGCTGGAAGCTCGCGAGCTTCCGTGGCCTGCCCAACGTGCTGATCATCATGTCGGTGCTGATCGTCGCCTATAATTTCTTCACCAACCAGACGACGACCGGCCGCCGCATCTATGCGCTGGGCGGCAACGAAAAGGCGGCAAAGCTTTCCGGCATCAAGACCAGCCGGCTGGTGTTCCTGACTTTCGTCAACATGGGCGTTCTCGCCGCGCTTGCCGGCATGATCGTCACCGCCCGCCTCAATTCGGCGACGCCGAAGGCCGGCGTCGGCTTCGAACTCGACGTTATCGCGGCGGTGTTCATCGGCGGCGCCTCCATGTCCGGCGGCGTCCGGCAAGGTGGTCGGCGTCGTGGTCGGCGCGCTCATCATGGGCGTGATGAACAACGGCATGTCGATCATGGGTATCGGCATCGATTACCAGCAGGTCATCAAGGGCCTGGTGCTGCTCGTCGCCGTCATCTTCGATGTCTACAACAAGACCAAGCAGGGGTAAGATCATGCTTCTCAGCCAGTTGAAATCCGGCGGCGTCGCGGTGCCGCGACGACGCGCGACGGCGGCCGCACGGCTCGTTCCCGGCGCGACCATCCTCGGTTTCGCTGAGGAGGCCATCAAGGCCGGCAAGCCGCTTTCCGCGAGTCATCCCGGCCGGCGGCGAGACGGTCGACGTGGCCGAACTCGCCGCGAAGGGCGCGCTCGACGTGCCGCTGCGCCACCCCGAGCCGGCCCGCATGTTCCTGACCGGTACGGGCCTCACCCATACCGGATCGGCCGCGACGCGCGACGCCATGCATGCGCCGGCCGAGGGCCTGTCGGACTCGATGAAGATGTTCCGCATGGGTCTCGAAGGCGGCAGGCCGGACGCCGGGCAAGGTCGGCGTCCAGCCCGAATGGTTCTACAAGGGCACCGGCGTCAATGCCGTCGCCCCCGGCGATCGCGCTCATGTCGCCGGCCTTCGCGCTCGACGGCGGCGAGGAGCCGGAGATTGCCGGCTATCTACCTGATCGGCCCGGACGGCACGCCGTTCCGCGTCGGCTTCTCGCTGGCCAACGAGTTTTCCGACCATGTGACCGAGCGATCAACTACCTGTTCCTCGCCCATTCCAAGCTGCGCCCGGCCGCCTTCGGCCCGGAACTGCTGGTTGGCGACCTGCCGGCCGATATTCGCGGCACGAGCCGCATCCTGCGCGGTGGCAAGGTTCTGTGGGAAAAGCTCTTCCTGTCGGGCGAGGCGAACATGTCGCACACCTTCGCCAATCTGGAGCATCATCACTTCAAGTACGGCCTGTTCTGCCAGCCGGGCGATCTGCATGTCCATATGTTCGGCACGGCGACGCTTTCCTTCGCCGACAAGATCAAGCCGGAAGCGGGCGACGTGTTCGAAATCTCGGCCCCCGATTTCGGCGTGGCGCTTTCCAATCCGCTGGCGATTGCGAAAGGCAGCGCCGACGACGCCGTCAAGGTACGCGTGCTATGACCGGCCCGGTCGCAGCCCCTTGCGATCTACCCCGATCTGGCGGGCAAGGTCGTCTTCATTTCGGGCGGCGCGACGGGCATCGGGGCCGAACTGACGGAGGCCTTCGCCCGGCAGGGATCGGTCGTCTGTTTCGTCGACATCGCCGTGGCGGAGGGTGAGGCGCTCGCCGCCCGGCTTGCGGTCGAAGGCCTGAAGGCCCGCTTTGCCGCCTGCGATATCACGAAGACGGCGGATTACCAGCAGGTCATCCACCGCTTCGGCGGAGGAGGAAGGCCCGGTCCGCGTGCTCGTCAACAATGCCGCCAACGACCAGCGTCATTCGCGTGGACGATCTGTCCGAGGAATTCTTCGACCGCACCATCGCCGTCAACCTGCGTCACCAGATGTTTGCGGCGCAGGCCGTGGTGCCGATGATGAAGGCGGTGGGCGGCGGTTCCATCGTCAATTTCGGTTCGGTGTCCTGGATGATCAAGAGCGGCGAACTTCCCTCCTACGCCGCCTGCAAGGCGGCCGTGCATGGCATGACGCGCTGTCTCGCCCGCGACCATCGGCGGCGACGGGATTCGCGTCAATACTCTGGTCCCCGGCTGGGTCATGACGGAGAAGCAGTTGAAGCTGTGGGTCAATGATGCGGCCCGCGAGGCGATACGCACGAGCCAGTGCCTTCCGGGACAACTTCTGCCCCGGCATATCGCGCAGATGGCGCTGTTCCTCGGTTCCGAGGCCTCCGCCATGTGTACCGCGCAGAATTTCATCGTTGATGGAGGTTGGTCATGACCGACGAACGTAAACCCTTCACTCCCGCGCCCTGGCCACGCCAGCTCCGTTCGCAGCACTGGTATGGCGGCACCAGCCGCGACGTCGATCTATCATCGCGGCTGGATGAAGAACCAGGGCTATCCGCATGATCTGTTCGACGGCCGCCCGGTGATCGGCATTCTCAACACCTGGTCCGACCTCACCCCCTGCAACGGCCATCTGCGCGAACTCGCGGAAAAGGTGAAGGCGGGCGTGTGGGAGGCCGGCGGCTTCCCGATGGAAGTGCCGGTCTTCTCGGCCTCCGAAAACACCTTCCGCCCGACGGCGATGATGTTCCGCAATCTCGCGGCGCTGGCGGTCGAGGAGGCGATCCGCGGCCAGCCGATCGATGGCTGCGTGCTGATGGTCGGCTGCGACAAGACCACGCCGTCGCTGCTGATGGGCGGCCGCCTCCTGTCGACCTGCCCTCCATCGTCGTCACCGGCGGGCCGATGCTCAACGGCTATTTCCGGGGCGAGCGCGTCGGCTCCGGCACCCATATCTGGAAGTTCTCCGAAATGGTGAAGGCCGGCGAGATGACGCAGGAGGAATTCCTCGAGGCCGAGGCGCTCGATGAGCCGTTCGTCCGGCACCTGCAACACGATGGGCACCGCCTCCACGATGGCTTCGATGGCCGAGGCGCTGGGCATGTCGCTCTCCGGCAACGCCGCCATTCCCGGCGTCGATTCCCGCCGCAAGGTGATGGCCCAGCTCACCGGCCGGCGCATCGTGCAGATGGTCAAGGACGACCTCAAGCCCTCCGACGTGATGACCAAGCAGGCCTTCGAGAACGCCATCCGCACCAATGCGGCCATCGGCGGCTCGACCAATGCCGTCATCCACCTGCTGGCGATCGCCGGCCGCGTCGGCGTCGACCTCACGCTGGACGACTGGGACCGCTGCGGCCGCGACGTGCCGACCATCGTCAACCTGATGCCCTCGGGCAAGTACCTGATGGAAGAGTTCTTCTATGCCGGCGGCCTGCCGGTGGTGCTGAAGCGGCTGGGCGAAGCGGGCCTCCTGCACAAGGATGCGCTGACGGTCTCGGGCGACGCGCATCTGGGACGAGGTCAAGGACGTCGTCAACTGGAACGAGGATGTCATCCTGCCGGCCGAGAAGGCGCTGACCGCGTCGGGCGGCATCGTGGTGGTGCGCGGCAACCTCGCGCCGAAGGGCGCGGTGCTGAAGCCCTCCGCCGCCTCGCCGCATCTGATGGTCGCATCGCGGCCGCGCCGTGGTGTTCGAGGATATCGACGACTACAAGGCCAAGATCAACGACGACAATCTCGATATCGACGAGACCTGCGTCATGGTCATGAAGAATTGCGGGCCGAAGGGCTATCCCGGCATGGCCGAGGTCGGCAATATGGGCCTGCCGCCGAAGGTGCTGAAGAAGGGCATCACCGACATGGTGCGTATTTCCGACGCCCGGATGTCCGGCACGGCCTATGGCACGGTGGTTCTGCATACCTCGCCGGAGGCCGCCGTGGGCGGTCCGCTCGCCGTGGTGCAGAACGGCGACATGATCGAGCTGGATGTGCCGAACCGCCGCCTGCATCTCGACATTTCCGACGAGGAACTGGCGCGGCGTCTCGCCGAATGGCAGCCGAACCACGGCCTGCCGACCTCCGGCTATGCCTGGCTGCACCAGCAGCATGTCGAAGGGCGCCGATACCGGCGCCGACCTCGATTTCCTCAAGGGCTGTCGCGGGAACGCGGTCGGCAAGGACAGCCACTGATTCTTCCCATGTGCATCGGAAGGACGAGGACATGGTTTTCACACCGCGGGGCAGGCACCTGATCGCCGGCGAATGGGTCGAAGGGGAACCGAGCCTTTCTCTACCGATCCGGCAACGGGCCCGTCGCGCCGCTTCGCCGTCGGCGACGCCGGCGCATGTCGACCGCGCGGTCAAGGGCGGCGGAGGCGGCCTTCTGAGAGCTACGGCTGGCTCCGCGCGAGACGCGGGCTGGCCTGCTGATGGCGATTGCCGACGAGATCGAGGCGCGTGGCAGGCCGCGATCACCGAAATCGGCACGGCAGGAAACCGGCCTGCCGGCCGCGCGGCTGGAGGGCGAGCGGGCCCGCACCACCTTCGCAGCTTCGGCTCTTCGCCTATCACATTCTGCAAGGGCGACTTTCTCGACCGGCGTTTCGATGCGCGCCTTGCCGGACCGCAAGCCGCTGCCGCGGCCCGAAATCCGCCTGATGCAGCGGCCGGTCGGTCCGGTCGGCGGTGTTCGGCGCCTCGAATTTCCCGCTCGCCTTCTCGGTGGCGGGCGGCGATACCGCCTCGGCGCTGGCCGCCGGCTGCCCGGTGGTGGTCAAGGGCCATCCGGCCCATCCCGGCACGGGCGAGGTGGTCGCGGAGGCGATCCGCGCGGCGCTCGGCCGCCTGCGGCGCTGCCGGAGGGCGTCTTCTCCCTGATCCACGGCGGCCGCGCCCGCGAGATCGGCGCGGCGCTCGTCACCCATCCGCTGATCCGCGCCGTGGGCTTCACCGGCTCGCTCGGCCGGCGGGCAGCGCGCTCTTCGACCTCTGCTGCCCGGCGGCCCGAGCCGATTCCCTTCTTCGGCGAGCTCGGCTCGGTCAACCCGGTGTTCGTGCTGCCCGCCGCGCTGGCCGCCCGGGGGCCGCGGCTGATCGCCGAGGACTGGGCCGGCGTCGCTGACCCTCGGGCGCCGGCCAGTTCTGCACCAGATCCCGGCATCGTCGTGCTGGCCGAGGGCCGAGGCGGCGAGGCTTTCATCGACGCACGCCCCGCCGCGCTGGAACAGCGCGCCCGCCGCAGACGATGCTGACCGAGGGCATCGCCGACGCCTACCGCCGCGGCGCGGCGCGGCTTGCCGACCGCCCTTCGGGGTCGAAGCCGGTCATCGGGACCGAAAGCGAGGGACGCACCGCCGCGCCGTCATGTTTACGAGACCACGGCAGAAGCCTTCGTGGCCGATCCATGCGCTCGCCGACGAGGTCTTCGGCCCGTTCGGCCTCGTCGTGCGGGTGCGCCGATGGCGAGGCGATGATCACGGATGCCCGCAGGGCTTCGAGGGGCAGTTGACCGCGACGCTGCTCATGGACAAGGCCGACACGCCGCTGGCCCGCCGGCTGCTGCCGGTGCTGGAGCGCAAGGCCGGCCGCATTCTCGCCAACGGTTTTCCGACCGGGGTCGAGGTGGCGACGCCATGGTGCATGGCGGGCCCTATCCGGCCTCGACCAATTTCGGCGCCACCTCGGTCGGCACCATGGCGATTCGCCGTTTCTTAAGGCCGGTGTCCTACCAGAACTTTCCCGACGAAATCCTGCCATCGGATATCCGCCCATGACCTACGCCGCCTGTATCGCCGCCGACTGGGGCACCAGCAACCTGCGCGTCTTCGCGCCGATGCGGGCAGGGCCGGCCGATGGCCGAGGCCTCCAGCGACAAGGGCATGGGCAAGCTGACCCCGCCGGAATACGAAGCGGCGCTTCTGGACCTGATCGACCCCTGGCTCGATCCGGCCCGCGTCACGCCGGTCATGGTGTGCGGCATGGCCGGCGCGCGGCAGGGCTGGATCGAAGCCGCCTATCGCGCCGTGCCATGCTCGCCGGTCGGCGGCCCCTTCGCGAAGCCGAGCTTCAAAGCCCGCTGATCGAGGTCTTGATCGTGCCCGGCCTGTCGCAGGACGACCCCGGCCGATGTGATGCGGGGCGAGGAAACCCAGATCGCCGGCGTTCTCGCGCCCGCCCCGGCTTTTCCGGCGTGATCTGCCTGCCCGGCACCCATTCGAAATGGGTGGTGAGTCCGCGATGGCGCGTCGAGCGGTTCCTGACCGTGATGACCGGCGAACTCTTTCGCGCTTCTCTCCGCCCAGTCGGTGCTGCGCCACGGCATGGCCGACGACGGTCGGCCACTGGACGAGGAGGCCTTCGCCGCTGCGGTGCGCGAGGTGGTGGCCGATCCGGCCGCCTTCGCCGCCTCGCTGTTTCGCCTGCGGGCGGAGGGTCTGCTGCAGGGCCTCCCGCCGGCGGCGGCGCGCAGCCGTCTTTCGGGCTTGCTGATCGGCCTTGAGATGGCGGCTGCGCGCCTTTTGTGGCAGGATGTGCCGGCGCTCGTCGTCGGTAACGGCCGGCTGGCGGCCCTCTATGTCAAGGCGCTGACCCTGATCGGCGGCGCGGCCGAACCGGTGTCGGGCGAGGCCATTGCGCTCGCCGGGCTGGAACGAGGCCTTCGAAAGCATCGGACCCCCCCCCCCCCCCCCCCCCCCCCCCCCCCCCCCCCCCCCAAAGGAATAGATCCATGAGCCGTACCATCATCGCCATCCTGCGCGGCGTGAAGCCGGAGGAGGTGGAAGCCCATGTCGAGGCGCTGATCGCCGCCGGCATCACCACCATCGAGGTGCCGCTGAACTCGCCCGACCCCTTCGACAGCATCGAGCGGGCGATCGCCCGCTTCGGCAGCGCAGGCCGAAGATCGGGGCGGGCACGGTGCTTACCGTTTCCGATGTCGAGCGGCTGGCGAGGATGGGCGCGGCCGTGGTCGTCTCGCCGAATTGCGATCCGGACGTGATCCGCCACCCGTGCCGCCGGCATGGAATCCTGGCCGGGCGTGTTCACGCCCACCGAATGTTTCGCGGCGCTGAAGGCCGGCGCCACGGGGCTGAAATTCTTTCCCGGCCTCGCTGATCGGCCCGGCCGGGCTTTCCGCCATCAAGGCCGTTCTGCCCAAGGGCGCGCCGCTCTATGCGGTCGGCGGGGCCGGAGCGCGAACAATTTCGGCGAATGGCTGAAGGCCGGCGCGACCGGCTTCGGCATCGGCACGGCGCTCTATCGCCCCGGCCAGACCGTCGGCCGCAACGGCCGCCGCGCCGGCGAAGATTGTCGCGGCCTACGATGCGGCCGTGGCGGCCTGATCCTTCCGGATCGATTGCTCCCTCTCTGGCCTGCCGGCGGTTTTCCCCAGCGGTCTTTCGTTTACGCGAAGGTGCTGTCCGCCAGTCTCGGCAGCATGAAACGGAAGGCGATGCTGCGGGCGCTCTGGAACAGGATGAGCGCGATCCATAGCCCGTCATTGCCGTAGAGAGGCTGCAGGACCGCCCAGGCGGCGAAATAGATGACGAGCGACGCCGACCATCAGGTTGCGCATCTGCCGCGACCATGTGGCGCCGATATAGACCCCGTCCATCTGGAAGGCGACGATGCCGAACACCGGCAGCGCCACCACATAGGGCAGATAGGCATGAGCCATTGCCGTGACGTTTTCGGTCGGCGCGGTGAGGGCGATCACCCAGCCGCCGGAGACAAGGAAGGCGAGCGACACCAGCGCCGCGAAGACGAAGCCCCAGAGCGTGGTGAGCTTGATCGTCCGGTCGAAGGCGGGTCGGAAGCGCGCGCCGACGGCGCGGCCGGCAAGCTGTTCGGCGGCGGTCGCGACGCCATCGATGAAGGCGACGCCGAAGAAATAGAAGCGCAGGAGAATGGTGTTGGCGGCGAGGATGTCGATGCCGAGCATGCCGCTCTGGCGGGTGAAGAAGGACAGGCCGATGAGCAGCGCGAAGGAGCGGATCATCATGTCGCCATTGACCATAAAGGCGCGGCGGAAGGCCGCTATGTCCGGCAGGCTCCACAGCGCGCTCGGTGCGTGGCGAGGATGAGACAGAGGCCGGCCAGCGCGGTTACGCCTTCGGCAACCAGCGAGGCGATGGCGACACCCGCCACCCCCCAGCCGAGCCCTATGACCCAGTGCCAGGCGAGCGCGGCGTTCAGCACATTCAGCAGGGTCTGAAGCGCCATGCCGTACGATCGCCTCGCCGCGGCCAATGATCCAGCCGAACACCACGAAGTTGAACAGCACGAAGGGGGCCGACCAGATGCGCCAGTGGAAGTAGGTGGTGGCGGCTTCGGCGACCTCGCCGTCTGCGCTCATGGCGGCTAAGGCCAAGCGCGCCGATGGGCTTTTGCAGCAGAAGCAGCGCCAGACCGGCAACGAGCGCGATGATGAGGCCGCTCGGCAGCATCTTCTGTTCCTTCACGCCGGTCGCCGGCGCCCGATCGCCTGCGCCGTGAAGCCGGTGGTCGCGCCGCGCAGGAAGTTGAACGACACGAAGATGACGTCGAAGATGACCGCGGACAGCGCCACACCGCCGATCAGTGCCTCGTCACGCAAATGCGCGATCGACGCCGGTCGCGATCAGGCCGACTAGCGGCGTGGAAAGATAGGCGATCATCATCGGTAGCGCGATTGTCAGGACATCGCGGTGGCCGATGGAGAACGGGCGGACAGCTGCCTCGGTCGCCGTAATGGGCCGTTGCCTTCACTTATTCTTTCCGATGTGGTTCGCCAAGCGTGTGCATCAGCCGGTTGGCCCAGCCGAAGATCGCGATGGAATGGATGAGGTCGAGGATTTCGAGGTCGTCGAGCCCGGTCTCGCGCAGGTGATAGAATTGGTAGACGCCAACGTTGTCGGGATGGGCGGTGAGGTCCACGCCGAAATTGAACAGCGCCTGCTCGAAATCCGGCAGATCGGCGTCGAGGCCGTTGCCTGTAGTATTTCGTCGACGACTTCGGGGCGTTTTTCGAGCTGGATGTAGCGCGTTGCATGCACCGCAGGCGCAATAGATGCAGTGATTGACGAAGGAGGCGGCGAGCGCGCCGATCTCGCGGCCGCCGCGTGATAGTCCGCCTTCGCTGTACATGATGTCGTTGAACAGCGGGGTGCGCTCGTTCAGCGCCTCGCGGCTCGTTGGCGAGCACCAGCACGTAGTCCGGATATCTTCTTGTTGGAAGGCGTGACCTTGATGGCTTCGAATTGTTCGGGCGTCGCCGTGGCGGGGTCGACCGTCTTGACATAGGGCTTCCAGTCAAGCGCTTCGAGGGTGAATTCATGAACGGGTTGGACATATCAATTGTCCCTCATCATCTTGAGGCCGGCCACCACCAGCACCTGATAATTGACGAAGGCGATCAGCCCGGCGAGCGTGACGATATCGCGGTCGTCGAGCCCTGCGCGTAGAGCTTTTCGATTTTTCCGCGCGTCGCGTCTCTTCGGGGTGAGCGTGACGAGATCGACATGGTTGAGGATTGCTGCGAGGCGCGCGTCGTCGCCGCCCTTGAATGCCGGGTCGGCGATGGCTTCGTAGGTCGGAGCGTTGCCCCTTCCTCGGCGAGCCGCGCCTTGTAATGGGCGGCGAGTTCTTCGGCGTTCCACAAACGCGCCATGCGCAGAGCAAGCGCGGCGCGCAGCGCATAGGAAAAATTGCGTGGCATCGGCGGGCTCGAGCGCCGCCTCGTAGCTGGTCTGGGTCAGGTGCTTGAGCTTTTCGCGCTTCTCGCGGAGCAGCGAGAATGGGCGAGGATTCGTCGAGGCCGAGCACGCGTCGATGACGTTCTGGCGTGGTAGGTCATGGGTCAATCCTCCGAGAGCGCTTCGTCGAGGAAGGTCAGGCGATCCTGCCCCCAGTAAAGCATGTCCTTGTAAACCCAGGTCGGCGTTCCGAACACGCCGCGCCGGGTCGCTTCCGCATGGCTGTCGTTCCAGGCCGCAATGATTTCCGGCTTGTCCTCGATCGCCTGCAGTCTGCGGCCGTCGAGGCCGAGGCTGTTGGCGACCGCGATGCGCACGGCCGGGTCGGTCACGTCCTTTTCCTCGCTCCACAGGGCGCGCAGAAGCGCGTGGCTGAGGTCGAGCGCGGGCAGGCCGAGCCTGTCGGCCGGCAATCACCATGCGGGCCGAAAACTCGTTGTTGGTCGGATAATATTTCGGCTTCAGCACCAGCGGCATGCCCAGCCGCCTGCGCCAGCGGTCGAGTTCGACGGCATGGTAATCCTGCCGCGGCTGAGGCTGCGAGCGCAGCGGCACGCCGCCGTTTTCCGGTACGATGCGGGTCGGGGCGGACCACCACATCGAGGTCGTGCTTCTCGATCAGCGCCTTGAACTGAGGCCAGCCGAGATAGGCCCAGGGCGAACTCAGCGCATGGTAGTAATAGACGGTCTTCCTGCTCATCAGCTTTCCTCCTCAGGCTGTTTTCTGCGTGGTGGCCCGGCGCGTCGGCGTCGGTCCATTCGGAACCGTCGAGCTCAGGTTTTTCGTAGGCGAGCAGCGCCTGCCAGTGCTGGTCGATATCGCGCGATGAACAACGAGGCGGCGATACCGCGCGCCAGCCACAGCGCGCCCTCGCTGATCGCCGGAATATCGCCGGAGACTTTGCCAATGCTGACGGATGAGCCGTAATTGAAGCAATGGATATCCTTCAGCCACGGCGCGGCGCCGGCTCCTTCTCGGTGAAGGAGAAGTCGTCCTCCAGCCAGGGAAAGCTGGCGAGGCCGGGATTTTCCTCGCCTGACTGGCGGTATGTAGCGATCTTCCCAGCAGGCAATCTGTCCTGATAGGGGGTCGAGTTCCGCGCGACTGACCGGATCGATTGAAAAGCCGGTGCCGAGAATGACGAAATCGGTGCTGAAGACGCGGCCATTGATTGTGGTGATGACCACCTCGCCATCTTCTTCCTTCATCGAGTTGGATACCGCAATCGAAGTGGAAGATAGGCATTGGGATGGTCGGCTGACGCGCAGCGTCGAATTGTGGGGCGCGGGCGTCTGCTGCTTGGTGGAATAGTCCATCAGCCGCCAGCGCCATTCCGGATCGATCTTCGCGAAGCCGGCGGTGACGCCGTAGGAGCCGATGCCCATCAGCTTGTTGATCTGTCGGCATTGTTTGCGTCTGGCGAGAAGCCGCACTTCCCCGGCGCCGGCTTCCAGCGCTTCCGCCGCATTGTCCACCGCCGACGCGCCGACGCCGATGACCACGACGCGTTTGCCCTTCAGCCGGTCAAAATCGATCGGATCGGCCGAATGCGCCCAGAGCTGATGGCGCTCCAGCCCTTCGACGAAGCCGGGAATGGTCGGTTCGCCGAGGCCGTCGCGGCCCGTCGCCATCACCACGTTGCGGGTGAGGATCGACGGCCTTTCGCCGCCGGCGATCTGCAATTCGATCAGGCCATCCGGGCGGGGCATGATGCGGGTGACATGCGTGTCGTTCTCGACCGGGATCTGCATGACCTCGCGATACCATTTGAGGTATTCCATCCACATCGGGCGGGGAATGCGGAACAGCTCCTCCCATTCCGCCTCGCCGTGCAGGGCGGTAAACCAGGCGCGAAAGGTGAGCGAGGCCATGCCGAGTGCCGGTCCGAGCAGGGTTTTCGGCGAGCGCAGCGTTTCCATGCGGGCGTAGGTCACCCACGGGCCCTCGTAGCCTTCCGGCGCCTGGTCGACGATGCGGATATTGGCTATCCCGCCGCGCTCAGCGCATGCCAGGCGACGAGGCCGCACATGCCGCCGCCGATGATCGACGACATCGCTGGCCGCTGGCCCGTCTGAGCTTCGACCGACTTCGACCAGTTTGCGGCGGGATAGTTGAGATAGGACGAGATCCTGCGTCACGCCGGGCATTGAGGGCGAGCTCCGGTCCGGTCTTGCTGTTCTTAGGTCATCAGGTTCCTGTATCCTTGTCAATCGGCCAGAACCACGGCGTCCGCGTTCACGCCAGCCGACCCAGACTGTGTTCGCCTTCGGAGATGCGAGAGCGCCACGGGATCGAGCTGGGCGACAGAAGCGTCGCGCCGTTATCCAGACGGACAGTGAGCGTCGGTGTGCGCGCCCTTGAACATACGGTTCTCGATGGCGCCGCGCAGCGAAAGATCGACCGGCTCTCGCGGCAAACAGAAGATAGTTTCCGGACGTAGCGCAATCGTAACGTGGTCGCCGAAGGAATGATGGTGGCCGTTAAGGTCGGCATGGATGAAATTGCCCTGCCAGTCGAGCGTGGCGGTGCCGCTCTCGACAGAGACTAATCGGCCTTCGAGGAAATTGCTCTGGCCGATGAAATCGGCGACGAAGCGGCTGCGTGGCCGGGCGTAGAGATCATCAGGCGCTCCCCATCTGCTCGATCCGGCCGTTGTTCATCACCACGATGACGTCAGACATGGTGAGCGCTTCCTCCTGGTCGTGGGTGACGAAGATGAAGGTCTTGCCGGTGGTCGCGCTGGATGGCGCTTCAGCTCGATCTGCATGTCGTGGCGCAGCTTGGCGTCGAGCGCCGACAGCGGCTCGTCGAGCAGCAGGACGTCCGGATCCGGCGCCGAGCGCCCGCATGAGCGCCACGCGCTGGCGCTGACCGCCGGACAAGCTGGTCGGGCATGCGCTCTGCGAAATCGCCGAGCTTGACGAGGCCGAGCAGCTCGACGACGCGCGGTCGATCGACGCGCTGTCCATGCCCTTCAACTCAAGCCCGAAGGCGATGTTGCGGGCGACCGACAGGTGCGGAAACAGCGCATAGTCCTGGAAGACGATGTTGACGTTGCGCTTGTTGGGCGGCAGGTGCGAGATCGGCTTGCCCGTCGAGATGGATTCCGCCGGAGGTGGGCGTTTCGAAACCGCCGAGCATGCGCAGCGTGGTCGACTTGCCGCAGCCGGAGGGGCCAAGCAGCGTAACGAATTGGCCGCGGCGCGATGGCAAGGTCGCAGATCTTCGACAGCCGGAGACGCCGCCATAGGTCTTGTGGACGTTTTTGAATTGGACGACTGGCTCGCATGCACTCAGTTCCTCGAACGGCGGGTGAAGTGCTCGGCGTAAAGGCCGATGGCGGCGGTGACGATCAGGACGATGGTCGCCATGGCGTTGATTTCGCGGCGACATGCCGCCCTGCACCTTGGCGAAGATCAGCATGGGCAGCGTCGGCTTGTAGCCGCCGAGGAAGAAGGTGCGGACGAAATCGTCGATGCTGGTCAGGACGCAGAAGATCATGCCGCCGATCAGGGCCGGCATGAGATAGGGGATCGTGACGCGCATGAAGGCGACGAAGGGATCGGCGCCGAGATCGCGGGCCGCGTCAACGAGGTTCGACGGCATGGAGCGCAGCCGGGTCAGCACCATGATGACGCACGAAGGGCACCGCGTGAACCGTGTGGCGAGAGCATGATGGCGAAGGTGCCGGTCGGAATGTCGACCGGCCCGGATGAAGATGCGCATAGAGATGGCGTTGATGAGACCGGGCACCACGGCAGGCAGGCAGGCGAGCGCGAAGATCAGCAGCCTTGCCCCAGATGCTTCTCGGCTGGAGACAGCAGCGCGATCCACACGCCGACGACGGTCGCGGCGATGGTGGTGGCGAGCGCGATGCCGATCGAATAGAACGCGGCTTCGATGAATTGCTTGTCCTGAAGCACCTTGCGCATACCATCTGAGCGGTCCACTTCGTGATCGGGAAGGCGATGAAATTGTGCGTCCTTGAAGCTCATCGCCATCATCAGCGCCAGGGGCAGCATGCAGATAGACGGCAAACAGCCAGTAGGCGGCGCCGAGCGCGGTTTTCGGCATGTCGTTGAAGGCATGGCGCATGATCGTCTCCTTACATCAGCCGCACGGAACGGCCGCCGACCACCCGCATGAACAGGCCGACCGTGGCGAGCGAAACCACGAGCATCAATATGGCGAAGGCGGCGCCTTCCGGCCATTTGTCGTTCGAGGAGTGGAAAAGCTGGGCGATCACTTCCGGGAAGATCACCGCGTTCGGCCCGCCGAGCAGAAGCGGCGCGGCGAAGACCCCGACCGAGGTCAGATAGACGAGGCTGCACCCGGAGACGATGCCGTCCTTGGACAGCGGCAGGATGACCCGCCGGAAGCGCTGGAAGGGGCCGGCGCCGAGATCGGCGGCGGCGTGGACCAGCGAGGTCGGGATTTTCTCGATGGCGGAATAGAGCGGCAGAAGCATGTAGAGCGCCAGCAGGTAGATCACCCCGAAGCTCAGCGAGAACGAGGTGTAGAGCATGGGGATCGGCCGGTCGATGAGGCCGATTTCGCGCAGGAGCACGTTCAGCGCGCCGCGGTTGGCCAAGAGCATGATGACCGAGAAAGTGCGGATAAGTTCGCCGGCCCAGAAGGGGATGAGCAACAGAAGCAGCGCCCGCACGCGGTTCTTTGGCTGCACCACCTTGGCCACGTAATAGGCGACGGGATAGACGATGACGAGCGTCGAGACCGTCACCACCGCCGCGAAGACGAGGCTGCGGATGAACGGCTGGAAATAGAGCGGATCGGAAAAGAACAGCCGGTAATTGGCGAGCGTATAGGCGACGGGCTTGTCCGGCTGCGGCGGGTAATCCGCCATGAAGCTGATATTGGCCATCTGGAAGATCGGGCCGATATGCAGGAAGGCGATCCAGACGAGGGGCACGCCGGCCAGGAGCGCGAGCCTCACCATTCGGCTGTCGGCAAGCCGGCCGATGGTGTGGCGATAGAGGCCGGCAGCGGGTGGCTCTGCCGATCCACCCGGCATAACGGGCCGCGGCGGGGCTGGTTTGCGTTCATCGGTTTCCCCTCGTGTCTTTTCGTTTGCCGTTCAAGCGCGCTTTTGCGGGGGCGACCGGCCGGGGCGGCCGGTCGCGGTTTCAGGGGCGGGGCCTCAGGCGGCCTTGATTTCGGCGGCGGCCTTGTCAACCATGTCGTTCTTCATCTTGCGGTTGAGCGAGGAGAAGAACTGGATGCGCTCCATCTGTTCCTGCGGCAGGGCCATGGCGGCGCGCTCCTTGTCGTTCAGCGCCTTGTCCACGCCGTCGAAGGCCGAGGCGAAGCCCGACTGGCGGGTCATCGCCGCGCCGATTTCCGGCGAGGACAGGATGGCGTCGAGGAAGGTGTAGGCCGCATCGGCGTTCGGGCCGTTGTTCACCACGTTGAACGAATAGAGGAAGCCGTAGGTGCCTTCCTTCGGCACCGAAAGCTCGATCGGTTGGCCGTCCATGATGAGCTTGGCGGCCGGGCCGGACCAGGCCTGGGCGAGGTAGATGTCCTCGTTGACGAACATCTGCTGCACTTCCGAGCCGGCGTCGTAGTACTTGCGCACCTTGTCCTTGTTCTTGATGAGGAAGTCGCGCGCCTTGTCGGTGGCGGCCCGCGCCTCTTCCGGCTTGTTCTCGTAGGCCACGTAGTCGCCGTCATTGCCCTGGTAGCGCATGACGATCGAGATGAAGTCGGAGATGATGTAGGAGGTCAGGCCCTTGAACTCGTCATCGAACATCACGCCCAGCTATCGCCGGCCTTGGTGTATTCGGTGTTGCGCACCAGGCCCTCGAAGCCGGCGAGCAGCGGCAGGCCGTAGGTCTTGCCGTCGATGGTAAGCTGCGGCGCGCCCTTGTAGGCGGAAGGCCAGCTTGTCCCAGTTCTTCAGGCGGCCGGTGTCGAGCGGGGCCAGCAGGTTGGAGGTGAGGAACTGCGACAGGCGGTGGCCGGTGACGGTGACGATATCGGTGGAAGGCTGGGCGCCTTCGGCCGAAAGCAGGTTGTACTGCTTGCCCTGGTCGTCGGTCAGGCGCACGCGGATCTCGATGCCGGTGTCCTTCTGGAACTGGTCGATGAAGGATTGCGGGATGAACTTGTCGTAGGTCGTGATGTTGACGACCTTGCCCTGGGCGCGGGCCGGGCGGATAGAGCGACGGGGCGGCGAGCACGCCTGCCCCGGCGGCGAGAAGCTTCAGCGTCGAGCGGCGGTTTGCGATGAAGTCAGTCATGGCACTCTCTCCTGGTTAAGTCTGGCCTGTTTGGTCTGGCGGGTTCAATGGTATGGCAAGGGTGGCATCATGGCTTTCCCCGAAGGTCATGTCGGCCACGCGGTTGATGTTGGCGCGGATCGTGCGCGATGAAGCCCGGCATGCGGGCCGAGGCGATCTGGATGATCGTCTCGATCAAGTTCGTGGGCGGAGGCCGAAAGCGGCCGGCCCTGGGCGGAAAAGATGGCCCAGAGAAAGGGAATATCCACATCGAGCGGCCGGATCTCGACATTGGCCAGCCCCAGCCCGTAACCGGTGGCGGGCTCGATGATGGCGACGCCGAGCTCCGTCGAGGCGATCTTCACGGCGTTGATCGCCGCGCCGGTGGCGATGAGGCGGCCGGGTTGGACGTTGGCGGTGGCGAAGGCGCGGTCGACGCGTCGGCGCAGCCGGAACGGATTGGCCATGGTGGCGACGGTGGCGGCCGGCGAGATCGGCGATGGCGATGGTCTCGCGCGCCGCCAGCGGATCGTCGGGTGCGACGGCCACCACGCCAGCGGGTTCTGGAAGAAGCCATGGGCTTCGAGCCCCGGCTGTTCGGCCGGCAGCGAGGTGATGCAGAAATCGGCGGTGCGGGCGAGAACCGATTGCACCGCCGCCTCGGCCGGCATGCCATGCAGCGAGATCGACGGCGGCCGCTTTCTTCCCGGCATGGCGGCGAGCGCAAGCGGCACGATTCCACTTGGCGAAGGCCGGCGTCGCGGCGATTTCGATGGGTTTCGGCTGCTTCTCGGCAATGGTGCGGGCTCGCTCGCGCAGATGGCCGATGCCGCTCAGGAAGCGCTCGGCATCGGCATGGAAGGCGATGCCCTGGTCGGTGGGGGCGATCTTCGGGCCGTTGCGGTCATAGAACAGCGGAAAGCCGAGGGCGGTCTCCAGTTTCCTGGATCAGCCGTGTTACCTGGGATTGCGAACGGTCGAGCATCCGCGCCACGCCGGTGATGCTGCCGGTTGAACATGACTGCCAGAAACGCTTCGAGTTCGCGGATTTCCATGGATTATGCGCTTTTTGCATTATGACAAATTTATACTGCATAAAACGAATTCTAAACGCCAGACGCAAAGAACAAAATTTTGATAAAATCTCGTTCCTGGAAAAATGACAGATGAATTTTCGATTTTTGAGGAATATATATGCTGATTGCCTTCCGTTTCGGCATTTTCCATATTGTCGGAAGGTTTGGCCGAGAATCCGGAAAGAGCGCGCATCGCAATCGGGCCTAACCGGAGCGCCCGCGGAATTTCACCTTTCCGTCCCATTGCGCCATTAAGCTTCATCTCATGCGCATATTCAGGTATCGGCGGCGGCCGACGGTTTCAACGTGTGAGCCTATTTGATGAGGACGCGGAAGGCGCCGCACGAAACCGGAGGCCGAATGATCCGCGTGCCGATCCTCTAAAGCGCCCGCATCCAGCCGAGCCCGTCCTCGGTGCGGCCGGCCGGGCGGTATTCGCAGCCGATATAGCCCTGATAGCCCAGCGCGTCGATCTCGGCGAAGATGCGTGGCGTCGTTCAGTTCGCCGGTGCCCGGCTCGTTGCGCAGCGGCACGGAGGCGACCTGGATATGGCCGATGCTCGGCATCATCGCCTCTCAGCGCCATCGATCACGTCGCCGTGCAGGATCTGCCGGTGATAGATGTCGAATTGCAGCTTGACGTGCGGCTGGCCGACTTCATCGATGAAGGCCAGCGCGCGGTCGAAATCGTTGAGGAAATAGCCGGGCATGTCGCGGCCGTTGATCGGCTCGATCACCAGGCCGATGCCCGCTCTCGCCGGTCCTGTCGGCGGCGATCTTCAGTGCCTCGCGATAGTTCTGCACGCGCTGTCGCGGCGATTGCGGATCGGCAATACCGGCCATCATGTGCAAGAGCGGCGTGCCGATGACGCCGGGCATAGCGGACGGCGAGATCGACGCGCGGCAATGAAGTCGGTCCGGCGGCCGGCAAGGGCGGCAATGCCGCGCTCTCCCGCTGCCCAGTCGCCGGGCGGCATGTTGAAGAGGGCCTGCTTCAGGCCGGCGCGCTCGCGCCGCTCGGCGACCTCTTCGGCCGGGAAAATCGTAGGGAAAGAGATATTCCACCGCCTTAAAGCCGGCATCGGCCGCCGCCTGGAAGCGGTCGAGGAAGGGATACTCGTTGAACATCATGCGTGAGGTTGGCAGCAAAGCGGGGCATGGCGTTATTCCTTCTCGGTGCCGGGCAGGTCGAGGCCGGCGATCTTCGCCAGCAGGCGGGCAACCGAACTGTCGTCGTCGCGGCCCATGCCGGCGGCTTCGGTCATGACGAAGAGTTGCAGCGCCGCGCTGGCGATCGGCAGGGGAAATTTCTGCTTGCGGCCGATATCCGAGACGATCCCGAGATCCTTGGTGAAGATCGATACCGCGCTGTGCGGCGTGTAATCTCCGGCGAGCACATGCGGAATGCGGTTCTCGAACATCCAGCTGTTGCCGGCCGATTTGGTGATGACGTCGAAGACGCGGGAAATGTCGAGGTCGAGGCTTTTGGCGAAGGTGATCGCCTCGCAGGCGACCGCGATATGGACGCCGGCCAGCAACTGGTTGACGATCTTGAAGGAGGAGCCGACGCCCGGCTGCTCGCCGAGCTCGTAGACCGTGCCGGCCATCGCGTCGAGCGCCGGCCGCGCCAGCGCGAAGGCTTCGGCGGCGCCGGAGGCCATGAAGGTCAGCTCGCCATTGCCGGCCTTCACCGCGCCGCCGCTGATCGGCGCCGTCGATATAGTGCAACTGGCGCGCGGAGGCGCGGCTGGCGAAATCCTTGGCCTCGGCGGGGGCGATGGTGGCACAGGAGATGACGACCGCGCCGGGCTTCAGCGCATCCACGATGCCGCCTTCGCCGAACAGCACCGTTTCCGTCTGCGCCGCGTTGACCACGACCACCACCGCGACATCGCTGCCCGTTACCGCATCCGCCGGGCTGTTGCAGGCCGTGCCGCCGGCCTCGGATCAGCGCTTCGAGGGCCGCCGGGTTGACGTCGAAGCCGCGCACCGAATGTCCGCTGCGCAGCAGTGAGCGCGCCATGCCCAGCCCCATCGAGCCAAGGCCGACGACGGCAATCGTTTGTTTTGCGGAGGACATCAGTTCCTGCTCCTTCTTAGGGTTCGCGACAGAAGCATCGAGAGAATGATGACGCCGAAGACGATCTGCCGCAACGCTTCGGGCATCTGGAGAACGGATAGGATGGATGACAGGAGCGTGATGAAGATCGCTCCCGCCGACGCGTCTCCGCCATAGCCGCCGCTGACCGCCGAGGATCGAGGTGCCGCCGATCACGACAGCGGTGATGACGGGCAGCGATATAGGGATCGCCCATGCCCTGATAGGCCTGGTTGGCATAGCCGGCCGAGAAGAATGGCGCCGATGGCCGGTGAACAGGCCGGCGGCCGACGAAGGTCATGGTCGTGATCAGCCGCACCCGCACACCGGAGAAGATAGACGGCCTTTTCGGAATTGCCTATGGCGATCAGGTATAGTTGCCGTAGCATGGTGCGCCGCGGGTGAGCCACAGCACGAAGGCGATGACCGCCAGCCAGCAGCAGGAAGGCGTTGGGAATGCCGAGGCTTCTTTCCAGCGACAGCGTGACCGACAGCGGCGGGGCGACGCCGCGCGGTTTGAAGCCGCCGGTGAAGAAGACGATCGTGCCGACCAGCATGGAGTTCATCGCCAGCGTCCACACCATGGAGGGCAGACGCAGGAAGGCGACGCCGAGGCCGTTGACAAGGCCGATCAGCGCGCCGGCCGCCAGCCCAGCCGGAATGGCGAAGGTGGCGATGGCGGGATTGGCATGGCCGGCGACGGTCGTCGTCAACACGGCGATGGCGGTGATCGTAGGCCGGCACAGACAGGTCGATATGGCCGAGCAGGATCACCAGCGTCGCGCCGGCGGCGATGATGCCGAGGAAGGCGGCGATCTGCAATTGCTGGAGCAGGTAGCCGGCGCTGAGGAAGGCCGGCAGGATGGCGCCGCCGACCGCCAGCAGGATGCCGCAGCCAACGACGACCATGAGGATGGCCGGGTCCATGGAGGGGCGGAACGGGCCGCCGGTTCTGGAAAGGCGGGGCTGCTTCGATCATTGGGTGAACAGTTTCAGCTTGTTGCGGACGCGCAGGATGCCGAGAGAGCCGAAAGCGATGGCAAGCGCGAGGATGAAGCCTTCGAAGAAGGGTTGGGCCAGCGGCGGCAAGCCGGAAAAGAACATCAGCGCGGCGATGGTCTTGAGCAGCATGGCGCCGATGACCACGCCGAACACGCTGCCGATGCCGCCGGCCAGCGATACGCCGCCGAGCACGATGGCGGCGATGGAATTCAGCGTGTAGGTGGGGCCGATGCCGGCATCGCCGGTCAGCGTGACCATGGCGACGTAAAAGCCGCCGAAGCCGGCGCAAAGCCCGCCGAGCGTGTGGGCGAGAATGCGGGTGCGGGCGACGTCGAGCCCGGTCAGTTCGGCGGAATGTTCCGACGATCCAAGCGCATGGAGCGACAGGCCGAACACACTGCGCCGCATGAGCCAGGTGCCGGCGACAACGATGGTGACGACGATGACGAGCGAGGTCGGAACCGGCCCGATGGCATAGGTCAGGGCATCGGAGAGCGCCTCGTTCACCGCGCCGCCCGGTGTCGGGCGCAGCCAGAGCGCGATGCCGGAATAGATGGCGCCGGTCGCCAGCGTCGCGATGATCGGCGGAATGCGGCCGATTGTGACGATCACGCCACTGAGGAAGCCGCAGACGGCCCCGGTCGCCAGCACCAGAACCACGCCGAGGGCGACGGGGATATGGGCGCCATCCAGCACATGCGAGGCGACGACATTGCTGAGCGCGATCATCGCGCCCACCGAAAGGTCGATCCCCCGCACCAGAACGACAAAAAACTGCGCCAGCGCCGCGAAGACCAGCAGCGCCGACTGGTTCGACCAGATGGTCAGGACATAGGTGGAGAGCCCGCGCGGATGGGTGGCGATATAGAGGACGAAGAGGAGCGCGAAGGCCACGGTCGGAATGACGACGCGCAGGTTGCGGGCGAGGAAAGTGCCGGTCATGCCGCGTCTCCCAGCGTTTCTCCCTCGGCAAGCCCCATGGCGGCCGAGATCAGGTTTTCCGGCGTCAAGCTGGCGCCCGACAGTTCGCGGGCGATGCGCCCGCCATAAAAGACGGCCACGCGGTCGCAGAGATGGACGAGTTCCTCGTAATCGGTCGATTGCAGCACGATGGCCACGCCCTCCAGCGCCAGATCGTGCAGCAGGCGGTAGATCTGCGCCTTGGTCTTCACGTCGATGCCGCGGGTGGGGTCGAGAAGCAGCAGGCAGCGCGGCTGAAGCGCCAGCCACTTGGCCAGCAGCACCTTCTGCTGGTTGCCGCCCGACAGCGAGGAGACCGGATCGGACAGCCGGCCGTAGACGAGTTCGAGCCGTGCCAGCAGGTCGTGGTAGCGCCGTTCGCGGGCTGTGGGATCGCCGGCTGCGCCAAGTCCGGCCAGCCGCATATTGTCCTCGATGGACAGAGGCTGGATCATGCCTTCGGTCTTGCGGTCCTCCGGCACGAAGGCGACGGCGAAAGCCGGGTCCTTGGCGCGGAAGGGCGAACGGCCGCCGAAAGACTTGCCGCCGATCTCGATCACGCCGGTCACGCCCGACAGCGTGCCGAAGATCGCCTCGGGAACCCTTTGCTGACCCTGTCCGTCGAGACCGCCGAGCCCGTAGATCTCGCCGGGGCGCACCTCGAAGCCGACGCCGGACAGTTCCTGTCCGAAGCCGACATCGGCAAGCCGGAGCCGTGGCGGCACGGACCGCTCGACCGGCGGCGCGCGGCGGCGGAAAAAGCTGCTCCATCGACTGGCCGATCATCAACGCCACGATCTCGTCCTGACGCATCGTGCCGGCCGGAAAGGTTTTGACATGGGTGCCGGCGCGAAACACCGAGATGCGGTCGGCCAGCGCCTCGACCTCGTGAAAGCGATGGGAAATGAACAGGATGCAGCAACCCTCATCGCGCAATTGGCGGATGACGGAAAACACCTTCTCGACGGCGGCGGCGCCGAGCGCCGAAGTGGCTTCGTCGAGAATGAGAAGGCGGGGCTTCTGGTAGAGCGCCTTGGCGATCTCGACCAGCTGACGTTCGGCGAGCGTCAGTTCATGAACGGGCTTGTCGAGCGCGATCGTGTCCGCGCCGATGCGGGCGAGCGCCTGCCGCGCGCCGTCATAGGCGCTGCGGCGCATCAGGCCGAAACGGGTTTCGGGCCGGGCCAGCACGATATTGTCGCCGACGCTGAGGCCCGGCATCAGCGATAGCTCCTGGAACATGCAGACGATCCCCCGCGACGACGCATCCCGCGTGCCGGAGAAGCACGCGGCCTGTCCATCGACGCGGATTTCGCCGGCGCTCGGCGCGATCGCGCCCGACAACAGCTTCATCAAGGTCGACTTGCCGGCGCCGTTCTCGCCGAGAATGGCGTGGATCGTGCCGGCGGCGGCGGTGAAGTCGACCTCTTTCAGCGCCTGAACGGGGCCGTAGGATTTCGAAATCCCCGAAAGCTCTATCAGGGGAGCGGTGGCGATCATGGTCTTGTCCCGAAAGGCCGGGGCGCGCCGCGCGGGACGCACCCCGGAAGCTGAGGATCAGGTGTTGTCGGGGGTCTGGCCCAGCAGTTCTTCCGGCGTGAAGACCGGGAAGCAGGCGGGATAGCCGGTGGTGGTGTAGAAGGTATCCGGCAGCTTCGGGGAAATAGTCCGTGCCTTCCTTCAGATCGGCATTGTCCTTGTGCGGAATGGGCAGGGACACCTTCTGCGGCAGGGCATTGCCTTCGAGCAGCGACACGGCCGCTTCGAGCGCCACCGCCGACATGACCGGCGCCTGCGCGGCGGTCACGCCGGGATATTTGCCCTCGGCGATCAGGCGGCGGGTGCCGTTGCCGGCGTCACCGCCGAAGGGAACGACCGGATGGCCGGCATTCTTCAGCGCGTTCAGTGCGCCGATCGAGCCTTCCTGCACCATCACGCCGTCGAACTTGCCGTTGGTGGCGAGCGCATCGGCCGTGCACCTTCTGCACGGTGCCGGCATCCCAGTTGCCGACGACCTGCACGACTTTGAGGCCCGGATGCTTGTCGAGCACCGAGCGCATGCCGTCATGGTTGTCGCGGTCGGTGGCGTTGCCCGGCAGGCCGGAGACTTCCAGCACCGGTGCCCTCGACCTTGCCCTTGGCCTTCTGGATCGCGTCGACCACGGCCTGCGCCTTCATGGCGCCAAGCTCGAACTGGTTTTCGTTGACCTGAACGATGGCGTCGGTGTCGAGCACGTTGTCGAAGGGCACGAGAACGGTGCCGGCCTGCTGGGCGCGCTTGATGACCGAGGAGAAGGCCGTCGGGTTGACGGCGATGAAGGTGATCGCGTCGTAGCCGGCGGCGATGAAGTTGTCGATGGCGGCGATCTGGGCGGCGCTATCGTTGCCGACCGAGACGACGGTGAATTCCTTGAGCTTGGCTTGTTGTCAGGCCGCGCGGCCCAGGCCTTGGCGCACTGAATGGCGGTCATGCGCCAGTCATTGCCGGCAAGCCGTTGACGAAGGCGACCTTGTAGGGGCCATCACGCTTGTCATGCTTGATGACCTTGGCGTTGTCCGGCGCCGGCGCGAAGCATTCCGGACGATAGGTTTCGGCCGCCGTGGCGGCGGTGGCGAGTGTGGTGCAGGCGCAGAGTATCGAGGCCATGGCGACCATGACCTTGCGAGACTTTTTCACGGCAATTCCTCCCAGAAAAGCGAAAATTCCTCCCGAAAGCGCTTATCTCAGCGCTAACATCTTTTTCTAAGCAGATTGTCTAGCCAAGATCAAGTAAAATATGTTAGCGCTG
Organism: Micropruina sp.; assembly: GCF_047602385.1. Lineage (GTDB taxonomy): Bacteria > Actinomycetota > Actinomycetes > Propionibacteriales > Propionibacteriaceae > Micropruina. The sequence goes on from NZ_JASGHL010000003.1 coordinate 694,665, forward strand.
AGATAGGGAAGGGAGAACGCAGGCATGCAGACCGGAACACCGACGCTCGCCGCATGTGGCGCGGCTGGCGCGAGGTCAGCGAGAACACGGTGTCGCGCGTCATCCGCAACAAGGGCCCGATTGCCGAGGACACGCGGAGGCGCGTCTGCCGCGCCATCGAGGAGCTCGGCTACGTACCCAACCGCGCCGCCGGCTCGCTCGCCTCGTCCGTCCTCGCTCATCATCGGCGTCGTACTGCCGTCGCTCTCCAACATCGTGTTCCCCGAAGTGCTGCGCGGTATCCATGCCGCGCTGGCCGCCACGCCCTACCAGCCGATGATCGGCGTGACCGATTACGATCTCGACGCAGGAGCAGAAAATCCTCGCCTCGCTGCTGGCCTGGCAGCCGGCCGCCATCATCACCACCGGCTTCGAGCACACCGACGGCCAGCCGCCGCATGCTGCAGACCAACCGCATCCGCGTCGCCGAACTGATGGAGATCGACGCGACGCCCGATCGATCTCGCCGTCGGCCTGTCGCATCGCGAGGCGGGCCGCGCGACGGCCCGCCACCTGGCTGTCGCGCGGCTATCGCCGCTTCGGCTATGTCGGCCACGACTGGACGGCCGACCGGCGCGCCCGGCTGCGCTATGACGGCCTTTGCGACGGGTCTCGCGACGGCGGGACTGTCCCTCGTCGCCGAGCAGCTGCTTCGACGGCCCGAGCTCGACCCTGGCCGGCCGCGAGACGCTGGCCGGGCTTGCTGGCCGGCGACGCGAAGATCGATGCCGTGGTCTTTTCCAACGACGACATGGCGGTCGGCGGCTTCATGCACTGCCTGGCCGACGGGCATAGCTGTTCCCGAGCGATCTGGCGCTTTTCGGCTTCAACGGGCTCGAGATCGGCCAGGCGCTGCCGAGGCCGCTGTCGACCATCCGCTCCAACCGTTTCCTGATCGGCAAGACGGCGGCCGAGAAGCTGCTGGAAACGGCCGAGCGGCCGGCCGCGCCGCAGATCATCGATACGGGTTTCGAAATCATCGAGGGCGCAACGGCCTGATCGCATCATGGAGGAATGCCCATGCTGCTTGGCTGCAATCGCAGACGATCTGACGGGCGCGACCGACCTGGCGCTGATGCTGGCGCGCGGAGGGCATGCGCACCGTGCAGGTGGTCGGCGTGCCGCCCGAAGGTTTCGATTATCGGCGAGGCCGACGCCGTGGTCGTCGCGCTGAAATCGCGCACCATCCCGGCCGAGGAGGCGGTGGCGCAGTCGCTCGCGGCGCTCGCACGGCTGCAGCGCCGCCGGCGCGCGGCAGATCATCTTCAAATATTGCTCGACCTTCGATTCCACGCCCGCAGGGCAATATCGGCCCGGTGACCGAGGCGCTGATGGCGGCGCTCGATGCGCCGACCTGACGATCGTCTGCCCGGCCTTCCCCACCAATGGCCGCACCATCTATCAGCGGCCATCTCTTCGTCGGCGACCAGCTGCTGTCGGAAAGCCCGATGAAGGACCATCCGCTGACGCCGATGACCGATTCCAATCTCGTGCGGCTGATGCAGGCGCAGACAACGCTTCAGGTCGGGCTGGTCGGTCGCGATGTGGTGGCGCGGGGCGCCGATGCGATTCGCGACGGCCTTTGAGGCGGCCAGAGCGGCGGGCGAGCGCATTCTGGTCGTCGATGCGATCACCGACGACGACCTGCGCGCCATCGGCGCGGCGCTCGTCGGACATGACCGCTGATCACCGGCGGCTCCGGCATCGCGATCGGCCTGCCGGAGAATTTCCGCCGGCGCGGCGAGATCGGCGCCGACGCCGTGCCGGCAACGCTTCACCGCGCCGCGGCGGCCGGGCTGTCATGCTGGCTGGTTCCTGCTCCGAGGCGACGCGCGGCCAGATCGCAGCGGCGATCGAGCGCGGGCACGCCTGTCTTCAAGGTCGATCCGTTGGAGATCGCTCCGGACGCTTTCCGCCGAGCAGGCCGTCGACTGGGCGCTTGCCGTGCAAGGACGCCATTCCGCTGATCTATTCCAGCGCCGATCCGGACGAGGTGCGCGCCGCGCAGGACAAGCTCGGCCGCGACCGGGCCGGCGAACTGGTCGAGCACTTCCTCGCCGATGTCGCGGCCTCGCTGCGGGCGCGGGGCTTCACGCCGCTTCCTCGTGGCCGGCGGTGAGACCTCCGGCGCGGTCGTCAACGCGCTCGGCGTCTCGGCACTGTTCATCGGCCCGGAGATCGATCCCGGCGTGCCGTGGACGCTCAGCCTGGGCGACGGCGCGGCCGGTGGCGCTCGCCCTGAAATCGGGCAATTTCGGCGCGCCCGACTTCTTCCTCAAGGCATGGGAGCGTGCTGGCATGACGGCGATCCTTTCCGAGGAGACCCGCCTGCGCGACGAGATCGTCGAGGTCGGCAGATCGCTGTTCGACCGGCTGTTCACCTTCGGCTCGACCGGCAATATCAGCGCGCGGCTTTCGAGCGGCGAACTGCTGATGACGCCGACCAATGCGTCGCTCGGCAGAGCTCGACCCGGCGCGGCTTTCGAAGCTTTTCCGCCGAAGGCGTGCATGTCGGCGGCGACAAGCCGACCAAGGAAGCCTTCCTGCATCGCTGCATGTATTGCGAGCGCAGCGAGCGCCGGCGCGGTGGTGCATCTTCACTCGACCCATGCGGTCGCCGTCAGCATTCTCGACGGGCTCGACCCGGACGACGTGCTGCCGCCGCTCACCGCCTACTACGTGATGCGCGTCGGGCGCCTGCCGCTGGTGCCCTATTTTCCGCCGGGCGATGAGGCGCTTGCCGAGGCCGTCGGCGCTCAAGGCCCGCGACAGCCATGCGGTGCTGCTCGCCAATCACGGCCCGGTCGTCGCGGGCAAGACGTTGCGCGAGGCGCAATATGCGACCGAGGAACTGGAGGAGACGGCCAAGCTGTTCCTGATGCTGACGGGCGACCGATCCGGCCGCTACGGCCGGAGGAGGTCAGCGCGCTCAGGTCCCGTTAGGGTTTCCGCCGCTCGCTCCGGGCCTCGACGATGGCCCGGCGTCTTCCCCTGTCTTTTCCCCCAGATCTTCCGGGACTGACCGACTGGCCGGACCTTGACTCTCCCCACCGCCGATGGCACGTCTATGGAAATGTAACCGGTTACATCTAAGGAAATCGTTCAAGTGACGTCGGAACCCAGCGTCATATACCGCTTGTGTCTATCGGGCATAAGTTCCCGCTCTCGCGGTGGGGCATGCGCCGGAATCGAGCCGGCGCGCCGCCCGTGGGCTCTGCGGCGATGACGCGAAAGCCGCCTTCGACCATCCGGGACGTGGCGACGGTCGCTGGCGTGTCTATCGCCACGGTCTCGCGGGCCTTGCAGCAGCCAGACCGGGTGCGCGAGGAGACGCGGCGCAGGGTGTTCGAAGCCGTGGAAAAGACCGGTTTCGTGCCGAATGCGCAGGCCCGCAGCTTTCGCCGGCAATCGAAATCGCACGGTCATCCTGTTGGTGCGCGATATCGGTAATCCCTTCTATCTGGAAATCTTCAAGGGGGTCGAGGAAAGCGCCGGCGCCGCCGGCTACAAGGTGCTGATGGGCGATGCCCGCAACGACGAGGCCCGTATCGTCGAGCATGTCGATCTGGTGCGCCAGCGCCATGCCGACGGGCTGATCCTGATGACCGGCCATCTTCCGGCCGATCTCATCCGCCACCCCGAACGGCTGCCACCGCTCGTCGTCGCTTCCGAGCCAATCCCCGGCCTCGACATGCCGATGGTCAGGATCGACAGTATCAGCGCATCGCGGCAGGCCGTCCAATATCTTCTCGAAAAGGGGCATCGCCGCATCGCGCATCTTGGCGGCCCGGCCGGCGAAAGCCTCGCCGCCGAGCGGCGCGAGGGATACCGCCAGGCGCTTGCCGGGGCGGGTCTTTCGCCGTCGCCGGAGCTGGAGACTAGTGGCGATTACAGCGTCAAGGCGGGCCGGCGGGGCGTACGCGACCTGCTGGATGCCGGTCACGGCTTCACGGCCATTTTCGCGGCCAGCGACCAGATGGCGATTGGCGCCATCAGCGAATTGCGCCGCCGCGGACTGGCCGTGCCGGCCGATATCTCCGTCATCGGTTTCGACGACATCATCTTCGCCGATGTTTTCGAGCCCGGCCTGACGACCGTGCGCCAGCCGCGCCACGAAATGGGACGGCAGGCCATGGCGCTCATGGTGGCGCGTCTTGCCGGCGAGCCGGTGAAACCCGTCGTTCAGCTGGAAACGGAACTTGTCATCCGGGGTTCGGTCGCAGCGCTCGGGCCGGCTGAAACCGCCAAGGGAAGCGCATGAAGACCATACGCGCCACCGGGCGCGCCTTCGACGATTTTGCCAATAGCGGTGTCAACACCGCTGCCAACCGGCGCCTTCTTGGCCTGTGAAAGGAATGAAATGACTGGAAAAACTTCGGGCGCCGCATTCGTCTCGGCATGGTCGGCGGCGGGCAGGGTCCTTCATCGGCGGCGTACACCGGATCGCCGCGCGGCTCGACGACCGCTATGAACTGGTCGCCGGCGCATTGTCGTCCGATCCCGAACGCGCCAGGGCGTCGGCCCGCGATCTCGGCATCGCCGAGGACCGGTCCTATGACGGCTTCGAGGCGATGGCGGCGGCCGAGGCAGCCCGGCCGGGACGGCATCGAGGCCGTGGCCATCGTGACGCCGAACCACCTGCATTTCGCGCCATCCAAGGCGTTTCTCGAAGCCGGCATCCATGTCATCTGCGACAAGCCGGTGACCACGACGCTGGCGCAGGCGAAGGCGCTCGAAGCGGTGATCGCCGCCTCGGGCAAGCTGTTCATGCTGACGCACAATTACACCGGCTATCCGATGATCCGGCAGATGCGCGAAATGGTGGCCGCCGGCGCCATCGGCAAGCTTCGCCATGTGCAGGCCGAATATGCGCAGGACTGGCTGACGGAAGCGGTGGAGAAGCAGGGCGCCAAGGGCAGCGGAATGGCGCACCGAACCCGGCCCGTTCCGGCGCGGGGGGCGCCATCGGCGATATCGGAACCCGGATGCCTTCAACGCTGCGGCCTTCGTGACGGGGGAAGTGCCGGACCGCCTCTATGCCGATCTGACCGCCTTCGTGCCCGGCCGCGTGCTCGATGACGACGCCAATATCCTGTTGCGCTATCCGAGCGGGGCGAAGGGCATGCTGTGGGCGAGCCAGATCGCCGTCGGCAACGAGAATGCCCTGTCCTTGCGGGTCTATGGCGAAAGGGGTGGGCTGGAATGGCATCATGCCCGGGTCGATGAACTGTGGTTCACGCCCTATGGCGAGCCGAAGCGGCTGATAACCCGCGCCGGGGCGGGGGCCGGCGGCAGCGCCAATCGCGTCAGCCGGGTGCCCTCCGGCCATCCCGAAGGCTATCTGGAAGGCTTCGCGACGCTCTATCGCGAAGCGGCCGATGCGATCATCGCCGCCCGCGACGGCCGCCCATGCGATGAGGCGGTCATGTATCCCGGTATTCGCGACGGCATCGCCGGGCTGGCTTTCATCGAGGCGGCCATCCAGTCGAGCCGCAGCGGCGAGTGGGTTTCCCTCGACCTCTGATCCATTCGGGGCGCGCGGACAAGGCGCCCCGGACCGGTTTTCCGTGGGCAGGCGAGGCTGCCCTATTCCATTAAGGCGCTCATGATGGATGCCACCGCCGCAAGGGCGGGCACGGCCTCGTGAATGCCCTTGTCTTTCTGGCTCGCCGCCCAGGCCGATTGGACGTCGCCGGTATCTCGTGACGGCCTCCCACTGGCCTGCCTCATCGGGATCGAGGCTGCGCACGGTAGCGCCCGCTTCCTTCAGGTCGCGCAGCTGCGCGTCGAAGCTCGTTTCCATGACCGGGCCGAGGGCGCGATAGGATGCCTGCCCGGCGCGCTTTATCGCGTCCCTGTCTTCCTGGGAAAGACCGTCCCAGACGCGTTTGTTCATCGCGAGAATATAAACATGGCCAAGCCAGAGGTCCTTCGAAACGAGCACGTTCGGCGCGGCATCGTGAACGTCAGCATATAGCCGCTGTCAACATTCACCATGAGGCCGTCGAGCGTCTTCTGCTTCAGGGCATCGTAGATTTCCGGGCCCCAACACATGGTAACAGGCGTCGCGCCGGCATTGCGCAGGAAATCCTGATGCCAGAAACTGGCGGAGCGCCATTTGCCGTCCTTCAGGCCCTCCAGATCCGTCATCGGCTCGGTGCTGAAGAAGGCGACCGGATATCCGGTTCCGAAAAAGAGTTGGACGATATCGTTCTTCGCCAGTTCCGCCGGAAAGGCGGGAACCTCGGCATAGACCCGTTCGAAGAAATCGATCTGCCTGCCGCCCGTGGGGCCTGTCGGGAAGCTCTTGAAAATCTGGTGGAGCGGCAGTTCCTTCGCCGTATATTCCGGCACGACGGTTGCCATCTCCGTGGCCTCGCCCTTGCCGACCGCCCCCAGCGCGTCGTAAGCCTCGGCGATCTCGCCGTTCCAGTGGTCCTCGATCTTCAGGCGGCCGTTCAATTCCTTCTCGATGGCCGGGAACAGGACCTCCTTGAGGAAGCGGGTGCGCATGCCGCCAAGCGGCTCGTGGTCGCTGAACCTGAGAAGGCGCGGAGACGGGGATGCCGCCCGCGCTTTCGCGGCTGGCAGCAGCGCGGAGGATGCGGCCGCGCCGGCGGTGGCCAGAAACAGCCTGCGGCTCATGGCATCCGTTGCCGTCTTCTCGATTTCCTCGGTCATCTTCGCCACACCCTTCGCTGATTGCCGGTTTTGCGCGCAATGAAGCCGGAAACGGTATGGCCATTGGCTTGATCGGCGCGGTCCCCTCTGTTGTCTGCCTCTTGAAGGGATTCCTCAGGTTGGTATTCGCATTTTGGAAAGTCCGGTTCCCAACGTTCCCCGGCGCCTGAAGGCCCGGAAAGCCCCCGTTCAGGCTCGGTCTGGTGTGACGGTCGATGCCATTCACGAGGCCGTGATTCAGGTTTTGCTGACGGAAGGGCTGACGCGGCTGACCACCACCCGCGTGGCCGAGCGGGCCGGCGTTTCGGTCGGAACGCTCTATCAGTATTTCCCGAACAAGGAGGCGCTGCTTTACGCGGTCCTGCACCGTCATTTCGAGGAACTGGCGGCCGCCATGGAAGGGATTGCCCTTCATGATACCGGACGACCGGTCGCCGATCTCGCCGGCAGCATCGCCGACGCCTATGTCTCGGTCAAGATTGCCCGCCCCGAAGCGACGATGGCGCTTTATGGTGTCGCGGGCGCGATCGATCAGTTCCGCTTGCCCACGGATATCCATAGGCGGCTGGAGGGCGCCGTCGCCCGCGTTCTGGCGAATGCCTCCGACGCGTCGTTTGCCGAGCCCGGGCGCGTGGCTTTCACGCTTCTGTCCGCCCTTGCCGGCGTGTCGCGCGGACGCTTCGCGAAGCTCGCATCGCAGCCGGAGGCGTTGAACGGCTTTCCTGATGAGGCCCGCCTTCTGGCCGGGGCCTATCTCGCGGCGGCGGCCGCGCCTTAATGTTCGGCAAGGTCCCGATCCGTCCCTTGAAACCACGGCCTTCACTCGCTATTCGGTCCCGATGGTTTGAAACGAAAAACGTCCGATAGGTTGACCGGCATGGCTCTCGATTTCCTAGTAACGCATTCCGGCGGCTTCCATGCGGACGAGTTGTTGTCGAGCGTGATCCTGACGCGGCTGTTTCCGGCGGCCCGCCTCGTCCGCAGCCGCGCGCCGGAATGGATTACGCCGGGAAGCGACAGGATCGTCTACGATGTCGGCGGGGCCTACGATCCGACTGCCGGGATTTTCGACCATCACCAGCGCGGCGCGCCGCTGCGGGATGACGGCCAGCCGTTTAGTTCCTTCGGGCTGGTCTGGCGGCACTTCGGACGGGATTACCTGGCGGCCTTCGGCGTTCCCGGCGCCGATGTCGAGGCCCTGCATGCAAGCTTCGACCAGGACTTCGTGCTGCCGGTCAACCTGGTGGACAACGGGGCGCTGAACCCATCCGTCGCCGGCCCGCTGGCCAAGCTGACCTTGCCGGTTCTTCTGGAAACGCTGAAACCCGTCTTCGATGACAGGGAGCTGGGCGCCGACGACCGGGCCTTCCACGACGCGCTTTCGATTGCGCGGGGTTTCGTGGAAGCGACGATAAGGCAGGCCGCCGCGAAACTGCGCGCGGAAACGATCGTGCTCGGGGCGATTGCGGCGGCCGGCGAGAACCGGGTGCTGGAGCTTCCCATGGGCATGCCCTTCCGCCCCGCCATCGTGAAGGCGGGCGCCGATCATCTCCTGTTCGTCGTCCATCCGCGGGAGACTGACTGGTGCCTGACGGGCATCAGGCGTTCGAGTGACGGATTTGAACAGCGCGCCGATCTACCGGCGGCCTGGGCGGGGCTGACCGGCCGCGATCTGGCCGCGGCCTGCGGCGTGGACGAGGCGACCTTCTGTCATAATGGCCGTTTCGTTGCCGCGGCGAAGACGCGGGAGGCGGCGCTCGAAATGGCGAGGATCGCCGTGGAAGAGGCGCTCGCCGGATAAAACCATCGCTTCCCGGCCGTTGACCCGCTACGGGTTTTCGGGGCCCGGCATGCACAGGAAAGGAAGAAGAATGCGCATTGCGATCCTTGGCGCCGGGGCGATTGCCTTCGGCATGGCGGCGTTTCTCGGCAAGGCGGGGCATCAGCCAATTCTAGGTGCTGTTCGGATTCTATCGTGTTTCCCTATTAACCTTAGCAATACGT
>NZ_JASGHL010000004.1:0-527229 GCF_047602385.1 Micropruina sp.
TGCGGGCGAACGCACCCGTGGCACCCCGGCGGGCCGGCCTGGTGATCGGCGTCGCGGTCGCGCTGCTGTGGCTGATCGAGCTGGCCGATCAGATCACCCGCGGCTCCCTGGACGCGCTCGGCATCCACGCCTGGCAGCTGAGTTCGCTGCCCTCGGTCTTCGTCGCCCCCTGGCTCCATGTGGACTGGGCGCACCTGAGCGCGAACACGGTGCCGTTTGCCGTCCTCGGCTTCCTGGTGATCCTGGGCGGCGCGGTGCGCGCACTGCTCTCGACACTGTGGTCGGTGGTCACCAGTGGCGTCTTCGCCTGGCTGTTGAGCCCGCCCAACACGGTCACCATCGGCGCCAGCGGACTGATCTTCGGCTGGTTGACCTACCTGCTCACCCGCGGCATCTTCGGCCGGGACGGCAAGCAGATCCTGCTGGCGGTGGTGATCTTCCTGGTGTACGGCGGCATCCTCTGGGGCGTCTTCCCGACCCAGGTCGGTGTTTCCTGGCAGGCCCACCTGGGCGGGGCGATCGGCGGCGTGCTGGCCGCCTGGTTCGGCCATCGGCGGCGGACGGCGTCCCGCATTCACGGCTGACTCACAGCTTCGGGGCTCTATGGCTGCGCCCGATCAGGCGTTATTGTTGACGTGTCAACCTTTTGCCGCCGCCGCCCCCGTGACCCAAGGAGCTGACCATGTACGACGTCTTTGGACTCCCCCTGCACCCCCTGGTTGTCCACGCCGTCGTGGTGTTGCTGCCACTCGGTGCCCTCGGCATGATCGCCTGCGTGCTGATCGCCCCGTTGCGGCGGCGCTACGCCGGACTGGCGCTTCTCATCCTGCTCGCCGGCTCGGCCTCCACCCTGGTGGCGGCCGCCTCGGGCCAAGTGCTCGCCGAAAAGGTCGGGACGCCGGCCGCCCATATGGCATGGGGCGAGTTGCTGCCGCGGGTTGCCATTCCCACGCTCGTGCTCTCGGCTGTCTGGTACTTCCTGCAGCGCGGCAAGGAGCGCCAGTCGGTGCTGATCAAAGTGCTCGGAGCCCTGACCGCGGTGGCGTCCGCGGCGTCCGTGGTGCTCACCGTGCTGGTCGGTCACAGCGGAGCGACCGCGGTGTGGGGCGGCAGCACGGCCGCGTCCCCGAGTCCGTCCGCGGCGGCGCCCTCGGGTTCAGCGACGCCGACGGCGCGCTCAACCGGGACGGCGTCCCCGTCGGCAAGCACCACCAAGAGCTACACCCTCGACCAGGTCAAGCAGCACAAGACCGCGACCGATTGCTGGGCGGCGGTCAATGGCGGTGTCTACAACCTCACCGACTGGGTCAGCCAGCACCCCGGTGGCGCCGACCGGATCACCGCGCTGTGCGGCACCGACGCCAGCGCCGCCTTCAACCGCCAGCACGGCGGGCAGGACCGTCCCGAGAGCGCCCTGACCCGGTTCTACATCGGCGACCTCGCCGCCTGATCGAGCCGCGCGATCCGCCAGGGCCCTGCCTAACTACCTGTGCCCTCCCGCAGGTGGGAGGGCACAGGTAGTTAGGCAGGGCCTTGTCGGGCGGGGTTGCGCTACTTCTTGGACGTCTCCCCGGTGGACAGCGCGGCGACGAACGCCTCTTGGGGGACCTCGACGCGGCCGACCATCTTCATCCGCTTCTTGCCCTCCTTCTGCTTCTCGAGCAGCTTGCGCTTGCGGGTGATGTCGCCGCCATAGCACTTGGCCAGGACGTCCTTGCGGATCGCCCGGACGGTCTCGCGGGCGATCACCCGGGAGCCGATCGCCGCCTGGATCGGCACCTCGAACTGCTGCCGCGGGATCAGCTCCTTGAGTTTCTTCGACATCGCGACGCCGTAGGAATAGGCGGCGTCGCTGTGCACGATCGCGCTGAAGGCGTCCACCGGCTCGCCGTGCAGCAGGATGTCGACCTTGACCAGCTTGGCGACCTGCTCGCCGGCCTCGTCGTAGTCCAGCGAGGCGTAGCCCTTCGTCCGCGACTTCAGCGCGTCGAAGAAGTCGAAGACGATCTCGGCCAGCGGCAACTGGTAGCGGATCTCGACCCGGTCCTCGCTGAGGTAGTCCATCCCGGTCTGGACGCCGCGGCGGGCCTGGCACAGCTCCAGGATCGTGCCGATGTAGTCGGTCGGGGTCAGGATGGTCGCCTTCACCACCGGCTCCCAGACCTCGGCCACCTTGCCCTCGGGGTACTCGGACGGGTTGGTCACCACGTGCCCGGAGCCGTCCTCCATCACCACCCGGTAGACCACGTTCGGCGCGGTCGAGATCAGGTCGAGGTTGAACTCGCGCTCCAGCCGCTCGCGGACGATCTCCATGTGCAGCAGGCCGAGGAAGCCGACCCGGAAGCCGAAGCCCAGCGCCCCGGACGTCTCGGGCTCGTAAGTGAGCGCCGCGTCGTTGAGCTGCAGCTTGTCGAGTGCCTCGCGCAGCTCGGGGAAGTCGGCTCCGTCGATCGGGTACAGGCCGGCATAGACCATCGGGTTGGGCTGCCGGTAGCCGCCCAGGTTCTGCGTCGCCGGCCGAGACGTCAGGGTGACGGTGTCGCCGACCCGCGACTGCCGGACGTCCTTCACACCGGTGATCAGGTAGCCCACCTCGCCGACGCCGAGGCCCTTGGCCGGCACCGGCTCCGGGCTGATCACGCCCAGCTCGAGCACCTCATGGGTGGCCTTGGTGGACATCATCAGGATCCGGTCCCGGTGCGCCAGCGCGCCGTCGACCACCCGGACGTAGGTGACCACGCCACGGTACGTGTCGTACACCGAGTCGAAGATCAACGCCCGCGCCGGGGCTGCCGGGTCGCCGACCGGGGCGGGAATCTGTTCCACGATGGCGTCCAGCAGCTCACCGACGCCCTCGCCGGTCTTCGCCGACACGCGGAAGACGTCGTCGGGGTCGCAGCCGACCAGGTGGGCGATCTCGGCCGCGAACTTCTCGGGCTGGGCACTGGGCAGGTCGATCTTGTTCAGCACCGGGATGATGTGCAGGTCGGCGTCCAATGCCAGATACAGGTTGGCCAGGGTCTGCGCCTCGATGCCCTGGGCGGCGTCGATCAGCAGGATCGCCCCCTCGCAGGCGGCCAGCGACCGGGACACCTCGTAGGTGAAGTCGACGTGACCAGGGGTGTCGATCATGTTCAGGACGTGATCGGCGCCGTCCACCCGCCACGGCATCCGGACCGCCTGCGACTTGATGGTGATGCCGCGTTCGCGCTCGATGTCCATCCGGTCCAGGTACTGGGCGCGCATCGAGCGGGCGTCGACGACGCCGGTGGACTGCAACATCCGGTCGGCCAGGGTCGATTTGCCGTGGTCGATGTGCGCGATGATGCAGAAATTCCGGATGCTCTCCGGGGGCGTGGCGCCGGGGCGGGGTCCGCTCATTCACCTGTCCTGTGCTCTGGTCCGAAGGGTTACTCTACCGAGCGCGGCGCGAACGTCCGGACGCGCACGGACACCTGTGCCCGGCCCGGTCCCAGCCGGCTCGCTTTGCCGTCTGCGAGCCCACTTTGATAATGTGAGTGGTCGCGTCCGCTGCGGGCGCATCCCGTGAGCAAACCAGTACCGAAGAGGCATGCCCTGTGGCGAACATCAAGTCCCAGATGAAGCGCATCAAGACGAACGAGAAGGCTCGTCAGCGCAACAAGGCCGTGAAGTCGACGCTGCGCACCCACGTGCGCAAGTTCCGTGAGGCTGCGGACGCCGGCGACGCCGAGAAGGCGCAAACCCTCGCCCAGGCCGCCTGCCGCGCCCTCGATAAGGCCGCCTCGAAGGGCGTCATCCACCGCAACCAGGCCGCCAACCGCAAGTCGGCCATCGCCGCCCAGGCTGCCGCTCTCTGAGCTGACCCCGCCAGCGCCGCCCGGCTCGTCCGGGCGGCGTTTCCGCGCGCCGTGATACTGGGACACGAGGTCCGCTCGCACCAGTCGGCCCACACGCTTCCTGAGCGTGGCTGAGCAAATTGCCTCGAATCTGAGAATGTGATTAGATTCCTCAGACAGTTCGCCTCTGGCGGACAACGCCACCACCGAACCGGCTCGCAGACGAGTCACGGACGACGGAGACGACATGGGGATCAGCAGAAGAAGACTGGCCATCTGGGCGGCCTCAGCCACCTCGACGCTGGCCCTCGCCGTCGGCTCCTTCGGTGTGGCACTGCCGGCCAGCGCCAAGCCCGCGCCCAGCGCTGCATCCGCCGCTCCGGCGGCCGCGACGACCTCGGTCAAGCCGAAGGCGAAGGTGCACAACTACAAGCGCCTCAGCAAGAAGGCGAAGCGAGTCGCCAACAAGGTGCGGGACAAGTGGCGCTCGGTCAAGTCCATCGGCGGCTGGCGCGCGGGAAGCAAGTACTCCGGCGATCATCCGGCCGGCCGCGCGATCGACGTGATGATCCCGAAGTGGAAGAAGAACTCCGCGCTCGGCTGGTCGATTGCCAAGTACTTCGCGAACCGGAAGAACGCCAAGAAGTACGGCATCCACTACGTGATCTTCCGGCAGAAGATCTGGACCACCCAGAGCCCGCACTGGCGCAAGATGGCGAACCGCGGCGGTGCCACCGCGAACCACTTCGACCACGTGCACATCTCAGTGAAGCGCTGAGATCTCCAGACTGGGGGACGCGCCAATCTTCCCCCACACGCGAAACCCGTCCGTGCGGTCGTCCCCCCGCCGCCGGACGGGTTTCGCCTTGTCCAGGCCCGATTCGGCGGCAGATCGCCGACACTCAGGGACACCCGGCGGGCGATCGGCGACTGTCCCTACGGCGTTCGATCACGCCCAAGACAAGCATGTCCAGCGCAAAGCCGGGGTCGCCGGAGGCACCCTTCACCTGAGCGTCCGCGGTGGCTGCGAACTGGATCGCGGCCGCTACCGCCGGCGCGTTCCAGCCCCGCGCCTGCCTGGCCAGATCCTTCAGCTTCCATGGCGGGACGCCGACCCGGCGCGCCAGGTCGGCGTCCCGCAGCCGTTCCTCCCGGGCGCCGAGATACTTGCCGAGGTTGCGCAGCGCCGCGGCGATCGCACTGGTCAGCAGGACCGGCGCGACCCCGGTCTCCAGCGCCCACCGCAGGCTGCCGAGAGCCGCCTCCCGGTCACCGTCAAGGCAGTGATCGGCGACCGCGAAGCCGCTGACCTCGGCGCGTCCGGCGAAGTAGCGGCCGACATCGGCGCGGGTGATCACCTGCTCTTCGGTGTCAGCCAATAGCTGGGCGACGGCCCCGGCAACGCTGCGCAAGTCGCTGCCGACGGCATTCACCAGAGCTTCCGCGGTCGGGCGGTCTATCCGCCCGCCCTGCCTGCGCACCTCGGCGGAGACGAACTGGGGCAGCTCCCATGCCTTGACCATCGGCGCATCGACCTGCTCGACCTTCGCCTTCCGCAGGCGGTCGAGCAGCGCCTTCCCCTTCACGCCACCTTCGTGGACCAGGATCAGGGCCAGGTCGGGCTCGGGCGCAGTCGCCAGTGCGACCACATCGTCGGCGAGATTCGCCGGAAGTTCGGCCAGTTGCTCGACGACAACGACACTGGCGGCCGAGAACAACGAACCCGCGGTGATCTCGGCGAGGGTGCCACGGTCGAGCCCGGAAGCCGGCACTCGGCTGATCGTGGCGTCCGGGCGCTGGCGGACCGCTTCGTCGACCAACTGCCGTACCGCGCGCTCGGCGAGCAGCCCTTCGGGGCCCTGAATCAGGGTCACGGTCGCGAACGAAGCGGTCATGGCCCTCAGCATGCCAGCTGGCACCGACACCCGTCCCGACCGGTCCGGCTCACCGTTGGGTGGTGAGCACCAGGGCACCGGGCGAGCCGCTCACCGCGATCGATCCGTGCTGGTCGGTCCGCGCCAGCTGCATGCCGAGACCCTGAACGGCGCGCTGGGTCCGGACCGCCGGATGCCCGTAGTCGTTGTCCAGTCCGACGCTGAACACCGCGACAGCGGCCCGGCTGGCGGCCAGAAACTCCGGCAGCTGACGACCCGAACCGTGATGCGGCACCAGCAGCACATCGGCGGACAGGTCGGCCCCGGTGGCCAGTGCGGCGCGCTGCCCGTCCTCTTGGACGTCTCCTGGCAGCAACACCCGTAGTCCGCCCACCCGCGCGCGCATCACCAGCGAACCATCGTTCTCCGCCGAGGACTCGCCCTCGTCGACGCCGGCGCCGGCGGTGACCGTGGTCGGCCTGGTGGCCAGCACCTCGATGCTCAACTCACCCACCCGCAGACCACTGCCCGGGCCGACCGTGGTCAACCCGATCCCCGACGCCGCCTGCTCGACCAACGCCCGGCCACCGGCCGGGCTGGTCGCCGCCGACACCGCCACCGTCGTCGTGTGGCGTCCGTCCAGAGCCGTCGTGATCCCGGTGATGTGATCGGCATGAAAATGAGTCAGCACCACCAACGGCACCGACTCGACACCAAGGCCGTCCAGACACGCCCGCAGCCGCGACGGATCCGGCCCGGCATCCACCAGTGCGGCCGCCCGCGGCCCGACCCGGAGCAACGTCGCGTCGCCCTGCCCGACATCGCAGAACACCACCGACCAGTCCGGTGGCGGCCAGCCCGGCGGACTCGGCGGACGCAGCAACGCCACGATCAGCAGCAGCCCCGCGACCGCGGCCGGCCAGCCCCGATGAAGCAGCCGCGGCATCACCAGCACCAACCCGACGCAGCCGGCCAGCACCAAGCCCACCCCGAGCACGGTGGCCGGCCACGGGACCGCCGCCGCCGGGAACAACTCACCGAGCCGCGCGATCCAGCACAGACTCTGCGCACACCAGCCCGCACCGGTCGCGAACAGCGTGGCCACCGGGCCCAACGGCACGGCGAACGCCGCCGCCAGGAATCCCAGCACCGTGGCCGGCCCCACCAGCGGACCGGCGGCCAGATTCGCCACCAGCCCCACCAGACTGACCTGACCCGACAGCAGAGTGACCAGCGGCTGGGTGGCCAGCTGCGCCGCCAGCGGAGTAGCCAGACCCTCGGCCAGCCCGCGGGGCAGCCGCCGCGCCAAGGCGTCCGTCCAGGCCCGCGACCAGGCCACGATTCCCGCACTCGCCAGCACCGACAGCGCGAAACCTGCCGACCGCGCCATCACCGGATCAACGAGAACGATCACCACCACCGCCACACACAGCGCCCGCACCGCCCGGCCACCGCTGCCACCCGCCCCCAGCGCCACCAGCCCGACCACCCCCATCGCCGCGGCGCGAACGACGCTCGGCTCCGCATGGCACAGCAGCACGAAACCGACCACCCCCAGCCCGAGCAGGCCACGCAACCACCAGCCGGTCACCCCGCACCACCGCGCCAACGTCCCCAGGAACGCCAACAGCAGCGTCAGATTGGCGCCCGAGACGGCGGTTAAGTGCGTCAGCCCGACGACCTTGAACCGGTCGACCAGGTCGGACGGCATTCCGGATGTGTCGCCGACCACCAGCGCGGGCACCAGCGCCCGCGGTTCCGGATCGAGATGCGCCGCACTCTGCCGCAGCCCGGCCCGGACCCGCTCGATCGCGGCATCCGTCCCCGCCGCAGGTGCCACGACGACCGGTGGTTCCCAGGCCCGCACCCATACGAACACGCTGTCCCCGGGCTCGGCCGGAGCCAACCGCACAGTGACCCGCACCCGGCTCCCCGGTACCACGGTGGCCCACCCGCTGACCGCGTCTCCGCTGGCGCTGATCTGCACCGGCGCACCGCTGCGCAGCCGCTCGCCGCGTGCGTCCAGGCCGTCCAGGCGAGCAGCGCTCGACCACCAGGCGGGCCGGACGCCGGTGCGTTCTCCCCCACGGGGGGTACCGACGACGGTCAACTCAGCGATGCCCACGGCCTGCTGATCGGCCAGGCGGACCAGCGGGTCGTTCGCCCGCCACCATTCCCGCGCCCAGCCGGTGCCAAGACAGCCCAGCAACACCACCGCCACCGCAGCGGCTGCCCACGATCGACGGCGCCGTCCGGCGGCGACCGCGACCGCGATCGCCGCAGTGACTCCGACGACCAGCAGCCAGCCGGATCCGCCTGCGGTGGCCGCCCACATGCCCGCCCAGGCTGCGATCGCCACCGGCACCAGCCGGAGGTCGGGCGGTCTGGTCGCCAGGTCGGTGCCGCCTGCGTCAAACCCGGACGAGTGGCGCGATCTCGGCATAGCTCTTCGGACCGATCCCGTCGACCTCCTGCAACTCGGTGACGGAGCGGAAGCGTTGGTGCGCTGCCCGCCACGCCAGGATCTTCTGGGCGGTCACCGGCCCGACCCCGGGCAACGCGTCCAGTTGCTCGGCCGTGGCGGCGTTGAGGTCGACCTTTGCCGTGCCGCCGGCCCCTCCCACCGGACTCGTGCCGGTTTCCGACACCCGGCTGCCACGGCGTCCGATCACCAGTTGCGAACCGTCGACGACCGGTGCGGCGAGGTTGAGGTCTCCCGGTTTGGCTCGCGAGGTCAGGCCACCCGCGGCGGCCAGCGCATCTCGGACCCGGGCGCCCTCGGCCAGAGTGACCACCCCGGGACGGCGCACCTCGCCGAGCACATGCACCAGCAGCCGTGCGGTCGAGGTAGGGGTCGGGCTTGAGGACGCCGGGACGCCGCTCACCGCGACGCTCGGCTGCGCGGCCACCGCAACCGGGGTGGTGCGCGCCTGGAGCAGGTTGTAGCCGCCCCAGAGCACCCCCGTCAGCACCACCACGCCGACCACGATCAGGTGCTCCCGGATGAACTGGCCCAGTTGGGGTGCGAGCCTGACCAGTTGCCCGGGCAAGCGGGCAGCGACCGACGGATCGGGTTCCGGGCTCTCGTCAGCCACGGCGTCTCGCACGCCGTCACGTCCGCTGTGCGCCGCGCGCCGGCCAGGATCGGTCGTGTGCGCCGCGCTGCGGTTGCCACCCGAAGGTGGCCCCGCACCCGGCGCAGGCTCAGCAGCCGGGTCGGCCAGGCCGGGTCCGGCAACCCCTTCGCTGTCAGCCGCCCGCCGCGGCGGGATCTCCGCCAGCAGTGCCTGCAGCCGTTGTCTCACCACCTCGGAGAGGTCGTCGGCACCTCGACTCCACCCCATCACGCCCTCCTCGCCAGTCTCCGCCCGCGACCCCAGATCGCCTGCGCCTGCCGTCACGCCACCTCGTCCGGAACCTCGTCATCGGCTTCCTCGATCAGTTCACGCAATGACTCGCGCAGCCCGGGCCACTCGCTGGGCGGCACCACGGCGGCGCTGAGGTTCTCCAGCAGGTTCTTCAGGCCGGGCCGGATGCCCAGTGCGTCCATCTCCTCCAGGCACACCGACTGCAGCGCTCCGTCGCCGTTCACCCAGGCCGCGAGGCCGAGGACGGCCAAGGGGTTGTCCTGGGTGCCGTGCGGACATGCCCGCACCACGCGCGACCAGAGCTCGACCCAGCCCTCCGCATCAGACGGTTCCAGCGAGAGCACCGCGCGGTCGCGGGCGAACGGATCGTTGATCAGCAACCCGAGCCAGGCCAGATCGTCGCGCGACATGCCGGTGGGATTCCGAAGCCCCCGGCCCAAGGCCTTCATCAGCTCGTCGGGCCGATCGGCCGGCTGGACGGTCAGCACCCGCTCGAGAACCCGCATCCAGACCTGCTCGGCGAGTGCCGCGGCATCGGGATCGCCGCGCACCAGAGCGGCCAGTGCGTCACGACTGGGCCGCGCCTGGAGCCCGTGCACCGTGGCCGCGGCGGCAGTCTGGCTGGCCGTCGGATCATGCCGGAAGACCGGGCCGTCGGCATCCCCCACCCGGTAGCCGGCGCCCGAGAACGCAGATCGGGTCGCCGAACAAGGACTCCCCCAGATGTCGGCGGGCTCGGCGCAGTAGTCGCCAGCCCGCCGCCTCCTGGGAGGTGTAGGCGACCAACCACATCGCGCCCGCCGGCCACCGGAGCAGCATCCGGTCAATGAGCAATTCGAGATGGCCGGCCCCGCGAAGATCGGCGAGATCGGTGCGCGCGGTCAGTTGAATCTGGCCCCCGTCGACCACGATCAGGATCATCGATTCCTCGGGATGGAAGCCGAGGAGGTGGGGAATCACGCCGAGCAGGTCGGGTAGGTCGCGCACCCGCGCGATGGGCGGTGAGGTATCAGCAGTCATGCCCTCAGTGACGGCCCGCGAATCCGAGAATGGTCAAAATCGCTCGCGCGGACACCGAATCTGTGGAAAACCCGAGGACGGGTAGCCTGAGTGACGATGACCAGCACACCCGGCAGCGGATGGCCCGCCGGGCCGCCGCCCCAAGGCCCAGGTCCGAACCAGCCCTGGGGTGTTCCCCCATGGCCGCCCAACTCGACGCCGCCCAACTCAGTGCCGCCCGCGGCAGGGTATCCGCCACCGGATGCCCACCGGTACCCGGCCCAGCCACCCCACGGGTACCCACCGAGTGGTTATCCAGCGAACGCCGATCCACAGCCCGGGGGCCAGACCCCGCCGGGCTTCGACCCCCGGCGTGCTCTGGGCGAGCAGCCGCCCGCGCATGTCTCGATCGGCGAGTTCGCCCCGCCGTCCAACCGGACGCCGCTGCTGATCACGATCGCGGCCCTGGTCACGCTCGTCCTGGTGATCGCCGGTGGCCTCTACGTTCGCTCACTTCCCGTCGCCCAGCCCAGCGCCAGCGCCAGCCCCACCCCCGCCGCGACGTCCGCCGGTCCGGGACACCCGTTCAACACCCCGGACGACCGGCAGAAGGGCCGCTGGGAGATCCTCTCGTCGAACTGGATCGACGAGGGCCTGATCGTCGAACTGCGGATCTACTCCGACGACGGTTCGATCAGCTTCAGCTTCATGGCGTTCTCCAACGCGTCCGCGCAGGTGGTCAGCCCGGCCAGCAGCCCCCGCGAGCCGGACATCAGGACGGGCACCGCTTCGCCCGCGCGGCCATCGACCGGCTACGTGTTCTTTCCGATGTCCCGGGGCGACGCCACGATCATTCTGGCCAACGGTGCCGGGCGGCAGATGTCCGCCCTCGCCGTCAAGGGCTGAGCCCGGGCCGTCGCACCGCGATCAACGAAGCGAAGGCAGCGTGGTCGAGCGATGCGAGAACACTCGATCGGCAGCAGTCGGCCGAGCGGGACCGCTCAGCCCGCGGCCACCTGGGAAGATGCGGGCAGCGGAGACTTCGGGCGCGCGGCGTCCGGGTGGTGCTTCGACAGCAACACCACCCCCCAAACCGCGAACACCCCAGCTAGGGCCATACCCGCGCCGGCGAGCGGGGTGATCCGGACCCCCTCGCCGAGGACGACCAGCCCGAATGTCACCGCCACGATCGGATCGGTGGTGGTCATCGAGCCGACCGTGATCTCGGCCGGCCCGTTGGCCAGCGCCTGCTGCACCATGAACCCGCCGACGCCGTAGGAGAGCACCAGGAACGGGGCGACCACCCAGAAGATCGGCATGCCGTGGAAGCCGTCCTGCTTGACCACCTCGGAGGTGGCTTTCACCATGCCGGCCGACAGGCCGTAGAAGAACGAGCCGCCGGAGGCCCACATCAGGCAACGCAGCTGCACCGGGCCCTTCCAGCCGAGCAGGCCGAGGCAGGTGCCGATCACGCAGATCACCGAACAGCCGATCGCGATCGCGACCGGGTCGAGCACCGTGTGTTCGGACGCCGCCCGCGCGGAGAGCAGCGTGAACACCACGATTCCGCCGATCGTCGTCGCGACGGCGAGCCACATCGCACGGGTGATCGTGTGCCGGTGGATCCGCGACGCCATCAGCACAGCCCAGGGCACCGCGAGAATGCCGACCGGCTGAACGACGGTGACCGGTGCCATCATCAGCGCGACGATGTGCGCCGACGCACCGATGAAGATGGTGAACAGGCCGAGCAGCCACAGCGGGGTCCGGATCAGCCGCCACAGCTGCCGCAGGTTCATCGCCCGATTGTCGGCACCCTTGTCGACCAGCCTCCCGACGGCCACATGCTGCATGGTCGATCCGCCCGCGTAGGCGACGGAAGAGCCGACCACGATGGCGATGGCGAGCGGGATGTTCTGCTCGAACAGGGAGAAACCTGGTCCGGACAACGGCAGCATCGGCGTCCAATCTGTAGGGCGTCGGGGTCAGCCTACCGGCCGCGCGAAGCAGTCCAACCACCGGACCTGGTTCGGCCCGAGCGCCGGCCGCTCAGCGACCGACCACCTGTCGTCACGGCGCCGTCCGAACCCCTCCTCGGGGTAATGTCGAGCCATGGTCGCCCCCCTCGCCAACCGCCATGCCGGACGCCGGCGCGCCGGACGGAACTGGCCGCGTCCGGTCGCCGCGGCAGCACTCCTGGCGATCCTGCTGACCGGCTGCGCGACCGATCCCGACCCCGGACCGTCACTGGTGGGCACCCGTGGCCAGCTCTGCGACGAGCGGGTGGACGCCGCGAAGGCCGAGTCCGTGGTCGACCAGCCGATCTCCGGCCTGCGCGAGCTGTCCACCTTCCGGGCGGGCCAACGGGTCGGGGAATGCGCACTTCAGGGCGAGGACGGCGGCGGGCTGCTCTCGGTCCAGGTCGTCCACGACCCCAAAGGCTCGGCGCTGAGCAAGGAGCTGCAGCAACTCAGCCAGACCGAGAACTACTCCGGCGACAAGCGCTCCGGCGTCACCGGCGAGGACTCGACGACCACCGCGCTGGTCGCCGTCGACGCCCATTACTACGTGCGGGTGCTCGGCCTCGGCGGCAGCGACCAGGGGCAACGCGAGGCCGCCCTGGAGCTGGCCGAGGACGTCGCTGCGCGCACCACGCCGCTCAAATAGCCCGGGTGCCGGCGACGACTCAGTCCCGCGGTGCCGGTCCCGCGACACCGGTGCACTCATCGAAATCCCTGGTCAGCGCGCTCACGACGGGGTCCGACGAGTTCCACCGGTGTCGGCAGTGCCGCGTCGGCTCAGAAGCCGAGCGCGGCCAGCGACTCCTTGAGGGTGGCCGCCGACCGCTTCAGCATGGTGATCTCCTGGGCGTCCATCGGCACGTCGAGCACCCGCTCGATACCGCGGCTGGAGACCAGGCTGGGCACCGACAAGGCGACGCCGTGCAGCCCGTGGAAGCCGTCCAGCACGCTGGAGAGCGGAAAGACCGACCGCTCGCTGCTGAGCAGCGCCTCGGTGAGCCGGGCACCGGTCAGGCCGATCGCGTAGTTGGTGGCGCCCTTGCCCTCGATCACCGTGTAGGCAGCGTGCATCGCCTCGTCGCCCAGCTGGGCCAGCAGGATCTCGTCGAACATTCGCTTGCCGGTCGAGTCCACCCAATCGCGGATCGGGATGCTGCTGATCTTGGCGCTCGACCAGACCGGGAACTCGCTGTCGCCGTGCTCACCCATGATCGTGGCGTGCACGTGGGCGGGCAGCACCCGCGCCACCTTGGCGATCGCGAACCGCAGCCGTGACGTGTCGAGCATGGTGCCGGAGGAGAACACCCGGCCGGTCGGCAGCCCGCTGATCTTCTGGGCGACCACGGTGAGCACGTCGCACGGATTGGTGACCAGGACGTAGAGGGCGTTGGGCGCCTGCTCGAGCAGCTTCGGCATCAGCGATTTGAGGATGTTGACGTTGGTGGCGGCCAGGTCGAGCCGGGTCTGGCCGGGCTTCTGCTTGGCGCCGGCGGTGATGATCACCACCTGTGAGTCCTTGACGACCTCGATGGAATTGCCGCCGATCACATCGGACGAACGGGTGAACTGGGTCCCGTGACCGAGGTCGCGGACCTCGGCGTCGACCTTCTTCTCGTCCAGGTCGTAGAGCGCGATCTCGTCCGCTGAGCCGCGGATCAACGCTGCGTAGGCGAGGGACGAACCGACCGCGCCCGCGCCGATCACTGAGAGTTTGGTGCGAGTACTCGTGGAGGTAGACATGGGGAATACGTTAGCCAGCGGCGTGCGCCCCCGGGCGGGAACCGCAAACAAGCCCGCTCGTCGGCCACGACACCGGGCGGTCCGCCACCTTGAGACTAGACCGGTTCGTACGCCTCGCGGAAACGTTCCGCGGGAACCAGCCAGCGTTCCCGCACCGCTCCCTCGACCAGCCAGTCGCCGGGCCGCGCGACCGACGGGCCTTCCAGCGTGACCACCTGCTCGCCCAGATGCGCCGGCCGGGCCCGGACCACGCCGGTGCGCTGGTAGCGATCCGCCGCCAGTCGCTCGTGGCCGGCCACGAAGGCTCTGTCGTCGGAGGTCCACTGCCGTCCGGTGCCCGGATCGGTGACCAGCCAGTCGCCCGCCGTGGCCGCCATCTCGGCACCGGACTCGGTGTACCAGCGGCGGGCTTCGGCCAGCCGGACGGCGCGCACCTCACCGCGCCGGCGGAACGGCAGCAGCGCCGTCCGCCGCCGCGAGCGGTAGCCGGCGGTGTCGAGCAGCGCAAGCGAACGCCGCACGCCGGCGCTGGTCCGCACGCGGGCGGCCGGCGGCAGGGCGTCCCAATCGATCAGCCAGTCGTGGACCAGCCGGGCATCGTCGCGGACGGGACCGGGCCGCCAGCCGTTGGCCAGGTACAAGCTCCGCCAGGATTCGTGCTCGAGTCGGCTGAGGAAGTCGATCTCGGCCGCGTCCAGTTCCTCGCCCGAACCCTCGGCGGCCCACGACCGGCCCAGCTGAGCGACGCCGGCGAACAGGCTGTGCACCTGGCGAAGATTGCTGCGCCGGTAGAACGTCGGCAGCTCAGCCCACTGCCGCGACGATGGCCGAGTGCCGGCGCCGTCGCCGAGTTCAGCCAGGTAGGCCGCGTGCAGCAGCCGGGCGATCCGCGTCCAGTGGTCCTGGGGTGGTTCGTCCCCGGTGAGTAGGCCCACGCCGAAGCTGATCAGGCGCCCGACCAACGGCTGACCGGGCAGTTCGGCGCTCGCCGGGTCGACCGCCAGGATCGTCACCTCGGGCAGCTGACCGGCCAGCCGGGTGGGCCGGGTCAGCCCCGGCCCGGATTCGGCGATCACGAGCGCCGTGTCAGGTTCGCCGGCCGCCGCGATCAGCACCGCGTCCTGAGCCGGCTCGGCGATCACCCGCAGTTCGGCGATCCCGCGGTCGTTGCCGAAACGTGCCTGGTGCGCCGAATGCTCCGCCGCGAGCCCGGCAGCTCCCGTCCCGACCACCACCACGCTGAGCGGCTGCGCGGACGCTGCGTCGTGCAGCGCCCGCCGTTCGCGTTCGACCCGGGCTACTTCGGCCAGCACGGCGGCAGCCAGATCGCCTTCGCCGGCCACGACGAGTCGCCGGGCCCCGAACAGCTCGACCCTGGCCACGATCGCCCGAGCCGTCTGCTCGGTGGCTGAGAGTGCGTCGGCCAGCCAGGAACGCTCGGTGCCGGTGATGTCCCGGCGCCAGTTCTCCGCTGCCCAGGGGTCGTCGATCCGTACCTGCACCCGGCCGACCAGTGCCGGGTCGGGCACGGCTGCGTCCAGCACCTCGGCGACCTGGGCAAAAGTGGCGAGCGCCTCCGGCACCCGCTCCTCGATGATGTGCACCGATTCGACGGCGATCCGCCCCTGCCGGGTCAGCAGGCTGCGCAGCAGGTCGGCGTCGAGCGCCTCGGCGGCCAGCACCCGGCCGCCGAGTGCGCGCACGGTCGCACTGAACGCCTCGTCGCCGGTGTGGTCGACGACCAGGAGCGCCGAACCGGCAGCCCGGTGGGCGGCGACCGCACGCACCATCGTCGCCGCCTGCGCAGAGGCGCCGAGGACCACCACCGATCGATTCGACCAGGCCGCCAGCCACCGGTCCAGTTGGCGCCGCAACATGGCCACCACGACGCCTACCACACTGGCCAGCGCCCCCCACAGAGCGCACAGCCGGGCCAGGTGATGCGCCAGCGGAGGTTGCGCCGGGCACCCCGGCGCGGCGCCCCACGGCTCGGCGCCGTTGCCCGACAGCACCCAGATCAGCTGCTCGAAGAACGGCGGGCCGTCCACCCCGCAGTGCAGATAGGAGACCAGCCCGAGAACGACGGCGCCGAGCGCGAACGCCGACACGCTGAGCACCCCGACCACCCGTCCGCGGGCGCTGCGCGAGCGTGCGTACAGTGCCGCCGCGGCGAGGATCGACCCGAGGAACACGCCGGGCACGATCGGCTGGCGAGGATCGGTCAGCCACAGGTACCAGCCGGGACCGGCCAGCCCGAGGGCGCGGACGGCGGCGAGCACGGTCAGGACGCCGGCCAGGGCGGCGAAGGGCGTCCAGGCCCACCGGGGCACCGGACGGCGACCGAGCGTCGGCGCGGCGAACAGCCGGCGCCGGCGCCACCGAGATATCAGCCCGCCCATCGGGCCGAGAGCCTACGGGGTCGGCGAGGCGGAAGGCGAGGGGGCTGCCGGCGTCGACTCCCGCTCGGAGTCCTTCGGCGCCGGCGAGGTGTCGGCCTTCGCCGACCGGGTCGGATCCGGCCGGGACGACTCGGTCTGACGCGCCGTCGTACTCGGTGTGGACGCCGGCGTCCGGGTCGGACTCGGCGTCGGTGTCGGTGTCGGCGTGGGCGTCGGGCTGGTGGTGGGTGTCGGCGTCGCGCTGGGGCTCGTCGTCGTCGGGGCCGGCGTGGCGGACTTCGAGGGTGTCGCGGACGGCTTCGGCTTCGGCGAGGCGGTCACTGACCTGGTCGGCGTCGGGCTGGGCGTCGCCGACGGACCGTGCCCGTCGGGCTTGCCGAGGTCCTTGATCGGACCCGTCGGACGCGGGGACGACTTGCCGGTGAGGTAGGGGGCCGGGTCGACGTAGCCGCCGTTCTCCTTGATCTCGAAGTGCAGATGGCACCCGGTCGACAAACCGGTGGTGCCGGACAACGCGATGCCCTGACCGGTCGCCACCTTGTCGCCCACCCGGACCCCGATCCGGGAGAGGTGCGCGTACTTGCTGATCACCTGCTTGCCCTTGTACCGGCCGTGATCGACGACGATCAGGTTGCCGTAACCGCCGTTGACCCCGGCCTGCACCACGGTGCCCCGGTAGGCGGCGACGACGACGGTGCCGCACGAGGCATGCATATCGACACCGTTGTGCATGCGCCAGTAGTGCAGGATCGGGTGGAAGCGCTGCCCGAAGCCACCGGTGATCGGACCGGGCACCGGCGAGACGAAGTCGGTGCCGTTGGCTGTGACCGAGCCGCCGGGCGGCGGCGGCGGGGCGAACGTGTCGTCATGCTCGAGGGAGTCGCGGACGGCGTCGCGATCCCGTCCGGTGCGGGGCTCCTCGGTGGGCGCCGGCGCCGGCTCGGCGGCCGCGGCGGGCGTCGCCACCGCCGTCGGGACGGTCCGCGGCACGGCCACCGTCGCCGACGAGGTGGTCAGCGCGGGTGCGACCAGCACCGCGATCCCGATGGCAACCGCGTTCACCAGGTAGGTGCGCAGCCCGATGCGCTCGCGCTGAACCCTCCGGGCGCGTCCCCTGACGACCGCGGACGACGCGTCGACTCGACGCGGCGCAGCATCAGAATTATCGCAAACATCATTATGTGGCGGCGTGGCCATCCCCCCACCTTCCTCGCAACCAACCAGCGGAGCGTAACAAATAGGAAGGAAATAGGGCTCCTAAGAATACCTTCTCTTAACTTTTCTCAACCAGAGTTAGACCATTTCCCAGGTGTGGACCGGTGCGTTGGTGTGCATCCGCTCGGCGTAGGCCGCGACCATCCGGCGCAACGCCTCCACCCGCGGGACGCCCCCCGCCTCCAGTGCCCGGACGGCCTCGACCTGCCACTGCGCACCGTTGGTGCCGGTCTTGCAGCGGCCCTCGACCACGCCGAGCAGCCGGTCCCGGACCGCGGCGTCGACTCCCCAGGCGTCCAGGCCCTGATGGGCGAGCGGCAGCAGATGGCGCAGGATCAACTCCGATGCGGGCAGTTCCCCGACACCGGGCCAGAAAAGGTCGGCGTCGATCCCGAGCCGCGATCCCTGCAGGAAGTTCTCCCGCGCCGTCGAGAAGGCCATCCGCGACCACAGCGGCCGGTCCTCCGCCGCAAGAGTCCGCAAGGTGCCGTAGTAGAACGCGGCGTTGGCCAGGGTGTCCACCACGGTCGGGCCGGCCGGCAGCACCCGGTTCTCCAGTCGCAGGTGCGGCGTTCCACCGGCCACGTCGTAGATCGGCCGGTTCCACCGGTAGATGGTGCCGTTGTGCAGCCGCATCTCGGCCAGCTGCGGCGTCCCGCCGCCGTCGAAGACCGCCTGCGGATCCTCCGGATCCAGCTCGGGCAGCAGCGCCGGGAACCAGCGGGCGTTCTCCTCGAACAGGTCGAAGATCGAGGTGATCCAGCGCTCGCCGAACCACACCCGCGGCCGGACGCCCTGATTGGCGTACTCGATCGGCCGGGTGTCGGTGGCCTGCCCGAACAGCACGATCCGGGTCTCCGCCCAGAGCTGCCGCCCCATCAGGAATGGCGAGTTCGCGGCCAGCGCCAACTGCGGGCCGGCGAGTACCTGCGCGGCATTCCAGTGATCGGCAAATTCGTCCGGCCGCACCTGAAGATGCAATTGCATCGAGGTGCACGCCGATTCCGGTGCCACCGAATCGATGTAGCGGGTCAGCGTCTCGCCGCCCGGACCCTCGATGTCGATATGAATGTCCTCGCCGCGGGCGGCCAGCACGGCGTCGTTGATCGCCGCGTACCGGACGTTCTCACTCATCCAGTCGCCCTCGAAGGTCTCCGGCATCACGGTCGGCAGGATGCCGGTCATGATGATGTGCGTCCCGAGCGCCGCCGAACGGCGTTCCGCCTCGTTGATGGACGCGCGCAGCGACGCCTCAAGCCGTACCAGGGCGTCACCGGCCAGCGCGCCCGGCGGCACGTTGAACTCGATGTTGAACCGGCCGAGTTCGGTCTGATAGTCCGGATCGGCGATGGCGGCCAGCACATCGGCGTTGCGCATCCGGGGCAGATAGTCGGTGCCGACCAGGTTGAGCTCGATCTCCATCCCGGTGAGCGGCTCATCGAACTCGAAACTGTCGGCGGCGAGCATCTGCTCGAACACGTCCAGGCAGTGCTGCACCTTCTCGCGGTACCGCTGCCGCTGCTCCCGGGTGTACGTCGTGGCTTCGATGTCGCGTCCCATGGCGGGGAGTATTGCTCACCTGGACGCCGGGTCGCACCA
Source organism: Micropruina sp. (assembly GCF_047602385.1). Taxonomy (GTDB): domain Bacteria; phylum Actinomycetota; class Actinomycetes; order Propionibacteriales; family Propionibacteriaceae; genus Micropruina. The sequence goes on from NZ_JASGHL010000004.1 coordinate 19,034, forward strand.
CCCACCGGTCGCCGAGCCCACAGAGCGGTCGAACCGCGACCCAGCTCGGCACAGCCATACAGCCCACTGGACCATGTTCAATCAGGCGAACAACGGCTAGGGTGCGGGCATGTCTCCCGTACGTGGCGGTACCGACGTCACTCCCCCTGGCGCCGCCCCGGCTGTCAGTCGCGCGGTCGCCGTGCTGGACGCCATCGCCGCCAGCGAGTCCGGCACGATGACCTTGGCGGACCTGAGCCGCGACCTCGGCGTGCCCAAGTCCTCGACCAGCACGATTTGCACCGCCTTGGAGCTGGGCGGCCTGGTCCGCCGCGACGACCTCGGCTACTCACTGGGTCGCAAGGTGGTCGAGCTCGGCGGCTCCTACCTCGCCCGGCTCGACCAGGTCAGCGAATTCCACCGGGCCTGCCTGGAGTCGCCGCTGTTCCGCTCCGAGACCCTCCGGCTGTCCACCGCTGCCGGCATCGACACCCTCTGCCTGGCGCGCTACGAGGGCCATCCGGCGATCCGGCTGACGACCAATATCGGCGACCGGCTGCCGGCGTCCTCGTGCGCGCAGGGGAAGGCCTTGCTGGCCCGGCTGGACGACTCCGAGATCGAGCGGCTCTACTACGGCATCGACGAACTGCCCCGGATGACCGCCCGTTCCCGGCGGACCGTCGCGCGGCTGCTCAAGGACGTCCGCCTGGCCCGAGCCCGCGGCTATGCGATCGACGACGAGGAGTCGGCGGACAGCGTGGTGGGCGTGGCGGTGGTGGTGCCCACCCGCGGCGTTCGGGCACCCGTCCTGGCTATCAGCGTCACCAAGCACAAGTCCGACTGGAACGAGGACACCCGCCGACTGATGGTGGACGAGCTCACCCGGATCGCGATGCTGCTCGGCAACCCGATGGCGGCCGGCTAGCCGAGCGGTACGCGGGGACGGTTCTTCCGTTCCACTCGCGCAGCACGGTGGTGCGAAAGAACCGTCCCTTCGTGCCAGCTGTACCGCAGCGCTCGCCCAGCGGCACCAAGAGCCCTCCCCGCGTACCGCGCCGCGCACTGGCCGAACGCATGTTGGCCCTCAGCTCGGCGAGCTCGTCGAGGGACAGCGCACGACTTTGTTCGCTCTATTGACCGTTGTTCACTCTATGGAGCATGATGGGATCACGCATAGAGAACAAAGGAGCTCTCAGTGTCTCAACCCTCAGCCGTACGGCCATCAAGCCCAGAGCCAACCGTCGATCCCGTCCAACTACGCCGCGCTACCCTGGCCTCCTCGGTCGGGTCCGCCCTGGAGTACTACGACTTCTACATCTATGGGCTCGCCAGCGCACTGATTTTCGGCGAACTCTTCTTCAAGCCGCTCGGCCCCGCCGGTGGCACGATCGCTGCCTTCGGCACCTACGCGGTCGGTTTCGCCGCACGTCCCATCGGCGGCCTGATCTTCGGCGCGATGGGCGACAAGATCGGCCGGAAGGTGGTGCTGATCATCACCATCGCCTTGATGGGTGGCTCGTCGATGCTGATCGGCATGCTGCCCACGTATGAGGTTGCCGGCATCTGGGGCGCCATCCTGCTGGTCGCATTGCGGGTCGCCCAAGGTCTCGGCGCCGGTGCCGAGCAGGCCGGCGCGACGGTGCTGATCTCCGAGTTCGCACCTCCGAAGCGACGCGGCTTCTTCGCCGCCCTTCCCTTCGTCGGCATCCAGATCGGCACCCTGCTGGGCGCCGGCACGTTCGCGCTACTGGGCATGGCCAATCGCGAGGTTCTCTTCGGCTGGCTCTGGCGAGTGCCCTTCCTGCTCGGCGCTGTACTGATCATCGTCGCCGTCGTGATCCGGATGCGGCTCAAGGAGTCCCCGGCCTTCGAGGCCCTCGAAGAGGCCGAGGCGCACCGCGACGCTCCGGTCAAGCAGTCCGTCGGGCAGGCGATCGCCACGTCGAGGCGCAACATCCTGGTCGGCATCGGTCTGCGGATGGGCGAGAACGGCAACTCCTCGATCTATTCGGCGCTGCTGCTGGCCTACGTCGCCAGCCTTCCCGCCTATAAGGGTCAGGCATTGATCGGCACCTGGGGTGCCGTCGTCGCGGCCGCGATCTCGATCGTCACCGTCGTCTTCTTCGGCGCGCTCTCGGACCGGGTCGGCCGGGTGCCGGTCTATCGCTGGGGCGCCCTGTTCACCGCGGTCTTCGCCTTCCCCGGCTTCTGGCTGCTCACCCTCGGCCAGACCTGGCTGGTGCTCGTGGTGATGGGCGTCGGCATCGGCATCGGTGTGCAGTCGATGCTCGGCCCGCAGTGCGCCCTGCTGCCCGAACTCTTCGGCAACTCCCACCGGTTCACCGGTGTGGCGACCGCACGCGAGTTCTCGGCCGTCATCGCCGGCGGTATCGCCCCCCTGGTCGGTGCGGCACTGCTTGCCACGACCGGCAACGCCTGGTGGGTGATCGCGATCTACTCGGCGGTTCTGGCCCTCATCTCGTTCTTCTCGTCGTTCGTCACCCCGGAGACCAGGGGCCGTAGTCTGACGGACCTCAACGACGCCGGACAGGAGACTGTGCATGCCTGATCAGGACAAGGTGCGGGTGGTCGTCGCCACCCCGCTTGCCCCCGAACTGTGCGATCGGGTCGCCGCCGTCGACCCACGGGTCGAGGTGGTGGTCGACCAGGAGTTGCTGCCACCGATGCGGCATCCGGCCGACTTCGCCGGCGATCCGTCGTTCAGCCGGACGCCGGAGCAGCAGTCCCGCTTCGACGAGCTGGTCGACTCGGCCGAAGTGCTCTACGGCATCCCGGACGTCCAACCGCCCGCGCTGGCCCGCACCGTCGCCGCCAATCCCGACCTGCGCTGGGTGATGACAATGGCCGCCGGCGGCGGTGGCCAGGTCGTCGCCGCGGGGTTGCCGGAGGAGGCGTTGCAGCGGATCGTGTTCACCACCTCGGCCGGCGCGCACGGCATTCCGCTGGCCGAATGGGCGATCTTCGGGCTGATCTGCGGCTGCAAGGAACTCCCGCGGCTGCAGCGTCAGCAGCGGGCGCACGAGTGGCCGACCCGGGTCGTCGGGCGTCCGATCGAGGGCAGCACGGTGCTGATCGCCGGCCTCGGCGGAATCGGCCAACAGGTGGCCAAGCGCTGCAAGGCGCTGGGCATGACCACGCTGGGTGTGAAGCGCCGAGTCAGCGAGGTCGATAACGTCGACGAGGTGCACGCGCTGGATGACCTGGAGAGCATCATCGGCCGCGCCGACCACATCGTGCTCACGCTGCCGGGCACCCCGCAGACCGAGAAGCTGGTCAACGCCGCGCTGCTGGCCAAGGCCAAGCCGGGGGTGACCATCGTCAACGTGGGCCGTGGCACCGTCATCGACGAGGACGCGCTGGTCGACGCGCTGCGCTCGGGACAGGTCGGTTTCGCTGCCCTGGACGTCTTCGCGGTCGAGCCGCTGCCCTCCGACTCGCCGTTGTGGGATCTGGAGAACGTGCTTGTCAGCCCACACTCGGGTGGTCTGGACAGCCGCGAGGACGAGCGGATCTGTGAGATCTTCTGCGACAACCTCCGGCTCTATCTGGCCGGCCGGCCGTTGCACAACGTGGTCGATCCGGCGCTGGGCTATTGAGGCGTGTGCCCGAGGTGGAACTGTTCGTCAGCGCCAATGACGCCAAACTGGTCCGCGACGCCGGCCGGGACGTGTTCCCGGCCGGCACCGGTCCCGACACGCTCAGCCTGATCGACCTGGACGCCGACCCGCCCGCCGTGCTGGCCACCGTTGACGTCCGGACCTCGATCGTCGGGCCGCCGCAAGCCGTGGCGCTCTCCCCCGACGGACGGCTCGCCGCCGTCGCGGCGCCCACCTCCTACGATCGCGCCGCGGCCGCTTTGGTGTTCCACGACGTGCTGCAGCTCGTGCGGTTCGACGGCGAACACCCGGCGGTGGACGTCATCGAGCTCGGCAGCCACCCGCAAGCGGTCGCCTTCACCCCGGACGGCGGCCGGCTGCTGGTCACCACGGTGAGCGGCACGCTGATCGTCTTCGGCGTCCAGGACGGCACCGTCACCGAACGCCAGCGGCTCACCCTCTCCGACGGCAGGCTCGCCGGAGTCGGACTGATCGCCGATGGCAGCGCGGCGATCGTGTCGTTGCGCGACGAACAGGGTGCGGTGGTGGTCGACCTGACCGGGGACGGGGCTGCACTGCGTCCGCACCGGATCGCCACCGGAGTCAGTCCCTATGTCGTGGACAACGACGCGGACGGGCACTGGGCCGTGATCGGCGCCGTCGGCTACGCCGGCAAGGAGTCTCGCAACGGGGTCAGCGCGGGCGACGCAGACCTGATCACCCTGGTCGACACGTCCTCGGTGCCGTTCCGGGCGGTCGCACACGCAGCCGTGCCGTCGGTACCCGAGGGCGTCGCGATCTCTCCCGACGGCGCCTGGGTCGCCGCCTTGTGCATGGCCGGCAGCCAGCTGCCGTCCGATCATCCGGGCCACAGCGCCACCGGCTCCCTGGTGCTGTTCGCGAACAACGACGGCGAGCTGCGCCGGGTGGGCGAGGTGGCCACCGGTGCGGCAGCCCAGGGCGTGGTGTTCAGCCGGGACTCCCGGCGGATCGTGGCCCAGCTGTACGCCGACCGCTGTCTCGCCGTCTACGCGGTGGCGAACGGCGGCCTCGCCGACACCGGCGTCCGGATCGGCGTGCCGGGCGGTCCCGCGTCCTTGCGCCGCGGCTGAACCCCCGCCCGGGCGACCCGCCCGCTCGGGTGAGAACCACTCCGAAGCGGCACTACTAGGGTGAACGCCCGTGGGCGAAGTGATCTCGATCGCAATGCTGGCGGTGGTCCTCGGCTTCGCCGTCGTCCGGCCGCGTGGCCTGCCTGAGGCGGTCGCCGCCGTCCCGGCCGCAGTGATCGTGCTGCTCACCGGCGCGCTCGGCTGGGACCAGGCCTGGGCCGAGATCGCACATCTGTTCCCGGTGGTCGCCTTCCTGGCCGCGGTGCTGGTGATCAGCGAGTTGTGCGACGCCGACGGCCTGTTCCGCTACGCCGGCGCCCTGATGGCCGCCAAGAGTCGCGGCGACGCCCACCGGCTGCTGGTCTTCGTGTTCGTCCTGGCCGCCGCGGTGACGGCCGTGCTCTCGCTGGACGCCACGGTGGTGCTGCTGACGCCGGTGGTCTTCGCCACCGCGTCCCGGATGGGGGTCCGGCCCAAACCGCATGCCTACGCGTGCACCCATCTGGCCAACGCCGGCTCGCTGTTGCTGCCGGTGTCTAACCTGACGAACCTGCTGGCGCTGTCGGCGGCCGGCCTGACCTTCGTATCGTTCGCCGGCCTGATGGCGCTGCCCTGGCTCGCCGTCCTGGTCGTCGAATACCTGGCCTTCCGCCAGTTCTTCGCCTCCGACCTGTCCATCCCGGCGAGCAATCCAGAGCCGCCCGAGGTTCCGCCGCTGCCCCGGTTCTCGGCGATCGTGCTGGCGCTCACCCTGGCCGGCTTCGTGGTCGCGTCCCTGTTCCAGGTCGAGGCGGCATGGGTGGCGCTGGCCGGTGCGCTGGTGCTGCTGGTACGGGCGCTGAGGCTCAAGCAGGTCACCGCCAGGGACATCCCGGGCTTCATCAACCTGGGGTTCCTCGGTTTCGTGCTGTCGCTGGGCATCGTGGTGACCGCGGTCGTCGAGGGCGGGCTGGGTGAGGCGATCGGCCGGATCGTCCCGTCCGGGCAGTCGCTGGCGGCGCTGTTGCTGTGGGCGGGGCTGGCCGCGCTGCTGGCCAACCTGGTCAACAACCTGCCGGCGGTGCTGGTGTTGTTGCCGTTCGCGGCGGAGTCCGGCGCCGGGGCGGTGCTGGCCGTGCTGATCGGCGTCAACGTCGGGCCCAACCTGACCTACGTCGGATCACTGGCCACCCTGCTGTGGCGGCGGATCGTCCAGGCCCACGATCACGAGAACGCCGATCCAGGAGTTCACCCTGCTCGGCCTGCTGGCCACCCCCATCGCCATCGTCGTGGGAGTCCTGGCACTGTGGGTTTCGCTGACCGTCGGAGGTGTGGCATGAGAATCACGATCTGGGTACGAGAGGGCACCTGGCCGGCCTGTGTGGACGCCGCCCGCGACCTCGCCGGAGGCCGCCCGTGCGAGGTGACCCTGATCTGCGTCCGGGAGGAGTCCCCCGGGCCACCCGATCCGGGGTTCGGTTCGTTGATGGGACGCGGACCGCGGCGGAAAGCCACCGAGGAGCTTGACCAGCTCAGCCGGGACGCCGCCGAGGACATGCTGCGCGCAGCGCGGCAGCGGCTCGGCGCCGACGCCACGGTGCGGCTCGAGTCCGGCTTTCCCGAACGCATCGTCACCGCGGCGGCCGGCGACGCCGACTATCTGATCCTCGGCCGGGACGGCGACCGCGGCCGACTGGGACCGCACAGCCTCGGCAAGCACACCCGCTTCGTGGTCGATCACGCGCCCTGCCGAGTGCTGCTGATCTGGCCCGGCGACGTCCCCGATCTGGGTTCGATTCCGCCGCCACCACCCGATCGCTGAGCAGCACCGCCGTGCGGGATCGGCCGACTCGCCAGGGCCCTGCCTAACTACCTGTGCCCTCCCACCTGCGGGAGGGCACAGGTAGTTAGGGAGGGGTTCACGACATCGCCGAGGTGTCCGGCTGAAGTTGCTGCGAGCCGGGGCCCCGGGTGCTACTGTGCCTTCAGAGCAACACGCTCGCCACGAGGGTTGTTACCCGCCTAGGGGCAAGACCTGAGCTGCATCTAGCGGTGCAACTCGGGTCGTTTTTTGTTTCCGAATAGATTCCCCGAGTTAGTAGATAGGAACGACAATGGCGTCCACTACGGCCGAGCAGATCGTCGAGAAGATCGGCGGTCCCGGCAACATCACAAGTCTCACCCACTGTGCGACCCGGCTGCGCTTCGAACTCAAGGACGCCGGCCAGGTCGACACCAAGGCGCTGGAGGCCATTCCCGGCGTCATGGGTGCCGTACCGCAAAGCGGTGACCGCTATCAGGTGGTCATCGGCGGCGCGGTCGCGTCGGTCTACGCCGACATCACCAACCTGCCGTCGATGAAGGGCGGCGCGAAGCCGGCGGCCTCCAGCGACGCCGACATCAAGGCCGCCGAGCGGGCCAAGGCCCGGGGCAAGGTGGCCTGGCTGGACGCGTTCTTCGAGTACCTGTCGAACTCGTTCCGGCCACTGCTCGGCGTGCTGCTCGGTTCGTCGCTGATCATCGCGATCGCCGCCGTCCTGGACGCCGTGCACCTCGTCCCGTTCCAGGGCGTCGACCGGCTGACCGCCGCCGGTGCCACCTGGGTGTTCTGGGACTCCATGTGGCGCTCGGTGCTGTACTTCCTGCCGATCATGGTCGCCTACAACGCCTCCAAGGCACTGAAGGTCGATCCGTGGATCGGTGCCTCCATCATGGCCGCGCTGTTCACCCCCGAGTTCCTGTCGCTCAGCAAGGCGGCGGACACCGTCTGCACCACGAACGCCACTCTGGGCACCGACCAGTGCATCGCGCAGATCTTCGGCCTGCCGATGCAGTTGAACGGCTACGGCGGCCAAGTGTTCGTGCCGCTGATCATGGTCGCGGTGCTGGCCCAGCTGTACAAGCTGCTGCAGAAGATCTTCCCGGCAAACGTGCAGATGGTCTTCGTGCCGTTCTTCTGCCTGCTGATCATGATCCCCATCACCGGCTTCATCATCGGCCCGATCAGCATGTGGCTGGGCACCGGCCTGGGTGCCGGGCTGGCTTGGCTGAACAACACGGTGCCGTTGCTGTTCGCCGTTCTGATCCCGATGATCTACCCGTTCCTGGTGCCGTTGGGCCTGCACTGGCCGCTCAATGCGCTGATGCTGGCCAACATCAGCAGCGCAGCGACGGGGCATCAGGACTTCATCCAGGGTCCGATGGGTACCTGGAACTTCGCCTGCTTCGGTGCCACCGCCGGCGTCCTCGTCGTCGCCAGCAGAGTCAAGGACAACGAGGTGCGGCAGACCGCGATCGGCGCTCTCGCCGCAGGCTTGCTGGGCGGCATTTCGGAACCGTCCCTGTACGGCATTCACCTGCGCTACAAGCGGATCTACCCGCGCATGCTGATCGGCTGTGCGGTCGGTGGCGTGACCATCGGCATCCTCGGCTGGATGTTCGGCACCGTCAAGACCGGCGCCTTCGCGTTCACCTCGCTGCTCACCATCCCGGTCTTCACCCCGATGGGGGTCTACGCCATCTCGATCGCCGCCGCCTTCGTGGTGTCGATGCTCCTGGTCATCGCCAGCGACTACCGCACCCCCGAGCAGAAGGCTGAGTTCGAGGCCGAGCAGGCCGCCGCTGCCGCGACCGCCGCCCCGGCGGCGTCCGCTGTCACCGTGACTACCGCTCCGGCCGCTGCCGGTGGCGTCGCCACCATGGTCGCCACCCGGACGGTCGCCGCCCCGGTCGCCGGCCAACTGGTCGCGCTCACCGAGGTCAACGACAAGGTGTTCGCTTCCAAGGCGCTCGGTGACGGCGTCGGCATCGTCCCCTCGGACGGTCACGTCACCGCCCCGGTGGCCGGCGTGCTGATGACGGTTCCCGAGAGCGGCCACGCCTTTGGGATCAAGACCGACGACGGCGTCGAGGTGCTGGTGCACGTCGGCATCGACACCGTCCAGCTGGAGGGCAAGGGCTTCCACCTCGACGTGGCCAAGGACCAGCGCGTCGAGGTCGGCGACCTGATGGCCACCGTCGATCTGGACGCCGTCAAGGCGGCCGGCTACGACACCACCACGATGGTCGTGGTGATCAACACGGCCACCTTGAAGTCGGTCACGCCGGCTGCCCCGGGCGAGGTCTCCCTGGGCGATCCGGTCATCGACATCGAGGCCTGAGAGGAGTGACCGGTGGCCGTCCCCGCGAGGGGGCGGCCACCGGTCCGAACCCATGGAGATTGTCCGCGTCTTCAACAACAACCTGGTACTCGCCCTTGATGAGACCGGACGCGAAGTCATCCTGACCGGCCGCGGCCTCGGTTTTCAGGCCAAGCCGGGACAGCGAGTGGACGGCAGCAAGATCGTCCGGGTCTTCGTCCCTGCCGACGGCCGCGATCCGGATCACCTAGCCGAACTGCTCGCCGGCATCCCACCCGAGCACATCCACCTGGTCAGCCAGTCGATCAGCGCCGTCGGGCTGGACTCGGTCAGCCGGAACCCGGCCGTCGTCATCGCCCTGGCAGACCACGTGAGCTTCGCGATCCGCCGGGTCAACCTGGGCATGGACATCGCCTATCCCCTGCTCGCCGAGGTGCAACACCTGTACACCGACGAGTACCGCCAAGCCGAGGCGCTGCTCATCGAGATCAACGCCCGCAGCGACGTCCGACTTCCCGACAGCGAGGCCGTCGGTCTGGCATTGCACCTGGTCAACGCCGGTTTCGCGACCGGCGACCTGTCGTACACGTACCGGATGACCGGAGTGATCCAGCAGCTTGTCACGGTCATCGAACAGGCTTATGGAATCACCCTGGACCCGGGCAGCGTCAGCGTCGGGCGGTTCATCACCCACCTGCGCTACCTTTTCGTCCGGATCCACAACCACAAGCAGCTCAACTCCGCGCCGACCCCGGTCGGCCAGGCGATCCGGGAGAGCTTCCCCGATGCCGCCGACGTCGCCGTCCGGCTGTCCGGCGTCCTGGAGTTGCGGCTCGGCTCGGCGCTCACCGCCGACGAGATCTCCTACCTCGCACTGCACGTCGCCCGGGTGACGACACCCGATCGGTAACAGGGCCAGGTGTCGCGCCCGTCCCGGCAGGAACGGGCGCCACCTGGTTCGCCGTCAGGACGTGCACTGCGTGCTGACTCGCCCGATTCAGCTTGGGTCGTCCGACGATGACAACCCATCCGCGACCGTTGCCGACTCGTCACCGCTCGGCGAGCGGACGACGACGACGGTGCAGACCGCATGGGCCGCGACATGCTGACTGACAGATCCCAGGAGCATGCCGGCGAACCCCCCGATCCCCCGGCTGCCGACGACCAGCAGATCGGCGTCTTGGGAGGCATCGATCAGCGCCTTCGCCGCGCGCCCCGCGAGCACCTTCGGCCGGATGAGTACCGCTGGGTCGTCGCCCAACTCGTCGCGGATGATTTCGAGCAGTTCCTTCTCGGCGACGGCCGCCTGGTCGGTGTCGTCGTACTCCGGGTTGTAGGTGGACGCGGACCCACTGGGCGGCGGCGGCACCGGCCGCCAGGTCATCAGGGTGGTGAGTTCCGCGTTCTGCGCCAGTGCCACGTCATAGGCCCACTGCAAAGCTGCTCGGCTGCTGGCGGACCCGTCGACCCCTACAACGAGGTTCTTCCACTTCATCGTTCATCTCCTCAGTGTCTGTGCGATTGGTCGGGGTGGCGGCATTCGCCGGGTGGCGGTCGCGCCACCCGGCGAACAGCCGGTATCAGGCCGGCCTTTGGCCCCCGCCACCTGATATCACCGAGCCGTCGTCGTTGGTCTGCACGATCATCACGTTGCACACCGCCTGCTTGACGATCTCTCGGGGGACGGCGCCCAGCGCCTCACCACTGGCCGCGCCCAAACCGCGGTTGCCCACCACGATCAGATTGTCGGGATCTCTGCCCGCCGCCTCCAGGACGGCTTGGGCCGGGCTGGCGGCGATCGTATGGGTTTCGATCCGCTTGAAGCGCTGTTTGGTGAGTTCGCGGACCGATGCCTCGACCGCGGCTCGTGCTGCGGCTTCGCCGTAGAGATCGCGGTGCTCGTGCGCGCCAGGTCTGCCGAGCCCGGCGGAGAGATCCGGATTATAGGCGGACACCACGACCAATCGTGCCTCGGCAGCCGCCGCCAATCCGGCGGCATGGCCAACCGTTGCCAGCGACGCCGGTGTGCCGTCCGAACCGACGATCACTCGTCGGTAGACCGACGTGATTCGACGTGGGGAACCCAGCGGCATGATCGGCGACTCTTCGTCTGCCGGCGGCGCATTCACCCACATCGCGGCGATCCCACCGAGTGCGAACAACACGCCGCAGAACGTCATCGCGTTGCCCGGATCGTTGCCGAGCAGATGTTCGTAGATCCAGCCGAAGGTCAGCGTCTGCACCAACTGCGGCACCACGATCATCATGTTCAGGATGCCGAGGTAGACGCCGATCCGGGCCTTGGGAACCATCGAGGTAGCCATCACATATGGTAGCGAAGCGATACTTGCCATCGCGACGCCATAGCCGATCAGCGGCAGGAACATAAGGTACCGGTCGGCAACGTGCGGGAAGATCGAGAAACCTACCCCCGCGACCAGCAGACAGGCCGAATGGACACGCTTCGCGCCGAAGCGCACCGCGATCGGAATTAGGGCCAGTGACACCAGGAGTTGGACGATCGAGCCCCACGCATTGGCCAGGCCGGTCCAGCCGACGGCCTCTTCATAGCCGGACCCGCCGGGCTCGGCATTGAAGACGGACTTTCCGATGGCCAGCGAGGCGAACTGCCACCAAATGAACAGGCCGTACCACTGAAAGGCGTAGACCAGACCGAGCTTGTGCATACCCATCGGCATTTCCTTGACCGCACTCGCGATCTCGGTCACGATGGCGACCGGACTGGACCCCTGGCTCCTCATCGCGGCCAGTTCCTCGTCGGTCGGCGGAATCTCCTTGGTGTAGACCGCCGAGATCATCACGGTGATCAGCGCGCACGCAGCACCGGTCCAGAACACCGCCGGAACCCAGTTGGGAATGCCGGCCGCCGAGCTCCCGTGGACCAGCTGCTGGAAGCCGAACAGGGCCACGTTGGCCACGATCCCGCCTGCTGCGCCGAGCATGGCTTGGAGCAGGAAGCCCTGGGTGCGCTGCGACAACCGCAGTTTGCCGGCGATCAGTGCCTTGTAGGGCTCGGCGGCGGTGTTGTTGCCGGCGTCCATCGCCCAGAGCAGGACGACCGCCATCCAGATGGCTGAAACGAACGGGAACAAGAACAGGCAGAGCGCTGCGAGAATGCAGCCGGCGACGATGTAGGGTCGGCGCTGGCCGAACTTTGGATGCCAGGTGCGGTCGCTCAGCACGCCGATCATCGGCTGGACAAGCAGGCCGGTCATCGGACCGGCCAGGTTCAGAATAGGCAGCGAATGCCCGTCAGCACCCATCATTGCGAACAGTGGATTGATCGCGGTCTGTTGCAGCCCGAACGCGAATGATGTACCAAAGCCGCCAAGATTCATCAGGAGGATCGTCTGCGTGCTGAGCAGCGGCTTTCTACTGTCCTCGGGCTCAATCGGTATATCGGCTGTTGCAATCTTGTCCCTGGTCAGGGTCGTCATGCAGGTCTCCTCGGCATCGTTGGTCCAGATCGCGGCGAACGTTACCATGCCGTTACACGAAGAGAAAGGGTCGCACTTGCCTCAGAGAATGGCGTCCGCGATACCACGATCGACCAGATAGCGGCACTGCCGTGGGCACGCACTGCGCGGTCGGAACATGATTCACGCCCTCGCGCGCATGCCTCAGGATTCGTGCCCGGCGACGATGCAGCATGACTCACGAAAAGATGTTCGCGAATACGAAAGCGTGCCTCATCAAATAATGTTCGCCAGCAGGAAGTGCCGCACAGCCTCGGCGCGGCACCGGTCGAATGTCACGACGGTCTCCGCTTGCTCCATCGTTCCTAGTAGGGTCGGCTTTGTGCCGGTCAACTCTGCCAGTTCGCCCCGGGTGATGCGGCGGATCAACGGGGATGCGGTGCTTCGCTATGCGCTCGATGCCGAGGAGTTCAGCACCGGAGACGTGATGAGCGCCACCGCCCTGACCCGGGCGACCGTCCTTGGAGTGTGCGCCGACCTGACGGCGGGCGGCTGGCTCGAGGAAGTCCCCGACGTTGCCCCGGCCGGCCGTAGGGGACGACCGTCGCGGCGCTATCGAGTGCCTCCCGACGCCGGACTTCTGCTCGGACTCGACGCCGGCGAGCACCGGCTGCGAGCTGTACTGACAGATCTGCACGGCCGGCCATTGGGCACTCGCGAGTCGCTTCTACGGGCGGCCTCGGCGTCGGGGCGGGAGCGCCTGTCAACGACATCGACTCTGATCGCCGATCTGCTGGCGGGAGTGGGCGCGAGCGCCGACGAGGTGCTGATCAGCGTTGCCGGAGTACCTGCACCCGTGGACGCCGATGGTCGGTCTCCGGTCGATGACAAAGGCTTCTGGACGGCTATGAATCCGGGCTTCCCAGACGTGCTGCCCGGAAAGGTCATTGTCGAGAACGACGCCAACCTGGCTGTGATCGCTGAGCGAACGTGCCTGAGCGCCGGCGAGAACATCGCCGCGCTGCTGTCCGGCGAGAGGTTCGGCGCAGGCCTGATCGTCGACGGACGCCTCCTGCGCGGAGCCCACGGCGGTGCCGGCGAGTTGCGCGCGATGGGCATCGTCGTGGGCGCGGGATCCCCCGACGGCCTCGCCGCCTTGGCGCGCACCTGGGCGCTCGAACTGCTCGCCGATGAGCGCACGACCCGCCAGGGCGTCCTGCCACAGCCATCCGGAGCAGTCGACGCCGCCTGGGTCTTCCACGCCGCAGAGCAGGGCGCTCCCGGAGCCCAGGAGATCGTGGCCCGGCTCGGCAGGCGACTGGCGCGGGTCGCGATGATCCTGGGCAGCCTGCTCGACGTCACCACGATTGTCGTAGCGGGAGCTATCGCACCCGCCATCGAGCCGGCTCTGCGTGCCGCACGACGGCAACTGCATGCCCATTGCCCTCCGCCGGTACCCGACATCATCGCCAGCACCTTGGGCGGTGACGTCGTGGCGCTCGGCGCCGTTGAGCAGGCACGCCGCCTGTTACAGGCGGATCCGCTGAGCTTCATCCCATCCCGGTCAGGGTCCGCCGGCCGTTGACCACCTGCGGCCGGCGAGCCCGGGGCAGATCTGACGGCGCCGGCCCGCTTCGGAGTCGTACCGCGAGCCATCGGCAGCGAAACCGCGGACAGTTCTCAGGCGGGCAGATCCCTACCCGGCTCGCGGTGGCCCTGAAGTTCGAGCTGAATGCGTTCGATGTCACGAGTGATCTGGGCAGGGTTCAACTGCTCGTGCTCATGGTGGAGGCGGGCACGGACCGTGGGTGCAAGGCTCGGTTGCTCAAGCAACCGCTGGTAGGGGGTGCGCAGTCTGTCGTAGGTCCGCCGGCGCCCGGTGCTGGACTCGACCCACCCCGTTGCCTTCACACAGGGCAAGAGGTGGTTGCGGCGGGCGGCGCTGAGTTCCCATAGTCGGTCGAGCAAGAGTCGCTCGGCCTCGGACCGGTAGCGAACGCGGAACGCATGGCCCTTGCCCCGTTCCGCGTCGGCCTGTTCGCTGACCGTGTGCCTGTCACACTGATCCGGACCCTGCAGTACTGCGATTCGCCGCTCCGTGCCCCAGTGAGCCACCGCTCGGCGGATGAACTCGTTGCCCTTCCCGACCACCACGCCCGCCACGGGCAGGGGCACGCTCTCGACAATCCAGTCCATCGCGGCGGCCACATTCCGGACCGACCCGTTGGAAGCCGTCCGCAGCAGCGTCCAGCCGGTCGTCGGCTCGGTCACCGTCACGGTCCACAGAAAGTCACCGCGAACCTCGCCGCCGCAGTGGGCGACCGCGTTCAACTCCAGGGAGCCAGCACAGCACTGCTCGCCCGCGGCGGAGTAGGTATGAACTGCGGGCCGGAGGATCTGGCCCGGCTTCACAAGGGCGATGCCTTCTGAACGGGCGCCGGCTCGATACGGCTTGAGGTAGCGGTCGATCGTCGCCGGCGACATGGCCCGCACTTCATCCAGCACGTCGGGGGTGAGCCGCGCGTCGACGCGGTCGAGCTCGGCGAAGCGGATCAGCCGGTTCAGGATGTCCTCCATCACCGCCGCCAAGTACTTGCCGGATGGCTGGCCAGCCAGCCACCAGACCTCGTGCAATACCGCCATCGCGTCATCGGAGTACTTCCTCGACTTCGGCTTGCGCCGCCGTGGGCCGGCGCTCTGCTGAGTCTCCGCCTGGCGGATCGCCCTCCGGGCGTGATCTCGTGTCCATCCCGTCGTTTGGGTGAGCGAGTCCAGCAGCTTGCCCTTCCCCGCCTTATCGGCCTGCGCGTAGGTGTTCACCAAGTGTTTCGTGATCTCGTGCCGCGCCGACAACCACAACCTCCAGGTACCAAACCCGCGCAGCAACGACGCCGAGCGGATACTCCAAGGTGAGGCACGCGCTGGACGATGAGTCGTCCGCGAGTTCATCGACACGAATGGGGAACGGCCGATCGCCTCTAGTTAATATAGAGTCTATAGAAACTGTCGCTGATGTCAATCGTCGACTCACCGGCGCGGTCGTGATCGGTCGCGTCGGAGGTCCGGACTCCCGGACGCCGGCGTCCGAGGGCCGCGCCCGGACGATGCCGAGACGGGTGGGTTGGCGGCGTCCGGCCCGGCAAATCCACTGGTCATCCCGTACTCCGACGACCTCGATGCCTCACTGCGATCCGTGGTCGAAAGCCGGCGGGATGCTCGACGGCCACTACGAGTTCCCGGTGGCCGCCGCTTCCACCTCGCTGACCCGGCCGGCAACGAGCTGGCGGTCTGGGGCCTGTGACTAGCCGAGCGCCTCGGCGATGCCGACCAGGATTCCTTCCGGCCCGCGCAGGTAACAGAGCCGATACACGTCCTCGTACTGGACGACCTCGCTGCTGACCAACTCCGCGCCATTGGCGGTCAACCGGTCGACGGTGTCGTCGATGTCGTCGACCTGGAACATCACCCGGAGGTAGCCGAGCGAGTTGACCGGTGCCCGTCGGTGATCGGAGACCACCTCGGGGTCGAGGAACCTCGACAACTCCAGCCGGCCATGGCCGTCCGGCGTGCGCAGCATCGCCACCTCGACCCGCTGGTCGCCGAGCCCGGTGACCCGTCCGGCCCACTCTCCTTCGATCATTCCGCGGCCCTCCACCTCGAGCCCGAGTTCGGTGAAGAAGTCGATCGCCGCCGACAGATCCTCGACGACGATGCCGACGTTGTTGAGTGTGGTTGCCACTCGCCGATCCTAGGCTCCCGCCCGCCGGCCGGCGTAGGAAACTGCGAGCGCCGAGTAGGGCCGTCGGCTGGACCTCTCTGCGGACGGTACGGATGCGGTCTGTCCGCGCAGACTATGGGTCTGTCCGAGCAGCCGGCAGCCAACGACGCGCGAGCCTCGGATCAGGTGCGCGAAGCGGTAGATTCTGGCCAACCGCCTCGGACCCACGCCAATACGTGCCGCACAGGCAAGGCCAACCGGTTGCCCGCTTACACCGGCCCGTTCGGCCAGGTCGGCGCCCGATGCCGCGCCCAGGCCTGCTCCAGTTGCCCCCGGGGCGGCTGACCAGCGCCAGCCCGGCCCGCGACGCTTCGCTCAGCCTCGCGCGGAGTTCGTCCTCCAGTACCTGGAGCATGGCTGCAGGGCGTCGCCACGCTCAGACCGTCGTGTCGATCGATCGACAGCGGGGCACGCCGGAGCACATAGACGTCGTCGACGAACTGATCGAGCGGCGGCACCGGCTTCCTCCCGACGTACCTCATCTCCCCACCGTAGGGAAACTGCTACAGCAGCAGGTACAGGATCGGCAGGTTCGTCAGCAGATGCACCATCATGGCGATCACCAGATTGCGCCGCACTACGGCGATCACCGCGATCGCCAGAGCGGTCGGGAACTGGTGCAGCAGCCAGGACGGCCCGAAGAAGGCCAGGTGCGGGGCAACGAAGATCGCCAGACTGAGCCCGGCACCCACCCATGGCGCCCACCGGCGGGCGCCGAACAGGGCACCCAGCCGTTCGGCCAGGAAGCCCCGATAGACGACTTCCTCGGTGATCGCCGCGGTCACGGTCAGGATCACAATGCCCAGCACGCCCAACCGCAGCACGACGTCGATGCCCGCATTGTCGGTCTGCGGCGCGATCATGTCGGCCAGCCACGCCCAGGCCATCGCACCCCCGAAGATGTACAGCGCCCATTCGACATCGGCCCAGCTCGGACGCCGGATCAGCAGCGAAGCGAGCCCGAGTCGCTCCACGCCGAACACGATCACCAGCAGCAGACCGACCCCGATCCACTTCCACGGGTCGCCGGAGATGGGTCCCCGGAGGCCGAACCAGAGATGGATCCCGGCGATCTCGTCGACCGGCGGACCTTTGTAGACCAACCCGATGACGATCGCCCCGAGGACCAGCGACGCCAGCAACCGCGGCCTAGTCAGCGACCAGGCATTGCGACCTTCTGCGATGGGCCGGCTGCCCTGATCCGGAACCGCCGACCGTTGGGATGTGTTCGACATTCCATTAGAGTACGCACTCTAGAGCGTTCACTCTAGAGTGAATACTCTACGATCGCCAGCGGAGGTGGGAAGCCGATGAGCACCGAGAAGCAGAGTGGACGGCGGGACGCGATCGTCGAGGCCGCGTACAGCTGCATGGCCAAGGGAGGGTACGACCGCACCAGCACCGCGAAGATCTGCGCGGGCGCCGGCGTGTCCTCGGGAACCTTCTTCCACTACTTCCCCACCAAGGCCGACGTCCTGGTCGCCATCCTCGAGACCGGCGTCGAGCACACCCGCGAGGCCTTCGCCCGGATTCGCGGGACGGCGGCGCGGGACGCCCGAGAGGCACTCGACCTGTGGTGCGAACACGTCCTGCGGGAGGCGTCCGACGACGACCTGGCCGGATTCGACTCGGTTCTCGGCGCGGTCCCCGACCACCCCGGGGTCGCGGCCGCACTGAAGGCTGAGAGCGCCCTGGTGCGCGACGGCCTGACCGAGGTGGTCGCCTTCGGCCAGGCCCAGGCAACGATGCGGACCGACCTCCCCGCGGCGCGGATCGCGACCTGGCTCGGCATCCTCGCCGACGGCCTGCTCGGCCACGCCGTCCAGGAAGGCTCAGCTGCGATCGATGAGCTACGCCCCGAGTTCATCGCTATCGTCGCTCAGTTGATGCGCCCCCGGTAGCCGCGGGGACCGGCCAGCGACCGAGGCGGTCGCGCTGGAAGCCACGCCCCTGCCGCAGACTCGTCACGCCTCGCGCCGCGACCGGATCGGGTGCGGCGACCAGGCGTAGATCTGCGAGCAGGCGAGCGCGAGCCAGGCGAACTGGGCGAGGACGGCGATCCACAGCAATGCCACTCCGGCCGGTCCGCTGGACAGTGCGGCGCCGGCGAAGAAGCCGATGAGGACGACGACGCCGAGGATCGTGCTGACCCTGGCTCGTCCCTTCGCACCGATTGTGCGACTCCAGCCGGCGTGCGCGAAGGCGGCAGCAGCCACGGCGGCGAAGCCGACGGCCCCGAACACGAGGTGAAGGACTCCGCTGAGGCTGACGACGCCGGCGATCGATCCTGGTGGGAACCCAGCGACCGGGTCGGGAGGGAAGACGGCGCTGAGGATCAGGCCCGCGCCGTAGCTGATCGTCAGCACCGCCATCGCCAGCCCCCGCCCGCTCCGCACCGCGCGGACGATGCCGTACGCCGCGACGATCGCCATCAGGCCAGTCAGGGTGAGGTTCGTCCGCTGCAGCCAGCCCAGATCGCCAAGCATCAGCAACGAGAGCGCGTGCCGGGTCACGTCGAACCCCGGCCGGGTGATGGCGAGGACCAACCCGACCACGAGGTAGAAGGGTCCGGCGACCACGCCCCAGCCGAGAAGACTGCGTGTCACGGCTGCGCCGCGGTCGAAACCAAGATTGTCCACCATGAGCTCCTCCTGCACTCTTAAGTGCATTAGTGCACTCTGGGTGAGAGTAGACGTACGATGCGCAGCACCGCAAGCAAAGGGAGACGATGTGACAGCGAACAAAGAGGATCCGCGGATCGTCCGATCCCGCGCCCTGATTCTCGACGCCGCGCGCGAAGTGTTTCTGGAGAGCGGCTATCAGGCTGCGACCACGGATCGCATCGCCGAGAAGGCGGGGATCGCCAAACGGACCATCTACAACCTCTACTCCGATAAGGAGAGCCTGTTCCGGGCGACCATCTTCTCGGCTATCGAGGTCGCGGACGCGTTCGCCGCGTCCCTTGCAGAGGAAGTCCGGCTAACGGAGGCGTCGGTGGCGGATCTGATCGACATCGGCCGCCGGCTCGCCGAGACCACACTGCTCGGGCTGCCGTTATCGCTTCGACGGCTTCTCGTGATGGAGTCGCATCGCTTCCCCGACCTGGTCACCGAGTACCGTTCGCGCGCCCCCGAGGCAGTCATGGCGGCGCTCGCCGACCTCCTCGAATCGATGATGCGGGCGGGCTCGCTGCGCCCAGCGTCGCCGCAGTTGGCGGCCCAGCATTTCGCCTTCCTGGTGATGGGTGCCGACCTCGATCGCGCCATGTTCACCGGCATCCGGCCGTCGGCACGCGGCGCCCGCCTCCGCGCGATCGCGGGCGCGGAGGCCTTCGCACGCGCGTACGTGAGCCCTGATCGCGCGTGCAACTCATTCTCATCAGGGCCAGGGTGAACCGGTCGGGTGGGTCGCTCGCCGAAGGGTGACTGGCCGCCGGCCGCGGCGGCTGCTCGGGGGTCAAGCGGCGAGCCGCAGGTCGAGCGCGCGGAGCGCCGCGCGGGACTCGTCGGGATCGGCACCGTAGGCGACTGCGGCGAGCGCGGCGCGCCAGCCCGCGGCGAGCACGCGACCGAGCACCGGCGACGACGTCGTCGCGGCGAGCAGCGCGACGAGGCGGTCTTCGGCGCCCGCGGGCGGCGCGCCGAGAAGGTGCAGGAACCGCTCGCGCACGGCGAAGTCGAAGCCGACGACCAGCGCACCCCGGACCCTCGCGGACGCGTCGCCGGCGGAGCCCGCGGCGAGCGCGCCCTCCATGCGATCGAGCAGCCGCCGCTCGACGTCCTCGCGTACGAACTCGTAGAGCCCGAGCTTGCTGCCGAAATGGTGGTAGATCGCACCCGTCGTGACATCGGCGGCCGCTGCGAGTTCACCGACCGTCACCTCGTCGAACGCCCGGCCGCCAAAAGTCTGCACCGCGGCGAGCGCGAGCCGCCCCTTGGGAGAGGTGGAGATCGGAATCCACTCGCGCATGCGTCCATAATGCCGTTATGCTGTCGGTCAATCTAGTTACGACACGGAGGGAGTCCCCGATGAAGCTCGAGTTCTTCTACGTCCCGACCTCGGATCTGCCTGCGACGCTCGCCCTCTACCGCGACAGCTTCGGGTTCAACGAGCTGTGGCGCGAGGGCGAGACGACCGCCGGGCTTTCGGCGCCGGACGGCAACGTCAACGTCATGCTCGACGTCGATCCTGAGGCGGCGTCCGGCCCACTGTTCTCGGTCGACCTCGTCGCCGACTTCCACGCGAACCGGCCCGGCGGACTCGAGGTGCTGCTCGCACCCGCCGCGATCCCGGGCGGCTTCCTCGCCTCGTACCGCGAGCCTGGTGGCTCGGTGTTCTACGTCATCGACCAGTCGACCGAGAACAAGGCGTAGCGGCACGGAAGGCGTCCGTGGTGCGCGGCAAAGGCCAGCGGCCGCGTCCGCTCCGAGCACCGATCGAGATCACTGGACACGTCCAGACCCGGGCGCGCGCTCGAACCGATCCCGAGCGACCTCGACGATCCGGCTCGCGGAGCCCTGCATCGCCCTCGCACCTGAGCCCGCATCGAACGATGTCAGGGTTCTAGTACGTCTTCAATTGTGGAGCTAAGGGGATTCGAACCCCTGACCTCTTCCATGCCATGGAAGCGCGCTACCAACTGCGCCATAGCCCCGCGAACGGGTGGCCCGGAGAGCCGGGCACGAGCAAGAACTCTAGCCGATCGGTGTCCGCCGCGCGAATCAGCAGCCTTCGCTCGGCTCCACCTCGGGGGCCAGCAGTTGTTCGGCGCACCAGGGGATCAACGCGTGGTCCATCGCGTAGTAGAGCGCGTAGAAACGGCGATAGGCATTGATCAACCAGGCCTCAGCGCCGAGGCGTCCGATCAGTTGGTCCTGAAGCCAGGACGCGTCGGCAACATTGCCCCGATAAGGGGTCATCTCCAGAAACGCGACCGCGCCGACCTGGTCCAGGACGGGATCCGCGGCCAGCGCGTGGACGCTGAAGTCGAGCACCGCCGTCACCTGCCCATCGGCGTCCACCATCACGTTCGCCGGCGCCAGGTCGCCATGACAGTACGCGGGAACAACCCGCCGCGCACTGAGCCGCGCCAGCAGATCGCCGACCCGGCCGTCCAGATCGGAGACGGCGTGGGCGAGCAGCCCGTCGCTGAACCGGAGGCCGACCTCGATCTGGGCGACCAGCAACTCGGTCAGCGAGCCGAACCCCCGCGGGTCGCCCAGGACGCGGCCGAATCCGGCGCGCCGCAGCGGCAACTCCCGCAGCCGTCCGGCGGCGTCCAGGAGACTCAACAGTCCCCTCCGCCGTCGCTCATCGTCAGCTGTGCCGGCCAGCCACTGCGCCAGCGGGACGCCGGGCAGCCGGCGTTCGATGCTGTAGTTCTGCGATCCCAGACGTGCCTGGCTCAGCACCACGGGCAGGCCGAACCCGAGGTCGATGCCGGTCCACGAATCAAGCAGGTCGGCCAACTCCCGGTCGGGCTCCGCTTCCCCCGGAGCCTGGACCCGCAGCACCCGTTCGTCGTCCAGCGCGAAGATCCGCGCCTCGCCGCCGCTGCCGAGCAGCGCGGACGCACTGATGCCGAACCTCGCCAGGATCCTCGCCTCGTCCGGTCCCACTGGCACGTAGGTCTGCTCCACCGCCGCCGGCTGCTCGATCATCTGAGCGAACCTATCCGATCCTTCTCGCCGCAGCGCTCCACCGGCGGTTGGGTGGGTGCGCTGCAGCCAGAGACCGCGAGCGCGGCTCCTAGACTTCGGGTATGACCGAGTGTCACTCAGCTCTGGTCCGCCCGCTGGGCGAACTCTCCGCCACCGCCCTCGAAATAGCCGGCGGCAAGGGCGCTAACCTCGGCGATCTGCTCCGTGCCGGCTTCCCGGTACCGGACGGCTTCGTCGTCACCACCGCCGCCTATGACGCCTTCGTCGCCGCGAACGACCTGGACGCCCGCCTCGCCACCGCCGACTCCCCCGACGCCGTCCAGGCTCTGTTCCGCGACGCCGCCCTGCCCGCTGAGGTCGCTGGGGCGGTGGCCGAGGGCTATCGCTCCCTCGGCGAGGGTCCGGTCGCCGTCCGCTCGTCCGCGACTGCCGAAGACCTTCCGGACGCCAGCTTCGCCGGCCAGCAGGACACCTACCTCAACATCACCGGCACCGACCGGGTGCTGGACTCCGTCCGGCGTTGCTGGGCATCGCTGTGGAACGAACGCGCGGTCGCCTACCGCGAGCGGGCCAGTCACGACGGCGCTGCACGCCTGAGCATCGCCGTCGTGGTGCAGCGGCTGGTTCCAGCCGAGGTGGCCGGGGTGATGTTCACCGCCAACCCCGGCAACGGACGCCGTGAGCAGACCGTGATCACCGCCGCCTGGGGGTTGGGCGAAGCGGTCGTCGGCGGCCAGGTCGAGCCAGACGAGTACGTCGTCGACCGCACCGCCCCCGACCCGATCGCGTCCCGGCGAATCGCCGAGAAGAAGGTGATGACGGTCCGCACCGACATCGGTTCCGAGCAGGTGGCGACCCCGGCGTCCCAGCTGCGCCGCGCCACGCTCACCGACGCCCAAGTGCTCGAGTTGGCCGCGTTGGGCGCGAAGGTCCAGCAGCACTTCGGACGCCCTCAGGACATCGAGTGGACGCTGGCCGACGGCACCTTCCAGGTGGTGCAGGCCCGACCGATCACCGCCCTGCCCGAACCGGTCGGCGACCTGCCGACCGAGTGGTCACTGCCCCGCGCGGACAGCATGTACTTCCGCGCCAGCATCGTCGAACAGCTGCCCGACCCGCTCACGCCCCTGTTCGCCGACCTGATCCGAGTGGCCGTACCGGTCGGCCTGAACCGGCTGATGACAAGCCTGAACCCCGCGCTCGTCGGCCTCGACATCGACTTCCCGACGATCAACGGCTACGTCTACTACGACTACAGCCGAGGGTTGCTCAACCGGATGTGGGGCCTCACCCCGACCGCCGTCCGGCTGCTCACCCGGAAGGGCTTCGTCCTGGACCGCTGGCGCGATCAGGCCCTTCCCGACTATCGGGCGGCAGTTGCCGGCTGGGTCGACCATGACCCGGCCGCACTGACGGCGTCCGAGCTGATCGCCGGAGTGCGTGACCTGCTGGCCGCCGGGTGCATCTACTACAGCAACGTGCAGATGGTGATCCCGATGGCGGCCACCACCGAGCTGACCTGGACCGGCCTGTACAACGCGGTGCTGCGCCGCAACGGCGATCCGCAGGCCACCGACTTCCTGCTCGGTTTCGACTCCACTCCGCTGCGGGCCGAGAAGTCACTGTCCGCGCTCGCTGACTGGGGCCGCGGCGTCCCGGGGCTGGCGGACGCGCTGGACGGCCTGCCGGCCCGCGACGTGCTCAGCGCTGAACCCGACGGGGTGTCCGCCACGGACTGGCGTGAGTTCCGCGGCCGGCTTGAGTCACATCTGAGCGAGTTCGGGCACACCATCTACAACCTTGACTTCGCCAATCCGGTACCGGCGGACGACCCGACTCCCGTGGTCGAAGCGCTCAGGCATGCGCTCGCCGGCCGCAGCGCCGACCCGCAGCGACGGCAGCGCGAGACCATCGAGCGCCGCGAGCGAATCACCACCGATTTGATGGCGCGGCTCGACCCGGTGCGCCGCAAGGCCGCGCGACGAAGCCTGTCCGCCGCCCAGCAGTGGGCGCCGATCCGTGAGGACGCGCTGGCCGCGATGGGCCTGGCCTGGCCGACTATCCGCCGGCTGCTCCGCGAACTCGGCGGACGGCTCACCCGGGCCGGTGCGATCGGCCAATCGGACGACGTGTTCTGGCTGACCGCCGCCGAGGTGGACGCCGCCACGTCCGGTCTGGACGCCGGGGCGCAGGAACTGGACGACCACGGCGACGCTATCGAGCAGCGCCGCCGGGAATGGCGCGGACGGAAGCTGGCCACACCGCCGCAGTACCTGCCGGTGTCCCGGTTGATGGCGACGATGGACGCCATGATGCCGGCCCGTGGCGACCAGACCGGGCCGGTGCTCAAAGGCACCGGCGGCTCGGGTGGCAGGGTCACCGCAGCCGCCCGGGTGCTCTCCGGACCGGACGACTTCGCCGCCTTCCAGCCGGGCGAGATCCTGGTCGCCTCGATCACCACGCCCGCCTACACGCCGCTGTTCGCGCTGGCGTCCGGGGTGGTCACCGACATCGGCGGGGTGTTGAGCCACGGCTCGATCGTGGCCCGCGAGTACGGCATTCCCGCGGTGCTCGGCACCGGGAACGCCACCAAGCGGATCGCCACCGGCGATCTGATCACCGTGGACGGTGGCGCCGGCACCGTGGGTCTGGACGGCTCGGACGACTCCGGGCAGCCGACCTCGGCCGAACCCCGGCTGCCGGCCTGGGCGTGGATCGCCGCGGGCACGGGGGCGGCCGTCGCGGCGCTCGCCGTGATTCGGCGGCGTCGGTTCGAGTCGGCCCGTGGCTGCTAGCCGTCGCGCGCAAACCCCTCCCTAACTACCTGTGCCCTCCCGCATGTGGGAGGGCACAGGTAGTTAGGGAGGGCCTGACGGCGTCGGTGCGGACCGCCGGTCAGACCGGGTCGGCGACATTGTTGTAGGACAGCAGCCGCCAGCTCTCACCACCGGGCTGCAGCACCGACCAGGATGCGTTCCACAGCCCGCCCAGGGTGAGGTTGTGCGCGTAGTCGAGGCCGAGCAGGAAGACCATCGCCACCCGCAGCGCGAAGCCGTGGCCGACGGCGACGACGGTGGAGCCGTCCGGGCTGCCCTCGGCGATGTCGAGCAGCGCCTCGGCCACCCGCGCTCCCGCCTGGGCGCCGGTCTCACCGGACGCCGAGCGCTGCGCATCGCGTCCCGCCCGGAGTGCCGCCGCGAAATCCGGGTGCGCGGCGAACACCTCGTCGTTGGTCAGGCCCGCCCAGTCGCCGACGTTGATCTCCTGCAGCCGAGGTTCCAGTTCGACCGTCAACCCGGTGCAGCTGGCCAGTTCCCGTGCGGTGGTTGCGGCGCGTCCGAGATCCGACGAGACGATCCGGTCGGGGCGCAAGCCCGCGATCCGCACCGCGGCCGCCGCTGCCTGCGCGAGACCACGATCGTTCAGCGGGACGTCGGCCTGCCCCTGATAGCGGCCCTGCGCGTTCCAGGCGGTCTCGCCATGGCGCCACAGGATGACGCGGGACGCGGTCACGAGCCGGTAGGTGCGCTGTCGCGTCGTCCGGCTGCGGCCACGTCGCCACGGTCGTCCACGTCCAACTCGATCAGCGGGCAGTCCCGCCACAGCCGCTCCAACGCGTACAGCGCCCGCTCCTCGGTGTGCATGACGTGCACCACCAGATCGATGAAGTCGAGCAGCACCCAGCGGTTCTCACCGTGCCCCTCGCGCCGGGCCGGCTTGACTGCCTCGGCCAGCAGAGCTTCTTCGACGGCGTCCACGATGGCGCCGACCTGGCGCTCGTTGGACGCGCTGACGATCAGGAAGATGTCGGTGATCGCCAGCGGTTCGGACACATCGAAGGCCACCAGATCGCTGCCCAGCTTGTCGGCCGCCGCCCGTGCGGCGATCCGGGTGAGTGCGATCGCGTGGTCTGTTGCAGTCATCTGACTCCCAGGTCTAGCGGTAGAGGCCTCGTTTGGCGATGTACTGGACGATACCGTCCGGAACCAGGTACCAGATCGGCAGCTGGTCCCGGACGCGGTTGCGGCAGTCGGTCGACGAGATCGCCAGCGCCGGCACCTCCAGCAGGGTCACCTTGTCCGGCGGCAGATGAGCGATGTCGTGCTCCCCCAGCGTGGTCCCTGGCCGGGTCACGCCGACGAAGTGGGCCAGTTCGAACAGCTCCAGGACGCCGTGCCAGGTCAGGATCTGGCTCAACGCGTCCGCGCCGGTAATGAAGAACAGGTCGACGTCTTCCCCGTAGTGGCGCCGCAGATCGCGGAGCGTGTCGAGGGTGTAGGTGGAGCCCGGACGGTCGATGTCGACCCTGCTCACCGAGAATCGCGGGTTGGACGCCGTCGCGATGGTGGTCATCAGGTACCGGTCCTCGGCCACCGACACATTGCGATGCGCCTTCTGCCAGGGCTGCCCGGTCGGCACGAAGACGACCTCGTCGAGAGCGAATTTCGCCGCCACCTCGCTGGCGGCGACCAGGTGGCCATGATGGATCGGGTCGAACGTGCCACCCATCACGCCCAAGCGGCGATGCCTGGAACCGTCGTCGGCCCAGGCGATCCCGGTATTGGTCATTAGCTGTGCGGGCGGCTCTTACCCACGCCGAAGACCACCCGCAGCCCGATCATCAGCAACACGAAGATCGCCCCGCCGACGATGTACGGCTGGTACGGGTCGTGGTGCACCGCCGTCTCCAGTAGAAAGCCCATGCGCGGGATCCTAACGGGCCGCGGCTGCCGGGGCCACTGTCCGGCCGGGGAGCCGCGCCGTGTGCGTCCGGCGATCGGCAGCCCACAGACCTCGCAACCGATTGGCGGGTTCGCACGGATTCGAACCGTTGCGGTGACGCCGAAAGGCCGCGATGTCGAGGTCATGGACGCCAGCCGCCGGTCAGCAGTCCGGCCGGACCAGGCCGTCCAGCCGCTCCGGATTCAGGACGTCGGCATAGGTCCACCGGACGACTCTCCAGCCGGCGGCCCGCAGGTTCGCCTCGCGGCGCTTTTCGCGCATCACCACGTCCGCCGCCGTCTCGCCGGGACGCAGCAGATTCGCGTACTTGGTCTTCCCGTGCCCGCGCACCGCGATCTCGATCTGGAGCTCCGGTGCGGGCAGTCCCAACCGCCACAGCGTCACGCGGCTGAGCGATTCACCCGAGAAGCCGAGGTCGATGCCGCGTCCGAGATCGAACACGGTGCGCGCCAGCATGGTGCGGCTGAGCCCATCGACGACCTCTACGTCTTGTTCGGGCAGCGGCGTCCGATAACGGTGCGTGTAGCGACCGATGCTGCTGGCACCGCGGCTGGGCTGCGTCACCGTCACCCGGTCGAGCAGCCGGGCGTCCACCGGTAGTCCGTGCAGCACAGCCGCCGAAATGTGACTGAGCACGTTGTCAGGGCCAAGTCTCGGCACGGTGGCCTGGATCAGCTGCAGATGGCGGCGGGCACCCTCGTCCAATTGGACGGCGAAGGCGCCGCGCCGGGTCCGGAACAGCTCCTGGTCGCGAACCATTCGCCGGATCGTGCCCGAGTCCATTCCCTCGGCATTCAGGTCGCGGGTCAGGCGTACCGGCATCGCCCGAGTGCAGCACAACCGGGCGCGCCGCGGTCAGCCGCGGGTCTGGCCGTCTCCGGTGACGATGTACTTCGACGAGGTCATCTCGGCCAGCCCCATCGGGCCGCGCGCGTGCAGCTTCTGGGTGGAGATGCCGATCTCGGCGCCGAAGCCGAACTCACCGCCGTCAACGAATCGCGAGGACGCGTTGACCAGCACCGCGGCCGCGTCCACTTGCGCGGTGAACCGGTCGGCAGAGCTCCGGTCGTTGGTGATGATGGTTTCGGAGTGCCCGGTGCTGTGCGCGCGGATGTGGTCGATGGCGGAGGCGACCGAGTCGACAACGTCGGCAGCTAGGTCGAGGGACAGGTACTCTCCGTCGAACTCGTCCGGTCCGGCGGGCACCACCGCGTCCGAATACGCCCGGACGGCGTCCGTTCCGTGCACCGTCACCCCTTGTCCGGCCAGCGCGGACAGCGCCCCAGGCAGGAACTCGTCGGCGATCGCAGCGTGCACCAGCAGGGTCTCGGCGGCATTGCAGACGCTCGGGCGCTGCACCTTCGCGTTGAGCAGAATGTCCAGCGCCATCGCCTGGTCGGCAGTGGCGTCCACGAAGATGTGGCAGTTGCCGGTGCCGGTCTCGATCACCGGCACCTTGCTGCCGTTCACCACCGCGTTGATCAGCCCGGCTCCGCCGCGCGGGATCAGCACGTCGACCAGGCCGCGGGCCGCCATCATCTCGTCGGTGACCTCGCGTCCACCCTCGACGAATTGGACGGCGTCCGCCGGTAGCCCGGATGCCTCCAGCCCGGCACGCAGCGCGGTTACCACGGCCCGGTTCGACTCCAGCGCGGACGACGAGCCGCGCAGCAGCGCGGCGTTGCCCGACTTGACGCAGATGCCCGCGGCGTCCGCGGTGACGTTCGGACGGGCCTCGTAGATGATGCCGACCACACCGAACGGCACCCGCACCTGACGCACCTGGACGCCGTTGGCATTCGTCCAGCCGCGCACCACGTCACCCACTGGGTCGGGCAGGCCGGCCAGGTCACGCAGGCCGCCGACCATCCCGTCCACCCGCTGCGGGTTGAGCCGCAGCCGGTCGATCAGCGCATCGGACGTGCTGTTGTCCCGGGCCCGGTCGATGTCGCGCTGGTTGGCTTCAAGTACCGCGTCCTCGGCGTCGGCCAGGGCGTCCGCCATGGCGTGCAGCGCGGCGTCCTTGGCGGCCCGGTTCAGGGTGGCCAAGGCGATGCTGGCCCGCTTGGCCGCCCTGGCCTGATCGATGAAAGTCACCGCCGCAGGATACCGGCGCCGCACCCCGGAAGGCCCATCTCGGGTGACCAAGAGAACCGTCCCCGGTGACCAGAAGAACCGTCCCCGGTGACCAGAAGAACCGTCCCCGGTGACCAGAAGAACCGTCCCCGGTGACCGAGGGGACGGTTCTATTGGTCACCCGGAGTGACCGAGGGGACGGTTCCTTTGGTCACCACGGCTCGGACAACGTCAGGGGCGGTGGTTGACCGCGTCCCAGACGCCGAGGAGGTACTGGATGCCCAGGGCGCGGTCGTACAACCCGTAACCGGGGCGCGGCTTATTGGTGGTGTTCTCGTTCCACAGGTGGCGGCCGTGATCGGGGCGGATGTAGCCGGTGTAGCCGGCCTCGGCGTAGGCCGTCATGATGCCGACGGTGTCCACATCGCCCTCGCAGGCCCGGTGGCCGACCTCGGAGAAGTCGCCGTTCGGGTAGTGCTTGACATTGCGGACGTGAGAGAAGTGAATCCGGTCCAGGTACGTCCGCACGGCCTCGACCGCCCGCGGCGCCTGGTCGGGGTTGGCTGAGAACGATCCCAGGCACAGGGTGAGCCCGTTGTACGGGCTGTCGTTCAGGGCCAGCACGGTGCCCAGATCCTCCATGGTGGAGACCACCCGCGGCCAGCCGAACAGGTCGAACGGCGGGTCGTCCGGGTGCACCCCCAGCTTGACGTCGTACTGCTCACAGGTCGGGATCAACGCGTCCAGGAAGTACCTGTAGCAGCGGTACATGTCCTCATGGGTGACGCCGGCGTAAGCCTCGTTCAACTCGCTGAAGCCGGCCAGCCGTTCCGGCTCCCAGCCGGGCAGCGTCAGCCCGCCCGAGTTGGCCTCCATGTCGGCAATCAGCTTCTCGGGGGTCATCTGGTCGACGACCGCCTTCTCGAAGTAGAGCGCGGTCGAACCGTCCGGCAGCGGATGCCACGGGTCGGTGCGCAGCCAGTCGAAGACCGGCATGAAGTTGTAGCAGACCACTTTCACGCCCGCCCGGCCGAGCCGCTCCAGGGTGGTGATGTAGTTGGCGATCGCCTCGTCGCGACTCATCCCGAACACTGTGCGCCCCAGCTTGATCGACTCGTGGACGTTCACCGATTCGACCACCTCGGCGTCCAGCCGCTTGGTCACGCCGCGAGCGGCGTGCGCGGCCGAGAGATCGGTGATCCGGGCCATCTCTGCCGCGATCTCGGCATCCTCCCAGACCTCTCCGGCCTGCTTGTGATGCAGGCTCCAGACGATCGTCTCCACGCCGGGGATCTGGCGGATGTCGTCCAGCGACACCGTGTCGTTGCCCTCGCCGTACCAGCGGAAACCCATCTTCATGTTCGTTCTCCTCGTCGGTTGAGCCGGTCGAAACCCCTCGTCAGCACCACGTCGCCCGGGTCTCGACAAGCTCGACCAGCGTGCTACTGCAGGTCGGTTGAGCCTGTCGAAACCCCTGGTCAGCGCCACGGCAGCCCGGGGCCTCGACAAGCTCGCCCAGCATTGACTAGCGGACGTCCTCCGGCTTCGGCAGCCCGAGCCGCTGCCGCTCGCGACGGGCGAACGGTCCGATGATCGCCTCACCCGGACGCGCGTCGTTGAGCACGGTCAGGTCGCGTCCGGCGGTCTCCGGCATCACGATCGCCGCGCCCAGCGAGCAGATCGAGAAGAAGCCGATCATGATCGCGATCGGCCACCAGGATCCGCCGGTGCCGACCACCAGCGCGGCCGCGACGACCGGACCGATGCCGGTGGCCACGATCGCGGCGAGCTCCTTGGCCAGCGCCAACTGGGTGAGCCGGGCGCGGGCGCCGAACAGCTCCGACATGGTGTTGTTTTCCAGCGACGCCAGTGCGAGCACCGAGGTCTGGTGAATGATGATGTAGCCGGCGAAGACGCTGTTGACGTTCTTGGTGGCGATCATCCAGATCATCGGACCGGCCAGCACCAGCGCGATCGACGACATCACGATGTACATCAGCTTGCGGCCGACCTGGTCGCTCAGCCAGCCGATGATCGGAACTGTGGCGAAGCCGACCAGCGACGAGGTGATCACCACACCGGTGCCCACGCCGGGCGCCAGCAGCAGTACCGCGGTGATGTAGCTGATCAGGTAGGTCTGCACCATGCCCGAGTTGCCGGCCTGGCCGAAGCGGAGGAAGAAGCCTTCGGCGAAGGCACGCCCCTTGCGCTCGTGCAGCCCGGCAGCGAGCACGTTGTCCTGAGTCTCGGCCACCTTCTGCGCCAGTTCATCCCGGCTCAACGCCTCGCCCTCAACCACGTCCGCGCGGCCCTCGAAGACCGGGGACTCCTTCAGGTTGCGGCGCAACCAGACCGCGAACAGCATGATCAGCGAGGACGCGATGAACGGGATTCGCCAGCCCCACTCGATCACCGTCTGGGTCGACATGGTTGCGACCAGGACGCCCCAGATCGCCGAGGCACCGAGGGTGCCGGAGTTGGTGCCGAGCGCCACCAGCGAGCCGACCAGACCGCGCTTGCGGCGCGGCGCGTACTCGGTCAGCATCACCGACGAGCCGGCGATCTCGGCACCGGCGCCGAAGCCCTGGCAGAGCCGCAGGAAGACCAGCAGGATCGGCGCCAGGATGCCGACCTGGTGATAGGTGGGCAACAGCCCGATCGCGGTGGTCGCAATGCCCATCAGCGCGATCGTGTAGAACAGCACCTTGGTCCGGCCGACCCGGTCGCCGAGCCGTCCGAAGTACCAGGCGCCGAGCGGACGGCTCAGGTAGCCGGTCGCGTAGGTGGCCATGGCCAGGATGATCGCCATGCCGGGAGCGTCGCTGGGGAAGAAGATGTCCTTGAACACCAGCGCCGCGGCGAGTGAGTAGAGCTGGAAATCCATGAACTCCAGGGCTGTGCCGAGCCACCCGGAAACGGCGGCCTTGGCAAGGTCTTTGGTGCTTCGTTCGGCGACGGTACCGGAACTGGGCGGTCCGCCTGCGGCGGTATTCTCTGTTGTCATCTGCTGCTCTTTCCTGGTTAGGGCCTCGAGGGGTATTCGGATGGGGGTGGACGTCGGCGGCAACCGGCGTCCACCCGTTCTTTCGTGGACTAGTCCTGGTCGTCGAGCCAGAGCGAGACGACGACCTTGCCCGACTCCTGGCTGTTGCGGGCGGTCTGGAAGGCCTCGACGATGTCGTCGGCATCGATCACATGGGTGATCACGCCGGCCAGTTGTGGGTGCGCGGCGAGCAGCTCGATCGCCTCACCGATCTCGTCGTTGAACCGGAAGCAGCCGACGTAGGTGACCTCCTTGGAGACGAACGGCGCCAGGTTCACCCCGATCTCGCGGTCGGGCAGCATGCCGACCTGGGCGACCGTGCCGCCCCGCCGGGCCGCGGCCAGCGCCGGGCTGATCGCCGGACCCACCCCCGAGCACTCGAACACCACGTCGTAGGCCAGGGCCGGGATCTCCTGCTCGCGGACATTCAGGGTGTGATGGACGCCGAGCGACTTGGCCCGGGACAGCGGCCCGTCCAGGACGTCGGTGGCGGTCACCTCGGCGGCCCCCTTTACCACGGCCGCGGCCGCCACGCACAGCCCAATCGGGCCGGACCCGGTGACCAGCACCTTTTTGCCCTCGACGCCGCCGGCCATCACCATCGCATGCAGCGCCACCGCCAGCGGTTCGGCCAGCGACGCCTCCTTCAGCCCGAGGCCCTCGGGCAGCTCGCGGATCATGAAGTCCTGCACCACCCGGTATTCGCTCATCCCGCCCTGGGTGTGCGGCTTGGTGGACGCCGAACCGAAGTAGCTGCCGTTCGGCCACAGGTAGGGCCGGTCCGCGATGCCCGGCTCGGAGGTGCCGTAGGTCGCCGGCGCGATCGTCACCCGGGTTCCGGCGGGCCACCGCCCGGAGGGGTCGAGGTCGACCACGCCGGACATCTCATGGCCGGGCACCAGCGGCTCGGTGACCACGAAGGCGCCGTTGCGGCCCTCGAAGTAGTAATGCAGGTCCGAGCCGCAGATGCCGCCGTAATGCATCCGGACCCGCACCTCGCCCGCACCCGGCTCGGGGACCGGGACGTCCTCGATGGTGATGTTCTCGGCGGAGTTGATCTTCAGTGTCTTCATCGACAGTCCCTTTCAGAAGGATGTGGACGGTGTCAGGCTCGGGCCGCGTCCAAGGCGGCGCGGGCGGCGTCCCGGACGCCGGAGGTGGTGATGATCCGGACGAAGTCGGCGACCCGCTCGGTGAACTCGTCCCGCTCGGCGAGCGCCTCGGGGAAGAAGCCGCCGCGCACGATCGCCTCGACGTGGGCGCGGGTCGATCCGGCACCGGCGACGGCCGCGGCCAGCCGGTCCTTGGCCGGCTCGATCATGGCCGCCGCGACCGGACCAGGATCGAAACCGTCCGGCGGGCAGACGCAGGCGATCCAGCCGGCCACCATCAGCGCCAGCTGCTGCGGCACCTCGCCCAGATCGAGCATCCGCAGCGCCGGATCCGGCACCCGTTGCAGCAGCTTCAGCGAGCCGTCCGAGCCGACCCGCGCGGTGGCATCGCCGAGCGCATGGTTGCTCCACCGGTCGAACAGCTGCGCGATGTAGGCCTGCGGATCGAAGCCGGACGGCAGCGCGATGCTGGGCAGGTACTCGGTGTTCAGCAGTTCGGTGACGCACTCCCGGACGAAGTCCTGCTCGAAGCTGGCCGGGATAGTCTCCCGGCCGTCCAGGCCGCCCAGGTAGGAGATCAGCGAATGCGAGCCGTTCAGCAGCCGCAACTTGACCAGCTCGTAGGCCTCCACCTCGTCGGAGAAGATCGCACCGGCCTCCTCCCAGGCCGGACGCCCGGCTGCGAACCGGTCCTCGATCACCCACATGCTGAACCGTTCGGCGGGCACCGGGACGGCGTCGGAGAGACCGAGCAGCTGCTCGACCTTGGACCGGGTGCCGTCCGTCATGCCCGGGACGATCCGGTCGACCATCGCGTTCGGGAAGGTGACCTGCGCGGTGAACCACTCGTGGAAGCCCTCCGGCGTGGCGGTGGCCTGCAGGTACTGGCTGACCATTGCGTGCGCGGTGTGCCCGGCGGAGACCAGGTTGTCGCAGGAAAGGATGGTGAGCGGTCCGGCGTCGCCCTGGTAGCGCCGGATCAGCGCCCCGCCGAGCTGGCCGATGCTGGTGCGCGGGGCGTCCGGGTTGGCCAGATCGGCAGCGATCAGGTCGCCGTCGATGTCGAGGTCGCCGGTCACCGCGTTGCGGCAGTAACCGTTCTCGGAGATGGTCATGGTGACGATCTTGATGTCGGGGTGGGCGATCTGGGCCATCAGTTCGGCGGTCTGTTCGGCGGCCACCAGGGTCTTGCGGTGGACGTCCATCACATCCACCCGCTCACCGGCGCTGGAGAGCTCGAGGATCGAGTAGTGGTAGTCCTGGCCGGCGAGGGCGTCGACCACCCGGCGGGAGCGGTTCGCGACCGCCACGATGCCCCAGTCACCGCCCTGGGCGGCCATCGCCTTGGCTGTGTACACCGCGGCGTGCGCCCGGTGGAAGTTCCCGATTCCCAGGTGCAGTATGCCCGGGTTGGGCGGCGCGCTCACCCCCAGCACCGAGCCGGAGAAGGTTGCCTTGGACAGTCGTTCGGCCATCGTCGATCACCAATCTGTGAGAGTGCCGTCGCGGCGGCGGGCCACGGGCAGGTAGGCGGGTTCGTAGTCTTCCGGGTTGTGCAGGTCGTCGTCGATGCTGACGCCGAGACCTGGCTCGTCGCCGGGCTGCAGATGTCCCTCGGCCACGTGCCAGGCGTGCGGAAAGGCCTCGTGCACGAGGTCGGGGTAGCCCATGTATTCCTGGATGGCGAAGTTGTGAGTGGCGATGCCGAGGTGGATGGACGCCGCCAGTGAGACCGGCGAGACGTCGGAGGGGCCGTGCGGCGCGGCCTGGACGCCGTGCACCTCGGCGAGCGCGAAGATCTTGCGCAGGTGACTGATCCCGCCCGCGTGCACCACGGCGACCCTGATGTAGTCGATCAGCCGGTTGCTGATCAGCTGCTGGCAGTCCCAGACGGTGTTGAACACCTCGCCGATCGCCAGCGGCGTGGTGGTGTGCTGGCGGACCAGCCGCAGCGCCTCCTGGTCCTCGGCCGGGGTGACGTCCTCGAGCCAGTACATGCCGACCGGTTCGACCGCCTTGCCGAGCCGGGCCGCCTGGATCGGGGTCAGCCGGTGATGGACGTCGTGCAGCAGGCCGACGCTGTCGCCGACATGCTCGCGGACGGCCGCCAGCACGCCGGGGATGTGCCGCAGGTAGGAGTCGGTGTCCCAGGTCTCCTCCACCGGCGCCGCACCGCGTCCGGCCGGCTCGTAGACCGGGCCGGAGGAGATCCCGTAGACGATGTCGAGGCCCGGGACCCCGGTCTGCACCCGGATGTTGTCGAAGCCGGCCTCGCGGTGGGCATCCACCTGCTCCAGCAGTGCGGGCAGGTCCCAGCCGAGCGCGTGCCGGTAGGTGGCCAGCCGGTCCCGGACCCGTCCGCCCAGCAGGGCGTACAACGGCTGCCCGGTCCGCTTGCCGAGAATGTCCCACAGCGCCACGTCCACCGCCCCGATCGCGGCCATCCCGATCGGTCCGCGGCGCCAGTAGACGCCGCGGTAGAGGTACTGCCAGACGTCCTCGATCCGGCCGGGGTCGCGTCCGATCAGCAGCGGGCCGACGTGGTCGCGCAGGTAGGAGGCCACCGCCAGTTCGCGTCCGTTCACGGTGGCGTCGCCGAGGCCGACGATCCCGTCCCGGGTGGTCAGCCGCAGCGTGACGTAGTTCCGGGCGGGTCGCGAGACCAGCACCTCGACGCGTTCGATCAGATCGGACATGGCGCTACCGATCCACCCGGGCGCCGCCGCCGGCGGCGAGCTTGAGCACCTCGGCCTTGGTGGCCATGGTGGTATCGCCGGGGGTGGTCATCGCCAGCGCACCGTGCGCGGCACCGTATTCGACGGCCGTCTGCAGGTCCGCCCCGCTGATCAGGCCGTAACACAGCCCGGACGCGAACGAGTCGCCGCCACCGACCCGGTCCAGGATCTCCAGATGCTTGCGGTCGGCGGCCTGCACCAGCCCCGATGAGGGCGACCAGGCCAGCGCGCTCCAGTCGTTGTCGGACGCCGAATGCACGGCCCGCAGCGTGGTGGCGATCACGGCGAAGTTCGGGTACTCGGCAGCGACCTGTTCGATCATCCGGGCGAACCCGTCGATCGGCAGCTCGGTCAGGTTCTCGTCCACCCCTTCGATCTCGAAACCGAGGGACGCGGTGAAGTCCTCCTCGTTGCCGATCATCACGTCGACATACCTCGCCAGTTCGCGGTTGACCTCCCGGGCCCGGGCCTGGCCCCCGATGCTCTTCCACAGGCTGGGCCGGTAGTTGAGGTCGTAGGAGACGACTGTGCCGTGTTTCTTGGCCGCTTTCATCGCGGCCAGCGCGGTCTCGGCCGTGGTCTCGCTCAGCGCCGCGTAGATGCCGCCGGTGTGCAGCCATCGGACGCCCAGTTTCCCGAAGATGTGCTCGAAGTCGACGTCGGCGGGCCCGAGTTGGGCGATCGCGGTGTGGCCCCGGTCATTGACGCCCTTGGCGCCCCGGACGCCGAACCCGCGTTCGGTGAAGTTCAGCCCGTTGCGCACGGTGCGGCCCACGCCATCGGAATCGGCCCAGTGGATCAGTGCGGTGTCGACACCCCCGGCCAGGATCAGCGACTCGACCAGGTGCCCGACCTCGTCGTCGACCAGTGCGGTGACGACCCCGGCCCGTTGACCGAAGACCCGGCTCAGGCCGCGCACCACGTTGTACTCGCCGCCGCCCTCCCACGCGGTGAAGCCGCGTGCCGTCCGGATCCGGGACTCCCCCGGATCGAGCCGAAGCATCACCTCACCGAGCGCGAGGGCGTCGTAGCGGCAGTCCTCGGCGGCTCGCAGGGCCAGCTGGTTGGTCATCCGGTGCGCTCCTTCGCGATCGATCGGGGTTCAGCTCACGGACGCCGCGGCGGCCACGGCCTCGGCGCTGAGACGTTCGACGGTGGCGAAGTCGCCGGCGTCGACGACCCCGGCAGGCACCATCCAGGACCCGCCGACGGCCGGCACGTTCGGCAACGCGAGGTAGTCGCCCAGGTTCGCCGCGGACACTCCCCCGGTCGGCACGAACCGGACGCCGGCGAACACCGAGGCGAATGCCTGCACCGTGTCGGCACCGCCGGTAATTGGCCGCCGGGAAGAACTTCAACGTGGTCAGCCCGGCGTCCAGGGCAGCGATCACCTCGCTCGGCGTCACGGTTCCGGGCACCATCGGGACGCCGCGTTCCTTCGCTCGAGCCACGGTTGCCGCGCTGAAGCCCGGGCTGACCAGGAACCGGGCCCCGGCGTCCACCGCCAGGTCGACCTGTTCCGGGGTGAGCACGGTGCCGGCGCCGACCAGCAGCTCAGGGTTCTTCGCCATCGTCGCGATCGCGTCCGGGGCGGCCGGAGTGCGCAATGTCACCTCGGCCACCGGCAGGTCGCCGGCGACCAGAGCCTCGGCCAGCCCCGCCGCGCGGGCCGCGTCGCGCACCACGACGACAGGAACGATGCGACGAACGAGAACGTCATCGAGAAGGTCGGACACACCAGCTCCGTTTCACCCATTGAAACTCACGGTTTGATGTCTGAAACATCCTCGCACCGTTCGTGGCACAATGACAAGCGGTATTTCTATCATTGACCTGAACGTTGCGTTGAGCAAAACGGAAGGGCATGATCAGGCCCATGACGGAGGGTCCGCGGGTCGAGGCTATCGACCGTGCGCTGGTTCTGCTGGCCGCACTCGCAGAAGCGGGGCCGGACGGCGTGACGCTGGCCGACTTGTCGGCCGCCACCGGCGTGAACAAATCCACCGCGTATCGCGCGCTCTCGACAATGCGCGCGCACGGGTTCGCCGCCCAGTCCGAAGCGAGCGGCGACTACCGGCTGGGCCCGACGGCCATGACCCTGGGCGAGCGCTTCCTCACCCCGCGCAGCCTCGCCCAGTCGCTGCATCCGGCGCTGGTCGCCCTCTCTCGGGCGGCCGACGAACTCGTCCACCTGGGCGTCCTGATCGGCGATCAGGTGCTGTACCTGGACAAGGTCGAGCCGGAGCGGGCGATCCGCGTGTTCTCCGAGATCGGACGCCGCACCTCAGCCGCCCGCTCGGCGATGGGACGAGCCCTGCTGGCCGCACGCACCGTCCCGGACGAACAGCTCAGCGTCTACCTGCACCAGAGCGGACTGAGCCGCGACCAATTGTTCACCGCCCTCGCCGCAGCCCGCAGCCGCGGCTTCTCGATCGAGATCGAAGAGAACGAACCGGGGGTGGCCTGTCTGGGCGTCGCGATCATGCGGGGAACGAACGCGGTCGCCGCACTCTCGATCACGATGCCGTCCGAGCGGCTGACCGAGCAGCGCCAGCGCGACCTCGCCGCGTTGATCCGTTCGCTGGTGCCTCCGCTGTTGCCCGACGGCCTGTCACTCTGGCGGCCCGGTCCCACCGGCTGAGCATGTCGAAACCCACGACCGCTGGTTGAGCTTGTCGAAACCATCAAGGGTCTCGACAAGCTCGACCAACGGATCAGGGGTCATGCTCGACCACCGGAACAGGGGACACGCTCGACCAACCGAACAGGACACGCTCGACGGCGGCGGGAGAGGTCAGCGGCCGGATCGCAGTTTGACGATCAGGGCGTCCCGATGGACGACTTCGCGGTCGAACTCAGGCCCGCGCTCCTCGACCAGGCGGTGGGTGCTCTTGCCGAGGATCCCGGGCAGATCGGACGCGTCGTAGTTGACGATGCCGCGGGCCACCACCGCGCCGTCGGGGCCGAGCAGCCGGACCGGCTCACCGGCCAGGAAGTCGCCGCGCACCGCGGTCACCCCGGCCGGCAACAGCGAGGCCTTGCGTTCCAGCACCGCCCGGACGGCGCCGGCGTCCAGGACCAGGTCGCCCTTGGCCTGCGAGGCGTAGGCCAGCCACATCAGTCGCCGGGAGCGCTTCTTCCCGGTCGGCCGGAACACGGTGCCGACATCGTCGCCGGCCAGCGCCGCCGCGTGGTCGTCGGCGTGCGCCAGCACCACCGCGATCCCGCCGGCGGTGGCGATCCGGGCCGCCTGCAGCTTCGTCGCCATGCCGCCGGTGCCGACCGCCGACCCGATCCGCGAGGTGTCCACGTCGAGCTCGTCCACGTCGGCCACCTCGGCGATCCGTTCGGCACCGGGCTCGGCCGGATGCCGGGTGTAGAGCGCGTCCACGTCGGACAGCAGCACCAACGCGTCCGCCCGGACCAGGTGCGCCACCAGCGCGGCCAGCCGGTCGTTGTCGCCGAACCGGATCTCGTGGGTGGCGACGGTGTCATTCTCGTTGACCACCGGGACGGCGCCGAGTTGCAGCAGCCGGGTGAAGGTGCGCAGGGCGTTGCGGTAGTGGGCTTGCCGAGTGAGGTCGTCGACGGTCAGCAGCACCTGCCCGACCACGAGCGAATGGGCTGCGAACAGCGCGTCGTAGCGTTCGATCAGCAGCCCTTGGCCCACCGAGGCGGCCGCTTGCTGGCTGGCCAGATCACGGGGACGCCGGGTCATCCCGAGCGCCGGCATCCCGGCCGCAACCGCCCCGGATGAGACCAGCACCACGTCCCGGCCATCCGCGCGGAGAGCGGCCAGGCTCGCCACCAGCCGCTGCATCCGGTCGGCGTCCAGCCCGCGGCGTCCGGTCAGCGACGACGAGCCGATCTTCACCACGATCCGCTGGGCGTCCGCGATCTGCTGGCGCAGGCTCACCGGTCCGCCTCGGCCTCGCCGGTCACCGACCCGCCGTCCGGGCCGTCGTCGTGATAGCCGTCCTGCGCTGCCCGGGTGAGCCGTTCGGCGTCCTTGGCAGCGTGGTATTCGGCGTCCAGGCGGCGCCGCCGCTTCACCGATTCGCGCTCGGTGAACAGCCGCTGGTCCTCGCCGCGCCGGGACAGCAACTCGGCACCGATCTCGACCTGCGGGGCGAAGTCGAACACCACCGGATGCTCGCCCGAGCCGATCGCCACCGCGTCCCCGGCCCGGGCACCCTGGGCCAGCAACTCGTCCTCGATGCCCAGCCGGGCGAACCGGTCGGCCAGGTACCCGACCGCCTCGCCGTTGCCGAAATCGGTCTGCCGCACCCAGCGCTCGGGCTTCTCGCCACGGACCCGCCAGACGAAGCCGCCCTCGCCGTCGCCCTGCCGCCGGATGCTGAACTCCGGCCCGCCGGCGACAGGCGCCGGCCGGATCACGATCCGTTTCGGCTCCGGCTTGGGCGCGGAGGCCCGGCGGCGGACGACCAGGTCGGCCATTGCGAAGGTGAGCGCGCGCAGTCCCTCGCCGGTCTTGGTGGACACCGCGAACACCGGCAGCCCACGGGCCTCGACATCGGCCCGGACCATCTCGGCCAGCTCGGCCGCGTCGCCGACGTCCACCTTGTTCAGCGCGACCATCCGCGGCCGGTCCTCGAGCCCGCCGTGCGCCGCGAGTTCGCCCTCGATCACGTCCAGGTCGGTGAGCGGGTCGCGTCCCGGCTCGTAGGTGGCGCAGTCGATGACGTGAACGATCGCCTGACAACGCTCGATGTGCCGCAGGAAGTCATGACCGAGACCTCGGCCCTCGGACGCCCCCTCGATCAGCCCGGGCACGTCGGCGACGGTGAAGGTGACCTCGCCGGCGACCACGACGCCGAGATTCGGCACCAGCGTGGTGAACGGGTAGTCGGCGATCTTCGGACGCGCCCGGCTGATCGCGGCGATCAGCGAGGATTTGCCGGCGCTCGGGAAGCCGACCAGCCCGACATCGGCGAGCACCTTGAGTTCCAGGGTGATCCGGCGCGATTCGCCCTCTTCGCCGAGCAGTGCGAAACCGGGTGCCTTGCGGTTGGCGGACGCCAGCGCCGCGTTACCCAGCCCGCCACGTCCCCCGGCGGCCACCACCACCTCGGCGTCGGTGCCGACCAGGTCGGCCAGGATCTCGCCGCTGTCGGCGTCACTGACCACGGTGCCGTCCGGCACCACCAACACGACATCGTCGCCGTTGCCGCCGTTGGCGTGATCGCCCTTGCCGGGCTGGCCGTTGGGGGCGCGTCGCTGGGATTGCCGGTGGTACTCGACCAGAGTGGTCAGCCCGGGGTCGACCCGCAGGATGACCGAGCCGCCATGACCGCCGTTTCCGCCGTCCGGGCCGCCGAGGGGCTTGAACTTCTCCCGGTGAATGGACGCGCAACCGTGCCCGCCGTTGCCTCCGGCGACCGTCAGGGTCGCGGAGTCGACGAACGAGGGAATGGCCATGGCAAGACTTCCGGATTAGGGCGATTGGGCGTGGGGACCGTCTCTCATGTTCCCACAGCCGCCGGGCAGGCGCATGCGCGGGCCGTCCTGCGGCCCGGTTCGGCGGGCCGGTCAGGGATCGACCGGCGGCGCCCAGATCGAATCGTCCGGACGCCGACGCGCGGACAGCGGACCGGCCCGGTCTGCCGGCGGCTCGACCGGCGCCGGTTCTCGACGTGCCCCTCCCGGGCCATCCGGACTGCTGTCGGCCGGCGCGTCCGGCGCCGATACCGACTCGGCGATCCCCTCCGGGTCGGCCCCGTCGATCTGGTCGGATGCAGCGCCGGCCGGCGGCTCGGCGAGCGAGTGCCGACGCCGCCGAGCTGTCAGCCACAGCAGCGTGCCGGCCACTCCAACCAGGCAACCGGCCAGCGGCCCGACCACCGACCAGGACGGCCCAGCATGATTGAGTGCCTCCGCGGCCAGCCCGTACGGCCTGACCAGCTGCTTCGGATCGCGGAACCGCGCGGTGCTGCCGTCCGCCTCACCGGTGGTGGTCAGCACCTGGCCGGGAAACCGGACGGTGACGTCGAGTCCGCCGATCGACGATCGCGAGACCTCCGCGGACTGCTCCCCGCCCGGGGCGACGCCCAGCGGGTTGACCGAGACGGCCACGAACTCGCCGGCGTGAGTCACGTTCAGGAACTGCCGGAGCCGTTCCGGATGGACGACACCCCGGACCGCGCAAAGTGCCTCGCCCCGGTCGTCGGTGCGGGCTTCGACGGTGAGCGAGATGTCCCGGAAGAACTCGGGCTCGCAGCGGTAGTCGGTCAGCGAGTCGTTGCGGAAGGTGAGATCGACGACCACCTCGTCGCTCGAGCGCACCTCCACGGTGCCGGCCACCGTGCAGCCGGTCAGCAACAGGGTGGCCGCGGTGGCCATCAGGGTGATGCCACGCCTCAATCTCAGTGGCACCGGTGCCTCCAACGAGTGTGGATTTCCGCCATCCTCGCACATCGGCCGCACTGGCCCAGGTGCCACCGGCGGACCGCTCCGGACGCGGCGGCGTAGGAACCCCGGGGAGCAGTCTTGCGTCCCGGCGGCCCGGGCGACCGATGGCGCGCGAAAGGGCGGCCCCGTCCGGGGCCGCCCTTTCGAAATCGGTTACCGCAGCGTCACTCGGCGAGCGCCACGTTCACGACCTTGCGGCCGCGCCGGGTGCCGAACTCGACGACACCGGGACGCAGCGCGAAGAGCGTGTCGTCGCCGCCGCGTCCGACGCCTTCACCGGGGTGGAAGTGGGTGCCGCGCTGACGGACCAGGATCTCGCCGGCGTTGACGGCCTGGCCGCCGAAGCGCTTCACGCCGAGCCGCTGGGAGTTGGAGTCGCGCCCGTTGCGCGAGCTGGATGCGCCCTTCTTGTGTGCCATCGCGTGCTACCTCAGCCTTCGATTCCGGTGACCTTGACCTGGGTGTACTTCTGCCGGTGTCCCTGGCGCTTCTTGTACCCGGTCTTGTTCTTGTACTTCAGGATGCGGATCTTCTTGCCCTTGATCTCACCCAGCACCTCGGCGCTGACGCTGACCTTGGCCAGCTTCTTCGCCTCGGTGGTGATGGACTCACCGTCGACGAGCATCAGCGGGGTCAGCGCCACGCTGTCACCCACCGCCGCATCGACCCGGTCGATATCCAGGACGTCGCCGACTGCAACCTTGTGCTGGCGTCCGCCGCTGCGCACGATCGCGTACACGCCTGACCCACTCTCTTCGATCTCGATGAATGCAGTGCCTACCCGGACGGGCGGTCCGGAACGAAACCGAACTGCCGACAGGCCCGCGGGCACCGAGGGTCAAGACTACGTGTCCATCCCGAACAGGGTCAAACCGAGCACTCGATCGTCATCGGTCGAGTCCGCTCGAGCCCCTTCCCGGGACGCCCGACGACTTCCTCATCGTTCGGGCGTGCCCCTGGTTGCGTCGCTCCTCAGTCCGACACCTCGACCACGGACGCGCCCGCTGCGGCCCGCTGCACCGCGGCGCAGCCGTCCTTGGCGCCGGACAGGCTGGTGTAGGCCTGTCCGGTGGCGACCACCTCGCCATTGCCCGCCTTGAGCCGGAACCGGTACTTGCCGGAGGCGTCCTGGTAGACCTCGAATTTCCCTGCCATGCGGCGCTCCTGTTCATCCAGGTGTTGATCGACTTGTCGCGGCCATCGTAGGACCGTGCACGACTCGACACCAGGATTCACACTCCCCCGGTTCGGTGCAGCCACCGGGCTCCGGGCTGCGGCAGGATGAGCCGGGTGAGCGATGTCATCGACGTGGTCCGTGCGGACGGAAACCTTCCCGTGCACCGTTGGCTGCCCGCCTCCGGCGGCGGCCCGGGAGTTCTGGTGCTGCA
The DNA here is from genome assembly GCF_047602385.1 of Micropruina sp. Classification (GTDB taxonomy): domain Bacteria; phylum Actinomycetota; class Actinomycetes; order Propionibacteriales; family Propionibacteriaceae; genus Micropruina. The sequence continues at coordinate 62,261 of NZ_JASGHL010000004.1, forward strand.
GGAGATCTTCGGCGTCAGTCCCTACATCGAGCAGCGCTGTGCCGACCTGGCCGATGCCGGCTACGTCGTCCTGGCGCCGGAGCTGTACTTCCGGCAAGGCCGGATGACTTTCGACGAGAGCAGTCCCAGCTACCTTCAGGAAGGCATCGGCGCATCCCAGCGGCTGAACTGGGAGCAGACCACAGCGGACGCCTCCGCGACCCTGGACGCGCTCCGCGCGGCGTCCGAGGTGACTGGGAAGGTGGCGATCCTCGGCTTCTGCTTCGGCGGCGGGCTGGGCTTTCAGGTGGCCGCCCACAATCCTCCGGACGCCCTGGTGGCCTACTACGGCTCGGCGATCCCGAGCCTGCTCGAACTGGCGCCGAAGATCGACTGCCCGAGCCTGCATCATTGGGGGCTGGCCGACAGCTTCTTCCCGCCCGCCGTCGTCGAGCAGGTTCACGAAGCACTCAGCGGTAGTGCCGGCGAGGTGGAGTTCCACACCTACGAGGGCGCGGACCATGCCTTCGACAACACCCACCCGATGTTCTTCCATCCGCAGGCATCCGCGCTGGCCTGGACCCGCACCCTGGACTTCCTGGCCCGCTCCCTGGCCTGACTTCCACAGCTCCCTGGCCTGATCTCCACAAATTTCATCGACACCAGAAATACTGATATCCGCACTCGATCGCAGAATGAGCCCGGCTTTGACGTTTGAGTGCGAATCGAGCGCGGAAATCGGTGCTCGACGATCGACCAGCTGCCGGGATCACCAGCCCTGCGGACCCGACCGCTTGCCACGATCACCGTCACCGCGATCACGGTCGTCGCGGCGACGCGGCTCGGAGAGGTCGCGCAGCCGGTCGGCCAGCCAGTCCCGCGCCTGCCCGAGCCCGTGGCCGAGGTCGGCGAACACGCGTCCCAGGCTTTCGTCGAGGCGTCCGAACTCCTCGGAGTAGTGCCGCGCCGCCGCCGCAGCCTCGGCGGAGATGCTGGCACCGGCGTCGTCCTCGCGCCGCGGGTAGCTGCCGTCGAGGATCGCCTGGTACTCCCCCGACTTCACCCAGCGGTCCAGCTCACCGGCCCGGACCACCGCGAACGGGTGGGTCTGGCTCTCGACGAGCAGCACCCGGAGCAACAGATCGCGGACATCGTCATTGGCGTGATAGTCGTCGGCCTGGGCAAGGAACGCCTCGGAGTCCAGTTCATCGATCCGGCCACCGGAGGCCATCTTCATATGCGCCCGGAGCGCGACCTCGCTCTGCTGCCCGGCGAGCAGGCCGGCCCGGTCGGCCGACAACTCCGACTTGCGCTGCCACTCCAGCAATGCCGCGATCACCGCCCGGACGCCGAGCGCGCCGAGCGGCAGCGCGAACACCGTGCCGGACAGCGCCAGCAGCGCGCCGAGCAGCGTCCGATAGACGGCATGTCCGCTCAGCACATGGCCGAGTTCGTGGCCCAGCACGAAGCGCAACTCGTCGTCGTCCATCACGTCGACCAGACCGGAGTTCAGCACGATCACCGGCTTGTCCAGACCGATCGCCATCGCGTTGATGGTCGGATCCGCCCGGATGAACAACTCCGGCAGCACCCCCGCGTCCAGCACCTCGCCGGCCTCGCGGTACAGCCGATGAACCCGGGCGAACTGTCGCTCATCGGCTCGCACCGCGGAGCCGAGCAGCAGCATCCGCACGGCGCGCTCGTTGAGGAAGGCCGACAACTGCTTGAGGATGATGTCGAAGCCGCGCAGCTTGCGAAGCGCCACCAGGGCGCCGCGGTCGGCGGGGTGTTCCCAGGCCCGGGAGCTGATCGAGGGCAGCAGTGTCCGTTCAGTCTCGCTCATGCAGCCAGTCTGCCCTGCCCGCACCAAGCCTCGACGCGATAGGTTCTGACCACACCTCTAGCGGTGAGCAGCGATTTCACGCTGCGCGGTATCAACGGGACAGCGTGCGTCTCATGACGCATGTGGGAACAGGGACGCTGATGGCTGCATCGGATGTGGCGGGCCGTTCGGACGCGACGGAAGCTTCCGTCTGGGTTCGGGCTGCCGCCTGCTTCGAGCGCTGGCAGGGCGGCGAGTCGGCCGCCCTCGATGAGCTCGTCCGGCTGATGACACCGGTGCTGTGGCACACGGTGCGCGCGTACGGGTTGAGTCAGGCAGCGGCCGAGGACGCCGTCCAGAACACCTGGCTGGCATTGGTTCGCAACGGTCACCAGGTGACTCAGGCGGCGGCGATCGGGGGGTGGCTGCTGACCACCGCCCGGCGTACGGCGTGGCGGACCAAGACCTCCGACGGCAAGGCGACCGCGGTCGAGGACACCCAGCTGGCCGCTGGGCTGCCCCCGTCGGTGGCGGCCGAGACCAGCGCCCTGGAAGAGCTGGCCGGATCGGCGCTCTGGACCCACGTACGGACGCTCGACGAGCGGTGCCAGCGGCTGCTGCGCATCGTCGCCTACGACGACCGACCCGACTATGCGGGCCTCGCCCAGAACCTGGGAATGCCCATCGGCAGCATTGGCCCGACCCGGCGCCGCTGCCTCGACAAACTGCGCAGCTCGCTGGAGAAAGGTGGCCAACTGTGAACGCCGAGGAACGTGACCCCCTGTTGGTCGCCATCAAACGCATGTACGACGAACTCGACCCGCCGCCGTCCGGGCTGACCGAACGCGTCCTGGTCGCCCTGGCCGTGGACGATCTCGACCTGGAATACGAGCTGCTCACCATGGTGCACCGCTCCCAGCAGCTGGCCGGCGTCCGCAGCGGCGACGACCAGAAGCTCGTGATGGAGTTCACCGCCGCCGGCGTCACCGTGCTGTTGCGGATCAGCCCCGCCGACGCCGGTCACCGGCGGATCGACGGCTGGGTCACCCGCACCGCGGACGCCAAGGGCGAACTGGTCGAACTGACCGCCTCGCTGTGGCAGGAGCAGGGCAGTCACACCTGTCCGGTCGGTGCGCACGGCCGCTTCGAGTTCGCCGCGGTGCCGCCGGGGCTGACCCGCCTCGACCTGGCCGGCGGCGACTCCGACGCCTTTCGCACCACGCTCTTCGAAATCTGATCCCGACCGAAGGACCCCCCGTGAGTGACTACAGCACCCCCGCCGACGAGCAGCCGGATGAGAAGCGGAAGTGGCCCCACCTCCTCGTCGCGATCCGATGGACCGGGACCCGGTGGTGCCGCCACGATCGCTGATCGAACCACTGTCCGGCCGGGTGCTCGACCCGGGCACCGCGATGCAGGTCGAAGGGATCACGCCACGACCCACGGTCTACGTCGGGACGTCGCTGTTGGTCGCCCTGGATCGGCTCGAAGCCGTGCTACCGATCCTGCAGAAGGTCGGCGGGCTGAAGGGCTGGACGGTTCGGGTCGATGAGACTTTCGACTCTCCCCGGGTGACGACACCCGATCCGAATGATCCGGCGAAGCGGATCACGCTCGGGATGGCCCGGCTGCTGCTCGGCGTCTCGCCGGGCGTCGCCGCGTCCTCTCCGGACGCCTGGGTGCTGCTGCAACTGGCCCGCGCCGAGGCTGGGGTGAAGGCGCTGGTCGGGGTCGGCCTGGACCACCTGATGATGACCTCGCCGATGTTCGACCCGCACCCCATGTTCGACCCGCACCCCATGTTCGACCCGCACCCGATGTTCGATCCACACCCGATGTTCGACCCCCACCCGATGTTCGACCCGCACGGGGCACCGTCCAGCTATGCGCGGCAGGGCTCCGGTGGACGCCAGCCGGTCGCATTCATCGGGCATCCGCCGAATCGCCACGAGAAGTGCGCAGTGCGGCCACATGTGGCGATCATGGACACCGGCGTCGGCAAACATCCCTGGCTGGACGCCGTGGTGACCGAGGACACGCCGAGCTTGATCCCGCTCGATCCGAACTCCGACCCCGAGGTCGGCGGGGACCTGGCCGGAGCTCTCGACGGCGAACTCGACACGAACTCGGGCCACGGGACGTTCATCGCCGGATTGATCCACCAGGCCTGCCCGGATGCCGACATCTTCTCGTGGCGGATCGTCGAATCCGAAGGTCCGGTTCCCGAGACGCGCGTGCTCACAGCGCTCATCGGCCTGGTCGATCTGGTCCGCAAGTATTTCGATCGCGAAGCAGGCGGCCTGCGCGTCGACGTGCTCAGCCTGTCGCTCGGCTTCTTCCACGAATCCAGCGACGACACCCTGACCGAGCACCTGCTGGGCGGCCTGCTCGGCTCGCTCGGCGTGATGGGGGTGACCGTGGTCTGCGCCGCCGGCAACGAGTCGACGGCACGCCCGCAGTACCCCGCGGCACTCGGCCCCTGGCGTCCGGGCCCGGGTGTCCCCGAGATGGTCGATTCGTTCCGGCTTCCGATCGTCTCCGTCGGCGCGCTCAATCCGAACTCGACCGAGGCGCTGTTCAGCAACACCGGTCCGTGGGTTCGGGCCTGGGCCTCCGGCGCCTCGGTGATGAGTACCATCCCAGCCTTCCAGGGCGGCTACTTGCCCCAGGCCCGGATCAGGTACGACGGCCACATTCGCGAGAACATCGACCCGGACGACTTCACCGGGCAGTTCGCAGTCTGGAGCGGGACGTCGTTCTCGGCGCCGCTCGTCGCGGGTCGGATCGCCCAGCGTCTGGCGTCCACGATGCCCGCCGATGAAGAGGCGCACCGCGCCAGCGTCACGAAGCGAGCATGGCAGGCTGTGTCTGAGGTCTCAGACATCGTGGCACCATGAGGGGGTGTTGACGGCCCTTGAACTGCATGAGCGCGCTCGGGCCGCCAACACCGCATGGCGCTTCAACCAGGCTCGTGCGCTGCTGCTGAAGGCCTTGGCGCGCGCCGACACCGACCTCGTCCGGGCGATCATCCAGGGAACGCTGGCGTTCGTGGAGGCAGAACTCGGTGACCCCAGGGCGGGCCTGACACACGTCGATGAGGCCTTGAGTCGTCGCGAGTCCCTGCCGGATGTCGAGGTGGGCAAGCTGCTTGCGCAGCGCGCACTGATCCACACCCGGCTCGGTGAACCACGTCAGTCGCTCGCAGACTTCGCACAGGCCATCCCGCTGCTCGCCGACAGCCCCGAGGAAACAGGTCGGGCGCGAATGAACCGCGGGAACATGCACCTTCAGCAGGGCTCCATCCGGGCGGCGATCGCGGACTACGAGGCTGCTTCCTCGGCGCTCGACAATGCCGGAGCCGAGGTGCTTGCGGCAAAGACCCGGCACAACCTGGGGTACGCGGCCATGATGGACGGAGAGCTGGTACGAGCCGTTCGCCTGATGGACGCGGCCGCCGTCGTGATGCGCCCGATCTCGCTGGAGAGTGCGGCGGTTTCAGATCAGGATCGCGGGGAGGCGTTGCTGGCGGCGGGGATGCATGATGAGGGTCGGCGCAACCTGCAACAGGCCGCCGAACTGCTGGGCCGCAAGGGATGGCGACGAGCCCAAGCCGAGGCGGAGCTCGTCCTGGCTCGCACCTGGGTCGTCGATGACCCAGCGCTCGCCATCCGTTGGGCGCGCCGGGCGGCCCGTCGGTTCCGGCAGTTGGGCGTCCCGGCGTGGGCCCTGCACTGCGAGGCCGTGGAGCAGGCGGGCCGGATCGAGAGCGGCCGCGGCGATCATCGGGTGGCCCGGCGGATCGCGGACCGGCTTGCGCGGCAGGGCATGGGTCGCGATGCCGTCTGGCTGCGGGTCTATGCGGCCAAGGCCGGGATTGCCGCCGGCGCCGCCACGCCCCGCCTGCGGGTGCCCGCGGACGCCGGTCTGCAGACCCGGCTGCTCTCCTACGAGGTGCGTGCGCTGGGGCGGCGCTCGCCCCGCGAGGCGTTGGCCATCCTCCGGGCAGGCTTGGATGAGCTGCACCAGTGGCAGTCCACCTTCGGCAGCCTCGACCTGCAGACCGCGACGGTGAGTCACGGCGAACGGCTGGCCGAGCGCGGGCTGGCGCTGGCCGTCGGCACCGGCCGGCCGCAGCTGGTCTACGAGTGGGTGGAGTGGCTGGACGCCGTGTCGACCCGGATCGTTCCGCTGCGTCCTCCGGCGGATCCCGAGGCGTCCGCCGATCTCACCGAGTTGCGGGTGCTCGCTCAACGGCGTCCCGAACCGGGAACTGCCGAGGCGGAGCGCCAGGCCGAACTTCTCGACCGTGTCCGGAGGCGATCCTGGACCGATCGCGGGTCGGCGACGGTGCAGTCCATCGTCGGCCTCGATCGACTCCAGGCAGAGCTGGCCCGTGTTGAGGCCACCTTGATCGCACCGCTTGCGACCGATGGCTGGGCCTGGATGTTGGTGGTTGCCGCCGACTCCGCGGATCTGCTGCGGATCGCACCCACTGATGACATCCGGGCCGCGTTGTCCGGGCTGCCCGCCGACCTCGACATGGCCGCGGCCGACCTGCCCCCGATGATCGCCGATAGTGTGCTTGCTGGCCTGCGGGAGCGGCTGGCCGGGCTTGATCGCGTGCTTTTCGATCCCGTCCGTGAGCGGCTCGGCACTCGCCGGGTGGTGGTCAATCCCACCGGGATCTTCTCCGGCGTCGCCTGGACGCTGATGCCGACGTTGAGCACGCGTGCGGTGACGATCCCCCGAAGCGCGTCGGAATGGGTGGCCAGGGGGGCCTCCGCCCACGAGTTCGCGACCGCCGGCCTGGTCGCCGGCCCCCGGCTGGCCAGGGCCGAGCACGAGGTGGAGGTCGCGGCGTCCCACTGGCCGGGTGCGGCCCCGCTGACCGGTGCGGCAGCCACCGCCTCGGCGGTCAGCGAGCTCGCCGGACGGGTCGACCTGCTGCACCTGGCCGCCCACGGCCACCACGTGGTCGACAACCCGCTGTTCTCGAACCTCGAACTGGTGGACGGGCCGTGGTACGGCTACGACCTCGACCAACTGCCGCAAGTACCCGAGACGGTCATTCTGTCCGCCTGCGAGGTCGGGGCCACCACGATCCGACGCGGGGACGAACTGCTCGGCCTGACCACGGCCTGGCTGCATGCGGGGGCGCGCTGCGTGATCGCGTCCCCGGCGAGCGTGTCGGACGAAGTCGCTGCGGCGATCCTGCCCGACATGCATGCCGAACTGGCCCGTGGCCTGCCGCCCGCGGACGCTCTGGCCGCCGCAACGGCGAAGCACCCGGATCTGTTGTCCACCTTCCAGTGCTATGGCGCAGGCTGGTGAGGCAAGGCCCGACACCCTCCTGACCGGGTGCCGAATCCGCCTCGTCAGAGCTGCATTCCTCGGCGTCGATCGGCGGTTGCCCCCAGCGTGCGGCGGGTGAGGCGGGGAAAGATCTGCCGGGATTTTCCGCCGGCGCTCACAAACGGGGCCGAAATTGTGCCTTCTAGGGTGTGAAGACCATACTTTCCGAAACCCTCGCCAGTCACCGCGTCCTGCGCCGCCGGGACCACCGCGAACTGCGCCGTCAAATCGACCACTGTCTCGAGACCGGTGAACTGATCGCCGCGCTTCCTGGCGTGTACACCGCACCCGCGCCCGATCTGGAGACGCTCGCACTCGCCGCCGCCCGCTACCAGCCGGACTGCGTGGTGGTCGGCGCCGCAGCCGCGCGACTGTTGTGGTGGCCGGAATGCCACGTCGACCAGGTGGACGTCGCGGTGGGCTCGCGGTCGCTCGCCTGGCGGCAGTACCGCATTCAGCACCGCATCGTCCCACCCGAACTCGTCGTCGAACGCGGACCGGTGCGCATCGCCAGCCCGGCTCTCTCGGTTCTCGACCTGCTGCCGAGCATGGGTGGTCGGGTAATCGATGAGGCCCTCAGGCTACGCCAGGTGACTTTGCCCATGCTGTGGCAGGCACTCGCACTCACGACGGGCAGGCGTGGCAACCTACATCGCCGCACGTTGCTCATCGACTCCCGGGATCAGCCCTGGTCAGAGGCCGAACGCGCGGCCCATCGAGCACTGCGGGCCGCTGGCATCGACGGCTGGACCACCAATCACCGGGTCAAGGTATTCGGCCACACCTACTTCGCGGACATCGCCTTCCCGCAGCTTCGGGTGATCGTCGAGATCGACGGGCAGGAGTTCCACAGCAAGCCCGAAGCGTTCGCCCGTGACCGGTGGCGTTGGTCTCGGATGGCCGCGGCGGGCTGGCGGGTCCTCGTGCTGCCGGCCTCGGCCACGAACGAACCTGCCGAAATGATCACGCTGATCGAGGCCACGCTAGCCCTGGCGAGGCTCAGCCAGCGGGGGTGAGCCAGCGTCATCCCGAAAAACCACTGGTCGATCGCGCCGCCCCGGCGTGTCGCGCCCTTCTGAGCAATCGACCAGTGGATTTTCGGGATGGTCAGGTCAGGAACCCAGCGACCGCGGCCACGACTCGCGGCACCGCGCCGCGGTTGAAGGAATGCACCCCGGGCACCGCGACGATTTGAGGCTGTGCTCCCCCGGCTTGCTCGGCCGCCGTCCGGACGTCGTCGGGCGAACCGAACGGGTCCCGCTCCCCCTGCACGACCAGCACCGGTCCGGCGACCCCGGCGAGTTCGGCGATCCGGGACGCCTCGGGCTTGCCCGGCGGATGCAGCGGGAAGGCCAGGCAGACCACCCCGGCCTGGCGTTCATCGAAGCACCGGCAGGCGACCCGGGCGCCGGCGCTGCGGCCGCCCACCCACAACGAGAGCCCGGGGAACAGCGCGAGCACCACGTCCAGCGCCGGACGCCAGCCCTCGTCCAACATCGGTGGACGGACGGCGATCCGCTTGCCGGCAACCCGCCAGGGCTGCTCGTGGAGCACCACGGCGATCCCCCGCCGGGGCAGTTCCACGGCCAGCGCGACGAGGTCGAACGCACCGATTCCGCCACCGGCCCCGTGGCCGAGGACCAGCACAGCCCGCGGCTCGGCGGCGGGGTGCACGGTGAGCCTGGACGGCCCCAGCGGCGTCTCGACGGTCAGCACGGACATGGCGGCATTGTGCCGCGACCGACCATGCCGCGGCACCTGCCACTATGGAGGCATGACCGTGCTCTCGATCGTGGCCGCGCTCGGCGTGGTGGTATTGCTGGTGTGGGCCTGGCGGGCGCAGCGACAGAAGTTCGCCGACGAGATGTTCGCCGGCGTGATCCCTGGATTGACCCCCGTAGGCGGCCAGCCGGAGACGCGGGTTCCGGTGCCGTCCGGACCGGAGTACTCCGGCGAGATCGCGGTGGCCTTCAACCCGCCCCGCGGCATTCGTCCGGGGCTGGCCGGCACCGTGGTCGACGGCAAGCCGGAGACCCGCGACGTGATGGCGACCATCATCGATCTCGCCGCCCGCGGGCACCTCAGCGTCACGGTGGTGGAAAGCCCCCGCTCCCGCGGCGGTAAGGACTGGGAGCTTCGGGTCGCCGACCGGGCGCCGGCCGATCCGCTGGATCCGGCCGAGCGCACGCTGCTGCACGACCTGTTCATCCAGGGCTCCGACGTGCGCCTCTCGGAGTTGCCGCGGCAGGGCAATCACGCCATCGGCGATCATCAGTACGCGCTGGCCAATGACTCCTACGAGCTGGGCTACTTCCGTCAGGTGACCGGCATGCAGCCCGTCCGGCTGGTCTGGATCGTCGCCGGACTGCTGCTCCTGGCCGGTTTCGGCACCAGTAGCTTCGGCCTGATGGCGGCCGGCGGCTTGGCCGCGCTCGGCGGTGTGCTGATCGGCAGCCGGACCGGGCAGCGTCCGGTGCGGACCGCCGAGGGCACCGCTCTGCGCGTCCAGACCTTGGGCTTCAAGCGCTACCTGGAGACCGCCGAGAAGGAGCAGTTCTCCTACGAGGAGGCGGCCGGCATCTTCTCCAAGTACCTGCCCTGGGCGATCATGCTGGGGGTCGCGGCGCACTGGGTGAAGGTCTTCGGCGACCTGGCCGCCCAGGCCCGCGACGACGGCTACGACGACGACTTCGATCTCGTCTGGCTAGGCGTGATGGGCTGGGGGTTGAGTGACGCGATGTTCTCGTTGGCGATGTTCTCGGCCCTCGACGGCATCGATGGGGTGGGCGACATCGGCTCGCTCGGCGACGCCTTCGGGGACGCGGGCGGCATGTTCGACGCCGGCGCCATCGACTCCCTCGGCGCGGACGCCGGCAGCGCATTCGGCGACTCGGGCGGCTTCGACGGCGACTTCTCGTCAGTGTCCGACGGCGGTGGCGACTGGGGCGGCGGCTTCGGCGGTGGCGATTGGGGCGGCTTCGGCGGTGGCGACTTCGGCGGCGGTGGCGGGGACTGATCGTCCCGCGCACCGAACCGGACGGCACCGGACGAACCGACCCTCAGGCGCGAGACTTGTGCCATGAGAGTCACCACCTGGTCGTTGCAGATGGTCAAACCCAGCCCGGACGCGCCGCGTCCGTGGCCTGAAGGCGTCGGGTTTGAGCGAGCCGACGGCATCACCCCCGAATACGCCCGGTTCCTCTACGCGCTCGTGGGCGGCAACTGGAACTGGAACGACCGGCTCGGCTGGTCCCGTAAGCAGTGGCTGGACGAGTTGTCGGTGCCCGGCACCGAGTTCTGGATCCTCTACGGCGAGGGGGTTCCGCTGGGTTACGTCCAGTTGCAGCCGGTCGTCGAATCGGACGGCAGCCACGTCGAGATCCGCTATTTCGGACTCGCCGAGTACGCCCTCGGACGCCGTCTCGGCGGCCCGATGCTCGAACACGGCATCGCCGCCGCCTGGTCGCTACCGGTGCGCCATGGGCTGCCACCCGCAGCGCGGGTCTGGGTGCACACCTGCACCCTGGACGGCCCCGCCGCGTTGACCAACTACCAGGCTCGCGGGCTCGTGCTCTACCAGACCCACGAGACCGACGAGGACGTCCCCGACACTCCCCCAGGCGCCTGGGTAGCCACTGGAGGGCCGGCGGGAGCCTGAGCTGAGGAAGCGCTGACCTCTCGCTGGTCGAGCTTGTCGAGACCCCACTGGCAAGGGGTTTCGACGAGCTCAACCAGCGATACGCCTCACCAGCGCGTTTGGAGTCCAGGCAGGGTGCGGAGGATCGGGTCATTGGTCACCAATGGCGTTCCCTCGACCATGGATTGCGCCGCTAGAAGGCGGTCGAACGGATCCCGATGGGGCCGCAAAACGGCGAGTTCGTGGTCGCAAAACGGCGAGTTGCGCGTTGGGTGTGGCTGCGTGGAGACCCCTGCTCGAACGCCACGCCGCACCGCGCGCAGCTGAGTACTTGCGGCACTTCCCGTTTTGATCATCGAAGGCGCACGCCAGGCCGACAAGAGCACGCTGGCGACGAGGCTCGCCGGGGACCACGCGGTCGTGGTCAACCTCGACGACGAACAGACCCGCCTGGCAGCCGTCGCCAATCAGGTCGGTTTCGTGGCTCAGGCCGGGCCCCGGCGTGCCTCCCGTTGGTAGTCGGCGGCCCAGGCAACTCGATGGGACGTCCTCACCGGGCAGTTGCGCGGCGAGCTTCGCCGGCCGTTGGTAGCCGGCAGCCCAGGCAGCTCGATGGGACCGCAATTCGACCCTGGCTCCTGCACCTCGGATGACTGGGTCACCGGAGTCGGGTGCAGATCATGACGCCCGTCGCGTCGTCGATCCTGACCGTCGTCCACCCGTCGAGTTCGCCGAGTTCGTTTGTCAAGACGTCGACTCTGGCCTGATGGTCGGGTGGCCACGACGGCTGGGGTACCAGGTCGTCAACGACGTACAACCCGCCCGGCGCGACCAGTGCCAGCGCCTTGTCGCGGTCGCTGAACTTGCCGGGCCAGGTGTCGGCGAACACGAGGTCGAACGACTCGCCGGCTCGCGCCGGAGCGGCCAGCCATTCGCCGCCGTCCGCGACGACGAACTCGACCCTTGGATCGTCGATCTCGCCCTGGGCGATACCCGAAAGAACCGGATCCAGTTCGACTGTGACCAGTGTGGCCGTCGCGGACATGCCGCGAAGCAGATGCACGACACCCAGGCCCACACCGGTGCCCAGCTCGAGCATTCGCCCGCCGGGCTTGCTCGCAGCGAGAACGCTCAGCAACCGACCGACAGCCAGCGTCGAGGATTGTTCGAAGCCCACCTCCCGAGCCCGAGCCGCCAGCCCGGCTGTGCGGTCGTCGGTGGTGCCCACGCGCCTATTCAAACACGGACGCCTGGTCGCGTCCCGGCAGGAGAATCGCGGCCGAAGGCCGATGGACGGCGGACGCTGAGTCAGTGGGGGAACCGGGCGATCCCATCTGACATGCTGAACCTGGCCCGGACGCGAGAAGGAGCGGAATGGACTTCCACAATCTGTACGCCCACGGTTTCGCCCGGGTGGCGGCCGTCACGCTGCCGATCGCGATGGTGCAACCCGAGGTCAACGCGGCCGCGGTCCTGGAACAAGCCCGTCAACTGGACGCCGACGGCGTCGCTGTGGCCGTCTTCCCCGAGCTGTGCTTGGCCGGCTACTCGATCGAGGATCTGCTGCTCCAGGACGTGGTGCTGGACGCCGCGGAGGCCGCCGTGGCGTCCGTCGTAGAGGGGTCCACAGACCTCGGCACCGTGCTGGTCGTCGGCGCACCCCTGCGCAGCCTGCACCGGATCTACAACTGCGCGATCGTCATCCACCGCGGCACGATCCTGGGCGTGGTGCCGAAGTCGTACCTGCCCACCTACCGGGAGTTCTACGAACGCCGGCAGATCGCTCCGGGCGATGACGTCACCGGTGAGATCCGGGTGGCCGGGGTGGACGTCCCGTTCGGACCGGACCTGCTGTTCGCCGCCGACGACGTCCCGCATTTCGTGCTGCACGTGGAGATCTGCGAGGACATGTGGGTGCCGATCCCGCCCAGCGCCGAGGCCGCGCTGGCCGGCGCCACCGTGCTGGCCAATCTGTCCGGTTCGCCGATCACCGTCGCCAAATCGGTCGAGCGGCACCAGTTGTGCGCGGCGAACTCGTCGCGCTGCCTGGCCGCCTACGTCTACGCGGCCGCGGGCGAGGGGGAATCGTCCACCGACCTGTCCTGGGACGGGCAGACGATGATCTACGAGAACGGCGCCCTGCTGGCCGAATCCGAGCGTTTTCCCGACGGCCCGCGGGCCTCCATCGCCGATGTCCACCTCGGCCGGCTGCACCAGGAACGGCTCCGGATGGGCACCTTCGACGACAACCGGCGGGCCCACGCCGACCGGGTGGACGGCTTCCGCTGGGTCGGCTTCACGCTCGGCGCGCCGTCCGGTGACCTGGGGCTGAGAAGGGACGTCGCCCGCTTCCCGTTCGTGCCGTCCGACCCGGCCCGGCTCGCCCAGGACTGCTACGAGGCGTACAGCATCCAGGTCAGCGGGCTGGAGCAGCGGCTGCGGGCGATCGGCCAGCCGAAGATCGTGATCGGCGTCTCGGGCGGCCTGGACTCGACCCATGCGCTGATCGTGGCGGCCCGGGCGATGGACCGGCTCGGACGCCCCCGCACCGACATCCTGGCGTTCACCATGCCGGGCTTCGCGACGTCCGACCACACCAGGAACAACGCCACCCGGCTCGCCGAATCGCTGGGCGTCACCTTCGCCACCCTCGATATCACCGGCACCGCCCGAACCATGCTGGCCGAGATGGACCACCCGTTCGCCGACGGCGAGCCGGTCTACGACATCACCTTCGAGAACGTGCAGGCCGGGCTGCGCACCGACTACCTGTTCCGGCTGGCCAACCAGCGCGGCGGCATCGTGCTCGGCACCGGCGACCTGTCCGAACTGGCGCTGGGCTGGTGCACCTACGGCGTCGGCGACCAGATGAGTCACTACAACGTCAACGGCGGCGTGCCGAAGACGCTGATGCAGCACCTGATCCGCTGGGTGGTCGCGTCCGGCCAGTTCGACGCCGAAGTCGGCCAGGTGCTCGACGCCATCCTGGACACCGAGATCACCCCCGAGCTGGTGCCCACCACGCCGGGCGAGAAGCCGCAGTCGACCGAGGCGTCCATCGGGCCCTACAACCTGCAGGACTTCACCCTCTACCAGGTGCTGCGGCACGGCACCGCGCCGTCGACGATCGCCTTCCTGGCCATGCATGCCTGGTCGGACGCCGCCCGGGGCGAGTGGCCGGCGGGTTTCCCCGACGAGAAACGCGTCGGCTATGACCTGGCGACGATCAAGAAGTGGCTGGAGGTGTTCCTGCGCCGGTTCTTCGGCTTCGCCCAGTTCAAGCGGTCGGCGATGCCGAACGGTCCGAAGGTGGTGCGCGGCGGTTCGCTGTCGCCGCGCGGGGACTGGCGGATGCCGTCCGATGTCTCGGCGGCGCTGTGGCTGGACGAACTGCGCCGCAACGTGCCATGAGCAGATCGGACGCCCCACGCGTCGCTCCCCCGCAACTGCCGGCGTTGAGCGGCGTCGAGGCGGGTGCGGATGCCGATGGCGAGCCGTACGCGGAGGCGCTGCTGTCCTGGAGCGTCGCTGAGGCGTCCGCGACCGGCGCCGAGATCTCCGATTCCCGGCTCGTCGGGCTGCCCACGGACCGGCTGCATTCACCGCGGTTGCGGCTGAGTGAGGTAGAAGTCGCCGGTCCGGCGGTGATCGATTGGGACGCCGCCCGGTCCAACTGGCGCGGGGTGGCGGTCAGCGGCGGGAGCATCGGTGTCCTGGACGCGTCCGGCTCCCAGTGGAACAACGTCTGCCTGGACGGCGTCCGGATCGGTTACCTGAACCTACGCGAAGCCAAGCTGTCGGATGTCCGGCTCTCCGGCTGCCGGATCGGCACCCTCGACCTGGCCGCCGCGACCACCGCGCGGGTCGCCCTGCAGGAGTGCGTGATCGAAGACCTCGATGTCCGTAACCACAAGGCTGAACATCTCGATCTGCGCGGCCTGGACGTGGGCCGGCTGAATCGCCTGGAGGGCGCCCAGAGCCTGGCCGGTGCGATTCTCGCCGAGGACCAGGCGTCCCGCCTCGGACCACTTCTCGCCCGCGCCCTGCGGATCGCGGTCGAGGATCGCTGAGGCTCGGCGTCAGGGCCGCAGCGGGCGTCCGGCGACGTCGCGGGGCCTACCCGCGAGCAGCACGATGCCGTCGATCAACGGCCACAGTGCGCCAACGCCGAAGGTCACGAAGGTGACCACGATCTGCGCGATCGCCATGCCGATGTTGCCCAGGTAGAACCGGCCGATGCCCAGGCCGCCGAGGAAGATCTGCAACAGACCGGCGACGAGCTTGCTCTTGTCCGAGTACGGCACTCCGGTGAGCGGATCGATGCCGTAGGGCGCCAGCGCCTGCGGCGCATACGGGTTGCCCGGCGAATGGTAGGGGCTCAACTGGGCGCCGTACGGGTTCGGCTGCGGCGGGTACCCCTGCGGATTCGCCGCGTACGAGGGGCCCTGCGGTTGCTGTGGGTACGGGGTGTAGCTGGGCTGCGGCTGCGTCGGACCGTTGCCCTGGCTCTGGTAGGGCGACGGATTGTACGTGGGGTCGGACATCATGCTCCTGGGGTGATCGTCTCCGCCCACACTGTACGGACCGGCGACCACAAGTTCGGACCAATTCCGACTGCCAACCGCGGGATTGAGCGTGTCGGACGCCCGTCCCCGTGCCGTCCGGGGTCTCGACACGCTCGACCAGCGAGAACCCAACCGGTGCCCGGGCTGCTGTCCGGGGTCTCGACACGCTCGGCCGGCGAGAACCCAAACCGGTCGGCCCGCGGACCGTCCAGTGGTCTCGACACGCTCGACCAGCGATCACCCCACCGCAGGTCGGTCCCGCCGGGAGCCGTCCGGCCGTGTAATCCTGGCCCGGTGACCCACCCGCTGACCCTCACCGACGCCGATCGCGAGTCGCGGCTCCGGCGGATGAAGCTGGTCGCGCTGTCGCTGCTGCTGCTGGCCGCGGTGGTCTATCTGAGCACCCTGCGAGTCGCCGACCAGGCGGGCTGGGGGTTCGTCAACGCCGGCGCCGAGGCTGCGATGGTGGGCGCGCTGGCCGACTGGTTCGCGGTCACCGCGCTCTTCCGGCATCCGCTGGGGCTGCCCGTCCCGCACACCGCGATCATCCCGCGCCGCAAGAACGACATCGCCCGGAACCTGCAGTCCTTCGTCACCGAGAACTTCCTCACCGAGGAGATCGTCCGGGAACGGGTCGCCGCCACCGATGTCGGCACCCGGATGGGGCATTGGCTGCAGGACCAGACCCATGCGACCCGGGTGGTTGCCGAGGGCTCCCGGCTGGCCAGGGTCGCGTTGAGCCGGATCACCGACGACGACGTCACTCATCTGGTGGCCGACGTCATCGTGCCCCGACTCGAATCGGAACCGCTGGCCGGCACCATGGGCGACCTGCTGGACGCGATAGTCCACGACGGCGCCCACCACGGGCTGGTCGACCTGGTCGTCGGCGAGGTGCACGACTGGCTGCGCCGGCATCCGGACGTCTTCAACGGGATCGTCGGCGAGCGGGCACCCAAGTGGGCGCCCGGGTTCATCAATCGGCGAGTGGTCCGCTGGACCTACGACCAGGCGATGGAGTGGCTGTGGGCGATCCGCAGCGACCGCGACCATCCGACCCGCGCCGCACTGGACGACCTACTGCGGCAGGTGGCCGACGACCTGCAGCACAACCCCGGGGTCGCCGAGCGCGCCGAGAAGCTGAAGAACCGGCTGCTCGGCCATCCGCAGACCGCCGAGACCGTGGCCCGGCTGTGGCGCACCGTGCAGTCGTCACTGGACGCCGCGCTCGCCGCCGAGGCGTCCGAGCTGAAGCAGCGGGCCGTCCGAGCCGTCCAGCGCCTCGGCGAGTCCCTGCAGCGGGACGAGGCCCTGCGGAACCGGGTGAACGCGCGGGTCGCGGACGCCGCCGCGTTCGTCGTCCGCACCTACGGCGCGGAGCTGTCCACGGTGATCAGCCACACCATCGAGCGCTGGGACGGCCGCCAGGCGGCCCGCCGGATCGAGCTGCACATCGGACGCGACCTGCAGTTCATCCGGATCAACGGCACCGTGGTCGGCTGCCTGGCCGGCATGGCCATCCATGCGGTCAGCCTGCTGGTGCACTGAGTCGCGCGCTGGTCGAGCCTGTCGAATCCCGTCCCAGGGAGATCTCGACACGCTCGACCACGATTGGTCAGCGCTTGCTAGATCAGTGCCGACTCGCGGGCACCCGCGTCCAACTCGTCCTCGATCGACGCCGCGGAATAGTCGGTGTCCTTGGTCTCGCGGGTGAGCAGCAGCGCGATCAGGGTCAGCACGCCGGCGCCGGCGAGGTAGATGCCGACCGGCCAAGTGCTGCCGGCCGCCCAGGTCCACAGCGCGACCGCGATGATCGGGGCCACCGCGGCACCCAGGATGCTGGACACGTTGTACGAGATCGCCGAGCCGGTGTAGCGGACGTTGGTCGGGAACAGCTCGGGCAGCAAGCCACCCATCGGGCCGAAGGTGGCGCCCATCAGGGTGAAGCCGATGATCAGACCTGCCTGGGTCATCGCGCCGGTGAAGAGCGGGTCGCCCTGTGCGCGGAAGAACAGCGGGAAGCAGACCCCGAAGACGACGATCGCCGCGGTGACGCCGAGCAGCAGCTTGCGGCGTCCGATCGAGTCGGCGAGCGGTCCGGACAGCAGGGTGAAGATGCCGAAGAAGACCACCCCCAGGATCTGCATCAGCACGAACTGGGTGTACCCGATGCCCAGTCCGCCGCCGGCCGCTTTCGCGGTGCCGAAGGTGAGGGTGAAGCTGCTCATCAGGTAGAAGAGAACATAGGTGGCCAGCATGATGAAGGTGCCCAGCACCACCTCGCGCCAGTGGAACCGGAACGTCGTACCGAGCGGCAGCTTGCGGATCGCGCCCCGCTTCTCGGCGGCCGTGAACGCCTCGGACTCGACCAGCTTGAGCCGCACCCACAGCCCGACGATCACCATCACCGCCGAGAACAGGAACGGCACCCGCCAGCCCCAGGTGAGGAAGGCCTCGGATTGCAGCGCCCCCGCGGCCGGCGGCAGCGCGGCGTTGATGGTGAGGAAGATCCCGTTGGCGATGATGAATCCGAGCGGGGCGCCCACCTGGGGGAACGTCCCGTACCAGGCACGCTTGCCGGCCGGCGCGTTCTCGGTGGCCACCAGCGCCGCGCCGGACCATTCGCCGCCGAGGGCGAAGCCCTGGGCCAGCCGCAGGATCAGCAGCAGCAGCGGCGCGAACAAGCCGGCCGAGGCGTAGGTGGGCAGCAGGCCGATCAGGAAGGTGGCGATGCCCATGGTGAGCAGGCTGATCACCAGGGTGGTCTTGCGTCCGCGCTTGTCACCGAGGTGACCGAAGACGATGGCGCCGACCGGGCGGGCAACCATGGCCGCCCCGAAGACGCCGAACGACGCGATCAGCGCCGTGGTCGGATTGCCGGTCGGGAAGAACAGCTGCGGGAAGACCAGGACGGCGGCGGTGGCGTACACGTAGAAGTCGTAGAACTCGATGGTGGTGCCGACCAGACTGGCGGTGATCACCCGTGCCGGGGTGTTGAGCGGAGCTGAAGTGGTGGCGGTAGCGGTCATCGGGGGTGTCTCCTTCCAACGGAGAACCATACGACCGGCTCCGACGTCCGGCGCCCGTCATCCAGCGGGTGTCGCGCAGATCCGCCGAACGCTCGCCCAACTATTCAGGCTCGCTGAATTCAGCGAGCCCGAAATGGTTAGGCGAGCGGTGGAATGACGACGGCTCAGTGGCGCCGGCGGCGTCCGGGCTCGCGTTCGCCGCCGTCGGCCTGAGCCTGGGTGTCCACCGGGGTCTCATGCCGGTGGTAGCCGCGGCCGTGGCAGGTTTCGCAGGTGACGGTGAACGCCTCGGCCAGGCCGGTGCCGATCTTCTTGCGGGTCATCTGCACCAGTCCGAGCGAGGTCACCTCGGCGACCTGGTGCCGGGTGCGGTCGCGTCCGAGGCATTCGACCAGCCGGCGCAGCAGCAGTTCGCGGTTGGCCGGCAGCACCATGTCGATGAAGTCGACCACGATGATGCCGCCGATATCGCGCAGCCGCAGCTGGCGGACGATCTCTTCGGCCGCCTCCAGGTTGTTCGACGTCACGGTGGCCTCCAGGTTTCCGGAGGTACCGGTGAATTTGCCGGTGTTGACGTCGATGACGGTCATCGCCTCGGTGCGGTCGATGATCAGCGAGCCGCCCGAGGGCAGGAACACCTTGCGTTCCAGCGCCTTGGCGATCTGCTCGTCGAGCCGGTGCGCGGCGAACAGGTCGCCGGACTCGGACCGGTCCCAGTGCACCAGCCGCTCCTTCAGGTGCGGAGCGACATGGCTGACGTAGGCGTCGACGGTGTCCCAGGCGTCCTCGCCCTTGCCGTTGCCGTCCACGATCAGCTGGCCGAAGTCCTCGGTGAACAGGTCCCGGACGATCCGGACGGTCAGGTCGGGCTCGGCGTACAGCTGGGTCGGCGATTTGCCGGCCTTGACCTTCTTCTCGATGACCTCCCACTGCGCCTTCAGCCGGTTGACGTCGCGGACCAGCTCGTCCTCGGACGCGCCCTCGGCGGCCGTCCGGACGATCACCGAGGCGCGGTCGCCGACCAGCTCGTCGAGGATGCCCTTCAGCCGGGCCCGCTCGCCCTCGGGCAGCTTGCGGGAGATGCCGGACAACTGACCGCTCGGCGAGTAGACCACGTAGCGGCCCGGGATGGAGACGTGTGCGGTGAGCCTGGCGCCCTTGGCGCCGACCGGGTCCTTGCTGACCTGGACCAGCACGCTCTGCCCGGACTTGAACACCTTCTCCATCTTGCGGTCGCCGCCGGTGACGCCGAAGGCGTCCCAGTCCACCTCGCCGGCGTACAACACGGCGTTGCGGCCGCGTCCGATGTCGATGAAGGCGGCCTCCATCGAGGGCAGCACGTTCTGCACCTTGCCGAGGTACACGTTGCCGATCATCGACGTCGCGGACGCCCGGTCGACGTAGTGCTCGACCAGGACGCCGTCCTCGAGCACCGCGATCTGGGCGTAGTCGTCGGCCTGCCGGACCAACATGGTGCGGTCCACCGCTTCCCGGCGGGCCAGGAACTCGGCCTCGGAGAGGATCGGTGCCCGGCGGCGTCCGGCGGCCCGGCCCTCGCGACGGCGTTGCCGTTTGGCCTCCATCCGGGTCGAGCCGTCGATCCCGGTCACCTCGTCGTTGCCCTTCGAACGGCGCGGCTGGCGGACCCGTACCACCACGTCGGTGGGATCGTCATCGGAGCCGGTGGTGTCCTCGCCGCGGCGCCGGCGGCGCCGACGCCGACGGGTCGAGGTGCCGCCCTCGACGATCTCGATCGCCGCGTCGGACTCGGTGTCGGACGCCTCGGCGGCGTCCTCAGTGTCGGCCTCAGCCTCGCCGTCCACCGCGGCCTCGGCCTCGGCGGCGTCGTTGTCGTCCTCGTCGGCCGATTCCAGCGCACCGCCACGGCGGCGCCGGCGTCCGCCACGACGGCGGCGGCGGCGACGCGGGCCCTCGCCCGAGTCGTCATCGGTGGCATCGTCGTCGCCGGCCTCGTCAGCGGCATCGACCTGGTCGTCGCCGTCCGCGTCGGGCTCGGCCTGCGCCTCGTCCTCGGGCTCCTCGCCGGAGCCGACCTCGATCTCGGTCGGCAGCGAATCCTCGGCGGCGACTGCCACCTCGGGGTCGGCCTGGTCTTCGACGGTCCCAGCCTCGGGCTCCTCGGCGCGGTGCCCGCCAAGAGCGGCGACCAGTTCGTCCAGCGCCGCCGCCGCCTCGGACTCGCTCTTCCTGGTTCGCCGGCGACCACGGCTGCGGCTCAGCGCGTCGAGGCTTTCGGCCACCGGGTCGGCTGCGGAGGCCTCCGCCGCGGCCGGCGAACCCGAGGGCTCGGGCGACCGGCGCCGGCGGCGTCCGCGGGGCTCCGAGGTGCGAGGGGCAAGTTCGTCCAGCGTGGGCAGGTCGCCGAGACTGAGCGGCTGCTGCTCGGGTTCTGCCGCAGCGGCCTCGACCGTCACCTCGGTGATCACCGACCGGTTCTGATCGGCCTCCTCGGTGGCCTCCGGCACCAGGTCGACGGGCTCAGCCTCAGCCTCGCCCACGGGCTCAGGCTCAGGTGCGGACGCCGCCGGCGGCGAGTCGGCCCCGGTCGCGGCATCGTCGGCAGCGGTTTCGGCCTCGATGGCCGGGTCGTCGACGAGCGGCTGCTCCGTTGCGCTGTCGTCCGGGCCGGAAACCTGCGGCTCCTCGGCCGGCTCGGCTGCTGCGTCCTCGTCGGCCTCCGGCTCGTCGTGGACGGCCTCGGCCGGCTCGGCCGCTGTGTCCTCGTGGACGACCTCGGCCGGCCCGGCCGCATCCAGGGCAGCCGCTTCGAGGGATGGCTCCAGCGCCTGGTCGGTGGCGGCAGGCTGCCGGGTCCGGTCGACCGGCGGTCCGGCGGGGCGGCTGGCCGCGCGGCGCCGTCGTGGCTGCGCCGGGGTGGTGGTGTCGTCGGCTGCGGGTGAGTCGGTGTCGAGCATGTGCTCTCCTTCAGCGGCGAGGGGGCGCCGCGCGGTGTGTGGCCACCGAAGTGGCAAAGCCTGTGGACTGGATCCGTCAGCCATCAACCCCCGCGGTCGTCGCCGTCGCGGTCGGGTCGGCTGTGTCAGCGAGCTGTCACCTCGACTGAGCCGGATCGAATGAGCCCGCTGTGCAGGCTCGTCCTGGAGGTGATTATGCCACACGGTCCGAGAGCGACCGCGGACGACCCGTACCGCGACCACGCGGCCGGGGAGACCGAAGGGGACGAAGGAAGTGCGGAGCCGCTGCGTCGTTTCGTCGGTTGAGCCAGTCGAAACCCGTCGCCAGCGGCTGACGCGGCTTGGCGCGGGGATGGCGGGATGGGGCGATTCCGGCGACTCCCCGCGTCAGAGGGGTCTCGACAAGCTCGACCAGCGATGATCAGCGTTTCCCTATCGTGCGGGCAACGGAATCCCCGGCGGTGGGTGACCGTACTCGTCCCGGTACCACTCGGCGTAGGCCGCAACGGCGGTGGGCAGGGTCGGAAAGATCAGGTCGGCGCCGACCCGCTGGGCGAAGCCGGCCGCGGTCAGTTCCTCGCGCAACTCGAATTTCACCCGGGCGAGCGCGAAGGTCACGCCACGCGCGGTCAGTTGCTCCCGCAGCGTCTCCATCGCGTCCACGCTGGTCAGGTCCACCTCGACGTTGGCCTCGGCGTTCAGCACGAACCAGCGGCAGGCCGGCTCGGCAGCGTCGGCGGCGGCGGTCGCGCGGGTCAGGAAGTCGTCGGCGTTGGCGAAGAACAGCGGTGAGTCGTAGCGATAGACCACCAGCCCGGGCAACTGCACCGCGCCGCGGTGGTCGTCGACGTCGTGCATGCCGGCCAACCCCGGGACGAAGCCCAGGATGCCGTCGTGGGGGCTGACGATCCGCCGGATCAGGTCGAGCACCGAAAGCCCCACCGCCAGCCCGATCCCGCCCAGCACGTCGAAGGTCAGGACGCCGAGCGTGGTCGCGATCGCCAGCAGCAACTCGCTGCGCCGAAAGTGGGCGATCCGGCGCAACTCGGCGACATCGATCAGCCGGATCGCGGCGTAGATCACCAACGCCCCGAGCGCGGCGGTCGGGAACCAGGCGAGCACCGGCCCGAGCACCAGCAGCGCCGCGATCACCAGGGCCAGGCAGACCAGCGAGTACAGCTGGCTGCGGCTGCCGATCGCGTCCCCGATCGCCGTCCGGCTGCCGGAGGAACTCACCGGGAAGCCGTTGGTGAACCCGTTGACCAGATTGGCGGCACCCAGCGCCAGCAACTCCTGATTGCTGTCCACCCGCTCCTTGCGTCTGGTCGCGAACGCTCGCGCCGTGAGCACGTTGTCGGTGTAACCCACCACGGCGATGCCCAGCGCGTACGGCAGCAGGGTGAGCACGGCCAGGTCATCCAGGGCGGGCACCCGCGGCGCCGGCAGGCCCTGGGGGACGTCGCCGATCAGCCGGATCCCCGCGGCGTCCAGACCGAACCACCGGACGCAGCCGGCGGCCGCGAGCATGCAGATCAGCGGCCCCGGCCAGGTCGGCAACCAGTGCCGGAAGCCGACCAGGCCCGCACCCACACACCCCGCCAGCAGCACCGTGGGCAGGTGCGCGCCGCCGAGCTGCGACACCAGCGAGAACACCTGCTGCCACGGCTGATCGCCGGCGATGGTCAGCTTCGTCACCTTGCCGAACTGACTGGTGATCATCAGCACCGCGATCCCGGCCATGTAGCCGACCAGGACCGGACGCGACAAAAGGTTCGCCAGGAAACCGAGCCGGAAGACCCAGCCGAGCAGGCAGATCAGGCCCACGGCCACTGCCATCAGAGCGGCCACCTCGGACCACCGATCGATCCCGCCGGCGGCCCCGAGCAGCGCACCGACACCCGCCGCGGTCATCAGCGCGGTGGTCGATTCAGGCCCGATGGACAGCTGTCGCGACGACCCGAGCAGCGCATACACCGCGAGCGGCGCGAGGATGGCCCACAGCCCGGCTATCGGTGGCAGACCGGCGATCTCGGCATAGGCCATCACCTGCGGAATCAGGTAGGCGGCCACCGTGATCCCGGCCAGCAGGTCCCCACGCAGCCAGGAACGGTCGTAGTGCAGCAGCGTGTGCAGGCCGGGCGCGAAACGGGCCCAGCGCGGCACTGCGCCGTCGGTCATGGCCGCACGCTACTGGCCCCGATGCCGAACGGCCACAAGATCAGCGGCCCGGCTGGTTCACGGCGTCGAGGATCTGTCCTGGTGACGCCCGGTGAACAGTCCCAGGGCAACTGTCTGGGCAGCCTCCCGCGCCGCCGAGACCGCCCCCAGCGACACCACGTCGGCGCCGAACTGCGAGGCCACGATGAGCGGCGGCGGCAACTCCGATTCGGCCCCCACCTGGCGGCGGGCGATCGCGATCACGTCGCCGAGCGAGCCGGACATCGCGCCGCAGACGACGATCAGCCCGGGGTCGTAGAAACGTGCCACCACGCTGCAGATGCGGCCGAGCTTGGTGCCCAGTTCCTCCAGCAACGGGCGGGTCACCGGATCCTCCAGGCTCGCCGCCGCGAGGGCGGCCTCCGCGGTCAGGCCGGCGCCGGCGAGCCCTGCCCAGGGATGACCGGCGGGGATGAGTTTCTGCTCGTGGGCGTTTCGGAGCCAGTTCTCGACCCGGAGCCCGATGCCGAAGGTGTTGCCGATCTCAGCGACGTAGACGAGTCCTTCGAGTTCACCCACGCCACCGTGCGCGCCGCGGACCAGCCGTCCGTCAAGGAAGACGCCGGAGCCGAGCCGCCGTCCGACCAGGATGGCCATGAAGTCGTCCTGCCCGCGAGCCTCGCCCAGCGTCCCTTCCGCGAGAGCGGCAAGGGCCGCGTCGTTCTCGACCCGGACCGCCGGGAACTCGGCCGACAGCGCATCGTGCAGCCCGCTGTTCATGTGTTGCCAGAAGCCCCGCCGATGGGCCGGCGAGCGGCCGTCGCCATCGACCGGTGCCGGGATGCCGACCCCGACGCCGATCACCTGCCGGCGCGTCATACCGGCGGCGGCGAGCACCGCGTCGATGGCTCGCAGCGCCGCGGCCGGCCGCTCCCGTGGGTCCACGGTCGGCGTGCCCGCCGCTGCGGCGTCGAAGAAGGTGCGCGTCTCGATCTGCTCACGCGCCAGAATCCGCCCGGCCAGATCGGTGGCGGTGGCGGTGAACTGCCGGTCGCCGGCATCGATCCCGACGAGCACGCCGGCGTCGGCGCGCAGCTCGAAGCGACGCGCCGGGCGTCCGATCCGGTAGCCCTCGTCGGGGCCGGCGGTGGCGAGCTCGCTGACCAGGCCCACCTCGATCAGCGTGTCCAGCGCGGCCAGCGCGGTCGATCGGGTCAGGCTCAGGGCCGCGATCACATGATCGGCGCGGAAGACCCCGGCGTCCCAGGCGAAGTCGAGGACGGCGGCAGTGCTCGCGCGGTGACGCAAATTGTGGCCATCGGCGATGTTCATCCGTCGCGTTCCCCCTCTCGGCCGTCGATCCGGACCAGCGGCATCCTATCCGGCCGCAATTTTCAACGAGCGCTAGATCTAGTGGCGCGACCAGCGTGGGTCCGCGGCCGAAACCAAGGGGGGTGGACGCCCACGCGAGACGTCCACCCCCAGCGTCGTTCGGCGAACTACTTGATGGCACCCCGCATGACGCCCGCGATGATCCAGCGCTGGCCGATCAGGTACCCGACGATCGCCGGGATCATGGCCAGGGCGTAGGACGCGAACGCCACGTTGATGTCGAGGGTCAGGGCATCACGGTAGGACGCCTGCACCACCGGCAGCGTCTGCTGGGTGACGTCGGCGATGATCAGCGACGGCATCATGTAGTCGTTCCACGACCCGAGGAACGCGAAGATGCCGACCGTCGCGGCCATCGGGGTGAGCAGTGGGAAGACCACCTTGCGGAAGATCTGGAAGGTGGTGGCACCGTCCAGGGCGGCGCTCTCCTCCAACTCCACCGGCAGGTTCCGGATGTACGCAGAGAACATCAGCGAGTTGAATGCGAGCCCGAACATGATGTGCAGGATCGCGACTCCCCAGGGATTCGCCAGACCCAGCCATGCCATCAGCTTGATCTGGGGCAGGACCAGCACCACGAACGGGATGAACATGCCGGCCAGCAGGGCGATGAAGCTGAACCGGAACAGCTTGTGCTCCCAGTTGCGCACCACGGCCCAGGCGAACATGGACGGGATGAGAATGTTCCCGACGACCGCGATCGCACTGATCACCACGCTCCAGGTGAAGGCCACCGGGGCATTGACCATCTCCCAGGCTTGGGCATAGTTCTCGAACGCCGGATTGAACGGAAAAGCGAACCCGGCGCCGGCATCGCTGTTGAGGCCCTTCTTGAGCGACATCGACAAGATGAAGTAGAGCGGCACCAGGACGACCAACGATCCGATGGCGAGAATCGTCGTTGTGGTCAGGTTGTAGGGCCGCGGCGGCTTGAGCGCCGGACCCTCCTCGATTTCGGTTCCTGCGGTGACGCTGGTCATGACTTCCTCCCCATCAGCTTGACGATTCCGAGTTGCAGCAGCGACAGCAGGATGGTGACCACGAAGAAGATCATCGCGTTGGCGCTGCCGTAGGCGACATCGCTGGATTCGACGGTCTTGGTGATGCCCATTGCGATCGATGTGGTGGCACCACTGGGGCCACCGTTGGTCAGGCCGATGATGATGTCATAGGCGTTGAGGTAACCCTTGAGGCCAAGCACCGTGTTGATGATGACGAACGGCGCAAGCAGCGGCAGCGTGAGATGCCGGAATGCGGTGACGGGCGTCGCGCCGTCCAGGTCACCGGCCTCGTAGACGTCCGCTCCGATCGAGGACAGGCCGGCCAGGTAGATGATGACGGTGCCCGGGAAACCTGCCCAGATGGTCACGAACACGATGCCCATCCAGGCCCATTGCGCATTCGTCAGCAGACCCTCGCCGAGCGGGCCCCAGGTGATGATCTTGGGGATCGACTGGTTCATCAAGTACTGGAAGCAGTACGAGACCACCAGTCCCGACAGCACCATCGGGATGAAGTAGATGCCCTTCCACAGATTCGGCCAACGGGTCTTCGAGTTGAGCACCACGGCCAGCAGCAGGGATGCCACGTTCATCAGGATGGTGGCTACGATCGCGTAGAGCAGGGTGAACTTGTAGGCGTCGCCGACGTTGGGATCCTGGAACATCGCGACATAGTTCGTCCAGCCGATGAAGTGCCATTCACCGTAACCCGCGTAGTTGGTGAAGCTATAGAAGGCACCCTGGATCGCAGGTACGACGATGAAGCCGGCGAACCCGAGCAGTGCGGGCAGCACCATCAGGTAGTGGGTCAGGGTCGGCTTCTTGCGCGGCAGGCCCGGATCAGCCTGGCCATCGGGGATGGTGTCGAGGGCCTGGGTTGCTTGAGCCGCCACAGTGGGTTGAGTAGTCGACATAGTGAAACTCCTTCCTTGTCGGCTCAGGCGGCCAGCCGAATGGCCAGCCGCTTCCAGTCTCGATCGAGCTTGCCGGTGAACACGTCGACATCGCCGCCGTAGATGAACTCCTGCAGATACGTTGTCTTGGGGATCGCGGTCGGAATGTACAGGCCGGGACCCTGCACGTACTTCCCGCTGAACATGTAATCGTTGAGGTCCGAGACCAACGGATTCTCTTGCCGAGGCGCGTCTTTGTCGGGCGAGAAGGCGAGGGTCTCGGTGTTGTAGTTGTGCATGACCTCGGGCTGCATGATGTAGTCCAGGAACTTCGTGGCGCCCTCACGCGTGGCACCCTTGCCTGAGGCCGGCATGAACGCGGTCAGGTCGAGGTTCGCGGTGACCCTGGTATCGCTGGCATTGTCGGTCATCGGAAGCGGGAAGATGCCACCCTTGAAGTTGGGGTTACCGGTCAGGATGCCTGCGTAGGCCCATGGTCCCTGCATCATCATCGCGGCCTTGCCGGCGGCGAAATCGCGGTTGCCCTGGTCGTAGGCGATGTTCTTGGCGTCCGCGTTGTAGTAAGGCAGCAGTTCCTTGATCCGTAGCAGCGGCTCGCGGAAGTCCTTCGTGAAGGAGACTTCGGCGTTCGGCGACGTTTCAGTGCCGAGCGCGTTGAGCTTCTTGAAGAACTCCGACACGTTGACCATGCCGCCGACGCCGTAGTTGAACATGCCCTGTTCCATGGTCCACAGGTCGCTGAAGGTACCGATCAGCGGGGTGATCCCCTTGGACTTGAGCAACTCGCAGGTGTCCTTGAACGCGGTCCACGTGGTGGGAATCGTGGCGCCCGCCTTGTCGAACAGCTCCCGGTTGAAGATCACGCCCTGGCCGGCGATCGAGTAGGGCACCGAACTGATGTGGTCCTTGTAGGTGCCGAACTGCTGAGAGAACTCGATCGCGTCCGGACGAATCCTCTCCACCACGGGATTGCTGCGCTGGTCGGCAAGGACGCCGCGCTGCACGTAGCTGCCGAATTTGATGTCGAAGCCGGCCAGACCGATCGGGACCGGCGTGTCCCGGACGAAGTCGGCCACCAGGTTGGTGCTGAGTTCGCGTTGGATCAGGTACGCCGATTGGCTCGAGTTGAACTTGGCGACCATGTCGTTCCAGTACTTGACCGTCTCGCGCTTGGTCGCGGAAAACCGGATCGGCACACCGTGAGCGCCGTTGCCGCACGCCGAGAGGGTGGCACCGCTGGCCGCGACCAAGGCGGCCGCGCCGGCCCCACGCAGGAACGACCTGCGAGTGAATCCGCCTGCCACCTCAGATTTCCTTACCCGGCAGGGGGCCGTCGCCGTCGTAGTCGGGCAGCCGCAGACCGGTGGCCTGGTCGAATACGTGCATCGCGGCCCGGGACGGACGCAGGGTGATGCCCTCGCCCGGCTTGTGCACCGAGCCGGCCGGACGCCGCACGGTGATCGCCCGCGGCTCGGCCTCTTCGGTGCTCAGGTAGAGGTAGACGTCGTTGCCCAGGTCCTCCACGACGTCGATGATCGCGTGGACGCCGGGATCGCCATGGTCGAGCACGTAGTAGCCCTCGGGACGGCTGCCGACCACGACCCGCTTGCCGGTCAACGCGGCGCGCTGCGCCGGGCCGAGCTGGATGCCGAAGTTGCCGTAGGCGATCTCGCCCTCGCCGGTCACGTCGAACTCGAGCAGGTTCATCGACGGCGAGCCGATGAACCCGGCGACGAAGACGTTGGCCGGGCGGTGGTACATGTCCGAGGGCGACGCGTACTGCTGCAGCAGGCCGTCCTTCAGCACCGCGATCCGGTCGGCCATGGTCATCGCTTCGACCTGGTCGTGGGTGACGTACATGGTGGTGACGCCGAGGCGGCGCTGGATCTTCGCGATCTGGGTGCGGGTCTGGACGCGCAGCTTGGCGTCGAGATTCGACAGCGGCTCGTCCATCAGGAACACCTTGGGATGCCGGACGATGGCGCGGCCCATGGCGACCCGCTGGCGCTGGCCGCCGGACAGGTTGGCCGGCTTGCGGTCGAGGTACTGGCCGAGGTCGAGCAGCGACGCGGCCTCCTCGACGCGCTTGCGGATCTCCTCCTTCGGGGTCTTCTGCAGCATCAGGTGGAAGCCG
Source organism: Micropruina sp. (assembly GCF_047602385.1). Lineage (GTDB taxonomy): Bacteria > Actinomycetota > Actinomycetes > Propionibacteriales > Propionibacteriaceae > Micropruina. Next base: position 91,179 of record NZ_JASGHL010000004.1, read on the forward strand.
ATGTTGTCGGCCACCGTCATGTGCGGGTACAGCGCGTAGTTCTGGAAGACCATCGCGATATCGCGGTCGCGGGGCGGGACGGCCGAGACGTCCTCACCGCCGATGTAGACCCGTCCGCCGGTGATGTACTCCAGGCCGGCGAGCATCCGGATCGTGGTGCTCTTGCCACAGCCCGACGGGCCGACGACACAGACGAACTCGCCGTCCTCAACCTCGAGGTCAAGCTTGTTGATGGTCGGTCGGTCGAGCGTTGGATACTGCAACGTTGCTTTTCGGAAAGAGACTGTGGCCATGTTGGTTCCTCACTGGTGATGGACGGAAATTCGCGATAAGGCAGGGTCCGCGCAGACCCGGCCACTCATCGACGACAAGGGGTGGAGGCAACTCGTGCCTGGTGATCCGGCGTGACGTCGTTGCCGACGCCGCCGGGCCTGCCCGAGATGTGAGGGCGGCTGGGGTGCTGGCACAGGGGTTCCTCCGTTGGAAACGCACCAGCAGACCGATCTGGTAAATCTAGTTGCTGGACAAACGGGAATATAGGTGTCCCCCAACGGCTCGTCAAGGGTTCGGCCGGAGTGGTCGGACGGCAGTTCGCCCGGTCCGGTCGAGCGGGGTCAGCCACCGCGGCGGAACCTGTGCCAGCGGGGTGCCGCCCCGGATCGGAGCGGCGCGGTGGGCCAAGCCCTCGCCCCACAGCCGGACGCCGATCGAGTAGGCTGACCATCCCGCCCTGCACGAGTCGGTTCGGCGTCGCGCCCCTCACCGCCGGACGCCTGCGCTTGCGGCGTGTCACCCGCGCACCTTGCCGAAAGGAACTCGATGAACAGCCCGGTCGAATCGACACCCTCCCGCCCCGACCAGTGGTGGCGCTCGGCGGTGGTGTATCAGATCTACCCCAGGTCGTTCCAGGACTCCAACGGCGACGGCATCGGCGACCTTCGCGGCATCATCGATCGGCTCGACTATCTGGCCGAGCTCGGGGTGGACGTGCTCTGGCTCTCGCCGGTGTACCGGTCCCCGCAGGTCGACAACGGCTACGACATCAGCGACTACCGCGACATCGACCCGCTGTTCGGCACTCTGGCCGACCTGGACGAGTTGCTCGCGCAAGCACATCGGCGCGGCATCAAATTGGTGATGGACCTGGTGGTCAACCACACCTCCGACCAGCACCCGTGGTTCATCGAGTCCCGTGATCCTGGCTCGGCGAAGCGGGACTGGTACTTCTGGCGTCCGGCCCGACCCGGCGGCACAGCCGGTGCGCCCGGCGCCGAACCGGACGACAACCCGGCCGCGTTCGCGCCGTCGGCGTGGACCTACGACCCGACCAGCGGCGAATACTACCTGGGGATCTTCAGCCCCGGCCAGCCCGACCTGAACTGGGAGAATCCGGACGTCCGGCAGGCGGTCTACGCGATGATGCGCTGGTGGGTCGACCGCGGCGTCGACGGCTTCCGGATGGACGTGATCAACCTCATCTCCAAGCCCGCCGAGCTGACCACCGGCAATCCCCTCGATCTGGGTCAGGGCAGCCTCCGCCGGGTCGCCAACGGCCCCCGGCTGGACGAGTTCCTGGCCGAGATGAACCGCGAGGTAGGCCTCGACGAGCACAACCTGCTCACCGTCGGCGAGATGCCGGGCGCGACCATCGAGGTCGCACAGCGAGTGACCGATCCCGCCCGGCATGAGTTGAACATGGTGTTCACCTTCGAACACGTCAACCTCGACCAGTCGTCGTGGAGCAAGTGGGATCTGGCGGATCTGCCGCTACCGGTGCTCAAGGGCAACCTCGCCCAGTGGCAGGAAGGCCTGGCCGAAGCCGGTTGGAACTCGCTGTACTACGACAACCACGACCAGCCCCGGGCGGTCTCCCGGTTCGGCGACGACTCACCCGAGCACCGGGTCAACTCGGCCAAGACCCTGGCCACGGTGCTGCACCTGCACAAGGGGACGCCGTACATCTATCAGGGCGAGGAGTTCGGCATGACCAACGCGCCCCTCACCGAGATCGGGCACTACCTCGACGTCGAATCGCTCAACTACCACGCGCTGGCCACCGCCGGCGGCGTCGCCGAAGAACAGGTGCTGCGGTCACTGGCCGCCAAGGGCCGCGATCACGCCCGTACCCCCGTCCAATGGGACGACACCGACCACGCCGGCTTCACCACCGGGACGCCGTGGATTCCGGTCAACCCCAACCATCGCGAGATCAACGCCCAGTCAGCCCGCCGTGACCCCGATTCGGTGTTCGGTCATTTCCAGCGGCTGATCCGGCTCCGTCACGACGACCAGACCGTCCGGGAGGGTCGCTTCCAGCTGCTCCTCCCCGACCACCAGCAACTGTGGGCCTTCACCCGGACCCTGGGCGACGACACCTTGCTGGTCCTGGCCAACTGCTCCTCAGCCCCGGCCGAGATCCCGTCCGAACAGCTGCCCGCGCTGGATGGCGCCGGCGTCGTCCTCGGCACCCATCCCGGCGGCGGCGAGTCCCGACTGGCTCCCTGGGAATCGCGGATCCTACGGCTGCAGCCGTCCAGCTGACGGCCGCTGAGGCACACCGCCGCCGGAGGCGCACAGCCGCTCAGGCCAGTCGGCGGGCTCGGCGGCCGGACCGGGAGCCTCGGGAAGCGCTGACCAAGCCGCGGTCTCGTGGTTGAGCGTGTCGGAACCCGTTGCCAGAGCGTCTCGAGAGGCTCGACCAGCATTGATCGGCACCGCCCTGGTGGCGCTCGCTGCCCTCAGGCGTCGGCGGATAGCACCGGCACCCGGGTACGGATCTCCCCCGCCAGGCCCGGCGCGACCTCGGCAACCAGCACACCCTCGCCGGCCGCCAACCGAGCCCTGACGACGCCCAGCGGGTCGACGCAGGCACTGCGCCCGATCCCGAGCGGGTCCGTCCCGGCGGGCGGGCTCCACGCCTGATCGCAGGCCAGCAGCCAGGCCTGGGCGTCCGTCGCCCGGGCCCGGACCAGCAGATCCCACTGTTCGGCCTTGCCCGGACCCTCGCCCCAGGACGCCGGCACCAGTACGACTTCGGCGCCGAGTCGTCCCAGCTCGGCGAACTGGGACGCGAACCGGAGATCGAAACAGGTGGCCAACCCGAACGTGGTGCCGAACGCCGAGAAGGTGACCAGCGAGCTGCCGGCCGCGACCGTGTCGGACTCCCGGGAGCCGAAGGCGTCGAACAGGTGAATCTTGTCGTAGTGGGTCTCCACCCCCGCCCCGGTGACCAGCAAGGTGTTACGCACCCGGCCGTCGTCGGCCGGGGTGAACATGCCGGCGACCAGTAGCAAACCGGTCTGCTCGGCGATCGCGCGGACGCCGTCCGCGAACGGACCGTCGAGCGGCTGGCTCACCGCCGCCAGATCGCTGCCGAACCGGGCCATCGCGGCCTCGGGAAAGACCGCGACCTGAGCGCCGTGCTCGGCCGCCGTCCGGGCATCGGACCTGATGCGTTCCAGGTTGGCGGCCCAATCGGTGCCGGCCGCGAACTGGCAAGCGGCCAGCCGTAGTGCTGTGGTCATTCCATCCTCTCCGGTATACATGCCTCATGACGCCGCGGACGGGCCGGGAGACCGCCTACCAGCACCTGCTCACCGCGCTGCTGACCGACCCGTCCACAGTAGGCACCTTCATCGACGAGGGCACCCTGGCCAGCCGGATCGGAGTCTCCCGGACGCCGGTGCGCGAGGCTTTGCTGCTGCTGTCGGCGCAGGGATTGGTGCAGCTGATCCCGAACCGGGGAGCCTTCGTTCCGGCGCTGTCCGCCGAGGAGGTGCATCACATCCTGCAGGCCCGCTCGGTGATCGAGGTCTGGGCGGCCCGCGAGGCGATGCGCAACCTGGCGGTGCCGCTCGACCGGATGCAAGCCGCCCTGCAGCGACAGCGCGATCTCCCCGCGGACTCCCCGGCCCCGGAGTTCATCGCCCTGGATCGCGAATTCCACGCCGAACTGGTGGCGGCCGGCGGCAACCCGGTGATCACCCAGATGTACGAGGCGGTCCGGGTACGCCATGTGGTGATCGGCGTCGCCGCCCTGGAACGCGACCCGGACGGCCGGCGCCAGGTGATCGAGGAGCACCAGCGGATCGTCGACGCGCTGGCGTCCGGCGACGAGGCAGCGGTGGAACACGCGCTGCGTGCCCACCTGTTGCGTACCGTGACCAGGCACTCCCGAGGCTGAGCGGTCGGCCGCACGGCTCACGCGGACGCGTCCTCCAGCAGCGCCTCGTCCACCTCGTCCACCACGGCCCGGCCCATCGCCAGCCCGATCAGGGTGATCACAGCGGCGGCCGCGATGTAGCCCGCGATCGCCCAGCTGTTCTGCCCGTTGGCCCAGAACAGGGCGAACATGGTCGGGGCCAGGCCACCGGCGAAGATGCCGGCGAAGGTGTAGGCCAGCGAGCTGCCGGTGTAGCGCAGCCGGGCGTGGAACTGCTCGGCAATGTGTGCCGCCTGGGGCGCGTACATGAACGAGTGGCACAGCAGACCGACCACGACACCGACGATCGCCCAGCCGAACGAGCGTTGCTGTTCGAGCCCGATGAAGACGAAGGTCCAGATCGCGCCGAGCACGGTGGCGATGGCGTAGAGCAGCCGGCGGTCGATCCGGTCCGACAGCCAGCCCGCGAACGGCATGGTGAAGACCTGGATGAACCCGGCCGTCATGGTGGCGGTGAGTGCCTGCTGGTTGGTCAGCGGGTTCGGCCCGGTCTGCAGCCAGGTGATCACGTAGACGGCGAAGAAGGCGTACAGGACGTCGGGACCGAAGCGGACCAGGATGGCGCCCAGCAGCGCGCGTCCCTGGGTGCGGAAGACCTCCGAGACCGGGGCCTCGGGTGCTTCGCCGCGCTCCATGATCTTCTGGAAGACCGGCGTCTCCTCGAGTTGGTGGCGGATCCACAGCCCGAACCCGACCAGCCCCAGCGAGAGCATGAACGCGACCCGCCAGCCCCAGGACAGGAACGCCTCGGGCGACATCGACAAGGTCATCACCACCAGCAGCAGGTTGGCCAGGAAGCTGCCCAGCGGGACGCCGGTCTGCGCCGCGGACGCCCACAGCCCGCGGGTGCCCGGCCGGGCGAACTCCGAGGACAGCAGCACCGCGCCGCCCCACTCGCCGCCGACTCCGACGCCCTGGGCGAAGCGCAGCACGACCAGCATGATCGGCGCCCAGATGCCGGCGGTCTGATAGGTGGGCAGCAGGCCGATCGCGAAGGTGGCGACGCCGATCAGCAGCAGCGTCCAGACCAGCACCTTCTTGCGGCCGATGACGTCGCCGAGTCGTCCGAAGAACACCCCGCCGATCGGACGCGCGATGTAGCCGGCACCATAGGTGAGGAACGCTTTGATCATGTCCATGCCGGGATCGGACCCGTCGAAGAACAGCTTGCTGAACACACTGCCGGTGACGGCGCCGAAGAGTGCGAAGTCATACCACTCCAGGGCGGTGCCGGACAGGCTGGCGACGAACGCCTTACGCAGGTTGCGCCGTTCGGTGTCGGTCTGGGGGGCGGTCTCGGTCATCTGTCCCTCTCCCTTGTCGTTGCTTCATACTCGTTGTATACAGACCGGGTACGCAAGCATTCAGCGAGATCGATACCAGGAGGAAACATGGCGACACTCAGCTTCACACTGGCGCGGGGTGGCACCTCGACCGTCGACATCGGCTACGCCCTCAACGGCGGCTACGCCGGTCGCGATATCGCGCAGGCGCAGCACCACATCGACGAACTCGCCGAACTGGGCATCCCCGGACCGACCTCGATCCCGACCCTGTACCCGCTCGCCAGCACGCTCGCCGTCCAGGCCGACCAGGTCCAGGTGCCGCACGGCCGCACCTCCGGCGAAGCCGAATGGGCGCTGCTGATTCCGGCCGGTGCCACCTCCGCCGACGACTACCTGGTGACCGCCGCCTGCGACCACACCGACCGCGCCCTCGAGGTGCACGGGGTGGCCTGGAGCAAGCAGTCGGCACCCGACTTCCTCGGTGACCTGGCCTGGCGCTGGGGAGACGTGCGGGAAAGCTTCGACGCGTTCACGTTGCGCGCCTGGGTGACCAACGACGGCGTCGAAGAGCTCATCCAGGACGGGTCGCCGGCACTGCTGCTCTCCCCCGACTACTGGATCGGACGGATCGGCGAGGCCGGCCTGCTGCGTCCGGGAACCGTGGTGATGAGCGGAACCATCCCGATGTTGCCCGGCGTCGATCAGTTCGCGGACGCCTGGCGCGTCGAACTGACCGCCCCGGACGGCACCGTCAGCCGGGTCTGCTACGTCGTCGAGGAGTTGCCCGCGGCCTGGGAGTGAGTCCTCAGGCTCGCACGTCCGGGGACGGTTCTTTTCGTTCCACCTTCGCACTTTTGGGGACGGTTCTTTTCGTTCGGCGCTCGCACTTTTGGGGACGGTTCTTTTCGTTCGGCTCTCGCACCTCCGGGGACGGTTCTCCGGCGTGCGAAACTCGAACGAAAAGAACCGTCCCCCGAACGGCGAAAATCGAACGAAAAGAACCGTCCCCGGTCAGCCGGACGAGCCGTCCCCGGTCAGCCGGACGAGCGGGTCGGGCGGTCGGAATCCCGCTCGGGGCGGAACTCCTCGTTGCGGGCGAAACCGGCCCGGCGCAGATCCTCGGCGAGCTCGTCCACCACCAGATCGTCCGGTTCCCATTCACCGGAGCGGTAGGCGACGCGTCCGATCAGGTGACCGGCCACCGGGGCGGTCAGGATCTGCAGCAGGATCACCACCAGCAGGCTGAGCCACACCTTGACCTCGCGCACCGAGAATCCGACGCCCAGCAGCGCCAGCAGCAGGCCGAAGACCTGGGGTTTGGTGGCAGCGTGCATCCGGGCCAGGATGTCCGGGAAACGGACCAGGCCGAGCGCCCCGCCGAGGCAGAAGAACGCCCCGCCGACCAGGAACAGGGCTCCGATCAGGTCGAACACCTCGTCGAGAGTCATTCGCCGTCCTCCCCGCCGTCGCGACGGTAGCGCTGCCGGTCGGCCGCACCGGGGGCCAGCATCCGGGCCACGCTGACGCCGCCGGTGAAGGCCACCATGGCCAGCACCAAGAGGATCGACAGCGAACTGGTGTCCCCCGACACCACCATCAGCAGGCAGATCGACATCAGCACGATCGAGACCAGCACGTCCGCGCTGACGATCCGGTCCAGGGTGGACGGCCCGCGGGTCAGCCGCCATAGGGTCATCGCGGCGGCCGCGGCGACCATCGCCACCGCGATCCAGATCAGCACCTGCGTCATCTCGCCTCCTCGCCGGAGCCGCCCTCGCCGCCGGAACCGACCTCGCCCGGACGGTTCAGCCCGTCGCTGCCGAAGCCGGTCTCGCGCTGCCGGTCCTCGTCCTCGCGACGGCTCAGCGCCGCCAGTTCGGACCTGCTGCCGATCGCCTCCAGCACGCGTCGTTCCACCTTCAGCGCCTCGCGCCGGGACTGCTCGACGCCGTCCGGGCCGGAGACATCCACCAGGTGCAGGTAGAGCATCCGGGTCGAACGCCGCGCATCGATCACGATCGAGCCGGGGACGATCGAAATGATCTCGGCCGTCTCCACCTGGTAGAGGTCCTGATTGGCCCGCAGCGGCACCCGGATCACCGCCGGGTGGAAGTCGATCCGCCGGGCGAACGCGCCCAGAGTCAGCCGCCAGGACGCCACCGCGAGGTCGCGCAGCGTGGTGGCGGTGAGCCGCAGGATCCCGAGCGGACGCGGGCGTCCGTGATAGCGGATCGGCGGCAGCGGAAAGGTGACGGTGACCAGCCAGGCCAGCACCGCGCCCACCAGGATGTCGACCAGTGAGTAGTTGCCCCACAGGATCACCCAGATGCCGGTCAGCGCCAGGATCGCCCGCCACTGCAGCCGCCAGCGCAACCGGCGCCGGCTCGACGACTTCCTCATCGCACCACCCCCGACAGGACGGCCTCCAGGTAGGAGCTGCCGAGCAGGCCCGCGGCCGCCCGCTCCACGTACTCATAGAGCGGCCCGGCCACCACGGTCAGCGTCAGACCCAGTCCGACCAGCGCGGCGGTGGCGCCGACCATCACGCCAGGCATCCGGCCGCTGCGGCCGTCATCGTCCACCTCGAACTCGCCGGGCGCCTGCGGGCCGAGCACCGGCGTCCCCCAGAACGCCCGGTTCCACACCTTCGCCACCGCATACAGGGTGAGCAGGCTGGTCAGCACGCTGCCGGCGACCAGCGCCCAGGCCAGCGGCGTCCCGGCTTCGACGCCGGACATCAGCAGGCCGAGCTTGCCGACGAAACCGGACAGCGGCGGGATGCCGGCCAGGTTCATCGCCGGGATGAAGAACAGCACGCCCATCACCGGCGCGGTGCTGGCCAGCCCGCCCAGCCGGTCCATCGAGGTGGACCCGCCGACCCGCTCGATCAGCCCCGCGACCAGGAACAACGCCGCCTGCACGGTGATGTGGTGCGCGGTGTAGAAGATCGCACCGCCCAGGCTGGACGGCGTCGCCAGCGCGATCCCGAAGATCATGTAGCCGATGTGCGAGACCAGGGTGAACGACAGCAGCCGCTTGATCTCGGACTGGGCGATGGCGCCCAGGATGCCGATCACCATGGTGGCCAGCGCCGCCCAGCCGAGCAGGTCGGTCAGTGGGCTGTCGGGGAAGATCGCGGTCTGGGTGCGCAGGATGGCGTACACGCCGACCTTGGTGAGCAGGCCGGCGAACACCGCGGTCACCGGGGCCGGAGCCGTCGGGTAGGAGTCGGGCAGCCAGAACGAGAGCGGGAACACGGCGGCCTTGATCGCGAACACCACCAGCAACAACAGCTGGATGCCGATCGTCACGTCGCCGGGCAGTTCGGCGAACCGCAGGCTGAGTTGCGCCATGTTGACCGTGCCGGTGGCGCCGTAGCTGATCGACAGTGCGGTCAGGAACAGCAGCGAACTGACCAGGTTGATCACCACGTAGATCGAGCCGGCGCTGATCCGCTCGCCGGTGCCGCCCATAGTGATCAGCACGTACGACGCGAACAGCAGGATCTCGAAGCCGACGAAGAGGTTGAACAGGTCGCCGGCCAGGAAGGCGTCCGAGACCCCTGCCGAGAGCAGCAGGAAGGTGGGGTGGAAGATCGACACCGGGGTCTCCCGGTGCACCTCCTCCTCGTCCTGGCCGGTGGCGTAGATCAGCACCCCGAGGGTCACCAGGGAGGCCACCGTCAGCATCAGCGCGGCCAGCCGGTCGGCGACCAGGACGATCCCCAGCGGCGCCCACGCGCCCACCCACAGGGCCTGGACGCCGTAGCTGTCGGTGATCCAGATCAGCGACCCGGCGACCGCGCACACCCCGGCCAGGGTGACGATCGAGACCGCCCGCTGGACCCGCGGACGGCGTCCGAGCAGCAGGGTGAGGGCGGCGCCGAACATCGGCAGCAGCACCGGCAGCGGCAACAGGTTGTTCATTCGCTCACCACGTCCGCCCCGGTGTCGCTGAACTTGATCTCCTCGAAGCTGTCGGACGCCTCGTCGGCCTCGGCCAGCTCGCGGATCCGGGCGTCCTCGACGTCGTCGGCGACCTCGTCGTGGCCGTTCAGCTGGAAGGAGCGGTAGGCCATCGTGACCAGGAAGGCGGCGGTGGCCAGGGCGATCACGATCGCGGTCAGCACCATCGCCTGCGGCAGCGGGTCGGCCATCTTGTCCTTCGGCGTGACGCCGATCAGCGGCGGCCCTCCGGCGGCGCCGGAGGCGACCAGGAACAGCAGGTTGACGCCGTTGCCGGCCACCATCACGCCCATCAGGATGCGGCTCAGCGAGCGCTCGGTGATCAGGTAGACCCCGCAGGCGACCAGTGCCCCGGCGATGATGGCCAAAGTGACGTTCGGGCTCATGTGTAGTGCCCCCGTCCCCCGCCGGTGGTGTAGCGGATGATCTGCTCCTCCTCGGACGGCAGCGCCGGCCGCGCGCGGGTCGACTCCGGCTGCGGCACCGGGGCCTGGTCCTGTTCGGACTGGATGTCGATGCCGGCGCCGAGCGTCCGGGTCAGGTCGAGCACCACGCCGATCACGATCAGGTAGACGCCGACGTCGAAGACCGTCGAGCTGACCAGGTGCATCTCGCCGAACAGCGTCCACGGCCCCCACGGCGTCTGCAGATACTCCCAGCCGGGAATCACGATCTTCAGGTCGTAGCTCTGGAAGATCTTGCCGCCGAGCAGCGCCGGGATGATGGCGCTGAGCACCGAGACGGCCAGTCCCAGGCCGAGCAGCCGTCCGGCGTCGAACGGGGCGGCGTCGTCGAGTTCGCGGCGTCCGGCGGCCAGGTAGCGGATCATCAGCGCGATGCCGGCGACCAGCCCCCCGGCGAAGCCGCCGCCCGGCGCGTTGTGGCCGGCGATCAGTAGGTAGAGCGAGACCACCATCATCACGGTGAACATGATCCGGGTGATCACCTCGAAGATCAGCGACCGGGAGCCCGGATCGAGCGCGCCACTGGCCCGCAGCCACAGTCCGCGGGCGCCGAACGCGGCGTCCCCCTCGCGGGGCCGGACGCGCTGCACCCGCGAGCGCAGGAAGATCAGGCTGGCCACCCCGGTCGCCGCGATCACCAGCACCGAGATCTCGCCGATGGTGTCCCAAGCCCGGGTGTCGACCAGGGTGACGTTGACGATGTTCTTGCCGTAGCCGAAGCTGTATGCGGCCTCGTAGTAGTCCACCGAGACCGGCACCGCCACCCGTGCCCCGGCGGCGACCAGCGCCAGCAGCGCCACGGTGCCGCCGACCAGCGCGGCCAGCACCACCCGCAGCCAGCGGGTGGACTGCAGCGGACGATTGGTGAAGTACTTCGGCAGCCGGCGCAGCACCAGCACGAAGACGATCAGCGACACGGTCTCGACCAGCACCTGGGTCAGGGCCAGGTCGGGTCCGCCGTGCAGCAGGAACAGGATCGCCGTCCCATAGCCGGTGGCGCCCACCAGCAGCAGGGCCCGGACCCGTCCGCGCGAGGTGGCCGCGAGTACGCCGGCGGTGATCATCCCGGCACCGACCAGGACCTGTGGCAGGTAGTCGAAGGGACGCGCCGAGGCCGGCCAGTGGGTGGTGAACAGCAGCGACCCGCCGGCCAGCACCACCACGACGGCCAGCACGATCGAGGTGTAGCTGGCCAGTGAGCCGCGCTGGGTGCGGGCGGTCACCTCGACGGCGATGGTGTCCACCCGCTTCATCGCCAGGGTGTACAGCTCGTCGGCGCCGAGCACCTTCGGGAAGGTGGCCTGGACGCGGGTCATCGCGTCCCGCTGCCAGAACAGCAGCCCGCCCAGCCCGATCGCCAGCAGGGACAGCCACAGTGGCACCGTGAAGCCGTGCCACAGCGCCAGGCCATGGCTGTCGTGACCGGTGCCGAGGCTGGTCGCGTACGGCTCGAGCAGGGCGGTCAGCGGCGCGCCCAGGAAGCCGCCGGCCAGGCACGCCGTCCCCAGCACGATCGGGGGCAGCACGAAGCCGGCCGCCGGCGGGTGGATGTCGAGGACGTCCACGTTGGTCTTGTCGGCGAACGCCCCCCACCACCAGCGCAGCGAGTAGGCGACCGTCAGGACCGAGCCGATCACCACCGACGCGACCAGCAGCACCGCGATCAGCGGCGTCAGGCCGGTGCCGTCGGCGTCCGCGCCGGTCAGGTAGGTCAGCGACTCGAACGCCGACTCCTTGGCGATGAAGCCCAGGGTCGGCGGCAGCCCGGCCATGGACGCCGCCGCAACCCCGCCCACCACCGCGACCAGCGGCAGCCGGCGGGCCACCCCGGTGAGCCGGGTCAGGTCCCGGGTGCCGGTGGAATGGTCGACGACGCCGACGATCAGGAACAGGGTGGCCTTGAACAGGGCGTGGCCGATCAGCATCGCGATGCCAGCCAGCATGGTGGCGCGGGTGCCGAAGCCGCTGAGCAGCACCATGAAGCCCAGTTGGCTGACCGTGCCGTAGGCGAGCAGTAGCTTGATGTCGTTCTGCCGCAGCGCCCGCCAACCGCCCAGGATCATCGTGGCGGCGCCGAGCAGCCCGACCGCTGGCCGCCAGCCCGGGACGGCGGCGAATGCCGGCGCCATCGCGGCGACCAGGTAGACCCCGGCCTTCACCATGGCGGCGGCGTGCAGGTAGGCCGAGATCGGCGTCGGGGCGGCCATCGCACCCGGCAGCCAGAAGTGGAACGGCACCAGCGCGGATTTGCTCAGCGCCCCGACCAGCATCAGCAGCGCGGCGGTGGTTGCCACCGCCCCGGTCGGCGGATTGGCAAGGATCGCCGACAGGCTGAAGGTGCCGGCCTGGACGCCGAGCGCGACGATCCCGACCAGCATCGCCAGACCGCCGGTGGTGGTGACGATCAGGGCGGTGATCGCGGCGGAACGGTTCGCCCGCCGGGTCGGGTCGTAGCCGATCAGCAGGTAGGAGAAGACCGTGGTCAACTCCCAGAACACGTAGAGCATGACCAGGTCGTCGACGGTGACCAGGCCGAGCATGGCCGCCGCGAAGGCGGTCAGGATCCCCATCGTCCGCGGGTTCGCGCCGGCTTCGAAGTACCAGCGGCAGTAGAGCAGCACCAGGGCGCCGATGCCGGTGACGATCAGCGCCAGCAGCCACTGCAGCAGCCCCACCTGGTAGTGGATCTCGACGCCGAGCTGCGGGATCCACGGCATCGACTCGACGTAGCTGCCGCCGGCGGTGATCAGCGGACCCAGGCCGAGCAGCCAACCGAAGCCGACGGCCGGGACCAGCGCCATCACCAGGTAGCCGTTCGCACCGATCCGGCGGGCGAGCCAGGGCGCGCACAACGACACCACCAGATGGGCGATGACGATGCTGCTGATCACGGGCTCCCTCTCTCGACACCGAAGGGGCCGGATCGCGGGCGGGGGTTGGTCAGTCTATCGGTCCGGCGCGGGACCGGATCACCCGAGCGGCCTGTGGCGGCTCCCTCTCCGTCGAGTCCAGCGCGGACAAACGGATCTCCGCGCCGTCCGGGGACGGTTCTTTTCGTTCCACTTTCGGTTGCCCGGGGACGGTTCTTTTCGTTCCACTTTCGGTTGCCCGGGGACGGTTCTCTCATCCGTCGGGCGCTGTCGAAGGGCAGGCGATGCTGGACCGTCCCCAGACGTGCGAAAGACGAACGAAAAGAACCGTCCCCGGACGTGCGCTGTCGAAGGGCAGGCGATGCTGGACCGTCCCCAGACGTGCGAAAGACGAACGAAAAGAACCGTCCCCGGACGTGCGAGGCCCGCACCTCGAGAACCGTCCCCGGACGTGCGAGGCCCGCACCTCGAGAACCGTCCCCGGACGTGCGAAAGTCGAACGAAAAGAACCGTCCCCAGACGTGCTAGCGAGAGTTGTCGATGACCAGGTCGGCACGCTCGGCCGGCCGGTACCGCTCGATGTAAAGCCGCTGGCCCTCGACGTAGCGCCGGATCCGCGGATCGTCGACGTCGGACGGCGACCCGTCCCGCTCGGCGAGTCGGCGCACCGACTCCTCCGCCGGTACATCCAGCCAGACCGACAGATCCCACACCTTGCGGCCACGGGCGTTGCGCAGCCGGTCACGGTGCAGGAACAGGCCGTCCACCACGACGACCGCCGCGTCCGGCGCCACCTGCCACGGCGGGGTGAGCGGGGTCTCGGTGCCGAAGTCGTAGGACTTCGACCGGTACCGTCCGCAGCCCTCGCTGCCCAGCGGTTCCAGGACATCGTCAACGAACCGCTCGTAGTCGTAGGTGTCGGCGATGAAACCCTCTGGGGACGTCCGGCCCTGGGCATGCCGCACCTCAGCCGGGTTCAGGAAATTGTCCAGGCTGATCCGGATCACCGTCAGGCCGGAGTCGGTGAGTTCGGCCGCGAGATCGCCCGCGAAGGTGGTCTTGCCCGCGCCGTCCACGCCGTCGATCGCCACCATCGTCCGGCCGGCCCGGGGCCGGATCCGCGACACCAGCCAGGACAACCCCTCGGCGCGGCTGACCGGTTCAATCGGCTTGGTTTCCATGATGGTGCCTCCAGACGACCGGCATCGGGGACGCCGGCGGTTGCGCTGCTTCGAGAACGACGGACGCCCCCGGCGCGGTTCGCACAGTGACGTTCCGGACCCGCGCCCGCCACAACACGATGGCCAGCGCACCGGCCAGGATGGCCATCTGCACCAGCACCACCGGGCTTCCTGCGCCCGCGCCGCGGTTGAACATATCGGAGAAGTCGGTGAACGGCAGCAAGGTCATCGAGACCACGTTGTTCACCACGTGCAGTGCCACCGCCGCCTCGATGCCGCCGGTCCGCCAGGCGAGTACCGATCCGACCACCGCGAACACCAGATAGAAGGCGTTCAACCACGGATCGCCCGCACCGTGCAGCAGCATGAACACCACCGCGGTGACCGCGGTGCTCACCGCCAGCCCGGCGAGCCCCGGCAGCCAGGACGCCACCGCGCGCTGACCCAGCCCGCGCAGCAGGTACTCCTCGCCGGCGGCCTGCAGCGGCGTGGTGAGCAGGATCGCGGCCACCATGAACACCGTGTCAGGGCCGATACGCAACTGATCCGGCAGCCCACCGAAGATGACGTCCAGCAGCAGGCTGAGCACGAAGACCGGCATGATCCAGAGCAGGCATTCACCGAACCAACTCCAGCGGAAGGCGCCGGTCACCGACGACAACCAGCGCGGACGCTGCCCGAAGCAGGCCCACTGGGTGAGCCCGGCGATCGGGACGCAGGCCGCCAGGGCCAGGTTGTTGGCCAAGAAGAACGCCGGCGTCATCACGAAGGTCGACATCGAGGTGTAGTTGTCCAGCGTGGTCCGACCGGTCGACAAGTCGTAGGCCATCGCCGGCAGCGTGAACAGCGTGCTGACCGCGAAGAACAGCGCGGCGGCCATCAGCAGCGCCAGCAGCGGACGCCACCAGCGCAGACTCGGCGTCCGCAGGAACTCGTGATACTCGCGAGGCTCGACCGGTAGCACCGAAGGCCTCGGTGCCGGCGCCGCTGGCAGCCAGGGATGCGGCCCGCCCGGCGGGACCGAGGCAAGGTGGCCGGCGCCAGGCGCCCAAGCGGACGGACCGGCCGGCGGCGCGGCGGCTGAGGGCCCGGAGCCGGTGCTACCCGGACCTGGCGGTGGTGGCATCCGATGCTCGGGATGGGGCGAGAAGGGAGCGCCGGTCATGACAGACCCGGAAACCACAACCCGATCTCGCGGGCCGACGATTCCGGCGAATCGGACGCGTGGACGAGGTTCTCGCGGTTCGACAATGAGTAGTCCCCGCGGATCGAACCGGGCGTGGCACGGCGTCCGTCGGTCGCCCCGTTGAGGCCCCGGACGGCGTCGATGGCGGCGTCCCCCTCGAGCACCAGGGCCACCAGTGGCCCGGAGGTGATGAACTCGCGCAACGGTGGGTACCAGGGCTGTTCGACATGCTCGGCGTAGTGCCGGTCGGCCAGGTCGGCGTCGATCCGCCGTTGCTCCAGGGTGACGATCCGCAACCCCTTCGTCTCGTAGCGGGACAACACGGCTCCGACCAGCCCGCGACGCACGGCGTCCGGCTTGATGATCACGAAAGTACGCTCGCTCATGATCGCCCAGCCTAGTGGCTCGCGCCCGCCCTCCAGGGAGCGCTGGTCTCTTCGTCGGTCGCGGCGCGCACCCGCGCCAACTCCCTGCTGATCACAAGCATCCCGGCGGCTGCGTCGCGTCCCGCCGGAATTCGCGCGTATTGAGCGGGATGATTCGGGCCTCCGCAGCTCCCCGCGGAGAAAGGAGCGTATTGAGCCGGGCCGGACCAGCCGAAAGAGCTCACTTCGCCGCGGGATTGCGACGCAGGCTATCCACGCCTCGCCATAACTGCCGATTCTCCGCGCACCCCCGGCCGGGTGCACCGGACCCGCGCCGCCAAGGGCGCGCCGATCATCGTGGGCGAGTCTGTCGAGACCTCGTCTGGCAACGGGTTTCGTCGAACTCAAGCTCGCCATGGTCGCGCTGATCAACGGGACTAGCCGATGGTCTTGGCGGCCTCCAGCCGGCGTCCGAGGACGAAGCTGATCACGTACAACAGCACGAACATCGCCCCAACCGCGAACATCATCGTGACCGCGAATCCGAGCGCCACGCACGCGACCTGCGCGATCCAGCCGAGCACCGGTCCGAACGGACGCCGCAAGGTGCCGGCGGCCGCCAGACAGAGCAGCAGCGCGGTGCCGCCCAGGCCGAAAGCCAGCCCGACCGGGGCGTCCGCAACCTGGATCATGCCGGGGATCGCCAGCCCGCAGCAGATTGCCTCGAAGATCAGGATGGTCATCAGCACCCGGTTCATCGGGTTGGTCGGCACCAGTTTCACCGCTCGCCCTCCCTGACCAGCAGGGCGCGCGCTTGGCCCGCTGCGATCACCGATCCGGCGATCAGGACGCCGGCGCCCGGTCCGGCCTCATCGGCGAGCGCCACCGCAACCTCGATCGCCTCCGCCATGGTCGCAGCCACCCGGACCCGATCGGCGCCGACGATCTCGGCGGCCCGTTCGGCCAGCGCCTCGGCCGGTAGTGCCCGACTGGTTCCCGCCACCGTGGTGCAGACCAGCGTGGTCATCTCGT
Organism: Micropruina sp.; assembly: GCF_047602385.1. GTDB lineage: Bacteria > Actinomycetota > Actinomycetes > Propionibacteriales > Propionibacteriaceae > Micropruina. The sequence continues at coordinate 107,750 of NZ_JASGHL010000004.1, forward strand.
CGGCGAACACCTCGAGCAGGCCGGTCACGTCCTTGTCGGCCATCATCGCGACCACCCCGATCAGCGGCGTGAACGTGAAGGCCTCAGTGAGCGCGGCCATCGTGGCCGCGGCGCCGTGCGGGTTGTGGCAGGTGTCCAGCACCACCGTGGGCGAGCGCCGGACGACCTCGAGCCGGGCCGGCGCCACCACGTCCGCGAGACCCTCGGCGATGATGTCGGGAGCCAGCGGCTTGCCGCCGAGGAACGCCTCCACGGCGGCGACCGCCAGCGCGGCGTTGCGCGCCATGTGGGCACCGAACAGAGGCAGCACCAGATCGCCCACGGGTCCGCCGGCGGTGTCGATCCGCAGCACCTGGCCACCGACGGCCGGCGTCCGTTCCAGCAGCCCGAACTCGACCCCTTCGCGGTAGACCTTCGCGCCGACGTCCGCGCACCGCTCGATCAGCACCGCTGCCGCTTCCGGATGCTGGGCGGCGAGCACTACCTGCGACCCCGGCTTGATGATGCCGGCCTTCTCGCCGGCGATCTCGGCCAGGGTGTCGCCGAGCAGGTGGGTGTGGTCGTAGTCGATCGGGCAGATCACCGCGACCTGGGCGTCCATCACGTTGGTGGCGTCGGTGACCCCGCCGAGGCCGACCTCGACCACGGCGACGTCCACCGGGGCCTCGGCGAACGCCTCATAGGCGAGCCCGGTCATCAGTTCGAAGAAGGTCAGCCGGACGCCGTCGATCGCCCGGCCGTCGATGATGTCGATCAGCGGCTGGGTATGGGCGACGAGTTCGTCGAAGGCCGCCGGTGTCATCGGCTCGCCGTCGATGGCGATCCGTTCGGTCAGGTCGATCAGGTGCGGGCTGGTGTAGCGGCCGGTGCGCAGGCCCAGCGCCCGCAGCAGGGCGTCGATCATGATCGCGGTGCTGCCCTTGCCGTTGGTGCCGGCGATCTGGATCACCGGGTAGGCATGCTGCGGTGATCCGAGCAGTTCGCACAGCGCCTCCACCCGGGCGGTTCCGGGGGCGATCCGGTGTTCGGGCCAACGGGAGATCAGCCGCTGGACGATCTCGTGATGTGTTTCCGGCATGGTGGCCTCAGCCTAGTGCCGCCGCCGCCCCGCTTCGCTTTCCCGCGCTCGCCGAACTATTTGGGGCTCGCCGAGTTCAGCGAGCCCTGAATAGTCAGGCGATCGGTGGGGCCGGCTAGCCAGATAGTTGACCGTTTGACGGCGGCTATACTTCGCGGCATGCCGCTCACCTTCGCCGGACGCCGCTGGGTGCGGTGGGTGAGCTTCGCCGCGCGGCAGATCCTGGGCTGGACGCTGATCGTGGCCGGCGCGATCAAACTGCCGTGGCCGGAGGCGTCCGTTCAGGCCGTCCGGGCCTACCAGTTGCTGCCCTTCGACCTGACCCGGCCGGTCGGCTACGTGCTGCCAGTGATCGAGGTGGTGATCGGGCTGATGCTGGTCGCCGGCCTGTTCACCCGGATCGCGGCCTGGCTGGGCGTCGCCGTGATGGCCGCCTTCGTGGTCGGTATCTCATGGGTATGGGCGCACGGCATCTCGATCGACTGCGGCTGCTTCGGCGGCGGCGGCGAGGTCGAGAACGGCATCGCCCAGTACCCCTGGGACATCGCCCGCGACATCGGCCTGATGGCCTGCGGAGTCTGGGCGGGCTTGTTCCCCCGCTCTCCGCTGTCCGCCGACACCCGGCTGTTCGGCGACCCCACCGACACACTCAAAGAAGCAGAACTCGAGGAGTCCACAGCATGAGCGAGAGTCGTCGCGAAGCCCTTCGCCGCAAACAGCAGGCCCAGGCCCGAGCCAAGCGCACGCAGCGGATCGTCATCGTCGGCGCGATCGTGCTCGCGGTCGTCGTCCTCGGCGTGTTCGGCACCGTCTTCGTCAGCCAGCTGAACAAGGGCGGCAGCACCGGTTCGGCGGCGACTCCGGTCAACGCAACCGCCGATCGCAACGGCATCGTGGTGAATCCCGGCAAAGCCGCGGCGGGGGCCCCCAAGGTGGAGATCTTCCTCGACTACCAGTGCCCGATCTGCAAGCAGTTCGAGAGCATGTTCGGCAGCACCCTGGACGACATGGCGGGCAAGGGCGAGATCCAGCTGATCTACCGGACGATGACCTTCCTGGACAACAACCTGCGCAACGATTCCTCGCTCAAAGCCGGCGTTGCGGCCGCCTGCGCCGACAATGCCGGCAAGTACTCCGCCTATCACAACGCGATCTTCGCCGGCCAGCCGGCGACCGAGGGCCAGGGTTACACCACCCAGCAGCTGCGGGTGGACTTCCCGGCCACGGCCGGCATCACCGGCGATGCGTTGAGCGGCTTCCAGGGCTGCTACGACAGCCGCAGCACCCAGGGCTTCGTCCAGGGAGCCAACGAGGCGGCCGCCGCCGACAAGGTGAGCGCGACCCCGACCATCAGGGTGAACGGCACCACCCTCGACAACAACACCGTCTTCAAGCAGACGCCGGACGCCTTCCGCACGCAGATCCTGTCGACCAAGGGCAATGGCTGAGCGCGGACGCCCTGGCCGGAGTCTCGCGGCCGCCCGGCTCCGGCGGACCAGAATTCTCGGCATCGCCGGCGTCGTCGTCGGTGCCCTGCTGGCGATCGTCGCCCTGCTCTGGTTCTGACCGAGCCCGATTGGTTGCTGCACCGCGGCCTTTCGTAAGATGCAGCCCATGACCCTGACATCGCGTCCGACCGTGCCCGCTGCGACCCCGCACCCGGACGCGGTCGTAGCGGTGCCCGATCGTCCGGCGCTGGAGGGCCTGGAGGCCAAGTGGGCGGCGAAGTGGGCCGCTGACGGCACCTACACCTTCGTCCGGCCCGAGACACGCGAGCAGGTGTTCTCGATCGACACTCCCCCGCCGACGGTGTCCGGATCGCTGCACGTCGGGCACGTGTTCAGCTACACCCACACCGACCTGGTGGCCCGCTACCAGCGGATGCAGGGCAAGCACGTCCTCTACCCGATGGGTTGGGACGACAACGGGCTGCCCACCGAGCGCCGGGTGCAGAACTTCTACGGCGTCCGCTGTGACCCGTCGACGCCGTACGACCCGGACTTCACCCCGCCCGCCAAGCCCGACCCCAAGCGCCAGGTGTCGATCAGCCGGAAGAACTTCATCGAGCTCTGCCATCAGCTCACCCAGGTGGACGAGCGCGCCTTCGAGAACCTGTGGCGGACGCTGGGGCTGAGCGTGGACTGGGACAACCACCTGTACGCGACCATCTCGAACGAGTCGATCCGGATCTCGCAGAAGGCATTCCTGCGCAACTGCGAGCGCGGCGAGGCCTACCTGGCCGAGGCTCCGACGGTGTGGGACGTCACCTTCCAGACCGCGGTCGCCCAGGCCGAGCAGGAGGCCCGCGACTATCCCGGGCACTACCACCGGGTGGCCTTCCACCGCCCCGGCGGCGAGAAGGTCTACATCGAGACCACCCGGCCCGAGTTGCTGCCGAGCGTGTGCGCCCTGATCGCCCACCCCGACGACTCGCGTTACACCCACCTGTTCGGCACGACCGTGTCCTCGCCGGTTTTCGGCGTCGAGATCCCGGTGTTGGCCCACCCCGCCGCCGAGCCCGACAAGGGCGCCGGCATCGCGATGTGCTGCACCTTCGGCGACGCCACCGACGTGCAGTGGTGGCGCGAACTGCAGCTGCCGATGCGCACCGTGATCCTGCGCGACGGACGCCTCGCCCGGGAGACCCCGGCCTGGCTGGTCAACACCGAACCGTACGCCGAGCTGGCCGGCAAGACCCCCTTCTCGGCCCGCGCCGCGATGGTGGCTCTGCTGCGCGAGTCCGGCGACCTGGACGGCGAGCCGACCCAGACCACCCGCAAGGCGAATTTCTACGAGAAGGGCGACAAGCCGCTCGAGATCGTCTCCAGCCGTCAGTGGTACATCCGCAACGGCGGCCGCGACGACGATCTGAAGCAGGCACTGCTGGCGCGCGGCGAAGAGCTGAACTGGGTGCCCGACCACATGCGGCACCGCTACGCCAACTGGGTGAACGGGCTGAACGGCGACTGGCTGATCAGCCGGCAGCGCTACTTCGGCGTGCCCTTCCCGGTCTGGTACCCGGTGGACGCCGACGGCGAGGCCGACCACACCCGTCCGATCTTCGCCGCGCCGGACACCCTGCCGGTCGACCCGTCCTCGGACGTCCCGCCCGGCTACGCCGCAGAGCAGCGCGGTGAGCCCGGCGGCTTCATCGGCGACCCGGACATCATGGACACCTGGGCGACCTCGTCGCTGACCCCCCAGATCGTCTGCGGATGGGACACCGATCCCGAACTGTGGCGGCTGAGCTTCCCGATGGACTTCGCCCCCGAGGCGCACGAGATCATCCGCACCTGGGTGTTCGGCCGGGTGGTGCGGGCCCACTTCGAAGAGCATGCGGCGCCCTGGAAGACGGTGGGCATCTCCGGCTTCGTGGTCGACCCCGACCGGAAGAAGATGAGCAAGTCGCTGGGCAACACCATCGTGCCGACCGACATCCTGCAGCGCTACGGTTCGGACGCCGTCCGCTGGCGGGCCGCGATGGCGCGTCCGGGCATGGACTCGCCGTTCGACGAGACCGGCATGAAGGTCGGCCGCCGGCTCGCGATGAAGGTGCTCAACGCGTCCAAATTCGTCCTCGGCATGGGTGACGGGCCGGTCGGTCCGGAGGCGATCACCGAGGCCGTCGACCTGTCCATGCTCGCCGGGCTGCGCCAGGTCGTGGTGCGCGCCACGGACGTCTTCGAGGCGTTCGACTACAGCACCGCGCTGGAGGTGGCCGAACGGTTCTTCTGGTCGTTCTGCGACGACTACCTCGAGCTGGTCAAAGAGCGCGCCTACGGCGCCCAGGGCCCGGACGCCGCGGCGTCCGCCCGGGCGGCACTGCAGCTGGCGCTCAGCATTCAGCTTCGGCTGTTCGCCCCGTTCATGCCGTACGTCACCGAAGAGGTCTGGTCGTGGTGGCAGTCCGGCTCGGTGCACGTCAGCCGCTGGCCGGTGGCCGAGGAGATTCCGTCCGGGGGCGACCCGGCGCTACTGGGCGACGTCGCCGAGGTGCTGATGGGCATCCGCGGCGCCAAGTCGACCGCGAAGGTGTCGATGAAGACCGAGGCCTCCGCCGCGACGGTGACCGGACCGCAGCAGTCCCTGGACCGGCTACTGCCGGTGCTGGGCGACCTGCGCGCCGTGGGCAGGATCGTCGCCCCGATCACGCTGGGGGCCGGCGACGCCCCGCTCCGCGTCGACGTCACCCTGGTCGCCTCGTGAGGCGCGCCGCCGCGCTGCTGATCGCCGCCGTCTGCGGTCTCGCAGTGACCGGATGCTCGACGGACGCCCCCCGGAACAGCGCCGGGCAAGTCACCGCCACCGCATCGGTGGACCCGTTCAAGATCGTCGTCGGCGACTGCACCGGACCGATGAAGGACGGCGACATCGAGTCCCTGCAGGTGGTCCCGTGCGCCGACCCGCATTACTTCGAGGCGTACGCCGCGACCAATCTCACCGGCAACAGCTTCCCCGGCGAGGCCGAAGTCAGCAAGCAGGCGACCAAGTTCTGCTCCGCGGAGTTCCACACCTTCATCGGCGTCGCCACCAAGGATTCCAGCTACGACATGTACTACCTCTACCCGCTGGAGGAGTCCTGGGCGGCAGCGGACCGCCAGGTGCTCTGCCTCGCCGGAACTGCCAAGGGCGGCGTCAAGGGCAGCCTGAAGGGCGTCGGCAAGTAGCCGTCCGATAAACCCCTCCCTAACTATCTGTGCCCTCCCGCAGGTGAGAGGGCACAGGTAGTTAGGGAGGGCCTTGACGGCTGGCAGCGGGTCAGCACAGACGAGGGCCGGCAACCGTGACGGTTGCCGGCCCTCGCCGTGTGTGTCGTGCCGATCAGAGCAGGTCGAGCATGATCGGATCAGCCATGCTGATCACGACGTCGCGCGCCTCCTTGGGACCCACGGACGCCCGCGCGGCAGCGGCCATCTGCTGACACTGGGCGTAGTCGTGCAGAGCGAGTGCCGTTCGCACGGCCCGGACCTTGCTGGGCGCCATCGACAAGCTGGTGACCCCCAGGCCGGTCAGCACCAAAGCCATCAGCGGATCGCCGCCCGACTCGCCGCAGACGCCGACCGGATGCCCGGTCTTGGCGCCACCGTCGCAGGCGTAGTAGATGACATCGAGCAGAGCCGGCTGCCACGGGTTCAGCAGTTCGGCCAGCTCACCCTGCATCCGGTCGGCAGCCATCGTGTACTGACCGAGGTCATTGGTACCGAGGCTGGCGAAGTCGACCTCGCTGAGCACGTCGAACGAGCGCAGCGCGGCCGCCGGAACCTCGATCATCACCCCGACCTTGGGCAACCCGACAGCGCGCACCTTCTCGGCGAACCAGCGGGCCTCCTGCCGGGTGGCGATCATCGGCGCCATCACCCACAGCTGCCCGCCGGTTGCCTTCTGGGCATTGGCGAGCGCCTGCAGCTGATCCTCGAGCAGGTCGAGGCGGACCGCACCGAGCCGGATGCCCCGGCGTCCGAGCGCCGGGTTCTCCTCGTGGCCCAGGTCGGCGAACGCCAACGGCTTGTCGGCGCCGGCATCCAGGGTCCGGACGACGACCTTGCGGTCGCCGAACGCCTCCAGGATCTCGGTGTAGGTGGCGGTCTGCTCCTCCACGGTCGGCGCGGTGTCGCGGTCCAGGAAGAGGAACTCGGACCGGAACAGGCCGGCCCCCTCGACATCCTGGCCGGCGGCCTTGCGGGCGTCGCCGACAGTGCCGATGTTGGCCAGGAGCTGGACGGGGTGGCCGTCGCGGGTCATGCCCTTGCCGGAGCCTGCCGCGAGCGCCCGCTCACGACGCGCCTTCCGGTCGGCCAGGGCCTGCTGCTCGGCCTCGCTCGGGTCGACGATGATCTCGCCGACACCGCCGTCCAGGGCCACCGTGGTCCCGAACGGCACATCGAGGATGCCGGCCGCCTGCACGATCGCGGGAATCCCCAACTGGGCCGCCAGGATCGCGGTGTGACTGGTCGGACCGCCGGCCGAGGTGATGATGCCCAGGCAGGTGTCGACCGACAACGTGGCGGTCTCGGCCGGCGCCAGGTCGACCGCGGCCAGCACGCTGGGCACGGTCAGGCTGGGGACGCCGGGCTCGGGGTGGCCGAGCAATCGCGCCACGGTCCGGTCCCGGACGTCGCGCAGGTCGGTGACCCGCTCGGCCATGTAGCCACCGAGCGACTCGAACATCGCGCAGTACTCGTCGACAGCGGCGGTGACTGCGGTGGTGATGCCCTTGGTGCCGCTCTGCAGCTGGGTGTCGATCGCACCGGCCAGTCCCGGATCGCCGGCCATCATGGCACCGGCCTCCAGGATCGGCTTGGCGTGCGCATCGGCGTTGGCCGCCTTCGCCAGGTAGCCGTCCGCCACCGCTTTCAGCGTGTCCCGCACCTGCGCGGACGCGGCCGCAGCGTCCGTAACGGCGGCCTCGCCCGCAGGCGGGGACGGCGGTGGGCTGACAATGACCAGCGGACCGACCGCGACACCAGCACTGACTCCGATACCGCTCAGGGTCGAGTGCAGATCACTCATTCGGCGTCCAGATCCCGCTCGAGCAGCGCGGCCAGCGAATCGAGCGCGGCGTCCGCGCCGTCGCCCTCAGCCGACAACGTGACGACCTCGCCGTTCTTGGCGCCCAGCGCCATCACACCGAGAATGCTGCGCGCGTCGACCGGGTTGCCGCCGGCCTTGGCGATGGTGACCGGGAGGCCGGTGGCCGTGGCGGCCTGAACGAAGATGGACGCGGGGCGAGCGTGCAGGCCGACGGACGAACCGATAGCAACTTCACGGGTGGCCATGAATGGACTCCTTTGTACGTTATGGCCCAGAGGACCTGGGTGGTGACACGACAAGGCTATCGGGTATGCCTGCGGTCTCGGGTCAATATATGGGGGTCGGTAAGGGGGTATCAAGACGAACGCGTGACCGTGGGCAGCGAGAGCCGGGCGCAGCTGCCGCAATGCTCTTGATGAGCAATAAGCAGTTATGCCACCGTATCTCCGAGGGTTCAGGACGGCTCCTGCTATGCGAGGGGGAGGAGCCGCCGATGGTTGATTCGTACACGATCACCCGAAGGGACGCCCACGTGGCGCTGGACGAGGGAGGCACACCGCTGGTCGAGCCCGCGACGGCGGTGCTGGCCATGCTGTGCGAGGCGATGCGCGCCCTCAGCGACCACCACTCTGCCGACCGGGTCGTGATCCAACACCTCACCGTCGCATTGCGCGCCGAGGCCGCGGTCACCCTCGCCCTGGAACCGGACGGCGGCGTCCAGCTGGTCTGCTGTTGGCCTGAGACGGCGTCCGGTTTGGCCCTCGCGGACGAACTGATGAGCCGGCCGCCGAGCACCACCGAGGACGAGGTCGGCATCGACTACCTGGACGGGGTGGGTCACGTCGCGTCGCTGCGGATCGAGCGTGGCGACCCCGACGACCCGGTCCGGCCCGCCTCCGGACGACTGCTCGCCTTCCTCGGGTCGCGCCCGTTCGGGGCCACCGAGTGGCTGGTGCTGGAGCGGGCGCGTGAAGCGTTGCTGGCCTTCTGGCCACATGCTGCCCGCACGGTCCGCGCCCAGCAGGCCCAGTCGTGGGTTCGGAGCACGCTGGACGACAGCCACATGACCCACCGCGAGCTGCAAGTGCTGACCTTGCTGGCCGAGGGGCTGCTGGCCACCTCGATCGCCTCGCGGCTGCAACTCTCGCCTCGGACTGTGCACAAGCACCTGGGCAACATCTACCGCAAACTCGGAGTGCACGACCGTCTGGTGGCGGTCAGCCTGGCCCGTTTGCACGGACTGGTGAACACCTATCCGTCCAGCCCGGCGAGCCCGGCTCCCGAGTAGGTCCGGGCTCTGCGCCGGACCGGCGCTCGAACTCAGGCGCTCTTCTCGCGCCGGTCGCTGCGAGCCACCTGCGCCCGGGTGAGCAAGGTGGGTGCCACCCCGTCGCGGACCACCTCGTCGGTGACCAGCACCCGGGCCACATCGTCGTCACTGGGCACGTGGTACATCACGTTGAGCAGGATCTCTTCCAGGATCGAGCGCAACCCGCGGGCACCGATGCCTCGCTGCAGCGCCATCTCGGCGACCGCGCCGATCGCCTCGTCGGTGAACTGCAGGTCGACGCCGTCCATCTCGAACAGCTTGCGGAACTGCTTGATCAGGGCGTTCTTCGGCTCGACCAGGATGCGGACCAGGGCCGCGGCGTCGAGTGAGGCGACGGTGGAGATCATCGGCAGCCGGCCGATGAACTCCGGAATCAGTCCGTAGCGGTGCAGGTCTTCGGGCCGGACGTCCTCGAACTGGTTCGCGGAGGCCGGCTTGCGGATGGCGGCGTCGTTGTTGAAGCCGAGCGGACGCTTGCCGATCCGGGCGTTGATGATCTCTTCCAGCCCGGCGAACGCGCCGCCGACGATGAACAGGATGTTCGTGGTGTCGATCTGGATGAAGTCCTGGTGCGGGTGCTTGCGGCCACCCTGGGGCGGCACGGACGCCGTCGTCCCCTCGAGGATCTTCAGCAACGCCTGCTGGACGCCCTCGCCCGACACGTCGCGGGTGATCGACGGGTTCTCACTCTTGCGGGCGACCTTGTCGATCTCATCGATGTAGATGATGCCGCTCTCAGCCTTCCTTACATCGAAATCCGCGGCCTGAATGAGTTTGAGCAGAATGTTCTCAACGTCTTCGCCGACGTAGCCGGCTTCGGTCAGCGCGGTCGCGTCGGCCATCGCGAACGGCACGTTCAGCATCCGCGCGAGCGTCTGTGCGAGGTAGGTCTTTCCGCACCCGGTCGGGCCGATCAGCAGAATATTGGATTTGCCGAGTTCGACGTTCTCTTCCTCGGTGGACCGACGCCCGGACGGGCTGGCGGCCTGGGCCTGCACCCGCTTGTAGTGGTTGTAGACCGCGACGCTGAGCGCCTTCTTGGCGACCTCTTGGCCGATCACGTACGAGTCGAGAAACGTGCAGATCTCGCGAGGCTTCGGCAGGTCGTCGAGCAACCCGACATCGGCCGCCTCGGAGAACTCCTCCTCAATGATCTCGTTGCACAGGTCGATGCACTCGTCGCAGATGTACACACCCGGACCCGCGATCAGCTTCTTGACCTGCTTCTGGCTCTTTCCGCAGAACGAGCATTTGAGCAGTTCCGAGGTCTCCCCGATTCGTGCCACGCCGTGCCTCCTTCCCGTGAGGGCCACCCTAGCCCGCCGGGCGACTTCCGCAAGGAGGCAGCCCGGCGCGGCAGGTCAGACCTCGGCGTCCTTGAGTGAGGTGAGGATCGCGTCCACGATGCCGTACTCGACGGCCTCCTCAGCGGTCAGGTACTTGTCGCGCTCGATGTCGCGGGACACCTTCTCGACCTCCTGGCCGGTGGATTCGGCGAGCATGCTCTCCATCAGCGAGCGGATCCGCAGGATCTCGCGGGCCTGGATCTCCAGGTCGGACGACTGCCCGTAGCCGCCCTCGGTGGCCGGCTGGTGGATCAGGATCCGGCTGTTCGGCAGCGCCAACCGCTTGCCCTTGGTGCCCGCGGCGAGCAGCACCGCCGCCGCCGAGGCGGCCTGCCCCAGGCAGACTGTCTGCACGTCCGGCTTGATGTAACGCATCGTGTCGTAGATCGCCGTCAGCGCGGTGAACGAGCCGCCGGGCGAGTTGATGTAGATGCTGATCGGGCGCTCGGGATCCATCGACTGCAGGCAGAGCAGCTGCGCCATCACCGCGTTGGCGATGTCGTCGCTGATCGGGGTGCCGAGGAAGATGATCCGGTCCTCGAAGAGCTTCGTGTAGGGGTCGACGCGCCGGATGCCGTAGCTGGTGCGCTCTTCCCACTGCGGAATGTAGTAGTCCATCGACGGTCCGGCCGGGGCCAGGCCACCGGGCATCACGGGCGTGGTCATGGCGGTCCTCACTGGTTCGGGGAGTTCGTGCTGATCTGGGCGGCGCGCTCATAGACGTGGTCGATGAACCCGTACTCGAGCGCCTGCTCGGCGGTGAACCAGCGGTCGCGGTCGGAGTCGGCCTCAATCTGCTCGACGCTCTGCCCGGTGTGCTCGGCGATCAGGCTCGACATCGTCTTCTTGATGTGCAGCGACTGCTCGGCCTGGATCCGGATGTCGGACGCGGTACCGCCCAGGCCGCCGGACGGCTGGTGCATCATGATCCGGCTGTGCGGCAGAGCGAACCGCTTGCCCTTCTCGCCGGCGCTGAGCAGGAACTGCCCCATCGATGCCGCCAGCCCCATCGCCACCGTCGCGACGTCGTTGCTGATCCACTGCATGGTGTCGAAGATCGCCATGCCGGAGTCGACCGAGCCGCCCGGGGAGTTGATGTAGAGGTAGATGTCCGAGCGCGGGTCTTCGGCGTTCAGCAGCAGCATCTGCGCGCAGATGGCGTTGGCGTTCTCATCGCGCACCTCGGAGCCGAGGAAGATGATCCGGTTAGCCAGCAGTGACTGGTAGACCGAGTCGTTCATGCCGGCCGGGCTGAGGCCGCCGGCGGCTCGCAGCGGTGCGATGTCCAGCGTGGATAGGTGTCGCTTGTCGTTCACGCTGCGAACCTATCCAACGGCGCTGACAAAACTAAGGTCATCCCGGGACTGTTCGCTGACGGCAGACCGCGCGTCCACCCGAAGGTGACCGAAAGAACCGTCCCCGCGTCCACCCGAAGGTGACCGAAAGAACCGTCCCCGATCGGACGATCGGACCAGCGGTGGACCGAAGGAGAACCGTCCCCGCGTACCGGAACAGCGCCGACGGGGCCCCACGAACCAGCGTGGGGCCCCGTCGGGCGAACCAGGATCAGGCTTCGGCCGGAGCTTCTTCGCCGTCGTCCTCGGCGTCGGCCTCCGGGGCTGCCGGGGCGACCTGGACGGGGGCGCCGTCGGCGTCGGTCACCGTGGCCTGGGCGAGGATCAGGCCGAGCGCCTTGTTGCGGCGGATCTCCTGCATCCAGGCGGACATGTGGTTGTGCTCCATCATGTGCTGGAGTTCCTGCTCGGGCGTCGAGCCGGACGACTGCGCCTTGCGCACGATCATGTCGGTCAGCTCGTGCTGCTCGACGCCGACTTCGTGCTGATCGGCGATCGCGTCCAGCAGGATCTGCGCCCGGACGCTCTGCTCGGTGCGGGAGTCGACGACCTTCCAGAACTCCTCGGGGGTGTCGGCGTCCTCGTCGTCGGCGGTCTCCAGGTAGCGCTCGAGGGTGAGCCCGGCGCCCTTGAGCTGTTCCTCGATCTGGTTGTGCCGGCCCTCGATCTCGGCGGCCAGCAGCTTCGCCGGAAGTTCGAACTCGACCGCCTCGACCAGGTCCTCGAGCACCTTGTCGCGCGCGGTGTTGAGCTGGTCGGCGCGAAGCATCTGCTCGACGCCGGTGGTCAGGTCGGCCCGCATCTCCTCGACGGTGTCGAACTCCGACACCAGCTGGGCGAACTCGTCGTCCAGGTCGGGCAGTTGCTGCTCGGAGACCTTGGCGACGGTGACGTGGATGTCGGCCTCCTGGCCGGCCAGTGCGCCGCCGACCAGGGTCGAGGTGAAGTCGGCGGACTCCCCCGCGGACAGGCCGGTGACGGCCTCGTCGAGGCCGTCCAGCATGCCGCCGGAACCGATCTTGTAGGTGATGCCTTCGGCGGTGGCGTCCGGCAGTGCCTCGCCGTCGCGGCTGCCGGCCAGGTCGATGGTCAGCACATCGCCGTCGGCGGCCTCCCGGTCGACCTCGGTGGTGGTGGCGAACCGCTCGCGCATCAGCTCGATCCGGCTGTCCACCTCGGCCTCGGTCTCAGCCAGCACCGGCACGGTGACGGCCAGGCTGTCGAATGAGGGCAGGGTGATCTCGGGCCGTACGTCGACCTCGGCGACGAACTCGACCAGGTCGCCGTCCTCGAGTTTGGTGATCTCGACCTCGGGGTCACCCAGTGGAGTCAGCTTGTTGGACTCGACCGCCTCGCCGTAGGCGGTGGGCAGTGCGGCGTTGATCGCCTCCTGCAGTACGACGCCGCGTCCGAACCGCTGGTCGATCACCGCGGACGGCACCTTGCCCTTGCGGAAGCCGGGGATGTTCACGCTCTGGGCGATCTCGCGGTAGGCCTTGGTGAGGTGCGGCTGAAGGTCGGCGAAGGGAATCTCGACGGTCAGCTTCGCCCGGGACGGGCTGAGTTGCTCGACGGTGCTGGGCAACGTGATGCTCCTGTGATCGGTGGTGTTTCAGTGCGGTCGGAACCGGAGCGGATGACGGGAATCGAACCCGCATGACCAGCTTGGAAGGCTGGGGCTCTGCCATTGAGCTACATCCGCAAGGGTCACCAGCGTAGCGGTCGGGCCGCGCAGGTTCGCAAACGCGCTACTGCTGGGCAGTTCGGGAACGCCTTGGGCGACGGCGTAGCGTGACAGGACATGAGCGAGCCGGAACTGCGCCGACTGCGAACCAGCGACGCCCCGGACGTGCTCGCCGCCTTCGTCGCGGCGTCCGACATGGCCAGGCAGGGAGCGGTGACCGACGCCCAGGGTGCGCTCGCCTATGTCGAGCGGCTGACAGAAGCGGCCGGGCCGCACCTGGCGTTCGCCGTCGTCCACCACGAGCGCGTGGTCGGGGTGGTCGGCGTCACCGTCGACATCGGCAACCGGAACGGCTGGTTCTGGTACTGGATGCACGCCCGCTTCCGGGGTCGCGGCTGGACGTCCCGGGCGGCCGCCACCGTCGCCGACTGGGCGCTCACCCAGGGCGGGCTGCACCGGCTGGAACTCGGCCACCGGGTCAACAACCCGGCCTCGGGTGCCGTCGCCCGGGCGGCCGGCTTCGTCCAGGAGGGCTTGGAGCGCAGCAAGCTGCTGATCGACGGTGAGCGGCTGGACGTGGTGGCCTACAGCCGGCTGCCGAGCGATCCGGCGCCGTCGGTCCCCCGGCTGTCGATGCTGGACTGACTTCGGGCGGTCCTGTCACAACCGGCTGACGCGCGGTGTCCAAGGGGTATGAGCACAACACAGCACACCGACCCTCGACGTCGTTCGATCGATCCCGGGCCGGGAACCGAATGGGAGGCCCGCCGCCGGCTCGCCCGGGTGCCGATCGATCCCCCGGCCGACCCGATCGGACGGCTGGTCACCTGGCTGTGCCGACGGCTGTACGGCCGGCCGCTCGACAACGCCCACGCGATGGCGCTCAACCGCCGGGTGCTGTTCGCCACTTTCGCCCACGAGCGCCGGGTGGCCAGGTTCGACAGGCTGGACGCCGGCCTGAAGGCCCTGGCACTGATGGCGGTCTCCGCCGAGATCGGCTGCACCTGGTGCATCGACTTCGGCTACCACGTCGCACACGCCGAGGGCCTGGACCTGGAGAAGCTCCGCTCGGTGCCGAACTGGCGCGCGGCCGGCAACCTGACCGAGCTGGAGAAGCAGGTGATCGAGTTCGCCGTCGCCGCCACCCGAACGCCGGTGGAGGTCACCGATGAGATGGTCGCGCCGCTGCGGTCCGCCCTCGGCGAGGACGGCCTGGTCGAGCTCGCGATGATGGTGGCGATCGAGAACGAACGCTCCCGGTTCAACTCGGCGCTGGGCCTGGTGTCCCAGGGCTTCTCGGCCAGCTGTCAGCTACCGTCCGAGGCATGAACGACGATGACGTCGCGGTGTTCGGCCGGCATCGGACGCTGCTGTTCACGTTGGCCTACGAACTGCTGGGTTCGGCCGCCGACGCCGAGGACATGGTGCAGGAGGCCTACCTGCGCTGGGCGGGACGTCCGCCGGGGCCGGTCGAGCATCCCCGCGCCTACCTGGCCCAGGTGGTCACCCGGTTGTCGCTGAACCGGTTGCGCACCCTGGCTCGCCGGCGCGAGGACTACGTCGGACCATGGCTGCCCGAGCCGCTGCTCACCGCCCCGGACGTCGCCGACGACGTGGTGCTGGCCGAATCGGTCTCCCTCGCGCTGCTGGTGGTGCTGGAGTCGCTGACCCCGCGGGAGCGAGCCGTCTTCGTGTTGCGCGAGGTGTTCGGCTACAGCCACGACGAGATCGCCCAGGCGGTGGGCAGCACCGCGGCCGCCGTCCGCCAGGTGGCCCACCGGGCCCGTCAGCACGTCGAGGCACGGCGTCCACGGTTCGCCGCCGACGAAGCCACCGCCGGACGGGTCCGGACCGAGTTCGAGAGCAGCGTGCTCAGCGGGAACCTGCAGGGGTTGATGGACGTCCTCGCGCCGGAGGTGGTGCTGCTGACCGACGGCGGCGGTGTGGTCAGCTCGGCGCGGCGTCCGATCGAGGGCGCGGACCCGGTGGCCCGCTTCCTGCTCGGGATCGTGGCCAAGGCGGCCGCCGCGGACGGCTCGGTCGCCTCCCGGGTGGAGCACGCCAGCCTCAACGGCGGCCCGGGCTGGCTCACCCGGACAGGCGAGCAGGTGACGTCCGCCATCCAGGTGGTGGTCGTGGACGGCCGGATCACCCAGATCCTGATGGTGAACAACCCCGAGAAGCTCGTCACCCTCGACCGGTCGCGTCCGCTGGCCCGGTAGGCGACAAAGACACTGTCGAATCTGGGCACCGTAGTCGGTGCCTGGATTCACATCATCATCAAGTCGGTTCCGCGGAGACCGCTGCCGCAGCGGGTGCGCCCACCCGTTCCAGTGCGGTCAGCATCGTCCGCGCGCTGGTGCAGAGCAGTTCGAGGTCTGCCACCGAGAGCACCCCCAGCACCACCCCGAGCGCGCGTTCGAACATCGAGTCCATCTGCCGCATCACGTCGCGGCCGGCCTCGGTCGGGTGCAGGCGCCGGACGCGTCGGTCGTCGGCATCGTCGCTGCGGGCGATAAGTCCCTTGTCGACCAAGCGGTCGATCAGGCCGCTCGCGGTCGGGGCGCTCACCCCGAGCAACGCGCCGAGCTCGTTGCCCGAGCTGCCCGGCCGGCGGACCACCTGGCCGAGCACCCGGAACTGCTGCATGGTCAGGTCGGGCGGCAGCGGCATCGGACCGACCAGCCCGATGGCCCGGTCATGCACCTGCATGTTCAACTCGACCAGTTCGGCAGCCAGCGTCGCCCGCTCGTCGTCGAGCCCGAATGCCTGGGGTGGCCGCACAGGAATCGCTTTCTTCGGTACGAATAGTTAGAGCTATGCTAACCGACGTGGCCGGTCGGTCACTACCCCGCTCGGGGGCCGACGAAGGGGAATCCGTGCTCCGCCTGACCAAGCTCAGCCTTGCCCACCGCACTGTGGTGCTGCTGCTCAGCCTGCTCACCATCGGCTTGGGGGTCTACTCCACCGGCGCGCTGAAACAGGAACTGATCCCTTCCATCGACGTGCCGCGCGGCAGCGTGGTGAGCGTGTATTCCGGCGCCGCCCCCGACGTGGTCGAGGCACAGGTGTCGAAGCCGATCGAGAGCGCCGTGAAGAGCGTGGACGGCGTCACCAACGTCACCTCAACCAGTTCCAGCGGCGTTTCCCAGGTCTCCGTGCAGTGGGACTACGGACTGGCCGCGGACGACATGGCCAACAAACTGCGCAGTGCGATCGACTCGATCGCGGCGTCCCTGCCGGCCAACGTCGACCCGCGGGTGGTCACCGGCGGCACCGACGACATTCCGGTCGCGCTGCTCGCGCTGTCCTCCGACGAAGACCTGAACACTCTCTCCCAGAAGGTCACCGACACCGTCGCGCCCGAGCTGAAAGCGCTCGCCGGCGTCCGCGACGTGGCGGTCTCGGGCAAGGAGGAGCACGAGGTCGTCATCACCTACCAGCAGGCCAAGCTGGAGCAGTACGGCGTCGACCCGGCCACCATCGCCCAGATGTTCGCTGCCAACTCGACGGCGATCCCTTCGGGCACCATGCACACCGGCACCGCCAATCTCGACGTGCAGACCGGCACCACCTATTCGTCGTCCAAGCAGATCGCCGACCTGCGGGTCCAGGGCACGGACGGCCCGGTCCGGCTGGGCGAGTTGGCTACCGTCGCCGAGCAACCGGTCGAGAAGACCAGCATCTCCCGAGTGGACGGCCGGGCGTCGCTCACCTTGTCGATCACCAAGACCCCGGACGCGAACACCGTCACCGTTGCCCATGAGATCGCAGACAAGCTGCCGGAGCTGGAGCGGGCGCTCGGCAGCAACGCCCGCTTCGTCACCGTCTTCGACCAGGCGCCCTACATCGAGCAGTCGGTGCACGACCTGACCGTCGAGGGTGGGATCGGCCTGGCGATGGCGGTTTTCGTGATCCTGCTGTTCCTGCGCTCGCTACGGCCCACGCTGATCACCGCGATCTCGATTCCGCTGTCGCTGCTGATCGCGCTGATTGCCCTGTGGGTGGGCGGCTTCACGCTGAACATCCTCACCCTGGCGGCCCTCACGGTGGCGATCGGACGGGTGGTGGACGACTCGATCGTGGTGATCGAGAACATCAAGCGCCACCAGAGCTACGGCGAGGTCGGCGGAAAGTCGATCATCAACGCCGTCCGCGAGGTGGCCGGCGCGGTCACCTCCTCGACGTTGACCACGGTCGCGGTGTTCCTGCCGATCGGGCTGGTCGGCGGTCAGGCCGGGGAGATCTTCCGTCCGTTCGCGGTGGCCGCGGTGGTGGCGCTGCTGGCGTCCCTGGTGGTGTCGCTGACCATCATTCCGGTGTTCGCGTCCTGGTTCATGAAGCCGCAGGCCACGCCGTCCCGAGGCGAGGTGCCCAACGAGGAGACCGACACCTGGCTGCAGAAGTCCTACCTGCCGGTCTTGAACTGGACCCTGGCGCACCGCTGGATCACCCTGCTGATCGCCTTCGGCATCTTCGTCGGCACCATCGCGCTGGTGCCCCGGTTGAAGACCGACTTCATCGGGGACGCCGGCAACGAGAGCCTGGCGATCACCCAGGAGTTGCCGGCCGGCACCAGCCTCTCCCAGACCGATAAGGCCGCGGCCCGGGTCGAGCAGGTGCTGGCGGCCGACCCCGCCGTCCAGACCTATTCGACGACGATCGGTGGCGCCTCGTCGGCAGTCTTCCTGGCGCCGCCCAGCGACACCAACAAGGCCAACTTCACCGTCCCGCTGAAGGCCGGATCGAACGGCGCCGAGACCGCGGACCGGCTGCGCCGCCAGATCGCCGAGCTCGGCCCGGACGTCGGCGAGGTCGAGGTCGCCCTCGGTGCCGGCAACACGTCGTCGGGCGTGGTCGTGTACGTCGAAAGCTCGAACCCCGACCAGCTGAGCGCCGCCAACGACAAGGTGACGGCGATGATGGCCGGCATCCCCGGGCTGACCAACGTCACCAGTGACATGTCCACGGCGCGGGACATGCTCAAAGTCACCGTGAACGACTCCAAAGCGGCCGACCTGGGCATGACCCAGTCGTCGATCGGGCAGGCGGTCGCCCGGTCGGTGCGCGGGCAGCTGATCGGGACCCTGGCCGAGGGCGACACCACCCTCAACGTCTATCTGCGCTCCCGCAAGCCGGTGCAGAGCATCGACGAGCTTCGCGAGATCAAGCTGCCGGTCACCCAGGTGATGAACGGCGACGCCAAGTCGGATGCCGCCGATAAGGTCCAGACACGTTCCGACAAGCTGTCCGCTGAGGGCAAGCGCGACGCCACCAAGGCTTACAACGACCAGGTGGCGGCGCTGAAGAAGAGCCGCAGCCAGGCGGCGAAGTCGCAGAGCGCGCTGAACAAGCAGCTGAGCAGCGCGAAGTCCAGGCTGGCCTCGCTGCAGAAACAACTGGACGCCGCACGGAAGCAGCTGGCGGCGGTCTGCCCCACTCAGCCGGCGAACCCGATCTGCGCTCCCCTGCCGGCCAGCATCTACACGCTGAGCCAGCAGCTGTCCGCCGCGGCGGCGCAGGTGGCACAGCTGGGTGCCGCCCAGGCCCAGGCCAAGTCCGGGGTGACTCAGGTCGACAAGCAGCTGGACGCCCTGCGCGAGCAGCGCACTGCGTCCCTCGAGGCCCAGGACAAGCAGCAGTCGATCCAGGACGCCAGCAAGGCGGCCGCCGACGCTACGGCCGACCCGGTGCGGCTGCGCCAGGTGGCCAAGGTGACGATGGTGCAGGCCCCGGCCAGCATCACCCGGGTGAACGGCGTCCGGGCCGCGACGATCTCGGGCAGCTCCGAGTCGTCCGACCTGGGTGCCACCACCGCCGCGCTGACCCAGGGGATCGCGTCCCTCGACCTGCCGCAGGGCGTGACCGTGCGGATCGGCGGGGTGTCCCAGCAGCAGCAGGAGTCGTTCGCCCAGCTCGGGCTGGCGATGGTGGTCGCGGTGGCCGTGGTGTACCTGATCATGGTGGCGACCTTCGGGTCGCTGCTGCAGCCGATGATCCTGCTGGTCTCGATCCCGTTCGCTGCCACCGGTGCGCTCGGGTTGTCGCTGATCACCGACACCGCGTTGGGCATTCCGAGCATGATCGGCCTGCTGATGCTGATCGGCATCGTGGTCACCAACGCGATCGTGCTGATCGATCTGATCAACCAGAAACGGAAATCGGGCTCCAACATCGAACAGTCGATCGCCGCCGGCGCACGGCTGCGCGTCCGACCGATCGTGATGACCGCGCTGGCCACCATCTTCGCGCTGGTGCCGATGGCCCTGGGCCTGACCGGTGGCGGCGTGTTCATCTCCAAGCCGCTGGCGATCGTGGTGATCGGCGGCCTGGTCTCCTCCACGCTGCTGACGCTGATCCTGGTGCCGGTGCTCTACGACCTGCTGGAGAACTGGCGGCAGAACCGGCGCACCAAGCGCGAGGCGCGCCGGTCCGCCAAACGGGCGGCCGACGTCCCGACCGACGAGGCGTCCGCGCAGGCCGCCTCGCAGCAGGGCTGAACCGCTCGGAGCCGCGCCCATGGCGATCATCGTCGTCATACCCATCAGTTACGACTATCTCGCTCGCTATAACGGGTCGCGACTCGGGACGGTCGGCGGGCGGAGTGGGCAGGCTCACGCAGGCTCCGCCGAGGGGTGTACCGACAGGGCGTCCCGTCCGAGCGCCAGAGGTCGTAGCGTCGGTGTCATGGACACCCGACACGAGGTGCGCGACTTCCTGATCAGCCGGCGCGCCAGGCTCAGCCCCGAGCGGGCCGGGCTGCCGGCAGGCGGTAACCGCCGCGTCCCGGGGCTTCGGCGCAGCGAGGTGGCCGCGCTGGCCGACGTCAGCGTCGAGTACTACGCCAAGCTCGAACGCGGGCAACTGGCCGGCGCCTCGGACGGCGTCCTGGACGCGATCGCCAGGGCGCTGCAGCTGGACGACGCGGAGCGGGAGCACCTCTTCGACCTGGCTCGGGCCGCCGGTCACGCGCCACCAGTGGTGCGACGCCGGACGACGCGGCGCTGGGCCGTCCGCCCCGGACTGCAGCAGGCGCTGGACGCGATCACCGGCGGCCCCGCCTTCGTCCGCAACGGCCGGATGGACATCCTGGCCACCAATCCGCTGGGCCGCGCCTTCTACGACCAGGTGCTCCACGGCCCCGGACGCGGCAACCTGGCCAGGTTCCAGTTCCTCGACGAACGCGCCCGCGACTTCTATCCCGAATGGGACGCCGCCGCCGACGTCACCGTCGCGATCCTGCGCACCGGCGCCGGACGCGACCCGCACGACCGGCAGCTGCACGACCTGGTCGGCGAGCTCAGCACGCTCAGCGACTCGTTCCGGCTGCGGTGGGGTGCGCACAACGTCCGCCGGCACGGTGCCGGCACGAAGCTCTTCCACCACCATCTGGTCGGTGACCTGACGCTGACCTACGAGGGCCTGGAACTGACCGCGGAACCCGGCCTGTCGTTCCTGATCTATACCGCCGATCCCGGCTCGGACAGCCAACAGCGGCTCGACCTGCTGGCCAGCTGGGCCGCGAGCCAGCCGGACGCAAGCGTTGCCGTCCCCATCGATCTCGACAAGGAGACCCGACCATGAAGCTGATGCCGAAGAACCCGACGGTGAAGAATCCGCCCGAGCAGTTCACCGGCGACGTCTGGGTCGACGCCATCGCCACCCCGCAGCAGCCCGACCAGCGGATGACTGTCGCGCTGGTCCGGTTCGCCCCCGGCGCGCACACCGCCTGGCATTCGCATGCCCGCGGCCAGACCCTGCACGTCACCGAGGGCATGGCCCTGATCGGCACCCGGGACGGCACGGTGATCCGGGCCACCCCGGGGCAGACCGTCTACACGCCGCCGGGTGAGGAGCACTGGCATGGCGCCACCCCGTCCGACTTCATGGAGCACCTGGCCATGCTGGAGAACGGCGACGACCCGGCCGCCACCACCACCTGGCTCGAGCACGTCGGCGACGACGACTACCGCGCGGCCGCGGAGGCCTGAGATGCACACCAGAACCCTGGGTCAGGGCCTTGAGGTGTCGGCGGTCGGGCTGGGCTGCATGGGCATGTCGCAGAGTTACGGTCCCAACCCGGGCAGCCGCGACGAGATGATTGGCGTGTTGCGCGGCGCCGCGGCGGCCGGCGTCACCTTCTTCGACACCGCCGAGGTCTACGGCCCGTATGTCAACGAAGAACTCGTCGGCGAGGCGTTGCAGCCGCTGCGCGACCAAGTCGTCATCGCCACCAAATTCGGTTGGCGGATCGAGGGCGGCAGCAGCGTCGGCCTGGACAGCAGGCCCGAGCAGATCCGCCGGGTCGCCGACGCGTCACTGCGCCGGCTGCGCACCGAGGCGATCGACCTGTTCTACCAGCACCGGGTCGATCCCGAGGTACCGATCGAGGACGTCGCCGGCACCGTCGGCGAACTGGTCGCGGCCGGCAAGGTCAGGCATTTCGGCTTGTCGGAGCCGTCCGCACAGACGATCCGGCGGGCCCACGCGGTATTCCCGGTGACGGCGGTGCAGAGCGAGTACTCGCTGTGGACGCGTGACCCTGAGGCCGACGTGCTGCCCACCCTGGCCGAACTGGGCATCGGGTTCGTCCCGTTCAGTCCGCTCGGCAAGGGCTTCTTCACCGGAGCCGTGCATCCCGACACCACGTTCGCCGACGGGGACGTCCGGGCCACCATCCCGCGGTTCTCGGCAGAGAACCGGGCCGCCAATCAGGTCCTGGTCGACCATGTCGCGCAGCTGGCCCAGGCCAAAGGCGCCACCGCCGGGCAGGTCGCGCTGGCCTGGCTGCTCGCCCCGCAACCGCGGATCGTGCCGATCCCCGGCACCCGGCGTGCCAGCCGCGTCCAGGAGAACGCGGACGCCACCACGGTGCCGCTGTCCGCCGACGAACGCGCCGACCTCGACACCCTGGCCGGACGTCTCGGCGTCCAGGGTGCGCGCTACAACGAGCACCACCTCGGCCTGGTCGGACGGTGAGCGCGCGGGTGACCACGGCCACGCCGGCGCAGGCCTCCAGCAGCGGCCCAAAGGCCGCGCTGATCCTGGCGTCGTTGGGATTCTTCCTGATCACCCTCGACGTCAGCATCGTGAATCTCGCCCTGCCCAGCATCGACCGGAGCCTCGGCGGCGGTACCAGCACCCAGCAGTGGGTGCTCGACGGCTACACCTTGTTCTTCGCGGCGCTGCTGTTGTGCTTCGGCAACCTCTCCGACCGGATCGGCGCGAAACGTGCCTACGTGCTCGGCATCGCACTGTTCGGGGTCGCCTCGTTGCTGTGCGCGGTCGCGCCGTCGGTGGTGGCGCTGATCGTGGCGCGTTGTGCCCAAGGGGTGACGGCCGCGTTGATGCTGCCCGCTTCGATGACGCTGATCCGGGAGGCCTTCCCCGAGCCCAGCCGCCGGGCCAAGGCTCTCGGCGTGTGGGCCGCCGGCGGCGCGGTGGCCTCGGCGGCCGGCCCGGTGCTCGGCGGGGTGCTGTCCAGCTGGGACTGGCGGCTGATCTTCGCCGTCAACGTGCCGGTCTGCGCCGGCATGCTGGTGCTCGGCTCGCGGGTGCGGCGCTCACCCCGCACCGCCGTCCCGTTCGACTGGGCCGGTCAGGTCCTGGCCCTGGTCGCGCTCGGCTCGATCATCTTCGCCTTGATCGAGGGCGGAGCGATCGGCTACGGGGATCCGCTGATCGTCGGCCTGCTGGTGGTCGGGGTGGTCGCGCTGGTGGCGTTCGTGCTGGTGCAGGCCAGGGTCGCGTACCCGATGATGCCGCTGGGGCTGTTCCACGCCGGGCCGATGCGGGTGGCGATGTTCGGCGGGTTCACCTTCATCTTCGCCTGGTTCGGCAGTGTCTTCGTGGCCAGCCTGTACCTGCAGCAGCAGTTGCACATCGCGCCCGCGCTGGCGGGACTGGCCTTCCTGCCCAGTGCCGTCCTGTCGTTCTTCGGCAACCTGTTCAGCGGGCCGCTCGCCAACCGGTACGGCCCGCGCTTCCCGGTCGTTCTCGGCATGACGTCGCTGGTCGTCGGGCTGGGCGGTCTGGCGGTGTTCGCGCCGTCCGGCTCAGTGATCGTGGTCGCGGTCTGCCTGATCCTGATCGGCTCCGGTGGGTCGGTGGCCATGCCGCCGTTGGCCGGCATCGTTCTCGAATACGCCCCGGACGGCCAGGCCGGGGTCGCCAGCGCCGTGTCGAACACCTTCCGACAGATCGGCGGCGCACTCGCGGTCGCGCTGTTCGGCGTCCTCGTCGCCTCCGACACCGGCTTCCTGCTCGGCATGCAGATCAGCCTGGGCGTCGGCGCGGTTCTCGCGCTGGCCTGCCTGGTCGTCAGCACCACCCTGGCCCGCTCACCCGATCAACCCGGTGGGTCCGCCACCCGCTAAATGTGCATCCGCCGCGGCTCGGTTGACCGCCGCGCGCCAAGATGCGCGTTATCAAGACGCCGGCTGCCCGGAGGTGCTGTGCTCGCGGAGAAACGAGCGTATTCGAATCGACCCCGGACTGGCAGAACGCTCGTTTCGGCGCGTGGAACGCACCTCGGGTGACCGGCCCGGCTGATAACGCTGCTTTCCCCGCGGGCTACCGAACGCGCGCTGCTAGGGACGTCCGTCGCGCAGGTCCCAGAGCAACCGGGCCACGGCGTTGTTGCTGATCACGCGCATAGCCACCGCTGTCCACAGTCAGGACGAGACGGCGCGACGCGTCCCGTCAACTCCCTTGGGTACCGTTCCGATCGCTCCGTCGGAGCCTGGGGCGTCGTGCGACGGGCACTGGTCGTGGGGTCTGACCCGCCTACCACGCCGACCGGAGCATGATGGGGCCATGGCGCTGCTGGAGCGCTCCGGCCCTCGGGCGGAGTTGGACGCGGTGGTCGGCGAACTGCGCCGCGGCCACGGCCAGGTCGTCCTGGTCCACGGCGAGGCGGGAATCGGTAAGTCCAGCCTGCTGACGGACTTCCTGCGGGCCCTGCCGGCCGGGCTTCGGGTGCTGATCGGACGGTGTGACGACCTGCTGGTCCCCCGTCCGCTGGGCGCGATCCTCGAGCTGTGGGACGGCGTGCCGGGACGCCGCTTCGAGCCGTCCGACCACCCCGGCCTGCAGCTCGCCGAACTGGTGGCGACCGAGCCGACGATCTGCGTCGTCGAGGACGTCCACTGGGCCGACGAGGCCACCCTGGACGTGCTGACCTACCTGGCGCGGCGGGTCCGGGTCCTGCCGCTGCTGCTGGTGCTGACCTTTCGCGATGACGAGTTGGCGGCCGGTCATCCGCTGCACCGCACCCTCGCCGCGGTGCCGAGCTCGCACTGCCGGCGGATCGGCCTGGCCCGGTTGAGCCTTGATGCGGTCACCGCCCTGGCGGGATCGGACGCCGACCCGGAGGCAGTGCTGCGGATCACCGGGGGCAACCCGTTCTTCGTCTCCGAGGTGCTCGCCGCGGCCGGCGGCCAGACCCCGGCGAGCGTGCGCGAGGCGGTGCTCGGCCGGTTCGCCCGCCTCGGCCAGGCAGCCCGGACGACGGCGGAACTGGTCAGCGTGCTGCCCGGCCGGTGCGAGGCATGGCTGATCGAGGCGTGCCTCGGTGCCGCCGCCGACACCGCCGCCGGCGAGGTGCAGGGCCTGCTGGTCGCCGACCAGGACGACATCCGGTTCCGGCACGAGTTGGCGCGCCGGGTGATCGAGCAGTCGCTGACCACCCAGAGCCGCCGCCGGCACAACGCGGCCGTGCTGTCGGCCCTGGTGGCAATCGGGGCGCCGGAGGCCAGGTTGGCCCACCACGCCTGGCAGGCCGGAGACGCCGTCGCCTTGGTCCGGCACGGCCTGCGGGCCGCGGAACTGGCGGCCCGGACGCGTGCGCACCGCGAGGCGTCCGACCTCTACGCGCTGGTGCTGGGCCACCAGGAGCTGCTGGAGGCGTCGGATCGGGCGGACGCCTGGGACGCCTACTCGACGCAGGCGTACGCGGCCGGCCGCAACGACACGGCCGGCGCCGCCCGCACCCGGGCGCTGGAACTGCGCCGCCAGCTCGGCGATCCGCGCCGGCTCGGCGAGACCCTCCGCTGGCTCTCCCGGATCCGCTGGACCAGCGGCGACCGGGACGGCGCGGAGGCGGCCGGCGACGAGGCGATCCAGATCCTCACCGGTTCGGACGGCGCAACGCCCGGCCCCGAACTGGCCATGGCACTCAGCAACCAGTCCCAGCTGGCGATGCTCGCACAGCGCGACAGCGAGGCGATCGCGCTCGGCCAGCGGGCGGCCGCGATCGCCCGGACGCTGGGCGATCGCGAGACCCTCGCCGAGGCTGAGGTCAACATCGGCAGTGCGCTGGCCCGCGCCGACCTGGACGCCGGGCTGGCCGTGCTGCAGTCCACTGCCGCCCGGGCGGCCGCGCAGGGATTCGACGACCCGGCAGGCAGGGCGATGATCAACGCCGCCTGGAACGCGCTCGACCAGCATCGACTGGACCACGCCGGAGAACTCATCGAGGTGGCGATCGCGTTCGCCGAGGAACGCGAGCTGTCGCTCTTCGCCGCCTACCTCCAGGCGATGCGGGCGATGCTGGCCCTGGCCCGCGCCGACTACCCGGCCGCCCGGACGGCTATCGAACTGACCCCCGACGCCCACCCGGCACCGGCCACCCTGGTCCGGGCCGGCATCGCCGTCCGGTGCGGGGACGCCGACGCGTCCGAGGTGGTCGAACAGGGTTGGCGGGTCGCGCTGGCCACCGCCGAGCTGCAGCGGATCCGTCCGATGGCCTGCGTCCGGGCCGAGCGGGCATGGCTGGATGCCGACCCGGCAGCGGTGGATGCGGCGACCGCGGACTGCTACCGGCTGGCCCTGCGCCACGGCAGCGGGTGGGACGTCGGCGCGCTGGCGGTCTGGCGCAGTCGTGCTGGGCTGCTGGACGTGGTGCCGGACGGCCTGCCCGAGCCGTACGCGCTCGAACTCGCCGGCCGGACGGCCGAGGCGGCCGCGTGCTGGGAGGCGCTGGGCGAACCGCATGCGCAGGCCCTGGTGCTGCTCGGATCATCCTCGGTCGACGACGTCCGGGCGGCGATGACGATCTTCGACCGGACCGGCGCGTCCGCGGGTCTGCCGTTCGCTCGCTCCCGGCTGCGTGCCCTCGGCGTGGCCACCGTTCCGCGGGGCCGCGGGCGCCGCACCCGGGAGAATCCGTCCGGGCTCACCGATCGACAACTCGAGGTGCTCCGCCTGGTGGCGGCCGGCATGTCCACCGGCGCGATCGCGGCCCAGCTGGTGCTCTCGCCCAAGACCGTGGAGCATCATGTGGCCGCCATCCTTTCCAAGCTCGGCGTCTCGTCCAGGGCGGACGCCGCACGGCTCGCCGCCGGCTGGTGAAGAGATTCGTGGCGATGTAGTGAACTAGAGCCATGTATGGAGCAGTGATTCACGCACCCGGCGACGTCCGCTACGAGGAACGCGCCGATCCGGTCATCGAAGAGCCGACGGACGCCGTGGTGCGCACCGTGGCCGCCTGCGTCTGCGGGTCGGACCTGTGGCGCTACCGCGGCATCGCGCCGGTGCCGAAGCCGACGCCGATCGGGCACGAGTTCTGCGGCGTCGTCGAGCAGGTCGGGGACGCGGTCACCGGCATCAAGCCCGGCGACTTCGTGGTCGGCGGCTTCAACCCGGGCGACAACACCTGCCCGGTCTGCCGCAAGGGTGCCCAGGCGAACTGCGTCAATGCCGCTCACTACGCCGGATGCCAGGCCGAGAAGATCCGGATCCCGTTTGCGGACGGCACCCTGATCGCCACTCCCGGCGTCCCCAACGATGAGCAGTTGCCGGCGATCCTGGCGCTCTCGGACGTGATGTGCACCGGCTGGCACGCCGCGGTCAGCGCCGGCGTCGGTCCGGAGACCAGCGTCGCGGTGGTCGGGGACGGCGCGGTCGGGCTGTGCGCCGTCCTGGCCGCCGCGCAGCTGGGTGCACCGACCATCATCGCGATGAGCCGGCACGCCGACCGGCAGGCGCTGGCCCGCCGGTTCGGCGCCACCCACATCGTGGCCGAACGGGACGAGGTCGGCGCCGACGCGGTCTGGGACCTCACCGGCGGGATCGGCGCCGACTGCGTGCTGGAGTGCGTGGGCACCGAGGGATCCCGTCTGCAGGCCATCGGCTGCGTCCGCGACGGCGGCAACATCGGCCTGGTCGGCGTCCCGCACGGCGATCTGCCGGTCAACGACCTGTTCTGGCGCAACGTCGGCGTCAAGGGCGGTCCGGCGCACTGCCGGGCCTACCTGCCGGAACTGCTGGACCTGGTCTGGACCGGCGCGATCGACCCGGGGCCGGTGTTCGACCTGGAACTGCCGCTGGCCGAGGTCGCCGAGGCGTACGCCGCGATGGACTCCCGGCGCGCGATCAAGGTGCTGCTGCGGCCCTGACCGGCGCCGGCGTTCTCGGGTTCCGGCCTCGTCGCCGCGGTCCCGGCGGCGTACCTTGAGGGCATGAAGCAGCCGGAGCGCGACGACGACGTCCCGCCGCTGCCGGGGGCGTCCGAACGCAACGAGACGCCGGCGGAACGGCTGGACCGGAACTGGGCGGAACTGCTGCAGGAGCTGCGGGTCACCCAGACCGGCATTCAGCTGCTCAGCGGGTTCCTGCTGATCCTGCCGTTCCAGAACCGGTTCGGCGAGATCGACCCGGTACTGGTCGGTGTCTTCCTCGCCGCGGTGCTGCTCGCCGCCCTGTCGACCGGCTTGGTGCTGGCGCCGGTGACCGCACACCGGCTGCTGTTCCGCCGCCACGAGAAGGACATGCTGGTCAACCTGGGCACCTTCATGGCCAAGGCCGGCCTGGTCTGCCTGGCTCTCACCACTGGGCTGGTCGCCACCCTGGTGGTCGGCGTCGTCGCCGGACTGACCGCCGGGGTGCTGACCGGCATCGGTTCGCTGACCGTGTTCTTCCTGTTGTGGCTGGTGCTGCCCCTGGCCCTGGTCCGGCGGCGCCGGCGGCGTCCGTACGTCTAGGCCGGTGCCCGCTCAGGAGTCCAGCGTCGGCGACCAGCTCCGGGCGTCCGGACGCAACTCGACCCCGGTGGCGGCGACCACGGCGACGTCCGGCCAGAGCACCAGGAAGCTGCCCCGCGCCCGCCACCGGAAGAAGGCGGCCAGCAGCCGCGGCTCGGACGCCCGGGTGCGCTCGAAACCCATGAACGAGCCGGTGCGGCGGGGACAGACCACGATGCCGTACACCCGGGGGGTGCCGACCCGCTGGCCCGGGGTGTGCCGCGGCACCGACAGCCGGACATCGGCGACGTAGCCGAGCGGGCGCCCGGCCTGCGACACCGGGGTGGCCAACAGATCACCGAGGAACATGACGGCCCCCCGGGATCCGGGCGATCACCCGATCGCGCAGCCACACCTCGAGCCACGGTCGGGGCAGGCCGGACGCCGGCACGGCAAGCTCGATCGCCGAACCGAGCTTCGCGATCGCCGCCCAGTCGATCCGCAGCAGGTGGGCGTCCGGACGTCGCCCGCCGAAGATCCGCTCCAGCACGACCGGGCCATGCACCAGCGACCGGACGGCCGGCGCCTCGGCAGCCGGATCGATCGGTGCGTCGACGTCGTCCAGTTCCAGGTCGTCGACCACCCCGACCGGGTCGCCGTGGACGTCGACCACCTGCCGGTCGAGCAGGCTGAGCCGGGCATCCAGCAGCACGCCGTCCGGGCGGGGCGGGCTCGGCAACGCGTCCGGGCTTGTCATCGGCCAACTCCCGTCACGATCATCAGCGGGATCGCGGCCACCGAGGCGACCAGGATCAGCACGAAATAGGCCTGGCCGACCAGGTTGAGCGCGCGTCCGTTCACCTGCGAGCCCATGTAGTCGGGGTCGTTGGCGACGATCAGGATCGGCAGGTAGGTCAGCGGCAGCGCCACCGCGGAGAACACCACCGAGATCTCGGTGACCAGCACCGGGTCGACACCGGTGGCCAGCACCGCCAGCCCGATCAGCAGGCAGACGATCATGGTGACGTGGAAGCGGGCCGCCTGCGCCGGCGCCCGGAATTTGCCCCAGCTCCAGCCGAAGAACTGCGCCAGCGTGTAGCCGGCCGACAGCGTGGTCTCCAGCGCGGCACCGAAGGTGGCCGCCACGATGCCCAGGATGATGGCGACCAGCAGCAGCTTGCCGCCCGCCTCGGCGACCGGCAGCACCACCTGGCTGAGGGTGGTCACCTCGACCCCGAGCGGCAGCAGGGTGAGCGCGGCGCAGCCGGCGATGGCCAGCGACAGCAGTCCGCCGAGCGGGAAGCCGACCAGCACGTTGAGCCGGGACTGGGCCAGATCGGCGCTCGACCAGCCCTCCTCGACGGCGCCGGAGGAGAAGAAGAACACCTCGTACGGAGTCAGCGCGGCACCGAACAGGGCAACGGCGTAGAACCAGTAGGTGGCCGGCGACTCGCTGTTCGGGGCGGCCTGGATCAGCTGCTGGCCGAGTTGCGACCAGTCCGGGCCGAGCAGGAAGAAGGCGACGGCGAACCCGATCAGCAGCAGGCCGACCAGCCCGGTGACGTTCTCCATCACCTCGAAGCCGACTCGCCAGATCACCAGCCAGACCGCGACCGCGGCGACTGGCACCCAAAGCAGGTAATTCACGCTGCTGGCGAGTTGCAGCGCCAGCGCGATGCCGCCCACCTCGGCGGTCAGGGTGAGCAGGTTGATCAGGAAGGACGCCGCCAGGTTGGCCAGGCCCATCCGCGGGCCGAGCCGTTCCCGGATCAGTTCGAAGGTGGCTCGTCCGCTGACCGCGGCGACCCGTCCGGCCATCTGGGCGAACACGCAGATACCCACCACGCCGACCACCACCACCCAGGCCAGGGACCAGCCGAACCGTGAGCCGACAACGGCGTTCGTCACCAGATCGCCGATGTCGAGGAAGCCGCCGATCGCGGTCAGCACACCGAGGGCGACGGCAAACAGGCGCTTCATCGGCGCAGTTCCTTCAACGCCGCATCCAGCTGGCCCACCAGGTCGTCCAGCCGATGCAGTTCGCTCTCCCCCAACCGGTCCGCGCCGGCGTCGTCGAGCTCGTCGATGACCGCCTCGGCCGCCTGCAGGACGCCCCGGGCGCGGCCGAGCCGTCCCGGTTCGATGCCGGACGCCTCGCGCAACTGCTGCTCGGCGTCGCCCACGGCGTCCAGGGTGTCGGAGAGCACGACCTGGGTGTAGGGCCCGGTGGCGCGACCGTCGACCAGCAGCCGGGTGGCGTTCCGGGCGACCACGACGGCCGAGCGGGCATCCTGCACCGCCCGCACCTCGGCGTCCGTACCGCCGCTGCAACCCGCAAAGGTCAGGCTGCCGGCGATCGCGAGGCAGGCGACCCTGGCCATCAGGCGGCGTCCGATCGACAACGTCCCACCTCGCTTTCCGGGGGTCGGCCCCCGCGCACCGCGGCGCAACCGTAGCGCCGGCGCCGCGACCCAGTCACCCCCTTCGGGGTCGGTGCGGTTCCGCACATCGCGAGGTACAGTCCCGGGGCATGCCACGCCTGCGCAGGGTCTCCGCCGACTCGCCCGGCTGGACGCGGCTGCGCTCCGGGCGCGGTTTCCGCTATCTCGACGAGCACCGGCGTCCGCTCACCTCGGAGCAGGTCGAGCGGGTGCGGGCGCTGGTGATCCCGCCGGCCTGGCGCGAGGTCTGGATCTGCCCACTGCCGCAAGGGCATCTGCAGGCGACCGGGGTGGACGCCGCCGGCCGCCGCCAGTACCTCTACCACCCGCACTGGCGCGAGCTGCGCGACCGGGCCAAGTTCGACCGGGTGGCCCGTGCCGCCCTGCTGTTGCCCGCCGTCCGGCAGCAGGTGGACGCCGACCTGGCCGGTACCGGCATGACGCTGCAGCGGGCGGCCGCGACCGCCGTCCGGCTGCTCGACCTGGGGTGCTTCCGGATCGGCAACGACTGCTACGCCGACGCCAACGGCTCGTTCGGCCTGACCACGCTGCTGCGCCGGCACGTCCGGGGCCAGGGCGGCGGGCTGGCTTTCCGGTTCGTCGGCAAGTCCGGGGTCGAGCACCGGCTGGCGATCGAGGACGCCGCCGTGATCGACGCACTGCAGGTGATGCGACGTCGGCACGGCGGCGATCGGCTGCTCGCCTACCGGCATGGCGCCGGCTGGGTCGATCTCAACTCGGCGCTGGTCAACGGCTATCTGGCCGAGTTGTTCGGCGGCGAGTTCACCGCGAAGGACTTCCGCACCTGGCACGGCACCGTGCTGTTCGCCGCCACGCTGGCCGGCTCGCCCCGGACCGGCCTCAGCGCGACCGCGGTCAAGCGGCTGGTCCGGACGGCGGTGGGTGAGGTGGCGACCTACCTCGGCAACACCCCGGCGGTCGCCCGCAGCTCGTACATCGACCCGCGGGTCCTTGATCGCTACCGGGCGGGTGAGTCGATCGCGCTTGCCGTCGCCGCCACGTACCTGACCCCCGAGGAGCGCCGGGACGCGCTCGAGCTCGCCGTGCACGGGCTGCTCGGGACTCAGCCCGCACCCTGAACGACCTCGGCGTTCCGCACCCCGCCCACGTCCGGTCTGCTCGGATGTTTTCGCGGCGTGATGAAATACCAGTTTCCGCGCTCGATTGTCGCCGGAGCGGTTCAGAGTGGCGCTCGGATCGATCGAGCGCGGAATCGGTATTTCATCGCGTGGCGAGTTCATGGACGGCGGGCGGACCCGGCCCGGTCGCGTCCAGGGCCTACGCTGCTGGCAAGCGGGAATGTCACCGAAGGGACGTGCTGCGATGTGGGTGCTGTACGCCGCGGGTTCCGCGGTGTTCGCCGGCCTGACCGCGATCCTGGCCAAGGTCGGCATCCGGCACACGCCGTCCAACCTGGCCACCGCGATCCGGACGGTGGTAGTGCTCGGTTTCGCCTGGCTGGTGGTTTTCGTGGTCGGCTCGCAGGGCACCATCGGCAGCCTGTCCGGTGGCACCATCGGCTTCCTGGTGCTGTCCGGGCTGGCGACCGGGGCGTCCTGGCTGTGCTACTTCCGCGCGCTGCAGCTCGCCGACGTGAACCAGGTGACGCCGATCGACAAGTCCAGCATCGTGCTGACCGTGCTCTTCGCGATCGTGTTGCTCGGCGAGACCGACGATCTGGCCACCCGGCTGGCCGGGATCGCGGTGATCACCGGCGGCACCTACCTGATGATCGACCGGCGGCCGCGTCCGATTTCGGACTCGGGCTCGGTGGCGAGGGGACCAGGCTGGATGTTCTACGCCTTCGGCTCGGCGGTGTTCGCGGCGCTGACCGCCATTCTCGGCAAGATCGGCATCACCGAGGTCGAGTCGAACCTGGGCACCGCGATCCGGACCGGCGTCGTCCTGGTGATGGCCTGGCTGGTGGCATTCGTCACCGGCGAGCATCGCCGGCTGCGCGGCATGCCGCGTCGCGACCTGGTGTTCATCGTGCTTTCCGGGGTGGCCACCGGGGCGTCCTGGCTGTGCTACTTCCGCGCCCTGCAGGAGGGGCCCGCCAGCGTGGTGGTGCCGATCGACAAGACCAGCATCGTGCTGACCGTCGCCTTCGCCTGGCTGTTTCTCGGTGAGCGGCTGACCCGGCGCTCCACGATCGGGCTGGTGCTGATCGTGGCCGGCACGCTGCTGATGCTGGTCTGACCGGTCGCCGGGCGAGGCGTTACGGTGGGGCGATGCCCCGCCTGATTCACCTGAACGGACCGCCGGGCATCGGCAAGTCCACGCTGGCCGCGCTCTACTCGCAGCGGCACACCGGGGTGCTCAACCTCGACCTCGACCGGCTGCACCCGCTGATCGGCGGCTGGGACGACGCCGACACCGATACCCATCAGGTGGTCCGCCCGCTCGCGCTGGCGATGGCCGCGACCCACCTGGCCGGCGGTCGGGACGTGATCGTGCCGCAGTTCCGCGGCCGGCTCGCCGAGATCGAGGCGTTCGAACAGATCGCCCGGGACGCCGGCGCGCGGTTCGTCGAAGTCGTCCTGATGGCCGGCCGGGAGGCTGCGCTGGGCCGGTTCGAACGACGGGTCGACGACACCGACTGGGGACGCCACAACCGGGCCAGCGTGGCCGCGTCCGGGGGCCGGGAGCTGCTGGGCACCTTCTACGACCGGCTGCTCGAGGTGCTGGAGCGGCGTCCGGACGCCGTGGTGCTGGCCAGCGAAGAAGACCGGATTGAGGCGACCTACGCCGCCCTCGTCCGGGCCATCGAGACCGTCTGACCGCGGGGATGGCTCCTTCGGTCCACTTGGAAGGCTGACCGGTACGCGGGGACGGTTCTTTCGGTCACTTGGACGGTCGACCGGTACGCGGGGACGGTTCTTTCGGTCACTTTGGACCGAAAGAACCGTCCCCGACGTTCGATTTCGGAACGAGAAGAACCGTCCCTCGGTCCACGGCAGCCCGAAGTGTCAGCGCTCGGTCTCGGGCTCGGACGCCGGCAGCGGCCGGGCGAACGGCACCACCAGGATCGCGGCCAGGCAGACCGCGCCCACCACCAGCAGCGCGCGCAGCACCCCGAAGTGGTCGCCGAGGAAGCCGATCAGCACCGGTCCGGTCAGGAAGGCGCCGTAGCCGACGGTCGACACCACGCTGAGCCGGACGGCGGCTCGCGCCGGGTCGTCCGCGGCGGCCGACATGCCGACCGGGAAGCCCAGGCTGGCACCGACGCCCCAGACCGCGGCACCGATGAAGGCCAGCCACGGCGTCCCGAAGACGACCATCGCGCAACCCAGCACCG
This sequence comes from Micropruina sp., assembly GCF_047602385.1. Lineage (GTDB taxonomy): Bacteria > Actinomycetota > Actinomycetes > Propionibacteriales > Propionibacteriaceae > Micropruina. Next base: position 141,794 of record NZ_JASGHL010000004.1, read on the forward strand.
CGGCGGCGAACAACACCCGCAGTACCGTGACCCGTCCGTACCGGTCGAGCAACTGTGCCCCGAGGATGCGGCCGCCGGTCATGAAGGCGAGGAAGACGGCCAGCGCCACCACCCCCATGGAGTTGTCCAGGCCGTGGCCCTCGACGAAGGCGAGCGCCAGCCAGTCGTTGGCGACACCCTCGGTGAACGCGGCGGCCAGCACCATCAGGCCGATCAGCAGGGTGCGCGGTTCGGACCACGCCGAGCGCCCCTTCGACGCCCCGGACGCGGTCTCGCCGGCGTCCTCGTCGAAGGCCGGCAGGAATTTGCCGGTGCCCCACCAGACCGCGGCCAGGGTGACCACCGCCGCGGCGGGCAGATGGACGCCGACCGGCACCCGCAGCCAGGTCATCCCCGCACCGATCAGGGCGCCTACTACGGTGCCGCCGCTGAACATGGCGTGGAACCAGGGCATGATCGCCCGGCCCAGGGCTCGCTCGATGATGGTGCCCTCGAGGTTCTGGGCGACGTCCCAGACGCCGATGCCCAGGCCGAGCACCACCATGGTCGGCGCGATCAGTAGCAGCGGCGCGTGCAGTTCGACCGCCACCGCCGCCAGCACGATGCCGGGCAGGGTGAGCAACGCACCCAGCCGGACCGTGGTGGTCGCGCCGAAGCGGTGGGCGATCCGACCGGCCATCGGCAGCCCGCACAGCGAGCCGACCGAGATGGCCAGCAGCAGCAGGCTGAGCTGTCCGGCGGTTATGTCGAGCAGCTGTTTGACGTCGGGGACGCGCGCCATCCACGAGGCGAAGACGAACCCGTTGACGCCGAAGACCAGCAGGTCGCCGTTGCGCGCCGACTTGGCTGCCAGTGATGTGGATGCGACCTGGGTCACGAGTTCCTCCGGGAAGACATACGGACGCCACCAGCGACGCGTGGCCGAGAAATTGTTCGACGCCAGCCTAGGTCAATATGTACACTTGTGTCGAGTTTCATCGCAGGTGGCCCACGGGGTCATGGACGGCGCCCGCCGCGCTAGGCCCTCCCTAACTACCTGTGCCCTCCCGCATGTGGGAGGGCACAGGTAGTTAGGGAGGGGTTTACCGGGCGGGCCGGCGGCGACCCAAAGGAGAGCGGGACGGCATGGCAAGCCATCAGGACGGTTACGCGACCGGACGGCTGCGCCGCGAGCAGATCCTCACCGCCGCCACCGAGCTGTTCGCCCGGGTCGGCTACCGGCACGCCACCGTCCTCGAACTGGCCCAGGCGGCCGGCATCTCGCGGACCGGCCTGTTGCACCACTTCGGCTCCAAGGAGGCGCTGCTCGAGGCCGTCCTGCAACGCCGGGACGCCGAGGACGGCGCCCGGTTCGCCTCTGCTCAGGCGGACCAGACCGGTGTCGCAGCGTTGACCGCACTGATCGACCTGGCCCGTTACAACGTCTCCCAACCGCATCTGGTCGCACTGTTCGCCGTCCTGTCGGCAGAGGCGGCGGCCGGCGAGCACCCCGCCCGCGACTACTTCATCGAGCGCTACCGCCGCACCGTCGAGGGCGCCCGGCGCTCACTCCTGCGGGCTCGAGAAGCGGGTGTTCTCGCCGCCGACATCGACCCCGAGCAGCAGGCCCACGCGATCGTCGCACTGATGGACGGCCTGCAGGTGCAGTGGCTGCTCGATCCCGCCCTCGACATGGCGGGTGCGATCCGCAGCCACCTGCAGCGACTGCTGACCGTGCCGCTGCCCCGCTGACCCGGCGTCCGGCCGAGGACGCGGCGATCAACGCGGCTTTCGCTGGTTGAGCCGGTTGAAACCCGTTGCCAGCGACTGGCCACGGCTTCGCGCGGAGGGTGGGATGGGCGATTCCGGCGAATCTCCGCGTCAGAGGGGTCTCGACAAGCTCGTCCAGCGATGATCGGCGAATCCCTGACGGTCAGGGGGTTCCGAAGACTGTGTCGGCCTGGTCCGGAATGATCGAGCCGTCGTCGCGGCGGGCCGGGCCGTGGTTGCCGTGCGCGTCGACGTACGCGGTCGTCGAGCACGGGTAGAGGCTCTTCCGCTGCGGCAGCGGCTGGATGAACATCGGGTTGATCGCCCAGCGGCCGTCGGCGTTGTCGTAGGCGTGGCACATCAGTTCGTCCTTGTTCCGGTTCAGGACAACGTGGACGCCGACCGCGTCCCGCACCATCGAGACGTCCGTGGTGGCGTCGCCGCCGGCGAGCGTCGGCCGCAGGCTGGCCGGCATCGGCTGCAGCGCCTTCTCGCCCGTCACCCCGAGGATGGTCTGGTTGATGAAGCAGCGCTTGCCGTCGATGTAGGTCATGATCGCGTCCGAGCCGTCCGGCAGACCTCCGCAACCACGTAGGTGCCCGCTGAGCTTGCCGTTGGGCAACAGCAGCTGCTCGATGCCGATGGTGTGCCGCGAGTCGACGCCCACCCCCGGCCCCCAGACGTCTGCGAACTCCTTCGGGGACGCCGACACGATCCACGGCTCGATGCCGGCCTTCTTCAGGGTGTGGATGAGGTCACGCATCTCGGGGTAGTACCTGATCCAGGCGGTCTCGGTGCTCGAGCCGACCTTCTGGGTGGCGCCGATCGGGGCCTTCAGCGCGGCCGTCCGGGCCTTCGCCGCGATCCGCCGCACCTGGGCCGGGGTGTAGCCCTGCATGATCTGCCCCACCCAGGCGTAGCTGGCCTCCATGTAGCGCTCGTTCGCGCCGGCGAAGACGGCCGCGCCGGTCGTGGTCTTCTGCGTCTTGCGCACCGACAGCAACTCATCGGCACAACGGACGTTGGTGCGGGTCGGCAGCGGACGACCCGGCCTGGCCAGCGACCCGCAGGCCTGACGCAGCGCCTCGGCACCGGCGTCGGTCATGAACCGGCTGGTCTTGCGCCAGTCCCGGCCGGGCGGCTGCAGGATCTTGTTGTGCCGCAGCATCCAGAAGATGGTCTGGTCGGAGATGTCGTTCTTGATCACGGTGTTGTCCCAGTCGAAAACAGCGTACGGGCGCACCTGGGGCACCCAGCCGCGGGGCCAACTGCATCGGCCGGCCCGATCGATCGCTCGCTGGATCAGGGCGGCATTGTTGCCGTACCAGTTCGCGGCAAGCTTCAGCTGGGGGCAGCGATCCTTCCAGCCGCGAGCTGCCGGCTCCTTGCTGACCGGCGCGCCGGCCGTGACCGCGACCGGCGCCGGGTTGGACGCGGGTGCGGCCAGCACCGGCGCGCTGGACAGGGTGGTGGCAGCCATGGCGATGCTGAGCAGTCCGGCTGCACGAACTCGACGTTGAGTACGCATCGGGGAAACCTTTCAGGTGGGGCTCAGGTTCCCCTGACCATAAGCGCCCGGGCAGCCGCGCACCAGAGTCTGCCGACCGCACGGTTCAGGTCGCAAGCACCTCGCCGAGGCGTCAGCGAGCAGCGCGAGCACCCCACTGTGCCCGCATCGGTGCCCGCGAACGTCCGAGCGAGCGCAGCTGGACGCCGATCGCCACCAGCGCCAGGACGAGGGCGGCCACGCCCCACCACCAGCCGGCCGCCGCCGGCTGACCGGCAGCGGTACCGGCCACGTGCGCCACGCCGGTCAGCAGCATCACCCCGGTGACCGCCAGATTCGCCCCGGCCAGGCCGGTCAGCACGATCAACAGCACCGCCGGCAGGTCGGCCACCAGGCCGATCACCACCAGCACCACCGCGAGGGCGGCACCGGCCAGCCACGCCACCCAGTCCCCGCGGACACCGAGCGCCACCGTCGCGCCGGCCCCGATCGAGAAGCCGATGGCCGCCAGCCCCAGCAGCACCGCGACCCGATAGAAGGCGTAGGCCAGCCAGCCGCAGAGCAACGCGGCGACGATCGCCACCACCCAGGTGACGATCGTGTGGGACGTCCCCTCCAGCGGCAGCTGGCCGGCGACCGCCGCACCAAGTCCGAGGCCGAGAACGGCACCCAGCAGCGCGATCATCGCGCGCAGCGCTCGGTAGCCGGCGAAGGCCACCAATAGGCCGATGACAAGGGCAAGGATTCCCGCGATCACGTTGTCCACGAGATCCAGGGTAGGCGGGCCGATCCAGCCGCCCCGGCCGTCCTCCCGTTCCGGCTAAAGGCAACCCGGTCCGGCCGGCCCATCCACTCGGGTGTTGTCCGGGCGCGATCGGCCACGCAGGGTGGGGACATGAGTGTTGTCACATCACAGCAGTCGATCGCCTTCCTGGTCGCGGCCGAGGGGATCGAAGAAGTGGAACTCACCGAGCCCTGGAAGATGCTCGAACGCGCGGGCCACACCCCCGTCCTGATCTCGCCGGACGCCGGCACCGTGCAGTTGTTCCAGCATCTCGATGCCAGTAGCACCCGCCCCGTGGACGTGGTGGTCGCCGACGCCCAGGTGGGCGACTACGCCGCCCTGGTGCTGCCCGGCGGCGTCGCGAATCCGGACGCGCTGCGCACCGACGAACACGCGGTGGGCTTCGTTCGCGACTTCGTCGCCTCCGGCAAGCCGGTCGCCGCCATCTGCCACGCGCCCTGGGTCCTGGTCGAGGCCGACGCCGTCCGCGGCAAGCGGGTCACCTCGTGGCCCAGCCTGCAGACCGACATTCGCAACGCCGGCGGGCAATGGGTGGACGAGCAGGTGGTGGTCGATGGCAATCTGATCACCAGCCGCAAGCCGGACGACCTTCCGGCGTTCAACGAGCAACTATTGCTGGCACTGGGCTGAGGACGGCCGCCGGCAACACCGAGGAAGGGACCCAACGGTGACCATGGACTATCACGACAGGATCGCAGTGGTCACCGGGGCCAACTCGGGGATCGGCGCGGCGACCGCGCTGCGACTGGCCGGCCTGGGCGCCACGGTGGCCGTCGTCGGCCACCGTCCGGGCAGCACCGACGAGATCGTCGACCGGATCACCCGGGCGGACGGCAAAGCTGTCGGCTTCGCCGCCGATGTCGCCGATCCGGACGCCGTCGAGGGCATGTTCGACCAGCTTCGCGAGCGCCTCGGCCGGGTCGACCTGGTGGTCGCCAACGCCGGTATCAACGGGGTCTGGGCACCGCTGGAGGAGCTCACCTGGCAGGAATGGCAGCAGACCCTCACCGTCAACCTCGGCGGCACCTTCCTGACCGTCAAGCACGCCTTACCGCTGTTGAAGGCGTCCGGCGGCGGGTCGGTGGTGATCACCGCCTCGGTCAACGGCACCCGGATGTTCAGCAACAGCGGGGCCAGCGCCTACTCGGCCAGCAAGGCCGCTCAGGTCGCCTTCGCCAAGTCGATCGCCGTTGAGCTGGCCCGGCACGCCGTCCGGGTGAATGTGATCTGTCCGGGCAGCGTCGAGACCGAGATCGACGACAACACCGAGCGGCGCCACACCGACGGGCTGCGGCTGCCGGTGGAGTTTCCCGAGGGCCAGATCCCACTCGCCGGCAAGCGGCCAGCCAGCGCCGACCAGGTCGCGGACCTGATCTGCTTCCTCGGCTCGGGCGCCGCCTCGCACATCACCGGCACCGAGGTCTGGATCGACGGCGGGCAGTCGCTACTGGCCGGCTGAGCCCAGCATGCGCTCGCGGACCGGGGTGAATCCCTCGTCGGCCAGCCAGTCCCGGGCCCGCCCGCGCTGCCGCTCCTCGCTGAACGCGAACCAGGTCGCCCGCAGGTCCGGCCATCGGGCGATGGTGTCCTTGAACCTGCGGAACGCCCCGCGTCCGTCGATCGCCGCACTCAGCCGGTCGGCGACCTCGTCGTCGTCGAGTTGCGCGATGAACGCCTGCAGGTCGCGGTAGCCGTCCGTGGAGCCCCAGGCCTCGATGGGCAGCCACTCGCGCTCCTGCCCGTCGTCTTCGTCGTCGATATCGGCGTCCGGACCGAACCGGAGATCCCCTGTAATCAGGTCGATCTCCGTTTCGTCGGGGAAGCCGCCGTCGAGCGCGGTCGCAATGTCCTCCAGATCGACCGGCACTGGTCGCAGCCTGTGGACCGGGTCCGTCCCGAGCGCGACCTCAAGCGCCTCGGCGAGGACGTGATCGCCGTCCCAACCCCGAGCCCGCAACTCGGCGACGCAGCGCCGCGCAGGATCCGCAGCCTCGCCCACCCCCGATCGCAGGGCGTCGATCAGGCCGTCCCCGATCAGTTGCAGGGCATCGGACGGCCACCCATCGCCCTCCAGCAGGCGCAACAGGCCGTGGACGTCGCGGGTGAACACCGCGGCTCTGAGTTGGGTGCGGGACTCGGCGGCGGTCATCACCCCATCGTCTTGCGCGGGGCGGTGATCTGCCAAGCCTCGGCCCGGCCGCCCAGACTCGACTGGGCTATCGTCGGCGGCGTTGTCCATTCGCCGTCCCCGGGGCCGAGGAGCACTCCATGACCGAGACCGAGACCGACACCGACCTGCCCTTTCGCGATCCGTCTCGCCCGGTCGCCGACCGGGTAACCGATCTGCTGAGCCGGATGACGCTGGCCGAGAAGGTCGGTCAGATGATGCAGCTCGACGCCCGCGAGGACGTCGCCGATCACCTGCTGCGGGTCGGCGTCGGATCGCTGTTGCACGCCTCCCCCGAGCGCTTGGAACTGGCGCACTCGCTGGTTGGACGGACGCGGCTGCGGATCCCGCTGCTAATCGGCGAGGACTGCATCCACGGCCACTCGTTCTTCGAGGGCGCGACCATCTATCCGACCCAGCTCGGCATGGCGGCGTCCTGGAATCCGGAACTGCTCGAACAGGTCGCCCGGGCGACCGCCGTCGAGGTCGCACCGACCGGGGTGCACTGGACGTTCTCGCCGGTGCTGTGCATCGCCCGCGACCTGCGCTGGGGACGGGTCGACGAGACCTTCGGCGAGGACCCCTTCCTGATCGGCGAACTGGCCTCGGCGATGGTGCGCGGCTACCAGGGCTCCGGACTCGACGACCCGACCGCGATCCTGGCCACCGCCAAGCACTTCGCCGGCTACTCCGAAACCCAGGGCGGCCGGGACGCCAGCGAAGCCGACATCTCCCAGCGCAAGCTCCGGTCCTGGTTCCTGCCGCCGTTCGAACGGGTGGCCCGGGAAGGCTGCCGCACCTTCATGCTGGGCTACCAGACCATGGACGGCGTCCCGATCACCGTCAACGACTGGATCCTCACCGACGTGCTGCGCGGCGAATGGGGCTACACCGGCACCCTGGTCACCGACTGGGACAACGTCGGGCGGATGGTCTGGGAACAGAAGGTCCAGCCCGACTACGCCCACGCGTCCGCCGCCGCGGTACGCGCCGGCAACGACCTGATCATGACCACGCCCGGCTTCTTCGAGGGCGCCTCGGACGCCGTCGCGTCCGGCCTGCTCAGCGAGGCCGAACTCGACCGGGCCGTGGCCCGCATCCTGACCCTGAAGTTCGAACTCGGCCTGTTCGAGGACCCACGCCAGCCCGACCTGGACCGGATCCGGCTGACGATCGGGTCGGACGCCCATGTGGCGTTGAACCTCGAAGTGGCGCGTCGCTCGCTGGTGCTGCTGCGCAACGACGGGGTGCTGCCGCTCTCGTCGGCGTCGCCGAAGCGAGTTGCGGTGGTCGGGCCGCTTGCCGACGACGCCCAGACCCAGCTCGGCGACTGGGCCGGGGGGTCGGGGCAGGCCAACTGGATCGACAGCCAACCCCGGTCGATGATCACCACGGTGCTCGACGGGCTGCGCACGCTGGAGCCGGACGGCTGGACGGTGACGCACGTCCGCGGAACCGACATCGCCCACTTCCTGCCGCACCCAGACGGCCCGACTTATCCCGACGGACAGCCGCGGATGCCGCTGGTGGTGGCCGGCCCGCCCGATCCGGACGCGATCGCCGAAGCAGTCGAGGCAGCCGAATCGGCCGATGTCGTCGTCGCGGTGGTCGGCGACTGCATCCCGCTGGTCGGCGAAGGCCGCTCGACCGCCACCCTCGAACTCGTCGGCGGCCAGATCGCGTTGCTGGATGCGCTCGCCGCCACCGGTACCCCGGTGGTGGTGGTGCTGATGGCGTCCAAACCGCTGGTGCTGCCGCCCTCGGCCCTGGACGCCGCGGCACTGGTCTGGGTGGCGATCCCCGGCATGCAGGGCGGCCGGGCGATCGCCGAGTTGCTGCTCGGCCAGATCGAGCCGTCCGGACGGCTGCCGATCTCGTTCGCCCGGCACGTCGGTCAGCAGCCCAGTTACTACAACCAGGTGCGCGGCCAGCACGGCGATCGGTACGCCGATCTGACCCAGTCCCCGGCCTTCGCCTTCGGCGAGGGACTCTCCTACACCACCGTCGAATACTGGGACCTGCGGCTGCGCGCTGACCGGCTCACGGCGTCCGACACCCTGGTGGCCGAGGTGCGACTGAGCAATACCGGCGGACGGCCCGCGCGCGAGACCGTGCAGGCCTACATCAGCGATCTGGTCACCTCGGCCAGCTGGGCCGATCAGGAACTCAAGGCGTACCGGCAGGTCGACCTGGCAGCCGGGGAGTCGACGGCGGTGCAGATCGAGATCCCGTCAGCGAGCTGACCATCGTGGACGCCCGCGGCGTCCGGGTGGTGGAGCCGGGAGCATTCGAACTGCGGGTCGGCCCATCCTCGCGGACCGAGACGCAGCAACGCGCTCGCTTCACGGTCGGCTGAAGCCCTGGGCCACCCGCGCAACCCGTCCCCGGTGACCGGAAGAACCGTCCCCAGTGACCGTGGGGACGGTTCTCTTGGTCACCCGGTGACCGTGGGGACGGTTCTCTTGGTCACCCGGTGACCGTGGGGACGGTTCTCTTGGTCACCCGGTGACCGTGGGGACGGTTCTCTTGGTCACCTCCCGGCGCGGGGTGAGCAAGAAGCCGAACGCATGTGTACTCCGGCGCAGATGGACGCATAGGTCAGTCTTTGCTGTATGGTCAGCACATGCTGACCATTGCTTCTCGGGTGGACGTGATGAGCCGGCTCGGCCGCGCGATGGCCGACGCCACCCGTTCCCGCATCCTGCTGGCCCTGCTGGACCACCCCGGTTACCCGGCCCGGCTCGCCGAGGAACTGGAGCTGACCCGGACGAACGTGTCCAACCACCTGGCCTGCCTGCGCGGGTGCGGGATCGTCGTCGCCGTGCCGGAGGGGCGCCGGACCCGCTACGAGATCGCCGATCCCCACTTGTCCCGGGCATTGTCGGCGCTGGTGAGCGTGACCCTGGCCGTCGACGAGGGCTCACCCTGTACCGACGCCAGCTGCACGGTGCCCGGCTGTTGCGCCGACTGTGGTGCGACGCAGTGACCATCGCTGGTACCTCGCCGCGTACCACCGTGCTGCGACGACGGATCCGGATCGTTGTCGCGATCACCATCGCTTGGAACGTCGTGGAGGCGATCGTCGCGCTGATCGCCGGCGGTGTGGCCTCGTCGGCCGCGCTGGTCGGGTTCGGCCTCGACTCGATCGTCGAGGTGCTGTCGGCGGCAGCCGTCGCCTGGCAGTTCTCGGTACCCGATCCCGAGCGGCGCGAGAGGGTCGCGCTGCGAGTCATCGCGGTGTCGTTCTTCGGCCTGGCCGGCTACGTGTCGGTGGACGCCCTGCTCTCGCTGGCCGGCCTGCGCGAGCCGGAACACTCCCCCGTGGGCATCGCCCTGGCAGCGCTGAGCCTGCTGGTGATGCCGTTCCTCAGCTGGTTCGAGCGCCGCACCGGTCGCGAACTCGGCTCGGCGTCCGCGGTCGCCGACTCCAAGCAAACCCTGATCTGCAGCTATCTGTCGGCGGCGCTGCTGGTCGGACTGCTACTGAACATCCTGCTCGGCTGGACGTGGGCCGACTCCGCGGCGGCCCTGGTGATCGCCGCGTTCGCCGTCCGGGAGGGCGTCGAAGCCTGGCGGGGCGACGCCTGCTGCGCGGCGCCCGCCGCCGTCCTCACCGGCGAGCAGCAGCCGGACGACTCCTGCGCCGACGACTGCTGCTCGACGCCATAGGACCCCTTCGACTCAGCGCAACACTGGCGACCGCACAAGGACTAACGATGGCTCGGGGTCGAGATGGTTCGCCTCGGACTCAGCGCAACGCTGAAGGAACGCAGCTGACCCAGCGGTGGTCGTCGCAGCCGCACTGCAGCGCCGCTGGGTGCCCATTTGCGCAGAACGTGTGGATCTGGAAGGCCGCCGGTAAGTCGAAGGCCGCTTGACGCAATGCCAAGAGTCGCGCCTCGGGGTCGACCCGCTGGTCGACTGGGTATCGCCGTCCTTGCCGGTACACGAGGAGTGCGCACGGACCGCTCGTGCCCTGCCATCCGCTGAGTTCCGCATCGCATTCCGGGCAGGCGTGGGCCGCTTCCGGTTCATACCAGTCGAACATGCCCACGACGAGACGGTACTCGAGCGGGCACCTTCACCTTCCCGATCAAGACGGCCAGGCCTCTGGCGTCCCACCGCAGCCTGCCGTCCTGCGCCGCGGACGCGATCCGGGTGCGCGCCGATCGGCGTGGCCGGTTCCGATACGTCATGAGTCACACCGCTGCGTCCGGCGCTCCGGCGGACATCGGGAAGCCGGTGCGATCGGCGTCGGTGATGGCGCGGAGCGCCCGGGCCGGGACGCCGGCGGCAACGGTACGGGCAGGGACGTCGTGAGTGACGACGCTGCCGGAGCCGATGACGGATCCGGCGCCAATGGTGACGCCGGGGTTGATCGTGACGCCGCCGCCGATCCAGACGTCGTCGCCGATCACGACCGGTCTGGCGATGCAGGCCCCGGCGACGCGCTCGGCCGGGTCGAGCGCGTGGTTGGTGGTGTAGATGCCCACCCTGGGTCCGAGCAGGACGTGGTCGCCGATGGTGATCCCGCCGCCGTCCAGCATGACGCAGTCGAAGTTGGCGTAGAAGCCGTCGCCGACCGAGATGTTGTAGCCGAACTCGCAGCGGAAGGTGGGTTCGAAGTAGGCCCCCGCCCCGGCGTGCCCGAGCAGGTCGCGCAGCAAAGCCTCGCGGACGACGGCCGGCTGCCCGAAGCTGGCGTTGTACCGGTCGGTGGCAAGCACCGTACGTTCGCGGGCCTGGACGAGTTCGTCGGTCAGGTCGTTGTACACGGCGCCGGACAGGATCAGTGCGCGCTGTTCGTCGAGGTTCATTGGTTGACTCCTTCCAGGACGCGCTCGGCGTCCCGCTCGTGGGCGGCACCGGGGGTTCCGGCGGAGAAGCTGCGAGCGCGGGCGATGCCGGCGACGGCGGCCAGCGCGAGCAGGGCGACGACCACCAGGATGGCCGCCCGCAGCCCATAGTGCTCGCCGAGGAAGCCGAGCCCCGGAGGCCCGACCAGGAAGGCGACATACCCCGCGGTGGCGACGGCACCGACGCGTTCGGCGGGGCGGTCGGGATCGTCGCCGGCGATGGAGATCGCGACCGGGAAACCGAGCGACGCGCCCAACCCCCACAGCGCCACCCCGGCCACGACGATCGCCGGCTGCTCGACCAGGGCGACCAGCGCGATCCCGAGCGCCGCGGTGACGACGCTGGCCAACAGCACGCCCTGCTTGCCGAGCCGCACGATGAGGGAGTGGCCGGCGAACCTGCCGATCGTCATCACGGCGGCGAACGCGGCGAAGACCACGGAACCCTGGGTTTGGGACAGATCGAGACCGTCGACCATGATCAGCGGCAGCCAGTCACCCGCCGAACCCTCGGCCAGCGCGAGGGCGAGCAGCACGACGCCGAGCAACACCAGAGCGGGATCACGCCACACACTGGACGCGCTTCGCTCGGCCTCCGCCGCTGAGGGTCCGGAGACGCCGCGTCCGACGCCGTCCGGGAGCCAGCGGCGCGCCCAGAGTGCGAGCACGGCCATCGCCACCGCGCAGCCGGTCAGGTGCCAGACCACCGGAAAGCTCGTCGCCGTGAACAGGATGCCGAGAAGCGCACCGACCAGCGAGCCCAGGCTGAAGCTTCCGTGCAGGGCAGGCAGCACCGAGCGGGCCAGCCGCTTCTCCACCTCGGCGCCGTCGACGTTGAGGGCAACCTCACCCACTCCGCCCACCGAAGCCGAACAGCATGAATCCGACGAAGACGCCCGGTGCCAGACCGGACGCGGTTCCGATTCCGATCACCGCGAGTCCGGCGATCACCGAGGCGCCACCCAGCAGGATGACCGGACGGGTACCGATCCGGCTGACCAGCCGCGCCGACGACAGCACGCCGGCCATCGACCCCGCGGAGACGCCGAGCAGGATCATTCCCATCTGGGCGGTGGACGCTCCGACGGCGTCCCGCACCGCCGGCGTCCGGGTCACCCAGGACGCCATCGCCACACCGACGATGAACATGAACGCGAACAACGACAGCCGCCAACGGCGAGCTTCTGAGATCCTCACCTGTACGATCGTACAGGTGAGTTGAGCCCCATCGCACCCCAGTATCCACCCTTTTATTCCCTGTTCGGATTATTGTCGTGGTTCAACAGATGGCGGACGGCGTGGCGACCAAGCCAGGATCCCGACGGTTTGGCCTCAGAGCTACCGGAGATACTCCGCGCCATAAGCCCGGACCGCCTCCAGCGCGGCGCCGTCGCCGATGCCGCGAGCCCGGTTGTCGAGGTCACAGCGGGCGTTGAAGGCGATCATCCAGGCCGCGGCAGCCTGCGCGACACGCCGGTCCTGAGTGGCGAAACGACCGGTCCACGCCCCTTCGAAGTCGTCGAGGTAGCCGGCGACCTCGTCCGGGGTGGGCGCGCCGTCGGCGATGTACCCGCCGGCGGACAGCCCGGCGACGACCGGCGCCGTGTCGGCCATCAGGTCCCAGTCGAACGCGGCCACCAGCCGGCCGCCGTCGAACTGCAGGTTGCCGCAGTACCAGTCGGCGTGGCCGACCACGACCTCCCGGCCCGCCCGGGACCGGTCCCGAATCAGCACCGCAGATGCCCGTCGGGCGAAGTCATCGAGCCATTCGTAGCCGGCGGGCGTCCTGGTGAAGTCGAAGACGCTGTCGTGCGGCGTCGGCCACGGTCCGTTCAGATAGTCGCACCACGCCGGTGGCGAGCCGATCGAGCGCGCCAGGCCCGGGACCTCGCGCAGGATGGCGAGATGCTCGGCCAACCCGGCCGCAGTCGCGCGTCGGGCGCCGGGCTCCCGGCCGCTCGAAGGATGGCCACCGTCGAGCAGCGTTTCGACGCTGACGACCTTGCCGTCCAGGCTCGCCGGGCCGGCGACCGGCCGGGGACACGGAAACCCCGCGTCGGCCAGCACCCGCTGTGCGCCGGCGACGGCACGCCGGACGCCGAGGTCGACGGGTGGCCGGTGCACCTTCACCAGCAGTCGCTGGCCCTCGTCGGTCTGCACACCGTAGACGGCGTCGATGCGGCCGGCCCGCAACACCGTCCGGGCGACCGAGCGGCCGGTGAGCAGCCGCGCCGCCCGCGCCACCCAAGCATCGATCTGGACTCGGCTGAGCGGGCCGAGGAGCGCTGCCTCCACCCCGGTCACGGTGTCATCGGGCATGATCCCTCTTCGTTTCCTGGACGGCAGAACTGTACGATCGTACACCAAACTGGTACGCTCGTACACGTGACGGATTACTTCGAGGGCGACCCCCGTAGCCATCGGCAGCGGATGCTCGCCGGCGACCTCTACATCGGCGGCACCGATCCCGAGAGCAACCGGATCGCGCAGCGGGCCGTCCAACTCGCCGACGCCTACCACCGGGCCGCGGTCGCGGACGAGGCAGCCGCGCGTCCACTGCTGGAGGAACTGCTGGGCACCCTCGGCGAGGGCGCCTTCGTCAAGCCGCCGCTGTTCGTCGACTACGGCGAGAACATCCACCTCGGGGCCCGCAGCTTCGTCAATTACAACCTGACCGCGCTCGACGTGGTGCCGATCACCATCGGCGAGGACTGCATGATCGGTCCGAACGTGCAGCTGCTCACCCCGACCCATCCTGTCGATCCGCAGCCGCGCCGGGACAAGCTGGAGGCCGCGCAGCCGATCGCCATCGGCGACAACGTCTGGCTGGGCGGCGGCGTCATCGTCTGCCCGGGCGTGACGATCGGCGACAACAGCGTGATCGGTGCCGGCTCGGTGGTCACCAAGGACGTCCCCGCCAACGTGGTCGCGGTCGGCAACCCCGCCCGGGTCATCCGGGAGATCTGAACGTGGTGGCCGACAGCACCAGGGCGAGCGGTCAGCCCGACCGGGGCCGCCGGGACCGGATCATCGACGCCGCCCTCGACGTCATCGCCGCCCAGGGGGTGGCCGGCACCTCACACCGCAAGGTGGCCGCCGCGGCCGGCGTCCCGCTCGGGTCGATGACCTACCACTTCGCGGGCATGGACGAACTGCTGCACGAGGCCTTCAGCCGGTTCGCCGACCGCGGGGCGCAGCGGTTCGCCGAGCGGATGGCGCGCACCGGAACCCCCGCCGAGGCGCTCAACGCGGTCGTCGAAGGCATCATCACCGACATCCCGCCGAGCGGCTCCGACGAGCAGGTGGTGACCTACGAGCTCTACACCTTGGCCGCCCGCAACCCGGCCTTCCGGGACATCACCGAGCGTTGGATGGCCGCCTCCCGGACGGCGCTCGAGAAGCACTTCGACCCGCTCACGGCGCGGCTGCTGGACGCCCTGATCGAAGGCCTCGCCGTCCATCGCACCCTCGACCGCGACCCGGCCGCGGTGGCCCAGATGATCGAGGGCATCCGGCGCATCACCCGTCCCTGAACTCCCCCAACGAATCCACCGCACGGAAGGCACACTCGTGCCCGAACTCTCCCCCGGCGCGACTCCGGTCACTGGTCAGCAGTTGGTCGCGGACCTGCACGACCTCGGCCTGCCGGCCGGCGCCACGGTGATGGTCCATACCTCGCTGCGCTCGCTCGGCTGGGTGATCGGCGGCACCCAGACGGTGCTGGCGGCGCTCCGCGAGGCCGTCGGTCCTGACGGGACACTGGTGATGCCGACGCAGTCGTGGCAGCTGTGCGACCCGGAGATGCTGCAGGAGGCGCCGGCGCAATGGTGGCCCACGATCCGCGACCACCTGCCGCTCTACGACCCGGCGACCACGCCCAGTCAGACCATGGGTGCGATCGCCGAACTGTTCCGCACCAGTCCGGACGCGCTGCGCAGCCCGCACCCGCACCGCTCCGTCAGCGCCGCCGGACCCGACGCCGCACGTGTGACCGCGCGGCACCCGCTGGAGTCGCCGGCCGGCGAGGACTCGCCGCTCGGCGCCATGGTCGGGCTCGACGCCTGGATCCTGCTGCTGGGCGTGACGGCGGCCAAGATCACGGCCCTGCACCTGGCCGAACACCGCGCCGGCTATCCCGGCAAGCGGACCATCCCCAACGGCGTGGCCATGCTGGTCGACGGCCGGCGCGAGTGGGTGACCTGGGAGGAACTGGACGTCCACGACCACGATTTCGTCGAGGTCACGGACGCCTTCGCCGCCGACACCGGACTGGTCCGGGTAGGCCGGGTCGGCGACGCGCAGGCCCGGCTGATCCCGATGCGTCCGCTGGTGGAGTACGTCGCCGAGTGGTTCGAAACCCACCGCGGGCGGGCCTGAGCACTGCCGGGGCTACTTCTCGATCCGGTTGCCCTGATCGTCCCAGTGCGCCGCAACCTTCTTGGACGGCTGCACCCGCGGCGGTTCGCCGGGCATCTTCGGGTAGTCGGGCGGGAAGTTCAGCTCGCCGCCGGGAAGGGTCTCCCACAGGTTGAGCAGCGGCTCGAGCGAGAACGCCTCATCGTCCATCTCGGCCCACGGATCGCCGTCGGACAGGAAGTCCGGCACCGACGTCAGGTTGAAGTCGCGGGGATCCCTCACCTCGGCCAGCTGCTCCCAGGTCATCGGGGTGCTGACCGGCGCGCCGGGCCGGGCCCGCAGGCTCCAGGCGCCGGCGATGGTCCGGTCCCGGTTGTTCTGGTTGAAGTCGATGAAGATCCGCTGACCGCGCTCCTCCTTCCACCAGGCGGTGGTGACACCGGCGTCGCGGCGCTCGAGCTCGCGGCCGAAGCCGATCGCGGCGTGCCGGACCTCCTCGAAGCTGTAGTCGGGCCGGATCCGCAGGTAGATGTGGATGCCGCGGTTGCCGGACGTCTTCGGATAGCCGCGCAAGCCGAGTTCGACCAGCAGTTCGCGGGCAACATCGGCCACCCGCTGTGCGTCGGCGAAGCCGGTGCCCGGCTGCGGGTCCAGGTCGAGCCGCAGTTCGTCGGGGTGGTCGACGTCCGGACGCCGCACGGGCCAGGGGTGGAAGGTCAGCGTGCCCATCTGCGCCGCCCAGACGAACGCCGCCGGTTCGGTCGGGCACAGCTCGTCGGCGGGGCGTCCGCTGGGAAAGGTGATCCGGACCGACTCCACATAGTCGGGGGCACCCCTCGGCAGCCGCTTCTGATAGAAGCCGTCGGCGTCCCGGTCCTGCGTACTGGTCGCCAGCCGCATGCCCTCGCGCCAGCCGTCCGGCCAGCGCTCCATCGCTGTCGGTCGCTCACCCATCGCTCGCATCAGGGCGTCGCCGACCGCGGCGTAGTACTCGCAGACCGCCAGCTTGGTGATCGCCGGCGTGGCCTCGGTGGGGTCGTAGACGACGCGGTCCGGACTGGTGACGCGCACCTGGCGTCCGGCGGCTTCCACGACGGCGGCGGGGTTGCTGACCATCCGCACAGGCTAGTGGTCCACGACCCGACCCTGAAGGGTGTCAGATCGGGCACCGCTAGCAGTGCCCGATCTGACACCCTTCACGTTGCGGCGCGCGGACTACCCTTGGGCCGTCACCCACGATCCGAGGAGATCCCGCATGGAGCTCGATCCGAAGCAGTTCCGGACGCCGGAGCAGTGGCGCGCCATGCTCACCCCCGCGGAGTACCACGTGCTGCGCGAGGCCGGCACCGAACGCGCGTTCACCGGCGAGTACACCGACACCACCACGCCGGGCACCTATCACTGCCGGGCGTGCGGCGCGAAGCTGTTCACCAGCGACACCAAATTCGAGTCGCACTGCGGCTGGCCGTCGTTCTTCGCCCCCGAGTTGGAGAGCGTCCGCTACATCGAGGACCGCTCGCTGTGGCAGGTCCGCACCGAGGTCCGCTGCGCCACCTGCGACTCGCATCTGGGGCACGTTTTCACCGGCGAGGGCTACGACACCCCCACCGACAAGCGCTACTGCATCAACTCGATCTCGCTGGTGCTTGAGCCTGAGCGGCCCGCATCGAGCTGAGTGTCGAGCTGACGTCCGCCCGGCGCGTCCACCGGGCGGTCGGCGATCCCACGGCTAGATTCGCCTGCGTGGGAGGAGCGCGAAAGACCATGGCGGGTAGTCCCGGGTTGTTCGACGACGCGGTGGCTGCGCTGCAGGCCATGCACTGGCGCCCCGAACTGGTGATCGAAGAGATCCCCGCGCCGCAGCGGATCGCCCCGCACGCGGTCGCGGTGTCCGCCGAGGTTGTCTCCGGCGGCGAGGATCTCGGCAACGGACGCCTGGTGCTGCTGCACGACCCGGCCGGCAACGCCTCCTGGGACGGCGATTTCCGCTGCGTCACCTACGCCCGCGCTGAGGTGGACGCCGAAATGGTCGTCGACCCGCTGCTCACCGAGGTCGGCTGGTCCTGGCTGACCGACGCACTGGACCGCTACCACGCCGGCTACACCGCGCCGAGCGGCACCGTGACCGCCGTGTCGTCCCGCGCCTTCGGTGCGATGGAGGCCGATCCGCCGCGCGCCGAAATCGAGATCCGCGCCTCCTGGACGCCGCTGGTGACCTCCGCGGACGACATCACCCGGCACCTGATGAGCTGGTCAGAGCTGTTGTGCACCACCGCTGGCCTGCCCCCGCTGCCTGAGGGCGTGGTGGTGATGTCGGCGCGGCGGCGCCGGTGACCGAGCAGCCCGCCGACGACCTGGTCGTCCTGGAGACGCCCGCGGACGGCGTCCCGGACGTCACCGACAACCCCGAGGGACTGGCCGCGGCCACCGCCGCGCTGGTCGCCGGTACCGGCCCGGTCGGCATCGACACCGAGCGTGCCCAGGGTTTCCGCTATTCGGCCCGGGCCTACCTGATCCAGCTGCGCCGCGCCGGCGCCGGCACCTTCCTGCTCGACCCGATCCCATTCACCTCCGAGGACCAGCCGGCCGACTTCAGCGACCTGGCCGACGCGCTGGCGGACGCCGAGTGGGTGCTGCACGCCGCCACCCAGGACCTGCCCTGCCTGGCCGAGGTCAAGCTGCTGCCCCGCCGGCTGTTCGACACCGAACTGGCCGCCCGGCTGCTGGGGATGCCGCGGGTCGCGCTCGGCACCCTGATCGAGGAGGCGTTCGGGCTCACCCTGCGCAAGGAGCATTCGGCGGCGGACTGGTCCCGGCGTCCGCTGCCACAGGAATGGCTCAACTATGCGGCTCTCGACGTGGAGTTGCTGGCCGAGCTGCGGGACTGGCTGGATGACCGGCTACAGGCCGCCGGCAAGGCCGAATGGGCAGCCCAGGAGTTCGCCCATCTGGTCGAGCGGGCCGGGGTTCCGGCCCCCGCCCGGACCGATCCGTGGCGGCGCACCTCCGGCCTGCACGCCGTCCGGACGCCGCGGGCACTGGCCGTGGTCCGGGAACTGTGGCAGGTGCGCGACCAGTTGGCGTCCTCAATGGACCGCGCGCCCGGCAAGGTGCTACCCGACCGGGCGATCAGCGCGCTGGCGGCCCGGGCCAATCCCGCCGAGGTGCGGCGTCTCGGCCCCGCCGATCTGGCCGCGGTGCCCGAGTTCGCCTGGCGCTCCCCGTCGCGCTACCGCGCCCGCTGGCTGGCCGCGCTGGACCGGGTGGCGGCGCTGACCCGGGAACAGTTGCCGGCCCGCCAACTCGCACCGGACGGACCGCCGCCGACCCGCACCTGGGAGATGCGCAATCCCGAGGCCGCCGCACGCTGGGACGCCGTCCGGCCCGCGGTGGTTGAGCGCGCCCAGCAACTCGACCTGCCGGTGGAGAACCTGATCAGCCCGGACGCCCTGCGCCGGCTGCTCTGGGAGCCTCCCGAGCTGACCGCGGAGGACGTGGACGCCGCGCTGGCGGCCGAGTTGGTGCGGCCCTGGCAGCGCGAGTTGCTGGTTCCGCTGATCCTCGAGCGGCTCACCGCGTCCTGACCGTCCGGTGCATGAGGGCCGGCCACTCTCTGCTCAGAGGTTCCACAGGTAGGGCTGCGGAACCTCTTATAGTGAGCGGGTGTCAGATCCGGGCCACTGGCCGAGCGGTGTGTTCGGTAACCAGCCGCCACCACCTCCTCCCGAGCGGCGACGGTCCTGGATCGCCTCGCTGCTGAGCATCACTGTCGTGTTGGCGCTGGTGACTTCCGCAGCGGTGATCGGACGTCCGAACAGCGGCCAAGGCTTCCCGGTGATGCGCTATCTGCCGCCCTCGGGGGGCAGGGTGGTGCTCGGCAGCGCCAACGCGCCCGACGAGGTGCAGGAGTGGGCGACGCTCGGCGGCCTGGCCCCGCTGACCGGTGGACCTGCCGCCTTCCTGCTGGCCGGGCCCGATCTGGAAACTCTGACCGCCACCACCTGGACGCGGATGAACTCGGTCACCGCTGACCCGTCCGGCCGAGTGGCGAATCGCGCCAGCTACCTGTTCGCGGTGGGAACCGACGGGCTGGAACTGCGGGTGGAGAGCGGACCGACGAGCTTCACCGCCTTTACCCCGGGCCTGGCGCTGCTCCGTGGCGGTACCGACCAGTCCTGGACGACCACCGGCACCATCCAGCGCGGGACCACCGGCCTGACAGTGACCAGAACCCTGCCCTACCACGCCGAAGTCACCAATCGGCAGGTCGAGAACGGTTGCGTCGTCGCCGCCAGCCGGCTGACCATCGCCCGCGAGCCGGTGACCACGAGCGAGTTGACCTGGTGCCCCGGGCGCGGCATCACGGCCAGCCGCCGGGACGGCATCGAGCGGGTGGCCGTCGACCGGCCGCCGCGCTGGGTGGGCAGCCTGACGCCGTCCGTTCCGTCGCCGCCGACGCTGGACGGCGGATGGTCCTTCGAACGGCGCCGGCTGCTGCGGTCGGTGCGATACACAGTGCGTCCCGCGGTGCTTTCGAACGGACTGGTGGCCTATCCGGGCGAGGTGGCGCGTGACGTGATTGCCCGCGCGGCCGACGGCGACGAGAGCGCCGACCCGCGCTGGACCGCCCACCCGGGCGGCACCATCACCTCGATGCTGGGCGCCGGCTCGGTGATGGTGGTGACAACCACCGAACGCCGGGTGGTCGGTTACGGCGCCGACGGCCAGTTCCTGTGGCAGGCCGCGCTGAACGACGTCAGCGCCGTCCCGATCACCCGCCTGGCCGGCCTGGCGGTGGTGACAGCCCTGGACGGATCGGTGACCGCGTTCGACCTCGCCACCGGCCGCATCGCCTGGACCGGTTCGACTCCGAACGAGATCCGCCTGACGCCATCGGTCACCGGTGACTCCGTGACCGTGCTCGATCAGGCGGGCAACCTGGTCACCTTCGCCGCCGACGGCACCGTGAAGGACACCCTGCAACTCGACCAGCCGGAGAGCTTCGCCGTCCTCGGCGCAGTGGTGGTGGTCGCATCCCGTCAGGACCGGTTCGTCCGTGGCTACCGGTTGAACGACGGCAGCCTGCTCTGGCGGCGGCCGGTCCCGGGCGGCCGCTGGTCGATGACTCCAGCCGGCGACCGGGTGCTCATCCGGCAGTCCGACCAGGTGTTGGCTTTGGCGCCCGACGACGGCCGGACGTTGTGGGCGGCGCCGTTCCGGGTGACCGATCTGCTGGTGGTCGGCGACCGCGTGGTGTTCACCGACCGCACCAGCATCAAGCTCTACGACCTGACCGGAACTGAGCTGGCGTCTCAGGTCACCCAGGAGCCGGACCTGTTGGCCTCGCCCGGCGCGATGCTGGCAGCGATCGAGGGTTCGCCGGTGATGTTCTTCGGCGACTTCGTCTATCGGAAGGTGCGACAGTGAGGACGTTGAGCGGGCTGGCCGCCGTGCTGCGGGACCTGGTCTGGCTCACCATCGTCCAGCCCGTCCAGGAGGGGCGCCCGCGTTCCGCGGGCTGGCCCACCGGCCTGGCCGCCATCGTGGCCGCGTCCCTCACCCTCTACGTGGCGGTCGGGGCGGCCGTGGTCTTCGCCGGTCCGCTGCGCGCGGCCGATGTGCTGCTGATCACCTCGCAGGGCTTCACGCTGCCCGACCTCGGCGCCTGGTTGTGCGTCGCCGGTGCGTTGTTGTCGTTGGCGCTGCTGCAGACCGCCGCGCTGCATCTGCCCTGGTGGGTGAAGCTGATCTCACTGATGGTCACGATCGCGGTGCTGCTGTCGATGAGCGTCACCGCGATCTCCGACCCGCTCAGCCTGCTGCCGGGCCTGGTCAGCGTCCTGGTGCTCCTGGTGATCACCATCGCCCGCTGGCGCTCGGCCTTCGCCTGGTGGGAGTTCGTGGTGATCGCCCTCGCGATCGGTGTCGCCTTCTTCGCCCCGGTGGCCAGCAGCTCGAGCCTGCGTGGCTTCAACGTCGACATCCGCGGCACCCTGGCCGAAGGTGCGCTCGGCTTCATGGGGCCGCTGGCGGTCCCGGCTTTCCTCGTCGCCGGCGCGGCACTGGCCCAGATCGCGGTCGGAGCGTCATTCGCCGCAGTGGCCTCCAGCCTGCGCTCGCTGCCCAAGGGTGCGCTGCGCGGCGCCGGCATCATCCTGGTCGCCGCCGCCGTCGCCCAGCTCGTCGCCGCGGTCCCGGACCAGGAGTCGGGGACGGACGGCTGGATCGGCTCGGCAGCCTGTCTGGTGCTGGCCGGATCGCTGATCGCGCTGGTGCTCGGCATCGCCGGCCGCGCGCCGTCCTGGAGCGACCTGGACGAGGACTCGACCCGGCTGAACTACCTGATCGCGATCACCCTGGTCGCCCAGCTGCTGGTCTCGCCGCCGCTGTTGGTGCTGCGCGAGATCGGGCGGTTCGCCGGTCCGGAGTGGCTGTTCGCGTCCACCGACGGCTTCCTGACGCTGGCCGGGACGGACCGCGCGTTGTCGATCAGCCGGCTGGTCATCGCGCTGGCCGGGCTGCTGCTGACCCTTCGGCTCGCCCGCCGCGGACGGCCCTGGGCGGCGATGTTCCTCAGTTGCCTGACCGCTCTCACCGCGTTCAACCTGCTGCGATCGTTCGGCATCCAGAGCTGGACCGACAACGACGTCGATCAGATGTCGATGCTGCTGCTGGCATTGTTGCTGCTGACCGCCGGCGTGACCGCGCTGACCGGCCGGCTGACGGTGCTCCGTTCGGCGGCGCTGAGCTCGGCCATCGTGTTGTGCCTGGTCTTCCCGCACCGCTCGATTCTGGATGATCCGGTCAGTGCCGCGCTCGGCTTCACCGGCATCGGCGCGGTGCTGTTCGGCCTGGTCTTGCGGCTGCTGACCGAGGGCGACATCACCCAGGAGGGGACGCCCAAATGGCCGGTCCCGGGCCGGGTGCTGCTGTACTGCGCGAACTCCCTGCTTGCAGTGACGTCGGCCGCCTATGTCGCACTCACCCGGAGCAGCGGGTCCAGCCAGGACATCGCGGTCTTCGCCGACCTCGGCGATTTCCTGCTCGGCACGCCGCTGTTCCTCACCGCAGTGATCGGCTGTCTGGCCATCGCGCTGGCGCCGTCGCGTCCGGTGTTCGGCTAGCCGCTTGCTCTCTCGGTACGCCTTGGGAAATCGCTTTGGTCAGTACTACCCAAGGGCTGGCGATGTCGAGATCGCCCGCCGCTCGAGGGAAACCTCACGAGTTTCGAGTCACGACACGAGATCGGCGAGGTTTCCCTCTATCCGGACGCGATGTCGAGATCGCCAATCACCCCGGGACGCCTGCCCGATGGCCGGCGTGATGGGATGCCAGGCATCGACTGAATGCGATGCGTCAGCCGCCTGGCTAGGTGTGACTAACCGCGCAGCCCGGAGTCCACCCGGACAGCGAGGGCGAGCACCAGCTCAGGCGTGCGGCCCGGTCTCGGCAGCGATGGACGGCTGAGCTTCGCCGGACAGCACCGCCTCGGTGGCGAACCGGGCGATCTGCTGGGCGGTCAGGCCGAGGTCGGCCAGGATGCCCGGCCGGGTGCCCTGGTCGATGAACCGCTGCGGGATGCCGAACTCCCGGACGTCCGCCGACACTCCGGCCAGCCGGCATTCCTGGGCCAGCCGGGAGCCCAGCCCGCCGGCCAGGCCGCCGTCCTCGATGGTGACCACGAGTTGATGCGCCCCCGCCAACCGAACCAGGTCGGCGCTCACCGGCAGCGCCCACACCGGATCGACGACGCGGACGCCGATGCCCTGCTGGGCGAGCCGGCTGCCGACCTCGACGGCGATGCCGGCGAACTGCCCCCAGCCGATCACCAGCACCCGTGGGTCGCCGTCCTCGAAGAGCACGTCGACGTCGCCTTCGGCCCTAACCGCCGGCAGCGGCGCCGGCAGCGGATCCTTGGAGAACCGCAGCACGCTGGGTCCGTCGTCGATGTCGACCGCGAGTTCCAACGCCTCCTGTAGCCGCTGCTCGTCGCGCGGCGCGGCCAGCCGCAGCCCGGGCACCAACCCGAGCAGGCCGAGATCCCACATGCCGTGGTGGCTGGGGCCGTCCGCCCCGGTGATTCCGGCCCGGTCGAGGACGAAGGTCACCCCCTCGCCGTGCAGGGCGACGTCCATCAGCACCTGATCGAACGCCCGGTTCAGGAAGGTCGAGTACAGCGCGACCACCGGGTGCAGTCCGGCCCTGGCCAGCCCGGCCGCGGACGTCACCGCGTGCTGTTCGGCGATGCCGACATCGAAGGTGCGGTGCGGGAAGTGCCGGGCGAACCGGGTCAGCCCGGTGGGGTGCAGCATCGCGGCGGTTATCGCCACCACCGAGTCGTCGGTGGCGCCGATCCGGGCCAGCTGCTCACCGAAGGCGTCCGTCCAGGTGCGCGGCGCGGAGGTGCCCAGCGGCGTGCCGGTGACGTGGTCGATCGGTCCGACGGCGTGGAATCGGTCCTCCTCGTGGGCCTCGGCGGCCGCGAACCCGCGTCCCTTCTGGGTCAGGCAGTGCACGATCACCGGCCCACCCGCGAAGCGCCGGGCCTGCTCCAGCGCCCGTTCGAGCGCACCGAGGTCGTGGCCGTCGATCGGGCCGAGGTATTTGATGCCGAGGTCGGAGTACATGCCCTGCGGGGCGAGCATGTCCTTCATGCCCGCCTTGAGGCCGTGCATCACTTCGTAGGTCGGCTCGCCGACCACCGGCGTCCGGCTGACCCAGCGCTTGATGGTGGCCAGGGTGCGTTCGTAGCGGCGGTCGGTGCGGATCGCGGAGAGCTGCTGACCCAGGCCGCGCAGCCGGTTCGCCAAGCCGCCGATGGTCGGGGTGTAGGAGCGGCCGTTGTCGTTGACCACGATCACCAGCCGCAACTCGGGTTCGACGGCGATGTTGTTCAGCGCCTCCCAGGTCATCCCGCCGGTCAGCGAGCCGTCGCCGACCACCGCGACCACCGTGCGGTCGTCCACCTCGCGCAGCGCAAAACCCTTGGCCAAGCCCTCCGCCCAGGACAGCGACGAGGACGCGTGCGAACTCTCCACCCAGTCGTGTTCGGACTCCGCCCGGCTCGGGTACCCGGACATGCCGCCGGGCTGCCGCAGCGTGTCGAAGCCGGCCTGGCGTCCGGTCAGGATCTTGTGCACATAGCTCTGGTGGCCGGTGTCGAAGATGATCGGGTCGCGCGGCGAGTCGAACACCCGGTGCAGCGCGATGGTCAGCTCGACCGCTCCGAGGTTCGGGCCGAGATGGCCGCCGGTGCGCGAGACGTGTTCGATCAGGAAGGCCCGGATCTCGCCGGCCAACTGCTCCAACTCCGCGGGCTTGAGGTCGCGCAGGTCGGCGGGTTGGGTGATCCGATCGAGCAACGGCATGGCCATGAGTCTACGTTCGCCCGCGCCGAGGGAGTATTCGGACGTGCGGGTGCGGCGCCCGGGGCGCGCGAAGAAGTCCTCTTGGCACCGGGCCGCGCAACCGGCAGGCTGAGCCAACGGCCGCGCCACCAGGAGGAACAGATGACCACACCGGACGTCGAGATCGTCATCGTGCTGGACTCGGTCGACCCGGACGCGCTGGCGCCGTTCTGGTGCGAGGCGTTGCGCTACCGGCGGCTGGACAGCGTCGAGCAGTACGCCGTCCTCACCCCTGCTGAGGGCGGGAGGGGACCGATGATGCTGATCCAGGGCGTGTCGGAACCCAAACAGGGCAAGAACCGGATGCACCTGGATCTGCACGTGCCCGACCTCGCCGCAGAGGTGGACCGACTGGTCGCACTCGGTGCGCAGCGGATCGGGGACGGCGCGATCGGCGACTCGATCCGTTGGGTACGGATGCTCGACCCGGAGGGCAACGAGTTCGACCTGGGCAGCGCCTGAGCCGATCCCGCACCGGTCCCAACCCGGTCACCGTGTCGGGGACAGCGCCCCCATCGTCGGAACGAAACGCCGTCCGCGCAACGCGTCTTCGACCATCCCCACCTCACGGCGCATCCGGGCCAGGTGCGCCAGTTGCTGCGACCAGACCTCGACAGCACCGGCAATCACCTCCGGCTCGACGTGGCCGGTCAAGTCAACCCTGACCTCGGCAAGCCCGTCCCGACTCGCCCGTTCGTGAGCCTCGACGAAAACCGCGGCGAACCGGGCCAGCACCACCGGGTGCCGCCGCAGCAGCCGGTACCGGCGGTAGTCGGCGGGACAGCAGTCCAGCAGGAACTCCACAGCGGTCAACTCCCAGTCCGGGGCCCCCGGCGGACGGACACGCTCGGGCCAACCGGGCGGCGCGAAGCCGTTGGGCTCTCGTCGCTCGGCCCGCGGCCAGGGATGTTCTGCTCGCATCGCCGCCTCCTGTCATTATCGAACTTTTGTTCGATTGTAGACGACCCGATGACCTTCGTCCAGAGGCGGAGCTGGATGGTGCGGCCCCCGTCGGTCGACCTTGTCGAGACCATCCCAGGAATGAGGCCCGGCAAGCTCGACCGGCCGCAGGGTCAGCCCGCGCCGGTGACCAGCCAGGCGTCACCCCGCTCCCGCAGCCGCAGCATCAGCGCCCGGATCGCCATGAAAGCGGTGAAGCCGAACCAGAGAGCGACGGTCGCTACCACCGGACCCTGCGCGGCCAGGGCGTCCGCGTTGAGCCGCAGTACCGCGACGACCGGCAGGTAGCCGAGCAGCACCAGCACCATCCCGACGGCCAGCCAGCGGGCGTCGCCGGCGCCGATCAGCACGCCGTCCAGAACGAACACGTAGCCGGAGACGGGTTGGCCGACGCCGACGACGATCAGCGCCGCGATCACCGCCGCCTGAACCTGCGAGTCCGCCGAGAACAGTGGCGCCACCAGCGGGCCGGACGCCGCGACCACCAGACCGACCACCGCGCCGCCGACGATCCCCCACCGGACCATGGTCGCCGTCGCCTCCCGGACGCCCGCGACGTCCGCCGCGCCGAGGCCCTTGCCGGTGAGCGCCTGGCCGGCGATGGCGAGCGCGTCCAGGGCGAAGGCGAGCAGGGTCCACACCGTGAAGGCGACCTGATGGGCTGCCAGCGGCACCTCCCCCAAGGACGCGGCGACCCAGGTGGTCAGCAGCAGCACGGCGCGCAACGCCAGCGTCCGGACGATCAGCGGGACGCCGTTCACCGCGGCGGCCAGCACCCCACCGGGATGCAGCCGCAGTGTGGCGCCGGACGCCCGGAGCCTCACGAACCAGACCGCGACCAGGGCGGACGCCATCGCGCACTGGGCGATGACGGTCCCCCAGGCCGACCCGGCGATGCCCCAGCCGAGGCCGTAGACCAGCGCGACGTTGAGCACCGCGTTCAGGGTGAAGCCGGCCACCGAGACGATCAGCGGCGTCCGGGTGTCCTGGACGCCGCGCAGCGCCCCGGTGATCGCCAGGACGACGAGCATCGCGGGCAGCCCCAGAGCCGAGATCCGCAGGTAAACACTCGCGTGCTGCAGCACCTCGCCGTCGGCACCGAGCGCCGCACACAACGGCTCGGCACCAAGCGCCACGCCGATGGCGGCCAGCACGCCGAGCACGGCGGCGAGCACCGTGCCGTCCATTCCCGCCGAGATCACCCGGTCGGTGGCACCGGCGCCGAGTGCCCGCGCCACCGTGGCGGTGGTGCCGTAGGCGAGGAACACGAACACCCCGACGGCGGTGGCCAGCACCGACCCGGCCACTCCGAGACCGGCGAGTTGCGGCGTCCCGAGGTGCCCGATGATCGCCGAGTCCACCAGCAGGAACATCGGTTCCGCGACCAGCGCGAAGAACGCCGGGACGGCGAGACCGAGGATCTGCCGGGTCAGCGTGGGATTGCGCACCGGATCAACGTAACCCCGATCCGGGCGCCGGGAGTGCGACATCCGAAAGGCTCCGCCTTACAGGCCACGTCCTATCTGCGGGGTGCTCCGCCCAGGGACGCCCAGCCGGGGATCCGGAATAGAAGCGTCCGATTTCCCGACGTGATACCGATCAGATTTCGTCGAGGTACTTCGGGCGAGCCTTCATGGCGTGAATGATCAACTCGTGGCCATCATCAAAGGTCAGCGCAACGAGTTCAAGGAGACGCCCCGCCGGGTCGGAGCCGAGCATTAGCCAGCGGCGGGATCATCGTCATCGAGCGGGCGTGAATACAGCACGTGAGCGGCCGCGTAGAGGACAGCGGCATCGTCGAGCCGGTCACGGCGGTAGTGCTTGCGGGCAGAACGGTGCAGCTCAGGCAACGTGCGTCCACTCGCGCACTGCAGCCCGAATCGCGTCGGAGCGGGTCGCGATCCCCTCGGCCTCGGCTCGCGCGGTCAATGCGGCAAGTGTCGCCGCATCGAGTCGGACGGGCACGACCACGCCGGGCCCATCACCCAACGACGGGCGCCCACGACGCGGCTTTGGGAGCTTGGACAGGTCGTAGCCGGCTTCGGCCTCATCAGCCCAGGCCTGAATCTGCTCGTCGGTTACCGGCTTGCCATGCAGAAGGCGATCGCTCACAGGATTAGTGTATACGAAACACATCTTTCCGTATACGAAATGTGCGATATGCGTCGAGTCTCGTGGGCATCGGGCTGATGCCGGCCGACGCCCACCTGCGCCGCAGGACTCGTCGCAGCAGGGCCGAGGAATGAACCAGGTCGCGCCATCGGATGCACTCTGGCGTCGTGCCGCGGCGGACAGTGCTCCGGCCACCAACGTTCGCCTGGCGAGCGGCGCCCGGTCGGATGCCTCGCAAGCCCGACGAAGGAGTCATACCGGGTTGTCTGGCGACTGAGGAGACGCAGCGAGTCGCCGTCCGGGCGTCGCGCAGCGGGCGAAGGTTGGTGGCCGGGGCACTACCGACGGCGTCCCAGCAGCACCATCAGCAGGGCCGAGAACACCGATCGCAGCGACCGACGACCCCAGCCAGGACGGCGCCACGAACCCGATCGCCGAGGCCAGCTCCACCCAGGAGGACGACCATCCGGGAACCATCCCCGGGTTGATCAGCTGATAGACGACGAATCCGCCGGCCCACGCCACGACCGGCGCCCAACGCAGCCGGGAGGACTCGCTGACGTCCCAGCGTCCCTTGCTCACGATCAGGAAATCGGCCGCGGCTACGGCGAACAGCGGCACGAACACCGATCCGATCAGGAACAGAAAGGACTGGTACTGGCCGAAGTCGAGCAGGCCGGCCAGCAGCGTCGCCAGCACGCCGACAGCGACCGCGACCACCCGCCGGTCGAGATTCGGCGCCAGGTTCTGGATCGACATCGTCGTCGAGTAGACGTTGGCGAACGCCTCGTCCACCTCGTCGATCAGCAGGATGCTGAGCGCCACCGCACCGGCCGGCAGCGCGATCAGCGCACCCAGGACGTCGGTCGCACCCAGGTGGGCCACGGCGAGAACCCCGAGCGTGTAGTAGGCGACGGCGGCCAGTCCGTAGCCCAGCGCCGAGCCCCAGAAGGCGGCCCGGCGGGTGCGCGAGTGCCGGCTGTAGTCGGCCGCCAGCGGTGCGAACGAGACCACTCCGGCGACCGCCAGGTCGACCGCGGGCCAGAAGCCGAGCACGGCGTCCTGGCTGATCTCGCCGGCCGGCCGGATCAGCACCTGGACGAACAGCACCACCGAGGCCACCAGCACCAGCCAGACCATCACCTTGCGCAGCAGTCGGACGCTGCCCAGCGGCCGGACGGCCATCGCGGTCGCCACCGCGCCGGCCAGCAGCACGAACGGCCAGCGCCAGGCGTCCCCGACGATGGCGGTCGCGGCGGTCGCGATGACGATGATCTCCATGGTCGCCCAGCCGATGTTCTGGCCGATGTTGAGCAGCGTGGGCACGACCGAGGCACGGCGTCCGAGCAGCCCGCGCAGCGACACCATCGCCGGCACGCCGGTGGTCGCGCCGAAGACCGCCGAGGTGCCGAGCAGGGCCGCACCGATGCCGCAGCCGAGCACGATGGCGGCGATCGCCGTCCAGACCGAGCCGGTGGTGGCCGCGATCAGCGCGCCCGTCAGCGGTCCGAACAGGCTGATGCCGAGGTTCGCCCACATCGCGAACTGGTCGAAGAACCGCAGCGGACGCGGTGGGCTGTCGGTGAGCACCACCGGCGCCTCGACGCGCTCGTCGGTGACGACGCGCTGGCTTGTGGTGGACACGATGGTCGGATCGGACGTCGCCATGGGGCGCAACCTCCCTACGCCGGCATTACCCGGACAGGTTCAGTCGGTCGGCGGACCCGCGCTCAGCACTCCGCCCTCTCAGCCCGCCATCTGGTGCGAGCTCCCGAAGCTTTGTTGGTGAGGACACGCTAGCGGCCCCGGGACGGCACCGCATCCGTCTCAGCTTCTCCAGCACTCACCGCTGGCTGAGGCAGCTCGTCACGATCTCGACATCGTCACGAAGTGACGGCCTAACCACACGATTTCGGGTTGCAGCGCGAAATCGTGTGGCCAGCGCGAAATCCTGGCACGATCCCGAGATCGAGACCCAGTTCGCGCGGGCATCCCCGGAAGCCGGGATCTCAGTTCAGGCTCACAAAGTCCTTGGACCACTCGGGACTATTCGCCGACGGCCAACTGTCGTCTCAGTTCGGAGGTCAGCCCGCTGACGCTGACCTCAGCCCGTGGACGGATGAAGGTGCCGGGCGTCACCGCGACACGCTGCAGTTCGATTCGCCGCTCACCGTTCATCGCCACCTGAACGCCGTCCAGTCGATAGCCGCAGTGACGGGAAACGGCCAACGACGCCTTGTTGTCGACGGCGGCGCTCGATTCTGCCCTCAGCGCGCCAAGATGATCGAAAGCCAACACCAAGATCATCTGCCGCATCAGCGTGCCGATACCGCGCCCCTGCGCGTCCAGCCGCAGGTAAGACCCAGAACTCACCACCCGGAGCTTGGCAAAGCTCGTCGCATCGACTCCGTCCGCCGTCACGGTGAGCCCCAGTGGCGGGTACAGCTCAGCCAGCACGTCTCGCTTCATGCGCAGTGACCCTATGGGCACCCACGAAGCGACCCCGAGATC
The DNA here is from genome assembly GCF_047602385.1 of Micropruina sp. Taxonomy (GTDB): domain Bacteria; phylum Actinomycetota; class Actinomycetes; order Propionibacteriales; family Propionibacteriaceae; genus Micropruina. The sequence continues at coordinate 172,224 of NZ_JASGHL010000004.1, forward strand.
GAGATGGGTCGGCTCCCGCCAGTCGCTGCCGCTTCGCCCGGTCGGAGATCCCGGGGCAAGCCCGGGATGACGAGGAGTCGGGACGCCGTCCACGCTGAGGAGGTCTCGACAAGCTCGACCAACGGTGGTTGGGCTCGCCTAAACCAAGGACGTCTTGAACAACAGAACGGCTCAGGCGGCGGCGAATCCGTACCACCAGACGACAAGGGCGAGACCCACCGCGGCCAGGCCGAGCAGACCGAAGCGTTGCTGGGCGGGCAATTTCTCGTGCCCCAGCGGTGCACTGGCGATGGCCGCGACCGGTGGCAACAGCACCAGCGCCGTCCACCACCACCACTCACCGACCGCGGCAATCATCATCAGCGGCGAGTAGCCGGCCAGGTACGCCACCCAGAACCAGATCCCCAGCCGGCCGATCGCGGACGCCGGAAGCATCGCCAGCAGGTAGCCGGCCATACCGATCAGCACCATCCAGCCCAGCCCGCAACTGCCGTTGTCGCCGGGGCACAGCACCGGCAGCAGCGCGCCGCCGAGGGCCAGCGCAAGGCCGGCCCCCACCACCGCGGCCAGCGCCGCCAGCATCGACCACGCGGCCCGTTCGGCCAACTCGGAGCCGATCCCGCGCTGGGCGGCACGGACGACACCCGCGGGCTTCGCCTTCGGCCGGGCGAGGGGACGCGCCTGCTTCGGGGCCGTCGGACGTGGCTTGCCCACGGTCGCCGCACGCGCCGCGATCTCGCGCTCCCGGCGGGCGCGTTCCGCCTTGTCCAACCGCTTGGCCAAGTCAGGCCTTGAGCAGGCTGCGCAGCACGTACTGCATGATGCCGCCGTTGCGGTAGTAGTCGGCCTCGCCCGGGGTGTCGATCCGGACGATGGCGTCGAACTCCTTGTCGTCGGCCTTCACATGCACGGTCTTCGGCGTCGTGCCGTCGTTGAGCTCCTCGATGCCGGTGAAGGTGAACGTCTCCTCACCGGTCAGGCCCAGCGATTCGGCGTTCTCACCCTCGGGGAACTGCAGCGGCAGCACGCCCATGCCGATCAGGTTCGACCGGTGGATCCGCTCGTAGCTCTCGGCGATGACCACCTTGACGCCCAGCAGCGCGGTGCCCTTGGCCGCCCAGTCCCGCGACGAACCCGAGCCGTACTCCTTGCCGGACAGCACCACCAACGGGACGCCGGCCGCGGCATAGTTCTGGGCCGCGTCGTAGACCGTGGTCACCGGGGCGTCGTCCACCGTGAAATCGCGGGTGAAGCCGCCCTCGGTGCCCGGCGCCAGCTGGTTGCGCAGCCGGATGTTCGCGAACGTGCCGCGGATCATCACCTCGTGGTTGCCGCGCCGCGAGCCGTAGGAGTTGAAGTCCTTGCGCTCGACGCCGTGCTCGGTGAGGTACTTCCCGGCCGGGCTGTCGGCCTTGATCGAACCGGCCGGCGAGATGTGGTCGGTGGTCACCGAGTCGCCCAGCTTGAGCAGCACCCGGGCGTCCGCCACGTCCGAGACCGGCGCCGGCTCGGCCGGCATGTTCTCGAAGTACGGCGGCTTGCGCACATAGGTCGAGTCGGCGTCCCACTCGAAGACCTCACCGGTCGGGGTCGGCAGCGAGCGCCAGGTGTCGTCGCCGGCGAACACGTCGGCGTAGCGGCTGGAGAACATGTCCGCCGAGATCGAGCTGCTGACCACCTGCTCCACCTCTTCGGTGGAGGGCCAGATGTCGCGCAGGTAGACCGGCTCGCCGTCCGAACCCTCGCCCAGCGGCTCGTTGAGCAGGTCGATGTCCATCCGTCCGGCCAGCGCGTAGGCGACCACCAACGGCGGGCTGGCCAGGTAGTTCATCTTGACGTCGGGGTTGATCCGTCCCTCGAAGTTGCGGTTGCCGGACAGCACCGAGGTGACCGCCAGGTCGGATTCGTTCACCGCCGCCGATACCTCCGGGATCAGCGGGCCGGAGTTGCCGATGCAGGTGGTGCAGCCGTAGCCGACCAGGTCGAAGTCGAGCTTGGCCAGGTAGGTGTCCAAACCCGAGCGCGCGTAGTAGTCGGTGACCACCTTCGACCCGGGCGCCAGGGACGTCTTGACCCACGGCTTGCGGCTCAGGCCCTTCTCGACGGCCTTCTTGGCCAGCAGTCCGGCGCCGATCATCACGCTCGGGTTGGACGTGTTGGTGCAGGACGTGATCGCCGCGATGGTGACCGCGCCGTGATCGATCGAGAAGCTGGTGCCGTCGGCCAGGGTGACCGGCGTGACGTGCGAGGGACGTCCCGGTGAGGCGGATGCCGCCGCCCCGTAGTGATGCGGCTCGGGCGACTCGTCCGCGCCGGCGTGGCTGGGGGCGTCCGAAGCCGGGAAGGTCTCGGCCACCGCCTCGTCGTAGCCGGTTTCGTCGTCGCCCACGTAGTCGCGCAATGCCTCGTTGAAGCCCTCCTTGGCCTCGGCCAGCAGCACCCGGTCCTGGGGACGCTTCGGCCCGGCGATCGAAGGGACGATGGTGCCCAGATCGAGCTCCAAGTACTCGGAATAGCGCGGCTCGGCGTCGTCGGCGTGCCAGAGTCCCTGCGCCTTGGCGTACGCCTCGACCAGCGCGATCTGCTGCTCGTCGCGTCCGGTCAACCGCAGGTAGTCGGTGGTCTTGGAGTCGATCGGGAAGATCGCGATGGTCGAGCCGTACTCGGGGCTCATGTTGCCGATGGTGGCCCGGTTGGCCAGCGGCACCTCGGAGACGCCTGGGCCGTAGAACTCGACGAATTTGCCGACCACCTTGTGCTGGCGCAGCATCTCGGTGATGGTCAGCACCAGGTCGGTGGCGGTGGTGCCCTCGGGCAGCTTGCCGGACAGCTTGAAGCCGACCACCCGCGGGATCAGCATCGACACCGGCTGGCCGAGCATGGCCGCCTCGGCCTCGATGCCGCCGACGCCCCAGCCCACCACACCCAGGCCGTTGACCATGGTGGTGTGGCTGTCGGTGCCCACACAGGTGTCGGGGTAGGCCTGCAGCACACCGCCCACCTCGCGCGGGAAGATCACCCTGGCCAGGTGCTCGATGTTGACCTGGTGGACGATGCCGGTGCCGGGCGGGACGACCACGAAGTCGTCGAAGGCGCCCTGACCCCAGCGCAGGAACTGGTAGCGCTCACGGTTGCGCTGGTACTCGAGTTCGACGTTGCGGGCGAAGGCGTCCGGGGTGCCGAACAGGTCGGCCACGACGGAGTGGTCGATCACCATCTCGGCCGGCGAGAGCGGGTTCACTTTCTTGGCGTCACCGCCCAGTTCGGCGATCGCCTCGCGCATGGTGGCCAGGTCGACCACACAGGGGACGCCGGTGAAGTCCTGCATGATCACCCGGGCCGGGGTGAACTGGATCTCACGATTGGGTTCGTCGGACGGCTCCCACTCCCCCAGCGCGCGGATGTCGTCGGCGGTGATGTTGGCGCCGTCCTCGGTGCGCAGCAGGTTCTCCAGCAGCACCTTCAGGCTGAACGGCAGGGTGTCAGAACCCGGTACCTGGTGCAGGTCGAAGATCTCGTAGTCGGTTCCGCCGACTTCCAAGGTGGTCCTGGCGCCGAAACTGTTCTTGCTCATGCGTGCCTCCTTGGATCGCCGTCCGAAAGTATCTCGATGTCGAGATATTAGCGCGGTCGCTTGCCTGCGGCAAAGCCTAGACCCGCCGGGACGGGGCCGGCACTGCCGCAGCGGTACGCGGGGACGGTTCTTTTCGGTCCATATCCACTGCTGCGCTGGTACGCGGGGACGGTTCTTCCCGGTTCACCTCCGCCCGCATCCGGTTCGCAATCGACGAGAAGTGACCGGGAGAACCGTCCCCGCGTACCAAAGTGACCGGGAGAACCGTCCCCGCCTACCAAAGTGACCGGGAGAACCGTCCCCGCCTACCAAAGTGACCGGGAGAACCGTCCCCGCCTACCAAAGTGACCGGGAGAACCGTCCCCGCCTACCAAAGTGACCGGGAGAACCGTCCCCGCGTACCACTCACGCTCAGGGGACGTGCAGGATCGCGACAGCTTCGAGGTGCTGGGTCATCCCGAAAAGATCGAACGCCCTGATCGAGGACGCCTCGTAGCCGAGTTCGCCGGCGATGCCGAGGTCGCGGGCCAGCGCCGCCGGGTCGCAGGCGACGTAGGCGATCGCCCGCGGCCGCGTCCGGGCGATCGCGGTCATCACGGCGCTTCCGGCACCGGTGCGGGGCGGGTCGAGGACGACCAGGTCGGCGCGTCCGGGCAGCCGGCGCAGGGTGCGCCCGACGTCACCGGCGAAGAAGGACGCCTCGGGCACGTTCCGTTTCGCGTGCCGGACCGCCGCCCTATTGCCCTCGACGCCCCAGACCCGGCAGCCGGCATCAACCAGCGGACCGGCGAAGACCCCGACCCCGCAGTAGAGATCGAAAGCCCGCTCCCCCGGTTGTGGACCCAGGCCGTCCAGTACGGCGGCAGTGAGCACCTCGGGCGCCGAGGTGTGCGCCTGCCAGAAGCCGTTGGCGGCCACGGTGAAGACCCGCTGCCCGACCACTTGAGTGACCGTGACGTCGGTGTCGGGCGGGAACAGCCGTCCGCCCTCCCGGCTGACCACGCCGAGCAGCTCGGTGCCGTCAGATGGCGCGCCATTCACGACCTCGGACGCCGTGCGCGACGCGGCCGCCCCGGACGAGCGCGCCATCTGACGGGCCTGCCCCGAATCGGCCGGGCCGATCAAGGCGGCACCCGTCGTCCCCGGATCGGACGGCATCGCCGGGTCGGCCAGCGGGCAGCCGCCCGCCGGCAACGGCACCACCTGATGCGACCGGTGTGCCCGCAACCCGAGCCGTCCATCGGTGCCGGTCACGAACCGCATCCGACAGCGTGACCCAAGCAGCGGCTCGACCGGCTCGACCACGCCGTCCCAGTCGATCCCGGCCAGTCGCTGCAGCTGCTCGGCCAGCACCCGCCGCTTCCACTCCAGCTGAAAGGACGGCGCGACGTGCTGCAGGTCGCAGCCGCCACAGCGACCGGCGACCGGGCAGGGCGCGACGACCCGATCCGGTGCGGCGTCCAGCACCTCGACGACGTCCGCCCTGGCGAAACGCCTGGTCACCTCGGTGATCCGCAACCGGACGCGCTCGCCGGGCAAGGCATGCCGGACGAAAACCACCTGCCCGTCCAGCCGGGCCACGCAATGCCCGCCGTGGGCGACCGGCCCGACCTCGACGGTCCCGGTCAACTCCCCGACCTGCACGTCACTCCGACCTGAGATGCTGACCCGACCGCACCGCACCAGTGCCCGGACGCCGCCAAGCCGCCGGGTTGTCCCGCTTGGCGCGGTCGATGGCGAACCGGGACGAGGCCAGCAGGTACGGCACCGAGGTAACCATCACCCCCTGCATGAAGTTCAGCCGGGCCTTGAGGATCAGCGCGGTCTGGTTGTGCAGGATCTGCTCCCACCAATGCCCCACCACGTACTCGGGAATGTAGACGCACACCACGTCGCGCGGGCTGCCGGTCCGCACCCCCTTGACGAAGGCCAGCACCGGCGAGGTCACCTCGCGGTACGGCGAGTCGATCACCCGCAGCGGCACGCCCAGGTCCTCGGCGTGCCACTCGTCGAGCAGTTCCTTGGTCTCCTCGGGATCGACCGAGACGGTGACCGCCTCGATCGAACTCGGCCGGGTGGCCTTGGCGAAGTTCACCGCCCGCACCGTCGGCTTGTTGATCCCGCTGACTACGATCACCGCCCGCACCCGGCTCGGCAGCACGTTGCTCTCGCCGGGTTCGACGGCGATCTCGGCCTCCACCTTGCGGTAGTGGGTGCGGATGGACCGCATCATCACGAACAGCACGGCCATCGCCAGGATCGCGATCCAGGCGCCGAGCAGGAATTTCACCGCCAGCACGATGCACAACACGATCCCGGTGCAGCTCAACCCGATCGCGTTCACGATCCGCGAGCGCTGCATCTGCCGGCGCACCCGCGGATCGGTCTCGGTCTGCAGGTGCCGCGTCCAATGCCGCAGCATGCCCGCCTGGCTGACCGTGAACGAGACGAAGACGCCCACCACGTAGAGGTTGATCAGCGCGGTCACCGAGGCGTTGAAGGCCAGCACCAGGCCGATCGCGGCCGCGGCCAGCAGCAGGATGCCGTTGCTGAAGGCGAGCCGGTCGCCGCGGGTGTACAGCGCCTTGGGCAGGAAGCCGTCCTTGGCCAGGATCGAGCCGAGCACCGGGAAGCCGTTGAACGCGGTGTTCGCGGCCAGGAACAGGATCACGAAGGTCACGATGATCACGAAGTAGAGGCCAGGTGCGAAGTTGTCGAAGACGGTGGACGCCAGCTGCCCCATCGCGGTGCCGACCTCCCGTTCGACGACCTGGCCGTTCTCCAGGAAGTGGCTGTGGCCGTCCGGGTCGACCAGTTTCAGCCCGGTCAGGTTCGCCAGCAGAATGATGCCGCCCAGCATCGACACCGCCACCGAGGCCAACAGCGCCAGCGTGGTGGCCGCATTGCGGCTCTTCGGCTCACGGAAGGCCGGGACGCCGTTGCTGATCGCCTCGATCCCGGTCAGCGCGGCGCAGCCGGACGAGAACGCCCGCGCCAGCAGCGCGACCATGGCGAAGCCGACGAACGGGTCGTAGGCGGCGGCGCCGACGACCTCCAGATGCTTGCTCGGCGCCTCCAGGTTCTCGCCGTTGGCGAAGATCCGGTACAGCCCCCAGCCGGTCATCCCGAGCACGGCGAGCATGAAGCCGTAAGTGGGGATGGCGAAGAAGGTCCCCGATTCCCGGACGCCGCGCAGGTTCATGCTCATCAGCAGCACGATCAGCCCGGCCGCCACCAGTCCCTCGTGGCCCTCGATCCAGGGCAGCAGCGCTTTGGCGTTCTGGACGCCGGACGAGGTCGAGACCGCCACCGTCAGCACATAGTCGACCAGCAGCGCGGACGCCACGGTCAGTCCCGCGGTCGGACCGAAGTTGACCGTGGCCACCTCGTAGTCGCCGCCGCCGGAGGGGTAGGCGTGCACGTTCTGCCGGTAGGACAGCACCACGATCAGCATCACGAACGCCACCGCGACCGCGATCGGCCACGAGTAGGCGAAGCCGGCGATACCGGCCATCGACAGGGTCAGCAGGATCTCGTCCGGCGCGTAGGCGACCGAACTCAGCGCGTCCGAGGCGAAGACCGGCAGCGCGATCCGCTTGGGTAGCAGGGTCTCGCCGAGTTGCCCGCTGGCCAGCTTCCGCCCGACCAGCAGCCGTTTGACGGCACCGGTGATGCTCACGTCCGCTGACTATATGCCGCCTTGGCCGCGATCGGTCCCGCCGTCGCAATCTCAGATCGGCGAGGTGCGCCTCGGCTCGGATCGCGTGGCGACCTCCCGATATCGTCGCCGCGCTCCGCAACTCCGGTCGCCGGGCGACCTCCCTATACTGAGCGGCGGGCAAATCGGTCGTCCACTAGGTCGTCCAGGCAGGAGGCGCGGTCGTGCACATCGTGATCATGGGTTGCGGCCGGGTGGGCTCCTCACTGGCTCGCAGCCTCGAGCGCCGCGGGCATTCCGTGGCGGTGATCGACGCCCTGCAGGACGCCTTCCGCCGGCTCGGGCCGACCTTCCAGGGCAAGACCGTCAAGGGGATGGGGTTCGACCGCGGTGTGCTGATCAAGGCCGGCATCGAGCGTGCGGACGGCTTCGCCGCCGTCTCCAGCGGTGACAACTCCAACATCCTCGCCGCCCGGGTGGTGCGCGAGACCTTCGGGGTGCACAACGTGGTCGCCCGGATCTACGACGAGGGTCGTGCCGAGGTGTACGAGCGGCTAGGCATCCCGTCGGTGGCGACGGTGCGATGGGCGTCCGACCAGGTGCTGCGCCGGCTGCTGCCCGAAGGCGCCGAGCCCGAGTGGCGGGACCCGTCCGGCACCGTGCGGTTGTCCGAGATGCATGTGGACGCGGGCTGGGTCGGCACCACCATCGGGGCGATGGCGGCCGCCGCGCACTGCCCGATCCCCTTCCTGACCCGGTTCGGGGTCGGCCAGGTGCCGTCCGAATCGACGATCTTCCAGGACGGCGACCTGCTCTATGTCGCCGTCCACAACGACCGCGAGGCCGACGTCGAGAAGCTGTTCGGCGTCCCGCCCGCACGGCACTGAGAGGAGCGGACATGCGCGTGGTCATCGCCGGAGCCGGCAACGTCGGGCGGTCGATCGCCCGGGAACTGATCGGCAACGGCCACGAGGTGCTGCTGATCGACCGGCAGCCCGAGGCGATCAAGACCGCCAGCGTGCCGGACGCCGAATGGCTGCTCGCCGACGCCTGTGAGTTGGCGTCGCTGGAGGAAGCCGAACTGGAGACCTGCGACGTCGCGATCGCCGCCACCGGCGACGACAAGGCGAACCTGGTGCACTCGCTGCTGGCCAAGACCGAGTTCGGCGTCCCGCGGACAGTGGCGCGGGTGAACCACCCGGGCAACGAATGGATGTTCGACGACCTGTGGGGGGTTGACGTCGCGGTCTCCACCCCGCGGTTGATGTGCGCCCTGGTCGAAGAGGCGGTGACGGTGGGCGACCTGGTCCGGCTGTTCAGCTTCCGCGGCGGCCACACGAACCTGGTCGAGATGACGCTGCCCGAGACCAGCCCGCGGGTCGGCGTCCGGGTGGCCGATCTGACGCTGCCGGGCGACGCCGTGCTGGTCGCGATCATCCGGGACGGGACGGCGCGCGCACCCGAGCGGGACGGTGCCGTCGAGGCCGCCGACGAATTGCTGTTCGTGGTCGATCCCGACTTCGAGTCCGAGTTGGCGCACTACCTCAGCCCCCGGGACCGCGCCGCGCTGGTCGAAGCCCGCAGCTAGCGCGTCCCCCGTCGGCCTCGACCCCGCTCGGTAGGCCCTCCGCCGCCCCGAGCACCCTGAACCCCTCCCTAACTACCTGTGCCCTCCCACAGGTGGGAGGGCACAGGTAGTTAGGGAGGGCCTAGTCAGGCAGGGGTTGTTGAGCGGGCTCCCGGTGGTTCAGAGCAGTTCGTAGTACGGGTTGTACATCCGGCGCCGGCCGTCCACCCAGGACACCCGGCCGGTGACCTTGAGCTCACGGCCCGCGGTCAGCCCGGGAATCTCGCGGCGGCCCATCCAGATCAGGGTGATGCTGCCGGAGCCGTCCTCAAGCTCGGCCTCGAGCCAGGGGGTGCCGCTGCGGGGCCGCAGGGTGAGCACCGCGATCCGGCCACGCAGGGTGGCGCGCTGCCGGTCGGTGCACTCGGCGACGGTCTGCGCACCCGCTTCCTGGGCGGCCCGGACGGCCTCTTCAGAGTCGAGTTCGTCGCTGGGACGTCCGAACCAGCGCAGCGCGCGAGCGAGCGGATTGCCGGCCACGATCAGGCCTGCGACACCGTCGGCATGGCCATCATGATCACTTCACCGGGCACCATCGGGCCGTCGCCGCGGCGCACCACCACGTTGCGGAAGAACTCCACGAACGGGGCGGAGGCGCCCTCGTCGTCCTCGGTCAGCCCGCCCTCGCCGAGCAGGGTGCCGCGGAGCAGCCAGCGGGGACCTTCGGCGAACCAGGTCCGGCTGACCTGGAACAGCTGTTCGCCGGCCGGGCCCTCAGCCGGCAGCACCCGCCGCAGCTCAGGTCCGAACGGACCGACCGCCGTGGTGGCGCTGCCGCCGGCCTGCTGGGCCTCCTCGGTCAGGTCCTCCAGCAGTTCGTCGGCCAGGCCGCCGCTGGTCGGCGCGGCCAGCAGGGCCAGCTCAAGACCGGTCTGCTCCCAGACCGCGAGCACGGCGATCACCTGCTGGGACGCCTCGTCGACGTGCAACTGCAGGTTCATGCCCTCCCACGGGGTCAGGATCAGCGAGCCGAGGTCGAGCCGGTCCACCTCGTCGGCGCTGAGGTCGACCTCGTCGTGATCGAAAGGGCCGTCCGCGCGCCAGTCGGTATCGTCGGCGACTTCGTCCTCGTCGGCGGCGTCCTCCTCGTCGCTCTCGTCGGCGTCGGCGAGCTCGGCGGGCAGTTCGTCGTCGTCTGCGTCCGGCTCTGCTTGGTCGTCCGCAGCCTCGTCGACGACAGCCTCGTCGTCGACTTCGGTGACCTCCGCGGTGCCGACGGGATCCGCCGCGTCGACGTCAGCCGCGTCCGCCTCGCCGTCGACCGGCTCAGGGTCGGTCACCTCAGGATCGAGGAGGTTCTCCTCCGGCTCGGCGACCGGCTCAGCCTTGGCTTTGCGGCGAAAGATCACGACTTCTCCTTCATCGATTCGGCGGCGTCCAGCCACTCCTTAATACCCCCGGTGGACCCGTGCCCGCCCGTCCCGCGATCGCTGGACGGCAACTCGTCGACCTCGACGAACTCGGCCTGGGCGACCCGCTGCAAGACCAACTGCGCGATCAGGTCGCCGCGCCGCAACCGGACGCCGGCGTGGGTATCGGTGTTCAGCAGGCACACCTTGATCTCGCCCCGGTAACCGGCGTCGACGGTGCCGGGTGCGTTCACGATGGTCAGGCCGTGCCGGGCGGCCAGCCCCGATCGCGGATGCACCAGACCCACCCAGCCCTGCGGAATCGCCACTGCCACACCGGTCCGGACCAGCACCCGCTGACCGGGCTCCACCGTCACGTCCTCGGCGGTGGCCAGGTCGGCGCCGGCGTCGCCGGGGTGGGCGTAGCGCGGCACCGGGACGGAGTCGTCCAACCGCCGCAACAGCACCTGGACGTTCTCGGGCGGGGTCACTCGCCGGAGTCTAGTAGGGAGCGCTCCGTCGTCTCGGCGACGCCCGAGGGCCGGTTGTCCTCGATCGCGCGCAGCAGTTCCTGGGGGTGCCGAGTGGACACCAGCCAGCACAGATGCGGGTCCGCTTCGTCGGCCACGCCGATCAGCACCAGCCCGTTGGTGTAGGGCCGCAACGCCAGGAACGCGTCCTCGCGGGCCAGCACCCGGCCGCGGAGCGCCCGGTCGGCGATCACGGCGGTGCCGACGTAGCGCCACTCCAGCAGGCTGCGGCCGACCCGGATTCCTTCGGCGTCGACCACGATCCGCAGCGCGCCCCAGGCCAGCAGCGTCCAGGCGACCAGCCCGATCACCGCGACCGTGCTCAGCACCAGGATCAGGTCGCCCAGCATGAACGACACCGCGGTGACGAAGGTGAGGCCGAAGAACAGCCCGATCCCCCAGTAGGCCGCGGGCACCCTCAGCCGCTCGGAGTAGCCGGATGCTGAGTCACTGCTGGTCACGTCGTCAACCTACCGCCCAGCACCGACGGCTTGGCCTCGGTCGACGATGGTGGATCGAGGGTCAGATCCAGCCCCGCTCCCGAGCGATCCGGACGGCTTCGTGCCGGGTTCCGGCGCCCAGTTTGCCGATCGCCGAGCTGAGATAGTTGCGGACCGTGCCCGGCGACAGGTGCACCCGGGCTGCGATCTCTTCCACCGGAGCACCGCCGTCGGCCGCCAGCAGCACATCGCTCTCCCGCGGGGTCAGCGGCGAATCGCCGGCGGCGATCGCGTCCGCCGCCAGCGTCGGATCGACGTAGCGACCGCCGGCGTGCACCGTCCGGATCACCTCGGCCAGCCGCGCGCCGCTGGTGGTCTTCGGCACGAACCCGCGCACTCCCTGCGCCAACGCCTGCTTCAGGTAGCCGGGCAGGCCGTGGCTGGTCACGATGACGCACGCGCAGCCGGGCAGTTCGGACGCCACCGCAGCGGCCACCTCGATCCCGGACGCACCCGGCATCTGCAGGTCGAGCACCGCGACGTCCGGGGTGAGCCGGCGGATCATCGCCAGCGCCTCGTCGCCGGAGGCCGCCTGGCCGACCACGCTGAGGTCGTCGGCCAGGCCCAGCAGGGCGGCCAGCGCCTCCCGGATCAGGTGCTCGTCCTCGGCGAGGACCACCCGGATCATGCCGGCCCGCTTCGCTCGCCGGCCGCTTCCCGCAGCCGGGCCAGCGCGGTGGCGGGGACTTCCGCGGTGAGCGTGAAGGATGCCGGGTCGTGGTCGATCGACAGCCGTCCGCCCACCTCGGCGAGCCGTTCGCCGAGTCCGGCCAGCCCCGAACCCGGTACTGCGGACGCCGGGTGGGGCCGGTCGTTGCCGACGACCAGGCGGGCCGCGGCCGGCTCGGCGACGATCGCGATCCGGGCGCGGGTGGCGTCCGCGTGCCGCAGGATGTTCGTGGTGCCTTCCCGCACGGCCCAGGCGAAGGCGCGGGTGACCGGCGCAGGCAGCGCCGCGGCCCCGTCGACAACCGTCGTCACCACGATCCCGGACGCCTCCAGCAGCGACCGGGCGCCGGCGATCTCACTGGTCAGGTCGGTCTCGCGGTAGCCGCGCACCACGTCGCGCACCTCGCCGAGGGCGTCGGTGGCGATGGCGCGCACCTCGTCCATCGTCGCGGCCGCCTCGGGACGCCCGCGGCGGGCCTGCTCGGCGGCCAGTTCGGCATTCAGCGCCACCGTGGACAAAGTGCGCCCGAACACGTCGTGCAGGTCGCGGGAGAACCGGAGCCGCTCTTCGGCGACCGCCAGCCTGGTGGTATCGGCGCGCGCCCGCTCCAGCGCCCGGGTGGTGGTCAGCACATTGCGGAACATCGCGGCGTAGCCGAGCAGGACGGCGGTCGCGAAAGCCGACCAGTACGCGGTGAAGAACCCACCCATGCTGGCCTCCCCGCTCGAAACTGGACCGACCCATACCGCGAGCTGGCCCAGCGCGATGCCGGTGGCCGCGACCAGCACCGGACGTGCTTCCGGCCGGCCCAGCATCGGCATCGCCAGCACCCCGCCGATCATCGCGCTGACCAGGATCATGATCACCGGACCGGCGGGAACCACGAAGCCCGCGAGGGCGGCGCTGACCAGGCTGGACGCGATCCAGGTGGCCCGGAACGGCCCGAGCCGACTTACCCGGACCAGGTCCCAGCGGCTGGCCGGCAGCAACTCGGCGTCGCGCAGCCGGGTGTGCAGCACCACCAGCCCGGCCCCGGTCGCCACGATCAGCACCACCATCCAGAGCACCCACGACCCCAGCGGAGCGTCGCCGAAAAGCACCAGCGGACCCACCACCGGCAGCATCGGGAAGCCCCAGTGCAGCGAGTTGTAGACGTAGCGTTCGGTCCGCCGGACGCCCTGCGCGGTGCTCGTCATCGATCCTCCTCGTCGCAACAGACCCTAACCACTGGGTCCGACAACAAAGTTCACGACCTGGAATCCCACCGGAACCGGCGCAAGCCCAGCGCGACCGAGGCTGCCGTCCAGACCAGCAGTGGCAGCATCATGCCGCCCGTCGCCAGGGCCACATCGGCCACCGCGGTCGGTATCCGTCCATCGACCCCGGCACCGGTGTAGCCGAAGGTCAGCAGGTCGACGACCGGGGTCATCGGCAGCAGGTGCGCGATCCGGGCCGCTGGTTCGGGCAGCCACTCCAGCGGTACCGAGAAGCCGGACAGCAGCAGCGAGATCAGGATCAGCGGCAGCGTGGTGAGCTGGGCGGATTCGACGGTGCGGGTGTAGGCGGCGCTGACCACGGCGAGCGCCGTCCAGGTCGCGGCACCGCCGACCAGCGCCAGCAGCAGCGCCCAGGGGTGCCGGATCGGCGTCCCCAGCGCCATCGCCCCGCCGATCGCGATCAGCGATTGGACGGCGAACAGCGCCCACAGCGGCACCGCGGGCGCCAGCAGGATCTCCAACCGGGTCGGCTCACCGACGAGCATCCGCTTCAGCACCAGCTGCTCGCGGCGTCCGACCAGCGAGGTGACCATCGTGTAGTAGATGACGAACATCAAGGCGGTGCCGACCAGCACCAGGGTCAGCAAGACGCCGAGGCCGGCCCGGTCCTGACTCATTCCCGAGAAGGCGACGCCGACCAGGAACGGCATCGCGACGGCGGTGAAGATCGCTGTGCGGTTGCGCAGCAGGATGGTCGTCTCGGCCCTGACCAGGGCCAGGAACCGGCGCGATGCCGGGCCGCGGCCGTCGGTGCCGGCCGGACGAGTGGTGCTCAGGGTGGTCATGACTGCTCCTTGGTGTCGGCGATGGCGAGGAAGACCTGTTCCAGCGAGGCGGACCGGGCGTCCAGGCGGCGCAGCGGGATGTCGCCGGCCCAGTCCAGGACGGCGCGCAGGGTGGGTTGCAGAGTGGCGGTTTCGATCAGCACCTGGTCGGACGCGGTGATCCGGGCGGCGCCGAGGTCCAGGTCGGTCAGCGCCAACCCGGACGGCCGGTCGAAGCTGATCCGGGCGGGGGCGTCCGCGACGATGTCGGCCAGGGCGCCTTCGCGGGCGATCACCCCGCCGTGCATGATCGCGATCCGGTCGGCGAGCTGTTCGGCTTCCTCCAGGTAGTGGGTGGTGAGCAGCACCGCGGTGCCGGCCTCGACCAGCCCCTGCACCAGTGCCCAGATCGCCCGCCGCGACTCGGGGTCGAGACCGGTGGTCGGCTCGTCGAGCACCAGCACCTCCGGGTTGCCCATCACCGCCAGCGCGATGTCGAGCCGGCGACGTTCACCGCCGGAGAGCTTCGCCGTCTCGACATCGGCGCGTCCGTCGAGGCCAACCGCGTGCAGCACGGTGGCGACGTCCGACGGACGGCTCAGGGTGCCGTGCCACAGCCGCGCCATCTCGGCGACGGTGAGGCTGGGCGGGAAGCCGGAGCTCTGCAGCACGACTCCGGTCCGGTGCCGGACCAGAGTGCGCTCGGCGACCGGGTCGCGGCCGAGCACCCTGATGCTGCCGTCGCTGGGTCGCGCCAGCCCTTCGACGAGTTCGACCGTGGACGTCTTGCCGGCGCCGTTGGTTCCGAGCAGGGCGAACAACTCACCGCGTCCGACCCGCAGGTCGACACCCCGGACGGCTTCGAAGTAGCCGGTCGGGTCGCGGCGTCCGGTGAGGAGGTTGAGCCGGCTGCGAGTCACATAGCGGCGGCGGACGCCGGTGACGACGATCGCGTCGTCGCTCGTGGTGTCCTGGCCGGGTGTGACCGGAAGGGTCGTTGTGGTCATGCGTCCAGCCTTCCGGCCGGGTCGCCCGTCGAGCAGTGTCGCCGATCATCGGCTGAGCTGGCATCGTCACCGGTCAGCCATGACGAATGTCATGCCCGATGCGTGGAGTAGCATTCCGCAGGTCCGCGATAGACCCACGCAATTCTGGCAGGTACGTCATGGCCGAGCACACCCACCACTGGCGCCACTACGTGGCGATCGGTGATTCACTCAGCGAGGGTCTGGTCGATCCCTACCCGGACGGCAGCCCGCGCGGCTGGGCGGACCGGTTCGCGCAACACCTGGCCGACGCTGCCGGCGAGCCGGTCCAGTACGCGAATCTCGCCATCCGCGGCCGGCTGCTGCACCCGATCCTGGCCGAGCAACTGGAACCGGCGCTGGCCCTGAAACCCGATCTGGTCAGCCTGTGGGGCGGCGGCAACGACATCCTCCGCGCCCGCGCCGACGTGGACGCGATCACCGACGAGCTCGAACGGACGGTGATCCGGCTGCGCGAAGCCGGCATCGACGTCCTGCTCGGCACCGGGATCGACGCCAAGGGCTCCCCCGTCCTCGAACTCACCCGCTCACGCACGGGCGTCTTCAACTCGAACGTCTGGAGCATCGCCCGCAGGCACGGCGCGTCCGTCATCGACGTCTGGGGCATGCGCAGCCTGAAGGATTGGCAGCTCTGGTACGACGACCGGCTGCACTTCAACAGCCTCGGCCATGAGCGGGTCGCCCAGGCCGCATTGGTCGCGGTCGGGCTGGAGCCACGTCCCGGCTGGGACGACCCGGTTCCGCCGCTGCCACCGAAGTCACGGCGCGAGTGGCTGGATTGGCAGGTGACCTGGGCGCGCGAGCACGCCGGGCCCTGGATCGGACGCCGGATCCGGCGCACCTCGTCCGGTGCCGGACGGACGGCGAAGCTCCCGGACTACGTGTCGGTGCCGCCGCAGTCGGCGCAGACGGCACAATAGGGCGCATGCCTGCCGCAAACCTGGCGCACCGCGCCGACCCGGCCGTCATGCGCCTGCCCGACCGACTCCGACTCCGCGCCGCGGTCGCGGCCGGAAACCTCGCCGCGCTGGGCTCCCGCTTGGCCAACCGCGGCTCGGGGGCGTCCATCCGCGGCCAGGTGCTTACCCGGATCGCGCCGGACGCGTTCAAGCTGCTGTTGCGCGGACGCCGGGTGGCCAGTGTGTCGGGCACCAACGGCAAGACCACGACCACCCATCTGCTGGCCGCCGCGGTCCGCTCCGGGCTCGGCGCCGAGACCCGCCGCCTGGTGACCAATGCCGACGGCGCCAACCTGCACTACGGGATCGCCTCAGCACTCAGCCAGGCCCGGCTCGCCGACATCGCCGTCCTCGAGACCGATGAGCGGGTGGTCTCGGACATGATCGCCTACGGACGCCCCGAGGTGCTGGTGCTGCTGAACTTCAGCCGCGACCAACTCGACCGCAACCATGAGATCAAGTCCCTGGGCCGGTCCTGGCGCGCGGCCCTGCAGCGCGCCGGGCACGATGGACCGACGGTGGTCGCCAATGCCGCCGACCCGCTGGTGGTGTGGTCGGCGGGCACGGCGGCGAACGTGGTCTGGGTCGACACCGCGACCTTGTGGACGGCCGATGCGGCGCTCTGCCCGGCCTGCGGAACGGTGCTGGCCACCTCGGACGGGCGCTGGGACTGCCCGGGTTGCGACCTCACCCAGCCGGCGGCGTCCTGGCTGGTGGACGGCGCCGAGATCGTCACCCCGCACGGTGACCGGGTCACGCCGGCGCTGCGGGTGCCGGGTTCGTTCAACGTCTCGAACGCGGCCTGCGCGCTGGCCGCCGCGACCGAGTTGGGGGTGGAACTGGACGCCGCCCTGCACGGCATGCGCACCGTCACCGCACCAGCGGGGCGGTTCGCGACGGCGACCCTGCACGGCACCACCGCCCGGCTGCTGCTGGCCAAGAACCCGGCCGGCTGGGCGGAGGCGCTGCCGCTGGCGACGTCCGACCCGGTGATCCTGGCCATCGATTCGGTGGCCGCCGACGGCAAGGACGTCTCGTGGCTGTGGGACGTCGAGTACGAACAGCTTCAGGGCCGCACGGTGGTCGCCACCGGACCGCGGGCCCAGGATCTGGCCGTCCGGCTCAGCTACGCTCAGGTCGAGCATCAGGTGGTGCCCGACCTCGCCGCGGCGCTGACCACAGTGCACGATCAGCGGTCCTCCGATCCGGGGGTGAACGGTTCGATCCCCCAGGCCCCGGTCGACCTGATCGCCACCTACACCCCGTTCCAGAAACTGCTCAAGATGGCGGGACTGCGATGAGCGCGCCGGTCGAGATCGTCCTGGTCTACCAGTCGCTGCTGGGCATCTACGGCGACCGCGGCAACGCCATGGTGCTGCTGAAGCGGCTGCAGTGGCGCGGCATCGAGGCGACTCTCACCCCGGTCGAGCCCGGTGACCCGGTCCCGGCGACCGGTTCGGTCTACCTGCTCGGCGGCGGTGAGGACGCCGCCCAGGTCTCCGCGGTGAACGCGCTCAAGGCCGACGGCAACCTCTTCCGCGGCCTGGACGCCGGAGCCGTCCTGTTCGCGGTCTGTGCCGGCTACCAGATCTGCGGCAACACCTTCACCATCGGCGAGCGGGACGAGGTGATCGACGGCCTCGGACTGCTCGATGTGGAGACCCGCCGCGGCACCGAGCGGGCGGTCGGCGAGATCCTCACCCGGTGGACCGCTCCGGACGGCACCGAGCGACTGCTCACCGGCTTCGAGAATCACGGCGGCTTCACCCGGCTCGGTGCCGGCGCCACCCCGCTGGCCTCGGTCGAGATCGGCGTCGGCAACGCCAACGACGGCACCGAGGGCGCCGTCCAGGGACGGGTGATCGGCACCTACCCGCACGGCCCGGTGCTGGCCCGCAACGCCGCCCTGGCCGACCACGTGCTGTCACTCGCCCTCGATCGCGAACTCGAACCGTTGGAGCGCCCAGAGATCGACGAGCTGCACCGCCAGCGGGTCGCTCACGTCCGCAAGCAGAACGCTCGTCGCTGAGACCCGCCGATTTCACCTCTGGGAACCGGTTCGGTATAGTTACTGACCGCGCGCCGCTAGCTCAACTGGCAGAGCAGCTGGCTCTTAACTAGCGGGTTCGGGGTTCGAGTCCCTGGCGGCGCACCAACGAAAGGCCCCGCTTCGGCGGGGCCTTTCTGGTTGGACAGACTTGCTCGAATCGGGCGGGCCGGGGTCTCGACAAGCTCAACCAGCGGGCTCGGGCTCGGCCAAACGGAGCGTCAGAGCGGACGAACGTGCCGCTCAGCGATCTCGACCACCTTCGCCACCCGGCGGGCATACTTCTCGTCGGTGCTGCCCAGCCAGTCGGTGGTCATCCACGACTTGGCCACCTCCATCGCCAGCGCCGAGCCGATGATCTTGCCGCCGATGCACAACACGTTGGAGTCCGAGTGCGAGCGTGCCAGCCACGCGCAGAACGGATCCTGCGCCACCGCCGCGAACACTCCCGGCAGCTTGTTGGCGATCATCGCCGAACCGTAGCCGACGCCGTCCACGAAGATGCCGCGCTCGCACTCGCCACGGGCAACGGCCAGCGCCGCCGGATAGACGTGGTCGGGCAGGTCACAGGCCTGCTCGTCGTGGGCCCCGAAGTCGATCACCTCGTGGCCTTCGGATCGCAGCCAGGCCGCGATCTCGTTCTTCAGTGCCGTTCCGGCATGGTCGTTGGCCATGGCTACTCGCATGCGGTCAGGGTACTGCCCGCCATCGCCGCTCGGGCCGGGAAACGCACGAGGGGCGCCCGGGTGACCGGACGCCCCTCGCAGGCCGAAGCCTGGACTACTTCACGCCGCCCGCGGTCAAGCCGGCGACGATGCGACGCTGGAAGATCAGCACGCCGACCAGCAGCGGCAGGGTGATCACCACGCCGGCCGCCATGATGGCGCCCCACGGCGTCACGTACGGAATCGGGCCGGTGAACTTCGACACCGCGACGATCGAGGTGTACATCTCCGGACGGGTACCGAACTGCAACGCGATCATGTAGTCGTTCCACACCGCGATGAAGGTGATGATCGCGGTGGTGAACACGCCGGGCGCGGCCAGCGGAAGGATCACCTTCACGAACGCCTGGCCGGGCGTGCAGCCGTCCACCATGGCCGCGTGCTCCAGTTCGACCGGCAGGCTGCCGGAAGAACGCGGTGAGGTTCCACACGCACAGCGGCAGGGCGAACGACAGTGTCGGGATGATCAGCGCCTGGTAGGTGTTCATCCAGTTCAGCCACTCCATGCCCGGGTAGTTGCCGCTGAACAGCTTGAACAGCGGAATCAACAACGTGATACCGGGGAACATCGAACAGCCGATGATGATGCTCAGCACCGCACCCTTGGCGGCGAACCGCAACCGGGCAAGTGCGTAGGCCGTCAGAATGCCGAACACCAGCGTCAGCAGCGTCGTGGTCAGCGACACGATGAGGCTGTTGATCAGGGCCTGGCCGAACTGGTTCTCCTGACCGAACACCGCGCCGTAATTGTCCAACGACATCGGATTGGGCAGGAAATCAGTGCTGTTGCCGTCAGAGGGACGACGCAGCGAGGACACGATCATCCAGTAGAACGGCAACAGGCAGTAGATGATGATGAACGCCATGCCGACGATGCCGGCAATGCTGCCAGCCCAGAACTTTGCGTCCCGCTTCGGCTTGTTCAGCTTTTGCAGTTCGGCCTGGGACAGGCCGCTTGCTGTTGTAGTCGTCGTCGTCATGTTGCCGAACTCCCCGAGGTGACGGTGGTCTTGGCGAGCGTCGGCTTCTGCCCGGCGGCCTTCGCCGCGGCCTTCTGCCGCTTCCGCTGGGCCCGCACCGCGGCCAGCTCATCGTCGCCGACGACATCGGCACCGAGCAGCTTCACGAACAGGAACGCCACGAACACGATGTAGAGGAACAGGATGATCGAATAGGCCGCCGCTGCCCCATATCTGAGGTTGTTGTTCTCTTGATAGGCGAGCAGGGACACTGTTTCTACGGAGTATTTGCCGAAGCCGATCATGCCGGCGGGCAGATCGAACATGCGCATGGTGTCAAGGGTGCGGAACAGTACCGCGACAACCAGCGCCGGCTTCACCATCGGCAAGGTGATCCGGGTGAACTGCTGCCACGCCGAAGCCCCGTCCACCTTGGCGGCCTCGTAAACCTCGGCCGGGATGGTCTGCAGGCCTGCCAGGGTCAGCAAACCGATGAATGGTGCCGTCTTCCAGACGTCCGCCATGATGATCGCCCATTGCGACTGTGGACCGTCTGCCAGCCACAGGGTGTCCTGGCCGGTGACCTTATTCATCACACCGTTGGAGTCGAAGATGAGTCCCCACATCTTCGCCGACACGATGGTCGGGATCGCCCAGGGCACCAGAATGGCCGCCCGGACCAGACCCTTGCCCCGGAAAGCCTTCGCCATGATCAACGCCATCGCGACGCCGAGCACCGTTTCGAGCAGCACGCAGACGATGGTGAAGAAGGTGGTGTTGAGGAAGGCGTTGACCAACCGGTCCATGATTCCGAATACACCGGGGACGGACTGCGGGTTGGCGAAGATGTCGGTGAAGTTCTGCAGGCCGACGAAGGTCTCGCCGCTCGCCACCTGGCCGGTGTTCGGGTCGATGCCGTCGTTCTTGCGGTACACCGCCTCGCGCAGCGACATCAGGATCGGAATGCCGACGACGAACAGGATCACCGCAAGTGTGGGTGAGATCAGGGCGGCCGCCAGGCTGCCTTGCCCATCGCTGAGCGGATTCTTCTTCGCCTTCTTTTCAGTTGCTTGAGCCGTAGCCACGTTAGGCCCTCCTTTCGTATCGCGGGAACCCGGGGTGGGCGAATCTCTCCGCCCACCCCGGATTCCGCGGATGTGGCTACTTGGTCAGGGTCTCCAGCTTGGCCTGCAGCTCATCGAGTGCGGTCTTGGGATCCTTCTGACCCTTCAGCGCGGCGTAGCTGGCGTCCTGGATCGCCTGGGTCACGTCGCCGTACTTGACGGCCTTGGGACGCGGCTGCGCGTTGGCGATACCCGCTCCGAGGTCCTTCAGGTAGGGGAACTGCTTCTGCAGTGCCGGATCGTCGTAGATCGCCTGGATCACCGGGGCGTTCGAGGTCGCCTTCATGCGGGCGATCTGCATGTCCTTGGTGCTCATCCAGTTGATGAACTTCATCGCGGTCCCCTTGTTCTTGGTGAACGTGGAGATGCCGAAGCTGTGGCCACCCAGGGTGGACACGCCCGGACCCGAGACGCCGGCCAGCGGAGCGGTGGCGTACTTGCCGGTGACCTTCGTGTCCTTGTCCATGCTGCCGCCGGTACCAGACCAGTTCCGCATGAACAGGATCTTGCTGTCCTGGAACGCGAACCGGGTCGGCTCTTCCTTCCAGGTGATGGCGTTCTCGGGAATGAAGCCGCTCTTGAAGCTGTCCACGATCCACTGCAGGCCGGCGACCGCCTGGGCGGTGTTCACCGACGGCTTGCCCTCGGGCGTCAGGAAGCTGCCGCCCGCGCTGTTGATCGCCTCGGCGACGTTGCAGGTCAGGCCCTCGTACTTGTCGAACTGACCGCCGAAGCAGGACATGCCCGGGTTGTCCGGCAGGACCTTGTCGCAGATGGTCTTCATCTCGGCCATCGTTGTCGGCGGCTTGTCGATGCCCGCCTTGCTGAGCAGATCCTTGCGGTAGAACAGCAGTGCGCCGTCCGAGCTCTCCGGCATGGCGTACAGCTTGTTGAAGTAGGTGGCCGAGTCGACGGCCGCCTTCAGGTAGCCCTCGGTCTTGAACTTGTCGGCAGGCAGGGCTTCGAGCCAGCCGTTGGCGGCGAACTCCGACGTCCAGACCACGTCGACGGACAGGATCGAGTACTCGCCCGACTTGGCCTGACCGCGCTGGATCATCTGCGCGCGCTGCTCGTCAGCGTTGTCGGACAGCTCGAGGAAGGTCACCTTCTCGTTCGGGTTCGCCGCATTCCACTCGGCGATCTCCTTCTTGCGGTTGCCGGAGACGTCCTTGCCGGCGACGTAGGTGATCGGGCCGAACTCGTCCCAGTTGGCGGTCGAAGTTCCCGCCCCGGACGAGGCGGGTGCCGCGGGCGTCCCGGACGAGCAGGCTGCAGTCGCCAGCAATGCGCCGACCGAAACCGCGGCGGCGACCGCTCGCATGGTGCGTGCTTGAGTCATTCAATCCTCACTTCATTGGGGGACGGCCCCTGCCTCGGGGCCTGGTCTCAACAGCGAGACCTGGCAGGACTTTAACCACGTAGCACGGCTCCGCGCCACGGGCGCGCCCATCTGTTATCAACAGTTGACATCTGAGCGTCCGGCCCGAAGTCACACCGGCCAACGGCAAAGCCAACCCAGTCGCAACGAGGGTGTGGTTTCGGCCCGCCGGTCAGCCTCGGCGGGCGTTCTTCAGGATGCCGCGAACCAACAAAACGAACGTCACCATGCCCGCGATCGCGCCGCCCAGCAGCAACACGCGCTCAGTCCGGAGTTGGCCGTTCTCGTCGATCACCTGGGCCTTCGCACTGGCGAACTCGGTGGCCGCGAACCCGCGGGCGTCGTCGATGCTGCGCTGCAGGACTGCCTTCGGATGCACCTGATTGATCAGTCCGGCGACGTTGTCCGCCAGCCGCTGCCGGGCAGCCGTGATCTCGGTCTCGATGTCCTGCTTGCTGCGAGTGGTGCTGTCGGCCACGGATCATCCCTTGCCTCGGTTACCTCGGTCGGACCCCACCTTATGCCTTCCCGCGGTGGGCCAGGCACCCCCGAAAGTCCGTCTCGCGGCCCGGCGGACGGCGTCCGTACGCTCTAGAGTGACGCCATGCCGAAGCTGTCCGTGGGCGACATCGCGCCCGCCTTCACCCTGCCCGACCCAGACGGGAACCCGGTCTCGCTGGCCGACTACGCCGGCGGTCGGGTGATCGTCTACTTCTACCCCGCGGCGATGACTCCCGGCTGCACCACGCAGGCGGTGGACTTCTCGGCGGCGCTGGCCGAGATCGCCGCCGCCGGGTACGACGTGGTGGGCATCTCGCCGGACAGCGTCGAGAAGCTGGCGAAGTTCCGGCAGCAGCAGGACCTCGCCTTTCCCCTGCTCGCCGACCCTGACAAGCAGGTGCTGAAGGCGTACGGGGCGTTCGGCCGCAAGGTGCTGTACGGCAAAGAGATCGAGGGCGTCATCCGGTCGACCTTCGTGGTCAGCGTGGACGACGCCGGTCAGGGCATCGTCGACGTCGCCCAGTACAACGTCAAGGCGACCGGTCACGTCGCCAAGCTGCGCCGCGAGTTGGAGATTCCCGCGCTGGAGGGCTGAAGGTCCCCCGCGGCCCGGCCCGCGTCCCCGCACAGCCGCTCGCCCTAAGTAATAGGGCGAGCGCGGGGCATGGGTCAGCCCCGGCGCTCGACGGCGATGTCGGCGACCAGGGCGGCCATCAACTCGCCGGCCGCGCTGCGCAGCTTCGCCATGTCGACCGCCTCATGCCGCGCGGCCACCGGCTGCTCGACCTCGGCGAGAATCTCCCGCCGTGGCGACTGCGCCGCTGCCAGCGCGATCTGGCGGCGCAACTCCTCGCTCATCGACACCCCGCCGGCGTTGATCCGGCTGGTCAGTTCGCAGGCGTACCGCTCGCCGGCCTCGGCCACCTCCGGGTCGTCGGAGGTGAGCATCTCGGCGGTGCAGTAGAGCAGGGTGAGCCCGCGGGAGAAGTCGCCCGAACCCAGCTCGCTGACCGCCCGCTTGAGCAGTGGCCGGTCGTCCCGGTTCGCGCTCTCGGCGACGATGGCCAGCTGCAGCCCGAGCAGGCGTTCCCGGGTGCGCTCCCCCGATCCGGGCCCGGACAACACCGGCGCGACGTCACCCG
This sequence comes from Micropruina sp., assembly GCF_047602385.1. Classification (GTDB taxonomy): domain Bacteria; phylum Actinomycetota; class Actinomycetes; order Propionibacteriales; family Propionibacteriaceae; genus Micropruina. The sequence continues at coordinate 196,054 of NZ_JASGHL010000004.1, forward strand.
ACTGCTGCGCCATCGTGTCGAGCAGCTCGCGGCCGGCGTCCTCGGGGGTGTTGACGGTGTCCCGCAGCTCCATCGGCTTGATCAGCAGAGTGCAGACCAGGACCAGTGCGACGATCGGCAAGCAGACCACGAAGATCATCGAGATCTGCTGTGCCAGCGCGATCCGGACGGCGGCGACCACTTCGACCGGCAACGCGCCGATGACACTCGGATCGAGCACCGAGCCGGCGTTGATGGTGCCGTGCGGCATCGACTGGACGAGTTCGGGAGGCAGGTTGGCGAAGATCGCCGCGTCGAGCCCGGCACTCAGCACAGTGCCGAAGATCGCGGTGCCGATCGTGGCACCAACGTTGCGGAAGAACTGCAAAGCAGCGGTGGCCACCCCGAGGTCGCGTCGGGCGACGGCGTTCTGCACCACCAGGGTGTACTGCTGGGAGAGCGCGCCCAGGCCGACGCCGATCAGGCCGACGCCGGCGACCACCTCCCACACCGACGAGTGGGCAGAGAGCCGGGCCAGCACGAGCACGCCGACACCAAGCAAGACCGCGCCCACCAGCATGATCTCCTTGTAGCGTCCGAACCGGGTGATCAGCAGGCCCGCACCCATGCCGACGAAGACCAGGCCGAGCATCAGCGGCAGCGTGATCAGACCCGACGTCGAGGCGTTCACCGCCAGGACGCCCTGGGCGTAGACCGGCACGTAGATGATCGAGCCGAACATCACCATCGACATCCCGAAGGCGCCCAGGTTGGCGAAGGTGAAGATGGACGAGCGGAACAGCTGCAGCGGCACCACCGGCTCTGGCACCCGCAACTCGATCAGGACGAAGACAGCCAACAGCAACACGCCGCCCACCAGGAGAGCGATGATCAGCGGCGAGCCCCAGGGGTAGCTGGTGCCACCCAGGGACGCCGCCAACAGCACCGCGGTGATGCCGGCCGACATGGTCGCGATTCCCCAGTAGTCGATCACCGCCTTGCGCCGCTCATGCGGCAACACCAGGAACCGGGCGATCACCACGATGGCGACCAGGCCCACCGGGATGGCGATGAAGAACAACCAACGCCAGCCGAGCGCGTCGGTGATCAACCCGCCGAGCAGGGGCCCGGCCACACTGGTGACGCCGAACACCACGCCCATATAGCCCTGGTACTTTCCCCGTTGACGAGGGGGAATGATGTCGCCGACGATCGTCTGCGACAGCGGCATCAAGATTCCCATGCCGAGGCCCTGGACGGCGCGGGCTGCGACCAGCCACCAGAAGGACTGGGCAGTCCCGGCCAGGATCGAGCCCAGCACGAAGATGGCCAGCCCGCCCAGGTAGAAGGGGCGGCGTCCGAACAGGTCGGAGAGCTTGCCGACGATCGGCACGGAGATCGCCGACACCAGCATGGCGGCGGTGGCCACCCACGAGTAGTGCTCCATCCCGCCGAGTTCGGCGACGATCCGCGGCATCGCCGGCCCGACGATGGTCTGCGAGACCGACGCCACCAGCATGCCCAGCAGCAGGCCGGTGAAGATGCGCCGCGATTGCGGAGTCAGCCGGAACGGTTCGGGGGTGGTGTCGGTCACAGGACAGCCTTCTTCTTCTGCGGTGAGTCGTTGAGATCGTGGAGCATCGGACCAGGGGCGTCCGGGCAGGTCGGTCAGGGCGCCCAGGCCGGCGCCGAACCCGGCTCGGCGGCCACCTGTTTACCGGTGGCGAGGTCGAAGATCAGCGTCCGGGCATTGTCGGACGCCCCCGAGAACAGATCGGTGAGCGGAGCGTCCGGATCCAGCACCACCGCCCAGCCGAACTGGCCGTTGGGTGAGATTCCGCTGTTCAACAGGTGGCCGTCGCCGTCCTTCACGGTGAGCAGGTCGGTGCGGCCGGCCCGGGTGACGTGGACCAGCTGGGTCGACACTCCGCCCTGTCCGCTCCCGATCTTCCGGAAGGTGTTGAACTCCACCAGGTAGTCGCCGACCGAGACGAAGCTGCGACGCCCGACGAAGGTCTTCTTGTCCGGGTCCGGGGTGTTCTCGACCTCCGAGCTGAGACCGGTGGCCAGGTCGAGCAGCAGCTGCTTGCCGGCGCCTTCGGCCATCAGCGTGGAGCTGCCGGGCAGGAAGCGGACCAGCTGGGCGAGACTGCCGAGCGGCACCGGTGGGGTGTCGCCGTCCAGATAGATCAGGAAAGCCTGTTCCTGAGGAGTGACCACGACGACCGCATTGGCGCCGGGCACGAACTGCCAGTCCTGCACCGAGAGTGGCGCGCCGCCGGACGAGACCTCGGCCGGAGGCGCGCCCAGATTGCTGGCGTCGGCGATGAAGAGCGTGCTGGCGTAGTTGCGGCCGCCGTCCTCACCGGTGGCCAGGTAGCCGTACTTGGAGCCGTCCGCGGCGACGCCCAACCCGGTCACCATCGGCACCGCCGGCGCTTTCACCTCGACCATCGCTCCGTCCCGACGGCTCGCCGCCACCAGGGCGGAGGTGTCGGCGTCGGCGCGGCTGATCGCGATCAGGTGCTCGCGAGTCACCACGTAGTCCTCGATGCCGGGTGCGGACAGCAGAACGGTCTGCTCGCCCTTGGCGTTGGTGACGACGGTGTCCATGTCGGCTCCGGCGCCGCGGTGCGCGATCAAGGTGTAGAGGGTGGCCCGCGGGGTGCGGAACACATGGTTCCAGTCGGCGACCGTATTGGTGTACTGGCTGCGGACGCCGGCGACCGACACGCGGTACTCGGTGCCGTAAGCGAGCGGCCCGGAGAACCGTACGGTGACAGCGCTCTCCTTGGTCTGCACGGTGAACGGCACCGCCGGCGTCACGCTCACCTGGCCAGCTTCGACCGGGGCCAACGGCAGCCGTCCCTTCAGCACGAGCCGCTCACCACCGAGGTTGACCGCGCGGTCGGCCGCGATGCTGGCCGAGACCAGGCCCGGCGTCCGCACCAGGCCGGCGGCACCCAGGCCGAGCGCGACCAGTGCCAGCACGGCGCACACGATCAGGCTCGAGCGCCAGAACCTGGCTCCGCCGTCTGCTGTCGTCATCGAGGTTCGTCCTCAGTACTCGTAGGGCACGTCGGGTGCCTGGATCGGCTTGATCCCGGACGGCTGAACCACCAGCACCGCGCCGCCGGGGGCGTTCTCGATCGGCACCAAGCGTCCGGTCACCTCCAGCCACTGGTCGGGCTTGTACGACTTCGCCCACTCGGGCTTGACGATGCCCACCACCACCGGGCGCGCGTCGACCGTGCAGCAGGTCACCACGAACCTGCCCAGGTAAAAGATGCCGTCGCGCTTGTCCTCGGTGGGCGTCACGAACCCGCTCAGCTTGACCTGCTGCCCGGAGTACTTCGCGAGGCTGTCGGGATCGGCGACCAGGACGGCCCAGTCGCGGAGCTTGAAGGTGGACGGGTCGGCGCCGGCCAGCCGGGTCGCATCGGCGTCCGTCCCGGTGTTCGGCGAACGCTGCTGGGCCGACGAGGCGGTCAGCGTCGAGGGCGGGACGATCAGCAGTGCGACCACCATCGCGGCCGCGGCCAGCACCGCGGCCCAGCTCCGGCCGCCGGCGGTGCTGCGGCCGCGGATCGCCCAGGCCGCCACGGCCGCCAGCACGGCCAGTGCGGCCATCACGATGGTGAACAGGTTGTAGCGCGGGTGGATGTACAGGTTGAGCCGGCCGGTGACGCCCAGCCAGCAGATGGCGACAGCACCGATCAGGCCCAGCAGCAGGCCCCAGGGAAACCCGCCCGCCGCGCCGGGTGAGCCGTGGTCATGGTCATGGTCATGCGACAAGGTTCAGCTCCAATCCGATCACGAGGGTGGACAACCCGACCACGCCGGTCAGCAGGGCCAGCGCGCGGGTGGTGAAGGTGGTGCGCAGCAGGGCGAGCATCTTGATGTCGATCATCGCGCCGAAGACCAGGAAGGCGACCACCGCGCCGGGCGCGAACGCGGCGCTCAGCGAAAGGATGAAGAAGGCGTCCACGTTGGAGCAGACCGACACCACGAAGGCCAGCACCATCAGCACGCCGACCGAGATCACCGGGTTGCCGCCGATAGCGATCAGCCAGTCGCGTGGCACGCCGACCTGGATCGCCCCGGCGACGAAGGATCCGGCCACCAGGGCCGGGATCATCGCCCCGGTCTCGGTGGCGAAGGCGTCCGCGCTGCGCCGCCAGCGTCCCTGCGACTCGCTGTGGTCGTCGGCGCAGGCGGCCCGGAAGCCCGGCGTCAGCAGCCGGTCCGGGTCGGGATGGCGGGAGAACAGCCAGCCGACCAGGTTGGCGATCACGAAGGCGCCGGCGACCCGTCCGAGCAGAATTCCGTCGTCGAAACCGAACGCCTGGTAGGTGGTGACGATGGTCACCGGGTTGAGGATCGGGGCAGCCATCAGAAAGGTCAGCGACTCCCCCACGCCGAGCCCGCGCATCATCAAACCGCGCGCCATCGGCACGTTGCCGCACTCGCAGACCGGGAAGACGACGCCGAGTAGCGAGAGCACCATCCGCCGGGCGATCGGGTTGCGCGGCAGCAGTTGCCAGACCCGGTCCGGCAGCCACACCTGCACCACGATCGAGATGCCGATGCCGAGGAAGACGAACGGCAACGACTCGACCAGAACGCTCACCGAAAGCGTGACGAAGTCCCGCGCCGCCGCCGGCAGCCACTCCGTCCACGAGGGTTGGGCGAGAACCCGGACGCCGATCAGTGCGGCGACCACCGCGACCCCGATCAAGACCCGTAGCCAGACTCCGGTACGGCCCGAGCGCGGCCCGGAGTGGACCGGGCGCTCCTGGGCGATGGTGAGCTCGGGCGGCATCGGGTCAGCGTAACCCACCTGCCTGGGCAGCTCGCGCATTACCCTTGGGCAATGGCAGCGAGCAACGGCACCGCGCCGACCGACGCCTCGGTCGACGCGTTCGTCGAGCACCTCGACGATCTCCAGCAGCAGGCGGACAGCCGCCGGCTGATCTCTTTGATGACCCGGATCAGCGGGCACCAGCCGGTGATGTGGGGTTCCAGCATCATCGGCTTCGACAGCTATCACTATCGCTACGACACCGGACGCGAGGGTGACATGTGCACCCTCGGGTTCTCGCCGCGCAGCAGGGAACTGGCTATCTACTTCGTCAACGGGCTCTCGATCTACGCCCACGAACTGGCCAACCTCGGTCCGCACCGCAACGGTAAGTCCTGCCTGTACGTGAAGCGGCTGGACGGCGTGGACGTCGAGGTGCTGACCCGGATGCTGGAGCACGCCTACGCCGACATCTCCGCTCGCCACGGCGGGATGGGGCGCTGAATAGGATCTGGTCTCTCCCGGCGATTAAGGATCCGGATCAGGCTGGTCTGTTCCGCCCCGATCCGGATCGTTGAATTCCGGTCGTCCCCCGGTGCGGGCAGCAGCCCGCTGAGTAGGATCGTCGAGACCAAAGAGGAGTGCTCGATGCCGCTGCAGCCCATGTTCGTACCCGACGCCGACCGCTACGACGGACGGATGCCCTACCGCCGGACCGGCCGCAGCGGGTTGCTGTTGCCCGCGATCTCGCTCGGCCTGTGGCACAACTTCGGCGACGACGTCCCATTCGACCGGCAACGTTCGATCCTGCGGCGGGCCTTCGACCTGGGCATCACCCACTTCGACCTCGCCAACAACTACGGCCCGCCCTACGGATCGGCGGAGACCAACTTCGGCCGGCACCTACGCGAGGACTTCGCCCGCTATCGGGATGAACTGGTGATCTCGTCCAAGGCCGGCTGGGATTTCTGGCCCGGCCCGTACGGCGACCTCGGTTCCCGCAAGTATCTGCTCGGCTCGCTGGACGCGTCCCTGCAGCGGATGGGGCTGGACTACGTCGACATCTTCTACCACCACCGCTTCGACCCGGACACTCCGCTGGAAGAGACGATGGGTGCGCTGGACTCGGCGGTCCGCTCGGGCAAGGCACGTTACGTCGGCATCTCGTCCTACTCCGGCGCTCGGACGCGGGAAGCCGTCGCGATCCTGCGGGATCTGGGCACTCCCCTGCTGATCCACCAGCCGTCCTATTCGATGCTCAACCGATGGGTCGAGGAGGACCTGCTCGACGTCCTCGGCGACGAAGGCGTCGGCTGCATCGCCTTCTCGCCGCTGGCCCAGGGCATGCTCACCGACAAGTACCTGGACGGCGTCCCGGACGGATCGCGGGCGGCGCAAGGCAAGTCGCTGTCCCCCGACCTGTTGACCGAGCAGAACCTGACCCACATCCGGGCGCTGAACGACCTGGCCCAGAGTCGTGGTCAGACGCTGGCGCAACTGGCGCTGGCCTGGATTTTGCGGGATTCCCGGGTCACCTCGGCGCTGATCGGCGCGTCCAGCGTCACCCAACTGGAGAACAGTGTCGGCGCGGTCGCCAACCTGGACTTCACCGAGGACGAACTGGACGCCATCGACGCCCACGCGGTCGAAGGCGGGATCAACCTGTGGAAGGGTCCGAGCCGAGCCTGATTGCGATCAGACCGGTCTGCGACTAGTCTGAATATATGACCGCTGAGCATGTCGGCGCCTACGAGGCGAAGACGCATCTGCCGCGCCTGCTGGACGAGGTCGAGCGAGGCGAGTCCATCACGATCACCAAGCACGGCCGCGCGGTCGCCCGCCTCGTCCCGGTGAAGTCCGAGGCGGAACCAGCCGATGTGGTGATCGAGGCCCTTCGTGCGGCGCGCGTGGGCGTCCGCCGAGGGGAAGAGTCGGTCCGCACCATGATCCAAGAAGGGCGACGCTGACCGTGTTCGTGGTCGATGCAAGCGCCACGATGGCGTGGTGCTTCGAGGACGAGGCGACGGAGGCCACCGAGGCCGTTCTCGACCGGCTTCGGTCGGAGCGGGCCCTCGTGCCGGCGATCTGGCCGCTGGAGGTGGCGAACGTCCTTTTGGTCGCCCACCGTCGCGGCCGAGTCAACGAGGCCCAGATCAACCGATTCGTGCGCCTGCTTGCCCAACTGCCCATCGACGTCGACGAGACCAGTGCCGACGTTGCCAGCCTGGTGGCATTGGGCCGAACTCACGAGCTGAGTTCATACGACGCGTCCTACCTACTCCTGGCCGAACGAGCGGGTCTGCCTTTGGCCACCCTCGACGACCGGCTAGCCAAAGCCGCTGCTCGCGCCGGCGTCCCGCTGATGATCCCTCCCTCGGCATAGCCCGCGCGGCTGGCACGTGAGGGCCAGCGGACTGGCTCGCCAAGCTCCCGAGCCAGCGCGGCTTCGACCTACTACCGCGCCTTCGTTGAGAACTGGCAGCGGATGAAACGCGGGCTCCGCCGGGCGGTGCAGGTGATCGAGTCGCTGCGGATATTCGACGGACAACGGCGCCCTTCCGCAATCCCGGCGGCTGTCGTCGCGGCGCTGCTCGCCAACCAGCCCGAGGACGGCGACCGTCGAGCGTCGGTGGATCGCCTGAGGCGGAAGTACACCACCCCAAGGGCTAACAAGCCCTTACTGAGCCCCACCAGAAGTCGACGGTGGAGAAGACAGAGGTCTGGCCGACGGTCGACCCGGTAAACCGGGCTCTCTCTGCCATCCGCATCAACGATCCCGACGACCTCGAACAAGCAGCCGACGAAGTCGACCGCGCCCTTGCCCTTCTGGCAAGACAGGCGAGCGCGCAAACCTTCACCCACGACGAATGGCGCAACTGCAGGACTGGAGTGTTCCCGAAAAAGTAAAGGTGCGGGATTTATGCCGCACCTCTACTTTTTCGAACACTCCACCTCACCATCAACCGGGAGGCCCTGGCGTTACGCCTCACCCACGAGCTGCGCGATCAGCCCCCGATCCACCACCGGCACCGCCGGCGCCGTCACTGTCGCCGCCACGCTCGGCTCGACCTCCTCCACCACGGCCACTGGGACCCCTTCCAGCTGCTTACTCATCGGGCTCCTCCTCGATAGGAGTTACACCGTTGAAAGTACAGTCCCTGCCCGACTCACCGTCTCCTCGGCGGCCGTTGTCCAGCGAGTACGAGTGTCGTAGTAGTGCTAGTAGGAGACCGAACGCGCACCGAGCATCGTCCTTGCGTTGACACAATGCAGGGATGCTCAGTGATGACGACCGCGCCCACCTAGCCGCCATCTTGGAGTGCGGGCCAGCGCTGGACCGCTGGCGCCTACGTGTTCAGCGGACGGAGCCGCCAGAGTGCGGCAGTGATCTGAGTGCAGATGACAGCGTCTTCCCGTATCACCGAATCAGCGAAGTCGTGCGGACTAGCCTAGCCATTTCAGGCGAGAGCCTGAGGCTGGCAACCGACGCGATCCATCGCGGGAACCTGTACCCAAGCGCGCACTTTACGGCCCTTCGCAGCGCCTTGGTCGGAGCCTGCCAAGCCGTCTGGATTCTGGCGCCTGGCGATGCTCCCACCCGCCGCAACCGCGGACTGAGCGTCATAGACGAGGCATATCGCCGGAGCGCTCAGTATCACGACGCCACCAAGAACTACGCCCCGAAACTCAGCGCGTCAGACGCCACGGCACTAGACGACCAACTTGCGTGGATCGCGACTCGGCGCCTCCAAGTATCCCAAGCCCGCACGACACCGATCCCGCTCAACCTCACCAATGACGTCATCCCCGCGGCGGCCGCGGACGTCTATCAAGACCCCCAGCGCCGTGCCGAAGTGCGTCTGCTCTGGATGCAACTAAGCGGCGACGCGCACGTCCTTGGCTGGTCCATGTTCATGCGTTCCGAACCCGTCATGACCGACCGGCTCACAGGCCTGATCGAATTCGCAGCCAGGGGCAGCGTGAAGTCGATTGCGCAACCGTTCATTGCCTCCTACGAGATCCTTCGGCAGGGCTGGAGCCTCTACGACAAACGCTGTGAGGGCCGCGACGCATAGGGATGCCGCAAGCCGTCCTTGCATGGGGATCGCCTCGTGCGCTTCGGTGAGCATGACTCAACTTCGGACCATCAAAGAGGTCCAGAACTTTCAGTGCGGAGCGTTAGAGGTGGCCGGCCGTCAGCACCGCCACGTTGGATTGCACTGCGGGAGAGGAACTTGGACCGACTGGGTCTTGGCTAGCCCGGGGTCTAGCACCAAGGTGAACTTCTCGTAACCTAAGGGACCAGGGGATCGCTGGAATCGAATCTCACGGCGGATGGAGTCGCCGCGCGTGGGCTGCCAATGCTCAAACGGATTGTCCATCACGGTGAAGTGGGTGCCTGTCTCGTCGATCGCTTCGATTCCAAAGTTTCCGGCTACATCGTCAAGTACATCTATGGCAGTGTCTGCCACGATTGTCCCATCCGACATTCTGTTCACTGCGAAGACCTTGAGGCGTACCGGCTTCGTCTCGATCGTCCACGGACCTCTTGCAGTCGCGATTACCCGGTCGCTCGTGCGGTCCAACGGCCCGAGTCCGAACCAACCAGAGATGCACAACGCAACAACCAGTATGAGAGGCACTGCCACCGCGGGGTGTGTGTCGCCTGGCACCATCGATCCCTTACTCGCAGCAGGTCCCGGCATTTCGAACTGGGATCCCATAAGTTGTTCCTTCTACCGAAAAGTCTTCTTCACATCGCCGCGGACGGCAGCTGCTGCCGCCAGTATGTCTTCCGCCAATTCGGACATCTTGGTTGTGGACCCGGTTCCCCAAAGCACGAGGGCCTCCGCTCGTTCACTCACCACGGTGATGCGCCCCGTGTTGAGTAGCACCGTCGGGAAGGGCCGGTCGAAGATGACGTTTACCACCTCGTAGTAGTACATCTGCACGTCGAGAGGAACAAGTACGCCTGCTTGAGTGCGTACGCTCACGTCAGTTACGACGTAGCGTGTCCGTCGGCTGGAAATCGTCGCGAGAATAGCTAGGCAGCTCGCGATGGGTAGGAGAAGGATGGCGGGCAACGCTGGTTGGTCGTACATCAGATTGCCAAGCGCAATGATCAACAACCCCGCTTCCTGTGCTCCAAGCGTCTCCTTCGTCCATGTCACCAGCCACTCTCCGAACTGAGGAGACGTCGAGGTGGCAACCGCAGCTAGACCGGCCAGAAGGATCGAACTCTGCGCTGACCGGTGAGACCGCCAAGCCCGATGTCGGTCCAGCCAAACTTCGCGCGGGTTGATGAAGTCGCTAGCCCCATCCGCCTGAGACGGGGGCGACGGTGCGGCGATGCCCCGCGGAGTGAGCGCCTCGACATTTGGCTCGGCTTGGCGAGGGCTAGGTTCCATTGGCGCACCGAGCCGTCGGACACCGTTCTGCGCTCCGCCGTGGGTGGGTTCCTCCAGCAGGCATCGCTGGTACCAGTACATCGCGTCGACTGCGTTCCCACGCAGTTCGGCAAGTCGACCCAGAGCATATAGAGGCTTTGAGAAGTGTGGGTCGAGACGGTGTGCAGAATCAAAATGTTCCCTGGCATCGTCAACGTGTCCCCCTGCCGACAGGATCATCCCGCGCCAGTAGGCAACGGAGGCAGGGGCCAAACCTGATGCAGATGCCTGATCTAAGGCGTCGCTGGCCTCTGTGAGCCGATCGTTATCGTAGTGAGCCTTCACCTGGGCCACGAGATCAGGCGGCGGTGACACGTCCTTATCCGTCATGATCGGCTGGGAGTTGAGGCATCATTATCTGGCTGTGCTCGTCCGACTGCATCGCCTGAACTGTGGCGCTCGCGTCAGAAGGCGCCCCACCGTCTGAGGATGCGGTGTGGTCGTGATGTTCATTCGTCGTGTTCGTCTCGTTAGCCGCATCGTCGTCCAGCTTGGCTGATGCCCTCGCTGTTGCCTCGCTCTGCTGGTCATCAGCAAAATCAGTTAAGACGGGTTCTTGTCCAGCGTCGTCGTCGATTTTCTGACTTAACGGAACATCCTTACCCGTGTTGGTGTCCTCACCAGATCCTGGAAGTGACTTGTCCCCGGCGGATCCGACCTCGGTGTCCTCACCAGATCCTGGAACTGACTTGTCCCCGGCGGATCCGACCTCGGTGTCCTCACCAGATCCTGGAACTGACTTGTCCCCGGCGGATCCGACCTCGGTGTCCTCACCAGATCCTGGAACTGACTTGTCCCCGGCGGATCCGACCTCGGTGTCCTCACCAGATCCTGGAACTGACTTGTCCCCGGCGGATCCGACCTCGGTGTCCTCACCAGATCCTGGAACTGACTTGTCCCCGGCGGATCCGACCTCGGTGTCCTCACCAGATCCTGGAACTGACTTGTCCCCGGCGGATCCGACCTCGGTGTCCTCACCAGATCCTGGAACTGACTTGTCCCCGGCGGATCCGACCTCGGTGTCCTCACCAGACTCCGCAAACACCAGTTGATCCGGGTCTCGACGAGGCGTGGCTTCGAAATGTTCGCCAGTTCCGAAGGCTGCACTTGACGGGCTGCTACCACCTTGGCTTCGATGCACAGGAGCCGACCGCCTGTTCCGGTCATCGCCGTCAAGGTGACGCCGAAGTCCGAATCCGGCGCTGTGGGGACGTCCGCGTAGCTCGTAAATCACACCTCCTGGACCTCGCACGCTTGCAAGAGGATCCCCACCGGAAGCGTCGGACTGATGACTCTGTGAACGGGAACCAAAGCGACCATGCGCGCCGCGTTCAGCCCCAAGGGTGGTGTCCTTGGCCAACGCGGCAGCTTCGTCTGATCGATCCTTGCTAGGCCTCACATCCCCGCCTTGCTCGGCGTACTGCTCACCATCAGGCGATTTGAAGCCCGCGTCTTCATGGATGGTTGGCGACACATCGGACAGTCGCAGCATCTCCCGCGGCCGCCAGTCTCCATGTCCGTCGCGCACGAACCCCCCTGGGTTGCTGAACACACGGAGGATGCTGCTGGGCTCAGGGTGAGTGATCGAGGTGCCCTGAGTCGCACTCTTTTGGACGGTTAGTTGAGGGCCGGTCTGTCGGGACGAGTCAGTCTCGGAGCGCTGTCGCTGGCCGGTTCCGCCGAAGCTGGTCAATCCCGGTGCCTCAATCTGACCGCTGATCGACCCGGAACGACTCGACCCCTCTAGGTGCTCGTTCGAGGTTGTCGCCCCAACGCGTGTTACAACAGTTGAGGTTGAAGCGGTGTCCGTCCGGGTGCCAACGTCGTGCATCGCCTGAACCACCAGCTCGACCGCCCTAAGTGCACCGGGGGTCACATCCCCGGGCTGTTCAGACTCTCTCGCATGGCTGAGTGCCCGTGCCGAGAAAGACACTCGATCCACCTCGACCCACTGGCCGTCATGATGGCCAACGATGCTCATGTGGCCCTCGACCGGCACCACGAATGCCTCATGGCAGTTTGGCCCCCCCCATCTGATGGTGGTGCTGGTGCCAGTCGAAAGCGAACTCGCGACCGTGAGTCGGTACTCGCCGTTCATCTCGTGTGTCAGATGATTCCCGGGCTCGGGGCTAGCTACCTGCATCGCCACATCAAGCCGCACCACAGTGAAGCCCCTTACGTGAAGCTCATGCACCACAGCGGCTGAGAAAGAATGACCAGACCGAATCCAGGCTTGAGCAGTGTCTACAAACTCCTGATCCGAAACAGCTTCTCTGCGCTGCGCAAGACTCGCTCGGTTCATCTGATCGGCTCTATCGCTGGCCCAGAAAGTGATCCCGACGCTGAGATGCCCTCCCAAACTAGCCCTGAGTGGGCTCGGCTTCGGACACCCAGACGCGTAGCCAACATCACATACTCCTTCGCCTCCCGAAAAAGAGATTGCGGCATGCAAGGACGATGTGTCAACACTGTGGGTCAGGTTCCACCGAGGTAGGTTCGTGGCGTCTGGCGGTCGGACCTTCGCAAGCACCATGAGATGCACCTGCCATCGTTGCTTCGATCGTCACAGCCCACACGCACTACGCAGCGAACCTGATGTCGACGACGCCGAAGTGGTCGTGGCCGTGGGTCAAGGCGCTGCTGCACTCGATCTACGACCAGCCCGACGCCGACGCCGTGCACCCCCAGTTCGACCGCGTCGTCGACGCCCTCACCCACAAGCTTCCCCTCGTCGCCACCCACCTCGAAGACGCCCGCGCTGACATCCCGGCGTTCACGCCGTTCCCCAAGGAGGTCTGGCGGCAGATCTGGTCGAACAACCCCAACGAACGCCTCAACCGCGAGATCCGTCGCCGCACCGACGTGGTCGGGATCTTCCCGACCGAGCCAGCATCATCCGGCTCGTCGGCGCCTGCTCGCCGAACAGCACGACGAGTGGACCGAAGGCCGCCGCTACCTCGGACTCGACGTCCTGGCGCGCGCCCAAGCCGTCGACACTCAGCACACCGAGGAGGTGAGTACCAACCTCGAACTACAAGCCCACACGGCCTAACCGACACGCCCAACCGAGGGATCAACCCCGTACAACACCCCGACGGACTTGACCGACCCAGGCTGTAGCAGCGCCCGATACCAACTGGCCCGCTGTGCCAGCCGCCACCCCAAGACCGCCAGAACATCCGTGGATCGCCCTTGACGCGCATAGAACCAGCGTGAATAGCCTCATCTGTTTCTGACCGACCGATACCGTGGATGTCGAGTTGCCGACCACCGGATCGTTCCGCGACGAGCACTCCTACCGATGTGATAGGCGTCTTGAGATGCTCGGCCAGCTCTCCGAGCGCGCCAGCGGGTCGGCTGGGGTTGCCCGGTCGGATCGCCGAGTGCTCCCGCTCGTCGGCCGTCGTCATCACCGGAGCACTTGTGCCTGCTGCACCGACACCTGCTGCGCAGGGAGAGGTTTCGCGCACCCTCCCGCCATCGCCGAAAGCCCGCCAGCATCTGCGGGAACTGACACCTTCGGAGTCAAAGTGTCTGAAGGTAAACAGCAGGAATTTGCCCGCGAAGCCTTCGCGAGGTTCGCTGACTCCCTCCGAATGGCGGGCAGGCGATCGGCCGAAGGCGGACGCGAGCAAGCCAATCACGAGACGCGCTGGTTGAACGCGTACCGGCCCCGACCTCCACCTCGGATCCACGGGAACTAAGGCCTGTACTAGCAACAGCCAGCGAGCTAGTGGTCATCGGCGGTAGTTGGTCGGGGTCGAACGGCCTCGTCAGTTTCGATTCCTGGTCATCTCTCGATCCGGCTAGGGCTTCCGTGCGGTCGGTGTGCCACGGAACCTACCCAGCCACAGTCGGCGAGCCACAGTTAACATCGTCCAAACAGGTCGATGGCAGGCGTGAGTTGGTGACCTGCCGGTGTCGCACAGTCCGGATATTGTGGGCGGGGTGCCCACAGCGAGAACTGGTACACATCGATGTCCCGGTCGCCTGGCGCGGGATGGCTAGTCGTCCACCTCGACTACCTCGAAGTCGACCTCCTCGTCCTCGTTGAGGGGGTAGTCCCCTGGGTTCGACAGGTGAAGCACTTCGGCGCCCGTGCTGTAGTTGCTGACGCACACCAGCCCATATGCCTGTGCCTCTTCCTCGGTGTCGAAGACCTCGTCGTCGATCTCGGAAGACCCGTCGTCGTACTGCATCACGACCTTGTAGGGCACGTCACTCCTTGCGGTGCGTTGATTACGTGATCCAGGCTGTCGTGACATTGCATGCCCGTCAACCCTCGGCGGCGCCGCGTAGTGGCTCTCCCGTGGTCGGTCCAGGCACTTGGGCGTCCAGCATGCGACCAGCGCCACGGACGTCGACGGAGTGCCGGCCAGCAGCCCCGCCGGCGTCAGGAGCCGGTCCGGCGCCATCTCCAGGTCGTGCCCAAGACCGGGTGCCGGGCCGTGCTCGGTGAGCGGGCGGGTCCGGGTGGTCGTCCAGATGGTCGCGCGAGGGTCAGCGACGGACTGAGCAGCAGATGCACGCCGCGCCAAGGTAGCCGCCGCTCACCAGCAGCGCCGACCAGGGCAACGACCACAGGCGTTCCAGCGGGACCAACTGCAGCGGGGTGCCAGCTGGAGGTTCTGCGATCTCGGGCGGCAGTAGGTGCGAAAGTGGCGCTGCTGCGTCGGCGGCTGCCTCGGTTGGCCAACGCTCGGAATAGGCGTCGATCAGGGCGAGTTCATCGGTGGTCAGTTCGTGCTGCCCGAGGACTGGCTCGGAGTACGGCGCGCTGGCAAGCGAACCGACACGTCCGTGGCGCCCAGGCACCTCAGCGATCAACAGCAGGGCGATGTCTGGGCTGATGCCGTCGAGCAGCGCGAGGCCTGCTCGCGGGTCAGCGGTCGGCAACTTGCAGCCAGCGCGGGGTCCGTGGCGTCGGCGTACAGCCCAGGGAGATCCGCGCTAGACAGAGACGGGTCCGGGTCGCGGGGCAGATGCCCGGACCCATTCAGGTCGGACGTAAGCCCTGTCCGCTGTGCTTGATCCTGGCGGGCCAGCAGCTGAGCGATCAGTAGCGGATCGGCCGCCGGGTCGAGGCGTACATCTTCGGCGACTCCCGGCAACCTCCGCCCCCACAGGCTCTCGAAGACGGCCGCGAACGCGCACGCAGGTAGTGCCAGCGCGCACCAAGCGCGATCGGCCCCGGCTCAATGGCCGTCGCTCGCAGCCACGGCCCCGATGGCTCGGTCGCGACCAGTCACCAGTCGCCACGGAGCGCAGTCCCAGTTGCGCTGACAGGCTCTGGGTCGGGGTTCGCCACGACAACCCTCTACCACCAAACACCGACGTGCTTCATGTGATCCACGCCGTCATGGTCGCGGGTCTTGGACAGCAACCGCGGCAGACCAACGCTGCTGATGAGCAATCAAAAGCCCGTCCGCGCCTCCACGGCAACCCATCATCGCGCGCACGGGCCTCCGCATCTCCCGCGCCGTTGCCTGGCCCGCTCCGGACATCCAGTCGTCAAGTCGACCACGACACTGCTGGCGGTCTGCACCACGCCACTTTCTGACCTTCTTGCGCCAGTGGACGTAACGGTGACGACCTTGCTGTCGACGGTGGTGAGGAAGGCCCAGAGCGCGATCACGCTGGTACCGACGCCAGCCTGCAGCAGCTGCATCGCGGTGGTGTGCCGCAGCACATGCGCGATGACCGTCTTGCCTTGCAGCGATGGCAGCCTGGTGCCGCAGTCGCGGCGTAGTGCGAAGGCGATACTCGACCGCATCACGGCTGAGCTGGGTACCGCGACGGGACGGAAATGGCGGCCTGCCAGCGGCGGGGCGTCGTTGCCGGGCCGTGTTCGATCGAGCTTCCAGGAACAGTGGAGATTGGGAACGACCCCACGGCCTCAAACTTCTTCGGCAAGCACATCGTCACGCTAAGTCGCATCCTTCTTCTTGACTTCCCCTAAGTCGGAATGCTCGGTGTGACCCCGCGCCAGGAGCGGTTCGCATAACCACTCCCTTCAACCGATCAAGGCCCTTGAATGCCCGTTCGGTAGCACCGCATGTCACAAGCCAAGTCTGGATCCGCCTAGGGAACCACAGCCTTCACTTGCCAGAGGAGGGCTCCTGACACCATCGGCGACGCCCGGTGCTGAGCATCACCCAGGAGGCCGACATCCTCGGCCCGAGCACAAAGACAATCCGCCGACGCATCGCCGCCGGCGACCTGCCGGCCTACCGCAGTGGCCGGAGACTGATCCGGGTGAAGGGCATCGGACCTGAACCGACTCTTCCGACGGATCCCAACCGCCAGGAACTGACGCAGGCTGGGCAACGGCCGCCGAGCGGGTCGACCGCTACGGCTTCGTCGCTCGCAGCAGGCCATCACCACATCCCCCGAGGTCGAGGCCCTGCGGGCACGACCTCAGGCCCAACACGCCGGCACAGCCCGAGCTTCAGGTGGGCCGCCATACCCAAAATCATCACCCGAACCCACGGCCGCCCAACGATGTTGCACGAGATCCCTTCGCGGCCCAGATTCCCGCCACAGGCTCCTTCACTGTTGCACGTATATTGCACGAAACGTGCTTGGCGAATAGTTGCGAACACATTTACCGTAGTCAGACCCGTTTTCAGAAGTGCCGGAGAAGGGACTTGAACCCTCACGCCCGAAGGCACAGGAACCTAAATCCTGCGTGTCTGCCAATTTCACCACTCCGGCATGCCGCCCGGGGTGACGGCACGCTCAGTGTAGAGCGCCAGAGCACGGCCGCCCGACTGCTGCGCTGGCACGTTGACGCTGCCTGACGCCCTTCCGAGGCAACTTAAAGGGAGCGTCGGTTGTCAGTCTGCGGTGCTGGTCACCTGGCAACCGGATCGTGAGCATGACGCCCCTACCCGCGCACGATCTCGCTGACTGGCAGCCCGCTCCGTGCAACGATCGCGGCACGGTCCGGATCGAGCGTGGCCGGCAGCGGTTGATAGGAGTAGACGAGGATCTCGTCCTTCGTTGAGCCTGGGCTACGCAGCAGACCGGTCCGGCCGGAGCCACTTGGCGAGGACACTGGAGTGACGCGGTACGGATTGTGCTGACCCGGGTTCGTCAGCGAGAAGGTCACCCAGTTCGGGCATCGCACGGTACCCACGCAGAATGCGGTTACCACACCGTAGATGGATTTATTGGTCGCGATCGGTACCGTGTGCTTCTTTTTCTTGTACGTGTAGGTGTAGCTCTTCTGGTAATAGGGCGCCACACCGACGTTCAACTCCACTTGCTTGGTGACCTTGCACCCGAACAGCCCGCAGGACATCTTGCCAGCCCACGTTTTGAGCGTGACTCTCCGTCCTCGCCAAGTTTGCGTGGGAGAGGCGCCGAGAGCCTTGAACGCGTTGGCGTCCCAGATGTTGTGCTTGTTCCAGAGCTTGTCCCAGCCGAATCCGGCGTCAGCATCGGCGTCGTAGAAGCCGCGACGAAGTGGGATGCTGATGGCCAGTTTGGGGTTGAACACAATTCGGACGACCGTCGCGGACGGGTAGCCTTTCGGTGGCGGTGCGGCCACCGACTCCGGGGACGGGCCAACGAGCGTCGCAAAGATGGCTATGACTACGGAAAACGCGTATCGCTGCTCCACCAGCTGCCTCTCTGGTTGATGAGTGGTTGCGGTCCTGCCACGCGATAGCGACGCTAACAAGGAGGTGCTCGTGACGAGTCCGACGGATCGCGAGTTTCTGGTGGCATGTCTGCAGCGTGAGTGGCTCCGATTCAGCAGACCGACTCCCCCACCGGCGACGATCATTGACGCGCACGTGGGCGCGGACTCCGACGGCGAACCCGTTTTCCAGGTCGTCTATCGCCCACTTGCCTCGTCCGAGGTTCTGGGGGCGCAGATTCCGATCGTCGACGACCCCAACCAATTGTCCCGGTTCTTCGAGCAGATTCTCTTCGAGTTGTTCGATGAGCCCAATGACACCAGCGCGGGTTTTCAGCACGGCGACGTGTGGTGGTGGAAACCCCGAGACCTCCGCCCCGATGAACTTCTCACCGGCGTTGAAACCCGGGTCACGCTGCCCGGGCCCACGCCGTGAGGTGGCCGATAACCCCAGCCCTCAGTCGTCGCCCGGGCGCAATGCGGGATCGTCGATCGCGAAGGTGCGGACGGGTCCCGGACCGGTCTGCGCGGTCTCGAACCGGACGGTGACTCGGCCGAGTCCGGATCCCCAGACCCAGCCCGGTCCGTGCTCATCGTGGACGACATCGGCTCCTGGGCGGTAGGGCGCGGTCCGCTGACTGAGGCCGCCCAGAGCGGCTTCCGCGGACGAGGACGGGGTCTCGACAAGCTCGACCAACGGCACGGACCGCGGGTCGAGCTCCCCGTAACCAGGCTCTCGCTCCGCGCCGGTCTCGACAGCCTCGACCGACGGCACGGGTTGCTGGCTGAGCTTGTCGAAACCGGGCTCCCGCTCGGCAGTGGTCTCGACAAGCTCGACCGACGATGCGGGGGTCTCGACAAGCTCGACCGACGATACGGGGGTCTCGACAAGCTCGACCGGTGCTGGGGAGTCGAGCAGCGACGGTTCGAACAGGGCTTCTTGGGCGACCTCGGTGAGGCCGGCAACTCCTACGCCGAACAGTCGCAGGCCGCGGGGGACGTCCACCCCGTCGAGTAGGGCACGGGCGACGGCGCCGATCACCTCGGGGTCGTCGGTGGCGCCGTCCAGGGTGCGGGAGCGAGAGAGCGTGGTGAAGTCCGGGTAGCGGGCCTTGATGGTGATGGTGCGGGCGAATAGGTGCGCGGCCGAGAGCCGTCGGGCGACCGTGGTGGCGTCCCGGGTGGCGATCTCGTCAAGCCGGGTCCGGTCGGTGACATCGGTCTCGAAGGTGTCCTCGACCGAGATCGACTTGGTCTCGCGGTCGGGTTCGACCGGGCGGTCGTCACGGGCGAAGGCGAGCGCACCGATCCACTCCCCCTGTGCCCGGCCCAGTTCGCGCAGCAGTTCGCGGGTCGACAGCCGTTGCAGGTCGGCAACCGTCGTCACCCCTAGTCGCGCCAGCTTCTCCATGGTGACCGGCCCAACGCCCGGGATCGCCCGCGCGGGCAGCGGGGCGATGGTCTCCACCTCGGTACCGGGGATTATCAGCCGGACGCCGTCCGGCTTGGCCAGTTCGGTAGCCACCTTGGCGATGAACTTCGACGACCCGATGCCGACCGACCCGGTCAGCCCGCCGGTCTCTTCGGTCAGCCGCTGCCGAAGCCGGGCCACCTCGGCCAGCACCGCCTCCGGCTCCAGCGACCGGTCCCCGACCGCCAGGTCGACGAACGCCTCGTCCAAGCTCAGCGGCTCGACCAGCGGGGACAGCTCCCGCAGCAACCCCATCACGATCCCGGACGCCTTGCGATAGGCGCCGATCCGCCCGGACAGGAAGGCGGCGTGCGGACACCGGCGCCGCGCCTCATGGGTCGGCATCGCCGAATGGACGCCGAACACCCGCGCTTCATAGGACGCCGTCGCCACCACCCCGCGCTGCCCGATGCCGCCGACGATCACCGGCTTGCCGCGCAGGGACGGCTTGTCCCGCTGCTCGACGGCGGCGAAGAAGGCGTCCAGATCGAGATGCAGGACACTGGCGTGGGTGCGCATCAGGCTGAGTCGGCGTCCCGCCGGCGATAGCGGACGAAGGCGAAGCCGTCCCGCGGCTCGCGGCTGACCTCCCGCCACTCGGCGGGGTGGATCGGCGGGAAGAACACGGTGCCGTCCGCCTCGGCGTCCACCTCGGTAAGGTCCAGTTCAGTGAGCTCGGGCCAGGCCTGGCGATAGATGGTGCCGCCACCCGCGATATAGATCTCGTCGTCAAGCGACCGGGCAAGCTCCAGCGCCCCGTCCAGCGAGGCCACCGCATAGCCGATCGCGCGGCCGTCACCGGGAAGCGCAATGCGCGCCGGGTCGCTGGTGACGACGATGGTGGTGCGCCCCGGCAGCCAGCGCCCGATCGCGTCGTGGGTGCCGCGTCCCATGATCATCGGGTGGCCGTGGGTGACCCGCTTGTACCGCGCCCAGTCCTCGGCGATCTCGAACGGCTGGCGCTCGCCGTCGCCGATCACGCCGTTGGAGCCGACGATCGCGATGCCAATGATCCGCACCCGCTGAGCCTACTTCCCCACCTCGTGCACCAGGTCGTGGATCACGCGGTGTACCTCGGCGTCCCGCAGCGGACGGAAATGCCCGGCCGCGGCCAGGTTGATATTGCGCGCACCGGAAAGCCTGCTGCCCTCGGGGATGACCTGGTCGTGGGTGGGTTGCACGGAGATGATCCGGGCGTTCACCTCGAGCTGGGCGCTCAGGTCGGTGATCGCCCGGCCGCGGGGGGCGAAGACCCCCAGCGGCGTCCGGCCGAAGATCGGCCAGGACAGCGACGACCCGCCGAAAGGCGTACTGAGCGCCACCATGCCGACGATCCGGCCGGCGACGTCCGGGTCGAGCATCACCAGCTTGCCGATCAGCCCGCCTTTGGAGTGCGCGACCAGCACCACCCGCTCCAGTTGCTGCTCGCGCAGGTAGTCGGCCACGGTCCGCGCACCCACCGGCAGCGCTGCACCGTTGGCGCCCAGGGCGGCGATCAGATGCACCGGGTGACCAGCGGCGTTCAACGACCTGGCCAGCGGCACCAGATACGGCCAGCGTTCCCAGATCCCGGGCAACAGCACGATCGGCGTGTGGTGGTCGGGGTCGGGACCAGGCTCGCGGAAGGCGTCCGGCGCCCCGGAACGGCTGAACGCCCGCAACCACCAGCCGATCCCGTAGACCCAATCGGCGAACCCACCGAGCCAGCGATTCATCCGGTGCCGATCCCGGCCAGGGCGAGCAACTCGCCGGCCAGCACCTGGTGGCTGTCGTGGACGACGCCGTGAGCGGCGCCCGGAACGGTGAGCACCTGCGCGCCGGTCACCTCGGACGCCAGCCGGGTCCGCCAGGCCAGCGGGCTCACCCGGTCGTGCTCGCCGCTGACCAGCAGCAGCCGGGCTCGGGACAGCGGCAACCGGGTCTCGATCGGGTAGGCGATCACCTTCGGCATGGTGTCCCCGATCCACCGGACGCCGGCGCGCGCATAAGCGGCCAGCGCCGACAGCGTGTTGCCCGGCGACTCGTACCGGGCCGCCTGGAGGAAGCGTCGCAGCACCTCCGGCAATCTGCGCTCGTCGGCGACCACGACCGGACCCACCAGC
Source organism: Micropruina sp. (assembly GCF_047602385.1). Classification (GTDB taxonomy): domain Bacteria; phylum Actinomycetota; class Actinomycetes; order Propionibacteriales; family Propionibacteriaceae; genus Micropruina. The sequence continues at coordinate 217,496 of NZ_JASGHL010000004.1, forward strand.
ATCGCGGCGCTGCTGTAGGACGGGTACTGAGCGAGGATCTCGGCCACCACTTGGGCGCCCATCGAGTGCCCGACCAGCAGCGGATCGATCACCTCCAACTCGTCCAGGGCGCGCTTCACCACGTCCGCGAAATCGACGATCGACATCCGGTGCCGCGGCCTGGGCAGGTCGTGGAAGCCGGGCAGGTCGAACAACAGCACCCGTCCGTGCGGTGCCAGGTCATGCGCCAAAGGGACGAAGAATCGCGACGAAATGCCTAGTCCGTGCACCAACGCGAAGGTCGGGACGGCCGGCGACTCGGCCAGCTCGGGCCGCATCGCCCACTCTTCGTAGACTCGGACGCGGGCGTCGCCGAACTGGAACTCGTGCACGGTCAGCCGCTCGAGGCCGGATCTGCACCGACCCAGCAGAAGCCTCCGCCGCGCCATCGTTCAGCGTTTCCCTAGACCGCGATCGGGGCCTTGATGCCCGGATGCGGGTCGTAGCCAAGCACCTCGATGTCGGCCAGGGTGAACGCGTCGATCGCGGTGACGTCCGGGTTGAGCCGCAGGGTGGGCAGCGGACGCGGTTCGCGGCTCAACTGCAGATCGGCCTGCTCCAGGTGGTTCAGGTACAGGTGGGCATCGCCGAAGGTGTGCACGAAGTCGCCCACCTCGAGCCCGGTGACCTGGGCGACCATATGGGTGAGCAGGGCGTAGGAGGCGATGTTGAACGGCACGCCGAGGAAGATGTCGGCCGAGCGCTGGTACAGCTGGCACGACAGCCGTCCGTCGGCGACGTAGAACTGGAACAGTGCATGGCAGGGCGGCAGCGCCATCGCGTCCACGTCGGCGACGTTCCAGGCCGAGACGATGTGCCGACGCGAATCCGGGTTGGCCTTGATCCCCTGGATCACCTGGGCGAGTTGGTCGATCTGCCGGCCGTCCGGGGTGGGCCACGAGCGCCACTGGTGACCGTAGACCGGGCCCAGATCGCCGTTGGCGTCGGCCCACTCGTCCCAGATGGTGATGCCGTTGGCATGCAGCCAGGCCAGGTTGGTGTCGCCGCGCAGGAACCACAGCAGCTCGCCGAACACCGACCGGGTGTGCACCCGTTTGGTGGTCACCAGTGGGAAGCCCTCGCGCAGGTCGAAGCGCAGCTGGTGACCGAAGATGCTGCGGGTGCCGGTGCCGGTGCGATCGCCCTTGGTCACCCCGGTGTCGCGCACCAGCCGAAGCAGATCCTGATACTGCCGCACCGCTAGTCCTTCCCCCGGCCATCGAACCGCTGCTCCGCGAGCCAGGCCAGCATGGCCCGGACGGCCTTGCCGCGATGGCTGATCGGGTCCTTCTCGGCCGCCGACAACTCCGCGTTGGTGCGGGTGTTCCCCACGGCCACGAAGATCGGATCGTAACCGAAGCCATTGCCGCCGCGGGGCTCCGACACCAGGGTGCCCTCCATGGTTTCGCGGACGACGTGTTCGGTGCCGGCGGCGTCCAGGTAGGCGACGGCGCAGACGAACCGGGCGGTGCGCTCGGCCGGATCGGTGTCGGCCAGCTGGGCGATCAGCAGGTCGAGGTTCTGTTGATCGGTTGCGCCCTTGCCCGCCCAGCGCGCTGAGCGGACGCCGGGCATCCCGTTCAGCAGGTCGACGGCGATGCCGGAGTCGTCGGCCAGCGCCGGCAACCCGGTCGCGGCGACGCAGGCCCGCGCCTTGAGCAGGGCGTTGCCCTCGAAGCTGCGCTCGGTCTCGGCCGGCTCCGGGTAGCCGGTGACATCGTCCAGCCCGAGCACCTCGACATCCACGCCCTGCTCAGCGACCAGCCGGCGCAACTCGGTCAGCTTCTTCGCATTGTGCGTAGCAAGCACGACCTTCCTGGGCCGAGCGTTCATCGGGTCAGGGCCTGCTGCTGCAGCCGGGTCAGCTCGGCGGTGCCGGCGACGCCGAGGTCGAGCAGCGCGTCCAGCTGGGCGCGGTCGAACGGACGGCCCTCGGCGGTGCCCTGCACCTCGATGAAGCGTCCGTCACCGGTGGTCACCACGTTCAGGTCGACCTCGGCCGCCGAGTCCTCGACGTAGGGCAGGTCGAGCAGCGCGGTGCCCTCGAGGATGCCCACCGAGACCGCGGCGACCGACCCGGTCAGCGGCTCACCGGCCAGGGCGCCGCGCTCACGCAGCCAGCTGACGGCGTCGGCGAGGGCGACGTAGGCGCCGGTGATCGCCGCCGTCCGGGTGCCGCCGTCGGCCTGCAGCACGTCGCAGTCGAGCACGATGGTGTTCTCGCCGAGCGCCTTGTAGTCGATCACGGCGCGAAGTGAGCGTCCGATCAGCCGGGAGATCTCGTGCGTCCGGCCGCCGATCCGGCCCTTCACCGACTCGCGGTCGCTGCGGCTGTGGGTGGCCCGCGGCAGCATCGCGTACTCGCTGGTCACCCAGCCCAGCCCCGACCCCTTGCGCCAGCGCGGCACGCCCTGGGTGACGGACGCCGCGACCAGCACCCGCGTCCGGCCGAACTCGACCAGCACCGAACCCTCCGCGTGGTCGAGCCAATTGCGGGTGATGGTGACCGGACGCAGCTGGTCCGGTCGGCGTCCGTCGGTGCGGGTGTAGGTCATGGGACCATCCCATCCGGCCGCCGGGGCGGTGTCAAAGTCAGAAGACCGGCTTGCCGCCGGTCACCCCGATCACCGTCCCGGAGACGTAGGACGCCTCCAGCGGGCTGGCCAGGAAGACGAACGCCCCGGCCAGCTCGGACGGCTGACCGGCCCGGCCGAGCGGGGTGTCCGAGCCGAAGGACGGCATGCTCTCGCCGGGCTTGGTGGCCGGCTGCAGCGGCGTCCAGATCGGCCCGGGCGCGACCGCGTTGACCCGGATGCCCTTCGGCCCGAGCTCGGAAGCGAGGTTCACGGTGAAGTTGTTGATCGCGGCCTTGGTGGCGGCGTAGTCGATCAACGCCGTGGACGGGTCGTAGGCCTGGATCGAACTGACGTTGATGATGCTGGAACCGGAGCTCAGGTGCGGCAGCGCCTGCTGGGTCATCCAGAACAGGGCGTACAGGTTGGTCGTGAACACCTGGTCCAGTTCCTGGCTGGTCAGGTCGGCCAGGCCCGACTCGCGCCGGGCCCACTGGAAGCCGGCGTTGTTCACCATGATGTCGAGTCCGCCGAGCTTCGCCGCGGCGTCGTCGACCACCTGACGCGCGGTGGACTCCTCGGTGAGGTCGCCGGGCAGCAGCACGCACCTGCGTCCCGCCCTCTCCACCCAGGACGCGGTGTCCTCGGCGTCCGCCTGCTCCTCGGGCAGGTAGCTCAGGGCCACATCGCAGCCCTCACGGGCGAAGGCGATGGCGACCGCGCGCCCGATGCCGGAGTCGCCGCCGGTGATCAGTGCCCGCAGCCCGGACAGCCGGTCCCGGCCGACCCAGTGTTCCTCGCCGTGATCCGGCACCGGATCCATGGCCGAGGTGAGACCGGGAGGCTGCTGTTCCTGCGCGCGGAAGCCGCCCTCGGAGGTGGTCAACTTCTCGGCTGCGCGGTCGATGGCTTCGAGATCGAACATGCCGGCCAGTTTCGTTGGCGTCCCTGGCCTGGGCAACCGCCCCTTCGGGTGGGCGAGCGATCCCGGCCGCGCGTCCTGGCCGCGGATGTTCGGCACGCCGCTACTGCTTCTGGTCGATGGCGCTCACCGTGTCCCGGAAGCCGGTGATCGCCGAGTCGATCGCGGTCACCGAGGGCGCGGTTGCCCGGACCGCCGTCAGCAGCTGATCGATCGCGCTGTCCAAGGCGTGCCAGTCAGCGGGCGAAGCGGGCTTGATGGCGGCCTCCGCGCTGTCCCAGGCCACCTCGAGGTCCTTGGCCCGTGCCGTGATGCCCGGGAAGTCGCCACTTCGCAGCGACACCTTCAGCTGGCTGACGATGGCCACGAACGGACGCAGGTCGCCCAGCGGCGAGGTGGCGTCCGCCTCGATCCCGGACGCGCCGGTCGATGAGGTCGCCACCACGCTGGGCGCCGGAATCGCGACCGTGTTGTTCGCGGCGGCCGAGGTCAGCACCACCGAGGCGAGCACCACGCCGAGCGTGCCTCCGGCCGCCCAGGCGTAGTCGCGACGCGGATGAATCACCGGCACGTCCCCCTTCTCGCGGACGCCGTGCCGATTCACGTTCACCTGCTCGCGGGCGACCAGCACCACGATCACGGTGAGGAACAGCGCACTGGTCAGGCCGGCACCGAGCCCGACCCCGCCGTAGCTGCTCTCCTGGGTGAGCAGATCCCCCAGCGAGGCCCCGAGCGGTCGGGTCAGCACGTAGGCGATCCAGAACGCGGTCACGCCGTTCATGCCGAGGCGGTTCATCACCCAGACCAGCACGATCAACCCGCCGAAGACGACCGAGCCGGTGCGGAAGCCCAATGACAGCGCCTCGTTGGCGAGATCGCCGCCTGCCGTCCCCAGCGCGAAGGTGACCAGGATCGCGGCCCAGTAGAAGCGCTCCCGCTTCGGCGTGTCGATCGCGGTGATCGCCAGGGTCCGCTCCTGTTGCCACCAGACCACGAAGACCAGGGCGAGCGCCACCGCGAACACCGCCGTGCTCAGGTACAGACTGACACCGAGCTGGTCGGTGAAGAAGTCGGTCAGCTGAGTGCCGACGATGCTCACCTCGACCACGGTCAGCCAGTACAGCCACGGCACGTAGCGTGGCGCCCTGAGCTGGGCGATCAGCGTCACGACCAGGACCGCGAGCATCGCCGCGCCGGTCAGCAGCGGGCCGAGGCCCACCTGGACGGTGAGGAAGTCGGCGAACGTCTCGCCGACCGTGGTGGACAGCACCTTGATCAGCCAGAAGGTCGCGGTGATCACCGGAACCTTGTTCAGGAAGCGGGCGGTGGCGTCCTGGGCCTGCCGGGCCGCGGGATTGATGGTCATCGGGGTTACCTCTCGGTGTGGGAGCAGTGCCCGGCTGACGCTAGGAGCGGCCGATGAAACCCCGATGAAGAAAGGACGGACTCAGTCCGGACGCGGATCGCGCGCCAGCCGCACGATGAAAACCGAGCCCGCACCCGGCTCGCTCCGGACGTCGACCTCACCGGCATGGGTGTGCGCGATCTCACGACAGATCGCCAGCCCCAGGCCGGTGCCGGAGGTCGTCCTGGACTCCTCGGCCCGGTAGAAGCGCTCGAAGACGTGGGGCAGGTGCTCGGCAGCGATGCCCTCACCGGTGTCGCGCACCTCGATCTCGACCACCTCCGGCAGCCCGCGCGCAGTCACCTCGATGGTCCCGGACGCGGTGTACTTGATCGCATTGTCGACCAGGTTCACCAGCAGCCGGATCAGCGCGTCGGTGTCGCCGATCACCTTCACCTCACCCTCGGCCGTGCAGGTCAGTGCGACCCGGTCGGCATCGGTGAGCGGCCGCAGGCTGTCCACCACGTCCGGCACCAGCTCGCCGAGGTCGACCGTCTCCCACAGCGGTCCGGACGCCTCGGCCCGGGCCAGTCGCAGCAGGTCCTCGGTGAGCGTCCGGAGCTTGTCGGTCTCGTCGGCCAGGTCGGCCAGCGCCGCCTCGTACTCGGCGGGGCTGCGCCGCCGTTCGGCAATCACGCTGATGATGGACTGCATCGCCGCCAACGGCGTCCGCAACTCGTGAGCAGCGTCGTGACTGAATCGCCGCTCGCGCTGGAAGGCGTCGTCGAGGCGGCCCAGCATGTCGTCGAAGGTGCCGGCCAGCCGCCCCACCTCGTCCCGGGTGGGCGGCAGGCCGAGGCGCTCGGTGAGGTCGTGTGCCGAGATCCGGCGGGCGGTGGCCGCCATCTGGTCGATCGGACGGAGCGCCCGGCCGGCCAGATAGTAGCCGCCGATCACCCCGGCGGCGACGATGATCGGCGCGCCCAGCAGCAGGCTCAGCAGCAGTCGTTCCCGCAGCGATTCCACGGCCCGCATGCTCTGCGCCATCTGAACCACCGCGACCACACGACTGTCGATGGTCATCGGCTGGGTCAGGGTGCGAATCGATCCCCCGCCCTGCGGGTCCGCTCGGGTGGCGAAGCTCGACCGCCCGGCGAGTGCCTCGTCCAGGCTCGCCGGCTCCAGCGGCAGCCGGACGTCGTGGCCGATCGCCTGGAGCTGCTTGCCGGTGGTGCCGAAGATCTGGATGCTCAACCCGTGCGAGCGCAGGTCCTCGGTCAGCGCCGGGTCGAGGGTGACCGGGTCGTCGGAGACCTGGAACTGACCGCCGTCGATGTCCGCGGTGGCGATCAGCTGGCTCGCCCCGGACCGCAGCGAGTCGTCCAGGTTGGCGAACAGCCAATGCGACACCGAGAAGTAGACGAACCCGCCGAACGCGGCGAGAGTGAGCAGCATCATCAGGCCCACCCAGAGGCCGAACCGGGCGCGGAGGGTCACGGCGGCGGCCCCTTGGCGGTGAGCCGGTAGCCCGCGCCGCGAACGGTATGCAGCAGCTTCAGGTCGTGCCCGTCATCGATCTTGCGGCGCAGGTTGCGGATGTAGACGTCGACCACGTTCGACTCGTGGTGGACGTCGTAGTTCCAGACGTGCTCGGCGATCGCCTCGCGGGTCAGCACCCGATCGGGCTCGCGCAGGAAGCACTCCAGGACGGCGTACTCCTTGGCGGTGAGGGTGATCTCCTGGCCGGCTCGGCCCACCCTCCGGCTGGTGGTGTCCATGGTCAGGTCGGCCACCCTGAGCACGGGCAGGCCGTCGCCGCCGTCCGAGCGCCGGGTGAGCGCCCGCATCCGGGCCAGCAATTCCTTCAGCGAGAACGGTTTGACCAGGTAGTCGTCGGCGCCGGCGTCCAAACCGGAGACGCGCTCGTCGACGGTGCCGCGCGCGGTCAGCATCAGGATCGGCACCCCGGAGCCCTGCTGGCGCAACTGCCGGCACACCACCAGCCCATTCGGCGGCGGCAGCAGGATGTCGAGCAGGATCAGGTCGTAGGGCGTCGATCGGGCCCAGTAGAGCGCATCCTGACCGGTGTGGACGGCGTCCACCGCGTAGCCGTGTTCTTCGAGGCCACGTTTGACGTAGGCGGCGATCCTGCGCTCGTCCTCAACGATCAAGACCCGGATGTCGACCCTCCCTGCTCGCAACGAGGCTAGTCGGGGCAGATGAAAGCCAGATGAAGGACCGCTGGATTCCAGGCCCCGCCCACGCACGATGGCTCACGTGACCATCGATCGGGCGCAGGAGCAGGCCACTCCGGTTGCCACGATGTCGTGGCGCGACCGTCCGCGTACGGGCATCCTCGTCGTCACCGCGCTGGTGCTGGCAGCGGCCGTGGTGACCAGCATCGGCATCCAGACGCCGTGGCCGTGGAGCGATGAGGGGGCCACTTATCTGGCGGTGCAGCGGTCGTGGACCGAGCTGGCGGTGCTGTGGCAGAGCCGGGACGCACCACTGGTGCCGTATTACTACCTGGCGAAGGCGTGGACGACCATCTGGTCGCACCTCGCCCCCGCCGTGCCGACGCTGGTCGTCGTACGGCTGCTGTCGGCAGCTGCTGCCACTGCGACGGTTCCGGTCCTCTACGCCCTGGTCGCCCGCAATGCCGGACGGCTTGCCGGCACCATCGCGGCCGTGCTGCTGCTCAGCTTTCCCGGATTCATCCGGTACGCCCAGGAGGCCCGTCCGTACGCACTGATGCTGCTCGCCGCGACGGTCGCCTGGCTGGTCAGCGATCGGCACTTGCGCCCGGCGGCGTCGGGGTTCCGCGTCCGCCCCGGTGCGGCGTGTGCACACGCCGCGGGCCTGGCCGCGGTCGGAGCCATCCACACGTTCGGCCTGTGCCAGTGGCCGGCTCATCTGCTTGCCGCGGCGCTCGCGCCGGGCGATCGACGCGACCGGTTCCGGCGGACCGCGTCCGTGGTGGTCGTGCTGCTGGTCGCCGGTGCGCTGGTCGGCGCCCAGGTCATCGCGTCGCTCGGGCATGGCACCGGCCCGATCGGCGCGGACTCGGAGCGCGCGGTCACCTGGTTCACCGTGCCTGGCGAGGTGTTGCGGGGCATCTCGCTGACCCCGTTGATCCTGGCCTCGGTCGTCGTGGTGGGGTTGGCGCTGGTCGGCGCGCTGAGCCGTCCCGGCGGACGTCGCGACTTCCCGCTCAGCCTGGTGATCTGGCTGGTGGTGCCGCTGGCGCTCGCGATCGGCGTCGGAGCGGTCCGGACCAACCTGTTCCGGATTCGCTACTGGGTGGCGTTCCTGCCACCGCTGGCTGCGCTCGCCGCGCTCGGTGTCGTGGCGATCGCCGCGGTCGTGGTCCGCTTGGCCACTGCTCTCGCGTCCGGGCCAGGCTCGTCCGGAGCGGCCGGACCGGGCTCGCTGGCGCTTCGAGCCGCCTTCATCATGCCCATCTGCGCCCTGCTCGTGTTGCAGGTGACGATCGCACTGCCTGCTCAGGTACGGGTCCGGGTCAGCGTCGGGCACGGCGAGAACCTGGCCGGAGTCCGCACCGCACTTGCCGACGCCCGGGTGCGGCACCCGGGTGTGCGCGCGGCGATCTCCGCGGCCAGTGTCAGCGGAACGCTGGCCGCCGTCGAACCCGGCCTGCTCGGCGAGAACCCGCTGCGCCGGCTCGACCCTGCCGCCCGATCCGTCTACACCACTGCCAACTCGCCGGCCACGGTGCGGCAGCGGCTCGCCGGCGCCACCCACCTGCTGTGGATCCACGACGGCCCGTTGGTGCCCGCCGAGCTGCCGGTCCGGTTGCCGCGGTCCCTGGCCCGGCTGAACCCGGTCGTGCTCGAGGTGCGCCCGGCCGGTCCCGGTTGGACGACCGTGCTGCTGCAATTGCCCGGCTGACGGTTGGAGAACGGCCGGTCAACGCCTGGTTTCACCGGTTGAGCTCGTCGAAACCCGTTGCCGGAGAGTTCTCGACACGCTCGGCCAACGATGTCAGCTCGCCGGCACCACCGTCGGCACCACCCGGACCGCGAAGTTCACCGAGTTGGCGATGAAGCACCACTGGTGCGCGTCGTGGTGAGCGGCGGTCGCCGCGTCCACCATGGACGCCTCGGCCACCACCACCCGCGGACGCAACACGACCTCGCGGAAGGCGCCGCCATTGCCTTCGGTCACCATCACGCCGGACGCCAGGTCGACGTAGTCGGTGACCACCACATCACGGGTGACGCAGGCGTGCAGGTAGGACAACAGGTGGCATTGCGACAGCGCGGCCAGCAACAGATCCTCCGGGTTCCACCTGGCCGGGTCGCCGCGGAACGGACGATCGGCCGACCCCAGCAGCACCGGCTTGCCCTCGACCTCGACGCTGACCGCGCGGTCGTAGCCGCGGTACCCCGTCGTCCCGTGGCCGCGGTTGCCGGTCCAGGTGGTCGTCAGCGCGTAGCGGTGCTCTCCGGTCACCGCTCCAGCCTGCCACGGGCACGCCCGGGACGGGCGCCCACTAGAGTCGGACGACGTGAGCAGCACTGAGGGCCCGATCGGCATCTTCGATTCCGGCTTCGGCGGGCTCACCGTGGCCAGGTCGGTGGTCGACCAGATGCCCAACGAGGACGTCGTCTACCTCGGCGACACCGCCCGCGCGCCGTACGGGACCAAGAGCCTGCCGGAGGTCCGCGAGTTCGCCCTCGAATGCCTCGACCGGCTCGTCGACCGGGAGGTGAAAGCCCTGGTCATCGCCTGCAACTCGGCGTCCTCGGCGGTGCTGCGGGACGCCCGGGAACGCTACGACGTCCCAGTCATCGACGTGGTGCTGCCAGCCGCGCGACGGGCCGTCCTGGTGAGCCGCAGCGGCCGGATCGGCGTGATCTGCACCAGCGCGACCGCGCATTCCCGCTCCTATGACGATGCCTTGGCCGCCGTCCCCGACGTCGAGCTGTTCACCTCGGCATGTCCGCTCTTCGTCGACTTCGTCGAGGCCGGCGTCACCGGCGGAGCCGATCTGGAAGCCATCGCCCACGACTATCTCGAGCCGTTGCGACTGGCCGGCATCGACACCCTGATTCTGGGCTGCACGCACTACCCGCTGCTCACCGGCGTGATCAACTACGTCCTCGGCGACACCGTCACCCTGGTGTCGTCGGCGGACGAGTGCGCGAAGTCGACCTGGACGACGCTGAACAGTCTCGGCCTGCTGCACCACGCCCCACGCGAGGCCACCCGGCGATTCCTGACCACCGGGAATCCGGAGAAATTCCAGGGCATCGGCAGCCGCCTGATGGGTGGCTTCGTCCACGAGGTCGGGGCGATCTGGTAGCCCCGCGGGCTACCCGGCTGGTCGCGGGCCCGATGATCGGCGCCTTACCTACCCGCGCCGTCTGCGCACCAGCAGCACCACCAGTCCGCCCAGCAGCACCAGTGCCGCGCCCCCCAGCAGCATCGCCAGTTGGGCGTCCGATCCGGTCTGCGGCAACGGGGGCGGCACCGGACGGTAGCTGTTGGTCGCCGTGATCTCGACGGTGGTGCCGAGTCCGACCAAGCCGAGCAGCAACAGGAAGGCGAGCAGCAGCCGGATCAGCGACTTGGGCATGGATCTGGACTGGGGCACGTCCTGCTCCTGGGGGTACGGATGGGACACGCGGCGCGAGGCCGTCGGCGATCCGACTATCGCACGGACTTCTCGGCGAGGTCACCCCCCGCCCGGGTGACAGTCCGCGATCGGGCAGCCGCCGCAGCCTCGTCCGGGACATCCGGTCAGCGGGCAGTCCCGGACCAGTCCCGCCCGGAGCAGATGGTCGGCAGCGGCCCGTACCACGTCGGCCCGCAGGCCGGTCCGCCGGCGAATCTCGCTCAGCGAGCCGGCGCCGCCGGCCAAGGCGTCCAATACGGTGGTCAGCGGCCCGGTCACCACCACAGACTCCCCGCCTGGAAGATCAACACGGCCAGGCCCCAGGCCACCGCCAGCTGCACGGCGATGCCGAAGAGCGTCCAGCGGCCGCCGATCTCGCGCCATTGCGCGGCCAGCGTGGCGACGCACGGCGTGTAGGCCATCAGGAAGACCATGAACGCGAGCGCGGCCGGGATCGGGTGGCCGTGGGACGACTCGGTGAAGTCGGCCATGATCCGCTCGCCCAGCGAGCCCGGATCGCCACCCTCCTCAGGTTCCTCCAGTGCATAGGTCTGCGCCCAGGACGAGATCACCGCCTCTTTGGCGACGAAGCCGACCACCAGCGCCGAAGTTGTCTGCCACTGGGCGAAGCCGGCCGGGGCGAACACCGGCGTGATCGCTTGCGCCGCCACGCCGTAGACCGAATCCTCCACCGCAACCTCGCCGAAGGCGGCGTTGCCGTGGGCCGGCACCGACTGCAGCAGCCAGACCGCGCACACTGTGACCACGATGATCCCGGACGCGGTGCGCAGGAAGCCGGCCAGCCGGGTCCAGGCGACGGAGGCGGTTAGCCGCAGCGTCGGCAGCTGGTAGGGCGGCAGGTCGATCACCAGCGGTTCGGTACCCATCGCCCGCCACAGGGTTCGGCGCAGCAGCAGGCCGACGCCGACCACCAGCAGGATCGACGCCACGTACATCGCGAACACCACGGTGCCCGCCCACTGTCCGAAGAACACGGTGCCGAGCAGCACGAACACGGTCAGCCGGGCGGTGCACGAGGTGAACGGCACCAGCAGCACGGTCAGCAGCCGCTGCCGGCTGTCGCCGAGAATCCGGGTGGCGCTGATCGCCGGAACGTTGCAGCCGAAGCCGACCACCAGCGGCAGGAAGGCCTTGCCGGGCAGGCCGATGGCCCGCATCAGCCGGTCGGTGACCACCGCGGCCCGGGCCAGGTAGCCGGAGTCCTCCAGCAGCGCCAGCAGCACGAACATCAGCGCCATCAGCGGAACGAAGGTGAGCACCATGCCGACCCCGGCGATCAGGCCATCGACGATCAGCCCCTCCAGCCAGGTGCCGGTCAGTGCGACGGCTGCGAAGCCGGCGAGGGCGGCGTCGGTGACCGGTCCCGAGAAGAACGTGTCGAAGAAGTCCTGCAGCGGCGCCGCGACCGTGGTGGTGACCTGGAACACCACCCACATCACACCCAGGAAGAGCAGCGGGCCAAGTACCGGCGCGGTGGCCACCCGATCGAAACGGTCCGAGAACGACACCCGGTCGTCGCCGGCGTCCGTCACCCCCGCCTCCACCGCCGCGGCCACCCAACCGAAGCGCTCGTCCGCCTTGGCCAGCGCGTCGCCGCAACAGCGATGGGGACGGGCGGCGGGCTCGGCTGCGGTGAGCGCGGTCGCAACGGCGTCGTCCAGGGCCGTCAGCCCCGAGCGGCGGCGCGGGTCGAGCGCCACCACCGGGCAGCCCAGCGCCTCAGCCAGCGCGGCCGGGTGGACGTCGATGCCCCGGCGTTCGGCGACGTCCAACATGGTGAGGGCGACGATCACCCGTTGCGGCTGCTCGCGTACCTCGCTGACCAGGTACAGGCTGCGGGCCAGGTTCGCCGCGTCGGCGACCACGATCACCACGTCCGGCCGGTCGTCGGGGTCGGCCACCAGCAGGTCGCGGGTCAGCGCCTCGTCCGGCGACAGCGGCTCCAGCGAGTAGGCGCCGGGCAGATCGATCAGGGTGCGCTGGTGCCAGACGCCGCGAGCCACCTCGACCGTGGTGCCGGGCCAGTTGCCGACGGTGGTGCGGGCCCCGGTGAGCGCATTGAACAGCGTCGACTTGCCCGAGTTGGGCGCACCGGCCAGGGCGACGATGGCGGCGCCCGGACCGGCCGCCGTATTGGCGACGGCGCAGTGGCAGGTGGTCACCGGGGGCTTGACGGCGGTCATCGCGCCATCTCCGCCCGGACTCCGCGCAGCAGCGCCGCGCCGAGTGCGACCCGGGCACCGGCCACCGAGACGATCCGGCCGCCTCCGGCGCTGGCCCGGATGACCGCGAAGGCGGCTCCGGGACGCAGACCCAACCGGCTGAGCCGCCAGGCATGCTCGTCGGGGACGGCGGAAAGGGTGAGCGGAACAGCCAGTGGGGCCTCCGCCAGCGAGATGACGTTCATGCGACTCGTCCATCGATGGGTCGAGGGATCGGTCCGGCGAGCTGATCACCGGTGCTGGTCCGGGCCTCGACATCGTCCAGGTCAGCTATGCCTACCCTAAGAAAGGGCTGCTGATGCCGCGGGCGAACCGGGATTCCTCCCGGCGGCCGGTCTCACCGGTTTCACATCGTGGACCCTGACCTCGGGCCGCCGTACCCCGCGCTCGCCGAACTACCTAGGGCTCGCTGAATTCGGCGAGCGGTAACTAGTTCGGGGAGCGGTTGGGTGATCAGATCAGTGCAGCTTGTCGATCAGGCCTTCGAGGAAGTAGCCCAACCACTCGTACATGCCGTAAAGGACGCCGCGCGGCTCGTCGGAGTCGAGCTCCTCCAGTTCGTCGACGTCGTCGGCGGTTTCGATGCCGAGGCGCACCGACAGGGTCAGCCGGATCGCGGCAATGGTCTTCAGCCAGGCGTCCACGTCGCCGGCGCGGACGAGCGCCGGGTCGCGTCCGGCGTTAGTTTCGAGCAGGGCCTCCAGGACGACCCGGGCCTGCTCGATCTTGGTGCGGCGCTGGGCGTTCTGGGTGAACCTGCGGAACTCCTTCTCGGCGGAGTCGTCGTCGCGGTAGGCCGGTGGGAACAGTCGGGCGATCACCGGGTCGGACGCGTCCAGGTCGCTGGGTGCGGCCATGTCGGCCTCCCACTGGGCGAACGGATCGTCGCTGGTGGCGTCCATGTCCTCGCCCTCGAGCAGCACGATCAGCTGCTCGACCATCGACTCGAGCACCGCCTCCTCGTAGTCGGCGAGGGTGATCAGCAGCTGGCCGCCGGAGCGCCGGAACCGGCTCATTCGGCACGCTCCACGCTCGCCCACAACCCGTAGGCGTGCATCGCGTTCACGTCGGCCTCCATCGCCTCGCGGGTGCCGGAGGACACCACCGCCTTGCCTTCGTGGTGCACCTGCAGCATCAGTTTGGTGGCCTTCGATTTGGAGTAGCCGAAGTAGGTGACGAAGACGTGGGTGACGTAGCTCATCAGGTTGACCGGGTCGTCCCAGACGATGGTGACCCACGAGGTGAGCTCGATCGGCGCCTCCTGCGGACGCTCGGCCAGAACGGTTCCGCCCTCGGGCACCGCCGGCTGAGTGGACGCGACAACCATGGCGGCATTCTGTCAGACCGGCGCCGAGCCGGACCCTCCGGACGCCGCCGTCCGGGCGCCGTTACGCTGACGCCCATGCTCAACTCGACGGCGCTGCTGACCGACCATTACGAACTGACGATGGTCCGCGCGGCGATGCGTTCGGGCGCCGCGTTCCGGCGCTCGGTCTTCGAACTGTTCCCCCGCCGGCTGCCCACCGGACGCCGCTACGGCGTGGTCGCCGGCGTCGGCCGGGCGCTGGAGGCGATCGAGGCGTTCACCTTCGACGATGCCACCGTGTCGTTCCTGCTGGAGCAGCAGATCGTCGACCAGCCGCTGGCCGAATGGCTGGCCGGCTACCGGTTCACCGGATCGATCTGGGGTTATCCCGAGGGCGAGATCTACTTCCCCGGATCGCCGCTGATGATCGTCGAGGGCTCTTTCGCCGAGGCGGTGATCCTGGAGACGGTGCTGCTCAGCATCTACAACTACGACTCGGCGGTGGCGTCCGCGGCGTCCAGGATGACGGCGATGGCCGGCGACCGGCCGTGCATCGAGATGGGTTCGCGACGCACCAACGAGATCGCCGCGGTGGCCGCGGCCCGGGCCGCCTATGTGGCCGGCTTCGCCACCACGTCCAATCTGGAGGCGGGCCGGCGCTACGGCGTCCCGACCAGGGGGACGGCGGCGCACAGCTTCACCTTGCTGCACGCGTCCGAACGGGAGGCCTTCGAGGCACAGATCGGCGCGCTCGGCGAGGACACCACCCTGCTGGTCGACACCTACGACATCGAGACCGCGGTGCGCACCGGCATCGAGCTGACCCGGGGACGGCTGGGGGCGATCCGGCTCGATTCCGGCGACCTGGCCGAGCTGGCCAGTGAGGTGCGCCGTCTCTTGGACTCGCTCGGCGCCGGCCATACCCGGATCCTGGTCACCTCGGACCTGGACGAGTGGCAGATCGCGGCCCTGCGCGGTGCCCCGGTGGACGGCTTCGGCGTCGGCACCTCGCTGGTCACCGGCTCGGGCGCGCCGACCTGCGGCTTCGTCTACAAGCTGGTCGCCCGGGCCGACACCGACGAACCGGACGCGCCGCTGCTGCCGGTGGCGAAGAAGAGCGTCAACAAGACCAGCATCGGCGGCCGCAAGTACGCGCTCCGCCGGCTGGACGCCCGGGGCAAGGCCGAGGCCGAGGTGATCGGCATCGGCTCGGCGCCCCAGAGCGACGGCAACGACCGGCCGCTGCTGGTCGAACTGGTCCGCGACGGCGAGATCGTCGGTGCCGAGAGCTTGAAGGTGGCGCAAGAGCGGCACGCCCGCTCCCGGACCGAACTGCCGCTGTCGGCGTTGAAGATGTCCAAGGGCGAGGCGGCGATCCCCACCCTGATGCTGGACGCCGACGGCCAGGTCACCGACAACCCGTACGCGAGGAGCGAGGCATGAGCCGGGCGCTGATCGTCGTCGACGTCCAGAACGACTTCTGCGAGGGCGGCTCGCTGGCGGTGACCGGCGGCGCCGCGACGGCGTCCGCGATCTCGGAACTGCTGGCCGGGGCGTCCGGGTATGACCTGGTGGTGGCGACCCGCGATCATCACATCGATCCAGGCCCGCATTTCTCCGACCACCCCGACTACATCGACTCGTGGCCGCCGCATTGCGTGGCCGGGACGCCGGGTGCCGAGTTCCATCCGAACCTGGTGTGGCGAGGCTTCGATGCGGTCTTCGACAAGGGCGAATACGCCGCGGCCTATTCCGGCTTCGAGGGCGCGGACGCCTCGGGGGTGACACTGGGCGACTGGCTGACGGCGCGTGGGGCGTCCGAGGTGGACGTCTGCGGCATCGCCACCGACTACTGCGTGCGCGCCACCGCCCTGGATTCCGCCCGAGCCGGCTTCCGGACCCGGGTGCTGCTCGACCTGACCGCAGCCGTCGCGCCCGGCAACGTCCCGGACGTGGTGGCCGAACTGCGCGCCGCCGGCGTCCGGGTCGATCGCTAACCCCCTCCCTAACTACCTGTGCCCTCCCACCGGTGGGAGGGCACAGGTAGTTAGGGAGGGCCTTGCCGTGCCAGAGCGCGTGCGGGCGCGCGACAATGGCCGGGTGTCCAAGCCCGTGGTGACCATCCGCTATTGCATCGACTGCCGCTGGCAATTGCGCGCGAGTTGGTATCAGGGCGAGCTGTTGCAGACCTTCGCCGACGATCTGGGCGGGGTGACGCTGATTCCGTCCCACGGCGGCATGTTCCGGGTTGCGGTTGACGAGGTGACGGTGTGGAACCGCAAGACCGACGGCGGTTTCCCCGAGATCGCCGAGTTGAAGCGCCGCGTCCGCGACCTGGTGGCGCCGGAACGCTCGCTCGGCCACACCGACCGCGCCTGAGCGGGGACGGCCCTCCCCCCTTTCGATTCTCGAACGTTCGGGGACGGTTCTTCGCGTGCGCGATTCGCACGTTCGGGGACGGTTCTTCGCGTGCGCGATTCGCACGTTCGGGGACGGTTCTTCGCGTGCGCGATTCGCACGCTCGGGGACGGTTCTTTCGGTCCACCCTGAGCATCTCGGGAGCATCGGACGCCGCTCGTTCAGTTCTGGACCCAGCGGGTGCCGACCGGCACCGGACGCCCCTGGCCACCGGTCAACTCGGAGATCACGGACGCCACCGCGTCGCGGTCTGCCGGCGGGACGGTAAGGACCAGGGTCGCCTGCAGACCATGCCGAACCTCAGCCACCCGGACTCCACGGTCGCGCAGGGACGCCTCGACCCGTCCGGCGATCGCATAGTCCACGCCCAGTTCCACGACGTCGACCAGCTGGTAGCGGACCAACTCAGCAGCAGCGGACGCCGCCGACACTGCGTCCGAGTAGGCCCGGACCAGCCCGCCCGCACCCAACAGGGTGCCGCCGAACCAGCGGGTGACCACGGCCACGACATCGCGCAGGTCGCGTCCACGGAGCACCTCGAGCATCGGCGCCCCCGCGGTCCCGGCGGGCTCGCCGTCGTCACTGCTGCGCTCGACGGCGCCGTCCGGGCCAAGAATGAACGCCGAGCAGTGATGGCCCGCCGTGTGATGACGCCTGCGGACCGCCTCGATCACCGCCCGGGCAGCCGCCTCGTCGGACGCCGGTTCGAGGCGGGCCAGGAAACGAGAGCGCCGATCCTCGATCTCGGCCTCGACCGGTGCTGCGATGCTCAGGTACTGCTCGATCACAGTCAGCACCCTGCCATGATTCAGGACTCCGCGACCGCCCTGCGGATCAGCTCACCCAGCAGCGCCTGATCGGCATCGGTCAGCTCGGTAACTGCGAAGCTGGTCGCCCAGACGGCGCCGTCGTCCAGCAGCGCGCCGTCGTTGAAGCCGAAGGTGCCGTAGCGGGCCTTGAATTTGCTGGCCGGCTGGAAGAAGCAGATCACCTGCCCGTCACGGGCGTAGGCCGGCATGCCGTACCAGGTCTTGGCCTCCAGGCCGGGTGCATTGGCCGTGACCAGGGCGTGGATCCGTTCGGCGATCACGCGGTCCGCGTGCGGCATCTCGGCGATCTTGTCCAGGCAGGCCTGCGCTTCGAGTTCCTTCTTCCCATCACGGCGTTTGGCGGCACGCAGTTCGGCAGCGTGCTCCTTCATCGCGGCGCGTTCCTCAGGCGTGAACCCGGATTTGCTGTCGGTTGTTCGGGCCATTGCGGCTCTCCTCTGTTCGGTTGACTGGGTCCATGGTGGTGTGTCGGATCGCCGCGAGCTCGGCTCGGCGGGCGGCCACCCTGGTGCGATCCTGTTCGGCGAATGCCCTAGCCACCCAGGGCGGCAGGCACATGGCTCAGCCCTGAGCCAGGTCGGTCTTGAACCGGACCATGTTGCCGTCGGGGTCACGGAAGGCACAGTCCCGGACGCCGTAGAACTGGTCGGCCGGTTCCTGCAGCACGTCGGCCCCGGACGCCCGGACCGTCTCGTAGACGGCGTCCACATCGTCGCAGTCGAAGATCAGCGCGGTCAGCAGTCCTTTGGCCAGCAGTTCAGTCAACGCGGCGCGGTCGGCATCGGTCATCGGCATGGCACCCGGGCCGATCTGGTCCAGGGTGAGCTCGAGTTCGGGCTGCGTCGGTGTGGTCAGGGTGACCCAGCGGAAGTCGCCGTTGGTCACGTCCGTGCTCACTGTGAAGCCCAGGACGTCGCGGTAGAACGCGAGCGAGCGATCGGGGTCGGTGGTGTGGACGAAGGTGTTCGCGAGCGTCAGGCTCTGCAGTGCTGTCATGTCCTCGACGCTAGACGGACGCCCCTGCCACGGCTTCTCGAAAAGTGATCAGTTGCGACTCGGCCGGGTGACCTGCTTCACGATGCAACTCGGGATGCCGCGCAGCTCGTCGTGAGAGCGGTTCCGGTAGGCGCTGGGAGTCTCCCCCACCAGTTCGGTGAACCGGCTGCTGAACGAGCCGAGCGAGGTACAGCCCACTTCCATACAGACGTCGGTGACCGACTTGTCGGTGTTGCGGAACAGCGCCATGGCGCGTTCGATCCGGCGGGTCATCAACCAGGCGTACGGGGTTTCGCCGAACGCCTCCTTGAACGAGCGCTGGAAGTGCCCGACCGACATCAGCGACTCGCGGGCCAGCTGCGGGACGTCCAGCGGCTCGGCGAAGTCCCGGTCCATCCGGTCGCGAGCCCGGCGCAAGCGCACCAGGTCGTCGGGGGTCATGGGTCCAGCCTGGCACACGCCCACGAACAGACCCACTGAACGGCGGTCCTCAGGACCGTGACGGTCCTCCTCAAGCGGCGCCGCACTCGTAGGCCAGTACCACCGCCTGGACTCGGTCGCGCAGCCCCAGCTTGGCCAGGATCCGGGTGACATGGGTCTTGACCGTCGCCTCCCCCAGATAGAGGCGGCCACCGATCTCGGCGTTCGACAAGCCCTTCGCGAGCGCGAGGAACACGTCCAGTTCGCGGGCGGTCAAGCACTGCAAGGTCTCCGGCACACCGCTGGTCGCAGGACGCCGCCTGACGAACGCGTCCACCAGCCGGCGCGTCACCTCCGGAGCGAACAGCAACTGCCCACCGTGGCAGGCCCGGATCGCCTCCGCCAGATCAGCGGGGGAAACGGTCTTGAGCAGGAACCCGCTGGCTCCGGCCTTCAGGGCGGCGAACACGTACTCATCGAGATCGAAGGTGGTCAGCACCAGCACCTTGGTCTCCGGACGCGCGGCGGCAGTCAGCCGGATGCCCTCGACGCCGTTGACCTGTGGCATCTCGATATCCATCAGCACGATGTCGGCGCCGTGCTCCCGTGCGGCGCGGGACGCCTCGCGTCCGTCCGCCGCCTCGGCCACCACGTCGATGTCGGGCTCGGCGTCCAGAATGGCGCGCAGACCTCCCCGAATCAGAGCCTGATCGTCGGCCAGGACGACGGTGATCACCGGTCGACTCCCGTCGTGGAGATGCTGTCTCCGACCGCAGCCGCCGCCGACGGTAGCCGAACCCGGACCGCCCAGCCCGCGTCGGCGTCCGGTCCGGCATGAAACTCGCCACCTACGGCCCTGACCCGCTCCGCAGCACCGATCAACCCCAGGCCGCTGCCGTCGCCCGCTGCCGGAGCCGCGGCAGCTCTGCCGTCGTCCCGCACGACGACCGAGCACTCTCCCGGTGAACCCTCGACCACCACCCGCACCGAGCTGCCGGACGCGTGCCGAACGGCGTTGGTCAGAGCCTCCTGCACGACGCGGTAGCAGACCTGGGCAACAGCCGGGTCGGCCGGCGGCCGTTCGATCCGCAGCACCACCCGGACACCCGCCTGCCGGATGCGCTCGGCCAGCGCCACGAGCCGGCCCGGAAGGTCGGTCGCCTCCTGGGCGACCGCAACGCCCAGCACGCCTTGGTCGATCAGCCCGATCAGCCGGTCCAGGTCGTCCAGGGCACGGCGTCCGGTATCCCCGATCACGGCGAGGCTCGCCCGCGCCCGGGCAGGATCGGCGACCCGCTGGGCACTCACCGCCCCCGCCTGCAACACCATCACCCCCAGTGCATGGCTGGTCACGTCGTGCAGGTCGCGGGCCACTCGCAGCCGTTCGTTCCTCACCGCGTCCGCAACCGCACGGTCGAGCACGGACTGGGCCTGCGCGGTCGAGTGCTGCGCAGAACGCTGCTCCCGGTCCTCCTCGCTCCAGGCGTGGCCCGCCCACGCCGGCAGCACCGTGACCACGGCCAGCATGGCCGCATTGTCGGGGTCCGCGAGCAGCACCAGCAGCACCCCGGCCAGCACCATCAGCAGCCAGCCGAGCCAGACCGGTCGCCTCCCCTCGACGCCGGCCGACCAGGAGAGGATCGCCAGCGCTACCGGCACCGCGATACCCAGCCGCGTCGGCCCGATCGACACCGCGAGCGCGAGTGCGCCGGCGCTGAGCAGCAATGCCGTCATCAGCGCTCGCCGCCGCAATGCGACGCTCAGCGGCACCAGCGTGAGCAGCACGAACACGGCGACGGATGGCCCCGGATCGAGGGTGAGCAACTCCACCAGGCCGAGCGTCGCCAGTATCTGCGCCACGACGTACCAACTCCAGCCGGGGCCGGGCGTCCCAGGTTGAGCGGATGGCCGGGCTTCGGACTGGGGGTGGCGCAGCAGGCCGAGCATCTGCCGCAACTCGGTGATTGCGCCAGTGCCGCGGACACGGATCCGCTCGATCGCCGCCGCGTCGAGCTCGGGACCGGCCGATGCGGCATCGGCGAGCATCGCACGGATCGTCTCACCGACCATCCCGGCGATCTCGCTCGCTAGCCGGGCGCGTTCCTCGGCGACCACGGCACCAGCCACCGCCAGCGGATCCTGGCTTCCCACGGTGGCCGCGCGCCGCCGCGCCGCGCTCGCCCGTTGCGTCTTCGCCGCCACCAGTCGGCCGAAGCCCCAGAAGCAGCCGTAGAGGACGATGCCGAAGATCAGCGTTGAAAGCGACAGGGCGTCCGCCCAGGCGAGGGAGGCGAGAAGCCCGAGCAACGCGAGCACCACCGGCGTCCTGCCCGACCAGCGACCCAGGCCGTAGACGACGACCGCCACCGGCAGCAGTAGGGCCGGGTTCTCGGACGGCACGCCGAGCGCGGCCGCCAGCAGACACCCGGCCAGTACGACGGCAGCCGCGGTGACAGGGTGCCGGCGCGACACCAGCAGTGCGAACCCCGAGACGACTCCGATCGTCCCGGCGGCGACAGGACGGCTCCACAGCAGCGCGGTCACCCACCCGATCCCGGCCAACGCCAGGACCGCCTCCTCGATGGTGGGCCGAGCCTTCATAGCGCGAGGCTAGACCGCCGCACCCCCGAAGTGATCCCCCTCACGATGGACCCGGGATCCTGCTTTCCGGGACGGCCGGACGTCCGATCGGCGAACGGGATCATTCCGCCGGCGGTTCCGCGCCGGCCCCGCTGCGGCCGATCGTGGAGTCGCCGGCGAGTCGACGCCGGCACGACCGAGGAGGAACCATGACCGCCACGTCCACTCTTTCGACCCGGCGGCGCAGCGTCGCCGCAGGATGCATGCTGCTGGCGCCCCTGATACTCGCCGCGGCCGATCTGGCCCGGATGACCGCCGAGCACGCTGGCTCCGAGACCGGGATCATCGGCGAGAGCGGAGCCGAGCAGTCCGCGTCACTGCTGGCGGCGATCGAGGCGAACCTCGGCCTGTACCAGGTCGCGTCATGGCTGGCGCTGGCCGCCGCCATCCTGGCTATCCCGGCAGTTGCGGCCGTCCGCGAACGGACGCGCGAGCGAGTGCCCGGCTGGTCGATGGTCGCACTGGTGACCGGGATCTGCCTGGTGACCGGCCACTTCGTGCACCTGATGGGCTACTTCGCCTGGAACCAGATCCTGGTGGCGCTACCCGATCGCGACGCGGCCGTCGCACTCACCTTGCTGACCGAGCAGAACCTCTTCGGCCTGGTGGTCTTCCTGCCGTACCTGATCGGCCAGCTGCTCTTCTGGCCGGCGGCGGGATTCACGTTGTGGCGGGCTGGGGCTATCCCGTTGTGGGCGTTCGCGCTGGTCGCCGTCGGCGCAGCAGTCATGCTGGTGTTGGGCTCCTCATTCGTGACCACGCCGCTGTGGGCGCTGACAGTCGTCGCGGGCCTCGCGCCGTCGCTGAAGCAGTCTCCCGGCAGGTGACCATCGGGCTGACCCTGGGCGGGGCTCGATCCGGCTACCCGGGCCGGAGAAGGGTTTCACTGATCTCTCGAACGCCTGGGCCGCAGGTCCTTGACGCCGGCCGCCCAGCGTCCAGAAGAACCGTCCCCGCGGTCACATCGTGCGGTCCACAGTGACCGGGAGAACCGTCCCCGCGGTGACATCGTGCGGTCACAGTGACCAGAAGAACCGTCCCCGGTGACCAAGGGAACCGTCCCCGGTGACCAGAAGAACCGTCCCCGGGGTCACATGGTGCGGCGGTATCGTCCACCGACTTCGAAGAAGGCCTCGGTGATCTGGCCCAGGGACGCGACCCGGACGGTGCGCATCAGTTCGTCGAAGACGTTGCCGCCGGTCAGCGCCACCTCCTTCAGCCGGGCGAGGGCGGCCGGGGACTCGTCGGCGTGCCGGGCGTGGAAGTCGGCCAGCCGGGCGAGTTGCGACTCCTTCTCGTCCGTCGTACCGCGGGCCAGCACGGTGGGCGCGGATTCCGAGGCGTCCGGGTCGAGGAAGGTGTTCACGCCGATGATCGGCAGGGTGCCGTCGTGTTTGCGCGCCTCGTAGAGCATCGACTCGTCCTGGATCAGGCCACGCTGATAGCCGGTCTCCATCGCACCCAGGACGCCGCCGCGGTCGGCGATCCGCTCGAACTCGGCCAGCACCGCCTCCTCGACCAGGTCGGTGAGCTGCTCGATCAGGTACGACCCCTGTAACGGGTTGTCCACCGAAGCCAGCCCCCATTCGGTATCGATGATCAGCTGAATCGCCAAGGCACGCCGCACCGACGCCGGGGACGGCGTGGTGACCGCCTCGTCGTACGCGTTGGTGTGCAGGCTGTTGGCGCTGTCGTAGAACGCGCACAGAGCCTGCAGCGTCGTCCGGATGTCGTTGAACTCCATCTCGGCGGCATGCAACGACCGGCCCGAGGTCTGGATGTGGTACTTCAGCTTCTGCGCCCGCTCGCCTGCGCCGTACCGGTCACGCAGCGCGATCGCCCAGATCCGGCGGGCGACCCGTCCGATCACCGTGTATTCGGCGTCCATGCCGTTGGAGAAGAAGAACGACAGGTTGGGCGCGAAATCGTCGATCGCCATGCCGCGGGCCAGGTACGCCTCGACGTAGGTGAACCCGTTGGCCAGGGTCAGCGCCAGCTGGGTGATCGGGTTCGCCCCGGCCTCGGCGATGTGGTAACCGCTGATCGACGCCGAGTAGAACCGCTTCACGCCATGCTCGATGAACCACTCCTGCACATCGGCCATCGCCCGTAGTGAGAAGTCGATCGAGAACAGGCAGGTGTTCTGTCCCTGGTCCTCTTTGAGGATGTCGGCCTGGACGGTGCCGCGTACCTTCCGCACCACCTCCGGATCGCCGGCCTGGTCGATCGCGGCATTCAGGAACATCGCCAGAATGGTCGGTGCCGGTCCGTTGATGGTCATCGACACCGAGGTCGCGTCGTCGGCCAGGTCGAAGCCGGCGAACAAGTCGCGCATGTCGTCCAGGGTCGCGATGGACACCCCCGAGGTGCCGACCTTGCCGTAGATGTCGGGCTGCCGGGCGGGATCGCGTCCGTACAGGGTGACCGAGTCGAAAGCGGTCGACAACCGAGTGGACGGCTGCCCCGCGGCGAGCAGGTGGAAGCGCCGATTGGTGCGCGCGGCGTCCCCCTCACCGGCGAACATCCTGGTCGGCCGCTCCCCCGACCGCTTCAGCGGGAACACCCCGGCGGTGAACGGGAAGCTGCCCGGACGGTTCTCCTTGCGCAGGTAACGGATCAGGGCACCCGGCTCATCGTCGGGCGGGAGCGCCACCTTCGGCAGCGTCAGCCCGGACAGCGTCTCCGCGGTGGGCTGCTCGGTTTCGAGTTGGGTGCGCCAAACGTTCAACAGCTCGGACGCCGCTGCGGGGAGTTCGGCGCGCAGGCCCGCGAGCGGCGTCGGGTCGTCGAGCAGCGCGGCGACGGCCTCGACTTGCTCCTGGCGGCGCACCGCCCCGACCAGAGTGGCGGTGGCGGCGTGATACCCGCGGACAGTGTCCGCAACATCGGCGAGGTATCGCTCCTTGCCACGCGGAATGATCGCGCCGTCACCGGCCGCACGACCACCGCCGGCCGAGTCCTCACCGTTGGTCGAGCTTGTCGAGACCCCAGCCGCGGCCAGCAACACCCGCAGCCGCTCGAACAGCCGGTTCACCCCGTCGTCGTTGACCCGGGACGCGATGGTCCCGATCACCGGCTGGTCCTTCCAGGACTCGCCGAAGGCTCCCCGGTTGCGGATCAATTGGCGTCCGACATCGCGCCGGGCGTCCTCCGCACCGCGCCGGTCGTATTTGTTGATCGCGACCAGGTCGGCCACCTCGAGGGCCGCGATCTTCTCCAGCTGGGTGGACGCCCCGTATTCGGGAGTCATCACGTACAGCACAACATCGGCATGGTCGGCGATCGAGGCGTCCCCCTGCCCCATCCCCGGAGTCTCGACGATCACCAGGTCATAGCCAGCACCGCCGCAGGACCGGATCATCTCGTCCAGCCCCTTCGGGATACCACCGGCCGCACCCCGGGTGGCCAGCGAACGGAAGTACACCCGGTCCAGTGCGTTCATCCGGATCCGGTCCCCCAGCAGCGCACCACCGCGCCGCGCCGTCGGGTCGATCGCCAGCACCGCGATTCGCAACTCCGGGGCCCGCCGCCGGAACCGCAACAACAGCTCGTCGGTCAGTGACGACTTGCCCGAGCCGCCCGTCCCGGTGATGCCCAGCACGGGTGGCCGGCCGTCCGGCAGATCAAGCTGTCCGCCCTCGGCCAAGACACTGATCGCCCGCGGCAAACCGGTACGCGGGGACGGTTCTTTCGGTCCATTTCCGGGCAAACTGGACCGAAAGAACCGTCCCCCCGGTCCAGATTCACCCGAACCAGATTCACCCGCGCCGGACTCAGCGCCCGCTGGCCGAGAGTGTCGAGACCGTTGCACCTCACGGCAGGCGGCGATCACCTCGTC
The DNA here is from genome assembly GCF_047602385.1 of Micropruina sp. Taxonomy (GTDB): domain Bacteria; phylum Actinomycetota; class Actinomycetes; order Propionibacteriales; family Propionibacteriaceae; genus Micropruina. Next base: position 242,704 of record NZ_JASGHL010000004.1, read on the forward strand.
GGCCATCCCGAGCAGTCCGAGCCGCTGCCCGGCGGCCGGACTGTAGATGGTGACGCCCTTCGCGGCCAGCGCCTCGATCTCATCGGCGACGATCACCCCGCCCCCGCCGCCGAAGACCTTGGCGTCCGAACCCAGCTCGGCGAGCCGGTCCACCAGATAGCCGAAGTACTCCAGGTGCCCGCCCTGGTAGGACGACACCCCGACCCCGTGTGCGTCCTCGTCGACGACCGCTGCCACCACGTCGTCGACCGAGCGGTCATGACCGAGATGGACGACCTCGGCCCCTCGCGCCTGCAACACCCGCCGAATCACCGTGATCGCGGCGTCGTGCCCGTCGAACAGAGCGGCGGCGGTGACGATCCGCACCGGCGAGGACTTCATTGCTCCATTGAGCACCCGGTTCGCCCCGATGTCGAGCCCATGGTGAGGGTGCGCCGCTGGAGGACGGGTCGCTACTGGGATCCTTCGGGAATGATCCGCACGTAGGCGATCGTCGTGTCCTCGACCTCGGCACCGAAGACGATCTCGACCTGATGAGTGCCCTTCATGCTCGGCAGCACGCTGTTGGTGTAGGTCTTCCCGGTGGAACAGTTGATCGAGCCACCCCCGGCGGACACCCCGTCGACCCTCGTCTGATAGCTGACCGAGAGACCGACCGGGCCGTCGCAGGCCCCCTGCGCAACCCACGGACCCTTCCCGAGGTCTGCACGTCCGGTAGAACCGACCCGCTTGTGGTCGCGCAGAACATCGCGAGCGATCTCGTCCCGGGCCTTGGCCGGGATCACCGTGCTGGCCGAGGGGGACGCCGATGGCTGCGCCGGCAGCGACGCGGACGGCGTGGGCGGCGGGCTGACCGGCTGGGACGGCGTCGTCACCTGGGTGCAGCCGGCCATCGCGGCGAGCACCGCAACACCGACCAAGCAGAAACGACTCATGCCAAACCTCACATCCGACGGGGGTAGCCGGGACCCTACCGGAGCGCCGCGGCGGTGCCTACACTCAGAACGCCCGGATGGTCAACGTGGGAGGCACAGCATGGCCGATGGAACCGGCACCAAGGACGATCCCTGGCAGCTGGCCACGCCGCCGGGTTCCAGTTCGTACCTGATGTATCGCGACGCGGACGCGGATCCGCCGACCCTGGTCTGCGTGGTCGGCTCGACCACGCTGAAGTACCAGGTGCGCGCGATCGAGGACCTGCACGCCTGGCTCGTCGAGCAGGACGACTGGGTTCCGCTCGGTGCCGCCGACGAGAAGAAGCCCGCAGCCGAGGGCACTGTCGAGGCCTGGGGACGGTCGGAGTCGAACCCGGTTGGCGGCTGGTACGGGCTGCGTAACGGCTACCGGGGCCGGTTCGGCATGTACCTGCCGCCGCTGCTCGAGGCACTCGGTCTCGCCGAACTCACGCACGACGCCCGGAACAACCGGATGCGCGCGATCAGCTGAGCAGGCCAGAGCCAGCGCCGCTCAACCCGCTCGCGAATCAGCGACCGATTCTGGGATCGTCGCGCCGTCCAGCCGAGAACGACTGCGAAATCGGTCGCCAGATGACGAGCTATGGAACGGCGACCGCATCAACGAGCCACGAAACGGCGCCCGAGCGGTGCGAGTCAGGTGACCGCGGCCTCGGCACGCTCGACCAGGGACGCGTCGACGACCGTCCAGGAACGCGCGGCAACCGCCGCCTTGCCACACGATTCGGGCAGCTGCTCGGGATGGTCCTCGATCGCCAGCCGGACCAGCCAGCTGCGGCCGTCGTCATGCCTCACCTCGATCCCGGCGTCCCCCGACTCGGCGGCAGCAAGCGCCGCCGGGTCGGTCTCACCGGTCAGCTCCCGGACCCATGCCTCCGCAACCGCGCAGGCCGGCTCGAGGTGCCCGCGTCCGCGGTCGTGCCAGGGTCCGAAGGTTGCGGACGCCAGCAGCCCGGCGTCCGCGGCCCGCAGCGCGGCGAGCCCGGTCTCGGGAGTCAGCCGGGCCAGCGATTGTCCGGACGGCAGCAGCAGCCCGGTGGGCGCGAACCGGTGACCGCCGGTGTGGGTGCACTCCCACACCCGGCCGGGATACTGCCGCTCCAGTTCGAGGGTGATCGGACGCCCCCGCACGGCGCAACACAGGTCGCGTTTGCCGTTGGCGCAGACCAGCAGGACGCCGCCCTCCAGCCGTTTCAGCCAGCCGAACTCGGCGACCAGCGCGTCCGGATCACCCGCAGCCAACCGGTCGAAGGGTAGCTGCAGCACCTCTTCGGGGGTAGTGATGGTGCCGCCGAGCAGCCACGGCCTGCCGTCCAGACCGCCCGCGAGGTACACCTGCCGCTCGGGGTCTTCCGGACGATCGACATGACTGGACGGGCGACGGATCAGCAGCGGCCGGCCGCCGGCGGCCAGCACCTCGGCCTCGATCGCGGCGCCGATGGCCGGATCGAGCCTCGATTGGGTGAACGCCCGGGCTCCCCACGGACCGTTCTGGTCGAGCGCCAGCCAGAAGTTCGCCCGGGGCGCCGTGCCCCAGGCGGGCAGTCCGGCGTCGTCCCAGGCGAACGAGCAGGTCATCGCGGCATCCGCCGCCAGATCGCCCGGGGCACGAAACGCGCCACGAAACACAACACCCGCAGCTGCCAGGGAATCCAGACCTCGACGGGCCCGCCCTCGCGGATCCTCTTCACCACCGCCGCGGCGACCTGATCGGGGGTCGACGAGAAGGGCGCCGGCGACATCCCCTCGGTCATCCGGCCGATCACGAAGCCGGGACGGGCGATGACCAGGTCGACGCCGGAGCCGTGGAGGGCGTCCGCCATGCCGGAGGCGAAGCCGTCCAGCCCCGCCTTGGCCGAGCCGTAGACATAGTTCGGACGCCGCACCCGCTGCCCGGCCACCGACGAGAACGCCACCAGCGTCCCGGCACCCCGACCCCGCATCCGGTTCGCCAGCACGGTCAGCAGCGACGCCTGCGCGGTGAAGTCGGTGTGCACGATGCGCACCACCTCGGCCGAGTCGGCCTCGGCGAGCTTCTGGTTGCCGAGGACGCCGAAGGTGAGCACCGCGATGTCGATCGGACCGGTCTCGGCCTCGATCGCCCCGACCGCAGCGCCATGCTCGGCGACGTCGTCGGCGTCGAAGTCGACGTGCAGCACCCGCTCGGCGCCGGCCACCTCAGGCCGCTCACCGCCGGGACGGGACGCCAGCACCACCACGTTCCCGGCAGAAAGCCGGGCAGCGATCTCGAGACCGATCTCCGAGCGGCCGCCGAAGATCGCGACGACGCTCACAGCGTCGCCCGCAACGCCCGCAGGCGGGTCAGGCTCGACTCGCGGCTGAGCAGTTCCATCGACTCGAACAGCGGCGGCGACACCCGCGAACCGGTGATGCCGACCCGGACCGGACCGAACGCGAATCGCGGCTTCAGGCCGAGGCCGTCCACCAGCGCGGCCCGCAAAGCCGCCTGGATCTCGTCCGCCGCGAACGGCTCCAGCGCTTCCAGCGCGGCGATGGACGCGTCCAGCACCTCGGCGGCGTTCGCACCCAGCTGCGCCCTGGCGTCGTCGGCGACCACCAGGTCGGCGTCCGCGGTGAACAGGAACGCCAGCTTGGGCAGCGCCTCGGACAGCACCCCGAGCCGCTCCTGGATCAGCGGGGTGGCGCGTCGCAGCAACTCCCGCTGCGCGTCGGTCGCCTCCGCCCACTCACCGGTGAACTCCAGATGCTCGACGATCCGGACGGCCAGCTCGACCGGTGCCAGTGCGCGGATGTATTCGCCGTTGAGCCAGTCCAGCTTCTTCAGGTCGAAGATCGGTCCGACGGTGTTCACCTTGGCCCAGTCGAAGCCGGCCACGAACTCGTCGAAGGTCGCCACCTCGGAGTCGCCGACCGGCGGGTAGGCGAGCAGCTGCAGGAAGTTCCGCAGCGCCTCAGGCAGGTAGCCCTGCTCGCGGAACCAGACCAGCCGGGCGGCCGGGTTCTTCCGCTTGGAGATCTTCGACTTGTCGGTGTTCCGCAGCAGCGGCATGTGCGCGAACGCCGGCGGGGTCAAACCCAGGAACTCGTACAGCAGGATGTGCTTCGGGGTGGAGCTGATCCACTCCTCGCCGCGGACCACATGGGTGATCCCCATCAGGTGATCGTCGACAACGACCGCCAAGTGGTAGGTCGGGAAGCCGTCGGCCTTGAGGATCACCTGATCGTCCGGACGCGGCGCGTTCACCTCGCCGCGGATCACGTCGGTAAAGGTCAGTGGCGCATCGTCGGGGATCAGCATCCGCACCACCGGTGTCTCGCTGAAGCCCGACAACACGGCCCGCTCCTCGCGGGTCTTGCCCAAACAGAGCCGGTCGTAGCCGGTCACCGACGCCTTGGACGCCTGCTGCTCGGCCCGCAGCCCCGCCAATCGCTCGGTCGAGCACCAGCAGTAGTAGGCGTGACCACTCGCCAGCAGCTTCTCGACGAACGGCCGGTAGGTGTCCAGCCGCTCCGACTGCCGGTAGGGCGCATACGGGCCGCCGACGTCCGGCCCCTCGTTCCAGGGCAGTCCGACCCAGCGCAGCGTGTCGAAGATCTGCTGCTCGGAGTCGGCCACGTAGCGGACGCGGTCGGTGTCCTCGATCCGCAGCACGAAGGCGCCGCCGGTGGCCTCGGCGTAGGCCTTGTTGAACAGGGACATGTAGGCGGTGCCGACGTGTGGGTCCCCGGTGGGTGAGGGCGCGACGCGCAGGCGAGCGGGAGTCTGGGTCATAGCCCGTCCAGCCTAACGGGCGCGGACGCGGGGCGACGACGCACCCCAGGAGGCGAAAACGACCGGCCGTCGATGTCCGTCCGGGCGCCCGCGAGGTACTTGACCGATATGAGCACTGAGCGCGACGGCGGCATCAGCGACAGCCAACTCCGCGAACTCATCGACCGGATGCGCGATGCCGCATCGGCCTATATTCGTGGCGATGCCCGCCGCTACTTCGCCCCTTTCGACCATCCGGACGACTACACGCTGATGCCGCCGTACGGCGGCGACACCATGTATGGCCACCGCATCCATCGCACCGACGAGGCTTTGGACGAACTGAGCCGCTTCTTCGCCTCAGGCGAGGCGGTCCTCGACGTGCATCAGACCTATGTCTCGGGTGACCTCGTGGTGCTGGTCGCCGTGGAACGACAGCACGGCGAGGTCGGCGGCTACCCCGACCAGGACTGGTCGCTGCGGGTCACCATCGTCTTCCGCCGGGACGGCGACCGTTGGCAGATCGTCCACCGGCACGCCGATCCCTTGGTTCGGGAGATTCCGTTCGACGACTTCGCCCGGATCGCCCGCGGCTAGCGCCACCGGACGAGCCGCCACGGTGGTCAGCTTGACCCTGTCGTCGGCCACCTGATCAGCCGGAAGGACAGGACCGCCAAGGTGACGTCGATCGCGGTCAGGACGATCACCAGGGACGCCGCGGCGATGAGCCGATACTCGACGGGTTGCTCGCCGAGGATCAGGATGGCGCCGCCGACCGTGCCGAACAGCACCGGCAGGAAGCGCAGGTACCCGGGCAGCACCACCTGCCAGACCCTGGCCAGCCGCCGGCCATCGCGCAGGAACCACCCGTCGGCCAGCGACCAGGCGTTCGCCAGCAGCATCGCGACCCCCATCGGCAGCAGTGCGATCCAGCCCCCGCTGGGGCCGGCGAGGAACAGCAGGATCACCGACCACACCCCGCAGACCAGGCTGAGGATGCCGATCATGATCGCGTAGTGCAGGGCGAAGAACCTGGTGGTGTCGGTCTGGACGGCGAGGGTGCGCAACCGGATCAGCGTGGTCAGCACCGACATCGCCAGCCACAGGCAGCTGTAGGCGAGCAGGTCCTGCAGCCTGATCCAGCCCTGCGACAACGGCCAGAGCGGCAGCAGCGAGCCGATCACGATCAGCCCGAGCTGCACCGCCGTCCCGACCCGTGCCGGCAGCCGGGCCGCTACCGACCCGAGCAGGTTCAACCCCAACGCCCGTGCGATCTCGTTCACGCCGCTCATGCTGCCCCATCGGCGACCGGAGTGGACGGATGGTCAGCTGCCGTCGCGGCAGGTCACTGCGGGGCGAGGCCGGCGAGCTGCTCGGCGTCCAGGGCGGCGAGTACTGGCCGCCAGCCCGAACCCTCATCGGGTCTGCACGGTCCGGGCATGCCGAAAGGGGCGACACTCAAAGGTGTCGCCCCTTGTCGGTGGCGTTTTCTCGGCGTCGCGACAGCGGGACCGCTAGCGCAGCCCCGGAGTCGTCAGCGGCGGACCGGCTCGACGGACGCGCCGTAGAGCGAAACCAGCGCGGCAGCGGTCACGACGGTGGCGAAGCCGCCACCGATGATCGCCAGCACGGACTGGGTGGCGACGCCGGCGATCAGGATGACCACGGCCACCGCGACCAGGATGCCCACTGCGGCACGCAGGGCAACGGTCGCGCCATGGTCGGCGAGCACGTCGGCTCGGAGGTCGGCCAGGCCGTAGCTGCTCGACTCGTTGGCGGCATCGGACGGGCGGTTTTCGATCTGCAGGGCAGACATCAGGTCTGAGTACTTTCTTCCTGGTTAGGTGAAGCCCTCGCTTCGAGGACAACCACGATATTAGTCCTCTCGACTATTAAACTCAACCCGACCCCCGGTGCTGGCGGCTACTCGGGCCGGATCAGCCAGGCACCCACGAGCAGCATGACCAGCTCGGCCAGGAACAGCAACACCACCCAGAGCACCGCCGGCAACTTGGTCAGCCCGGCCAGTTGATCGGCGTCACTACCCGGAGCGCGGTGCGCCAGCCTGGCCCGCTGCAGTTCGATCACCCCGACCGGGCCGGCCAGCAGCAGGAACCAGGTGAGGCCATAGCCGGCCAGCGACTGCACCTGCTCGGTCCCCCACCAGGACACCGCGAATACAGCCGCCCCCGCGACCAGCATCGAGTAGAGCCCGCGGAAATTCCGGATCTGCACCAGCATCAGGGTGAGCAGCAACAGCGTCACCCAGAGCACCGCCAGCGCGTGCTGTTGCCACAGCAGGACCGCGGCGAGCAGGCCGAACAGCCCCGGCGCCAGGTAGCCGGCGATCAGGGTCACGAACATCCCCGGCCCACGCGGACGACCGTGGCTCAAGGTGACCCCGGAGGAGTCCGAGTGCAGCCGGATCCCGCGCAGCCGGCGTCCGCTCAGCACGGCGGCGATCGCGTGGCCGCCCTCGTGGACGATGGTGACCAGGTGCCGGGCGACCCGCCAGGCCGGACGGAACACCACCACCACGGCCGCAGCCAGCGCCGTCCACCAGATCGCGGACGCCGACGGCGGCTGCTGCACGCCGGCGAGGCCGTCCCAGAATCGCTCCAGCAGGGTCATCCGTCGCCGTCCCGGCTCGGGCGCGAGCGGAAGCGCGGACTCGGAAGGCTCACGGCACCCAGTCTAGGAAGGCGGCCCCGGGTGACTCGGCCGGCCGCCGGGTCACTCCGCCCCCACCTGGCGCCGGTCTCGGCACCTCCCCCGGGACCGGGCCCGGGGCGTCCGATTGATAGGTTTGCGCCCATGACCGCCGAGCCTGCCGCCAACGACTTCATCCGCGACATCGTCCGGCGGGACAACGAGCAGGGAACCTTCGGCGGACGCGTCCAGACCCGGTTCCCGCCGGAGCCGAACGGCTACCTGCACATCGGTCACGCCAAGGCGATCGTGGTCGACTTCGGCATCGCCGAGGATTTCGGCGGGGTCTGCAACCTACGGCTGGACGACACCAACCCGGACACCGAGGAGATCGAGTACGTCGATTCGATCGTCGCCGACATCGAGTGGCTGGGCTACACGCCGACGAGTGTGCTGCACGCGTCGGACTACTTCGAGCAGCTCTACGCCTGGGCCGAGCACCTGGTCGAGCAGGGTCTGGCCTATGTCGACGACTCCGACATCGAGACCATCTCGGCGCAGCGCGGCGGCTTCGGCAAGCCGGGCGTCGAGAGCACGTACCGCAGCCGCAGCGTCGCGGAGAATCTCGACCTGCTCCGCCGGATGCGCTCCGGCGAGTTCCCGGACGGCTCGCGGGTGCTGCGGGCCAAGATCGACATGCAGCACGAGAACATGCAGCTGCGCGACCCGGTGATGTACCGGATCCGGCACGCCGATCACCACCGCACCGGCGACGCCTGGGACATCTACCCCACCTACGACTGGGCACACGGCCAGTCCGATGCGATCGAGGGGGTCACCCATTCGATCTGCACCCTGGAGTTCGACACCCACCGGGCGCTCTACGACTGGTATCTGGGTCAGCTGCCACTGCCGTCCGACCAGCCGAAGCAGATCGAGTTCGCCCGGCTCGAGTTCACCCACACGGTGACCTCGAAGCGGCGGCTGAAGACCCTGGTCGACACCGGGGTGGTGGACGGCTGGGACGACCCACGGATGCCGACGCTGCGCGCGCTGCGCCGGCGCGGCTACCCGGCGGCGGCGATCCGGGCGTTCTGTCGCGACATCGGCACCACCCGGACCAACAGCCGGCAGTCGATCGAGGCGCTGGAGAGCTACGTGCGGCGCGACCTGAACGCCACCGCGCAACGCCGGATGGCGGTGCTGAAGCCGCTCAAACTGGTGCTGACCAACTGGCCCGAAGGCCAGGTCGAGTATTTCGAGGTGGCCAACAATCCCGAGAATCCCGCGGACGGCGTCCGCAGCGTCGCCTTCACCGGCGAACTGTGGATCGAGGCAGACGACTTCGCCGAGGTACCCCCGCCGAAGTTCTTCCGGCTCTCCCCCGGACGCGAGGTGCGGCTGCGCGGTGCCTACCTGGTCACCGCCACCGAGGTGGTCAAGGACGACTCCGGCGCGATCGTGCAGGTGAACGCCACCTACGACCCGGCCAGCCGCGGCGGCAACGCCCCGGACGGCCGCAAGGTGAAGTCGACCATGCACTGGGTGTCGGCGGCGCACGCCGTCGCCGGAACGGTCGCCCTCTACGACCGGTTGTTCTCGGCGTCCGTGCCCGGCGAGCGGACCGGTGAGCCGCTGGACGACCTGAACCCGGCCTCCCGGGAGCTGCTCACCGACTGCCGGCTGGAGGCCGCGCTGGCCGAGACCGCGCCCGGCGAGGTCGTCCAGTTCGAACGGCTCGGCTACTTCGCCCACGATGCCGCGCAGCCGCGGCTGTTTCATCGCACGGTCGGGCTGCGCGACGAGTGGGCGGCGATCCAACGCCGGCGAGGCTGACCGGCGCCGGAGGCGGCATGCGAGGGTACGTGCTCGTCGGCGGCTGGCCTGGGTCTGGCAAGACGACGGTGGCCCGCGCGCTCGCCGAGGTCCTGGATTGCGCCTATTTGGCCAAGGACGAGGTCAAGGAAGCCCTGATGGACGCGCTCGGCGCGCCGACCAGCGTCGCGGAATCCCGACGACTGGGTCGTGCCGCGGTCGAGGCCGTGCTCCGGCTCGCCCGAGGATGCCCGGCCGCGGTCATCGACAGCACCTGGTTCGACTACGCCCGCGATCTGGTCCGGGCGCTGCCCGGGCCCGTGCTGGAACTGCGCTGCCATGCTCCGCTCCAGGTGGTGCGATCCCGCTACCGCGCCCGCGTGCGCGACCCACGGCACCTCGACTCGGATCGCTCGGCCGATGAACTGTGGGGACGCCCGGTCGAACCGCTCGGGGTCGGCCCGCTGCTGGAGATCGACACCAGCGTCGCGGTGGACGTCTCCGTCCTGGCCGCCATGGTCCGGGAAGCATTGGAGTCGGGCGGCGTGGCTCCGGGCAGCGCGTCATGACGTGTCGCCGGGTTCGTCGGCGCCGGTGGCAATAGGCTCCTGCTGACGGACCAGGCGCCATAGACGTCGGCTCGACTCAGGAGGAACCGATGAAGGACCGGCTCACGCCGCTCACCATTCCGTCCCGCAAAGGACGCCTGGCGATCGTCACCGGCGCCAGCAGCGGCATCGGAAAGGCCACCGCCCGGGCACTGGGCCTGGCGGGTGCCGACGTGGTGCTTGCCGTGCGGGACGTCGACAAAGGTGCCGCGGTCGCCGCGGAACTCCGGGCCGAGCATCCCGAGGGCAGCCACACCGTTGCCGAGCTGGACACCGCTGACCTGGCCTCCGTCGAGCGTTTCGCCGACCGTTACGTCGACGTCCGGGTGGACATCCTGGTCCTCAACGCCGGCATCGGCGCGACCCGGCGACGCGACGTGAGCGTCGATGGCCACGAGCTGGTGATGGCCAGCAACTACTTCGGTCACTTCGCCCTGACCGGACGGCTGCTGGAGCCACTGCGCCGGGCGAGCCGGGCCCGGGTGGTCACGGTCGGCTCGCTGGTGGCTGATCACGGCCGGATCCGGCCCGACGACCTGGACTTCGAGCGCCGGTGGTCGCGGCGAGGTACCTATGCGGCCAGCAAGCTCGCCATGGTGATGTTCGCCCGCGAACTGCAACGGCACAGCACGGCCGGCGAGTGGGGCCTCAATGCCCATGCCGCGCATCCCGGCTGGTCGTCCACCGGCCTATTCGCGAACAGCTCGACGGCCGGGGCAGGCGGGTTCCTCGGTCGCGCCACCGGGCTGATGCAGTCGGCCGCGGACGGCGCCCAGCCGGTGGTGTTCTGCGCCGCCAGCCGCCAGGCAGCGGCGGGCGGCTATTACGGCCCGATCGGCCTGTTCGGCACCTCCGGGCCGGTCGGCAAAGCAGCCCTGCCCCGTCCGGCCCGCTCCGCCAAGGCCCTCACCGCACTCTGGCAGGCCACCGAGGAACTGGTCGGGGTCTCCTTCTCCCAGAACTGACCCCCGGTCGATCGAGGGGGCAAGCCCTGACTGCCGGATCGACCGTCACCGCGTCCCGGCGTGCAGCGATCTCGACACCGCGTCCCGGGGTGCGGCGATCTCGACATCGCGGCCCGATGGTGAGAAACTTCGCCGATCTCGCGTCCTGACTCGAAATCGCGCAGCCAAGCCTCCATCGGGTGGCGATCTCGACATCGCCGCACTCCCTGACCGAAGGATTGACACCCGGACTGCGTATGCCTAGATTTCCTAGGCATGAGGGGCGACGCACTCAAGGGCCACCTTGACTACCTGATCCTGTCGATACTCGCCGACAATCCCTTGCACGGCTACGCGATCATCGACCAGCTAAGGACGCGCAGCGATGAGGTCATCGACGTCCCCGAGGGCACCCTGTATCCCGCGTTGCACCGGCTCGAGAAGGCCGGCCTGATCACCGCCAGCTGGAGCGAGGTGAACCGACGCCGGCGCAAGTCCTACCGGCTCACCCCGAGCGGCACCCGGCAGCTGGCCGACGAGCGACAGGCTTGGGCCAGCTTCAGCGCCGCGGTGGCCGCGATCACCGGGGACCGTCGATGACCGATCCGATCGACGATTATTGCCGTGCGCTGCGCCACGAACTCGGCACGATGCCAGAGGCCGGCGACGTCGTCGCCGAAATCGAGGACCATCTCCGCGAGACCACGACGATGCTCGTCGTTGCCGGAACTCCCGACGCCGAGGCCGCCCGCCAGGCTGTCGACCGGTGCGGGCGTCCCGGTCTGGTCGCCCGCTCGGTCCGGGCCATCCACCAGCACCCGCTCGATCGCGACCCGGCACCGGTGGGACGCTGGGTGTTCGGCCTCGCCGAATGCCTGCTGCTGCTGGCCGCGATCGCGGCGGGCGCCGCCACCCAGCTGCATTGGCTGCCGTGCGCGGGCGACGCGATCACCCCCGAGCTGATCCAGGACGCGTGCTTGACCCGGATGGACACTTCCCCGGCGTTCCCGTTCATCCCCGAGGTCGCCGAACGAAGCCCGGCCGCGGACGGCCTCAGGTTGGCCGGGTTGGCGTTGATGGCGCTGGCCTGGACGGTGGTCAGCATCCTCCTGCCCTGGCGACCGCGGGTTCGCTGGGCGATCGCATTGCCCGTCCTGCCACCGCTCGCGATGGCCGCCGACACCCTCTGGCTGATCGCCGACCCGACGGCCCAACCGCAGCCGTGGGCCGAGGCCGCGTCGTCGATGACCGAACTCCTCGCCATCCCGGCGTTCGTGGTGATCGTCTTCCTGGCCGCGCCCCTCGATCACGCCGACCGTACCGGAGCCGGCCGCCGCCCTCCCGCGAGCACCAGTTACGGCACTTTCCGCTGGCGCGCTGCGCTCCTTCTCCTCGGCGTCGCCGCGACCAGCCAGCTGCGAGCCGTCCTGGAGTACGCGATGATCGGCAGCATCAGCGGCCTGAACTGGGATACGCCGCCCGGGATGGGCTACCTGGCCGCCGGCTGCATTGCCCTCAGCGCGATCGCCAGCCTGCTGATCGGCCGCTTCGCTCCACCACCGGTCGCCCTCGACGGACCAGCCGGGACGTCCCGCCCGGAACGGACCGCGCTCACCGTCCCCGGAAGTGCTCGCTGAGGGACCCGATCGAGATCGCCCAGCACCGGGACGCACCTGCGCCGGGCCTGACGTCCGCTCCGAACAGTCCCGGCATGAAACAAAGGTGACCGGGGAGACAAATCTCCCCGGTCACCTTTTCAAGCGGTGCAGTACTGAGCGACGGTCCAGCTCAGGCCTGACCGCGGCTCATTCAGGCCGCATCGGCCGGTGCGCCGATCACCTTCGGCCGGGCCAGCGAACCGAACGCCCAGCCGAGCAGCAGGAACATCACCCCGAGCCCGATCACCAGCAGCGAGACGCCGTAGGCGAGCACCGAGGTGAACAGCGACGCGCGGAGGAAGGACGCGTTCATCATCGTCGTCCGGGCGATGGTCAACTCGTCGACCTTGGCGGTGTCGCCGGCGGTCTTGGCCTCGGCGATCATGGCGCCCAGTTCGGCGTAGGTCTTGCCGCCGCTGGCGGTCAGCGCGTGGTGGTTGATGATCTCGGCCTGCGCGTAGGCGGTGATCGGGTCCTGCACCTTGGCGCCCGGGGTCAGCGGGGAGTCCTTCGGCACGGTGATGTTCTCGGCGGACAGCTGCGTGGTCACCATCGCCCAGGTGGCAACTCCGCCACCGATGGCCACCAGGCCGAAGACGATGCAGAGAATCGCCACGAACCGAGCTGCGCCGGACGTCTTGATCATGTGAAGTTCTCCTTCTGAGGGCAGTTCACGGGCGGCCCGGCGAGGTCATCGCCGGCTCCGCGATCATCGATCGATCATCTACGACATATTGTAGTAGATGATTCGTTGATAGTCACCTCCCCTAGCCACCGGCACGCGAGCGGCCGGCAACGGCGCAGGCCCCCCGCCCGGACCGGGCGGGGGGCCTGCGCCAGCGAATGTGCGTCAGATCACTTCAGGATCTTGGTGACGCGGCCGGCGCCGACGGTGCGGCCGCCCTCGCGGATGGCGAACTTCAGGCCGTCCTCCATGGCGATCGGCTTGTTCAGGTGCACGGTCATGTCGGTGTTGTCACCGGGCATCACCATGTCGGTGCCCTCGGGCAGCTGAACAACACCGGTCACGTCGGTGGTACGGAAGTAGAACTGCGGGCTGTAGTTGGAGAAGAACGGCTTGTGACGGCCACCCTCTTCCTTGGTCAGCACGTAGACGTTCGACTCGAAGTCGGTGTGCGGGGTGGTCGAACCCGGCTTGATCACGACCATGCCGCGCTCGACGTCGTCCTTCTTGGTGCCGCGCAGCAGCAGGCCGACGTTCTCGCCGGCGCGACCCTCGTCGAGGATCTTGCGGAACATCTCCACACCGGTGATGGTGGTGGTCTGCTTCTTCTCGGCGATGCCGATGATGTCGACGGTCTCGCCGGTCTTGACGATGCCGCGCTCGATCCGGCCGGTCACCACGGTGCCACGACCGGTGATGGTGAACACGTCCTCAATCGGCATCAGGAACGGCTTCTCGGTCTCGCGCTCGGGCTGCGGGATGTACTCGTCGACGGCGTTCATCAGCTCGAGGATCGACTCGGCCCACTTCTCGTCGCCCTGCATGGCCGGGAACGCGGCCACCCGCACGACCGGAGCGTTGTCGCCGTCGAACTCCTGGGCGTCCAGCAGCTCGCGGACCTCCATCTCGACGAGCTCGATGAGCTCCTCGTCGTCGACCATGTCGCACTTGTTCAGCGCGACGACGATCGCCGGGACGCCGACCTGACGAGCCAGCAGGACGTGCTCGCGGGTCTGCGGCATCGGGCCGTCGGTGGCGGCCACGACCAGGATCGCGCCGTCCATCTGGGCGGCACCGGTGATCATGTTCTTCACGTAGTCAGCGTGACCCGGGCAGTCCACGTGAGCGTAGTGACGAGCCTCGGTCTGGTACTCGACGTGCGCGATCGAGATGGTGATGCCGCGCTGCCGCTCTTCCGGCGCCTTGTCGATCTGGTCGAAGGCCGAAACCGCGTTCAGCTCGGGGTACTTGTCGTGCAGCACCTTCGTGATCGCCGCGGTCAGAGTGGTCTTGCCGTGGTCGATGTGTCCGATGGTGCCGATGTTGCAGTGCGGCTTGGTCCGCTCGAACTTGGCCTTTGCCACTGAGGCTCCTTCTGGATGTCGCCACGCGCGGTTCGCGCGGCGTCGTATGGGTTGGGTGTATGTCCCTGGTCACGTTCCACGCCTGGGCGCGGACCGTCCAAGTCTTGTCTACGGTCGCGGGAGAGTCAAACTCAGGCCCCGCCGCGACCCTTCGCGATGATCTCGTCGGCCACCGTCTTCGGAGTTTCGCCGTACTGGCTGAACTCCATCGAGTAGGACGCCTGGCCCGAGGTCTTCGACCGCAGGTCGCCGACGTAGCCGAACATCTCACTCAGCGGCACCAGCGCCCGGACGACCTGGTTGCCGTGCTGCTCCTCCATGCCCTGGACCTGGCCGCGGCGGCTGTTGATGTCGCCGATCACGGTGCCCAGGTAGTCGTCGGGCGTGGTCACCTCGACCGCCATCAGCGGCTCGAGCAGGGCCGGGTCGGCCTTGCGGGCGGCCTCCTTGAAGACCATCGAACCGGCGATCTTGAACGCCAGTTCCGAGGAGTCGACGTCGTGGTAGGCGCCGTCCACCAGGGTGACCTTGATGTCCTCGACCGGGTAGCCGGCCAGCGGACCGAAGGCCATCGCCTCCTGAACGCCCTTGTCGACGGCCGGGATGTACTCGCGCGGGATGCGGCCGCCGGTGATCGCGTTGACGTACTCGTAGCCCGAACCCGGCTCGAGCGGCTCGAGGTTGATCAGCACCTTGGCGTACTGACCGGAGCCACCGGACTGCTTCTTGTGGGTGTACTCGACCTTCTCGACCGGACGCCGCAGCGTCTCGCGGTAGGCCACCTGCGGCTTGCCGATGTTGGCCTCGACCCGGAACTCTCGCTTCATCCGGTCGATCAGGATCTCCAGGTGCAGCTCGCCCATGCCGGCGATGATGGTCTGACCGGTCTCCTCGTCGGTGTGGACGCGGAAGGTCGGGTCCTCCTCGGCCAGCCGCTGGATGGCGACCGACAGCTTCTCCTGGTCGGACTTCGACTTCGGCTCGATGGCCTGCTCGATGACCGGGTTGGGGAAGTCCATCGACTCCAGCACGACCGGGTTCTGCGGATCGCACAGGGTGTCGCCGGTGGTGGTGTCCTTCAGGCCCATCACCGCGACGATCATGCCCGCGCCGACCGACTCGATCTCTTCACGCTTGTTGGCGTGCATCTGGTAGATCTTGCCGATCCGTTCCTTCTTGCCCTTGGTGCTGTTCAGCACCTGCGTGCCGGCCTTCAGCACGCCGGAGTAGATCCGGACGAAGGTCAGCTTGCCCAGGTGCGGGTCAGCGGCGATCTTGAACGCCAGCACGCTCAGCGGGTCCTCGTTGGACGGGTGCCGCTCGATCTTCACTTCCTCGTCGCCCGGCTTGAAGCCGTCGATGGCCGGGATGTCCAGCGGCGAGGGCAGGTAGTCGACGACCGCGTCCAGCATCGGCTGGACACCCTTGTTCTTGAACGAGGTGCCACAGATGACCGCGGTGATCTTGTTGGCCAGGACGGCGCGGCGGATCGCCGGCTTGATCTGCTCGGCGGTCAGCTCCTCGCCGGTCTCCTCGGCCTCGAGCCACAGCTCGGCGAAGTCGTCGTCGTGGTCGGCGAGAACCTGGACGAGCTCCTCGCGGGCGGCCGCGGCGGCGTCGGCCAGGTCGGCCGGGATCTCCTCGACCTCGTAGTCCTCACCGATCTTGGTCTCGCCGCGCCAGGTCAGCGCGCGCTGACCGACCAGGTCGACCACACCGATGAAGTTGGCCTCGGAGCCGATCGGCAGCTGCAGGACGGCGGCGGTCGCGTTCAGCCGCTCGCGGATCGTCTTCACGCAGAAGTCGAAGGACGCGCCGGTCCGGTCCAGCTTGTTCACGTAGCAGATCCGCGGGACGCCGTACTTGGTGGCCTGCCGCCACACGGTCTGGGACTGCGGCTCGACGCCGGCGACGCCGTCGAACACGGCGACAGCGCCGTCCAGGACGCGCAGCGAACGCTCCACCTCGACGGTGAAGTCGACGTGGCCCGGGGTGTCGATGATGTTGATCTGGTGGTCTTTCCAGAAACAGGTCGTCGCGGCGGACGTGATGGTGATGCCGCGCTCCTGCTCCTGCTCCATCCAGTCCATCGTCGCGGCGCCGTCGTGCACCTCACCGATCTTGTAGGTGATGCCGGTGTAGAACAGAATGCGCTCGGTGGTGGTGGTCTTGCCCGCGTCGATGTGGGCCATGATGCCGATGTTGCGCACCTTGGCCAGGTCGGTGTTCACGTTGATGGCCACGTTTGTGACTTCCTCGATCTCTGGTTCTGGGTTGTGGGCGGGCAGGCGAGAAGCCTTCCCCCGAGGCGGTGACCTCAGGTGGAAGGCCTCAGATCACCAGCGGTAGTGGGCGAAGGCGCGGTTGGCCTCGGCCATCTTGTGCGTGTCCTCGCGCCGCTTCACCGACGCACCCAGGCCGTTGGACGCGTCCAGCAGCTCGTTCATCAGCCGCTCGGTCATCGTCTTCTCACGGCGAGCGCGAGAGAAGGTGACCAACCAGCGCATCGCCAGCGTGGTGGCACGCGGCGCCTTGACCTCGATCGGCACCTGGTAGGTGGCGCCACCGACCCGGCGGCTCTTCACCTCGACGGCGGGGCGAATGTTGTCCAGGGCCTTCTTGAGGGTCTGCACGGGGTCAACGCCGGTCTTGGCCCGGGTGCCCTCAAGAGCGGAGTAGACGATGTTCTGGGCGGTGGTCTTCTTGCCGTCCAGCAGGATCTTGCTGACCAGCTGGGAGACCAGCGGCGAGCCGTAGACCGGATCGACGACGACCGGGCGCTTCGGCGCGGGGCCCTTGCGTGGCATTACTTCTCCTTCTTCGCGCCGTAACGGCTGCGAGCCTGCTTGCGGTTCTTGACACCCTGGGTGTCGAGCGAGCCGCGGATGATCTTGTAGCGGACGCCGGGCAGGTCCTTCACACGACCGCCGCGGACCAGCACCATCGAGTGCTCCTGCAAGTTGTGGCCGACGCCGGGAATGTACGCGGTCACCTCGACGCCCGAGGACAGCCGGACGCGGGCCACCTTGCGGAGCGCGGAGTTCGGCTTCTTCGGGGTGGTGGTGTACACACGCGTGCACACGCCACGGCGCTGGGGAGAACCCTTGAGCGCAGGCGTCTTGTTCTTGCTGACCTTGTCAGTGCGGCCCTTGCGGACCAACTGCTGGATGGTGGGCACCGGCTGGTATCACTTTCCGTCGTGGTTGAAGGCACGTCCTGGCGAACGTGATTCGCTGTGGGGTGTCGCGTCGCCGCTGACGAGCAGTCGTCGCGGCGGGCACACACACGATGGTCCGGTCGCCCGAACACAACCACCAAGGTTACCGGCTGCCGTCCGAGAGCGCAAAAGCGGCCCGGCACCCCGCGCTCGCCGCACTATTCAGGCGAGCAATTGCTGTCAGCGGGGGTAGAGCAGCACCTGGCTGGCCTTGACCGAGAGCCAGACCGGGACGCCTGGGGCCAGCGCCAACTCGGCGACTGCGGCTACGGTCAGGTCGACGATCACCGACTGTCCGGACGCCGCGCAGACCAGCCGAGCAGCGTCCCCGCGCGGCTCAATGCTGACCACCTGGGCCGGCCAGACATTGCGCGGGCTGCCCTCGGGATACTGCCGGTGGACGGCGATGGCGGCCGGGTCGATCAGTGCCAGCGTCTGTGCCCCGAAGCGCAGCGGTGCGTCGGGTAATCCGTGCACCATCAGACCGCCGGCTTCCAGCGACTCTCCGCCCGCGGCGCGTCCCGCGATCAGGTTCCGCCCACCCAAGCTGGCCGGGAACTCGTTGCGCGGACGCCGCATCACCTCAGCCAGGCTGCCCTGCTCGACGATCCGGCCACCGTCCAGCACCACCACCCGGTCGGCCAGCCGCCACAGGTCGATCAGGTCATGGGTGACCAGCAGCACCGGCAGCTTCAGCGCCTGCAGCCGCTCGGCGAGCACCTGCCGAATCTCGGCGGCCCCTTGGACGTCGATGGCGGCCAGCGGCTCGTCGAGCAGCAGGGCGTCCGGCTCAGCGGCCAACGCGCGAGCGATGGCCACCCGCTGGGCCTGGCCGCCGGAGAGTTGAGCGGGCCGGCGTTTCGCCAGGTCGCCCGCCCCGACCAGGCGGAGTTCCTCGAGTGCACGCTGCCGGGCCGCCTGCCGCGGCCGGCCGTTGGCGACCAGGCCGAACGCGACGTTGTCCCGCACGTCCAAGTGGTCGAACAGCAGCGGACGCTGGGCCAGCCAGCCGACCCGTCGGCGATGCACCGGCACTCTCACGCCCGGGCCGGCGAGCAGCCGTCCGTCCAGCCGGATCTGGCCGGCGGCAGACGCCAGCACCCCGATGACGGATTCGAGCACCGATGATTTCCCGGCCCCGTTCGGCCCGATCAGCGCACAGGTCTCCCCCGGCGCCACGCTCAGCGCCAGCCGGACCCCGCGCTCGGGCAGGTCCATTTCGATCTCCAGGCCGGTCATGCCGTCCGCTCTCGATTCACCAGCGTGGTCACCAGCACCAGCGCGGCAGCCAGCACGATCAGCACCGCGGCCAGCGCCAACGCGGTGTCGGTGTCGACCTCGCGCTGCAGATAGATCTCCAGCGGCAGCGTCCGGGTGGTGCCCTGCAGCGAGCCGGCGAAGGTGATCGTCGCCCCGAACTCCCCCAGCGCACGAGCCGCGGACAGGCTGGCGCCGGAGACGATGGCCGGCCGCAGCGCCGGAACGGTCACCTGCCACAGCACCCGGGACGGCCCCGCACCCAGGGTGGCCGCCACCAGTTCGGCGTCCGGGTCGATGCTGCGCAACGCACCCTCGACGGCCACCACCAGGAACGGCATCGCCACGAACGTCTGCGAGATCACCACCGCCAGCGTGGTGAAGCCGATCTCGATGCCGGCGACGCTGAGCACCTGGCCGACCAGCCCGCGGCGTCCGAAGGTGACCAGCAGGGCAAGGCCGGCGACCACCGGCGGCAGCACCATCGGCACGGTCGCGATCACCCGCCCGACCGTCACCCAACGGCCGCGCAACCTGGACAACACCAACGCCACCGGAAGGCCGAGCACCAGGCAGAGCACGGTGCTGGCCAGACAGGTGCGCAGGCTCAGGGCGAGGGCGTCCTGGGCGGCGGAGCCAGTCAGCAGGCCCGGGACGTGCGACCACGGCACCCGCAGCAGCAGACCCAGCAGCGGCACTGCCATCAGCAGGCCGCCGGCGATCGCGAGTGCCCCGATCCAGCGGGGCACCGGACGGGTCACGGCGTGACGAACCCCGCCGCGCTGAGCGCGTCCTTGCCCGTCTGGGAGCTGACCAGGGCGACGAACTCCGTAGCCAACGCGGGTTGCGGGGCGTTGGCGAGGACCGAGATCGGGTAATTGTTGACGACCTGATCGGCCCCTTTGATAGCCACCGCGGTGACCTTGTCCCCGGCGGTCTTGGCGTCCGTGACGTACACGACGCCGGCGTCCGCCTCACCCGAGGACGCCACCTTGGCGAGCACATCTGTCACCTTGGTCTCCTCCGAGACCGGCTTCAGTACCACACCCAACTTCTTCGCCAACTGATCGGTGGCGGTGCCGCAGGGCACGCCCACCGCGCAGACCACGAGCTTCTTCCCGGTCAGCGAATCGTCCAGGCCGGTGATCTTCTTCGGGTTGCCGGGCGCGGTCACCAAGGTCAACACGTTGCGGGCGAAGACGACGGGCGTGCCGGTGGTCAGCTTGGCGTCCACGGCGTTGGTCATGTTCTTCTCGTCGGCGGACGCGAACACATCAGCCTTCGCACCGCCCTTCAGCTGATCGACCAGCCCGGACGAGCCGTCGAAAGTGAACACCACCTTGACCCCGGGGTGGGACTTCTCGAACGCCGTCCCAAGCCCGGTGAACACCTTGGTCAGGGAGGCGGCGGCGAAGACAGTGAGTTTCTGCTCGCTCGGGCCGGCCGCGGTACAGCCGGAAAGGCCCAGGGTCAGCGCCAGTGCGGCGACCAGCCACTTAAGGAAGTGCTGACCAATGCTGTTCCGAGCGAGGACGTGCCCGGCGAGATGAGCGACGGCGCCCAGATCGTGTGGGCGTATCGGGTCACACGGCGCAAGAGATGGAGGTCGTCGATCGCTCGCCGGGTGCGCCGCAGCCGGAATATGCTTGATCAGCGCTTCCTTAAGTCTGTTCATCGGAATGCCTCCACTCCCACGTTGGTTGCCTTGATGACGGCGGTCGCAAGCGAGCCGACCTCGAGCCGCAATTCCCGGACGGCTTCGGTGGAGATCAGCGAGACCACCCGGAACGGACCGCACTGCAGCTCGACCTGGGACATCACCAGATCGGAGGTGATCGCAGTGACCAGGCCGGTGAAGTGGTTGCGGGCCGAACGATGGCCGACCGACGGGTCGAGGGCGTCCGCCGTGCCGGCCACTTCCTGGGCCAGCGAGGCCAGTTCGGCGCCGGCGACCACTTGGCGTCCCGAGGCGTCCTGATCGAGGCTGAGGCGCCCCTGATCGGCCCAGCGGCGAACCGTGTCATCACTCACTCCGAGCAGGGCCGCCGCCTCAGCTATCCGCAACTGCGTCACGGGCAGGACGATAGCACCGCAGTTACGGCACTATCCGATGAGTGGGCGGCTCACCCGGCGCAGGCCGGACCCATCTGCCTCAGCTGCTCCAGGTCGATCGACGGGTCGTCCAATGCTTTCAGCATCTCGACCCGCTGCGCGTGGCGTCCGCCCGCCGGCTCGGTGCTGAGAAATGCCTCAACGATCATCCTCGCCTCCCCCGGGCCGACCACCCGCTCACCCACGGCGACGATGTTGGACGCGTTGTGCTGGCGGGACAGCCGTGCGGTGTACGGCTCGGAGCAGACCACCGCCCGCGCGCCGGCGACCTTGTTGGCGGCCAGGGAGATGCCGACCCCGGTGCCGCAGACGAGAATGCCCAGGTCGTACTCACCCGAGGCGACCTTGTGCCCGACCACGGCGCCGGCATAGGGGTAGTCGACCTTCTCGCCCAGCGCCGGGCCAAGGTCGTCCACGTGGTGGCCCAGCTCCCGCGCCTGCTCGATCATCTCGAGCCGGAGCTCGACCCCGGCGTGGTCGCTGTGCGCAACGATCTTCATGAGCACACCTTAAGGGGACGGCGCCGGGCTCCGGCCTCGCGCACATCGCCCGCGCGAGAGGCATGTCGCCGGCACCGGAGCGCAGGCGATGACCCGGAGGCAGGCGATGCCAGCGGGGGCGGGCGGCTCCCGGTCATCAGAGCGGCGGACGCGGATAGAAGTCCCACGTCTTGCCCCGCTCGTCATTGATCCGCCAGGCCGGCAGTTGCGTGCGGTGGGCACCGCGAAAGATCGACACCAGGATCGCTGCCGCCTCGGCCATCACATCATCGGCCGCCTCGACCGCGTCATCGTCGTCCTCATCGAGCTCCGGGGCGTAGGCGTAGCAGCCGTCCACCCGGATCTGCGGGAACCACTCCTCACCCAGCCGGATTTCGACCGTGCTGCCGCCCACCGGTTCGAAACTGAGCTGGAGTTGATGAACGGCGAATGGCCGGTCCTCGGGCCGAAGCCACGTTCGTTCGGACGCCGGCGGCGTCACTTCGCGCGCGATCCGCCGGAGCAGGTCGTCGGCGTGCTCCTCGAGCCCTTGGCGCCATTGCTCGTGCGGCTCGGTCGTCTCGATGCCCGGCAGGTCGCTCGGGAGGCGCTCGTCCAGGATCCGCTGGGTCGCCGGCCAGTCATCGACCCGGTCGAAGTGTACGACGCGATCCATGCCGTACTTGGCACCCACCCGCAGCGTGAGGGCGAGGTCCTCGCGGGCAACCACCTCGTCCCAGCGACCGCGTCCGTCGAACGGCACCCAGAATCCCCGCCGGCTGAAGATCACCGCACTGCCGAATCCCCACAGCACGACCCCCAGGCAGACCAGCCAGGCGAGCACGGCCGAGATCGCCCGCAGCCACTCCCAGGACGACCACTGGTCGACCGCCCAGGCGGCACCGACCTGCCAGACGACGAGCAGTGGCCCCCAGACCAGCCACCTGCGACTGACCAGCACCACCGGAACCACGACGGCCACCCTATCGGGTGCCCGCCAGGCCCTCCCTAACTACCTGTGCCCTCCCGCAGGTGGGAGGGCACAGGTAGTTAGGGAGGGGTTTATCCGGGTCTGACAACGGCGGACGGCCCCGGGGAAACTCCCCGGGGCCGTCCGTCAGCGATCAGTTCAGCGCAGGTCGCCGATGTCGAACTCGTCCAGCGACACGTTCATGCCGCTGCCGGCCATGTCGTAGTCGTACGGGTCATAGCTGAGCTCGTAGGCTGCCGCCCGGGCCTCCGCGGTCGGTTCGACCCGGATGTTCCGGTACCGCTCCAGGCCGGTGCCGGCCGGGATCAGCTTGCCCAGGATGACGTTCTCCTTCAGGCCGACCAGGCTGTCCGACTTGGCGTGGATCGCCGCGTCGGTGAGCACCTTGGTGGTCTCCTGGAAGGACGCCGCCGACAGCCAGGACTCGGTCGCCAGGGACGCCTTGGTGATCCCCATCAGCACCGGACGGCCCTGAGCCGGCGTCCGGCTCTCGGTGACCATCTGACGGTTCTGGGTCTCGAAGGTGTTCCGGTCGACCAGCTCACCCGGCAGCATCGTGGTGTCACCGGACTCGATGACGGTGATCCGCCGCAGCATCTGCCGGATGATGATCTCGATGTGCTTGTCGTGGATCGGCGCGCCCTGCGTCCGGTACACGGCCTGCACCTCTTCGACCAGGTGCTCCTGGACCTTGCGCAGGCCGCTCACCCGCAGGACATCCTGCGGATCGGGCGTGCCGGCGTAGAGCTGCGCTCCGGCGGCGACGTGGTCACCGTCGGCGGTCGAGTGCCGGATGCCGTTGCTGTCCTCCCACTCCAGCCGGACGCGTCGCGGCAGCAGGTACTCCAGGTCCTCCTCGCCGTCGTCGCGGACGATGATCAGCTTGCGGTTGCGCTCGCCGTCCTCGATCCGGATCCGGCCGGCCGCCTCGGCGATCGGCGCCTTGCCCTTGGGCTGACGGGCCTCGAACAACTCCACCACACGCGGCAGACCCTGGGTGATGTCGTCGCCGGCCACACCACCGGTGTGGAAGGTACGCATGGTCAGCTGCGTGCCGGGCTCGCCGATGGACTGCGCGGCGACGATACCGACCGCCTCGCCGACATCGACCAGCTTGCCGGTGGCCAGCGAACGGCCGTAGCACATCGCGCAGGTCCCGGACTTCGCCTCACAGGTCAGCACCGAACGCACCTTGACCTCGGTGACCCCGTGCTTGATCAGCTTGCGGATGTTCACATCACCCAGGTCGACACCGGCCTGCAGCAGCACCTTGCCGTCGGCATTGGTGATGTCCGAGGCGAGGGTACGGGCGTAGACCGCAGTCTCGACGTTGCGCTCCGCGACCGGCTTGCCGTTGCGTCCCGGTGCCGAGATCACCTTGGTCAGGCCACGCTCGGTGCCACAGTCCTCCTCGCGGATGATGACGTCCTGGGAGACGTCGACCAGCCGCCGGGTCAGGTAACCCGAGTCGGCGGTCCGCAGCGCGGTGTCGGCCTGACCCTTCCGGCCACCGTGGGTGGAGATGAAGTACTCCAGCACGCTCAAGCCCTCACGGAAGTTGGACTTGATCGGCCGGGCGATGATCTCGCCCTTCGGGTTGGCCACCAGGCCTCGCATGGCGGCGATCTGACGCATCTGGGTCATGTTCCCTCGCGCGCCGGAGTGCACCATCATGAAGATCGGGTTGTCCCGGGTGAAGTTGGCCTCCATCGCCGCGGTGAGTTCCGCGGTTGCGTCGGTCCACAGCTGGATCAGCTCCTGGTGACGCTCCTCCTCGGTCACCTTGCCGCGTTCGTACTGCTTGGTGATCTTGGCCGCCTTGGCGTCGTAGGACGCCAGGATCTCGGGCTTGTTCGGCGGGGTCTGGACGTCCGAGATGGACACCGTGACGCCGGAGCGGGTGGCCCAACCGAAGCCGAGGTCCTTCAACCGGTCCAGCGTGGCCGCCACCTCGATCTTCGGGTAGCGCTCGGCCAGGTCGTTGACGATCTGGCCCAGCTTCTTCTTGCCCACCTCGACGTTCACGAACGCGTAGTCGGCCGGCAGCGCCTCGTTGAACAGCGCCCGGCCCAGCGTGGTGGCCAGCAGGAAGCTGCCATCGGCACGTGCCTCCTCGCCCTCGGGAGCCACGATGCCGCGGAACCGGATGGTGCACGGAGCGCCGATCGCCAGCTCGCCGCGATCGAAGGCCATGATCGCCTCGGCCACCGAGCCGAAGACCCGGCCGGCACCGAGGCCGGCCGGCTGCTCCATGGTGAGGAAGTAGTGGCCGATCACCATGTCCTGGGTGGGCATGGTGACGGGACGACCGTCGGCCGGCTTCAGGATGTTGTTGGTGGACAGCATCAGGATCCGGGCCTCGGCCTGCGCCTCCGCGGACAGCGGCAGGTGCACGGCCATCTGGTCGCCGTCGAAGTCGGCGTTGAAGGCGGTGCAGACCAGCGGGTGGATCTGGATCGCCTTGCCCTCGATCAGCTGCGGCTCGAACGCCTGGATGCCGAGGCGGTGCAGGGTAGGTGCGCGGTTGAGCAGCACCGGGTGTTCGGAGATGACCTCTTCGAGCACGTCCCACACCACCGGACGCTGCCGGTCGACCATCCGCTTGGCGCTCTTGATGTTCTGCGCCAGGTTCAGGTCGTCCAGCCGCTTCATCACGAACGGCTTGAACAGTTCCAGCGCCATCGCCTTGGGCAGGCCGCACTGGTGCAGCTTCAGCTGCGGGCCGACCACGATGACCGAACGGCCCGAGTAGTCGACGCGCTTGCCGAGCAGGTTCTGCCGGAACCGGCCCTGCTTGCCCTTGAGCATGTCCGAGATGGACTTCAGCGGACGGTTGCCCGGCCCGGTCACCGGACGGCCGCGGCGTCCGTTGTCGAACAGCGAGTCGACGGCCTCCTGCAGCATCCGCTTCTCGTTGTTGACGATGATCTCGGGCGCGCCCAGGTCGAGCAGGCGCTTGAGCCGGTTGTTCCGGTTGATCACCCGGCGGTACAGGTCGTTGAGGTCGGACGTCGCGAACCGCCCGCCGTCCAGCTGCACCATCGGACGCAGGTCCGGCGGGATGACCGGGACGGCGTCCAGCACCATGCCGGACGGGCTGTTGACGGTGTTCAGGAACGCCGAGACGACCTTGAGCCGCTTCAGCGCACGGGTCTTGCGCTGGCCCTTGCCGGTGGCGATGGTCTCGCGCAGCGACTCGGACTCGGCCTGCAGGTCGAAGGTGGCCAGGCGGTTCTTGATCGCCTCGGCCCCCATGTAGCCCTCGAAGTACTTGCCGAAGCGGGTCTTCATCTCGCGGTAGAGGATCTCGTCACCCTCGAGGTCTTGGACCTTGAGGTTCTTGAACCGGGTCCAGACCGCGTCCAGCCGGTCGATCTCACGCTGCGCGCGGTCACGGACCAGCTTCAGCTCACGCTCGGCACCGTCGCGGACCTTCTTCTTGATGTCGGCCTTGGCACCCTCGGCCTCCAACTGCCCCAGGTCTTCCTCGAGCTTGGCCATCCGGGTGTTCACGTCGTTGTCGCGGCGCTGCTCCATCTGCTTGCGCTCGACCTCGACCTTGGCCTCCAGCGACTGCTGGTCGCGGTGGCGCGCATCCACGTCCACCGCGGTGATCATGTACGCGGCGAAGTAGATGACCTTCTCCAGGTCCTTCGGGGCGATGTCCAGCAGGTAGCCCAGCCGGCTCGGGACGCCCTTGAAGTACCAGATGTGGGTGACCGGGGCGGCCAGCTCGATGTGACCCATCCGCTCGCGGCGGACGTTGCTGCGGGTCACCTCGACACCACAGCGCTCACAGATGATGCCCTTGAAGCGCACCCGCTTGTACTTGCCGCAGTAGCACTCCCAGTCGCGGGTGGGGCCGAAGATCTTCTCGCAGAACAGCCCATCACGCTCGGGCTTCAGGGTGCGGTAGTTGATCGTCTCGGGCTTCTTGACCTCGCCGTGGCTCCACTCGCGGATCTGGTCCGCGGTGGCCAGACCGATGCGCAGTTCGTCGTAGAAGTTGACGTCAAGCACGTGTGTTTTCTCTCTTCTTTCGAAAACTTGATCTGAGTTGGTTGCGACTGAGCGTGAACTCAGACCTCGTCGAGGGCGGCGAACGAGTCGGCACCCGGACGGCGGGACAGGTCGATTCCGAACTCCTCGGCGGAGCGGAAGTCGTCCTCGGAATCACGAAGCTCGACCACAGTGCCGTCGGAGGAGAGCACCTCGACGTTCAGGCAGAGCGACTTCATCTCCTTGACCAGCACCTTGAACGACTCGGGGATGCCCGGCTCGGGGATGTTCTCACCCTTGACGATCGCCTCGTAGACCTTGACCCGGCCCGGCACGTCGTCGGACTTGATGGTGAGCAGCTCCTGCAGCGCCCAGGCGGCACCGTAGGCCTCCAGCGCCCACACCTCCATCTCACCGAACCGCTGGCCACCGAACTGCGCCTTGCCGCCCAGCGGCTGCTGGGTGATCATCGAGTACGGACCGGTCGAGCGGGCGTGGATCTTGTCGTCCACCAGGTGGTGCAGCTTCAGCATGTAGATGTAGCCGACACCGACCCGCTCCGGGTACGGCTCGCCGGAACGTCCGTCGAACAGCTGCGCCTTGCCACCGGCGTCGACCAGGTTCATCCCGTCCCGCTGCGGCAGGCCGTGCTCGAGCAGGCCGGCGATCTCGTGCTCGTTGGCACCGTCGAAGACCGGGGTGGCCAGTCGGGCATCGCCCTCCACCCGGCCCAGGCCGACCTCCTTGAGCCGGTTGGCCCACGGCTCGTCGACGCCGTCGATGTCCCAGCCGGTCTTGGCGACCCAGCCCAGATGCGTCTCCAGCACCTGGCCGACGTTCATCCGGGACGGCACACCGAGCGGGTTCAGCACGATGTCGACGGGCGTGCCGTCCTCCAGGAACGGCATGTCCTCGACCGGCAGGATCTTGGAGATCACGCCCTTGTTGCCGTGCCGTCCGGCGAGCTTGTCGCCGTCGGAGATCTTCCGCTTCTGGGCCACGTAGACCCGGACCAGCTGGTTGACGCCCGGGGGCAGCTCGTCGCCCTCTTCGCGGTCGAAGACCCGGACGCCGATCACCGTGCCGGTCTCGCCGTGCGGCACCTTCATGGACGTGTCGCGCACCTCGCGGGCCTTCTCGCCGAAGATGGCGCGAAGCAGCCGCTCTTCCGGGGTGAGCTCGGTCTCGCCCTTCGGGGTGACCTTGCCGACCAGGATGTCGCCGGTGCCGACCTCGGCACCGATCCGGATGATGCCGCGCTCGTCCAGGTTGGCCAGCATGTCATCGCCGATGTTCGGGATGTCCCGGGTGATCTCCTCGGCGCCCAGCTTGGTGTCACGCGCGTCGATCTCGTGCTCCTCGATGTGGATCGAGGTGAGCACGTCGTCCTGCACCAGGCGCTGGCTGAGGATGATCGCATCCTCGTAGTTGTGACCCTCCCACGGCATGAACGCGACCAGCAGGTTGCGGCCCAGCGCCATCTCACCGTTGTCGGTGCAGGCACCGTCGGCCAGCGGCGAACCGACCTCGACCCGCTCGCCCTCGGCGACCAGCGGCCGCTGGTTGATGCAGGTGGCCTGGTTCGACCGAGTGAACTTCGCCAGCCGGTAGCTGCGGTAGCTGCCGTCGTCGTTGGCCACGTCGATGATGTCGGCGCTCACCGAGGTGACCACGCCGGCCTTCTCGGCCACCGTGACGTCCCCGGCGTCGACCGCACCGCGGTACTCCATGCCGGTGCCGACGAACGGCGCCTCGTTGCGGATCAGCGGCACCGCCTGGCGCTGCATGTTCGCACCCATCAGGGCCCGGGACGCGTCGTCGTGCTCGAGGAACGGGATCAGCGCGGTCGCCACCGAGACCATCTGGCGCGGCGAGACGTCCATGTACTGGACGTCGGCCGGGGCCACCTCGTCGGCGTCGCCGTGCTTGGTCCGGACCAGCACCCGGTCCTCGGCGAAGTTGCCGTCGGCGTCCAGCGAGGCGTTGGCCTGCGCGATGACGTAACGGTCCTCCTCGTCGGCGGTCAGGTAGTCCACCTGGTCGGCGACCCGGCCGTCGATCACCTTGCGGTACGGGGTCTCGATGAAGCCGAACGCGTTCACCCGGGCGAAGGAGGCGAGCGAGCCGATCAGGCCGATGTTCGGGCCTTCCGGGGTCTCGATCGGGCACATCCGGCCGTAGTGGCTGTGGTGGACGTCACGGACCTCCATGCCCGCCCGGTCACGGGAGAGGCCCCCCGGGCCCAGTGCCGAGAGCCGGCGCTTGTGGGTCAGGCCGGCGACCGGGTTGGTCTGGTCCATGAACTGGGACAGCTGCGAGGTGCCGAAGAACTCCTTCAGCGCCGCCGACACCGGACGGATGTTGATCAGGGTCTGCGGCGTGATCGCCTCGATGTCCTGGGTGGTCATCCGGTCGCGCACGGTGCGCTCGAGCCGTCCCAGGCCGATCCGGAGCTGGTTCTGGATCAGCTCGCCCACGGTCCGCAGCCGGCGGTTGCCGAAGTGGTCGATGTCATCGGTCTCGACGATCAGGTCGCCGAGCTGCTCGCGTCCCTCGTGCAACGCCACCACGTAGCGGATCGCCGCGACGATGTCGTCGACGGTCAGCACCTGCTTGTCGAACGGCTCGGTGAGGCCCAGCTTCTTGTTGATCTTGTACCGGCCGACCTTGGCCAGGTCGTAGCGCTTCGGGTTGAAGTAGTAGTTCTCCAACATCGCCTGCGCGGCCTCGCGGGTCGGCGGCTCGCCCGGACGCAGCTTGCGGTAGATGTCCAGCAGCGCCTCGTCGGTGTTCGCGGTGTGATCCTTCTCCAGGGTGAGCCGCATCGACTCGTACTCGCCGAACTCGGCCAGAATCTGCTCGTTCGTCCAGCCCAGCGCCTTGAGCAGCACCGTGACGTTCTGCTTGCGCTTGCGGTCGAGCCGGACGCCGACCATGTCGCGCTTGTCCACCTCAAACTCAAGCCAGGCACCCCGGCTCGGAATCATCTTGCAGGTGAAGATGTCCTTGTCGGAGGTCTTGTCCGGGGTCTGCTCGAAGTAGACACCCGGCGAGCGGACCAGCTGCGAGACGACGACGCGCTCGGTGCCGTTGATGATGAAGGTGCCCTTGTCGGTCATCAGCGGGAAGTCGCCCATGAACACGGTCTGGCTCTTGATCTCGCCGGTGTCGTTGTTCATGAACTCGGCGGTCACGAACAGCGGCGCCGCGTAGGTGACGTCGCGGTCCTTGCACTCTTCGACGGAGTGCTTCGGGTCTTCGAAGCGGTTGTCGCGGAACGACAGCGACATGGTCTGCGACAGGTCCTCGATCGGCGAGATCTCCTCGAAGATCTCTTCCAGGCCGGACTTGGTGTTGACGTCGGTGCGACCCTCGGCGAGGGCAGCCGCCACCCGGTTGCGCCAGGTCTGGTTGCCGACCAGCCAGTCGAAGGACTCGATCTGCAGGTCGAGCAGATTCGGGACCTCGAGGGGTTCGGCGATCTTGGCGAATGAGATCCGTCCGGAAGCGGAGACGACATTGGTGTTCTTCGACGCAGAGCGCGAGACGGCCAAGGTGATGGTCCTTCCAAGAAACCCGGTGTGAGCCGGTTCTTTGCACGCAGAACGGCCCGCGTCAAATCACGGGTCGTAGGTGAGCGATGGGCAAACAAGCACGATAGTCCACCAGCGGCCGCTTCGCAAGTCGGTTCGTCGGGTCGAAGCCACGGTGGCGAAGCCGGGAACCGCGCTTGGCCGGATCCGGCCGCGTGACCGGACGATCGTGCGGCCAAGTTCGGCTCCCCCGCGGGGTTTCTCGGTTGTCGGGGCTCCGTCCGGTTTCCGCAAGGTGACCTGGCCGGGTCCGGCGACGCCGCGGCACGGCTCGGTGCCGACCTCGAGGTGAACGGACTGGGACCGCGATGGCGGTGTGACCGGGACTCGGCGCCGATGCGACACGGAGCTGTCAAGGCCTGACAGCGGCGCACCAGGCGTTCGCGGGTGAGATTGCCCCAGAACGCACTGAATCGGTGCTCGCCTCGGGCAACGGGAGGAAACTCACAAGGCGAACACCGATCAGCAGTGCCCATCGACCGCACTATCGGGGGGTTGTGCCGTCGATGCAGTAATCCCACCACGACTTGACAGTGTTGTCAAATGTCTGCTGGCGCCGCGTCCATATTCTGGTCGTACAGTCCCTCAAGGGAGACAGCCCGCTGCCAGCACTGGCTCGCCTGCCGGAACTGCTCCTGCTCGCCGTACCGGCCGGCCGCACGGATGAACGCCGCCCGGGCAGCGCTGACGCTGCCGAGATCCAACTCGATCTCGGCGAGCAACTCCTCGCCCTTGCCGTTGCTGATCACCGCGGGGCGCAAGGCCGGGTCGGCCAGCAACGCGATCGCCAACTCGCGCGCCTCGCGCGGGCGTCCCTCTTGGAGCGTCAACTTCGCCTCAGCGAGCCGCAACTCGAAGACGTCGAACGCGCTGCCGATCAGGTTGAGCCCGCCCCTGGCCACCTCGAGCAGCTCACGAACCCCCTCGACGATCCCGGCGTCCAGCCGGCAGTTGGCCGCCGACCGGTTGAGCCGTAGCCACATCCGCAGGTCGCGACGCGGGCTGAGCAGCTCCAAGGCCAGATCGTGCAGTTCGAGGCCCTTGGCGACATGATCGGACTTGAAGGCCGCAGTGCCCAACGCCCAGTAGACGACCCCGCGCGCGTGGGCCGACTCGATCTGCAGCGAGACCTCTTCAAGCCGGTTCCTGAGCCGGTCGGTCTCAGCAGTCGGACGGCCCGCCTCGAGCGCGGCGCTGATCAAGCACATCAGCGCGTCCGCCATCACGATCGCGGGTGCTTCGGCGGCGAGCACCACCGCCTGGCCAGCGTGCACCAGTGCCATCGGAAGCTCGTCGCCGACGCGGTGGGCGGTCGCGGACAAGCACAAAGCCTGAGCTCGCAGCGTTGGCGACGCAGCCGCCACCTGGTGACTGGCCAGCCGCTCCGCGAAATGGATCGCGTCAGCGAAGTCACCTTCGGCCAGGGCCGCCTGGGCCTGCACGTACAGCGCCTGCCAATGCCGCTCCGGCTGCCCTGCGCTCAGCGCCGATGCCGCCGCCCGCGTCGCCAGCTCGCCGGCGGTCGCCCAGTCCCGGTCGTACCAGGCGCGTTCGGCAACCAGCAGATGCTCCAGCGCACGATTGTTGTCGAGGCTGTCGATCGTCTCCGGAATGGACGGGTCCATCCCCAGCTCGTCGGCGGTGACTCCCAGGCGCATCGACAAGAATTCGATCACGTCGTGCGATGCCGCGCGGCGCCCACTCTCGAGGTGGGAGATGTAGCTGCCGGTGTAGCGCTTCCCGCCAAGCTCCGCCTGCGACATGCCGACCTTCTTGCGCGTCGCTCGGAGTCGCGCGCCGAACCCATCGTGGCTCAGCGAAGTGGTCAAGACACACCTCCTCCGGACTTTCGCACCCCAGTCTGACGATTAGTTGACATGTCCGTCAAGTCTCGATAGCTTTTGTCAACAACATCCTCGTCGATCTACCGGGGGACAACACACCATGAACAAGATGATCCGCAAGTCCGTGGTTGCCGTCGCGGCGCTCCTCGCAATCGGCATTGTGCCGGTTGCTGCGCAGACCTCCAACCACGCATGGGGTGGCTTCGGTGATTGGCCCGTCAGCTCCCGGCTCGGGCATCGCTGACCCTTACAAGCCAGCCCAACCCACCCCCCGAGAAGACACAGAGATCGGCGGCGGAGTTTAACTCCGCCGCCGATTGCTGCATGGTGGCGACTGCGCTCACAACGACTTGCGGCGGCGGAACCCGATCGGGGTTCCGCCGCCGCAGGTGTCAGCTGAGCGGTGTCTCAGTTCACTTGACCGAGACGGCGGCGCCGGCGGCCTCCAGGGCCTCCTTCGCCTTGGCCGCAACGTCGCGAGCGACCTTCTCCAGGACGGCCTTCGGAGCGGCCTCGACCAGGTCCTTGGCCTCCTTGAGGCCCAGGCTGGTGAGCGCGCGCACCTCCTTGATGACCTGGATCTTCTTGTCGCCGACGGACTCGAGGATCACGTCGACCTCGTTGCTGACCTCTTCCTCCTCGGCGGCCTCGCCACCACCGGCGGCGGCCGGCGCGGCGGCCGCGGCCACCGGAGCGGCGGCGGTCACGCCGAAGGTGTCCTCGAACTGCTTCACGAACTCGGAGAGCTCAATCAGGGTCATCTCCTTGAAGGCGTCAAGGAGGTCGTCGGTGCTGATCTTCGCCATGATGATGGTCCTTTCGTTCTTACTTCGATGCAGCGTCAGCCGCGTCTTCGGTGGCCTCCGCAGCGGGCGCTGCATCGGTTGCCGGGGCGTCCCCGGCCTGCTTCTGCTCGGACAGGGCGGCCAGGACGCGAGCGGCCTGGCTGAGCGGGGCGGCGAACAGGCCCGCGGCCTTCGCCAGGTTGCCGTTCATCGCGCCGGCCAGCTTCGCCAGGAGCACCTCGCGGGACTCCAGGTCAGCCAGCTTCTTGACCCCTTCGGCGTCCAGGACACGACCGTCCATGACGCCACCCTTGATGACCAGATGCGGGTTCGCCTTCGCGAAGTCACGCAGTCCCTTGGCGACGTCGGCGACGTCCCCGGAGATGAACGCGATCGCGGTGGGACCGGAGAGCTGCGCCTCCAGGCCCTCGATGCCCGCCTCGCGGGCAGCGATCGTGGTCAGCGTGTTCTTCGCAACGGCATAGGTGGCGTTCTCACCCAAGGACCTGCGCAACTCCTGCAGGCTCTTCACGGTGAGACCGCGGTACTCGGTCAGTACAGCGGCAGCCGCGTTGGTGAAGCTGTCCTTCAGCTCCGCAACGGCTGCGGCCTTATCGGCGCTCGCCATGAGTCTCCTTCCCACTTCCGTTGATCTGCCTCGGACATGGAAAAACCCCGGCGCGCAGGGCTACCCGGGGCGAACTCGTGACGAGCTGTTCTGGAGTACCTGCGCGGGCGATCGTTGATCCTTAGGACACCGAGTGGTGTCACCAGCGGTCTTCGGCTCCGCTCAGTCTATGCCACGGCGTCCGGCCCGGCCAAATCGGCCGCCGGTCGCTCCGCGCTCGGGCCGGGGGGCGCGGAACGGCCCGGCATCCCATGGGGGACGCCGGGCCGTTGCCGGGTGTGGATCGCGCTCAGACCTCGGCGGGCTTGGTCCGGGTCGGGTCAACACCGACGCCGGGGCTCATCGTGGACGACACGGTGACCTTCTTCAGGTACCGGCCCTTGGACGAGGACGGCTTGAGCCGCAGCACCTCGTCCAGGGCGGCGAAGTAGTTCTGGCTCAGCTGCTCGGGGCTGAACGAGGCCTTGCCGACGATGAAGCACAGGTTTGCGTGCCGGTCGACGCGGAACTCGATCTTGCCGCCCTTGATGTCGGTGACGGCCTTGGCCACATCCATCGTGACGGTGCCGGTCTTCGGGTTCGGCATCAGGCCGCGCGGACCGAGGACCCGGCCCAGGCGTCCGACCTTGCCCATCATGTCCGGGGTGGCGACGACGGCGTCGAAGTCGAGGTAACCGCCGGTGATCTTCTCGATCAGCTCGTCGGCACCGACCTCGTCGGCGCCTGCGGCGGTGGCGTCCGCGGCCTTCTCACCGGTGGCGAAGACGAGGACCCTTGCCGTCTTGCCGGTGCCGTTGGGAAGGTTCACGGTGCCGCGGACCATCTGGTCCGCCTTCCGCGGGTCGACGCCGAGCCGCATCGCGACCTCGACTGTCTCGTCGAACTTGGCGCTGGCGTTGGTCTTGACGATCGCCAGGGCCTCCTCCGGGGTGTACGCCTGCTCCGCGTCGCGCTTGTCGGCGGCGGCGCGGTAAGCCTTGCTTCGCTTCATTACTGGTCTCCTTGTGATGTCGGCCTCGTGTGGCCGATCTGCCAGGCGCGGTCCGGACGTGGGTCCTGCCGCTGGGTTGGGTGTTCAGTTCCGAGGTCTCGACACGCTCGACCAACGGGGTGCCGGTCTCGACAAGCTCGACCGGCGGTGGTTGGCGTCAGCCGGCGACGGTGATGCCCATCGAGCGGGCGGTGCCCTCGACGATCTTGGCGGCGGCCTCGATGTCGTTGGCGTTCAGGTCGGGCAGCTTGGTGGTGGCGATCTCACGGACCTGGGCGGCGGTGATGCTGCCGACCTTGTCGGTGTGCGGGCGCGCGGAGCCGCTCTTGACGCCGGCGGCCTTCTTGATCAGCTCGGCGGCCGGCGGGGTCTTGGTGACGAACGTGAACGTGCGGTCTTCGTAAATGGTGATCTCGACCGGGATCACGTTGCCGCGCATGGCTTCGGTTTCTGCGTTGTACCGCTTGCAGAACTCCATGATGTTGACGCCGTGCGGGCCGAGCGCGGTGCCGACCGGCGGAGCCGGGGTCGCCGCGCCCGCGTTCAGGGCGACCTTGACGATGGCCGCTACCTTCTTCTTGGGAGGCATGTGTGTGGGTCCTTAACTGGTTGTGTAACGGTGCGCGAACTAAACCTTGGCGATCTGGTTGAACGTAAGGTCGACCGGGGTCTCCCGACCCAGGATCTCCACCAGGGCCTTGAGCCGCTGGCTGTTCGCGTTGATCTCGGTGATCGTCGCATGCACCCCGGAGAAGGGGCCGTTGACGACCATGACGGAGTCGCCGACCTTGAAGTCGGCGACCTCGACCTTGCGGGTCCGCTTCTTCGGGCCGGACGCCGCGGCGGCGGCCTTGGCCAGCGCGGCCGGGGCCAGCATCTTGTGCACCTCGTCGAGCGAAAGCGGAACCGGCGCGTTGGCGTGGGCGACGAAGCCGGTCACCGACGGGGTGTGCCGGACGGCGGCCCAGGAGCCGTCGGTCAGCTCCATCCGCACCAGCACGTAGCCCGGCAGCACCGTCCGGGTGACCGTCTTGCGGGTGCCGCTGCGGGTCTCGACGACCTCTTCGGTGGGCACCACGGTCTCGAAGATGTACTCCTCCATGCCGAGCGTCTTCACCCGGGAATCGAGGTTCTGCTTCACCCGGTTCTCCATGCCGGAGTAGGTGTGAATCACGTACCAGTCACCGATCTGGCCGCGCAGCTGCTGGTGCAGCGCCTCCAGGACGGCCTCGTCGCCGGCGTCCGCTTCATCGTCGGCGGACGGCTCGGGCTCGGGTTCGCTGAGGTCGATCGAGAGGCCGTCGTCGGCCTCGTCGGAGGAGTCGATGCTCAGGTCCAACTCGAAGTCGTCCGACGGTGCGGCGGCATCGGCCGGCCCGAGGTCGATCTCGAACTCGGGCTCGTTGGTGGCATGCGTATCAGACACAGATTTGCTTCTCTCGTTGACTTCTCGGGCTCAGCCGAAGATCTGCAGCAGACCCCAGCCGAACAGCAGGTCGAGCGCGCTGACGTAGAGGATCACCAGCAGGACGAAGACCAGCACCACGACGAAGTACTGCCGCAGCTGGGTCGCCGTCGGCCAGACCACCTTGCGCAGTTCGCCAGCGGATTCGCGAACGAATCCGGCCGGGGTGGTGCGCTTCTTCGCCCGGGCGGTGCCGCCCGAGCGCTGCTTGGGAGTCGCGTGGTCCTTCTTGCCGTCCGCGGCTTCCGCCGGTGCCGACTTACGAACCGGGCGGCTGCTCGCCGCCGTCCGCGCTACCTCGAGGGCCGGATCCTGGGCAGCCGGAACGCCGTTGTCGCCGTCGGCATTGTCCTTGTCCGCCACACATCATCCTTCGCACTCGGGTGTCCCAGCAGGGCAAGAGGGACTTGAACCCCCAACCTGCGGTTTTGGAGACCGCTGCTCTGCCAATTGAGCTATTGCCCTTCGCGGTGGCCCGGCCCCGCCGGTCCGGACGCCTTGTGAGCACCATTCCCAGCGCCTTGTGAGCGTTGTGGGCATGGGCCAACTGAGGTGAGGCCACCAAGACAAGGATTCTAGCGGGCTTGCCGAGTCGAGTCGAACCGGCCACCCGCCGCGACCCGGCTCAGGCCTGCCGGACGGCGGCGATCGCCGCGCATACGTGCTCGACGTTGCCCTCGTTGAGCGCCGCGACACAGATCCGGCCCTTGTCGGTGCCGTAGACCCCGTGCTGTTCGCGCAGCGCGACCATCTGCTGCTTGGTCAGGCCCGAGTAGCTGAACATGCCGACCTGGGTGGCGATGAACCCCATGTCGGCGATGCCGGCCGCCTCCAAGCCATCCACCAGGCGCTGCCGCATGGCCTTGATCCGGTCGCGCATCTCCCCCAGTTCCGCCTCCCACAAGGTGCGCAGCTCGGGATCGGTGAGCACCGTGGCGGCCAGCTGTGCGCCGTGGGTGGGCGGGTTGGAGAAGTTGGTCCGGATCACGATCTTGTCCTGGGACAGCAGCCGGACGGCCTCCTCGGCGTCCGCGCAGACAACCGACAGTGCGCCGACCCGCTCGCCGTAGAGGCTGAGGCTCTTGGAGAACGAGGTGGAGACCAGCACCGGCAGACCGGTGTCCGCGAACCGTCGGACGACGGCGCCGTCGGCGTCCAGCGACTCGGAGAAGCCCTGGTAGGCCATGTCGAGGAACGGGATCAGCCCGGCCGCGGTGACCGTCTCGATCACCCGCTCCCACTGCTGCGCGGTGAGGTCGTAGCCGGTCGGGTTGTGGCAGCAGGCGTGCAGCACCACGATCGTTCCGGACGGCGCGGCCGTCAGGTCGGCCAGCATGCCCTCGATGTCGACGCCGTTCGCCGCGGCGTCGAAGTAACGGTAGGTCTCGACGGTGAAGCCGGCCCGGGTGAACAGCGCCTCGTGGTTCTCCCAGGACGGATCCGAGATCAGCACCTTCGCGTCCGGGGCGAAGCGACGCAGGAAGTCGGCACCGATCTTCAGCGCTCCGGTGCCGCCGAGGGCCTGGACGGTGACCACCCGGCCCTG
The DNA here is from genome assembly GCF_047602385.1 of Micropruina sp. Classification (GTDB taxonomy): domain Bacteria; phylum Actinomycetota; class Actinomycetes; order Propionibacteriales; family Propionibacteriaceae; genus Micropruina. The sequence goes on from NZ_JASGHL010000004.1 coordinate 280,041, forward strand.
CGCGACGGCGAGCGAGTCGGCGCCGAATACCAACTCGCGGACCGCCTTGGTGTAGCCGGGCAGGCCGTCGATCGGCAGGTAGCCGCGCGGCTTGGGATCTTCGGCCAGCCGTTGCTCGGCACGCCGGATGCACTCCAGCAGCGGGAGCTTGCCGGTGGCGTCCTGGTAGACGCCGACGCCGAGATTGACCTTGCTCGGGTTGGTGTCGGCGACGAACGCCTCGGTGAGACCCAGGATCGGGTCGCGCGGGGCAAGCGGAATAGCGCTGAAGAGGGACATGGCCCTCAGTCTAAGGCGACTCCGACGAGCACGGGCTCGGGGACCAGCGTGATCCCGAACGCCTTCCGGACGCCGTCGCGGACCTCGCCGGCCAGTGCGACCAGGTCGTCGCTGCTGGCTCCGCCACGGTTGGTGAGCGCCAGCGTGTGCTTGGTCGACAACGTCGCCGGCGGCGAGCCGAAGCCCTTGTGGAAGCCCGCCGCTTCGATCAGCCAAGCAGCACTGGTCTTGACCCGGCCGTCCGGGCCCGGGAAGCGGGGCGCCGCTTCGGGCAGGCCGGCGGCCTGGTCGGCGTCCAGGATCGGGTTGGTGAAGAACGAGCCGGCGCTCCAGGTGTCGTGGTCGGCGGCGTCCAGCACCATGCCCTTGCCGCGCCGCAACTCGAGCACGGCGTCCCGGACATCGGTCATCGGGGCGCGTCCGCGGGCGTCGGTCTCGAGCCGCCGGCTCAACTCGCCGAACCGCAGCGGTGCCGACATGGTGCCCTGGCGGAACTGGAAGGTGACGCTGAGCACCAGGTAGCGACCGGGTTCGGCCTTGAACCGCGACGTCCGATAGCCGAGGCCGCAGTCGCCCACCGCGAAAGTGCGGAAGGCGTTGGCCCGGCGGTCCCAGGTGCGCACCGACCACAGCCAGTCGGCGACCTCCTGGCCGTAGGCGCCGACGTTCTGGATCGGGGTGGCGCCGACGCTGCCGGGGATGCCGGACAACGCCTCGATGCCGCGCCACTCCTGGGCGATGGCGTGGGCGACGAAGTCGTCCCAGTTCTCACCGGCGGCGACCTCGATCACCGCTCCCCCGCACATCGCCGCGCCGGGTTCGTCGATGGTGCAGGAGCCGCCGGCCAGGGTGATCCCGCGAGTGGCGACGTGTACCACGGTTCCGTCGAAGCCGTCGTCGGAGACCAGGACGTTGGAGCCGCCGCCGAGGACCAGCGCCGGTTCGCCGGCCGCGTCCGCCGTCCGGACCGCGTCGACCAACTCGGCCTCGGTGGTGGCTTCGATCCAGGTGCGGGCCGGTCCGCCGACCCGCAGCGTGGTGTGGTCGGCGAGACGGGTGGTGCTGCCGGCGAGCAGGTCAGTCAACGCGCACCTCCGCCTTGGCGCCGCCGAGCACCTTGGTGCCGTTGAAGAGAGCGTCGATGGTGACGGTGGCGACGCCGTCCTCAACCTTGCTGACCGTGCCGCCGAAGGTGACCGTGGCTCCTTCGATGGTGTCCTCGACCGTGATCGACTTGACGAATCGGACGTAGTAGCTGAGCACTCGGGAGGGGTCGCCGCACCAGTCGGTGACCACCCGGAGCGCGGTGCCCATGGTGAGCATGCCGTGGGCGATCACCCCCGGCAGGCCGAGCGCGACAGCGGCGGCGTCGGAGTAGTGGATCGGGTTGAAGTCGGTGGACGCCCCCGCGTAGCGGACCAGCGTCTCGCGGGTGAGGGTGGCGGTGATGCTGGGCAAGGCGGTGCCGGCCTCGATCTGGGTCATGCCGCCTCCTGGTCGGGCCAGCTGTGCAGCAGCGTGGACGCGGCGTCGCAGACCCGCTCGCCGTCGGCGTCCAATGCGACGGTGATCGAGATGAAGGCGCTGGTGCCGCGAGCCCGGACCCGCTCGATGGTCAGCGTGGCGGTCACGGCGTCCCCCACCCGCAGCGGACGCCGCCACCTGAACCGCTGGTCGGTGTGCACGGTGCTGCTCAGCGAGAGCTCGAGTTCCGGGTCGTCGAACATCGCTCCCCAGGCTGCCGAGGAGAGCACCGCGGCGAAGGTGGGCGGTGCGACGGCGTCCGGGCTCGAGTAGGCCGGATTGCCGGCATCGCCCAGCGCGGTGGCGAACTCGGCCACCTTGGCGGCGCTGACGACGTACGGCGCCGTGGGCGGGTAACTCCGCCCGACGTGGATCTCGCTGATCATGGCGACAGGGTAGTGCGTGTGCCGGTGCCGGGTCGCCGGGGGCTTGGCTCGCACGGTCGCCGAGGGGTTGGCTCGCACGGTCGCCGGGGGTCGGCGATCTCGACATCGCCGTCCGATGGGGGAAACCTCGCCGATCTCGTGTCGCAACCCGAAATCCGCAAGTCCTTTTCACCATCGGTGAGCGATCTCGACCTCGCCACTCCCTGGCCGGGCGGCGCGGACTGGATCTCCGACCACGCACGCAGGGAGGCAATGCGTCTCGCGGGGCGGTCAGCCGGGCATACCGAGGGATCGCCGGCCGCAGCGGACGAGGCCGGACAACTTCGCTGGGCACCGCGTCCGGGCGAGTCACCCAAGGGGCCGACCCCCGACCAGAGGGGAAGTACGTGCCGCGCCGTTCATCGACGAACATCGCGGCACGCCAAAAGGCCGCCCGTCAGACGGGCGGCCTGGTAGGCGTGGCTACGCTCAGCGGGTCTCGCGGTGCGCGGTGTGCAGGTGGCACTTGGGGCAGAACTTCTTCAGCTCAAGACGATCCGGGTCGTTGCGCCGGTTCTTCTTGGTGATGTAGTTGCGCTCCTTGCACTCGGTGCACGCCAAGGTGATCTTCGGACGGATCTCCGACTGCTTCTTGGCCATGGCCGTTGCTCTCTCTCGTCGTGCAGTTGCTGGTTCTTGGTAGCGGGAGCGGGACTCGAACCCGCGACACAGCGATTATGAGCCGCTTGCTCTACCGCCTGAGCTATCCCGCCGCCCGTTCGGAGTACCCAACGGGCACGATGGGCGGTTTGTTCCATCAACCCCAAACGCAGAGCCCCCATGCGGAATCGAACCGCAGACCTTCTCCTTACCATGGAGACGCTCTGCCGACTGAGCTATAGGGGCCTGAACCGCGTGAAACACTACACGAGGTTTCGCGCCGCCCTCAAATCGAGGGGCTCTCGCCCGCGCCGACCGGGGTGATCTCGACGAACCCGAACCGCTGGTAGAGCTGGGACGCGTCGGCGGCGGTCTCTTCCTGGACGTTCAGGGCCATGCTCTCCCAGCCGCTGTCGTGACAGGCCTGGGCGGCCGAGAGCAGCAGCACGGTGCCCAGCCCGCGCCGCCGGTGCTCGGGGTGGACGAAGAGTTCGATCACGAACGGCACCGCGGGAATGCCTTCCCAGGGCGGGCTGGTGACGGTCTGGATGCAGCCGAGCAGGTTCCCGTCGGCGTCTGCGACGACCAGGGACGCCGCGTCGACCGGGGTGCCGTACTCACCTGCGAAGACGCCCTCCATCTCCTCCACGGCGTCCTCGAGATCGACCGCCGCCGCACCCTTGGGGTAGGAGTCCCAGTACAGCGCGCCCAGCGCCTCAGCGTCCGAGGGCACCTGAGGACGGAGGGTGATCCCGGCCGGAAGCTCCGGCGCGGGCAGGGGTAAGCCACGCTGCATCAGCATGCGGTCAGTGTAGGGGGCGTTCCCGCTAGCCGCTGCGACATCCGGGAGGTCGCGCGGACGGCCGGCGCGGGCCGCGTCCCTCACCGTCTCCCCGGCCCGCAACGCCTCCCAGAACCGATCCGAACACCGCCTCCCAGCCGGCCACCCACCGGCCGTCCCGGCCTCCGCACCACAACACCTCCCACACCACGTGTTGCGACGACCACTAGAGCCCACCGCCGAGTTCGGCGAGCCCTGAATAGTTCGGGGAGCGCGGGGTGCGGGCGGGCCGGGCCGACGGGTTCGTCTGGGGCGGAGTGGCGCGCGGGGCCAGCACTCAGCCGCGGACGAAGATCTCCACCCGGCGGTTGAGCTGGCGACCGGCCGGGTTGTCCTTGCCCTTGAGTTCGTTCGGTGCGACCGGACGGGACTCGCCGTGGCCCTTGGCCGTCATCGGTGCCGACACGCCCCGCTGCCGGAGCGCCTGCTCCACCGAGGACGCCCGCCGCTCGGACAGATCCTGGTTGTAGGTGTCGGTGCCGATGGCATCGGTGTGCCCGCTGATCCGGATCTGGTGGTTGCCCACCTTGGTGAGCGCCTTGGCGACCTGGTCCAGGGTGGCCGACGCGTCGGAACGGATGTTGTCCTTGTCGAAGTCGAACAGCACCCCGTCGGCCAGGGTGATCACGAAACCGCAGATGTCGACCTTGGGCAGCAGCTGCTGCACCGGCGGGAATTTGCCCAGCGGCGGCACCGGCGCCAGCGGGTCGGCCAGCACCGTCCCGGAGAAGCTCGGCCCGACCACGGAAGCACTCCCCCGGCCGTCGTTGCTGATCGACACCTGGCCGTCCACGTAGGTCCCGGAACCGTCACCGTTGTTACTGATCGACACTTTGCCGCTCACGTACGTGCCGGAGCCGTCGCCGTCATTGCTGATCGACTCGGCCGCGCTGACGTAGGTTCCGCCGCCCTTGCCGTCGATGGTGACCGAGATTGCCGAGTCCACGAAGGTGCCGGAGCCGTCCCCGTTGTTGCTGATCGACACCTTGCCGCTGACGTAGGTGCCGCCGCCTTTGCCGTTGCGGGTGATCGACTCACGGTCGCTGACCGAGGTCTCGGAGCCGTCCCGGCCGCGGGTGTAGCTGCCGTCGGCCCCGACGTACGAGCCGGAGCCGTCGCCGTAGAGCACCAGGCCGGAGTCGGCGTTGCTGTACTCGCCGTCCTTGCCGCACCGGACGGCGGTGACCTTGACGCCCGGAACGTCCTTGATCTCGACCTTGAGCTTGTCGCGCAGTTCCTTGCCGGCGCTGGACACCCGGGAGATGTCCGGCAGGCTGAACAGCGGCACCGGCGGTGCGGCGCCGACGGCGTAGCCGGGTACGGCGTTCTCCGCCGTGGGTCCGGTGCTGCTGGAGCTGGGCGGTGGCATCGGTTCGGTGGAGACAGGGGTCTCGACCGTCGGTGTGGCCGAGGGCGACGCGCTGACGCTGACCGAGCAGCCGGTCAGAATCAGGGCGCCGGCGGCGGCGCCGACCAGCAGGCGGGACGTGGACATCAGGCCTTCCTTTCGGGGTTCTGGGTGGGGGGTCGGACGGGCAGCCAGAGCGACACCGACGTGCCGACGCCGATCCGGGAGTCGAGGTGGACGCGGCCGCCGTGCCGTCCGGCGACCGAGCGGACCAGGGCCAGGCCGAGGCCCTGGCCGGGAATGCCGCGCGCGGTGGACGCCCGGGACAGCTCGTCGAAGACGTCAGGCACTTCCTCGGCCGGGATGCCGGCGCCGGTGTCGGCGACCACGATGCCGATGCCGCCCTCGGATTCGGCGGCCCTGATCTCGATCCGGTCGCCCGGCCTGGAGTACTTCACGGCGTTGTCGGTCAGGTTGTAGAGCGCCAGGTAGAGCAGGTCGGGATCGCCGGCGATGGCGGGCAGCGGCCACGGTGCCTGCGGCAGGTTGAGCGACCACTGCCGCTGGCGCCCGGACGGGGTGGTCGAGCAGGCGTCCCGGACGGCGGTGAGCAGTTCGCCGAGATCGACCGGTTCGATGTCCAGGTCGCGGTGCTCGACATCGGCGATCTTGCGCAGCGAGGTGAGCAGCGCGCCCAGCCGGGCCGACTGGGTGGCGATCACCTCGACGGCGTCTGTGGCCTGCGGGCTGCCCGGTGGGGCGGCACGCAACGCGTCCAGGGCCAGGTTGGTGGCCATCACCGGATTCTTCAGCTCGTGGTCGATCCGGCCGAGCAGCCGTCCACGTTCGGCGCCCAGCCGGGACTCGACCTCCTGGGCGGCCATGGCCACGCGCTGGTCACCCAGGGCCTGCAGGCGCGCCCTTCCGCGGGCGAGGCGTCCGAAGGCGAGCGCGGTGCCGGCGATCAGTACGGTGAGCAGCGCCATCAGCAGCGCGGGCGCGACGGCGAAGACCACCCGGGTCTGCGGCACCACCAGCCACACGATCAGGGAACTGAGCAGTCCGACCGCGGCGACCGCCGCCGCGACCCGGTTCGCGGGGGTCATCGGCTGCCCGGATTGATCGGGGCCGGGCCGACCGGGGCCGGGCCGACCGGGGCCTGGCTGACCGGGGCCTGGCTGACCGGGGCGACGAAGGCGTAGCCGACGCCGGGCACGGTGCGGATCCAGCGCGGATGGGCCGGATCGTCGGCCAGCACCCGGCGCAGTTCGGAGATCCGGTGATCGATGGCGCGGGTGCCGACCGGGTCGTCATAGCCCCAGACCACCTCGAGCAGCCGCGGTTTGGAGACCACCTCGTCCGGGTGGGTGATCAGGTGGTCGAGCAGGGCGAACGCCTTGGGGGTGAGAGCGACCTCGCGTCCGGCCAGCCTGACGCGGCGGGCAGAGCGATCCACGGTGAGTTCGCCCGCGGTGAGCACGGACGCGCTGGCCAGGCTGGGTCTCCCGGCCGAACTCCGGCGCAGCACAGCGCGGACCCGGGAGATCAACTCACCGGCGTCGAACGGTTTGTTCAAGTAGTCGTCGGCTCCCTCGTCCAGTGCCCGGGCCCGTTCCGCTGCCTCCCCCACCGAGGTGAGCAGCACCACCGGGACGGTGTGTCCGTCGCGGCGCAGCCGGCGCAGGGTTTCGCGTCCGTCCAGGCCGGGCATCATCACGTCCAGCACCACGATGTCGACGCCACCGGCGGCCACCGTCGCGAGCGCAGCAGCGCCGTCCTCGGCGATGGTCACCGCGAAGCCGTCGCGTTCCAGGATGGGACTGAGCCCGGAGGTGATGCCGGGGTCGTCGTCGACCAGCAGCAGCCGGGCGCGGTCAGGAGACATAGCCGTCCACCAGCACCGCGTAGGAGTCGGCGGAGTCGGCGCAGGTGCCGCGGACCACCTTGGTCTGGGTGGTGACCGTCTTCTTGCCGTCGAGCAGGAAGCGGATCGGGACCAGCGCCGGAGTCGGGTTGCTGCCGTCCAGCCGGATGTTCTGGACGGGGTCGCCGCCGGCCAGGATCAAGACCTCGATCACGATGTCGTCGGGGACGGACGTCCGCAGCCCCAGTTGGCCCTGGAAGACGGTGTGACCGCCGACCCCGAAGACGACCTCGTCCGGGGTGCCCTCGCAGCCTGCCCAGAGCGAGAGCGCCGAGTCGTGGCGGGTGCCGGCGGCGTCGCCCTTGATGGTCGCGGTGGTGCGCACGGCGTCCCTAGTTGCGCGGGTGACCAGAGTGTCCACGGCGATCGCACCGGCCGGGACGGCGTCCTTGCTCGCCGACGGCACAGCCGTGGACGGCGGAGCGGCTGGCTGGGTCGTGGCCGGTGAGGCGGACGGCGACTCCCCGGTGACCGCCACGCTGCAGCCGGCGCTCAGCAGCAGCGCGAGTGCGGCGGCGAGGACTGGGGCGAGCCGGGGGCGCTGGTTCGTCATGGTGATCCCTTCGTGAACTGACGGGTCCACGCTATTGGCCGGGCAGGTCCCGAGGGTGGCCGCGATGTCGCAATGCGGTCGCAGTCCGGCGACATTGTCGCCTGGCGCGTGCTCGGCACGCGTCAGTGCGTTGTCCTCCCGACGTTCCATACCTGCCACCCCGGCCCTGCGCCCGATGAAGCGATGAGCCCACGTTGCCGCCGTCCATTGCTCGCCACGATCGGACAGACCGAAGCCACGGCGCGGTAGGCCTGCCGCTCAGCGAGCCTCTGGCAGCAGCGTCAACGCATTCACATGATTGGGTCTAACCACTCGAAAGTGGCGCTGATCGAGCGTCGCGACCTCGCGGACATCAAGCCGCTCGGCGAGAGCGATGAGCGGGCCGGAGTCGCAGAGGATCATGAACGGGGCGAACCGAACCCGCCAGCGAGGATCTCATCCACGCTCATCGAGAGATCGGTACGCCCTTCTTTATCGGCCCCCATGCCGAAGAACACCGGTGGCCAGACCGGCTCGGTGGCAGGACTGGGCAGCAACCGACGAAGGTCGGCGAGCACGCGAACGACTTGGTCGGCGGGCAGTGCGTCGACGAGCTCGTGCAGCTCGCTTCGCTCCACAATCATGGAAACAAGAGTAGGCCCGAACCCGAAGAAGTGGCCTCGAACTCGCCATCCAGGCTTATCAGAGACCACTTCGCGCGGGTGGCAGGTGTAGGATTCGAACCTACGTAGGCGATGCCGACGGTTTTACAGACCGCTCCCTTTGGCCGCTCGGGCAACCTGCCGTGCTGGTGGGCGAGGACAAACATAGCAACACTGTCGGCGGGCGGACCAATCGGGACGAAGCAGAGATGAGGACGGACGATGGCAGGCGATAGCTCCTTCGACGTGGTGAGCAAATTCGACCAGCAGGAGCTGGAGAACGCGGTCAACATGACCGCTAAGGAGATCCGCAACCGGTACGACTTCCGGGGTACCGACGCCGCGATCAAGGTGGCCGACGACGTGGTCGACATGGAGGCGTCCGGCGAGGAGCGGGTGAAGGCAATCCTCGACGTGCTGCAGACCATGCTGGTCCGGCGCAAGATCGATCTGAAGGCGTTGAAGCCCGGCGAGCCGCGGATCAGCGGCAAGATCTGGAAGCTGACCGCCACCATGCAGCAGGGCATCTCGGGCGACGACGCCCGCAAGATCGCCAAGCTGATCCGCGACTCAGGCCCGAAGGGCGTCCGCACTCAGATCCAGGGCGACGAACTGCGGGTGTTCAGCAAGAAGCGCGACGACCTGCAGGCCTGCCAGCAACTGATCAAGGGTGCCGATTACGACTTCCCGGTCCAGTTCGCCAACTACCGGTAGGAGGGCGCTGGCGCTGGTCGCCTCGCGAGGTTCGACAAGCTCAACCGGCGAGCGGGCTTCGACAAGCTCAACCAACGATGGCGGTTTCGACAAGCTCAACCAGCGGTAGCCGGCATCAGTTCCGGACGGCGTAGCGCAGGAAGACGAAGCCGGACGCGAAGCGCTGTTCCTCGAGCAACTCCAGGGTGAGCGTCACCTCCGGCAGCAACCGGACCCCGCTGCCGATCACCGCGGGGGCCAGGTAGATGGTGAGTTCGTCGATCAGGCCGGCGCGCAGCAGCTGGGCGGCCAGGGTGGGGCCGGCCACGGTGAGGTCGGCGTCCGCGCTCTCCTTCAGCCGGCGGATGGCGTCGAGATCGAGGCTGTGCTCGAGCCGCGTCCGTGGCTCCTCGACCGAGGACAGCGTGCTGGAGAAGACCACCTTGTCGGCATCGCGCCACAGCTGTGCGTAGTCCTGGACGACGTCCGGTTCGCCAGCCAGCCAGTCGTCCTCGCCCCAGACCTTCATGGTCTCCCACATCCGGCGTCCGTAGAGGTAGGTGCCGATCCCTCGATCCCGGTCGTTGACGAACTGGTGCACCTCGGCGTCCGGTTCGGCCCACGCGAAGTTGCTGTCGGCGCCGGTGACGTAGCCGTCGAGTGAACTGATCATTCCGTAGCTGAGCGTGGCCATGGCGGCAGTATCGACCAGTTTCCGCCGCGGGCCAATCGGTCGCACCCGCCGGCGCGAACCGCGACCTTCAGCCGGGACGTCGCTCGAGGCGCGGACCCATCACCTCGTAGACGTTGCCGTCGGCGGCCCGGTAGTGGCGCCACTGACGGTCGTCGGCGCTGTCGATCTCGGTGAGCCACTCGACGCCGAGCCGGTCCAGTGCCGCCGCCGTCGCGTTGAAGTCGTCGACGAACAGTCCGGGCACCGGTGCGGTGCCGAAGAAGGCGTGGTAGTCGTCCGAGGTCGCGTACAGGTGGAGTTCGGCCCGGTCGTCGAGCGCGAACCAGACGCTGCTGGACGTCTCGCGGATCACGTCCAGTCCGTAGCCGTCCACATAGAGCCGTCGCATGCCGGGCAGGTCATTGGTCCACAAGCCGAGGAAGGACACCGACACCATGCCGGCCATCGTCGCAGACCCCCGCTAGCGTGGCACCAGTGAGCACCACCCTGCGGATCGCCAGCGCCAACGTCAACGGGATCAGGGCCTGCGTCCGGCGCGGGTTCGGCGACTGGCTGGCGCGGCGGGAGCCCGACATCGTCGCCGTCCAGGAGGTCCGCTGCCCGCACGACGAGGTGCCCAGCGACGCCTGGCCGGAGCATCGGCTCACTTACCATCCGGGGCTGCTGGCCGGCCGCAACGGGGTCGGGGTGCTGTCCCGCTGGACGCCGTCCGCGGTGCGGATGGGTTTCGGCAACCGCGCCTTCGATCATGAGGGCCGCTACCTGGAGGTCGATCTGGAGCCGCCGTCCGGACCGCCGCTGACCGTCGGATCGCTGTATGTGCCGAAGGGCGCGTCCTGGGAGGGACCGGACGCCGACCCGGAGAAGCACCAACGCAAGATGCGTTTCCTCGCTTCACTGGGCGCCTACCTGACCCGGGCACGGCGAGGGGCCGCGCGACAGGGGCGCGAGTTCCTGGTGATGGGCGACCTCAACATCGCCCACACCCGGCTCGATCTGACCAACTGGCGGGCCAATCAGCGCAACCCCGGCTTCCTGCCCGACGAACGGGCCTGGATGGACAAGACGTTGTCGCCGCGAACCCTGGTGGACGTCGTCCGCCGGCTGCACGGCGACCGGCAGGGACCGAACTCGTGGTGGACGTGGCGCGGCCAGGCCTTTGTCAAGGACACCGGCTGGCGGATCGACTACCAGCTGGCCAGCCCGGCGCTGGCGGCCGCCGCGATCACCGGCGGCACCGACCGCGAGCCCACTTATGAGCAGCGGATGAGCGACCACTCGCCCGTCGTCGTCGACTATCGCTGCTGATTCCCGCCGATCACGAACACGCCGGTTCCACCCGACGAGATTCTATCGGAGCTAAGAATGCGGCGAAATCATCGGACGCTGCATTATTGTCCCGACACACCACGGACTGGCCGCGCCGAGCTGATCGGCCATCGCAAACTTAGCCCAAGGAAATATCGGCCCCTCGTCGGTTCGCCGGCGAATGAGTTGGCAATGCGCCCACCGCACGAGATGGAGGCCGGCGAACCGGCATCACCCCTCACCACAACCGTGAACGGTCGGCGGAACGAGGCAGCTGGCTGACCGGGGCCTCGTCACTTTCGGACGGAGTATTGACGCCCGCCCATGACCGGGAGCATGCTCGTCTCGCGCCATTCCGAATACCTGAAGGAATGCCAAGAAAAGTCGCTCCACCCCCTGACTCCAAGCGACTGGCGGACCGGACAACCGCCTGCAGAAATGCGCCCATCCTTCCATGACCGCGGCCGCGAGGTCGCGATCATGCGGCACCCCGGAATGCGATGAATCGTGAGCCTCACGTATCAATTCGACCTGTCCCACCTCGACCCCGACCGCAGCTACACCTTCCACAAGCGGGGCCGGGTCTACCCCATCCAGAAGCACACCGCGGCAAGCCTGGCCGCCGCTGTCAGCGGGGATCGCCGGCTCACCGCCGCTCGGCACCGGATCACCCACTTCGTCCGTAACGTCGCCAGTAGCCCCACCGACGGTGTGGTGATCCAAGCGGTTCGGACGCCGGTGGCCGTCGACGGGCCGAAGGGTCCGGGCACCCAGACCTACAACCAACTGGTCACCTTCGCGATCTCGATCCCGGGCGCGGACGACCCCCTGAACGACACCGAGGATCTGGCCTGCGCGCTGCTGTTCCTGCACAACAACCTGGCGAACCTCTCCGCCCAGCAGGACTTCACCGTGCCGAGCTACATCCTCGACACCTGCATCCGCCCGAACGCCGGCGACCTCGCCCAGCAACTCGGCGAACTCGCGATCCAGGGCGAGAAGCTGGATCAGCGATCCGTACGCGGTGATGCTCAGCCCGACCGAACACCTGCTCTACCCGTCGCCGCCGACGCCCGAATCGCTCGCGAACGACCCGCTGCTGTGGCGTGAGGGACGCGATCCGCTGATCGAGCGGTTGCTGACGATGCGATCGTCGCAGCCCACCGATTCGGGCTCCCAGCCGGGTGACTGGGTGTACTCGCAGCGGCTGAACATCGACGCCCTGCAGCCCGCACTCTCGGGCTCGCTCGGCGCCGCGCTGGCCGCCGCCAAGAACGCCGAAGAGCTGGAGGGCATCACCTGGAACGTGCAGAGCGCCGTCGCGTCCACCGACTACGGCGCCACACCAGCGGGGCCACCACCGCGGCGCGCCGCCAGCCCGGCCACGGAGGCGAAGAGCCTCGGCGACGACGACGTCACCTGGACGGTGACCAACCTGTCGCCGGGCAGTGGGCTGAGCGTGGACGCGTCCTCGCTGAAGGTGGACATGAGCAAGGACACCGACAACCCCGACTACGCCGGGCAGCTCACCCTCGACTGCACCAATCACTGGCTGCGGCACCTGTCCGCCTACGTGCAGTTCCTCAAATACTCCGGTGAGGGTTCGGCGCAGACCCTGGTGCCGATCGACCTGGGCGCCAGCGACACCGAGGTCACCAAACCCGACCCCAGCCAGCCGGGCCACCTGATCCACTACTACGTCAACACCAAGTGGCCGGGCGACTTCTGCAACGTGAAGGAACCGATCTGGTCCGGGATGGGGTTCATCGAACCCGACCACACCAAGAAGTTCCTCAGCTGGGTGAGCCCGACCGGCACCATCTGCGGCATCCCGGTGCCTGCGGCGCCGAGCACGCTCACCGTCGACTACCTGCCCAAGGACGCCAACGTCGTCCGGATCATGTGGGGCGGGCTGGGCCGCGGACCCTACGACCAGGACGTCTGCGCGCTGGGGATCTCGTTCACCGCGGTGTTCGAGCTGGCGCTGCCGATGATCCTGCTGATGTACGACGCCGCCACCGTCGACAGCGCGGCGCTCACCGAGAGCGTCTGGAACCACAAGGGCACCATGTTCAACCTGGCCAAGACCATCGTCGGCGTGGTGATGAACACCAAGCTCAACGCCGACACGATGATCCAGCAGGACGCCGAGGCGATCGGCAAATTCCTGGCCGAGAGCCTGCTGCCGGACCTGCTGCAGACCGGCTGTGCCTACGGGGTGATCCTGATGGCGCAGATCGCGGTCGGCGCGGTGGTCGAGTCGATCCCCTTCCTCGACATCGCCTCGCTGATCTTCAACGGCGCGATCACCGTCGCCCAACTCAGCCAGACCATCGTCGAGGTGGTCGACTCACCCTTCGTGTTCACCACCGACATCGCCCGCACCTTCGACCTGGCCCTGACGATGAACCCGGACGAGGCCATGCACGAGTTCCCACCGGAGGCGATCGGCGGCACCTATCAAGTCTCAATTGCATTCTCGTCGAACGCGACCCCAGCGGTGACCACCTTCGCGATGCCGGCCACCACCTGGAGCGAGCCGCTGCAGCTGTCGTTCTCGAGCCTGCCCGCAGGCGGCCAGATCCAGGTCAGCGTCTTCATGTATTCACCCACCGGCTGGCAGGCCGGGCAGGGCCAGAGTGCCTGGATCGACGCCAAGGGGGACGGCACCGGTCCGAACCCGGCAACGCGGACGGTGAGTGTGACGGTGACCAACAACGCTCCCCCGCTGGACCAGTTCTCGGTGTACCAGTTCACCGAGAAGACCGTGTTGAGCGGCGGCGTCCGGCAGTGGCTGGGCACCACCAGCGAACCACCGGCGGTCCAGCCCACCGCGACCGTCGCCACCGACACCGAACTGACCCGGCTGGGCGGCCTGACCATCAGCCAGAGCGCCGGGATGCTCGGCTACAGCTATCAGAGGGACGCCAGCCAGTTCACCGTCGAGAACGTCTCCCTGCTGCAGCACCCGCAGAGCGCGTACGCGGCGGCGTCCGGAATCGTCGTCACACCGGCGCTGGCCTACCAGCGCACCGGCGCCTACGACGGCTCCGGGCTCAACTTCTACCTGGACGGCAACCCGGCGACCAACCTCGGCGAAGAGGCGCATCTGCGCCGGCTGTCGCTGGTCTGGACCCAATCCGGCGGCAGCCAGCCGCCGAACCTGAACCCGGACCCGTCGCTGAGCTGGGGACGGTTCCCGTTCCCGATGGACCGGCTGGCCGGCTTCAACGATTACGTCGCCGGGATCAGCTTCGACGTCAACCACAGCAAGCTCTATGTGCTGCAGGTACCGGCCGCCGGCGGGCCGAACGAGACGGCGCCGAAGGCCTGCATGTTCGCCGGCCCCGGCACCCGGGTCGGCCTGGTCTCGGTGCCGCGGGCGATCACCTTCGGCATGCAGGGTCAGATCTTCGTGCTTGAGCAGGGCACCTGCCGGATCCAGGCGTTCGACACCAGCGGCAACCCGCTGCCCTGCTTCGACCCGACCGGCTCGGGCACCAAGCAGGCCACCATGCCGCTCGCCAACGCCACCGCACAGACGGTCTGGCTGGACGTCGCGGTCGAACCCCAGGGCTACCTCTACGTGCTCTCCTACGAGGGGCTGGGCAGGTCGCCGGACGACTACCACCTGGACCTGTACCGGCCGGACGGCTCGTTCCTGGCCCGCACCGACCACTTCGCCGCGGCCGCGATCGCGGTCGACATCATCCGGGACGTCTACTCGCTCAACTACGAGGTGCTTGAAGGCGACGCAACCCCCGAACCGAGCGTGAGCCTGTGGGTGCCTCCGGTGAAGGCGTACCGGGGCAGCATCCTCAGCATCAACGCGCCTTCCCTGGCGCTGCAGGAGTCACCGCAGACGATCCTGACGGTGACCACCGACGCCAGCACCATCGTCCGGCTCAACGGCGTCACGGCCACGCTGGCCGACCTGAAGCCCGGCATCACCGCCACCGCCTTCGGCGCGATGAGTTCCGCCGGCGTCCTGTTCGCCACCCAGCTGTTCGCCACGTCCTGAACGACTCTGCCCCACGTCCTGAACGACTCTGCCCCACGTCCTGAACGGAACTGCCATGGACATCCTGAGCATCTCCCAATTCGGCTTCTCCACCTATCTGGGCGCCCCGCAACCGCCCGCCGGGGCGGTCACGGGCTGGACCTCCGTCAACACCGACGGACGTCTGGACAGTGTGCCCAACGCGTCCTCGGCCACCGCGCAGGTGTTCAACGCCTACACCGACAAGCTGCCGCCCGGCACCGCCGGCCAGGGCTTCCTGCTGCAGTCGCTGGCCAACGGCCAGTACGTCATCGCCCAGTCCGAGCAGGTCGCCGGCAGCACCCGGACCGTCTTCTACGCCACCGGCGCCGGCCAGGCACAGGCCGCACAGTTCGGGCTGTTCCGGCTCGGCCCCAACCTGACCTTCCTCTGGCAGAACCCCGCCGACCACCTCTGGTACGCCCTGATCAATCTCGCCACCGACGGCGGCGGCGGGGTGGTCGTCGCCACCAGCACCGGCTATTCCGCGCCCTACCTGGCGCCTTGGCAGTCGGCGCAGACCAACCCGGCCTGGACCTACACCCCGCCCGGCGGCTGGAACGTGCCCAACGGCTCCGACCTGTCCTGGGTGGACTTCAGCTGCCTGAACGTCACCGCGATGCCGTTCGACTTCTCCCGCTGCCGGCTGGCCGGCACGAACCTGACCGGGAAGACGTTCGGGCACGCGTTGTTCGTCGGCTGCGACCTGACGGCGACCACGCTGGTGCCGCCGTTGGGGGCCGCGGACGACGCCTGGATCACCTTCACCGGCGCTACCGTCAACTACCCCTCGCTCGGCGCGGACTGGCGCTGGCTCAACCTGACCCGCGCGGTGATCAACAAATTCCCGGCGCCGCCGGCGAAGCCGCCGCAGATCAACGCCCGCGGCACGATTCTCGACTTCGTCAACATGATCCAGTGGAACCTGGCCAAGGCCGACTTCACCGGGGCGTCACTGTGCAACGCCAACCTGACCGGCTCGTACCTCAACGGAGCGGTGTTCCACGGGGCGGTGCTGTCGCCGTTGGAGGCGACCGCGTCGTCCGGGCCTGCCAACTTCGCCTACAGCTACCTGTTCGACGCTGACTTCAGCAACGCCAACGCCCAAGGGGTCACCTTCGCCTACGCGTTCCTGTTCGGCAAGGCCGCGACCGTCGCCGGGGCCAGCCTGCGTGAGGCGGACTTCGCGAACGCGTTCCTGCCAGAGCTCGACTTCAGCGGGGTCGCCGAGAAGGACCTGGTGGGGGTGTCGTTCGACGGCGCCTGCCTGGCCGGGGCCGGTTTCCAGGGCACGCTGCTGGGCAAGCTGCACACCAAGGGGTTCTCCTTCGTCGGTGCCGCGCTGCAGGGCGCCGACTTCACCGGCAGCAACCTGGACGGCGCCAACCTGACCAACGCGGCCGTCGCCGCGGACGCGCCACCGCCGTCCGGCGGGCTGCTGAAGATCGTCTCGCACTACTCGCTGGGTTCGATCGATGTGCCGATCCAGCCGATCACCTGGACGGCGGCGACCACCCTGGCGCCGACCGACGGCACCACCTTCTGCCCGACCGGGACCGGCCCGTGCCAGGGCGCCAACCTCGCGCCGGCCGATCCCAAGCGATGCCCGCAGAGCTACTGGCCGGTGACGGTCGCCGTCCCCACACCTCCGACCATCTGACCACCCCAAGTCCCTCGAAGGAGACCCGATGACTGCCTCGACCCCCGTAGGCACCGTGCTGATGTACGCCGGACGCACCGACGGTGCCGGCGTGCTGAACCTGATCACCGCAGGCTGGATCCTGTGCGACGGCTCTGTGTACCCGAACGCCCAGTTCCCGGACCTGTTCGCGGTGCTCGCCAACAGCTACGGCGGAAACGCCTCAGGGTTCGCGGTGCCCGAGTACAAAGGCCTGTTCCTGCGCGGCCTGGACGGCAGCGACCCCAACCAGCGCGACCCCGGCGCCGCCACCCGGACTGCTCCGCGGCCCGACCTGCCCAACGTCGGCAACAGCGGCAACAACGTCGGCTCGGTGCAGCCGGACTCGATGGAGGCGCACACCCATGGCTACAACTACTACAACAGCTACCTGAAGAGCACCCACACCCTGGGGCACGAGTGCCTGTCCGGCTCGACCACATCGACCACCTCGTCCGTCGGCGCCACCGAGACCCGGCCGGTGAACCAGTACGTCGACTTCATCATCAAGGCGGTCAACTCACCGGACGTCGTTCCGGTCGGTGCGGTGATGCCGTTCGCCGGCGACCTGGCCACCTGGGCGCCCTCTCTGGCCGGCGCCGGCTGGCTGCCCTGCACCGGCGGCAAGCAGCCGGCCGCCAGCTACCCGAACCTGTACGCGACCGTGTCGAACATGTTCGGCGCCGACGACCAGGCGAGTTTCCGGCTGCCCGACCTGCGCGGCCGGTTCCTGCGCGGCGTGGTCGGCCAGCCCGTGCCCGGCCTGCCCGTCGCCGACCCGGACTACCTGACCCGGACGGCGCCGCAGCCGTCGCTGCCGTACCCGGGCAACTCCGGCAACCAGGTCGGCTCGCTGCAACCGACCACCTTCGCCGCCCACAGCCACAACTACACCTACAACAACGACTACTGGAGTTGCGCGGCGACGGCCATCGGCGATCACGCCGAGACCAACGCCGGGGTCACCTGGACCACCGCCGCCAACGGTGGCCTGACCGAGAGCCGTCCGATCAACATCAATGTCAATTACCTGATCAAGGCCGTCACGGCCTGACCGCGAAGGAGAACCCCCATGTCCTCGCTGTACCCGGTGGGCTCCGTGCTCCCCTACGCCGGCTCGCTCACCCCGACCTCCGAAGCCGCGCTGATCGCCCAGGGTTACCTGCCCTGCGACGGACGCGCGCTGGGCAATACCGATCCTCAGTACCAGGCGCTGCAGAAAGTCATCGGCACCTGCTACGGCGGCACCAAAACCACCTTCTGCATCCCCGACTACCGCGGCATCTTCCATCGCGGCACCGACGGCGGCGCCGGGGTAGACCCGAACGCGGCCACCCGGACGGCGCCACAGCCGTCCCTGGCGATCCCGGGCAACAGCGGGGACGCGGTCGGCTCGATGCAGCCCGGCGGCCTGCAGAGCCACACCCACACCTACGCCAGCGCCGGCGGCGACTATCACATCATCAACCTCGGCGGCGCGGAGACCCCGGGGGTGTACGCGGAGAACAGCACCACCGGTGCTCAGACGTCCGCCACCGGCGGCGCCGAGACGCGTCCCCGGAACGCCGCCATCAACTACGTGATCAGCTACCTCTGAGCGCGGCTCACGACCATGATTCAGGCCCAACGCATCGCACTCACCAACTCGGCCGGGGTGGCTCTGGGCTTCAGCGCCAGCGCCGGCGCCTTCCGGGAGAGCCCGTCCAGCCGGCTGCTGCTCGGCCAGTCCGCGACGGTCGAACTCGCCGGCCTGCCGTTCCACGAGGGGGCCACCATCCGACCGCTGGTGGTGGTCTCCGGAGACGCCCGGCACAGCCCGCCGCCGGAACCCGAAGCCGTCCAGCTGACGATGAACGGCCGCACCCAGCACTACACCGTGCACGGCACCATCTGGGACTGGACGGTGACCGCGGGTGCGCTCGATCCGCCGACCGCGCGGCCCGACCTGCCGGGCTTCCCCGCCCAGGTGCCGCTGAACCTGCTGCCGTACCAGAACTGGGACCGCCAGATCGTCCGGCCCGGCATGCTCACCTGCGCGCCGCTGACCGCGGACGACGTGGCGCTGGTCTGCAACTGGGCCCAGGACAACGCCTATCAGCTACGACCCCGCGGCGTGATGCACGGCTGGTCGCCGCTGACCGTGACACCGACCGGGTCGCCGGGTGAGCGGGTGCTGCTGGTCGACCTGACCAAGGGCTTCGCCGGCATGGAACTGCTGCCGGCCGGCGACGGCCTGCCGACCCGGGTCCGGGTGGGTGCCGGTGCCACCATGCTGGAGCTGCTGACCTTCCTGGAGCAGCAACCGGGGGGCACCGGCACCGCTCCGGGGTACTCGTTCCCGCACACGCCGGCGCCCGGTGACCTGACCGTCGGCGGCGTCCTGGCGATCGGGGCGCACGGCACGGCGATCCCCTGCCCACCGACGGACGCCTTCGCGGCCAGCTACGGCTCGCTGAGCAACCAGGTGGTCGACCTGACGCTGGTCTGCACCGACCCGGCGAACCCGGGCACCCGGTATGCGGCACGGACCATGGAGCGCGGCGACGCTACGACGAAGGCGGTGCTCGCCCACGTCGGACGGGCCCTGGTGCTGGAGGCGACGCTGCAGGTGGTGGACAACTACAACCTGCGCTGCCTCAGCATCACCGACCTGCCCTCCGCCACGATCTTCGCGGCGCCCAGCGCGTCCGACCCGGTGCCGGCGAACTCGTTCGCCGATTTCCTCGGACGGCTCGGCCGGGTCGAGGTGATCTGGTATCCGTTCAGCGACAACCCGTGGCTGCACACCTGGCAGGTGGCCCCGACCCAGCCGTCCGGTTCGATCGCGGTGAGCACGCCGTTCAACTACCCGTTCGCGGACGTGGTGCCGGACGGTTTGCAGGACCTGATCACCTCGCTGGTCGACGGCGACCCGTCACTGACCCCGTCGGTGGGCCAGATGGCCGCCCGGGTGACCGCCAACGGCCTGGACGGCAAGAACTGGCTCGGCATCTCCGGTTCGTATCCGGTGTCGCGGGACATCTGGGGGCCGTCCAAGAACAGTCTTCTCTACATCCAGGCGACCACCTTGCGGGTGACCGCGAACGGCTACGCGATCCACCTGCGCCGGTCCGACGTGCAGCAGGCCGTGCACGACCTGGTGGCCAACTACACCTCGATGCTGACCAGTTATGCCGCCCGGGGCAGCTATCCGGTCAACTCGGCGCTGGAGTTGCGAGTCACGGCGCTGGACGACCCGGCGACGGTTGGTGTCGCCGGCGCGGAGAGCCCGGTGATCTCGGCGCTCAGCCAGGACGGCACCGACCGGGCCAACGGCTGGGACGTCGCGGTCTGGTTCGACGTCCTGACCATTCCGGGGACGCCGGGCGCCGATCAGTTCTACGCCGAGTTGGAGAGCTGGCTGCTGGGCCGCTTCAGTGGAACCGCCGGCCGACTGCTACCCGAGTGGTCGAAGGGCTGGGCCTACACCGCCGACGGCGGCGCCTGGACGTCCGCCGACTTCCTGGCGCACATCCGCAGCACCCTCAGCGACGGGCGGTCGGCGTCCGACGACTGGGCCTGGGAGACCACGACCCTGAACGGCCTGGACGCCGCCGGCCTCTTCAAGAACCCGTTCCTGACTACGCTCTTCACCGCAGGTTGAACCTGTCCGAAGCCTGGCGGGCCGTCGTCCGGTCGGTGTCCTGTGGCTCCACGATCTCGGCATCGTGTCAGGGTGGCGCGTTGCGCGCAGGATTTCGGTCTCCAGCGCGAAATCATGCATCTGGCCGGGCACCGTGTCACGATGCCGAGATCGTGCGCCCGGGGTCCGGCATCCCCGCCGAGCGCACCACGTCGACTGGCCTCGTCAGCCGAGGTCGCGGAACAGCGCTGCGACCTCGGCGGGGTCGACATCCTCCAGTCGCTCGGGAGCCCAGGTCGGGTTGCGGTCCTTGTCGACCACCTGGGCGCGGACGCCTTCGGAGAAGTCCGGACGCAGCACCATCGGGACGGCCAGGGCGAGATCCTGGCCCAGCACGGCCGCCACATCGGGCAAGGTGGCCGCCCGGCGGATCGCGGCGAGGCTGACGGCTACCGCGAACGGGCAACGTTGGCGCAGCACCGCGGCGGTCTCGTTGGCCTCGGCGTCCGGATGCTCCTCGAGCCGTTGGACGATGGCGAGCGGGTCGTCGCCGACGTAGCACGCGTCGATCCACTCCCGCTGCCCCGGGAGAACCGCCGGCGAGACATCGCCGACCACCCGGTCGGCCAGGCCGAGCAGGACGGCGTCCGCGGCGCCCACGCCACTGCCGGTGAGCGCGAGGTGGGTGCCGAGTTCGCCGGGCGCGCGGGAGAGCTCCCAGAGCACCCCGACGTCGGGGAAGAGGCCGATGATGGTCTCGGGCATCGCCAGCCGGCTGTCGGGCCGCACCACCCGCTCGTCGCAATGAGCGGCCAGGCCCATCCCGCCGCCCATGGTGATGCCGAAGAGATCCGCCCGGACCGGCTTGGGATAGTTCGCGATCAGCGCGTCCACCGCGTACTCGATGGTGAAGAACACCTCGGCGGCGACCTCGCCACGCTCGGCCAGATCGGTGCGCACCGCCCGGACGTCGGCGCCGGAGCAGAACCCGCGCTCGCCGGCACCGCTCAGGTGCACCCGCTCGACCGCGTCGGCGTCCACCCAGTCGGCCAGCCGGTCGCCGATCTCGGCCAGCATCGGCAGGGTCAGCGCGTTGATCTGCCGCGGCCGGTCGAGGGTGACGTGGCCCACCCCGTCCGCGATCTCGAATCGGACATCGTCGCTCATCGGTGGTCTCCCGTCCCGCGGTGTTCGTCGAGGTAGCGGACCAGCAGGGTGATGATCAGCGCCAGGCCGGCCAGCCCGAGTGCGATGCCGGTGTCGTTGCGCCAGGCCAGGTTCCCGGCGCCGTAACCGAGCAGCACGCTGGTCACCACCACCGCGACCCGCTGCACCCGTTCGGTCGGACGGGTCAGCGGCAGCAGCAACCCTCCCCAGAGCAGATACCAGGAGTGCATGGCCGGCCCGAGCAAGGCGACCACCAGGTACGACCAGGACAGGAAAGTGACCGGACGCCGCCGCGCCACCGTCACCGCCAGGTAGGCCACGATCACCGCGGACGCCACCACCCCGGCCACCAGCAGGCCGCCGGCGATCTGGGTGCCCAGCTCGGGGCGTCCGGCCATCACGCAGAGCAGCCGGATCCCCTCGCCGAGCAGCGACAGCGGAGCGAGGGTCACCACCCGGCCGGGGACGTCAATGGCGTTCATCCAGCCGAAGTTCAGTCCGGTCGCCACCGAGATCGCCGCGAAGGTGGCCACCGCGATCACCGAAGCGATCGCTGCCCGCGCGATCTTGTTCAGCACGTGCTGGGTGTTCCACTGCCAGGGCAGCCCGATCAGCGCCACCGGATAGGCGGCCAGCAGCGCCGGCTGCTTCACCGCGGCCGCCACCCCGATCACAATCGCCCCCAGCCAGAACAACTCGGGCCGGCGGTGGGTGAGGTAGAGCGCGGCGATGATCAGCCCGATCATCAGCGCGTCGTTGTGCATGCCGCCGACCAGGTCGATGATCAGCAGCGGGTTGATGGTCGAGAACCAGGCGGCGAGTTGGGCGTCCGCACCTAGCCTGACCGCCAGCCGGGGCAGGAAGTAGACGATCAGAACGACCCCGATCAGCGCCGGAATACGCATCAACAGTGTCGAGTAGTAGGGATTCAGCCCACCCAGCACGACCATGAGATGCGAGATCTGCAGGCTCAGCGGACCGTACGGGGCTGCGGTGTACCGCCAGACCCAGGACACCTGGTCGGCGAACGCGCCAGGCAGCACGCTGACCGGCGTCTCGTACGGATTCAGCCCGTTGTGCAGCAGCCAGCCCTGGGCCGCGTAGGAGTACGCGTCATGGCTGAAGATCGGCGGCGCGAGCAGCAGCGGCAGGCTCCAGATCAGGCCCACCGCCCAGTGCTTGAAGTCGAGGTACAACCCCGGACGCAGCCGGAACCAGGCGCTGACCAGCAACACCACGGCCGTCACCACCAGCGCGGTGCCGATCACCTTCGCCGGCCAGGTGTCCCAGCCGAGCGCGCGGATCGGCTCCCACCACGGACTGTTCTGAGGCAGATAGGCAGGGGTCAGCGAGCCGACGAAGAGCAGGGACGTCGCAAGCAGGCCGCGCTTGACCGCCGGAACCCGCCAGGCGTTGACGACATCCGTCCAGTAGCCTTTGACGGTCTGGCGGGTGGGACGACGCAGCCGTGGCCCGGCTGCGACCTGGTCCACCTCACCCACTCGAGCAATCCTTCGTCCGCGACATCGTCTGGGTCAGCCTAATGGTCTGGCCTGTCGGGCCGCGGTTCGGTGAGCAGCCCGACCAGCAAGCAGGCCCCCCCGTCAACCCATCGTCGGGCTCGGCCAGTTGCCCTCCCGCACTTCCGGCCGGCACCTGAATCCTGTTATACATAGCGCGTCGTGTCGTAAGCCCCGGGCAGTTTCGTCGCTCCTGGTGCCCTGCCTAGGATTTTCGCCCCTCATGTTGCGTTTGCCTATTTCGGCGTCCGGGGTCCCATTGCCGCGCTGGGCGACATGTGTAGTCTCCGCCGCGGTGTCGATCGCTCTGTGTTTCGGCACTGAGAGCCCGATGGCACGCGCGGAGACCCCGCCACCCTCCCCGTCGGAGGAAGCGGTGAAAGCGGCCGACTCCGACGGTGACGGAGTGCCGGATCGACCCGATCTGGTGTCGGCAGCCGTCACCGCGCGAGTACTCAACGTCGCTGTGGAGGATCTCTCGCAGCGCAGCGAGACCGTGCGGGTGTTGATCAATCCCGACGGAACATCTGAACAAGAGGCGCATGCGGCACCTGTGTGGGTAAAGGACGTGGAAGGAAAGTGGACGGATGTCGACTACACGCTGGTATCCCGAAAGGGCGGAGGATTTGCGCCGAAGGCGTCACCCTCAACGGTGCTGATAGATGGCGGCGGGTCGCGGGAATTCGCCCGGCTGGACTTGCCGGGCGGCGGGTCGACGGTGTGGTCATGGCCGGACGCCCTGCCGACGCCCACCGTGGACGGCGCGACCGCCACATATGCGGTTTCGGACGGTGTCGATCTCTTGGTGACTGCCACCGCATTGGGGGTATCGACAAGGATCCGGATCAACTCGGCCAAGGCTGCGGCGCCGGAGTTCACGATCCAGGTGCGCACCGACGGGGTCAAGCTGAGCCGTACGGAAGAAGGGCAGCTGTTCTTCACGGATGGCTCGAAGCGTGCGGGTCAGACGTCCACGCTGACGGCCTGGGACGCTCGGCTCGACCCGTTCGGCGATCCCATCGAGGTGGTGCGGGTCGAGGCCAGCCTTGATCAGACGGCGGCCAAGGGCCAGCGCACCGATCAGGATCTGACACTGACCACGCCACGGTCGTTGGTGGACGACCCCGACGTCGTGTATCCGATCACCATCGACCCGGACCTCACACCGTTGTTGCCGTCGCAGGACACCTGGGTGCGCCTGGGTGACACGGCGGTGGATACCGTCTCCTATCGGGTCGTGGTCGGCAAGGTTGCCGGCAGCCCGAACCCGAACCAGGGT
Source organism: Micropruina sp. (assembly GCF_047602385.1). GTDB lineage: Bacteria > Actinomycetota > Actinomycetes > Propionibacteriales > Propionibacteriaceae > Micropruina. Next base: position 304,176 of record NZ_JASGHL010000004.1, read on the forward strand.
CTTGGTTTCATGCAATGGCCGACCGGCGCGATCGCCGGCCGGAAGGTACTGGCGGCATCGATGTTCCTGTACCAGTACGCCGCCGGGTCGTGCTCGACGTCGAAGCTGATGAACATTCATCCGTTGGTGGGCGCTTGGGACCAAGCGACGACCGTCTACTCGAACAAGCCCGCGATCGATACCACGACGGGCACATCGTCCTCGCTCACGAAGAACGTTGGCGGCGAGGGTTGCTCGAGCCCGAACGGGTTCGTCGACGCCAATCTGAAGAGCATGGTGCAGGCCTGGGCCGACGGCCCTTCGGGCGGCGGGTTCGCCAACTACGGCGTGCAGTTGAATGTGCCCAACGACAAGAAGACAGACCCATCCTACGAACGGCGCTTCTGCTCACTTGAGTATGACCCGACACATACGTCGTGCAACAGCGCCGGCCGCGTCCCTTATCTGAAGATCACCTACAACAGCGCACCCCAGCAGGCCGCCTTGGTGTCGGTGAACGCTTCGCGCACTTTCGACGGCGGGCTGTGGACTTCGACGGCAACCCCGACATTCTCCACCTCGGCAACCGATGCGGAAGCCTCGAAGGTGACCTACGCCTTCGAGGTTCGGACATCGACCGATGCGCCGACCGTGGCAGCCTCATGCACGACCGGACAGGTGGCGGCGGGTGCCACGGCGAGCTGCAAGCCGCCCACAGCACTGACCGACGGACAGACATACGTCGTGCGTGCCCGCGCCACCGACGAGCACGGCCTCGCCGGAGAGTGGTCGCCGTGGCGCACTCTCGGAGTCGACATCACTGCACCATCGGCTCCTTCGATCAGCTGCGCGGGCTACGCCGCCAACTCCTGGCATGCCACCCGGGTCGCGCCGACAACGACCTGCACCTTCACGGCCACCGGGGTCGCCGACTTCGAGTGGCGCCGCACTCAGGCCGGCACCGTCGAGGATCAGCCGGCCGTGATCGCCAGCAGCGGCTCCGGCACAACCGCTGCGATCCCAGTGCCGGAGACGGGCGTGGTGAAGATCGAGGCCCGTGCCCGCAACCGGTCCGGGCTGGCCTCGGCTTGGACGACCTTCTCCTTCGGTATCGGTACGGCCGCGATAACGCAGCCGATGCTGGACGACCGCTCCACGTCGACCTTCCCGGTGCAGGCGTTGGCCGGCAGTGGCGCAACCGGTGCGCGAGTGGAGTGGCGATACGCCCCCGATGTTGAGGGTGACACCAGCACAGGCTGGACGACCGCGACCAAGCTGCAACTGAAGTCGACCGGCGCGACCTGGACCGGCAGCCTGCAAGCCTCCACTCCGATGTCGCAGATACCGCCGCTCACCTGGACGCCGTCGAAGGAGACCGGCATCAGTGTGCCGTCGACGGTGCAGGTGCGGGTGGTGTTCACCTACCCGGGCAGTGTCGAGATGCCCTCGCCTTTGCAGCGCATCATCCTGATCCCGCACGCTTTCGGCGGCTCCTACCCCACCCAAGAGGTGGGGGCCGGAACACTGGCCCTGTTCACCGGCGAGTATCAGGTGTCGGAGACCGATGTCGACGTCCCCGGCACCGGCGGGAACCTGACGGTCGGCCGCACCCACGGGACCCTCACCGGTGACCCTGCGGGCCCGGCCGGCGTCTTCGGCCCAGGTTGGACTGCCGACTTCGCCGGCGAAGGCGCCGGCGTCGCAGGCTATGTGGTGACGGACAACACCGCCATCGACGGCACGCTCATCCTCACCTCCCCGGAGGGCGAGTCCGATGTGTACGCGCACTCCACCGGCACCAAAGGGGCGTTGAAGACAGGCACTTACAAAGGGGTCGGTGAGACCGCGCTCAACCTGGACACGCTCACGTTGGCCACCGGAGGCGGCACCGGCATCAGTCACACGCTGACGTTGACCGAGGACGACGGGACGATCACCGAGTTCCAGCGCACCACCGCCGGGGTCTGGTCAACGCACAAGACGATCGAGCCCGAGGACAACTCGACCGTCCAGTTCATCCGCGACAGCAACGGCCTGATCACCTGGATCCTCGCCCCCGCCCCCTCGGGCGTCACCTGCACCGCCGCCACGCAGAACAAGGGCTGCCGCGCCCTGAAGTTCACCTACACCACCATCAACGGGGGCTCGCGGCTCACCAAAGTGCAGTACCGGGCCTGGGACCCCAAGCCGGGTAGTGACGGGAAGCCGACCTCGTCGGCGGCTATGGCGACCATCGATGTCGCGGCTTACGGCTACGACGCCCAGGGCCGCCTCACCGAAACCTGGGAACCGAACGCCTCCGGCGATGCCGGCATCGGGCGCAAGACGCTGTACGAGTACACCACCATCAACTCCAAGTCAGTGGTCACCAAGGTCACCGATCCCAGTTTGGTGCCCTGGCGTTTCGGCTACGACGGTGAAGGCCGGTTGGCGACCGTCAAGCGTGCCCTCGACCCGGCTGTGGGCAGCGGCGACGCGACCTGGACCGTCGCTTACGGCTTGCCGCTGTCCGGTGCCGGACTGCCCGACCTCACCACGAACGCGGTTGCGGGATGGGGGCAGTTGGCCGCCGATGCCCCAACCGGAGCGACGGCCGTGTTTGAACCTGACCGCGTTCTGTCCGGCGCATCCGGCGAGGCTGATTGGCCTTATGCCACCATCTCCTACTTCTCCCAAGCCGGGCGGACGACCAATACCGCCAGCTACGGCGCGGGTCAGTGGCTGATCGACTCCACCCGCTACGACGCCCAAGGCAACACCACCTGGAGCTTGTCTGCGGAAGGCCGCGCCTTGGCTCTCACCGAACCGGAGCCGGCAACCTCCGCGGACAAGTACGCCACGCTGACCGTGTTCAACACGGCGGGCACGCGAGTGGAGGAGACCTACACACCGATGCGCGAGGTGGTGCTGGAGGACGGGGCCACGGTGGTGGCGCGGACCGTGACCAGCACCGATTATGACGACGAGTCCAGTGCAAGCCTGATGCCCGGCCGCCCGACCACAGGGGTGCCGGACGGCGGCTACCAACTCGCCGTCGAAGAGCGCACTGCAGTCACCGACCGGATCCTGCCCAAGGGCGACGGCAACACCTGGGACACCAAGAAGGTTCGCTATCGTTACGACCCCATAGTGTCTGGCGACGCCTCCGGGTGGTTACTTAAGACGCCAACTCGGACACTCCATCAGGACGGTTCCGGCTGGTCCACCAGTATCACCCGGTACGACTCTATCGGGCGGGTGATCGAGAGCCGCACCCCCGGCGGCACGGCGATCACCGACGGAAGCGCCAACGACCCCTACTCCATCAAGACCGTCTACTACACCGCCGACACTTCCGCGTCGGTCAGCAGCTGCCGGTCGAAGCCGGAGTGGGACGGTAACAGCTGCGTCGTGAAGGCCGCCGGCGACCCATCCACCGGCCATCCGGTGCCGACAACCGCCACGACCGGTTACAGCGTGTTCGGCGCCGCCACGAGGATCGAGGAGACCGCCTCCACATGGGCCAGGGCCACGATCACCGCGTTCGACTACCAGGGCCGCGAGGCCTCCAGCAGCACTGCCCTGACCGATCACACCACCATCAGCGGCACGACCAGCTATCACGCGACCACCGGAGCGATCACCTCGACCACGCGCGGGGGCATCACAGAGGCATTCACCTATGAACCGACCCAGGTTTGGTGCCGCATCCTTTTGAGTTGATTGGATGTTCCTCATGCCGAGGAAGATTGATGCTGCGTTGCGTGAGCGCGTTGTCCGGCTCGTGCGCGAGCACCGGGCCGAGTACCCCTCGAACGCGAAGGCCATCGCGGCCGTCGCCCGCCAGGAAGGCGTCGGGGCGGAGTCGCTGCGGCGGTGGGTGGTGCAGGCCGATATCGACGCCGGTGACCGGGACGGGCAGACCAGCGAGGAACATGCCGAGATCCGCCGCCTCAAGTCGGAGAATCGGAAGCTGCGCGAGGACGTGGCGATCTTGAAAGCGGCGACGACTTTCTTCGTGGGGGAACTCGACCCCCGCAACCGTTGATCATGGGTTTCATCGATCGGACGAGGGCCGAGGGGCACGCGGTCGAGTCGATCATCCGCGTTCTGCGAGAGCAGGGCGTGAAGGTCGCCGCGCGCACCTATCGGGCGTGGCGGCAAGGCCGCATATCGATCCGGACCGTCACCGACGCGCAGGTCGTCGACGCCGTCCGTGACGCGACCTGGACCACGGTCATCGATGCCGAGGGGGTGGAGCGTCGGAAGATGACGCCGGAGGGCCTGTATGGGCGCAAGAAGATGACCGCGTTCATCCGACGCACCGCGATCGCTGACGCCTCACGCGGCGCCGTGGATCGTGCGATGCGGGCCCTGGGCCTGTCCGGGGTGACGCGTGCGAAGGCGATCCGCACGACGATCCAGGCGAAGGACGGGATCCGCGCCGGGGACTTGCTGAACCGGGACTTCACCGCCCCGCGGCCGGATCACACCTGGGTCACCGACTTCACATACGTCAGAACGTGGGCGGGCTGGGTGTATGTCGCGTTCATCCTCGACGTGTTCTCCCAACGCATCGTGGCCTGGCACGCGCAGACCACCAAGCACGTCGATCTGGTCATGATCCCGCTGCGAATGGCGCTGTGGGAACGCGACCGGCAAGGCCACCCTGTAGGCCCGAAGCAGCTCCGGCATCACAGCGATGCGGGCTCTCAATACACATCGATTGTGCTGACCGAGCACCTCGCGCTGGAGCAGATCGCACCGTCGATCGGATCGGTCGGCGACGCCTACGATAACGCCCTGATGGAGACGATCAACGGCCTCTACAAGGCCGAGTGCGTGCGTACGACGATCTTCCACGACGGCCCGTACAAGACCATCGCGGACGTCGAGTACGCGACCGCCGGCTGGGTCGACTGGTACAACAACCGCAGGCTTCACGGTAGCCTCGGAATGGTCAACCCCGACGAATACGAGGCGACCTACTACGCGACCCTCACCAAAGAGCCGCAACCCGCATAGAAGCGGCAAAGAACCTGGGTCGGTTCACAGCGACACCGTAGGCGGACTCACCCTCATGGGCGCCCGGCTCTACAACCCGACCACCGGACGATTCCTCTCCATCGACCCAGTTGATGGCGGCAACGACAACGCATTCACCTATCCACCGGACCCCATCAACAAGCTCGACTTGGACGGCCGCGCCTTCTGGTTCATCCCGATTCTGATTACGGCCTGCCGCCTCTTCTGCGCCCGCATCGGAACCTGGGCCGTGCGAGTCGCCGCTCTGGCTGTCAAACGCTGGGCGAGCAACGTGATCGCACCCGCCGCGTCGACCTGGCGCGCAGCGAAGACGGCGCGGGAGGCCCCACAGATAGCTCGGCTCAAGTCAAGAACCAACGACAGAAACGCTGTGCACCGATCCAATAAATGTACCACTCGCTACTGCTTCGGAAATGGGCATGGACAGGGTGGGCCACACGTACATAGGATACGCGTCACCAACAAGGGACCTCAGAGGAGACGGTGGAGCGGATGACTGGCAAGCACGCCAGAACAGCACTCCGCCTTCTCCGTCGCGGAAAGGCCACGCTCGGTAACGCTCGCAGGAGGATCTGATCAATGCCGAGCCACGAGAGCCGCTGGTTCCCCGGTCATTCGAATGTAGCCCCAGCGCCTCACCTACGGCTGGCAGCTGACGGAGGGTCGAGAGTGGGACGCCGAGGACTATGACAGTGAAGTCGCATTGAGTCGAATTGCGTTCATCCCAGGACAAGCCCTTTGAAATCGCCGTGACCGTGGTCAATCATGCCAGCTATCGATTCAGGTTTGTCGACGTGACGGAAATTCAAATTGACGGATCCGTCCATCTCGGCGAGACCAACCAGCGGTGGGTGGTGCTGGGGACTGCAATGCTTGAGGCCGATTGCCAGCGCGCCGATGGGCGGCTTGCCTACGTCATCGAGCTCGCTGATGCTCTGATTTGTTTCGCAAGCCGACTCGCATCACTCACCGCCGAAACCGATTGAGCCGTGAATCACGAGATGAAGGGAATTAGGAATGCCTCATCCAGTGGGCCAAATAGACGACTGGTGAGCGATGGCGGGATCGAATTGATGGATAAGTTGCCGCTCCCGCCAGTTGTACTCGATGATGACGGCGACATCGGTGTGCATTCTTCGATCGACGCAGCCATTCGAGAGATTGAGATCATCGACGCTTCTCGACGGAGTCGATACCGCCTTCGACAGCCAGCGGTAAACCCCTGATCCTTACCGCATCCCACGGCACCCATTGAAATCTCGGTGAGCAGCCACGCAGAGCCCGCGCCGGACCCACTTGCACGCCGACTGAGAGACTTCGCTTTCAGATAAGAACTGAGTGTCTCGGAATCCCTAGGATAGAGACTTCCCCACTGGCTGAAATCCTGGATGCGGCGCTCCGATTCCTCCCTTAAAACAACCCCGACACGAGAGCAGACATAAACAACGAGGGGAGGGCTCGACGTTCTTCCCACGCGCAAGACTCTGTGAACTACACTGCTGTGCGATGGGATACGCTTCTATACGTTCCGACCGACTGCGGACGAAGCTCGCGGACCAAATGGAACCGACTTCGAGGGGAAGGCTTACAAAGGATGGCAACAGGCGCGAGATGGAACAAACTTCACCAAACTAGGTGTACCGCAAAGTGCAAGTATCTGATTTTCTCGGCCGACCATCTTCGGCCGTCCATTCAGGACGAGTTTACTGGGGAGCAGCTAGACCTGGCCGATCTCGAAGTTTCTGCATCGCTTTCCAGTAGAATCCTGGAGTGGAATGACGCATACCAGCCAATCATTCCTGTCGTGAGGGTCGAGCGAGAGCGCCTGGCCACTCACATTGATTCGCTCGATGCACTTGGGCTCACCCTCGCTCGCGATCTGGAGGGCGCGATGTCTGATGTGTCGAAGGTGAAGTACTACAGCGAAGGGCGACACAAACTCTTAAATCCGCCGTGAGCGTTCGGAGACGTTGTGGCAGACCCAAGCAGACGCGACAGATGGGCACCCCTTCCGGAAGGCAACTGTGTATGTCGACGGTTCGGACACTTGGGTGGCGGCGATCCAACTGCGGTCAGGCGACATGGTGCTGTCTGCGGCCCGGCACACTCATCCCAATCCTTGGGCGTAGCACGCGACCGCAGAAGTTGATGGCGTAACCTCTCCGCGGTATCCGCGCACTAAAGGCGAAACAGTTGAAAGGGCCCTGCTGCGCATCCTATGTCCAAGCCCTCGAAGGGGTCCCGGAAGTGGCTACAGCAAGCTGAAGAAGCACTTGGAGCGTCGACGATGAGATTAGAATGTGACACAATCACTGATTGTCGCACCATCTGGCTACTCTTGCACCATCACGACGATCCGGATCTGGCCCTCGGTGGTGACGACAAAATCCTAGGATATTTCACCAGCCAACACCTTGCCCAGCAAGCACGGGATGACGCCATGCCCCTACCAGGCTTCTCTCAGTTTCCAAATGATTTCGAGATAGTCCAACTCCAGCTGGGGAAGCTATTGGAGGCCCCCGGTGTCGAGATCCGATAGGGACACTACGTCGACCAGTGGAGTCGTGTTCGCGCTGTACTTCGATCCTGCAGAGCTAGATGCCCTACTCGAGGCGCCCGGCTACCTACGGGGCGTATTCCTCAGCAGGACGGAGGCAGAGGTCGCTCTTCGACGCGTTGTCACGCTGGCCGGCGACGTCCGGTGGCTGATTGTTGAGGAGCACCTCGACGAGCGAGGCTGGACGGACGGCTTTGTGACCGTGAGACCGGATGAAGGTGGCGTACCGCGACGATGACAGCGGAGGTCGCTGCGAAGTCATGGGCGCCCGGCCGAGCACATAGCCATCGTGGTCTAGCCCGAGAGCTCAGCCACGCGTGGCAGCCCTTAGGAGGGTGGATTGCGGAATGCCTCGAGCACAACATTCGAGGGCGTGGCGTTCTCCGCGCACGCAACACTCCGAAAGCCACTGTGCTGCGAGACGAGTACGCTTTCATACGTTCTGGTAGGCTGCGCACATGAACGCGAGGGGAATGCTATCGTCGCTATCTCGTTGTCGACGACTGTGGTCATCGCTTTGTTCTTTGCGTTCACGCGATCCGCTTACAACGGGCCGCCGGGTTGCAGCACCTCCGGGAAGGCCGCACTGATAGCTGGTTCCGAGTACCTTACGAAGAAAGTTCCAACTCTGAGAGCAGGGGACTACTTCGACGCGAATTGCGATTCGGGAGACCGCGCCTCAGTCGATTTACGCCATCCCAGCTACGCTCACATGAGGGACTTCTTGGTCACCCAGAGTTGCAGCAGCCTGACCGGCGAGGTGGAGTACTCTAGCGTTGCCTGCGACTTCAGCGGTAGTACATTCGAGATCGATTTCAAAAATCAAGCCGGAAAGTTCGAGGGGGAACTATACCTATCCTCGACGGCATGAAGGTCCACCCGCTCGACTCCGAGGAGAAGGCATCGTGGGCGTTCATGCTGATCAAAACAGACACGCCAGATGGCCACAGTTGGAGCTTTCGAACAACCGCGAAACCCAACTTGGAAGTGTTGCTCGGCGCCCTGGAGATTCGGGTGGCGATACTACGTAAGAAGCTCCATGGATCAGTGGGATTGACGGTCCGTAGACAGGAAGGGTGAAGAGCATCTGCGACACGCGTCCCAGTGATGGCATTCCCGGGGGGTCGCCGAAGCATGCGAGCTTTGGAGTGAATTGAGCCCTACCGATCAGGACGCGGCACTCTCGCTCATTGCCGACCGGGCAGCGGAACTATTATTGAAGGTGCTCGGCTATCAGGTGTCGCGAAAGCACTCGGCAGCAAGCCGCGTTCCTGGCAATAGTTCCGCCTTCCGAGTCGAGACCAGTGCCGACTATGCGATCGGCGATGTCGGCCGCGCAGCCGGAGTAGCTCGATCGCTCGCCAAGCGGAAGGGCGTCGGGCTGTGCACACCCGAACGACTCGAAGATGACCCGATGGGACTGCTGCCGGACCTCATCGACCTCGAAGCTCCACTGTCTGAGCTGGAACGCGTAGTCGAGGCGGTCAGGTTGGAACAGAACGCCAGGGAACAGGTTGGAACAAGAACGCCAGGGAACTCACGCGCAGCGAGCGCCGCGGGAGTGAGTAGCGCGATCGTCCCGCAGCACACACGGTCGTCCAACCAGAACCACCAACAGCCGCACCCGCCGATGCCGCGCTACCAACTCCTCATTAAGTAGTACTATTGAGTGACTTCCGGCTAGCCGATGCGGCTGGTCGCCATCCGAGTGTGTAGTTTCACGGCATGCTTCGGACTGCTCTGCTCGTGACGCGCCGTCACGTCGACCTGCAGCGCGTGCAGGGCAGCGCGATGTGTTGCGCCTGAGCCTTTCTCCCCGATCCGGGGCGGCGCCCCGGATCCCCCACTACCAGGAGTTCTTCTCATGAGCACAACCGCGCCCGCCAGGGTCCGGCCGCCCCGCGAGGGCCGCAGCAACGGCCAGTGGCTGGTGGACGGCACCGCGCCGCTGAACCACAACGAAGAGTTCAAGGCCGAGGACAACCCGCTCAACGTGCGGGCCCGGATCGAGCAGATCTACTCCAAGCAGGGGTTCGACTCGATCCCGGTCGACGACCTGCACGGCCGGTTCCGCTGGATGGGTCTGTACACCCAGCGCCGCCAGGACATCTCCGGCAGCCGGACGGCTTCGCTCGGCCCCGACGAGCTCTCGGACAAGTACTTCATGCTGCGGGTCCGGATCGACGGCGGCGCGGTCACTACCGAGCAGCTGCGCACCATCGCTGGCATCAGCGTCGACTTCGGACGCGACACCGCCGACATCTCCGACCGGCAGAACATTCAGCTGCACTGGATCCGGGTCGAGGACATGCCGGAGATCTGGCGCCGCCTGGAGGGCGTGGGGCTGATCACCACCGAGGCCTGCGGCGACTGCCCGCGAGTGGTGCTGGGCTCCCCCGTCGCCGGCATCGCCGCCGACGAGATCATCGACCCGACCCCGGTGATCGAGCAGATCGTCGAACGCTTCATCGGCGATCCGGACATCTCGAACCTGCCCCGCAAATTCAAGTCCGCGGTCACCGGCCACCCCAGCCTGGACGTGGTGCACGAGATCAACGACATCTCGCTGGTCGGCGTCGTACACCCTGAACTGGGCCCCGGCTACGACCTATGGGTCGGCGGCGGGCTGAGCGTGGCGCCCCGGCTGGCCGAGCGGCTGGGCACCTTCGTCACCGCCGAGCAGGCGCCCGAGGTGTGGCACGGCGTCGTCCGGATCTTCCGCGACTACGGCTACCGCCGGCTGCGCAACAAGGCCCGGCTGAAGTTCCTGCTGGCCGAGTGGGGTCCGGAGAAGTTCCGCCAGGTGCTGCAGGACGAGTACCTCGGCTACGCGTTGCCGGACGGTCCCGCGCCCGCTCCCGCGCCGTACGCCGGCGACCACGTCGGCGTCCACGCGCAGAAGGACGGACGGCAGTACATCGGCTTCGCCCCCACCGTCGGACGGGTCTCGGGCAGCATTCTCAACCGCGTCGCGGACGTCGCCGAGGCGGCCGGCTCGCAGCGGCTGAGGTTCACCCCGCACCAGAAGATCCTGATGCTCGACGTGCCGGGCGACGAGGTCACCACCGTGGTGGACGCCCTGCGCGAACTGGGCCTGCACGCCGACCCCAGCCCGTTCCGCCGCAACACGATGGCCTGCACCGGCATCCAGTTCTGCAAGCTGGCCTTCGTCGACACCAAGGACACCGCAACCGCGACCATCGACGAACTGGAGCGCCGGCTGAGCGACGTCAAGCTCGAACTGCCGATCACCCTCAACCTGAACGGCTGCCCGAACTCGTGCGCCCGGATCCAGACCGCCGACATCGGCCTCAAGGGCCAGATCCTGACCGGTGCGGACGGCGAGCCCGAGTTCGGCTTCCAGGTGCACCTGGGTGGTGGGCTGGCGACGTCCGAGCGCGAGGACGCCGGGCTGGGCCGCACCGTCCGCGGGTTGAAGGTGAGCGCCGAGGACCTTCCCGAGTACGTCGAGCGGGTGGTGCGCCGGTTCGCCGACGACGCCGCCGACGGCGAGACCTTCTCGACCTGGGTGAAGCGCAGCGACGAGGAGGCCCTGCGGTGACAGCGGAGGTCGCGGTCAGCCGGCGCGGCACCGCCGAGTTGCGGGCGCTGGTCGCCGACGCGCAGGCCCGCTCGGCCGACTGGACGGCCGACGACGCCGCAGCCTGGGTCGCTGAGCACTTCGCCGGACGGGTGGCCGTGGCCTGCTCGATGGCCGGCGACACGGTGGTGCCGCACCTGGTCGCCCAGCACCTGCCCGGTGTGGACGTGCTCTTCCTGGAGACCGGTTACCACTTTCCCGAGACCGTCGCGACGCGGGACGCCCTGGCCGCCGCCGCGCCGGTGCACATCGTCGATGTGCTGCCGAAGCTGACCGTCGTCGAGCAGGACGCCGCCTACGGCGCCCGGCTGCACGACCGCGATCCGGCGCTCTGCTGCGGGATGCGCAAGGTCGAGCCGATCAACGCCGCCCTCGCCGGCTACGAGGCCTGGGTCACCGGCGTCCGCCGCGAGGACAACGTGCTGCGCGCGAACACGGCGTTCGTGGAGTGGGACGAGGGTCACCAGATGGTGAAGATCAACCCGATCGCCGCCTGGAGCTTCGACGAGTTGCTCGACTACGCCAGCACCCACCAGGTGCCCACCAACCCGCTGCTCACCCAGGGCTACCCGTCGATCGGCTGCGCGCCGTGCACCCGTCCGGTGGCGCCCGGCGAGGATCCCCGCGCCGGCCGCTGGGCGGGGCTGAACAAGACCGAATGCGGCCTGCACGTGCAGCCGTCCGAGACCGCCGAGATCGTGGAGGCCCCCTTCGTGACCGCACTGCAGAGCCTGAACCTGACCGGGTCGTCGCTGGTTGAGCCCGCCGAAACCGCCTCGTCGCGGGTTGAGCTTGTCGAAACCCAGTCAGAGGTCTCGACAAGCTCGACCGACGAAGCCGAGGTCTCGACAAGCTCGACCAGCGGAAGATCGACCGACGGGGGCGCGCGGCGGCTCAGCCAACTGCGCGAGCTGGAGTCCGAGGCGATCCACATCATCCGCGAGACGGTCAGCGAACTGGAGCGTCCGGTGCTGCTGTTCTCCGGCGGCAAGGACTCGGTGGTGATGCTGCACCTGGCTGCGAAGGCGTTCTGGCCGGCACCGCTGCCGTTCCCGCTGCTGCATGTCGACACCGGGCACAACTTCGCCGAGGTGCTCGAGTTCCGCGACTCCGTCGCCGAGTCGCTGGGCGCCCGGCTGATCGTGGCCAAGGTGCAGGACTACATCGACGACGGACGGCTGATCGAGCGCTCTGACGGCACCCGCAACCCGCTGCAGACCCAGCCGCTGCTGGACGCCATCGCCGAGGGCCGCTTCGACGCCGTCTTCGGTGGCGGACGCCGCGACGAGGAGAAAGCCCGGGCCAAGGAGCGGGTGGTCAGCCTGCGCGACGAGTTCGGGCAGTGGGATCCGCGCAACCAGCGCCCCGAACTGTGGAACCTGTACAACCCGCGGCATCGCGCCGGCGAGCACGTCCGGGTGTTCCCGCTGAGCAACTGGACCGAGTTGGACGTCTGGCGTTACATCGAGGCCGAGAACATCGAGCTGCCCGCGCTCTACTATGCGCACTCCCGTGAGGTGTTCCACCGCGACGGCATGTGGCTGGCCGTCGGCGAGTTCTCGCAGCCGAAGCCGTCCGAGCAGGTGGTGACCAAGACCGTGCGCTACCGCACGGTCGGCGACATGTCCTGTACCGGCGCCGTCGAATCGGACGCCGGCGACGTGGCCGACGTGCTGGCCGAGGTGGCCGCCACCCGGATCACCGAACGCGGCGCCACCCGCGCCGACGACCGGCTCACCGAGGCCGCCATGGAGGACCGCAAGAAGGAGGGCTACTTCTGATGAGCAGCGCAGTTGTGGACGGCACCCAGGTCTCGACAAGCTCGGCCAACGAAAGCCGGGTCTCGACAAGCTCGACCAACGGACCGGCAAGCTCGACCAACGGAGCGACAAGCTCGACCACCGGGACGCTGCTGCGGATGGCCACCGCGGGCAGCGTGGACGACGGCAAGTCCACCCTGGTCGGACGGCTGTTGCACGACTCGAAGTCGGTGCTGAGCGACCAGCTGGCCGCCGTCGAGCGGGTCAGCAAGGAGAAGGGACTCGGCATCGTCGACCTGGCGCTGCTCACCGACGGCCTGCGCGCCGAACGCGAGCAGGGCATCACCATCGACGTCGCCTACCGCTACTTCGCCACCGCCAAGCGCACCTTCGTGCTGGCCGACTGCCCCGGGCACGTCCAGTACACCCGCAACACGGTGACCGGTTCGTCCACCGCCGATGTGCTGGTGCTGCTGGTCGACGTCCGCAAGGGCGTGCTTGAGCAGACCCGTCGGCACCTAGCCGTCGCCGCGCTGCTGCGGGTGCCGCACCTGGTGTTCGCGGTGAACAAGATCGACCTGGTCGACTTCGACGCCGAGCGGTTCGCGGCCGTCGCCGCCGAGATCGCCGAGGTGGCCGCCGGGCTGGGCATCGACGACGTCCGCTGCGTGCCGGTGTCGGCGCTGCTCGGCGACAACATCGTGGAGCGTTCCGAGCAGACCCCCTGGTACGACGGGCCGAGCCTGCTGGACCTGTTGGAGGAACTGCCGTCCGGCACCCCGGTCGAGGCCGAAGCCTTCCGGTTCCCGGTGCAGCTGACCATCCGTCCGCAAGCCGCCGCGCGCGACCCCAAGCACGTCGAGTACCGCGGCTACGCCGGCCAGATCGCCTCGGGCGTGGTCCGGGTCGGCGATCAGGTGAGCGTGCTGCCGCTGGGCCGGACCACCACGGTGGTCGGCATCGACGCGGCCGGTGAGGAGCTGGACGAGGCATTCGCGCCGATGTCGGTGACGCTGCGGCTGGCCGACGAGGTGGATATCACCCGCGGCGAGCTGATCGCCTCGGCAGCGGACGCCCCGACGCCCACCCAGGACGTCGACGGGTTGGTCTGCTGGCTGTCCGACCGGGCGCTGCGGCCGGGCTCGAAGGTGCTGCTCAAGCACACCACCCGCACCGTGCAGGGCATCGTGAAGGAGATCAAGGGCCGGCTCGACCTGGACACCCTGACCCCGGTCGAGGCCGAGGCGCTGACCCTGAACGACATCGGCCGGGTGAGCATCCGGCTGGCCGCCCCGATCGTCGCCGAGGACTACGCCGACTCGCGGCGCACCGGCGCGTTCCTGCTGATCGACCCGCAGATGGGCAGCACCCTGGCCGCCGGCATGATCCGCTCCCACGCCGGTAATGATCAGCTGAGCGCCGAGGACTTCGACGCCGCCACCCTGAACTGGTCGATCTAGTGGGCTCCCTCGATCGGCCGTTGGTGCTGGCCGTGCACGGCACCCGTTCGGCGCTCGGTACCCGGGTCTCGCTGGAGCTGGCCGAGGCGGTCGCCCAGGCCAGCGGCGCCGACGTCCGGCTCGGCTGGGTGGACATCCACACCCCCACGCTGACCGACACGTTGCGTGAGCTCGCCGTCGCGGGGCGGGGCGAGGCGATCGTCGTGCCGGCGTTCCTGACCGCGGGCTACCACGTCACCTCCGACATCCCCGCCGCGATCGCCACCGCGGGTGGACGAGCCACCGCGACCCCGCTGGTCGGCGCGGATGTGCTGCCCGCCGTCCTCGACCGGCTGGACGCCGTCGGCGAGTTCGACGCGCTGGTGGTGGCCGGCGCCGGGTCGCTGCGGCCGCGGGCCGTCGCCGAGGTGCAGGCTGTCACCCGCACTCTGTCCCGGACGGTGCGACGTCCCGCCCTGGCGGGCTTCGTCACGGCGTCCTCCCCGACCGTGCCGGACGCGGTGGCCACCCTGCGCGCCGCCGGCCACGACCGGATCGCGATCGCGTCCTATCTGCTGGCCCCGGGCCGGTTCAGCGAACAGATCGAGGACGCCGGCGCGGACGCGGTGAGCGAGCCGATCGGCGTCCACCCCCTGCTGGTGGAGCTGATCGTGAGCCGCTGGCGAGCCGCCCTGACCGAACCACTGACCCTTTCCCGACCGAAAGCCGTGAATGACTGACCTGCTCGACCAACCAGTAAGCTGGCTCGGATTGTCACAAGAAGGGGAGGGCGAAACCCGCATGAGCGAGGTTCGCAGCGTCGACCGGGTCGTCATCCGTTTCGCCGGTGACTCCGGCGACGGCATGCAGCTGACCGGCGACCGGTTCACCTCGGACACCGCCCAGCTGGGCAACGACTTTTCCACCCTGCCCAACTTCCCGGCCGAGATCCGCGCCCCTGCGGGAACCGTCGCGGGCGTGTCCAGCTTCCAGGTGCACTTCGCCGACTTCGACATCCGCACCCCCGGCGATCGTCCGGACGTGCTGGTCACGATGAACCCGGCAGCACTGAAGGCGAACCTCGCCGACCTGCCCCGGGGGGCAGTGATCCTGGCCGACACCGCCGACTTCACCAACCGCAACCTGACCAAGGTGGGCTACACCACGAACCCGCTGGAGGACGGCACGCTGGAGGGCTACGAGGTGCACGCCCTCGACCTGACCGGGCTCGCGGTCGCCGCGGTGGCGCCGTTCGGCCTCGGCCGCAAGGACGCCGCGCGCACCAAGAACATGTTCGCGCTCGGCCTGCTGACCTGGCTGTACAGCCGCGGCGAGCAGGGCACGCTGGACTTCCTGGCCCGCAAATTCGCCAGCAAGCCCGAGATCCGCGACGCCAACATCGCCGCCTTCAAGGCCGGGCACGCGTACGGCGAGACCACCGAAGTGTTCACCGCCCGCTACCAGGTCGCGCCGGCCCCGACCCCGGCCGGCACCTACCGGCAGATCACCGGCAACACCGCCCTGTCCTACGGCCTGATGGCCGGTGCCGCCAAGGCCGGGCTGCCGCTGTTCCTGGGCGCCTACCCGATCACCCCGGCGTCCGATGTGCTGCACCTGCTGTCGCGGGCCAAGGACCACGGCGTCACCACCTTCCAGGCCGAGGACGAGATCGCCGCCATCGGCGCCGCACTGGGCGCCTCCTACGCGGGCGCGCTCGGGGTGACCAGCACGTCCGGGCCGGGTATGGCGCTGAAGATGGAGACCATCTCGCTGGCGGTGATGCTCGAGCTGCCGCTGGTGATCTGCGACGTCCAGCGCGCCGGTCCCGCGACCGGGATGCCGACCAAGACCGAGCAGGCCGACCTGTTCCAGGCGATCTACGGTCGCCACGGCGAGGCCCCGCTGCCGGTGATCGCCGCCCAGTCGCCCGGCGACTGCTTCGACGCCGCCCTGGAGGCGACCCGGATCGCACTGACCTACCGCACCCCGGTGATCCTGCTTCTCGGACGGCTACCTGGGCAACGGCGCGGAGCCGTGGGCGGTGCCGAACCTGGCCGACCTGCCCGCGATCGACCCCGGCTTCGTCACCGAGCCGCCGGCCGATGGGCCGTTCCTGCCCTACGCCCGCGACGAGAAGCTGGCCCGGCCGCTGGCGGTGCCCGGCACCGCGGGCCTGGAGCACCGGATCGGTGGCATCGAGAAGGCCGCCAACACCGGCAACGTCTCCTACGATCCCGATAACCACGAGTACATGGTCCGGCTGCGGCAGGCGAAGATCGACGGCATCGCCGCCGACCTGCCCCCGCTCGAGGTGGAGGACCCGAGCGGCGACGCCCGGGTGCTCGTGGTCGGCTGGGGGTCGAGCTACGGTCCGATCTCGGCGGCCGCCCGCCGCGTCCGGCTGAGCGGCCGGAGCGTCGCCACCGTGCACCTGCGGCACCTGAACCCGCTGCCGTCCGACCTGGGCGACATCCTGCGCAGCTATGACCGGGTGATCGTGCCCGAGATGAACCTGGGCCAGCTGGCGTTCATCCTGCGCGCGAAGTACCTGGTCGACTGCGAAAGCTACTCCCGCGTCCGCGGCCTGCCGATCTCGCTGTCGGAGCTGGCCGAGGACCTGATCGCCATCATTGACGGAAAGGACGGACGATGACCGCGACCGTCTCCGGGTTGGCCGGCGTCCCGCTGGCACTGACCCCGCTGAACCGCAAGGACTTCACCTCCGACCAGGAGGTCCGCTGGTGCCCCGGCTGCGGCGACTACGCCGTGCTGGCCGCGTTCCAGGGACTGATGCCGCAGCTCGGCATCCGCCGCGAGAACACCGTGATCGTCTCGGGCATCGGCTGCTCGTCGCGGTTCCCGTACTACGTGGACTCCTACGGCATGCACTCGATCCACGGCCGGGCGCCGGCCATCGCCACCGGTGTGGCGGTGTCGCGTCCGGACCTGGCGGTCTGGGTGGTCACCGGCGACGGGGACGCGCTGAGCATCGGCGGCAACCACCTGATCCACGCCCTGCGGCGCAATGTGAACATCACCATCATGCTGTTCAACAACCGCATCTACGGGCTCACCAAGGGTCAGTACTCGCCGACGTCCGAGATCGGCAAGGTGACCAAGTCGACCCCGGTCGGCTCGGTGGACTACCCGTTCAACCCGATCTCGCTGGCGCTCGGCGCCGAGGCCGGTTTCGTCGCCCGGACCATCGATTCCGACCGGGCACACCTGACCGAGGTGCTGACCGCCGCGATCGGCTACCGCGGGGCGTCCCTGGTGGAGATCTACCAGAACTGCCCGATCTTCAACGACGACGCCTTCCTTGAGCTCAAGGGCCCCAAGGCGCCCGGTGTGATCCGGCTGGTGCACGGCCAGCCGGTCACCTTCGGCCCGGACGGCTCCCGCTCGGTGATCCGGCGCGCCGACGGCTCGGTCGCCGTGGTGGACACCGCGGACGCCGACCCGGCCCAGGTGGTCGTCCACGACGCGCATGCGGACGACCCGACCGCGGCGTTCGCGCTCTCCCGGCTCACCGACACCGGCGTCCTGCAGCAGTCGCCGATCGGCATCTTCCGGTCCGTCGAGCGGCCGACCTTCGACGACGGCGCCCGGGACCAAGTGCGGATGCCCGAGCCGTCCGAGCGGATGAGCGCGTTGCAGGGCCTGATCAACGGATCGGACACCTGGACGGTCCGCTGAGCGGTGGCTGGTCGAGTGTGTCGACCCGGTCACGGACAGCTGTCCGCCCACCACTGGTTCGGGCGACTCACCACCCCTGGTTCAGGCTGTCCACCCGTCACGATCTCGGCATCTTCACAGGATGCAGAGTTAGCACCACGATTTCGGGTTATAGCGCGAAATCGTGCTTCTTCACGTCCACCATGTGACGATCTCGAAATCGTGCCAGCAGTGCGCCAGGCGACCGCGGAGAGCATCCATGACGGACGTGCGGGCAGTTCGAGAATGCGCGGATGCCTCCCCTATCGGCTCAGGATGAGGCGTCCCTTCGCTCGATGGCGGCGATCAGTGCGCGGTCAAGCTCCGGACGCGTCCAGGCCGCTCGGCCGGCCACGAACCGATCGACTCCCTGTCGCAGCGGCTCGGTTGGCGCAACCCCGCCGATCAGGGGTTTCAATGCAGGGAAGAGCAGAGCGTCGATGCCTCGCTCGTCACTGACGATCGCGACCGTGCGGGCGTACCCGAACAGGTACGGATCGATCATCGTCCAGTCGATCAGCCAGCCCGCATGGAGCGCCACCTGGTTGAAGAAGGTGAACTGGGTGCGGGTGTTGACGTCGCGAAACGGATGGATGACGGTCAGCTCACCCCATGTCCAGGCGAGCCCCCGGGAGAACGTGTCCCGGTCACGTGCACGTAGTCGGTCGGCCTCGGCGAGCGCAGTGAAAACGCGGTCGGCCTCAGCCCGGATGAACTCGGGCCGGCAGTGGGCGATGCCGGTACCGCCCGGGCCGGTGTCGGTGGTGCGCAGTTGGCCACCCCAGCTGTAGAAGCCACGCACCAGAGCGGCGTGGATCGCCTGCAGATGAGCGAGATCGAAGTCGCCCGCAATCGGGTGCTCGACGAATGCGGCGAGCCGCACCGACACGTGCGCGACTTCCGCCTCCTTCCAGGCATCGGCACGGGTGTAGCCGGGCAGGTTCACCAGGACATGACTGCCCGGGTAGGTGTACTGATCAGCCATCGTCACTCACTGTGGCTGGCGAACGATCCCGTACTTCCTGTCGATCTGCTCGAACCGTTCGACGATCACCTCATCCGCCGTCGCCTCGCCGGCCAGCACCCGACGGGCGGCCTCCATGTCCTCAGCGGTGGGCTCTTCACCCGCCATCCGCTGGGCAGCCGCGATCGCGACCAGGTGTCGCTCGATCTGCTCGGTTGAGCGACTCTTCGTCACGGCCATGATGCTCCCCTCCGCCGACCTGCAGCCGATTGCGCCATGCTACGACGCGAAGCCGATGCAGACGGAGTTATCCACAGCCTCGCGCGGACTCGTGTCTCGGTCCCGGGCCACACAGCACGAGCCCGCCGAGTTACCTCGGCGGGCTCGAGTCGTGTGACGATCAGGGGTTTTCGCGTCCGCCGTCGTCGTCGGGGCCGGCGGTGTCGGCGAGATCGGCGGGATCGGTGGTCCCTTGCGGATCGTCCTCGACCGTGAGGTTTCCGTACTCCTGCTCGGTCGTGCCGGCCTCGTCGACGTCGGTGTCGCGCTCGGGCTGCTGCTCAGTCATGGTGCACCTCTCGGGATCGGGTCTGTGTGTAGCATTCCCGGCCGGCGAGCCCCGCACAACCCCCGCGCGGGTGGTTCCCGGGCTTCGGCCAGCGAACCTGCCATCGGTCCGCGGGCCATAGGATCGCTCGGGTGACTGACTTCGATCTCGACCCCGCCGTCCGGCCCCAGGACGACCTGTTCCGGCACGTCAACGGACGCTGGCAGGCCCGCACGCCGATCCCGGACGACAAGCCCTCGTACGGGGCCGCGCAGATCCTCCGGGACGCGGCGGACGAGGCGGTGCGCGAGATCATCACCGGTCTCTCGGGCTCCACGCCGGGAACCGAACCGGCCAAGGTGCAGGACCTGTACGCGTCCTTCATGGACACCGACACGGTGGAGCGACACGGGCTGAACGGCGTCCGGCCACTGCTCGCCGAGATCGACGCGATCGACAGTGTCGAGGCGCTTCTGGACTACTTCGGCCGCAGTGTGCGACGGCAGACCGGTGCCCCGCTCGGCGTCGAGGTCGAATCCGATCCGGGCGACCCGAGTCGCTACACGCTGTTCGTCGGCCAGTCCGGGCTCGGGCTGCCCGACGAGGAGTACTACCGCGACGAGCGGTTCGCCGACATCCTCACGGCCTACCGGGCGCACGTCGCCGAGACCCTCACGCTGGCCGGGCTGGACGCGTCCGAGGCCGACGCGATCGTCGAGTTGGAGACCGAGATCGCCGCCCGGCACTGGGACAAGGTGCGTACCCGCGACCTGCGGCAGATGTACAACCCGACCCGTCCGGAGCCGTTCGCGGAGCGCATCGACTGGTTGCGGATGCTTCGCGCCGCCGGCATCGGCGAGCTTGAGCAGCTGGTCGACGCCCAGCCGTCCTATGCCGTCGGACTGGTCGAACTGCTGGGTTCCGAGCGGTGCCGGCCTGGCGGTCCTGGGCCCGGTTCCACCTGCTGTCGGCGCTGTCACCGTACCTGCCGGAGGCGTTCGTCCAGGCCCGGTTCGGCTTCTATGGCACGACGCTGAACGGCATCCCGGTCAACCGCGAGCGCTGGAAGCGCGGCCTCACCCTGGTCGAGCGCTGCCTGGGCGAGGCGGTCGGCAAGCTGTACGTCGAGCGGCATTTCTCGCCGGTCGCGAAGCAGCGGATGGACGAGTTGGTTGCCACCCTGGTCGAGGCCTACCGGCACTCGATCGGCGCCCTGGACTGGATGACCGAGGCCACCCGCACCCAGGCGCTCGACAAGCTGGGCAAGTTCATCCCCAAGATCGGCTACCCGGACGAGTGGCGCGACTACTCCGGGCTCGAGGTGGCCGCCGACGACCTGCTCGGCAACGTGCTTCGCTCGGCGGCTTTCGAGCGGGACTTCGAGTGGTCGAAGCTCGGCGGTCCGGTGAATCGGCACGAGTGGCTGATGACCCCGCAGACCGTCAATGCCTACTACCACCCGTTGCGAAACGAGATCGTTTTCCCGGCCGCCATCCTGCAGCCGCCGTTCTTCGACGAGAACGCGGACGCCGCGGTCAACTACGGCGCCATCGGCGCCATCATCGGCCACGAGATCGGTCACGGCTTCGACGATCAGGGCTCCACCTGCGACGGGGACGGCCGGCTGCGCGACTGGTGGACCGCCGAGGACCGCGCGGCGTTCGAAGAGCGGACCAAGGCGCTGATCGAGCAGTACGACGCCCTCACCCCGGCCGAAACCCCTGGTCACCACGTCAATGGAGCCCTCACCATCGGTGAGAACATCGGCGACCTGGGCGGGCTCGCCATCGCCTATCAGGCCTGGCGGCTCGCCGTCGGCGACGACGACCCGGCACCGATCGACGGCCTGACCGGGCCGCAGCGGCTGTTCCTGTCCTGGGCGCGGGCCTGGCAGCACCAGTCGCGGCCGGAGGCACTGATCACCCAGCTGACCAACGATCCGCACTCGCCCGACGAGTTCCGCTGCAACCAGGTGGTGCGCAACCTCCCCGAGTTCTACGACGCGTTCGGGGTGTCCGGCGACGACGCGCTGTGGCTGGCGCCCGAGCTGCAGGTGAAGATCTGGTAGTCGGCCACGGCCTGCTCAGTTCCCCGGGCGGCCGTGGACCATGGCGTCGGTCCCCGCAGGCCGGAACCGCCAACACGAAATGTCCACACTCGTCGAGGCTCGGCCGCCGCGCTGAGCGTGGAGTTGCCCAACGAGTGCAGACATTTCGTGTTGATCAGATTGGCGGGCCGGGATCGGGACCAAGCCAGCGCCACCGAGAAGACCACGGAATGTCCACGCGAGCCGGGCAGTCCTCGGACGTGGCGGCGCTGAGGCCTGCGCCGGATCATCAGCGGATCGTGGCCCAGGGGGCGTCCGCTTCGAGGGTGGCAGACAGGCCTAGCAGCAGGTCTTCGGCACCGAACCGGGCGCCGAGCATCACCCCGATCGGGAGTTCCGGCGAGTCGGGTCCGTCGACGCGTGCGGTGTGTAGCGGCAGGCTGATCGCGGGACGTCCGGTCAGGTTGTAGAGCGACGTCCACGGCGTGAACCGGGTCTGGGCGGCGAAGTCGGCGGCCGGGTCGGCGTCGTCGCGCAGGCTGCCGAGCGGCGCGGGCGGCTGTGCCATGGTGGGAGTGAGCACGATGTCGAAGGCGTCCCAGGCTTCGGCGACCTGCTTGGTGAGCAGCTGGATGCCGGCCAACGCCTGGGCGTACTCGAGTCCGGTGGTCGCCCTGCCTTCGTCGCGCAGCCAGCGGGTGAGCGGGGTCAGCGCGCCGTCGGCCTCCGGCGGCAGCGGGATGCCGAGCGCACCGACCGCCCACACCGCCGCGAACGCCTGCCACTGCTCGGCCGCGAACGGGACCGGCGCCTCGGCGATCTCGTGACCGAGACCCTCCAGCCGGTGCGCCGCCGAGGTCGCTGCCTCGATACAGGCCGGGTGGACGTCCGCCTCGGCGATCACCGGGGTGGTGAGCAGCCCGATCCGCAGCCGCTCGGGCGCCCGATCGCAGGCTGCCAGATAGCCGCCGGGCGCCAGCGGCGCCCAGTAGGTGTCGCCCGGGCGGGGGCCGGCCAGCACGTCCAGGGCGAGTGCTGTGTCCCGGACGGTGCGGGTCACGACGCCGTCGGTGCCCAGCCCGGGTCCGGGCGGCCGGTTGCCGGGCGAGATCAGCCCGCGGCTGACCTTCAGCCCGACCAACCCGCAGGCGGACGCCGGGACGCGGATCGAGCCGCCGCCGTCCGAGGCGTGCGCGATCGGCACGATCCCGGCGGCGACCGCGGCCGCCGCTCCCCCGCTGGAACCGCCGGCCGAGCGGGTCGGATCCCACGGCGTCACCGCTGGCCGGTCCGGTGTCGGGCTCGGTATAGCAGGGCAGCCCGAACTCGGGCACCGTCGTCTTCCCGATCATGGTGGTGCCGGCCGCTCCGAACCAGCCGACGATCGGGTCGTCGGCGCTGGCCCGGTTGCCCCGCAGCGCCGCGCTGCCGGCCTCCCAGGGCTCGTCCGCCACCTGATTGAGGTCCTTGATCGGGCACGGGACGCCGGCCAGCGGCAGTCGGGTGCCAGTCGCGATCCGGGCATCGGTGCGTTCGGCGTCCGCCATCGCCCGATCGGGGGTCAGGCTGCTGAATGCCCCGTAGCGGGGGCCACGCTGCTCGGCCAACTCCAGGGCCGCGGCAGCCACCTCGACGGCGGACAGTTGCCCGGCGTTCACCTCCCGGGTGATCTCCAGCGCCGACAACGCGGAGTAGGTAGCGGCGTCCAGCATGGCCGTCATCCTGTCACGGCGTCCGACTGCAACGCACGCCAACCGTTCAGCGGTGCTGGCCCGCCGCGGAATGGCGCGCGATCCTGCCCGTCGTCACGCTTTGACGCCGTGCCGGAGCCGACGATTGCGCGCCATCTCACGAGTCTCGGCACCTCTCGGGCGGTTTAGGCTGACGGCGTGCTGATCGAACGTTGGGCCGCCTTCACCACCGACCCCCGGGGCGGCAACCCTGCCGGGGTGGTCCGCAACGCCTCCGGCCTCGACGAAGCGGCAATGCTGCGGATCGCCGCCGACCTGGGCTACAGCGAAACCGCCTTCGTCACCGGACGCGGCGCGGACGGCGTCCGTACCGTCCGCTACTTCACCCCGCTGGCCGAGATACCGTTCTGTGGCCACGCCACCATCGCGACCGCGTTGGCGATCGCCACCGTCGAGCAGCCGGGCCCGATCGAGTTCGACACCCCGGTCGGCCGGGTCTCGATCGACACCCGGCTCGACGAGCAGGGGCTACTGGCCTCATTCACCAGCGTCGAACCGGAAACTGCGCCCTTGACCGAACCGATGCTCGCCGACGTGCTCGATCTCATCGGTGTCGGCACGGACGCCCTCGATCCGGGGTTCCCGCCGCTGCAGGTCTACGCCGGCAACTGGCACCCGGTGGTGGTACTGGCCGAGCGGGACGTCTTCGACAGCTTCGGCTTCGAGCCGTCCCAGGCCCGCGCGATCCTGGACGGCTACGGCTGGCCGGCGACTATCACGGTGCTGCACAGCGAGACCGCCGGACAATGGCACGCGCGCAACCTGTTCCCGGTGGGCAGCATCACCGAGGATCCGGCGACCGGAGCCGCAGCCGCCGCGGTCGGCGGCTACCTGCGGGCGCTGAGTGCGGCGCCGGCGTCCGGACGGATCACGATCGCCCAAGGCAGCCACATCGGACGCCCCAGCGAACTCACCGTCGACATCCCGCCCGCTGGCGGCATCGTGGTCAGCGGCCGCGGCGTCCCCAACCCGATCTGAGCGAGTCGAGACGGTGTGGGCAACTCCGAGGGGTGACCGAAAGAACCGTCCCCCCGGTCCGAAAAGTGACCGAAAGAACCGTCCCCACGGTCCACGTCTCCACAAGCTCGACCAGCGGTATCCCGGCCGACCAACGCAGGAACGCAAACGCTGAAAGCGGAGTGGGCTGCACCCCGTCCGGGTGGGTCGGGCGTGAGGCGACGCTCGTCCCCTGCCGGGATCCGCAGACGAACAGCAGAGTAGGACGAGCAGCGCCCTTGGGCGGGACGGGGTGCAGCCCACTCCGCGGAACGGAACGCAACCACCAAGACGCGACCGCAGCAGGTCTCGACAAGCTCGACCAACGGGTCTTGACAGGCTCGACCAGGCGAGACGGCGAAAGGGTTAGTGCTCGATCTTCTTGGGGTCGAGGATGCCGCTGATGGTGGGCTCGAAGGCCGGGCCGAGCTGCTTGACCGCGAGCCGGCCGACCAGCTGCTGTTCGGTGGTGACCCGCTCGGAGCGCCCGCTGCCGAGGAAGGTGATCGCCCAGTGCAGCAGGGTGGTGATCCGGTTCTTGAAGCCGACCACGTAGATCAGGTGCAGGCCCAGCCAGGCCAGCCAGGCCATGAAGCCGCTCCACTGGACCTTGTCGTTGATCTTCGCGACCGCTCCGAACCGGCTGATCACCGCCATCGAGCCCTTGTCGAAGTAGCTGAACTTCTCGGTGACCGGGCTGCCGGTGAGTTCGCCGATGATCTTCTTGGCGGCGTACTTGCCGCCCTGGATGGCCACCTGGGCGACGCCGGGCAGGCGGTCCAGGCTCATCATGTCGCCGATCACGAACACCTCGGGACGCCCGGGCAGGGTCAGGTCGGGCTGCACCGGCACGCGTCCGGCCCGGTCCACCTCGACGCCGGACTGCGCGGCCAGGGTCTTGCCCAGCGGACTCGCCTGGACGCCGGCCGCCCACACCTTGCAGATCGCGTCCACCCGTTCGGTGTTGCCGTCCTGATACTTGATGTCAAGGCCGGTGGCGTCCACGTTGGTCACCATCGCGCCGAGCTTGATCTCGACGCCGATCCGTTCGAGCTCCTTCTTGGCGGCGGCGGACAGCTTCGCGCCGAAAGGCGGCAGCACCACCGGGGCGCCGTCCAGCAGCAGCACCCGGCACTGCCGGGTGTCGATGTTGCGGAACGACTCGGGCAACGTCTTGTGGCACAACTCGACGATCTGGCCGGCCAGCTCGACGCCGGTGGGGCCGGCACCGACCACCACGAAGGTCATCAGCGAGCGGCGCTCGGCGGCGTCCTGGCTGAGCTCTGCCATCTCGAGGGCGCCGAAGATCCGGGCCCGCAGTTCGAGCGCGTCGTCGATGGTCTTCATCCCGGGGGCGAAGGTGGAGAAGTGGTCGTTGCCGAAGTACGACTGCCCGGCTCCGGCGGCGACGATCAGGTAGTCGTAGCGCAGGATGATCTGCTTGGAGAGCTTCTCGCCGATGACGATCCGGGAGTCGAGGTTGATCCGGTTGACCTCACCGAGCAGCACCCGGGCGTTCTTCTGGTTGCGCAGGATGTCGCGGGTCGCCGGGGCGATCTCGCCGCTGGACAGGATGCCGGTCGCCACCTGGTAGAGCAATGGCTGGAACAGGTGTGCGGTGGTCTTGCTGATCAGGGTGATATCGACATCGGCCTTGGCGAGGGCTTGGGCCGAGAACAGCCCACCGAACCCGGAACCGATGATGACGACGTGAGGACGAGGCATGGGCGCTCCAAGCAGGGAATCTCGGTGTAGCTATCGGGTCGAGTCTGCCGTCCGACGCTAAGACTGGCAAGCGCGACGGACCCGGACGGACCGATCAGCTCGAACGAGAGACGATCTGGTCGCACAACTCGAACATCGCCTCGCGGGCGGCCGATGCGGGCAGTACCGCCAGGTGCTCCTTGGCGAGCTGGGCGCGGCGGTCCACCTCGTCCCGGGCGGCGGCCAGGGCCGGGTGCGCACGCATCAGGGCGAGCGCCTCGGCGAGTTCACCGGGGTCGTCGATCCGGCGTCCGATCAGCTCTCGCAGCCGGGCGTCGGCGGGGTCGGCGGACGCCCGGACCAGCAGCGTGGGCAGCGTCCAGACTCCCTCGCGCAGGTCGGTGCCGGGGGTCTTGCCGGTGCTGTCGCTGGCGATGTCGATGATGTCGTCGGAGAGCTGGAAGACGACGCCGATCTCTTCGCCGAACGCGGCCAGGGCGCGCTGCACCGGCTCGGGAGCACCAGCCACCATGCCGCCGAACCGGGCGGACGTGGCGATCAGCGAACCGGTCTTATCGGCCACCACCTGCAGGTAGTGGGCGACCCGGTCGTCGCCGCCGGACGGCCCGCGGGTCTCGGCGATCTGGCCCTGGACCAGCCGGGCGAAGGTGTCTGCCTGCAGGGCCACGTACTCGACGCCGAGGGTGGCCACGATCGAGGACGCCCGGGCGAACAGGAAGTCGCCGACCATGATGGCGACCGAGTTGCTCCACCGGTGATTGGCGCTCTCGGCGCCGCGGCGCAGGTCGGCCTCGTCCATCACGTCGTCGTGGTAGAGGCTGGCGACGTGGGTCAGTTCGACCACCATCGCGGCCCGCTCGACGGCATCGGCGTCCGCACCGTCGTACAGCTGGGACGCCAGCACCACCAGCAGCGGCCGGAGCCGCTTGCCGCCCGCGTTGATGATGTGGGTGGCGGCCTCGGTGACGAACGGCGTGTCGCCGAAAGCGGAGGCGGCCAGGCGATCCTCGATGGACTGCAACCGGTCGGCGACCGACTGCGTGAACGTGGAGTCGACGCCGATCTCGAGAGTCACACTTCTCCTTGCTCAGACTTTGGGCAGGCGTGCTCAGTTTACGGCATGCCCCGGACGCCGCCGGTCCCGGCCGATTCGCCCACCGGGCGCGGGGTTCAGCGCAGGAAGGTGCCGGCCATGGTCGCCAGGTCGAGGACCGGGCCGGGGAAGACCCCCAGCGCGGCGATACCGAGCGCGGAGACTGCGATCGGCAGCCAGGTGAAGGCGCTGGCCCGTCCGACCATGACGCCTTCGGCGGGCTCGCCGAAGAACATCACCACGATGATCCGCAGGTAGAACACCGCCGCCACCAGGCTCAACACCACCGCGACGATGACCAGCCAGTCGAACCCGCCGCGCCAAGCCGCGGCGAAGACGGCCCACTTGCCGATGAAGCCGCCGGTCAGCGGGATGCCGGTGAAGCTGAGCATGAACAGCGCGAAGATACCGGCCAGCAGCGGGCTCTTGCGACCCAGCCCGGACCAACTGTCGATCGCATTCGCCTCGCCGGACGGGTTGCGGACCATGGTGATCACCGCGAACGCGCCGATCGTGGCCAGTCCGTAGACCACCAGGTAGAACATCGCCGCGGAGACGCTGTCCAGCGGGCTGGCCGCCGAACCGGTGGACGCGCCGACGACCGCGGTCATGATGAAGCCGGCATGCGCGATGGAGCTGTAGGCCAGCGTCCGCTTGATGTCGGTCTGGGTCAGGCCCCACACCGCGCCGACCACCATGGTGGCGATGATCAGCACGGCCAGCAGCGGCTGCCACGACCAGCGCTCACCGGACAGCGCAACGTAGAAGACCCGCAGGGTGGCGCCGACGGCGGCGAGCTTGGTGCAGATCGCCATGAAACCGGTCACCGGGGTGGGGGCGCCCATGTAGACGTCCGGCGTCCAGTTGTGGAACGGGACGACGCCGATCTTGAACAGCAGGCCGACGCCCAGCATGGCCATGCCGGCGATCAGGATGCCGCGGCCCATGGTCGGGTTCTGCACCGCGTCCGCGATCGCCTTCAGGTCGAACGACCCGGCGAAGCCGTACAGCAGCGCCACCCCGAACAGGAAGAAGGCCGAGCTGAACGCGCCGAGCAGGAAGTACTTCAGCGCCGCCTCCTGGGAGAGCAGCCGGCGCCGCCGGGCCATCCCGCACATCAGGTAGAGCGGCAGCGAGAGCACCTCGAGCGCGACGAACATGGTGATCAGGTCGGACGCCGCGGGGAACACCATCATGCCGCCGAGGGCGAACAGGGCCAGCGGGAAGACTTCGGTGTGCTCAAGTTTGGCGGCGGACGCGTCCGCCTCGGCCCGGCTGCCCGGAACAGTGGCCACCGACGCCGCGAAGGCGCTCACCCCGCCGTTCAGCCGGCGCTCGGCGAAGATCAGGATGGACGCCAGCCCCAGCACCAGCAGAGCGCCCCAGATGAAGTAGGTGGGGCCGTCCAGCATCATCGAGCCCATCGCCACCGGCCCACCCAGGCCGGCGCGCCAGTTGAGCACCAGGAAGCCGCCGGCAATGGCGATGCTGACCACGGTCAGGATGACCTGGGCGGCGAACCGCTGCCCACGGGGCACCACTGCCTCGATCAGGATGCCGAGGATCGCGGCCACCAGCACCGACAGCACCGGGGCGAGGGCCTGCCACTCGATGACGGCGGTCATCACTTCTCTCCCTTCGCCGGTGCGACCGGGTCGCTCAGCTGCATCCGTTCCATCGCCGCCCTCGCGGTGGGTTCGACCAGGCTGACGATCGGGCCGGGCAGGACGCCGAAGACCAGCAGGATCGTCACCACCGGGATCAGCACGCTGCGCTCAGCGCCGGTCAGGTCGCGGGTGAAGTGCTTCGCGGTGGCCTCGGTGACCGGCCCGGTCATCGTCCGCTGGTACATCAGCAGGGCGTAGGTGGCGGCCAGCACGATGCCGGTGGCGGCGACCGCGGCGATCCACGGGGTGCGCGACCAGGTGCCGGCGATCACCAGGAACTCGCTGACGAAGGTGGACATGCCGGGCAGCGACAGCGCCGACAGCGCGGCCAGCAGGAACGCCCCGGCCAGCACCGGGGTGACCTTCTCGACGCCGCCGAAATCGGTGATCTCGGCCGAGCCGCGGCGTTTGATCAAGTAGCCGACGGTCAGGAACAGTGCCGCGGTGGAGAAGCCGTGGTTGACCATGAAGAAGATCGAGCCGTTGATCGACTGGGTGGTGAACACGTAGATGCCGAGCACCATGAAGCCGAAGTGGCTGACCGAGGTGTACGACACCAGCCGCAGCAGGTTCTTGCTGGCGATCGCGGCGGCGGCGCCGTAGATGATCGAGATCAGCGACAGCGTGATCATCACCGGGGCGACCCAGGCGCTGGCCTCGGGGAAGATGCCGATGCAGAACTTGATCATGGCGAAGGTGCCGATCTTGTCCAGGATGCCGACCATCAGCGTGGACGAGCCGGGGGTGGCCTGCTCGGCGGCGAACGGCAGCCAGGTGTGCACCGGCACCATCGGCGCCTTGATCACGAAGGCGATCAGGAACCCGACCATCAGCAGCCGGGCGGTCTCGGTCGGGATCGGCAACCCGGCCAGGTCGGTCAGCAGGTACCTGGGCGTCTCGCCCAGCGAGGCGGCGGTGGCGAACAGGCCGATCACCGCGGCCAGCAGGATGAACCCGCCGACCAGGTTGAACATCAGGAACTTCAGCGCCGCCGCCCGGCGATGCGCCCCGCCGAAGCCGCCGATCAGGAAGTACATCGGGATCAGCGTGGCTTCGAAGAACACGTAGAACAGCAGCACGTCGTCGGCCAGGAAGGTGACCAGCGCCGTCCCCTCGAGCGCCAGCACCATGGCGGCGTAGCCCTGCGCGTTCCAGCGGCCGTGGCCGGTGACCTTCCATTCGGCGATCAGCACCAGCGGGGTCAGCACGACCGTCAGCAGCACCATGGACAGGCCCATGCCGTCCAGGCCGAGCGCCCAGTACGCCCCGAAGGCGGCGATCCAGGGCTGCCGCACGCTCAGGTCGGCCCCGCCCAGGTACTGCACGGTGACCATCGCGGCGATGACCAGGGTGGCCAGCGAGAAGCCGAGGCCGATCACGCGGGACGCGCCACGCACCGGCAGCGCGAGCAGCAGCGCCCCGAGCAGCGGCACCACGCCCAGCAGGGTAAGCAGACTCATCTCAGCTCCTCCCTCAGCCCGCCAGGCCGAGGATCAACACGACACCGACCACCAGGACGCCCAGCACCATGGTCAGCGCGTAGCTGCGGACATAGCCGTTCTGCACCCGGCGTCCGCCCACGCTCAGCCCGCCGATGGCGGTGCTGATGGTGTGCACGAAGCCGTCGATGCCCTTGGCGTCGGTGGCCACCGCGGCCCTGGACAGGCCCAGCACCGGCTGCACCACCAGCGCGTCGTTGAGGTCGTCGCCGAACAGGTCGTTGCGGCCGGCCACCGCCAGCGGGTTGCCCTCGGGCGCCACCGCCGGGATCGGACGCCGTCCGAAGACCAGCCAGGCGATCGCGACCCCGGCCGCCACCACCAGCATGGTTGCCCAGCCCACCACCGTCGGCAGCAGCGCGACCTCGTGCGGGTGGGCGCCGGTGACCGGCTCGAGCCACTCCTG
This sequence comes from Micropruina sp., assembly GCF_047602385.1. Classification (GTDB taxonomy): domain Bacteria; phylum Actinomycetota; class Actinomycetes; order Propionibacteriales; family Propionibacteriaceae; genus Micropruina. Next base: position 334,946 of record NZ_JASGHL010000004.1, read on the forward strand.
GATCCACCAGTTCATCGCCGCACCGGCGACCACGCTGAGCGCGCCCAGCACGATAAGCGGCACCGTCATCACCGCCGGCGATTCGTGCGGGTGGACGCCGTCCAGCCAGCGCTTGCGGCCGGCGAAGGTCATCAGCATCAGCCGGGTCATGTAGAACGCGGTGACGCCGGCGCCGAGCAGGGCCAGCGCGCCGACCAGCGGGCTGCGGCCGAAGGCGGCTTCGATGATGTGGTCCTTGGAGAAGTAGCCGGCGGTGAGCGGGAAACCGATGATCGCCAGGTAACCCATTGCGAACGTCCAGAAGGTGACCGGCAGGTACTTCGCAAGCGCACCGTAGTGCCGCATGTCGACGTCGTCGTTCATGCCGTGCATCACCGAGCCGGCGCCGAGGAACATGTTGGCCTTGAACGCACCGTGGGTGAGCAGGTGGAAGATGGCGAAGGCGTAGCCGGCCGGGCCGATCCCGGCGGCCAGCATCATGTAGCCGATCTGGCTCATCGTGGAACCGGCCAGCACCTTCTTGATGTCGTCCTTACTGGTGCCGATCCAGGCGCCGGCCAGCAGCGTCACGGTACCGACGATGACGACCGCCGCCTGCGCGTCCGGGCTGAGGTCGAAGATCGCGTGGCTGCGAACCACCAGGTAGACGCCCGCGGTGACCATGGTGGCGGCGTGGATCAGCGCCGACACCGGAGTCGGGCCCTCCATCGCGTCCAGCAGCCAGGCCTGCAGCGGCACCTGCGCCGACTTGCCGCAGGCGCCGAGCAGCAACAGCAGGCCGATCACGGTGGCCCACGGGCTCTCCAGATGCGCGGCGCCGTGGTTGACGTCGATGAAGGCGGACGACCCGAACATCGCCAGCATCGTCGAGATGGCCAGGATCATGCCCAGGTCGCCGACCCGGTTCATCACGAACGCCTTCTTGGCGGCGGCTGCCGCGGACGGCTTGTGCTGCCAGAACCCGATCAGCAGGTAGGACGCCAGGCCGACGCCCTCCCAGCCGACGAACAGCACCAGGTAGTTGTCGGCCAGCACCAGGGTGAGCATGGCGGCGACGAACAGGTTCAGGTAGCCGAAGAAGCGGCGTTTGCGCTCGTCGTGGGCCATGTAGCCGAGCGAGTAGACGTGGATCAGGCCGCCGACGCCGGTGATCAGCAGTGCGAACAGGATGGACAGCTGGTCGACCAGCAGGCCGACCTCGACCTGCCACGAGCCGGTCGCGAACCAGGTGTACAGCGGCACCGAGACCGCCCGGTGGTCGGCGGCCGCGCCGAACTGCTGGACGAACAGGGCCACGGCGACCACGAACGAGCCGGTGATCATCGCCACCGCCAGGTACGGCCCGGCCTTGCCGACCAGGCGTCCGAAGCCGAGCAGCAGCAGTGCGCCCAGCGCCGGCAGCGCGATCATCAGCCAGGCGTAGCTGAACAGCCCGGTCGCCAGGACCGGATCGACGACCTCCATCGCGGTCACGCTCGTCCTCCCTTGACGCGGTGATCGTTGGTCGAGCTTGTCGAGACCTCGCCGGTGGGCGGTTTCGACAGGCTCAACCAACGGGGCCCGGTCTCAATCGGTGTGCAGAGCATTCGACGCCTCACTGGTTCAGCAGGTTCGCGTTGTCGACCGAGGTCGAGCGGCGGGTCTTGTAGATGCTGACGATGATCCCGAGCCCGACGACCACCTCGGCGGCCGCCACGACCATCACGAAGAAGCTGGCCACCTGGCCGTCGAAGCTGCCGTGCTGGAAGGCGAACGCGACCAGTGCCAGGTTGGCCGCGTTCAGCATCAGCTCGACCGACATGAACGCCACCAGGGCGTTGCGCCGGACCATCACGCCGATGGCGCCGATCACGAACAGGATCACCGCCAGGTAGAGGTACTCCTCGATCACAGCTCCTCGTCCTCCTCGTCGCGGACCCGCTCGGCCGCCGCGAAGGCGTCCGCGGTGATCTGCTTGAACTGCACGCTGTCCAGCTGGATGCCGCGCTCGGTGAGGGTGCGGCTGACCGAATCCTCCGAGATGCTGCCGTCGGGCAGCAGCGCCGGGGTGGCGATCGAATTGCTGGTCGCGAAGACACCGGAGTTGGGCAGCGAGCCGGGGTGGCTGCCGCTGGCGGCGTAGGCCTTCATCCGCTGCTGCGCCTGCTCCTTCTGGCCCAGCTTGGGCTTGGTGCGTTGCGCGTGGGCGAAGATCATCGCACCGACGGCGGCGGTGATCAGCAGCGCCGAGGTGAGTTCGAAGACCCAGACGTAGCGGCCGAAGAGCAGTTGGGCGATCCCCTCCACGTTGCCGCCGGCACTCGCGGTCGCCGGGGTCATCGTGGTGGCCGGGGCGGTCACCGCACCGCCGATCGAGAACACCATCAGCCCCAGCAGGCCGAGCGCGCCGAGCGCCGACAGCAAGCGCTGGCCCTTGATCGTCTCGACGATCGAGTCCGGGGTGTCGACGCCGACCAGCATCAGCACGAACAGGAACATCATCAGCACCGCGCCGGTATAGACGATGATCTGGATGGCGAACAGGAACGGGGCGTCCAGGGACGCGTACAGCACCGCCAGGCCGACCATCGTCAGCGCCATCGACAGCGCCGAATAGACCGCCTTGCGGAACAGGATCAGCCCCAGCCCGCCGAGCACCATCAGCGGTGCGCAGATCCAGAAGACGATGCTCATCGGGCCTCCTGCGCCGACGGCGTCCGGGTGTCGGGGGTACCGGTCTTGGGCAGGCCGAGGAAGTAGGTCTGCTCGTCGGGACCGAGCCGGCGAGGATGCGGCGGCGCCTCCATCCCGGGCAGCAACGGCGCCAGCAGCCGCTCCTTGGTGTAGATCATCTTCTCGCGGGTGGTGTCCCCGAGCTTGAACTCGTTGGTCATGGTCAGCGCGCGGGTCGGGCAGGCCTCGATGCACAGGCCGCACAGGATGCAGCGCAGGTAGTTGATCTGGTAGACCGACCCGTACCGCTCACCGGGCGAGAACCGGCCCTCTTCGGTGTTGTCGGCGCCCTCGACGTAGATCGCGTCCGCCGGGCAGGCCCAGGCGCACAGCTCGCAGCCGACGCACTTCTCCAGGCCGTCCGGCCAGCGGTTCAGCTGGTGCCGGCCGTGGAACCTGGGCGCGGTGACCTTGACCTTGCCCTTCTCGGGATAGCCCTGGGTGAAGGTCTTGCGGAACATCGTCCGGAAGGTGACGCCGAAACCGGCCCACTGGTCTGCGAGGGAAGCCATCAGGCATCGCTCCTTTCCGCTTCGGCAGAGAGCACGTCGGCCTGCTCGGGCAGCCGCTGGCCGGGCATCGGCGGCACCGGGTAGCCGCCGGCGAACGGGTCGAACGGACGGCTCTCGACCGGTTCCGGTTCGGGTTCCCGGTCGAGCAGCCACCACAGCGCGAACAGGGCCAGCACCACCACCACGGTGCTGCCGATCACCCACGGGCTGGAGAACCAGTTCTCGGCCCGGGCCACCCGCACGGTGGCGACCAGCATCACCCAGACCAGCGAAATCGGGATCAGCCATTTCCAGCCCAGGGTCATGAACTGGTCGTAGCGGAACCGCGGCAGGGTGCCGCGCAGCCAGACGAACACCGAGATCAGCAGCTGCACCTTGAGCATGAACCACAGCGGACCCCACCAGCCGACGTCCATCGCGGGGATCAGCGCATTGATCGGCCACGGTGCGTGATAGCCGCCGAGGAACAAGGTGGTGGCGACCGCGGAGACGGTGGCCATGTTGATGTACTCGGCCAGGAAGTAGGTGGCGTAGCGGAACCCGGAGTACTCGGTGAGGTAGCCCGACACCAGTTCCGATTCGCACTCGGGCAGGTCGAAGGGCGCCCGGTTGGTCTCGCCGACCATCGAGATCACGTAGATCGCGAACGACGGGAACAGCTGCAGGAAGTACCAGTTCTGCAGTCCCCAGTCCTGGCCGAAGAAGACGAACGACTGGCCCTGAGCACCGACGATCTCGGAGGTCGACATCGAACGGCTGTAGAGGAACACCGCGACCAGCGCCAGACCCATGCTGAGCTCGTAGGAGATCATCTGGGCCGAACTGCGCAGCGCGCCGAGCAGCGAGTACGGCGAGTTGGACGACCAGCCGGCCAGCACGAAGCCGTAGATGCCGACCGAGGCGACCGCGAGGATGACCAGCACCGAGATCGGCAGGTCGGTCAGCTGCAGCCGGGTCCGGACGCCGAAGATCTCCACCTCGCCGCCGAACGGGATCACCGACCAGGCAGTGAACGCGGCCGTGCCGGCGATCAACGGGGCCAGGGTGAACAGGATCCGGTCAGCCGATTTGGGCCGGAAGTCCTCTTTGAAGATCAGCTTGGTGCCGTCGGCGACCGCCTGGCCCAGACCGAACGGGCCGTTCATGATCGGGCCCATCCGGTGCTGCATCTTGGCCACCAGCCGGCGCTCGTACCAGACGTTGAAGATGGTCCAGACCAGCAGCACCACGAACAGCACCACGACCTTGATCAGCACCAGCCACCACGGGTCGGTGCCGAACAGGGAAAGATCGAGCGGGATCATGCCGCACCTCCTTCACTGCGGAACTCTTCACTCGGCGCGTCGCCGGGATCACTCAGGGTGACGCCGGCGCCGTGCACCAGGCCGAGTTCCGACAGCGGCGTTCCCGGTGCGTGGCTGGGCACCCAGACGGTGTCGGACGCCATCCCCGGCACGATCTCCAACGGCAGGGTGAGCCAGCCGTCACCGGCGCTGATGGTGACCGAGCCGTCCAGCCCGTGCGCGTCCGCCAGCTCGGGTGAGGTGCGGGCCAGCACCGGCCGGGCCGTCGCCTGCAGCGCGGGCTCGCCGTCGTTGGCGCGCGAGCCGTCGATCATCTCCCGCCAGGTGGCCAGCGCCACCTCGCCCTCGCCGAGCTCCTGCGGGTGGGCCTCGGACGCCGCCCGGCCCGCGGCCAGCGGCACCCGGGTGCCGTCCCAGCCGCCGAGCTCGTCGAGTTCGGCCAGGGCCTGCCGCGCCGTCCGGACGCCCAGCGGACGCCCGAGCGCATCGGCCAGCGCGGCCAGCACCCGCAGGTCGGTCATCGGCTGGTTCGGCTGCTTGATCACCGTGTTCACCCGGCCGCGGCGATGCTCCCAGTTCAGGAAGTGACCGGGCCGCTCTTCGATCAGCGCGATCGGGAACACCACGTCGGCCCGTTCGGTGACCTCGCTGATCCGCTGCTCCAGGCTGATCACGAAGGACGCCTCGGCGAAACCCTGCCGGGCGTCCTCGGCATGGACGAAGTCGGACGGCTCCAGGCCGCCGACCAGCAGCGCCAGGCCGCCCTTGCGGGCCGCGGCGAGCTGAGCGTCGGCGTCCAAACCGGACGTGCTGGGCAGCGTCGCACTCCCCCACGCGGCCTGGACGTCGACCCGGGCCCGGACCTCGCCGACCGGACGGCCGCCGGGCAGCAGGTTCGGCAGGCAGCCGGCTTCGATCGCGCCCCGGTCACCGGCGCGACGCGGGATCCAGCCCAGCCGGGCACCGGTGGTGTCGGCGAACTCGGCGGCCGCGGTGAGCAGTCCCGGCACCGTGGCGGCCCGGTCGCCGATCAGCACGATGGTCTCGGCGTCGGCCACCACCGAGGCCAGCACGGTGGCCTCGGTGCCCGGCACGGTCGGGATCACCTGGGCGCTGAGCTTGCGTGAGCCGGCCGAGACGAACGGCGCCAGGGCGACCACCTTGGTGCCGTACTTGCGGACCGCCTTGCGCAGCCGCAGGAAGACCATCGCGGCCTCATCCTCGGGCTCGAAGGCGACCAGCACCACCTGCTTGGCGTCCTGCAGTGCGGTGTAGCTGAGCCGTCCGGCGTCCAGCACCTGACCGGCGACCCGGTCGGCCAGGAAGGCGGCCTCTTCGGCGCTGTGCGGACGCGACCGGAAGTCGATGTTGTTGGTGCCCAGCACGGTGCGGGCGAATTTGGCGTAGCCGTAGGCGTCCTCGACGGTCAGCCGGCCGCCGGTGAGCACGCCCACCCGGTTACCGGCCCGGCGCAGCCCGGCCACCGCGGCGTCGATCGCCTCGGGCCAGGACGCCACCCGCAGCACGCCGTCCTCGCGGATCAGCGGACGGGTCAGCCGGTCGGCGCCGCGTCCGGACTTGAACGCGAACCGGCCCTTGTCGCAGTTCCATTCCTCGTTGACCTCGGGGGCGTCGCCGGCCAGCCGCCGCTTCACCTGGAAGTGCCGGTGGTCGGTGCGCAACTGGCAGCCGCCGGCGCAGTGCTCACAGGTGGTCGGCGTGCTGACCAGGTCGAACGGACGGCTCTGGAACCGGTAGGACGCGCTGGTCAGCGCACCCACCGGGCAGATCTGGATGACGTTGCCGGAGAAGTAGGAGTTGTACGGGTGATCCTCGTAGTAGCCGACCTGCTGCAGCGCGCCGCGCTCGACCAGGGTGATGAACGGGTCGCCGGAGATCTGCTCGGAGAACCGGGTGCAGCGGGCGCACAGGATGCAGCGCTCCCGGTCGAGCAGGATCTGCGCCGAGATGCTGACCGGCTTGGGGAAGGTCCGCTTGACGCCTTCGTAGCGGGACTCGCCGCGTCCGGTGCTCATCGCCTGGTTCTGCAGCGGGCACTCGCCGCCCTTGTCGCAGATCGGGCAGTCCAGCGGGTGATTGACCAGCAGGAACTCGATCATCCCCATCTGGGCCTTGGCGGCCACCGCCGAGGTCTCCTGGGTGAGGATCTTCATCCCCGGCGCGCACTCCAGGGTGCAGGACGCCTGCGGCTTCGGCATGCCGCGGCCGTTGCCCATGTCGGGCACCTCGACCAGGCACTGCCGGCAGGCGCCGACCGGTTCGAGCAGCGGGTGGTCGCAGAACCGCGGGATCGCCACCCCGATCATCTCGGCGGCCCGGATGGCCAGGGTGCCCTTCGGCACCTGCACCTCGGTGCCGTCGATGAAGACGCTGATCAGGTCGCTGGCGACGACCTCGCCGGGCTTGGCGGTGACGGTCATGCGTGCGCTCCTTCCACGGCGGCGCCGGTGCTGAACACGGCGCTGCGCTGGTAGGGGAACAGTTCCCAGGCGGGGGTCTTCATGCCCTCCTCGAACTCGTCGCGGAAATGCTTGATCGCGCTGGTCAGGCAGGCCACCGCACCGTCGGCGAGTGCGCAGAACGACCGGCCGCCGATGTCCTCGGCGATGTCGAGCAGCTTCTCGATGTCACCGGGCTCGGCCTGGCCGGCCTCGAATTTCTTCAGGATCTGGACCAGCCACCAGTTGCCCTCGCGGCAGGGCGTGCATTTGCCGCAGGACTCGTGCTTGTAGAACTCGATCCAGCGCAGCGTGGTCCGGACCACCGAGGTGGTCTCGTCGAAGCACTGCAGCGCCTTGGTGCCGAGCATGGTGCCGGCCGCGCCCATCGACTCGTAGTCGAGCGGCAGATCGAGGTGCTCGGCGGTCAGGATCGGAGTGGAGCTGCCGCCGGGCGTCCAGAATTTGAGTTCGTGGCCCGTCCGCATGCCGCCGGCGAGTTCCAGCAGCTGGCGCAGCGTCACCCCTAGCGGGGCCTCGAATTGCCCCGGCCGCTGGACGTGGCCCGACAACGAGTAGAGGGTCATCCCCTTGGACTTCTCGGTGCCCATCGAGCCGAACCAGGCCGCGCCGCGGTCGATGATCGAGGGCACCGACGCGATCGACTCGACGTTGTTGACCACGGTCGGGGACGCGTACAGGCCGGCCACCGCCGGGAACGGCGGCCGCAGCCGGGGCTGGCCGCGGCGTCCCTCGAGCGAGTCGAGCAGCGCCGTCTCTTCGCCGCAGATGTAGGCGCCGGCGCCGGCGTGCACGACGACCTCGAGGTCGTAGCCGCTGCCCAGGATGTTCTTGCCGGCATAGCCCGCCGAATAGGCCTCGCGGACGGCCTGCTGCAGCCGCCGGATGACGTGCAGCACCTCGCCGCGGCAGTAGATGAAGGCGTAGGAACAACCGATCGCGTAGGACGCGATGATCACGCCCTCGACCAGGGTGTGCGGACTGGCCAGCATCAACGGCATGTCCTTGCAGGTGCCCGGCTCGGACTCGTCGGCGTTGACCACCAGGTACTTCGGGTTCGGGTTGTCCTGCGGCACGAAGGACCACTTCATGCCGGTCGGGAAGCCGGCGCCGCCGCGTCCGCGCAGGCCGGAGTCCTTCACCACGCCCATCACTTCGGCGGGGGTCTGGCCGAGCGCCTTGCGCAACGCCCGGTAGCCGCCGCGGCGTTCGTAGTTGGTCAGCTTCCAGGCCCGTTCGTCGGCCCAGTTCTCGCTCAACACGGGAGTCAGCAGGTCGGTCACCGGTCACCTCCGGACTCGTCGCCGGTCGCGATCGGCGGTGGCACGTCCGGCGCCCGCCACCCGCGTTCGCGTGCCACCCGCAGGCCCAGCAGGGACGCCTCGCCCGCGGTCGGCCCCTCGTCGGCCCGGCCGTCCGGGAAGCCGGCCAGCACCCGCTCAGCCTCCCGCCACGAGGTCAGCGTCGCCCCCCGCGGGGACCGGACGGCCTCGCCGGCGGCCAGGCCGTCCAGCAGTTCGTCGGCCTTCTCGGGCGTCATGTTGTCGAAGAACTCCCAGTTGACCATCATCACCGGGGCGAAGTCGCAGGCTGCGTTGCACTCCAGCCGCTCCAGCGAGAAGGTGCCGTCGGCGGTGGTCTCGCCCTCATGGATGCCGAGCCGCTCGCTCACCCGGTCGAGCAGGTGGTCGCCACCGAGCACCGCGCACAACGCGGTGGTGCACACCCCGACGTGATGCCGTCCGGCCGGACGCCGCCGGTACATGGTGTAGAAGGTGGCCACGCCGGAGACCTGGGCGGTGGTGATGCCGAGGATCTCGGCACACGCCTTCACCCCGGCCGGGCTGACCCGGCCGTCCACGCTCTGCACCAGGTGCAGCATCGGCAGCAACGCCGAGCGGGCCTGCGGGTAGCGGGCCGCGATCGAGCGCAACTCGTCCATCGTGGTGTCGCTGATCGAGGTCGAGTCGTCCTCGTAGTCGATGCCGCCCGATTCCGGGAACCAGGACTGGAATTCGTGGCCGCTCATCGGTCCACACCACCCATCACCGGATCCAGCGAACCGACCGCCACCACGACGTCGGAGATCATCCCGCCCTCGCACTGGATCGGCACCGACTGCAGGTGGTTGAACCCGGGGTCGCGCATGTGCACCCGGAACGGACGGGTGCCGCCGTCGGAGACCACGTGGCAGGCGATCTCGCCCTTCGGCGACTCGATCGGCACGTAGGCCTGGCCGGGCGGCACCCGGAAGCCTTCGGTGACGATCTTGAAATGGTGGATCAACGCCTCCATGGACTCGCCCATGATGTGCTTGATGTGCTCGTGGCTGTTGCCCTGGCCGTCCGGGCCGACGGCCAGCTGCGCCGGCCAGGCGATCTTCGGATCGTTCACCATCACCGGCTCGCCGCGGGACGCCTCCAGCCGGTCGGCGCACTGCTCGACGATCTTCAGGCTCTCCCACATCTCGTCAAGCCGGATCCGGAACCGGGCGTAGCTGTCGCTGGACTCCCAGCCGTCCTCGGGGCTCCAGGCCTTCGACTCGAAGTCGTAGGTCTCGTAGCCGCAGTACGGCTGCTGCTTGCGCAGGTCCCAGTTGTAGCCGGTCGAGCGCAGCACCGGGCCGGTGACGCCGAGCGCCATGCAGGCGGCCAGGTCCTGGTGGCCGATGCCGATCATCCGCATCTTGAAGATCGGGTTCTCGTTGCAGAACTCGGCGTACTCGGGCAGGTGCTTGTGCAGCCAGGCGATCAGCTCGCGCAACTGCGCGATGCCGGTCTCGGGCAGGTCGACGGCCACGCCGCCGGGCCTGATGTAGGCGTGGTTCATCCGCAGCCCGGTGACGGCCTCGAAGAAGTCGAGGATCATCTCGCGCTCGCGGAAGCCGATCGTCATCACGGTCAGGGCGCCGATCTCCATGCCGCCGGTGCCGATGCAGACCAGGTGGGACGAGATCCGGTTCAGCTCCATCATCAGCACCCGGATCACGTTGGCGCGCTCGGGGATGTCGCCTTCGATGCCGAGCAGCCGCTCCACCGCCAGGCAGTAGGCCACCTCGTTGTAGATCGGGGCGACGTAGTCCATCCGGGTGACGAAGGTGGTGCCCTGCGTCCAGGTCCGGTATTCCATGTTCTTCTCGATACCGGTGTGCAGGAAGCCGATGCCGGGCCGGATGCTCAGCACGCTCTCGCCGTCGCATTCCAGGATCAGCCTCAGCACGCCGTGGGTGGACGGGTGCTGCGGCCCCATGTTGATCACCAGGATCTCGTCGGACCGCTCGGCCTGCTCGGCGGCGATGTCGGCCCAGTCGCCGCCCATCGCGGTGTAGACGGTGCCCTCGGTGGCCTCGCCCGGCTGGGCGTAGAAGTCGGTGGTGCTCATCGGTAGCTCCTCCGCTGGTCGGGCGGCGGCACGGTGGCGCCCTTGTACTCCACCGGGATACCGCCCAGCGGATAGTCCTTGCGCTGCGGATGCCCGACCCAGTCGTCCGGCATCAGGATCCGGGTCAGGTGCGGGTGGCCGTCGAAGACGATGCCGAACATGTCCCAGGTCTCGCGCTCGTGCCAGTCGGCCGCCGGGTAAATCGGCGTCACGCTGGGCACGTGCGGGTCATCGTCGGGTGCCGTGGTCTCCACCCGGAGCCGGCGATTATGGGTCATCGACTGCAGGTGGTACGCGACGTGCAGTTCGGCGCCGCTGTCGGTCGGGTAGTGGACGCCGGACACGCTGGCGCAGAACTCGAACCGCAGCTGGGCGTCGTCGCGCAGCTGGCCCATCACCTCGGTGAGCTTCTCGCGGACGACGAGGAAGGTCAGCTCGCCGCGGTCGAAGACCACCCGGACCAGCGAGTCCGGCACCAGCCGCAACAGCCGGGCGGTGGCCGGGGTGTACCAGCCCTCGCTGGGCAGGCCGGCGTTCGGCAGCTCGACCAGCCGGACCAGCCGGCCGTAGCCGGAGGTGTCGCCGGAGCCGTCCGACCACATCCCTTTGCGGGTCTCGATGACGTGCGCACCGGCCGCCACCTGGGCGATGACGTCGACGGCCTCGTCGGGCTGGGCGTCCTCGCGCTCGAGACCGGCGCCGGGGGCGGAGTCGGCACCGTCGACGTGGGAATCGACGGTCTTCTCCTCCCCGGGCACCTGCTCGCCCGGCTTGCCCGCGGGATCGGGCCGGTCGGTGGTCATCGCATCAGGCCCTTCATCTCGTGCGTCGCCATCGCCTCGAGCGCGGCCCGCTCCTGAGCCTCGATCTCTTCGAGTTCGTGGGCGCCGATCGGGCGCTTCATCACGATGTCCTTGCGCAGCTTGAACATGGCGTCGATCAACATGTCGGGACGCGGCGGGCAGCCGGGCACGTACATGTCGACCGGGACGATGTGGTCGCCGCCCTGGACGATCGCGTAGTTGTTGAACATGCCGCCGGAGCTGGCGCAGACGCCCATCGCCATCACCCACTTCGGGTTCGGCATCTGGTCGTACACCTGGCGCAGCACCGGTGCCATCTTCTGGCTGACCCGGCCGGAGATGATCATCAGGTCGGCCTGCCGCGGTGAGGCCCGGAACACCTCCTGGCCCCAGCGTCCGGCGTCGAAACGGGGCGCGCCGTAGGTCATCATCTCGATCGCGCAGCAGGCCAGGCCGAAGGTGGCCGGCCAGAACGACGCCTGCCGCATCCAGCCGAAGATGCCCTCGACCGTGGTCAGCAGGACGCCCTGCGGAATCTTGTCCTCAAGCCCCATGTCGCACCCCCCGTGCGGTGATCGCGTCGCGTGCCGTCATCGTGCTCAGTCCCATTCCAGGCCGCCGCGGCGAATCTCGTAGAAGTAGGCGACGCCGAGCACGACCAGGAAGATCATCATCGCCCCGAAGCCGAAGACGCCCAGGTTGTCGAAGGCCACCGCCCAGGGGTAGAGGAAGGCCACCTCGACGTCGAAGACCAGGAACATCATCGCGGTGATGTAGTACTTGACCGGGAACCGGCCACCGCCGACGGCCGCCGGAGTGGCGTCGATGCCGCACTCGTAGGTGTCGTACTTGGCCCGGTTGTAGCGGCGCGGCCCGACCAGCAGGCTGGCGACCACCGACACCACCAGGAATGCGGCGGCCAGCGCCATGATTCCCAGGATCGGGATGTAGGGACTCATCCTTGCCTCCGTCCGGTCATGCCGCGGGAACCATCCTCGTCAGTGAGTGGATCGTGCGATCCATCCAATCACCTTCTCGAGTGTCGTAAAGGTGGGCCAACAACTTGATGGTGAATCGCATCAGAACCGGCCGGGGCAGTCCGTGCCGGGTACACAGCCGCATCACCTGAGGATGCTCGATCAACTTCACGAAGGTCTGGCCGAGCCGGAAGTAGCCGCCCCACTCGTCGGCGAGCTGCGCCGGATAGCCGGCCAGGGCCTTCTCGGCGGCCGGCGTCCCGACCCCTTCGGCGTGGGCTCGGGCGATCGCCTCGGCGGCAGCTTCACCGGCCTCCATCGCGTACGGAATGCCCTCGCCGTTGAACGGCGAGACCATGCCGCCGGAGTCGCCGACCAGAACCAGCCCGCGGGTGTAAGCGGGCTTTCGGTTGAACGCCATCGGCAAGGCCGCGGACGCGATCCCGCCGACCTGGTTGTCGGTGCTGAAGCCCCACTCGGCCGGGGTGTTGTCGAGCCAGCGGCGCAGCAGGTCGCGGTAGTTCAGTTTCTGCGAGGTGGCGGTGCTGGCCACGGTGCCCAGCCCGACATTGCAGGTGCCGTCCCCCATCCCGAAGATCCAGCCGTAGCCGGGCAGCAGGTCGGACTCCCCCGGCTTGCCGTCCCATAGCTCGAGCCAGGACTCCATCCAGTCGTCGTCATGCCGCGGCGAGGTGAAGTAGGTGCGGCAGGCGACGCCCATCGGGCGCTTGGCGTTCTTCAGCAGACCCATCGCCTTGGCCACCGGGGAGGAGTTGCCGTCGGCGGCGACCACGATCGGGGCCCGGAAGGTACGGCCGTCCTTGGTGGTGACGCCGGTGATCCGACCGCTGCGGTCGTCGATGACCGCGCCGTTGACGTTCGCCTGCTGGTAGAGGGTGGCGCCCTTACCGACCGCGTGATTGGCCAGCAACTCGTCGAAATCGGCACGTTTGCGGACCAGGCCGAAGGACGGGAACTCGGCCAGCTCCGGCCACGGGATGTGGAACGGCTCGGCACGTCCGCCGTAAACCCGCAGGCCCCTGTTGTGTAGCCAGCCGGCGTCCTCGGACACGTCGATGCCGAGCCGGAGCAGTTGCTTGGTGGCTCGCGGGGTCAGGCCGTCGCCGCAGACCTTGTCCCGCGGGAAGCTGCTCTTCTCGAGCAGCGCGACGCTCAAACCCCGGTCCGCGAGCCAGCACGCGGTGGTGGCCCCGGCCGGTCCGGCCCCCACGACGACGACGTCCGCCAGTACCTCGGACATGCCACTCCTCGTCGTATATGGGTCCTTGCGCCAGGGGCGCCGCCGCCAGTCTAGGCACGAAAGGACATGACAGCCATTCCGGACCGCGAGGTGCCGGTGACTAAGCTGCGCGGGTGATCCCAGCGCCCTCCGCGGCCCCCGCTTACGCCCGTACCATCGCTATTAACGATCCAGGAATGTTGGCAAAATACCTTGTGGACGAGGGCTCCGTGGCTTGGCTGCGGCGCGGCGAGGGAATGGTCGGAATCGGCCGATTCGCCGAGGTCGAGGTGGCCGGGCCGGCCGAGGCCGACGACTGGTGGAGCCGGTTCATGGCCGGTGTCGAGCACAGCTCGGAGGTGACCGGCGTGGCCGGCTCGGGGCCGGTCGCGTTCGGCTCGTTCACCTTCGATCCGGGACACACCGCCGGCGTCTCGCGGCTGGTGGTTCCCCGGGTGATCGTCGGACGCCGGGACGGTCATGCCTGGCTGACTGTGGTCAGCGAGGCCCCGTCGGTCGAGCTTGTCGAGACCCCGCTGGTCGAGCTTGTCGAGACCCCGCTGGTCGAGCTTGTCGAGACCCCGCTGGTCGAGCTTGTCGAGACCCCGTCCCCACGCCCACCGAAGGACGTCCGGGTGCTCGCCGATGTCGCGGACGAGGAACGCTGGCAGCGCCGGGTCGCCGAGGCCGTCCACCGGATCGAGAGCAACGGCCTGGAGAAGGTGGTGCTGGCCCGTGCGGTGACCGCCACGGCGTCCGAACCGATCGATGTGCGGCACCTGGTGACCACCCTGACCGACGGCTACCCGGGATGCTGGGTGTTCAGCGTGGACGGCCTGGTCGGCGCGTCCCCGGAGATGCTGGTCCGGCGCGAACGTGGACTGGCGACCTCCCGGGTGCTGGCCGGGACGATCCGGCGCAGCGGCTCGGAGGAGACCGACCTGAAGCTGGCCGGCGCGCTCGCCCGGTCGTCGAAGAACCTGGGCGAGCACGAACTCGCGGTGGCGTCGGTCGCCGAGGCGCTGGCGCCGCTGTGCTCGGGGATGAACGTGCCGGAATCGCCCTACGTGCTGGAACTGCCCAACGTGCTTCACCTGGCCACCGACGTCACCGCGGTCGCCCACAAGAAGGCGTCCGCACTCCGGCTGGCGGCGGCGCTGCACCCGTCCGCCGCCGTCTGTGGGACGCCGACCGCGGTGGCCCGGGCCGCGATCGCCGAGCTCGAGGGCCTGGACCGCGGCCGCTACGCCGGGCCGGTCGGCTGGATCGACTCGCGCGGGGACGGTGAATGGGCGATCGCGCTCCGGTGCGGCATGGTGGACGCCGCCGACGCCTCCCGGATCGACCTGTTCGCCGGCTGCGGCATCGTCGAGGGTTCCGACCCCGAGGAGGAACTCGCCGAGACGAAGGCGAAACTGCTGCCCATGCTCGGAGCATTGGGGCTTTGAATTTGAGGCTCTGAACTGAGCCTGTGACCCCGTCGAGACGGCACCTCCGCGATCGCACCGACCCAACAGGGTCGGCGCCGAAGCCGACCTTTCTTGCGTCCCGCGGCTCCTGGTCGCTCGGCGCGCGCCGGAGGTGGTCGCGATCACCCCGATTCGTCGACTCAGAAGGTCAGCGTCCGCCAGCCGACGACCTGCACCTTGACCTTCGCCGTCTCGCTCGTGGTGTAGATCCTCAACTGGTTGTTGTCCCCCACCGACTGAGAAAGGGTGAAGGTTTTCGATCCTTTCGGCATCTTCACGACGACATCGTCGCGGACGGCGAGGTTGGGCCCGCCGATACGAAGATGGCCCTTCTTGTCGCCCTGGGTAATCACCACTTTGAGTTGGATGTCCACCAGCCGCTCGCGGGCCGCCAGCGGGACCGCGCCGCCCAGCACCACGGGGTAACGGCGAGCATTGGGTTTGAGCGTGGCAGACAATACGGTGACTGCCGCCCGTTTGGTCGTGGTGACCCGTCGATGCGCCAGTAGTTGCGAAACGGTCGTCGATCGCAGGAGCCGAACCACCGATTCCGGTGTGTCGGTGGTGATGTAGCGGGAGCCGGCATCAACCGCATAGCGAAGTCGCTGATCGTTGTCGATGCCCCACAGCGTCACGCCCACTGAGTAGCGAGCGGGAAATCGCACCAGGAACAGGTCGGCGCGAGCAGCCGGAATCGAGTACTCGGCGATCCCCAGGCCGGCGGCCAGCTTGACTCGCTTCAGGCTCGGGTTCACCTCGCCGGCGGCCACCCGGATCGACGGCAGCGCATGGTGAGCGGCCGGTGCGACCACGGTCCATTCCGAACTGGACAACCGAGTGCGTTCGACCAGCTCGTGCCGCTTCAACGCCGTCACCACCTGGCGCGTGAAGTCCGCCAGGCTGTTGTCGGTCTCCCCCGGAGCGCGCTTGATGTCGACCATCAGCGACTGGTGCGACGCTCTGACCAGCGACAACGCGTTGTCGAGAGCAGGGATCGGTTGGCCGGCGCAGCGGATCCCCGACACGACGGCCCACGAGGTCTCGGCGATGCTCACCCCTGCACTGCCACAGGTCTTCCCGGTCGTCGCATCGTGGTGGAGCACGAGCACGCCGTCCAACGTGCGGCGGACGTCGATCTCCAGCTCACCGACGCCGAGTCTGATCGAGGCTTCCAGCGCGGCCAGCGAGTTGGCCGGAGAACCTCCGCGGTGGGCCTGCACGATCGGCATGGCTGGAGCGGCCGGCTTCAGCGGCAGCGGGGCATTCTGCGCCCGTGCCGTGGACATCGGTGGGCACAGCGCTAGTGCGACTATGCAAATGGGCAGGAAAAGGCGCGCCAGGGAGCGGGGCATTGTTGTCTCCCGGAAAGTCCGAATCGGGGGTGTTTGGACAAGCTAGATGCTAATCCATCCCTGCGGACAACCGGAGCCGATCCCGGTCAGTGCGAACGACCACAACGGCGAGCCCCGAGCATCGCCGGCAGTAATCAGCGCACCGCTATTGCGGTCGTGCGCACCTGAGACGTCCGGAACGGGAACGGCGGGGGGATACCAGGACGCCAACGAGGTTTTCGACTACCTCGGCCTCGCCGGCCGAAAGCGAAGGGCGCCTGACTCCAGGGCCACGCTTGCCGTCCTAGGCGCGCCAGCGACCACATCGCCTGCCTTCGGGTCCATCGCCTGTGTTTGAACGCAGGCAATGTCCCCTAACGCAGGCGACGTCGGTCGAAGTGGACGGATGGCGCCTCAGCGGGTCGGGCGCTGCACCTTGATCTTCTGCCCGGACGCCTTCTTGGCGGCTTCCTTCTCTCGGTTCAGCACCTCTTGCTGGGATTTCATCTCGTCCATGTTGAACGTGCCGCGCAGGAAGATGAACGCGATCCCGGCCAGCGCGAACGACCACAACGGCGAGCCCCCGAGCATCACCGGGGCAGTGATCAGCGCGACCATGTCCAGGCCGCGGAACAGGTTGAGAATCAGCGCCGGCGGCACCGCGCCCGACTCGGTCGCCACCATCGGGGTGTTGAAATCCACTTTCTTCGCCGTCACCCAGCGGACGGCACCCAGCCAACCGGCCAGCCCGGTGACCAGGGCGATCGCCACCCCCTCCAGAACCGGACGCTCGGCTCCACCGGAGGTGATGCCGACGAAGGCGGGGACCGTCGCGATCTGCCAGGCCAGTGCCAAGAACAGCGGTACCACCATCGCGGTCGTGCGCACCTGGGACGTCCGGAACGGGAACAGCCGGGCCAGACCGCCGGTGCGGGTCAGCACCCGCAACGTCGACAGGAACGGGACCAGGACCGCGACCAGGATCAACCCCGACACGAACGGGTTCACCGTGGTCAGGCCGAGGGCGTCCATGGCGTACGGCGCGACCACGGACGCCGCCAGCGCCACCAGCGGACGCGGGAATCGGCGCAGCCGCTGCAGGTCGCGCCAGAGCAACGCCTGCAGTCCCTCGCCGCGTCCGGCGGTCGGGGTGACATGGCCGCGTTCGACGGCCGCCCGCTCGACCACGATGTCGCGGATCAAACCGAAGTCGAGCGCATACATGGCGCCCTGCATGCCGGCGACCAGCGAGCCACCGGAGGTCAGCCGGGCCCGCCGGATCAGGTTGAGCCGGCGTCCGGCGGCGATCACTTCGACCACCAGCAGCACCAGGGCCAGCGCGGCGGCGGCGGCCGGCACCAGGGTGATCACGCCGGTGGGGACGGCCAGCGGCAGCCAGCCCGCGGCGACTGCGACGGTGAGTAGCAGCGTTGCCAGCGCCAGCGTCGCCAGCACGGTCTGGACGATACGGGTGACGACGGCGCGTTCCCGGGTCTGCTCAGCGGCGGCGAAAGCGGTCACCGCGGCGGCACCGAGGCCGTCCGCGAGCGCCCAGAGCCCGATCTCGACGAGGCTGGATCCGCTCAACGCGGCGGTCAGCCCGCCAAGCACCGCAGCAAGGACGCCGGTGGCCACGGTGGCCAGCCGGAGCCGTCCGGACAGCAGCCGGGCCCGCTCGATCGGGGCGTCCATCAGCCAGAAGCCCTCAGCCGCCGAGACCAGGACCGGGCCGAACAGCCGGGCCACCCCGATCGCCAGTCCGAGCACCGCGAACCAGGTTGCCCAAGGCACCAGGGTGCGGGCCGAGATGCAGGTGTCGGTGGCGCAGCTGGCCATCGTCGACTGGGCCTTGAGCACGAGGTTCGCGATCATCGCGCCGATCATCAGCACGCTGAAGATGGCCACGTAGGCGTTCTGGATGGCTTCGCCGATCGACCGGGTGGCGCGGCCGTGCCGCCACTGCTTCATCGCGGTGTGCAGGTCGCGTTCGTCGACCGGCTCGGGCGCGGCGTCCGGGAGGAACCAGAAGGTCCGCGGCGGCTCCGGTTGGGCCGGCGCCACCTCGGCAGCGGGCGTCGGTGCGGGTGCCGCCGCGGATCGGATCAGCTTGCGGGACTTCTTGCTCACGCGCCGACCTCGTCCGCCACCACGTCCGCACCGATCCGGACGATCCGGGTGGCGACCACATCGACCAGCTTCGGTTCGTGGCTGGCCAGCACGATCGCCAGCCCGCGGTTACGCTCGGCGGCCAGCCGCTCCGCCAGCCAGTCGACGCCCTCGACGTCGAGCCGCTGTTCGGGTTCGTCGAGCACCAGCAGCTTGCGCGGCCGGACGAACGCGGTGGCCAACGCCAGCCGTCGGCGTTGTCCGGACGAGAGGGTGCCGGGCAGCTGCCCGGACTGCGGGACCAGCTGCACCTCATGCAGCACCTCGTCGACCGCCGTCTCGGGATCGGGGACGCCGTGCGCGCGAGCCAGCAGGTCGAGGTGCTCGACGACCGACAGGTCGGGGAAGAAGTCCAGGTCGTCGATGACGGTCGCCACGTCGCGCCGGATCGCCGGGTTGGTCTCGCTCATCCGGACGCCGTTGACCTCGACGGTGCCCTCGTCGGGGGTGTCGGCGCCGACCAGGCAGCGCAGGATGGTGGACTTGCCGGCCCCGTTGCGGCCGGTCAGCGCGATCGCCTCGCCCTCGCGGACCTCAAGGTTGAAGTTGTCCACGATGGTCACCGGGCCGAACGATTTGCTGAGCCCGGCCACCTTGAGCACTGTGCTGCGTTTGGCCATGGGCAGGATTCTCCCCCACGTTGCCAAGGACGCCCGAATCGTCCGCGCCGACCCGGCCGGCGGGAGCGGCGTCCGTTGCGCGTGTGGTGTCGGCGGGGCGTGGCAGGCTATGGCCCGTGGGTGATCCGAGGGGTGCGAAGGCGACGCTGGCCAAGCGCCGGGCCGATGTGGCCGAGATGTTCGACGGCGTGGCGGCCCGGTACGACCTGGTGAACGACCTGCTCACCGGTGGGTTGGACCGGGTCTGGCGGCGGGCTGCGGTGGCCGCTGTCGCTCCGGAGCCGGGTGAGCGCATTCTCGACCTGGCCGCCGGGACGGGCACCTCGTCCAAGCCGTTCGCCGACGCCGGCGCGCTGGTGGTTCCCGCCGACCTGAGCCTGGGCATGCTGCAGGTCGGCAAGCAGCGGCAGCCCGAGTTGGCCTTCGTGAACGCCGACGCGCTGGCCCTGCCGTTCGCCGACGGTGCGTTCGACGCCGTCACCATCTCGTTCGGGTTGCGCAACGTGGAAGACACTGCGTCCGCCCTGGCCGAGCTGCGCCGGGTGACCAAACCTGGCGGCCGGGTGGTGATCTGCGAGTTCTCCACCCCGACCGCGGCCTGGCTGCGGCTCGCCTACCACGGCGTGGCGCTGCGGGTGTTGCCCCTGGTCGCGCGGCTGTCGGCGTCCAACCCGGTGGCGTATGAATACCTGGCCGAATCGATCCGGGCCTGGCACACCCAGCCGGCGCTGGCCGACGCGCTGGCGCAGGCCGGCTGGCGCGACGTCGAGTGGCAGAACCTGAGCGGGGGCATCGTCGCGCTGCACCGCGGCCGCGCCTGATGTTCGCCCTGGACGCCTACGCCGCCCGCAGCTGTCCGGTCAAGACCCACAACGCCTTCCACCCCGGATTCAGCCTGCCCGTCGCGGACGAGGGCTTGCGCGAGGTGTTCCACGGCGGCATCGCCTTCCAGGCCGACGTGCTCGCGCAGCTGGTGTCCGGCTTCGCCGGCTCGGTGCTGGACTGTCGCGCCCTGACCGAGCGGACCAGCGCCGAGCAGGAACAGGCCGCGCTGGCAGCGATGGCGTCCGGGGTGGAGGTGCTGATCGGGCCGCTGCTGCCCCGCGATTTCGACGCCCACCGCAGCGGACGCCCCGACCTGCTGCTGCGCGACCCGGCCGGCGGCTACCACCCGGCCGAGATCAAATCGCACCGGGTCACCGATCCGCGTGGCGGCGGTTCGCGGCTGACCTGGTCGTCGTTGACGGACCCGCTGCGCCGCGAGGTGCTCGAGGGTCACCGGTTCCGGCACACCTGGCGGCTGAACGACCTGCTGCAACTGGCGCACTACCGGCGGATGCTGGAGGCGCTGGAGCACGCTGCCGCCGCACCGCTGGCCGCCGTGGTCGGCACCGACGAACTGCCCGGGCTGGGCCGGGTACTGTCCTGGGTCGACCTCGGTGCACCGGTGCTGCCACCAAGCCCGCGGGCGACGCCGTCCGAACCGGTCGCCTCCGGGGTGGTGACGGCCCCGGAGCCGGTCTCGGCGCTGGCTCGCTACGACGTCGAGCACACCTTCCGGATCGAGATCGCCCAGGTCGCGTCCGCGCTGGAACCCGGCGACCCGCCGGCGCTGCTGCCGGTGGCCAACCGGGAGTGCGGCTGGTGCCAGTGGTGGGACGTGTGCCGTCCGCAACTGGACGACGACGACCTCAGCCTGCGGATCTCCAAATCGCCGCTGGACGTGTTCGAGATCCAGGTGCTGCGCGAACTCGGGGTGGCGACGGTGGCCGAGTTGGCCGCCGCGGACCTCGATGCGCTGTTGCCCGGTTACCTGCCCCGGGTGACCCACCGGCTCGGTGCCGAAGACCGACTGCGGCTGGCCCGGCGACGCGCCGTCCTGATGGAGCGCGGGGTCGACTTCGACCGGGTCACCGAGGGGACGATCGACGTCCCTGGTGCGACGCTCGAGATCGACCTGGATATCGAAACGTCCGCCGACGACCGGGTCTACCTGTGGGGCTTCGCGGTCAGCGACGCCCGTGACGGCTCGCACTACTACCGGCACTTCAGTGCGTTCGAGACCCTGGACGACGCGGCTGAGCAGCAACTTGCCACGGAGGCATTGGGGTGGTTGCGCGACTTGGTGGGCGGTGTGGACGCCCGCGTCTACCACTACTCCGACTACGAGGTGGTGCGCCTGCTGCGACTGGCGTCGGCGAGCGGGCACGAGGTACTGGACTGGGCAGTGACCTGGGCGCGGCTGCACTTCGTCGACCTGTTCACCCTGATCCGCACGCACTTCTTCGGCACCCAGGGCCTCGGGCTCAAGGTCGTCGCGACCAGGGCCGCCGGCTTCCGCTGGCGTGACGAGGCACCCGGCGGGCTCAACAGCCAGACCTGGTTCGACTCTGCGGTCGGCGGCGAGACGACCGAGTCGCGCGCCGCCGCCCGGCAGCGGGTGCTGGAGTACAACGAGGACGATGTCGAGGCCACCTGGCATGTGCGGCACTGGCTGCGTTCGCTCGACTGAGCCGATCCGCGTCCGGACGCCGCTGGGGAGTTGCGGGCTCAGTTGTCCAGCATCAGCCGGAACCTGGGTGCCACAGCGAACTCGGTGGCGGCCTCCCCGATCTTGACGAATCCGACGGAGCGGTAGAACGCCTCCGCGTGCGGAGTGCCGGTGACCGCCAGCACCCGGTGCCCCTGTGCGCGGGCCGTCGTGACGGCGGAGCGCATCAGCAGGCGTCCGATCCCGTGGCGTTGCCAGTCCGGGTCGACGAACAGATCGTCGACCTCCGGGTCATCCGGGTCGTCGTGGGTGACGGTGACGAAGCCGACGATCGTGCCGCCGACTGTCGCCAGCGTGGTCGTCCCACGTCCGAGCGCCGACCCGTCGAACTCCAGGTACTGCGGATTGGCGAGCAGCACGTCCCGGTCGCTGGCGTTGGAGAGCGAGGCCCGCCGGTAGACGCTGCGCAATCCGTCGAGATCGTGCTCGGACGCCGTCCGGATCTCGATGTCACGGATCGGGCCGTCTGGCCGACGGTCAGCGTGGGTGCGGCTCACGGCGTCCTCCAGGGGTGATCGCCTGCCGATCGACGGGCGACGTCGCTGTGTCCGAGCATGCCAGGCGGTACGCGGCACTCCAGTCAGGTGATCAGGTCGGCGAGGGCGTTGAGCTGGTCGTTGAGCGCGCGGCGGCCGGCCCGGTCGACGGTGGCGACCACGACGTCCAGACCCTTGATCGGACGGCGCAGCGCGTCGCTGAGCGCCGAGAGGTCACCCACTCGGCGGACCGGGACGCCGTGGGCTTCGGCGAGGCGGACCGGGTCGATGCCGGGGGGCGTTGCGAAGACCCGTTCGAAAGCGGCGGCGTAGCGTGCGTCGCCGTACTCGAGGGTGGCGAAGATGCTGCCGCCGGAGTCGTCGGCGACCACGATCCGCAGATCCGGACGGCGCTCGCCCAGCCCGGCGGCCAGCCCGTTGCCATCATGCAGGAAGGTCAGGTCGCCGCAGAGCAGGGTCAGTGGCCGCTCGGATGCCCACGCAATCCCGACCGCGGTCGAAATGGTGCCGTCGATGCCGGCCAGGCCCCGGTTCGCGAACACCCGGGCAGCGCTGCCCTCGGCCAGGTCGGCGTCCCGGATCGGCTGGCTGTTGCCGAGCATCAGCATGCCGTCGTCGACCGATTCCACGACGGCGGACGCCACCGCCGGCCCGGTCAGCACGTCCTGCCCGGCAAGCACCTCGTCGACCTGCGCCGACAGGGCACGATCAGCGGCCTGCCAGCGGTCCCGCCAGCCGTCGGACGCCAGCGACCCGGCGGCGCACAACCCCGGCACCACCCGCGCCGTCCGCCAGCCGGCGTCCGGCCATTCGGGACCGGGGCTGACCACGACGATCTCGACATCGTCCCTGGCCAGCAGCCGGTTCACCGGACGCGACAGGGTCGGCCGGCCGAACACCACCACTCGCTCGAGTTCGTCGGCGAGAGCAGAACCAAGCAGCAGCCGCCCGGTCCGCAAGGAGGCGACCCGCGCGTTGCTGGACGGCTCGGCCACCAACGGCAGCCCGGCTCCGGACGCGAACCGGGCGGCCTGCCGTCCGACCTCTGCGGACGCGTCCCCGCAGATCACCACCGTCCGCGGCCCTGGGGCGAGCGCCGCGGCGTTCACCGCACCCGCCGGCTCCTGGGTGACCGGCCGGAGCGACGGCAACGCGACCTCCCCCACCAGCGGCTGGTCCAGTTCGACGTTCAGGTGCACCGGTCCGGGGTTCCGGCTGCCCAGCCCGGCGGCGAGCAGGCAGGCGCGGGCCGCCTGAGCAGCCCAGGACGCCGCCGCAGCCTCCGAGGACACCCGCGCCGACCAGCGGACGAACGGCTGGAAGAGCCGGGACTGATCGGTGGTCTGGTTGGCGCCGAAACCGACCAGGGATGCCGGCCGGTCGGCGCTGAGCACCAGCAGCGGAACGCCGCCGTGGTGGGCCTCCAGCACCGCCGGCATCAGGTTGCCGACCGCCGTCCCGGACGTGGTCACCACCGGCACCGGGCGTCCGGATGCCTTCGCCAGCCCGAGCGCCAGGAAGCCGGCGCTGCGCTCGTCGAAGCGGACGTGCAGCCGCAGCCGTCCGTCGGCCTCGGCCTGGGCCAACGCCAGCGCCAGCGGGGCGCTGCGCGATCCGGGCGCGAGCACGGCCTCGGTCACGCCCTGCGCGCACAGCTGCGCCACGATCGTGCCGGCGCACACCGACGAACTCACCTGGTTCCTTCTTCCGTCTCGGACAGCCGCCGGCGCCACCACTGGTCCAGTTCGTCCGCTGCCCGCCAATCATTGCCGCTGGGCGCGACCTGGCGCACCTCGATCATGCCGTCCACCGCTACCAGCGGCCGATCCGTCACATCAGCCGCGAGCAGCGCGACGGTGTTCAGCCCGCACGCGTACGGCAGTTCCGGCAACGCGGCGGCGAGCGCCACGCCGCCCGCGATGCCGACCGAGGTTTCCAGCGCCGACGACACCACCACCGGCAGCCCGAGCCGCTCCGCCAACTCCAGACAGGCCCGGACGCCGCCCAGCGGCTGGACCTTCAGCACCGCCACATCGGCGGCGTTCAGCGCCGCGACCTGCTCGGGATCGCCAGAGCGCCGAATGGACTCATCAGCCGCCACCGGCACGTCGATCCCCGACCGCGCCAGCCGCAGCCGCAACTCAGCCAGTTCTTCGACACTCGCGCACGGCTGCTCGGCGTACTCGAGGTCGAACCTCGCCAATTCACGCAGCGCCCGGACAGCTTCGTCCACGCTCCAGGCGCCGTTGGCGTCGATCCGCACCCGTCCGGACGCCCCCAAGGCGTCCTGCACCGCCTCCACCCGGGCCAGGTCGTCGGCGAGCGTCTGGCCGCGTTCGGCGACCTTGACCTTGGCCGTTCGGCAGCCGCCGGACAGCGCGAACGCACCGGCGCGTTCGGCGTCCACCGCGGGGACGATGCTGTTCACCGGCACCCGGGAGCGGACGGCGTCCGGCCAGCCGAGCGTCGCTGCCTCGACCGCGGCCCGCAACCAGGCGTCGATCTCGGGCCGCGCGTACTCGGGGAACGGGCTCCATTCGCCCCAGCCTGAGGCGCCTCGGATCAGCATCCCCGACCGCCGGTTGATGCCGCGGAACCGCGTGGTCAGCGGCAAATCGTAGGTCCACCACTCGTGGACGAGCCGTGCGTCGCCGGCCACTCAGCCCCCGATCGCCAGGCCGAGGGCGAGGCCGGCGGCCATCGCCAGTTCCCCTAGACCGACCAGCTTCAGCACTCCGATCAGCGCCCGCCCGGTCGCCCCGGAAAGCACCAGCCGCACCGGCCCGGCCAGCAGGATCACCCCGAGCAACCCCAGCAGTGCCCACCAGGTGGTCAACGACGCCAGCACAATCACAGCGACCACCGACACCAGCACCAGGCCGACGAAGAACAGCCGGGTGCCCCGGTCGCCGAGCCGAGTCGCCAGCGTCCGCTTGCCGACGGCGGCGTCACCGTGCAGGTCGCGCAGGTTGTTGGCGACCAGGATCGCGCAGGCCAGCGCGCCGATGGCGACCGCCGCCGCCCAGGTCGCCGCCGTGGTGTGCCCGACCTGGACCAGCGCCGTGCCCCCGACGGCGACCAGCCCGAAGAAGACGAAGACGAAGAGCTCCCCCAGCCCCAGATAGCCGTAGGGACGCCGCCCGCCGGTGTAGAACCAGGCCGCGGCGATCGCGGCCACCCCGACCACAAGCAGCCACCACAGCTGGCTGAGCACCACCAAACCCAGTCCGGCTACGGCAGCGACCCCGAAACTCGCGAACGCCGCAGTTCTCACGCTGGTGGGGGTGGCGACCCCGGAACCGACCAGGCGCATCGGTCCGACCCGGTCTGCGTCGGTGCCGCGGATGCCGTCGGAGTAGTCGTTGGCGTAGTTGACACCGACCTGCAACGCGAGGGCGACCACCAGGCAGAGCAACGCCGCCAGCACGCCGAAGTCGTCCTCGAAGGCGGCGATCCCGCTGCCGGCCAGCACCGGGGACACCGCGGCCGGCAGGGTCCGTACCCGGGCGCCTTCCAGCCATTGACCCGCCGTCGCCACTCAGCTCCCTTCGGCCCACAACCGGTGCAGGCTCCGCCGGTCGATCTTGCCAGTGGACGTTCGGGGCAGGCCAGCGACCCGGCGCAGCCGGCGGGGAAAGGCGGACGGCTCGAGGCGTCCGGCCAGTTGAGCGCGGCAGTCGTCCACGGTCAGCGGCAGTTCGGTGAGCGCGACGATCAGGGTGCCCCAGCGATCGTCGGGGACGCCGAACAGCGCCAACCCGCCCGGCCCGAAGACCGTGTCGGCAGCCCGCTGCGCCCGGCCCAGGTCGACGTTGACGCCGCCGGTGATGACCACCTCGTCGAGTCGTCCGAGCACCTGCAGCCGGCCGTCTGACCAACTGCCCCGGTCCTGCGTCCGCAGGGTCCGGACGCCGTCGGGAGTGCTGCGCAGGGCTGCGGCGGTGGCGTCCGGGTCGAGCCGGTAGCCGGAGAAGACGCAGTCGCCGGCGATCTCGATCCGCTCGTCGGTGCCGATGCCGACCCGGACGCCGCCCAGCGGCACCCCGTCGTAGACGCAGCCGCCGCAGGTCTCGGCCATGCCGTAGGTGGCAACCAGGTTGATCCCGGCGTCGCGTCCCCGGCTGAGCAGCGGCGCGGGGATCGCCGAACCGCCGATCAGCACGGCGTCGTACCTGGTCATCGCCGCCATGACACTCGGATCGTCGAGGGCGCGGTGCAACTGCGCGGCCACCACCGAGAGGTAGTTGCGTCCCTGCTGGATGGGCAGTTCGGAGAGGTCGGACGGCACCACGCTCACCCTCGCTCGGGCGAGGTTCGCCCGGACGGCAGTCATGAACCCGGCCACATAGTGCAGCGGCAGTGGACACACCCAGTTCCCCGCACCACCCAGCCGGCGATGCGTCGCCTCGGCGGACGCCCGCAACGCAGCGGCCGGGAGCAGGACCCCCTTCGGCTCGCCGGTCGAGCCTGAGGTGCCGATCAGCACCCCGGATTGGAATTCGAGCGGGCCGACACCGAGGTTCCAGGACTCCGGCACGGACGCCTCGTCGGCGACCACGACGATCGCCGCCTCGTCCCCCAGGACCCCGGCAACGGCGTCCGGGACAGCCGGACCACCGATCACCCGCATGCGCACCCACTCACCCTAACCGCCGCTCAGGTGCGGGTAGATTGGTGCCATGGGTCGAGTTCTTCCGGTGGTTCTGCTGGCTTTGCTGGTGGTGTACTGCCTGGTCGAGGTCGCTCAGGCCGACCCCGATCGCGTCCGGGTGCTGCCGCGCTGGCTGTGGGTGGCGTTGATCATCCTGCTGCCGGGTGTCGGCGCCGTCGCCTGGCTGATCGCTGGACGTCCCCGGCGCCAGCAGCCGCCGCCGCGCCGTCCGCGAGCCCCCGACGACGACCCGGACTTCTTGCGCGGCCTCTAGCTCGGGAGCCTGCCGGTCGAGGTTGTCGAGACCAGTTCGTCCGCGTTGGTCGAGCGTCTCGAGGCCCCTCCCGCCCGCCGCTGGCCGAGCCTGTCGAAACCCAGCCAGCTCCGTCGGTCGAGCTTGTCGAGACCTTCTCGCTCCCGCGGTGCGAACCTCAAGACCACCCCAAGACTGGCTCAGCGTTGTCCGAGGACCGCACCCGCGAGTTTCTCCGTTCGGGAATCGTGTGGCACCCTCGACTGGTGCCAAGACTCGTTCGTCCCGTGCTGGGGGTCGTCGCGACCCTCGCCCTGACCGCCGGATTCCCCGGCGTGGCGCTCGCCGACCCGCCGGCACCGATCGAAACCGCCAGCCCATCGGCCCCGCCGACCGACCGCGACGAGCAGGCCTCCCGGGACATCGAACGTCCCGCCGCGCTGCCCGAGCTGACCCGTGCGCTCAACAACCGCCAGGCCGCTCTCGGCAAGGTGCAACTCGACATCGCCACGCGGGCTCGCGCGCTACAGGCGACACAATTCCTGAAGGACCGAGCAGCCGCCGAGAAGAAGGTCCGCTACGCCGACAAGGTCAAGAAGATCGGCTACGACCCGAAGAAGACCGACCCGCGCGACATCGCCAAGCAGATCATGCTGGAGAAGTACGAGTGGGGCGCCGATCAGTTCAGCTGCCTGAACAAGATCTTCACCCAGGAATCCGGCTGGAAGTGGAACGCCACCAACCCCAGTTCGGGCGCCTACGGCATCCCTCAGTCGCTGCCCGGCACCAAGATGGCCACCGAGGGCGACGACTGGAAGACCAACCCCGCCACCCAGATCAAATGGGGGCTGAAGTACATCAAGCAGCGCTACGGGACGCCGTGCGCGGCCTGGGGCTTCAAGAGCGGCGCGGGCTGGTACTGAGCCCGGTCAGTTCCTGCGTTCGACCGGGGGGATGATCCCGTCCTCGATCGCTCGCCGGAACAACTCCAGTTTGTTGTTCGCCGGCCGGTTCACCTGGGTGTATTTGACCCGGATGCGCTTCAGGTATTCCTTGACGCTGTTCTCGGTGATGTAGAGCTGTTGGGCGACCTCGGGAATCTCCAGGCCGGCCACATACAGCGACAACACCTGGCGCTCCCGCGGGCCGAGGCTGGCCGCGACATAGGTGGTGTCCGATTCGATCGCGGCCAGGATCTCCTGCGACAACACCATCTGCCCGTTGGCCACCGATTCCAGGGCTTCGATGGTTTGGGCGATGGGTTCGGCTTTGCGGCAGACGCCGTCCGCTCCCCCGGCGAGGGCACGGCGGACCAGCCGGATGTTGTCGGCGATCGAATAGACCAGAATGCGGTAGCCCACGTCGGCCAGCCGCTCGACATTGTCCTTGGGGTCGGATTCGTCGCCCAGCGAGAGGTCCAGCATCACCACGTCGGCGTCCACGGCGTCGGCCAGGAACTCGTCCACGGTTTCGTGCGAACTGACCACGCTCACGTGACCTGCTGCATGGTGTTGCAGCGCCGCGCCCACCCCGAGCCGGATCGCCTCGTGATCGTCGATGATCGCGGTCCGGATGATGGCGGTATCGGTCATGTCTTCCTCACAGTCACTGTGCCGGCCTCGTCAATCGTAGTGAGGTTACGCTCGGCGTCCACGCGAAGAATGGTGACCGCGTCCGCGTAGCCCTCGGGTGCCGTCCGCGCGACGATTCGTCCGCTGGTGGACGCGCGAACCAGTTGTTCGAGTTGGCGCAGGGTCTCACGGCGCACCGTCTCGGGCAGCTTGGAGCCCCGGTTGTCGACCAGCACGACCTCGACACCCCGTCGGCGGGCGGCCTGGATCGCGTCCGACACCCCTTGTGAAACGAGGTTGCTGGCCCGCAGGGCGTCCCGCAGCCGGCCCTCCAGGACGCGGCAGGCGTCACGTTCCTCGTTGCTCAACTGATGCGTTGGGTCGGCCAGGTTGGTCAGCAGCGGGCCGATCTGCTCGCGCAGTTCGGTCAGCCACACCTCACGCAGCACCAAGGTGGAGAAGCTCTCGGCCATCGCTTGCGTGTTCTTCCGGGACGCGCTGCGGACCCGGACCAGCTGCTCGCCGATCGACCGGACGCCGCCCAGACCCACCGTTGCCAGCGCCAGCCAGAGCAACGGCCCGAATCCCACCTTGAGCACGACGTAGCCACCCAGCGGGCTGCCGTAGGTCCACAGGATCGCCTGCGCGAGGAAGATGACCAGCCCGACCCAGGCGATCGCCCGGCGATCACGCACCAGCACGGTGATCAACAAGACCATCACCACCGTGCTGTGCCACAGGCCGTAGCCGAGTGCCTCGCTCGCCGGGACCGACATATGCACCAACTGCGCAATGGTGGCCAGGCACGCCACCACCAGGATCGCCTGCCAGGCGCCGAGTCGGCGTACCCCCGCACGCCACAGCGCCAGGCCGGTGGCCGGCAACGCCAGCGCCAGGGCAGCCAACGTGAGCGGGTTCACCACAGGTTCGGTGAGTGCCGACAGCAACCCGACCAGCACTTGAACGCCGACCATCAGCCAGACCAGGAACAGGAAGACTTCGACCCGAAGCACCGAGCGCAACGCCTCGGACACCCGCCGCCGCGAGATGGGTTCTCCGGTCTGCGACTCGCGCCCCACCCAGATCAGGCTGACCAGGGTGCCCTCGCCGGGTCGGGAGATGATGTCGACCGCGCCCCCGATGCGACTGAGCCGCTCGTTCATCGACACCCTGATCCCGAACCGGTTGTCCGGCACCTCGTCGAGGTCGAAGCCCTTGCCGTCGTCGCGGACGTCGACGCGGACCTGCCGATCCCGGCGTTCGCGGCGCGCCGACACGGTGATGGTGACGGTCTCGGCCTCGGCGTGACGGGTTACGTTGAACGCCGCTTCGCGGGCCGCCTGGCCCAACGCGCTGGCCACCGACGCGCTCAGCTCGAAGTCCTCCGCGGTCGGATCGACGACCACACTCGCCTGCGGGCAGACCGGCTCGACCATGTCCTCGACCAGCCGGGCCAGCTGACTCACCGTCAGCCGCTGTTCACCGTCGGCGGGCGCGCCGGCGTCCGTCAAGGCCTCCAGAGCGGTCCGGGCCAGGTCGGCCACCTCGCCGCGCGGCTGGTCGGTCTGCACGGCCGCGACCAGCGTCGTCATCACCCGGTCATGGATGATGCCGTCCAGTACGGTGCGCTGTTGCTGAAGCGCCCGGTCGATGGCGTGATTGGCCTCGACCCGCTGCGAATCGATGGTGGTCGCGTCCAGCTCGTCGACGGCGTGGGCGAAGAAGCGGATCAGCAACAGCAGCGCGGTGGGCAGCACCAGCAGGGTGAGAACGTCCTGGACCGCCTCGAGCGCGTCCCGATCACCGCCGGAACGGGTCATCCGGACGGCCCCGAAGATCAGCGCGGCCACGGCCGTGTAGGCGAACCCGATCTTCACCGTCGTGGCCAGTGCCGCGCAGACCGCGGCGACGCCCAGGCACATCCACAGCCAGGGCGCATGAACGGCGGTTCGTGGACTCGTCCACGCCCACACCCAGGTGGCCATGCCCACCAGGTTGACCAGTGCGTAGGCACCGCACAGCCAGCGGACGTCGCCCAGCGACCAGGCGTAGATGGGCATCAGCAGGGTGAACCCGATCACCCCGCCACCGACGATGGCCAGCCACAACGGGTGCAGGTTCGGCAGCTGGGTGAAGGCCATGAACATGGCGGGCACCAGGGTCGCCAGACAGGTCAACGCCACCGCTCGGGCCAGTCCGAGCCGCAATCCAGTCGCGCTCGCCCCCCGGGCAGGATCGGCCCTGCCCAGGTAGCCCGTGACTGCCCGAGAAGTCACCAGCGAAACCGGCCGTCCCCAGGACAAGCGGATGCGGTGTGGGCGCGCACGAATCCGTTCGGTGGTGCGCCCTTCATGGGGTCATCCTGCCATCGGACGGCCGGGTCTTGCCAGACGCGCCGCTGCGCGTCCGGGAGCTCACTCCCGCAAGCGAGTCACGCGCCCCCGTACGCATTGGTGAACGCGTCCGCCGCGGGCACCGGTTTCGCGATCAGCTTGGAGCGGTCCAGGAAATCCGCCATCGCCTGCCATTGACCGGCGTCCAGGGCCGGCTGGAAGCGTCCATCGGTCAGTGCCATCAACTCGACCGTGGCGGCCAGGACGGCCTCGTTCTGTGACCGCGCGGACGCCGTCCAGCCCGGGATCTGGGTGGCCGAGATGTCGATCGCCGCCTTCTGGTCGGACGCCGTCGCTTCGATCGCCTTGGTGGTGCCGGCGACCACCTGCCGGACCACCTCCGGGTGCGCCTTGGCGTAGCTGGACGAGGTGAGCAGGCAGGTACTGACCAGCGGGACGGTTCCGGTGGCCACCGGCAGGGCGCGGGGCTGGGCTCCGTCCGCGCGCAGTTGCACCAGCTCGTTCGTCCGGAAGCCCACCACGGCGTCCACCTTCTTGGTGGTCAGCGCCGCGACCTGGGTGTAGCCGACCTCGACGATCTTCACGTCCGATTCGGTGAGCCCGGCGGTGGCGAGCGCCACCCGGGCGGCCAGCCAGGATTCTCCGTAGCGGCCCGGTACGCCCAACGAGCGGCCCTTGAGATCGGCCAGAGTGCGGATCGGCGAGTTGCCGAGGACCATGACCTCCACCGGGAACTGCTTGTAGTAGGCGGCCACCGCGATCACGTCCACGCCCTCGGCGCGCGCCTGCATCGCCTCGCTGCCGGCGGCGACCAGGAAGTCCTCATTGCCCGAGGTGAGCGCGGTGAACAGTCCCTCGGTGGCGCCGTGATGCCGCAGGGTCACGCTGGCGCCGACACCGGCGAACAGGTTCTGTGCCTGCGCCACGTAGAACGGCGCGAACTGCACGTTGGGGATGTAGCTGAGCCCGATCGTGGCCCGCGCGGGCGGGGTGGCGGACGCCGAAGCGCTGGGCGAACCGCTCGGTGCGGCCGGGGCCGCGCAGCCGGCCAGCCCGAGGGCGAACGCGGTGCCCAGCAGGGTGCGGCGATGCAGGCGTGCCGGGATTTTGGGAATGGGTGCTTCGGGGTGCATGAGAACTCCTCAGGTCAGGGCTTCGACGATGGCGGAGCGGCGCTCCCACCAGGTGATCAACGAATAGGCGCCGGCGGCGATCAGGCAGAGCCAGGCGATGGTGGCGAACATGCCGGCGGTGTCGACGGCGTCCCGCTGCACGGTGAGCACGGTGCCCAGGCCGCTGCCGCCCATCACCATCTCGCCCACCACAGCCCCGGTGACGCTCAGCGCGAAACCGTTCTTGAACCCCGCCAGCAGCGACGGCAGTGCCAGCGGGGCCTCGACGTGGCGCAGCAGGGCGAAACTGCCGGCGCCGTCAATGCGGGCGGCGTCGACCACCTCGCGGTCGACCATTCGCAGTCCGACTACGGCGGATACCAGGATCGGGAAGAACACGATCAGGGCGCAGAGGGCGATCACCGGGACCAGCCCGTAACCGACCCAAAGCACCAGCAGCGGAGCCAGCGCGATCGCCGGGATGGCCTGGGTGGCGCCCAGGAACGGCTGGACGGCATCGGAGAACCACACCGAACGATGGATCGCCACCGCGAGTGGCAGCGCCGCCGCGGTGCCCAGCAGGCACCCGCCGAGTGCCTCGCCGAAAGTCACCGCAAGATAGGGCCACAGCGTGCCGGTGACGGCGTCCTCGAGGAGCCGGCCCAGCACCCGGCCCGGCCCGGGCAGCAGGATCGGGGACGCGGACGCGGCCGCGAGTGCCCAGAGCGCGAGCAGGACGACGCCGAGCAGCGCGGGCGCGAGCAAGCGCCGCCGCTGTGGGCTCAGCCGTGTCATGTCTCCTCCGGTCCGCGTCCACGCGTTCCGGGGTCGGCGCAGGAGAATGCGCCAACGACGACGGACGTCGTCGACGACCGCCGTCCGTGCTGCCTCCCATCCGGACTTTCACCGTCGGTTCCGGAATTCCACCGGATCAACCACTGCACGCAGCGGGTCGCGGACTGTCACCGCCGGTTCGGACTTACACCGACCCCGGAGCACGAATCGCCGGTCAGTATATGCCCGTCCAGCCCGACGTCGTCCGCCGTCCGGTTCTGGTCCCGCTCCCCCGCCCGCCGCCGAAAGGCCCTCCCTAACTACCTGTGCCCTCCCACCTGCGGGAGGGCACAGGTAGTTAGGGAGGGGGTTTGGGACGCCGCGGGCGACGAGGCGGACGATCGGACACCGTCCGGATCAACCGCACAGCGTGCGGACAGCCGGGCACAGCTTTCACACAGGTTGGCGCCCTAGGTTCTGGAGCGCCACCGCTTGAGGAGATGCCCCGAACTATGACCACTGAAACGCCGACGGCGTCCACGAAACGGCGCCGTCTTCGCCTGTCAGGACGCAAATGGCTGTGGCTGTCGGTCGCGGTGGTGGTGCTGATCGCGGGCGGCGTCGGCGCCTACCTGCTGATGCGCCCCGGGCGCACCAACCAGGCCCAGGCCATCACCCGCACCGTCCAGGCCACCCTCGGCACCCAGACCCGCACGGTCACCGTGGACGGCACGCTCAGCCCCCGCAAGCAATCGGACGTGAACTTCGCCGTGTCGGGCACCATCACCCGCGTCTACGTGAAGGCCGGCGACAAGGTCACCAAGAACCAGAAGCTGGCCCGAGTCGACGACACCGAGCTGGTCAACGCAGTCGATCTCGCTCGGGCGAATCTGACCACCGCGCAGGCCAACTACACCGAGGTGGTCGACAACGACGGCAGCTCCGCGGCAATCGCCTCGGCCAACGCCCAGGTCCGCTCGGCGCGGGCGTCCCTGACCAGCGCACAGCAGAATCTGAATGCGGCGGTGCTGCGTTCGCCGATCGCCGGCACCGTGGCAGCAGTCACCGCCGAGGAGGGCGACAGCGTCTCCGGCAGCTCGGCGTCCACCTCCTCGTCGAACCGCTCCACCACCGGCAACTCCAGCTCATCGACCTCGTCCAGCAACTCCGGCTCGGCCGGCACCGCCCAGTTCAGCGTCATCTCGACCGCCAGCTGGAAGCTGGCCGGGTCGGTCGGCAGCGCCGACCTGGGCAGTCTCAAGCCCGGCCAGGCGGTCCAAGTCACGCCGTCGGGGGCATCTGAGGCGATCAAGGGCACGGTCGCCTCGGTCGGCATCGTTGCCACCTCGACCAGCGACGGCTCGGCGACGTTCCCGGTGGTGGTGAACCTGTCCGGCACCCACACCGGGCTGTTCTCGGGGACCACCGCCAGCGGAGTGGTGACCATCGGCAGCTACCCGGACGTGCTCACCGTGCCGACCGCGGCGATCCGGACCGAGAACGGCAAAGCGGTCGTCACCAAGCTGGACGGCACCACCGCGTCCACGGTCGAGGTCACCGTCGGACGGGTGTTCGGCGCCGAAACCGAGATCACCAAGGGCCTGGCTGCCGGGGACAGCGTTCAGATCACGTTCGTCCGGCCGACCGGGACCAGCACCACCGGCACCCAGGGCCAGGGCGGTCCGGGCGGAGGATTCGGGGGCGGGTTCGGCGGCGGCGGACTCGGCGGGGGTGGCGGACAACCACCCGGCGGCGGCACGGGAAGGCAGGGGCGATGACCCCGATGCTGTCGATGACCGGCGTCCGCAAGACCTATTCGACCGGCGCCGTCCAGGTTGAGGCGTTGCGCGGCATCGACCTGGCTGTCGCCGAGGGCGACTACCTGGCGATCATGGGGCCGTCCGGTTCCGGCAAGTCGACCCTGATGCACATCATCGGTTGCCTGGACGTCCCCACCTCCGGCAGCTACGAACTGGACGGCACCGACGTCGGTTCGATGTCGGAGAAGCAGCTGGCGCAGGTCCGGAACCGCAAGATCGGGTTCGTCTTCCAGCAGTTCAACCTGCTGCCCAGCCTGTCGGCACTGCGCAACGTCGAGCTGCCGTTGATCTACGCCGGCGTCCCCGCGGGGCAACGGCACGAACGGGCGATGGCCGCGTTGGCCCGGGTCGGTCTGGGCGACCGCGTCCAGCACCGGCCGGGCGAGCTGTCCGGTGGCCAGCAGCAGCGGGTCTCGGTGGCCAGGGCGCTGGTCACCGATCCGGCGCTGTTGCTCGCCGACGAACCCACCGGCAACCTGGACTCGCACTCCACCGACGACATCCTGGAGCTGTTCGCCGAACTCAACGCCGCCGGCCGGACGATCGTGATGATCACCCACGAGCAGGAGGTCGCCGGACGGGCCGGGCGCCGGGTGTTCATCCGCGACGGACTGCTCAGTTCCACTGACGCCCTGGCCAGCCGCGACACCCAGGGGGCGCTCCGGTGATGGAGTGGACCGAGACTCTTCGGACGGCGGTCGCCGCGCTCAACGCCCGCCGGATGCGGTCGCTGCTGACCATGCTCGGCATCCTGATCGGGATCGCCGCGGTGATGCTGACCGTCGGCCTGGGCCAGGGCGCCCAGCAGCAGATCACCTCGCAGATCAATGCGCTCGGCTCCAACATGATCATCGTCACCCCTAGTCAGAGCACATCGAGCGGCGGCTTCCGCGGTGGCGGCGGCGCGGTCTCCACCCTGACCACCCAAGACGCGGCGATGCTCGCCGATCCGGCGGTGGCGCCGGACATCGCCGCCGTCGCACCGGTGTCGACCACGTCCGGCTCGCTGCAGTCGGCGTCCACCACCTGGACGTCCACGGTCACCGGGACGGTGCCGGCCTGGCAGACGGTGCGTGCCCGCGAGGTCGGCTCGGGCCGGTTCTTCTCGGCCGCCGAACTCGACCAGGGCCAGCCGGTCGCGGTGATCGGCTCGACCACCGCCGAGCAGCTGTTCCCGAACGGCTCACCGGTCGGGCAGTCCGTCAGCCTCAACGGCCAGTCCTTCGTCGTGATCGGGGTGCTGGCCTCGGCGGGGTCGTCGCTGTCGGCCAACGAGGACGACACCGTGGTGGTGCCGCTGACCACCTTCGCGGCACGGTTGTCGAGTTCGGGCAGCGCCAACAGCGTGTCGGCGATCTACCTCTCCGGACGTGACGCCGACAGCCTGTCGGCCGCCTATCAACAGGTGCACACGGCCCTGCTGGCCACCCACCAGGTGACCTCCGACAACGCCGACTTCTCGGTCAGCACCCAGGCGTCCCTGGTGCAGACCGCCACCTCGATCACCGGAGTGCTGACCCTGCTGCTCGGCGGCATCGCCGGCATCTCGCTGCTGGTCGGCGGCATCGGCGTGATGAACATCATGTTGGTCTCGGTCAGCGAACGCGTGCGCGAGATCGGCCTGCGCAAGGCGTTGGGTGCGACACCGGCTGTCATCCGGCAACAGTTCCTGGTCGAAGCCGGCATTCTCGGCGTGCTCGGCGGCCTGCTCGGCGTCGCGATCGGCGTGCTGGGTGCGGTGCTGCTCACGCCGGCACTCGGCATCGCGGTGTCGGTGTCGGTGCCGGCCACCCTGATCGCGCTCGCGGTCTCTCTGGGGATCGGCCTGGTCGCCGGCGTCTACCCCGCCAGCCGCGCCGCGAAGTTGGCGCCGATCGACGCATTGAGGAGTGAATGATGGCCCGGAACAAGCGGCTGCGGGCGGTGATCATCGCCGGCTGTGCGCTGGTGGTGGTGGCCGCGGTCGGCGTCGGGGTGGCGTTCGCCTCGCCGTCCGGACGCCCGCGTTACGTGACGGCCGTGGCCCGCACCGGGGACGTCACCCAGACCTACACCACCTCGGGAACGATCGCCCGGACGAACACCGCCACGGCGAGCTTCGCCGTCGACGGCACGGTCAGCAGCGTGTCGGCAGCCGTCGGCAAGTCGGTCGAGGCCGGCGACGTGCTGGCGGTGCTGAAGAAGGGACCGCTGCAGCTGGCCGTGCTACAGGCCGAGACCTCTGTCGCACAGGCGAAGGCGTCACTGTATTCGGCGGAGCATCCGAGCAGTGCGAGCACGCGATCGTCCTCCTCCGCCAGTGCGTCGGCGTCCAGTGCGTCTGCGTCCAGTGCGCCGGCGACGACGACGAAGGCATCCGCCGGGGTGACGAAGGCATCCACCGGGGTGACGATCGACCCGGCCACGTTGCTGGCGATCACCCGGCAGATCTCGGACGCGGTGGCGGCCGAGAGCAAGGCCTGCCAGCCGGTCCTGGGCGCGAGCCCCACCACTCCGACGCCCGCACCCACGCGCTCGGCCAGCGCGACGCCGTCCGCGACTGCGACCGCCAGCCCGACGCCGACCGCGACCGCGACCGCCAGCCCGACGGCGACGCCGAGCGCTTCTGCCACCCCATCGCCGGCGGCGACCGTGAAGGATCAGGCGGACGTGATCGAGCGCAACGACCCGACCGCGGCCGAGTTGAAGGCCTGCGGCGAGGCCCGGGCGAAGGTGCAGATCGCCACCCGGACGCTGCAGCAGACGGTGCAGCGGCTGGTCGCCAGCGGGTCCCGGCCGAGCGGATCGACCGGATCGAGCCGTTCGACCACCGCGTCCAGCAGCACCGTGAAGGTCAGCGCCGCGCAGGTCGCGTCGGCGAAGGCGAAGCTGCTGCAGGCTGAGCAAGACCTGCAAGGCGCCCAGGACGATTTGGCCGACGCCGAACTGGTCGCCCCGATCTCGGGCACCGTCGGCAGTGTCACTCTGGCTGCCGGGGCGTCCGCGAGTGGGGGTTCGGTCACCGTCGTCGGCGAGGGGAACGCGCGGCTGACGTTCGAGTTGCCGCTGAAGACCCGCACCCTGGTGAAGACGGGTCAGAAGGTGACTGTCGCGCCGGCCGGATCCGCCACCACCCTGCACGGCACGATCACCGCGATCAGCGCGACCGAGACCAGCGGCACCGCCGGCGACACCCCCACGTACTCCACCACCGTGACCGTCTCGGACCCGGACGCCCTCCTCGCCTCAGGCGCGCGGGCGTCGGTGAGCATTCCGGTGACGACCGCGACCGCGGTGGTCCGGGTGCCCGTCTCGGCCGTCACCCCCACCGGGACCGGGGCGGGCACCGTCCAGCTGGTCACCGAGGCCAGAGCCGAGAACGCGACCACCACCCCGGTCACCACCGGCGCCGTCGGCGGCGGCTGGATCGAGATCACCAGCGGGGTCAAGGCCGGCGACCTGGTGGTGCTGGCCGACAACACCGCCGCCCTGCCCACCAACAGCAACGGACGCCGGACGACCACCAGCACCACCCGCGCCATGGCCTCCCCCAGCGCGACCGGCCAGCCGACTCAGCCGACTGGTCAGGCGCAGCCCACCCCGGCCCCCACCCGCTGAACCGCGGGGACGGTTCTCCCGGTCACCGGGGACGGTTCTCTTGGTCACCGGGGACGGTTCTCCCGATTACCAGGGATGGTTCCCTTGATCACCAGGGACGGTTCCCCCGGTCACCAGGGACGGTTCTCTTGGTCACCGGGGACGGTTCCCTTGGTCACCGGGGACGGTTCCCATGGTCACCAGGGACGGTTCTCCCGGTCACCAGGGACGGTTCTCCCGGTCACCGGGGACGGTTCTCCCGGTCACCGGGGACGGTTCTCCCGGTCACCGGGGACGGTTCTCCCGGTCACCGGGGACGGTTCTCCCGGTCACCGGGGACGGTTCTCTTGGTCACCGGGGACGGTTCTCTTGGTCACCGGGGACGGTACTCCCGGTCACCAAGCCCAGGGGGCGCTCGGGTCACTCCCAAGGGTGACGTTTTCGGATGGAACGCTCTCTGATGTGGCAGTTAACCTGGCTGGGTACCGACGAAGAGCTTGTCGGACGGGGATTCCGGGGGGAATCGAATCATGCGTAAGGCAATTGCATTGGTTGCGGTCGGCTGCGTTTTCGCGGTGGTGCCAGTCGGCGCCAGCCCAGTTGTCGCGGAGGCTGCGCCCTCG
Organism: Micropruina sp.; assembly: GCF_047602385.1. Lineage (GTDB taxonomy): Bacteria > Actinomycetota > Actinomycetes > Propionibacteriales > Propionibacteriaceae > Micropruina. The sequence continues at coordinate 373,723 of NZ_JASGHL010000004.1, forward strand.
GTCGGCACCGTGGCGCTGCTGCAGGCGAAGTCATCGAAGAAGGCGCTGTACAAGAACTGCACCGCGCTGAACAAGAGGTATCCCCACGGTGTCGGTAAGTCCGGCGCGAGGGACAAGACCAGCGGCAAGCGGGTCACGAATTTCAAGAAGTCCACCGCGATCTACAAAGAGGCGATGAGCCATAACCGCGGTCTTGATCGCGATAAGGACGGCATCGCCTGCGAGAAGCGCTGAGCTGCCCCGGTCGCTCGACACGCGGGCAGGTCCGCCGGACGGTAAACCGAGAGGTCTGTGCCCGGTAACCCGACCCGGGACAGGTCGGTCAGCAACTCGCGCATCAGCGCCGGACGTCCGAAGTGACCAAAAGAACCGTCCCCGCGTACCGGCTCGGCGAAGTGACCAAGAGAACCGTCCCCGCCTACCGGCTTCGCGAAGTGACCAAAAGAACCGTCCCCACGTACCGGCTTCGCGAAGTGACCAAGAGAACCGTCCCCGCCTACCGGCTGGGCAGGTTAGCGCCAGCGCCCTGCCTGCATCACCGAACGGATGAGCGGGACGCCGGGCCGGTAGGCCAGGTGCAGGTGACTTGAGGCGTCCAGGACGATCAGATCGGCGGCGGCACCGGGCTTGAGCACGCCGATGTCGCTGCGTTGCAGCGCTCGCGCTCCGCCGGCCGTCGCCGCCCAGACCGCCTCGTCGGGGGTCAGGTGCAGGTCGCGAACGGCGAGGGCGATCACGAACGGCATCGACGTCGTGTAGGACGTCCCCGGGTTGCAGTCAGCGCCCAATGCCACGGTCACGCCGGCGTCCCAGAGCCGACGGGCGTCCGGGTACTTGTTGCGGGTGGAGAAGTCGGCGGCCGGCAGCAGCGTTGCCACCGTCTCGGACGCCGCCAGCGCCTCGATGTCTGCGTCGTCGGTGTGACAGACGTGGTCCACCGACGCGGCCCCCAGCTCAACAGCGAGCTGGATGCCCGGCCCTTGATGCAGCTGATTTCCATGCACCCGGACGCCGAGACCGGCCCGCTGCCCGGCGGTCAGCACGGCCCTGGACTGGTCCTCATCGAAGGCGCCCTGCTCGCAGAAGACGTCGATCCAGGACGCCAGCGGCGCGCACGCCGGGATCATCTCGTCGATCACCATCGCCACGTAGTCGTCGGCGCGTCCCGCGAACTCCGGCGGTGTGACATGCGCCGCCAGCAACGTGGTGAACGGGCTCTGGCTACGGGCGACGTCCAGGCTGCGGTGTTCGTCGGCCACACTCTGGCCGTACCCGGACTTGATCTCGACGGTCGTCGTGCCCTGCCGCAGATACTCGTCGAGCAGCCGCGTCACGTTCGCCGACAGCTCCGCGTCCGAGGCCGACCGAGTGGCGGCGAGCGTGCTGCGAATCCCGCCGGCGGCGTACCGCTGCCCCGCCATCCGGGCGGCGAACTCCTCGGCCCGCTCGCCGGCGAACACCAGATGGCTGTGGCTCTCCACGAAGCCGGGCAGCACCGCGCGGCCGCCCGCGTCGATCCTTTCGTCGGCGTCCGGTGCCTCGGGACGGGCGCCGACCCAGGCGACCCTGCCGTCGTCAACCACGACGGCCGCGTCCGGGATGACGCCCAACAACCCACTGTGAGAAGGGTCGTTCGTGACCAGTGAGCCGATGTTGTCGATCAGCAGGCTCACGACCTCAGTCCTCCCACATCGGAATCCGGACGCCCCGCTCGCGCGCGACATCGGCCGCATGCTGATACCCGGCGTCCACGTGCCGGATGACACCCATGCCCGGATCGTTGGTCAGCACCCGCTCCAGCTTCTGCGCGGCCAGTTCGGTGCCGTCCGCCACACAGACCTGTCCGGCATGGATCGAGCGGCCCATGCCGACCCCGCCGCCGTGGTGAATGCTCACCCAGGACGCCCCTGACGCGGTGTTGACCAGGGCGTTCAGCAGCGGCCAGTCGGCCACCGCGTCCGTACCGTCGAGCATGGCTTCGGTCTCCCGGTAGGGCGAGGCGACTGAGCCGGAATCGAGGTGGTCGCGTCCGATCGCGATCGGGCCGATCTCGCCGGCGGCGACCATCTCGTTGAACTTCAGGCCGGCACGATGCCGTTCGCCGTAGCCGAGCCAGCAGATCCGGGCCGGCAGCCCCTGGAAGGACACCCGCTCCTGCGCCATGGTGATCCAGCGCTTCAGGTGCTCGTTCTCGGGGAAAAGGTCGAGAATCGCGGCGTCGGTGGAGCGGATGTCCTCGGGGTCGCCGGACAGCGCCGCCCAGCGGAACGGCCCGAGGCCCTCCTCGAACAGCGGACGAATGTAGGCCGGCACGAAGCCTGGGAACTCGAAGGCCCGGTCGAAGCCGCCCTTGCGGGCCTCGTCGCGGATCGAGTTGCCGTAGTCGAAGACCTCGGCGCCGGCGTCCTGGAAGCCGACCATTGCCCCCACATGAGCGGCCATCGCCGCTTGTGCATCGCGGGTGAACTGCTCGGGATCGGCGGCCGCACGGTCCTTCATCTCGGCGAACTCATAGCCCAGCGGCAGGTAGGCCAGCGGGTCGTGCGCCGAGGTCTGGTCGGTGACCACATCGATCGTGACCTCGCCGACCCGATGCCGGCTGAGCAGCTCGGGCACTAGGTCGGCGGCATTGCCCAGCAACCCGATCGAGAGTGGACGCCGGTCGGCTTTGGCTTGGTTGGCCTGGGCGATCGCGTCGTCCAGATCGGACGCCTTGACGTCGAGGTAGCGGTGCTCGATCCGCCGGTCGATGCGGCTCTCGTCACAGTCGATGCAGATCGCGACGCCGTCGTTCATGGTGACCGCGAGCGGCTGCGCGCCACCCATGCCACCCAGGCCGGCGGTCAGCGTGATGGTGCCGGCGAGAGTGCCGCCGAAGCGCTTCCGGCCGACCGCGCCGAAGGTCTCGTAGGTGCCCTGCAGGATGCCCTGGCTGCCGATGTAGATCCACGACCCGGCGGTCATCTGCCCATACATCATCAGGCCGGCCGCTTCGAGTTCGCGGAAATGCTCCCAGTTGGCCCAGTCGCCGACCAGGTTCGAGTTGGCGATCAGCACCCGCGGCGACCACTCGTGGGTGCGGAACACACCCACCGGCTTGCCGGACTGCACCAACAGCGTCTCATCGTCGGCCAGTGTCTCGAGGGTCCGGACGATGGCGTCGAACGCCTCCCAGGAACGCGCCGCACGTCCGGTGCCGCCGTAGACCACCAGGTCGTCGGGGTGTTCGGCGTTCTCGGGGTCGAGGTTGTTCATCAGCATGCGCAGCGCGGCCTCCTGCTGCCAGCCGCGGGCGCGCAACTCAAGGCCTCGGGGGGCGCGGACGGGACGGGGTCCGGAAGTGGTCATCGGTGGTCTCCTCTCCCCTCCAGGATCGGACGCCGCGCGTCGCGATTCAGCAGTCGACAGCCACGGGTCTTATATCCGAGACACAGCAGAGAGTGAAGCAGGTTGTGCCGGTCGAGCCGGACGAAGGCGGTGCGAGGCGGCAGGATGAGCTCATGGCCACCGAATCGAGCACCTCTCCGGCGGTCGGCCGGGCCCTCGACATCCTCAGCTACCTCTCGGAGCGGACCGGTACCGCGCCCGCGTCCACCATCGCCCGCGACCTGGACCTGCCTCGTTCGTCGATGTACCACATTCTGACGGTGCTGACCGAGCGGGGGTTCACCGTCTATGTGCCGGAGGCCCGTGGCTACGCCCTCGGCGCCGCCGCCTACCGGTTGACTTCGGCATTCACCATGCACGACCAGCTAGAACGGATGTCCCGGCCGGTGCTGCGCTCGGTGGCTGCCGCGGCCGGCATCACCGTCCATCTCGGCATTCTGCGCGGCGCCAGCACGCTCTACCTGTTGAAGGAGCACCCGCCCCGGCAAAGTGAACTCGAGCCCCCTTTGGTCACTGCCGTAGGCGTCCTACTGCCGGCGCACCTGACCGCGAACGGGCGGGCCATCCTCGCCCACCTTCCCCCGGCGCAGCTGCACGCCCTGTACTCGCGTCCGGGCGATTTCGTCTCTCGAACCGGACGCGGCCCGCGCTCGGTCGACGACCTGCGGACCGCGCTCGCGCTGGAGAAGGCGCAAGGCTGGTCGGAGGAGGTGGAGTTGATCGCTGCCGGCCTTCGATCGGCGGGCGCCCCGGTCTTCGACCTGCACGACCAGCCGGTGGCTGCGCTGAGCTGCACCTGGCGGTCCCGGATGGCCCTGCGCGACCCGTCCGAACTGATCGGGCATTTGGTCGCCGGCGCCAAGGAGATCACCCGTCGCCTGCGCTAAGACCTCGGGCACGCGAACCGGTACCCGGGGGGACGGTTCTTTCGGTCCACAGTTGTCCGCGCGTACCAAAAGTGACCGAAAGAACCGTCCCCGCGAACCGAAAGTGACCGAAAAGAACCGTCCCCGCGTACCGAAAATGGAACGAAAAGAACCGTCCCCCGCGTACGGATTTCAGCCGAGCGGGCCGGTGACCGACTCGGCCGCCTCGATCAGGGCGCCGGAACGGACCAGATCCACCACGGCCTCGAGTTCGGGCGCGAGGAAGCGGTCGGGACCAGGGCCGTCCACCACGTCGCGGACGCGGTCGCGGACGGCGGCGGTCGCCGGGGCGGGTGCGTGCTCCCGCAGATCGAGGGCTCGGGCGGCACTGACGATCTCGCCGGCGAGCACCCGGGTCAGCCCGTCCAGCGCGCGACGCAGCTTGCGGGCCCCTGCCCAGCCCATTGAGACATGGTCCTCCTGCATCGCCGAACTCGGGATCGAGTCGACCGAGGCGGGCACGGCCAGGCGCTTCAGTTCGGAGACGATGCCGGCCTGGCTGTACTGCAGGATCATGTGCCCGGAGTCGACGCCGGGGTCGCCGGCCAGGAACGGCGGCAGCCCGTGGCTGCGCTTGACGTCCAGCAGCCGGTCGGTGCGGCGCTCGCTCATGGACGCCACATCGGCCACCGGGATCGCCAGGAAGTCCAGCGCGTAGGCGACCGGCGCTCCGTGGAAGTTGCCGTTGGACTCGACCCGGCCGTCCAGGGTGACCACCGGATTGTCAATCGCCGAGGCCAGTTCGTTGTCGGCCACCCAGCAACAGTGCGCCAGGGTGTCACGCGCGGCGCCGCTGACCTGGGGCGCGCAGCGCAGCGAATAGGCGTCCTGCACGATCGGGTACTCGTGGTCAGCATTGTCCGCGTGACTAGCGGTAATACCCGAACCGTCGAGCATCGCGCTGATCACCCTGGCACCGACCGCCTGGCCGGGTTGCGGCCGCAGGGCCTGCAGGTCGGGGGCGAACACCCGCGGCGTCCCGAGCAGGGCCTCCACACTCATCGCGGCCGCGATGTCGGCGCTGAGCAGCAGCCGGGCCAGATCGTGGGCGGCCAGGATCAGCTGGCCGAGCATGCCGTCGGTGCCGTTGATCAGCGCCAGCCCCTCCTTCTCGGCGAAGGTGACCGGCTCGATGCCGGCCTCGGCCAGCGCCTCGGACGACGGCCGCCGATCGCCCGCGGCGTCCCGGACGAACCCTTCGCCCATCACTGTCAGCGCGCAGTGCGCCAGCGGCGCCAGGTCGCCTGAGCAGCCCAGCGAGCCGTACTCGTGCACGACCGGCGTGATGCCGGCGTTCAGCAGCGCGGCGTAGGTCTCGGCCACGATCGGACGGACGCCGGTGCGCCCGGTCGCCAGCGTGGACAGCCGCAGCAGCATCATCGCCCGGACCACTTCGCGCTCGACCTCGGGACCCGAGCCGGCGGCGTGCGAGCGGATCAGGCTGCGCTGCAGATCGGCCCGGCGCCCGGCCGGGATGTGCCGGGTGGCCAGCGCGCCGAAGCCGGTCGAGACCCCGTACACCGGCTGGTCGGACGCCGCGAGCGCCTCGATCCGGGCCCTGGTCGCGGTCAAAGCGGTGCGTGCGTCTGCCGCGAGCTCCACCCGCGCGTCACGTCGCGCCACCGCCACCACCTGATCGCGGGTGACCGGGCCCATGCCGACAGTGACCGTCCTCATGCTCATTCAGTGCGCTCCTCTCCTCCCCCACCGTGTCCCGATCGCTGGGGGCCGTCCAGACGACCGGCCCTGACGTCTCGGATACGAGCACCGGTGCGGGATCGGGGACATGCCGGCCACTGCCGGCCCACGTGGTCGCAGCCCGGACGCCTCGTCCGAGGCTCTTGGACGGGCAGCCTGATCCCAAGATGAAGAGATGGCGCGATCCGGGCGGCCCGGGGTTACCCTGAGACACCTGCAGGAGGTCCGATGCCGATGACACCGCCCCGGCGCGGCGCTCGATCCCGATGCACGGCGCTACTGGCCGGCATCGTCGGGCTCGCGTTGCTCGCCCCGGTCGGTACCGCCGACGCGGCCGGCTACGCGAGCGACCGGGAGAAGCCGAGCCTGACCGGCCTGCTGGTCGGCTTCCGTGACTTGTGGCGGCCGTCCGGCACGCTGAGGGGCACGGTCCGAAACAGCGGCCAACTGGCCTGGAATGACCGGATGGTCAGCTGGATCAACCAGAACGCGACCCCCGCGCAGCGGTTCCGCGCGCTACAGGACGCCGAGTACCTGGCGAAGGACCGCTCGGGTTACGACCAGTCGATCACCATCGCCGACGGCCTGGGCAAGCGGCTCGGAGAGCTCTATGTTCAGGGGCGCCTCACCGGCAGGCTGCCGCTCGTCTCCAGACTGCTGAACACCACCGACGGGCTGGTCGGCGACTACCTGACCACCGGCTCGGCGAAGAAGGCGTTCAGCTACCCGCGTCCGTTCCTGAAGACCGCCCCCTCGGCCAAGCGGACCAACGGCGACTCCGCATCCTGCGCGCCGAGCAAGGTGAACGCCAAATCGCTGACGAAGCTGCGCAAGGGCAAGGCCTGGGCAGACTCCAAGGGCAATCTGCGAATCACCCGGGTCCCCGGCACCGTGGACCGGACCAGGACCTACGCGACCTCAGACGTGCGGTTGGACGCCGGCTACGGCAGCACGAGCCTGTGCCTGAGCGGATCCTTCCCGAGCGGACACACCAGGGCCGCCTACGCGGTCGGACTGACCCTGGCGACCCTGCTGCCGGAACTGGGCCCGTCGATTCTCGCCCGCACGTCGGAGGCTGCCAACAACCGCATCGTGCTCGGCGTCCATTATCCGCTGGACGTGATCGGCGGCCGGATGGGCGGCCAGGCGGCGGTCGCCGCGCGCTGGTCGGACAAGTCGTTCCGCGACCAGGTCCTGGCGCCGGCACGGGCTGAGTTGGTGGCCTACCTCGAAGCGGGCTGCGGTCGCGCACTCGCCGCCTGCATCGCCGCGGACGCCCCGTACGCCAACAATCCCTACGGCGGCGCCAAGCCATCCCGGGGCACCGCCCAGATCGTCATCGACCGCGGCAGCGCTGTGAAGGTGTTCACCGAACGCCTCGGCTACGGGTTCAGCGCGACTCAGCGCCGCGGTCAGTCGGCATCGGTGCCGGCGGGAGCAGAGAATCTGCTGCGGACGGCGTTCCCCTCGCTGACCAGCACCCAACGCCGCTCGGTGCTCGCCCAGACCGAAATCGACTCCGGTCACGCGCTGGACACGACGGCACTGCACAAGAAGGGCCGCGGCCCAGGCTCGTGGCAGCGGCTGAACCTGGCCGCGGCCCTGTCGGCGACGGTTCGGCTGCGGGGGAACGGGAGCGTCACGGTGACCTCGATCGGTGGCAGCCCCACCGTGCTGCCGGCGCTCATCCCGGAGTCTCAGCGAGCCTGGCCCGGCAGTTCACCGCATCACTAGAGCCTCAAGCCACCGATGGGTGGCGTAGCGAGCGGCACCCGATAGGTGCAAAGGCAAGTCGGGTGCGCGAAGTGGTAGGGGGCCGTACGGGGAGCGTGTCCGGCGCAGCCCGTGCGCCCGGCTGGGGTCGCGCAGTCGTCGCCGATCGGTGGCTCCGGGCCAAGTGCGAGGCGGCGGACGTAGGTCAGGGTTCGAGCAGGCCACAGATATCCGCCGCGCTGAGCGGCGCGGCCAGCGGCCGCGCCGACATTGCGGCGAACAGGTTCAGGCGTTGCTCGCCGGATGCAGCGCAATCATGAGTGCGACCGCGCCGTCGTGGGTCTCACTGGAGTGCCCGCGTCCGTGGGTGTCCTCGACCAGTACGACGTCACCGGCGGTGACCGTCCTAGTCTCCCCCGTGGCGGTGATGTCGAAAGAGCCCGAAAGCACGACCACGAGCTGGCGACTCGACTCGGGCTGTGTAGGGTGACCGCCGCCCGCCGGACCTCGGACGACAACCGCCGACGACGCGTCCAGTCGATCCGAGACACTCAGCTCGTGCAGTCCCGGGTGCTCCGGCCGCATTGTCGGCCGCCAGTCGACGAATCGCGCGTCCCCTTGCTCGTCGACACCCAAGCGGATGAAGGTGGGGCCGGTGTCCGTGCCGGTCATGACCGACCCTGGTGCTCGAACTGCGTTCGCGCTTGGCTGCCCTGCGACCGGCGATGTCGCTGCGCCGTCCCGGCGGGATGGCTGCGCAGTCGCTCGATCTCGTCGAGCAGCGCATCCACGCCGTCCGCCTCGCTGATCTGTCGGGCCGCTGCCCCGGCGGCGCGCCGGTAGGCAGGTTCGTCGAGCACCCTCCGGACGGCCTGTGCGATGTCGGCCGGTCGGGGCCGGCCGGTGCGCAGGTTCACCCCCACGCCAGACCACGCCACCCGGGCAGCGACCTCCGGCTTGTCCTCGCCGGCGCCGGCCACCACCGAGGGGACGCCGTTGGCCAGAGCGAAATGGACGCCTCCGTAACCGCCGTTCGTCACGAACGCGTCCACCCGCGGGAACAGTTGGTCATAGGGCAGGAACTCCGCCGCCCGCACATTGCTGGGCAGCGCGCCGAGTTGACTCACCGGAGGACCGCCCGTCGTCACGACAAGTTGCACCTCCGATCCGGCGAGAGCCGAAACTGTCGGCCGGATCAGCTCGTCCAGGTCGTGGTTCGCGATGGTCCCCTGAGTGACGAGTACCAGCGGACGACTCGAGTCCAGGCCCCGCCACCAGGAGGGAAGCTCGTGTGCGGTCGACCGGATCATCGGTCCGGCAAACCGGATCGGTACCGTCGCGTCCGGCCTCGGATACTCGAACGCCGGGACCGAGAACTGGATGATCGCGTCGGCACCGCTGACCCAGTTCATCACGAAGCTCGGGGCGCGGCGCCCGACCACCGAACTGAACAGCACGTCGTACTCGCGTTGCACGGGGCCGAAGACCCCGCGCTGCACGAGGAGACGAAGCACTCGGTTCCGTGCTCGATCCAGGCCGCCTGCCCCAGACCTGAGCGGCGACAGCCCGAGACCGAATGGCGGCACGTAGTCGGAGTCCAGGGTCAGCGGCAGTACGCCGGCGACGATCACCGGCGGCCGCGTCGCCTTCGGCGCTGCCGCCAGCAGGGCGGCGCCGACAAAGGTCGGGTCGACGACAACCGCGGCAAGCGGCTCCGACATCGTCGAGGCGAGCGCGTCGTATTGAGCGCGGCCGGGCCGGAGGAAGGTGTTCGTCACGTCGTACCGCAAGCCCGCGATGCCGTCGGGTCGCACGGACTTGTCCAGGCCGGCGTTCAGAAGCCGGTCGTCGAAGTCGGCGTCGGCCGGCAGTGCAATGAACTCAGCCCCGATCGCTGCGACCTGGGGGGCGAAGCGGCCGCCGGTGACGAATCGCACCCGGTGTCCGCGTTCGATGAGTTGACCGGCCAATCCGATCATCGGCGCGACGTGTCCGTAGATCGGCACACTGGCCATGACGATAGTGCTCATGCGAGTCTTCCTCCCGTAGGATGTTCGATACGGTGTCGAACAGTTCACTACCATAACACAGTGATGAACCATTAGCGAAGGGTCCGAATATGGCCGCTGCGAAGTACTCCTCAACCCTGCGGGCCGAACAGGCGGCGCAGACCCGGCAACGGGTGCTGGCGGCCGCCGCCGAGCTGTTCGCCACCAGGGGGTTCACTCGGACCACGCTCGCTCTGATCGCTCAATCGGCGGGAGTCTCCGTGGAGACGGTGCAGGCGCAGGGCTCGAAGCGGAGCCTGTTGAGTGCAGCGATTCACTGGCGCACGTTCGGCGAGGCCGACGAGAACCGATTCTTCTCGACCGCGAGGGCTCGCGAGATCTTCGAGGCGGCGACCCCGGACGAGATTTGCGCTCGTGCGTCCGGCCAAGTGACCGATTTCAATGCGAGCACGTTCCGGATCTGGCGCACCTTCGTCTCGGCCGCCGGCGACGACCCCGTCGTCGATGCTGAACTCACCGAGCTCGCCCGGTTCATCCGCGGACAGTGCCGGGAGATCGTCGCCGTGCTGGCGTCCCGGGATTGGCTCCGAAGCGACGTCCCCGTGGGCGAGCTAGGCGACAGCCTGTGGGTCCTGATCGGCAGTGAGAACTACGAGCGGCTCACCGTCCGCCTCGGCTGGCCGCCCGAGCGATATCAGGACTGGTTGGCCCGCTCGTTGAGCGACCTGCTATTCCCAGCCGACTGATTCGGCAGGGTGCCGGCGCCCGGGCGCACGCTGCTGCTGCCGAAGCGGCACCATCAGGGTTCGAGCAGGCCACGGATATCCGCCGCGCTGAGCGGCGCGGCCAGGTCACCGGCCTCGCCGACCACCTTGGCGAACAGGTCGCGCTTGCGCTCCTGCAGGGCCACCACCTTCTCTTCGATGGTGTCCGCGCTGACCATCCGGTAGACCATCACCGGCTTGTCCTGGCCGATCCGGTGGGTCCGGTCGATCGCCTGCAGTTCGGCGGCCGGGTTCCACCACGGGTCGAGGATGAACACGTAGTCGGCCTCGGTGAGGGTCAGCCCGAAGCCACCCGCCTTGAGGCTGATCAGGAAGACCGGGTCGTCGCCGGACCGGAACTGCTCGATCCGGGCCGCCCGGTCGCGGGTCCGGCCGTCCAGGTAGGCGTAACCGATGCCCTCGTCGTCCAGCCGCTTGCGGACCAGGCCCAGATAGCCGGTGAACTGGCTGAACACCAGCGCGCGATGCCCCTCGGCGGCAAGCTCGGTGACGAGTTCGAGCAGGGTGTCGATCTTGGCCGAGGCCGCCGCCTGATCGGGCAGCACCAGCGCTGGAGAAAGGGCCAGCTGCCGCAGCCTGGTCAGCGCCGCCAGAATCGTGATCCGATTCCGTTTCAGGTCATCGACCAGGCCCAGCACCTTCTTGCGTTCCAGCGCGAGCTGCTTGTCGTAGAGCCGCCGGTGCGCCGCCGACAACTCGATCGACAGCACCTGCTCCTGCTTCTCGGGCAGCTCGGCGGCGACCGTCTCCTTGGTCCGTCGCAACATCAGCGGCCGGACGCGCCGGTGCAGCCGGGCGAGCGCCTCGGGCTCCGATCCCGACTCGATCGGCTTGCGGTACCGGTCGGCGAACAGCACCGGATCGGCGAACAACCCGGGCGCCACGATCGACAGCAGCGACCACAGGTCCATCAGGTTGTTCTCCAGCGGGGTGCCGGTGATGGCGAATTTGGTCCGGGCGGACAGCTTGCGCACCGACTGGTGCCCGCGGGCCTGCCGGTTCTTCACGAACTGCGCCTCGTCGAGCAGCACCGCGGACCAGCGCTGCGCGGTGTACTCGTCCTCGTCCAGCCGCAGCAGGGTGTACGAGGTCACCACCAGGTCGGCGCCGTCGGCCAGCTCTTCGATCGACTCGGCGCGCTTCTTGGCCGTCTGGCTGACGACCCGCACCGACAATCCGGGCGCGAACCGGGCCGCCTCCGCCGCCCAGGTGCCGAGCACGGACGTCGGCGCCACCACCAGCAGCGGCCGGTCCAGGTCGCCGGCCTCCTTCAGCGCGCAGGTCAGCGCCAGCGCCTGCATGGTCTTACCCAGCCCCATGTCGTCGGCCAGGATTCCGCCCAGCCGCGCCGTGTAGAGGAAGTGCAGCCAGCGGAACCCGTGCAGCTGGTACGGCCGCAGGGTCGCCTTCAACCCGGCCGGCGGTTCGACGTCCGGCAACTCCTCCAGGTTGAGCAGGGCCGAGACCGATCGCTGCCACTCGGCCGACTGCTGGGCCACCACGCCGAGCGAGACCAGTTCCTCCCAGAGCCCGGCGTGCTCGGTGCGCAGCCGCAGCTGCGGATCGCCGTCAGGCGCCAACTCGCGGGCTTCGGCGATCAGCGCGCGCAACTGCTCGAGTTCGGGCCGTTCAAGGCTGAACCAGGTGCCGGACGGCAGGATCAGATGGGTCTGACCGGTCGCCAGCGCGGTGAACAGCTCCCGGTACTCGACCGGTTCGCCCTCGATGCTGACCCGGACGTCGAGGTTGAACCAGTCCGCGCCGTCGGCCGGGTCGGACACCGCGAGTTGCACCTCGGGCGCCTCGGTGGCCAGCCGGTAGTCCGCGGGCGTCCCGGTGACCTCGACCAGGACGCCGGCCGCACGCAGTGCCGGTAGTCCAAGTTCGGCCAGTTGTGCGGTCGCCGGCCCGCGCAGGGTGGCCCGCTCGACCGGCCGGTCGTCGGTGCTCACCGGCGACATCGGCCACGGGCCGGACGGCAGCGCGTCGAGCAACCGCCGCTCGGCGTCCGGATCGCGTTGCACCGGCTGCGCGCCGATCGGCTCCAGGTCGACGTCGAAGTCGGTCTCCCCCACCTGATAGCGGAACGTCCAGGCCAGCGTCGCCAGATGGTCGGGCAGGAAGTCCACCGCGATCCGCAGCCGGGGCGGCCGCGCCTGCGGCAACTCGATGTCGTCGGCGACCTCGAGGTCGACCAGCCGACGCAGCGGCGGCAAAAACTGCGTGGCGAACGCCGGGACGTCGGCCTGCGGAATGTCGAGCCGGGCGTGCTGCAGCAGCAGCGCCTGCTGGCCCTTGGTCAGCGGTTCGACGAACGGCACCAGCAGCAGCTCATGCTCGTGATCGATCGCGAAACCGTGCGGGGGATCGCCGAGCAGGTTGGCGTAGGGCACCGACCGCTCCAGTTCTCCCGTGACTGCGACCGTGTGCAGCTGCAGACCGGTCTCACCGCGGGTCAGCCGCGCCGCCAACCGGGCCGGTTCGGCCACCCGCACCGGGGGCGTGTCGCGTCCGGGAACCAGTTCGACACCGGCCGCCAGCACCTGGCGCAACCAGTACCAGGCCGGTGTGCCCAGCTCGCCGAGGTCGAGTTCGTCGGAGCGTCGCGAGTAGTAGTAGCTGGAGTTGGTCCGCAGGTCACGGGTCCGGGCCAGCCCGGCCAGCGCCTCCCGCTGCTGCTCCAGATACTTCCCCGACCAGGGGTATTGCAGGTTCTCCCAGTTGATGCCGGTCTTCACCCAGCGTCCGGACCGTCCCCATTGCAGCGGGCGCAGCAGCACCGAGCCGGACGACCGGGTCACCTGGATCGCCAGCGGATCGCCGTTGTCGTGGCTCGCCGTGCCGGCCACCACCTCGGTGAGCGCGCGCTGCCAGGCCGGGGTGAGCGCCCGCACGTTGACCAGCCGCATGTGCCAGATCAGCGCCGCCGCGTGCTTGCAGCGCTGCCGCACCGGGCAGCTGCAGCTGGTGCTGATCTCGCCGCTGCTGACGTCGTGCCGCACGACCGTCTGATACACCCGGTAGGACGAGCCGCGGACCCGGGCCTGGATCACGCTGCCGGTCGGCGCCGACCCGACCCCGATGCTGCCGACCCGGCCCTGGTCGGCGTAGGACTGACCGCGGGCCAGGGTCGAGGCGCCGAACAACGCCAGCAGGTCACGCTCGCTCAGCTCGTGTACCCAGGCCGGGTATTTGGTGGGGGTCATCCGGCGGGCCTCCTCTCGCCGATCTCGTCGGTACGCGCGGCAGACCGATGAACGTAGCGCACGAACCCCCTCAATCTGCGGCGCGATGCCGACTGGGCAGAAGTCAACCAGCCGCCACCGACACAACCCCTCACCCGGCCCGGACGCCTCGCGCGACCGGCGGACGGGGGCCACAATAGTCCGATGTTGCTGCCCCCGAAGATCGCGTCGGGCGTCCGGGAGGGCACGGTGACCCTGGCCTTCCGGCGCTGGCGGCGTCCCGACGTCCGCCCCGGGTCGGAGTTCCGCACCTCAGCCGGCGTGGTCCGGGTGGACGCCGTGGAAACGATCGACCCCGACCGGATCAGCGATGCGGACGCGGTTCGCGCCGGGCACCCCGACGCCGGCTCGGTGCTTCGCCGGCTGGCCGGCGAAGCGGACTGGCCGACCTACCGGGTCACGTTGTCCTGGGCCGGGGAGGACCCCCGGATCGCGCTGCGCGGCGACGACACCCTGACCGACGCGGACGTGGCCGCCCTCGACCTGCGCCTGGACCGGCTCGACCGGGCCAGCAGTCACGGCGCCTGGACGCTGGCCACCCTCGAACTGATCCGGCGCCGTCCGCATACCCGGGCTCCCGATCTGGCCGCCGAGCTGGGCCGGGAGCGCGACCCGTTCAAGATCGACGTCCGCAAGCTGAAGAACCTCGGCCTGACGATCAGCCACCCGGTCGGCTATGAGATCAGCCCGCGCGGCCTCGCCTACCTGACCCGGACGTCCCGCACGACCTGAGCCTCCGCGCGGGTTGAGTCCGCGGTGGCCGCGGTGGCCGAGCATTCGCTCGCCAGGCCCGGGCAGCGGGTCGGGCTCGACCGGGCAGAGGCCGGTTACGGCCGTCGACTCCGCCGCCGGATCATCGATCCGGCAAGGACCAACGCGCCCACCGCCAGCAACCCGAGCCCACCCAGCAACACCGCCGGCTGCGCGGACGTCCCGGTCTGCGGCAGATTGTCGCCCGGACTGGTCGCGGTCGGGCTCGGCACCGGCGACTGGCTCGGCGTGGGTGTGGGGGTGGGCGGCGCGGTCGCCGCGACGACGGTCACCGACGCCGGGGCGCCGGTGCCACCGTCCTTGTCGGTGGCGGTGAAGCTGGCCTGGTAGCTTCCCGGCACGGCGTAGGTATGGGTGACCGGAGGATCCGCCGGGCCCACCACCGATTCGACCGGCGAGCCGTCGCCCCAGTCGACGGTGTAGGTGAACAGCGCAGCCATGTCGGCCGACGAAGGATCGTTGGCACCGACCTTGATGGTGAACGGCACCCCCGCGGTCGCCGTCAGGCCACCGGTGAGCACCGACGCCGGGCTGCTGTTCACCACGGTGAGCGCAGCCGTGCCGTCCAGGCTGACCGCTCCCGAGGTGACCCGCAGGGTGACCGTGCGGGTGGCCGGACCGTCATTGATGCCGAGCGCCTCCAGCTGCGCCCAGGTCAAGGTGACGCTGGCCCCGTCCGCGTCGGACGTGCCGTCGCCGTTGACGTCCCAGGCGTAGCTGACGCCGGGCGAGGACCCGCCGCCGTCCAGGGTGAGCGACTCCCCCTCGGCCACCGTGTACGGACCGCCCGCCTCGGCCACCAGCCGCACCGCTTGAGTGAACGCGAACGAGTCGGCCGGCGCATAATTGGCCGAGCCCTCGAAGCGCGCCACCACCTGGTGGGTTCCCGCGGCGAGGCCGGACGTGGTGAAGCTCGCCGCACCGCTCGCGTCCAGCTCATCGACGCCGATCTCGGTGCCGTCGACCACGAAGCTGACGGTTCCGGAGGTGAGCGGTGTCGCGCCGGAGCGGACGGTTGCGGTGAAGGTGACCGGATCACCGAGGTCGACCGGGGACGCGCTGCTGACCAGCGTCACGGTGCTCGGCGCCGCGGTGACCACATGGTCGACGGTGCCCGAGCCGCCGGCCACGGTCGCGTTGCCTGAGAAGGTCGCGGTGATCGGGTGGGTGCCCGCCGTAAGCATGTTCGCGGTGAGTTGCGCGGTGCCGTCGGCGGCAACCGGGATTGCCGGCCCGTAGCTGGTCCCGTTCTCACTGAACTGCACGGTGCCCGAGGTCACCGGCGCTCCATCGGCGGTGACCGTGGCGGTGAAGGTGGCGTCCGAGCCGAAGACCGAAGGGTTCGGCGCCGAGACCACCACGGTCGTCGAACTGAGCGCGGAGACGACCTGGTCCAGATCGTCGTCGCTGACCGAGAGGTTGGCGGTGCCGCCGTATCGCGCCTCGATGGCGTGGGTGCCCACGGCGAGGGCGGACGTGGTCAGCGTCGCCACACCGCTGGCGTCCACGGCGACGGCAGGCTGGGCGGCGCCATCCACGCTGAAGGTCACCGAGCCGGCGCCGACCGGGCTGCCGTCGCGGGTCACGGTCGCGCTGAAGGTGACCGCCGCCCCCACCTGCGCCGGATTGGCGCTGGAGATCAGCGCGGTGGTGGTCTCGGCCTTGGTCACCACCTGGCTACGGCTTCCGCTGCTGTCCGCGTACTCGTCGGTGCCGCTGTAGCTCGCGGTGAGGGCATGGGTGCCGGCGCTGAACTCGGTCGTGGTGAGGGTCGCCGTCCCGTCGGATGCGACCGCTACCGGCGCGCCGAGCGGGGTGCCACCGTCGGCGAACTGCACCGTGCCCACCGAGACGGGGTCGCCGTCGCTGGTCACCGTCGCGGTCAGGGTGACGCTCTGGCCGAAGCTGGACGGGTTGGGCGCCGCGGTCAGCGTGGTGCTGGTCGGTGCCTGGGCGACGATCCGCAGGCACCAGCCGCCCGAGATCGAGCCGTTGTCGCCGGTGGCGTCGTCGAACACCCACAGACTCCAGATGCCGTTGCCGCTGGCCCCATTGAAGGTGGCCAGGGTGGTCGCCGAACTCAGCGCCGGGGCCGGCGCGGGCAGGTTCTCGGTCGACTCGTCGGCGATCCGGGTCGGCCGGTAGCTGCCCGAAGTGAGTGAGGTGGCCGAAACTGTGCCTGCCGCCGCGTCGTCGAAGGTCAGGTTCACATTGCTGGCCGGGTTCTGCCCGCCGCCGTCGCTGAGCAGGAACAGGTTCTTGCTCGGGGTCGGGCCGGAGAGCAGGATGTCCAGGTCGATCGGGGTGGTGTGCGAAACCCCTTTGAGCTCGGCGGTGACCTTGGTCACGTTCCCGGCCAGCCCCGACACCCGGATGTTGGACGGGTAGGGCGTCGACGCGCCGGCGTTCGGCACCGTGATCGGTCCGGTGTTGCAGTACAGGTTCCCCTCGACGGTGGTGGTGTTGTCGACCCGTTGGGACACAGTGCCGGTACTGGTCAGCAGGCCGGTGGCGCCGCTGTAGGTGGCCCGGATCAGGTGGCTCCCCTCGGCCAGGGACGAGGTGGTCACGGTGGCGTTGCCGCTGCCGTTCAGCGGCACCGCGGCGCCCAGGTTGGTGCCGTCGGCACTGAACTGGACGGTGCCCGCGGTGACGGCTGAGCCGTCCGAACGGACGGCGGCGGTGAAGGTGACCGGCGAGCCGGTGGCCGAGGTCGCGTCCGAGGAGGTGACCGTGGTCGTGGTCGCGACCGCCGCGGTTTCGGTGGTGATGGTCAGGCTCCAGCCGCCGGCCATCTGGCCGAGGTCGCCGGAGGTGTCGTCGACGATGAAGAGCCGCCAGCTGCCGTTGGCGTTGATTCCGGTGAACGCGCCGGCGAGGGTGGTGTCGTTCGAGATCGCCGGCGCCGGAGCGGGGAAAGTGTCCGGGGTCGCTCCGAACGCGCGATTGGTAGGACGGTACGAGCCGGTCGGCACACTTCCGGCACCGGGAATCTGGCTGGCGGCCGAGTCATCGAAGGTCAAAGTCGCATTGGACGCCTCGGTGAAGGTGTTCTCGTTGGCCGCGTCGGAAAGGACCACCAGATTCTCGCCGGACGGTGCCACCAGGAGTGCGTCGACATCGTTCAGGCTGCCATGGCTGAGGTTGTGAAACGTGACGGTGACCTTGCTGACCGCACCGGTCATTCCGGCCACGGTCAGCGACGAGGGATAGGGACCCGCCGGCCCGAGCTGGTTCGCCGAACCGGTCGCCGGAATGGCGATTGCCGCACTGTTGCTGAATGTGGTCGGACCGTCGGCGAATGCCGTCAGTGGCTGAGCCAGCTGGGTACCCACGAGCAGGGCGAAGGCCAGCACCGACGCCACCCAGGGACGGCGTCGTCGCGGCATCGTGGACCTGGTTGCTCCGGTCGCCATCACCCGCTCGCTCTCCGGCGCGGTAGCCGTCCATTGGCTCCGGGGGGTGCGCCGACTCGTTGCCCGTAAGGAGGGCAGGCTATCGCGGATCTCGGGACTCGGGAATGCCTGCTCGACAGATCAATCGGCTACCGATTCAGCAAACCGCCGGCCGGAATGGGGGGCCACGACAAGCGCAACGACAGCGGCGAACGGGGCGGCGGCCCGATCATCACGAAACCTGCCTCGCCGGAAATCAGCGGGGACGTCCCAGTCCGGCTTCCCGGGCGGTCACGATCGCGGCCGACCGGTCCCGCGCCTGCAATTTGGCCAGGATCGCCGAGACGTTGTTGCGCACCGTCTTGGGTGAGAGATAAAGCCTGGCGGCGATATCGCTGTTGGAGAGCCCGGCGGCGACCAGGTCGAGAATCTCCCGCTCGCGCTCGGTCAGTTCGGGGAACACCGCCGGTGTGCCTGCGACTGCCGGCCCGGAGGCGAACACCCGGGCGATCCGCTGCGCCAGCGAGGCACCGAAGACCACGCCGCCGCCGTGCACCGTCCGGATCGCCTGGACCACCTCGTCGGCGTCCGCTCCCTTGAGCAGGTAGCCGCGAGCGCCGGCGGTGATCGCGCTGAACACGGTGCCCTCGTCCTCGCCCATGGTGATCACCAGCACCCCGGTCGCGGGCAGTTCGGCCAGCACTCGCCGGGTCGCCTCGATGCCGTTCAGCCGGGGCATCTGCAGATCCATGATGATCACATCCGGACGCCTGGCCAACGCCTGCTCGACGGCTTCGACGCCGTCCGCGGCCCGGCCGACCACGTCGATACCGGGCAGCGGATCCAGCAGCGAGGCGAGTCCGTCGCGGTAGATCGGATGGTCATCGGCGATCAGCACCGCGATCGGCTCGGTCATGACTCTCCTCCGGTCAGCGGCAGCACGGCTCGGACCACGGTCCCACCGCCGGCCGGGCATCCGATGGTCGCCTCCCCGCCGAGTTCGGCGGCCCGCTCGCGCACCGAGAGCAAGCCGACGCCGGCGGTCCGCTCCGACGATATCCCGACCCCGTCGTCGGTGACCTCCACGATCAGGGCATCAGCCTCGCGACTCAGCCGGACGCCGACCGCGCCCGCCGCGGCGTGCCGCGCCACGTTGGTCAACGACTCGGCGACGATCCGGTAGGCGGCCACCTCCACGGCGGCCGGGAGCCCGTCCAGCCCCTCGGCGTGGACGGCGACCGCGGGACCGGCGGAGCGAAGTTGGTCGGCCTGCTGCTCGACGGCGGCCAGCAGGCCCAGGTCGTCCAGCGCCGGCGGCCGGAGCCCGTGCACCAGCCGGCGCACCTCGACCACCGCGTCCCGCAGGTCGGCGCGGGAGCTGGCGATGAGCTGCCGGGCCCGGTCCGGGTCGGCCGTGACGGCCGACTCGGCGGCCGCCAGCCGGAGCCCGACGCCGCCCAGCGCCGGGCCCAGCCCGTCGTGCAGGTCCCGCCGGATCCGCCGGCGATCCTCTTCGCGGGCGAGCACCAGCCGCTCCCGGCTGGCCTGCACCTCCTGTGCCAGGCTCCCTAGCCGGACGGCGATCGCCGCCTGCCGGACGACATCCATCAGCAATGCCTGGTCGGCCCTGGTGAGCACCGCCCGCAAGCCGCCGCCGACCGGCAGGAGCAGTCGTCCGACGGTCTGCCCCGAGTAGGCGATCGGCAGTTCGGTGATCTCGTCCGGACGGCGTCCATGCTCGGCGAGCAGCCGTCCGCCGTCCGGGGCGAAGACCTCCACGCCGACGTAGGGCACCCGGAACGAGTCGGCCACGGACGCCACCAGCGCGGGCAGCTGATCGGCCACCGAGCCGCTCGACTCCAGCCGGGCGGCCAGCGCGGAGACCACCTGGTAGCGGTCGCCGCGCCGTCCGAGCAGCCAACGCCGGACCCGCACCCAGACCAGCCCGCGCAGCGGCGCGTACAGCAGCACCGCGAGCAGCAGGACCACCATGGTGACCTCGCGCTGGTCGAGATGCTCGCCGAGCGCCTGGGTGACCAGCGCGGCCACGGCCAGGTCGACACCGATCACGATCGCTCCCATGGCGCCCCAGGCGATGGTGTCGGCGACCAGGCCGTCCACGTCGAAGCGGTCGGGCGCACAGATGCCGACGGTCACCGAGATCGAGGTGGCCGCGACGGCCGCGAACAGTGTGTAGCTGGCCAGCGCGCCCGAGGGTGCCAGCAGGCTGATCACCGCCAGGAAAAGGCAGACCAGACCCGCCCAGAGCAGCCAGCGCAGTTGCCGCCGCTCCACGCCGGTGGCCGCGCGGTGCCGGACCACCACCAGAGCCAGCCCGGGCAGCACCGACGCCAGCGTGATCAGCCGGGTGACCACCAGCATCGGGAAGCCGATCTCGGCGGGGATCGGCAGGCTGAGCAGGTCCGGATCGGCGATCGGCGGACGCGGCACGCCCAGTTCCAGGACGGCG
Organism: Micropruina sp.; assembly: GCF_047602385.1. Classification (GTDB taxonomy): domain Bacteria; phylum Actinomycetota; class Actinomycetes; order Propionibacteriales; family Propionibacteriaceae; genus Micropruina. The sequence goes on from NZ_JASGHL010000004.1 coordinate 394,122, forward strand.
GCCGGCATCACCAGCAGGGTCACCGGCAACACCGCGGACGCCGCGATGGTGACGACGCCGAGCCAGCGCCAACCGCCGGCCAGCAGCCGTCCGGTCGGGTAGAGCACCAGCAGCAAGGGCAGCCCCACCAGCAGGAATGCCCCGGCGCGGGCGACGAACCAGTAGGCGAACGCGGTGCCGGCCAGCAGGTCGTCCGGCGGCGTCCCGAACGGTGGAGTGATGCCCAGCCCGTACCAGGCCTCGAGCGCGCCGTCGAAGGCCCAGAGCAGCCCGAAGCCGGCCAGGATCCGGCCGAGCGGGTGACCGGGATGCCGGGACAGGATGACCGCCGCGCAGGCCGCCATCACCACGCCCAGTGGCGCGGTCGGGCTGACCAGGTCGAGTGAGCCCCCGGCCCGGAACCGGAGCAGGTGGCAGACCGCGGTGACCACGACCAGCACGAGCGCGACGATCAGCAGCGCGATCGGCAGTGGCTTGAGCCGGGGCATCCGCAGGGGCACCCCGGCATTATCTCCGCCGCCGCGTCCCGCTGCCCCGGGACCGGCGTCCCGTTGTGACGGGCACTTTCCGCCCGCACAGATCGGGACGCCGCACCCTGCCTGCCGGGTCGGTGGGCCCAGCAGGGTTACCTCATCGCAAAGCCGGCCAGTCCGGCGAAACCAAACGGAGGAAACCACCATGACCATCTCGCAGCAGCCGGCACCCGCCCGCTCCGACCTGACCCTGACCGCCCCCGCGCCGGCCGAGGCCACCGCGGACTCCCGCCACCCGTTCCGCCGGCAGGGCTACCTGCTCACCGCCGGTGCCGTTACCTGGGCGGCCGCGATGGTGCTGTTCGACCTCGACCCGAGTTCGCGGACCGGCGTGATCGGCTACGCCTTCGGCTCCGGCTTCTTCCAGGTCGGCGTGCTCGCGCTGCTCTGGGTGCTGTGGCAGACCAACGCCCTCGGCAACGGACGGATCGCCAAGGCAGCGCTGATCGTGGAGACCGTGCTGCTCACCTTCGCGATCGGGTCCACCGCCGCGGACGGCCTCGGGATCAGTGACCTGAGCCAGCCCGGCTGGGCGCTGCTGGACGCGTGCTGGCCGTTCTCGATGTTCGGCATGTTCCTGATCGGCATCCGGATCGCGATCGCCGGCAAGTGGCAGGGCGTCCGCCGGTTCTGGCCGTTGGTCGCCGAGAGCTGGGCCGTGGTGACCATTCCAACCCTGATCGTCTTCGGCCCCGCCATCGCCCAGGTCGTCGCCCCGCTGCACCTGCTGGTCGGTTACGCCACCCTCGGCGTCCTGGTCGCCACCAAGCCCGCCCAGCGCTGACCCGTCGGCCCCTCGCCCCAGGGCCCTCCCTAACTACCTGTGCCCTCCCACATGCGGGAGGGCACAGGTAGTTAGTTAGGGAGGGCCTGGTGTGGATCCGCGTGCCGGGACGGGGCTCCAGCGAACCTCCAGCGGATCTTCAGCGAATCTGCAGTTATCGCCGAGTCCGACCTGAGCAAGCTTCGGCAGGGTACCTACATGCACCGGCGCCGCCCCTAGTCAGGCGGTTTTCGGAGCCACATGGCGGACCGGAGCGGTCATCGATCGGTGATCGGCTCTCCCCTCACCGGAGCTACGGCCCGGCTTGGGGATCCTGGTTCGCCGGTCGGCCCGTGCCGGTGCGGCAGAACGAGCCGGCCGCCCTGCGGTCGACCGTTCAGCCGGCCGGCGGCCGGGCCGACGTGGGGGTGCGTCGCCCGGCCGTCGGCTCGTTCCGGGTCGATCGGTCGCTCGGTAGTTAGCCGGACTCGAATCAAGAGCCTAGGACGATCTTGAGCCGATCTTGAGGTTGCCTCCAGATCGTCTGCAGACAGCTACCGCAGGATGGTTCTCACACCCGGGGACTCGTAGGTGATCGGGGATCGGAACGCGGAGGGCGAAAGGAGGGACTGACATGGGGGTGGCAGTCGTTTCTTTCAGTGGTCGGGGGGCCACTGGGAAGCCCGGACGCACCGTCCCACCATCTCGCGGGGGTGCGTCGTGAGTTGCTTGCCGGCACAGGAGGATGCCGGCAAGCAACCCGACTTCGTGCCGACGGCCCCGGGTGTCTCAGCTTTTTCCGCCTTGGACGAGATGCGCGAGCAGCTGGGCGACGACGCGGCGGTTGCCCGCTTCGTGGCCAACTACCTGGCGCTGCTCGACCAACGCATCGTCGAAATCGGCGAGTCCATCCAGCGGGCCCGACGGGACGAGTGCATCACTCGGCTGCTCACTCTGGAGACCTCGAGCCACATGGTCGGGGCCGACGAACTCAGCCTGCGGGCGGCGGCTTTGCGACTCGCTGTGGGACGCGACCAAGCCGACACCGGGATGCTGTTTGCCGAGCTCACCCGCTCCGCATCGTCGACCCGGGCCTGGCTGGCCTCCGGCTGAGGAAGCCGCAGTCTGAGCGTCGTCGGGCGGGTCGGCTGATGGCGAGGTCGCAGGGCGGCTGCCGCACGCACGTCCGGCGGCCACGCTTGCGAGAAAGTCAGAGGTCCAGGTCGGGCGGTTCGGCCAGCCCGAGGTCGATCCGCTCAACCAGGGCGGTCACGTCGTCCAACCGCGGAGTGGCCCCGGCGAGCAGCAGCTTCTGCAGTTCGTCTGCTGCCTCCGCCGCCTGGTGGTGACCGAAAGTGCCCGCCGAACCGCGCAGGCTGTGCGCCACCGACCGTCCGCGGTCGCGTTCCTCCGCACCGAGGACGCCGGCGCCGCGCCAGGCGTCCAGCACCGCGGTCAACTCCTTCAGCCGCGCCCGGTTGGTGTCCCAGGCCCGCTGCGCGAGTGCCTGGTAGGCGCCGGCCATCGCGTCCGATGAACTCACGCCTGCCACCCGAGCAGACGTCGCACCTCGGTGCCCAGGGCCATCGGATCGAACGGCTTCGCGATCACTCCGGCGATGTTCTCCTCTGGCTCGTCGCCGTCGACCCGGGCGGTCAGCAGGATCACCGGGATACCGGCCGTGGCCGGATCCGCCTTGAGCCGCTCGGCGGTCTGCCAGTCCGTCCATGCCGGGCATCATCACGTCCATCAAAATGCCGTCCGGACGATGCCGCTGCGCCTGACGGACGCCTTCGAGGCCGTTCGTCGCCGTGACCACGCGAAACCCGTCCACCAGCTCGAGGGCAGCGGCGGCCACCTCACGGATGTCGTCGTCGTCGTCCACTAGAAGCAGCAGCCTGGGATTCGCGTCGGACGGAATGGGCATCACAACTCCTCCAGGGATGGTGGGGGTCATCGTAGTGCCGCGCCGTGCCCGGGTGAACCGGGACGCGGCAACCAGCGCCGGAATCGGCGACGGCGCGGCCCGTCCGGCGCCTTCTTCCCGTTGTGACAACGGGTCCGGAGCGGCCCTATACTCGCCAAAGCCCCGTTAAGTGAGCGTCACCCCCCTTGCTGCGAGCCGCCTCCATGTTGAAGTCCACGTTGTCACGCCCCTTTGCCGTCGTGTGCACGGCCGGATCGCTGCTTGCCTTCGTGTTCCTGATGCTGATCCGGACGACCCCGGACCAGTCCACCCGGGGCGTCATCTCCACGGTGTTCCTGATGATCTTCGGAGCCGGTACGGCGGCGATCACGCTGCGCCGGTCAGCCTCCAGCCAGGGTCGGCGGCGACGCGCCTGGCAGCTCATCTCGATCGGCATCTGCGCGGCGGTGGTCGCCAACACGATCAGCCTGCTGCCCGGCCCCGGCCCGGCCGGCTTGGACTGGACCGACCTGGTCGATCCGATCCTGCTGGTCGGCCTGCTCGTCTGCCTGGTTGGGCTCACCCTGTTCCCGCCGCTGCGCCGGCGCAACACCGATGTCGCGCGGTTGATCATGGACGGCCTGGTCGTCGGCGGATCGGTGCTGTTCATCGCCAGCGCCACCATCTTCCCGACCTTGCTGGCCGGCAAGGACGGCACCTTCAGCGGCCAGCTCCAGATCCTGGCGCTGCCGTTCCTCGACCTGCTGATGGCGACCGTCGCCATCCTGCTGATCGCCCGCAGCGGCGCCGAGAGCCGGACGGCGCTGATGCTGGTCGGCGTCGCACTGCTGCTCTACTCGATCTCGGACATGGCCTATGCGGTGAACACCACGCAGGGCAGTACGACCGCGCTGGGCAGCTGGTGGGATCTAGGCTGGCTGGGCGGCTACCTGTTCTCGGGGCTCGCCGCCCTGCACCCCGACTCCGGCAACCCGAAGCTCACCGAGGCGCCCGAGTCGTCCTCGCTGCGCAGCACCCTGGTCTTCTTCGCCGTGTTCCTGGTCGCCGCGGCAGCCAACATGATGGTCGGCTACAACGGCGAGCACACCGCCGTGACCCGCTCGGTCTGGGGCTTCCTCATCCTCACCGTGGTCGCGCGGCAGATCGTCTTGGTGATGGACATCGAACAGCTGCGGCGCTCCCTGGAGATTCGCGTCCTCGAACGGACCAAGGAACTCCGCGAGATCACCACCCAGCGCGAACTGCTGCTCAGTTCGGTGGCGGACGGCATCTACGGCGTCGACCGGGACGGCCGCATCACCATGGTCAACAGCGCGACCGCGAAACTGCTCGGACGCTCCGAGGCCCAGCTGGTCGGCGCCAACGCGCACGACCTCTTCCATGCCCCGCAGGAGGACGGCACCCCGTTCCCGATCGAGGGCTGCTACATCACCGAGGCCACCGCGTCGGGGCTGACGGCGTCCGGCGAGGACGACATCTACGTCCGGGGCGACGGCAGCACGATCATGGTGGAGGCCACCGCCAGCCCGCTGCAGGACGACAACGGCATCATCAGCGGCGCCGTGGTGGTCTTCCGCGACGTCAGCCAGCGCCGCGAGATGGACCGGATGAAGCAGGAGTTCATCTCCTTCGTCAGCCACGAGCTGCGGACGCCGCTGACCTCCATCCGCGGTGCGCTCGGCCTGATCTCGGGTGGCGCCTTCGGCGAGATCCCGGTCAAGGCGGCGAAGATGATCGACATCGCCACCTCGGGCAGCGTCCGGCTCGGCCGGCTGGTCAACGACATCCTCGAGATCGAACGCCTCGACACCGGCATGCTGCCGCTGGCGATCCGCCCGCACGGAGTCGCCGCGCCCTGCCAGGAGGCCGTGCTGGCCACCTCCGGAATGGCCGATGCGGCCCGGATCAAGCTCTCCCTGGGCTCGGCGACCGGTCGCGTCCTCGCCGATCGCGACCGGCTGGTGCAGGTGCTGATCAATCTCGTCGGCAACGCCATCAGGTTCAGCGACCCCGGCGATCTGGTCGTGGTCGAGGCGGCGCAGCGCGGAGATCTGGTCGAGTTCGCGGTCCGCGACACCGGACGCGGCATCCCCCAGGACAAGCTGGAAGCCATCTTCGGGCGGTTCAGTCAGGTGGATTCCAGCGACACCCGCGAGAAGGGCGGCACCGGCCTCGGCCTGGCGATCTGCCGTGGCCTGATCGAGCGGATGGGCGGCCGGATCTGGGTGGAGAGCACCCTCGGCGAGGGCTCCACCTTCCGGTTCGAGCTGCCCGCGGAGATGCCGGCCCAGACGCCGCCCGAGCCGGTCCAGGCATCCTCGGGAGTTATTGCAGGTTGACCGTCGTGCAACAGAAAGGCGTGACCAATTTGACCGAGCAAGACGCCTCCGGAGCCAGCTCCGCGGGTCTCTTCACCATTCGGGTCTCCGCCGGGAGCGGCAAGGGCCGCACCTCGATGGCGGCATTCGACAGCGCGCTGCGCTCAGCGGGCGTCGCCGACCACAACCTGATCCGGCTGAGTTCGATCATTCCGCCGGCATCGGTGATCGACGTCTGCAAACCCGAGCAGCAACTGCGCGGCACCTTCGGCGACGCGCTCTACTGCGTCTACGCGGCAGCCTTCGCCACCGAGCGCGGTGACGACGCGGTATCGGGCATCGGCTGGTCGCGGGCGACGGACGGCTCCGGGCGCGGGCTGTTCGTCGAACACACCGGGCACGCCGAGGAGCAGGTGCGAACAATGATCAACGCCAGCCTGACCGACATGGCCAACGGGCGCAGCGAGTCCTTCGCGTTCGAGGACATCGTGCTCAGTTCGGCGCGCTGCGGGGGACAGCCGGCCTGCTCAGTGGTCGTGGCGACCTACCGCACCGCCGGTTGGGGTGCGGCATGATCGAGACGATCGAACGCAACATCGAGGGCCCGTGGGACTACGGGGACTTCAGCATCGTCTGCACCCGGCACCCGCGTCCGGACCTGATGGACAGCTTCTGGCCGGTCTATGAGGAGTCCTTCGGCCCGCTGCGGGTGCTCGCCGCCGCCCGCCAGGTGCTCACCGAGGCAGAGTTCACCGCCGAACTCGACGATCCGCGGATCTGGAAGTACGTGGCCCTGGACGCCGACGGCGGCCTGGCCGGCCTGACCACCCTCACCGACGACCTGTCCACGATGCCGTGGATAAGCCCGGAGTACTACCAGCATCAGTACCCCGACGAATGGAGTCGCAAAGCGATCTTCTACAGCGGAGTTTCCCTGGTCCGGCCGGATATGCGGCGCTACCCCGTATTCGCCCGGATGATGACATGCTTGGCACAACGAGTGGCGGCGGTCAAAGGGATCTACGCCGTCGATATGTGCGGGTACAACGACCACGAACGGTCGGTGGCCCGGGCCGCGGAGCACGTCCTCAACCGGGTCGCCGAATTCGAGGTGAAGGCGGTCGACGTGCAGACCTATTACGTCGCGCGCGCGACGGGGAACGGAAGTAAGGAACAGTCGTGACTGAGGCCACACCGGTAGAGCGCAGCGCAGTGATCATTGAGGACGATCCCGAGATCGCCGACCTGGTGGCGGTCGTCCTCACTCAGGCCGGCTTTCACACCCACGTGGCCACCGACGGCGTGCTGGGGCTGGAGTTGATCCACCAGCATCAGCCGATGCTCACCACGCTGGACGTGAACCTGCCCGGCATCGACGGTTTCGAGGTGGTCCGGCGGATCCGCGACTTCTCCTCGACCTACGTGATCATGCTGTCGGCCCGCCGCGACGAGATCGACACCCTGACCGGGCTCAACTCCGGCGCCGACGACTACCTCGCCAAGCCGTTCCGGCCGCGCGAGCTGCGGGCCCGGGTCGAGGCGATGATCCGGCGCCGCAACCTGGAGCGCCCGGCCACGCCTCCCCCGCCGCCGGAGGCCCCCGAGCCGGGCGAGGACTGGCTGCACCACAACGGACTGCGGATGCATCCCGAGATGCGCCTGGTCGAACTCCACGGACGCCCCGTCGAGCTCACCCGGACCGAGTTCGACCTGCTCTCGGCGGTGATGCAGCGCAGCCGCCGGGTGATCACCAAGGACGAACTCGCCGCCTTCACCCGCAACGACGTGAACAGCTACGTGGTCGAGGCCGACCGGCGCTCGATCGAGAGCCACATCGCCAACCTGCGCCGCAAACTCTCCGACTCGGTGACCCACCCCCGCTTCATCGAGACCGTCCGCGGCGTCGGCTATCGATTGGCCAAGTCCCAAAGCTGAGGTCCACCGCTGGTCGAGCTCGCTCCGCTGGTCGAGCCCCCGCATCCGCTGGTCGAGCTTGTCGAGACCCTTCTCGCCGGTCGAGCTTGTGGACGGTCGCTGGTCGAGCTAGTCGAGACCCCGCATCCGCTGGTCGAGCTTGTCGAGACCTCTTTCGCTGGTCGAGCTTGTCGAGACCCCGTCCGACGCCGAGGCTCACCCACTACCTGGCCGCGAGCAGACAGGCCGCACCGACCACCAGCAGGGTCGCGCCGCCCATCAGACCGCACCAGAAGCTGCGCGCCGCCGGCGCGTCCGAGATGCGCCAGGCGACCACCGCGATGACGGTCGTGATCACACCCGTCCACGCATAGATCGGCTGGGCGAAGACCCACGCCAGCGGGATGAAGTGGACGCCCACCACCGCAAGCGCCAACGGTGCGTACAAGTCCTTTCGCTGCCGCCGGGTCGCCCAGACCGCAAGCCCGATGATCGCCGCGATCTCCAGCCAGAAGGTGACGATGTAGGCGACGAAGGCCGGTCCGCCGATAACGATCGCGGTCGGCGAGCCCCAGTTCCGGATCGCCTGGGTGATCCCGATACCGCCGGTCACCGCTCCCCCGAGTTGGACGAGGCTCAGCAGCAATCGCCAGAGCAGGCCCTTCAGTGGACGCTCCTGTCCCCAGCCTGCCCAGGCGAAGGCGGCGATGCCGAAGATCGCGGCGGTGATGAACAGATCCCTCGGGAACTCGGTGCTGATCATCTACCTCACTCAACCACATGGACGGTCGTCCAGCGCACCGGCGGTTGTCCGGTCAGACCGGCAGATCGCGGGCCAGACCATCGCGGATGGCGGCATACAGCGTATGCAGATCGATGTCGGCAATGCGCCCGAATCTGATGCAGTAACCGGTGACGCTCGCCTTGCCGATCGAGGTGCCGTAGCTGCGGGATAGGTAGGTCTTGTCGTCGAGGCCGAGTACGTAGACCGAGATGCCGGTGGCGGTGGCGCTCAGACCGATCCGGTAGAAGTTCCGCGAGGAACCGTTGGCGTAGCGGATCGTGTACTCGCCGTAGCCGATGTTGGGGTTGGCGACCACCTTTCCCTGCTCGTTCGTCCCGTCGGTGAACCACAGCCTGGCCAGCGGAAACTCCGCGATCACGTGCCCGTGTAGCTGGCGCAGGTCGCTCTGCTTGGGTTCGGGTTGGCTGGCAAGGTAGGCCTCGACCTGGTCGGCCGTGTCCATCATCGGGTTCCCGGTGAGGGATGCTCCGCCCGCGACACCGGGTAGCGCAGGTGTGTCACCCCGACCCCCTGGACGACGCTCGGGTCGCCGAGCACCGGCGCGGCGTCCAGCTGATCGAAAAGCCGGACGCCCGAGCCGAGCAGCACCGCGGCGACATCGATCGCGAGCTCGTCCAGCAGGCCGGCGTTGAGCAACTGCTGAATGGTGTCGGCGCCGTGCACTCCCACCGCCTTCTCGCCGGCCGCGTCCTTCGCCTGCTGGACGGCGCTGTCGAGCCCGTCGGTGACGAAGTGCACCGCCGAGCCGGCGCGCGGCCAGCCGTCCGGGACGTGGTGGGTGAGTACGAAGGCGGGTCCCCAGGCGTGGTTGCCACCCCAGCCTTCGGCCTTGTCGAAGGTCCGGCGTCCGGTCAGCACGGCACCGAGTTCGGACGTCAGCCCGAGGTAGTGGGCTGCACTCGGCGCCGACATGCGCAGCGTCATGGCGTCCGCTCCGCCGGTGTTCACCTCGACGTCGCCGGAGGTGAATTGCCAGCCGAAGACTTCGGTCACGCCGTCCTCGGGGTCGGCCACGAAGCCGTCCAGCGACATGGACATGATGGCGATCAACCTGGCCATGTGATTCCTCCGTTCGCTCAGGACATTCAGGCTGTAGCTATTCGTCGAGATTGTCGAGACGCAGGTGTCAGCAAAGCGCGGGACGCGCCCGAGGGTGTGCCCCGCCGCAATTGGCGAAGCGCTGCACATCGTCGGTCGAGCTCGACGGCGAGACGTCTCGGCCGGGGGTATCGACAGGCTCTGCCAGCCAGACCCCGCGTTGATCAGCCCTTTCCTTTCGGAGGCTTGCGGCGGACGGATTGGTCGGGCCACGCGCCGAGTTCGACCGCGAAATCAGCGGAGGCCGTGCTCGTACAGCAGGTCGGCGATCAGCTTCGGGGCCGCGAACATCGTGGCGTGCGGACCGGGCACCGTCTCGTACCAACCGTGCCGCAGTGACGCCGCGAGGTACTGCCCCCACTCCAGTGGCACGATCGGGTCGGTGTCACCGCAAATGACCAGGGTCTTGGCGGTGATCTGTTCGGCCAGTTCTTCGATGCGGGCACCGAGCAGGTGCTTGGTCTGCTGCATCATGTACGGAATTCCGGCCCCGAACAGGTAGTCCTGCACGGCCATGGCGGTGACGCTGAGCGGCTCCAGCCGTCCGTTGCGCAGCAGCAGCCGCGCGGCGCCCGGCAGCGAGCGGGCTTCGGGGACGATCACCGGCGCGATCAGCGCGATGTGGTCGATCTGATCGGGGTAGTCAGCGGCCAGTTCGGCAACCACCTGAGTGCCCATCGAGTGGCCCACCACCAAGGGATGATCGAGGTTGCGGTCGGCCAGAAAGTCGCTCAGCACCTTGGCGTGGTCGGCAATGGTCATGTCGATGTCGGGGCGCGGCGAGCGTCCGTAGCCGGGCAGGTCGACCAACAGCACGTCGCTGTGCTCGACCAGTTCCACTGCCGTGGGTCCGTACGCCTTGGCCGACACTCCGATGCCGTGCACCAGCACGTAGTCCGGGCCGCTGCGCTCGCCCACGCACTCGAACCGGTAGACGGCCATCGATGCGTAGCCGTGGCCGTAGCGGCTGCGGTGGTACTCGACCGTGCCCACGTAGCGGCGCCGGTAGGTGACTTCCTCCCGCTGAGAGTGCCGCGCGCTCATGGATGAACGGTAGACGAACCCCACCAGCGTGACTCGAGCTTGCTCAACCGCCGAGCTCTCCCCGGGTTCCGGGGCCTGCCAACGTCCGCCCGCGGCAGCCAAGGACCCGGTCAGCGCCGATCGGTCAGCCGTTCCAGCACCTCGCGGCCGCCCACCCGCTCGATGACTGCCGGATCGCCGACCACCACCAGCCGGTCGGTCGCCCGGGACAGCCCGACGTAGAGCCGTTCTCTGCTGCGGTCGCGAGTGCCGTCCTCGTTGAGGCAGAGCACGACGGCGCGGCGCTCCATGCCTTTGAAGCCGAGGACGTGGCCGTAGAACACGTCGTCCCCACCCCAGAAATCCTCCCAGTAGGCGGCGAAACCGAGGCTCTCCTGCCGCTCCTTCTGCACCGGGTGCCGCGCGCCGACGGTGAGCAGCGCGACGTCCTTGCTCTCCCAGCCCTCATCGAGCAGCCGATCCACCTGGTCGTCGGCGGTTTCGATGGCGCCGTCCACGGACGAGGCCACGAACTCCACCTCGGGACCGTCGCCGCCCCGCAGCACCATCGAGGACGGCGCCAGCGACACGAAGCTGGACGCGATCTGCCGGGTGTTGCGCAGGTTGTGGTCGAGCACCAGCGGCACCAGGGCCAGCGGTGGGCGTCCGAACCGGGCGAACACCCGCTGCCGTTCGTCGCTGTAGGCGTAGACGCCGCCGGCCGCCTCGTCGCGCAGCGCCCGCACCAGCGGCGTCCACCAGTCGTCGGCGAAGTCCTGGGCCTCGTCGACCACGACGGCGTCGAACCGCTGCGCATCGGTGAGGTCACCGGCTCGCACGGCCATCAGCGCCGGCAGCCGGGCCTCCCAATAGTCGGAGTCGTCGCGGGAGCCGGCGACGTCGATGCCCCAGCTGCGGGCAAGGTCCTCGAAGGTTCCGACGAAGGCGGGGCGCTTCGACCTCGATCCGATAAGCAGTGCCCGCCGCAGGTGGTGGGCCAGTCCATAGCTGTAGCAGACCACCGCGACCCGCTGCCGCTGACCGCTGATCCGGCCGCTGGCAAGGTCGGACGCCTGCCGGATCGCCAGCACCGTCTTGCCGCTGCCCGCTCCGCCGCGGATCTCGACCCGGTTGAGCAGCCGGGTGACCCGCAGCAGCTCGGCCTGCTCCATGGTCAGCCTGTCGGCGTACTCGGCACGGTCCTCGGCGATCGCCACCAGGTCACGACCCGGGAGGTTCCGCCCGACGAGGATCTCCCGGATCAACTGGACGTCGTCGGCGGACGGCGGCCGGGCGTCTGTGCGGTGCAGCGAGGTGACGTCCCAGAGCCGTCCACCGAGATCGGCCAACTCTTGCTGCCCGGTGACCATCCAGCGCGGACACTGCGGCGTGGCGAAGTCGTCGGCCAGCGCCGTCCGGGCCAGTACGACGTGGTGACTCCACCGGACCCGGGTTCGCGAACCCCAGCGCGGGTCGGTCTCGACGTAGCGCCGGACGGCATAGAGGGCGCCGCGCGCCTGACCGACCGGGTCGATCGGCTTCGCGCCGCCACGCTCGATCATCCATCTGCCGTCCGGCTCGACCCAGACGTGGCTGCCCTTGACCTCGACGACCACGATCCCCGAGCCGGGCATCAGCACGATCAGGTCGGCCGCGTGATCCTTGTGTTGATCGCTCAGCCGGTAGTTGGCGAGCAGAATGCAGTCGTCACTGAGCTGGGCGCGGACCTTCTGCCACACCGCGCGCTCGGACGGCGTCACGAACGTCGGCTGGTCGGGAATACTGGTCGCCACGGTGCAACTCCTTGGGGTGTGCGCCAAGAATCGCACGGACGGCCACTCAGCGGCCGGTGGACACCGCCTTCCCGCCCGGAATCGCCCAGCACCGACCCAGACCTATCCCCGCGGACGATATGTGGTGGCGCGGTGATCAACGCGATGCACCACAACCACTCGGTCGTCCTCGATGATCGTGTACAGAACTCGATAGGAGCCCCTTCGGGCGTTTCGCGAACCCGTGAGTTCCCCACGTAGTTCGCTGCCGAGACGATGCGGATTCTCCGCCAACGGACCGTAGACGAACTCAACGATCGCTGCCGGATACCTCGCGGGAATCCGGTTCACATCCCGAGCAGCACTCGGCGACAGTTCGACGCGATAGGGCACGTCAGGTGCCAAGCCTTTCGACAGCCCGCACTGTCACTGACCATCCCCGGCGAGCAGCCGACGGACCTGTTCCTCGCTGAGCGTCTCCCCCGCCTCATACGCGGCAATTCCCTCACGGACATCACGCTCGGCGCCCTTGCTGAGCCAGAACAGGGTCTCTTGGAGTGCCTCCCACTCCTCGCTACTGACCAGCACCGCGGCCGGGACACCGTTGCGGGTGATGGTCACCTGGTCGTGGGTCTTGATGGCCTGATCGACGATCTCGCTCAGTCGGGCCTTGGCGGTACGGATCGGCACAGTAGTCACTGCATCAGGATAGACCACGAATGTAGTCACATCTGCTGTGAAGCAGCGTGGAGCCTGCGACGGTCAGCTCGGCCAACGCGCTATGGACGCCTGCAAACCTCGGTCCGAAATTCTGCAAGTTTCGCTCGGATAGTCTTCAAGTTCCCTCGTCCGAGCCATGCTCGTCCCCGAGGGTTCGCGAGCTTGAGCCCGAACGTTTGCGAACACTGCCCGAACGGTTCGCGGAGCCGGATCGAGCGTTCGGAGGCCCTGATGCGCCCGCGCACAGAGCAAGCGAGCGAGTCTTCGGCTTACTATCACCGGTGATAGTGACATCGAGGTAAGTCAGTGAGGCAGGCGAGCCTTGTCCATCGCAGCCATCAGGGACGGCCTGCGCGTGCCCGTTCATCGGCCCCTGGACTTGGGTGCGATCACGGATGTTGCCAGAGCGTGGAGACGGGCAGTCCACAGATTCCGTCCCCAAGCCATCGCGACTCCTGCGACAGGCCAAGCACAGCACCACCGAGGAACCTGTCGCCGACCCGGTCGGCGAGCGTACGTATTCCACGCGTCTGCTCCCCGCGGTAGGTCGACGAGGCCTTGACCTCGAGCAGGAACACCTTGCCATCCTCGTACTCCAGGACGAGGTCAACCTCCAACCCGTCGCGGTCACGGAAGTGGTAGAGCGTGGCAGCCAGCGCGGCGGCGAGGACATGCCGGTCCTTGTCGTCCATCTCCACCTTGGCGACCCGCGCCTCGTCGCGTCTCTTGACTTCAACCAGGGCTGATGGCAAAAACGCCTCAAGCCGCTCGACCAAGACCTCGGCGTCCACTGGGTGAAGTCGAACTGCTTGATGAGGTTGCGCGTGGTCTCACCGAGGATCGTGTCGCTCCAGTGGATGTCGAGCGCGCCCAACTTCGCGGCGTACACGAAGTAGTCGCGGAGAGTCCGAGAGATCAGGATGTTCGCATCAGCGAGCGTGACCGAGATCGTCAATCGACATTCCCGTACTTGTTCGCCAACTCGGCCACCACAGCCATGTGGTCCTCGTCGAGGAACTCACGCAGCTTCTGGATTGAGGTAGCCGGGATACGGTGGTGTTTGCCGACCATGCGGAACTCGATGCCGCGACGCTCGATCATCCGCATCAGCGTCGGCCGGGACATACCGAGGATCTTCGCGGCCTCGGTCGTGGTGAACTCCTGCTTGGCCTGGACGACGACCGCGCCGGTGGTCTGCTCGGCATCCAGCAGCGCCAGCACCTTCTCGGCGCTCTCACGCGGGAGCCGCAGGGTCACCTCAATCTCGGGCTGGTCGCTGGCCAGACTCGAACGGAGGATCTGGACGTCCTCCGTCAGCGCACTGCTCATGTCGCCTCCCGGATTCTCGGCCGTAGCTAAGTGCTCTAAGTGTACACAGACGGACACTGACTGCGACCGCGGCCGACCAGCATTCCCGGCTCCAACCCCTGCTGCAGGAGAGGTAGCGGTCCATGAACAGCGTGAGGGTCGCGCCCCCGCCTGCCCGCAGCCACGGGCGGAATCCAGTCAGAACGCATCTTCCACACGGACGGCGCCCAGTCGCACCGCAGGTGGCACCGACAACCAGTGATGCGGACCCTCCACTTCGGCGTAGCTGATACTGCCTGATAGGACGACGACCTCGACATCGTTCGTGGGCCGCTGATGCCGGAGTCGTCGACGACTCATGCGCGACCTCGACCTCCCACCCGTAGTGTCTCGCCATGACACTCCAGGGACATCTCTTCGTCGTCCAGGCGGACCTCAGCCGGATCGCGGCCGACGCGTTCCTGATTCCGTGCGACAGCAACGTCAACGTGTCGGGCGGCTGGCGGCCGTTCGTCGAACCAGGCAGCGAACCTTGCCCGTCCTGGGACTGGTTCCGACCGGCAGGCGTCACCCTGACCGACGGCCTGGCGTTCCTGCCCGATCCGACCCCGCAGCCGAACGAGCCGGACGAAACCGGCAAGAAGCGCAGCCGGATGCCGGACGACATCGTCGGCCTGCGCGTCCTGGTGGACACCGTGGGTGTGGAGACCATCCCCGCGATGGTGGACCGTTCGATCAGCGCGGTGGCCCTTGCCGCCGCCAAGGCACGCCGCCACGGAGGCAGGTCGCTGCCCCTGGTGGCGCTCCCGATCCTGGGTGTCGGTCAAGGCAAGTTCCCCGGACGGCGGGCCGAGGTCGTCCGCGAACTCGTCGGACGCCTGCACGAGTTCGTCGCCGCCCACCCGATCGATGTGGCACTCGTCCTCCAGCGGACCTCCGACTACGCCGCGCCCAGTGGGCACGCAAACTGGCGGACGACGCCGGAGTCGACGGCTGGTCCGCACTCTTGGAGGAGCAGCGGGCGTTGGCCGACCAACTCGGCGAGGCGGCCGGACGGGGAGAACTGTCGGTCTTCGCCGGCGCCGGCGTCAGCAAACCCGTCGGCTTCCCGGACTGGAAGGAACTCCTCACCGAACTCGCCGGACGCGAGTTGGCCTTCGATGCGGACACCGACTACCCGAAGCTGGCTCAGGATCTCGGCATCAAGGACCTGAACGAGAAGGTCGCCGCACGGTTCCGCACCCGCAAGCACGCGCTCAGCCATGCCCTGCTGGCGGACCTGCGCACCAGAGCGATGGTGACGACCAACTACGACCCGTGCCTGGAGAACGCAGCGGCCGTGATCCATGTCGATCCACCGCTTCAGGTTCTGGCCCGCCAGCTCGCGGTGGGTGGGCACCCGTGGCTGCTGAAACTGCACGGCGACCTCGAGGCACCCGACACCATCGTTCTCACCCGCGATCAGTACGAACGGCTGGAGACCGAGCACCGGGCGCTGCGCGGCCTGGTTCAATCGCTGATGCTCACCAGCCACCTGCTGTTCGTCGGCTTCGGATTCGCCGATTCCGACTTCCTCGCGATGTCGGAGGCCGTCGCCAAGGTCCGGGAACTCGCGGTGGACGAGCACCAGAGCACCAAGGTCGGCACCGCCATCGAGCTTCGCGAATCGCCCGATCGCAAGCACGAACAGCTGACCTACCACCACCTCGCCCACGCGGACAGCGACGTGTCGTCCGCGGCGCGACTGCTCGAGATCCTGCTCGACCGCGTCGCCTGGCGGTGCCAGGTCTCGGCGACGGACGCGGTGCGTACCTCCTTGATCCGGAATACGAGCGGGACGCGACGGAGGATGACCGGGCGGTGCGAGAGGCCCTGGTTCAGCTGCAGGCCGCCGTGGCTGAGCACACGAATAGTGCCGGGCATGAGGCCATCACGAGCCTTCTGCGGGAACTCGGCCTGCCTGGTTGAGGTGAACGCCGGTTCTAGGTCGTCGCCGTCTACCATCCCAAGGCACTCCCGAAGTCGCTGCCGGTCACCCCACCTCGACGAATCCCCTGACCCTCGTCCCCGGGCGGATGGTCAGATCCCGCTCCCTGTCGCGCCTTCGAATATCACTTGCTCGCACCGACGCGACCGGCGTGCGGCGCCCCTCATCGCCACTGCGGCTCCAGGGTGTGCGTCAGTCGGGACTCATCAGACTCTGTCGTCCTTGATCCAAACGGGTTCGGCGCAGCTGCTTCGCGGTCGCCGCGGCTGGCGCCCAGAGAATTCGGCCACCACGACGCATCCCAGGATTCTTCCAGTCTAGTCGACAAGCATGACGCAGAGATCCACTGCCACTAGCACCTCAGTTCACTGGCGCGGCGTCGCGATATACGAGCCTCAATCGTGCCAGCAAGGGGCATGAGTCAAGCAACAACGAAGCGAACGACGCTGTACAGGATGCTGGAGGGAACCACTCTTGATGCGGCCCTAACAGAATCGCGCCGCGAGTCAGATGATGACTTCGCTGTCACCGACCTTTCAATCGAAGGACGACCCGCTCGGCTCGTTGCAGGCGAAACCAAGAGAGTGGCGACGTGGGTGAAGGATCTGCAACAACTCGCTGGCCAGACCTTGTCGCTCAAGAACAGGTCACCGGGAGCGGCGCTCCTGATTCAGGATGCCCACGATGTCATCTGGGCACTCACCTGGGGCACTGGGTTCACTTTCCTCGATCATGAGCAGATCGACTTTGGCTTCGGATCAGGCATAGTCGCTCGCTCCGCCCACCCGAACGAGGTGAAGTCACTTACCAAGACCATTCTGGACCATCGGGCACGGGTTGATCGAAGTTCGATGCCGAACGGCAGCACCATCCGAGATCTGGGAGTGGATGGGTACGGTGAAGTCGTCAGCAGAATCGAAGCCAAGGCCGTCATTGACGAACTCACGGTCGGCAGCAAAGTCATCCAACTCCGTGCGGCCGATTCTCTGAATCTACCGCTCGCGAAATCCGCCCACGACCTCATACAAGATCTAAGTGCCCTCGAAGCGCTGTCACAGCGGTCAGTGCTTCCCGGTCTCGAGAGTCTGGAGCAACTCATCGCGCTGAAGCCCAAGGACAGCCGCGTGGCTACACTCGACCAGAAGCTAGCCGACGCCCTGCTATCGACCGAAACGCATCGGTTGGGAGTGTCCTGGCCACACGAACGTCTTGACGTCTACGGCCCAGTGATGAGTATCAAGGTGACTGGTTTTGGTGATCGCAGGCGGCTCGTGTTCGAGCAGGCGCCCGATATTGGCGATGTCGTTGACTGGCTCGCCGAGAGCCCGCGCGACAAGATCTTGGGTCTTCTCAAGACGGTCAAGATCGAGTTGCATGGCGAGGCGGAGCCCCAGCGCAACACGCTCGTGTCCACACCGGTGCCATTGCGTCGCTGGCTTGCGTTCGAGGTGGAGGAGGAAGGTCAGCGCTTTTGCCTGCACGACGGAAGCTGGTACCGGATGGACGACCAGTACCTCGCACGCATCGATGGTCGCGTCCGCGAGATTCTTGCAGCTCCGGCATCGCTATCGCTCCCCCCTTGGGGCGACGAGGGATGAAGACGTCTACAACAAGCGCATGGCCGAGACGATTGGGGGATACTGCCTCGACAAGAAGGTGATCAAGACACCCCTTCACTCCCGAGGTGGGATCGAGCCGTGCGATGTATTCGTCGCACCCGGCACGCTCGTCCATGTAAAGAGAGGTCGTAGATCTTCGGATCTCAGCCATCTGCTCGCACAAGGACTGGTTTCGACCGATGCTCTCTCTCGTGACGAGAACGCGCGTATTGCGTGGCGAAAGAGGATCGAGGAGGAGAGTCACGGAAAGCTAAAGGATGCTGAAATCAAGGACGTCATTCTAGCGATTGGCAAAGATCACCCCATCACGGTGGACTCCCTCTTCACGTTCACCAAAGTAAACCTGGTGAAGCAGTTCGATGCGCTTCGCTATCTTGATGTTCAAGTACGTGTGGTAACGGTGATTCCCCCATCGCCGACTCCCAGCCAAGCGGCAGCCGGCACCCAGGAGCCCTTCGACTCATCGACCAAGTAGCCTCAACGCACAGGCTTTGGCATAGGTACTCTGTGGTTCAGCTTCGAGGCCAGAACCGCCATGGACTCGAGAAGGATGTCGGGTGTCAGACTGAGGTCAACCGTGTGCACAACCACACGGACTCCCGAGCCACGGATCACGTGCTCTTTGGCAACCTCGTTTCCCTTTGCATACACCAGGTGACCCGCTGGAAGACCGAGGACCGTGCAATAGGCCAACATCTGATAGAGATCAGCCTGGGGGAAACCGCTAGGCCTCTCGGCTTTATACTTGGCGTCCACGACAACCCGAGGGAGACCTCCCTCAAACCAGACGAAATCTGGCACGACAGGCACCTGCTCACCCTCGTCGAGGTAGGTGCGGTATCGGCAAGTATGGCCGCTGCGGTACTTGAGCACCTCAGCTAGTGCGACAGCGACGAAATCCTCAAAGATTGTCGCCATATTGAACAGATAGCCCGTGACCAGAAGGTCCCCGACCCTCTGCTCGAAGGACTGGCCGGCCAGGATCAACGAAGCTAGCTCGAGGGCGGGCTGGTACCGCGCATTCAGTCGGCTGTAGACCCACCTCGGCAGCAAGCCGGCCGTTGGAAGCGTCACATCAGCGAGTTGCGTCCGGAGCCGCTGGAAAGCAGCGCGGTGACGCGGGTGCAGACCAGGAGTCCGCAGGAGCCTTACGGCAGCGGCAAGCAGCAGCTGGTTCTCCGGGATGTCGACAGTGAACTCGTCATAGCGCACTTCTAAGGGCAGGTTTCGTCCCCAGCGACGTCGTAGCTGGTCGGCTTCACGAATGCGGCCGCGCAGCACAGGCAGAGAATCCTCGACTGTGCGGTAGCCCTTAAGAAGGCCCTGCCCCACCGCGGCCCGGGTAAGACGCAGGAAGGCGTCAGCGAGCGCCTCGGGAAGTTCCGACTCCGCATCGAGGCGGACGCGGTCGTTGCGCCAGAAGGTCGGGTTCCGCGCGTAACCCATCAGGAACACGAGCCGGCTGATCTCGATCTTCGGCTGGATCACTACCTGCCAGCCGCCGACGCTTACAACACCAATGTGCTTCAGCGCCGACGCTTCCCACCAGTTAGCGCGCTCGCTCCGAACCAACTGCACGATCCCCGAACTGACGAGCGCCTCTGCTATATCGAGGGGAAGTTCGACCAGCTTCGCCGTGGCACCCTCACGCAGGATCAGCGGGCTGCTCATCGGCCATCTCCTCAGAAGCGGTCGCACGCGCCTGCACTCGAGACCGTATCGTCGCCAGCCCGTAGCGCCCCTGAACGTCGACCCCATCGCCGTAATGGTGTTCCTCCAGCAACGGCAGAATCGCCGTCCGCCACGCCCGCTCAAGTCCACGCTCAGCGTGCACGGCTGACCGCATGAAGTATGACGGCCCAATCTTGAAGTCGGGGTCTTCGATCCGGGCGTTGAGTTCGTCGAGCAGGTCCGCGATCACCGGGTCCCGCTTCGTATCCAGCAGCCAGCGTCGTAGCACGTCGCGGGTCGGCGGCTCTGACGGATGCAGCGGGACGAACGCGAAGCGTCGGCGCATCGCGGCGTCCACGAGCGCGATCGACCGATCAGCGGTGTTCATTGTCCCAATGATGAAGACGTTCTCAGGGAGAGAGAAACCCACATCGTCACCGGTGGCATACAGCAGGTCAACCTGTTGGTCCCGGTACTCGAGTAGGAAATACAGTTCGCCGAAGATCTTGGCAAGGTTGCCACGATTGATCTCATCGATGATGAGCACGTACGGCGTCGAGGGGTTCTCACGAGCAGCGTCCACAACCTTGCGCAATGGCCCCGGCTTCAGCGCGAATCCTCCCGCTTCCACGGGCCGGTAGCCCTCGAAGAAGTCCTCATACGAATAGGCGGGGTGAAACTGCACCAGACGGATGTTGTCGCCTGCGAGGTGTGAAGCGAGCGCCTGAGCGATGTATGTCTTCCCCGTCCCAGGCGGGCCGTAGAAGATGAGTTGCGGACGATCGCGGAGCAGCTCAATACAGTCCTCCAGCCAGGGCAGATCCACATGCAGCTTGCCGGCGAGGTCCTGGGTCGCGGCAGGCAGACGGAGTTCGGCACGCGGAGGTGGGGCGGTCGCAGTCAGCACATCACCAGGTGCCTCATCTAGGGACGCGTCTGTCCCAAGCAGCCTCTCCAACGCATCCAACTGTTGCGTCATCTCAACGACGTCGTACTGGATCTGAAGCCGGGCCTTGATTTCACCTGGCAGATCTCCGTAGTCAATGCCTTCGCCGAGCCACTCCACCGACCGCCGCAGGTTCGACAAGCCATCCGCTGACTTCACATACTGAGCTTGACCAGTAGTTACGCCGAGGTAGAGGTGCCCCTGACTCGTTGTGCACACCACGTCGCCCAGCTGCATGCGGGACAGAAATGCATGGAACTCGTCCAGCTTCGCAGCTTTGGCTGCATACGACGTCTGGGAATAGTCCTCATACACAATGTCGCGAAGCTCCGAGCGGCCGATGCTTGGCTCGACCTCCCGCAACTTGGCGGCTCGGAGCGACGCAAATCCGTCGCGGCGCCAGGTGGGGATCAGATCGTGCCCATCGACCGACGACCCACGCACCAGCCACGCGCGCTTCGGAAGCGGCACGAGTACCCCCGCGTCCTCCAGGAACGCGCGCAGATCCTCAGTACGGACGTGCTGCTCCTCGCTGGCGGCGCCCGTCGCGTCGAACTCGACCCCTTCGGCTTCCAGGGCTTCGCGTTGAGTGATATCTCGACCGTCGGGCCAGACGAATCCGGTGCTGGGTCGTCCATCCTTCCCAACGACGCGGTGCGCACCGTCGACCGACGTGGCAGCCATCGCATTGCCGACGGTCTGTGCGTTGGTACCGGCAACTCCGGCGAGGTCCGAATATGTGGTCCATTGGCCGGGTTCGACGAACTCGAGAGCAGCCTCGACCGTTGCGAGATAGTGCGGCTGATCTGCATCCTTACGACGCGCATTCACAAGCTCTCGATAGGCTCTCCCCGCCTCCTCCGCGAGTCCAGCACCATCCGGGTGTGAGGCCAGAGCTTCCCGACCACCGTCGGTCAGTACCCACCCGACGGACGTCTTGTCGATCCAGCCGGCCGCGCGCATGTCAGTACTCGCCCAGGTGAGGTGGTTCTCCCAGCGTGGCATGGGCTCGTCATCTCGAAAGGGCGCCGACTCGTATGACGTCATCTCGACTGACTCGGCGACCCGCCGCATGACCTCTGCCCGCTTGAGCGGACCGCCCGCCTGATCGAGCACCGCGAGAGCGGCACGAATCAGCAGGCCGCGGCGTACCGGTTCCGTGGTGGCTTCAATCATCGGGCTCCTCCTTAATCCTTAACTCAACGGGTCTCGCGCCACTCTGTGGTGGGCGCGACAGACGACTCGCGGTCGAACGGCGACGCGTAGGTCTCTCCCGAATCGATAGCGGTCTGCATGGCGTCATAGACCTGCAAGATCAAATCCTTGGTTCGAAACGTACCAAACGCCGCCTCATCCTTGCGTTTCACGATAGGGAATGTATCCAGAATATAGTCCACATCAATTCGTGACAGCGTGAAAAGATGGAACATCGCAGCATCGATCTCCGCGGAGAGTAACTGCCTCGAATCAAGATTCCAGGCAGCGACGCCCCCACCCACCACTACGACCAGAGCCTGCATGTCAACCGCGGTCAGCACTAGGGGAAGAACTCGTTCAATCATCCAATGATCGAGTGACATGTCTGCCCATGGCGCCCTTCGCTTAAAGACATCGGGAGCAAGAAAGGGAAACTGCTCGACATAGAAGAAGTTTAGGTTCAGGCCAGCCAGCTTCTGCCGGACGACATAGTCTAGCGCAAACGAATTCATCTGGGCAGCGAGGAGAATTGCAGCCTCCTCGTCCTCACAGTTCATAAGGAACACAGAGTCACCGGCGGCCACATTCGGCAGGATCGATGAGATCAGAGTCCGCGCATTCGTTGGACTGGAGATCCTGAGGAACCCTAGACGGCACGCAAGAGCATTCTCCGGGATCACATCCTCGTGAACCCAACTTGCTGGGTAGGCGAGCCGATTCGGATCGGCGAGCGCAGCGTCGGGGAGATAGGATGGCTGATTCTGCCGTTTTACAGCCGTTACACTCTTGACGACGTCTGCCGCGCGATGGTTGAAGGCACCCACCATCTTTGCTTCATAGAGCGGCAGCATCCGCTCCACCTGCTGGGTCATCGAGTATCTCCCCACGGAGCGCGGTACTGCCGGCCAGATTGCTGCGCGGTGCTCATAGCATCATAGGCAGTCAAAATTAGCTCCTTCGTGCGGAAATTGCCGTGCACGGCCCTATCCTTGCGCTTCGCGATCGGAAAGGTCTCCAATATATAATCGACCTCGTCCCGATCAAGCCCGAAGAGGTGACAGGTGGCTGCATCCAATTCAGCACGGACATGCGCTCGTTCCAACTCATCGGCGATCCAAGCGTTGAGGCGATCAACTCGGACGCTGAGCCAGCTCCGGAACGGTCGATCGAAAGGCATCCCCATCGACTCGAAGGTGTCGGGACTCGGCATGGGAAGTTGCATGAACGTGAAGTACTTCATCGCAGTCCCACCAATCTTCTGGCGTGCCGCATAGTCAAGAACAAAGGATGACCAGACTGCTTGAAGCTCAGCCCGACCCGCTGCAGGCAGCGCCAGCAACCACTTGTCGCCGTAGCCGGCACGCGGAACTGATGTGCTGATCACCGTGCGAGCGTCTGTAGCACGGCAGACGTCCCGCCAGCCCAGGAGCCAACCACGATCCCATCTTCCCGCCAGCTTCTCGTCAACCTCCTTCTCAACCACCCAGTAACGGGGCAACGGAGCAAGCCTCCGACACTTCTCGTCCTCGGTCATGAGTCTCGTGGAGCCGTCGGGCTCGTAGGTAGCCCAGCGCGTGTCGTACAAATGCAGCATTTTCGCCTCATAGAGCGGAAGCATCAGCGATACCCCCCCCCCGTCGATAGGTCGCTCAAAGACGTTTCCGTTGAGCGTCCAGCCATCTTCTTCGAGCTCTTCCCGCGTATGGAAGAGGTGCGAGTCATTGGACATATCAAACATGCGCATGAAGCTAATGCCCCACGGGTTACCGTCGATTGGGTCGCTTTCATTGATGAGCACGGGCACTCGGCGATAGATGCCCAGCGTGATTTCTGCGTCGCGACGCGTGCGAAAGATCGGACAGGTGCCGGTGTTGGGGTTCAGGAGTTTAATCTCCTCTGGAGTCAGCTCGAAGCGAGCATTCTCTTTGAGAAGATCCGAAGGCTCACGGGCGAAGAAGGCAAACTTGGCTCGACTCTCACGCAGAGCCCCTCCAGCCAGCGTCAGCAGACAGAATTTGAAGCGGCTGTCCACTCCGTCGAACAAGGGCTTCCGGTTCTCGAAGTCATATAGGCTCGCAAGGCTTCCCCGGTGAACCAGGTCCTTGAAGAAGTACTGGGTGGTGGCGTCCGTGGCAATACCTGTTGGGAGGATCATCCCCATGCGACCATTAGGCACGACCAAGTTCCGACCGGCTTCGGCAAACACCGAGTACGTATTGATGTCTCCCCGCCCGGTCAGCGGGTACCGACCCGAGACTCGCAGGAGCTGCGATTCGCCGCTCGCACGCCGCAGAGCTGCGAGGTAGTTCTCGTAGAGCGTCGGATTCGTCTCTTCAAGCTTGGCGATCAGGCGCTTGCGCGATGCTGCGTTAGGGGCAGCAGCAACCTGTGGGTCTCTGACGGCGAAGAACTCCTGCTCCTGCAATTTCACCCGCTCCCAGGGCGGGTTGCCCAGCACCACGTCGAAGCCACCAGACCAGCCCGAACCCCCCTCACTGGGACTGGGTGCAAAGAGATGCGGGTATTCCAAGTGCCAGTGGAAGAACCGGTAGTCGGCTGCGATCTCGACGATGGTCCGCATAGTTGCATCCGACAGAAGATCGCCACGCTCCAGTGCGCGCAGGCCGGACTCGGTGACGGCGTCCGGGCCACCCGGTGTCTTGGGCCAGACAAACGCCGCACACCAGGCATCCGCCACCAGCCTCTGTTGCTGCAGAGCCGGGTCTTGTTCCAGTGTCTCAAGACGTCTGCGACGCGCCTGGATCTCGGCTAGGGACGAGGCACTCCCCGATCGCAACAGGCTGCCCAGAGGCCCAGCAACCGCGCCGGCTCCCTCGTCGGCCTCGGCTCCGAAAAGGTCATCCTGACCGGAGCGCTCACTCTTGTTTTGCTTCTTCAGCACCGCTGTGAGCTTTTTGTCATCACCCTCGATGGCCGCGAAGGCTGTGTCTGGCACACCGTCCAGGACGAGCGAGGGAGTGGCCCCGATGAGCGCGTTGCCTACCTTGATCTGCCCCTCAAGGAGGGCCAGCGGACGGCCAGGATCGAGTGTCTCCAACCACAGCGATACCTTGGCAAGCTCGACGGCGAGCGGGTTGATATCGACGCCATAGATGCAGCGGCCCACAACGTCACTCAGAGCCTCACGCACCCACTCTGGGGGTGGTTCAGGGTCTCCGGTGCGGATCGAGGCCACGCGCCTGGCGATGCGCCGGGCCGCGGCGACAAGAAAGTGCCCTGATCCGCAGGCCGGGTCGCAGACGGTGAGCGAGAGGAATGCCTGCTCGGGATCGGCTTCTCGCTCGGCCCGATCGAGTACTGGGTCAAGCGCCGAATCGAGCAGGCAATCGATAAGGGAGGTCGGCGTGTAATAGGAACCGGTGGACTTGCGGTCGTTGCCAGCGGCGGACAGCAGATCGTAGCTGCGCGCACCACCGTCCCAGGAGGGGACGAACTCCAGCAGCGCCTCGTAGATCGAGCCCAGCTCTTCAGCGCCGAGGTTGCGGTAGTCAACGGCGCGCCGCATCTTCGATCCGGGCTCGGTCACCAGGCTCAGGTGCCGAACCGCCTTCAGGAGCGCTCGGTTACTCAGTTCGGAGTTTCGGAACAAGTCCCACGAGGTCTGCTCAAACAGTCCGCCGATACCTACGAGGCCGAGCTCGGGGCGTCCCTCGGCATCACCAAGGCCGTCCCAGATGATGTTAAGTGCGCGCCATTGGTCAGGGTGGCGACCGCCAGCCCGGCGCTGCGCGATCCGACGTAGCCGCTTGGTCGAGAAGTACTGGTCGTACCGGTTGCGTGCCTCCATCGTCGCCGTCGGGTCAAGGAGCAGGCCGCGGTCTTCGGCGACGAACGTGAAGAGGAGCCGATAGACGATACGCAGCAGGCCGTGATTCACGTCCTCTTCTCGGAGAGTCCCGTCGGCCAGCCCCTGGCGCAAGTCCGCGTTGGCGGGGTGTCCGAGGAGGTCTGTGCCGAGCAGCTTGATCGCCTCGATCACTCCGTCTCGCAGCAGGTTGAGTGCTCGGGATCCTTCCTCCATCGAACTGGTGCGCCAGGTCTCCAGCCAGCAGGAGGCTGCACCCTTCTCGGGGTCGCGCACCTCGAATCGGGACTGATGGCAGAGCATGTACAGCAGAAGGAAATCGGCGAACAGATCCCCATCGAAGATCGCTTCGAGGTCGAATTCGACGTAAGCCGATCCAACAAGCGACGTGGAGTCGCGCAGCAGCCGGAGTGTTAGTCCGTTGGACAGAATCGCCCAGAGGTGTCGATCGGATCGGTTCAGCAATTCCTGCACCATCGACTGCGGCGATGAGGTCGCCGCGCCCGAAACTCCGGTCGACCGTCGATCGAGTTCGATGCGATGGCCTAGAAGGTGCATCGGGATGTGCTCCCAGGTGTGGGACACGGGGAAGGACTTTCCCTCGGCGACCAGACCGCCTGCCTCGGTGGCGGGCACACGACCGTAGTCGAGTTCCCGCAGCAGGAGCAGCAGCCACCGTTCACGGGTCGCCGTCGTGCCGCGGTCACTCTCGGGCAGCTTCTCCGCCACGTGACGATAGCCGGCCCACACACCGGTGAGGTAAGCCCACGCCCGGTTGGCTGCCTCCCGGACGGATTCGCCAGTGGCCAGGTGATAGTCGGAGGACTTCTGGCCGTCGAGGAGGCCCGCGGAGAGCCGCGACAACAGTTCCGTCGGAAACAGGCCGCCCTGAATACGGACACCAACGAACGATTCAGCCATGTGTGGGTCCCTTGGGTACCGGGACGAAAACGTAGACGCCCAGCACGTCTGCCGGCGACTCCACGCGGACGCGGAGGCCGCGCACCGCTGCTCCGGAGGCGGCACGCACCCGGCGATGCGCTGCCCGGAGGCTGTCGGCGAGATCTTCACCGTGAGCGTCCAGATGGGATTGCAGCGTGGGCACCTGCGCTAGAACCGCATGGGCCTGCTGTGCGGGATTACCAACGTTGCCGGTCGGGCGCGCTGTCAGCAGCGCGGCGACCCTGTCGCGCGCCAGCCACGTCCGATCCTCTCCCAGGCCAGTGAAGGCAAGCGTGGCGACATCCTCTGCAACGGCCCTCCGCTCGCCAACTCTCGTCGGCAGGGTGAGGTGGAACCGGTATCGAACCAATAGCAGCACCGTCCTCGTTTCTACGTCGCCCGTACGGACGACGGCGCATCGGCGAGCAGGGCGCGCGGTCTCCGGAAGCCTCGGGTCGAGCGCGGCTTCGAGGACGTAGGTCGCAAGAGCTTCGACGGCCGGGTCGGTCCGGTGTAGCACGTTCTCACCGCACCCGACTGGGTAGTCCTCAAGCAGGACCAGAGTGCTGTTGGCTCGCACCGGAAGTGCGTCCCGCAGCCCGTTCGGCACATGCGTGACATCAGCAGTGAACCCGCGCTCGTGGGGGCGCACAGTTGCCCTCAGCGCTGTGAGCGCCGCGCGGGCGAAGGCCCGCACGTCGGCGTGCGTGCCGAGATTGGCGCGGATCTCCTCGACTTCGGCGGCCACCTCCTCAGGATGGATGGCGCGCTGCGCGAACTTGGTGCGCGACAGCCTTTCGTGCTCGGCTGCCGACCGCCATTCCTTGTCGAGGTTGACGGCCTTCTGCTCGTAGTCGAAGTCCAGTGTGTCCTGGGCGTGATCGGCGCCGCGAAGAATCAGGCCCTCCATCAGAGCCTCCAGTACTGCGTCACTGTTATTGGGTACGGGGACCGAAACCCCCGTTGCCTTGCGGATCGCTTCGTGCTTACGCAGAAGGACATCGAGCACGATGCCATCGATCTGGTTGTCCTTGCCATAGAGCGTGACTGTCCGCACCTCGTCGTATCTCTGTCCGAACCGGTCAACCCGCCCCTCGCGCTGCTCGTGGCGCGTTGGATTCCAGGCGAGGTCGTAATGCACAACGGCCTGAAAGCGATCCTGGAGGTTGACACCCTCTGATAGGCAGTCCGTGGCAACCAATACCGGCTGGCCTGCTTCATCGGCAAGGGCTGCGATTCGCGCCACACGCTCGCTTGGCGGCAGCGTGCCGGTGACACAGGCGACCGAGGTGCCTCTGCCCAGCGCGCGGGTGAGGTGCTCAGCGACGTACTCGGCAGTGTCGATGAACCGGCAGAATACGAGTGGTGCATACCCGTCGGCCAGAAGGGTCTTCACCTGGGCGGTCAGCGCCTTGAGCTTACGGTCCTGCGCGCCTTCCAGCTGTTCCACCCGCTTCTGAAAGTCACGCAGACGTCGGCGTTGCGCACTTCCCGACTGCTCGCTCGCGTCCGCACCAGGCGTACTGTCGACCGACTCGAGCGTCTCATCATCAGCGAGGTCGAGCACAGTGGAGCGTCCCAACGCATCGGCCTCCGCACTGTCGGCACCCAAGAGGGCTGCCGAGCGCGTCGCGAGCGTCTGGGCGGCAGCACGAGGCGAGGACGCAAGTGCCCGCAGCAGCGCGAGCACTGACCACCAACTAACCCGCACCTCCCGAGCACCCCGCGCGCTGCGTACGGTCTCCCGCGCGTAGGCGAGAACATCACTTGAGAGGTCACGGTAGGCCGGGGACATCTCGTAGGCGACTTCTCTGGACAGCCGGTCTTTTGGGAAGGGCGTTTGCTCGTCGAGGTACTGCCGAATGTCGGCCCGACGCCGCTGCACGAAGTGGCGTGCGAGCAGTTCACGGCCGCGGGGTTGTTCGAGATCAACTGTCTGCAGGTCGGGGTGTAGCAACCCAATGAGGTTGCGGAAAGTCTCGTCCTTGCCGCTGTGGGGTGTGGCAGTAACAAGGATGACGTGGCGGGAAGCGTCCGCGGCTAGGGCCTGGACCAGATCGTATCGTTGCGTCCGAGCGCGACCGCCAGCGCCACCGTCGGCCACACATGTGTGCGCCTCGTCGACGATCACCAAGTCGAGGCATGTGCGCAGGAACTCATTGCGACGCCGATCAGACTTGATGAAGTCGGTGGAAACCACCGTCACTGGGAATCTCTCGAAGATCGACTCTCCGGCGAGGCACTGGCGCTCCAGACGCCGGATGGTGCTGGCGAGCACCAACTCGGCCTCCAGCTGGAACTTTGTCCGTAGCTCATCGACCCACTGCTCAGCGAGCGCCGGACTACAGAGCACCGTAAGGCCTTTTGCATCGCCAGCCGCAAGGAGTTCGCTCGCCACCAGACCCGCCTCGACGGTTTTTCCGATGCCAACGTCGTCGGCGATCAGCAACCGGACAACGTCCTGGCGTAGCGCCATCAACAGAGGGACCAACTGGTAGGCACGGGGTTCGACGGCGATGCCCGCAAGGGACCGGAACGGCCCGGCGCTGGAACGGAAGCCGATCTGAAGCGCGCTACGCAGAAGCCTGGCGCTTGCATCATCGCCGAGATCGTCCGCGGCCGGTGGTGGGAACGAGGCGGGCGTTACCGACTCGATCGCAGGCAACACTCCAGCGATGTCATCGTCAGAACCGCCCAACGGTCGCAGCACGAGGAAGTCGTCCGAGCTGTCGGGAAGTACAACCCACTCACGCCCACGCGCCGCCACCAGACTTCCAACAGCGAACGCCGTCACAGGTCCCGCCCCTTCCCGAACACCGCTCTGTGCTCGCGTATGGTCTCGAGCCAGTCCTCGCCCGCACGGAAGCGGACGAAGCCATAGCCGGCTTCAAGCAACCTATCTTCTACCGCTCGGTCTTCGCTGGTCTTGTCTGAGCGTTCGTGGATCGGGCCATCGATGAAGACAGCGAAACCTCTATCTTGGTAGAAGAAGTCCGGGCAACATTGTGCGTCACCAAGGAACGGTTGCGCTGCGTCCGGCAATTTATACTCGCCACTCACGACTGTCTGCAGCCAATTGCGCTCAAGCTCGGTATCACATTGCGCGAGAAGCGCGTCGACATGGGAATTGCGGGACAGGCCGGATGACGACGTCTGGGTGCGACTGCCCGCCATGTGGACCAAGAGATCCCTGACTCTCATCCTATCGATGACGCCATGCTCAAACTGATTCCCATAGGACAGCAGGCAGTCATAGCAGGCGCGTTCACACCGCTCACGCTCAGTGGTGGTGCGGCTCATATCCTCGCCCGTTCGGGGGTCGAAATGCATAATCTCGAGTGCCATCCGTGCGGCGATCGCAAGGGCGTCAGGTTCGGCCTGAATGCGTCGGAGGATGCCCGCCCCGCCCTCAGCAGACTCCGTGAAGAGCATCCGACCGCGATGCTGATCGTCCGGAAGGGGTGTGCTGACCAACTCAGAATCCTCGAGCTGGAACGCCGCCTCAATTCCACGCTCGAGCGCGTACTGCAGGGTTGTGGCATCTTCGTCTGCCAGCTGAGTCTCCAGTCGCACAACCAAAATGTTGCGACGATCCTCGACATAAGGGATCACACGCAGTGCGCCCGGGACATCATCGGAGACCGCATCCGGATCGTCTGCGACGAGGTCCCTACCGCCGCGTTCAGAGAGCCATTGACCCTTAACTGGGTCGAGGTAGAAGCCGACCTCGTTGATATCGCGGCGACGGCGACGTCCGCGGTTGGTGACGCGGACCAGCGCCGTGTCCCCGTATGCCAGTTCCGCGATCGGTCCCAAGCCATCACTCACGTGGGCGACCAGTTTGCCCGCCCGGGCACCGTGCTCGCTGAACCGGTAGGAAGTCTCCAGTTCGAAGCCTGCACGGCGTCGCTCTTCCTCATCGCTAGAGATCCGTTCGCGCCGGCGCGTGTAGACCGTGGTCAACTGCATGAGCCCATAGGTGACAGCCCCAAGTTCCTCCCCGCAGTTCTCGCAGACGTCGAGGCCTGGTTGCCGGGTGTGATGGTAACCACATGAGGTGCAGCGCCGCGCTTCGGACGTGTCGACAACGGCTGTTTGACCACTCGATGAAAGCGGCACCTGGACACGGTTTACCTCGTACCGAGCACCTTCGTGGTAAATCAGTGACCCGGGCCCAAATTCCGAGATGGCCAGGAATCGTGGACGCTGAAGGTAGTCGCCTCCATCACGTGATGTCGTCCCGCCACGGACGGCAGGAATGTATGCAGCGAGCGGAAGCCGCGGGAAACTGTAGCCAGGAAGGAACCCCTCTGAGGCAAAGTAGCGGTAGGTGTAGAAATCGGAGTGACCAGTCTGGTCATCTTCATTGCGAAGCAAGCGCAGCTGATTCTCCGCCTCTCGGCGTCGAATCGACGCCGCCGTTCTGGCTGCAGGCGAGAGGTTACTCTCAAGCACGATGCGGTTCTGAGTCTCCTGATCCTCTAGCGCCGCCCAGTACAAGCGACGCCATCGCTCGCAGGCCTCGTCGATGCAGCGCGGCGCTTGATGCACGACGTCTGTGACCCAGTCTTCGTGCCACCAAGCCGTCTGGCGCAGTTCAGCCAGCATTGGAGCGATGACGGCTTTGCCATGCTCGATCGCGCGGCGCTTGGCGTCAGGATCGGCAAACGCAACTGTTCGCTCGGGCCGCATAACAAGTGACGGGTGCTGGCCCTCCGCGTCCAGGATCTGCGTCATGCGGGAGTCGAGGCTCTCTCCTGTCTCGGCAAGCCAGATGGCGTGGATATGGCTTCGCAGGAGCGCCTCATTGGTCAAGTCGAGACGCGGCGGCGCGACCGACCCCGCAACCATCTCGCGCGAGCGTCGGAAGTAGTACTGATCATGCGAGTTGCCGGTCGCACAGTAGGTGAGCACAAGCGCCGGCTGACCCGAACGGCCGGCTCGTCCGCTGCGCTGCGCATAGTTGGCAGGGGTTGGGGGCACGTTGCGGAGACCGACCGCGTTCAGGCTGGCGATGTCAACGCCGAGTTCCATGGTCGGCGAGCAATAGAGCAGGGGCAGTGAGCCCTTCCGGAAGGCGCGCTCGCGAACTTCGCGTTCGGCTGGGTCGACCTGCGCGGTATGTTCGCGAGCGGATAGGCCGCGCAGTTCCTGCGCGATGCGCTGATACATCGTCTGGAAGAAGGTGTTCACCCGACCGCCAGTGTCGGCGTCGTGGGTCTTCCGGATGGGGTCGGCAGCAGCGGTCTTGCCATCACCCCTTCTCCAGAAGATCGCCGAGGCACGCAGTCGATAGCCCGTGCGGCCGTAGTTGCCAGGTACCTCGGTGAGGAGTCCGGCGCGCTTCAACACCGCAAGGATCGCCTGGATTATGCTCTGCGAATCGTCAGTATTGATCGAACCGGCGTAACCGGGAAACTGGCCGGGACGCATGAAGTAGCGACCGAGCGCTGATCGTCCTGTCATATGCAGGTCACTCCGACCCTTGCCAGGCTGGCTGGCGAACGGGTAGACGGTTCCCGGCATGGTGTACAACTCGTTGGCCGGGATCGCCCACACACCGACGAGCTCCTGCGAGGACTGCTTCTTGATCCGGTCAAATCCGACTTCGGTCAGACAGTCGACGTCAACCGCGAGCACCTTGCGAAACTCGTCGAGAACGATCCGGCAGAACTCTTCCCGTTGCCCATCGCGGGCATCGCGCAGTGGTTCAGGAGCAGTCGCCCACAGACTCTGGTCGGCCGCAATCTCAGGGAGGGCCAGATAGTCGACGCGCAGGAGCCCTGTCTGCTCAAGGTTGGGCATGGTGATACGCCAGCCGCGCTGCAAATCGAGATATAGCCGGTACTCGACAAGATCACGCAATGCGCGCTCGGTGCGAGCCCGTGCAGCGTAGACCGCATCAGGAGAGGCGGCATAGTCATCAAAGGCGAGGCCCAATGCGTTGACTACCTCCTGCCCGACGGACTCGTGCGTGAGACCGTTGGGTTGGTCGCCCATTGCTCGCCAGAGCGCACCGCGCAATTGGGCGATCTGTACGAAGTCATTCAGATGGCCGGCCTGAAGGCTCGCGTCCTGTCGATTGTCGACAAAAGTGAGGAGCTTTCGTGCTTCGGCGTCCAACTCGGACTCCGGGACTTCACGCAGCGCTCGGAGAACGCTCGAACTGAGGACGGAGATCGCAGAGCTTCGACCCTCAGCGTCCAAGGCTACGAGCTTGGAGAAGTCACGACCGCGTGTCTGCTCGTAACTAACCTGACAAGAGAGGCAGAAAGTGAACGGGCCCGGAACAAACGCCGCTGCGATGCCGAATGCGCCGTCGACTACGTGGCCGCTGGTATCAACACGAACCCTCTGTGGTAGATAGCGAATTCGATTGGGCAGGGGATCGTTGTTAGGACCTATCCAGGAATCAGGGAGTCGCCCCTCGGCAACCGGATCAGTTGGCCATTCAAACTGAGTCGAAATGTAGAGGTATCCATCGACCGCATCGTCGGCGCTGATATCACGCGAACTGCGCGGCAAGAAGGCAATCTCCCCGGACCGCTCCTGCCTACGCACCACTGCATACTCCTGACCACACTCACGGCAGAAGGCGAGCGGGAAAAGCAATTTGTCAGGGGCATCAGGGACCGCGACCTGATAGTGCGAGGTGATCTTGCGCGCAGCCTCCGGCTCCAAGGAGACATAGAGGGTGTCTCCCTTGGAGAGGAACTGGTGAAGCCTGAATGCGAACAGCGGCCTCCCCGTCCGTGGATGCTTCGCGTTCGCCCCCGTGAGGAGCGCAACCCTGATCGCGTGTTCGCAGTCCTGCACAGGGACGTCCGTGAGCACTGAAAGGCGCGGTGCGGCATCCTCCCGCAACCTACGGGGCACCTGGCGCACCATCTGACCGGTCTCCGCATCCTCGGTCAGACCGAACGTACTCTCGATCCACGAGGGCAACGGGGATTCCGCGAGTTCAACATATTCGGTGGGTACTTTGCCGCTCCGAACCATGGCAGCAAGACCAGCGATGTCGTTTCCAGCCCCAGCGGAGGTAGCCCGCGTGAGAGTCTCCCCAATCACACGGTCCGACGTGACTTCTGAGCCAAAGATGCGCGTGGCGACCCCAGCAACCACACGCTTCTGATCGGCCAGAGAGCCACCGGAAGCCATCGTCGCCGATGTGCCGATGCATTGGAGATCGGGAGATGAGCAGGCCTCCCTCACACGTCGCACGAGCATCGCGACGTCGGCTCCCTGACGACCGCGATATGTGTGAAGCTCGTCCAGGACCAAGAACTGCAGACCCTTCGCTGCCTTCACCAGGCGACGGCGTTCCTCGGGTCTCGTGAGAACGAGTTCGAGCATCACATAGTTGGTCAGCAAGATGTCCGGGGGATTGGCAAGGATCTTCGTCCGATCTTCGATAGTCTCTTGGCCGGTGTAACGGGCGAAGGTGACCGGTTCATGCCCGTTGCCGTAGCCGTAGCGAAGGAACTTCTCCAGCTCGCCTCTCTGCGAGTTCGCTAGCGCATTCATCGGATAGACAATGATCGCCTTTACTCCCGGCGTGCGTGGCTGGCTGAGAACGTGGTTGACGATCGGGACGATGTACGCAAGCGACTTGCCGGAGCCTGTCCCGGTGGTCAAAACATAGCTCTTGCCGGACCGTGCAACCTCGATCGCTTCCCTCTGATGGCGATGGAGGTCGAGGAGCGGTCCACTCCCTTCGTCGGCGTGCCGCTTGACGCGGAAGACTCGCTCGCACTCGGGGTGAAGCAAGCCATGGCCGACCAGCTCATCGATCCGACCTCCTCCCTCGAAGGCAGGGTTGAGCGAGAGCCACGGCTCGGGCCACTGTCGATCTCGGTCCAACTCCGACTGGTAGTACTCCTTGAGTCGCGGATCCTTGATGTCGATGGAGGCCGTGGTGAACGACCGATAGTCATCGATGACCTGGTCACGGACTGCAAATACGTCCATCTGCCTCTCCTGCGGGGTGACTCGCACCCTATCGGCATACCGTCCTTGCCGGGATTGTCCCGGCCTGCGATCTCCGCGCTGCTACTTCTCGGCGCAGGGGTCCGGTGGCCCTGCAGACCCGTGCCCCCCATCCGCCGACGAAGTCAACGACTCACGCCGCACCCAAGGCTGCGGCGCGCTGCCGATGCTCGACAAATGTGCTTGCGACCACCGTCGTCATCCACCCGCCAAGCATGCTTCCGCCGTGACCAGTGGCCCGGCCCACCCACCCTTGCGGGCCGGGACAGGGAGTCCTCTCCTTGTCATGTGACGAGTCATCTGGCATGCCCGACCTTGTCACATGACAAGGGGCCTGGCATGATTGGTGATGTAGCCAGTCCACCGCGGTGAGACTTGGAAGTGAACCCGGGATTTCCTGCCGGACGACAGGGCCCGGGTTTCGCGCTGTCTAGGGAGCAGACTCACCGAGTCAGGTTCTGGGCGCGTGCTGGATCACCCTGACGCAGTGAGCGACGAGTTCGATTAGCGTC
Source organism: Micropruina sp. (assembly GCF_047602385.1). Lineage (GTDB taxonomy): Bacteria > Actinomycetota > Actinomycetes > Propionibacteriales > Propionibacteriaceae > Micropruina. Next base: position 428,989 of record NZ_JASGHL010000004.1, read on the forward strand.
GCGTCGCCGCAGCGGTTCGCGCTGACAATGCCGCACAGCGCATCGGGTACCCACAGCAGAGGTTCGCCTCGCCCGACGCGATGGTCGATCCGAAGAGACGCATCGACGATCTGCTGCTGCCTGAGGTGGTCTAACATGACCCGGTCTCTCCGATCATCACTTGCACCCCTCGATTCGAAGACGACCTGATCGACCCCGAGTTCCGCCAGTCCGGGCAACAAGACCTCCAGGGTTAGTCTGCGGCGACGCTCAGGCAGACTCCGATTGGCGTGGGGCGATGTGACCACGACCATATGCTCGACACTCATGGCCGCGATCTCCTCCGCGATCTGACGCTGCCTACGCGCTCGTTCGTCGCGCCAATGGAGCTTGACTTGACCCGGCAGAAGCAGACTGGCCATGGAGGCGCGCACTATCTCCGTCTGGTCGGCTGTGGTGATTGCGGCCGCCATGATGTAGGTGTTTGGGTCCAGAGATGAGTTGGATCCGGACTCATCGACCCAGGCGGTCAGACCGTGACTACTCATTTCGGTCCTCTGCATCGACCGTAAATCCTGGAACCGGAATTGACTCACTGGTTGCGCCACTTGTCCCTGATAACTGCTGCACGCGCTGGCGAGTCTTCGTCTGGAGCGACTCCCTGGACTCCTTGCTGTAGGGCTCACTCAGCGCTCGCCACAGCACCGTCCGGATTCCATTGGGTGCTTTCCGGTCAGGGACGGTCTGCGGATGCGTGAGCAGAATCCCATGGTTGGCAAGCTCGTGGTAGCCGCGTTCCGCGGTTCGCTCGCTGATCCCGTACCAGGCGGGCATCTTCTCCAGCGTCACCTGAAAGGCCGGCCGCTGGTGCGTGTCGTGAAGGCAGATCAGGAACATGGCGACCCCCGGGAGGCGTAGCCGGTCGACAAGCCCGGAGCTCCAGAATTCGTCCGGCACGATGAAGAATCCTTTTCCTCCCTTCGAGCTGACAGAATTGGGGCGGCTATAGGCGGCGCCGCTCCCGTCCTCCTGCAGCGGCACAAATCCAGGTAGGCGGCTGGTGCCCTTGCGGACGATCAGATGTCGGCTCTCGAGTTGACGGACGGCACGGCTGAGCTGGTCAGACGTGCACGGTTTGGCCTCCGCGGAGAGCAGCGCTGCCCAGCGAGCTGGTGGCAGGGTGAGCCCGTCAAGCGGCTCCAGTGCGAGCATCAGGAGCATTAGGCGCAATGCGGTCTCCTGGCGGGCTTGGACCATCTCACCCAGAACAGACGGCCTCGATCCAGACTCGCGCGCCTGCTGCACAAAGATCTTGCGGACCATGGCGTACCCACGCCGAGCGTCGCCGAGCAGTGAGGCACGAAGTTCGGCAGGCGACTGTGGAGCTTCGTCCTCGATGCTGGCGAACGGATCATTCATGCCGTAAAGGTACGGTCTTCGGGTTGCCCTTAGCAAGCACTTCAGGTTGAGCTGATCAATGTGCCAGGTGCCGCTTTAGGGATTGAGTGACGATTGATACATGGGACCGATCTGAGGATCGTGCTGGGACCGCGTTGGAATCGGCGTGCCGGCCGACCCTCGCTGGACACCGAGGTCACCAACCTGCGCGAGCCGGACCCCGGTCCACATGGTGTGAGACGGAGCCTGCAGCGGAATCGATTCAAGGAGGGTGGACTCAGCGTCTCTTCACTACGAGCGCGATCAACTCCCGACTGCACCCGATCGCGGCCGCCAATGCCCCGTAGCTCCACCGCTGCGGATCTTCCTCCCGCAGCCGCCGGATCAACGCGTCCCGCTCAGCCCGCTTCCGGGCCGCCAACTCGTCCGCCTCAGCAGCCTTGCGATGCAACTCCCGCGCCCGCGCAGCACGGGCGTCCGAGACTCCCCCGCCGCGTGACGCGCGAGAGGCGGCACCCCTGGCAGGGGGACCGCCTCCTTTCAGCGCATCAGCCACGGGCGAACTCCGTGATCAGGTTCGGCACCGCCGCATCGAACCCGGCGATGTCGAGCATGCCCGCATCATCCGGATCAGCGATGCTGAAACCAGTCGCCGTCATACCGACCACCACGAGCTTGGCCGCAATCCCAGTCTTCTCCCGGTACGCCCGCAGCGCCTGGTACGGGTGCACCTTGCCGGACCAGGTCTCGTTGTCGGTGTAGACCACGAACACGTCGACCTCAAGACCCTGCTCCGCCGCATACAACATCGGCAACGCACAATCCGTCGGACCGAACGGCATCGCGTCGATCACCCGCAGGGCGTCGTCCAGCCGCTGCCGCGGCGAAATCGCCAACGGCTTCAACTTCGAGTAGCCCCCGATGCCGAACGAACCCGAGAAACCGACCGCGCTCGACTCCGGCTCGGTCGCCAGCTGCACCAACGCCAGCGCCGCGGACGCCTCACGAGCCGTGATCGGCATGCCAGAGATCGGCACACCCATCGAGCCGGACACGTCCACCGCCAGCAACATCCGCTTACCGGACGGCTCGACCGCACCGAACGCCGCGTAGAAGGCCGCGTCCAGGGCGTCCACGATCCGCCGGGTCGGCTTCCACGCCCCCGAACCGCGGGCCGAACGGCCCGAGGCGTAGGTGCGCTGGGCGACCAGCACATTCATCGGATGCACCCGGGCCCGCTTGAGCCGCTCGGCTTCCGCCAACTGCGCGGCCACCTCACGGGTCCGGCCACCCAGCAACGGCAGCATGCCCAGACCGGTCAGTCGCGGCAGCTGACGCATCAGCGCCGTCTGCGGCATGCCGGCGTCCAGCAGTGCGTCCCACACCGTGCGCTCGGTGAGCGCGCGGTCGGGCAGCATCTCCCAGCTGAGGCCGTACTCGCGGACCAGCCGTGCCCAGGTCGCCGCATCGGATGCCTGCTGCGCCGCCGCGAAACCCATGACCAGAGCCGGAACCTCGGCACCGACGGCGCCACGGACCACCCACTCGAAGGTGTCCCGCAACGCCGGCACGGACGTCGCCGGGTGCGCCAGCCGCAGCAGGTCCCGATGCGACCAGCCCTCACGCTGGCGGTACTTGACCACCTGGTGGGCGAGCCGATCGGCGTCCTTGGACGTGTACCAGCCGGCCACCGCACGCCGCAGGCCACGGCCCCAGCCGCGGAACTGTTCGACGTAACCGGCGAACAGGAACAGGTGCGTACCGGTCCGGGCCACCTGCGGCAGCGCGGCCAGCGCCGCCGGAGCCGCCTTGGGCACGGACGCCGCGTAGGCCAGCGCGAACAGCGCCGGGTTCTGCTTCGGCGCCGCATCGCGGGTCGAGACGTCCACGATGGTGGCGACCAGGCCCTCGGGGTCGGACGCCGCCATCCGGGTCAGCACCGCGGCGTTCTCGATCGCCAGGGCACGGTCGGAGGCGTAGTAGGTGCCGCCGTCCACACCGAGGGTGAGGAACCGGCGCAGCCGCGCGGCGTCGTCCAACTCGAAGACGTAGCCGCCTGCCGAGTTCGCGACCTGCTTGGGGTCGGCGGCCTCGCTCTGCAGGGTCCGGCGCAGGTTCAGCATGCGCAGAATGTCCATTTTCAGTTCCTCCTTTCGGTGTGCGGGCGGGGACGGGCGTGGCGTGCGGACCGGACGGGACCCGGCATTCGCCGGGCTGGTCCACTCCTGGACCATCCCTGAGAAGGTAGAGGTAACCGATCCACTCCGGCCCGTCCCCGCGTCGCGGTTTCGGGGACAGCGGCCGTTCGACGAATTGGTCTCGACAAGCTCGACCAGCGAAGACCGGCGACCGGGTTTCGACGAGCTCAACCCGCGAAGGACCTGGTCTCGACAAGCTCGATCGACGGAGATCCTCTTACCGCTGTCATGACGAGGCCGGGCGGGCGTGGTGTGACCACCGGAAGCTGCTCTGCCGATTGAGCTACGCCACGAATGACGGCGGGACTCGAACCCGCAACCCGCCCATTAGAAGTGGTAACCGATGATCTTCGGCCCGCCCGACCTCGCGAATTCTGTTGTGGGTGCCAGGTGGTCATGGTGGTGGCCGCCGGAGATTGTTGCTCTACCACCTGAGCTACTGGCTTTCACCAGCGAGGACTCGAACCTCGGACACACAATTCCAGAGTTAACCGACGACCTTCGGCCCACCCGGCACGAGGACTAGTGTGTAGTGGTCTACACAGGCGTGTCAAGCTGGGTTGGACTACCGATTGACGTGGGCCGCCGAGCAGACGGCTGGCGGGCTGTCGATAGGCTCGCCGGAGGAGGTCTCGCATGCCAGCCGATGACAACGTGATCCAGTTCCCTGGAGCAAGCCGATCGCTCACCGGGCCGGGATTCTCGCCCGGACTCCTCGGATTCGATCCCTTCGCACTGCGCCAGCCGAAGCTGCTCCCGAAGCGCACCAAGCGAGTTCGGTTCACCGTCCGCATCGATCTGGATCGCGCCAAGCCGCCGATCTGGCGGCGTCTGCGGTTGGCCAGCGACCTGACGTTGAGTCAGCTGCACGACATCATCCAGGTCGCCATGGGCTGGACCGACAGCCACCTCCACCACTTCATCATGGGCCCGGGATCGCTCCAACGCGGCACCGCACCCTTCTTGACCCCGTTCGATCTGGAGGAGGGTGAGCAGGGCACGCTCGAGGCCGACGTCCGCCTCGACCAGGTGCTCGGCAAGCCGAAGGATCGGCTCTACTACGAGTACGACTTCGGCGACGGCTGGGATCACACCATCCGGCTCGAGAAGGTCGAACCGTGGACGGACGGCGACCGAGTCGCCACCTGCATCGCTGGCGCCCGCGCCTGCCCGCCCGAGGACGTCGGCGGAGTCCCCGGCTATGAGGAAGCGCTGGCCATGCTCGCGGGAGACACCGAGGGCATGGACACCGAATGGGTCGCGCACAAGCTGGACTGGCTGCCCGACGGCTACGACCCCGAGCTGTTCAGCGTCGACGAGGTCAACGAACTGTTGGACACTCCCGATCTGCCCGCACTGGACGCGTGGCGCGAGGAGATCGGCGAGTTGTTCCGCCGCGTTATGGGACCAGCCAATGCCGATCTGACCAGGCTCGTCGCACGCGCGATGGAAGGCCCGCCGCCGTCCGAGGCCGAGGTCGCCGCACTGACCCACCGCTACCAGCACCTGCTGCGGACGGTTGGATCCGGCATCACCCTCACCGGCGCCGGATACTTGCCGCCCGCGATCGTGACCACGCTCTATCGCGACCTCGAGATGGACGACGAGTGGATCGGCAAGGGCAATCGCGAGGACCAGACGATCCCCGTGCTACACCTGCGGTCATCGGCGACCACGCTCGGCCTGCTCCGGAAGGCTCGCGGGAAACTCACCATCACCGCCGCCGGCGCCAAGCTCGTCGACGACCCGGACGCCCTGCTGCGACACATCGCGTCCCGGATTCCGCTCGGGAAGCCGCACGAGAAGGACGCCGGCCTCGTCGCGCTGCTCATCACCGCCGCCGGAGATGACCTCTACCGATCGCGCAGCCTGGCCGCACGGATCATGGACGGGATCGGCTGGCGAGTCCAGGGGGATCAGCTCGATCTGGCCGCATATCACTGGGCGGACCCGACCATGGATGTGCTCAAGGGATTAGCCGGCTGGCTCAACAAGGCCCTCCCCGATCTTGCTGCCCGCGCCCTACTGCGGCGTCCATAGCGGCCATGCAGGAAGGCGCAAAGCGGCACCGCCCCCGGATCGTGTGGTCGTAGCGGGTCATACAGCGCAAGAGATGATGGGTCGTCGATCGCTAGCCGGGGTGCGCCGCAGCCGGGACCTGATTGATCAGCACCTCCCCGAACTTCTCGATCACTCGCAGTTCGTCGCTCATCGCCAGGTTCAGTTCGCGGAGCAGCAACCTGATTCGCTCGTCGTCCCATTGCAAGGCCGCGATCTCGGCGCTGCCGGTGAGGATCGGCAGGGTGAGCCGGTCGCGGGTCGCCTGGTAGTGGCCGAACGCCTCAGCCTCGGACGCCTCCCCCGCCAGCACCCGGACGGCTGCGCCGGCCAGCAGTTCGGCGTCCCGCAGCGCGTCGGTCAAGCCGTGTGCGCTGATCGGGTCCTTCCATGAGCCGGCGTCGCCGACAAGCGCCCAGCCCGGTCCCCACGGCTGGCGCAGATATCCCGGCTGGCCGACGAAGGTTCGGACCGGTGAGGTCGGCTCGGCGGCGCGCAGCCGCTCGGCGAGGTCCGGGGACGCGTCCGCCACCGCCGCTTCGAGTCCGGCCCGGTGCCGCGCGAGGCGTCCGGGTCGCTGGGCGACGAACACACACGTCGCGTCGTTGGTGGGAATCAGTCCCGCCATGCCGGACGTCCGGTACGCCCACTCGTAGCCTCGGCAGGGCAGGTCGCGGTAGTACCCGTACGCGCAGGCTGTGGTGTGGGCGGCGTGGTGGGTGATCGGCGCGGACACTAGGCGCGCCAGCGTCGAGCGGCGTCCGTCGGCACCGATCACCATCGCGGCCGTGATCGTCTCGACCCGGCCGTGACGATCGCGGACCTCCACCCCGGTCACCCGGCCGCCGCCGGTGCGGACGCCGACCAGCGCCGCGCCGTAGCGGACGACGGCCCCCGCGTCCTGGGCCGCCGCGACCAAGATCGGGTCGAGTACCGTCCGGCGCGGCGCGTACAGGGCATCGACACCCCCGCCGGGTTTGATCGGCAGCCAGACCGACTCGGTGGCGTAGTGGAAGGTGGTTTCGCGGATCGCCGGCGTGCCCGCACGAATCACGTCCCCGAGCAGGCCCCAGCGGTGCAACTGCACCACCGCGCCGCGCATCAGGGCGTGCGTCGACAGGGTGTCGGCGCCCGGACGCTCGCGGTCGACCACCAGCACCGACAGGCCGGCCCGGGCCAGCAGCAACGCGGTCGCCGCACCAGCGGCCCGGGCGCCCACGATCACCACGTCCACGTCTGGTCCGCCGGGACGGCCCTGATCAATGCGGCGACTCGCTGGTCGAGCGTGTCGGAACCCGAGGTCAGAGCGGTCTCGACAGGCTCGACCAGCGGCGATCAGCGGTTCCCCAGACATGATCGCGTCCCCTTTCTCGCGTCGGGCGGCTCAGCCGGCGTCCACGTCGATGGCGACCGGGACGCCGTTGCTGAGCACGTCGAGGACGGCCGAGCGTGCCACCGACTGGTCGAAGGCCCGGCGCAGCGCGTCGGGGTCGTCGCCGCGCAGCCGGAACGACACCCGGATGCCCTGGTAGCCGTTGCGGACCGCCGGGTCGAGCCCGAGCAGCCCCATCAGGTCGATGTCGCCCTCGACCGTCGAGGTCACCTCGGTGAGCCGGACGCCGCGGGCGGCGGCGATGTTGGCGAGGCCGGCCGTCAGGCAGGCGGCCAGTGCGTGCAACAGGAACTCCACCGGGGTCGACCCGCGGTCCTTGCCGGTCAGCACCGCGGGATGGTCGGCGTCGTAACTGCGCGGTTCGACGTGGGTCAGCTCCTGCATCGCCCCATAGAAGGTATAGATGGTGGTGCGGCTGTTGGTGCCGCTGAGCCACTGGTTGTCGGCCCGGAACCGGAATGCGGCGATCTGCGGGTTGGCCTTCACCGCGTCGATGGTGGCGAACAGCGTCTCGACGTCGACGCCGTTGTGGGCGGGTTGCTCGGTGAGTGTCATGGTGGTCTCCTCCTGTGCGGAACGTGTCCTCACTGTCGCGCGGCCCCCGCGCGGCACACATCCGGGGTGGGTACCGAACCTGGCTCTCCGTGGACACCACGGAGCATCGTCACGGCCGCGATCCTTCCGCCGGCGGTCCCGGAGCTCGGACTCGGGAGACCGATGTCCTTATGTCTCAATCATTGCGACATCACCTGGCAACACCTAGCCTGGATGTCCTAATGATTCGGACATAAGGACATCGTGATGGCAGCCCTCTTCCGGCAGGCCGACCTGGGACTCGACGACCTCGCGGTCATCGCTGAGATAGGCCAGATCCGCGAACGCCTGGCCTCGGTGTTGCGCGTCCCCAAACGATGGGACGGGGGGTTGCGCCGGACGGCCCAGGCGCGAGCCATCCAGGGCTCCAACAGCATCGAGGGCTACACCGTCAGCGATCAGGACGCCGCCGCCGCAGTCGAGGACCAACCACCGTTGACCGCGGATGAACGAACCTGGGCCGAAATCATCGGCTACCGCCGCGTGCTCACCTATGTGCTCAGCGTCGCCGCAGACCCGGGCTTCACCATTGACGAAAGCATGCTGCGGTCGATGCACTTCATGCTCCTCGAGCACGAACTCGCCAAGTCCCCCGGCCGCTACCGCCCCACCTCCATCTACGTGCGGGACGATCGAACCGAACGCGACGTCTATGAAGGCCCCGACCCCGAGGAGGTGCCTGGGCTGGTCCGCCTGCTGATCGGCGATCTCAAGCACGGGGACGGGGAAGCCATGGTGCGGGCCGCGATGGCGCACCTCAACCTGGTGATGATCCACCCGTTCCGAGACGGGAACGGCCGGATGGCACGAGGGTTGCAGACCATGGTGTTGGCGCAGGATCAGGTACTTGAGCCGACGTTCAGCAGCATCGAGGAATGGCTCGGCCACAACACCGACGACTACTACGCCGTGCTCGCCGCGACAGGCGGTGGCGGTTGGCATCCCGAGCGCGACACGCGCCTATGGATCCAGTTCAATCTCAGGGCACACCACATGCAAGCCCAAACCCTCCAGCGGCGATTCGCCGAAGCCGAGCGACTCTGGGGGCAGGTTGACGCACTGGTAGCGAAGCACAGCCTTCCGGAACGTGCTGCCGAGGCCCTTTTCGACGTGCTGCTCGGCCTGCGGGTTACCCGGCCGTCCTATCTGAAGCGGACCGCGGTCGAGGAGCGGACTGCCACTCGCGACCTTGCCCAGCTCGCTCAACTGGGTCTGCTGCAGCCGCACGGCCAGACGCGCGCCCGGTTCTACACCGCGGGTGCGCCGCTCGCGGAGACGATGCAATCGATTCGTGCGCAGCGTGAGCCGCTGGTCGACCCCTACCCGACCCTGGTCACCGAGATCCGTGCGGCCGCCGCGAAAGCTCCCCCGCGATCCTGACGGATTCGCGTATCGACGCCTCGACAAGTGGGCCGCGACCCCCGTCCCGCGTACCACCGCCTCGACGCTGACGATCCCCACCCGTCACCGGGCCGGATGTCCTAATGATTGGGACATAACGACATCGACCGCCCGCTCTCACCGCAGGAAGTTCTCCACCTCGGCCAGGAACTGGGCGAAGGCGATGTCGCGCTGCAAGAGCACATGGTTGCGGCTGTTCAACGCGACGAACCGGGCGTGCGGGATCAGGCCCGCCAGGAACCGTCCCTCTTCGAACGGGACGCCGCGGTCACCGGTGGCGTGCAACACCAGGGTGGGCACGGTGACGGTGCGGGCCAGGTCGCTGACGTCCAGGCCGTGGAAGGCACCCTCGAGCAGCGGCGCGTTCTCGGGACTGGTGGTAGCCCGCAGCTGGTCGTTGAACCAGGCGATCTCGTCGGGTCCGGCGTCGGGCACGAAAGCGCGTCCGAAGTTCTCCCGGAACTCCGCGCTCTCCATCTGCCAACCCACCCGGGCCATGCCGACCTTGACGTCGGACTCCGCGAGTTGCACCGGGTCGTCCCGGCAGCGCATGCCGCGGGCGTAGGTGCCGTACAGCACCAGGTGGCTGACCCGGTCCGGGTAGCGGGCTGCGAAGCCGAGCGCCACCGGACCGCCCTGGGACACTCCGAGCAACGCCACCGGGCCCTCGCCGAGGGTGTCCACCACTCGCCGCAGGTCGTCGATCCACAGGTCGAGATCGGTCAGGTCACACCCGGCGAGGTTCCGGTCCGACAGTCCGCAGCCACGCGGGTCGTAGCGCACATACCGGTAGCGGGCGCCGAGTTCGCGCACCCAGTGCCCCCAGATCGGGCTGGCCTCGGTGTCCTTGTCCACCTGGGTCAGCCAGGTCGCCGTCTTCACCAGGGTGGACGCCCGCCTCCCGCTCTCCGCGACGGCCAGCCGGACACCGCCGCTGGCCTCGACGAACCGGAGCACCGACCCTGTCGTCGGCGTTGCGCCGCGGGCGGGGTGAGGACCGGAGTCGTCCCGGGCGAGCGCCCGCCGGTCGGCGGCGCCGAGTTTACGCAGCAGCGATGAGACGTGGGTCTCCACGGTGCGCACCGAGAGCACCAGTTCCGCGGCGATCTCGGCGTTCGTCCACCGTCGCCGGACGAGGTCGAGCACCGCCCGCTCGCGCGGCGTGATCGTGGACGCGTCCGCCATGCGCCGAGTCTGCCACCACGGTGTCCATCCGGGGTCGGGAGGTGAACCTGTCGACGACTACAGGGTTCCCCACACGGCCGGGGTCTCGACAAGCTCGACCCACGACAAGCTCGACCGGCGAGGGTCAGCGTTCCTTGAAGTAGCGGAACAGGTGTCGTTCGCGGACCAAGCCGACCCCGAGCAGCATGCCGGCCGTTGCGGCGAGCGGGATGGCGGCGATCACCGGGTCCGGGAGTCCGGCGACCAGCAGGGCTTCGCTCGGTGCGATGGCAAGCGCGACCCCGACGATCGCGGCCTTGGCCAGCAGCACCGCACACGCCGACCAGGCCAGGGCTTCCACCCCGGCGGTGGCCAGCTGGTCCAGCTTGCGCTGCCTGGCGTGCAGGGCGCTGGCGTACTCCAGCCGCCGCGATCGGGCGGCGACCAGGCCGAGCAGGAACACCGCCGCCACCCCGCACCAGCCGATCCAGCGGGTACTGCGGGCGTCGAACTCGGTACTCGGGCTGAACCTGCTGCCGAAGTTGTTGTTCAGCTGGCCCAGCACGATCGTCTTGGTGTCGTCCGGACGTGTGAAGGTCGTCGTCCGCAACAACTCGTCCACCTCGGGGTTCATCGGCCAGACCCGCGCCCAGCATTCGTCGAAGCCGCGCTGTGCCGTCGTCGGCACCACCAGGGCGTAGGCCAGCCGGGTGTCGCGTCCGTCATCGGGGCTGGGAAAGACCCCGCCGACCCGCATCGGGCCTTCCCTGGTCGCCAGCGTCGAGCCGGGACCTACGCCGAGGCGTCCGGCCAACTCGGTGGACAGCCAGACCCCAGCAGCCGAGGGATCGGCGACGCCGAGGATCCGGCCGAGCTCGGGGGTTGCCTCCCATGCCGGGATCGGGTAGGAGTCCACCCCGGACAGGGTGATCGGGTCGCGTGCCCGCAACGCGCCGGCGGTGGTGTTCGGCGTCCGGTTCAGGTTCCGGCAGGCCTGCGGGTCGACCTGTTGGCCGTCGACGGTCAGCACCCGGACGTCCGCTGCCGCCGCATGCACCCGCGCGGCCCGGGCCTGCAGGTCGGCGACGAAGAACACGTCAACGACGGTGACCCCGGCGACGACCAGCGCGGCACACAACGCCAGCCAGCCGGCTCGCGCGGTGCCCGAGACCAGGTTCCGCCAGGCTTCCGAGACGATGCCGCCGAGTCTCATGCCGCGACCCTCGCCGCCAGGTCGAGCACCCGGGTGCAGGACGCCCGGGTCTGCGGGTCGTGGGTGGCGATCACCACGATGCTGCCACCGGCGGCCAGGTTGGCCAGCGTCCGGTTCACCGTCGCCGCGGTGGCCAGGTCGAGTTGCGCGGTCGGCTCGTCGACCAGCAGCAGGTCCGAACCGGTGGCGACGGCCCGGGCCAGCATCAGCCGCTGCGCCTCGCCACCGGAGATGTCGCCGAATCGCCTGGCCGCGAGCTGGTCGATGCGGAACAGCGCCATGATCGCCAGTGCCTCGTCCTCGGCCTCGGCGCGTGACGATCCGCGGGCCAGCAACGGGAACACCACGTGGTCGAGCGCGGTCCGGGCGGGCAGTCCCTGCGGATTCTGGAACACCCAGCCGATGTGCTCGATCCCGTGCAGGGTGAGCCGGCCCTGCTCGGGCGTCACCCAGCCGGCCAGGATCGACAGCAGGGTCGACTTGCCGCAACCGGACGGCCCGCACACCCCGATCACCTCGCCGGGCAGGAAACGGAAGTCGAGCGGCGGGAACAGCTGTTGGGTGCCCGGGAACCGGTGGGTGACGCCAGCCGCCTCCACCCAGCGATCGGACGCCTCGGCCGCGGACGGCGTGCTCGCGGACGCCTCGGCCGCGGACGGCGTGCTCGCGGACGCCTCGGCCTTCGCCGACCCGACCTCCGTCGGCCGGCTCGCAGACGCCTCGGCCGCCGTCGGCGTGCTCGCCCACACGATCTCCGCCGGCTCGCCCGCGCCGGCCGGCTCGGCCCGGCCACCGGCCCGTCCTCCGGCGCCTTTCAGCCGGCTCTCCGGCGCGGTCATCCGGCCCGCCGGCAGCTGTCGGTGGTGATCGCGGCGCCTAGGTTGACCTCGGTGAGCGTCTCAGAGGTGGTGAACAGCACCGCGCCGAGCCCGGCCCCCACGATGGTCACCGGAATCGCCCGGTCGCCGGACTGGACGCAGCCGGCGTTGCCGGCCAAGCTGAACACCGCGCCCGGCGGCACCTTGGACGCGTTCACCGGCGTGGCCAGCTGAAGCGTCGCGGTCACCTCGGCCTTCTTCCCGTCCAGCACGTACGCCTGATAGTCGGGGGTCGCCGCGACGGCGTCCAGGAACTTCCGGTCGGCGACCCCGCCCTGGCCGGCCTTCGCCTCCACGCCGTACAGGCTCAGCGTGCGCGCACCGGGGACCAGTCCGTCCGGACGGGTGAAGCTCACCGACGTGAGCCGTCCGGCAACGGTGAACAGGGTGCTGCCGGCGTTCGACTGGTCGCCCTTGCGGGCATCGCATTTCGCGGGCGTCACCTGCGCGGCGGGCAGCCAGACCAGGCTGTTCAGCGGCAGCCGGCCGTCTGGTTTGGCGATTCCCGCCTTGCGCTGCATCGAGCGGACGGCGGCGCGAGTGCCGGCCCGGTAGCGTCCGTCGACGGTGACCCGGTGACCGAGCCGGCGCAGCTCCCGCTGCACGGCGCGCACGTCGCGTCCCTTCGAACCGGACGCCAGGTTGCGGTAGAGCGGCAGGCTGGTGGCCAGCCCGAGCACCGGACGGTCATCGATCCGGGCCACGATCCGTCCGGAGCGGATCGGTCGCTCGACCCGGCAGAGCGTCTCGGTGAGCCGTCCGGACCGCCCAGCCGCGATCGGCTGGTCGGCCGCGACCGCGAGCCGCACCGGCACCGTCCGCGGGTCGGCGAAGCTCTCGGCGGTGACCGGCGCCGAGGTGACCGGAACCGGCTTGGCGAGGTCGGCGGGTGCTGCCTGGGGACGCACCGCGGCTCCGGCGACGGCACCCGCCGCCAGGCTGACCGCGGCGATGAAGACGCCGACGCCGCCCAGCCTTCGTGCCCTGCGGACGTTCACTTCGGCACCCCCACCGCGATCCCGGCGTTGGAGAAGCACACCTGGGCCTTGGGGTCGTTGGCATTGAACGGCAGCGGCGGGTTCTGCTTGGTCAGCCAGTCCTCAAGGTTGCGGGCGGTGAACGTGGCGGGCGCGACCCCCTCTTTGACCAGGCAGCGGGCGGCGACCTCGAGCGGATCGGCCAGCAGCTCGTCGTTGCCCTGCTGGGTGCGGTAGAGGGACTCGATGATGATCAGATTCCCGGACGCGCACTTCTTGTCGGTGTCCGCCCACTTCTCGATCCAGGCCTTCGGGTCGGCGCCGGCCGGCGGGTTCGGGGTGATCTGGTAGATCCCGGTCGGCAGTTTGGTCACCTGATCGTTGTAACCGGCCTGCTTCATGCAGGCCGTGCGCCGGCTGAAGGCTTCCTCATAATCGACGGCGGCGATCTTGCCGTTGGCGATCGCCCGTTCGAGTACCTGCTTCTCGAACGGGCTGAGCCGGGCCTTCTGCCGCTCAAGGGTCTGCTGGAACAGGGCGACCAGGCTGGGGGCGAGCCGTTGCCCGGTGCCGGTGGACGCCGACGGTTGCGCTGGGGCAGCCGAGCAGCCGGTGAGCACGGCCACAATCAGTGCGCTGACCAGGCCGGACAGGACGAAGCTGGGGGTGCGGTGGGACATTGGATCAGCCCTTCGTCGGATCGTTGTCATTGGGCGGCTGGTAGTCGGGGACGGCTTTGCGGCAGGCGGTCTCGGCTTCGGCAAGACGGGCATCCGGGGACGCGGACGGCGCGGACTCCCCCGGCGGGCGGGCATTGCCCACCTGCGGCTGCGAGCCCTTGGCGGCCCTGGTGAGCACCCGTCCGTTCTGCACGATCGCCTCGACGCCGTGCTCGGTCAGGCAGGCGGCGAAGCGGTCGGCGGGGCTGCTCGCCGCCGGCGAGGGCGCCGGCGCGCCTATGGTTCCGGAGTTGCTCGGAGCCGGCGCACAGGCGGTCAGCAGCAGCGCGGACAGGACCGGCAACAGGTGAGAGATTCGTGGCATGGGGGCCTCCTCGGATCGACTGACACCGTTTCTACGCAGCAGAGGGTGAGGGCGCGGTGATGATTCGCCTCACCTGTTTCTCACCGCGCCAACTGCATACTTAGAGCGCTGATCAATGCGGGGTATAGCGGTTGAGCGTGTCGAAACCCGTTGCCGGAGAGGTCTCGACAAGCTCGACCAACGATGATCAGCACACCCCGCGACTACCCCCGAGGAGTGGCCATGCGTGTCCTGGTGGTCGAGGACGACCCGAACCTGCGGCAGAGCCTGGTCGAGGCCCTGCGCCGCGAGGGCTACCTGATCAGCGAGGCCGGCGACGGCAACGCCGCGTTGGAGGTGCTCGGCGGCCAGGACGTCGAACTGGTGCTGCTCGATCGCGACCTGCCCGGGCTGGACGGCGACGCCGTCTGCCGGACCCTGATGGCGCTGCGACACCCGGCCCGGGTATTGATGCTGACCGCCGCCGGCACCCTGGCCGACCGCGTCGCCGGGCTCGACCTGGGCGCCGACGATTACCTGGCCAAACCCTTCGCGTTCACCGAGTTGCTGGCCCGGATGCGTGCCCTGACCCGTCGCCAGGAGACCCGTCCGGCACCGGTGGTGACCGTCGGCGATCTCACCATCGACACCGCCCGCCGGCTGGTCGAGCGCGGCGGGCGTCCGGTCCGGGTGACGTCGAAGGAGTTCGGCGTGCTGGCCTGCCTGGCCCAGGCCGACGGCGGCTTCGTCACCGTCGACGACCTGCTCGAGGAGGTCTGGGAGGACCCCTACGAACGCACTCGCGGGGTGGTGAAAGTGGTCGTCTACGGGCTGCGACGCAAGCTCGGCCAGCCCGACCTGATCGACTCCGTGGCCGGGCACGGCTACCGGTTGGCGGCCTCGTGATGAGCTTCAGGGGCAGGCTGACCTGGCTGATCGCCACCGCGTTCGTGGTCGGCGGGATCGTCCTGCTCGCCGCCCAGTACGCGATGATGGCCGGCTTCTTCAGCCAGCAGCTGCACACCTCCACCGTCTCGGTCGGGAACGCCACCCCACCGTCCGGTGCCGGGTCGGGCGACGCCCGTCCGGGGGTCGCGACCAGTGGCGAACTGACGACCGTCCGCGACGAGGTGCTGCGCAACACCATGCTCGGCTCGCTGGCGCTGGTCCTGGCGCTGGCGGTCGCTGCGGCCGCGCTGGCCTGGTGGCTGTCCGGACGCCTGGTCGCCCGGATCGGCGAGGTGACCCGGCTGGCGTCCGACATCTCCGCCAGCGACCTCACCCGCCGGCTCGCGCTGCCCGGGCCACGCGATGAGATGACCGCCCTCGGCGACACCTTCGACGCGATGCTCGAGCGGCTGCAGGACGGCTTCCAACGCCAGGAGCGGTTCGTCGCCAACGCGTCCCACGAACTCCGGACGCCGTTGGCCGCCACTCGCACCGCACTGGAGGCGCCGTTGCTGCAGGGCCGGTTCGACCCCGCGGTGGTACCCGATGTGCGGCGAGCGCTCGCCGCCAACCAGCACAGCGAACAACTGATCGCGGCCCTGCTGCAGCTGGCCCGGGCCGGCCAGGGGCTGGCCGACTCCGGCCCGGTCGAACTGGACGAGGTGGTGCGCGGCGTCCTGGCCGAGCAGGCCGAGGCGATCGCCGCCAAGAGCCTCCAGGTCGACGTCTCGCTGATGGCCGCCGAGGTGACCGGCGACCAAACCATGCTGATCCGGGCGGTGACCAACCTGATCGAGAACGCCGTCAAGTACACCGCCGTGGGCGAGACCATCCGCGTCGATCAGCGGCTCACCGAGACCGGCGTCGAGCTGGTCATCGAGAACCCGGGTCGCAGCTTCTCCGCGGCGGAGGCGTCCGGACTGATCGAGCCGTTCCGGCGCGGCGAACGCAGCTCGCCCGCTCCCGGGCACGGGCTCGGTCTGGCGATCGTGGACGCGGTGGCGCGGGCCCACGGCGGCCGGCTGCAACTGACCCCGAGGGACGGCGGCGGCCTTCGCGCGCGGGTACAGATGAGTCGCGAAAGCGCCGTTTGATACTAGGCAATTCTGCACGTACCAATATCCGCAGACCTGCTTGACCCCTTCCGGGGCCGACGTTACTTTCGAATCACTGACTGACTAGCCAGTCAGTGAAACGGATCGGCCATCCGCTTCCAGCCCATTGGCGACGTGCACATCGCTTCGGGGAATCCGGTACAACCACGAAGGAAACGACCATGACCATCACCACCCCCACCAAGGCCGATACGGGCGGCAAGCTCGGCAAGTCCGGCAAGCAGCTGGTCCGGGCCGGCGCCCTGGCGTCCGCCCTCGCCGGGATCGCGGTGGCCGCCGCGGCCCCCGCCCAGGCCACCGTGTACTACAGCCTGCACGCCTGGTACGACTACTCCTCGGCGAGCGCCCGCTCGACCGCCGGCGAGTACACCCAGTCGTGGGCCGTGCACGGCAGCCGCTACGCCGTCTCCGGTTGGTACAACGGCAACAGCTGGGCCTGGGCCGACTCGGGCTGGTCGGGCTACTACGGAGCCGGCATCCGCGTCCTGTAGAAGCCGCCACCCCCAAAAGACGGGCCCGTCCACCCAGGTGGGCGGGCCCGTCCCATGCCCGGACGCCCTCCCCTAAACTGACCCCGGCTAGGGGGTGATGAATGGCACGTGCGGAACAGCGGGAGCGAACCCGCAGTGCGCTGCTGATCGCGGCCGCGACCGAGTTCGACGAGCACGGGTTCGCCGCGACCACCCTGGGCGATGTCGCCGCTCGGCTCGGACTGGTCCGCGCGACCGTGCACTTCCATTTCGCCACCAAGGAGCAACTGGCCGAGGCCGTCGTCCGCCAGGAACTCGAGGCGTGGGAGCTGCTCCGCAGGACGTCGCTGGACGTCGAGGCCGAGCCGTTGTCCAGGCTGCGCTGGGTGTCGGGGCAGGTGGCGCGGCGCTACGCGTCCGACCCGGTGACCCGGGCGGCGATCCGGCTGCTCGATGAGCACCGCGTCCCGCGGCTCGACCCGGCCCCGGCCAGCGGCTGGACGACCTACGTCGCCGATCAGTTGCGGGCAGCACGGGTGGCCGGCGCCGTCCCCGCGCAGGTCGACCCCGAACTGGACGCCGGATTGCTGGTGGGCATGTTCCGCGGGCTACTGCCCAGCCTGACCGAGGCGTCTGAGTCCGCCCGGACCGAGGAGCTGGTGGACCTGTTCTGCCACTACGCGCTCGCCGGTCTCAACGCCCGATAGGACATACCCGCCGCGCCTGCCCAGCGGGCCGGTGTGCGCAGATTGCTACAGTTGCGCACATGACCACTGTCGCCAGTCGAGACCTCCGCAATCACACAGCCGCGGTGCTCCGACAGGTGGCCGAGGGGACCGACGTCACCGTCACGTTGAACGGTCGCCCGGTGGCGCGCATCACCCGTCCACTCGACCTGCGGCCCAGCACCCTCTCGCGGGCCGAGTTGGTACGACTACGGAGCGGTGCGCTACCCGATCCGGGGCTACGCGCTGACCTCGCCTGGATCTCCGACGACACCACCGACGACCTCGGTGACCCGTCGTGACGCCGACACCGGTCGGCTTGGCCGATACGAGCCTCTTCATCGCGTCGGAGAGCGGTCGGCCTCTGGCGCTTGATCGGATCCCCGAGGAACTACGGGTCTCGGTGGTCACGCTCGCCGAGTTGGAGGCGGGCGTTCTCGCCGCCCGGACGGTCGCCGATCGTGCGGCCCGGCTGCGGACGCTGGAGCAGGTCTCCCGACTCGATCCCGTAGTGATCGACGCCAGCGCTGCCGCGGCGTGGGCCCGGCTCCGGGTCGAGGTGCATCAGGCCGGCCGGCGGATCAACGTCAACGACCTGTGGATAGCCGCCGCGGCCATTGCCAACAACCTGCCGGTGGTCACCCAGGACGACGATTTCGCCGTGCTGGCCGACCTCGGCCTGGTCAGCGTGATCACGGTCTAGTTGCTGCCCAACCGGTAGGCGCACAGGCCATGCCGTCCGAGGTCTCGACAAGCTCAACCAGCGAACGGCTCAACCAGGGACTCGGGCCGACTCAGGCCGACAACCGCGATCCCGGACGCCGGCGGCGGCCGCCGCTGCCCTGCCGGGAGAGCTTGACCACCGCGTCCCCGCGGCTAACCGACGACCCGGCTGGGGCGACGCCACGCCTGCCGCCGGCCTCGGGGTGGGAACCGGCACCGGAGCCGCGACGCCCGCGACCGCCACCGGAGGCATTGCCCCCGCCTCGGCGTCCGCCGGAACCAGCACCACGGCTGGACCGGCCGCCCCCCGACGGCGCCGACTCGCCCTTGACCAACTGAGCGGCCTCGCTGGGGATCTCCCCCGCCGCCACCGGCGCGGCCACCTCACCGGCCACCGCCACGACCTGCCGGTCACCGGCGCGGACCGGCTTCGGCTGCGCGGTGATCTTGGCGGCTCGGGCGAGTGCCGAGAAGTCCCGGCGCTGCTCGGGCAGCACCAGGGTGACCACGTCGCCGTCGTTGCCGGCCCGTGCCGTCCGGCCGGAGCGGTGCAGGTAGGCCTTGTGCTCGGCCGGCGGATCGACATGGACGACCAGGTCGACCTCGTCGACATGGATGCCGCGGGCCGCGATGTCGGTGGCGACCATGACGCGGACGCGGCCGTCGGCGAACGCCTTGAGCCCCCGCTCGCGGGCGTTCTGAGACAGGTTGCCGTGCAGCTCGACCGCCGGGACGCCGTCGGCGGTCAGTTCGCGGGCGAGCCGGCGGGCCTGGTGCTTGGTCCGGGTGAACAGCAGCCGACGCGACGTGCCGGCCGCGAGCTCGCGGACGATCGCCCGCTTCTGGGACGCGTCCGGCACCAGGAAGACGTGGTGGGTCATCGCGGTCACCGGCGACTCGGCCCCGTCGACGCTGTGCACCAGCGGTCGGCTCAGGAACCGGTTGACCAGCTTGTCGATGCCGTTGTCGAGGGTCGCCGAGAACAACAGCCGCTGTCCGGCGGACGGCGTGCCGGCGAGAATGCGGGTGACCGCGGGCAGGAAGCCCAGGTCGGCCATGTGGTCGGCCTCGTCCAGCACGGTGACGGCGACGGCGTCGAGCCGGGCGTGGCCCTGACCGATCAGGTCCTCGAGTCGTCCGGGGGTGGCGACCACGATGTCGGCGCCGGCCTTCAATTGCTGCACCTGACGGCCCTGGCCGACACCGCCGAAGATGGTCATCACCCGTAGTCCGGCCGCCTTGGCCAGAGGTTCCAGGGTTTCCAGGATCTGGTTCGCCAACTCGCGGGTCGGGGCCAGCACCAGTCCGCGCGGGGCGCCCGGACGTGTCCGCGGGGCGATTCCGGACGCCGACGGCACCAGTCGGGCCAGTCGGGCCACCAGCGGCAGGGCGAAGGCCAGGGTCTTGCCGGAACCCGTCCGGCCGCGGCCCAGGACGTCCCGGCCGGCAAGGGTGTCCGGCAGGGTGGCCTGCTGGATCGGGAAGGGTTCGGTGATGCCGCGTCCGCTCAGCGGAGCGATGAGCGCGGTGGGAACGCCCAGGGACGCGAAGGTCACCGGGACGGATTCATGTCGTGACACGAAAGGACTGCTTTCGAAGAAGGATTCACCACGGTCCAAGGTCCGCTCGCGCTCGTCGGCGGTCAATGCGCCGGACGCGGTGCGGAAAGTGGTGCGATGCCGGGCTGCGATTGTCGCGCCCTGTCGTCCATCATCGCACACTCGCCGGACGCGACGAGAATCGAGCCTGGTCAAACGGTGGTAGCCTGGTTTCTCGCGCGAACCACCCCCAACCTCGCGCGGATCGGCAGCCCGATCACCGGCGTGCTTTCCGGGCACGCACGGAGTCGGTGAGCCAGACCAACCGGTCGTCCCGGCTCACCGGATAAGCCCTCGATCACCCGGTGCGGCAACCGCCGCGCCACCCATCCATGATTCCCATCCCGGCGCCGTCGGGGTGGTCACCAGGATCGCGTCCGCGATCCGCGCAACAAAGAAGGAAATACCGACATGGCCACTGGCACTGTCAAATGGTTCAACTCCGAGAAGGGGTTCGGCTTCATCGCCCCCGACGACGGCTCGGCCGACGTCTTCGCGCATTTCACCGCGATCGAGGGCCGGGGACGCCGGGATCTCTTCGAGGGCCAGCAGGTCGAGTTCGACACCGAGCGTGGCCAGAAGGGCATGCAGGCCGCCAACATCCGGGCGCTCTGACCTCTGAACCCAGACGTGAGATGGGGACGGGCCGATCGGCCCGTCCCCATTTCCATGCCTACTGGCTCCGGTCAGCCGCGTCCCATGCTGGCCGCCGCCGGGCAACTGAAGCTGTGCCGGGCTGCCCAGCCGACGTCGTTGATGTAGCGCACGACGATGGTCAGCGCCGCCGCCAGATCGTTCTCCACATACGGGACCCGGTAGCGCGCGCAATGCTGCCGGACCAGGACGCGAGCCTGGTGCAGATGCGGACGCGGCATCCCGGGGAACAGGTGGTGCTCGATCTGGTAATTCAGCCCGCCCATCAGAGCGGTCGCCCACCAGCCACCGGAGACGTTGCGCGAGGTCATCACCTGCTTGTCCAGGAAGTCGAGCTTCGCCCCGTGCGGCACGATCGGCATGCCGATGTGGTTAGGCGCGAAGCTGATGCCCATGTAGAGGCCGAACACACCGAGCTGGACGCCGAGGAAGGCGAATGCCAGGCCGACCGGCATCACCCAGAACACCAGCGCGAGGTAGAGCGCGAACCTGACACTGATCAGCGTCAGTTCGAGGGCGCGACCCTCGAGCCGGCCGGGCCGGAACAGCCGCCGGATCGAGGCCTGGTGCAGGTCGAGGCCGAGCAGCAGCATCAGCGGGTAGAACAACCACCCTTGTCGCCGGGTGATCCAGGCATTGAAGCCGGTCGCGTGCACGGCGTCGTCCTCGGTGAACGACACCCAGCCGGGAGCGATGTCCGGGTCGCGTCCGATCTGGTTCGGGTTGCCGTGGTGCCGGGTGTGCTTGGTCATCCACCAGGCGTAGCTGATCCCGACGAAGCCGGTCGCGAGCAGGCGTCCGAACCGGTCGTTGGCCGGGCCGGTGGCGAAGATCTGGCGATGGGACGCCTCATGGCCGAGGAACGCGAACTGGGTGAAGAGGATGCCCAGCGCGACAGCGATCAGCAGCTGGAACCACGAATCACCGAGCAGGACGAGTCCGGTGAGCGCGCCCGCCAGCGCGGCGACCAGGACGCCGAACAGGGTGAGATAGAAGCCGGTCGTCCGGGCGTTGAGGCCGGCGGTGCGTACCTGCTGGGCGAGTTCGGTGAAGCTATTGGTGCGACGCTCCCATTCGGCACGAGCCGCAACGGCGCGGTTCGAGCGGACGGGCGCAGGGGCATCAGTGGCCGACATGCAGTCTCTCTCTGTTGATCGTTCACGACAGGACCGTTCAATCAGAGGAAACCCGGGCGGCGCTCGAGAACAGTTGACTCAAACCCTACGGGATCGTAGGTAGCGATGGATACTTTTCCGGCAATCGGCGTCCGAGGAGTGGAATCGCGGCCCGCCCGACAGCATGGGGCGTCAGCCGAACGCGGCGATCTCGATCTTCTTCATGCCCATCAGCGTGGCGAAGGCGTCCGGCTTGCCCATCAGCTCGTCCAGATTCGCCGGGACCAACTGCCAGGACAGTCCGAACCGGTCGGCACACCAGCCGCACTGCTCTGCCTCCGGGACGGCGCTGAGTTGCGCCCAGTAGCGGTCCAGTTCGTCCTGACCGTCGCAGTGCACCATCAGCGAGACGCCGCAGGTGAAGGTGAAGTCCTGGCCGGCGGCGTCCATGGTGGCGAACCACTGGTCGAGTACCTGGAACTCGCCGAACATGACGGCGCCGGCCATCGGACCGGCTTCGGCCGGGTACGGGACCACCGAGCCGACGCGTCCGTCGAAGACCGAGGTGTAGTACGCCATCGCCTCGGCGGCGCGGCCCTGCACCGTGTCGCCGAACATGATGCTGGGAATGATGAACGGACGCGGCTCGCCTTCGGCGCTGGTCAGCATCAGCTGCCAGCTCACCCCGTAGCGGTCCTCGATCCAGCCGTAGTGCGGGCTGAACGGATACTCCTGCAGCTCCATCAGGGCCTTGCCGCCCTCGGACAACCTGCCCCACAACTCGTCCAGGTGCGCGCGGGCGTCGGGGTCGACGGACGGGTCGAAGTTCACGAAGAACGACACCGACGGGTTCGGCCGGAACTCGGCGCCGGCGTTGATGCCGATGAACCGGTAGCCGCCGATCTCGAACTCGACGGTGAGCGCCTCGCCGGCGAGGTCAGCCTGGAAGTCGAGCAGCCCCTCGGACGGGTAGCGCACCGTCTCGACGATCCGGGCGTCGCGGAAGGCGGCGGTGTAGAAGTCGGCCGCCTCGGCGGCGTTGTGGTCGAACCAGAGGTTCGGAACTATCCGCTGCATGATCGGGGTCCTCTCGTTGGGTGGATCTGCGCTCGTCCGGAAGGTCTCGGTGAGCCTAGCCCCGGCGTCCAACGTCCTCGCCGAGCAGCAGTCGACGGGAGCGCGACCGGCCTTCCCCACACACGTCGAAGACGCAGTGGGCCCGAGGCCCCACCACGGCACCGGAGGCGATCAGGCCAGCAGTACCAGCAGCTGGGCGAGCACGATCTTGCCGACCATTGCGGCCGGGTACACCAGGACGTAACCCAGCGACACCCGGTTGTCGAACCCGCTGCGGGTGTTCGCGTACGCCAGTAGGGCGGGCTGGGTCTGGGCCCCGCCCAGCTGACCGGAGAGCTGGATCCAGTCGGTGCGTTGCAGGCGTCCGGCGATCAACAGTCCGGCGGCCGCCACGACCGTAATCGCGAAGCCGAGCAATGCCACCTTCCAACCCAGACTGGACGACATCGCAGCGACGAACAGCACGCCCGCCTTGGTGCCCGCGTAGGCGAGAAAGACCAGCATGCCGAGCGCGGACAAGGCGTGCGCGGCCGCGGTGGACATTGAGATCGGGACGGCTCCGACGCGTCCGATCCGGGCGAAGACCAGACCGGCGAGCAGCGTCCCTGCCGCGGACCCGAGGGTGAACGTGCCGGTGGGCAACGGGACCGGGATCATCCCGACGCCGATCCCGGTGGCGAGGCCCAGCGCCAGGCCGAGCGGATTGATGTCGGAGAAGCCTCGCTCGGAGTCACCGAGGTACGCGCGGATCGCCGACATCTGCTCGCGCGGCGCCACCACCCGGAGCCGATCGCCCAACTGCAGCACGAGGTCCGCGGTCGGAATCATGTCGATGTCGCCCCGTCGCACCCGAGAGACGTGCCCGCCGAAGCGTTCACCGAGCCCGAGGGCGGCGATGCCGTGGCCGGCGAACCGGGAAACGGACAGCGTCACCCGATTGGAGTCGAGGTCGGTGCGATCACCGATGATGTCCACCGACGAGGTGTGGCCGAGTTCGTCGGCCACCGAGTCGAGGTCATCCCCGGGTCCGATCACGCTGATCAGGTCCCCCTTGCCGAGCGATTCGTCGGGCGAGGCCACCACCATCGGCCCGGTCAGGTGCTTGACCCGGGTCACCGTCACCGCACCGGCCCGCTCGCGGAGCACCGCGCCGACCGTGACCCGGTCGTCCCGATCGATTCGCACGGTCCGCTGCTCCAGTCGCGGGGACGCCGTCGTCGGCTCCCGCACCCCCCGGCGCAGCGCCCACGCCGTCGCCAGCAGCATCCCGACGACGCCCCACAGGTAGCTGATCGAATATCCGACCGCCGGCAGCTGTGGGTCCCCGGCTGCCTGACCGGCAGCGGCCAGGGCCGGCGTATTGGTGAGCGCCCCGGCAAAGGTCCCGGCGATCACCGGGGTCGGCAGGCCGAGCGCCCGGCCGGCGAGCCCGCCGACCACTGCCGCGACGGCGAGGCAGCCGACAGTCGTCAGCATCACCGGCCAGCCGCGCCGCAGCGAGCCGAAGAAGTTGGGTCCCGAGATGATCCCCACCGTGTAGGTGAACAGGATCAGCCCGAACGTCCCCAGCACCTCGGGCACGGTCAGCTGCACGCCCTGGGTGATCCCCCACGCCGTCAGCCCGAGAGCGACGAACAGCACGGCGGCCGGTCCGAGCGTGGCGCCGGCGAGGCGGACCTGCCCCAGCAGCGCGCCAAGCACCAGCAGTACGGCGAAGAACAACATCGGGAACTGCTCAAGCACGGCGAACATCGATTGTCCTCATCGCTCCTTGCTCGCGGATCACCGAGGTGCAGGCGGTCTGACTCGTCGCTCGCGGCGCATCACAGGTGCGGCACAGTGTGGAATCTCACCACGTTCCCCTGCCCGGGCCGGGATCCGATCCCCGGTACCTCGAGCCCGGTTCTTCGACCGGTGCGTTGTCAGCGTATCGACGGCCCGGGACCCGCGGGCCCAGACCGGGAAAGCTCCCCCGGCCGGCTCGGCCTTCCGTGACGACCCCGACTCGCCGACCGTTGATGCCCTGACCAGGCTCGGCGACCGGGCGGCCGAGGACAACAACGAAAGCTGAGGGATTCCGGGGTGCGGGGTTGAGAGTAGGTGCCGTCCTGACTGGACGCCGCACCTTCGACAAGGCTGGGGGCGCAACCACGCCTGGGGTCCTGCCTTCGTGCTCACCCACCGGATTCCCGCTGGGTGGCCGCGGCCCGACTCAACCGTCCACTTCGTCACCGACGGCCTCGGCAGCGCCGTCCAGCAGGCCAAGGCGGCGGCCGGCGAGAAGGCGGTTGCCGTGCACGGCGCCGACACCATCCAGCAGCTGCTGAACGCCGGACTCCTCGACGAACTCGCGATCGACATCGCCGCCGTGCTACTCGGCTCAGGAATCCGCCTCTTCGAGCACTTGGACCGCGCGCCCGCCGTCCTGGGCAATCCGACGGTGACTGCCGGCTCCGGCGTGACACATCTGCGCTACCCGGTGCGACCGTCGTAGCCGCGGCGAGTCGCTGCGCCGGGTTCCGGAGGCGCCCGGCAGCGATCAGCGGCTGGCCAGGGCTCGTATCCAGGACGCGGTGGCAACGGGCTGTGCCGATCACGAGCAACGTCTCTCGAGTCTTTCCGTTCCAGTTTGCTACCTGGCGAGGAGGGCGGGATCCGGGTGGATTCCAGGCACCGGCCGAGCGGCCTTTTGACCCCACGCGATCCTCAAATCTGCGCCGCGACGCAGTGGCCGAAACCGCGGACGACACGATTGACCCACAGACAAATGTGCCCGCGGTTTGGTCCGCGACTAGGCCGTTGCGGATGCCGCCGAGTGCAGCCGCCACTGGTCCCACCGGGCGTTCGGTGACCATTGCACCGTTTCAGGGCCCGTCGTACACCACTCTGCTGGACTCCACTGCGGCTGGATCCGCCTCCGACTGCCTCCCTTGCCGGGCACTGCTATCGGCAGAAGCGCACGTTTCGGGGCGTCGGGAGGGTCGGGCAGCCTGGGTTGTGCCGCACATAGGCGTCGCGGCTAGCCTTGCCGCATGTCGCCGGCGCACGATCCTGATGAGGGGTTTCGGGGACGTGTTTTTCTGGTCGTCCTTGGCTTTGGGTTGGCCGCATTGGGGTTCTTTGGGGCTGTGACGATGACTATGGACGAGGATGCCGGGCCCTACGACGGATTGTATGGGCTTGCCGTCTTGAGCTTGGGACTTGTTGCTGTCGCGGGAGCTGCGATTGGTAGAGCTCTTGCCCGTTGGACGCTGCTCGGAATCGGTCTCGCGTTTCTGGCGCAGGCGACCCTGATAGTCCATGATGTCGTCGCCGATCGGTCGGGGCTTGATCGGTTCACGATGGCCTTCTTGATCGGTCTTGTGCTTGTTGGAGGTGCAGCCTGCATCGTCGCTGCGTGGCACGTCGTTGCTCACTGGCGTCGGATGCGCGCTGAAGCGAGGGCGTAGCAGCAGAGCCGCTGCCAAGAAGAGATCTCCGCTACACGCCGCCGCGGGCACAAGGGGGGGTCACGAGCACCTGCTCGTAGTCCTTACGGGTCAGCGCCCGCAGCGGCTCGCCCTTCGAGTTGCGCCACTCACCGATCCACCGCTCGCCGTAGTCGCCGAACGTCACCTCGGGCTCGGCTTTGCGGCGCGCGGCCTCGATCCGCTCCGCCGGCGAGACCCAGCGCACCTCGTCGGCGGCCGTGTCCTCGATCATCGGCCGCTCGTTGCGGAGCCGACAACCCCAGGTCCCTGTTCTCGAACGTCGACGGCGCCTTGTGCCGGGCCAGGTCCGGCCCCATGTAGATGACCTGGTACCTGCCTGAAGGCAGCCTGCAGATGTACCCGAAGTCCCGCCGATCGGCAATCGCAGCCTCGTTTTCGTGCGTTCCGTGTGCGTTTCGCGTGCGTCAGGACTGCGTATATCTGATCACGTCTGCCCACCAGTGCGATGGGGCGATTCGAGTGTTTCACCTAGTCATTAGCCTGAAACTGCTGGTGGGCCCACTGGGAATCGAACCCAGAACCCGCGGATCAAAAGTCTGAGAACGGCGTTTCATCCGATGTCCGGACGTGTTTTCTGGTCCTCTGGAGTTCATCCAAGTGAGTGCCCAGGTGATGGCTGGTGACGGGTCGTGCTATCCGGTGACCTCGGGTCCGTCAGCAAGTCCGTAGCAAGGAGACCCTTGCGTTTGGCTTCCAGGTCATGCCGCCTTCTCCGCCGTCGCCGGATGCCCCGGGGATCACCGCCAGGTATTCCTCGTACGCCTGCAGCGATTTCACTGCCCGCTGCACCACCTCGTCCGACACCGGCACGCCGTGCGTCGGCTTCGGATGGCCGCCGACCCTGGCGCATGCTGTACACCGGCGTAGCAAGCGGGAACGGCCCGAGGTGCGACCCGCTGCCGGGCGGAGCGCAGGAGGCCGCAGAGCTACGGGGATTGTTCGAGCCGTTCGACCCCGTGCGAGCCTGCGAGGCGTTCGCTGACATCGGTTGGTGCCTGCGGTGCAAGACCGCGCACTGTTCGCGCTGCTGGCGCGGCCCCGACTGGACCATCTACTGCCCACGAGGGCACGGGTACTACGTCATCACCTAGACGCCGCCGCCTCGCGCCAGCCCTTGGCGATGTCCCCGCGCGCCTCCGCCAGCCAGCGGGCGCCCACGACGGCAAAACCCCCGAGCAGGGCCAGTACTGCCCAACCCGTGGGCCCGTTCAGCACATCGACAGGCACCGAACTTGGTAGAAGTCCGAGAGCGGCCAGCGGGAAGCCTTTGCCATTGAGCTTGCGTTGCTCGTCCTCCTGCTCTCGCAGGGCTTGCTGCACCGCCGCTAGTTCCGCTGTCAGGGCGTCGAGCCGAGCGGATTGCTCGGCCTTCAACTGCTCGTGCGCGGCGTGCAGTTCGTCCAGTTCGGCGTAGATGGCCGCCACCACGCGCCTGAGTTGGTCGAGTTGCTGAGCGTGGTCTCCGATATCAGTGGGACCGATGCGACCCCGAGCATTACTCGCGATACCCAGCAGGCTGGCAGCTACGGCGCCCACGGTGGCCGAGGTGCTCTTGCCCAGAGAGGGGAACCATCGGGCCAGTTGGCCGCGCGCCCGCCGCGCGAGATGAGCAGCCCCCGCCATTAGCTGCCGGGCCACTGTGCCCAGTGCCTCGGGGGCCACCACGACCAGGCCTAGCGCAGTCACCAACGCGCCCAGCAGGTTGAGCCAATCGGACAGCGCCACGGTTCAGTGTCCTGCCGAGGAGTGACCTGGCACCGGCGGCTCGCCGCTGGCCGCCTAGCCCTGAGTGTGCTCAGTCCAGCGGTAGCCGTCCCACCAGCGCTTGACCGCGGGATTCTGCTGGTCGGGGTACCAGCCAGGCGGAGGCCCTTGCTGCGGCGGTATCTGCTGCTGAGGTGGAACTGCTTGCTGCGGGTACGGGTAGGGGGCTTGACCGGGAACTTGTGGCCACTGCGCCTGAGGAGACTGTGGCGGTGCCGCGGGTGCCTGCCACTGCGGCTGCCAAGCCTGCTGGCCGGGTCCAAGTCCTGCCTGTTGTCGCTTGGAACGGTAGTCCTCCGCCTGATGAAGAGACAGCTTGTGGCCACACACCCCGCAGTTGCGGGTGAATCCTCTGGCCAGTTCGCTCATACCTACCGTGCCGACGGCTGCAAGCGTGCGGCCTGTGTTGCGCATAGCGTCTCCCGCTGCGCTGTTCATGCACCGCGTGCAGTCGCGGCAGCCTGTCTGTACTCGTGCCATGGCTGTTGCTCCTCGGGGGTACTCC
The DNA here is from genome assembly GCF_047602385.1 of Micropruina sp. Lineage (GTDB taxonomy): Bacteria > Actinomycetota > Actinomycetes > Propionibacteriales > Propionibacteriaceae > Micropruina. The sequence continues at coordinate 457,450 of NZ_JASGHL010000004.1, forward strand.
TGGCGGGAGTATGCCAGCGGGCCCGGCGTTGTGCGCATCTGTGCACAGCGAGATGCCCAGCATCACCACTCGGAGGACGCGCCGCATCTGGACAATGCGGGTGGGCGTGTCCACCTGTCAGGCGGACATCTCTGGTTAGCCTCCGACCATGACCAATAAGCTGCCTTCCGCGACGCGCGTGGCGCGCCGACTGAAGTACCCGCACAGCCTCGCCTTCGGCCTTCCACGGCTCACGTTGCATGGCTGCCGCCACTCGCAGGCCTGCACGCTGCTGCGTGCCGGTATCACTGTCCATGTGATCGCGGCTCGGCTGGGCATGCCGACCCGTCCCTCACGCTGAGGGTCTACAGCCATGCCATCCCGTCCGGCGGCGCAGCGGCCGCGGCGGCCTTCGCGAGGGCTCTCGGAGGCTCCGCGTAGCAAAGTGTTAGCAACGGGTTCAAGGAGGGGCGTCGGCAAGGACCCGGATATGCCTCTGACTAGAGTGGGCCCACTGGGAATCGAACCCAGAACCCGCGGATTAAAAGTCCGCTGCTCTGCCGATTGAGCTATAGGCCCGGCGCGTAGCGCGTGCTCACTCTACCGTCCGGGCTGCCGGTGCGCGGCATCCCGTCGGCCACGAGCCCGGAGAACGAGGCGGGCACACTGGGGCCATGGACTGGTGGGGCATCGCGATCATCCTCGTGGCCGGCGTCACTGTGGTCATCTACGGATACGTCGATGACCGGCGCAAGACGCGGGAACGCGATGCCGCGATGGCCGCACCCCCGAAGCGCGACATCCCGCGCTTCGAACCGACCACCGAACCGCCGCAGTACCTGAGCGAACTCGAGGCCCGCAGCCGTCCCGCCGATCTGCCCGGCTCGGAACTGACCGAACCGGAGCGCGCCGACCTCAGGACCGCGAGGGCCGCAGCACCCGGCATCAGGGCCGGAATCCCGGACGACCGCTTCATCACGGACGCCGCAAGCGGCTGGGCGGTGGCTTCCGACCCGCTGATCGCGCTTTGTGGAGAGCCGCTGCTCACCGTGCGGGAGTTGTTGCCCCTGCTCACCAACGCCCAGCGATCAGGACGACCGTTGGTGCTTGTCGCACCTGCTTTCGGCGCTGACGTCATCGACACCCTGGCGGCGAACACGATCCGCGGCAAAGTGCGGTGTGTGCCCGTCACGGCGACCGCCGACCAAGCCGCCCAAGTCACCGAGCACACTTTGGCCAGAGCGTTCTCCCACAGCGACCTCCAGGCCGGCTGGATCCCCGACACCTCGCTCGGCACCGTGGCGACCTGGCTCTCCGAGCGGAACCGTTCGTGGATGATCCAGGCACCGAGCGACACCACCGACGCGGAAGCCTGATGACGGAAAGCGGAGAAATCTCAACCTGCACTCAAGGTGTTTCAGGATTCCGGATCAGCCGGGTCCGGCATCCCGCCGTTCGTCAGGCGTAGCCGAGCTCGTCGAGGTGCGCGTCATCGATACCGAAGTAGTGAGCCACCTCGTGCCACACGGTGATGCGGACCTCCTCCACCACCTCGGCATCGTCTGCACACAGGTCGAGGATCGCGTCCCGATAGATCACGATCCGGTCAGGGAGCACGCCCGAGTACCAAGAATCGCGCTCTGACAAGGGGATTCCGTCGTAGAAGCCGAGAAGGTCACTGTCCGGCTCCGGCGCTCGGGCCTCGATCACGACCACGCAGTTCTGCACCAGGGCCGCCAGCCGCTCGGGGATCTGGTCGAGAGCGGCGTCCACCAGTTCATCGAACCTCTCCGCACTCATCGAGACCGCCATGTGGCCACTGTAGAGACCACACTGAGCGCTGAGTTCGCCCGGATCAACCACGCACCCACCGGCGCGTCGGCTTGTCATGCGTCGGGATGCCCCTTCCGACCCTGTCCTGAACTTACTGAGCGGGGTTAAAGTCCAGCGCAATCCGAGGGTCATTGGAGCGACGTTCGCTCCCGCGGCACCCGTCGGCAACCAGGGGGAGCGAAAGGACGCCATGGTCTCGCCACCGAATCGCCTGACCCGGACGGCAGTCGCCGTGACCGCCGGACTCGCGTTGAGTCTCAGCCTGAGCGGGTTGATCGTGCCCAATGTCGCGGACGCGTCCCCGGCCAGCACCACGATCGCGATGGTGACCACCGCCGACGTCAACCTGCGCGCCGAGCCCGATGTGAACAGCGCGGTGGTCAAGGTGCTACGCAAAGGCACCCCCGTGACGGCGACCGGCACCACCTCGGGCCGGTTCGTCCAGGTCACGGTGGACGGCGTGACGAACTGGGTGTCCGGCAGCTATCTCGCTCCGGCGTCCTCCCCCGCCGAACCGCTGCCGCCGGTCACGTCCACGGCACGCACCACCGCGGTGCTGGCAATGCGCAAAGCGCCGGCGGTCGATGCCGCATCCTTCGGCGACCTCAAGAAGGGCACGGTGGTGTCGCTGACCGGCACTCACTCGGGTAGCTATTCGCAGATCGTCCGCGCCGACGCCGCCGCGTGGGTGTTGACCGGGTATCTGACCAGGCTCGGGTCGGGACCCAGTTTTCCGAAAGCCACCGGGCGACGCTATGTGGCAGTGGACGAGGTCAACGTTCGCGCCACCTCTGCCGCCGATGCCACCGTGCTCGGCCAGGTGACCTTGGGGACGGTTCTCCTGGTCACCGGCAAGACCGCGAACAAGCGCACCCAGGTGATCTTCAACGGCGGGCCGGCGTGGGCGTACACGTCCTATCTGGCCAAGACCAAGCCGTCCACGGGGACGGTCGAACCGCCGGTGACCGACCCCGGCGGCAGCCTCGGCAGCGCCAGCCTGGACCGCACCAAGCCCACGATCAAGCGGATCGTCCGGCTGATCCGCGCCGAGTTTCCCGCGATCAAGACGATGTACGGCTGGCGGAGTTCCAGCTCATACTCGTCCGACCACCCGAGCGGACGCGCCCTGGACATCATGATTCCCAGATACAAGACCTCGACCGGCAAGGCGCTGGGCGACACCATCGCCCGCTATTTGCAGGAGCGGCACAAGGAATTGCGCGTGCACTACCTGATCTGGCGGCAACGAAGCTGGAACGTCGAACGCAGCGTCGCCTTCACCAACTGGCGAAAAATGGAGGACCGGGGCGGCGACACCGCCAATCACTACGACCACGTCCACGTCTCGGTCTACGACAAGTAGGGAACTCTTCTGTTTCCTCGGGTCAGACTTGTGGGCCCCCACGATCACCGGAATCGCTGATCATGCGCTACCGATGCCCGAGGGGTCTCGACGAGTTCGACCAACCCGAGGGAGCCCAGTGCCGCACGTGACCTCAGCCGATGGGACGCCGATCGGGTACGACCAGCTCAGTAGTGACGGTCCGGCGGTGGTCCTGGTCGGCGGCGGCCTGGACGACGGCACCGAGAACATTCCACTGGCCGACCACCTCATCCACGGGTTTGCGGTGGTCAACTACCGGCGACGCGGACGCGGCGACAGTGGCGACACCCAGCCGTACTCGGTGCAACGCGAGATCGAGGACCTTGCGGCCGTCATCAATGCGGCCGGCGGCCGAGCACACGTGTTCGGCGCGTCGTCCGGCGGCGCGCTCGCCCTGGAAGCCGCGGCGGCGGGCCTGCCGATCGACCGGATCGCCGTCCACGAAGTCCCGTACCTCATCGACGAGTTCTTGCTCACCGCCTGGCGCAAGTACCGCGTCGAGTTGGCCGCCGCGCTCGAGGCCGGTGACCCGGACGAGGCGCTGCGGCTGTTCATGAGGCTGGCCGGCTCGTCCGAGGAGGGCATCGCCGCCGCCGAGACGGCTCCGGTCTGGACGGCACTGCGCGCACTGGCTCCGACCTTGCGTTACGACGCTGCTTGCCTCGGCAACGGACGCCCGCCGGCCGAGCGGCTCGCCGCCGTCACCCAGCCGGTACTGCTTACCACCGGCGTCACAGGCGACCCGCATTCGGCCGGCTTGCCCATCGACTTCTACACTGCAGCGGCCGACGCGGTCGCCGAACTACTTCCGGACGCGCGGCGAACCACGATCGAGGTCGCCGGCCACATCGCCGACCCGGCGGTCGTCGGCCCGATCCTCGCCGGCTTCTATACCGACTGACGTCGACCAGCGACGCCTCGGTCACAGAGCGCTGATCTAGAGATCGGCGGGGTCGGTGTTGGCGCCGCAGAGCACCACGCAGACCTTCTCTCCGGCGCTGGGGCGATACCCGGTGGGGCTGCGGACGCCGGCCAGCCCCGTCCCGGCCGCATGCTCGACCGCGAACCGGTAGTCGTCCCACAACGCCTGGCGTGCCCGCACGATCTCGGCGTCGGTGACCAGAACGGACCGGACGCCTTCGTGCTGAGCGGCGCGCAGGGCCAGGTCGGACGCCCTGCGCGCACCCAGGGAATCCGCGGCCACCGAGTTCAGCGGGACGTCGACCGGACGGCCCGCCTGCAGGGCGGCGTTGAGCGCGCGGCAGTTCTCCGGTTCCACGGCGATCGTTCGGATTCGGTGCTGCTGGGCGACCGTCGCCACACCGGCGAACAGCCCACCGCCACCGACCGCAACCACGACCGTGTCCAGGCCGTGGATCCGCTCCAGGAGTTCGATCATCACAGTGCCGGCGCCAGCGGCGATGTCGGGGTGGTCGTAGGCATGGGACGCCAAAGCACCGGTCACGTCCGCGAATTCCAGGCAGGCGGTCAGCGCGTCCGCGTACTCGGCACCGACCAGCCGGACGTCGGCGCCGTAGCTCCGAAGCCGTTGCACCTTGACCTGAGGCGCCGTGGCCGGAAGGAAGACCGTGGCCGGCACCGCCTGTTCCCGCGCGGCCCAGGCGCAGGCGAGGCCGGCGTTGCCGCCGGAGGCGATGGTGACACCGGCCGCCGGCAGCGTGCCGGCTTCCCGGTGCGCGAGGAGGAAGTTCTGGGCACCCCTGGCCTTGAAGGTTCCGGTGTGCTGAGTGAACTCGAGCGCCAGGTACAACTCAGCCGCGCCACCGTCCACCGCGAGGTCGTCCGCGCGGGTTACGGTGACGGGACGGACGCGTCCCGCTATGCGTGTTGCCGCGGCCTTGATCTCGGCGTAGCTCAGCTCCCCCACCCGGCCATTCTCCGTCGCCTCCGCACCGCAACGCCAACTCCGGGAACTGACCTGATCATCGCGGGTTGAGAGAGGGTCGAAACCCCTGGTCGGCGCCGCAACAGCTCCATTCTCGACGAACCCGACTCCGGGGATCGGGTCCTATGTCAGCGTCGCGATGGTCAGGGTGACGACCAACGGACGGGTGACGCGTCCGCCGAACTCGTCACCGATGAACCGTTCCATGTCGGCGAGCAGTCCCCGGCGGTCGGATGCGGCCATCATCTGCGTCACCGAGTACGACTCCATCAATCGCCGGTACTCGGCCGCGCTGTAGTGCTGATTCCAGTCGTAGTGGTGCACGGCGATCGACCCGAAGCGCGCGTCGGCGTCCAACAACCGTCGGATCTCGGGCTGCACGTTGGCCCGGGACGGTGCCGGCGGGCCGGTATGGCCCTGCCCGTACCGTTCGTAGACCGGCTGGGCAGCGGCGAAGAACCCGGCATCCTCAGGTGAGTCCACCTGGATAAGGTCGACGACCGCCAGGACGCCGCCGGGTCGCAGCAGGGCGGCCGGACGATCAAGTTGGGCCGCCGGTGAGATCCAGTGGTAGGCGGTGGCGGAGAACACCGCGTCCGCGGAACCGGGCGCGATGTCGGCGAGTTCGAAGTCGCCGACGGTGACGCGCAGCCGGTCGGTGGGCAGGTTCGCGCGCAGCACGGCCGCCATCGCCGGCCCGATCTCGACGGCATGCACCCGAGCTCCTCGGCCCAGCAGATCCTTCGTGGCCTGACCGGTTCCGGGACCGGCCTCGACAATCTCGGGTTCGGCGGGCAGCAGCCGGAAGAGCCGGTCGAACAGTGCTGCCGGATAGGACGGCCGGACCCGGTGATAGGTCTCGGCGGCCTCGTTGAACGAGAGCCGGACGTCGGCTGGCGAACCCATCACGCCAGCCTGCCACGCCCACCCATCACCGCCGTGCCGAACCCAGCGGCGAGGTCTGGCCGGCGGGCGGTGTCCAGGGCAGCAGGGCGCGGCAGAACATGTCGGCCAGCCAGGCGGTGATCTCGTCACCCGTCCAGCCTCGGTCCTGCAGCAGCCACCGCGGCTCGTTGGCGTTGATCACCCACAGGATGTCAGCGGCGCGGTCCACGTCGAGGTCTTCGCGCAGCCAGCCCTCGGCATGCCAGCGTCCCACCCAGAACGAACTGCCCGCCCAGCGTTCCTCGTCGATGGTGCGGGCGAACGACGACAGCGCGGCGTCCGCGTCCCGGGAGCCGAGCACCATGCGCAGCAGCGGATCGATGCGGGCGGAGATCGTGCCGGCCAGTCGTGCGTAGGCGGCCGCCGCCTCGACCGGGCCGGTGGCGTCGAGGACGGCGAGCGCCTCCGGACGCTGGGCCAGCGGCACCGCCTCGTCATCGCCGACCAGCGAGGTGTCGTAGACCGCCTTCAGGATGCCCGCCTTGCCGCCGAAGGTCTTATAGATCGTCTCTTGCGACACCTCGGCGGCCTCCGCGACGGCACGGATCGTGGTGCCGGCGAAGCCGTGCTTCAGGAAGGAGGTCCGGGCCGCGTCGAGAACCCGCCGTCGGGTCTCCCGGGCCGAGGCCGTCCGGGAGCTGTTGTCGTAGGCCACCTGATCTCCGGTCGCTGAGGGCTTGTCTGATTGTTCGATGCAGTCTACTGTACTTATTGGTTCCAGTTCACTGTATCGAAAGGAAAGAACCATGACTGCCACACTTACCCAGACCGATCTCGGCCGCCTCGCCGAGCGCGCCATCCACGCCACCCTGGGCGGCTCCCTCGCCGACCTGGCGACGGTCGTCCACCCGGACGCGTTCAACCGGATGTCGCTCACCGAGCCGCCGGCGACCCGCGGCAGGGGCCCGGCCGCCTTCCACGCCACCGGCGAGTGGCTGCGGACGGGGTTCAGCGACCTGCGCTGGACCACCGAGACCACGGTCGTCCAAGACGATGTCGTCGTCACCTACGGCACGATGTCCGGACGCCACACCGGCGACTTCGTGGTCTGGACGCCGGAGGGCACCGTCGAGCGCGCGTTCGCGTCCACCGACAAGACCTTCACCGTCGCGCAGGCCCACTTCCAGCGCATCGTCGACGGTCTGGTCATCGAGCATTGGGCCGTCCGCGACGACCAAGGGATGGGCATGCAACTTGGCTGGATTCCGCCGACGCCCGGGTTCCTGTTCCGCTGCTACCTCGCCACCCGGCGAGCCCGCCGGGCCGCCGAGGCGCTGTAGTCAGCACGAACTACGCTGCACAACGTGGTCCAGCCCGAGGAAGTCGGCGAGCCAGCGGCAGTGCCGGCCGCCCGGCTGCGCGACGGCTCCAGCAGCGTCGAGCACGCCCAGCCCGGCTCCGACTGGCCCACGCTGTGCGGCATTCCCGCCGATCAGGTCGACTTGTACCGCCATCTGTTCAAGGCCGCGCCGGGCGACTGCCCGGAGTGCACCGAGCGCATCTGGCGGCTGGACGCGTCCGACCGGGTGCCCGAGCGCTTCGTCGGCCTGGTCCGGACGGACGACTCCGCGGGGTTCCGGGTGCCCGTCCGTGCGCCGGTGATGAAGAACGCCAGGGAGCTTCTCGGCATGAGGTTCGGCGCGGCGCGGGTGATCGGAGTCTGGAGGCAGGACCCTGCACAGGGGGCCGATGTGGTCGAGGCTGAGCGGTTGCTGGTGGCCGATCAGGTGATCGTCATCGCGGGAGCCGGCTTCGACCCGAAACACCGGGCGGCCAACGACCGACTGGCGGTCGAGCGGTCGCCGGACGCGATCGCTGAGTTGATCGGGCTGCTCACCGATCGCCTGCCGGGAGAGCCGATGAGCTTGATGGAGTGGCCCCGGCTGTCGCTGGTCTTCCTGAAGGGTCGCCGTCCACTCGCCGAGTACGGCCTACTCGCCGGCGCCGAATGGGTCCGGACGCCGACCGCGTCCCATGGCGTGGTCCGCAAGGTAGAGCGGTTGCGGGCCTGGCTGCGTGACCGCGACGTCGACTTCGGCTGAGCCGACTCCGGTTCCCTCCGGCTGCGGATCGTTCTGGGAGCACCTGGCCGACGTGCTGTCCGAGGACGAGCAACCGCTGACTGCCGTCGAGCGGCAGGGCGTGCTGACGCTGGCCGAGCGAATGTGCCTGGGCGAGCGGGTTCCGCGAGCGCTCACGCTTTGCCCCGAGCGGTGAGCCTCCCCTTCGACCCGGGCGCCGTTCAGGTTTGGGCGGGCGTGGTCAGGACGGGTATGGTTCTTCGGTCAGGTCCCCATCGTTTAGCGGCCTAGGACACCGCCCTTTCAAGGCGGCAGCGCGGGTTCGAATCCCGTTGGGGATGCCGCGTGAAGCCCCCTCCTCGGAGGGGGTTTCCGCTTGTCGGACGCCTGCGGCTACCCCACGTACCGTCCGCCGGGTGGCACGCCGTCCACTCGGCCACCAGCCCCCGCCCGACCGATTTCGACGCCGTGGCAAGGGACTGTTATAGTTTCGAGGCCGGTCGGGAACGACCGGTGAGGCCTGTAAGGGCCCCGTGGCGCAGTTGGTTAGCGCGCCGCCCTGTCACGGCGGAGGTCGCGGGTTCGAGTCCCGTCGGGGTCGCTGAGCGCATCGTCGCTCAGAGGCCAGGTAGCTCAGCTGGTAGCAGCGTTCGCCTGAAAAGTGAAAGGTCACCGGTTCGATCCCGGTCCTGGCCACCAGCCGACGCCCCGGGGAAACCCGGGGCGTTTGCCGTTGCCGAACGCACTTCCGAGCGCGCAACGAACTCTCTCCTCAGAGCTCTCACGTTCCGTGCTTCGATGTCGTTTCCCTGGTTTGAACCACGGAGACCAACCCGAACCAGGGCAACGTCGATGAGAGCACTCTCACCCGAAGTTCACCGGCACCTCCGATCGGCTTTGCCACAATGAGGCATGGCCTCCCGGACGCAGCCTGCCCGCCAGACTGGGCGGCTCCCCTGGCTACGGACCGTGCGGGCCCGCGTCATCGCAGCCGTCCTCGCCTTGGCGGCCCTGGCGCTGACGATCGCCGGGCTGACCGCGTACACGCTCGAGTCGGCGATGGCTGAGCGCCGGGTCGAGGGCTATCTGGCGCGGGCGGTCGACGAGTTCCGGGTGTTGGCCTGCGGTCACACCGCCAACTGCACGCCGGGCATCGATCCCACCACGGGACGCCCGTTCACCAACCCCGAGGACCTGATCCGCGTCGCGATGCAGCGACAGGTGCTGGCCGCCAATGAGAGCGAGCTGGGGATCGTCGGCTCCCGGGTGGTCTGGACGGCCCCGGAAGGCGTCAGCTTCCGCCCCGAGCAGGATCCGGAGTTCGTCAACACGGTGGTTCCGCTCGCCGCGCTCGACCACGTCACCCGCGGCCGGCTGAAGACGGCGGTCGCCGATCACTCCTATGCGGTCACGCCCGTCCAGTTCCCCAACGCCCGCGGCGCACTCGTCCAGACCTTCGACATGCGCGCCGAGCAGGCGGTGTTGCGCGGCACCTACGGCACCTACGCCCTGGTCGCGCTGGGCTCGCTGCTGGTGGTCGGGTTCCTCATCTGGCTGCTGGTCGGACGCCTGCTGCAACCGATCCGGCTGCTCCGGACCACCGCCGAGGACATCACCGAGCACGACTTGAGCCGCCGCATCCCGGTGCACGGCGACGATGACCTGTCGGCGCTCACCCGCACCGTCAACGCAATGCTCGACCGGCTCAACGCCGCCATGGCCAGTCAGCGCCAGCTGCTGGACGACGTCGGCCACGAACTGCGCACCCCGGTGACCATCGTCCGCGGGCACCTCGAGCTGATGGACGCCACCGACGCCCGCGACGTCGGTGCCACCCGAGCCCTGTCGCTGGACGAGCTCGACCGGATGGGACGCCTGGTCGACGACCTGCTCACCCTGGCCAAGGCCGAGCGCAGCGACTTCCTGCAGCCCCGTCCCACCGACATCGGACGGCTCACCGACGAGACCCTGGAGAAGGCTCACGGACTGGCCCCACGACGCTGGTTGCTGGACGACCTGGCAGACACCGCGGCGACCCTCGATGCCCAGCGAGTGACCCAGGCCTGGCTGCAGCTGGCGTCCAACGCGGTGAAGTACTCCCCAGCCGACACCCCGATCGCGCTCGGCAGCGCCGTCCGGGACCGCGAGCTGTGGCTGTGGGTCCGCGACCAGGGCGCCGGCATCTCCGCCGAGGAGCGGGACCTGGTGCTCTCCCGGTTCGGACGCGGCGCCGACGCCCCGCTGCGCGCGGACGGCACCGGTCTGGGACTGGCGATCGTCGACAAGATCGTCACCGCCCATGGTGGTCGCGTCGACATCGATTCCACCCTGGGCACCGGCAGTACCATCGCCCTGGTGCTCCCCCTGCGATCCACCCCAGCGCAGTCCACCCCAGTCCTGGAGGCCACCGGATGAGCCAGATCCTGATCATCGAGGACGAGCCGCGGATCGCGTCCTTCGTCGCCAAGGGGCTGCGGGCCGCCGGCTACAGCACGCATGTCGAGGACACCGGGATCGTCGGCGCCCAGTTCGCGGTGTCGGGCGACTTCGACCTGGTCATCCTCGATGTCGGCCTGCCGGACATCGACGGTTTCGAGGTGCTCGACCGGCTCCGCGGTCAGGGTTTGACCACCCCGGTGATCATGCTGACGGCGCGCTCGTCGGTGACCGACACCGTTGCCGGCCTGGAGGGCGGCGCCGACGACTACATGGCCAAGCCGTTCAGCTTCGAGGAACTGCTGGCCCGGGTGCGGCTGCGGCTGCGCACCGACCCGGGCACCGCGGCGTCCGCGACCGTGCTCAGCCACCGCGACCTGAGCCTCGACCTGCGCACCCGCCGGGCGACCGTGGACGGCCGCGAGGTCGACCTGTCGGCTCGCGAGTTCACCCTGGCCGAGGCGTTCCTGACCAACCCGGGCCAAGTGCTCAGCCGGGAACAGCTGCTCTCCAGCGTGTGGGGCTACGACTTCGACCCCGGATCGAACGTGGTGGACGTCTACGTCCGCTACCTGCGCCGCAAGCTCGGCACGGCGCGTTTCGAAACCGTGCGCGGGATGGGCTATCGGCTGGTCTGAGCACCCCGGAAAAGGAGGTCGTGATCCGTGCGCTAGGACGCGCTTTCGTTGGTCGAGCTTGTCGCGACCTCAACCTCACCCCGCACGAGGTTCGACACGCTCAGCCCGCGGTGGTCGGGTTGAGCAGCGTTCCGCTACGGCGTCCGGGCGGACGGCGGGCTGACCGGCGTCTTGCCGGTGTTCGGTGACTTGGGTGTGTTGGGCGACTCGATCGCCCTCGGTTTGGCGGCGGGCACCTGCTTCGATGTGCGGTCGTCCGGGCCCACCGAGGTGGTCGCGGCATCGCTGTCCGCCTTGCTGCCTGCCGTCACCTTCTCGGTCGGCGGACGGCTCAGCCCGCCGGCGCCGGACGGGGCGTCGAGCACGACGGCGGGACCGGCCGGCTGGCTGCGGTGTCCGGTGTCGGTGGCGCAGCCTGTGGCGCCGAGTACCGCCAGTCCGAGCACGCCGGTGACCAGCCAGCGCCCGCCGCGGCCCGGGACCGGGTTCGAGGTGTCCATGGTGCCCAGTCCACCCCGAGCCGATGAGTCACGCGGGAGCAGTCGATGAGAGACCTCTCATCAAGGGAGCTGCTGGCCGACGCACGCCCACACGTGGATCCGCCGCCATCCTGGGTCTCGGCAAGCTCGACCACCGACTCCGCTAGAGAAGGGGGTGGTCTCGACCCGGCTGGGTCCCGACAAGCTCGACGACTCCCAGAGCAGGGGGTCTCGACCCAGACCGACGACTCCGCTAGAGCAGAGCCTGGCGCGCCCTGACCAACCAGGCGCGGGCCAGGTCCAGCCGGGCCAGCGCGGTCGGCACGTCCGCGCCGGAGACCAGGCTGAGGATCACTGCCGCCGTCCGGGCCCGCAGCGAGGCCGGATGCACGAGGCGTTCGAACTCGGTGCGCCACGATTCGACCACCTCCGCCGCCCGCGGATAGTGCTCGGGCGAGAGGTTCGGCAGTACCGCGACATGGCCGAGCAGGCAGGCCAGATCATCGTCGCGGCGACCCGGGCCGAGTGAGTCGAGGTCGATCACCGACGCGGCCCGGCCGTCCACGGTGAAGATGTTCGCCTCGTAGTAGTCGCCGTGCGTCGGCACCACCGGCCCGGACGGCGCCAGCGCCAGCAATCGGGTGATCTCGCCGGACAACGCGTGGATCTCGTCGGCCTGGTCGGGTAGGACGGCGGCGGCACCCGCGCCGTGGAAGTCGATCCGGTCGCTCCACGAGTCCCGCCGGGGGAACCGGACCGCCTCGGCCGGCAGCGCGTCCAACAGGGCGACCAGGGACGCCGCTGACGGCAGGTGCTCCGGCTCCTCGGGCCAGGCGACCAGCGCGTGGGCCAGCGAGATCCCGTCGGCGACGGCACTGACCACGACGCCCGGCTGGGGCTCGGCGAGGATGGCCGGCGCGATGCCGGCGGCGTGCAGCAGCCGTTGCCGTCGAGCCAAGCCGGACGCCTTGTCGACCCGCAGCACCTTCACGAACGCCGGACGTTCCCCGCGCGCGGCCAGCACCGCCCGGCGCAGCGGGCGGTAGGCCAGCATCTCCAACTCGACCGGGGCGCCCACCCAGCCGGCCACGACGTCGGTATCGCAGGCAGCGGGCAGCCCGGGCAGCCGGGGATCGGCCGGGTGCCGCCAGGCCCGCACCACCAGGTCGTTGTGCACCAGGGTGGCCACCCCTTCGGTGAGCTCCACGGTGGTCAGGCCCAGCCACTCCTGGGTGGGTGTCCCGGCGGATGGCAGGTCGTAGCAGACCTGATAGATGGCGCTGACGTCCGCCCCCGCCCGGTGATGGACGCGGTCGAGCTCGAACCGGAAACCGGGCAGCTCCACGCCGGGCTCCCCGGTCAGTGCCAACTGCAGCACCGAACCCGCCTCCGGCGAGGTCATCAGGGTCAGTGCCCGATCGATCGTCACGAGTGCCTCCTCGAACTGCCCCAAGCATGCCCGATGCCGCCGGGACTGGCCGAGATCCGCCGATGCGTTGCGCGGTGGGCGCAGAATCGATGAATCGCGACCGTTGCCTCGGCGGCACCGGTACCGGTGAGCCCGGACGCCGCGCGTCCGGGCTCACCCAATGGTCAGTTGGGGCTGTGCGCGGACGGAGCGCTCGCCGGCGAGTTCGGGGTCCGAGGGGACGCCGGGGACGTGGGCGACACCGCGGAGACCGGCGACTTGGCCGACACCGGCGACGTGGCCGACGCCGGTGTCTTCGGCGACGCCGGGGTGTTGGCGGTGTTCGCCGTCGCCGGTGAGGCCGGGGTGTTGGCGGTCGCCGTGGACGGCGCGGTCAGCGCCTGCGGGGCGGCAGCGCGCTGCTGGTATGTGCCGACTCGCTCGCCGGCCACGGCCGCTGCCGCGATGCCCTGCTCGGACGGAGCCTTGGCCGCGGCCTGATCGGCAAACGCAAAGGCCGTGCCGGCCGCGACGCTCAGGCCCAAGGCGCCGGTCGCCACCCACGCCGTGGTGGTCCGCTGAATCCTCATCATGATCTGTTCCTCTCTGTGGATCGCTTGGTCATCACTCAATCAAGCGGTCGTGAGCAGTCACGGAGACCAGGATGAGAGCCGCCTCATCCGAGCTGCCCCAGCGAGGCCGACGGTTGGCAACCGGAACCCGGCGGGCACCGCGGCCTCGGAGTTCGTAGGCTTCCTGCAATGCCGCAGACCTTCACCAAGCGTCGTGGGGACGCCCCGGAACAGTTCTTCGCGGCCGAGGCGGCCGGCCTGCGCTGGCTGGCCGTGCCCGGCGGCGTCGCGGTGGCCGGCGTCCACGCAGTCACCCGGACCTCGCTGACCATCGACCGGGTCGCCGCCGGCTCGCCCGGTACGGCTGCCGCCGAGGAGTTCGGACGCGGCCTGGTCACTACCCACGACGCCGGCGCGTCCTTCTTCGGCATCGGGCCGGACGGCGCACCCGGCGTCGGCTGGATCGGCGACGCTCCGCTGCCGTTGCGCGACGCACCACCCTCGTCCTGGGGGGCGTGGTACGCCGCGGACCGGCTGCTGTTCCACGCCCGCCGCGCGCACCTCGCTGACCCGGCCCTCGACCGGGTGATGGAGCGGCTGGCCGCGGGTGACTTCGACGACGGGTCGCCGCCGGCACGGCTGCACGGCGATCTGTGGTCGGGCAATGTGCTGTGGTCCCCCGACGGTGTGGTGCTGATCGACCCGGCCGCCCATGGCGGCCACCGGCTCACCGACCTGGCCATGCTGGCACTGTTCGGCACCCCGCAGCTGGCCCGCATCCATGCCGCCTACGCCGAGGCGTCCACCCAGCTGCCGGACGGCTGGCGCGAACTGATCGGACTGCATCAGCTGCACCCGCTGCTGGTGCATGCCGAACTCTTCGGCGGCGGGTACCGGTCCCAGGCCGTGGAGATGGCTCGCCGCTACTCCTGAGGACGCCGGAACACCGGTGCTGTGAAATGAAGAAGTCGCGTCCGAATCGCGCATTCGGCGCGCTGGGCCTGATTGACTTCTGGCATGGCTTCACCCCGAGCTCGACAGTCCACCCTGCCCCTCGCCACCGTCTCGATCCTCGCCGCCCTCGGCGTCGCCGGCTGCGGCACGCCGCCGTGGCAGACGGCGAGCCCGTCGGTGTCCGCGTCCCCAACGACAACGACGACAACCACCTCCAGCCCGGCCGTGAACGACCTTGCCACCGGCTCGCTCAAGCGCAGCCTGACGGCCGGGGCGGCGAAGGTCGAACTGACCTACTGGTCGACGCTCGACCTGCGGCAGTGGACGCCCGAGGTGCCCAAGCCGCTCAACGTGGTGGCCTCCGCGACCCTGCAGGGCGGCGCCAAGGGGCAGCAGACGTTCCTCAGCGCCGTCCGGGTCGCCACCACCGCGATCGGCGCCGACGGCACCCCCAAGACCCTGGACGCCGTCGACGACACCGCGTCCGTCGCGCCGGGCTACCTGATCAGCAAGCCCAACTCCTACCAACAGGTGCTGACCCTGCCGGCAGCCCCGGCAGGCAGCACCGCAATGCGGATCACGCTGACCTACGAGCTGCTCATCCAGTCCGCACCCAAGGCCGACACCTACCTGCGGCAGGCCACCTCGGACACCATCCAGGTGCCGCTGGTCGCGGCCCCGTCCACCCCGAAAACCCCGTGACCCACCAGGCGGCAAGGGTCGATGAAACCTCAAGAACCGCTGAATCGGACTCTTGAGGAGGTCTTGAGCGCAGGCCCACGCACCCCAGAGGGCGCCTCATGGTTGACGTATCAATCTTTTCTCACCAGCCACCAAGGAGTGAGAAACAGATGAGCACCACCCAGCTCGAGGCAGTCCCCCACCAGGCCGCTCTCCTCGATACCGCCACCGTCACGAACACCCGCACCGCCGGGTCCGCGCAGCCCGATGCCGGCCTGTCCCGCTACGTGCGCCAGCACATGGCCGACATCGAGTCGCTGCCGACCTACCGTCCGGTGATCGGCTGCATCATCCCCGCCTACAACGAGGCCGAGACCATCGAGGCGGTGCTGCGGTCGCTGCTCAAGCAGACCCGGCTGCCCGACCAGATCCACGTGATCGTCAACAACACCTCCGACGAGACCTTCGAGCTGGCCGCGAAGTTCGCCGGCCCGCGGACGGCCAAGAAGCGGCAGAAGGGCGAACAGGCCCGGCAGACCACCGAGGTCTTCGTCCACGACATCGGCGAGAACCCGGACAAGAAGGTCGGTGCGCTGAACTACGGTTTCGGGCTGATCCCGGACGCCGACTACCTGCTCGGTGTGGACGGCGACACCACCCTGGCCAAGGACTGCATCGCCAAGCTCGAGGCGGAGATCATGTCCGACTCGCGGATCGGCGGCATCTCGGCCATCTATACCATCGACTACGACGGCTTCCGCGGCCTGGCGGCACCGTTCCTGATCGCCGGCCAGCGCGCCCAGTTCGCCGCCTTCAACATGCAGAACATGCTCCGCGGCCGGAACATGGCGGTGCTCGGCGGACAGTGCTCGATTTTCTCGATGAAGGCGCTGCGCGAGGTGATGGTGGCGAACCACCAGGACACCCCGTGGGTGAACGACTCCGAGGTCGAAGACAGCCTGCTCAGCCTGCAGATCAAGTCCGCCGGCTACCTGACCAAGATCTCGGCCCAGGCCCGGGCGTCCGTGGGCGGCATGACCACCCTGCGGGCGCTGGACGGCCAGCAGGTCAAGTGGAACTACGGCGCCATCGACCTGATGTGGCCCGGACAGCGCGGCGACACCAAGGGCCAGCCGTTCCACCCGAACCTGCGGTTGCGCTGGGCGGAGAACTTCGGCATGGCAACCAACATCTTCACCCGGATCGCGTTCGTGCTGCTGCTGGCCGCGTCGCTGTCGATCAACGCCTTTGTGTTCTCGCCCTGGTGGCTGATCCCGCCGTTCGTCGCGATCCTGCTCAACGTCCGGATCGCCATGAGCATCAAGGGCCGCAGCTGGAAGGACATCCTGTTCGCCGCGAGCGGGATCGGCGCCGAGGTGTACATGTGGCTGCGGGCCGGCCACTTCGTCCGGGCCTGGGTGAAGTTCCTGTCCAAGGTGCAGACCGACAACTGGGCCGAGCAGGCCAAGGCCGAGCGCGGCTCCGGCAACAGCCACCTGGTTCCGCTGATCGTGCTCGGGGTGTCCTTCGTGGTGCTCGGCTGGACCTGGTTCCAACTGCCCGCGCTGATCCAGAGCTCGATCCTGTGGCTCGGCTGGCCGGTGCTCTACGTGGTCACCATCGCCCAGACCATCGTGATGTTCGCCAAGCTGATCCGCCGCCAGCACGGCTACCGGGTCTGATCCGCACCACCACCACACCCGGTCGCCCAGGGCGGCCGGGTGTGGTGCGTTCCACGCCGGTGGCCGACCGCGTCCGACCGGTAAGGCCCTCCCTAACTACCTGTGCCCTCCCACCTACGGGAGGGCACAGGTAGTTAGGGAGGGGTTTGGCCGGCGGGTGCGAGGGGTGCGAGGGCAGCACGATGCCACCGCCGAGGATTGGCGGGGATCGATCGGGGCGGAGGTTCAGCCGAAACGGCGGGTGTCGCCGCCGTCGTCGGAGTCGGCGTAGCGAGTCGCCAGCTCCGTGTAGGGATCGTCTTCGTCGTCGTCCGTCTCTTCGACGGCCCCGTCCGGCTCTTCGTAGCTGCCACCACGCAGCTCACGCTCCAGAGACCCGAAGTCGGTGTTGAACGAACGGTACTTGAGATCGCGAGCAACTCGTGTTTGCTTCGCTTTGGCACGGCCGCGCCCCATATGGGTCAGCCCCCTCGCAGTCACAGCGGCAATGCCGCTTATCCGTCAGAAATGTGTCGTGAGCACAGGGTACCCAATCACCCGCACCCAGGAAAGCGAACCTCACTGAGCGGAATGCGCCCCGGTGAGGGTCACGGAGGCGGCCGCTCCGGCGTCCGCACGGGTCTCGCCGAGCACCCAGGACGGCACCCCGCGGGCACTCAGCAGAGCCTGCGCGGCGTCCACCGCGGAGGCCGGCAGCACCACCGCCATGCCCACCCCCATGTTCAGGGTCGCCTCGATGTCCGGCTGCGAAATGCCGCCGACCTGCTGGACGGCGCGGAAGACCGGCGCCGGCGCCCAACTGCTGCGGTCGAGCCGGGCCGCGATGCCGTCCGGCAGGACGCGGACCAGGTTGTTGGCCAGTCCACCACCGGTGATGTGGCTGATCGCGTGCACCTCACAGGCCTTGATCAGCGCCAGGATGTCTTTGGCGTACACCCGGGTCGGGGCGAGCAGCTCCTCGCCCAGCGTGCGGCCGAAGTCGTCGACGTGCCGGTCCAGCGACCAGCCGGCGTCGGTCAGCAGCACCTTGCGGACCAGCGAATAGCCATTGGAGTGTAGCCCGGACGACGCCAGCGCGAGCACCACGTCGCCGGCCCGGACGCGGCCGGGGCCGAGGATCTTGTCCCGCTCCACCACGCCGGTGGTGGCGCCGGCGATGTCGTACTCGTCGGGGTGCAGCAAGCCGGGGTGCTCGGCGGTTTCGCCGCCCAATAGCGCCGCGCCGGCGGCCGCACAGGCTTCGGCGATGCCCTTGACGATGGCCGCGATCCGCTCGGGGACGACCTTGCCGCAGGCGATGTAGTCGGTGACGAACAGCGGCTCGGCGCCGGTGACGACCAGGTCGTCGACCAGCATGCCGATCAGGTCCCAGCCGATGGTGTCGTGGATGTCCAGCGCCTGCGCGATGGCGACCTTGGTGCCCACGCCGTCGGTGGACGTGGCCAGCACCGGATGGTCGTACCCCTTCAGCGCGGACGCGTCGAAGAAGCCGGCGAAACCGCCCAGGCCGCCGAGCACCTCGGGACGCCGGGTCGCGGCCACATGGGCCTTCATCAGCTCGACGGCGCGGTCGCCGGCCTCGATGTCGACCCCGGCGGCTGCGTACGCCGTCCGTTCCGATCCGCTCACGCGGTCCTCCCCCGCTCTGCTCCGACCTGCTCCAGCCGCATCTTCTCGGCCCGCCCGGCCGGCACCTCGACCGGGTACACCCCGTCGAAACAGGCCCGGCACAACGTCTTCTTCGCCAGTCCGGTGGACGCCACCAAACCCTCCAGGCTGATGTAGCCCAGCGAGTCGGCGCCGATCGAGCGGCAGATCTCATCGGTGCTCAGCCCGGGCGCGATCAGTTCGGCGCGGGTGGCGAAGTCGATGCCGTAGAAGCACGGCCACTGCACCGGCGGCGACGAGATCCGGACGTGCACCTCGGCGGCACCGGCCTCGCGCAGCATCTTCACCAGCGCCCGCTGGGTGTTGCCCCGGACGATCGAGTCGTCGACCACGACCAGCTTCTTGCCCTCGATCACGTCGCGGATCGGGTTCAGCTTCAGCCGGATACCCAGCTGCCGGATGGTCTGCGACGGCTGGATGAAGGTGCGGCCCACGTAGGCGTTGCGGGTCAGGCCGAGTCCGTACGGAATGCCGGACGCGTCCGCGTAGCCGATCGCGGCCGGGATGCCGGATTCAGGAGTCGGGATGACCAGGTCGGCGTCGGCCGGAGCCTCCAAGGCCAGCGTGCGGCCGATCTCGACCCGTACCGAATGCACCCGCCGATTGCTGATCAAGGTGTCCGGCCGGGCCAGGTAGACGTACTCGAACAGGCAGCCCTTCGGGTCGGCGTCCGCGAACCGGGTGGAGCGCAGCCCGCCTTCGTCGATGGTGATCAGCTCGCCCGGCTCGACCTCCCGGATGAAGGTGGCGCCGACGATGTCCAGGCCGGCGGTCTCGCTGGCGACCACCCAGCCGTTCGCCAGGCGTCCGAGCACCAGCGGCCGGATGCCCTGCGGATCACGGGCCGCGTAGAGCGAATGCTCGTCCATGAAGACGAAGCAGAAGGCGCCGCGCAACCGGGGCAGGACCTCGAGCGCGGCGCCGTGCACACCCAGGTGCGAATAGGTGGCCATGATCGCGGTGACCAGCGCGGTGTCGCTGGTGGAGTCCATCCGGTCCTTGTGCGGCACCTCTTGGCTGGCGTCCCGCTCCTTGAGCCAGGCCTCCAGCTCGTCGGTGTTGGTCAGGTTGCCGTTGTGGGCGAGCGCGAGGCCGCCGGATTCGGTGGCCCGGAAGGTCGGTTGGGCGTTGCTCCAGACACTGGCGCCGGTGGTCGAGTAGCGGCACTGCCCGATCGACAGGTGCCCGTGCAGCGAGTTCAGCGTCGGCTCGTCGAACACCTGCGAGACCAGGCCCATGTCCTTGAAGACCATGATCCGTTCGCCGTTGCTGACCGAGACGCCGGCCGACTCCTGGCCGCGATGCTGCAGCGCGAACAGCCCGAAATAGCTGAGTTTGGCGACTTCCTCGCCGGGGGCCCAGACACCGAAGACGCCGCAGGCATCCTGGGGTCCCTTGTCCTGGGGGTCTAGATCGTGAGTGAGGCGACCGTCCGGACGAAGCACGGCGCTCACTCTACCCTGCGGATCGGTAGGTCCCGACAGCGTGGGCCGCGATACCCGGAATCGCGAAGGCCCGCCGGCACCGGCGGGCCTTCGAGGCAGCGATGGACCCTACTTGATCATCTTGATGGACCACGGGTAGGTGTACGGCCGGCCCTGGTTCTCGGCGACGGCTCCCATGATCGAGAAGATCAAGCTGGCCAGCCCGATCAACGACATCAGGATGCCGCCGATGAAGGCCACCAGCAGGATGTAGCTGATCACGAACCCGATCGCCACGGTGATCTGGAAGTTCAGCGCCTCCAGCGCGGCAGCTCGCACCCGCGGACTCTGCTTTCCCGCGTTGCTCAAGACGATGAGCGGGCCGACCCAACCGAGGAGTCCCCCGGTGACCAGGCCGGCGGCCGCACCGGACCAGTGCGCCGCGCTCGCCCAGGTGGTTTCCTGACTCGGCGCCAGACCGCCGTAGGGCTGCATGCCGTAGCCGGGCTGCTGCCCGTAGCCGTAGGACGGCTGCTGGCCGTAGGGGTTCTGCTGGCCGTACGGGTTCTGCTGCCCATAGGGATTCTGCTGCCCGTAGGGATTCTGCTGGCCGTAGCCGAGCTGCTGCCCATAGGCCTGCTGACCCTGCGGATCGGCATAGGGCGGCTGGGACTGGCCGTACCCGGACGGCTGCTGCCCGAACGCGGGCTGGGGCTGATCGGGCTGCCCGTACCCCGGCTGGCCGTATCCCGCTGCCGGCTGACCATAGGAACCCGACGACGCCGACGGCGCACCACCCGGCTGACCATAGGAACCCGACGACGCCGACGGCGCACCACCCGGCTGACCATAGGAACCCGACGACGCCGACGGCGCACCACCCGGCTGACCATAGGAGCCGGACGAGCTCGATGGTGCTCCGTAGGGGCCGGACTGGGCCGACGGAGCGGTCGGCTGACCATACGAACCCGACTGGGCCGATGGAGCCCCGCCGGGCTGCCCATACTGCGGGGCGGACTGCCCGTAGGTCGCCGGCTGTCCGTGGCCGTATGGCGTTGTCGGAGCCGACGACCCGGGGGGTTGCCCGTACGGGGCCGGCGCCGAAGGTGCGGAGGAGGCATCGCCCCACCCTGGCGCGGGCTGGCCGTACGGCGAGCCGCCGTACGGCGGGGGCTGCTGGGCGTAGCCCGCACCGGGACCGGCAGCCGGCTGCTGACCGGGAGAGCCGTAGGGATCCGCTTGGCCGTAGCCGCCCGGTTGCCCCTGGCCGTAACCAGCCGGCTGACCGTAGGGGCCGGGCTGAGCGGGTTGCTGAGCGGTTGAGCCGAACCCGAACGGACCCGAGTCCGCTCCGGGCGGGGGCGTGCCGAGATCGAATGCACCGGGGGCCGAGGCCGGCAGGCTTCCCGGCAGATCGAGCGGCGAGCCGCCGGGAACCGGTGCCGACGGCACCTGACGATCGGTCGCCGCCGTCTCGAAGTCCGTGGCAACCGGAGCGGCCGACTCCTGCTGACCGAGATCGAGATCCGGGCCGTCGGCGTCCGACGACTCCGGCTCGGCGGCCGGTTCCGGGTCGGCGGCACTCGACTGCTCAAGCTCCACGGCCGGTGCTGGGTCGGTGCCGCCCGACTGCTCAGGCTCCACGGCCGGTGCCGGGTCGGTGCCACCCGAGTGCTCAGGCTCCACGGCCGGTGCCGGGTCGGTGGCGGCCTCCGGCTCAGTAGCAGCCTCTTCGGCCGGTGCCTCGTCGACGGACTCCTGCTGAGTCTGCGGTTCGTCGGCAGCAGCGGACAGCGGCGCGGGATTCCACCCGGAACTAGCCGCCGGGTCGGTCCAGGGCGCTGCCGGCGGCTCGGCCTCGGCCGCCTCCGGTTCGGCTTCCTGGGCCACGGCGTCCGGTACTTGCGCGGATGTGTCGGGCAGCTCCGCCGGCGACCCGGTCACGGCCGTGTTCTCGTCGTTCTGGTCTGGGCTGCTGTCGACCAATTCAGCCTCGACCACCTCATCCGCCTCGCTCGACGGCGCACTGATCGGGCCGGCGGTCGGCTCCGGTTGGGTGACCGGCCACCCGGACGGCTGGCTCGGGGCATCCCACGGCGGCGGGGCCATCGACGGGCTCGGTTCCTCGCGCTCGACGGGGCGCTCCCACGGATTTTGCGTCATTGCCTGCTCACTGTCCTCAACGGGTTGCTGGCTGGGTGCCTGGACCGGTCCATTCTTGCGCACTGCGTCCGCTCGGACAGTAGGGGCAACCCGGACGGCACCCGGTAGCGACCCACCACGCCCACTGGCTGAGCGGGTCGAAATCCAGTGCCAGCGAGGGTCTCGGCAAACTCGACCACACCGGTGGGCGGGCAAGAACTCGACCAGCCATGGGCGAGCGAGGTCTCGACAAGCTCGACCGGCGGGGTTGGCTAGCTCCCAGCGGAGGCGGCTAGTGCGCCATCGCCTTGCGCAGCGGCGCCTGCCAGCGGGAGCGGATCTCGTCCAGCGGCAGCGTGAAGGTGCCGACCGCCTCGAGTTCGGCGAGTTCGGTCACCTCGCCGAGCCGCTGCAGCGGAACGTCGTTCTCGACACACAACTCGGCGAACGCGGCGGCGGCAGACCCCGGCAGCGAGACGATGACGCGTCCGGGCGTCTCTGCGAACAACTGCACGGTCGGATCGCCCGCCGGCAGCGTGACCGCGGCGCCGAGCCCGCGGCGCAGGCAGGACTCGACCAATGCCTGCGCGAGGCCGCCGTCGGCGAGATCGTGTGCCGAGCTCAGCAGCCGGGCCTTGGACGCCGCCACCAGCACCTTGGCCAGCCGCTGCTCGTGCGCGAAATCGGGCAGCGGTGGCATGCCGCCGAGGTGCCCGTCGTGGATCACGTCGGCCCAGGTGGTCCCGGACAGGTGCTCGCCGGTCTCACCGAGCAGGAACACCGCGTCGCCGGGGTACGCGAAGCCCACGCCGATCCGGTCGGCGACGTCGTCGATCACCCCCAGGACACCGATGACCGGCGTCGGAATGATGTTGGTCTCGCCGGTCTGGTTGTAGAAGGACACGTTGCCGCCGGTGACCGGGGTGCCGAGCGCCTTGCAGCCGTCGACCAGGCCGAGGATCGCCTCGGAGAACTGCCACATCACGCTCGGATCCTCGGGCGAACCGAAGTTCAGGCAGTCGGTGATGGCGACCGGTTCGGCGCCGGTCACCGCGACGTTCCGATATGCCTCGCACAACGCCAATTGCGCGCCCAGGTAGGGGTTGAGGTAGGCGAACCGGCCGTTGCAGTCGGTGGCCAACGCGATGCCGAGCCCGGTCTCTTCGTCGATCCGCAGCATCCCGCCGTCCTCGGGCTGGGCGAGCACCGAGTTGCCGCGCACATAGCGGTCGTACTGGTCGGTGACCCAGGACTTGTCACACAGGTTGGGCGAGCCGGCCAGCCGCAGCACGGTCTCCGCCAGTTCCTCCCCCGAGGACGCCCGGGGCAACGCCTCGGCCGTGTCGGCGTTGAGACCGTCGATCCAGTCCGGACGCGCGTAGGGACGCTCATAGACGGGGCCCTCGTGGGCGACGGTGGCCGGGTCGACGTCCACGACGACCTCGCCGTCCCATTCGATGATCAGCCGGTCGCCGTCGGTGACTTCACCGACCACGGTGGCCAGGACGTCCCATTTGGCGCAGATCTCCAGGAAGCGGTCCACGTTGTGCGGTTCGACGACCGCCATCATCCGCTCCTGCGACTCGCTCATCAGGATCTCTTCGGGCGCCAGCGTGTGGTCGCGCAGCGGCACGGTGTTCAGGTTCACGTGCATGCCACCGTCCCCGGCGCTGGCCAACTCGGACGTCGCACAGGACAGTCCGGCGGCCCCCAGATCCTGGATGCCCGAGATCAGGTTCTCGGCGAACAGTTCCAGGGTGCATTCGATCAGCAGCTTCTCCATGAACGGGTCGCCGACCTGGACGCTGGGCCGCTTGGCCGGGCCGTCCGCGTCGAAGGTCTCCGACGCCAGGATGGACGCCCCACCGATGCCATCGCCGCCGGTCGCCGCACCGTAGAGGATGACCTTGTTGCCGGTACCGCGGGCGAACGCCAGGTGCAGATCGTCGTGCTTGAGCACACCGACGCACAGCGCATTGACCAGGGGGTTCCCGTAGTAAGTCGGGTCGAAGACCACCTCGCCGCCGATGTTCGGCAGGCCCAGGCAGTTGCCGTAGCCGCCCACGCCGGCGACGATCCCGGGCAGCACCCTGGCCGTGTCGGGGGCGTCCAGCGGGCCGAACCGGAGCGGGTCCATCACGCCGATCGGACGCGCGCCCATCGCCAGGATGTCGCGGACGATGCCGCCGACCCCGGTCGCCGCGCCCTGGTACGGCTCGACGTAGGAGGGGTGGTTGTGCGACTCGATCTTGAAGGTCACCGCCCAGTCGCCGCCGATGTCGACCACGCCGGCCTGCTCGCCGATGCCGGCCAGCAGCTTGCCGCGCGGGGTGTCCCGGCCCAGTTCGCCGAACTTCTTCAGGTGCACCTTGGACGACTTGTACGAGCAGTGCTCCGACCACATCACCGAGTACATCGCCAACTCACACGACGACGGCCGGCGGCCGAGGATCTCCCGGATCTTCAGATACTCGTTCTCCCTCAGGCCCAGGGCGGCCCAGGGCTGTTCGAGATCGGGGGTTTCGGCGGCATGCGCAACGGTGTCGACCACGTCCACAAGTTACCGTCTCGAAGCTGCCGCCCGATCCGCGTCCCGAGCCCGGGAATGGGTACGTACTCGGCGTGGCGCCGTCGCTGCGGGCCTAGAATTTCGACTCTCGGAAGGGCGGTGAGCATGGTGTCCGAATCGGCAGACGTGCTGGCCATCGACTGCGGCCGATCGGGCAGTTCCTGGAGCATCTCGGGGTCCGGCTTCGCCGCCGGTGCCGCACCCGGCGTCGACCCGGGCCGTCCGATCGAACCCCAGATCGCCGAGTTGGCGCGCGCCGCGCTGACCGAATCCGGACGGCGGCCCGGCACCCTGGCCTGCGCGTCCGCCGCACTGCGCCGGCCGGACGCCGCAGCCACCCTGGCCGACCTGCTCGACACCCCGATCACCCGGGTCCGGCTCGCCGACGACTCGGTCACCAAGTACCTGGGTGCCCTGGCCGACTCCGACGGCGTGCTGATCGCCTGCGGAACGGGCGTGGTCGCGCTGGCGGTCGGGGGCGCCGAGGTCGCCCGGGTGGACGGCTGGGGCTGGCTGATGGGCGATGCCGGATCTGCCTACTGGATCGGTCGCAACGCGCTCGAGGCGGCGATGCGCGGCTACGACGGACGCCGCCAGTCGACGGCACTGACCGAGCTGCTGCAGGACGACTTCGACGACATCGAGATCGCGCACCTGGAGTTGCAGGCCGACCCTGACCGGGTTGCGCGGGTCGCGTCCTACGCCGCCAAGGTGGACGAGGCCGCCCAGACCGACCCGGTGGCCCGCAGCATCCTGGACAAAGCGGCCGCCCATCTGGCCGAAGCGGTGGTCGCCGCCGCACACCGGGTGGGGTTGGGCCGGCACGAGGCGCCCAGGGTGTGCGCGGTCGGCGGCACCTTCGAATCCGGCCGGATCCGGGAGCGGTTCGTCGCCTACCTGGCGATGACCTGGCCCGGATTCGCGCTGACCCCACCGCTGGGCGACCGGCTGCACGGGACGCAACGGCTGGCTGTGCTCGACGGCGGACCCCTGGCGTCCCTGGTCGTCACCGCCAGTCGAAACTGAGCGCACGCCCTGCATCACCGGCCCGTCGACGGACTCCGTCAGGTGGCAGCGAGCGCTGCCGGCGAGAAGGAGGTCCACGATGACCAATCCAGGATTCATGGCCAGCCAGGCTGCTCAACAGGCGAGCCAGGCGAACTGGGCCGCTCAACAGGCAGCTCAGCAGGCCTCCCAGAACGCGATCCGTTCGGCGCAGCTGGCGCATGAGAACTCGCGCCGGATGGCGTTGGCCGCCGGCGAGCACTCCCGCCTCGCCGCCGCGCGCGCCCAGGGCGGGCGTCCGGCGTCCGGAGGTGGGATCCTCGCGCGTCTGATCGGTTTCCTGATCGGACTCACCGTGCTGGCCGGCGTGGTCATCGTCGGCTGGCTGGTGCTGGGCGGCGACCCGCACGCGCTGCGCGCGATCCTCAACTGGCTGCGCCGGACGTTCTGATTCGGCGCCGTCGCCGTCAGCCGACGACGGCGGCCAGGAACCGGTCGAGCGAGGCGAAGAAGCCGCGACCGTCCAGGCTGGGCGAGGTGAGCTCTTCCATGTTGTGCTCGGGGTGCGGCATCAGGCCGACGACATTGCCGCGGGCGTTGGTGATACCGGCGATGTCGTTCAGCGAACCGTTCGGGTTGTCGTCCAGGTAGCGGAAGACGACCTGGTTCTCACCCTCGAGCCGGGCGATGGTGTCGGTGTCGGCGACGAAACCGCCCTCGCCGTTCTTCAGCACGATGGTGATCTCCTGGCCGGCATCGAACGCGCAGGTCCACACCGTGTCCGCCGACTCCACCCGCAGCTTCTGATCGCGGCAGACGAAGGTGCGGACGTCGTTGCGGATCAGCGCACCTGGCAACAGATGCGACTCGCACAGCACCTGGAAGCCGTTGCAGATGCCCAGCACCGGCAAGCCGGCGTTCGCGGCGCGGATCACCTCGGTCATCACCGGGCTGAACCGGGCGATGGCGCCGCAGCGCAGGTAATCGCCGTAAGAGAAGCCGCCGGGCAGGATGACCGCCTCGACGTCCTGCAGTGACTCGTGCGCGTGCCACAGCGCGACCGGTTCGTGACCGGCCAGCCGCACGGCGCGCTGCGCGTCGTGGTCGTCGAGCGAACCCGGGAAGGTGACGACGCCGATCCGGCTCACTGCTCGACCCGGACGTCGAATGCCTCGATCACGGTGTTGGCAAGCAGTTTCTCGGCCGCCTCTCGCACCTGCTCGAGGCGCTCGTCGGTGAGGTCACCCTCGACGTCCACCTCGAACCGCTTGCCCTGCCGGACGGTCAAGCCGTCGAACCCGAGCCGCTTCAGGGCTCCGGTGACGGCCTTGCCCTGGGGATCCAGGATCTCGGGCTTGGGCATCACATCCACGATCACGCGCGCCATGCCCGGCATCCTATCGGCGCTCGCGGCGGCGTCCCGACACTCTCACCGCCGGCGCTGATCCGTCGCCGAGCGCGAGTCGGCGAGTCAGGCCCGGTGGCCGACCGCGAAGGTGCGGGTGAACGCGAACAGGGTGCCGCCGGCGCCGCGTGGATATGCCTGCCGCAGCAAGGCTGCGTATTCAGCTTCGAAGTCGCTCGCCTCGTTCGGGTGAAGGGCTTGGAGTACCGGCCGCAGCCCGGTGCCGCGGACCCAGTCCAGTACCGGGTCGTCGCCGGGCAGGACGTGCAGGTAGCTGGTCTGCCAGACGTCGGCGAGCAGCCCGGCGTCCAGCAGCAGCCGGGCGTACTGCTCGGGCGAGGCGACGGCGTCGCCATGCCGGAGCACACCGTCCAGTCGCTGCCGCCAGCGGGTCGACTCGGCCAGCTCGCGCATCAGGACGTGGGACGGCGCCCCGAAGTTGGCCGGCACCTGGAACGCCAGCCAGCCGTCCGCAGGCAGCGCTCGCGCCCACTCGCCGAGCAGTTCGCGGTGCCCAGGTACCCATTGCAGCGTCGCGTTGCTGACGATCAGATCGGGCCGGACGCGAGGGTGCCAGTCCTCGACCCGGCCGAGGGCGAAGCGCAACCGCTCGCCGGCCAAGGCGTTGGCCTCCCCGATCATCTCGGCCGACGAATCGATGCCGACGACCTCCGCCTCCGGCCAGCGTTGGGCGAGCGTGGCGGTCAGCGTGCCCGGCCCGCAGCCGAGGTCCACCACGAGCCGAGGCCGGTCGGCCCCGACCCGGGCCAGCAACTCATGGAACGGACGCGCCCGTTCGTCGGCGTAACGGACGTACTGGGCCGGATCCCACTGCATGGCGCCCCCCCTCGGGAGATGTCTCGACATCAAGATATCTCGGGTGGTTCGCCATGCCAATGCCTGGCCGGTAGCAGCGGCGTCGCCATGCCTGGACCCACTCGACCGACCAATCCGCCTCGGATGGTATCACCGCGATCCGAGCGGGCTCTTCACCCCCGTGCGCATTCTGTTCAGTTCCTCACCGCTCACCGGCCACCTGCTGCCGATGCTGCCGCTGGCGTCCGCGGCCCGGCGGGCGGGCCACGAGGTGATCATCGCCAGCGGAGCCGACCTGAGTTCCGAGACCGAGCGGCGCGGTTTCACCGCCTGGCCGGTCGGACCGACGATGGCCGAGATCGAAGAGTTCGGGCTCCCCCGCACGCCTGGGAGTGAGGCGTCCGAGCAGCAGGTGCTCTGGTCGAACGTGCAGCGCCTGTTCCTGAACCCGTCCACGGTCCGGGCTGAGCAGCTCGTCCGGCTGACCGAGGAAACCCCCGTGGACGTCGTCGTCCAGGAGCTGTACGAACTGGGTGCGAGCTACGTCCGGCCGACCACCGGACGGCGGCTGGTGCACGGTCTCGGCGCGGACTTTCCGGGCTTCGTCGACCTCGCCGTGCTCGGCCATGCCGAGATGGCCCGCAGCCTGGGCCGGCCGGACGTCTCCGAGCAGTATCTGGCGGCGCCGTACATCGATCCCTTTCCACCGGTCCTGCATCCGTCGGACCGGCCATGGCGCGACGTCCGTGCGCTGCGCCCCGAGGCCGGGGACGCGCCGGCCGGGGCGAGCCTGCCGGAGTCGTTCCGTCGACTGCCCCACCCGCGCACCGTCTATCTGACCTTGGGCACCGTGTACACCTCGGTCGAGGTTTGGCGCCGGCTACTCGAGGCAGTTGCCGATCTTCCGGTCAACATCCTCGCCACAACGGGTAACACGGTGGATCCGGCCGAACTGGGCACGCTGCCGGCCAATGTGGCGGTCGAGCGGTTCGTGCCCCAGGCGCTGGTGCTGCCGAACTGCTCAGCGGTGATCTGCCACGCCGGCGCGGGCACCGTGCTCGGCGCGCTGGCGTTCGGGCTGCCGCTGCTGCTGCTGCCGATGGGCGCCGATCAGTTCGGCAACGCCACCGCGGTTGCAGCGGCCGGTGCCGGCCTCGTTCTCGACCCGGAGTCGGCTACCCCGGAGGCCATCCGCTCCACGCTCGGGAGGCTCCTCGACACCGACTCCTTCCGGCCGGCCGCGCAGGCGGTGGCCGAGTCGATCGCCGCGCTGCCGACCGCGGACGCCGTCCTCGCCGAGGTGCTGAGCGGGATTCCGGCGACCGTCTGAGAAGTGCCGATCATCGCTGGTGAAGCTTCGCCGAGAACCCCCTGGCAACGGGTTTCGACGTAGAGGATGTAAGTGCCTCCCGGCAAGGGGGCGTGTGACCCTGGTTTCGACTGGCGTGCCCTGGGTAGGGGCCTGTCTTTGATCTGATCCGTCCACGACTGCCTGCCGGTGGGGTGACCGACGAGAGCGCCGGTCGAAGGCCATGCATGACTTCATATGAGCCTGGACAGCCTCATCAACGTCTTGTCTGCTCGGCCTTCGACCGGCGTGCCCACTGCGAGGAAGGCACACCACCATCATGACAACAACATCTATCGAACGCGACGCCACAGCTACGGTTGAACCGACCCAGGTTTGGTGCCGCATCCTTTTGAGTTGATTGGATGTTCATCATGCCGAAGAAGATTGATGCTGCGTTGCGTGAGCGCGCTGTCCGGCTCGTGCGCGAGCACCGGGCCGAGTACCCCTCGAACGCGAAGGCCATCGCGGCCGTCGCCCGCCAGGAAGGCGTCGGGGCGGAGTCGCTGCGGCGGTGGGTGGTGCAGGCCGATATCGACGCCGGTGACCGGGACGGGCAGACCAGCGAGGAACATGCCGAGATCCGCCGCCTCAAGTCGGAGAATCGGAAGCTGCGCGAGGACGTGGCGATCTTGAAAGCGGCGACGACTTTCTTCGTGGGGGAACTCGACCCCCGCAACCGTTGATCATGGGTTTCATCGATCGGACGAGGGCCGAGGGGCACGCGGTCGAGTCGATCATCCGCGTTCTGCGAGAGCAGGGCGTGAAGGTCGCCGCGCGCACCTATCGGGCGTGGCGGCAAGGCCGCATATCGATCCGGACCGTCACCGACGCGCAGGTCGTCGACGCCGTCCGTGACGCGACCTGGACCACGGTCATCGATGCCGAGGGGGTGGAGCGTCGGAAGATGACGCCGGAGGGCCTGTATGGGCGCAAGAAGATGACCGCGTTCATCCGACGCACCGCGATCGCTG
The DNA here is from genome assembly GCF_047602385.1 of Micropruina sp. Classification (GTDB taxonomy): domain Bacteria; phylum Actinomycetota; class Actinomycetes; order Propionibacteriales; family Propionibacteriaceae; genus Micropruina. The sequence continues at coordinate 487,719 of NZ_JASGHL010000004.1, forward strand.
ACGCCTCACGCGGCGCCGTGGATCGTGCGATGCGGGCCCTGGGCCTGTCCGGGGTGACGCGTGCGAAGGCGATCCGCACGACGATCCAGGCGAAGGACGGGATCCGCGCCGGGGACTTGCTGAACCGGGACTTCACCGCCCCGCGGCCGGATCACACCTGGGTCACCGACTTCACATACGTCAGAACGTGGGCGGGCTGGGTGTATGTCGCGTTCATCCTCGACGTGTTCTCCCAACGCATCGTGGCCTGGCACGCGCAGACCACCAAGCACGTCGATCTGGTCATGATCCCGCTGCGAATGGCGCTGTGGGAACGCGACCGGCAAGGCCACCCTGTAGGCCCGAAGCAGCTCCGGCATCACAGCGATGCGGGCTCTCAATACACATCGATTGTGCTGACCGAGCACCTCGCGCTGGAGCAGATCGCACCGTCGATCGGATCGGTCGGCGACGCCTACGATAACGCCCTGATGGAGACGATCAACGGCCTCTACAAGGCCGAGTGCGTGCGTACGACGATCTTCCACGACGGCCCGTACAAGACCATCGCGGACGTCGAGTACGCGACCGCCGGCTGGGTCGACTGGTACAACAACCGCAGGCTTCACGGTAGCCTCGGAATGGTCAACCCCGACGAATACGAGGCGACCTACTACGCGGCCCTCACCAAAGAGCCGCAACCCGCATAGAAGCGGCAAAGAACCTGGGTCGGTTCACCTGGCACCTGCTCGTCCACCCCGCCCCCGCACCCCGCACCGACGACCTACGCCCACTACGACACCAGCGCGGACTCACCCTCGCCCAAGCCGCCACGCACCTCGGCACCAACCCCAGCCGCATCAGCGAACTCGAGCGCGGCACCCGCCCAAACACCACCCTCGCCAACGCCTACCGCGAATACCTCAACACCGCTTGACATCCATAGGAGCATCACCCTCAACCAGCGAAAACCCGCATCATCAGGGCTTCCCCGACTGAGCGGCGGCCCCAGGGACGAAGGTCTGCCCGGTGAGCTTCTCGTAGGCGTCGACGTATTTGGCCCGGGTGGCGGCGATCACATCCTCGGGCAGCGGCGGCGCCGGGGTATCCGAGGCCTTGTCCCAGCCGGATGCACCGGTCAGCCAGTCCCGGACGAATTGCTTGTCGAAGGACGGCAGGGCCAGCCCTGGTTGCCAGAGTCCGGCGTCCCAGAACCGGGACGAGTCCGGGGTCAGCACCTCATCGGCCAGCACCACCGAGCCGTCGGCGCGGCGTCCGAACTCGAATTTGGTGTCGGCCAGGATGATGCCGCGGCCTCGAGCGATGCCCTCGGCGCGGGCGTAGATCGCCAGGGTCAGCTCCCGCAGCTGGTCGGCCAGCTCCTGGCCGTGCAGGTCGACGATGGTGGCGAAGTCGACGTTCTCGTCGTGCTCGCCGAGCGGCGCCTTGATCGCCGGGGTGAAGATCGGCTGCGGCAACCGGGAACCGTCCACCAGGCCGGGCGGCAACTCGATGCCGCAGACCGTGCCCGACGCCACATACTCGGCCCACCCGGAGCCGGTGAGATAGCCGCGCGCCACACATTCGACCGGCACCATTTCCAGCCGCTCGGCGATCACTGCGCGCCCGCGCACCGCGTCCGGGACGTCCGTGCTCAGCACATGATTGCCGACGACGTCCGCAAGCTGTTCGAACCACCACAGCGACAACTGGTTGAGGATCGCGCCCTTGTCCGGAATCGGTGTCGAGAGCACCTGGTCGAAGGCGGAGATGTTGTCGGTGGCCACCATCAGCATCGTGCCGTCGGGCATTGCGTAGAGCCGGCGGACCTTCCCGGCATGGATCAGCGGTAGGTCCAGGTCGAAGTCAGTCACGGGCGTCAGTCTAGGGATCCCCGCGTGGTTGCCGGTCGAGCCTGTCGAGACCCCGGACGGTGGCGAGGCGATCGCTCAGTCCTCCGGTGGATCGATCAGGCCGCGCTGGTAGGCGCGCACCAGCCGGCGAGGCACCCGGTGCACCACGCCGCGGATGGTGATCGGGACCAGGTCGGGCGCCTCCGCCTTCCACCTTGAACGCCGATGCCGGGTGTTGCTGCGCGACAGCCGCCGCTTGGGAACAGCCATCAGGACGCCTCCTCGATCGCCAACTGCCGGACCGGACCGAGCCACGGCTCGAAGCCGTCCTCGAGCACCTCCCAGTACGGTCCCCGCTCGGCGAGCTCGAGATCGGTGAGCAGGCACGACCGGAAGGCCTCCGCCAGCAGTTCCCGCCCGCCGTCCACCCCGACCACGACGATCCTGGTCAGCGGCCCATGCTCGTCCCAGTGGTTGCACGGGCCGATGCTGAGCATGCCGCCGGCGCCGTCCCATTGACAGACCTGGGCCGGACGGCTGGGCAGCCAGAAGCAACCGCGCGACCGGCGGTGCCCGCTGCCGAGCACTTCGATGGTCTGCTGCAGGCGCAGCGGATGGAACGGCCGGTCAGAGCGGAAGTCGAGCACCCAGGCGGCTCGGTCCCGGGGTTGGGGCAGCGCGTCGCGGCGCACCACGGCTACCCACTCCTCGCTGTCGGCGAACCGGTGCAGGCCGTCCAGCAGCGCGGCGGAGTCGAGCTCGCCGGCACCGTCGGCGATCCGAACGCCTGGCCGGGCCAGGGTGCCGAGCAGGTCGCGGCCGGCGGCGTCCAGTCCCCCGATCGCGAGGACGACGTCGGCGTACTCGACCATCGCCGAGGCGGTCTCGGCGACTCCCGCGTCATCGTCGGCGCGCACCGGCAGGTCGCGATCGAGCAGCCGGTCCTGGCCGAGCAGGTCCTCGGCCAGCGTCTGGGCGTCCAAGGCCACGACGGCCGCCGAGATCCGCAGCTGCGGAACGCCGTCGCCGGCCAGGGCCACCGCGCGGCACACCTGGATCGGGTCGGCGGTGATCGGCAGGTGCGCGATGATCGCTCCCCAGCGTCCGGTCGCCGCGAGCCGTTGCAGCGTCGGCACCACGTCGTTGCGGATCGCACAGCTCACACAGGCGTGATCGACGTCTATCTCGACCTCTTCGAGAAGGCCGGTGATGTCCGAGACGGTGCGGGTGAGCACCTCACGCTCGGGATCGACCTCATGGCGCACGACCACCGCCGCCGGCAGATCCCACTGCAAGGCGATCGTGGCAGCCGCCATCGGCTCTTCGGCAATCCCGCTGACCAGGATCGCCGGAACTCGTACAGCCGTCATCCCTGCCTCGCCTTCATTCGGGGATTGCGCTTGTTGATGACGAAGGTCCGGCCGCGGCGGTGGACGATCTGGGCACCCGGGAGCTTCTTCAGCGCCCGCAACGAGTTGCGTACCTTCACCGTCGGGCCCCTGTCACCGGGTACCGACGCCGGAACCGTTCGACCCGGCCCTCGGTGTCGATGACCCGATCGCGTCCACTCCAGAACGGATGGCTGGCGACCGAGATGTCGACGTCGATCACCGGGTAGCGCCCGCCCTCGAAGTCGATCCACTCGCTCGAGGTCAGCGTCGATCCGGTACGGAACACGTAGCCGGCGCCGCGGTCGCGAAAGACGACCTGCTGGTAGCCGGGATGAATGTGCTTCTTCATCACGCTCCTGATAGCTTAATGATTGTCGTTCTCATTATGCCACAGGAGATCCGGATGTCACGAACCTGCCAGGTGACCGGGGCCACCCCCGGTTTCGGCAACAACGTCTCGCACTCGCACCGCCGCACCCGCCGGCGCTTCGACGTCAACGTGCAGCGCAAGCGGTACTGGGTGCCGAGCCTCGGCCGGTCGGTGGTGTTGACGGTGAGCGCCCGCGGGGTGAAGACGATCGACCGCCGGGGCATCGACGTGGTCGTCGCCGAACTGCTACGGCGCGGGGTGCGGCTCTGATGGCGTCCAAGAAGGGCAAGGAGATCCGGCCGATCGTGAAACTGAGGTCCACCGCGGGTACTGGCTACACCTACGTGACCAGGAAGAACCGGCGCAACGATCCCGAGCGGATGACGCTGCGCAAGTACGACCCGATCGTCCGGCGTCACGTCGAGTTCAAGGAGGCTCGCTGATGGCCAGCAAGGCGAAAATCGCCGCGAACGAACGCCGCCGGGCAACCGTGGCTCGCTACGCCGGCAAGCGCGCCGCGCTGCGCGAGCAGGCCCGGACGGCCGCGACCGCCGATGAGCGCCTGGCCGCTTACGCGGCGTTGTCCAAGCTCCCCCGCAATGCCAGCCCGACCCGCGTGCGCAACCGGGACAAGGTGGACGGACGCCCGCGCGGCTACCTGCGCAAGGCCGGCGTCAGCCGCGTCCGGTTCCGTGAGCTGGCCCACGGCGGATATCTCCCCGGGATCACCACCTCGTCCTGGTGAGCCCTCCCGCACCCCGGGGGACGGTTCTTTTCGTTCGATTTTCGAACGCCGGGGACGGTTCTCGGCGTAGCAATCTCGAACGCCGGGGACGGTTATTGGCACGCGATTCTCGAACAAAAAGAACCGTCCCCGAACATACGAGAATCGAACGAAAAGAACCGTCCCCGAACATACGAGAATCGAACGAAAAGAACCGTCCCCGGAGTGACGACCGGGCCTTGGCGGAGCACCGAGGGAGGCGGCGCTCACCAGGCGGCGGCGAGCACCTCGGCGAGCAACAGGTCGGCGTCCACCTTGAGGCCTTTGCGGACGAACCAGTCCGCCATGTTGCGGCAGTCCCGGTAAAGGAAGTCGATGCCGTTGGGGTTGCCGACCAGGTCGAGCACCTGCGGGACGTCGATCACCACCAGCTCGGGCTCGGGCCCGTCCAGGCCGTGCACCAGCACGTTGAACGGGCTGAGGTCGCCGTGGGCGAAGCTGCAGCCGTCCGAACCGGATCAGCGTCTCGACGACCTGAGCCCACAGCCAGCGCAGCTGGTCCGATGTCGGCGCGCACTGCGCCAGCCGGGGCGCGGCCGCGTCGCCTTCGGCGATGAACTCCATCAGGATCTCGCGGCCGTCCAGTTGCACCGGGTAGGGCACCCGGATGCCGGCGTCCCACAGCCGTTTCAGGGTGGCGAACTCGGCCTGCGCCCAGCGGGCGGCCTCGATCTCGCGACCGAAACCGGATTTCAGCCGGACGGCGCGGTTCTCGCGGCTGTCCCGGCCGCGGCGTCCCTCGGTGTAGCTGGACGCCCGATGGAACAGCCGGTTCTCGGCGGCGCGGTAGCGCTTGGCCGCGAGCAGGCAGGATTCGCCGTCGGGGACGGCGCGTTCGAGCAGGAAGACGTCCGCCTCCTTGCCCGTCTTGAGGATGCCGAACTCGGTGTCGATGGCAGCCTGCGACGTGACCAGCCAGGACGGCCGGGGTTTGGGTCCGCGGGACGACCGGTCGACCGAACGCCAGGTCGACCAGCGTTGATCCTCGCCGAGATCCTCGGACAAGGCGGTGTAGCGCAGCTCGCCCCAGTCGAAGCCAGCCTGCGGTTGAATCGATGATTGTGAAGATGACAACGGGTTTCTCCTGAGAGAGAGGCCCGTGAACGGCGAATGCCGGAAAGGTCAGATGGTGCGGGCCTCGATGGAATCGGACGCGAAGACGTCCAGAACAGTGACGGACATGACACGCCTCCCTTCCATCGAGCGGAATACGACCAGCGACCAAGGTACCCCACGGACCCGGCTCGCCGATAGCCCCCCAGCGTTCACCCGGCGTTCGTCCGATGGCGCGATAATGCACTCCCGAGAAGCCCGAGGAGGGTTTGTGAGCCTGCTACGCGGCAACCTGGCGCCACCGCCGCGCACCCTGGTGGACATCTTCCGCGAGACCGTCGCCGAGTGTGCGGACGCCGATGCCCTCGACAACGGCGCGACCCTGCTCACCTACGCCGAGTTCGCGGACGCCGCGGACGCCCTCGCCGACGAGTTGGCCGACCTGGGCATCGGCCCGGGCGACAAGGTCGGGGTGCGGATCGCGTCCGGCACCACCGAACTGTACGTGGCGATCATGGGCATCCTGCTGGCCGGCGCCGCCTATGTGCCGGTGGACGCCGACGACCCCGACGAGCGGGCGGCCACCGTGTTCACCGAGGCGGAGGTCCGGGCGGTGGTCGGCAACAACCTCGAGATCGACTCCCGGGGCCCGGCTCGGGCGGCCGTCGAGCGGGTCGATCCCGGCCCGGACGACGACGCCTGGGTGATCTTCACCTCCGGCTCGACCGGCAAGCCGAAGGGCGTCGCGGTCAGCCATCGCAACGCCGCCGCCTTCGTGGACGCCGAGGCCCGGCTCTTCCTCAGCTATGAGCCGCTAGGCGTCGGCGACCGGGTGATGGCCGGGCTGTCGGTGGCGTTCGACGCGTCGTGTGAGGAGATGTGGCTGGCCTGGCGTTACGGCGGCTGCCTGGTGCCGGCCCCCCGCTCGCTGGTCCGGTCCGGGATGGATCTGGGGCCGTGGCTGCAGGCCAACCGGCTGACCGTGGTCTCGACGGTGCCGACGCTGGTGTCGTTGTGGCCGGCCGAGGCGCTGCGCCGGGTGCGGCTGCTGATCCTGGGCGGCGAGGCCTGCCCGCCCGACCTGGGCGCCCGGCTGGTCGCTCCCGGCCGGGAGGTGTGGAACACCTACGGCCCGACCGAGGCCACCGTGGTCGCCTGTGGTGCCAGACTCACCGGTGAGCCGCCGATCCGGATCGGGCTGCCGCTGGACGGCTGGGACCTGGCGGTAATCGACCCGGCCGGCAATCCGGTGGGTCCGGGCGAGACCGGCGAGCTGATCATCGGCGGCGTCGGCCTGGCCCGCTACCTCGACCCGGTCAAGGACGCCGAGAAGTACGCGCCGCTGCCGTCGCTGGGCTGGCAGCGCGCCTACCGCTCCGGCGATCTGGTGGTGAACGACGAAGCCGGGCTGCTGTTCGTCGGTCGCGCCGACGACCAGGTCAAGGTCGGTGGACGCCGGATCGAGCTCGGCGAGATCGACAATGCGCTGCTCGACCTGCCGCTGGTCAGCGGGGCGGCTGCCGCGGTCCGGCGCACCACGTCCGGCAGCCAGCTGCTGGTCGGCTATCTGGCGGTCGAGGACGGCTTCGACGCGTCCGCCGCGCTCGCCTTACTGCGCGAACGGCTCCCGGCGCCGCTGGTGCCCCGCCTCGCCGTCGTCGGCGAGCTGCCCACCCGTACCTCGGGCAAGATCGACCGGGACGCCCTGCCCTGGCCGTTGCCGGACGCCGGGAGCGCCGGCCCCGAGCTGCACCTGGCCGGCACCAGGGCGATGGTCCGCGACCACTGGGAATCCGTGCTGGGCGCCCGGGTCACCTCGCTGGACGCCGACTTCTTCGACCTCGGCGGCGGCTCGTTGACCGCGGCCCAGATGGTGTCGCTGCTGCGCCGCACCCACCCCGAAGTGACCGTCGCCGACATCTACGACCACCCTCGGCTGGCGCCGCTCGCCGACCACCTGGACGAGATGGCGGCGCCGGCGTCCCAGCTGAACTCGAACGTCCGTCCGGTGCCCATCAAGACCCAGCGCGGTCAGCTCTGGGCGCTACTGCCGTTGCGGACCATTCCGGGTCTGCGTTGGACGATCTGGGCCGCCGCGGCGGCGAACCTGGCCCATGCCGCCGGTCTGAGCTGGCTACCGACGCTGTCGTGGTGGTGGATCCTGCTCGGTGCGGCACTGCTGATCGTCACTCCCGGACGGATGCTGGTGACCGCGCTCGGCGTCCGGGTCATCCTGGCCGGCATCGGCCCGGGCGAGTACCCGCGCGGCGGCAAGGTGCATCTGCGGCTGTGGCTGGCGCAACGGTTCGCCGACGAGATGGGCGTCGAGTCGATCGCCGGCGCGGTGCTGCTGCGCTGGTACGCCCGGCTGCTGGGTGCCCGGATCGCCCCGCACGTCGACCTGCACAGCGCGCCGCCGATCACCGGGCTGCTGCGGCTCGGCGAGGCCTGCTCGATCGAACCCGAGGTCGACTTGAGCGGTCACTGGCTGGACGGCGACCGGTTGATCATCGGCGCCATCCGGGTACGCAAGGGTGCCCGGATCGGCGCCCGGTCCACCCTGTGCGCCGGCGCGGACGTCGGTGCCGGCGCCGAGGTGGCCCCGGGTTCGTCGGTGTTCGGCGTGGTGGGCGAGGGCGAGTACTGGTCGGGTTCGCCGGCGGTGAAGGTCCGCGACCAGGCGCGCGGGCCCTGGCCGGAGCGTCCGGCCAACAACCCGGTCTGGCTGCTCGCCTACGCGGCAATGGGCGTGTTGATCGCTGTCCTGCCGTTGCTGGCGTCGCTGGCCGGGTTCGCGGTGCTGTGGCCGGCGCTGGCGGCGTCCGGCTCGGCGGGTGGCGCGTTGCTCGCGGTGCTGCCCTGGCTGCTGCCCGCGACGCTGGTCGGCTACCTGACTCTGGCCGTGCTGATCTGCGCACTGGTCCGGCTGCTCGGCCGCGGCCTGCTACCCGGCCACCACCCCGTCCAGTCCCGCAACTCGTGGCAGGCCTGGTCCACGATCCGCATTCTCGACGAGGCCCGCAGCTGGCTGTTCCCGATCTACTCCAGCTTCGTCACCCCGGCCTGGCTACGGGCGCTGGGTGCCACCATCGGCAAGGAGGTGGAGGCGTCCACGGTGCTGATGATCCCCAAGCTGGTCACCGTCGACGAGGGCGCCTTCCTGGCCGACGACACCCTCATCGGCGGCTACGAGTTGGGCGGCGGCTGGCTGCGGGTCGAGGAGGTCCGGGTCGGCAAACACGCTTTCGTCGGCAATTCCGGCATGGCGGCGCCGGGTCGCAAGGTGCCCAAGGGCGGCCTGGTCGCGGTGCTGTCGGCCGCACCCGCCCGGGCCCGGGCCAAGCGTGGGACGTCCTGGATCGGCTCGCCGCCGACCAAGCTGCGCCGCACCGCGGCGAGCGCCGACCAGTCCCGCACCTACGCCCCTGCGGTTCGGCTGAAGGTGGCGCGGGCGCTGGTCGACGTCTGCCGGCTGGTCGCGCCGCTGACCCTGGTGACCTTGACGGTGCTGTGTGTGGCCGCGTTGATCGGTCTCGCGCACGCCGGCTGGTGGCTGGCAGCGATCCTGTCGGGGGTGGTGCTGGGCGTCGGCGGGCTGCTGGCGGCGGCGTCCGCCACCGTGGCGAAATGGCTGCTGCTGGGCAAGCTGACGCCGTCCGACCATCCGCTGTGGAGTTCGCTGGTGTGGCGCAATGAGCTCGCCGACATGTTCGTCGAGATGCTGGCCGCGCCCTGGTTCGCGCATCCGACGATGGGGACGCCGGCGCTGAACGCCTGGTTCCGGTCGATGGGCGCCAAGGTCGGCCAGGGCGTGTGGTGCGAGACCTACTGGCTGCCCGAGGCCGACCTGATCGACCTGCGCGCCGGGGTCACCGTGAACGCCGGCTGCGTGGTGCAGACCCACTTGTTCCACGACCGGGTGCTGAGCATGGACACGGTCACCCTGCGGGCCGGCGCCACCCTCGGCCCGAACAGTGTGATCCTGCCGGCGGCGACCGTCGGCAGGCACGCTACGATCGGGCCGGTATCGCTGGTCATGCGCGGCGAATCGGTCCCTGACAAGACCCGATGGATCGGTAACCCGATCGCCCCGTGGCCGGCAGCCGAGCCGTCCACGGAGGAATGATGCCCGCAGCCGACCCGTACGTTCCCGGACACGGGAACCGCCGGTTCGCCGTCCGCACCTACGATCTGGCGCTCGACTACAAGATCGCCACCAACCATCTCAGCGGGCGCGCGGTGCTCGAGATCGAGGCCGCCGACACCCTCGATCAGGTCGCGCTCGACCTATATGGGCTCAGCGTCTCCCGGGTGCGGGTGGACGGCCGCCAGGCCCGGTACACCCACCGGGAGCGCAAGCTCCGGATCGCGCTGGCGACCAAGGCGAAGGCTGGTACCCGGCTGCGGCTCGAGGTCGAGTACGCCGGCAAGCCGCGTCCGATGCCGAGCGTGTTCGGTCCGGTCGGCTGGGAGGAGCTCACCGACGGCGTCCTGGTTGCCGCTCAGCCGTGCGGCGCGCCGTCCTGGTTCCCGTGCAACGACCGGCCTGACGACAAGGCCGGTTACCGGTTCGCGGTGACGGTGGCGGACGGGTACCGGGTGGTCGCCAACGGCGTCCTGGAGGGCCGGGCGAAGCGCGCCGGACGGACGACCTGGCAGTTCCGGCAGGACGAGCCGATGGCGCCGTACCTGGCGGTGCTGCACATCGGGCGCTATGTCGGCACCCAGGCCGGCGCGCGGGTCGAACTGGTGCATCCGCGCGGCATCGCGGTGGGTGCAGGGACGGCGTTCGCCCGCCAGGCCGACATGGTGGAGGTGTTCGACGAGTTGTTCGGGCCCTACCCGTTCGAGCGTTACACCGCCGTGATCGCCGCCGACGTGTTGGAGATTCCGCTGGAGGCGCAGACCCTGTCCACCTTCGGGGTGAACCATGTCGCCCCGGACTGGGAGAACGAACGCCTGGTGGCCCACGAACTTGCCCACCAATGGTTCGGCAACAGCCTGACCGCGGCCACCTGGGCCGACATCTGGCTGCACGAGGGGTTCGCCTGCTACAGCGAGTGGCTGTGGTCCGAGGCGTCCGGACGGCGCAGCGCGGCCGAGTGGGCGGCGGAACACCACCGCAGACTGGCGCTGCTGCCGCAGGATCTTGTGCTCGGCGCGCCCGGACGCGAGTTGATGTTCGACGACCGGGTCTACAAGCGGGGGGCACTCACCCTGCACGCCCTGCGCGGCGTCCTGGGCGAGGCGTTCTTCCCGATGCTCCGCGACTGGACGACGGCGAACCGCTGGTCGACGGTGACCACCCCGGCCTTCGTCGCGCACGCCCGGCGCTACACCGACGCCGATGTGGCGGGGCTGATCAACGCCTGGGTGTACGGCGCGGCGCTTCCGCCGCTGGGTTGAACCCCGGGTCGAGCGTCGGGTCCTCAGCTGACCTGGCCCACCGACCGCTCGCGGAAACCGGTCGGGCAGCGCCACTGGAGGTCGCGATCGGCGGACGCCTCGGAGATCGGGGCCCATTGCATCCGGACCACTGGAGGTCGCGATCGGAGGTCGCGATCGGGGCTCGCGATCGGGGGTCGCGACGGAAGGGGCCGATCATCGCGCCAGCCAGCCGGCGATCGCCCGGGTGCCGACCCGGAAGGCCTCGGACTCGGGCCGGGCCAGGTAACCGTGCGTGGTGTCCGGCAGGTACCAGTTCTCATGCGGAACTCCGGCCAGCGTCAGCCGATGGGCGAAATTCTCGGCCGAAGCACGAAGAATGTCGCGATCGGCATTCAGCATGTGCACCGGGGGCAGTCCGGTGAGGTCGGCGAGCCCAGGAAACACGTTCTCGTTGTCGAGAAGTTCGTCGGACCCAGCGTGATTGACGGCGGCCCGCCGCACCATTTCCTGCATCACTCGCAGATCCGGAAGCCCAAAAAGCCGACGGCGCAATGCCGCTGACGCCGGCGGCAGGACGCCGTGAAATAGTCCATAGAGGAAGGCCAGGGCGGCCGGCGCCGGTCCCTCGCCGTCCCGCAACCGCAGCGCCACGCCCGCGGCCAGGCAGGCGCCGGCCGACGCGCCGCTCAGCCACATCGGTCCGCCGTGGGTGGCACCGGCGTCCAGCCAGGCGTCCATCACCTGATCCTGGGGTACCGGATAGCGGAACGGTGAGCGGCGCAGACGCAGCGGGCCGATCACCGGGAACCTCGGCGCCAGACCGTATTCGACGCTGGTCACCGGGAGTCCGGCGGCGGCCACCCGCAGCGACACCTGGTGCGCTTCGGGCTCGTCCAGAGTGCCGACCACCCAACCGCCGCCATGCACCCAGACCAGCCGCGGACCGACAATGTCGCCCGGCGGCAGATACTCGCGGACGCGGACCTCGCCGTGGCGTCCGGGGATGTGGCGATCGAGCCACGTCGGATCCGCCACCGCTACTCCTTTGCCGCTGCTCATCGCGCCGGGAAATGACGCCAGCCCATGATGCCAGTGTCGTCACGGCACAGATTGTCCGGCGCGGTAGCTTTCTCTCATGCACGAACTGAGCCGTCGTACGGCGCTCGTAGGGCTGCTCGGAACCGCCGGGGCAGCCGTGGCCGGATGCACCGGCCAACCGACCCGGTCCACCCCCCCGGCCCCGGCACCTTCCGTGACTCCGACACCCTCGCCGTCCATCGACGAACGCCCGCGGTGGCCGTTGTCGGGAAAGCTGCTGAAGAACGCGGCGGACGCCCGGCATCCCGCGGTCGCGGTGAAGGTGCCCGACAACCGCGGTGAGCATCCCCAGCGTGGACTGGCCGCCGCGGACATCGTCTTCGTCGAGCTCGACGGCTACCGGGACAACTCCGGTTACAGCGGCACCCGGCTGGTTCCGGTGTTCCACTCGACAGTCCCCGACGCCGTCGGCCCGGTGCGTTCGATCCGGCCGGTCGACATTCCACTGCTGTCTCCGATGCACGCATTGATCGGAAATACCGGCGCCACCGGCTGGGTACTGAACTATGTACGGAAGTACGGCAACTATCTTGACGGGATGCTGTCGTACATGAACACCAAGGGCACCGGTTCGTACTCCATCGACCCGGCCCGGGTGCGCGTGCTGGGCGGTGTCACCTATTACGACCGGGCCGTCCTGTGCCATCCCAAGATACTGGCGAAACAGACGAAGAAATTCCGCGAGGGGCCACCGCAGATCTATTTCCCATTCGGGGACGCCGCCGTGGCCAGTACCGTGAACGGCAAGTCGGCGAAGTCGATCAGCGTGCCGTGGAAGAGCGGCAACAGCTACAACATGGGCTATACCTGGAATGCGTCGTCCGGCACCTGGTTGCGCAGCATGCCGTGGGGCCCGCACACCCTGGTCGGCGGCAAACGAGTCGCTCCGGTCAACGTGCTGGTGATCCGGGCGAAGCAGCACTACGACAAGATCTACTCCGGCGCCGGCCACGATGAGCCGATCCACGACATCATCGACGCCTCCGGCCCGTTCCACTACTTCTACGGTGGCCGCTATGTGACCGGCACCTGGACGAAGGCGGACATCTCCGACCCGTTCAGCTTCGTGCTGGAGGACGGCAGCCCGCTGGTGATGGCGCCCGGCCAGACCTACGTCGAGCTGCCCGACAAGAAGGCCAAGATCGTCATCAAGAGCTGACGGCGGGCTGCTGCAACACCCGGGGACGGTTCTTTCGATTCGATCTTCGAACGTCCAGGGACGGTTCTTCCGGTTCGATTTTCGAACGTCCAGGGACGGTTCTTCCGGTTCGATCTTCGAACGTCCGGGGACGGTTCTTTCGATTCGATCTTCGAACGTCCGGGGACGGTTCTTTCGATTCGATCTTCGAATCGAAAGAACCGTCCCCACTCGTGCTAGAGGACTGACCCGGGCAGGTAGGCGGCCGCATCCGGGTAGAGCTTGGCGATGCGTTTCACCTTGTCGGCGACATCGTCCACCTGGTCGCGGGCGGCGCCGGTGAGTTCCAGCGGGTCGGCCTGGGTTGCCTTCAGCTGCTTGCGGCTGAGGCCGAGCCGGGGATCTGCGGACAGCCGGTCGAGCAGGTCATTGGTCCGGACGCCGCGGCGCAGGTCGAGCGCCACGGCTACCGCGTGCTCCTTGATCGCCTCGTGGGCGGCCTCGCGTCCGACGCCGGCCTGGACGGCGGCCATCAGCACCTTGGTGGTGGTCAGGAACGGAAGGTACCGGGCCAGCTCGGCTTCGATCACCGCCGGGAAGGCACCGAACTCGGCGAGCACGGTGAGGAACGTCTCGAACAGGCCGTCGAGGGCGTAAAAGGCGTCCGGCAGGGCCACCCGGCGGACCACCGAGCACGAGACGTCCCCCTCGTTCCACTGATCGCCGGCCAGCTCGCCGACCATGGTCGCGTAGCCGCGGAGGATCACACTCAGCCCGTTGACCCGCTCGCAGGACCGGGTGTTCATCTTGTGCGGCATCGCGGACGAGCCGACCTGGCCATCCTTGAACCCCTCGGTGACCAGCTCGTGCCCGGCCATCAGCCGGATCGTCGTCGCCACGTTGGACGGCGCCGCCGCCACCTGCACCAGCGCGGTCAGCACCTCGTAGTCGAGCGATCGCGGATAGACCTGGCCGGTCGAGGTGAAGATCCTGGCGAAACCCAGGTACTGGCCGATCTGCGACTCCAACGCCAGCTGCTTCTTGGCGCTGCCGCCGAGCAGGTCGAGCATGTCCTGCGCGGTGCCCATCGGACCCTTGATCCCGCGGGCCGGGTAGCGGTTGATCAGTTCGTCGACCCGGGCGAACGCCACCAGCAACTCGTCGGCGGCGGTGGCGAACCGCTTGCCGAGCGTGGTGAGCTGCGCGGCGACGTTGTGCGACCGTCCGGTCAGCGCCTGATCGCGATACTGGACGGCGAGCCGGGACAGCGACACCAACACGGTCACGATCCGCTCGCGGACCAGCTTCAGCCCGCTGAGCACCTGGAACTGCTCGATGTTCTCGGTCAGGTCGCGGCTGGTCATGCCTTTGTGGACATGCTCGTGACCGGCCAGCGCGTTGAACTCCTCGATCCGCGCCTTCACGTCGTGCCGGGTGATCCGCTCGCGGGCGTCGATGGACGCCAAGTCGACCTGGTCGATCACTCGCTCATAGTCGGCGATCACGTCGGACGCCTCGTCCCCGCCGAAGTCGACGCCGAGATCCTTCTGCGCCCTGAGGACGGCCAGCCAGAGCCGGCGCTCGGCGATGATCTTGTTCTCGGGGCTCCAGATGGTCCGCATCCGTTCGGACGCGTACCGAGTGGCCAGCACATTGGGGACGGTCATACAGCCATGTTTTCATGCCTGACCTGTACCGACCATCAACGGGCTGGCATCTGGGCGACCTCTCAGCCAACGAACTTCTATCGCGCGGCGCTTGCTGAAGGCGCATTGTCCAGCTATCACGACTTCTGGTTACGCCATTTTGTGAGCGGCTCTAGCGAGTCCGAGACCGTCCGGAGTTCAGCGATCCCGAAAACAAGCCCGAGCGCCATGGGACCAACCGCAATCACCACAATGCACATGGATTCCAGATTGGTTACTCCAGCGGTTGACGCAAGAAGTGCCGCCACGCCAAATATCATCGTGCTCGTCAGGCCTAGCCGGAAAGCCAAACTTCGATGCCGTCCAATCTCATACCTCTCGGCGCTCGAGGCTCCTCCGCTCCCCCCGCCCAATGCACCACTCACCGCCAGCCAGTTCAGGCCGCAAAGCAAAACCAACGCGAGTGCGGAGATGATGGTCAAAGAGGCGCCGGTTGCGACATGAAATGCAGCATCCGCTGCGACTGCTAAAGTGCATATTGACGCCGCAATCGCGCCCCAGGCGGCCCTGCGCCTGCTTTCAGCTAGACTCGTAGCCATAACTTGAGAACTGCCCCTTCAAGGATCGAGAAAGCGCGGGTCCCCGTAGCGATCAGTGCTACCGTTGAGAAAGACATTTCAGAGCGAAACTGGCGTATATACCTCCGAGACCAAGCATGCAAATTGCACACATAACTCCAGCGGACAGGAGACATCCAACGCCACACATCAGACCGACTAGGTCCGTCATCCAACCCGGCATGTTGTTCCAACACTTGGTGAAGCTAGACGCTGACTTGATACCAGCACCAGTGACCTTCTTTATACCAGCACCAGTGACTTTCGCAGAGCCTTGCGAGGTCGACCCCGCGACGTACTTCCGCTCAAACTTGCCGTTTCTGTAAATTGACAGCCTTCCGGACTGACTAGAGGTAGGGACGATGATCGACTGTTGGCTCGTCAGCAACTCTCCACTCACCGAGAATTGGAAAGTGTAGGCACCCCCCGGCAGTCCCAAACCAGCCACCGGGATAGCAACCAGGATGTCGCCATCCATTCGATAAGCCACAGTCCTTGCGATCGCCAAGGTGAAACCCTGCGGAAGAAGACTTCCGTACTTTTCGGCTTCCTTCTTGGCGCGCCCAACATACTGAGGAACCTCCTCGACAGGGATCATGAGACTTGAGACGGCCTCAACCTTTTGCAGAATAGTCAGGTTGTTGACGAGCCGGGTCGGCAGCGCAGTGGAAACGGGTGTCGACGCTGCGGCCGCGACCGGGAGCGATTGCTGGGACATGAGCCCCTATGATTAGAATAGACGCCAGCCTTAGGATAAATGACATAGCTTTTTCCCAGCTCCTGGTAGCGGGGTAGATACCATTGACCTCAATATCATTGATTCGGTCAATGATATTGAGGAACATGCTCGCCCTGCGAGATGCCAACGAGGCTTCGCCTCGGACTGCAGAGATTGGTGGCTGAGTGCGTCCGTTGACATGTGTCCGGGACCGGCGGCTCTGGTCAGGGCTGGTCAAGGAGTGTGCGGAATGACCAATCGCGCGCTAGTCCTCCTGTCCGAGCTTCAGACGAAAGGCCCGTTGGCGGCCTCACCACTCGCCGGCGTCCCCTTCGGCGACGTCGGCAACGTACTGGGTGAGGGTCGAGTTGACCCGGTAGGCGTCCGAGACGGCGATCTCACCGCGCTCGGCGCGGGCGGCGATGTCGCGACGGCAGAACAGGCTCGGGGCGTCCAGCTCGTCGATGGCGGCGTAGGCATCTGATCGGGCGGCGGCCAGCGTGGACGCGTGCGCGACGACGCCGAGCACGCGGCCACCGGACGCCACCAACTCGCCGTCGGCATTGCGGTCGGTGCCGGCGTGCACGAGGTGCACGTTGTCGTCGGACCGGGTCAGTCGCGGGCCGGCGATGGTGCCGCCCAACTCAGGCGTGCCGGGGTAGCCGTTGGCGGCCAGCACCACCACGACAGCCGTGCCGGGCTTCCAGGCCAGTTCGCCGACCTCGTCGAGACGTCCGGTGGCGGCGGCATGGAGCACCTGGCCGAGTGGCGAGTCGAGAGCGGCGAGCACGGCCTGGGTCTCCGGATCGCCGAACCGGACGTTGAACTCCACCACCCGCAAGCCGTTCGAGGTCAGCGCCAGCCCGGCGTACAGCAGGCCGACGAACGGCGTCCCTTGGCGGCCGAGCTCGGCGATGGTCGGCTCGACCACGCTCTCCATGATCTCGTCGACCAGACCGGGTGGCGCCCAGGGCAGCGGGGTGTAGGCGCCCATCCCGCCGGTGTTCGGGCCGGCGTCGTCGTCCCCGACCCGCTTGAAGTCCTGGGCCGGCTGCAGCGGCAGCGCGGTGATCCCGTCGGTGATCGCGAACAGGCTGACCTCGGGACCGTCCAGGTACTCCTCGACCACCACCGGCAAACAGCCGGACGCGTGCGCAAGCGCCGCGTCCCGGTCGTCGGTGACGATCACGCCCTTGCCCGCCGCCAGCCCGTCGTCCTTGACCACATGTGGGGCGCCGAAGTGATCCAGGGCCTGCTCCACCTCGGCGAGCGTCTCGCAGTACCGCGACCGCGCTGTCGGGACACCGGCGGCCACCATCACCTCCTTGGCGAACGCCTTGGACGCCTCCAGCCGCGCCGCCGCCGCAGAGGGACCGAAACAGGCGATGCCGGCGCCGCGGACGGCGTCCGCCACCCCGGCGACCAGCGGCGCCTCGGGCCCGACGACGACGAGGTCGACCCGGAGCCGGCGGGCCAGGGTGACGACCGCGCGAGGGTCGTTGATGTCCACCGGGTGGTTGCTGGCGATCGTCGCGGTGCCCGGGTTGCCGGGCGCGCAGTGCAGATGGGTGACCGCGGGATCGCCGGATAGCGCGATCGCGATGGCGTGTTCGCGCCCGCCGCCTCCGAGGATCAGGACCGAGAGCTGCTGGGTGTGCATCCGCTCAGATTAGTGCCAGCGACCTTCGCCGTCCGGCGGGGACTCCCGGAGCTCCTCGGGTCGGCCACGATCCGCAAGGCGTCCGGACGAGTGACCAAGAGAACCGTCCCCCAACGAGCGAAGTGACCAAGAGAAGCCGTCCCCCGACGAGCGAGGTGACCAAAAGAACGGTCCCCCGACGAGCGAGGTGACCAAAAGAACCGTCCCCCGACGAGCGAGGTGACCAAGAGAACCGTCGCCCAACGAGCGAACCCTGGGGAGGTAGCGCGCCACGAAGGACGGTCACCGGACGTCGACGGGTGCCGGGCTCTCACATTGTGCGGTGGCGAGGAAGACGCCGAAGCTGCGCAGTTCGCCGTTCACTTCGCGCTCGGTGGTGAGCGCGTTGCGAACCGTGACGTGGGCGTAGCCGGCTGCTGAGAAGGCGCGCCGCAGGGTGCCCCGACTGAAGCCGTGGTGGCCCTCGAAGTCCGGGTCGTGGTATTCGCCGCCCTCGGGTTCGAGGTCGAGTACCGCGATCCAGCCGCCGGGACGGGTGGCGTTGCTCAGCCGCCGCAACAACAGGCAGACATCGGGCACGTGATGCAGCACCATCAGGCTCACCACAAGGTCGAACGGCTCGCCCTCCCACGGCCCGTCAGTCAGGTCACCCAGGTCGGCGCTGACGTTCGGGGCACCGGAGGCGGCGATCCGGGCGCGAGCAGCTTCGATCATGCCGGCGGAGGAATCGAGCATCACAAGTTCGCGGACGCGTCCGGCGAGCGCAAGGCCGAGCAGTCCGGCACCTGCGCCGTACTCGAGCACCCGCATCGAATTCCGCAGTGGCACGGCGTCGGCGATGGCGTCAGCGGCCCGCCGGGCACGGTCGGCGCGGCGAGGGTCGGCGTCCCAGACCTTCGCCAGCGCATCGAAATCGGTCATGTGCCCAGCCTGCCGCAACGGGGGTTGCTCGGGAAGCACCCGCACGCACGGTTCAGGTCACGCGGAACTGTGCGTCGGCCCTCGGATCGAGGAACCGTCGCGGGTGGTGATCTGGGTAGGGACATCGGAAGGCCGGGTCAGCCGGTCGCCCGCCGGCGCGCCCGATAGGCAGCCACGTTCGCCCGATTGCCGCATCCGGCATCGCAGAACCGGCGGGAACCGTTCCGGCTGAAGTCGACCAGCACCTGGTCGCAGTCGGACGCCGCACATCGCCGGAGCCGGCCCAGGCCGCCCACCCGCACCACGTCGATCATCGACATCGCGAACTCCACCGTGATCCGCACCGCCAGCGGCGTGGCGTTGTCGGTGGCGTGAATGTGCCAGTCGAAGCCGTCGTGCCGGACCAGTTGCGGCAGCGCCCGGCCCTCGCGCAGCAGCAGGTTGATCAGCGCCACCACGTCTTGCTCGTCGGCGTCCCAGAAGCCCTCGAGCCGGCCGCGCAGGCTCCGGACCGCCTCCAGCTCCGCAAGGTCGTGGGTTCGGCTGCCGCTCCACTGCCAGCGCCGGCAGTACTCATCGAGGTCCTCGGCGCCGCCCAGAGTGTCAGGACGCCGGCTGTTGACGAGCGCGGCCATCGACTGCAGCGACAGTCGTGCGTCATGAGTGAACTCCACAGTGACTCCTGACGTGGTCTACGATGTCACGAGCATAACAACGTAACGATCATGACAGGAGTATCCGATGGGTGGGGCTTTGGTCGAGCTCACCGACGCCCGCGTCCGGCGACCGCGAACGGCCCTGGTGGGCTGGACGGCGGCGCTGGTCTCGGCCTGTGCGTTCGGCACCTCAGGAGCCTTCGCCAAGCCGCTGCTCGCTTCGGGCTGGAGCGCCGGAGCGGTGGTTGCGATCCGGCTGGGACTGGCGGCCGCTGTCCTGCTGGTCCCCGGCATGATCGCGTTGCGCGGCCGCTGGCACCTGCTCCGCCAGCACTGGCGCCCACTGCTCGCCTACGGCGTATTCGGCGGTGCCACCGCGCAGGTGGCGTTCTTCAACGCCGTCCAGTACGTGCCGGTGGCGCTGGGTCTGCTGCTGGAGTACCTCGGCATCCTGCTCGTGGTCGGCTGGGCCGCCCTGAGCAGCCGTCGGCTGCCTTCGCGGCTCACCCTGGCCGGGGTGGCGATCTCGATCGCCGGGCTCGTCGTCGTCCTGGACCCCGCCGGCATGACGAGCGTGGACGCCCGCGGCATCGCCTGGGGCCTACTGGCCGCCTTCGGTTTGGCGGTCTACTTCGTGGTGTCGGCGCGGCCGATGGAGCTGCCGCCGCTGACCTTCGTCTCGGTGGGCCTGAGCATCGGCACGGTGGCGATCCTGCTGGCCGGGCTGAGCGGACTGATGCCGCTGCGGGTGAGTGTCGCCGATGTCGGCTTCGTCGGCCTCACCATGCCCTGGTGGGGGCCGCTGCTGCTGCTCGCCCTGATCGCGGCGGCCGCTGCCTACGCGCTCGGCTTCGTCGGCGTCCAATATCTGGGTTCGACCGTGGCCAGCTTCGTCGGACTGACCGAGGTGCTGTTCGCAGTCGCCTGGGCCTGGTTGCTGCTCGGTGAACTGCCGGGACTGCTGCAACTCGTCGGCGGGGTGATCATGCTGGCCGGTGTCGCCGCCGTCCAGCGCGGTCAGACCGCGGCCTGACCGGTCGTCCTGCCGGTCCCTGAGCCAGGTTCAGTTGAGTTCGGCCAGGACGCGATCGGCCAGCCGGACGGCGGCCGCGGCTTCCAGCGGGACGCCGGAGATGCCAGCCTGCACGATGCGCCGGCCGCGGATCGCGGTGCCGGAGTCCACCGCGGCGGCGGAGGGAGCCGCATCGGCAGCCCGCAGCAGGACCGCGGCGTCTCCGAGCCGGTCACGATCGGCGAGGAGCCAGGCGATGTTACGCATGGTGGTCCACAGCTGCGTCGTGTTGCCGGTGGTGGTCCAGTAGCGCAGCAGCCGGCGGAACGCGGCCGCTGCCTCGGCCACCTCGCCGCGGCGGGCGAGTTCGGCGGCCAGTCCCACCCCGGCGATACCTTCCACGAAGGTCACACCGGCACGTCGAGCCCCGTCAATGGCGGCCGAGTAGCTGGCGACGGCCGCGTCCGAGGCGCCCTGGGCCGACGCGGCCTCGCCGCGCACGTAATCGGCGAATGCACAGAACGACACCACCGGGTGCTCCGCCAGCAGTGCGTTCGCCTGCTCAAGTAGAGCATCGGCGCGATCGACGTCCCCGGCATAGACAGCCGCCAGCGCGGCGACGATCAGGTTCTCCACCGGTAGCGCCCGGTCGCCGCTCCGCAGCAGACCGGCGAGCGAGCCGGCGAAGTCGCCGCGGAACAGGTCGACGGTCGCCAACGCACTGAAGCAACGAGCGCTGGCGGCGGGATCCCCGTCAGCCAGGTCGAGTCCGCGCAGCGCCATCCGTCGGCTGGCGTCAAGGTCGCCCTGCAGCCATAGGGCATGTGCGGCGGCGCCGATGACTCTGCTCTCGGCCGGGTGTCCGACCAGGCCAGGGTCACCCGCCAGTTCGACGGCCCAGGCCCACAGTTCCGACAGACTCCTCCAAGTGGACGGCTCATCGACCGTCAGGGTGATCCGGATCAGCAGGTCGAGATCCCCGCGCGCACGGGCGAGATCGCGCGCGACCCGCAGGTTGTCGAGTTCGGCGCGCAGCCGGGCATCCGCGGCAGGCTCTCCGGGCCCCCTCAGGTCGCGCCCGAGTTCGATCAGCGTCCGGTCGGTCCATTCCAGGAACACCCGCTCGAAGTCTTCACCGCGCCCCCGCCCGCTCGTCCGGTCAATGACGAACCGACGGACGGTTTCGAGCATCGTGTACCGGCCGTGCTCGTCGTGCACGACCAGGGAGGCATCCACCAGTCGGCCGAGGATGAGCAACGGATCGCCATCAAGCCGGGCGGCCAGTTCCTCGATCGCTCGCAGATCGATCCCGCCGGGAAAGGCGGCGATGACCCTGAGCAATTCCCGCTCGGGTTCCGCCAGCAGCCGGAACGACCAGTCCACGGCGGCCCGCAGGGTGCGCTGCCGGGCGTCGTCGTCGGGGCGATCCTCGGCCAGCAGATCGAGCGCCCGGTCGAGACGCTGGCGAACCGCCGACAAGGGCATGGTGGCGAGCTGACCGGCCGCGAGTTCCAGCCCCAAGGGCAGCCCGTCCAGCCGTCGGATCACCTCGATCAGGTCGTCCACGTCGCCGTCGGTCAACGAGAACCGGGCGTTCCGGCGGGTGGCGAAGTCGATGAATACGCGTGCACTGGGTTGGCGTCGCAGCCGCTCCAGCGGCACACCCGGCTGAGGGACGGCGAGCGGCTGAAGCCGCAGCACGTACTCGCCGACAGCGTGCAGACTCACCCGAGAGGTGGCCAGCAGCCTGACCTGTGGCGCCCGGCGCTGCACCTCGGTGATCAGTTCCCGGCAGCCGGCGACCACGTGTTCGGCGTTGTCCAGGACCAGCAACAGCTCCTGCGCCGCCAGTCCCTCGGCCACGCTGCCGATGTTCGGTGGGCCTTCGGTCCGTAGGCCGAGGGCGGTGGCGATCGCCTCGGGCAGGCGTCGAGGGTCGGTCACTGCGGCCAACCGGACGACCGCCGCCTCGCACCGGCCGAGTACGCTGAGTTCGCCGACCACATCGAGCACCAGGCGGGTCTTGCCGACGCCACCCGGTCCGGTGACCGTCACCATGGACTCGGAGCCGAGTAGGCGTTCGAGGTCGGCCCGATCCCGCTCTCGGCCCTCCAGCCGTCCGGGCGGGCGGACGATCGTCGGCCGGAACGGCCGGGGCTCGGACGACGCGAGATGCGTTCCCGATGCCACCTGCTGCTCCAGTTCGGCGAACCGGCGGCTCGGGTCGAGCCCCGTCTCGTCCACCAGCCGGCGGCGGAACTCGGCCGCGGCCAGCATCGCCTCGGCGGTGCTGCCTCCAGCCGCCAACGCACGCACCAGCAGCGTGGCCGCCGGCTCGTTCAGCGGCTCGGCAGCTGCCAGCGCGGCCGCGTCCGGAGCCACCGAGCGATCACCCAGCTCGATCCGGGCGGTCAGCCACTGGTGCTCCAGAGTGCGGCGCAGCTCGGCCACGGCCAGCGCGTGACCTGCCAGCCGCTCGACGCCCGCGAACTCCTCCAGGGCCGGGCCGCGCCACAGCGCCAGCGCCCGCTCCGCCAACTCCGCTGCGCGCGCCGGACGGCGGGCCAACTCGGTGCTGACCTGCGCGGCCAGCCCGCGCGCCTCGGCGAGATCGAATTCGGGCGCGTCCAGGACGAGCCGGTAGCCGGGTGCCTGGCGCTCAAGCCGATCGGCGCGGACGCCGAGGGTGCGCCGCAGCCGAGAGACCTGGGTGAGCAGCGCCTGCTGGCCGGAATCCCGCGGTTCCTCTGCCCACAGCGAATCGATTAGGGTCGCAACGCTCACCACGCGGGGCGACGCCAGCGCCAGCACGGCGAGCAGCGACCGCCGCAGAGTTCCGGGCACCTCGACCGGATGGCCGTCGATCTCGACGGAAAGCGGCCCGAGCAGGCCCAGTCGTAACGCCGGGCCGGTTCGGCTATCGGTCACGATGGTTCTCCCGGTTGGTGGACGATGCTGATTCTGCTACACCGACGCCTCCGCGAAGGACTCCACCGAGACCCAGTCGGCGTACTGCTCGTCGCCCATCGCCGCGATCAGTGCGGTGGTCTGGCTGGCGTGACAGCGCAGCGCGGCAACCTTGCGCCGCAGGGCTGGGCCGTCCAGCTGCAGAAGCCCGGCGAGGTCAGGCTCGGAGCATTGCCGCGGCTCGCCCAGCGCGAACACGCCGAAGGCGTCCTCGACGTCTCGGTGCCGGTCTCGGCGTTCGGGCGTCACCACCGGCTGCCACAGCCGCGGACGCACGGCGGTCCGCGCGCAGGCGCGCTCGACCCAGCGTCCGACGGCGATGTGGTCAGGGTGACCGGTGAAGCCGTCCGGGCCGAACCCGATCACGGTCGCCGGGCGGATGTCGTCGAGAAGCTCGCCCAGTCGCTCGACCGCCCGGTGAGGGTCGGCCGAGGCGCAACGTCCGTCGGCGTAGCCGAGCCAGTGCTGCTCGGAGACACCGAGCACCCGGAGTGCGGCGTGGCACTCGGCGGCCCGCATCCCGGCCGCCGCGGCGACGTCCGCGAGCGCGGGGTCGATGCCGGCCTCGCCGTGGGTGGCGGTGATCACCACGACCCGCTGGCCGGCGTCCCTCAGGCTCGCCAGCAATCCTCCGCAGAGGTACGTCTCGTCGTCGGGGTGCGCCCAGATTGCCACCGTGGTGCCGAGCCGGGCGGGGTCGATGGCGGCGCTGGTCCGGTCGGTGGTGGTCCGAGCGGGACGGTCGCTGACCGGTTCGGTACGGATCTTTGTGATGGTCATGGGCCGAGCATTCCGGCCGGCCCGGTCGCGCCGCTGTCGTGACGCTGTCGTGGCTTGGCGGCACGGTCAGCAACGGGACAGTGCCGCGCCAGGGCGTCCAGGAAGGCTGACGCTGCCGGACCACACCGGGTGGCCGGCAGGAAGGAAATCATGACCATCACCCAGCAACTCGACGAAACCGCCGTGCTGGCCTTCGCCCAGCGGTTGTCGGAGCATCAGGCGTACGCGATGAACGCGACGCTGGCCTACCTGGGCGACCGGCTCGGACTGTGGCGAGCGCTCGCCGACGGACAGCCGACCACGGCCGCCGCCCTCGGCGTCCGGACCGGGACCGACCAGCGGTATCTGCAGGAGTGGCTGGCCGCCCAGGCCGCCGCGGGCTACCTCCACTACGACCCGTCGCAGGCGACGTTCCAGCTACCGGCGGAGCATGCCGCCGTGCTGGCGATCGACGACAGCCCGGCCGCGATGGCCGGAGCCTTCGAGACGATCGTCGCCACGGCGTCCACCGCCGACCGGCTCGCGCACGCCTTCGTCACCGGTGAGGGCATCGGCTGGCACGACCAGGATTCGCGGGTCTTCAGCGGCGTCGAGCGGTTCTTCCGGCCGCTGTACGCCACCTCGCTACTCACCGAGTGGCTGCCGTCGGTCGACGGCCTGACCGAGGCGCTCGAGGCGGGGCTGGACGTGCTCGACGTCGGCTGCGGACTGGGCACGCCGACGCTCCAGCTGGCGGAGGCCTTTCCTCGTTCGCGCTTCGTCGGCGTCGATTACCACCAGGAGTCGATCCGTCGAGCGCGGGCGGCCGCGGAGCGCCGGGGCCTGAGCGATCGGGTCCGGTTCGCACCGGCGGATGCTGAGGAGTACGGCGGACGCTACGGCCTGGTCATCATGTTCGATGCCCTGCACGACCTGGGCGATCCGGTGGGTGCGCTGCAACACGCTGCCGCCCACCTGGCCCCAGGTGGCCGGATCGTGGCGATCGAGCCGTTCGCGGGCGACCGGCTGGAGGACAACCTGCATCCGCTCGGACTCAGCTGGTACGCCGCCAGCACGGCTCTCTGCCTGCCCAACAGCCTGTCCCAGGACGGACGCGCTGGTCTCGGCGCCCAGGCCGGCACCGCACGCCTGCTGTCGGTGTTCGCCGCGGCGGGGCTGCGGGCCCGAGCCACCGCCACAACGATGTTCAACGTCGTGCTCGAGGGTCGGCCGTGACCGGCGGAGGGGGGCCTCGCCGGAGGGTCAGACGCCGAACGCGCCGCCGGTTGCTGCTGGGGTTGATCGTTGTCGCCGTCGCCGGCCTGGTCGGGCTCGCTCCGGTTCCGGAAGCCGGCGCCGCCGGCGTCCCCCGCTATGTCGTCAGCATCACCCAGCTGAAGGCCGTCGAGGAACAGAACGAGCACGACTGGTTCACCGACGAGGACGTGTACGGCGGCTTCGTGGTGACCAGCAGTGACACCAAGCGCCAGCTGTCCGCCTTCCGCACCCAGCTGCTGAAGGGTTTCGACGAGGGTGAGACGAAGACGCTGTCGGCCGACAAGCGGTGCGCCCCGGCAGGCGAGATCCTCGACTTCAAGAGCGGACGGAGCTTCCTGGACGCCCGCAGCGGCGATCGCTGGCTGTGCCGGACGATCAACACCGGCGGGGCCGGTCTGGAACCGCCGTTCACGGTGGCGGGAACGCTCTACTCCAGCGTCTCCTGCTATGAGCTTTTCGAAAACTGCGGCAAGCATCGCAACGATCCGCGCGGGCCCTACCTGGCGCTGGACATCTGGCTGGGCAACGCCCGACTGGACTTCAGCGCCGGCGGGCTCTACGTCGATCTGCCACGCGTGGGTATGCAGCGCGCCTACACGATGGATCATCGCGCGAACAACGGGCACTACCGGACCAGCGTTACCGTGGAACGGGTGGCTTGACCGGGAGCATCCGGAGAACTGCTGAGCCCGTCGATTCCCCGCGGCGTCCTGCATTGCGTTGCTCCATCCCTGAGCGACGCAATTTCGGGACTCGCGAGAGATGTGATGGCCGCGTCACCGGGGACGGTTCTTGTGGTCACCGGTGACGGTTCCTTCGGTCACCGGGGACGGTTCTCGTGGTCACCAAGGACGGCTCCTTGGGTCACCTCGATTGGCGAAACCCCTTGTCCGAGGTAATCCGTGGGTGACCAGAAGAACCGTCCCCGGTGACCAGAAGAACCGTCCCTTTCAGAGCAGGTCGTGGAGCATCACGACTTGCTCGCGTCCGGGACCGACGCCGATGCCGGAGATGCGGGCGCCACTGAGTTCCTCGAGCCGACGGACGTAGGCCTGGCAGGTCTTCGGCAGTTCGCCGAAGGTACGGGCGCCGGAGATGTCCTCGGCCCAACCGTCCAGGTGCTCGTAGACCGGGGTGGCGCGGGCGAAGTCGTGCTGGGTCATCGGCAGGGTGTCGTGACGCTCGCCGTCCACGTCGTAGGCGACGCAGACCGGGATCTTCTCCCAGCCGGACAGGATGTCGAGCTTGGTCAGGAAGATGTCGGTGAACGCATTGGCGCTGGCCGCCGCCTCGACCACCAGGGCGTCATACCAGCCGCACCGGCGCTTACGGCCGGTGGTGGTGCCGAACTCGGCGCCGTCGGCGCGGATCTTGTCGCCGTCGGCGTCCAGCAGTTCGGTCGGGAACGGCCCCTCCCCCACCCGGGTGGTGTAGGCCTTGGCAATGCCGACCACCCGGTCGATCCGGGTCGGGCCGACGCCTGAGCCGGTGCAGGCCCCGGCCGCGATCGGATTGGACGACGTGACGTAGGGGTAGGTGCCGTGGTCGACGTCCAGGTGGTGCGCCTGGGCGCCCTCGAACAGCACGACGTCGCCGGCGTCCAGGGCATCGTTGAGCACGCGTGAGGTGTCGGCGACCATCGGACGCAGCCGCTCCACGTGGCCCAGCAACCGCTCGGCGATCTGGTCGGGATCGATGGCCCGCTGGTTGTAGACCTTCACCAGCAGGTGGTTCTTCTGCCACAGCGACGCCTCGACCTTGGCCCGCAGCATCTCTTCGTCGAACAGGTCCTGCACCCGGATACCCAGGCGATTGACCTTGTCGGAGTAGGCCGGGCCGACCCCGCGTCCGGTGGTGCCGATCTTGCGCTTGCCCAGGAAGCGCTCGGAGACCTTGTCGATGGTCTGGTGGTACGGGGTGATGAGGTGCGCGTTGGCCGAGACCAGCAGCTTGCGGGCGGCGTCGACGCCACGGGCGGCGAGCCCGTCGATCTCGTCGAACAGCACGTCGAGGTCGATCACCACGCCGTTGCCGATCACCGGCACGCTGTTCGGGCTCAGAATGCCGGACGGCAGCAGGTGCAGCGCGTACCGCTCACCACCCACCACCAGGGTGTGTCCGGCGTTGTTACCCCCGGAGTAGCGGACCGTGTAGTCGACCCGGTCCCCCAGTTGATCGGTGGCTTTGCCCTTGCCTTCGTCGCCCCATTGCGCTCCGACGACCACGATGCCCGGCATCTGGTTCCCTCCCGGCATGAAAAGCGGCCCGCTCGGGGCCCTTACCGGCACAGCCTAACGGAGTCGCTTCAGAGCGCCGGGCGGCGTCCGAGGGGCCGGACGCCGCAGCAGGCCGCCGCCGGACGGCGAGACCCGCTGATTCGGTCGAGCGTCGTCTCCTGGTACGGGGGGACGGTTCTTTTCGTAGCACCTTGAGGCAGCGAGTGGCACGAAAGAACCGTCCCCGCGTACCACCGGTCCGGATTAGCCGAGAGTCGGGCCAGCCAGTTCCTGGTAGGCGGTGGGCGAGGAGTCGACCAGCAGTTGCACGCAGCGCTCATATTCGGCGTCCTCGCCGATCGCCCGAGCGGCCCGCGCCAGTGCCCAGACCGCGCGCAGGAAGCCGCGGTTGGGTTCGTGCTCCCACGGCACCGCGCCGGAGCCCCGCCAGCCGTTGCGGCGCAGGGCGTCGAGGCCGCGGTGGTAGCCGGTCCGGGCGAACGCGTAGCCGGCGATCTGCCCGGCGCGGTCGTCCTGGCCGAGGGCCTGCTCGGCCAGCACAGCCCAGGCCAGACTGGAACCGGGGTACCGGGCGGCGACCTCGAGCGGGTCGACGCCATCGAGCGCGGCCGCGGGATCGTCGGGCAACAGGGTCGCCCCGGAGCCGGGCGCGGCGAACGGAAGGTGAGCCATGCGCCTCACCCTAACGGCCCCGCGCCGGCCCGCCTCCCGCCCGCCGCCGAGCGACCGCGGCCGATGTGAGTTGTCCGGTACCGAAGCCCTATGCTGCGGCCATGGTCGACGAGGACACCACCTTCCAGCTCCGGATGGATCGCTACGGGCCCGAACTGTTGAGTGGCCTGCGCGGCGCCTACGGTGACGCGGCACCCGAACTTTTCGAGCGTCTCACCGCGACGATACGCGATGCGTTGATCGCCCGCAGCGACGAGCTCAAGGTGCTCGACGAAGCCCGGCTGCTGAGCCCGGACTGGCTGCAACGCCCGGAGACCGTCGGCTACGTCTGCTACGCCGACCGGTTCGGCGGATCGCTGGCCGGCGTCGCCGACCGGATCGACCATCTGAAGTCACTCGGCGTCACCTACCTGCACCTGATGCCGCTGCTGCGTCCGCGCGAGGGCGACAGCGACGGCGGCTACGCCGTGGCCGACTACCGGTCGGTCGACCCGCGGCTCGGCTCCATGGACGACCTGACCGCGCTCGCCACCACCTTGCGCCGCGAGGGCATCGCCCTGGTCGTCGACCTCGTCCTCAACCATGTCGCGCGTGAACACGACTGGGCGGTCCGAGCCCGAGCGGGCGAGCAGAAGTACCGCGACTACTTCCACATCTATCCCGACCGCGCCATGCCGGACGCCTACGAGCAGACGCTGCCCGAAGTCTTCCCCGACTTCGCTCCCGGCAACTTCACCTGGGACGACGAGGCGCAGGGCTGGGTCTGGACCACCTTCAACTCCTTCCAGTGGGATCTGAACTGGGCCAACCCGGACGTCTTCGCCGAGTTCGCCGACCTGCTGATCTTCCTGGCCAACAACGGCGTGGACGTGTTCCGGCTGGACGCCATCGCCTTCACCTGGAAGGTGCTGGGCACCGACTGCCAGAACGAGCCGCCCGTCCACGAATTGACCCAGGCGCTGCGCGCGGTGCTGCGGATCGTGGCGCCGGCCTGCGCCCTGAAGGCCGAAGCCATCGTGGGCCCGCAGGACCTGATCACCTACCTGGGTCAGGGCAAGCACTTCGGCAAGGTGTCCGACCTCGCCTACCACAACTCGCTGATGGTGCAGCTCTGGGGGGCACTGGCGTCCCGGCACACCCGGCTGTTCGAGGTGGCGTTGTCCAACTTCCCGGCCAAGCCGGCAAGCACCACCTGGGGCACCTACGCCCGTTGCCACGACGACATCGGCTGGGCGATCTCGGACACCGACGCCCGCGGCGCCTATCTGGAGGGTCACACCCACCGGGCTTTCCTGGCCGAGTTCTACGCCGGGCTCTACCCGGGCTCGTTCGCCCGCGGGCTGGTCTTCCAGCACAACCCGGTCAACAACGACCGCCGGATCAGCGGCTCGCTGGCCAGCCTGGCCGGGCTGCAGGCCGCAGTGCAGGCCGGCGACCAGGGCCAGCTCTCAGACTCGATCGCCCGGATCAATCTGCTGCACACCGCGATCCTGGGTTTCGGCGGCGTCCCGCTGCTCTACATGGGCGATGAGGTGGGCCTGCTGAACGATCACAGCTATCTCGACGAACCCGAGCATGCGGCCGACAACCGCTGGGTGCATCGTCCCCGGATGGACTGGGCCGCCGTGGCCGCCGCCGAGGCCGATCCCAGCACCCCCGGTGGCCGGGTGCTGGCCGGGCTGCGGCACACCATCGGCGTCCGTCGGCGGTTGACGCACCTGCACGCGTCCATCGAGTCCCGGGTGCTGCCCAGCCCCGACTCCCGGGTACTGCTGCTCACCCGCGACCACCCCGAAGGCATGCTGATCGAGGCCTACAACTTCAGCGAGGAGGTCGTCG
The DNA here is from genome assembly GCF_047602385.1 of Micropruina sp. Taxonomy (GTDB): domain Bacteria; phylum Actinomycetota; class Actinomycetes; order Propionibacteriales; family Propionibacteriaceae; genus Micropruina. The sequence continues at coordinate 517,755 of NZ_JASGHL010000004.1, forward strand.
AGCTACCGACCTACGTGCTGCGGGACCGGCTCGGCGACACCGCCGTGGAACAGATCAGCGGCTACGACTACTCGCTGGCACCCGAGACGCTGCTGATCCGTCCCTACCAGCCGCTGTGGTTGACCGCCGGCTGACTTGAGATCGGTGCGCACTGCCGACCGACGTCCAGATCACCGGACCGACCAGCCAGGAGTGAACGTTGGCCACACCTGATCGGCAGACCCAAGGCACCGTCGTGAAACCGTCGGTCTTCGCCTCCGCGGACACGCCGGCCGACGAAGCCCGACGCTGGCTGACCAACCGGTTCGACGAGCAGGCCGCACGCGGTGAGCCGGACGCGCTGACGCCCGAGCAGCGGCTCGAGCTGGCACAGTTGCTGAGCAGCGCCTGGTGGCGCGCGGTTTTCGAGGACGAGCGCAGTGCCGAGACCCCGGCCGGTGCGCACTCGACCCCTGCCGCCGAGCGCACCTCAGCGCTCACCTGCTCCGACGACAACTCCGATGCGGGCGGGGCCGATGCGGGCGGGGCTGATGCGGGCTGGGCGGCCGCGGCGCTGTTGCGCCGAGCATTGCCGCCGGCGGTGCGGGCAGCTAGCAGGTTGCCGGGCGGCGGACTCATCCTCGCGCTGTACCTGCGCAATCTCGCGAACGAAGCCTGGGCGATGGCCTGGAACCACGAGTTGCTCAGCGTCGCGATAGCGGCGTCCTGCGATGCCGCGAGGTCATCCGCCGGCGACGGTGCCGACGATCTCGATCGCCTGGGCTGGGCGCTGTTGCGGTTCATGGAGCGCGAGTTCCGCGTCGAAACTGCACTGCTGACCGGCCGGCTGGAGACGGTGGCTGCGCTCGCCCAGGTCGCCGTCGCCGAGGTCGAGCCGATCGTCGCGGCCGTGGAAGAACTGGCCCCGAGCGTCGCTCGCGACGCGCTGCTGAGGGAGGCCTCCAACGAAGCGACCTACTACCGGGCTGTGCGCGACACGGCAGGTGTCGGCAAGCGGCTGTTCAGCGGTGACCGCAGCAACGCCGACGCCGAACTCGAGCGGGTGCGAGCGAGTGTGGATGCCGCCAGCTTCAACGCGATGGACGCCAGCGAGCTGCGCGGACACCTGGCCGGAATCGCCGCCCTGCACGCCGCACGCGGCCGGGACTGGCTGCATGTCGACGAGGGACGCGTCCGGATCATCTACCCGTTCGGCATCAGGACGACGGGTCAGGACGATCCGATCAGCGTCGTCGCCACCCTGCGCCGACAAGCGCTGACGCTGCGCGCGCAGGGTGGGACGCTGGGCGGGCTGCCGGTCACCGACGTCCGGGGACGGCTGGAGCTGAGCGACGTCTGGCAAGGCACCGACGATCTCGGACGCGGCTACCGGGGCGTCACCATCCTGCTCGGCGACCTGAGCCTGGAACACCCCGGCGCGGAGGCTCCGCTGGAGGTGGTGCAGACTCGCGTCCAGCTCTCGCACCTGGGCAACCACACCATCGTGTTCGAGATCGCGCTGCGGGACGTCCCCGCCCATCGGGTGGCGCAGGCGATCCACCTGGCCACCCCGGTGTTCGGCGACCTACGTGAGATCGCGGACGTGCTCCGGATGCGGACCACGTCCGGCAGGACGGTGTCGGGACTCCCCGAGGTGGTCGGGGCGCTGCTGGCCGAGATTCGCGGGCTGCTCGATGCCACCGGCGACGCCATCGACGGCTCCCAGCTCGCTGCCCGCGAGGGATCGTTCGGGGTGATGGCGACCATCGTCGCCGCGTCCCGGCAGGGTCCCGGCGGCCGAGCGCAGCTCGCGCATGCCAACGAGCTGCTGGAGCTGTGGGGCATCCAGCCGCTGCTGCACCCACTACCCAGCGGTGCCGCGAGCGCCGCTGATTGGGCACTCTACGATCTGGATTCGGTCCGCACCTGGTCCCTGCTGCACCTGAACAACGAACTGCTCGCATCGAACAGCAACGTCACGTTGCTGGCTTCGTTCGGCTCGCCCGACTACGCGGTGCGCGAGGTGGAGAGCTACATTGAGTTCGCCCACAGCTTGCACGGCATGTATCAGGGCTGGCAGGACACCATCCGCACGCACGTCGAAACCGTGTCCCGGCTGCTGCGAGCAGCGGTCGCGGTAGTGCCCCGGCCGGCCACGGGTGCCTCGCCGGACGACGCCGACAACCGGGGACGGCGGGCGGCGGCGATCGCCGAGCTGGACGATCTGGTCTCCGACATCGAGCGCGCGGAGCTCGAGCTCCAGGCATTCATCCAGTCCTGCGACGCCATCATGTTGTTCATCGACTCGCCCGGGATCGTGACCTCGCCGCCGCTGCGCACCGACCTCGACACCATCCTGGACTCGAACGGCTACCCGCGGTTGCGGGACGGCTTCACCCACGCCGTCCGCGACGTGCTCGGGACGCGGCTCCAGCCTCTGCTCGAAGTGGTGCACGGGCGAATGGCCCAGGCGTACGCGGCAGAGAGCGCCCGCCTGGAGCGGGATCGGCTCGATGCCGAAACCGAGGCCAACGAACGCACCGATCGCCTCTTCGACGTGCTCGGCATCGTCTTCACCGTGATCGGCTTCTCCGGGCTGGCATCGGTCCTGCAGGCGGGCCATCCGGACTGGGACGGCGGAGTCGCCTGGTGGCTGGTGGTCGCGATTATCGTCCTCGCCGCCGGGTCTGGTGCCCTGCTGTCCTTCCTGCCCGGCCTCCGCGCCCGGCATCCGCGCAGGCGGAACGGGTCGAAGCCGTGACCGGCACCTCGCCGATCCGACCCGTCATGGACGGCCCCGCCCTGGGCCAGCTCTACGCCGAGATCCTCGAACCCCACTTCCCGCCAACCGAACTGGTGTCTCTCGACGACTTCGTCGACGGAGCTACCTCGGGTGCCTTCGACGTCCTCGCCGCGCACGACGAAGGCAGGTACCTCGGGGCGATCGTCGGCGAGCGGTTCGGCAACGGATACCTCGTCGACTGGTTGGCTGTCCGCAAGGCCCGGCGTGGTGGCGGCACCGGATCCGCACTCGTTGCGGCGGGGGTCAGCCGGTGGCTCTCCACGCCCGGCATTGATCTGATCATGGCCGAGATCGAGCGGCCGGACCTTTCCGCACCGCACCCGGCGTACGGGGACCCGGCCCGACGGCTGGCCTTCTACCAGCGGCTGGGCGCCGGCGTGCTCGAGCTCCCCTACTACCAACCGCCGATCGACGACGGATCGCCCCGCGTCCGCAACCTGCTGTTGATCGTGCTGGCCACTCGGAACAGCGCGCCGCCGCCCCGGCTCCTCGGCGCGGACGAGACCGCCGCCGTCCGCACGATGCTGCACGCCACGATGGGCCCGCTCGGGGAGGGGGACGGCGAGACCGCCCGGATCTATGCCGTCGCCGACGACCGCGCTGGGATGCGCCTGCTCCCGCTTGCCGATTACACCCGAGTGCCGCTGCTCGACCTGGGCTGAATCGGGCCCCGGAGACCACGACTCGACCGGCGTGGACATCCCGCGTCCGGCCCCCGCCCGCGAACGGCCGCACCCTCGTCCGTCCGCGTCGGTGGTCAGGACGCGGCGTGAGATGGCGCGTCAGCGGCCAGAGGTCCACGACTCACCGGCGCGGAGCGGCCCGAGATCATGCGCCATCTGACGGCCCACTGTGCTGAGCCACGGCGAGGCAGAGATCTCGGTCTCGACAGGAAGATCCGCCGGAGCCCGAAGGTTCCGGCGGATCTGTTGTTCCCAGCGTCAGTAAAGCGTCGGATCGGTCTGCTTGACCGCCTCCACCTCGGCGGCGGTCGGGGCGTAGGCGCCGTTCTTGCTGACGGTGATGCCCGAGGTGACCACGGCGTTGTGCAGCGCCGACTGGACGTCGGACCAGCCCGCATCCAGCAGGCGTCCCCGCGCCTCGACCGAGCCGAGCAACCCGCTCTTCAGCAGGCCCGCGATCAGGCCTGCCATGAACGAGTCACCCGCACCGACGGTGTCGCCGACAGTGACGTTCATCTGGTCGATGTGCAGCATGTCGCGGTTGTGCGCCAGCAGGGCGTAGGCACCCCAGGGACCCCGGGTGACCACCACCATCGACGGTCCGGCCTGGATCCAGCGACGCATCACGTCCTCGACCGGCTCGCCCGGGTAGAGCCACTCCAGGTCCTCATCGCTGACCTTGACCAGGTCGGAAAGCCCGACCAGGTCCTCCACCCTGCCGACCACCTGCTCGGGCGCGATCATCAGCGCCGGCCGGATGTTCGGGTCGTAGGAGATGGTGGCGTGCTCGCGGATCGCCCGGACGTTCTCGACGACGGCGGTGCCGCCGGGTTCGAGGGTGGCCGCGATGCTCCCCGTGTGCAGGTGCCCGTACTTCGACAGGTCGTCGATCGCCGGGACGTTCCACTCGAGGTCGAACTCGTAGGTGGCCCGGCCATCGGCGTCCAGGTGGGCGAAGGCGACGGCGGTCTTCTCGGCCGAGTCGGTACCCGGCACGATCGAGACCCCGGACGCGGTGGCCCACTCCGCGAGCCGGTCACCCCGTTCGTCCTTGCCCCACCAGGCGCAGATGCTGGCGGGCTCACCGAGCGTGGCGACGCCGGCCGCCACGTTCAGCAGGCTGCCGCCCACATGCTCCTTGGTCGAATCCTCCCGGATGACGACGTCGATCAACGCCTCGCCGAGACACAACACTTCGCGGTCAGACATCAGTGTCCTTTCGCGGCGAGCGGATCGCCGCTGTCGTTCGGGTCGTGGGTGAGGCCCAGTTTGGCCTCCATCTCCTCGAGCGGGACACCCTTCGTCTCAGGCATGACCTTGAGCACCCAGAACAGCTGGCCGACCATGAAGACCGCGAAGACCGCGAACGCCACGCCGCCACCGAGGCCGTTGATCACCGGCGGGAAGAAGGTCGAGGTCAACCAGGCGAACACCCAGTGGGTCAGCGAGCCGAAGGACTGGCCACGGCCACGGATGCGGTTCGGGAAGATCTCGGAGATGAACACCCAGATCACCGCGCCCTGACCGAAGGCGTGCGCGGCGATGAAGACCAGCAGGCCACCCAGCACCAGGAAGCTGGACTTCGAGTCGAACGCGCCCTTGAGCGCGGTCTCGTAGTAGAACATCAGCGCGGACATGAAGCCCAGGCTCACGATGTAGCCGATCGATCCGATGATCATCAGCTTCTTGCGGCCGATCCGGTCGATCACGGTCAGCGCCGCCATGGTGGCGATCAGGTTCATGAAGCCGACCGCGATGCTCATCTGGAAGGCGGCGTCGGTGGAAGCGCCGGCCTTCACCATGACGACCGGGGCGTAGTAGAGGATCGCGTTGATGCCTGACATCTGGTTGAACATGGCGATCATGAAGGCCAGCATGATGACCTTGAAATGACCCTTGGTGAAGAACGGCACCTTGGGGGCGTTCTCGGCCGCGGACAGCGAGGCGTCGATCTCCGCGATCTGGAAGTCGGCCTCCTCCCGCGAGGTGGTCAGCTTGGCGATCGTCTCGCGGCCCTCCTGCTCCTTGCCGTTGGCCATCAGCCAGCGCGGCGTCTCGGGAACGCTGAAGAGCATGATCAGGAAGATCGCGGCCGGGACGGCCATCACGCCGAACATCCAGCGCCAGTCGGTGGTCTCATCGTTGACGACAGCACGGACGATGGTGTTCGACAGATAGGCCAGCAGGATGCCGAGCACGATGTTGAACTGGACCAGGCCGACCAGGCGGCCACGGACCTTGGCCGGCGCGATCTCAGCGGTGTAGATCGGCGCACACACCGACGCCGCACCGACGCCGATGCCACCCAGGAACCGGAAGACCTCCAGGGTGATGATGTCGTGGGCGAACGCCGAACCCAGGGCGCCCGCCAGGTAGAGGATGCCGATCACGAACAGCACCGGCTTGCGGCCGTAGCGGTCGGCCGGCTTGCCGGCGGTCAGGGCGCCGAGGATGGTGCCCAGTAGGGCCATACCCACGGCCCAGCCGAGGTAGGCATCGGACAGGTGGAAGTAAGATTTCAGCTGCTCAGTGGTCCCGGAGATGACTGCTGTGTCAAACCCGAAGACCAGGCCGCCGATCGAGGCGACCAGCGCGCTACGTATGACGAGGGGTCTCATGCGCGACATGTTAGGGGTCTGCGACGGTCAGATGTACAGATTGCTACGCGGACATTTCGAATCCACACTACCCCAAGTAAAACCACAGCCGGGCTCCCCGGGAACGCCCCGGAAACTACGCTCGCCAACCGAGTCCACGTCGGTTCTCGCACCCGCCGGTCAGCCGGCCACGACGGCAACCCCTCGTCCCCGACCCACGAGGCCCTCCCTAACTACCTGTGCCCTCCCGCAGGTGGGAGGGCACAGGTAGTTAGGGAGGGCCTGGTCGGGATGGGCGTGGCCGGACGCGACGATGCCCGGACGCGGACGTCCGGGCATCGTCGGGTGGACCGTCGATCAGCCGATGGACTTTCCGGCCGAGCGCAGGTTCTCGCAGGCCTCGATGACCCGGGCCGCCATGCCGGCCTCGGCCGCCTTGCCCCAGGCGCGCGGGTCGTACATCTTCTTGTTGCCGACCTCGCCGTCGATCTTCAGCACACCGTCGTAGTTGGCCAGCATCCAGCCGGCCACCGGACGGCTGAACGCGTACTGGGTGTCGGTGTCGACGTTCATCTTGATGACGCCGTAGTCGACGGCGTCGCTGATCTCCTGCGGGGTTGAGCCCGAGCCACCATGGAAGACCAGGTCGAACGGCTTGTCCTTGCCGTGCTTGGCGCCGACGGCGTCCTGGATCTCCTTGAGCACCTCGGGACGCAGCTTCACCGAGCCCGGCTTGTAGACGCCGTGCACATTGCCGAAGGTCAGCGCGGTGATGTAGCGGCCCTTCTCGCCCAGGCCGAGCACCTCGATGGTCCGCAGGCCGTCCTCGACGGTGGTGTAGAGCTTGTCGTTGATCTCAGCCGCGACGCCGTCCTCTTCGCCGCCGACCACGCCGACCTCGATCTCGAGGATCTGCCGGGCCTTGCTGGTCAGCGCCAGCAGCTCGTCGGCGATCTGCAGGTTCTCTTCCATCGGCACGGCCGAGCCGTCCCACATGTGCGACTGGAACAGCGGCTCGAGGCCCCGGTCGACGCGCTCCTGCGAGATGGCGATGAGCGGCTTGACGTAGGTGTCGAGCTTCTCCTTCTGGCAGTGGTCGGTGTGCACCACGATGTTCACCGGGTAGTTCTTCGCGACCACATGGGCGTACTCGGCCAGCGCCACGGCGCCGGTGACCATGTGCTTGATGGTCGGACCGGATCCGTACTCGGCACCCCCGGTGCTGACCTGGATGATGCCGTCCGAGCCGGCGGCGGCGAAGCCCGCCATGGCGGCGTTGATGGACTGCGACGAGGTGATGTTGATCGCCGGGAAGGCGAACGAGCCCGCCTTCGCGGCGTCCAGCATCTCGGCATACTTCTCGGGTGTTGCGATGGGCATTCCTGCGCTCCTCACGGGGTTGTCGTGGCCCCACCGTCAGCGGTGACGCCTGCGATGACCAGGCCAGTCTTGCAAACTCCGCCGGGCGGCGCGACCTGTTTCGGCAACCTTCGGACGCCGTCCGCGCGACCGGTCCGTCGCTCAGTCGTCGAGCCGCGAGAGGTCGATCCAGGTCCGCCCGCCGGACAGGGCACGCACCGCCGAGTCGATGTTGGCCGGCAGTGCGGTGAGATAGTTCATCGGCACCGCCGCCGATCGGCCGTCCCGGGCCTGGACGCGGAGCAGCGGCGAGCGCCCGAGCCGTCCGGGTGCCGCGTGGAACGACCCGACCTCCGCCCAGGGCAGCCACAGCCCGGCCACCCAGACCCCGTCGCGGGTGGTGGCGAAGGCGGGACCTGGCGCGACCTGGCGAGCGTCGGCGCGAGCGATCAGCAGAGCCGTGCCGGTGATGATCAGCCAGACCAGGCCGACCGCGACGGCGGAGCCGACCAGCCAGGGCCCGAAGGACCCGACCTGAGCGGCGAAGAAGTACCACACGGCCGCGCCGATGCCGACCGACACGACGGTGGAGATCAGCCGCTGGATGAGCATCGAGCGCCGGCGCTTGACGGTCGCCTGAGCAGCCTCCGGCGCGTAATACACCACGTACTCGCCGGCACCGTTCACAGCGGCCATGGTAGTGGCCCGGTCGTCCGCCTCGGCGTCCGGCGTCCGGCCCCGGCGTCGAGGCCGGCCGTCCGCACCCGGCGTCCGCGCCCAGGCCCCTCCCTAACTACCTGTGCCCTCCCACCTGCGGGAGGGCACAGGTAGTTAGGGAGGGTTCTGGGGGTCCGGCGCCCAGCGGAGCGCCCAGTGGTACATGGCGATCGCCGCCGCCGCGCCGGCGTTCAGCGAACGGGTGGAGCCGTGCTGGGTGATCGAGACCAGGGACGCGCAGCCGGCCACCACCTCGTCGGTCAGGCCCGGGCCCTCCGAGCCGAAGACCAGGCAGCAGCGCTGAGGGAGTTCGGCGCGCTCCAGCGGCACCGAGCCCGGCAGATTGTCGACTCCCACCGGGACGACGCCGTCCTGCGCCAGCGCGTTCAGGAAGCCGGCGACCTCGTCGTGGTGCCGCACGTGCAGGTAGCGGTCGGTGACCATCGCGCCGCGCCGGTTCCAGCGCCGGCGTCCGAGAATGTGCACGGTGGAAACGTTGAAGGCGTTCGCCGTCCGGACGATGGAGCCGATGTTGAAGTCGTGCTCCCAGTTCTGGATCGCCACCTGCAGCGGATTCCGGCGGGTGTCCAGGTCGGCGACAATGGCGTCCAGGCGCCAGTAACGGTACTGGTCGATCACGTTGCGCCGGTCGCCCGCTGCGAGCAACTCCGGATCGAGCCGCGGGTCGTCCGGCCATGGCTGCGGGTGTGGACCAACCCCTACCGCCGGGGCGGTGGGGTCGTCGCGTCGATCTCCGATTGCCTCTCGACCAAGGGCCGCGGTTCTGCCAGAATGCTCGGTTTCAGGCTCCACGGAACGTCACGGTATCCTGGATCATCGTGACCCTGCTTCCCTTGCTCGCGCCACTGCTGCTGCCCGACTGGATGGACCCCGAGTACCTGATCCACGCCCTGGGCAACTGGGCCCTGTGGGGGGGGTGGCCCTGATCCTCATCATCGAGTGTTCGATCTTCCCGATCCTGCCCGGCGACTCGCTGCTCTTCACCGTGGGGATGTTCATCGCCATCACCCCGCCGGCGATCACCTTCCCGGGCATGAGCCAGCCGATGGTGCTGGTGGTGTCGTGCGTCGTGCTGATGATCGCCGCAGTCCTGGGCAACGTGGTGGGCTACTTCGTCGGCAAGTGGATCGGGCCGGCGATCTTCAAGCCGCGCGAAGGCTTCTGGGGCCGGGTGTTCGACCCCAAACGGGTCGACCAGACCCACGAGTTGATGGAGCGCTACGGCCCGCGCGCCCTGGTGCTGGCCCGGTTCGTCCCGTTCGCCCGGACCTTCATCACGCTGATCGCCGGCATCGGGCGGATGGACTTCCGCCGCT
>NZ_JASGHL010000005.1:0-780957 GCF_047602385.1 Micropruina sp.
CCGCGGTCGATTCGAGTAGTTCGAACTGATCGGTGCCGCCGAACCACAGCCGGAACCGGTCGGCGATGGCGGCCGAACCGTCCAGTTCGAACGGACCGGGCGGGATGAGTGCACGGAGGTGGGCCGAGTCGGCGAGGCAGTGCTGGAAGGCGTCGAAGTCGCGGCGAGCCAGTGCCTCGATGAGTGTGCTCCCGGTGCGCATCGCGTCGGCCGGAGCTGGATGAGTGGTGTTCGTCATGCCTCAGTTCTACGGCCGTGCTACGCCGCTCACATCGGACGAATTTCCGATCTCTCCGGCGCTTCAGTCGGCGGCCACGATGCCGTGCCGTAGCGCGAACATCGCCGCCGCTCCCCGGGTCGTCACGCGCGTCTTGAGGTAGATGTGCTCGAGGTGAGTGGTGACCGTGCGGGGGGTGACCGAGAGCTGCTCAGCGATGCTTCTGGTGCTGAGGCCGCGCACCAGCAGGGTGAGCACCTCCAGTTCGCGGGCGGTCAAGCCGGCGACTTGAGGCGTCCGGTGCCGGGGACGGCCTTCCGCGGCGGCGATGACGGCCTCAGCACAGCCGGCGTCGAGTCGGCCGGCCCGCACCTCAGCCTGGGTGGCGGCCGCCCGGCTCGCGGCGTCGAGTGCGCTCCGCCGTGGCCTGTCCTCGCAGAGGTCCTGATAGAAGTCCGCCGCTGCCAGCAACCGGGCCTCGATCGGCAACGCCGCAGCCGGCAGCCCGCCCGGGTACCCGCTGCCGTCGAGTCGTTCGTGGGCCAATGCCGCGATTCGGCCGATCCGGCGCAGGGTCGGCTGACGGGCGAGCACCCGCTCGGTGAGGTACGGGACGGTCCGCACCCTCTCGGCCTCCGAAGGGGTCCACGGACTCGGCTTGTCCCAGATCGAGGTCGAGACACCGGTCGCCCCGATCCGGTGGACCAGTCCGGCGCGCTCGACGAGTTCGGTGTCGGCGATCCCGGACGCCTCGGCAGTCAGCCTGGCAAGCCGCGCGACCGCCCGCGAGTGGCCCAGATACCAGGGCGATTTGAGGTCGGCGTAGTCGGCCAGGACCTCCAGCACCCGGGTGAGCTCGGCAGCCTCGATGGTCTGGTCGAGGGGCGGGCAGCCGGCGATCACCGCTTCCCAGACGTCCAGTTCGAACAGGCCGGCGAAAAGCTCGCCGGCGTTGGCGACGGCCAGGTCGACCAGGTCGGGATCGAACTCGGTCCCCCGTCGCGAACGAAGCATCTCAGCCGCCGCATCCGGACCGCCGGTGCGGGCGAACATCTCGGCGTCGTCGGCGATCTGGACGACCCGGATCACCGGTTCGAGATCGTCGCCGCGCAGGTCGCCGGGGACGCCGCGTCCGTCCCAGCGCTCGAACGCCTGGCGCAACGCCAGTCGCACCGAGGGCCGCATCCCGAGCCGGTCGGCGATGTCCGCAGTGGTCTCGCAGTGGGTGGTGTAGGACGCCATCGCCTCGCGGTAGCCGCCGGCCAGGAACCGCCCGATCGTGGTCAGCCGCTGGACCGGGGGCGAGCCCGAACCCAGCCGCGCGAGCATGAACCGCATCATCGGCAGCATCGTCCGGTCGACCGCGTAGCTGTCGACCCGCAGCTGCCGGTCGTCACCGAACCAGGCGGCGATCTCGTGGGAATCGGCCACGCACCCCACCCAGGCCAGCAGCGACACGTAGAACGTGTCCGCCTGGGCGTCGTCGTCGAGGCCAGCCAGCCGGGCCAGCCGCGTGGCGAGCACCGTCTGGGCTAGCACGTGACCCTCGGGCAGGCTGAGCCCCAGGTCGGTGGCGAGCGACAGCGAGGCGATCAACTCTGCCTGACGCACCCCGTCCGTGCCCACATCAGCGAGCGTAATCCGGGGTGTGAGGAACCGTTCATGCGTCGAGGATGAATCCCTCGACGGTGTCACCCCGGGCGGCGCGGAGCCGGTCGCCGAAAGCGCGGGCGGCGTCCGCGGGGACGTCTGCGGCGGCGATCGCGCGGCCAACGGCGACCCGGCGGGCTCCGGCGTCCAGCACCGAATCCAGGTTCTCCAGCGTGATCCCACCGATCGCGAACCACGGCTTACTGCCCTTCGCCGACGGCGGCGCCACCCGCGCCGCGTGCCGGATCAGGTCGAGGCCGGGCAATCCCGGCGACCAGGGCAGCCGACTGAACACCGGGCCGACGGTCAGGAAGTCGACGCCGGGATCGGCCAGTGCGGCGTCGATGTCGCCGGGGCTGTAGCAGGAGCGGCCGAGTCTGGCCCATTTGCTCAGGTAACGGCGGGCCTTCGCCGACTCCGGCCCGCTCTTGGGCAGCTGCAGCACATCGGCGGCGAATTCCCTGGCCAGGTCGGGGTCGGCGTAGACCGAGACCAGCCCGCGTCCCCGATCCGCCGTCCGCAACGTCTCCAGGGCGGCCAGCTTCTGGGTATCGGAGGCTGAGTCGTCGCGCAGCTGAATCAGGTCGACGCCGGCGTTCAGCACGTCGGCGGCGAACCCGGCCAGGTCACCGGCGGCCAGCCGGGCATCGGTCACGCAGAACAGCCGCGCGGTCCGCAGTCGCTCGTCCAATCCACGCAAGAAGGTCACCCGGCCAGCCTAGGCGGGCTTCAGAAGATGGTGTCTTGCGGCGGCGCTCTCGGCGGGTCGCTCCCGGGTCTGGGCCGGCACCGACCTAGACTCACCGGCAGGTCTGGACGGCCTACTTCCCCTGACTTGTCCGGAGCGATGGTGACGACTGTGAGCACGAGCGACCCCCTGGTGGGGCAGCTGCTGGACGGTCGCTACGCGATCCAGCGCAAACTCGCCCGCGGCGGGATGGCGACGGTGTACCTGGCCGACGACGAGCGGTTGACCAGGACCGTAGCGATCAAGGTGATGCACGAGGGCCTGGGCGACGACCAGGACTTCATCGGCAAATTCGACCGCGAGGCGCGGGCCGCGGCCCGGCTGTCGCACCCCAACGTGGTGTCGGTCTTCGATCAGGGACTGCATCGCGGCCGGCCGTACATCGTGATGGAGTACGTCGAGGGCTGCACACTGCGGCACATGATCACCCGGGAGGGTTCGTTCAGCCCCGAGCGGGCGCTCGACCTGCTGATCCCGGTGACCAGCGCGGTGGCCGCCGCGCACGAGTCCGGCCTGATCCACCGCGACATCAAGCCCGAGAACGTGCTGATCTCGGACCGCGGCCAGATCAAGGTCGCCGACTTCGGACTGGCCCGGGCCATCTCGGCGCAGACCGCGACCGCCACCGGCATGCTGATCGGCACGGTCAGCTACATCGCCCCCGAGTTGGTCACCCACGGCAAGGCCGATCCCCGCTGCGACGTCTACGCACTGGCCGTGGTGCTCTACGAGATGCTCACCGGATCCAAGCCGCACACCGGCGACAACCCGATCCAGGTCGCCTACGCCCATGTGCACAAGGCGATCCCGGCGCCGTCCAGCGCGGTCAAGACCTCGTGGCGCGAATCCCGCAACGGCATCCCGCCCTACCTGGACGCCTTGGTCACCACGGCTGCCGCGCGCCGGCCGGCCGACCGGCCGATGGACGCCCGCGTGCTGCTCGACCACCTGCGGCAGGCCCGCGAGGCGATGGCCCGTGGCGTGATGGACGATCCCGCGCTCACCCAGCGGATGCGCGGCACCACCCTGGATGCCCAGAACCACATCACCGAGCCGGTCCCGAGCCTGCGCAGCCCCAGCGAGGGCGATCGGGTCCCGACGCTGCGGTTCACCCCGTCCACACCGGTCAGCCCCGGGTTCCCGGAGATCACCGACGGCATGCCGTACTACGACGGCCCGGTCGAGAAGCCGGCCGCCCCGGCCCGCCCCCGGCGGCGCTGGCCGGCGCTGCTCGCCGGCATCCTGGCGGTGCTGCTGGTCGGCTCCGGTTTGTGGTGGGTGTTCCTCGGCCAGTACACCGCCACTCCGGCGATGGCCAAGCTCAACCAGAGCCAGGCCCAGGCGGCGGCCACCGCGGCCGGCCTGCGGATCACCTTCGACAACGAGTACTCCGAGGACGTCCCCGCCGGCCTGGTCGCCCGCACCGATCCCGCCTCCGGCGAGCGGATCGTGCACGGCGGAACGATCAAGGCGTTTCTGTCCAAGGGTCCGCAGCGGTTCAACGTGCCCGCGCTGCGCGGGCTCGACCTGAGTCGGGCGACCGATGCGCTCACCCGGATCGGGCTGCAGGTCGGTGCCGTCACCGACACGTTCGACGACCAGGCACCGCTGGGCACCGTGGTGAGCAGTTCGTACGCCGAGGGCACGCCGCTCAGAGGCGGCACACCTGTCGATCTGGTGCTCTCCAAGGGCGCCGAGCCGGTCGCGCTGACGGACTGGACCAAGAAGTCGTATGCGGATGCGAAGAAGGCTCTCGAGTCACTCGGCCTCAAGGTGAAGAAGTCCGACCAGAACGACCCGGACATCGACAAGGGCGACATCGTCAGCCAGGACCCGCCGGCCGGTGAGGTGCACCGCGGCGACACCATCACCTTCGTGGTGTCCAAAGGCCCGGTGATGAAGGCCGTTCCCAACGTCCGGGGCTACTACCTCAGCCGGGCGCGCGAGATCCTGACCAAGGCGGGCTTCAAGGTGCAGGTGAACCGGCTGATCAACTTCGGCTTCGACCGGGTGGTGGGCACCAGCCCGCGGGCGGGCAGCAAGGCCCCGGTGGGGTCGACCATCACCGTCAACCTCGCCTGAGCGGCGGAACCGCGGATCGAAGCGCCCGAGCCGCGCGTTCCCTGACCGTGCGCAACCCCGCGGCTCAGTAACCTGTGCCGGTGCAGCTTTCCCTCGGTCTCGGTCAGATCCTGCTGATCCTGCTCGTCGTCGGCGTTGCCGTCGGGGTGTTCTTCATCGTCCGGCGGCAGCGCTACGTGAAATCGTTGCGCGACCAGGGCTGGACCTTCGAGGGATCACCCGGCCTGGACCGCAGCTACGGGCTGAACTGCCCGCCGTTCGGCCTCGGCTACCGTCGCACGATCGACGACCTGATCGCCGGCAGCACCTCCGCCGGCGTGCCCTTCGCGGTCTTCGAGTACAACTCGCTGGGCTACGTCGCAGCCGTGGTGCTGCCCCGGGCGTTGCCGGAGTTGTATCTCGGCACCGCCCCGCGTCCGGGCGCCGAGGGGATGCAGAAGACCGCGGGGGCCTGGACGGTCACCGCCAAGGATCCAGGCTGGGCCGATGCCGCCCTCGGCGCGATCGGCGGCGCCGTGGACGCGATGGCGGCCGGCGGGCACCGGGTCGACCTGTCCGTGGACGGCGCCCGACTGGTCGCACTGGGCGTCCCGCGGGATGCGGCGGCGATGCGGGCCTTCCTGGAGGCCCTGGCCGGCGTCGCGCACGGCCTGGCCTCCCCCGCGCTGGCCGCCTTCGAGGCTCCGCGGCCGCCTGCCGAGCTGAGCCTCTACCAGCGTCCGGACTGGATCTACCGGCCCGGCGATGACCGCTTCCTCGACGAGGTGGTGGCGAACCGGGGCGGGTTCGGGCACGAGGCCCGCGACGTGGTGCTGGGCACCGTCCAGGGCATCCGGATGATCGGGCTGACCCACAACTGGAAGACCACCCGCACCGAGACCAGCACCGACTCCGACGGCCGGACCACCACCCGCACGGTCACCGACAACCACAGCGAGGAGATCCTCGAGTTCCACCTGCCCTGGCACTTCGGCGACCTGTCGGTGAACTGGCCGGGCTGGGGCAACCGGGTGCGGTTCGAGTCCAGCGACTTCGACCGGGCGTTCAAAGTGCGTAGCCAGCAGCCGAAGTTCGCCTCCGACGTGTTCCACCCGCGACAGCTGGAGTTCCTGCTGCGGGCACGTCCGCTGCCGTTCGCGATCGAGTCCGGACGCGTCCGGTTCGACCTGGGCAGCAACACCCCCGAGCGGATCATGCATTGTGCCGACTTCCTGGTGGCGTTCTTCGCCGGCGTCCCGGGCTTCGTCTGGGCCGATCTGGGCCACACCCAGCCGCCGATCCACCGGGACCTGGACGGCTTCTGAGTCAGACCCGGATCACCGCCAGGGCCGGATGGGCGAGGGCGATCTGATCGAAATCGGCGTCCTGGCTGACGATCGGCAGTCCATGCGCAATGGCGGTGGCGGCGATCAGCGCGTCGGTGAGCCGGACCGCTCGATGGATACCGGCGTCCCGGCAGGAAACGACGAGTCGCGCCCACTCCGACATGACCGCCTCGGTGACCGGCAGCGGATCAGCCTCCCTCGCGAGCGCGAGGGTCTCGCCGCGGCGAGCCCGGGCATCAGAATCAACCGTGGCAAGGACGCCGAGTTCCAGTTCACCGATCGTGACGACGGACACCGCCAGTCGCTGTGGCAGTCTGCCGAGCGGACGTCCCGTCTCGCGTGCGATGAACACCGAGGTGTCCAACAGCCCGGCGCTCACAGGTCATCCAAGGTCTGACCGGCGAGTTTCTCCAGATCATCCGCCAGGCCCGGGTCGGCCGAGCGGCGAGCGAGTTGGCCGGCCAGCCAGTCCCCCGACAGCCAACGGGTCCGGCCGCCGTGCGGAACGATGTCGGCCACCGGTTCGCCATGAACGGTGAGCGTGACCCGCTCGCCACTACGCACGACATCCACCACCCGGGCAGTCTGGTTGCGCAACTCCCGCACCCCGATGATCATGTGCGACAGCGTAGCACCCGCATCTTCAGGCCTGCGGCGTCCAGGGCGTGCCGTCGCGCAGGTCCCGGACCTCGGTGGGGGTCATCGCGTTCATCCGGCCGAGCACCAGCTGGAATCCGCGTTCGTGCAGCAGCCCGTCGTGGATCGGGAAGCCCTGCGGCGCGCCCACCGCGCGGACGAAATCCACGGTCTCCTTCATCGCCGCCCACGGGCCGTAGGCCGGGACGGCCAGCACGTCGATGCCGGACGGCACCGTGGCCAGCGAGTCCCCGGGATGGAACAGGGTCGGCTCGCCCTCGGCCGAGATCACCAGGCCGACGTTGCCGATCTGCGGGATGTCCCGGTGGATGACCGCATGCCAGCCGCCGACCGCGCCGATCGTCACACCGCCCAACTCGACCGTGCTGTCGGCGGCGAGACCTTCGCCCCGCGGCAGTTCGACCGCCTTGAGCACCTGAGGCTCCACCCAGACCTGCGCCTGCGGGTTGTTGTCGATCAGCGCACCGACGTGCTCGGGATCGACATGGTCGGGGTGCTGATGGGTGACCAGGATCGCGTCCAGGTCGGTGACGGCGTGCCATGCGGCCGAGAAGTTGCCCGGATCGATCAGGATCCGCCGATCGGCGACCTCGACCAGGGCTGCGGCATGTCCGAGATGGGTGATCTGCATACTGGCAGCGTAATCGGGACGCCCGCGTTGCCGCAGCGGTGCGCCGCCGGGATCGAGGTCAGGGCAGCCGCGGCGGCGCTGCGTACTCGTCGCGCTTGCTGGTGCCGACACCCATCCGGGCCATCGCACTGACCAGGCCCACCGCGGCTGCGACGCCGTCCACTACGGGGACGCCGACCCGCTCGCTCAGCCGCCGGCACAGGTCCGCCATTCCAGCGCAGCCCAGCACGATCACGTCCGCGTGGTCCTGGTGGACCGCCCGGTCGCACCAGCCGGCGATCTCGTCCAGGGCCTCCCCGGTGGCGTGCTCCAGGGCCAGCACCGGGATGCCGGTGCCGTACGCCGCCACGCAGGCCCGTTCGAAGCCGTGCCGGTGCAGCAGGTCCTGGGCCCGGCCCAGGGTGCGGGACAGTGTGGTGACGATGCCGAAGGTGCGGCCGGACAGTACCGCCACGTGCATCGCGGCCTCGGCGATGCCGACCACCGGCACATCGACCAGCTCGCGCACGGCGTCCACCCCTGGGTCGCCGAAGCAGGCGATCACGTAACCGTCGCTGCCTCCGGCGGCCTGGTCGGCCAGTACCAGCTGGGTGATCGCGACGCTGGCATAGGCCTCGTCGTAGTGGCTCTCGATCGCCGCCGGCCCGTCCTCGGGGCAGATCGCGACCACCTCGACGTCCGGACCGGCCACCTCCCGGGCGGCGACCGCGATCTTCGCGGTCATCGCCCGGGAGGTGTTGGGATTGATCAGGGTGATTCGCATCGGCTCACTTCGCCGCGGGCTGCAGTTCGATGGTGCCGCCGGCGACCTCGACGCTGCCGTCCGATACCCCGGCGGTCAGGTCGTCCAGCGAGGGAACCTGCGGGTTGGCCCGCTCGAGCAGCACGAAGATCAGGTAGCCCAGGCCACAACCGATGAACCAGGTGTAGTTGCCCAGCCACGACACATCGAAGCCGCCGAGATCGGCGATCAGCTTCGGCAGGACTCCGGCCAGAATCGTCGGGATACCGGCACCGAGCATGGTGTAGACCGCGTTCTTGTTGTAGCCCTTGGTGTACCAGTAGGCACCTTTGTCGGACATGGTGAACATGTCGTCGACGAGAATGCGCTGCTTGGCCGCGACGTAGTAGCCAGCGATGAGAATGCCGAACAGCGGGCCGATCATCGCACCCAGAACACCCAGCGTGTAATGAATGGCGTCGGCGTTGGAGTACCAGTTCCAGGGCAGCAGGATCACCGAGCCGACCGCTGCGATCATGCCGCCGGTGCGCCACGAGATCTTGTGTGGTGCGACGTTGGAGAAATCGAACGCCGGCGAGATGAAGTTCGCCACGATGTTGATGCCGACAGTGGCGGTGACGAAGGTCAGGCCACCGAGCAGGATCGCGAACGGGGTGTCGATCCGCTCCACGGTATGGATCGGATCGGTGATCAACTCGCCGAACACCGGCACGGTGGCCGAGGCGGTGATCACGGTCAGCAGCGAGAAGAACAGGAAGTTCACCGGCAGTCCCCAGAAGTTGCCCTTCCGCACCGCGCTGAACGATTTGCCGTAGCGGGCGAAGTCGCCGAAATTGAGCATCGGGCCGGAGAAGTAGGACACCACGATGGCGATCGCGGTCAGCATCACCGGGATCGATGCCCAGAAGTCCATCGGCTCGCCCGCGGACAGGTCGAGGCTGATGTTCTGCCAGCCGGCCTGGGAGACCAGGTAGCCGGCCAGCACGATCATCACCACGTAGACGGCGGGGCCCGCCCAGTCGATGAACTTCCGGATGGTCTCCATCCCGTTCCAGAACAGCGCGGCCTGGGCGAACCAGAGAATCGCGTAGGAGATCCAGCCCAGCGCCGACAGGCCGAGGAAGCCGACGTCGAGCAGCGCCGCGCTGCCCGGCCAGAATTTGAGGAAGATGATGTTCAGCGACTCGGCGGCCAGGAAGGTCTGGACGCCGTACCAGGCGATCGCGATCAGGCCGCGGATGATCGCCGGGATGTTGGCGCCCTTGATGCCGTAGATAGCCCGGTTGATCACCGGGTAGGGAACGCCGGTCTGCTGGCTCGGTTTGGCCACCAGATTGGTGAACACCTGAACGATCATGATGCCGATGAGCAACGCCACCAGCACCTGCCAGCTGGCGATGCCGAGCGCGAACAATGAGCCGGCGGTCACATAACCGCCGACCGAATGCACGTCGGACATCCAGAAAGCGAAGATGTTGTACGACGACCACTTCTGCTCGCGCAACGGCGCCAGGTCCTCATTGGCGAGCCGCGGGTCGTATTCCGGCTTCATGTTGCCTGAGCCGACCGGCATACCGGCCGCCTCGACGATGTCCTGGGATTTCGCTTCCGCGATTGCGGGGGTTTCTTCTATGCGTGTCATTGGGGTGCCTTCCGGTCGCGACACAGCACCCCGGACGGAGTCCGGGAGGCCATCGCCCACAAACAACTGCGGTGGCGATACGACACGCTAGGGCGCGAAACTACGCCCTGCCTTTCCGGCATGTAACACCGGTGTGAAATGGTGCCCGGGAATCATCGCCATCCGGAGCATGGGCCAAGCCCCGCTCGTGCTGCCGGCCCCGGTTCGGCGGCCGCCCTCAGAAGTCCTCGGCGCGGTACTCCTGGACCGGGTTCACCCGCTTGATCCGGCCGTCGGTCAGCCGTTCGGCGATCTGGAAGGCCAGCTCCAGCGACTGGTTGCGGTTCAGCCGCGGATCGCAGGCGGTTTCGTACCGATTGGCCAGATCGGCCTCGGCCAACGCGTCCGCGACCCCTCCGACGCATTCGGTGACATCGTCGCCGGTCAGCTCCACATGGACGCCGCCGGGCCAGGTGCCCAGCTCCTCGTGCACATCGAAGAACCCGTTCACCTCGTCCACCACCTGGCTGAACGCCCGGGTCTTGTACCCCAGGGCGGTCTCGAAGGTATTGCCGTGCATCGGGTCGCAGATCCAGGCAACCTTGCGCCCGGTGGCCTCGATCGCCCGCACGATCGGCGGCAACGCCGTCCGCACCTTGCCGGCGCCCATCCGCGAGATCACCGTGAGGCGCCCGGGCTCGTGGGCGGGGTCGAGCGCCTCGGCCAGCGTGACGGCGTCGGCGGCCGTGGTGGACGGCCCCACCTTGACCCCGATCGGGTTGCGCAGGTGCCGGATGAACTCCACGTGCGGACCGTCGGCCTGACGCGTCCGCTCACCGATCCACACCATATGTGCCGAGGTGTTGTAGGGCGTCTGGGTGCGGGAGTCGATCCGGGTCATCGCGTGTTCGTAGGGCAGCAGCAGCGCCTCATGGCTGGCGTAGAAGTCGACTGTGCGGAACGCCTCCTTGTCGACGCCGCAGGCCACCATGAACGCCAGCGCCCGCTCGATCTCGTCGGCCATCGCCTCGTAGCGCGCCTCGACACCGGAGTTGCGGACGAAGTCCTGGTTCCAGCTGTGCACCGAGCGCAGGTCGGCGAAACCGCCGGTGACGAACGCGCGGATCAGGTTCAGCGTCGCCGCCGAGCGGTTGTAGGCCTCCAGCAGGCGTCCGGGGTCGTGCGCGCGGGCAGTCTCGGTGAAGGCCAGACCGTTGACCGCGTCCCCGCGGTAGGCGGGCAGGGTGATGCCGTCGCGGGTCTCGGTGTCGTTGCTGCGCGGCTTGGCGTACTGGCCGGCCAGCCGTCCGAGCTTCACCACCGGCACCTGCGCCGCGTAGGTGAGCACCACCGCCATCGACAGCAGCACCCGCAGCTTGCCCCTGATGTCCAGCGCCGTGCCGGTGTCGAAGGTCTCGGCGCAGTCGCCGCCCTGCAGGATGAAGGCCCGGCCGGCCGCGGCGTCCGCGATCTTCTCGCGCAGTTCGTCGCACTCGCCGGCGAAGACCAGCGGCGGACGGCGGCGCAACTCGGCGATCACACCCTCGACCAGGGCAGCGTCGGCATAGGTCGGCTGCTGCAGGGACGGCGGGACTGGAGCTCTTCGAGTGCGGGGATCAGCTGCGACACGCCGGTCAGGATACGCGGTCGGGCAGCCCGCGCCCCAACCGGCACCCGGCCTTGGGACGCCGACCGCGGCACCCACTCACACGCGTCGAAACCAGACCCGACAAGCCGAACCGGGAGGAGGTCAGGCCGGGAGTTCCGGCTCCTTGGTGTTGATCCCCGGCCGCTCCAGGATCCTGGCATCCGCCTCGGACGCCGACAGCGAGCCGCTCTTCACCGAGGTGCCGTAGGCCTCCACATAGGTCTGGCCGGACAACCGATGGATGGCGGCCATCACCTGATCGGTGACCCAGCGCAGCGTCCGGGGATCGTCCACCCGACCGTAGTAGCGGCTGAGATCGAGCGGCTCGCCGATCACCACCACCGGGTGGTCGATCCAGGGCAGGCCCGCCTTCTTGGTCAGCTGGCTGTTCTTCATCGCCACCGGGACGATCGGCACCTGTGCGGCCAGCGCCATCCGAGCCACGCCGGTCTTGCCCTTGTACAGCCGTCCGTCGGGTGAGCGGGTGCCCTCGGGGTAGATCCCGACGCAGCCGCCGGCGGCCAGCACCTCGAGCACCGGGGCGAGTCCGTCCAGGCTGGCCCGGCCGCCGGAGCGGTCCAGCGGCACCTGGCCGACCGCGCGCAGGAACCAGGCGACCAGCTTCGAGAACGGCCCGCGGTTGCCCTGGAAGAGTTCGGCCTTGGCCGGGAAGGTCACCTGTCGGGAGATCATCGCCGGCAGCACCACGGTGTCGCCGGCGTCGAGGTGGTTGCTCGCCAGGATCACCCCGCCGGTGCTGGGAATGTTCTGCTCACCCTCGACCCGGGCGCCGTACAGGTACTTGATCACCGGCCGGAACACCGCGTTCTTGAACAGCGAGTAGAACACCGCACCTCCATCGGATCGCTTGTGCCGCTCACTGTAATGCCCACGCCGCGACCGCCCTACGATGGCGCCATGCAGGTGCACGAGTTCGCCAGCCCGTTCGGCGGCGACAGCGAGGGCGAGGTCGGCGTGCTGTTCCTGCACGGCTTCACCGCGAGTCCCTGGACGTTGCGCGGGTGGGCCTCGGCGACCGTCGCGGCCGGCTACCGGGTCGCTGTGCCCCGGCTGCCCGGTCACGGCACCAGCTGGCGCGAACTGGAACTGACCGATGGCCGGGACTGGTACGCCGCCGCCGAGCGGGCCTTCCTCGACCTGCGCGCCCACTGCCCGGTGGTCTTCGTCGCCGGCCTGTCGATGGGCGGCGCGCTGGCGCTGCGGCTCGCCGAGCATCACCCCGACGAGGTGGCCGGGCTGATCCTGGTGAATCCCGCATTGGTGGGCCACCGCCGGCTGGCGCTGGCGCCGCTGGCCAAGCATCTGCTCCGCTCCACCGACAGCATCGGCAGCAGCATCCGCAAGATCGAGGTCACCGAGCACAGTTATCCGCGGACGCCGTTGCGCGCCGTGCACGCGATGATGCGGCTCTGGGCCGACGTCCGGGCCCGGCTCGATCTGGTCCATTGCCCGATCCTGTTGATGCGTTCCGGCCATGACGACGTGGTGCCGGCGATCTCGCGCGACATCGTGGTGCGGCAGGTGTCGTCGGAAGAGATCACCGAGGTGGCGCTGCCCGACAGCGGCCACGTCGCCCCGCTGGACCACGATGCCGAGCAGATCGTCGCCCGCAGCCTCGACTTCCTCGCCACCCACGCCACCCACGCCACGCCATGAACCGCGACGACTCGGCGGACACCCGCTTCGAGGACCTGATGGCTCGCGAGTTCCCCGCCGGCCTGGGCGGTACCGACGAGCCGGACGCGTCCGCCGACACCGAGCCGGACCCCGGCCCCGGGGTGGACGAGCCCGCGCCGGCCGGCGCGGCCGCACCGCCGTCGGCAGAGCCGTCCGGGGACTTCCGCAGCTGGGTGCCGCCGGACGAGCCGGACGAGCAGTTCGTCCCGCCGCCGGCACCGCCGCCGGGGCGCTGGACTCCCGCCGGGATCGCGGGGACCGTCCTGGTCGCCCTGCCCCTGGCCCTGGTCCTGGTGAGTGCGGTCGGCGTCCGGCTCCCGATGCTGGTGTCGGTACTTTCCTGGCTGGGCTGTTTCGTCGGCGCCGGGTTGCTGTTGCACCGGCTGCGGCGGCGTCCCCCGGTCGACGGCGACGGTGCGGTGGTCTGACGCCTACCGCGCCCGGGTGAGCGCCTCGCGGTACCAGGCCAGGATCGCGGAATCGGCGAGCCTCGCACCGCCGTGGGTGCGGGCCTCGGCCTCGTCCAGCACTGCCGGCCAACCCACCTTGTCCACCATCGCCTGAACGACCAGCTGAGCGAGCGCGTAACCGGTGGGAGTCGCGTCGCCGACCTCGGGCAGCCGGTCGGGGATTCCGTCCCGGATCGCGGTGCGGACCAGCCTGCCATTGCTGTCGGCGACCTGTGGATAGATCGCGGCGGTGAACGCCTCGGCGATTCCCTCGATCAGCCAGCCGGGAGTGCCGGTGAGCCGCGGAGACCGCATCCAGGCGTGCACCGACTCGTGGGCGAGCAGCACCCGGTCGTCGGCGGACTTCTGCGCGACAGTCGGATTCACCACGATCCGGACGCCCTCGCTCACCGGCAGCCCGGGCACCACGGTGACCGCACCCAGCCGGGCGGCGCCGGCGCCGGCGTAACCGGCGAACTCGGTGAGCGTGTCGGGGACGAGCACCACCACCGGCTCGGAGCGGCTCCGGCCGACCGGGAAAACCTGCCGCAGCGCGACCAGCGCGGCCTCCGCGGCACGGGACCATCGGCTCAGGTGCTCGGCGGTTCCCGCGGCGACGACCAGGTCGGGTGCGGCGTGCACGCCGAGCGAGCGGCCGAGCCACTCGGCACCGGACGTCAGCGCGATCAGATTCGCGATCCGTCCGCCGATCAGGTCCATGGACGCCTCACTGGACACTCGGGGTTCGCCGGGAAAGCTCCAGTCGACCCGCAGCCGTCCGGCATCGGTCATGGTGATCGCAGCGTCCTGTTTCGACAGCGTCGCGAACATCCGCCCGGCCAGCGCCTGCGGGCCCTCCGATGGTGCGAAGACCGCGAGGAAGCCGGCCTCGTCCTCGACGGCCAGGCGCTCGTTCAGCGTGCGCGCGGGGTCGGATGAAACGCGGTTCGGGCTGGTGCCACAGGCGCCGAGCAGCAGGGCGGGCGCGGCGACGAGCAGGCTGCGGCGGAACCGGTCAACCGACGACGCGGCGGGCACCCTGATAGGCCGGGTAGGAGGACAGTTTGGTGATCTCCAGGTCGTTGCGCGGGTTGCGCGCATGCACGAACAGGCCGTTGCCCATGTACATGCCGACGTGGTGGATGGGGTTGTAGAAGAACAGCAGATCGCCCGGCTTCAGCTGGTCGCGGGCGACCGGGCGGCCGACGCCGAACTGGGCCCTGGACGAGTGCGGCAGCGAAATGCCCACCGAACGGTAGGCGGCCACCATCAGCCCCGAGCAGTCGAACGAGTTCGGCCCCTCGGCGCCCCAGACGTACTGGCTGCCGGGCACCTTCGAAACCGCGTACTTCACCGCCCGCAGTGCGCGAGCGTCGGCCGTACCGCTGTCATCGACGAGCGAGTCGCCGTTGCCCACATCGCGTGCCGCGTCGCGGGACGCCTCCTCCTCGGCGTTCAGCCGCTGCCGCTCCTGCTCGGTGAGCTGGTCGACCAGCGCCTGGCCCTCGCGGATCTTGGCCTCGATCTGCGTCTTCAGGGTGGTGAGCCGCCGCTCCTCGGCGGCGATCGTGGTGACCTGGTCGCGCGCGGCGCGTTGCAGGTCGGCCAGATTCGCCTGCTGCGCCTGGAAGTCCTGGAGCAACGAGTTCAGGTTCTGGTCGACCTTGCCCATGGTGGACACGTCGGAGAGGAAGGCGTCCGGATCGCGGGAGGTGACCAGCTGGATGGTGATGTCCACCCCGCGGTTCTGGAAGCGGCTGATCGCGAGTTGCTGGGCCTGGGTGCGCAGTGCGTCGACCTTGCGTTGCTGCGCGGCGATGTCGGCGTTCAGGGTGGCGACCTTGGCCTTGCCCTGGGTCAGCTGCAGCCGGACTTCGACCCACTGCTCGCCGATCTCACTCTGCTGCTGCTCGATGGCGGCCAGCTTCGCCTTCGCGTCGTCGAGAGCCGGGTCCGCCGAGGCCGGACGAGCGCCGGGTCCGCCGAGGACCAGCGCCGCCGTGGCCAGCGCCACCAGCCCGCCACGGACACACGCGCGCAGACGCACCATCGCCTCCTGACGATCGGTAATGGGTCACTGCGGGGAAGCCAGCGGACCTGAACTCTCCAAAGAGGCTAAACGACGCCCTCATCGGAGGCAAACCAATCCGCGTCCCGAACCGGGGGCGGACGCCGCGACACCGCCCTGACCAGCCGCAACGGGGGTAGCAGCCCTTCGGAGGTCATCGCCCGCAGTGCGGTCACCTCGTCGGAGCAGAGTTCGACCACCTCGTGCTCGGCGCCGAGCAGCGCCGTCACCATGCAATCGCCGCACGCGGGCCCGCGCACCGCGCAGCTTCCGCAATCGATCCTCAGCATCTCCATGGCCCGAGTCTGTCGACCGCCTCTGACAGTTTCGGACCAGCCCGTCCGACGGCACTTGGCGGGCGCGGCGGGACCCCGCACCGAAAACCGTCAGTGCGGCCCCCTAGCGTCTCCACCATGACCACCCAGCCCGTCCAGCCCACGCTCGAGGATCTCGGCACCCCGCTCGCAATGACGCCCTTCTGCGTGGTCGATCTGGAGACCACCGGCGGCGGGGCCGACGACCGGGTGACCGAGATCGGCGCCGTCAAGGTGGCCGGCGGCGAGGTGCTCGGCGAGTTCCAGACGCTGGTCAATCCGGCGACCCACATTCCGCCGTTGATCGCCGTGCTGACCGGCATCACCGACTCGATGGTGGCCGGCGCGCCCGCGCTGGGGTCGGTGCTGCCGAGCTTTCTGGAGTTCGCCACCGGCTGTGTGCTGGTGGCGCACAACGCGGCGTTCGACGTCGGCTTCCTCAGGCGCGCCTGCGCCGAGTACGGCTATCCGTGGCCGGCGCCGCCGGTGGTCGACACCGTCGCACTGGCCCGGCAGGCCCTGCTCCGCGACGAGGTCCGCAACCACAAGCTGGCCACACTGGCCCAGCACTTCCGGGCCGAGACGGTGCCCAACCACCGCGCCCTCACCGATGCCCGGGCCACCGTCACCGTGCTGCACGGACTGCTCGAACGGGTCGGCAACCTCGGCGTCCACACGGTCGAAGACCTGCTCGAGTTCACCCGCCGGGTCTCCCCGCAACGGCGGGCGAAGCGAACCTGGGCGACCGGGCTGCCGTCCGCGCCGGGGGTCTACTGGTTCGTCGCCGACGGCAGCGACGCCACCGGCAGCCCGCGCCGCCAGGTGCTCTATGTGGGCAAGAGCCGCAACCTGCGTTCCCGGGTGCGCAGCTATTTCACCGCCGCCGAGACCCGGCCCCGAATGGACGAGATGGTGCGGGTGTCCACCGGCGTCGAGCATCTGGTCTGCAGCACCGAACTCGAGGCGGAGGTGCTCGAACTCCGGCTGATCGCCGCCCACGCGCCGCGGTACAACCGGCGCTCGAAATACCCCGAGCGCGAACTCTGGCTCAAATTGACCCGGGAGGCGTACCCGCGGCTGTCGATCGTGCGGCAACGGCTGCCAGACGGCGCCGACTATTTCGGGCCGTTCAGCCGGCGCAGCGCAGTCGAAGGCATCCAGGCCGCCCTCTACGACGCCTTCGAGATCCGGCAGTGCACCGCCCGGCTGTCCGCCCGGCGTCCCTCCGGCTCCTGCGTGCTGGCCGAACTGGGCCGATGCTGCGCGCCCTGCCAACTCGCGGTCAGCACCGAGCAGTACGGCGAGTTGGTCGACCGGCTGCGGGCCAGCCTGACCAGCGACATCCGTCCGGTGCTGCGCGCGGCACACCGCCGGCTGTCCGGCCTGATCGCGGCCGAGCGATTCGAGGACGCCGCCGTGGTGACGGCACGGCTGTCCGGCTTCGCCCGTGGCGCGATCCGGCACCATCGGGTGTCCAGCCTGGCCGGGTGTCCGCAGATCGTCGCCGCCTTCCGCGACCGCGCCGACTGGGAGATCCATGTCGTCCGCTATGGACGGCTGGCCGGCGCCGCCCGCGCCCGCCCGGGTGACGTGCCGCAGGCGGTCGCCCGGGCGGCGGTCTCGGCGGCCGAGCAGGTGCGGCCACCACAGGGACGGCAGCCCGCGGCGACCGCCGAAGAGACCGAACGGATCGCCGCCTGGCTGGAGCGCCCCGGCGTCCGGCTGATCGAGATCGACGGGCAGTGGAGCTGGCCGCTGCACATCGGATTGGCCGACGGCGACCTGGCCCGGCACGCCCTCGCCCCGACGTAGGCTCTCGGCATGATCACCGCGATTGTCTTCGTCGAAGCAGAGGTTGCCCGGATTCCCGAGGTGGCCACCCGGATCGCCGACCTGGACGGCGTCTCCGAGGTGTACTCGGTGACCGGCGGTGTCGACCTGATCGCGATGATCCGGGTGCGGTCGGTCGAGCAAGTCTCCGAGGTGGTGACCGAACGGCTCAACCGGGTGCCCGGAGTGCTCGGCACCGAGACCCACATCGCCTTCCGGGCCTACTCCTCGCACGACCTGGAAGCAGCCTTCTCACTGGGTGCCGAGTGAGCGGTCCCCGGCTGTCCGATCGACGCCTGGTCACCCTGCTGGTGGTGGCCGCGGGCGTCCTGCTGCTCGCGATCGGCTTTGCGGTCTGGATCAACACCGACCCTCCGCTGACGCCGGTGCCGGTACGTTCCAGCGGCCGGGCCTGACGCCGGCCGCCGAGCTGCGGCCGGTTCAGGCGATGCTGACCGATTCGATCACGACCGGCTCGACCGGACGGTCGCCGTAGCCGGTACGCACCTGTGCGATCTCGTCGATCACCTTCTGGCTGGCCTCATCGGTGACCTCGCCGAAGATGGTGTGCCGCCGGTTCAGGTGCGGGGTCGGCACCACGGTGACGAAGAACTGGGATCCGTTGGTACCGGGGCCGGCATTGGCCATCGCCAGCAGGTAGGGCCGGTCGAACCGCAGATCGGGGTGGAACTCGTCGGCGAAGGTGTAGCCGGGGCCGCCGCGTCCGCTGCCCTGCGGGCAGCCGCCCTGGATCATGAACCCGTCGATGACCCGGTGAAAGGTCAGCCCGTCGTAGAAGTTCCCGGTGGTCGGGGCTCCCGAGTCGGGGTCGATGTACTCCTGGGTGCCGTTCGCCAGGCCGACGAAGTTGGCAACCGTCTTGGGTGCCTGATCCTCGAACAACTCGATCACGACGTCCCCGTGATTGGTGTGCAGGGTGGCGGTCTGAGCCACGGTGATGTCCTTTCCTCGGGCGGCGGCCACGGCGCCGACACCTGCTATGCGGTCCGCCCATCCTGACACACCGCCGCGGAACGACATCGCCGGACGCGACGCTCAGTGAGCCAGCAGCAGCCCGATGGCGAGCGCGACCATCACCACCGCGATTGCCGCATCGAAGATCCGCCAGGCCACTGCCGTGGCCAGCCAGGACGAGAGCAGCCGCGCGCCGAGAGCCAGCCCGAAGAACCAGACCAGGCTGGCGGTGACCGCACCGGCGGCGAAGACCCAGCGCCAGTCGCCATGGGCATTCGCCACGGTGCCGAGGAGGAATACGGTGTCGAGATAGACGTGCGGGTTCAGCCAGGTCAGCGCCAGCGTGGTCAGAGCGACCGGCGCCACCCGGGACGCGGTGGGCGAAACAGCGACTCCGGCCCGCCCGCCGACCTGGGCCTCGGCCACCCGGGCCTCGCCCGCCGACTCGACCCGCAACGCGGCACCCGCACCGAGCCAGGCCCGGCGTCCGGCCAGGATGCCGTAGCCGAGCAGGAAGGCCGCACCTGCCCAGCGCACCGCATCGAACAGCCACGGCACCAGCCGCAGCAGCAGGCCGATCCCGGAGACCCCGGCGATCACCAGGACGGCGTCGGAGACCGCGCAGATCGTGGCCACCATCAGCACCCGGTCGCGTCGGATGCCCTGGCGCAGAACGAACATGTTCTGCGCACCGATGGCGACGATCAGCGAGAAGCCGAGACCCAGGCCGGCGAGAAAGGAGGACACGCCTCGACGCTAGGGCCGCACGGGGCGGCAGTCCAGTTCATGATTCTTCAGTTGCATTAGCATCGCTGATGATGCGCATTCCTCTCGAACTGGCCGAGACCCTCGCCGCCATCGTCGACGATGGCACCCTCGATGCCGCCGCGGCTCGGTTGCACCTCACCCCCAGTGCGGTCAGCCAGCGACTCAAGGCTCTCGAGCGACAGCTGGGCCGGGTGCTGCTGGTACGCAGCAAGCCGGCCCGGCCGACCGAAGCCGGCCGTGCCGTGATCCGGCTGGCCCGGCAGCTGGCGTTGCTGGAGCACGACACGCTCGCCGGCCTCGGTGCCGACGAGACGACTGCCACCCCGATCAGCGTGCCGCTGGCGGTGAACGCCGATTCGCTGGCCACCTGGTTCCTGGAGCCGCTGGCCGAACTGGCCCGGAGCCGTCCGGTGGTCTTCGACCTGCACCGCGACGACCAGGACTTCACCGCCGGCCTGCTCGAGTCCGGAGCGGTGATGGGTGCCGTCACCTCGCGGGCGCGACCGGTCGCCGGCTGCCGGGTGGTGCCGCTAGGGGTGATGCGCTACGAAGCGATGGCCACTCCCGGCTACCTCGCCCGTTGGTTCCCGTCCGGGACGACGCCCGCGGCCCTGGGCGTCGCACCGGTGGTCGACTTCGACCGGCGCGACGAACTGCAGACCGACTGGCTGGCCGGACACGGGGTCGACCCGGCGTTGCCGCCGCGACACTACGTGCCGGCCTCCGCGGACTACGCCCGCGCCGTCCGGGCCGGCCTGGGCTGGGGGCTGCTCCCCCGGTTCCAGTCCGAACCCGGCCTGGCCGACGGGGAACTGGCGGGGCTGGGCGGGCCGACGATGGACGTCCGGCTGTACTGGCAGCAGTGGAACCTGCGCTCACCCCTGTTGGACGCCATCGCCGCCGCGATCGCGGCCCGGGCCCGGGATCTGCTCTGGCAGCCGAGCCCGTGACCGCCGCCGATGGGCCACCCACAACGGTGGAAA
The DNA here is from genome assembly GCF_047602385.1 of Micropruina sp. Taxonomy (GTDB): domain Bacteria; phylum Actinomycetota; class Actinomycetes; order Propionibacteriales; family Propionibacteriaceae; genus Micropruina. Next base: position 20,407 of record NZ_JASGHL010000005.1, read on the forward strand.
CCTGCGGAAGGCTGTTCGACTCCGGCGGCGTCCGGGTAGTTTGGGCAACGCGGTACAGCCGCGACCATCCCGACCACTGGAGGAACAGTGAAGCGTAAGAAGCCGCTGAAGGCCGTCGAATCGACCGCCGCGTCAGCCGCGGACGCCAGCAGGGCCGCACTCGACGAGGCCGTCCAGAAGCTCACCCCGCTCGTCGAGCAGGCGAGCGACTACGTCGAGGAGGCCCGCAAGCGCGGCGCCGACTTCGCCACGGACGCCTACGACCGGGTCCAGCCCCATCTCGAGACCGCCCGCCGCCGTGGCGTCGACCTGGCCTCCGATACCTACGAGCGGATCGAGCCCAGCCTCAGGGACGCCTACGAACGCATCGAGCCCTCGTTCAAGCAGGCCGGCAAGCTCGCCGCCCAGACCTATGAGCGGGTGCAGCCGAAACTCACCGACGCCCGCAAGCGGGGTGCCAAGCTCGCGGCCGAGACCCTGGAACGCGTTCACCCCGCCATCGACGACGCCCTCGACAAGGTCACTCCGGCCGTCGACAGCGCGGTCAAGAAGGTCCGCCCGGTGGTCGACGACACCCTCGAGCGAGTCGCGCCGACCGTGGACATCGCCCGCGACAAGGTCCAGAACGACTTTCTGCCCTGGCTCGTCACCGCGCTGTACAAGGCGGCCGACCTGGCGAAGGAAGAAGCCAAGGAACTCGTCGACGACGTCGCCGAGCTCGCGCCGTCGCGGAAGCGCCGCAGCGTCGGGAAGACGCTGGGACTGATCGCGCTGGCCGGTGCCGTCCTCGCCGGCGTGGTCTACGCGGTCCGCAAGCTGTTGGCCGGACCCGAGTCCGGCTGGGAGACCCACGAGCCGTCCCGGCCCTACGTGGCCGACCCGGTCGCCGACGTGGTGGACAAGGTCAAGGACGGCGTGCAGGACGCCGGCGATAAGGCCAAGGACGCTGCCGGCAAGGCCAAGGACGCCGCGGCCAGCGCGGCGGGGGCGGTCGCCGACAAGGCGGCCGACGTCAAGGACGCGGTCGGCGAGAAGCTGACCGCGGCCACCGAAGCCGCCGCCGAAGCTGTCGACAAGGCCAAGGACGCCGCTGCCCACAAGGCCGCCGAGGCAAAGGAAGTGGCTGCGGACGTGGCCGAGACGGTCGGAGACGCCGGCGACGAGGCGCTCGACAAGGCCGGTGAAGCCATCGACGAGGCCAAGCAGGCCGCGACGGACGTGGTCGACGAGGTCACCGATCAGGCAGAAGATGTCGCGGCCGACGCCGCGAAGAAGGCCAAGGACGCAAAGGGTGATGCCGCCCCTTTAGCTGATAGCCCCTACGGCGAAGGTTCGTACGTGGGGGCCGAGCCGCCCGAAGGCTACGACATCAAGGGCAACGAGCGCTCGATGAAGTACCACCTGCAGGGCTCGGGGGGCTACGAGCGCACGATCACCGACGTGTGGTTCAGTTCCACCGAGGCGGCCGAGCGGGCGGGGTTCGTGCGCGCGCAACGCTGAACGACGCTCTGAGGATCGGGGGTGACCACGCCGTGGTCACCCCCGATCGGCGTCTCCGGAAGTATCAGTCTCGACAAATTTCGTCCGGTCACTCACAAAACGCCCTCGAAAAGTGCCTTCTAGGGTGTGAGAGCAATTGCACCGATCCCTGTCCCCTCCGATCCCCCGGCCTGGGTGGACGCGGCCCCGTTCCGCGCCCACGTACGCCACACGATTGCCGGGTCCGGCGTTCCCTGGCCGGCGATGGCGATAGCCGCCGGGGTGTCCCTGGCCGCCGTCCATGCCCTGCTGGGCGGCCGCGCCGGCCGTCCGCTGGCCCGAATCGAACCGCGGCTGGCGTCCCGGCTGCTCAGCGTGGACGCCGCCGCGCTGGCCGTGCTGCGGTCGCTCCGGGTGCCCGCCGGCCTGACCACCGAGCGCCTGCGCGAACTGCTCGCCGGTGGAACCGACCCGCTGTGGCTGGCCCGCTGGTGCCAGATCGAACCGGACGAGTTGGCACTGCTGGTCGATGGTGACGCGGCGACCTGCACCCGCCTCACCGAGACCCTCGCGCTGGCCGCCGGACGGCTTCGGGACGCAGGCCCGCAGCGCCCGGTCGTCGCGGCCTAGGCTGCCGCCATGACCTGGCTGCTCGCGCTGCCGGCGCTGCTCGCGCTGCCGGTGCTGTTCGCCGCCGGCCTGGCGACCGCGACTCCGGCCGTGCTTCGCCGCCTGCCTGCCCCGGTCGACGAACCGGAGTCCGATCCCTATCGGCCACTGGCCACCTCCGGCACCGCCCTCGCGGTCTTCCTGCTGGCGGCTCTGGCCGGCACCCTGGTCACCGTCACCGCACCCGCTCAGGCCCTCGGCTGGCTCGGGCTGACCGGTCCGGGCCTGCTCGCGGCGGTGGTGGACGCCCGCACCGGCTTCCTGCCCGCCCGGCTCGCCCAGGCGTCCTGGCTACTGACCGGGGCCGGGCTGCTGGTGTCCGCGACCTGGTCGGGAGCGGAGATGCTGCTCCGGGCCGGACTCGGCGGACTTGCGGCCGGCGCCCTGTTCTGGGTGTTCTGGCGCTTCGGCGGCGGGTTCGGTTTCGGCGACGTCCGGCTTGCGCCGGTGATCGGCGCGACCACGGCCGCCATGGGCTGGCCCATGCTGCTGGCGGCGCTGCTGTTGGGCGGCCTGCTCGGGGCCGGGTGGGGCGTGATCTGGCGAGCGCTCGGCAAAGGGCGTTCTTTTCCGTACGGCCCGGCGCTGGTGGCGGGGCCATATCTCGCGCTGCTCGCGAACGCGACAGTCTCCGCACAATGACTCCGGAAGAACACACCCTTTGGGAGGTGTTTGCGGCGCGGTGTCCCATTGATCACAACTAGGCGACCTCAGCCAGAATACCTAACCACACTATTTCTTAGGTGATCTATCAGCTATGTTTTCGGACGGGGCGCGGCCCTTTTCGCCGAGGATGATTCCTTGCCGTCCGATCCACGCGGACGACAGTCACAGCTAGCTAACGGCCTATCGCCGCGAGGCGAGGCAGGATAGGAATCTCGCAGCGGGGCTGGCCCGAGAGTCGCTACGACACCTGGCCGGCCGCTCTGAATCGACGCCGGCTCCGGATCCTGGACGGCGTTTGAAATTGTCACGGAGGGCACGATATCTTCCAGCTGGAATTGTAAGCGGTGTGCGGGGGCACCACCGAGCAAGTTGGGTGGAACCTCGCGTGAGACGCATTCTCTCCTTTTTAGTGTCCCTATTTCTTGTCGCGGGTTTCGTCGCCACGGCCAGCGGCACGGCCGTCGCGGCCCCGCCGACCAGTCCGTGGCGCGCGACCGCCGGCGGCGACGTCGCGGAGGTCTCCCTTTCGGCGGTGGCGCTCGACCTCGCGGGCGCCCGGCTGGCGGTCTCGTCCTCGGACAGCGGCTCCCAGCTCACTCCGCGCAGCCGCTCCCGCTCGTCCAACCTGGGCGCCAGCGTGGTCGGCGTTCCGATCGGCGTGGTCAGCAACACGGTGGACGCGCCACCCGGCGGCGGCCCGGACAACGGGGACCTGCTCGGAATCAACCTGCTCGGCGCGGTTGCCCTGGACACGATGACCACGCGCAACGAGGCGCACTGGTCGGGCGACACGGCCTGTGTCAACGGCAATCTGCTGGCCGATTCCCGGGTCTCCACCGCCGGGCTCGACGTGGGCGTCCCGGTGGTACTGCCCGACATCCTCAGCACCGGCGTCTCCTCGACCACCGGCCGCACCGAACTGATCACCGGCACCGGCGACTTCAACCGCTCGGTGCGCAGCACCGCGACCGGGCAGGTCGCCGGCGTCGACATCCTCGGTGTGATCGGTGTCACGATCGGCGGGACGCCCACCCTGACGGCCACCAGCGACGGCACCTCCGCCGGGAGCAGCGCCACCTACACCTCCGGTCTGATCACCGTCACCCGGCCGAACGGCACCACCCTCAACCTCGCCCCCGGGGCCAGCACGACGATCAATGTGATCGGCGTCGCCAGCGTCGTGATCAGGGCCGGCGCGATGACCTCGTCGGTGTCGGCGGGCGGAGCCGTGACCGCGTCGGTATCGGTTCTGACCATCGAGATCAACGCCCTTGCCGGAGTGGACGCCACCGTTGCGCTGCTGCCGCTGCGCGCCAACGCGTCCGCCCCCTCCGGCGGCATCGACTGCCCGGTGCCCGCCCCGGTGATCACCGAGCCCGACAACGGCGACGTGACCAACGACACCACCCCCACCATCTCTGGCACCGGTGAGCCCGGTGCGACGATCGACCTGACCATCGACGGCACCGTCGTGCCGGGTGCCGCCACCGTTGCCGGCAACGGAAGCTGGAGCTACACCCCGGCGACGCCGCTGGGCCAGGGCGCTCACTCGGTCTCGGCGATCCAGAGCGTCGACGGCAATGACTCACCGGCGTCCAACGTGGTGAACTTCAGCATCGACAGCACGCCGCCCGGCGTTCCGGTCGTGCAGACGCCCGCCGACGGGTCGACCATCACCGATAGCACCCCGGCCATCACCGGAACCGCGGATCCGGGCAGCCAGGTGCGGGTGTCGATCGACGGCACGCTGGCCGGCACCACCACCGCCGGACCCGGCGGCACCTGGACCTTCACCGTCCCCGATCCGCTCGATGATGGCGTGCACACCGTGAACGCGGTCGCCAGGGACGACGCGGGCAACGACTCCGCGGTGTCCAACACCAACTCGTTCACCCTCGACGCCACGGCCCCGGCAGCGCCGGTGGTCTCCACCCCGGCCAACAACGCCGTCCTGAACGCCAGCCCCGCCTCCATCACCGGCACCGCGGAACCGAACAGCACGGTGGCGGTCTCGATCGACGGCGTCCCGGCCGGAACCGTGACGGCGACCGCCGGCGGCACCTGGACGTTGCCGGTCGCGACCCCGTTGCCCGAGGGCAGCCACACAGTGAATGCGACCGCGACCGACGCGGCTGGGAACACCTCCCCCACCTCGGCCACCAACACCTTCACCATCGACACCACGCCGCCAGGTGCGCCGGTGGTCATCACGCCGGCGAACGGCTCGACGACCAACGACGCCACGCCGGAGATCACCGGCACCGCCGAAGCCGGCGCGAGCGTCGAGGTCTTCGTGGACGGCGCATCGGTGGGCACCACCACCGCCGCCGGTGACGGCAGCTGGTCATTCACCCCGACCACTCCGCTGACCAACGGTGCCCACAGCGCCTACGCCATCGCCACCGACGCCGCCGGACACGTCTCGCCGCAGTCCAACACGAACACGTTCACCGTCGACACCAACGCTCCGAACGCCCCGGTGGTCACGGCCCCCGCCAACAACGCGGTGCTGAGCGTCAGCCCGACCGCGGTGACCGGCACCGCCGAGCCCAACAGCACCGTCGAGGTGTTCATCGACGGCGCCCCCGCCGGCACCACGACCGCCGGCGGCGACGGCACCTGGACCCTTCCGTTGGACCTGGTGCTGCCGGACGGCCCGCACACGGTGAACGCGACCGCGACCGACGCCGCCGGGAACACCTCCCCGAGCTCGGCCACCAACACCTTCACCATCGACTCCACCGCACCCGAGGCACCGGTGGTCACCACACCGGCGGACGGCTCCACCACCAACGACAACACGCCCACCATCACCGGGACGGCCGAAGCCGGCGCAATCGTCCAGGTCTTCGTGGACGGCGGCTCGATCGGTACCGCGACCGCGGGTGGCGATGGGGTCTGGTCGCTCGGCGTCAGCACCCCGCTCGCCGACGGCTCGCACACCGTCTACGCCAACGCGACCGACGGGGCCGGGAACACCTCTCCGGCCTCGGCCACCAACACCTTCACCGTCGACACCACCGCACCCAGTGCGCCGGTGGTGCTCACCCCGGCCGACCAGGACGTGCTGTCCAGCAGCCCGGTGAACGTGACCGGCACCGCCGAACCGAACAGCACCGTCGAGGTGTTCATCGACGGCACCTCCCGGGGCACCGTCGTGGCCGGCGGCGACGGGTCCTGGACCCTGCCGCTGCTCAGCCCGGTGCCGGACGGCGTCCACACCGTCTATGCCACCGCCACCGATACCGCCGGGAACCCCTCCGGCAGCTCGGCGACGAACACCTTCACGGTCGACTCGGCAGCCCCGAATCCGCCGACGGTGGACACCCCGGCGGACGGCTCCACGGTCAACGACAACACCCCCGACGTCACCGGCACCGCCGAACCGAACAGCACCGTCGAGGTGTCCATCGACGGCACCCCGGTCGGCACCACCACCGCCGGCCCGGACGGCACCTGGTCCTTCACCCCGACCACTCCGCTTCCGGACGGCGAACACACGGTGAACGCCACGGCGACCGACCCGGCCGGGAACACCTCACCGGCATCGGCCACCAACACCTTCACCGTCGACACCACCGCACCCACCGCGCCCGCGGTGACCGCGCCGGCCGATGGTTCCACCGGCAACGACAACACCCCGGACGTCACCGGAACCGGCGAACCCGGCGCCACCGTCACCGTCACCATCGACGGCAACCCGGCCGGCACCACCACCGTCAACCCGGACGGCACCTGGACCCTGCCGATCACCACCCCGCTGCCGGACGGCACCCACACGGTGAGCGCTACCCAGACCGACCCCGCCGGCAACACCTCGCCGGCCTCGCCGACCAACACCTTCACCGTCGACACCGCCGCACCCGCGGCGCCGGTGGTGACCAGCCCGCCCGATGGTGCCGTGCTGTCCAGCAGCCCGCTGTTCATCGGCGGCACCGCGGAGCCCGACGCCACCGTCCAGGTCTTCCTCAACGGCAGCCCACTGGGCACCACCACCGCCGCCGGCGACGGATCCTGGACACTGGTACTGGCCAGCCCGCTGCCCGACGGCACCTACACGACGAACGCGACCGCGACCGACGCGGCCGGGAACACCTCCCCGGTCTCGGCCACCAACACCTTCGTCGTCGACACCACCGCACCCGCGGCGCCGACGGTGACCACCCCCGCGGACGGGACCACCGTCGCCGACAACACCCCTGACGTCACCGGAACCGGCGAACCCGGCGCCTTCGTCAACGTGATCATCGACGGCAACCCGGTCGGCGGCGCCACCGTCCAGCCCGATGGGAGCTGGTCGTTCACCCCGACCACCCCGCTGTCGGACGGCACCCACACGGTGAGCGCCACCCAGACCGACCCGGCCGGCAACACCTCGCCAGCCTCGCCCGCCAACACCTTCACCGTCGACACCACCGCTCCGGCGGCACCGGTGATCACCGCACCGGCCGATGGTTCCAGCACCGGCGACAACACCCCCGACGTCACCGGCACCGGCGAACCCGGCGCCACCGTCACCGTCACCATCGACGGCAACCCGGCCGGCACCACCACCGTCAACCCGGACGGCACCTGGACGTTGCCGATCACCACCCCGCTGCCCGACGGCGACCACACCATCGTCGCCACCCAGACCGACCCCGCCGGCAACACCTCGCCGCCGGCCACCGTCACCGTGACCGTCGACACCACCGCTCCCAACCCGCCGACGGTCGAGACTCCGGCGGACGGCTCCACGGTCGACGACAGCACCCCCGACGTCACCGGCACCGCCGAACCGAACAGCACCGTCGAGGTGTCTATCGACGGCACCCCGGTCGGCACCACCACCGCCGGCCCGGACGGCACCTGGTCATTCACCCCGACCACGCCGCTTCCGGACGGCGCCCACACGGTGAACGCCACGGCGACCGACCCGGCCGGGAACACCTCCCCGGCATCGGCCACCAACACCTTCACCGTCGACACCACCGCTCCGGCGGCACCGGTGATCACCGCACCGGCCGACGGTTCAACCGCGACCGACAACACCCCTGACGTCACCGGCACCGGCGAACCCGGCGCCACCGTCACGGTCACCATCGACGGCAACCCGGCCGGCACCACCACCGTCAACCCGGACGGCACCTGGACGTTGCCGATCACCACCCCGCTGCCCGACGGCGACCACACCATCGTCGCCACCCAGACCGACCCCGCCGGCAACACCTCGCCGCCGGCCACCGTCACCGTCACGGTGGACGCCACCGCGCCGGCGGCACCCGTGATCGTCGCCCCGGCGGACGGCTCGAGCACCAACGACAACACGGTCACCATCACCGGCACCGGCGAACCCGGCGCCACCGTGAGCGTGACCATCGACGGCACTCCGGCCGGCACGGCTACCGTGCAGCCGGACGGCACCTGGAGCCTGCCGCCGACCGCCCCGCTGCCCGACGGCGACCACACCATCGTCGCCAGCCAGGAGGATCCGGCAGGGCACGTCTCGCCGCCCGCAACGAGCACGGTGACGATCGACACTGCCGCACCGGCGGCACCGGTGATCACCTCGCCCGCCGACGGTTCCAGTACCAACGACCGGACGCCGGCGATCACCGGAACCGGTGAGCCGGGCGCCACCGTCGAGGTCACCGTGGACGGCAATGTGATCGGCACCACCACGGTGGGTCAGGACGGCACCTGGTCGTTCACCCCGAGCACCGCGCTGGCCCTCGGGTCGCACGTGGTGACCGCGGTTCAGACCGACGCGGCGGGCAACCGGTCGCCGGCGTCCGCACCGGTGAACTTCACCATCACCGCGCGGGTCCCCGGCGACGGTGACGGAAACGGCAATGGGAACGGGAACGGCAACCTGCCGCAGACCGGGACCGACGCATCGTTGGTCACCCTGCTCGCCGGCCTGCTGCTGGTGCTGGCCGGCGGCGGCGGGGTCCTGCTGGCCCGGCGTCGCCGCTGACCGGGCGTCTCACCACCCCGGACAGAGTTCCCCGGCCTCGGCCGGGGGAACTTTGCGTTGCTGGCAGTTGCGGAAGCGCTGATGAGCGCTGGTCGAGACCCCTCCGGCAACGGGTTTCGACACGCTCAACCCGCGAAACCCAGCACCAGTCAGGGCTTGCCTCAGGTGGACGCGCTCGCCCGCTGCGTCGCGTCCACCCAGCGGGCGAGCACCTCGGTGGCAGCACCCGAGTCGATCGCGGTCCGCGCCGTCTCCAGGTGCCCGGCCAGCTGAACCGCCACGTCGGCGCCGAGATCGGGACCGTGGAAGGCCAGTAAAGCGGCGGCGGCGTTCAACACCACGATGTCGTGGACCGGGCCGCGCTCCCCGTCCAGCAGCCGGCGCACCACGGCGGCATTGTGCGCGACATCGCCGCCGACCAGGTCATCGGGAGACGCGCAGGCAAGACCGAGGGCCGCCGGGTCGAGGGTGCCCGCCCGAAGTTCACCGTCGCGGATCAGCCAGATGTCGGACGTGGTGGTGGTGGTCAGTTCGTCCAGGCCGTCATCGCCGTGGAAGACCAGTCCGCGGGTGCCGCGGCGGGCCAGCACCCCGGCCACCAGCGCGGCCATCCGCGCATTGGCGATACCGACCGCCTGCGCGGCTGGGCGGGCCGGGTTGGCCAGCGGGCCGAGGAAGTTGAACGGGGTCTGGACCCCGAGTTCCCGGCGCGCGGTCGCGGCGTGCCGCAGGGAGGGATGGTAGAGCGGCGCGAACAGGAAGACGATCCCCGCCTCGGTCAGCACGCTCGCCTGGTCGACCGGCCGGACGTCGAGGGCAACGCCGAGTGCCTCCAGCACGTCGGCCGCCCCACAGGCGGACGAGGCAGCCCGGTTGCCGTGCTTGACCACCGGTGCGCCGGCGGCGGCGGCCACGATCGCCGCCATGGTCGAGACGTTCACCGTGTTCGCCCGGTCGCCGCCCGAGCCGACCACGTCCACCGCCTCGGGGTCGATGGCGATCGGGGTGGCCCGGTCGCGCATGGCCTCCGCCAGGCCGGCGATCTCCTCGACCGTCTCGCCCTTTGCCCGCAGCGCGACCAGGAAGCCGGCCAGCTGGACGTCGGTGGCGTTGCCGGCCAGGATCTCGTCCATCGCCCAGGACGCGACCTCGGAGCTCAGGTGCTCGCCCGCGATCAGCCCGGTGAGCACATCGGGCCAGGTGTGGATCGCCATCAGACCGCCTGGCTGAGCCGGGCCCGGAGCAATTCGGCGACCGCGGCCGGCAACCGGACCGGATCCACCGGGAACATCGACACGGCGTCGGCGCGCGACCAGGTGGCCAGCCATGAGTCGGCGACCCGGATGATCAGCACCAGCACCGGCGGGCAGTCCGCCACCTCGTCCTTGAGTTGCTTGCACAACCCGATCCCACCGGACGGGTTCGCCTCGCCGTCCAGGATCAGCAGGTCGAGTCCGCCGGCGTCGACCGCCGCCAGGGCGGCGGGCTGGGTGGCCACCTCGTAAATCTCGATCTCGGGCAGGTCGGACGCCACCCGGCGACCGAGCGCCAACCGCACCTGCTCGCGCGTCGTCCGGTCGTCGGAGTACACCAGGATCGTGGCGGTGTCATGACTCATGCGCGTTCCTCGTCTGCGGGGAGCTGGCCGGGAGTGTGGTGACCGGGAGTGTGGGCAGCATCGTACCCGGCCTGCGCGGCTCGGGCGGCCAGCCGTTCCTCCCGGTCCAGCTGCCGGTCGATCCGGACGGCCTCGCGCTGCGAGTGCTGGTACCACTGGACGAAGAACACGCCCAGGATGATCAGCGAGATCAGGTCCCCGGCACCCCACATGATCCCGCCGGCGATGTTCTGGTCCTCGATCGGGCTGGGCGGCCAGGCCCGGTCGAAGGCCAGGTACCAGTCCTCGGCGATCAACTCGGGCGATCCCATGATGATCACGCCGAGGAAGGCATGGAACGGCAGCGTGACGAAGATCAGCAGCATCCGCAGGTAGTGCGGCAGCCGGGTGGGCATCGGGTCCAGCCCGAGCAAAGGCCAGAAGTAGAGGCAGCCGGTGATCACGAAGTGCAGGTGCATCCAGGCATGCAACCAGTCGTTGGCGAGTGTGAGCGGGTAGAGCCCGGTCATGTACAGCAGGTACGGATTGGCGATCATCAGCGCGGTCGCCAGCGGCGGCCAGGTAAGCACCTTCACCGGCCACGAGTGCAGCACGGCGACCACCCGCTTGCGACCCAGCGTCCCCAGGTTGCGCAGCAGCAGGGTGAGCGGTGCCCCCACCGCCATCAGCACAGGGGCAACCATCGACAACAGGATGTGCTGCACCATGTGCACGCTGAACAGCACCGTGTCGTAGGTGCCGAGCACGCTCAGCAGCGCGATCGCCAGGACGCCGACGCCGCCCACGCACCAGCTCAGCGTCCGGCTCAGCGGCCAACGCACACCCCGCGCCCCCAGCCGCCGCACCCCCCACAGGTAGAGCCCGACCATCACCACCAGGGACGCCACCACCCACGGCTCGAAAGTCCACGCGCTCAGCAGCCGATCCGGGGTCAGCGGGGGCGGCTGATTCTCCGGATCGGCGTGCAACGGCAGCAGCAGCGGGACCATGCCTGCATTATCCCGCGGGCCGCCACGGCGTCGGTCATGACATCTGAGTGACGGCACGAGAATCTCCCCGGCCCAGAGGGTGACCAATCCGCTCTGAGCAGCCATAATGACCGAGTGACTCACTCTCACTCGAGCGCCGCGGCCGCCATGCCGCACGGGGCGGTGCACCCGATTGCGCCGGCCCGTCTGCATCCGACCAAGGGCCGTCCCGACATGGTTGCCGTCGGCACCTGGATCTGGCTGGCTTCCGACCTGATGTTCTTCGCCGCCCTGTTCGCCGCGTACTTCAATCTGCGGTCGATCACCAACGCGGCAGCACCGGCCGGCAGCGAGACGCTGTGGGAATGGGGGACGGCGCACTTCAACATGCCGTTCGCGGTGACCAACACGCTGATCCTGATCCTGTCCTCGGTGACCTGCCAGATGGGTGTCTGGAAGGCCGAGCGCGGGCAGGTCGGACGCACCGGCTCACTGCTGCAGGTCGGCCAGTGGGGGCTGCGGGAGTGGTACATCCTCACCTTCATCATGGGCGCGGTCTTCATCGGCGGCCAGGCGACCGAGTACGCCACCCTGGTTGCCGAGGGATTCACGCTGTCCACCAACGCCTACACCTCGGCGTTCTTCCTGGCCACCGGATTCCACGGCCTGCATGTCACCGGCGGTCTGATCGCCTTCCTGTTCATGCTGGGCCGCACCTACATGAGCCGCACCTTCACCCACGAGCAGGCCGTCCATGCGGTCGTCACCTCTTACTACTGGCACTTCGTCGACGCGATCTGGATCATCCTGTTCGGCGTCATCTACATCCTGCGCTGAGCAACGACCTAGGAGGAACCTCGTGCGTTTCCTGACCGCCAAGCGGCGAGGACGGGCCGCCCGGCCCGCGCTGCTGGTAATGGCCCTGCTGCTCATGGGCGCGCTGTATGCCGCCGTGGCGCCGGCCGCCAGGGTGTCGGCCGACACCGGCTCGAGCCAGCAGGTGGCCGAGGGCAAGGCCCTGTTCCGGGTCACCTGCTCGTCGTGCCACGGCATGAACGGCGAAGGCACCGAGCAGGGCCCGTCCCTGGTCGGCGTCGGCGCGGCCGCCGTCGACTTCCAGGTGAGCACCGGCCGGATGCCGATGGCCAACCCGGGCGCCCAGGCTCCGCGCAAGCACAACACCTACACGCCCTCCGAGATCGCTGCGCTGGCGGCGTTCGTGGCGACCCTGGGCCCCGGCCCGGCCATCCCGCTACCGGAGCAGTACAGCGGCGAGGGGTTGAGCGCCGAGGAACTCGCCAAGGGTGGCGAGCTGTTCCGCACCAACTGCTCGGCCTGCCACAACTTCGAGGGCGCCGGCGGCGCGCTGCCCAACGGCAAGTACGCCCCCAGCCTCAATGGCGTCAGCGGCAAGCACATCTGGGAAGCGCTGCGCACCGGACCCCAGCAGATGCCGGTGTTCAGCAGCGGCGTCCTGGTCGACGACGACGTCCGCGCCATCGTCGGCTACCTGGAGACATTGCACGCCCAGCCGAGCAGCGGCCTGACCTTCGGGGCCCTCGGCCCCGTGGCGGAGGGCCTGTTCGCCTGGATCATCGGTATCGGCGGGCTCTGCCTGCTCGCCGTCTGGATCGCCGCGAAGGGAGCCCGGGCTCGATGAGCATCGAAACCAGGAAGGAAGGCGCCGACCTCGAGCGCTTCCCGGTGCCCGATCCGGGCATCGAGGAACACGTCGAGCGTTGGACGGACGCCGACGCCGACGCAGGAAACCGGGTCTACCGGCAGGTGCTGCTGATGCTGGGCGCCGTCCCAGTGCTGGCCATCGCCTTCGTCGTGCTCTACTTCGCGCTGCCGCGCAACTCGTTCGTCATCATCTTCGGCCTGCAATGGGACGCCACCACGTTCCTGCTCGGCCTCACCGGCGGCCTGGCCACCCTGCTGATCGGGCTGGCCTGCATCCACTGGGCGAAGACGATCATGGGCGACGAGGAGGTGGCCGAGGACCGGCACGCCGCCGCGTCCCCGGAGGCCGACCGCGAGATGTTCGCGGCCGAGTTCGCCAAGGGTGCCGAGCAGTCCGGTCTGGGCCGGCGCAAGCTGATCGGCGGCGCGCTGGGCGGCGCCCTCGGTGTCATCGCGGTCCCGGCCGTGGTGCTGTTCGCCGACATGGGTCCGTGGCCCACCGCCGAGGTGCGCAAGCGGACCATCGAGCGCACCATCTGGGCCCAGGGCGTCAAGCTGGTCAATGACGTGACCCAGCGGCCGCTGAAGGCGTCCGAGCTCGAGATCGGCCAGCTGGTCAACGCCCAGCCCGAGAACCTGTGGGACCACCACGGTGCCGAGTTCCAGATCGAGAAGGCCAAGGCCGCGATCATCATCGTCCGGATGGACCCGTCCCGGATCAAGATCCCCGAGTCCCGCAAGGACTGGCAGGTCGGCGGAATCCTCTGCTACTCCAAGATCTGCACCCATGTCGGCTGCCCGATCAGCCTGTGGGAACAGCAGACCCACCATCTGCTGTGCCCCTGCCACCAGTCGACCTTCGATCTCGGCAACTCGGGTCTGGTCGTCTTCGGACCGGCCGCCCGGGCGCTGCCGCAGCTGCCGATCACGGTGGACGCCGACGGCTACCTGGTCGCCCGCAGCGACTTCACCGTCCCGGTCGGGCCGAGCTTCTTCGAGCGCGACTCGACCCGCGACTTCAAGGAAGGTGATCGGTGATGGCCAAGCCCGCTGACATTGCCGGCGGCTCACCGGCGCTCGAGGCCGAGCGCCCGCCGAAGGCGAATCTGCCCGCCGGGGTCACCGGCGTCGCGACCTGGGCCGACGACCGGCTCGGGTTGGCGTCGCTGCTGAAGAAGAACCTGCGCAAGATCTTCCCCGACCATTGGTCCTTCCTGCTCGGCGAGATCGCGCTGTACTCGTTCATCATCCTGCTGCTGACCGGTGTGTTCCTGACCATCTGGTTCAAGCCGTCGATGGCCGAGGTCGAGTACCAGGGCACCTACCAGCTGATGCGCGGCCTGCCGATGTCCGAGGCGTTCGCGTCCACGCTGGCGCTGTCCTTCGATGTCCGCGGCGGCCTGCTGGTGCGCCAGATCCACCACTGGGCCGCGATGCTGTTCGTCGCGTCCATGACGGTGCACATGCTGCGCATCTTCTTCACCGGTGCGTTCCGCAAGCCGCGCGAGCTGAACTGGCTGATCGGCGTCGGGCTGTTCTCGATGTCCCTGATCGAGGGCTTCGCCGGCTACTCGCTGCCCGACGACCTGCTCTCGGGCACCGGCCTGCGGTTCGTGGACGGCCTGATCCGCTCCATCCCGCTGATCGGCACGTGGGCGGAGTTCTTCATCTTCGGCGGTGAGTTCCCCGGCGAGTTGGTGGTCGCGCGGCTGTACATGGTGCACATCCTGCTGGTGCCCGGGCTGCTGCTCGGACTGATCGCCGCGCACCTGGCGCTGGTGGTCTACCACAAGCACACCCAGTACCCCGGTGCGGGTCGCAAGGACGGCAACGTGGTCGGCTACCCGCTGTTCCCGGTGTACATGGCCAAGGCCGGCGGCTTCTTCTTCGTGGTCTTCGGCGTGGCGATCCTGATGGGCGCCACCATGTCGATCAACCCGGTCTGGAACTTCGGTCCGTACAACCCCGCCCAGGTCACCGCCGGTTCGCAGCCGGACTGGTACATGGGCTGGATCGAGGGTGCCATCCGGATCATGCCGAATTGGGAGTGGCATCTGGGCAGCACCACCTGGTCGTGGAACATCGTGCTGCCGGGCGTGGTGTTGATGACCGGGCTGTTCGTCCTGCTCGGGGTGTACCCGTTCGCCGAGGCCTGGGTGACCGGCGACAAGTCCGAGCACCACGTGTTGGAGCGTCCGCGCAACAACCCCACCCGGACGGGTCTCGGCGTCGCCGGAATGACCTGCTACGCGATGTTCTGGCTGGCCGGCGGCAACGACATCCTGGCCACCCAGTTCCACGTCTCGCTGAACGCGGTCACCGAGTTCATGCGGGTGGCGGTGTTCGTCGCCCCGGTGATCGCCTTCATCGTCACCAAGCGGATCTGCATCTCGCTGCAGCGCACCGACGCCGAGCGTGTTCTGCACGGCAGTGAGACCGGGATCATCGAACGCTCCCCCGACGGGGGCTACTCCGAGCCGCACCGGCCGATCCTGATCGAGGAGAAGTTCGCGCTCACCCAGCATCCGCAGCGGACGGCGCTCACCGAGACGTCCGGCACCGACGCGCACGGCGTCGCGCAGAAGGGCAAGCGGGTCGGCAAGCTGCGCGCTCTGCTGTCCCGATGGTTCTACGGCGGCGTGGTCAGCAAGCCGACCGCGTCCGAGATCGCCGAGGCCGATCATCACGCCGAGGGCCACGACCGCGACCACGAGGTCGAGTCGGGCAGCCGCCCGAGCGAACTCAGCCACTGAGTCAGTCAGCAGCAGCGATGCCGCCGAGATGATCTCGGCGGCATCGCTGTTTCTATGGACGCCCGGGCTGCTCAGGGGACGGCGTCCGCGCCGGGGTGCCGCGGGCGATACGATCTGCCGGTGCGATTCCTGAACGCGATGCCGGCCCATGACCTCACCTACGACGACGTGTTCATGGTGCCCCGGCGCTCGTCGGTGGTCTCACGTCTTGATGTCGAGCTGACCAGCACCGATGCACTGCGCCTGCCGCTGCCGCTGGTGGTGGCGAATATGACCGCGATCTCGGGACGCCGGATGGCCGAGACGGTCGCCCGCCGCGGCGGGGTGGCGATCATCCCCCAGGACCTGCCGACCTCGATCGTGGCCGAGACCATCGCCCGGGTGAAGGCGGCGCATACGGTCTTCGACACCCCGGTGTACGTCGAGCCGGGGATGACCATCGGCGAGGCCCTGAACCTACTGCCCAAGCGGGCGCACGGGCTGGTCGTGGTGGTCGAGGACGGCGCACCGGTCGGCCTGCTCGGGCCGTCCGAGGCGGCCGGGCTGGACCGCTTCGTCCAGGTGCACGAGGCCATGTCGACCGACCTGACCATCGTCGACCCGGACGCCTCCCCCGCCGAGGTGTTCGACCTGCTGACCAGCCGCCGGCACCGGGTCGCGCTCGCGGTGCGCGACGGCCGGCTGGCGGGCCTGATGACCGCGAAGGGTGCGCTGCGGGCAACGCTGTATCCGCCGGCCCTGGACGCCGCCGGGCAGCTCCGGGTCGGCGCGGCTGTCGGCATCTCGCGCGATGTCGAGCGGCGGGCGTCCGAGCTGGTCGAGGCGGGTGCCGACGTGCTGGTGATGGACACCGCGCACGGTCACCAGGAGCGGATGATCGAGGGGCTGCGGCGGGTCCGGGCGATGCTCGACGCTCACGGCAGCACGGTGCCGCTGGTGGCCGGCAATGTGGTGACCGCCGAGGGCACCGCCGACCTGATCGAGGCCGGTGCCGACGTGGTGAAGGTCGGCGTCGGGCCGGGCGCGATGTGCACCACCCGGATGCAGACCGGCGTGGGGCGTCCGCAGTTCTCCGCGGTGCTGGAATGCGCAGCCGAGGCCAACGCTGCCGGCAAGGCGATCTGGGCGGACGGCGGCGTGCGGCACCCCCGCGACGTGGCGCTGGCGCTGGCCGCCGGGTCGGGCGCGGTGATGATCGGGTCCTGGTTCGCGGGCACCCACGAGTCGGCCGGCGACCTGGTCACCGATCACGACGGACGTCCCTACAAGGAATCGTTCGGCATGGCGTCGGCCCGCGCGGTGCGGATGCGGACCCGCGAGCAGTCGCGGTTCGAACGCGCCCGGGCGGCCCTGTTCGAAGAGGGCATCTCGCACTCCCGGATGTACCTCGACCCGGCCCGTCCCGGCGTCGAGGACCTGATCGACTTCATCGTCGCCGGCGTCCGCTCCAGCTGCACCTACGCCGGTGCCCGCACCCTGCCCGAGTTCGCCGAGAACGCGGTCGTGGGCCTGCAGTCGGCGTCCGGCTTCAACGAGGGACGCCCCCTGCACTCCAGCTGGTAACCCCCTCCCTAACTACCTCTGCCCTCCCTCCGGTGGCAGGGCGTGGTTAGTTCGGGAGGGCTCTGTGTAGCGGACGCGCCGCCAGCGCCCGCCGGATCCGCCCCTCCACCCGACCCGCGGTCTGCAGGTCCTTCCAGCCCCAGCGCAGCACGGTGCACCCGTGGTCGACGAACGCCTCGTGACGGAGCTTCTCGGCTTCGATCGCGGCTCTGGGATCGTCGCCGAAGGTGCCGTCATACTTGCCGCCGCCGTCGTACTCACCGACGATGCCCGCGCCCCAGTCGAAGTCCGGACGCCCCAGGAATCGGCCGTCAGCACCGAAGTGATCGACCTGCAGCTGCGGGATCGGGATGTTGGCCAACTGCATCCGCGCCCTGCTGTACGACTCGCCGAAGCTCTCGCTGGCGCTGTCGCCGAACGCGACGGCCCGGGCGGCGCGGGCGTGGCCATGCCCGGTCGGGGTGGCCAGCTCGTTGCGGGTCACGCCGCGGCGCAAGGCTGCGTCGACCACCGCTACGGCGTCCGGGTAGGGCAGCCGCCGAGCCAGGTCGGTCACGGTCCGGCGGAAGGAAGTCACCGGGACGCCGCCGAGGATCTCGACCTCGGCGTCGTCCAGAACGGCCGGGCTTGCCTGCAGCAGCCGATTCCGGGTGTGCCGGCCGCCCATGGTCCGGACCACCTGGACCGGCAGTTCAGCCACGATCCGAACCGGCAGGCCGTGCAGGACCGCGGCCGACTGGAAGGCGAAGTAGGTGCCGTGGTTGATGGTCAGCGCCGCGGCGTCGATCCGGCGACGGTGCAGTGTCCAGACAGGGAGCTCCTCCGCCGGCATGACAACGCCCCGCCTGAGCCGGACGAGTTCGCCCGCGCGCAACGCACGGTCCATGCCCTTCCGGTCGGTTTGGTGGTCGTGCATCCAGGACTTGGTGGTGAAGACGGTCATGCCATCACCATCGGCACCTGGCGTCCAGATCGTTCAAAATTCCCACGCCCTGTGGAAAACGTCTCGTGCCGCCCCCCTCCCCCGCGCGACCGGCAAAGCCCTCCCTAACTAGTTCTGCCCTCCCACTGGTGGGAGGGCAGAGATAGTTAGGGAGGGCTTTACCGGACGCGGGTGATCCCGCCGGAATACCAGGCTCAGTGCTGGTAGTCGCCGCGGTAGTACTCGAAGACCCAACCGCTGAGCGCCCAGATGCCGAGGCAGACGGCGAGGATGGTGATCCACCAGCCGAAGACGGGACCCAGGGCCATCAACTGGACGGTCAGCGCCACCCAGAACGGCCAGATGCTCTTCGGCGGGAAGAAGCCAAGCGGGCCGGCACCCTCGGCGATCTCGGCGTCCTTGCGGTCCTCGAGCCGGGCGTCCATCTTTCGCGCCAGGTTGAACAGGTAGAAGGCGACCATGGAGAACAGCAGCACCGACATGATCAGTGCCACCGTCCCGATGATCTCGTGGGACATGAACCAGTAGATCGGCGTGACGAGCGTGAGGAAGATCGCGATCGACGCGAACATCCAGCCTTCGACCTTCATGGAGTCACTCCCCCTTGGGATTCTCGATGGACGACGGACGGGTCGAGCCGTCCGAGGTGCTGCCGGTGATCAGGATGTCCAGCTCTTCGGCCCGGTCGACACTGTGGATCTCGGGATGGTGCAGATCGAAAGCCGGAGCCTCGGTGCGGATCCGGGGCAGCTTGTTGAAGTTGTGCCGCGGCGGCGGGCTGGATGTCGCCCACTCCAGCGACCGGCCCCAGCCCCAGGGGTCGTCGGTCTTCACCTGCGGCGCGTTGCGGCTGATCCACAGGTTCCAGAAGAACGGCAGCATCGACATGCCGAGCAGGAACGCACCGACGGTGGAGACCTGGTTGAGGAAGGTGAAGCCCTCGGTCGGCAGGTAGTCGGCGATCCGGCGCTGCATGCCCTCGATGCCCAGCCAGTGCTGCACCAGGAAGGTCAGGTGGAAGCCGAAGAACAGCGTCCAGAAGTGCACCTTGCCCCAGCGCTCGTTGAGCATCCGTCCGGTCAGCTTCGGCCACCAGAAGTAGAAGCCGGCGAACATCGCGAACACCACCGTGCCGAACACCACGTAGTGGAAGTGGGCGACGACGAAGTAGCTGTCGGAAACGTGGAAGTCCAGCGGCGGACTGGCCAGGATGACGCCGGTCAGGCCACCGAACAGGAAGGTGGTGAGGAAGCCGATCGCCCACACCATCGGTGTTTCGAAACTGATCGAGCCACCCCACATGGTGCCGATCCAGTTGAAGAACTTCACCCCGGTCGGGACGGCGATCAGGAACGTCATGAACGAGAAGAACGGCAGGTTTACCGCGCCGGTGACGAACATGTGGTGCGCCCAGACGGCCATGCTCAGGCCGCCGATGACCATGGTCGCGCCGACCAGTCCGACATAACCGAAGATCGGCTTGCGGCTGAACACCGGCAGCACCTCGGTGATGATGCCGAAGAACGGCAGCGCGATGATGTACACCTCGGGATGGCCGAAGAACCAGAACAGGTGCTGCCACAGCACCGCCCCGCCGACACCCGGGTCGAGGATGTGGGTACCCAGCCGGCGATCGGCCTCGAGCACCAGCAGGCCGGCCGCCAGCACCGGGAAGACCAGCAGCACCAGCAGCGAGGTGACGAAGATGTTCCAGGTGAAGATCGGCATCCGGAACATCGTCAGGCCCGGCGCCCGCATGGTGACGATCGTGGTGACGAAGTTGACCGCGCCCAGGATCGTGGACAGGCCCATCACGTACAGGCCCATGATCCACAGGTCGCCGCCGATGCCCGGGGAGTTGATCGCGTCCGACAGCGGTGCGTAGGCGAACCAGCCGAAGGCGGCTGCACCCTCGGGCGACAGGAAGCCCGAGCAGGCCGTCACCGAACCGAACAGGTACAGCCAGTAGCTGAACATGTTCATCCGCGGGAAGGCCACGTCGGGCGAGCCGATCTGCAACGGCATCACGGCGTTGGCGAAGGCCGCGAACATCGGCGTCGCGAACATCAGCAGCATGATCGTGCCGTGCATGGTGAAGAACTGGTTGAAGGTCTCGTAGTGCAGGTACTGCAGACCGGGGAAGGCCAGTTCGGCACGGATCGCCAGCGCCAGCAGGCCGCCGAAGCCGAAGAAGGCGAAAGCGGTGACGAAGTACAGGTTGGCGATCACCTTGTGGTCGGTGGAGGTCATCCACCGCATCGCCTTGGTGCCCCAGCCGGCCCGACGGATCGCCCGGCGCTCGGAGGAGTCGAGAGTCACTCGTGCAACGCTCATCGGTCGTGCTCCTCTGCTGGTGCGTGCTCGGCGTCGGTGGGCGGCGAGGGAACGGAGTTCGGCCACGCCGGCGGCGTCAACTCACCGGTCTGGCCGCTGGCCGCCAACTGCTTCAGGTGCGCGTTGTACTCGTCCAGGCTGACCACCCGCACCTTGAACAGCATCGCCGAGTGGTAGGTGCCGCACAGCTCGGCGCACTTGCCCAGGAACTCGCCGGTGCGGTTCGGGGTCACGTCGAAGGAATTCGGGTGTCCGGGGATCACGTCGAGCTTGAAGTAGAACTCGGGGATCCAGAACGAGTGGATGACGTCGGCCGAGGCCAGGTTGAACCGGACCGGCTCGTTGACCGGCAGGTACAGGTAGGGCAGCCGCTCGACGGTGCCGGTGTCGTGGACGACGGCGTTGACGGCCGGGTTCTGCTGCTCCATGTAGTTGAACGACCACGACCACTTCTGGCCGATCACGTTGATGGTGTGCACCGGACGGTCGTTGACCTTGGCCAGCACCGCATTCTGGCTCTGCACGGTGAAGAAGAACAGCACGCCGATGATCAGGAACGGCACCACTGTGTACAACAGCTCCATCGGCAGGTTGTACCGGGACTGCCTCGGCACCTCGGTGTTGTTCCGGCGGCGGTAGCGGAACATCACCCAGAAGATCAGGCCCCAGACGAAGGCGCCGATCACCAAGGAGGCGATCCAGGCACCGTTCCAGAGGTTGCCGATCCACGGGGCCTGCTCGCTGGCTGCCACCGGCATTCCCCAGCGACCCCATTGCGCCATCGTGTCCTGGCTGCACCCGGCCAGCGCGAGCGCCAGTACGGCGCCGGCCCCGAGCTTCAGGATGTGGCCGGGGCGTGTGCGGTTCTTCACCACGGACGTTCCGCCTTCCCACGACGGATGAGCCCCGGTGACAGGTCGTCTCCGGCTGGCATCCGAGTCGTCAGATTCCTCGGGCCTCACCCTAACCCAAAAGCACATCGGGACGCCCCCCTGGGGGCGTCCCGATTCTGCCGAATTTTGGATTGTTACCCGTAGTCCCGCGCGCAGCGGGGGTGCTCAGTGGAAGCTGTCCCCGCAGGCGCAGGAGCCCTGGGCGTTCGGATTGTCGATGGTGAAGCCCTGGGCCTCGATGGTGTCGACGAAGTCGATGGTCGCGCCGATCAGGTACGGCGCGGACATCCGGTCGGTCACCACCGGGACGCCGAACCACTCCTTGGTGACGTCGCCGTCGAGCTCGCGCTCGTCCAGCGAGAGCTGGTAGCGCAGGCCCGAACAGCCGCCGGGCGCCACGGAGATGCGCAGGAAGAGGCTTTCGTCGCTCTGCTGCGAGACCAGATCCTTGACTTTGGTCGCCGCTGCTTCGGTGAGGATGATGCCGTCGAGGTCGAGCTGCTGGTCGAGGGACATGGTGACTCCGGTTTCTCGGGGATACTCGCCCGGAGCAACGCCTCCGCGGCGAGCGGGTATTCCGGGTTCAGTGTAATCGCTCGCCGCGGGTGCGCCGAGCCGATGTCACCAGCGTGCCGTCCAACCGGCCGCCAGCCGGCGCCCGGTCGCGGTCAGCGCGGCGGACGTGTTGGCTCCGGGCTCCAGCGGATGCCCCGACTCGACGCCCATCACCCGCATCTCGCGTCCGGACATGCCGATCAGCGGCGACACCACGACCAGCGGGGTCTCGGCCGCCTCGCAGCGCCGGGCCAGTTCGCCGATCACTCCGCCGCCGCGGCTGCCGAAGTCGAAGGAGTCGCAGCCGCTGACCACCAGGTCGGCCGCGCCCAAGCTGCGGTCCAGACCAGACCGGTCGGCACAGAACGCCGCGCCGCCGGCCAGCCGGCCGCCCAGCGCCAGGATCGCCAAGCCGACCCCACCCGCCGCGCCGGCGCCCGGGGTCCGCGCCGACCCGGGTGCCGCCAGTGCGGCGAATCGTTCGAGGGCGGCGTCCACCGCCAGCATGGTCTCGGCGGGCAGGCCCAGCTCCCGGCCGCGGCGGGAGGTGACGCCGCGCAGGCCGAGCAACAGGTCGTCGGTCTGGCCCGGCGGCACCAGGCCAACCAGGTCGCAGCCCGCGAACCGGGCGCGGACGGCGTCCAGGTCCAGGCGTGAGATCGCGACGAGCGGCTCCGGCCCGGCGCCGAGCTCGACATCGCCGGTGGCGCCGAGAGCGGCCAGCAGGCCGGCGCCCGCGTCGTGGGCGTGGAGTCCGGTGAGGTCCACCACCACCTGCCGGGTGGACGCGCCCTGCAGCGCGTAGCCGACCAGCCGTCCGAGGGCGGCGGAACTGCCACCAAGCGGATCGGCTGCCGCACCCTGTCCAGGAGGATCGGCCGGGTCGACCCCGACCGCCACCCAGCCGTCAGCTCGGGCCAGCCAGCCGGCGCTCAGCGTTTCGAACTCCCCGTCGGGCTCGGCCAGCGCCCGGCCGAGGGCGGTGCCACCTTCGGCCAGACCGATCACGGCCAGGTCGGCGGCCCCGGCGAAGCCCCTGGCCAGCGCCACCGCCGCGGCCCGGGGCGAGAGCTCGCGCACCGGTCCGCCGGCGACCAGTACCCGCGGGCGGCGTTGCGGCACCGCCGGGGTCAGCGCAGGTTCTCGGTGGAGGTCGGCTCGGCGACCGTCCCGGGAGCCGGCGGCTGCTCGAAGGTCCCGCCGGGCGGCAATTCTCCCGGCGCGCTGCTCGGTTGGATTCCGGCGATCTCGGCCTGCGGCGCGCCGCTCATCGAGGCTTTGAGTGCCGCCAGCTCGTTGTCCACCTGGGCGCCGGACGCCAGGGCGTCCAGTTCCCGGGTGATGTCGTCTTTGGCGAGGCCGGTCGGATCGTCCAGGGCACCGCTGGCCAGCAGCTCGTCCACCGCGGACGCCCGGGCCTGCAGCTGCGCGGTCTTGTCCTCCGCGCGCTGGATGGCCTGGCCGACGTCACCGAACTCCTTGCCCAGGCCGCTGAACGCCTCACTGATCCTGGTCTGCGCCTCGGCCGCGGTGTAGGTGGCCTTGATCGTCTCCTTGCGGGTGCGGAACGCGTCCACCCGGGCCTGCAACTGCTGGCTGGACCGGACCAGCCGCTCCTCTTCGGATTGCAGCGCGGCATGCTGCTCCTGCAGTTCGGCGAGCTGTTGCTGCAGACCCGATTTGCGGGTCAGTGCCTCCCGGGCCAGGTCTTCGCGTCCGGCCTCCAACGCCCGCTTCGCGGCGACGGTGAGCTTGTCCGCCTGCTGGTTGAGCTGACCGGCCTGCAGCTCGACCCGCTTGCGGCTGGTCGCCACCTCGGCGACTCCTCGACGCACCTGCTGCAACAGCTCCAGCTGCTTGGAGTAGGAATAGTCCAGCGTCTCACGCGGATCCTCGAGCTTGTCGAGAGCCTTGTCAGCTTTGGCGGAGAAGATTGCCTTCATCCGTTGGAAAAGCCCAGCCATGGGATCGCCTTCCTGATCATGTCGCGATACCCGCCCAGCCTATCCGGCCGGCTGAGCCGGCCGGCGCGCGGCGAGGGCGTCGGCGTCCCGGGTTAGGATGAGGGGTCAGTCAGCCACCGACACACCAGCCACCGACATCGAGGTTCGACGTGGGATTGTTCTCTCCTAACAAGGACAAGCAGGCCGCCCAGCCGCCGGCCGCAGAGCCCGAGGTGCCGAGCACCGGGCCGAAGGCCAAGTCCGTGCCGACTCCGAAGCGCCGCGACGCCGAAGCCGCCCGCCGCAGCCGGCTCAACCCGCAGCTGTCGCCCAAGGAGGCGCGGAAGAAATCGCGCGAGGTGGCCTCGGCCGAGCGCCGCAAGCAGATGGAGGCGGTCGACAACGCCCCCGGCAAGGTGCTGATGCGCAAGTGGGTCGACTCTCGGTTCAACCTGGCCGAGTGGTCGATGCCGATCCTGATGACGATGCTGGTCTTCGTGCTGGTGCTCAGCCCGGTGCTGCCGGCGCTGGTCGAGCCGGCCACCTACGCCACCTGGTGCTTCATGATCCTGATCGTGATCGACATCACCCGGATGTGGCGCGGGTTCAAGAAGCTCGCCGCGCAACGGATTCCGAAGGAGCCCCTCAAGGGCCTGCTCTACTACGGCTTCAACCGCTCGTTGTCGCTGCGCCGGCTGCGCGTCCCGCGGCCCCTCACCAAGCGCGGCGACCCGGTCTGATGTCCTGGTTCTGGCGTGCCGAGTCCGCTCCGGCGGACGCCTCGGGCGACCTCGGTGGCGGGTTCCCCAGCCAGCAGTCGGCCGAGGCCTGGCTCACCGCACACTTCACCGAGCTTTCCGCCGACGGCGTCCGGGCGGTCGCGCTGTACGAAGAGGAGCGCCTGGTCTACGGTCCGATGAGCCTCGAGGCGGAGTAGCTTCCGGGGCCCGATTCGCTCGGCCACCGGCGGGTCAGGCCGGTGACACGCTGCGGCGTCCGCTCCGCCAGAGCACCAGGGCGAAGGCGGTGACCCCCGCACCCACGACGCCGATCACCGGACGCGCCCACTGCGCCGCGCTGACCCGCTCTTCGTAGGTCTGCACCTTGGTGCCCTGAGCGTTGGTGCAGACCTGACCGGCGTGCATCACCTGCTCGCGGCACCAGATGGTCGGATTAGCGCCCAGCACAACCGCCCACAGCACGGCAGCCAAGCCCGCCGCGGCGAGCGCCAGGTGCGCCCATTGGCGCCAGCCGCGTCCGGTCATGCCTCGCGCACCCCCGGCGTGACGAACGGCGGTTTGGCCACGTCGAACGGTTCCTCGCGATTGCGGACGCGGACGGTGACCGCGGTTCCGGGGACCAGGGCCGGCGGCAGCAGCGCCAGCGCGATGCCCTTGCTCAGCGTCGGCGAGAAGGTACCCGAGGTGACCTCGCCGACCACCTCGCCGTCGTGCACGACCTCCATGTGCGGACGCGGGATGCCGCGTCCCTGCGCCAGCAGCCCAGTCAACCGGAGTTCCGGCCCGGCGGCCTTCTCGGCGCGCAGGGCGCCCGCGCCCCAGAACGACTGCTTCTTCCAGCCGATCGCCCAGCCGACACCGCACTGCCCCGCCGACAGGTCGGGGCGCAGGTCCTGGCCGTGCAGCGGGTAGCCCATCTCGGTGCGCAGCGTGTCCCGGGCGCCCAGGCCGGCGGGCGCGATCCCGTAGGCCTCGCCGGCGGCGAGCACCGCGTCCCAGATCTTTCCCGCATCGGCGGCGGGCACGACCAGTTCGTAGCCGCGCTCGCCGGTGTAGCCGGTGCGGCAGACGGTCAGTTCGACGCCGTCCAGGGTGCTGGGAGCGAACCGCATGTAGTCGTGGCCGACCGGCAGCCCGAGCGCGGCCAGGGTTTCGTCCGAGGACGGCCCCTGCACGGCGAGGACGGCGTGATCGTCGTGCTCGTTGGCAACGGTGATGCCGTCGGGCGCGGCGGCCGCGAGTAGCTCGACGACCTCGGCGGTGTTCGCGGCATTCGGGATCAGGAAGATCTCGTCGTCGGCCAGCCAGTACCAGATCAAGTCGTCGACGACGCCGCCGGCCTCGTTGCAGAGCAGCGTGTACTGGGCCTGCCCGACGCCGATCTTGGCGATGTCGTTGGTGATGCAGCGGTTGAGGAAGTCGGCCGCGCCGGGCCCGGTGATCCGGGCCTTGCCGAGATGGCTGACGTCGAAGATGCCCACCGCGTCGCGAACCGCCTTGTGCTCGGCAACGATGCCGGCGTACTGCAGCGGCATCGACCAGCCGCCGAATTCGGCGAATTTGGCGCCGAGCGCCTGGTGGCGATCGTGCAGCGGGGACTGCTTCAACTCCGGCATGGTTCTCCTTCGAGCGAGCCTGGCGGCAGCCTATCCGGCACTTTGCGGTCGACGGCGGCGGCGAGACTCCTTGACCGGCGTTCGCCCCGATGCGGCCGTCGACACCGGTTCTGAAAGCGCTGTCAGTGTCTGACAGCGCGCTGTGGGTGCGCTGAAAGCGGAGGCTTCCAGACTGGTCTCGTTCGTTACCCAGTCCATTGAAAGGAACCCGCCATGAGCGCATTCGAAGCTCGCTCCGATTGGGCGGTCGAGGCCGACGGTCTGGTGAAGGTCTTCGGTACCAACCGGGCCGTGGACGGCGTCGACCTGCGCGTGCCGACCGGCTCCATCTACGGCGTCCTCGGTCCCAACGGGGCCGGCAAGACCACCACCATCGCGATGCTCGCCACCCTGCTGCGGCCGGACGGCGGCACCGGCCGGATCTTCGGTCACGACGTGCAGCGCGAGCCGCAGATCGTCCGGCAGCTGATCGGCGTCACCGGTCAGTACGCGTCGGTCGACGAGACCCTGTCGGCCACCGAGAACCTGGTGCTGTTCAGCCGCCTGCTCGGCCTCAGCCGGGCCGAGGCGAAGGCCAAATCGGCCGCGCTGCTGGAGGAATTCGGCCTGACCGAGGCCGCCCGGCGTCCGCTGAAGAACTTCTCCGGCGGCATGCGTCGCCGGCTCGACCTGGCCGCCAGCCTGATCGCGCAGCCGCCGCTGATCTTCCTGGACGAACCCACCACCGGCCTCGATCCGCGCACCCGCGCCCAGATGTGGGACACCATCCGGCGCCTGGTGGCCACCGGTTCGACGGTGCTGCTGACCACCCAGTATCTGGACGAGGCCGACCAGCTGGCCGACCGGATCGCGGTGATCGACCGCGGCACCGTGGTGGCCGAGGGCACCGGCGACGAGCTGAAGGCGTCCGTCGGCACCTCCAGCCTGCAGCTGCGGCTAGTCGATCCGCGCGATCTGGACGACCTGCGGGTCGCCATCGAGCGGGTGCTCGGCGTCACCCCGACCGTCTCGGCCGAGCACGGACGGGTCACCGCACCGATGCACGACGCCGACCGGGTCACCGACCTGCTGATCACGCTGCGCGCCGGTGGCATCCACCTGGCCGAACTGAGCGTGCAGAAACCCACCCTCGACGAGGTGTTCCTGGCCCTGACCGGGCACGGCGCCACGAGCGAGGACGCCGACGAAGCCGGCGAGCCCGTCCTGGAAGGAGCCTCCGCATGACCACCACCTCCCTCGACACCGCCATCACTCCCGGCATCGACCGGGTGCTGAAGAACCGGGTCAGCATCGGCCAGACCATCGAGAACTCGCTGACCATGGCCGCTCGCGGGCTGATCAAGATCCGCCGGACGCCGGAGCAGCTGATCGACGTCACGCTGCAGCCGATCCTGTTCACGCTGATGTTCGCCTACCTGTTCGGCGGGGCGATCGCCGGCAACGTGCAGGACTATCTGCCCGCGCTGATCCCCGGCATCCTGGTGCAGACCGTGATCACCACCTCGGTGGTGACCGGCACGCAGCTGCGCGAAGACATGGACAAGGGCGTCTTCGACCGGTTCCGGTCGCTGCCGATCGCCCGGATCGCCCCGCTGGCCGGCGCGCTGCTGGCCGACACCATCCGCTACGCCATCGCCACCACGCTCACCTTCGTGATGGGGTACGTGATGGGCTACCACCCCGCCGGTGGCCTGGGGAACGTGGTGCTGGCCGGGCTGCTGGTGATCGCCTGCTCGTGGGCGATCAGCTGGATCTTCGCCTTCTTCGGCGTGGTCGCCCGGACGGCGTCCAGCGTGCAGGGCATCTCGATGCTGGTGCTGTTCCCGCTGACCTTCCTGTCCAACGCCTACGTGCCGGTGGACACCCTGCCGGACTGGCTGAAGTGGTTCGCCAACGCCAACCCGATCTCGCATCTGGTCACCGCGGTGCGCGAACTGGCCAACAACGGCGCGGTGGGCGGCGACGTGCTGCTCTCCCTGCTCGGTGCTGCCGTCATCGTGGCGATCTTCGCGCCGCTGACCGTCCGGGCGTACATGCGGAAGGCGTAGTCAGGCCTGCCGTCGGTCGAGCTTGTCGAGACCACGGCACACGGCAGGGTTTCGACAAGCTCAACCTGCGACGCTGTCGGTCCCGCTCAACCAAGGGCGAGGGCGATGAGTTCGCGGGCCCGGTCGGCGGCGTCCTCCAGCGAGAGCTCGGACGCCGCCAGCCGGGCCTGCGCGACGGCGTCCGGACCGGCGATGGCCTCGGCCGCGGCTCGGTGCGGTGCCCAATGCAGCGAGGGCAGATCCTGCCGGCTGTGCAGGCGCTCGGCCAGCCCCAACAGTTCGAGGCCGCGGGCGCCGAACTCCGGGCGGGTGAGCAGCCAGGCGGAAAGAGCCAGAGCCTGGGCACCGAGGATCGGCCGGTCGTCGACTCCGGCGGGGCGGACGCGGTTCATCACCAGTGCCCGGAACCTCAGTCGCCGGGCGTACCCGGCCTGCTCCGCGGCATCCAGGGAACCGTCCGCGACGGCGGCCGACAGCAGCGCCGCCAGCACCATGCCGTGCCACGGCGAACCACGTTGGGCCGGGTTGCGGTAATGCTCCAGGGCCTGCCGGTAGTGCTCGATGCCGCGCTGCGGGTCGCCTTCCAGCCGGGCCAACTCGGCAAGCCCGCATTCCGCCATCGCGGCGTACTCGGCGCGGGCGGCGTCCGGCGGACTCGAGGTCTGCAGCCGCTCCAGCAGCACCCGGGCCTCGTCGACGCGTCCGAGACCGATCAACGCGCCGGCCCGGCTCCAGTCGAGTTGGCGCAGGTCGTCGTCGGCCTGCAACTCGCGCAAGCCGCCTTCGGCGCGATCGGCCCAGTACAGCGCCTCCACCGGGTCGGCGCGCTGGGTGGCCAGGCCGGCCAGGATCATCGCGGCCATCGGGCCGCGCCACAGGTCGCCGGCCCGGCCGGCCAGCTGCCAGGCCCGGCGCGCGGCGGCGGTCGCCTCGTCCGGGCGGCCGGCGTTCTCCGCCTCCTGGGAGGTGAACAGTTCGCCGAGCAGCGCGGTGCTCACGTCGTCGGACTCCCGCATCCGCGCCACCACCGCCGCCGCCCGCTCCCGGTCCGGTCCCGCCGCGAGGAACTCGGCGATCGCCGCCAGATCGGGCGCGGTCACCTGGTGTCGCCGGACCAGCCACCGCAGCCGGGCGTAGGCCCGCACCCAGGCCTCGTTCTGTTCGGCCAGGGTCGTCACGGTCAGCAGCGCGTAGCTGAGCACGGTCGCGTCCACCTGGGGCTCGTCAGGCTCGTAGTGCCGGACGGCCTCGAGCACCTCGGTGGAGAACGCGTACACCTCGCTGTGCGCGCCGCGAATGGTCCAGTAGTAGCTGAGTAGCGCGAACACCGTCACCACGACGGCGGGACGGTCGCCGGTGATCGCCTGCCGCAACACTGTCACCAGGTTGTCCTGCTCCAGGGTGATCGTCCGGACCACCGCCAGATCCGGCAGCCGGGGCAGGTTGCCGTCGGCGAAATCGTGCGCCCAACGGAACAGCGCCTCGCGGGCCGCATCCTGCTGACCGGCGGCGGCGAGTTCCGCCTGGCCGAACTCGCGGACGGTCTCCAGCATCCGATAGCGCAAGCCGGAAGTCAGCGGTTCCTCGGCGACGGTGAGCAGCGACTGGCCGATCAGTCCGTCCAACAGGTCGTCGGCCCAGTCACCACCGGTCACCGTCGCCGCGGCCTCGGCCGAGAAGCCGTCGGGGAAGACGCTGAGCAGGCGGAGCGCGTTCTGCTCGTCGGGACTGAGCAGCCGCCAGCTCCATTCGATCACCGCCTGCAGGGTGCGGTGGCGCTCCGGTGCGCTGCGGTCGCCGCCGGCCAGCAGCGCGAACCGGTTGCCCAGCCTGGCCTCGATCTGCTCCACGGTCATCGACCGGACGCGGGCCGCGGCCAGCTCGATCGCCAACGGCAACCCGTCCAGGTGGGTACACAACCGCTGCACGGCCGGCACTGGCAGGTTCGCGCCGGGACGGACGGCACGAGCCCGCTCCAGGAACAGCCGCACCGCCGGGCCGTCGGCGCTGGCCACCAGCGGCTCCAGCGGATAGACCGCCTCGGCACCGATTGCCAACGGGCTGCGGCTGGTGGCCAGCACCCGCAGCTCGGGTGCGGCCGCGAGCGTCTCCGCGATCCACGCGGCGGCGCCCTCGACCAGGTGTTCGCAGTTGTCCATCACCAGCAGGGTGGGCCGCTCGGCCAGCTGGCCGATGATCCGGGACCGCACGTCGGCGCGCGGCAGGGCCTCGCCGAGCCGCTGGCCGGTGGTGCTCTCCCGGATGCCGAGGGTGGACGCCAGCGCGAGCGTGACGTCCTCATCGCTGCGCACGCCGGCCAGTTCCACCACGATCACCACCGGCCGTCGGGATCGTTCGGCCAGAGCCTGGGCGAGCCGGGTCTTGCCCAGCCCTCCGGTGCCTAGAACGGTGACCAGCCGGGAATGACGCAGCAGCGCCTCGACCCGCTGCAGGTCCTCGTCGCGTCCGATCAGTTCGTTCGGCGCGGCCCGGACGCCGACCCGCCGCCTCGGCCGCGGATCGGGTTCGGCCGCGCGCAGCAGCCGGGTGTTCAGCTCGATCAGCGCCGGTCCGGGCGAACTGCCCAACTCGTCGGCCAGCCGCTCCCGGTGCACGGCGAACGCGGCCAGTGCCTCCGGGATTCGACCCTGGGCGGCCAGGCTCTCCAGATAAGAGGCCAACGCGGCCTCGTCGAACGGACGCGCCTGAACCAGCTGCCCCAGATCGGCGGAGGCCCGGACGACATCGCCGGCCTCGGCACCGCGTCGGGCCCGTTCGGCGATCAGGTCGAGCCGCAACGCGTCGGCCTGGGCGCGGAGTAGTTCCTGGATCGGCGCGTCGCCCTGATCGGCGCCGGGTTCGCCGCGCCACAGGGCCAGCGCGCAGTCCAGTTCGACGAGCGCGGCCGCCGGGTCGGTGGACGTCCGGGCGGTGGCGAGATGGGTCCGGGCCCGGCCCAGGTCGATCTGTTCGGTGGCGACGGTGAGGCTGTAGCCGGCGGCGCCGAAGGTCACCAGGCCGTCCGCGGCAACCGCCCGCAGCCGCGACACCAGGGTCTGGATCGCGGCCCGCGGCGCCCGCGGCGGTTCGTCCGCCCAGAGCTGGTCGGTGAGTGTCTGCACGCTGTGCGGCTGGCCCGGTTGCAGGGCCAAGGCCACCACCAGGGCCTTCAACCGGGCGCCGGGCGGGTCGACGAGGCGTCCGTCCCGGCCCGCGATCTGCACCGGGCCGAGCAGGCGAACCCTCGGCTGGTCGTCGTGCACGGGTGCGAGCTTACGGAACCCCGATCGCGAGCGAATTCCCGCTCACTCCTGGTTGAGCTCGTCGTTGGTTGACGCAGTCGTCGTTGAGCCTGCCGAACCTTTCACGGTTGGTTGCCGAGGTCTCGACAAGCTCGACCAACGGTGGTTGAGCTTGTCGAAACCTCTCTCGCCCGTCCGTCCGGGTCTCGACAAGCTCGACCAACGGTGGTTGAGCCTGTCGAACAGCGCTCAGGCGGATCGGCGCAGGATCGCCTCCAGTTCGGCGGCGTCCAGCACGATCGGGTTGCCCTTCATCGACGACGAGGCCGCGGCCTGCCGGCAGATCTGCGGGTACTGCTCGGCGCTGACGCCGATCTCGGCGACGGTCGGGACGCCGAGCAGCCGGACGGTCTCGGCCAGCCAGTCCAGCAACGCGCCCACCCCTGCCGTCCCGGAGAGCAGCTCGCCCGCCTCGGCGTAGCGGCCCAGCGCCGGGCTGTCCGGCTGTCGCTCGCGCAGCGCCGTCACCGTGCCGCGGCAGCATTCGACCAACAGGGTGGCGCAGGTGAGGCCGTGCGGGGCACCGGTGAGGCCGCCGATCACCCCCGCCAGGCCGTGCACCGCGCCGAGCTTGGCATTGGCCAGCGCGATCCCGCCGAGCAGCGAGCACAGCGCCATGTCGGTCCGCGCCTCCAGGTCGTCGCCGACGGCGTGGGCCCGGCGCAGCCCGCGTCCGGCTCGTCGCAGGCCCTCGGCACAGAGCCCGTCGGTGATCGGGTTCGCGAACGGCGACACGTACGGTTCCAGGCACTGGGTCAGCGCGTCCAGACCGGACGACGCGGTCACCGTCGGCGGGCAGCCGAGGGTGAGCTCGGGGTCGATCAGCGCCACCCGGGCCAGCATCGAGGGGTGCCGCATGCTCACCTTGACCCCGTGCTCAGGCGAGCTCACCACGCCGTTCATGGTGACCTCGGAACCGGTGCCGGCCGTGGTCGGGACGGCGATGAACGGCAGTGGAGTCCGCGCCGGCGGCCGGCCGGCACCGATCACTTCCACGTAGTCGAGGACGTCGCCGTCGTTGGGCGCCAACGCGGCGATCAGCTTGGCCGCGTCCAGCACCGCGCCACCGCCCAGCCCGACCACCACGTCCGCGCCATGTTCCCGGGCGGCGGCCACCCCGGCGCGGACGTCGTCCAGGGTCGGCTCGCCGGCGACCGGCCAGGTGCGGACGCCGTCCAGACCGGCGATCAGGGCGGCGAAGCGGTCCGGGATGGCGCCGGTGCAGACCAGCGGACGCGAACCGAACTCGGCGACCACGCCGGGCAACTGCCCGGCGCTGCCCGCTCCGAAGGCGATCCGGGCGGCGGTGGCGAAGGCGAAGCTGCTCATCGGCTCAGGATCGCATGCCCCGCAGGCAGCCGGCGGCCCCCCGCAGGCGAGGAACCGGTTACTCTCCCCGGATGAACCCGCCCGGAGTGCAGTCGTGAGCCGGACCCGCCCCGAACTTCAGCCCGGGCTACCGGCAGCCGAGTTCATCCGCTGGTACTGGCTGAAAGCCGAGCTGCAGCAGTTCGCGCGGGTGCTCGGCATCCGGGCCGGCGGCGGCAAGCAGCAGCTCACCGACCGGATTGAGGCCCGGCTGGCCGGCCGTCCGTTCGCCGAGCCCCGATCGAGCACGCCCAACGCCGCCCAACTGTCCGGCCCGCTGACCGCGGACACGGCGATCCCGGCGGGTCAGCGCTGCAGTCAGCACCTCCGCACCTGGTTCGTGGCCCGACTCGGCACCGGCTTCCGCTTCGACGCCCCGATGCGCGAGTTCTTCGACGAGGCCGACGGCACCCAGACCCTCGGCGACGCCGTCGCCCACTGGCATGCCACCCGCGACCAGGGTCCGCGTGACGTCGCCGGCCAGTTCGAGTACAACCGATTCACCCGCGCCTGGCACGCACAGCATCCGGATGCCTCCCGCCGGGAGGTGATCGATGCCTGGAACGACTACCGGAGTCGCCCGATCGACGAGCGCGGCAGAGTCTGAGCCGCGACGCGCCGACCACTCGGTGTGGCCTGGTCCGGCGGGCAAAGTTCGTCCAGGGGAGCACGACGCGGGGTGCGTGCCCGGCACTCGCCCGGGCCACGCATCAGGGGCGACCGCCCACTAGGCTGACCAACGACCTCCGCCGCACGGATAGGACGCCTCGTGACCGCATTCACACTTCCCGCTCTGACCCTGGCCACCTCATGCCCGCGGGACGCCGACGTGGTGATCGTCGGTGTTGCCGAGAGTGCAGGAGCTCCGGTGCTGGTCGGCGTCCCGGACGAGGTCGACCAGCGCGCGGCCAAGCTCTACGGGCGGCCGCTGCTGAAGGTGGTCCGCGACCTGGGCGCGGAGGCCAGGCCCGGTGGCACCGTCACGCTGGCCGGCGCGGACGGCGTCCGGATCATCGCGGTCGGGCTGGGCGAGACCGACGTGACCCCCGAGCAGGTCCGGCGCGCCGCCGGCACCGGTGTCCGGGCGGCGGCCGCTCTGGCCGGCGACCGGCCGCTGCACGTCGCGCTCTGCCTGGACGCGGTGGAGCCCGAAGTGGTCAAGGGTGCCGCCGAGGGCGCGTTGCTCGGCGCCTACCGGTTCGTCAAGCTCAGCGGCAAGGAGCCCAAACCGGCGATCGGCTCGGTCACCGTGGTCAGTTCGTCGGCCAAGCCCGAGGCACGCCGTGCCGTCGAGGTGGCCAGGACGGTCGCGACGGCGGTCTGCCTGGCCCGCGACTGGGTGAACACGCCGGCCAACGTGCTCTATCCGGAGACCTTCGCCGAGGCCGCCAAGACTGCCGCCAAGGGCACCCGGATCGATGTCGAAGTACTCGACGACAAGGCCTTGGAGCGGGGTGGCTATGGCGGGCTGACCGCGGTCGGCGGCGGCTCCTCCCGGGGGCCGCGGCTGGTCCGGTTCGGCTACGCGCCGCGCGGAGCGAAGACCCATCTGGCCCTGGTCGGCAAGGGCATCACCTTCGACACCGGCGGGCTGAACCTGAAGCCGTCCGAGGGCATGTACACGATGAAGTGCGACATGGCCGGCGCCGCCGCGGTACTGGCCGCCACCCGGGCGATCGCCCAGCTGGGCCTGAAGGTGCGGGTCACCGCGTACGCGGCGATGGCCGAGAACATGCCTTCCGGCACCGCATACCGGCCCTCCGACGTCCTCACCATGTACGGCGGCAGCACGGTCGAGAACGTCAACTCCGACGCCGAGGGCCGGCTGGTGATGGCGGACGCCCTGGCCCGGGCCGGCGAGGACTCCCCCGACCTGATCCTCGACGTCGCCACCTTGACCGGCGCCTGCATGGTGGCGCTCGGCGAGCGGGTGGCCGGCCTGATGGCCAGCGACGACGCCGCCGCCGACCACGTGCTGGACGCGGCGGAGTCGGCGGGCGAGGCGTTCTGGCAGCTGCCGATCCCGGACGGCACCCGGAAGAAGCTGGACTCCAAGGTCGCCGACCTGCGCTCGGGCGGCAACCGGTACGGCGGCGCGCTGACGGCCGCCGCGTTCCTGCACCACTTCGTCCCGGACGGCACGCCGTGGGCGCACCTGGACATCGCCGGCCCGGCGTTCAACGACGACGGCCCCTACGACTACGTGCCCACCGGCGGCACCGGCATGGCAGTACGCACCCTGGTGGCCCTGGCACAGTCCCTGCAAAGCTGACCCCGTGCGCACCGATGTGGTGATCGTCGGCGCCGGCGCCGCCGGTCTGCTGGCAGCCGTCGCCGCCCGGCGGCTCGGGAATCGGGTTCTGGTCGTCGAACGAACGGCCATGGTCGGTGGCGCGACGGCCGGCTCGGACGGCCACCTGTGGATGCCCGGCAACGACCTGACGGGACGCGGCGGCGCGCCCACCGATTCCGCCGAGCAGGCGCTCGGCTACCTGGACGCGCTGGCCACGCCGGCCGACGACGTGACCCTCGCCCGCCGCGCCGCCTTCGCCCGGACGGCCGCGGTGGTGGCTCGCTGGCTGGTCTCGTCCAGGATCGGGCTGGAGGTGGTCAAAGGGCTGCCCGACTGCCGGCCGGACGCCGACGGCGCCAAGGCCCAGGGGCGAACGCTGCGAGCCAAGGCGTCCGCGGTGCGGCTGGACGAGGAGTGGGCCGGACGACTGCGCAGCTCCGAGGCCGACGCGGGCCTTGGACTGCGGGCGCGCTTACGCCGCCTCGGCGGCGGGTCCCAGCCGAGCACCGGCGGCACGCTGGTCGCCGAACTGCTGCGCCGGGCGGTCGGCAGCGGGGTCGAGATCTGGCTGGAGTCGCCGATGACCGAGCTGCTGGTCGCCGACGGTGCGGTCACCGGCGTCCGGGTCGATCGTGAGGACGGCGAAGTCGACGTGACCGCCGAGCGGGGCGTCCTGCTGGCCTGCGGCGGTTTCGAGGCCGACCAGGACCTGCGGGAGCAGTATCTGCCGGCACCGACCTCATCTGACTGGTCGGTCGGTGGCGGCAACGACGGCGCCGCGCTGCGGGCAGGCGCCCAGGTGGACGCCGCGCTCGCCGAGCTCGACCGCGCCTGGTGGACACCGGTGCTGCTCGCCGACGGCGAGGCCCACCGGGTGGACGCCGCCCGGGTGACACCGCATGGGCTGATCGTCGACGTTGCCGGCGACCGCTACTACAACGAGGCCGAACCCGGGGTCTGGGCGGGCCGGCGGATGTATGAGCACAACCGCGGGCAGCGCTCGGTGCCGTCGTTTCTCATCATGGACAGCCGGCACCGCAAGCAGCACGCCCTCGGACCGTGGCCGGCGGGCTCATCGCCGAAGGCGGCGATCGAGGCCGGCGAGTTGGTCCGAGCGGCGTCCCTGGACGAGTTGGCCGAGTCGCTGGGGATCGATCGGGCCGGGCTGCTGGGCAGCGTGGTGGCATTCAACCAGCTCGCCAAACGCGGCCGCGACACCGACTTCCGGCGCGGCGACAGCGTCTGGGACAAGTACTTCGGCGACCCGCTGCTGCGCCGGAACCCCTGCCTGGGCTCGGTCGACCGGCAACCGTTCTGGGGAGTCCGGCTCTACCCGGGGGACGCCGGGACCGCGGGCGGGCTGGTGATCGACGAACGTTCCCGGGTCCTGCGCACCGACGGCACCCCGGTGCCCGGCCTGTGGGCCTGCGGGGGTGCGGCGGCGACAGCGTTCGGCGGCGCCCAGCCCGGCGACGGCGTGGCGCTGGCGGCAGCCCTGGTCGAGGCCTATCGCGGCGTGGTCGACCTGGCCGAGCAACTCGACCGGATCGATGAGGCCCTGGGTTGAGAACCACAGATGGTTGAGCTGTCCCGCCACCGCTGGTTGAGCTTGTCGAAACCCTCCGCCGGTCGATCCGTCCCCACCACCGCTGGCTGACCTGTCCCCACCACCGCTGGTTGAGCTTGCCGAAACCCAGCAGCCCAGGATGCTCGACCGACGAGGAGCTACTCGGTGACCCGGCGGCCCTTCTGCCGGGCGTTGAAGTCCCGCATCCGCTGCGGATAGCCGACCACGGCGGCGTCGTACAACGGCAGCGCGTGGCGCGAGGTGAACTGGCGTCCCCAGCCGGGCGATTCGATCGAGCGCCGCGTCCACTCCCCGTCGGCTGCCACCAGCAGCAGGCTGGTCCTGGTCATTGTGGTCTGCGGCTCAAGGAACGCCTCGACACCCCGGCGGGTGGCCACGAATTCCTCCAGGTGCGCGATGGTGGCGCGTTCCACCGGCGGACCCGAGTTCCGCCTCCGTCCGAATAGCCAGTTGAGCGCCACGCAGCCATTGTGCACGGGAGTCGGCGGGCATTGGTGAATTGCACTCGGCGTCACCTGCTCAAAGGCGGCAGCGACCGGATAGGGTGTGGACTGGTTCTGGCAGTCCGTCGAAGGAGACCAACTCATGTCAACGCCCGTTCCTTTGCCCGCCCTGGGTGAGAGTGTCACCGAGGGCACGGTTTCTCGCTGGCTCAAGCAGGTCGGCGACACCGTCGAGGTGGACGAGCCCATCGTGGAGGTCTCCACCGACAAGGTGGACACCGAAATCCCCTCACCCGCCGCCGGCGTGATCCTGGAGATCAAGGTGGCCGAGGACGAGACCGCCGCCGTCGGCTCGGTCCTCGCGGTGATCGGCGATCCGAGTGAGGCCGGCGATTCCGCACCGGCCGACGAGCCGGCACCCGCTGAGGAAGCGCCGTCACCCGACGACGCGCCCGGCGCCGACGAGGCGGCCGCCGAAGAGGCCGACGCCGCACCGGCGGCCCAGCCGTCCGGAGGTGGCGCGGCGTCCGGCACCGAGGTCAAGCTGCCCCAGCTCGGCGAGTCCGTCACCGAGGGCACCATCTCCCGGTGGCTCAAGCAGGTCGGCGACACAGTGGAGGCCGACGAGCCGATCGTCGAGGTCTCCACCGACAAGGTGGACACCGAGATCCCGGCGCCGACCGGCGGCGTCCTGCTCGAGATCCGGGTGAACGAGGACGAGACTGCCGCGGTCGGATCGGTGATCGCCGTGATCGGCGAGCCTGGCGCAGCCCCGGCCGAAGCCGCCCCCGAAGCACCCGCCGCTCCGGCTCCGGCCGCATCGCCGGCGTCCCCCGCGGCAGCTCCGGCGCCCGCCGCGTCCCCGGCCCCCGCTCCGGCGGCACCGAAGCCGGCGGCACCGGCTCCGGCCGCGCCGCAGGCCGAGGCCGAGGATGTCGGCTACGTCACGCCGCTGGTCCGCAAGCTGGCTGCTCAGCACGGTCTGCAGTTGTCCGCGGTGACCGGCACCGGGGTCGGTGGCCGGATCCGCAAGCAGGACGTCCTGGACGCCGCCGAGGCTGCCAAGAAGGCCGAGGAAGAAGCCAAGAAGGCGGCCGAGGCTCCGGCACCGGCTCGCGCCCCCGCGGCGTCCGCCCCCGCAGCACCGGCGTCCGCGCCGGCTGCTCCGCCGGCGGCGTCCAAGCGTGGCACCACCGAGAAGATCAGCCGGATGCGCTCGGTGATCGCCAAGCGGATGGTCGAATCGCTGCAGGTGGCGGCCCAGCTCACCGGCACCGTCGAGGTGGACTTCACCAACATCAGCCGGCTGCGCAATCAGGCCAAGGTGGACTTCCGCCAGCGCGAGGGCGCCTCGCTGTCCTACCTGCCGTTCATCTGCAAGGCGGTCTGCGAATCGCTGAAGCAGTTCGACAAGGTCAACGCCACCATGGACATCGAGGCCGGCACGATCACCTACCACGACGCCGAACACCTCAGCCTCGCGGTGGACACCGATCGTGGCCTGCTGGTCCCGGTGATCAAGGACGCCGGTGACCTCAGCATCGCCGGCATCGCCCGGAAGATCGGCGACCTGGCCAAGCGGGCCCGCAACAACCAGCTCGGTCCGGACGAGATGTCGGGCGGCACCTTCACCATCACCAACTACGGGTCGGCCGGCACCCTGTTCGACACCCCGATCATCAACCAGCCGCAGGCGGCGATCCTGGGCACCGGGGCGCTGGTGAAGCGTCCGATGGTGGTCAAGGATCCCAAGCTCGGCGAGGTGATCGCGGTGCGCGACATGATGTACCTGTCGCTCAGCTACGACCATCGTCTGGTCGACGGCGCGGACGCCGCCCGCTTCCTCTCCGCGGTCAAGCACCGCCTGGAGGCGGGTGACTTCGCCGCCGAGGTCGGCCTGTGATCGGCTGAACATCTCCACCTGACGGTGCCCGTCCCCCACGGGGTGGCGGGCATCGTCGCGTCCGGGTGATGCCCCGCCGACAGCTGCGAACGGCGGACCGCCGCGCGTCCTAGGCCATGTCGCTCCGGCCCGACGGCCCTCCCTGACCCACCGGTGGCGTCCCGATCGCTGCACCGCGGCACGGATGCCTGCCTAGGGGCTTCTTCGGCATGCCGGCCGCGCACGCGGCGGCGTTTCCGCGGCATCACCACACGAGCGCTCAGCACTCGGCCTACACGATCTCGGGATCGTGCCAGGGTGACCAGTCGGATGCACGATTTCGGGTTGCAGCGCGAAATCGTGCATCGCGATCGGCACCGTGTGACGATCCCGCGATCGTGCGCTCCATCGGTCACGCAGACGATGGCGGCATCCATCCCAGCCAGCGTGGGATGAGCGTGGGAGCACAGGGCGAAGCCAAGAGGGCTCGGCAGGCCCAATCAGGCCGCTGCTTCCCCAAGTCCACGAGCTGACTTGAGCGCCGAGAGGACCCGGGCGTGCAGCAACTTCGGCCGGTCGAGCAGGTCGTCGGTGACCCGCACCATCGCCCACCCATGCGCTCGGTTCTCGTTCTCGCGGGCCTTCTCAGCGAGCACCGCGGCCTGGTCAGGGTACTTGCCCTCCCCATCACACTCGACCAGCAGCCGGGTGCCACGGATGCGTCCGTCCGCGGTGAAAGTCGTTCCCGGTACAGCGAACTGCGACTCGATGACCATCCCCCAGCGATCAAAGGTGAGGGCCGTCCGGGACTCCAGCGGCGACTCCCGGCGCCGGTCGCCGAGCCGTCGCACGACGCCGACGTGAGCGCATCCCGTCCAGCCGGTGAGTTGCTTGGCGACGGCGTCCAGGTCCACGGGACTGATCTGCTGGGAGTGCAACGCCGCATCGTAAGCCATCAGCCCCGACACGGGGCAGAAGAGTGCGGTCTGCGCAACGGCCAGCGCAACACTAGGTCCTGCGTGCTCGCCGACCTTCTTGTGAATGACCACCCCGGCGCGGTTCTGCGCGGGTCCGTGCTCCGTCCGCATCAGATGGATCACGCTCCAATCCGGGCGGAACACCGGCAGGCCGAACAGCAGAGCTGCCGAGTAGTGACTTGGAATCGCCCAGAGCCGCTCCCGGCTCTCGATTTCGGTGAGCAGCCGGTGCCGATCGGCCGGCCACTCGAGTCGATTGGCGGTGTACCAGCCTCGCTTGAGCCGCACCAACTCACCGGATGCCACCGCCACCCGCAGGTCGTTCGGGCTGACGCCGGCGTGGCGCGCATCGGAGGTCTCGAACATCTTCAGCTGTAGCAACTCCATCGGTAGCACCGGTTCATCGTGGCTGCAGACGAGCCGATCGAAAAGGTGCCGCCGACGATCTGTGGATAACTCCGTCGCCGCTCTGGTGGCCGCAGCGGCGGAACACGATCTCGGGATCGTCACACGATGCCCACCTGAGTGCACAACCTCGGGCTCTAGCGCGAAATCGTGCATACGAGTGGGCACCCTGGCACGATCCCGAGATCGTACGGGCGTTCAGCTCGCCGATGCTGGCTACGAGACCACGGCCTGTGTCCGGCCCATGCGGTGATCCCACGGACGGGCAGGCAACGGTGTGTGGACGACAACGGTGCCTACCACCACTGCTGTGCCGACCGGCACACCATGGCCATCGCGGCACCGATTGAACCAAGACCGAATGGCTGTCGGACATAGACTGCCGGGGTGTCCGAGCCACGCCAGGCCGATGATCGTCCGGTCGAGTTCCAGTACCTGGGGCTGACGGACGTCCCACCGCGGCTGAGTGAGTACGTGCCGACCTGGCAGTACCAGCGCGAGGTGCACGCCCGGGTGGCAGCGGGCGAACTTCCGCCGCAGGTGCTGTTCGTCGAGCACCCTCCGGTCTACACCGCCGGACGCCGCACCGAACCCCACGAGCGCCCTTTCGACGGCACCCCGGTGGTGGACGTGGACCGCGGCGGCAAGATCACCTGGCACGGTCCGGGCCAGTTGGTCGGGTACCCGATCATCTTCCTCCCTCGCGGCATCGGGGTGGTCGACTACGTCCGCAGGGTTGAGGAGGCCCTCATCCGAGTGCTTGCCGACTACGGTATCCGCTCCGGACGCGTGGACGGCCGCACCGGCGTCTGGCTCGCGCCGAGTGCGACCAGGCCCGAGCGCAAGATCGCCGCGATCGGCATCCGGGTCTCGCGGCAGACCACCCTGCACGGCTTCGCCCTCAACGTGACCAGCCAACTCAGCGGGTTCGACAACATCGTGCCCTGCGGGATCACCGACGCCGCGGTGACGTCGATGGCCGCCGAACTGGACGGTGCCGCACCCACCCTGGTCGAGGTGGCTCGGGCGATCGAGCCGCACCTGGCGGAGTTGCTCGCACTGCGGCCCTATCAGCGGGTCGCCGAGTTCGCCCTGCCCGGAGTATCAGCCGTCACCTCCTGACTCTCCTGCACGCAGAGAGGGGGTGCCTCAATGCCACTCGACCACGGCTACGGCGTGCTGGTCGGCACGCTTGTTGCGCACGAGCGCGACCGGCCGGACAACCAGGGCCGCTGGTACCACGTGATGCTGACCATCGACAGTGCCGACGGCCGCTACCGGGCCGCG
Organism: Micropruina sp.; assembly: GCF_047602385.1. Classification (GTDB taxonomy): domain Bacteria; phylum Actinomycetota; class Actinomycetes; order Propionibacteriales; family Propionibacteriaceae; genus Micropruina. The sequence continues at coordinate 62,379 of NZ_JASGHL010000005.1, forward strand.
GTGGACGTCGACAGTCACCAGTCGGCGACCGGCGTCCAGTGGAAGGTGGTGCCGGCCACCGCCGCCGACCTCGCCGTCGTCGCGGTCCTGCCGCCGGGCTGGCATCCGTTGGCCTCCACCTCGACCAGCGGGGCTCTGGACCACATCAGGCATCCGATCGCCCGCACCTGGAGGTTCCTGTGGACGGGGCTGAAGCACCGCGGGCTTCTGGGCTGGTCGGCGGCCTCGCGTTTGATCAACGTGATCTACCGGCCCTGGCGCACCGGCAGCAATCTTGAGGCGAGCGAGGCGCTGGAGCAGATCCTCGCCATCGGCGGCCCGGTCCTGGTCTGGGGCGAGCCGTTCGCCACCGGCCTCGGCGTCCATAACGTCCACCAGAACCAGGGCGATCCGGTGAACTCGCAGTGGGCCGCGTCCAACGGCAGCTGGCAGGACGGCGCGGTCGCGGTCCGCCGCGCCGACGATTCCTACCTGGTGTTCCTGCCGCGGTTCTCCAGCCAGGCGAGTGCCACCGACGATCAGGGGCACCCACTGGCGGGCTGACCGGACGCCGCGTCCGCTCTGGGCGGAGCACTCGGAATGGCCGGGGCCGGTGGGGATAAGATGACGCGGTGACCCTTGCAGACGATGCCGTCAGCCCGCCGCCGTCGAGTCCGCCCGCGGGCCGCCGGTTGCTGCGGCTCGAGGTCAAGAACTCCCAGACCCCGATCGAGCGCAAGCCGCCGTGGATCAAGACCACCGCGCGGATGGGTCCCGAGTACCGGCAGCTGACCAAGCTGGTGAAGGACGAGCAGCTGCACACGGTCTGCCAGGAGGCGGGTTGCCCCAACATCTTCGAGTGCTGGGAAGACCGCGAGGCCACCTTCCTGATCGGCGGTGACTCCTGCACCCGGCGCTGCGACTTCTGCCAGATCGAGTCGCGCAAGCCGTCCGGCTACGACAAGGGCGAACCGCTGCGGGTCGCCGAGTCGGTGCAGACCATGGGGCTGCGCTACGCCACCGTCACCGGCGTCTGCCGCGACGACCTGGAGGACGAGGGCGCCTGGCTGTACGCCGAGACCATCCGGCAGATCCACACCGTCAATCCGGGGGTGGGCGTGGAGATGCTGGCCCCGGACTTCTCCGGCCACCGGCACCTGCTGCAGCAGCTGTTCGACACCAAGCCCGAGGTGTTCGCCCACAACGTCGAGACCGTGCCGCGGATCTTCCGCCGGATCCGTCCCGGCTTCCGCTACGACCGTTCGCTCGAGGTGCTGCGCTGGTCGCGCGAGGAGGGCCTGGTCACCAAGTCGAACCTGATCCTCGGCATGGGCGAGACCCGGGAAGAGATCACCCAGGCGCTGCACGACCTGTACGACGCCGGCACCGAGCTGCTCACCATCACCCAGTACCTGCGGCCCTCGCCGCGGCATCATCCGATCGACCGCTGGGTGACCCCCGAGGAGTTCGGCGAGCTCGAGCAGGAGGCCACCGAGATCGGCTTCGTGGGTGTCCTGTCCGGGCCGCTGGTTCGCTCGTCGTACCGCGCCGGACGGCTCTATCGCACCGCCATCGAGGCCCGGCGGCGGCTGGAGCGCGACCAGGCGAAGGCCGCCAACGGCCACGCCAACGGCGCCAATGGCTCGGCGCGTCCGGTCAACGGTGGCACACCGGCCAACGGCACCTCCATCAGCACAGCCACGATCAACGGGAGCAGCACCCATGGCAAGTGAGAAGGCGAAAGCCCTCGCCGCCCAGCAGAAAGCCGAACGCAAGGCCGAGAAGCTGCGCAAGAAGAACTCCGACGATCCCCGCGACTGGGGGCGGGTCCGGCAGATCATCGAGGCCTACCGGCGCACCAACGAGGTCGACCCGCAACTGAAGTGGTGGACGACGGCCGCCGTGGCCGGTCCGATCATCGTGTCGGTCCTGGTGGGCTTGTGGGTGCAGCCGTGGTGGCTGTGGCTGATCACCGGCGTGATGCTCGCGCTGGTCCTGGTACTGAGCGTCCTCACCTGGCGGGTCAAGCAGGCCAACTTCAAGCGCTACGAAGGCCAGGCAGGCTCGGCCGAGGTGGCGTTCCAGCTTCTCAACAAGCGCAAGTGGAGCTACGAGGTGGGCATCGCCGCCACCCGGCAGATGGACATCGTGCACCGGGTGATCGGACGCCCCGGCATCGTCCTGGTCGCCGAGGGCAACCCGTCCCGTGCTCGCGCCCTGCTGGCCACCGAGACCAAGAAGCACGAGCAGGTCGCCTACGGCGTCGCTGTCACCAACGTGCTGGTCGGACGCGGCCAGGGCGAGGTCTCGCTGGAGAACCTGCAGAAGCACATCGAGAAGTTGCCCAACGTGCTGCAGGCGCATCAGATCACCGAGGTGAAGCAGCGGCTCCGGGCACTGGACGCGATGCGTCCGAAGATCCCGGTGCCGCGCGGCCCGATGCCGACCATGAAGGGCGTCAACCGGGCGATGCGCGGCCGCTGAGGCGGTCGTCGCGCCGGCCAGCCGGCACGCGCGACAAGGCGTTCGGTCGCCACGTCCCCAGCTGATCGGGGCGGCGTAGATCGGCGCGGTCAAGGTGGCGTCGGAGGCTTCGGGATGCCCTTCAGCTGTGGACGCGCTACTCGGCAGGCCGGACCGTTCCGCCGGTGGAGGCCCGGTCCGGGGCGACCCAGACCGAGGCGGCGAGCTCCGGCGGGGTGCTGCCCGCGTCCACCACGGCGTCCGGGACGATGCCGAGGGCGCCGCACCGGGCCAGCACCTCGGGGTCGGCGTCGGAGACCCGGACGATCCGCCGCAGCCCGCTGGTCTCGCGCAGCCGGACGGCTTTCGGGCGGCGCAGGCTGCCGTCGGCGGCCGGGATCGGGTCGCCGTGCGGATCGGCGACCGGGTGGCCCAGCAACGCATCGATCCGATCGATCAAGGTGTCGGACGCCGCATGCTCCAGCGCCTCGGCCTCGTCGTGCACCTCGTCCCAGCCGTAGTCCAGGACGCCGACCAGGAACGCCTCGATCAGCCGGTGCCGACGGACCATCGCGACCGCCAGCCGGACGCCCTCGTCGGTCAGTTGCACCGGGCGGTAGGACTCATAGGTCACCAGCCCCTGCGCGGCGAGCCGCTTCACGGTGTCGGACACATTCGCCTGAGTGGTGCCGAGCCGGGTCGCCAGGCCCTTGGTGGTGATCGGCGGGTCGCCCCATTCGGTGGCCGACCAGATCACCTTCAGGTAATCCTGGGCGACCGGGGTCAACCGCTCGACGCCGTCCACCCCGCTCATCCCGTCCGCGTTCATCCCACCAGGGTAAGCACGAGCAACGCGAGGTTGAGGGCCACGATCAGGGCGACGACCGTCCAGGCGACGATCCGCAGCCGGGGCCCGTTGGCGAACCGCCCCATCAGCCGCCGGTCGCCGGTCAGCGCCACCAGCGGGATCGCGGCGAACGGGATGCCCACCGACAACAGCACCTGGCTGAGCACCAGCGCCCAGGTCGGATCCAGCCCGACGGCGAGCACGACCAGCGCCGGCACCAGGGTGATCGCCCGGCGGACCAGCAGCGGGATCCGCACCCGCAGCAGCCCCGACATGATGGACGCCCCGGCGTAGCAGCCGACCGAGGTGGAGGCCAGGCCCGAGGCCAGCAGGCCGATGCCGAACACCACCCCGATCGCCGGGCCGAGCGCGGACGAGATGGCGGCGTGCGCACCCTCGATGCTGTCGGTGCCCGCGACGCCGTTCAGGCTGGCTGCGGCCAGTAGCAGCATCGCCACGTTCACCGTCCCGGCCACCAGCAGCGACAATCCGACGTCCCAGCGGGTGGCTCGCAGCAGCCGCGGCAGACCCGCCTCCGACTGGACGCCGTGCCGGTCCCGGGCCAGCGACGAGTGCAGGTAGATGGCGTGCGGCATCACCGTCGCACCGAGCATGCCGGCGGCGAGCAGCACGGTCTGGGTGCCCTCGAAGCGGGGCACGATGCCTGCGGCGGTCGCTGCCCAGTCGACATTGCTGACCACCAGGCCGGCCCCGAAGCCGATCGTGATCACCGCGAGCAGACCCATCACCACGAACTCGAACGGACGCTGTCCGCGCCGCGACTGGACCGCCAGCAGCGCCATCGACACCAGCCCGACGATCAGCCCGCCCAACGGCAGCGGCACCCCGAAAAGGATGTACAGCGCCAACGCACCGCCGATCACCTCGGCGAGGTCGGTGGCGGCCGCCACCAACTCGGCTTGCGCCCAGTACAGCAGCCGCGGCCCGCGTCCGAGCCGTTCGCCGAGCAGTTCGGGCAGGCTGCGTCCAGTGACCAGGCCGAGCTTCGCGGACAGGTACTGGATCAGCACCGCCATCGCGTTGGCCGCGATCAATACCCAGACCAGCAGGTAGCCGTACTGGGCTCCGGCGGTCAGGTTGGCGGCGACGTTGCCCGGGTCGACGTAGGCGATCGCGGCGACGAAGGCAGGCCCGAGCAGCCAGCGCGCGGGCCGGCGGGTGGGCGGCGGAGAAGTCCGGGTCGTCGTCGACACGAAAGTTAAGCTACCTGAACTTTCTCGGCTTTGCAGCGATTCGACACAAGCGACCGTCGGCCGATGCCGGATGGCTGCGATGCTGCCAGGATCGCCCAATGGTGACGCCCATCGAAGACTTCGCGCTGCTCAGCAACTGCCGGACGGCCGCGCTGGTCGCCCGCGACGGCTCGATCGATTGGCTGTGCCTGCCCCGGCTGGATTCGGCCTCTGCCTTCGCCGCGCTGCTCGGGGACGCCGACGACGGCGGCTGGCGGCTGCGGCCGACCGATGCCGATGCCCGGCCGGAACGCCGCTACGACGGCGACACCTTCATCCTGGTCACCCGGTGGCAGACCGCGTCCGGAGTGGCCGAGGTGCATGACTTCATGCCGGTCGGCCCGGAGCCGCGGGCGCAGGTGGAACGCACCGACCTGGTCCGCCGGGTGATCGGAATCTCCGGCACGGTGGCGTTCGAGCTGGATCTGCGGGTGCGGTTCGACTATGGCCGGGCGTTGCCGTGGGTGCGCCAGACGGGCAGCACCACGGCGCCGGAACTGATCGCGACCGCGGGTCCGGACGCGGTGGTGCTGCGCGGACTCCGGCTGAGTGCCCACGACCACCGGCACACCGCCTCGTTCGAGGTGACGGCTGAGGCCGGCGTCGATCTGGTGCTGACCTGGTTCCCTTCGTTCCATCAGGTGCCGGACGCCCTGGACGTGGACCGTGCGCTGCGCGAGACCCGCGAGTGGTGGCAGTCCTGGGCGGACCGGATCGAGCCCGGCGGCGTGCACGGGGTCGAGGTGGTGCGGTCGCTGCTGGTGCTGCGGGCGCTGACCAATCACGAGACCGGCGGGATCGCGGCGGCCGCCACGACGTCCCTGCCGGAGGATTTCGGCGGGGTGCGGAACTGGGACTACCGGTACGTCTGGCTGCGGGACGCGGCGCTCACCCTGGAGGCGCTGCTGGCGCACGGCTTCCTGGCGCTGGCCGAGCAGTGGCGGACCTGGCTGCTGCGCGCTGTCGCCGGCGACCCGGCCGACCTGCAGATCATGTACGGCCTGGCCGGCGAGCGGAACCTGCCCGAGGTCGAACTGCCGCACCTGGCCGGCTATGCGGGGTCGCGTCCGGTCCGGATCGGCAACGGCGCCGCCCTGCAGTACCAGGCCGACGTGGTCGGCGAGGTGCTGGTCACGTTGTCGAGCGCGCGGCAGGCCGGGCTGACCGAGTCGGCCTTCTCGTGGCCGTTGGAGCGGCATCTGGTGCGCTACGCGTCCGAACACCTCGAGCGACCTGACAACGGGATGTGGGAGATCCGCAGCGAGCCGCAGCACTTCACCCACTCCCGGGTGATGATCTGGGCGGCGTTCGACCGTGCCGTCCGGGCGGTCGAGGAGCACGGCCTGGAAGGACCGGTGGAACGCTGGCGAGACCTGCGGCAACGGCTACGCGACGAGATCGACGCCGGCGGCGTGGCGAACGGCCACTTCGTCCAGCACTACGGCACCGACGAGGTGGACGCCTCGCTGCTGCTGCTTCCGCAGGTCGGCTTCTGCGCACCCGACGACCCGCGGATGCTCGCCACCGTGGCCCGGATCGAGCAGACCCTGGTCCGCGACGGGCTGGTGCTGCGCTACCGGACGGCCACCGGTGTCGACGGCCTGCCGGGCGCCGAGCACCCGTTCCTGGCCTGCTCGTTCTGGCTGGTCGAGCAGTACGCGGCCACCGGACGCCTCGACGACGCGCAGGCCCTGATGGCGCGGCTGTGCTCGTTCGCCAACGATGTCGGCCTGCTCGCCGAGGAGTACGACCCGGTCGAGGACCGGCAGGTCGGCAATTTCCCCCAGGCGTTCTCGCACCTGGCCCTGGTCCGCGCCGCCGACGCGTTGGCCCGTGTCCGACGCCAGCCGGGCTGATCCTCGCTGGTCGAGCGTGTCGAGGCCCGAACTGGGGACGGTATAGGTTTCGACAAGCTCAACCAGCGGATCAAGGATGCGCTGATCATCGTTGGTCGAGCGTGTCGAGACCTCTCTGGCAACGGGTTTCGACGGGATCAACCAGCGGACCCCGGATCAATCAGCGCGTCCATAAGTCGCTCAGCGCTTCCCACTACCCGATCTCTGACTCCGAGTGGGTGTGCATGCGCATGCCGGTCTCGTTGAAGATGCTGATCACCTGGGCCGGACGGCCACCGGCGGCGCTCATCGCGTGCGGGGTGCGGGTGTCGAACTCGGCGGCTTCTCCCCTGGTCAGCACCAGGTCCTGCTCGCCGAGCCGCAGCCGGAGGCGTCCGGACAGCACGTAGAGCCACTCGTAGCCCTCGTGCACCTTCAACTCGTCGCACTGTTTCGTCGGCGGATAGGTGATCTTGTAGGTGTGGATCGGCGAACCCTCGGGAGCCAGCGGGACGATCAGCATGCCGTCGCGGCGGATGGCCGGACGCCGCACCCGCGGGTCGGGCGCCTCGTCGGCCAGCAGGTCGTCCACCCGGATGCCGAGCTGCCTGGTCAGCGGCACCAGCAACTCCAGGGTGGCCTGCCGCTTGCCGGATTCCAGGCGGGACAGCGTGCTGGCCGAGACCGACGCCCGTGCCGCCAGTTCGTCCAGCGTCCAACCACGTGCTTTGCGTGCCGCACGGAGCCGGATTCCCACCTGGTCGAGCAGGTCCACCATCGCCCCTCCTTGCATATTCAGCAAACTCATTTGCAACTATGCCACCCTCGGACAACGATGGCGGCATGACGGATTCCGAGTGGGACGTGGTGGTGATCGGTGGTGGCCCGGCCGGGCTGGCCGCCGCTTTGATGTTGGGCCGGTCGCGGCGCCGGGTGCTGGTGATCGACGCCGGTAGCCCGCGCAACCGGTTCGCGACGCATATGCACGGCGTGCTCGGCAACGAGGGTGTCGATCCGGCCGACCTGCTGGTCCGTGGCCGCGCCGAGGTGGCCGAGTACGGCGTCCAGGTGATCGAAGGCTCGGTCGCCCGGGTGGACCTCACCGAGCACGGCGTCCGGGTCGAGGCGTCCGACGGCACGACGCATGAGGCGCGCGCGGTGCTGGTCGCCACCGGCCTCACCGACGAACTGCCACCGATTCCCGGGCTGGCACAGCGCTGGGGAACCACGGTGCTGCACTGTCCGTACTGCCACGGCTGGGAGGTCCGCGATCTCCGGCTCGGCGTGCTGCTCACCTCACCCCTGGCGATCCACCAGGCCGAGTTGCTGCGGCAGCTGAGCGACCAGGTGACGGTGTTCACCGCCGGCATCGAGGTGCCGGACGCCACCCGACACCGGTTGCGCGCCCGCGGCGTCCGGCTGGTCGATGCGGCGGTTACCGAGATCGCCGGCGAGGGCGAAGTCATCGAGGCCGTACGCACCGCGGACGGCGGCAGCCACCCCATCGACGCGCTGTTCACCGCCGGGCGGCCGCGCACCCACGAGGACTTCCTGGCGTACCTCGAACTGGCCCGCACCGAGACCCCGTTCGGCAGCTTCCTGGCCGTCGACCCTGCCGGGAAGACCAGCAACGAGCGGATCTGGGCGGCCGGCAACGTGGCCAGCCCGATGGCGAACGTGCCGATGTCGATCGGCGCCGGCACGATGGCCGGCGCGGCCCTGAACGGTGCCCTGGCCGGCTGGGACTTCGACGCGGCCGTCCACAGCGACTGGCCCGGGGTCGCCCCGGTCGACTTCTGGGAAGAGCGCTACGCCGGCTCGGACGCGGTCTGGTCGGGACGGGTCAACCAGAGCTTCGCCTCGGTGGCCGCCACCCTGCCGGCCGGCACGGCACTGGAGTTCGGCTGCGGTGAAGGCGCGGACGCCATCTGGCTGGCCCAGCAGGGCTGGCGGGTCACCGGCGTCGACATCTCACCGACCGCCATCGGACGGGCCACCGAGGCCGCCGCGAAGGCCGGGCTGGCGCCGGACGGCGTCCGTTTCGTCGCGGCAGACCTCGCTGACTGGGCGACCGACGACGCGTATGACCTGGTCACAGCCAGCTTCCTGCACTCACCGGTCGCCTTCGACCGAACCTCGGCACTACGCAAGGCAGCCGGCTACGTCCGCCCCGGCGGCCACCTGCTGGTGGTCTCGCACGCCGCGGCGCCTCCGTGGTCCGAACGGCTGCCCGACCATCACCACCACCTCCTCGCCCCCGCCGAGGAGGTCGAGGCGCTGGCCCTGGATCCCGCCGAGTGGACGACGGAACTCGCCGAGGTGCGCTCCCGTCCGGCCACCGGCCCGGACGGCACAGCGGCGACGCTCGACGACAGCGTGATCCTGCTGCGCCTGGCCGAGTAGGAAGCCAACCCCGCCATTGGTTGAGCCTGTCGAAACCCTTGTCAGCGCGAAGAATCCAGGTTCTCGACAAGCTCGTCCCAGCCGAGATCTGCGCCTGGTCACCCGACCAGGGAGGCCGGCGCGAAGCGCACGGCGAATGGCGCGTCGACCTCGAAGGACTCGGCACCGACCACCTGGGCGACCTGCTGGTAGGTGCCGTCCGTCAGCCGCCACGCCGTGATCGAAGGCAGCTCTGGGTCGACGACCCAGTAGTGCTGGCAGCCCGCACGCTCGAGCCGTTCCTTCTTCAGCAAGAGATCGATGCCGCGCGTTGACGGCGACAACACCTCGACTGCCAGCAGCGGCGCCACCGGAAGCTCCCTTTCGGTGAAGGCATCCTTCGGCGCCACCACCAGGTCGGGCTGCAGGACAGTGTTCTCAGCCAGCACCACGTCGACCGGAGCGAACAACACGGCCAGACCGGCGGGTGCCGCGACGCGCAGCAGCAGGTACAGGTTCCCGGCGATCGCCTGATGGGAGATTCTCGGTGCCGGCGTCACGACCAGTACCCCATCGATGAGTTCATAGCGATGCCCGTCATCGGGCAGCCGGTCGAGATCCGCGCGCGTCAACTCTCGCCCATGGGGCAAGAAGCTGCGCGCCTCGGTGGTCATTGCAGTCATGGTAATCGCCCCTCTCACCCACGACCTCGATTCAACCGACGGGAACCGATCTGAGGCAGAGGGCTGGCGAAATCTGTGGATAACTCGCCCGAGCGAGCCAGCAGTTACCCGGCCTGCTCGGACAACTCCAGCCAGCGTTCCTCGAGGTCGCCGACCTGGGCCTGCTTCGCCTCGATCGCGGCCGTCTTGGCGGCCAGCCCGGTGTAGTCGGTGTGGTCGTGCTCGGCCAACGCGGCCTGCGCACGATGAATCTCGTCGGTCAGCTTGGCGATCCGGCGCTCCACCGACGCCACTTCCTTCTGCAACGCGCGCAGTTCCGCACCCGACAGTTCCGCCGCTCCGCTGCTGGCCGAGTCACCGCCGGTCGAGCCTGTCGAAGCCCCCTCGCCAGTGGGTCCGGACGCCGCCTGCGCGGCTCTCAGCCGCAGGTACTCGTCCACTCCACCGGGTAGGTGCCGCAGCTGCCCGTCCACGATGGCGTACTGCTGATCGGTCACCCGCTCCACCAGATAGCGGTCGTGTGAGACCACCAACAACGTGCCTGGCCAGGAGTCGAGCAGGTCCTCCATCGCTGCCAGCATGTCGGTATCCACGTCATTGGACGGCTCGTCGAGGATCAGCACGTTCGGCTCCGAGAGCAGCACCAGCAGTAATTGCAGCCGCCGCTTCTGACCGCCGGACAGCTCCCCCACCCGGGCCGACAGGTGCTCGCGGGCGAACCCCAGCCGCTCCAGCAACTGCGCGGGAGTGAGTTCGCGACCGTCGATCAGATAGCTGGTCCGAGTCCGGGCCAGCACTTCGCGCACCCGGTCGCCGGCAATCTCGTCCAGCGCGTCGAATTGCTGATCGAGCACCGCCAGCTTCACGGTCTTGCCGCGCTTGACGCGGCCGGAAGTCGCCTGCACCGTACCGGCGACCAAACCCAGCAGGGTCGATTTCCCGGCCCCGTTGGCGCCCAGGATCGCGGTCCGCTCACCGGGCGCGATCCGCCACTCGATGCCGCGCAGCACCTCGTGGTCGCCGAACCGGACGCCGGCGTCGATCAGGTCGACCACGTCCTTGCCGAGCCGGGCCGTGGCCAGCCGGCTCAACTCCAGCCGGTCCCGCGGCGGCGGCACGTCCTCGATCAGCTGGTTGGCGGCGTCGATCCGGAACTTCGGTTTGGACGTCCGGGCCGGGGCGCCACGGCGCAGCCAGGCCAGCTCCTTGCGCATCAGGTTCTGCCGCTTGGCCTCGACCGCGGCCGCCTGCCGGTCACGTTCCACCCGCTGCAGCACGTACGCCGCGTAGCCGCCCTCGAACGGCTCGACGATCTGGTCATGCACCTCCCAGGTGGCGGTCGCGACCTCGTCCAGGAACCAGCGGTCGTGGGTGACCAGCAATAGCCCGCCGGCGTTGCGCGGCCAGCGGTTGTTCAGATGCCCGGCCAGCCAGGTGATCCCCTCGACGTCGAGGTGGTTGGTGGGCTCGTCGAGCGCGACAACGTCCCAATCGCCGACCAGCAGTTCCGCCAGCGCGACCCGCCGGCGCTGCCCGCCGCTGAGCGCGTCCACGCTTGCGTCGAAGTCGAGATCGGCGACCAGCCCGGCGAGCACGTCCCGGATCTTCGGGTCGGACGCCCAGACGTGGTCGGGCGCCTCGCCCACGATCGCCTGCCGCACGGTCACCCCGGCCGGCAGCGTGTCGGCCTGGCTGAGCACTCCCATCCGGACTCCGCCCCGCCGCCGCACCAGTCCGGCGCTGGGCTGGATCGCACCGGCCAGCAGCCCGACCAGCGACGACTTGCCGTCGCCGTTGCGGCCGACCACACCGATCCGGTCACCGTCGTTGACCCCGAGGGTGACCGAGTCGAAGACGACCCGAGTCGGATACTCCAGATGCAATGCCTCGGCGCCGAGCAGAAATCCCACCGGCCAAGGGTACGGCGACGACGACCGGTGCCCCGCACGACTTCCTCGGCCGGACGCCTCAGCGGGCCAGCCGCGGATCCAGGATCGCCGCACACATCTGATCGCCGATCCAGTCCTGGTAGGCATCCCCGCCCCAGCCGCGAACCGTCGTCAGCAGATGCCACACCTCGGCGCTGTTCAGTGTCCAGACCCGGTCGCGTGCCACCTCGAAGGCAAGCCCGGGTGCCAGTGCGTCGAGCTCGGCGACCCGGCGCACCATGAACCCCACCCCGGTCAGCCGCTCGGAGTCGGTGGTCCGCCGGTGTTCCACCAGATCCTGGTCACCAGCGGCGGCCCCGACAGCGATCTGGAGTATCAGCGGCCCCACGCGCTCAAGCACCCGTCGGCCGAGCGCCGCGTAGCCGCGGATGAAGCCGACCGGATCGCTGAGCTGTGACAGGGCGAGCATCTCCGGCCGCTGGGCCAGCGGCAGCGGGTCGTCGTCACCGGCCAGGGTCGAGTCGTAGACGGCCTTGAGCAACGCCTGCTTCGAGCCGAAGGCGTTGTAAACGGTCTGCGAGGTCACCCCGGCCCGCCGGGCCACCGCGGCCACGCTGGCCCGCCCGTACCCCGGATCGACGAAGAGTTCGGCGGCCGCACCGAGGATGCCGGCCCGGGTGGAGCGGGCCTGGTGGTCCCGGGTCGGGCTGGCGTACGGTCGCCGCTCAGATTTCATTTGACTATCTCTCAAATCGATTGATACTGTATCCATCGAATACTCGCACGAAAGGACTCCACTCATGACTCGACACGCCACGATCAGCCGTCCGGACGTCGCCACGGCGGCGGCCACGACCGGCTGGCGCACCTGGTACCTGGTCGCCACCGCCGCCTTGGCGGCCTACTCCACCGGCCTCTCCTGGCAGGCCCAGTTCGTCTCCTATCCCCTGTTCCGGGTGCCGACCGCAGCCGAGTTCCCCGGCTATCACCTCGCCTACAACGACGCGATCCTGTGGGTGGTGATCGTTCCGGGCTTCCTGACCTTCCTGGCCTGCGCGGCACTGCCCTTCACCAGGCCGGACGGGGTGTCCCGAGCCACCGCCTGGGTGGTCGCACTCACCGGGGCCGGTTCGCTGCTCAGCACGGTGCTGTGGGCCATCCCGCTGCACGACGCGCTGGACCGGATCGGTCAGGACGCCGCGACGATCGACAGCCTGCTGCTGGCCAACGGCCTCCGGACGGTGTTCCTGACCGCCGGCGCGATCGCGCTCAGCTGGTGCCTGGCACGGCTGATCGGTGGCAACCGCCGGTGACCTCGGCGCGGGCGTGGGGTCGGTGAAGGGATCGCGCGGCACCAGGACGCGCTGCCGTCCAGCACCTGGCCGGCGCCGATCGAGGGCTCAGCCTTCGCGGGGATGCGGACAGGGCCGACGGCTTGCCAGAATGATCCGGGTGACCTCCTCAGCCGCACCGTTCACGGCAACCTATCGCCTCCAGCTGCACCGCGGTTTCACCCTCGACGACGCCGCCGCGGCAGTCCCGTACCTGGCCCAACTGGGCGCCAGTCACCTCTACCTGGCTCCGGTCCTGACCGCGGTGCCCGGCTCGCAGCACGGCTACGACGTCCTCGACCACACCGCGATCAACCCTGAGCTGGGCGGCCGGGAAGCCCTTCAGCGGCTCGCCGACGCCTGCCACGCGCACGGTCTCGGCATCGTGGTCGACGTGGTGCCCAACCACATGGCGCTGGTCGAGGGACAGTGGCGCAACGCGCCGCTGTGGGACGTGCTGCGCAACGGCCGTGCGTCGGCGTTCGCGCACTGGTTCGACGTCGACTGGGACCACCTGGACGGACGATTCGGGCTGCCGATCCTGGGCGGCCGGCTCGCCGACACCCTCGATCAGCTGCACCTCGACGTCGGTCGCGACGATGAGGGGCCGGCCGCGGGCCAGCCGGTGCTGCGCTACTACGAGCACGTGCTGCCGCTGCGCCCGGACGGCCCGGACACCTCCGATCTGACCGAGGTGCTGGACGCCCAGCACTGGCTGCTCGCCTCGCACACCGAGGCGGCCGAGGTGCTGAACTACCGGCGGTTCTTCGAGGTGGACCAGCTGGTCGCGGTCCGGGTCGAGCAGCCGGACGTCTTCGACGCCACCCACGCGCTGCTGCTGGAGCTGCATCGCGCCGGGGTGATCGACGGATTCCGCATCGATCACCCAGACGGCCTGGCCGACCCGGAGGGCTACCTGACCGCTTTGGCTGCGGCCTGCCGTCCGGGCACCCCGATCTGGGTCGAGAAGATCCTCGAAGGCGTCGAGCGGCTGCCGTCCTGGGACTGCCACGGCAGCACCGGCTACGACGCGGCCGCGGTGATCGACGCCGCGCTGGTCGACCCGGCGGGCGTGACCACCGTGACCGAGACCTGGACGGCCACCGGTGGCGAGCCGGTGCTGTCGGCCAGCATCGAGGCGGCCAAGCGGCAGGTGCTGGCCCAACTGCTGCAACCCGAACTGAACCGGCTGCAACGGGCCGCGGTGGCGGCGTTGCCGCACCTCGACCCGGCCCGGCTGCGGGCGGCACTGTCGGAGCTGCTGGTCCAGCTGCACGTCTACCGCGCCTACGTGACACCGGGGACGCCGTCCGATCCGGAACTGGTCGCACCGCTGTACCGAGCGCTGGAGCGGGTGCGGGCCGACCGTCCCGATCTCGCCGACGTCGCCGTGCTCGTGGCGGGGATCCTGGAGCAACCCGACACCGCGCCCGGGGACGCGGCGGCGGCCCGCGATCTGTGCGTCCGGTTCCAGCAGACCACCGGCCCGGTGATGGCCAAGGGCATCGAGGACACCGCTTTCTACCGCTGGCACCGGCTGGTCGCACTCAACGAGGTGGGCGGCGACCCCGCCCACGGGGAACATCCCGGGGTGGCCGCCCTGCATGACTGGGCCACCCATCAGGCGAACCGCTGGCCGCTCGGCATGACCACGCTCTCCACCCACGACACCAAGCGCAGCGAGGACGTCCGGGCGCGGCTGCTGGCGCTGGCCGGCGACTCCGCCTCCTGGCAGCGGATCGCCAACCTGGGCGCCGGCGAGGCCGTCCGGCACGGCGTCGACGCGGCCACCGGTCACCTGGTCTGGCAGACCGTCGCCGGCACGCCCGGGCTGACCCCGGACCGGCTGGACGCCTACCTGACCAAGGCGCTGCGCGAGGGCAAGCAACGCACCAGCTGGTTGCAACCCGATGCTGACTACGAGGAGCGCGTGCTGGCGCTGGGTCGCGCGGTGCTGGCCGGCGGCCCCCTCGGCGCGGCGATCGACGAGGCCACCCGCGCCAACGCCGAAGCGATCCGGATCGTCACACTGGCGCAGAAGCTGCTGCAGCTGACCCTGCCCGGCGTCCCGGACAGCTATCAGGGCACCGAGTCGCTGAGCTTCACCCTGGTCGACCCGGACAACCGCAGCGGGGTCGACTTCGCCGTCCACGCCGCCCGGCTCGAAGCCCTGGACGCCGCTCCCACCGACGGCCTCGACCTGGCCGCCGAGAAGCTGCTGGTCACGTCCCGGACGTTGCGGCTGCGGCGCGAGCGGCCCGACGATTTCGCCGCCGGCTACCGGCCGCTGGAGCTCGGCGACGGCCTGCTCGGCTTCGCCCGCGGATCGGACCTGCTGGTCGTCGTTCGCCGATTGCCCCGGGTGCCGGTCCCGGCATCGGTGCCGTTGCCCGAGGGCACTTGGCGGGACGTGTTCACCGGCGAACCGCAGCGCAGCGGCACGGGCAGCCTGTTCGCTGTCCTGCCGGTCTCGGTCCTGGTGCGGGAGGCCTGATGCGCGAGCGTTATGCGGTCTGGGCGCCCGAAGCCGAGCGGGTGGACGTGCATCTCGGCGTCGACGGTGACCGGATCGAGCCGATGGCACCCGAGGGTGACGGCTGGTGGTCGGTGGACGCCGAGCCCGGCGACGGCCGCTATGCGTTCTCGCTGGACGGCGGCGATCCGCTGCCCGACCCGCGTGGCCGCCGGCTTCCGGACGGCGTCCATGCCGCCAGCGCACTGGTCGACCCGGCCCGGTTCAGCTGGACCGACGACGGTTGGAAGGGCTGTCCGCTGAAGGGCTCGGTGATCTACGAACTGCATGTCGGCACCTTCACCGCCGCCGGCACCTTCGACGGCGCCATCGAACGGCTCGATCATCTGGTCGACCTCGGCGTCGATGTCGTGGAGGTGATGCCGGTGGCGTCGTTCCCCGGCCAGAACGGGTGGGGCTACGACGGCGTCGCGATCTACTCGGTGCACGAGCCGTACGGCGGCCCCACCGGGCTGCAACGCTTCGTCGACGCCGCACACGCCCGCGGTCTCGCGGTCTGGCTCGACGTGGTCTACAACCATCTCGGACCGGTCGGGAACTACCTGCCGCAGTTCGGGCCGTACTTCACCGACCGGCACCAGACGCCGTGGGGCGTCGCGGTCAACCTGGACGGCCCGGGCAGCGACGAGGTACGGGCCTACTTCGTCGACAACGTCCGGCAGTGGTTCCTCGACTACCACCTGGACGGCCTGCGACTCGACGCCGTGCACGCGCTGCACGACGAGTCCGCGATCCACCTGCTGGAGGAGCTGGCGGCACTCGCCGAAGACCTCGGCACCGCCACCGGCATTCCGCGGGTGCTGGTGGCCGAGTCCGACCGCAACGATCCGCGGACGGTGGCCGCGCGCGGATCCGGTGGGGCCGGCGGCCAGGGCCTGGACGGCCAATGGGCCGACGACGTCCATCACACGCTGCACGTGCTGCTGACCGGTGAGACCCAGGGCTACTACGCCGACTTCGCCGATCCGCAGGCGTTGCCGAAGGTGCTGGCGCACACCCCGTTCTTCCACGACGGCGTCCATTCCAGCTTCCGCGGACGCCGGCACGGGCGTCCGATCGAGCCCGCGATCACCCCCGGCTGGCGGTTCGTCGCCTCGCTGCAGACCCACGACCAGGTCGGCAACCGGGCCACCGGTGAGCGGCTCTCGCACCTGGCCGGACGCGGCCGGGCCGCGATCGGCGCCGCGCTGCTGCTGACTTCGCCGTACACCCCGATGCTGTTCATGGGCGAGGAGTTCGACGCCTCCACCCCGTGGCAGTACTTCACCGACCACGAAGAGGAGTGGCTCGCCGAGTCGATCCGGACCGGACGGCAGGCCGAGTTCGCCGAGCACGGCTGGTCCGGCAACGTCCCGGATCCGCAGGATCCCGGCACCGTGGAGGCGTCCACGCTGAACTGGGCCGATCTCGGAGATCCCGAGCGGCAGGAGTTCCTGGACTGGTACAGAACCCTGCTGCGACTACGGCGGGAACTGCCAACGGTGCGCGGGGCGGCGCTCGGCGACGGCGCGGTGGCTCGCAGCGGCGATCTGCTGCTGGTCCGCCGCGGCACCATCGAAGTGCTCGCCAACCTCGCCGACACCCCCGGACGACTGCCGGTACCGGACGGTTCCGAGCTGTTGGCCCGCTTCGGCGAGGCCGTCCTGACCTACTCGGGCGAGGTGGAACTCGGTCCGCAGAGCACCGCGCTGCTCCGCGCACCGTTGCCCGAGATCACCGGCGAGATCCCCCGGATCGTGGTCTAAGTCCATCCGGGCTGGCGTGAAGTCCTAAGCAGAGGAGGACGTTATGGGCAAGGTGGTCATCTATGCCTCGGTCTCGGTCGACGGGTTCATCGCCGACCAGGACGACCAGCCGGGACCGCTGTTCGACTGGTTGCTCGGTGGCGAGGTGCCGTTGGACGACAGCGGGGTGCTGAAGGTGTCGCAGGCGTCCTACGACTACATCCGGCCGTACTGGGATCAGATCGCGGTGACGATCGTCGGGCGCCACGTCTTCGATCTCACCGACGGCTGGGACGGGACGCCTCCGGCGGGGGTCGACCACGTCGTCGTCGTGACTCACCGCGGCCGGCCCGAGGGCTGGCATCCCGAGGCCCCGTTCCACTTCGTCGACGGCGTCGAGGCAGCCGTGGCCAAGGCCCGTGAGCTTGCCGGCGGCCGCGTCGTCGAGGTCTCCGCCGGCGACGTCGGCGGCCAGGTATTTGCCGCCGGCTTGGTCGACGAGGTCCGGATGGACGTGGTACCCGTCGTCTTCGGCTCCGGCAAGCGATACTTCGGTCCGGTCCGGGCCCAGCACCTGCTGGCGGGGCCGGACGAGATCATTCACGGCGATCGGGTGTTGCACCTGCGCTATCGGCTGAGCCGGTAGCCCAAGCGGCACGGGCTTCAGGCGCGGGCGTTCTCGGGTCCCTCGGCGACCGCGCGGGAGACGTCGCGCAGCTGCATCCACCAGGGGTGCTTCGGACGGCGGAAGTTGCGGTCCATCAGCCCCATCATGGACGCCATCGGCACCTGGGTGATCTGGGACTCGGTCAGCCCGACCAGGTAGCTGCCGTCGGCGTCCGCGGTGAGCTCGGTGGAGATCAGGTCGAGCGCATAGCCGACCAGCCGGGTGGCCAGCAGCCGGTCGAACGGGGTCGGCGAGCCGCCCTGCTGCTGATGCCCGAGCACCCCTTGGCGCACGTCGTACAGCCCGCGACCCTCCTCCTCCAGCAGGCCGGCGATGAAGTCGGTCGTGTAGTGCTCGTTGGCCCGCTCGTTGCGCACAGCCAGGAACAGCGACCGGCCGGCGGCGAACGACCGGCGCAGCCACTTCACGTCGTCGTTGAGCTGGTCGAGGCTGATCCCCTCTTCGTGCAGGTAGACCCGCTCGGCGCCGCCGGCGAGGCCGCCCATCAGCGCCAGGTAGCCGCAGTAGCGGCCCATCGTCTCGACCACGTAAGACCGCTTGGTGGCCGACGCCGACAGCTTGATCCGGTCGATCGCCTCGACGATCACGTTCAAAGCCGTGTCGGCGCCGATCGCCAGCTCGGAGCCGGGCAGATTGTTGTCGATGGACGCCGGCACGCACACCGTCGGGATCCGGAAGGCCGGGTAGCGTTCCCGCTCCTCGTGCAGCCGGTGGGCCGCCTGGTAGGCGTTCCAGCCGCCGATCACCAGCAGCGCGTCGATCCGGTGGTCCTCGAGCTGGCGGCTGATGCTGTACAGCTCCTCGACCGGCGGCACTGTGCGGCGCAGTCCCAGGTTCGCACCGCCGTCCGCCGTCCAGGCCTCCACATCGCCCCAGGTCAGCTCGCCGACCCGGCCGTCCCGCAGGCCCGGGAAGCCGTCACGAATGCCGAGCATGGTGTGGCCGCGGCTGATCCCCAGCCGCACCGCCGCCCGCGCCGCGGTGTTCATCCCGGGGGCGAGCCCGCCGGCGTGGATGATGCCGATCCGCCGCGCGTCGTCACCGGCGGCCACCCGGGACGGCTCGGCCAACTCGGCGAAGAGCCTGGTCATGCCGACGAAGGAGCCACCCCGCTTGGCCATCGCCGCGTCGTAGTCGCCGGCCTCGATCAGCGCCGGGACCTCGCGGGTGTTCCGGACGGCCTCCATCAGGTCGACCGCCGCCACCCGGTTGCCGCGGAATCCGTACACCCGGCCGGGACTGCCGGCGTCCGCGGTGAGCAGTGCGCGGGCGGCTTCGTAGCCGAGCCAGGTGGAGCACCAGCGGTCGAACGCGCTCGGGGTGCCGCCGCGCTGAACATGGCCGAGGATGGTCACCCGGGTGTCCTCGCCGAGCCGCTCTTCGATGATGCCCCGGACCTGTTCGGACGTGATCGGGGCACCGGAACGGTCGGTGGCACCCTCGGCGACCAGCACGATCGAGTCGCGGCGTCCGGCCTTGCGACCGCGCCGCAACTCGGCGCACATCCGGTCCTCCCAGCCGTCGGCCGGCGGGTTCTCGGGGGTGAGCACGTAGTCACAGCCACCGGCCACCGCGGCCATCAACGCCAGGTAGCCGCAGTGCCGTCCCATCACCTCGACGACGAAGCTGCGCTGATGGCTGGCCGCGGTGCTGGCCAGGTCGTCGATCGCCGAGACGATCCGGTGCAGCGCGGTGTCGGCACCGATGGTCATATCGGTGCCGACCAGGTCGTTGTCGATCGAGCCGACCAGTCCGGCGATCATCAGCGCCGGGTGCGCATCGGCCGTCGCCTGGTCGAGATCACCGGCGGCCACCAACTCGGCCAGCAACTCGGGCCATTCGGTGCGGAAGGCGTCCAGGCCGGAGAGGCTGCCGTCGCCACCGATCACCACCAGCCGGTCGATCCCGGCCGCCAGCAGGTTGCGGGCGGCGACCCGCCGTCCGTCGCGCTCCCGGAACTGCCTGCTGCGGAAGGTGCCGATCACGGTGCCGCCGCGATGCAGCACGTTGCCCACGTCGTCCCAGCCGAAGCGGCGGATGCCGTCGCCACCGTCGATCATGCCCTGGTAGCCCTCGAAGATCGCGTAGACCTCGGCGCCCAGCGAGATCGCGGTCCGGACGACGGCGCGCACCGCCGCGTTCATGCCCTGGGCGTCGCCGCCGCTGGTGAGGATGCCGATGCGCTTGCCCGCGCCGATGAGTTCGACCATGAGGCAATCCTGGCGAACTCCAGCCCGGCCCGACCAGGAAAACGAAGAATGTTCAGCTATTCGTCGTTGCTCGTCCGTCGGTCGACCCGTCGAGCCGACCGTTGGTTGAGCCCCCCTGTCGATCGAGCCGTTGGTTGAGCTTGTCGAAACCACGGATCTCGACAGGCTCGATCGACGCCCGTTACGAGACGATGTGCTCCCGCTCGATGATCGCGTCGCGCAACTCGCGCCGACGACGCTGCTCTGCCGGATCCGGCACCGGCACCGCCGCCAGCAACCGCCGCGTGTACGGATGCTGCGGATCGGTGACGATCTCCTTGGTGGGACCGACTTCGACCAGGTACCCGTGTCGCATCACCGCGATCCGCTGGCTGAGCATCTCGACCACGGCCAGGTCGTGACTGATGAACATGCAGGCGAACCCGTACTCGGCCTGCAGATCCTGGAAGAGCCGCAGCACCCGGGCCTGCACCGAGACGTCCAGCGCCGAGGTCGGCTCGTCGGCGATCAGCAGCTTGGGCTGCAGCGCCAACGCCCGGGCGATGCCGATCCGCTGCCGCTGCCCGCCGGAAAGCTCGTGCGGGTAGCGGTTGCGCATCGCCCGCGGGAGCTGGACGCTCTCCAGCAGGTTCTCCACCCGCTTGGACAGCTCGGCTCCCTTGAGGCCCAAGTGCAGCATGATCGGCTCGCCGATCGACTCACCGACCGGCAGCCGCGGGTTGAGCGACGATCCCGGGTCCTGGAAGACGATGCCGACCTCCTTGCGGAACGGCTTCAGCTCCCCCGGCTTGGCGTTGGTGATGTCGCGCCCGTTGATGCTCAGCCGGCCCTCGACCACGGGCAGCAGCGCCACGGCGGCGCGTCCGATGGTGGTCTTGCCCGATCCGGATTCGCCGACCAGGCCGATCACCTCACCCGGATCCACCCGGAGGTTGATGTGGTGCGCGGCTCGGAACGCCGGACGCCGCCCCTGCTTGGGGTACTCGATCGCCACATCCTCCATCAGCATCGCCGGAGTCGCCGCCGATGTCGCCTCCAGCAGCGGGACGCCGGTTTGCTCGCCCTCGGCGACCAGGGTCAGCCTGGCGTGCGGCAACTCCTCTTCCGCGGTGGCCGATCCGAGGTGCGGCACCGAGGCGAGCAGCTGCTTGGTGTAGGGATGCTGCGGACGGTTGAAGATCTCGTCGGACGTCCCGTGCTCGACGACCTGGCCGTCCTTCATCACCACGATCCGGTCCGCCATATCGGCGACCACACCCATGTCGTGGGTGATCAGGATGATCGCGGCGGTGACCCGCTCGCGCAGGTCGCGCATCAGCTTCAGGATCTCGCCCTGCACGGTGACGTCCAGCGCCGTGGTCGGCTCGTCCGCGATCAGCAGGCCCGGGTCACAGGCCAGCGCCTGGGCGATCATGATCCGTTGTCGCTGGCCGCCGGAGAGCTGGTGCGGGTACTTCTCGAAGCTGTCCTCGGGATTGGGGATCTCGACCAGCCGCATCAGGTCGATGGCCCGTGCCTTCGCCTGGGCGGGCTGCATCAGGAAGTGGGTCCGCAGCGTCTCGACGATCTGAAAGCCGACCGTGTAGACCGGGTTGAGGGCGGTCATCGGTTCCTGGAAGATGACCGAGATGTCATTGCCGCGGACATGCTGCAACTGTCGCAACGACATGCCGATCAGTTCGGTCCCCTTGAGCTTCGCCGAACCGGTCGCGCGACCGTTCTTCGGCAGTAGCCCGATCAGGCTCATCGCCGACTGGGTCTTTCCCGACCCGGACTCACCCACGATGGCGAGCACCTCGCCCGCCTTCAGGTCGTAGGTCAGACCCTGGGCGGCGGTGAACCAGCCGTCGCTCACCCAGAACCGGACCCCGAGGTCCCGGACCTCCAAGACCGTGTCCCCTCGTTTGACCGCGCCGCCGATCTGCTTAGAGAGGCGCTCCGCGCCGGCGATTCCTTGATTGGCCACCCTGGGTTCCTTGGCGCTCACTTCACGTCCTCCCTCGTCAACAGAGCGGTCGCCTTGTCCATCTGCCGCTGGGACGGGATCTTCCTGGTTCGCGGGTCGAACGCATCGCGCAAGCCGTCACCGATGAAGTTGACGCTGAGCGCGATCAGAATGATGAACAGGCCGGGCCACCAGAACAGCCACGGGCGAGTAGCGAAGGCGCCCTGGTAGGTGTTGATCAGAAAGCCGAGCGAAATATTGGGCCGGTTGATGCCGAATCCCAGGTAGCTGAGCGCTGTCTCGAGCACGACCGCCGCCGACATCAGCAATGTCGTATTCACGATGATCACGCCGATGGAGTTCGGCAGCATGTGTTTGATGATGATGCGCCAGTCGGATGCCCCCGCGACCCGGGCGGAATCCACGAACTCACGTTCCCGCAGGGTCAGGAACTCGCCACGAACCAGTCGAGCCAGGCTTGGCCACAGGATCAATCCGAGGGCGATGGCAAGCAGCAGCGGCATGTTCGCGGTCAACGAATCGACCACGTCCTGCGAGGCGCCCATCTTCACCGGAAGGGTGTTGACCAACCGGCCCAGCACAGCGCCGAGCACGATCACCGGCAGGGTGATGACGAGGTCGGTCAGGCGCATCAGGGACTGATCGACCCAGCTGCGGTAGTAGCCGGTGAGCGCACCGACGAGAACGCCGATCACCAAGGCGACCAGACCCATCACGATCATCACGAACATGGACGTCTGCACGCCCTTCATCACCAGCGCGAAGTTGTCCGACCCGAGCGAATCCTGCCCGAACGGATGGTCGCCGATCGCGAAGCCCGGACCACCCAACCACTGCGGCAGGGAGAGCGTCGGGGCCCCACCGTTGACCGGTGTTCCCGACGCCAGGTAGTCCTGATACTTCCACCAGCCGCGGATCGGTCCGATGCCCATCGCGGTGAAGGACAGCAGGCAGACCAGGAGCAGGATGATCACCCCCGCCATCGCACCCCGGTGCCGGACGAACCGGGCCAGCACGATCTGCCCTTGGGTCAGCCCCTGCACCTCGCGTGCCTCGCCGACACCCTCGCCTCGGCCGGCGGTATCGGTGGAGCTGTCATCGATCGGGCCGCCCAGCACCGGCGGCGCCTCAGGTGCGACGCTCTCGAGATCTTCGTTGGGGAACTTCTCGTCGTTGCTCATGCTGCCACCTGAATCCTCGGGTCAAGCAATGCATACAGGTAGTCGGCGACAAGGTTCGCGACGATCGCGAGCGCCCCGGTGATCATGACGTAGGCCATCACCGGGTCCACCTCGCTCTGCCGCAACGAGACCACGAACAATCGACCCATACCCGACCACCCGAAGATCGTCTCGGTGATCACGGCTCCACCGATCAGGGTGATCACATCAACCGGGACGACCGAAGCCAACGGCAGCAGAGCATTGCGCAAGGCGTGGCGGACGACCACGATGCGTTCGCTGAGGCCCTTGGCCCGAGCCGTCCGGATGTAGTCCTGGCCGAGTACCTCAAGCATCGAGCCGCGCTGGTAGCGCGTGTAGGACGCGAACGAGATCAGCACAAGGGCGATGGTGGGCAGCAGCAGGTGGGTGAACCTGTCCAACTGCTGCAGCCAGAAATCTCCCTCGAAACCGGGGGTCCCGGCGCCGATCGTCGCTATCGGACGGCCCTTGATGCTCGGATGATCGAAGTACTGCTGCCAGCCCTGCATCACCCGGTCGACGAATGTCAGGGCGGCCATCAGCAGCGCCGTCACCGCCGCTCCGCGCATCGAGACTGCCCGGTCAGGTCCGCCGAACAGCCAGCCGACCAGTACGCCGACGCCGACCGCGACCAGCAACAGGGCGAACAACCAGCCCCAGTTCATCGGCACGTAGTAGAACAACCATTGGATCGCGATATAGCTGACGATGCCCACGACCGCGGTGGTCAGCGCCGAGTACAGCGCCCGCCGGTTGCTCATTCCGGCGAAGATGGCGGTCACGGCCAGCGCGATCGCGATACCGAGGACGCCGACGCCGACGACCCCCAGCGATGGTTGCTGCAGCCATCCTGACCCCAGTACGAATGCGGAGGTTCCGAACGTGACTCCGGCGGCCGCCGCGAAGATGATCAGGCCACGCTTGAGTCCGCCGCCCAATGCTCCCGCCCAGAAGAGCCCGGCGACCACCGAAACCAGGGCGACCAGGAACCAATTTATCGAGGGACTGTTGAGGAAATCATTCACGCCGATGGCCAAGAACTGCTTGAGCAGCACGGCCACCCAGAAGACCGGCAGCGAGTAGAGCACGAACGAGACGAACGTGATCGCGTAGTCGAAGGCCGTGTACTGACGAAGTGCGCTGATGATGCCGACCAGAACGCCGAGTGCGATCGCGATCAAGGTGGCCGCGAGCACCAGCTGAATGGTGGTGAAGATCGCCCCGCCCAGCAGCCTGTTCACCGACTCCTGGGTTCGCCATGCTGTGCCCAGATCACCGGTCACGAACTGGCGCAGCCACAAGAGATAGCGATTGAACCAGGGCTGATCGAGATGCAACGCATGAATTCGGGCGTCTATCGCTGCTTCCTTGTTGAGCGCGGTGCTCGTGCGCAGGTCGTCCAGCGGGTCCATCGCCAGGTCGAGCATGGCGTACATGATTACCGAGAGCACCACCAGGATGCCTACGCCGAGACCCAAGCGTCGCGCCAAGAATCTGACCATGGATCACCCTTCCCCTTACGAATGAGAACTAAGAATTCCAGCGGTGGGGAGCCGGAGGTTCCGACTCCCCACGCGCCGAGGGTTTAGAGCAAACTCGGCTCTCGCCGAGACCTGCTGATCAGCTGACCTTCCACTCCCAGAAGTTCCAGAAGATGGTCGGGGTCAGGGTGATCGGCTTGACGCCGGTCAGCTTGTTCGAGAACGAAGACATGCTCGGGAACTGGAAGATGGTGAGCCCGAATGCATTGTCAACCAGCAGCTTATCGACCTGCTTCAGGATTTCGTCCTGCTTGGCGGGGTCGGTCTCGATCTGCAACTGATCGTAAAGGGCGTCGATCTCCTTGTTGGTGAAGCCGTACGGGTTGTTGGAACCGCCCGCCTTCTTGGACAGGTACTGCGGAGCGTTGTCGGTCACGCCAGTGCTGTTGGCGGCCCAGGCGAAGAACGCCACGTCGTACTTGTCGGGAGCCGTGAACACCAGCGTCGACCAGTCGTCACTGGAGCTGTCGACGATCTTGAAGCCGGCCTGCTCGGCAGACTCCTTGATCAGCCGGAACTCTCCTTGCCGGCGCACGTTCTGCTTGGCGAACATGATCCGCACGGTCGGGTTCTTCGCCCCGGCCTCAGCGAGCAGCGACTTGGCCTTTTCGAGGTCCACGTCGCCGTAGGTGGTGCCCATCCCGTTCGCGGCGGTCACGGCGTCGTAGTTCGGTGCGCCCGGTACCGCGTTGAAGGCGTTGCGTACCGCCGCGTCGGGGTTGACCGGCTTGACCAGTGTGTCGACGATCTTCTGCCGAGGAATCGTGTGCAGGAAGGCCTGCTTGACCTTGAGCGCCTTGGCCGCGTCGCCTCCGTAGGTCTTCGGATCGAAGGCACCTCCGCTGGCCACCGACAGGTCGATGTGCTCGTAGCTGCTCTCGACGCCGGTGACGGTGGTCACGTTCGACAGGGCCTTGGCGGCGTTGTAGGCGTCCTCGGTGACCTGCGGTGCGATCAGCTGGACCTCGTTGTTCTGGAGTGCCTGCACGGCAGCCATCGGGTCCTCATTGAAGCGAACGGTGACGGTGTCGATCGCCGGCCTGTGCTCGCCCTTGTAGTTCGGGTTCCGCTTCAGTGTGACGTACTGGTCGGCAACGGCGTCGGCGATCACGTAGGGACCACAGGAGACCAGCAGATTCGCATCGGCCGGCTTGTTCTTGAAGTTCCAGTCCTTGTTCCAGACGTTGGAGATCTTCGAGAGCGAGGCATTGTCCTTGTTCTGGAACGCTTTCACCACGTCGTCGGCAGCCTTGGTGGCATCTGCTTCACCAAGCGCCCGGGTACCCACCACGTGCGCAGGTAGACCGGCCGTGAGAAGGCTCTTCTCCCAGTCGGCGAACGGCTTGCTGTAGGTGTAGGTGAGGGACTTTCCATTATCGCCGATGACCGGGAACTCCTTGATCAACGAGGCGGCCGGAATTCCCGTCTGGTCGAAGTAGACGTCGCTGCCCTTGTTGGTCGACGTGACTGCGCCGGTATCGGCGTCCTTCTTCACGTCGGTCTCGCTCAGAGTGTTGAAGGCACCGCTGTAGGTGGCCCAGTAGAGCACCAGGTCGGCGGCCGTCACCGGGACACCGTCGGACCACATCGCCGTATCCGCCAGCGTCACCTTCACTTTGAGCGGGTTGTCGCTCAGCTTCTCGTAGGTGGCGAAGCTCTTGTTGTTCTCGAGCTTCAGGCCTTCGCCGTAATACGTGATCGTGTCGGTGATCAGGTAGCCGATATTGGCACTCACCACGTTGTTACCAGATGACGAGTACTGGTTCACGGTGTAGAAGGGCTGGTTCCACATGACCGAAACACTCGTAGCGGCCGGTGCTGACTGACTCGGACTTGTGGTCGGCGGTGTGCAGGCTGACAGCGCGAGGACGCTTGCGACAACGCCTGCGGCGCCAGCGACCCATTTCTTGGTGCCCAATGTTCCTCCAGGTCTCGGTCGGCGGGGACTGCCGGCCCTTGTGGGTGCCGCACTGCAGGGGCCCGTCCGATTTGGGTGAGCTTCGACCAAGCTAGTAGCTGGCCTGGGGGGTCGCAATCAAATCGGCGAGAACGGTTGCCGGATCGTTACTGAAGACAGCTGGTGCCACACCGCCGCAGCCGGTCAGCGTCGGTTGATCACCACGGTGCCGAGGGCCAGGTCGTTCAGCGCCCGCCGCTCGGCGCCGATCACGATCGTCGGCAACACCAGGCAGATCATCGCCTGCCGGGCGATGGCCCGCAGGACGCCGATCGGGCGCCCGTCCACCCGGGCCACCCCGATCTTGGCCAGGATGTGGCCGAAGCTGCCGCCGGCCAGCGCGGTGAGCACCGAGGACTGCACGAAGAAGACCGCCATGATCATCCAGCCGCGCCAGCCCGGATCGCGCAGCACACCGGTGCCGAAAAGGATCACGGCGAGCGCCATCGAAGCCGCCCAGTCGATGATCAGCGCGGCGATCCGGGCCCGCCAGCTCGCCAGCGCACCACGTCCGGACTCGGGCAGGCCGAGGGTCTGACCGGGATAGCGGTCGTCGGCATCGGCGGCAGGGGCACTCATCGCTGGCGATCCTATCGAGCCCTCGCGGACGCCGTACCGCCCGGCCACAGGGTGCCGGCCGGTCCACCGTCCAGCACCTGGGCCACCGTCCACCGAAGCACCTCGAAGGCGGCGCCACACCCCGGCCGCCCGCCGGTCGGCGTAACGTCGTTGAAACACTTGCGCAATGAGGTGGAAACCAGATCTGCCTAGGGTGACTGCGTTCCGCGTCCCTATCTCAGTCCCTATCTCACACGGAGGAAAGATGTTCCAGAGCGCTGACGACCTGTTGGCCTACGTGAAGGACGAAGGCGTCGAGACCATCGACATCCGGTTCTGCGACCTGCCCGGCGTCATGCAGCACTTCACCGTCCCCGCCAGCTCGTTCGGCCCCGAGGTGTTCGAGGACGGCCTCGCTTTCGACGGCTCCTCCATCCGGGGTTTCCAGAAGATCCACGAGTCGGACATGGCGCTGCTGCCGGACCCGACCACGGCCTTCATCGATCCGTTCCGCCGCTCCAAGACGCTGGCCCTGACCTTCTTCGTCCACGATCCGCTGACCAAGGAGCCCTACAGCCGCGACCCGCGCAACATCGCCCGCAAGGCGGAGTCGTACCTGAAGTCGACCGGGCTCGGGGACACCGCGTTCTTCGCGCCCGAGGCCGAGTTCTACATCTTCGACTCGGTGCGTTTCGAGACCAAGCAGAACGCCGCCTTCTACTACATCGACTCCGAGGCCGGCGCCTGGAACAGCGGCAGCGAGGCGGACGGCGACGGCCGTCCGAACCGCGGCTACAAGGTCAAGTACAAGGGCGGCTACTTCCCGGTCGCCCCGGTGGACCACTTCACCGACCTGCGCGACGACATGGTCCGCAACCTCGAGAACGTGGGCCTGACCGTTGAGCGGGCGCACCACGAGGTCGGCACCGCCGGCCAGGCCGAGATCAACTACCGCTTCAACACCATGCTGGCCGCCGCCGATGAGGTGATGAAGTTCAAGTACGTGATCAAGAACACCGCCTGGGAGGCCGGCAAGACGGTCACCTTCATGCCGAAGCCGATCTTCGGCGACAACGGCTCGGGCATGCACGTTCACCAGTCGCTGTGGAACGACGGCGTGCCGCTGTTCTACGACGAGAACGGCTACGGCCAGCTCTCCGACATGGCTCGTTACTACATCGGCGGCCTGCTGCATCACGCGCCTTCGCTGCTGGCCTTCACCAACCCGACCGCCAACAGCTACCACCGGCTGGTGCCGGGCTTCGAGGCTCCGGTCAACCTGGTCTACTCGGCCCGCAACCGCTCGGCCTGTATCCGGATTCCGATCACCGGCTCGAACCCGAAGGCCAAGCGCGTCGAGTTCCGCTGCCCGGACCCGTCGTCGAACCCGTACCTGGCGTTCGCCGCCTGCCTGCTGGCCGGCCTGGACGGCATCCAGAACAAGATCGAGCCCCCGGCTCCGGTCGACAAGGACCTCTACGAGCTGCCCCCGGACGAGCACGCGCAGATCAACCAGGTGCCCGGCACCCTGACCGAGGTGCTGGACCGGCTCGAAGCCGACCACGACTACCTGCTGGCCGGCGATGTCTTCACCGAGGACCTGATCGAGACCTGGATCGAGATGAAGCGAGCCGACGTGGACGCCCTGCGCCTGCGCCCGCACCCGCACGAGTTCGAGATGTACTTCGACCTGTGATCCTCACACCTCGTCAAACGGAAGTCTGACGAGGACTGGTCGGCAAGGAGTCCGCACGGGCCGCGATCGCGGCCCGTGCGGACTCGGCTTTTGAGCCTGCTTGTCGTGGCCGGCGGAAAGCCGGGCGGCATTCCGCCCGGATCGGGTCGATAGCTGGCACTATGGCCGGATTACCCGTCCCGTTTAGGAGTTCGTCAGGCCATGTCCGAGCAAGTTGTTTCCGAGAGCGGCGTCGCCCGCAGAAATCTGATCCGCGGCGGCGCCATCGCCGTAGGTGCCGCCGGTGCCGCGGTCGCCCTCAACGCCGCCCAGGCCCGCGCCGCCAATGGGGATCCGGTCCTGGCCGGGCAGAGCGTCAACGCGACGTCGGCCACCCAGGTGTCGATGAACAGCGCCACCGAGAGTGTCCTGGCGCTGCACAACAATCAGGGCGCCGCACTCAATCTGGAGCCGACCACGGCCAACCCGCTGGCTCTGCACCCGGGCGACCTGATCAGTCGCAGCCTCGGCCCCGACGTGGTGATCGACCAGGGCAATGGACCGGAACTCACTTTCGTGGCCACCGGCCTCGACCTGCCTCCGGCCACGGTCGCCTTCACTCCGGTTCGGGTGATGGACACTCGTTCGGCCACGCTCCGCGACCGGGTGGTCGACTCCAGCACCAAGACCTGGTTCGACTCGTCGAAGCGGGTCAAGGCCGGAGCGTGGATCGACGTCGCGATCGCCGACGCGAGCGAGGTCGACCTGACCGGGGCGTACCTGAACGCGACCGCCGTCAGCGCCGCATCGCGCGGCTTCCTCACCGTGTACCCCTCGGGCGAGAGCCTGCCGAACTCATCGAACCTGAACTTCCCGGCATCCACCAGCATCGCCAATCTCTGCTTCGTGGCCCCGGGCCTGGTCGACGACCTGTGGTGCGTCCGGGTGCGGGTGAACGTCGCCGTCCACGTGATCCTCGACTTCAGCGGCGCGGTCGGCTACTTCGCCCCGCCGGCCGCAGGTGTCGCCGCGAACCCCGGTGCGAGCGCAAAGGCCCGGCTGACCGCCCGCCGGCAGCGCGGGGACGCGGTTCGCGGCAGGATCACCCGCAGCCTCAAGCTGCCGAACTGAGCACCGCCCGACAGGGCCTCGTCCACGCCGGACGGGGCCCTGTCGCGTCCACCGCGGCCCGGTTCGCGATAGCGTCGGTCGCCTACGGACGAGGAGGCGGGAATGAGTCACCCCCGACGCTACGAGCCGGGCGACGCCTACCTGTCCCGGCTGCGGGAGATCTGCCTCGCCCTGCCCGAGGCGTCCGAGAAGGATTCCCACGGGCACCCGAATTTCTACACCCGAAAGGTGTTCGCGGTGTACGGGGGCGTGGTGAAAGGTGACCACTACAGCGATCGCTGGTCGCAATCGGTGCTGGTGCTGCCGAACCTGCTGACCCGGGAGTCCGCCTCGGATGACGAGCGCTTCTTCGTGCCGGCCTATTACGGGCCGTACGGCTGGATCGGGCTCGACTTCCGGGCCGCCGAGGTCGACTGGGACGAGGTGGCCGACCTGGTCGAGGAGTCCTATCGCAACACGGCGCCGGCCCGGCTGATCCGGCTGCTGCCGTGACCAAGGCCCCGGCCGCCGATTCGCCGCTGGAGTGGCAGACCCGGCTGGACGACGTCGGCGTGCCGACCTGGGTCAGCGAACTCGTCGCTGGTCGCGCTCTGGCGCCGGTCTGGCGCAACGAGGACGGCGGCATCACCTATTGCGTCGCGGATGGCAGCGAGTACCTGAAGGTGCAGCGGCCGTCCCTGGACTGGGATCCCGGCGCCGAGGCGGACCGGCTCGGCTGGGTGAGCCAGTTCGTCGCGGCGCCGCGGGTGCTGACCCGCGGCCGGCACGGCGAGTTGCGCTGGTTGCGCACCGCGGGGTTGCCCGGCCGCTCGGCGGTCGCTCAGCCCTGGCGGGGTCGCCCGGACGCGGTGGTGCCCGAACTCGGCCGGGCGCTGCGCCGCTTCCACGACACGGTGCCGGTGGATCAGTGCCCGTTCAGCTGGTCGGCCGAGCATCGCGTCCGGCACTTCGGCTATGACCCGGCGATCCTGGCCCGGGTGCCGCCGATCGATGCCGTGGTGTGCCACGGCGACGCCTGCAATCCGAACTTCCTGATCGACGACGACGGCCACTTCAGCGGCTACGTCGACCTCGGCGGTCTCGGCGTGGCCGATCGGTGGGCCGATCTGGCGCCAGCCTTGCTGAGTCTGAACTGGAACTACGGCAAAGGCTGGGAGCCGACTTTCCTGGACGCCTACGGCATCGCACCGGACGAGACGAAGTGGGCGTTCTACACCGACCTGTGGAACGGGGTCGCCGACCAGCTGGGCCGGCTCGACCACCGAGCTCCCTAGACCGACAGCCGGACCAGGTTCCCCCAGGGATCGTCGAGCTCGACCGCCGCACCGGTGTGTCGGGTGCGGACGCCGCGGTCGCGTAGCCGGGCGGCCGCCCGCTCGACCTCGTTCTGCTCCGGCAGCGTGATGTCGACCCGGCCCAGTCCCAGGCCGGGGGCCCGCAACCCCGTCCCCGCGCTGCGCCAGGTGTTCATCGCCATGTGGTGGTGGTAGCCACCGGCCGAGACGAAGACCGCACCGGGCACCTCCGCGGTGACCTCGAAGCCGAGCAGGCCGGCGTAGAACTGCTTGGCGAGTTCGGCGTCCCCCACCTTCAGGTGGACATGGCCCACGGTGCCGTCCAGGCCGGTGAGCGCGCCGCGCCGCTGGGGGTCGGTCGCCAGCAGCGTCCGGGCGTCGTCGGTGAGATGCTCGCCGATGAACTGGTTCGGGTCGATGTGCAGGGTGTCCATCACCACCTGGCCCTGGTTCCAGCGCCACTGCGTACGCGGCCGGTCCCAGTAGAGCTCGACGCCGTTGCCCTCGGGGTCGTCGAGATAGAAGGCCTGCGAGACGAGATGGTCGCCCGCGCCGGTGTACAGCTGCGGGGTGCTGAGCGCCACCGACGCGAGCGTGGCCGCCAGGGCCGCGCGGTCGGGGTGCAGGATCGCGGTGTGGAACAGTCCGGCGGTGCGCCGCTCGCCCTTGGGCAGGTCCGGCCGGTGCCGCAGCGTGACCAACGTCTCGCCGCCCCGTCCCAGGTCGACCTCGGCCGAACGCTCGCCCTGCACGTCCAGCAACAGCACGTCGCGGTAGAAGGCGGTCAGTGCGTCGAGGTCGGCGACATCAAGGCTGACCCGCCCCATCCGGGTCTCCCCCGGCAGCAATTCCGACACTGACTCCCCCCTGACTTTCCTGACCTATCAACAATAGACCTCGCGCCCTTGTTCCCACGATGTCCGCGGGTGGCCATAGGGTCGGCGGGTGAGCTCGGACCCATTGGACGTCGATGACCGCAGAACCCGCCTGCTGGTGTTGACCGGAATCGTGCTGCTGTCGTTCAATCTGCGGCCGGCGGCGGTGTCGGTGGGGCCGCTGCTCACCGAGATCAGTGCCGGCCTGCGACTCACCGGGGCCGAATCGGGCCTGCTCACCTCGCTGCCGGTGATCGCCTTCGCCGGCTTCGGCGCGCTGACCCCTCGACTGGCCCAGGCGGTCGGCCCGCACCGGCTGACGCTGGTCTCGGTGGTCGCCGCGACGGCAGGCTTGTTCGGTCGCGGCCTGGTCTCCAACAGCTGGGCCTTCCTGGGCCTGACGCTGCTGGCGCTGTCCGGCCTGGCTACCGCGAATGTGCTGATGCCGTCCCTGGTCAAGCGGCACTTCGCGGACCGGATCGGGCTGATGACGGCGGTCTACTCGACCACCATGGCGATCGGCCTGGCGGCTGCGTCCGTGCTCACCGTGCCGATCGCGCAGACCTCTGGAGACTGGCGGATCGGGCTGGCCGCCTGGGGCCTGCTGGCGGTGGTTGCCGTCGTGCCGTGGGTCGGCTTGATCGCCCAGGACCGTCCGGACGGCGACGAACGGCCGGCCACGATCACCATGGCGGATGTCGCCCGGACCAGGCTGGGCTGGATGCTGGCCCTGTTCTTCGGCCTGCAGGCGACCCAGGCCTACGCGATCTTCGGCTGGTTCCCGAACCTGTACCGCGCAGCGGGCGTCTCCGCCACCGACGCCGGCGTCCTGCTCGGCGTGATCACCGGCGTCAGTATTCCGCTGTCCTTCCTGGTGCCGGCGCTGACCGCCCGGGTTCGCAACCAATTGCCGCTGATGCTCGGGCTCGGTTGCTGCTACCTGGCCGGCTACCTCGGTCTGATGCTGGCGCCGGCTCGGTACAGCCTGCTCTGGGCGGTGCTGGTGGGCATCGGCACCAATACCTTCCCGATGGTGCTCACCCTGATCGGCCTACGCGCCCGGACTGCCGACGGCACCGCCGCGCTCTCGGGTTTCACCCAGTCGCTGGGGTATGTGGTGGCCGCCCCGGGTCCGTTCCTGATCGGTTTGCTGCACGACCTGACCGCGGGCTGGACGGTGCCGCTGCTGGTGCTGATGGCGATCACGCTCGGCATGCTCTGGGCGGGTGCGCAGGTCAGCCGCCCGGCCGCGATCGAGGACCGGGTCCGGCGCAGCTAGCGTCTGCCAGGCGGCCTCCACGGCGATCCGAGGTGTCATCTCACCGCGCGGCGGGCGGCCGGATGGGGATCATCGCGACCCGTTAGCATGCGGCCATGGCCGACCAGCATTCACGTCCTCGCTGGCACTATTCCCCACGGCAGACCTGGATGAACGACCCGAACGGGTTGATCTACAACGCCGGCACCTGGCACATGTTCTACCAGTCCAACCCCGCCGGAACGGGCTGGGGCAATATGTCCTGGGGCCACGCCACATCCCCGGACCTGGTCACCTGGACCGAGCATCCGGTGGCGCTGCTGCACACCGATACCGAGGAGATCTTCTCGGGCAGCTGCGTCTTCGACGCCACCAACTCCTCCGGTCTGGGTACCACCGACTGGCCGCCGCTGGTAGCGGTGTACACCTCCAACTACTTGGCGGGCAGCAGCCGTCCGAGCGTTCAGGCACAAAGCCTCGCCTACAGCCTGGACGGCGGCACCCACTGGACCAGCTACCCGGGCAACCCGGTGCTGGATCGCGGGTCGGCCAACTTTCGCGACCCGAAGGTGTTCCGGCACGGCGACGGCTGGGTGATGGTGGCCGTGGAGGCCGCGGAACGGCAGGTGTTGATCTACCGGTCGACCGACCTGATCGAATGGACCTACGCCTCGTCGTTCGGCCCCGCGCACGCCGCCGCCGGCGTCTGGGAGTGCCCGGACCTGTTCGAGTTGCCGGTGGCGGGCGAAGGCACCAGCAAGTGGGTGCTGCTGGTCAACCTCTGCCCGGGCGGGGTCGCGGGCGGCAGCGGCTGCCAGTACTTCGTCGGTGACTTCGACGGTTACACCTTCACCCCGGACGCCGTGCGCGGCGTCTCCACCGACCCCGAACTCGGTGCGGCCGATCCGTTGCTGCGGGCCTATGACTGGCTGGACTTCGGCCGCGATTGCTATGCCGTGGTGTCGTTCGCCGATGCACCCGAGGGACGCCGGATCGTGCTCGGCTGGATGAACAACTGGGACTACGCGCGGGAGATTCCGCTGACCGGCGGGCGCAGCATCATGACCATCCCTCGTGAGGTCGACCTGGTCCGGGTCGGCGACCGGTTGCGGCTGCGGCAGCGCCCGATCGCCGAACTGCCGGAATCCGCGCTGGAGCGGCTGACCCTCGGCGACGGCGACCGCGTGCTGATTCGGGGAGTGGCGCTGGAGTACCGCGCCGGCGTCCTCAGCCTCGACCGGCGGGGTGTGGGGCAGGGTGACTTCCATGAGGGCTTCGGCACCCGGCAGTGGGCCGAGATCCCGGATCGTCCGGCCACCGTCGCCGTCGACGTGCTGCTCGACACCTGCTCGATCGAGGTGTTCGCGGCATCCGGGCTGGTCGTGATCAGCGAC
The DNA here is from genome assembly GCF_047602385.1 of Micropruina sp. Lineage (GTDB taxonomy): Bacteria > Actinomycetota > Actinomycetes > Propionibacteriales > Propionibacteriaceae > Micropruina. The sequence goes on from NZ_JASGHL010000005.1 coordinate 97,048, forward strand.
CTGGTGTTCTTCTGAGGCCGGTCCCCTCCTCCCGGGTGATTCGCTGTCGGCGACGCGCGGCATACTGGCCGCCATGTCGACCATCATGTTCGTCCATGCGCACCCCGACGATGAGGTCACGCTGACCGCCGGATCGATGATCCGTGCCGCCGAGGAAGGGCACCGGGTGGTGGTGGTGTTCGCGACCCACGGCGAGCACGGCGAGGTGCCGGCCGATCTCCGGCCGGGCGAGAGCCTCGCCGACCGGCGCCGGGCCGAGGCGACCAGGGCGGCCGAGCTGGCCGGCGTCGCCGGCGTCCACTGGCTGGGCTACTGCGACTCCGGCATGGCCGGCTGGGAGCAGAACGACCACGCCGAGGCCTTCGTGCAGGCTCCGGCCGCTGAGGCAGCGGCGCGCCTGGCGGCCTTGATCGCCGACGAGCGACCGGACGTCCTGGTCGGCTACGACTGGCACGGCAATTATGGGCATCCTGATCATGTCCGCGTCCATCAGGTGGTGCGCCGGGCGGCCGAACTCACCGATCCGCGGCCACGGCTGTTCGAGGCGACCATGAACCGGGACCGGGTCCGCGAGCAGTTCCGGGCCGCGCTGGCGGCGGGCACTCCCGAGGCCGAGGGTTTCGATCCGGACCGGCCGATGGACGACGGGAATCCGCTGGGGACGCCCGAGGCCGAGATCAACCTGCAGGTCGATGTCAGCCAGCAGGTGGTGCGGCGTCGCGAGGTGATGGCCTGCCATGCCAGCCAAGTGACCGACATCGAGAGCTGGCTGGCACTTCCCCTGGAGTCCTACGCCGCAGTCTTCGCCACGGAGCACTACCTGGAGGTCGGCAGCTCGGATTCGATGCGGAGCGGCTGGTTCTTCTGAGCCACCGCCGGGGGCTGACGCGGGATTTCGCTGATTGAGCGTGTCGAAACCCGTTGCAGGAGAGGCCCCGACAAGCTCGACCATTATTGAGAAGCACTTCCTTAGGCGCGAGACACTAGGGCGATGAGCGAGTCGCAGTGGCCCACCCTGCCGATGCCGTCCGACCTGGACGAGCCGGCGCCCGAACCGGGCAACACCGAGTACACCCTGATCGTCGAGCAGACGGTCGGCTCGGGCAACGGTCTGCGCTGGCTGGCGGTTCCGGTCACCCCCACGACCTGGCGGGAGCGTGACCAGGCCCGCCGCGAGGCGGAGTCGCTCGCCTGGCGGTTCAGCCCGCGGCATCCGATGAACGAACAGCGCCGGTCGGTGTACCGGGTGTCGCCGGACGAGTTCCTCACCATCGTCGAGGGCGCCACGATGACGTTCTCGTACCGGACGACCGTCGCCGAGCCGCTCGGCTGGCGGACGCCGTCCAGCTGACCGCGGGCGGCGTCCACCCGACCCGCAAGCCCCTCCCTAACTAGTTCTGCCCTCCCACAGGTGGGAGGGCAGAACTAGTTAGGGAGGGCCCTGGGGTCAGATCGGCAGCTTCCGGAAGATCGGCGTCGGGATGTGCCGCAGCACCATCATCACGTAGCGGAAGGCCGGCGGTACCCAGATCAGCTCCTTGCCGTCGGCGACGGCGGCGACGATCTGCCTGGCTACGTCCTCTTTGTCGACCGTCAGCGGTGCCTCTTTGACGTGCGCCGACATCCGGGTGCGGACCTGGCCGGGACGGACCACCAGCACCTTCGGGCCGAGGCCGGCAAGCGCCTGGCCGAGGTTGAGGTAGAAGGCGTCCAGGCCGGCCTTGGTCGAGCCGTAGACGAAGTTCGAGCGCCGCACCTTCTCGCCGGCGACGGTGCTCATCGCCACGATCTGGCCGTGCCCCTGGGCCTTGAACCGCTCCCCCAGCAGCACGCCGACACTGACCGCGCCGGTGTAGTTGATGGTGCAGATCTGGACGGCCTTGGCCTGGTCCTGCCACAGTTCCTCGGCGTCGCCGAGCAGGCCGAAGGCGACCATCGCCAGGTCGATGTCGCCGCCGGCGAAGGCGGCCTCGATGGCGGCCGGGTGCGAGGCGAAGTCGGCGGCGTCGAAGTCGACCACCTCGACTGCGGTCGCGCCCTGGGCCTTGAGCGAGTCGACGGACGCCTCGATGCCCGGGTCGCCCGGCAGGCAGGCCAGCACCACGCGCAGCGGCTGCCGGCGCAGGTACTCGCCGACCACGGCCAGGCCGATCTCGGACGTGCCTCCCAACAGCAGGACGGACTGCGGGTTGCCGACGGCGTCGAACATGGAATCTCCCTCTGGTTACGGCGAACGGTGGCGGTGGCGGGTCAGAGCAGGTTGAGGCGCCGGGCCATGTCGGAGGCAAACACGGCGTCGGGGTCGATGGCGCGCCTGGTGGCGACCCAGGAGTCGATCTCGGGGTACATGGCGTGGAAGGTGGCCGCTGTGGTCCGGGAGTCCTTGGCGGTGTACAGCCGTCCGCCGAACTCGAGGATGCGGGCGTCCAGGCCGGCCAGGAACTCGTGCAGGCCGCGCTTGATCGGGAAGTCGACGCAGACGTTCCAGCCGGCCATCGGGTAGCTGAGCGGCGCCCGGTTGCCCTCGCCGAAGAGCTTGAACACGTTCAGGAACGAGTAGTGCCCGGAGCGCTGGATGTCGCCGATGATCGCCTTGAACTCCTCAATCGCGGACGGCGGGACGACGAACTGGTACTGCAGGAAGCCGGCCGGACCGTAGGCCCGATTCCACTCGCTGAACATGTCCAGCGGATGGTAGAACCCGGTGAGGCTCTGGATCTTGTGGGCGTAGTTGCCCGATTTGGCGTACCAGGCGGTGCCCAAGGCGGTGAAGGAGAGCTTGTTGGCCAGGCCGTTGGGGAAGACGTCGGGCAGTTCGAACAGCGGCTTGGCGCTGAACGCCAGCGGGTCGGCGGCCAGCTTGGGCGCATACTCCTGCAGCTGCGCCAGGGTGGCCAGGTTGCCCCGGGACAAGGCCGCCCGGCCCAGTTTCGGTGGCGCCGAGATGGCGTCGAACCAGGCCGAGCTGTAGTCGTAGCGCGACTCGGAGCCGTCGGAGTGAACGGCGATGGTCTCGTCCAGGCTGTGCGTGACGATGCCGTCGGCGAGGAAGTAGGCGGTCTCGGTGCGGGTCATCAGCAACCGGACTCGCAGGATGATGCCGGTCAGCCCGATGCCGCCCACAGTCGCCCAGAACAGCGCGCCGTCCGGGTCGTCGGCGGAACCCGCCGGGGTGAGGGTGAGGACGCGTCCGTCGGCGACCAGCAGGTCGAGCGAGACGACGTGGTCGCCGAACGAGCCGGCCGAATGGTGATTCTTGCCGTGCACGTCGCAGCCGATCGCGCCGCCGATGGTGACCTGCCGGGTGCCCGGCAGCACCGGGACCCACAGGCCGTGCGGAAGCGCGGCGCGCATCAGGGCGTCCAGGCTGACCCCGGCGTCGAGGTCCACGATCGCCGACTCGGGGTCGATGGAGTGGATGGTGGCCAGGCCGGTCATGTCGACCACCAGCCCACCGGTGTTCTGCGCGACGTCGCCGTAGGAACGGCCCAGACCGCGCGCGACGATGCCGCGCCTGAGGTGCGAGGGGCGTCCGGCATTGTGGTCGGCGACCGCGGCGACCGCCGCCTGCACCTGCTCGGCCGAACTCGGCCGCAGCACATGCGCCAACCCGGGCGCGGTGCGGCCCCAGCCGGCGAGGGTTTCGAGGGACGTGGGCAGGTCGATGGCTGAACTGGACATCGCAGTCGACTCTATCGGCGCCGCCCGGTCGGCGATGCCCGACCACCACACTCGAGCCGGCCACGCGCCGAACCGGTCCGGCGGCTACGGTGACGAAGGTGGAGGTCCTACTGCTCGGTACCGGCGCCTCGGACGGCATCCCGAACGCCTGGTGCACCTGCCCGACCTGTGCCGAGGCCCGGGCCACCGGCGCGATCCGGAGCAACAACGCCGCCCTGGTCGACGACCGGCTGCTGCTGGACTGCGGACCCGAGGCGCCCCGGCAGGCCCAACGCGCCGGACGTGACCTGTCCGGCGTCCGCACCGTGTTGGTCACGCACGCCCACGACGATCACCTGGACCCGTCGTTCCTGATGCACCGCAGCTGGGTGAGCGAGCAGCCGCTGCAAGTGATCGGCCCCGCGCCGGCGATTGCCCGCTGCGTCGAGTGGCTAGCACCCGAGCAGCGCGCGGTCACCCTGACCACCGTCACCGCCGGCGATGTCTTCACCGTGGACGGCTACCGCGTCGCGGTGTTGCCGGCGACCCACGAGGCCTTCGGCGAGGCGGTGCTGTACGCCGTCGAGCGCGGCGGTCGCCGGCTGCTCTACGCCACCGATACCGGGCCGTGGAAGCCGCACGCCCTGGAGTTGCTCGCCGGCCGGCGGCTCGATCTGGTGCTGCTGGAACAGACCTTCGGCGATGCCGTCCCGCCCGGCGACGGCCATCACACCTTCGCCACCTTCGCCACGGCGGTGGACGATCTGCGCGCCATCGGCGCGGTGGACGCCGGTAGCCGGGTGATCGGCATCCACCTCGGGCACGACAACCCCCCGCACCCGGAACTCGTCCGCCGGTTCGCCGAGCTGGGCGCCGAGGTGCACCCGGACCTGACGCCGCTGAGGCTCTGAGCGGTCAACCCCGCGCCGGCGCCGCGGGCGGCACCAGGTTCGGGGGATCTTCCCGAATCCAATGGATCTGCAAGGCTGTCGACGATCGCGCCATCCCGGGTCGGCGCAGGCGACTACTCCAGCCCCCAGAAGATGTGGTCCATCACCAGCCGGGCCCGCCGGGTGCGGCGCCGGTACTCGTCGAAGAAGACACCGGATTCTCCCTTGTCGTAGCCCAGCAGCTGGGCCACCGCGGACGCCTCGCGCGGGTTGGTCGGAATGGTGTCGGACGCCCGCCCGCGCAACAGCAGGATGGCGTTGCGGATGTGACTGGCCATCGTCCAGGCGTCCCGCAGCGCTGCGGCGTCCTCGGTGGAGACCAGTTCCGCCGCTTCGGCGACGCCCAGCGCGCCGAGGGTGGACGTGGTGCGCAACTCGGGTAGCCGCGCGCCGTGCTCGAGCTGCAACAGCTGCACCGCCCACTCCACATCGGAGAGCCCGCCGGGTCCGAGTTTGGTGTTGCGCAGCGGGTCGCTGCCGCGCGGGATCCGCTCGACCTCCATCCGGGCCTTGAGCTTGCGGATCTCGTGCACCTGCTGCCGGTCTAGGCCGTCGGCGGGGTATCGCACCGCGTCGATCGAATGCAGCAGCGCCGCCGACAACTCGGCATCGCCCGCGCCGTGCGCGGCACGCTGCAACGCCTGCGCCTCCCAGGTCGACGACCAGCGCGCGTAGTAGGCGACGAAGGACGCCAGCGACCGAACGATCGGACCGCCTTTGCCCTCCGGCCGCAGGTCGACGTCGATGTCGAGCGCCGGATCGGGACCGGGTTTGGCCAGCACCGCCCGCAGATCCGAGACCACCTGGGTGCCGACCTTCACCGCGTCCGGTCGGTCGGTGTCCTCGATCACGAACATGGCGTCGGCGTCCGAGGCGTAGGAGAGCTCGCCGCCGCCCCAGCGGCCGAGCGCGATCACGGCGATCCGCGGCGACCAGTCGAGCCGGCGCCGGACGACCTCCAGCGCGGCGTCGATGGTGGCGCCGAACAGTTCCGACAATCCGGCACCGACGGTGGCCAGATCGATCAGCCCCAGCAGGTCCGCCATCGCGATCCGCAGCAGCTCCCGGCGCCGGACGGCCCGGATGTGTTGCACCGCGACGTCCAGTTCGGCGTGCCGCTTCGCCGACGCCTGCATCTCGGCCAGGATCTCGCCCCGCGCGCGTGGCCGCAGGGACGCCTCGTCGATCAGCATGCCGACCGCCTGCGGTGCCCGCATCATCAGATCGACGGTGTACCGGCTGGAGGACAGGATCCGGGCCAGCCGCTCGGCCATCGCGTCACCGTCACGAAGGGCCCGCAGGTACCAGTGGGTGCGACCCATCGCTTCGGACACCTGGCGGAACGCCAGCAGGGCATGATCGGGGTTCGGTCCGGCGGTGAACCAGCCCAGCATCGCCGGCAGCAGCTGCCGCTGAATCTCGGCTGTCCGGCTCAAACCCTGCGACAACGCCTCGATGTGCCGCAGCGCCGCCTTGGGGTCGGCGTAGCCGAGGGCACGCAGCCGCACCTCGGCACCGTGGCTGGTCAGCCGGACCGCCTCGGACGGAATCCGCGCCACCGCCTCCAGCAGCGGCGAATAGAACAGCCGCTGATGCAGGGCCAGCACCCGCCGGGTGGCCTCCCGCCAGCGGGTGCGCAGCTGCTCGGCGTCGGCCATCCCGACGCCTCGAGCCAGCCGGCGCAGGCTCAGCCCGTCCTCGGGCATCAGGTGGGTGCGGCGCATCTTCTCCAACTGGATGCGATGCTCGAGCAGGCGCATCAGCCGGTACGCGGCGTCCAGGTCCTTGCCGTCCGAGCGGCCGACGTAGCCGAACTCGATCAGCTTCGCCAGCGCGGCGAGCGTCCCCCGCTGCCGGACGCGGTCGTCGGCGCGTCCGTGTACCAGCTGGATCAGCTGGACGCTGAACTCGACGTCGCGCAGCCCGCCGGCGCCCAGCTTGATCTCGCGGTCCGCCTCGCGCGGCGGCAGCAGCGAGATCACCCGGCGACGCATCGCCTGGGTCTCGGTGACGAACTGGTCGTTCTCGGCGACATGCCACACCATCGGGGTGACCAGGTCGACGAAGTCCCCGGCGAGCGCCAGGTCACCGGCCATCGGACGGGCCTTCAGCATCGCCTGGAACTCCCAGTTCTTCGCCCATTTCTCGTAGTAGACCGCGTGGGAGGCGAGGGTCCGGACCAGCGGGCCGGCCTTCCCTTCCGGGCGCAGCGCGGCGTCGATCTGCCAGATCGTGCCGGCCGCGGTGTGGGCCGAGCAGATCCGGGTCAGCGCGCCGACCAGCCGGGTGGCGACCGTGATCGCCCGGCCGGTCTCGCACATCGGTTCGCCCGCCTCGTCGACGGCGGCCTCGGCGACATACAACACGTCGACGTCGCTGAGGTAGTTCAGTTCCTGGCCACCGGTCTTGCCCAGCGCCACGATGCCCAGCCGGGCACATTCCCAGCCCGCCACCTCGCCCCGGGACAACGCCAGCGCGGTCTCCACGGTGGCGTCGGCCAGGTCGGCCAGCTCGCCGGCCACCTCGGGGAGCAGGTCCTGCGGGTCGGCGGCGGTCAGGTCCGCGGCCGCGATCCGCAACAGCTCACGCCGGTAGGCCCGGCGCAGGTCGTCCGAGCGGGCCGGATCGGCGACCGGTGCCGCGGCGTCCGGGTCGGCACCCACGGCGTCCAGCAGAATCCGGCGCAGCGTCGCGGCGTCGCGGCGTCCGGACGGCTCCCGCAGCACGTCGACGTCCTCGGGATGAGCACCGAGATGCTGGTTGAGCGCCACGCTGGCGCCCAGCACGCTGATCAGCCGGTCCGACCAGCCGTCGTCGGCGCCCAGCTTGACGATCAGGCCCGGTCGCTGGCAGACGATCCGGTCGAGGCCGCCGATCGTGAGATCGGGGTCGGCGCTGGCCAGGATCTCGGAGACCAGGTGGTCGCAGTTGTCGCCCACGCCGTCGTACCAGCCGTTCAGGATCGCCGCCGCGCGACGCGGGTCGCCGAAGCCGAGCCGGGCCAGATTGCCCTCCGTGGTCGAGATGCGGGTCATGGCGGCGATGTTATCGTCGGGCGCGTGCCGTCCCGCCCCAGCCGCCGCCAGGCCCGTCCGATCGACTGGGCCGAGCTGGACGCCCTGGCCGAGGCCGGCCCCGACGCCGAGGTCGCCCGGCTCGCCGCGGCGGCGCGCACCCTGTGTGCCCGGATCGCCGCGGATCACCCCGGACGCACCGTCGAGCTACGGGTGCCGCCGTACGCCGCCGTCCAGCTCGCCCTGGACGACGGCAGCACCCACCGGCGTGGCACCCCGCCGAACGTGGTCGAGACCGATGCCGTCACCCTGATCGCGCTGGCCACCGGAGGGCTGACCTGGCCGGACGCCCGGGCCGGCCACCGCGTCCGGGCCAGCGGAGCGCACAGCGACCTGACGGCCCTGTTCCCGCTCCCCCGCAACACCGCGCGGTAAGCCCCTGCCTAACTACCTGTGCCCTCCCACCTGCGGGAGGGCACAGGTAGTTAGGCAGGGCTTTAGCGGCCGGGGCGGACGACGTCCGGCGGACGCCTCACAGCGACGGCAGCGAGGTGCGCAGCTCCCAGGGGGTCACCTGGGAGCGGTAGGACTCGTACTCGGCGCGCTTGTTCCGCAGCACGAAGTCGAAGACGTGCTCGCCGAGGGTCTCGGCGGCCAGCTCGGAGTTCTCCATCAGGGTGATCGCGGTGTCCAGCGAGCGGGGCAGCGGCTTGATCCCGAGCGCCTGGCGCTGCCGTTCGGTGAGCGACCAGACGTCGTCCTCGGCACCTTCGGGCAGCTCGTAGTCGTTCTCGATGCCGGCCAGACCGGCGTTGAGCACCAGCGCGTATGCCAGGTAGGGGTTCGCCGCCGAGTCGATCGAGCGCAGCTCGACCCGCGCCGAGGCACCCTTGGACGGCTTGTACATCGGCACCCGGACCAGCGCGGAACGGTTGTTCTGACCCCAGCAGATGTACCGCGGCGCCTCGGAGCCGCCGACCAGCCGCTTGTAGGAGTTCACCCACTGGTTGGTCACCGCAGCGATCTCAGCCGCGTGCCGGAGCAGGCCGGCGATGAACTGCCGGCCGATCTTGGACAGGTGGTACTCCGCGGACGCGTCGTAGAAGGCGTTGCTGTCGCCCTCGAACAGCGACAGGTGGGTGTGCATGCCCGAGCCGGGCTCGCTCTCCAGCGGCTTGGGCATGAACGAGGCGAACATGTTCTTCATCGCGGCGACCTCTTTGATCACCACCCGGAAGGTCATGATGTTGTCCGCCATGGTGAGCGCGTCGGCGTAGCGCAGGTCGATCTCCTGCTGGCCCGGGCCGCCCTCGTGGTGGCTGAACTCGACCGAGATGCCCATCTGCTCGAGCAGGGTGATCGCGTGCCGGCGGAAGTCGGTGCCGGCGTTGGCGGTGGTGTGGTCGAAGTAGCCGCCGCGGTCGACCGGGACCGGCGGCTGTCCCGGTTCGAGCGGCTGCTTGAACAGGTAGAACTCGACCTCGGGGTGGGTGTAGAAGGTGAAACCCATGTCGGCGGCCTTGCGCAGGGCGCGCTTGAGCACGTACCGCGGGTCGGCGAAGGCCGGCGAATCGTCGGGCAGCCGGATGTCGCAGAACATCCGGGCGGTGCCCTGGGTGGTGCCGCGCCAGGGCAGCAGCTGGAAGGTGGACGGGTCGGGGTGCGCCACCATGTCGGATTCGTACACCCTGGTGAAGCCCTGGATGGCGGATCCGTCGAAGCCGATTCCCTCGGCGAACGCACCCTCGAGTTCGGCGGGGGCGATCGCGACCGACTTCAGGAATCCCAGGACGTCGGTGAACCAGAGCCGGACGAAGCGGACATCGCGCTCTTCCATGGCACGCAGGACGAACTCTGTCTGCTTATCCATGGCGGCTAGTCTGCCGCCCGAAGTGTTTCAGTTGGGTTACATCCACCAAACGACGACGCTCAACCCCGGTGACCCGCGGCCCGGACGGGCCGTGCCGGCCTTCAGTCGTCCTCGGCGTCCCACTGCTCGTTGCGCTGCTGCACCTTCTGCAGTGCGTGCGCCGCCTCGTCGCGACTCGGGTAGGGACCCAGCCGGTCTTCGGCCTTGCAGCCCTCGTAGGGTTCCACCGCGTGGTGCTTCAAGCACCAGTACCAGTCACCGCCGCTCATGCTCGCCCCTTTGCCGCCCGGTGGCCCCACTATGCTCGCGCCCGTGACCGCGATCAAGCCCTATCCGCTGACGCCCGAGCGCCGGGTGCCGGCCGCGATCGGCCGTCCGCACTATGTCGGACGCCCCGCGCCCGACCGCTACCGCGGGCCGGATGTGCAGACCCCGGACGTGATCGAGCGGATGCGAGTCGCCGGGCGGCTGGCCGCCCGGGCGATGCACGTCGCGGCGGCCGCGATCGCCCCGGGCGTGACCACCGACGAGCTCGACCGGGTCGCCCATGAATACATCTGCGACAACGGTGGTTACCCCTCGGCGCTGGGCTACCGCGGCTTCCCGAAGTCGATCTGCACCTCGGTCAACGAGGTGATCTGTCACGGCATCCCGGATACCCGGCCGCTCGAGGACGGCGACCTGGTCAAGATCGACGTCACCGCCTTCGTGGACGGCGTGCACGGCGACAACTGCGGCACCTTCTTCTGCGGCACGGTCGACCAGGCGTCCCGCGATCTCTCCGAGCGCACCCAGGAGGCGCTGAGCCGGGCGATCAAGGCGGTCCGGCCCGGGCGTCAGGTGAATGTGATCGGACGGGTGATCGAGTCCTATGCGAGGCGCTTCGGCTACGGCGTGGTCCGGGACTACACCGGCCACGGCGTCCACACGTCGTTCCACTCCGGACTGGTGATTCCGCACTACGACGAGCCGTCGCTGACCACCGTGATGCGGCCGGGCATGACGTTCACCATCGAGCCGATGCTGACCCTGGGCGACTATCGCTCGAACCTGTGGCAGGACGGCTGGACGGTGGTCACCAACGACCGCAGCCGGTGCGCCCAGTTCGAGCATTCGCTGGTGGTCACCAGCGACGGCGCCGAGGTGCTCACACTGCCCTGACCGGCACACCGGGCATGATGGCACCGGTTCCGAGGAGACTTCATGGCACAACCGGGCTGGTACCCCGATCCCGGCGGGCAACAGGGCATGTTCCGCTACTGGGACGGTTCCGCCTGGACCCGGCAACTGTCGGCCGACCCCAGCACCGCAGCGGACCCGCGTCCGGACAGGCCGAACCCGGCGGCGCTCTGGGCGATCATCGCGCTCGTCGTGGTTGTCGCCCTGCTGGCGGTCTTCGCCCTGCCGCAGTTGTTCCGCGGCGGACCGGCCCCGACCACGTCCGGGCCACCCGCGCCGACGGCTTCGGCCTGGGACGAGCGCGCACCCTCGCCCTCTCCTACTCCGACCCGGACGCCGAGCCGGAAGCCGACGCCGTCCCCGACGCCGACCCGCCCCGAGACCCACCTGCCGTGTCCTCGCTACGACACGGCGGTGGTCGGCGGACGCCTCTATGGCGGCGGTTTGAGCGTGCCGGTGATCCGTGACTCCCGGTGGTCGGTGGATCCCGTCCGGACCATTCCCTGGGCGATCTGCGCGACCGGCCTGAAACGCACCATCACCTCCAGCTGGGTCAGCGAGGTGATCCTCGGTGGGATTCAGCCGCGGTCGCTGACCGGCTCGCTGGACGAGCAGGCCGCCGCGATCGCCGAGGATTCGGTGGGCCGGTTCTACAGCGGCGGCCGGGGCAAGCTGACCATGCAGACCAGCAAAGCCAGCACACTCGGCGGGCTGGACGCGTGGGAACTGCGCTACGAGGTGCGGGTGAACTACCTCGGCTCGATCCCCGGCGACAACGTCAACGTCGTCGTCGTGCAACACTCCGACGGCTCGCGCAGCTTCTTGATGACCTTCGCCACGATCGGCGACACCGAAACCCAGCGCCAGGTGGAGGGCAGCCGGGCCGCCGCGAGGGTCGAGAAGCGCTGACTTTCGCAGCGTCCCGCCAGCCGCTCAGATCGCTCGAACCAGGTTCGCACCGGCCGGCGCGCGGGGATGCCGCGGCGTCCGGGCCGATCACAACCGCGCTCTCGGCTGACTGACCCGCTCCGGCTATCTTAGAATGATTCTCATCATCTAGATTGTCCAGCGAGTCCACTTCGGAAGGCGGGGAATGACCGACCCCTATGCGGCGACCGCGGGCGCCTACGACCTGCTGAACGCTCCCTGGCGGGCTGCGCAGACCGAGGCTCTCGAACACCTTGCACCGCGGCTGCGGCCGGACGCCGGACCGATCCTCGATGTCGGAGCCGGCAGCGGCCTGAACACCGCGTGGGTGCTGGAGGAGTCCGCGGCGGCGCGAGTCCTGGCGCTCGAGCCCAGCCCCGCGATGCGGGCAGTGTTGCTCTCCCGGATCGCGGCGCGTCCCGACTGGACCGCGCGGGTCACCGTGCGCCCTGAGGACTTCTTCTCGGCAACGCTTCCCCACCGGATCGGCGGAGCCATCCTGCTGGGCGTCCTCGGGCACTTCGATCCGGGCGAGCGGGCCGCCGTCCTCGCCGAACTCGGGGACCGGCTGCCACACGACGGGGCGGCCCTGATCGACCTGCAGCCGCCCGAGCGGCCGGAGGCTGTCGCGGCGACCACGTTCGCCCGCACCAGAGTCGGCGACCTGGAGTACCGGGTGATCGGCGAGGCGACCCCGGACGGCGGCGAGCGGCTGCGCTGGCGGATGACATACCTCAGCCTGGACGGCGAGCGAGTGCTCACCGAAGAGGTCGCCGAGCACGTCTACCACCACCCGAGCCCCGAAACGCTGCTCGCCGAGGCGGCCAGCGTGTGGCTGCATGCCGAGCGGCTGGGCGACAGCAGCTACTGGCTGTTGCGCAGGGCCTGAACGGAGATCGACACGGCTGCCAAACTTCCGGTCATCGCACTGACCGGGTATCTCGGAGCAGGCAAGACCACCCTGCTCAATCACCTGTTGCGCGCCTCCAGGTCACGGATCGGCGTGGTGGTCAACGATTTCGGTGCGATCAACGTGGACGCGGCACTGGTCTCGGGCCAGGTGGACGAGCCGGCTTCGATCGCCGGCGGCTGCCTGTGCTGCCTGACCGACGCCGGCGGGCTGGACGAGGCGCTGGAGAAGCTCGCCCACCCGTCCCGGCGGCTCGACGCGATCGTGATCGAGGCGAGCGGGATCGCCGAGCCGGGGGCGCTGGCCCGGCTGGTCCGGTTCAGCGGGGTGGAACGCGTCCGTCCGGGCGGCCTGGTGGATGTGATCAATGCCGCGGACCACCTGGGCACCGTCGACCGGGGCGGGCCGCCGCTGGCCCGCCATGCCGCCGCGTCGCTGACGGTGATCAACAAGATCGACCGGGTGCCGGTCGCCGAGCGAGCCGAACGCGTGGCCCGGATCGCCGCCCGGGTACGCGCCGGCAATCCGCGGGCCCACCTGGTGGCCACCACGGCGGCCCGGATCGACCCACTGCTGATCATCGATCCGGCCCTGACCAGGGACGACGAGCAGCCGGCCCTGGACCTCGGCCGGGCCGGCCACACCCCCAGCCACAGTCACGCGGACGCGGTCACGGTGACGGCACCGGCGCCGATCGACCCGGCTCGGCTGATCGAACTGCTGGAACGACCGCCGGAGGGCGTGTACCGGCTCAAGGGTTGCGTCCGGGTGGCCGCGCCGGCGACGCCGCGCCGACAGGTGGTGAATCTGGTCGGCCGGCAGATCCACGTCGCCGACGGCAGCCCGGCGTCCGCCGCTGACGCCCTGGTGGCGATCGGCATGGACCTCGACCTGGCGGCCGTCCGGGCCCGCTTGGAGGACGCGCTCGCCCCGGCCGATTCGCGTCCAACCGCGGCCGCGCTGCGCCGGCTGCTGCGCTATCGCCGGCTCAGCGCCTAGTCCGCGATGACCGAACCGACACCGCCGAAACTGGGCGCCATTGCCGGCTACCCGCGTTATCTGAGTGCCCGCATCGCCGCCTGGATCGGCAACGTGATGAGCCTGGTGGCGCTGCCCGTGCTGATCTATCAGTTGACCGGCAGCGCCGCCCTGACCGGGTTGCTGGCCGCGGCTGGGGCACTGCCCTACCTGCTGCTCGGCCTGCCCGCCGGGGCGCTGGCCGACCGGCTGGGACGCCCGCCGCACCATGGCGGCCTGGAGCACTGTGGCCGGCGTCGCGATGCTGTCCGTATCGGCCGCGCACGCAGTGGGCGTGGTGACCGCCGGCCACGTGATCGTCACCGCCTTCGTCGTCGGAGTGGCGTTCGTGTTCGCCGACGCCGCACGATCACCAGCACCGCCCCGAAGCCCGCGCCCGGCGTGACGCCGATCAGCTGCGGGTCACCGAGCGGGTTGCGGACCACGGCCTGGATCACGGTGCCGGCCACGCCGAGACCGGCCCCGACCAGGATGGCGAGCAGGGTTCGCGGCAGCCGGACGGTCCAGACGATCTGATCCATGACAGCATCTCCCGCGGCACCCGGGAGGCCGAGGTGCCGTCCCACGATGCCCCACACCTCAGCCAGCCCGATCGACACCGAGCCGACCGAGATCGACACCAGTCCCAGGACGGCAACGCCGGTGGTCAGACCGGCCAGCACCAGCACGAAGACCGGGGGCACCGGCAGCGCCGGCGGTGACGCCTCGACGGCGTCCGGCACCCCGGCGAAGACTCGCGACCGGGCGGGGATCACGTCGTGCCGGTGTTCGGCGTCACCGCGCATTGCAGCTGTGCGACGGTCGCGCTGGTGCACTCGATCACCTCGCGCTCGCTGCGCCCGGTGGTGGCCGCGAGTTCCATGGCGAGCAGCCGAGCGATGGTGGCCAGTCCGACCATTACCTGGCCACCATCGGGCTCATGGCGCAACGCCCGGCTGAGCGCCGCTTCGGGATCGCGAGACGGTCGCGTCCAGGCCGACAACACCCGTAGTCCGGCGCGAATGCAGCGATACTGGGCGTCCGATACCCAACGCCGATCAGCGCTCATGACACGCGCTCAGGCGACCGAGGCGGCGTAGATCGACTCGCTCGCGGACGCCAGCGCGGCGTCGAACTCGTCGTCGCTCTGCTGCGCCGTCAGACCGTCGAGCAGTGCCCGGCTGAAGCTGGCGATCAAGCCCGGGTTGCGGGCCAGCCGGTCGTTGGCCTCATCGCGGCTGTAGCCGCCGGACAAGGCGACCACCCGCGCGACATTGGGGTGTTCGATCAGGTCGGTGTAGAAGCCGTCGACGGTCGGAAGGGACAGCTTGAGCGCGACCTCTTCTTCCCCCAGTCCGCCGAGCCGGGCCAGGATCGCCGCCTTGAGCAGTGACTCTGCCTCGGCCTTGTCGGGGGCGCCGATGCTCACTTCGGGCTCCAGGATCGGCATCAGGCCGGCGTCCAGCACACGCCGGCCCAGCTCGAACTGCTGGGCGACGACCGCGTCGATGCCGGCGGCGTTCGCGGCATGGATCACCGAGCGCTCCTTGGTGCCGAAGACACCGAGTCCGTGCGCCTTGGTGAGCAACTCGTCCAGGCCGGGGATGTCGCGCATCAGCTGGACGTCGTCGGCATGGTCGGCCAGGCCCTTATCGATCTTGACGAACGGAATGATGCCCTTGCGCTGCCACAGGTAGGCAGCCACGCCCTCGCCGTCGATCTGCCGGTCAAGGGTGGCCTCGAACAGGATCGCGCCGAGGATCCGGTCGCTGGTGAAGGCGGGGCTGGTGATGATCCGGGCGCGGGCCGCCTGGATCAGGTCGTACATCTCGGCGTCGGTGGAGTAGGCGGACTCGTCGATGCCGTAGGACTTCAGCGCCTTCGGTGTGCTGCCGCCACTTTGGTCCAGCGCGGCGATGAAACCGTCGCCGGTTTCGAAGCGGGCGAGCATCTGCGGGTCGGACATGAACGGCCTCCTTTGGTCGGCTCTCGCCGGCTTGGTCTGGGACGGCACCAGACTAACCTAATCGCGAGTGATTCTCATTCTCTACTGACGTTCTTGGCTGGGCCGGTATTCCACCGTTGGCTCTCGCAGCTTGTCGAGACCCGCGAAGAGCGTTGCGGCCGGGGGGGTTAGACAAGCTCAACCATCCGATCG
Organism: Micropruina sp.; assembly: GCF_047602385.1. GTDB lineage: Bacteria > Actinomycetota > Actinomycetes > Propionibacteriales > Propionibacteriaceae > Micropruina. The sequence continues at coordinate 112,733 of NZ_JASGHL010000005.1, forward strand.
CTCACCGGCGAGTCTCCGGGAGCGCTTTGGCGTAGCTGAAATCGCGGCCGCAGGAAGCGACCGTCGCCGGGTAGCCGGCCGTCGCGGTCACGGACGGCGTACTGCCGGCCGAAGTGGCCGGGGCCGCGGTCGAACAACCGGCGAGCACCAGGCCGGCCACCACCAGCGCCGGCAGCCACCGACCAGTTCGGGAAGTCCTCATCGCGCACCTTTCGGACACCACCGGGCTCACGCCCGGTCAGTGACAACCGTTCTCAATAGATCTTTCCGACGGTACGAGACCGGAACGGGTGGGTGAAACTCCTGATGCCGAATCGGCAAGAGCGTCAGTGCGTGTGCCGGTGATCCGAGTCCGGGAAGTGCGGATGCGTGTGGGTCACGGCCTCGTGGACGTGCTCGTGCCGGTGCCAGGTTCCGCCCGCCACCGGCTCGGTGTGCGGATGATGGTGATGGCCGTCGTCATGGCGGTGCCAGTGGTCGTGCCGCACTGCCAGGTGGGTGTGTTCATGCTCGTGCCGTTCGCTCAGGTGCAGCCACACGCCGAGCGCCATCAACGCGGCAGCCACCAGCAGCGGAGCAGTCAGCGGCTCGCCAAGGGCGAGCGCGACGATCGCGCCGAAGAACGGTGCCACCGAGAAGTAGGCGCCGGCTCGTGCCGTCCCCACCTCTCGCATCGCCACGATGAACAACACCAGGCTGACCCCGTAGGCCACCAGCCCGACACCCATGGCGGCGAGCACGCTCGTCGCCTGCGGCATGGTCGCGCCGAGCAGGAAGGCCAGCACCAGGTTGACCGGACCGGCCACGGCGCCTTTGACCGCCGCCAGCCAGGTGGCGTCGGTGAGGGCGACCTTGCGGGTCAGGTTGTTGTCGACACCCCAGCACAGGCAGGCGCCGAGCACGGCCAGCGACGACCAGCCCGAACCGAACTCGACCCCTCCCGCCGGGACGGCGAGCACGACGGCGCCGCCGACGATGGCCGCCATGCCCAGCGCGATCCGCCGGTCGACGTTCTCGCGGAACACGAACCAGGCCAGCAGTGCGGTGAACACTCCTTCGGCATTCAGCAGCAGCGAAGCACCCGAAGCCGGCATGCCGGCCAGCCCGGCCATCAGCAGCACCGGGCCGAGCAGCCCGCCGAACAGGACGGCGCCCGCGAGCGGCAGCCGTTCTTCCCGCGCGAGCCGGACTCGCGGCAGCCGCCGAACGATCCGGTAGAGGCCGAGACCGAAGCCCGACCCGACGTACAACAGCCCCGCCAGCAGCCAGGGCGACACCTCACCCAGCAACTGCTTCGCGGCCGGGGTGCCCGCGCCGAACAGGACGGCGGAGGCAATTCCCGCCTGGACGCCCGCGTTGCGCAAGGAGCCGGAACTCACTCCCCGATGCTCTCCCCATCCGGCCGCACGGGCAAGCGCCGGACGCGCAGATCGACCGGCTTCGGTCCACCCTCCCCTCGACTGGATTGAGAACCATTATCTTTGAATAGAATGAACACTGTTCTAATCTGTCCGCGAGACGAGATCAAGACGTCGGTCGAGGCCACCACCCGTTGGTCGAGACCCACCCCCGTCGGTCGAGCTTGTCGAGACCTCACCGGGTTTCGACAAGCTCAAGCAACGGAGCCGAGCCAGTAGGAAGGAGAGCGGATGAATGACACCGTCACCGTGCCGTTCCATGTCGGCCTGACACCGGACCGCGTGGTCGATGCCGCTGAAGAGCTGACCCGTGAGTCACACCTGATGAGCTGGTCGATCCGCGACCTGGCCGGACGGCTCGGGGTCGCGCCGTCGGTGATCTACCACCACGTCGGCGGCAAGGATCTGCTCTGCCGCCGAGTCGTGGAGCGCGTCCTCGTCCGAATCGAACTGCCGGACGCCGAGCTCTCGTGGCAGGCCTGGTTCCGGACGCTGCTCCACTCCGTGCAGCCGCTCGCCGGCGAGTATCCGGGTGTGGCGAAGTGGATGCTGATGCACGGCCCGACGATTCCCGCGGTGCTCCCCGTGCTGGAGGCCGGAATGGCGATCCTGCGCCGCGCCGGCTTCGGCGACCGCACCGAACTCGCCTACGCGGTGCTGCTCAACAGCGCGATGCTGACCATCTCGATGAGTGACGATCGCCTGCAGCACGAGGGGGATGGCCCTCGCGACCACGCCACGATGATGACCGAGTTCCGGCAGCTGCCGACCGCATCGGACGACGTCCGCGCGATGGGACGCGACTTCCTGCGTCCGTTCGCCGAGGGCGGCGAGACCGCGGCCCGGATGCGCATCGCGTACTACCACTTCACCGTCGACACCACCATCGCCGGGTTGGCATCCACCCTGACCGGAGGTACCGCACAGTGACCGCCACGAATCCGAGCACCACCACGCGTCCGCAGATCGGGCTGCTGCTCAGCGCTGTGCTGCTGGTCTACCTCGGCCAGATGACGCTCAACCCGATCATCGCGCCACTGTCCCGTGAGGTCGGGCTGGCCGAATGGCAGATCGGCGTCACGATCAGTGCGGCCGCGGTCATGCTGGTGCTGACCAGCCAAACCTGGGGACGCCGCTCGCAGGCCTGGGGCCGCAAACCGGTGCTGGTCGCCGCGTTCGCGCTTGCCACCGCAACAATGACGGCGTTCGCACTGGTCGCTTGGCTGGGCATGACCGGCGTCCTCACCGGCACCGGACTGTTCGCGCTGTTCGTGCTGCTGCGCGGCGTCGGCTTCGGATCGGCGATCGCCGCCGTCCCGCCGACCGCGCAGGCCTACATCGCCGACGTCACCAGCGACGAGCAGACCCGGGTGAAGGGCATGGCCGGCATTGGGGCGGTGCAGGGCGTCGCGATGATCGGTGGTTCCGTGCTCGGCGGCGTCCTGGCCGCGTTCGGGCTGATCGTTCCGCTGCTCGCCGTCCCGGTGCTATTGGCGATCGGGCTGGTGCTGCTGGGCGTCCGGCTTCGTCGTGAGGCGCACACCGAACTCGTCGAACAGCCGCCCCGGATCAGTCCGCTGGACGCGCGGGTGTGGCCGTTCCTGCTGGCCGGCTTCGGCATGTTCACCGCGCTCGGCTTCATTCAGGTCATCACCGGGTTCATCGTTCAGGACCGGCTCGGCCTCGACGCACAGACCACTGGCCTGGTCACCGGCGGCGCACTACTGGCAGCCGGCGTCGGCATGGTGGTGGCGCAGGGCATCATCGTGCCGCGCAGCAGCTGGGCGCCGCCGACCCTATTGCGGGTTGGCAGCACGGTCGCACTGACCGGCTTCGCCGCCCTGATACCGGACGCCGGCGCGGCGGTGCTGTTCGTCGCGATCCTGCTGATCGGGCTGGGGCTGGGCGTGGCCATGCCGGGCTACACCGCCGGCCCGTCGTTGCTGATGCGGCGCGAGGAGCAGGGCGGCCTGGCCGGCCTGATCGGCGCCACCAACGGGCTCACCTTCGTGATCGCCCCCACCCTGGGCACCGCTCTGTACAGCCTCTGGCCGCTGCTGCCGGTCATCCTCGGCACGGTCGTGATGGCGATCGTGGCCGCGTTCGTCCTGCTCCACCCGCGATTCCGCGGCACCCCGGCAGCCATTATCGGTTGAGCCTCGACACCCCTTGTCAACCGCATGTTTGAGGTCTCGACCAGCTCGACCAGCCGGGAAGTGACCGGGTTCGGCATCGTCACGATCACTCAACCTCGGCCCATAGACGAAGGACACCGATGACCGACCACTACGCCGAGCTCGGCGAGTTGCACGACCTGTTCATGCCGGACGCCTGGGATCCACTCGTAGGGACGCTGGCAACGACCTTTGGCAGCCTCGGACCGGACGCAACCATCCTCGATCTCGGCGCGGGTAGCGGCGTGGGTACCGTGCGCTTGGCCCACGCAACCCGAGCCCAGATCGTCGCCGTCGAGCCGTCCCTCACCATGCGGTCCGTGCTGCTCGCCAGGATCGCCGACGACCCCGAACTGTGCGAGCGGGTCAGCGTGTACGCCGGTGCGGCACCCGAGATTCTCGACGAGATCGGGCCTATCGACGGTTTCCTCTGCGCGCACATGCTGGGCCATCTCAGCGCCGAGGAACGCCGAGCCACCTTCGAACGGCTGGCCACCCTGCTCACCCCGGACGGTGTCGGGCTGGTCACCGTCCGTCCACAGTCCGCGCCCGTCACCGACATCGTGATCGAGGAGCGCCGGATCGGGCGGCATCGGTACGTCGAGCGTCTGCTGCCGACCGAGTTCCCCGGCACCTCCGTCGCCGAGTACCAGGTCTTCGACGGCGAGCGGCTGATCCGGTCCGCATCGTTCACCTCGTCCTGGGCGATGCCGTCCCAGGACGGACTGCGCGACGAGCTACGCGACGCGGGACTGGCGCTGAAGACAGCCGATCGCGGCCTCGCGGTGGTGCGGCACACGTCAGTGAGTCAGTAGGCGACACGCCACGCGGGCCCCTCGACTCATGTGGGGCCTTTGCCCCGGACCCGCTTCGATTCCTTCGATCAGGCGGTAGCCGTGCCCGGATTGGACGTCGTCCTACCGCGTCGTGTCACCAACGGACTGAACGTAACTCTGGTGCCGGCGAGGCCGGTAGTCGCCCGGCATCCATTCCTGCCCTGCATCCATTCCTGCCCTGCATCCATTCCTGCCCTGCATTCAGTCCGCGGCGGCTTCAGTGCCGAGAGTGGATATCTCCGGCTATTCGGGTGGTCGGAATCGTTGGTGGCGTCGGGGACGTCGGTGTTTGTCCACAAACCGTGGTGGAATCAGCTCTGGTATCCCATCGTTCGAGATGCGGATCTGCCATTGCAACTCAGGCGCCCGTTTCGGGTCGGGTTCCAACAGATTGTGGTGATGCTTACACAACAAACACAGATTCGACAACGCGGTCGGCCCACCGTGCGCCCAGGGGGTGATGTGGTGGGCGTCGCAATCAGCCGCCGGCCGATCGCAGCCGGGGAACACACAACCCTTGTCCCTGACCTGCAGCGCGTGGCGGATATCGGGAGTGACCAGGCGTTGTTCGCGGCCCACGTCGAGCACGCCGGAGGGGCCGCCCAGGATCACCGGCAGCACGCCGGCATCACACGCGTGCTGGCGGAGCTGGCCGGCGGTCAGCTGGGTGCCGTCAGCCAGACCGGCACCGTGACAATCGGCCAGCAGATCCAGGTAGTCGATCAGCACCACCAGATGGGGTCGGTCGCCGCCATGTCGGGGTGCCGACTGCTGGATCGCGATCCGGCGGGCCAACTCGACCAGCGCATCGGCACGGCGTTGCGGCCAGGTCGGTTGCGGCACGCCCGGATCGCGTAGTTCCAACGCGGTGCGATGCATCTGCTGCGCCAACGCCTCAATCTGGGCTTTGATCAGCGCCGCGTCCGCGGTTGGCAGGCTGCCTTTGATGGTGGTGGACCCGTGCCCGTCATCAGCAAAGTTCAAATGCCGGGCTTGTTGGGCGTCGCGCAACTCCCGTTCCTGCCGTTTCGCCTCCACCTCCTCAGCAACCTCGGGAGCCACCACGTCCAGCAGATGCCGTGACAAGCCGGCGAGTTCATGACTGTCGAAGTCGCCGCAGTGGCCGATCATCGTCGCTTGCGCTTTCGCTTCAGCTTCGACACCCAGATCGCTGGGGAGCTTCTTCAACACCTGCGTGATTGCCCGGGCTTGCCGGTCGTTCGCCCGCCCGTCACGCAGCGCAGCACCGAGCTGGCTGAACCGGTGCAGATCGGCCGCATGATGAACCATCGCCGAGGCCTCGCCACGGGTGTGGCGCAACTCGGCGGCCAGCCAGCTGGTGGTGGGGATGCCGTGGGCGGTCATGGCTGCTTCGGCCCGGTCGACCTGGCCGAGCACGGTGTGCACCACCCCCGACAGCCGCGACTGCACCGTCAATAGATCAGCCATCAGATCCAACTGCTTCCGATCCGTCAACAAAGCCACACTATTGTGGTCGAGGTGATCGAGCAGACCAGTTACAGCCGTGGCGAAATCCGCCACCGCTATCCCGACCTCTGCCCCGATACTCATACCTGGACCCTAACCTCTGCCACCGACACTTTTCGCGAGCGGCCAGCCAGGAATAGATCCCACAGCCAGAATGATCGACCGATTCATGCATCCACGGTAAAGGCTTCCTCTGACAGTTTTCAGCCGGCGCGGCACGGATCGGTAGCGTTCGCGAAAGTGACAACACTCACACCGGTCCTGACAACACCTACGACAACACTGTTTCACTGGACAGACGTTGCCGAAATCAACAGCGGCCTGATCCCGCAGGTGACCCGATCCTGCGCTCGATCGGGCTGTCGGCATCTGCCGCTCACCCTAGGACACCCGGGTGTCACTGCGGGCCAGCATGTTGCCGAGTACCTGGTCTTCCTGCCGCTCGGCCGGCTGCTGTGCCAGCACTAGGCCTTCGGCGTCCAGCGCCCGGGCCCCAATGGCGTTGCAGCACCTCGGCTTCAGCGCACGCCCTGCCAACGCCGCGAGGCCGGTTCATCCGAAAGAACCCCCTCGCCGCCGGTCGAACTCGTCGAGACCAGGGCTCGACGAGCTCAGCCGGCGAGGACCACTACTCAGTGCTCGTCGTAGTGATCGCCATGGACGGCGTGCCGATGCCCGTCGTGGACATAGTCGACATGGTCGCCGTGCTCGACGGCCTCGTGACCGCAGTCGTCGCCATGGGCGTGGTCGGCCGGGGCGTGCTCGGCGACCTCCTCGTGCTCGTCGTAGTGATCCTCGTGCGCGGCGTGCCGATGGCCGTCGTGCAGGTAGTCGACATGGTCACCGTGCTGCACCTCCTGATGGCCGCAATCGGTGCCGTGAGCGTGCTCTGCCTGGGTGTGCTCGGCCGTGTCGTGCTGGGTGGTCATGAAAGCTCCCTTCCTGGAGTTCAGTCGTCCGTCTCTGGGTCGAGAACGGGTTCCTGGACGTGGGCGAGGGCGTCCGCGATGACGTGGGTGACGTGCCGGTCGGCAAGGTGGTAGGTGACCTCCTTTCCGGAACGACTGGCGACCACCAGGCCGCCCTGACGCAGCGTGCGCAGATGCTGGGAAACCAGCGGCTGCGAAAGTCCCGTTGCCGCGGTCAGCGCCCCCACGGTTCGCGGCTCCTCACCGATCAGCGTGAGCAACAACAACCGCGACTCGCTGCCGAGCACCTTGAACAGTTGCGCCGCCGCAGCCAGACCGGCCTCCGCGTCCATGGGCACCATGTCACCATACTTATAAATAGATTGCAATATGTCTATATCTGAGAGCGGTTCTCATGGTCATTGTGCCGGCCTCGGGATGCCGCGCGGACTCCTCCCCCGTCGTGACCGACCCGATCGTGCTCGATCATGCGGATAACCCGGCCGGGGTGATGTCGATGGGCGGGCAAAGCTGCGAGGATTGCCGTTCGGACCGCCGTGCCCACGCCGCGACGATCCCACTCACGATGGCCGCCCGAGAGGTAGCGCCCGACCGAAGGAGAAATCAATGCGTCGTCGACGAGCCGGACGCCCGTCCCTACTCGGCACCGCGGCACGCACTGCAGTCGTGGCCGGCACCGCAACCGCGGTTTCCGGCAACGTGGCCCAGAAGCAGGCCGCGCGGCAGCAGGCGGCGGCCCAGGAGGCTGCCGCCAAGCAGGCCCAGGCGACCGAGATCGCCGGCCTGCAGGCCCAGGTCGGTGCCCTGCAGGCGCAGGCACCCGCGGCTGCCGAGCCCACCGCGTCCAACGGCGGCGACCTGATCGCCAAACTGCAGCAGTTGGCCGATATGCACCGCAGTGGCGTCCTCGACGACGCCGAGTTCGCCGCGGCGAAGGCGAAGTTGCTGAGCTAGGACGCCCCATGCTGCCGAACCGCGCACTCGAGCGTCTCGGCACGGAGTCGGCGGTCTACGGAGTCATCCTGGTCGCCGGACTGGTGGTGATCCTGTCGGATTCGGACGCGGCCTCGTGGGACGTGCTGGTGAAGGTGGTCGCCACCGTGCTGGTGTTCTGGGCCGCGCACATCTACGCGGGCGCCGTCGCCCATCTGGGTGATGAGCTCGAACTCGACGTGCCCGCCGGACAGCGCCTGGCGCATGCCGCCCGACACACCGTCGAGCACTCCTGGGGGATGCTGGTGTCGGCGCTGCTGCCGGTGACCGTGCTGCTGCTCGGGGTGGCGAACGTCGTCTCCGACCAGGCCGCGATCTGGGGCACGCTGTGGCTCGCGGTCGTCGTGCTCGGTGTCCTCGGCTATCTCAAGGTCGCCGCGTGGTCGCAGCTGCAATGGCTCCGGATCGCGAGCGCGTCGGTGACCGCGCTTCTCGGCATGGTGCTGATCGGCCTCAAGGTCGTCATTCACTAGCGGCGAGCCGGCCCACCCGGACGGCATCGCGCCGGTTCGTCACGCCCAGCTTGCGATAGATCGACCGGACGTGCGATTTGAGCGTGTTGGCGCTGATGTACAGCCCCGCCGCGATCTCGGCGGCGGTCATCCTGGTCTCAAGCAGGCTCAGCACCTCTGCCTCACGTGCACTGAGCTGCGCACCGACCGCGGACGCCGTCACCGCGCGCTGGCGAGTGATCGCCTGCGCCAGGAACTGCTCGTGGCTCGTCCCTCGGTCGGCGTGTTCAGCGAGGAGTTCGGCCAGGTCCGGGTCGGGACGGCTGAACGGCCGCAGCAGGCCCTCCCGCGCCCCGAGCGCCAAGGCCTCCTCGATCAGGGTGTGGGCGGACGCCGTCGCACCCGTCCTGCGGTCGCAAAGTGCGGCCACCACGAGGCCGCCGATCCGGAAGTACCCGGGCAGGTCGCCGCGGGCAAGATCGGCCTGCCGCCTTGCCGCGTCCGGACGCCCGCAGCGCCAGTACAGGGCGGCCGCCTGAGCATTGGCGGCGGGTATCGCGTGGTCGGAGAAGATGACGGCGTCGAGGGTCGCCGCAGCCTCGTCCAAGCTGCCCCGGGCGGCGAATATCCCGGCCTGCGCGACGCCGCGGTACACCGCCCAGGGCAGGCCTTGAATCGAGTGATCGGGAATGTCGGCCAGCAGCGGCTCAACCCGGGCGAGCAGCACGGGGTCATTGCTCTCGACGGCGGCATCGAGCAGCCAGCACCGGGCCAACAGCGCATACGAGACCAGCCCGCCGCCCTGGTCCACGGCCCGCTGCAGGGCCTCCATCGCCACGCGGGCTTCACCTCGCCAGTACTGGATCCAGCCGAGGGTGAACCATTCGATCGCGCCATCGGCGCGGCGCCAGGTCCCTTCACCGGTCCCCGTCGTGCCCGACTCGGCGAGGACCGCCTCAGCGCCGTCGAAATCACCGGCGAACGCCAATGCGAAGCCGTAGTTGGCCCGGGCCCGTCCGGCCAGGTCATCGAGGCCCTCAGCACGACACCGCTGCGTCGCCTCGGCCAGGATCGGTAGGGCCGCCCGGACCCGGCGCAGCCGAAGCTCCGTCCAGCCGACCAGCAGCAGCGCGCAAGCGTGCAGGACGCCGTCGATCGGCGAGTCCTCCGACAGCCGCTGGAGGACCAGTCGGGACTCCTCGCCCAGCGCCCCGCCGTCGTCCAGCACGAAGAGCCGGGCGAGCAGTCGGGTCAGGTCGAAACGCCGGCGGCGGGCGGCGTCCAGCCTGGACGCCCCGGCGAGCGCCCGGCGATCGAGGTCGACCGCGCCGGCGGCGTCGCCGGCGTTGCGCCGGCACGCGGCCACGACGGCAAGGATGTCGGGGTCCTGCGACCAGGGCAGCGGCAACCGCCTGCACAGCTCGGCAAGCTCGTCGGAGTCGCCGCGCAGGACGGCGGCGAGCCAGTTCGACCGGATCAGCTCGGCGGCCAGAGCCGGGTCGCCGCCGCGCAGGGCGTGAGCTGCGGCCGCGAACGGATCCAGGGCGCCGATGGCGCGGGCCGCCACCAGATTGAGCCGTCGGGCGCGCGCCGGATCGCGGCGCAGCAGGATCTCACGTCCGCTGTGCGCCATCACCGGGTGCCACCGGTAAACCGGCTCGCCCTTGAACGAACTGATGCGCTCCAAAGGCAGGCCGGCGGCCACCACCCGCTCGAGTTGTTCGGCCCCGTTGTCGATGCCGACGAGCCGACCGGCCAGCGCCCCGGTCAGCCAGTCGCAGGTGCAGGCGGGCAGCACGAAGTCCCGCAGATCGGGTTCCAGAGTGTCCAGGACGTTCTCGACCAGGTACTCGGGCAGGTCGGGGATGCTCGGCCCGTCCGCGGGTGGCCCCACGACATCACCTTTTGTCGGAGGCGCGATAAGGGCGAGCCGCACCGCGACCGGCCAGCCGCCGGTGGTGGCCCACAGCCGCGAGGCCCGATCGGCACTGATCGGACGGCCGACCGCACGCCCGACCTGATCGACCTCGGCGACGCTGAACGCCAGGTCGTCGACGCCGAGCCGGCCCACCTCGCCGCTGGCGACGAGCCGGGTCAGGCCGGGCGGGGTCGCTCGCCCCGCCAGCACCAGGCGCAGACGGGCCGGGGGCTGCCCGATCAGGGGCACCAGCACCTGCCGCGCCTGCTCGACCGCCAGGTGGATGTCGTCGACCACGAGCACCCGCTCCACCCGCGCGACCGCGTCGCGCTGTCCCAGGCTGACCAGCGCCGCATGCAGGCCGCGCGCGAGGTGCTCGGCATGCCGGTCGTCCTCAGTGAGCGACAGCCAGGCCACCGTGCGATCCGCCTGCGCCGCCCACGCGCTCAGCAGCGTGGTCTTGCCGTACCCGGCAGGCGCGACGACCAGGGTGATCCGATGCTCACCGACCATGCCTTCCAAGCGGCGCCAAAGGGTCGGCCGCTCAATGTCCCGCCGACCCGGCGGCGGCCTGGTCAGCACGACTGCGGAGACGGCGGGTGCGACCGCCGGACGCAACGGCTGCATGGCGCGACTCTATTGACTCCCGCTCCGAACCTGCACTGATGATCGGCGAATCACCCTGCGAGGGTGATGCCGTCCCGAGATGCCCAGATCAGTGTTGACGCTGTCGCCGACAGCCGCCGGCTGCTGCGGCGCGAGACGAAACGGAGCGTGAAACGTGCATTTCTGGGACTTCTTCTGGCTGATGTTGTGGGCCTTCATCTTCATCAGCTACCTGATGGTGCTCTTCCAGGTGATCGCCGACATCTTCCGCGACCGCGGGCTGAACGGTTGGGCGCGCGCGGCCTGGGTGATCGCCTTGTTCATCGCGCCGCCGCTCACCGCACTGGTGTATGTGCTCGCCCGCGGTCGCGGGATGGCGCAGCGGCAGCGGACCGGGGCCGAGGAGGCCCAGGCAGCAGCCGAGGAATACATTCGTTCGGTGGCCGGCGAAGCCGACCCGACCGCGCAGATCACCCGGGCGAAAGCGCTCCTCGACAGCGGTGCGATCACCCCCGCCGAGTACGACCGGCTCAAGACGAAGGCCCTCGGCTGAAAGTGGAGGAAGCCATGACCGAACCCAAGCCGGCGACCCCGGCCATCGTCGCGCAGCATCGCGAACTGCTCGACTCTCTCCCGTTCGCCGACCGGCAGGACTTCGAGGACGCCCATCGCGGCTTCATCGCCGCACTCGAGCCCGGCGTCGTCCATGCCGCCGACGGACGCGTGGTGTGGGACAGCGACTCCTACGACTTCCTCGCCGGTGACGCGCCGGACACCGTCAACCCCAGTCTGTGGCGCCAGTCACAGCTGAACGCCATTCAGGGACTGTTCGAAGTCGTGCCCCGGGTCTACCAGGTGCGCGGGCTGGACCTGTCGAACATCACCTTCGTCGAGGGCGAGCGCGGGGTGATCGTGATCGACCCGCTGATCTCCACCGAGACGGCGGCGGCCGCCCTCGGCTTGTACCGCGCGCACCGGGGCGAACGTCCGGTCACCGGCGTGATCTACACCCACAGCCACGCCGACCACTTCGCCGGCGTCCGCGGCGTCGTCGACCAGGCCGATGTCGACTCGGGAGCCGTTGCGATCATCGCGCCGGCCGGCTTCACCAGCCACGCCGTCGCTGAGAACGTCTACGCCGGCACGGCCATGGCGCGACGAGCGGGCTATATGTACGGGGCCGCGCTGGAGCGAGGACCCCGGGCACAGGTCGGCGCCGGGCTCGGCCAGACCACGTCCACCGGAACGGTGACCCTGATCCCGCCCACCATCGAGATTCGCGACACCGGCGAGGAGCTCACCGTCGACGGCGTCCGGATGGTGTTCCAGATGGCGCCGGGCTCCGAGGCGCCGGCCGAGATGCACTTCCTGTTCCCCGACCTGCGCGCGCTCTGCCTGGCCGAGAACGCCACCCACGTGCTGCACAACATCCTCACCATCCGGGGGGCACTGGTCCGCGACCCACACGCCTGGGCGCGATACCTGGCCGACGCGATCCGGCTGTTCGGCGACCAGACCGACGTGGTGTTCGCGTCCCATCACTGGCCCACCTGGGGGCACGAGCGGGCGATGCGGTTCCTGGCCGAACAGCGCGACCTGTACGCCTACCTGCACGATCAGACCGTCCGGATGCTCAACCAGGGCATGACCGGCCCCGAGATCGCCGAGGTGTTCCAAATGCCTCCGGCGCTGGAGAACGCCTGGCACGCGCGCGGCTACTACGGTTCGGTCAGCCACAACGTGAAGGCGATCTACCAGCGCTATCTCGGCTGGTACGACGGCAACCCGGCCACCCTGTGGCAGCACCCGCCGACCGCCGCGGGCGAACGCTATGTCGCCTGGATGGGCGGCGCGGACGCCGTCGTCGCCAAGGCCCGGGACTCCTTCGCCGAAGGCGATTTCCGCTGGACGGCCGAAGTGCTCAGCCACGTCGTCTTCGCCGAGCCCGGTCATGCCGAGGCCCACGAACTGCTCGCCGACACCTTCGAGCAGTTGGGCTATGGCTCGGAGAACGGGACGTGGCGTTGTGCCTACCTGTCCGCCGCGCACGAACTCCGGCACGGCGGATTCGGCACCCCGGCCACGTCGGCGGCACCGGACCTGTTCGCCCAACTCACCCCGGAGCAGTGGTTCGACGCCATCGCGATCCGGGTGGACGGCCCCCGCGCCTGGAACGAGTTCCTGCGGGTGGACGTGGACCTGACCGACCTCGGCGAGGTGCATCACCTGACCCTCAGCAACGGCGTGCTGTCGCACACCACCGGCGTCGACAGCGCACCCGCCGATCTGGTGCTGCGGCTGCCCAGCAACCGGCTGGCCGCGTTGCTGACCGGGCAGGTGCCGCCGGACGGACTGGCCGCGGCCGGCATCGTCACCGAGGGCGACCTGGGCACGCTGGGTCGGCTGATGGCGGTGCTCGACGAGACCGATCCGGACTTCGCCATCGTCACGCCCTGACGACGGCGAGTCGTACGGCGAGCGGCCGGGCGCAGCCAGTGCGCCCGGCTGGGGTCGCGCAGTAGCCCAGATCGGTGGATCCGGGTCACGTGTCCCGAGACGGGTCGAATAGAGCACCGACCCCTTCGGGAAACAGGCCTTGACTGCTCCTGGGCGCGGCGGTTAGGTGAGGACACTCGGGCACCGCCGCCCCGGATACCCCGTCCGACCAGGAGTGATCATGACCACCGACCAGCTTCCCCCCGTCAGCCTCACGCCCGAGCAGATCGCCAAAGACCAACGTCGCTGGACGCCGGCGCGGATCGCCATCTGGGTGACGATCGCGCTGTTGGGCGGGACGGCCTGGCTGATGATCGCACTGGCCCGCGGCGAGACGATCAACGCGATCTGGTTCGTGTTCGCCGCGGTCTGCACGTACTTCATCGGCTACCGGTTCTACGCGACCTACATCGAGAGGAACATCACCAAGCCCGACGACACCCGGGCCACTCCGGCCGAATACCTGGAGAACGGGCAGGACTACATGCCCACCGATCGCCGGGTGCTGTACGGCCACCACTTCGCCGCCATCGCCGGCGCCGGACCGCTGGTCGGGCCGGTACTGGCGGCCCAGATGGGATACCTGCCCGGCACGATCTGGATCATCGTCGGTGTCGTCCTGGCCGGAGCCGTGCAGGACTACCTGGTGCTGTTCTTCTCGATGCGCCGGGGCGGACGCTCTTTAGGCCAGATGGCCCGCGACGAACTCGGCGTCATCGGTGGCACCGCCGCCCTGCTCGCGACGCTGACCATCATGATCATCATCGTCGCCATCCTGGCGCTGGTCGTGGTCAACGCCCTCGGCGAGAGCGTGTGGGGCGTGTTCTCGGTCGGCATGACGATCCCGATCGCGCTGTTCATGGGGGTCTACCTGCGCTATCTGCGGCCCGGGAAGGTGACCGAAGTCTCGATCATCGGTTTCGTGTTGCTGATCGCCGTGATCGTCGCGGGCGGTTGGGTCGCCAAGACCGACTGGGGGCAGCACTACCTGCACCTGGATCGTCCGATGCTCGCCTGGTTCGTCATCATCTACGGGTTCATCGCGGCCGTCCTGCCGGTGTGGCTGCTGCTGGCTCCGCGCGACTACCTGTCGACCTTCATGAAGGTCGGCACCATCGTGATGCTGGCCGCCGCGATCATCATCGTGCGGCCCGAGATCACCGTGCCGGCGATCAGCGAGTTCGCCGGACGGACCGACTCGCCGGTGGTACCGGGCGCCCTGTTCCCGTTCCTGTTCGTCACGATCGCCTGCGGCGCACTCTCCGGCTTCCACGCCCTGATCTCATCGGGCACCACCCCGAAACTGATCGAGAAGGAACGCCAGACCAAGCTGATCGGCTACGGCGGCATGCTGATGGAGTCCTTTGTGGCGATCATGGCGCTGGTCGCCGCCATCTCCATCGATCGCGGCATCTACTTCGCGATGAACGCCTCCGCGGCAGTCACCCAGGGCACCGTCGAGGGCGCCGTCCAGTTCGTCAACAGCCTCGGCCTCGCCGGCGTCCACGTCACGCCCGACGTGCTGGAGTCGACGGCGCAGGCGGTCGGCGAGCACTCGATCGTCTCCCGGACCGGAGGAGCCCCGACGCTCGCCGTCGGGCTGGCCACGATCATGCACCACCTCATTCCCGGCGAGGGGATGATGAGTTTCTGGTACCACTTCGCGATCATGTTCGAGGCGCTGTTCATCCTCACCGCCGTGGACGCCGGCACCCGGGTGGCGCGGTTCATGCTGCAGGATTCGCTGGGCAACTTCCTGCCCAGGTTCAAGGACACCTCATGGCGGCTGGGAGCCTGGCTGGCGACGGCCATCATGGTCGGCGGCTGGGGGGCGATCCTGATCATGGGGGTGACCGATCCGCTCGGCGGCATCAACACCCTGTTCCCGCTGTTCGGCATCGCCAACCAGCTGCTGGCCGCGATCGCGTTGGCGGTCTGCCTGGCGATCGCCGCCCGCAGCGGACGCAAGGCGTTGTGGGTGATCGTGCTGCCGCTGGCGTTCACCTCGGTGATCACCATCTACGCCTCGATCGAGAAGATCTTCAGCAGTGTCCCGGCGATCGGCTATTGGGCGCAGCACCAGGCGTACGCCGACGCGCTGGCCGCCGGCAAGACCAGTCTGGGCAGCGCCAAAACGGTGGCGGCGATGGAGGCGGTCGTCCGCAACACCTTCATCCAGGGCACCCTGTCGATCATCTTCGTCAGCCTGGCCATCATCGTGATCGTGACCGCGCTGATCGCCACCGCCCGGACGCTGCGCCACGGTGGCGGGGAGAGCACTGAGGACCCGGCCGTGCCGTCCACGATCTACGCACCGGCCGGCATGCTCACCTCGCAGGACGAGAAGGCTTTGGAGGCGGAATGGGCCGCGTATCACGCCGAGCATCCGCCGCTGGTCCGGCGTGGGCACCACTGAGTCCGATGACCGACATCCGCGCATCCCTGCCGTCCGGCAGGCCCTCATCCGGCCGGGCCTCGGTCGGACCGGACGCCGGCTGGTGGGCACACATCCGCTGGTTCGTCAACGGGTTGACCGGGCAGAACGCCTACCAGGCATACCTGGCCCATCACGCCCGCACCGGCTGCGCCGCGCCGCCGATGTCCGAGCGGGAGTACTGGCGTCAGCGCAACGACTGGCAGGACCGGAACCCCCAGGGCCGGTGCTGCTGAGTGTAGGCGAGCTCAGAGTCGGGTCTCGACAAGCTCGACCAGCGATGATCAGCGCTTCCCGAAGGGGGCGCTGACAGGTTCTCGACAGCCCTGGGCCAGGGCAGTCCCAGGAAGCGCGGGGATGGTTGAAGCCACGTACCACCGAGTCCGAGGAGTTCTCATCGTGTCCCGTTCCACCAAAGTCGCTGTCGCATCGGGCGCCATCGGCCTGCTCGCCCTGGGTGGCGGCCTCAGCATCGCCGCCCAGGCGTCCGCCGACCCGACCGCCTCCCCGTCGTCCAGCCCGTCCGCATCGCCGTCCACCCCGGGCACCGGCAAGGACGGCCACCGTGGCGGCCCCGGCCGCGGCGTCCACCAGTCCGATCTGGCCCAGAAGCTGGCCGCGAAGCTCAGCCTCGACCAGGCCAAGGTCACCGAGGCGCTGAAGGCCGTCCGCGAGGCGAACAAGCCGACCGCGCGGCCGTCCGCCGGAGCCAGCCCGTCCGCGCGACCGGACCCGGCGACCCGGGACGCGGCGCTGGCCAAGCAACTCGCCGAGAAGCTCGGCGTCGCCGAAGCCGACGTGACCAAGGCGCTGGCGGAGATCCGCGCCGAACGGCAGAACCAACGGGCCGCCGCGCTGAAGAGCCGGCTGGACGAGGCCGTCAAAGCCGGGACGCTCACCCAAGCCGAGGCGGACGCGGTCACCAAAGCCGTGGCGAAAGGGGTGATCGGCGGCCGGTGAGCCGGTGACAACCTGGCCGGAGCCTCGACGTCCAACCGAGGCTCCGGCGTCACCTCGAATGCATGACGCCTTGTCCGGTGGAAGGGACGAGCCGGCCATAAGCCGGATTCTGTGGCCCGAAGGCCGGTGATCATCCATCTGCGACCGCCGTTGCCGGCGGCCTTCGCCCGAAGGCGTGCGACCTACCCGGACGCCTCGCGCGGGCAGCGCTCGAACGGCGTCCGCGGGCCTCGCGTCCGAAGACACGAAGCCCTTCTTGGTCTTGCTCCGGGTGGGGTTTGCCGAGCCACCCCGGTCACCCGGGGTGCTGGTGGTCTCTTACACCGCCGTTTCACCCTTACCGCCGTCGCCGGCGGCGGTCTGTTCTCTGTGGCACTTTCCCGCGGGTCACCCCGGGTGGGCGTTACCCACCACCCTGCCCTGTGGAGTCCGGACTTTCCTCAGCTTTCGCCGCGATCACCCGGCCGACTCGTCCGCGCCCATGGTAACGCCGATCACCCGCGCGGTGCGGTGTGGCCGTCCCCGGCCAGATGAGGCGATCCTCATCAACCGATAACGCCGATCTCATCGGCGACCGGTGGACTGCGGGCAACAGCGGGCAACAGGCCCGCTCCCCCACTCCGAAGGAGCAGTCATGTCTGACGCCACCCTTGTCCGCCGGATCAGCCGCTGGGCGATCCTGCCCGCCGCAGCCGCCCTCGGCCTCGGCCTCAGCGCCTTCACGGCGTCCACCGCGGAGGCGGCCACCTACTACTGCAACGGCTTCAAGGCCACCATCGTCGGCACCAACGGTCACGACGACATCGAGGGCACCAGCGGCCGGGACGTGATCGTCGGCCTGGCCGGCAACGACGACATCGACGGCAACGGCGGCGACGATGTGATCTGCGCCGGATCGGGTCACGACGAGGTCGACGGTGGCTCGGGGAATGACTACATCCATGGCGGATCGGGACACGACGAACTCGAGGGCGGACGCGGCAACGACCGGATTCACGGCTCGTCCGGCAACGACCACATCGAGGGCGAGAGTGGCAACGACAAGCTGTACGGCGGCTCGGGACACGACCTGGTCGAGGGCGGCCCCGGCACGGACACGGTCAGCGGCGGCGCCGGCAACGACACCGTCAAGCAGCGCTACGCCAGCGAGCGCGAAGAGGACCGCTGGGAGGATCGGTACGGCTACGACGACTGAGCCAATCCCTCGGTCGCATCACATCCCGGCGCGGTGGCGCCGGGATGTCGCGCGTTCGCTTGACGGACGGGTTGGAACCTACCCCGGTGCGCCTGGAACCCGCCGGATCACCCGCGCCGGTGAACCGACGACGACCGTCCCGGCGGGCACGTCCCGGGTGACCACCGACGCCGCCGCGACGACCGCACCGTTGCCGATCGTGACGCCAGGCAGGATGGTGGCGTTCGAGCCGATCCAGGCGTTGTTGCCGATGACGACGGGCGCAGGTACGACGTCCGCGCGCCGGGCCGGGTCAAGATCGTGATTCAGGGTCGCAATGACGACGTTGTGGCCGATCAGCGCGCCGTCCCCGATCGTCAGACCACCCTGATCCTGAAACTTGCAGCCCATGTTGATGAAGACATCCCGGCCGATCCTGGTGTTGCGGCCGAAGTCGGTGTGGAACGGCGGGAAGACCGTCACCGTGTCGTCGACCGGCACTCCGGTCAGCCGAGCGATCAGGGCCCGAACCTCGGCCTCGTCGTGGTAACTGCCGTTGAGTTCGGCGGTGATCCGCAACGCGTCCTGGGCGGCGCGGTGCATCACGGCTAACAGCGGCGAGCCGCTGGGAATGGTCCGTCCGGCCCGCAGCTCGACAAGCAGGTCGTCGATCGTCAACTCGGCTGTCATGCCGGGCACCCTAGTGGCTGGGCGATCCGCCCGCGCCGCAGCGGCCAGTGCCCGCCCCGTTCCAGCCTGGACGCGACCGCCCGCTCAAGTCGGGTCGTCCGGGGCAGTCGGCGAAGGTCGTACGGTGCCTGCTCGGCGAAGGTGAAGTAGACCGCGTCGTTGTCGCCGTCACCGATGTGGTCGTCGAGGAGCCACCGGCGTTGGAACGCGGCGATGTTGGACCCGGGCAGCGCGGCGGCCAACTCGGGAGCCAGCAGCCAGCTGCGGCACCAGAAGTCGGTCGTCGGCAGATCGGGGAAGTGTTCGGCATAGAACCGGACGGCGCGGGCGAGCGACTCGTCCACGGCCACCGCACTCAGCCGGTCCGAGTCCGGTCCGTCGGCGCCGCGGCGTGGGATGTGCGTCGAGAGCACCCACTCGCCGTCCTCAAGCCGCTGCAGGTTGAACTGCAGCCGTCCGAGCCAGGCGAAGCCGCCGGCCCAGACCATCCTGAGCCAACCCTGGTTGTGCAACCCGAACCGCCCGTAGGTCAGCCGATGCACCCAGACCTGCTGACCCAGATCGGCCAGGTTGCGCCACGCCTGGTCCTCCTCGACGCCGCGACCGATCTGATAGCCGACCACCTCAGGGGCGACGGCGAGCAGCGCCAGCATCGGCACCAGCCCCTGATCGGGGTCGTCCGGCAGTTCCGCCCACGGGTCCGGGCCGTCCACCGCGAGCCGGCCGATCCCGGCCCGCAGCCGCTCGACACACCCCTCCAGCCGGGTCGAATCTGCCGGAAGGCCGTCGTCCAGCAGCGCGCGGAGGTCCATCAGGTCCTGCTGATGAAAGCCGAGCCGTCCAGCCCGGGTCAGCACCGCGACCGGGTCGAGCGGGGGATCGGACGGCATTTCGCCACCTTGCCGGACCGGGTGGCCGATGTCGAGCAAGGCCCCTCGGCCCTCGCGCCCTTGTGGGGCGTCAGCAGCTCGATCGACCGGTGACGGATCAGCCCAGCAGCTGGCTGATCGTGAAGGTTGCGCCCCCTGGGTCGGCCAGCGTCGCCTGCCGGAACGGCAGCCCGGGGGTGTCGGACGGCGGATCGAGCACGGCACCGCCGGCCGCCTCCGCTTCGTGGGCAGCCGCTTCGACGTCGGCGATCCAGAAGTCGACGTCCCAGCGGGCTGGTCCGGACCCCTCGACGCCGACGGCAACCACGTCCCGGGGCACTGGCTGGCTCGGTTCGCCGCCGACATATCCCGGGAGCCGCCACAGGCTGCTGGGGCCGTAGGACTCGCGACCCCAGCCGAACACCTCGGCGTAGAAGCCCTCCACCGCGCCAAGATCGGGTGCGGTCAGCGAGCTCATCGACCACGCGCTCGGCTCGTTGACGAGCTCGGCACCCTGGCGTCCGACCGGTTCGGTGGCACACAGGACGGCACCGGCCGGGTCGGCCAGCACCACCAGCTTGGACGCCGGCGACAGGTCCATCGGACCGGACAACACCCGTCCGCCGGCGGCTTCGGCGCGCCGGGCCGCCTCGGCCACATCGTCGACCCGGACCTCGGTGATCCAGGCGGGGACGACATCGTCGCCGGCCGCGGCGGCCGGTCCGATGCCGGCCACCTCACGGCCGCGCAGCCGGGCCAGCGCGTAGCCGCCGCCGACCTCGAAGGTCCAGCCGAAGACCCGGCGGTAGAACTCCGCCGCCGCATCGACATCGGCAGCCAGGCAGGTGACCCAGTTCGGGACACCGTGGGGGTAACTCGTTCGTTCGCTCATACCGGCCACCCTAGACCAGTTACTAGGTTTTTCCTAGTGTCTACTTGGATATACGATCCTCCTGTGGCGAAGCGGACCTACGACGACTCCTGCGGGATCGCCCGCGCCCTCGACCTGGTCGGTGATCGCTGGAGCCTGCTGGTGGTGCGCGAACTGTTGCTGGGACCGAAGCGGTACACCGATCTACAGGCCGCGTTGCGCCGGATCGCCCCCGACATCCTGACCCAGCGACTGCGCGACCTGGAGGCCGGCGGGCTGGCCGAACGCGCCGAACTCACCGGTCCCGGACGAGCCCGGGTCTACCGGCTGACCGAGCGCGGCCGCGAGCTTCAGCCGGTGCTGCTGGCCCTGGGCCGGTTCGGCAGTCGGTTGCCGCTGCCGGAGCACCCCGAAGAACTCAGTCCGGACGCCTTCGCGGTCGCCCTGCTCACCGTCTTCCGGCCCGAACGCGCCGCCGGGGTCACCGCGCGGATCGAACTGGTGCTCGGCGCCGAGCGGTTCACCGTCGTCCTGGACGACGGCCGGCTGGCCGTGGTCCGCGAACCGGAGAGCGCCCACGACGCCACGATCGAGACCACCCCGGGAGTGCTGACCCGGCTGCTCTGGCACGGTCTGCCCGCGGCGGAGGCGGAGGCGTCCGGCGCTCTCGGAATCAGCGGCGACCGGAGCGTCGTCGAAGCCTTCCTAGGAGTGTTCGCCGCGCGGCTCTCCGCCCCCGCTGGTTGAGCCTGTCGAAACCTCGCCGGGCCGTCGGGGGTCTCGACAGGCTCGACCAGCGACCAGCGACCAGCGACCAGCGACCAGCGACCAACCACAATCTCGACCTATGCGGCGTAGCTCAGTCGGCGAAGACCCGGAACTCGACCTTCCCGGCGACCAGATCGGCGGCCACCAGGGTTGCGGCGATCTCGGTGCCCAGCCGCAGCCGGCGTCCGCCCTTGACCCGGGCCTCGACCGCGGGTTCGCGCAACTGCAGCCGGCCCGCCGTCCGGTCTGGATCGACGTCGATCAGCAGCCCGGTGAACTCCCGGCCGATGCTCGGCGCCAGCACCATCGCCTCGACCAGGTCGACGATCCCGCGCTCGTAGCGGCCGGCCCGGCGAGATGAGGTCTCCATCTCGGACGGCAACTCGTCCAGGGCGTCCAGTACCCAGCCCGGCACCGGTGTTTCGGCACACACCGCGACACAGATCTCACCGGCGTAGCGGTCGACCAGCCGCCGCAACGGGGCGGTGACATGGGCATACGGTGCGGCGATCGCCGCGTGTTCGGCGCCCCGTGGCGCCCCGCCGGTGAACGCGTCGTAGCCGGCGCCGCGGAACAGCGTCGTGCAGGCGTTCAGCATCGCCGCCTCGCGCGGGACGGACGCGTCCAGGCCCCGGACGAACTCGGGGTAGCCCATCTGTTCGGGCCAGGCGATGCCCAGCCAGCGGGCGGTGCGGCGCAGCCGGTCGATCGCGTAATCCTCGGCGGGCGGCAGGGTGCGCAGGATGCCGACCCCGGCGTCCAGCATCATCCGGGCCGCGACCATGCCGGTGAGCAGCGAGATCTGCGCGTTCCAGCCCTCGCAGGGCAGGTTGGTGCGGTACTCCAGGGTCCAACTGCCGTCGGCGGCGACCCGGACCTCCTGTTCGGGCACGCCGAGGTTGATCCCGCCGCGCGCCGCCTCCGCCGCCTCACGCAGACGTCCGACCTCGGCCAGCAGCACCAGCACGTCTTCGGCCGTCCCGCCGTCGAGCAGCCCCTGCACCTCGACATAGGAGTACTGCCGGCGGCTGCGGACCCGTGCCCTGGCGACCGTGGACGCCGTGGGCGCGCCGGCGGCGTCCAGCCGGATCTCCCAGACCAGGGCCGGGCGGACGACGTCCGGCAGCAGGCTGGCGGCGCCCTCGCTGAGCACCTCCGGATGCAGCGGCGTCCGGCGGTTCGGCGCATACAGCGTCTCCACCCGCTGGTGGCATTCGGCGTCGATCGCGCCGCCCGGGGCAACGAAGGCCGCGACGTCCGCGATGGCGTAGCGGACCAGGTAGCCATCGCCGTCTCTGGCGATGTGCACGGCCTGGTCGAGGTCCACCGAGCCCTCGGGGTCGATGGTGACGAACGGCACCTCGGTGAGGTCCCGGTCCGGCAACCGGACGCCGGCCGCGGCGCGCTCGGCCTCAGTCAGCACCGACTCCTCGAAGACATCCGGGACGCCGAGCGAGTCGCGCAGTTGGGCGAGCCCCTGGCGCAGCGGCGCGGGCACCTCGTCGAGGAAGGCAATGGTGCGAGCGGGCATCGGCGACCTCCGTTCCCTGTCGGCATCACCCTAACCGTGCCGCAATCCCGCCACCGACCCCGAAACGCTGGTGTCCTATGAGCCGGAGGTGACAGCGCCGGAGAGCTTCCCTGGTGCCTTGAGCACCCCGACGGAGGTGCGGATGGCCGCGGTGATGGCGGTGATCGGCGCGTCGGTGCGCTGCAGCACGGCGGCCCACAGCGGCACCAGCTCGTCCTCGTAGATGTGGCCGTGCCCCGGCGGGGTGTCCAGGCTGGTCGCCATGTCGGTGGAGACCTGGAACCAGGTGACCAGCGGCCACCAGCGCAGCGAGGCGTTCACGTCGCTGCCGGCCCGCTCGCGCAGCCAGTCCGGCTCGCGCCAGGCCAGCGCGCCGGTGAACCGGCACATCGGATCGGACGCGTGCTGGGCGTACACCACGCGCGGCGACTGCCACTCGCCCAGGGCGCGGCCGTACGCGTCCGCGATCAACTCGGTCGGCTTGGTGACGAACCGGATGTGCCGGCCGTTGTCGATCACCGGGGTGATCTCGGGCGACCCGCGCATCCGGGAACTGGTCAGCCCGCGGGCGATCTCGGTGAACCCTGGGGTGCCGATCCACAGTGCGCCGTCCACCCTGGCCAGCATGTCGCTGACATCGGCGAAGGCACCGTGGCCGCCGTAGGAGCCCAGCGACTCGCCGCTGACGTACACCCGCGGACGCCGCTCGGGCGGCAGCTCGGCGATGGCTTCCTCCAACGCCGCGAACAGTGCCCGGGCGCAGGCGCGCGGCGTCTCGGCGTCGGCGAGATAGACGAATGCGCTGGCCAGCCGCGAATACTGCACCGAAACGGTCGCGCAGTCACCCGCGGTCAGGTACTCCACCGCCTGGACGGAGAACTCGTCCACCCAGCCGCGGCCGGCCGGGGTGTCGATCACCAGGGTGCCCCGGCTCAGCGCGCCGGTCCGCCGCACCTCCGCCATCGCCAGCTCGACCGCCGCCTCGACCCCGCCGTCGCCCTGCGAGGCGTACACCCGGATCGGCTCCAGCGCCGGGACGCCCAGTACCGCGGCGATGCCGTCGACGCTCGGCCCGCACGAGGTGAAGATCTGCCCGCGCCGGCCCAGCGCGTCCCAGGACTGGGCGGAGCCCGGCGAGCCGCTGCGGGTGGGCAGCTCGGGCGCCCGCAGGTTGCGCGGACGCCGTCGGTCCATCGCGTCGGCCTGTTTGGAGATCCGCTCGAGCGCCTGGTGGACGATCATCCGGTTGACGATCCGGAGCACCACGACCGCGATCACCAGCGCGCCGGCGATCGAGAGCACCGACGGCAGGAACAGGTCGAGGCCGCTGCTGATCCAGGTGGTGAACAGCACGATCGCCCGGACCAGCAGCATCAGCAGCACCAGGGTGGCCAGCGCGACCCCGGTGGCGGCGATGTCGTGCCAGACCGGTTGCTCGGCCATCCCGACAAGCCGGGCGGTCTCGCGGTGCTGGCGCACTGACCACCACCAGCCGAGGACCACCAGGGCCAAGCCCAGCACGGCGAGGATCCAGATCCCGCCGGGCAGCTGCCAGCTGACCTGCACGTCGAGGTCGAGCAGCCGCATCACGGCGTCCACGGTCATCTCGAGCAGGAAGCCCACCAGGTAGCCGGCGGCGGCGCTCACCCCGCCGACCAGGCCCTGCAACAGCCAGCGGCGCGGCAACAGGCTGGGCGCGAAGCTGACCAGGAACAACGCCAGCCCCAGGACCAGGCCAACCCCTGACCAGGCGCCCATTCTGGACTCCTCTCGCCGACTGCGGCCTACCCTAACCGGCCCGTGCCTCATCGACCGGATCGCCGTCGCTCAGCGCACGACTCCGAAATGTCTGCACTCGTCGGCCAACCCCACGCTCGGCGAGGCGGGCTGAGCTCAACGAGTGCAGACATTTCGGAGTCGACGCGACCGGGGCGGGGCGGGTTCGCACCGCCAAGTGGTGCGCGCGCACTCAGCGGCGTCCCACGACCGCGCTCATCAGCCGGGTTGGGCGCCACTCATCTCGGCCAGCTTCGCCACCCGCTTGGAACGCAACGTCCCGGGGGCATACTTCTGCGTCCAGCTGTCGTCCTCGACCAGGTCGAGGGCCTGCTCGTCGGTCGCCGGCGCACCCGGCCGTCCGGAGATCCGCTGCACCACCGAGCGGAAGTAGTAATGGAAGAACAGCCGGTTGAACTCGGTGAAGTAGATGTCGGCGACCCGCCGGTCGCCGCGGATGATCACCATGTTCTCGTCGTTCTCGAGCGTGGACGCCCGGGAGAAGTTGGCCGAACCGGTCACCACCACCGGGTCCGGACCGAGCGGATCGCAGAGCAGGAATTTGTCGTGGATGAACGCCACGTGCACGTTCAGGCCAAGCTCCCGGGTGGTGGTCTCGGCCACCCACTTGCCCAGCGGCTGGTCGAGTTCCGAGCCCCACGCCTGGTAGACGTTGCGGCTGGCGTCCAGCCGGACCGTCGCCTTGCCGCGGGTCTCCAACAGGAAGAACCGCAGCGGGCCGTCCGGGGTGCCGGCGGACGCCGCGTCCGCGATCTCCTGGGCGATGCCGAAGGCGAAGGTGGCGCAGACCAGCGAGGTCGCGTCGCCCCCGATCAGCCGCGCGTAGAGGCTGAGCGCGCCGAGGTCGGGTCGCGGACTGAACACCGGTGTGATCCCGGACGCCACCCCGGCCCGCCCGGCCGGGGCCGGACTGAGCGTCGCGACGTCCGCCTTGAACGCAGCGTTGCGGGTGCGCTTCTCGGACGCCGAGTCGTCGCGGCGTCCGCCCGGGTCGGTTGCCAGCAGGTCCCAATAGGAAGCGAACGCCCTTGCCGTAGCGCCATCGGTGATCAGCTGGCCGACGTTGGACTGGCCGTGCACCCCGCCCAGAGTGAGATTCGTCGACCCGGTCCAGACCTGCTCGGGGACACCGGCCCTGGCCAGCACCAGGAATTTGTTGTGGGCGATCGCCGAGACCCGCGCCTGCCGCTCGATGATCACGCCGGCCGGAAATCCCGCGGCAGCGATCGCCACGGCACTGGCCTGCCGGGGTCCGCCCGGGACGTCCTTGAAGTCGACCACCAGCTTGACGTCCACCCCGCGGGTGCCGGCCGCCACCAGTTCGTCCAGCACCGGGCGGTAGTTGAACTCGTAGAAGGCGCCGTGCAGGGCGTCGCCGGGGACGGCTGAGCGGATGAACCCGAGCAGCACCTCGTCCAGATCGCGGCTCAGCCAGTCCAGCGCCGCCTGTCGGCGTTCGGGGGTCGGCTGCTGGTCGGGCGACTTGCCGCCGAACTGCCGCTGGTAGGCCTGGCTGGACGCCACGCCGCGGTTGAACACCACGTCATGGACGGCCCCGTGCAGCGGTTCGGTACGGACGGTAAGGGTGACCGGCTGGTTGCGTCGCGGCTTGACGGGCGTCCCGCGCATCGGGTGGAAACGGTAGGTGTAGACGGTGTCCGGCCGCAGCGTGAAGTCGTCCCAGACCAGCGACTGGATCGGATGGGTGTAGGTGGACACCTCGTCGTCGGGCTGCGGGTCGGGCACCAGCGAGCGGAACACCTTGAAACCGCGCAGCCACAGGAACGGCCCACCCTCAGCCGCACGCTCGACGCAGAAGCCGAGCAGGCCCTTACGGGCGAAATCGGACGCCGTCAGCGCGAACGAGACGCTGTTCACTCCGCAGACGGCGTGGGCCCGGATACCCCGGACCGAACGGGACCGGTATCGCATGTCTCAAGGTAGCCCCGCAGCGCCGTTCTGATACCGGCGGCGACTGGGCCGTTGCCGCCAGCGGGAGCCGGCCCGTGAGCCCACCACGAGGGCAATCAGGATGAGGCCCTCGTCAGATTACGTCCGGTCTGCGGGGGGCTTCCGGCTCAGCAGCCTCGGATCGCTCAGGATCGGACGTCATCTCGCGGGCCGGCTCGGCGTCCTCGACGCTCGGACGGACCGGGTCGTCCGGGCCCTGGTCGTCCGGGCCCTGGTCGTCCGGGCACTGGTCGGACGGCGCCCCCTGCGGCAACCGGGGCGCCCGTGCCATCACAGCCCCGATTCCGACGTCCGGATCAGGATCCGGTTGCACTCCTCGCAGCGCAGCACCTGATCGGGCGGCGCGGCCCGGTACCGGGTCAGGTCGGCGCTGGTCGCCTCCAACTGGCAGCCGGAGCATCGCCGGTGGATCAGCTCCGCGGCCCCCGAGCCGCTCTTGGCCCGGATCCGGTCGTACAGCTCGAGCAGGTCCGTCGGCAGTTCCGCCGCGACGCCGCTCCGCTCGGCACCGCGGTCGGTGAGGTCGGCGTCCAGGACGGCCAGCTGCTTGTCGCGCGCGGCCAGCAACGCCCGCAGCTCGGCCTCGCCCTCGGCGCGGGCGGCGACCACCGCGTCCCGGGTGCCGGTGGCCTCTTCGAGACGCTCCATCAACTCCAGCTCGATGTCCTCGAGGTCGTTGATCCGGCGCTTCAGGTGCTCGATCTCGTCCAGCAGGGCGTTCAACTGCTTCGGATCGGTGACCGCCCCCGAGTCGACCCGCTGCCGGTCCCGGTCGAGCCGCTCACGCACCGGCACCAGGTCGGCCTCGGCCTTGGCGACGTCGAGCTCCAGGTCGCTGACCGCGGTGTTCGCGGCGATCAGCTGCTCACCCTGCCGGCGTCTCACCTGCTGCCTCTCGGCGATCCGGGCAAGTTCGGGCAGGGAGCGGCGTCGGTGCTCCAGCTGGGCGATCGCGGTGTCGATCGACTGCAGCGCCAGCAGCCTCGATTGAGCGGTGGCAGCAGCCTGCATGGCGACCTCCTGGAGTTGTGGCCACCGACTCTACCGCCCGGACGCCGCGAGCCGTCGCGTCCGGAACTCCCCACCGGGACGCCGAACACGGTTAGATGGCGGCATGACGCTGCTGTACCTGGTCCGCCACGGACAGACCGAATGGAGCAAGTCCGGTCAACACACCTCCTACACCGACATCGACCTCACCGCCGACGGCGAGGAACAGGCCAAGGCACTGCGCTCGCGCCTCGACCCGAGCGAGTTCGGCCTGGTCCTGACCAGCCCCCGGCTGCGCGCCCGGCGCACCGCCGAACTCGCCGGCTTCACCGACTACGAGGTCACCGACGACCTCCAGGAATGGGACTACGGCGACTACGAAGGCATCACCTCCCTCGACATCCGCGCCCACCACCACCCCGGCTGGCGACTCTGGTTCAACGGCGTCCCCAACGGCGAAACCGCCGACCAGGTCCGCGAACGCCTCACCCGCGTCGTCCACCGGGTCCGCGCCTCCGGCGTCGACAAGGCCATCTGCTTCGGCCACGGCCACGCCTCCCGCGTGCTGGCCCTGTGCTGGCTCGACTTCCCCCTCATCTTCGGCCAGGCCTTCCCGGTCGAGACCGCCAGCCTGTCCATCCTCGGCCGCGAGAAGGAATCCTGGGCGGTCCTACGCTGGAACAGCTGAGCCATGACCGACGACGACACCGCGCCCACGACCGGCGAACAGCCGCTGCCCAACCGGCAAACCCCGTTCTCGGAGGCGTTCAAGGCGTTCATCCCGCAGGACTGGGCGCCCTACTCCGACGAGCTTCCGGACGCCCTGCCGGCGACGGCGTTCACCGCGGCTCGCCGGTCGGCGATCAGCGCCCAGTTTCCCGGCGACCGGCTGGTGATCCCGGCCGGTGAGTTGTCGGTCCGCTCCAACGACACCGACTACCGGTTCCGTCCGCATTCGGCGTTCGCGCACCTGACCGGGCTGGGCACCGACCGGGAACCCGGCGCGGTGCTGGTGCTCGAGCCCACCGACGACGGCCACGACGCCACGCTGTACTTCAAGCCGCGCGCGCCACGCACCGATCCGGAGTTCTACGCCGACGCCCGGTACGGCGAGATGTGGGTCGGGCAACGGGAGTCGCTGGCCGAGATGGAGGCGCTGACCGGCCTGGCCTGCGCTCCGCTCGCTCAATTCCCGGACGCCCTGGCCAAGAACGCCGGCGCCACCCGGGTACTGGTCGTGGCCGACGCCGATGCCGCCCTCACCGCGTCCCTGACGGCACAACGCATCAGCCACGGCGCCGAGGCCGACGCGGCGTCCGACCAGCGGCTGAGCGTCGCGCTGAGCGAACTGAGGCTGGTCAAGGACGACTTCGAGGCCGACGAACTGCGAGCCGCCTGCGACGCCACCGCGGACGGCTTCGAGGCGGTCGTCGCCTCGCTGCCGGAAGCCGTCCGGCGCGGACGCGGCGAGCGGTGGGTGGAGGGGGTCTTCGGACTGTACGCCCGGCACGCCGGGAACGCGGTCGGCTACGACACCATCGCCGCCTCCGGGGATCACGCCAACACCCTGCACTGGATCGGCAACGACGGCGACCTGCGACCCGGCGACCTGCTGCTGCTGGACGCCGGGGTCGAACGGGACAGCCTCTACACCGCCGACATCACCCGCACCCTGCCGGTCTCCGGACGGTTCTCGCCCGCCCAGCGGAAGGTGTACGACGCCGTCCTGGCGGCTCAGCAGGCCGGGATCGAGGCGGCCCGCCCGGGTGCGAAGTTCGCCGACGTGCACGCCGCCGCGATCCGGGTGATCGCCGAGCACCTGCACGCCTGGGGACTGCTCCCGGTGAGCGTCGAGGAGTCGCTCGACCCGAGCACCGGCGGCCACCACCGGCGCTGGATGGTACACGGGACGTCCCACCATCTCGGCATCGACGTACACGACTGCGCCCAGGCCCGGCAGCAGAACTACCGCGAGGGCACCCTGGCCGCCGGCATGGTGATCACCGTCGAACCCGGGCTGTACTTCAAGTCGACCGACCTGCTGGTGCCCGAGGAACTGCGCGGCATCGGCGTCCGGATCGAGGACGACGTGCTGATCACCGCGGAGGGCTGCGAGGTGCTGTCGGACCGGCTCCCCCGCAGTGCTGAGGCGGTCGAAGCCTGGATGGCCGGGCTGCTTCCCTGAGCCTGGATCGCGGCGTAGCATTGCGGCGGCTCGGGCAAGGAGAGACGCCATGACGACAGCTCAGAGCAACTGGGACGCCCCGGTCGCCGGTGACGACGAATCCGGTTATGTTCCGCCGGAGTGGACGTGGGCGCGCTATCAGGCCGGCCGGCGGTTGCCGTCGGACGAACTCGAGTGGGCGGTCGCCGCGGCCCGGGCCGGGGACGGCTACATCTGGCTCGGCCTGCACAATCCGTCGCAGCACACGATGACCACCCTCGGCCACCACCTCGGGCTGCACGAGCTGGCGATCGAGGACGCCGTCCACGGCCATCGCCGCTCGAAACTCGAACGCTTCCAGGAGCACCTGTTCTTCGTGGTGTCCACCGTCGCCTATCAGGAGCGGGCCAAGGATGCCCCGCCGGAGATCGTCACCACCGGCGAACTGATGGTCTTCCTCGGCGACTGGTACGTGATGACCTCCCGGCACAGCGGACCCTCCCGGATGCCGGAGGTGCGGAAGCTGGTCGAACAGGAGTCCGAGGACATGCCGCGCGGGCCGTCCCGGGTGCTGTACGCGTGCCTGTCGGTGGCCATCGACGACTTCGAGCGCGTCGCCCAGCAGATGGAGGACGACGTCGAGGACTGCGAACAGCTGGTCTTCGGCGATCGCCGTGAGCCCGATCTCGAGCGGACCTACCAGATCAAGCGCGAGCTGATCGAGTTCCGGCGCTGCGTCGCCCCGCTCTGCGCACCGCTGACCGCGTTGTACACCCGCGAGTTCGGCCAGATCCACGCCAACGCCAAGCCGTACTTCCGCGAACTCGCCGAGCGCGTCCAGGCCGTCCGGGAAACGGTGGCGGCCCTGGAGGACCAGCTCACCAACATCCTGCAGACGGCGCTGGCCCGGGCCAGCTTCGACGACAACCGCGACATGCGGAAGATCTCCTCCGCGGTGGCGATCGTGGCCGTCCCGACCACCCTGGGCGCCATCTACGGGATGAACTTCGACAACATCCCCGAGTTGCACTGGGGCCAGGGCTACTACGTGGTGATGGCGATGAACGTGATCGGGATGACCGTGCTCTACTTCCTGTTCCGAAAGTTCAAGTGGCTGTAGCCCGGTCCGGCGAACTCCGGAACGAGGGGACGGTTCTTTCGGTCACCCGCCCGAACGCCGGGGACGGTTCTTTTGGTCACCCGCCCGAACGCCGGGGACGGTTCTTTCGGTCACCCGCCCGAACGCCGGGGACGGTTCTTTCGGTCACCTCCCTTCGGCGCGGTTCCGCTAGTGTCCGAGGAGTGAGCGCACCTACGAAGACGAAGGTGGTCCTCGACGAGTCGAAGATCCCCACCCACTGGTACAACATCGTCGCCGACCTGCCCGAGGCACCCCCACCCCCGCTGCATCCCGGCACCCGCGAGCCGCTGACCCCGGACGACCTGGCGCCGCTGTTCCCGATGGGGCTGATCGCCCAAGAGGCCAGCACCGAGCGCTGGATCGAGATCCCGCAGCAGATCCGCGACATCTACCGGTTGTGGCGTCCGTCGCCGATGATCCGGGCCTGGCGACTCGAGCAGGAGCTGGGCACCTCTGCCCGGATCTACTACAAGTACGAGGGCGCCTCGCCGGTCGGCTCGCACAAGACCAACTCCGCGGTCGCCCAGGCCTACTTCAACGCCCAAGCCGGACGGACCAAGCTGACCACCGAGACCGGGGCCGGGCAGTGGGGTTCGGCGCTGGCCTTCGCCTGTGATGTGTTCGACCTGGAGTGCGAGATCTGGCAGGTCCGGTCGTCGTACGAGGGCAAGCCGTACCGGCACGTGCTGATGGAGACCTTCGGCGCCACCGTGCATTCGTCGCCGTCCGAGCTGACCCAGGCCGGACGCGGGCTGCGCGAGCGTTTCCCGGACACGACCGGCTCGCTGGGCATGGCGATCTCGGAGGCGATCGAGGTCGCCGCCGGCGACCCGAACGCGTCCTACTCGCTGGGCTCGGTGCTGAACCACGTGCTGCTGCACCAGACCGTGATCGGGCAGGAAGCGCTGCTGCAGCTGGCCGAGTTCGGCGAGGAGCAGGCGGACGTCGTCTACGGCTGCGCCGGCGGCGGATCGAACCTGGGCGGGCTGGCGCTGCCGTTCCTGCGCGAGAACCTGGACGGCCGCACCAGCACCCGGCTGGTGGCCTGCGAGCCGAAAGCGGCGCCGTCCCTGACCGAGGGTGAATACCGCTACGACTTCGGCGACACCGCCGGCATGACGCCGCTGCTGAAGATGTACACCCTCGGCCCCGAGTTCGTGCCCGACCCGGTGCACGCCGGCGGCCTGCGCTACCACGGCATGGCCCCGTTGATCAGCTTCGTCAAGCACCTCGGCCTGATGGACGCGATCAGCATCAAGCAGCGCGAGGCGTTCGCCGCCGGCGTCCTGTTCGCCCGGACCGAAGGCATCGTGCCGGCGTCCGAATCGAATCACGCCATCGCCGGCGCCCTGCGCGAAGCCCGGCAAGCGGCCGAGGACGGCACCTCCCCGGTGATCGTGATCGGCGTCTCCGGCTCCGGTCAGCTCGACCTGCCGGCCTACTCGGAGTTCCTCGCCGGCGAGATGGCCGACAGCTGACCCGTAGTCCCCAGCCACACCTCCGCGCTCGCCTAAGTATTTCGGGCTCGCTGAAATTCAGCGAGCGGCAAGTAGTTCGGCGAGCGTTGGGGGTCGGGCGAGGTGAGCACGCTGCACCCGCCCGCCCACGGTAAGGAACCAGGTTTCTTTCCTTACGGCATCCCTCGGCGTAAGTTGGGGTTCCGATGGAAGGACGAGTGTGTCGACGGCAACGCTGAGCAGCAAGGGACAGCTCACCGTCCCGAAGGACGTGCGCGACGATCTCGGGCTCGTCGCCGGGTCCAAGGTGATGTTCGTCAAGATCTCTGACGGCCAGTACCGGATCGTGCCTCGGACCGGTCGGGTCGATGATCTGATCGGCATGCTCCATGACCCCGACTCGCCGCCGCTGACTCTCGCCGAGATCGACGACGCGATCGCCGAGGGCGGTGCGGCCAGTGGCCTGCGTGGCCTGCCGGAGGGACGGCCGTGACCGAGTCCCGGTCGCGACGCGTCGGAATCGACACCAACGTCGTGCTCCGCGCGCTGCTGCAGGACGACCCGGTGCAGGGTCCCCTCGCGGCACGGGTGTTCCGTGGCCTGACGCCCGATGCACCCGGCTTCATCACCCAGGTGAGCTTGGCCGAGACCTACTGGGTGCTCGCCCGTGCCAAACGGTTGCCGCGGGCGACCTGCCTTGCCGCGGTCCGCCGACTGGTCGAAACCGACGTCCTGGAGTTCGACGACGGCGAGGGCGTCGTCCGCGCACTTAGCCTTGCTGAGGCCGGCGCCGATTTCGCCGACGCACTCATCCAGGGCGCCATGGAACTGTTCGGCATCGACGAGACCGTCACCTTCGACCGCGCCGCCGCGGAACGCCTCGGCTGGACTCTGCTCGGCTCCTGACGGTCCACCACCCAGCCCCACCGCTCGCAGGGGTGGGGGCGGCGGGTGGGGCTGGGTGTGGTAGGGGTGGTGCCGGCCACCGCCGGGACGGCCCGGGCCCGTCTATACAGTGAAGCCATGACGACCCTCGGCGTACTGATCTCGTCGCTGATCAACGCCGTCATCATCGGGTGGCTGGCCCGCCGCCTGCTCGGAACGCCCGTCGGCTGGCCGCGCACCCTGGTGCTGTCACTGATCGTCAACGCCGCAACCGCTCCGCTGCTGACCTGGGCACTGCCCCAGCTCGGTGTGAACACGGTCACCGAGTGGAGTCCGGACGCCGGTGCGGCGGTGCTGGTGATCGCCCTGTTCGGGGCCTGGATGATCGCAATCGAAGTCGGACTGCTCGCCATCGGCGAGGCGATCGTGCCGACGGGACGCGTGCCCGGGCCTGTTGAGTTGCTCCGTTCGCTGCCGCAACGGTGGCGCCGCAGCCGCCGGTATGCAGCGATCCTTCGCATTCTGATCCGGCGTGGCCTGCGGCGCTATCTGCGACCAGGCGCTCGGACCGGAGGTGAGGACGCCCGGACCGCCCGCGCATTGCGCGATGCGCTGGCCGACGGTGGGGTGACCTTCGTCAAGCTCGGACAGATGCTGGCCACCCGGCCCGACCTGTTGCCCGCGGTCTACATCAAGGAACTGTCCACGCTGCACAGCGACGTCCCGCCCGAACCGGCGAGGCGCGTCCGAGCCGTGATCGAGCAGGAACTCGGAGCCTCACCGGATGAGTTGTTCGCCGGCTTCGATGACGAGCCGCTGGCGGCTGCGTCGGTCGGCCAGGTGCACCGGGCTATGTTGCCGTCCGGGGAAGCGGTCGTGGTCAAGGTGCAACGCCCCGCGGCGCGGGCCACGGTTACCGCCGACCTCGACATCGTCAATCGGCTGGCCTCCCTGGCCGAACGCCGGACGGCCTGGGGCAAGGCGCTGGGCACCGTCGACCTGGCCGCCGGATTCGCCCGCTCCCTGGATGAGGAACTCGACTACCGGGTTGAGCTGCGCAACCTCATCGCCTGCGGCTCCGGCCAGATCGTCGTCCCCCGCCCGCATCCGGCCTTCTCATCCGCTCGGGTACTGACCATGGACGCCCTGGACGGCGTCCCGCTGTCCCGGGCGACGGTCGATCTCGAAGCTCTCGACACCGAAACCCGTCGACGCCTCGCCGAAGAGTTGCTGCTCGCCGTCCTGCAGCAACTGCTGGTCACCGGCATCTTCCACGCCGACCTGCACGGCGGCAATGTGATGCTGTTGCGTGACGGACGGCTGGCACTGCTCGACTTCGGATCGGTGGGCCGGATCGACGCGACCACACGCACCTCGCTGGCCCTGTTGCTGCTCGCCCTCGACCGGCAGGACGGCGCCGCGGCGACGTCCGCGCTGTGCGATCTGCTGATCGCGCCATCGGGGCTGGACGAGCGTGCGCTGGAGCGCGAGGTGGCCGAACTGATCATGCGGCTCGGCGGGGGGCTGCCGCTGGGCGACACCATCGCCGACCTGTTCGAGCTGGTGATCCGGCACGGGCTTCGGGTCCCGGGCCAGATCGCCGCCGCCTTCCGGGCGCTGGGTGCGGTGGAGGGCACCCTGCGGCTGCTCGACCCGCACCTCGACCTGGTCGCTCTGGCCCGCACCCTCACCCCACGGCTCACCTCGGACGGGCTGGCGCTTCCCGGTCCCGACAGCCTGCGGGACCTGGCCATAGCCCATCTCCCCGCACTGCAGCGACTGCCTCGGCGACTGGTCGGCATCGCCGAACGCCTGGAGGCCGGCACCCTGGCGGTCCGCGTCCAGGGGTTGGCCGAGGCCGGTGAACGCCGGTTCCTGACCGGGCTGATGCACCAGCTGGTGCTGGTGGTGCTGGCGGCGACCGCCGCCGCCTGCGGCGTGGCGCTCACCCTGAGTGAACTCGGCCCGCAGCTGACTCCGGTGCTGCGGGTTTCCACCTTCGGTGGGCTGACGCTGCTGCTGTTCGCATTCGTACTGGGCTGCCGCGCGCTGGTGCTGGTGTTCCGCGGCCGAGAGCCGTGAGCCACCAGTCACCCCGCCGCGTCCTGTTCGCCCGGACCGAGGGCATCGTCCCGGCGTCCGAGTCGAACCACGCCATCGCGGGCGCCCTTCGCGAAGCCCGTCAGGCGGCCGAGGACGGCACCTCCCCGGTGATCGTGATCGGCGTCTCCGGCTCCGGCCGGCTCGACCTGCGCGCGTACTCGGAGTTCCTCGCCTGCGACATGCCCGACAACTGATCCGTCTGTGGGTTCGGTATGCGTCCAGAAGCGACTTCCCGCGAGGTTGGCCTGGATTTCGCGTTCGAGGCGCCAATCGGTCGGACGCCGGCAGCAGGTCACCACCCTGCCGCCGGCACATCGACGGTCCCTCACCCGGTGGCTATGCCGGTGAAAACCGGCTCCATGGCCTTGAATACGGCGACCGCAGCGTCCTTGCCGGCAGTGCCCACGCTGACGTAGGCGGCCCGGTCGGCGGCGAGCTGGACTTTCAGCGTGTCGCTCCAGCCGACCCAGCCGGCTTTGAAGCCCAGGCCGGTAACTTCCTTGAAGCCCGCCTCCTCTGCGCTCACATAGTCGGAACTCTTGAACGTGCCGGCCGTCACGGACTTCGTGCCGGTGCCCCACAGGCAGGTGAGGGCGTTGTTGAACAGTCTCCCGCGGCGGATCATCGGCTCGACCCCCAGTGCCTCGGTTGCGGTCGCCGAGCCTGCCGAACACAGGCCGTCGCCCGCCGTGAGGCTGGGCCGAGCCGCCCTGGCGACCTCGGCTACCGCAACCTTCAGCAGCGCGGTCAAGGCCTTCTGGTCTCGCCGGTCGAGCGTCGGACCCAACGAGGCCGACACCAATACATCACCGGTCTGGGCGAACCCTCTCGCCCCTCCATAGAGGGTGAACGCTCCATCGCCGATCTTCGCCGACTTGAAGGCCGATGAGGCCTTCTCCCGGTCTACCATCGCCTTGAACTTCTTTCTGTCGAACGGGAGCATCGTGACGCCGATCGTCCACTCCTGAACGCTGCAATACTCCATCGCGGGGCCATACTTGTTGCCGCCGCCGAAGCCGACGTAACGGGAAGTCGGAACGTCGCCTTTGGTGGCCTTGCGGAGCGCGGCTATCTCCGGCTGAGCACAGATGGTGCCGGCCCAGTCGGCCTGCGGCGTGCCCTGTGTCGGGACCGCGCCCGCCGTCGGGGCAGTGGTCGATCCGGCTGCCGCCGGTCCGGACGCCGGCGCGCCGGCACATGCCGAGAGCAGTAGGGCGCTACCGCCCAGTCCCGCCACCACCCGCATCGCGATTCCCCATCGGCCGTTGCCGGCCCGCTTGTCGATCATCCGATCCTCCCATCGGTTCACTGCCCTGGCTTGGGCCGTGTGGGTAAGGATTCCGGGGTGGTGCTAAGGCAGCGTTAAGGAACGCGGATCATCATTCGGTGAACAGGTGGAGAGCCGGTCCGGCCACCAGCTCAACCGGCGAACGCCGCATTGATCAGCACTTCGTTCGGTGGCATGCTCCCGCCAATCGGCGGGGGCATCCCCTCCGACCATCGATCACTCACCGGGGAGGCTGCGCGATGGGAAACTGGGAAAGCGATAACGTGCTGGTGACGACGGACGCCCGCGCTTTCGTGCAATCGCTGAGAGCTGGCGACGTGCTCATCTTCGATACGCTGATCTGGCTGTCGAACCTCATCAAATTCGCCGACAACGCGCCAGCCAATCATTGTGCGGTGGTGCTCTCGGAGGGTCGACTGGCGGATGCCGGCGAGAACACTCAGAACCATCCGCGCGACACGGCGGTGACGATCTTCGGCCTGCACGATTACCTTGCGCACAGTCCGCGGACGCACACCGTCCGCGCCCTGCGGCCCCGGGCCTTCGATCCCAGCCAGGTGCCAGATCTTGAGGCTTCGGTGAACCGGTTCGTCAGCCCGAAGCACGAGTTCGCCGTCATGGACATGATCTGGCTGGCCCCGTCCGCACTGCGGCGCAGCTACGAGGA
Source organism: Micropruina sp. (assembly GCF_047602385.1). Taxonomy (GTDB): domain Bacteria; phylum Actinomycetota; class Actinomycetes; order Propionibacteriales; family Propionibacteriaceae; genus Micropruina. The sequence goes on from NZ_JASGHL010000005.1 coordinate 149,803, forward strand.
ACAGCTTCGCCAGGGCGGCGAGCCGGGACCCGGCATGACCGACACCTTTCTGCGCTGGCTGCACCGCACGCTGCTGGCCGCCGCCAAGCTCGCTCACGGCAGAGTGCAAGCAAACGAGTTCGCCCTCACCTGTTCGGAGTTCGTCTACCGCGCACTCACCCGCGCCGGCCTCGAGTTGCAGATCGAGAGTCCCCTGACGCTGGCACCCCCGGCCGACGGCTACGCCGGACCGTGGTCCGCGGAGGAGGTCGACGAGGAGGCGGAGCTGATTGCCGGGCTCCGCGACCGCAATGCTCGAATCGACCCCGAACTGGCGCAGCAGACGTTGTCTCCGGCGGGAGTCGAGGCCGACCGGGTCACACCCGGGGACCTGTTCCGGTCGCCGTCGCTCGATCCGGTCGCGGTACTGCTCAAGCCCGGGCCTCCGCCCTACTGAGGGCGGCGCAGTTCGCGACCCAGGCATCGGCGCCGGCCACCACGCTCTGCGCGTGAGCGGCGGCCAGGAACCGACGGGCCGCGGCGTGGTCGCCCATCGTCCGGGCGGCCAGGGCCAAGAACCGGTCGGCCGGCCCGAAGCTGGCGCTGATCTGGCCGAACACCAGGAACTGACCGGTGTACCCCAGCAGTCTGGTGTGCACCTGCGAGGCCAGCACGGCATCGGCGGTCGAAGCCTCCGCCAGCACGCCGAGGGTCATGCCTACCCCTTCGTCGGCAGTGGCGATGTCCACCTGGCTGAGGGCACGCCTCGCGGCCGCTGACGCGCCCTCGGCATCGCCGGTCTGAGCGAGCGCCAGCGACCGCAAACCGAGCGCCACCAACTCGTCCGGACGGGAGGCCAGGAATGCGTCGATCTCGGGAAGGAACCGCGCCACACCGCCCAACTGGAAGGCGACCTGCAGTCGATGCAGGACCATCGCGGGGCGAGCGTCGCCGATGCCACGAGCGGCACCGTGCAGCATCGCTTCCTCGGCCCAGCGGTCTGCCTCGGAGACATTGCCGCGGTCGCGCTGCAGCGATGCCATCGTCAGGTGGTGATGCCAGAGCATGCGGTGCGACACTGCGTGACTCGCCTCGCGCTTGAGCCGCTTGCAGAGGCTCTCCACCTCGGCCAGGTCAGCGGCCGTGTAGCAGTCGAAAATGCGCGCCACCAGTGCCCGGGCGCGCCACCAGGGGTCGCCGACGTCTGTGACCGTGGCCGACAGCTGCGCCGCCCAGCCTCGGCGAGCGGCCTGCGCCGCGGTGCCGCGCATCAGTACGTGGCGTGCGTTGAACACCGTCGCAAGCGACTCAGGATCGCCGATCGCGGCGGCGTCCGATTGCAGCTGGTCCAAGTCGTTCTCGAGGAGGATGCCCGGCCGTCCCAAGAGAACGGCCTCAAGCAGCAGCGACCCCTGGACGGAGACCCGCACGGCGCTGCTGCCCGGTCCGAGTCGCTCGAGTGCTTCGGTCAGCAGGGCGCAGAGCTCCGCCGACCCGTCCACGCTGCGCCGCTGCCAGTTGCGCGCAAGGACCACCAGCGCGAAGCGAGTCGGGTTGCCGGTCGCCCGCGCTTCGGCCACGGCAACCTGCCAGACCCGGGTCGCTTCGGCCGGACGGCCCTGGGCCGCAAGGCTGCGGGCCAGCGCGATCCGCAGGTCGATGGTCTGCCCCTCGTCCGGAGCCGCGTCCAGGGCGGCGCCGGCCAGCGACTCGACTACGCCGTCCGCCCCCACGCGGGCAGCCAGGTCGAGTGCGCGGTGCAGCAGTGACCAGCGGTCCGTCCGTCCGATCGACCCGGAGGCCACCAGGTGCCAGGCGGCACCAACCAGATCCGCCGGCTCGTCGCAGTGCCAGGCCAGCAGCTGACCGGCCGTGCCGTGCAGCCTGCGCCGCAGCGCCGGCGTGAGCGACCAGACCACGGCATCTGCCAGCTCCGGCCGCACGAAGGACACCTCGTCGCTCGCGGAGCGAGTCAGCAGCCCGGCCCGGGCACCCAGCTGCAGCAGCCGATCGAGCCTGGATGGCGGCAGACTGAGCGAACCCGCGACCTTCGCCCTCGCGACCGGTTCGCCGAGTACAGCGAGCAGCCGCACGAGGGTGGCGGCATCCTCCGGCAGATCCCTGAGGCGTTCGTCGGCGAGATCGTGCATCGCTTCGGCGGGCTTCGACAGGACCCGGACGGTCCGTGGCGGTCGCAGATCCAGTCGTGCCGGTGCCCCCGGTGCGGCTTCGCCCAGTTCGGCGTCCTGCCGCAGAATGCGCAACTCCAGGCGCCGCAACTCCTGACCGGGATCGACGCCCAGCTCGCCGGCCAGCCGATCCCGCAGCGCGCGGTAGGCCTGCAGAGCGTCGGCCTGCCGACCCGCCCGATAGTGCGCCAGCATCAGTTGCGCCGTCCGCTGCTCGCGCAACGGTTCCGCCCGGACGAGGACGATCAGATCCGCCGCGGCCTGGGCGTGCCGGCCCAGGTCGAGCAATGCCTGCGACCGCGCCTCCTCGGTGGCGAGCCTTCGCTGGTCGAGCCGTTGCGCGGCGCTGGTCAGTTCGTCATCATCCAGGCCGGCGAACGGCCGATCGCGCCACAGCGCCAGTGCCTCCTCGCACCGGCGCAGCCGGTCTTCGGCGTCCCCGTCGGCGAGGTCGGCGGTCAGCGACTCGAAGACCATCGCGTCGGTGTCCACCAGAGCCGGATCGAGAGCGTAACCGCGACCGGTGAACGACACAGCCGCTGGAGCGGAGAGCATTGCGCGCAGCCGGGTGAGATGCACCCGTAACGCCGTGGGCGCACTCGGGGGGCCCCCGGACGGCCACAGTCGGTCGATCAGCTCATCCGAGCGCAGGACGCGTCCGGGCCGAACCGCCAACAGTGAAAGCAGTGCGACCTGAAGAGGCCCGGTCACCCGCGTCGTCGCGGCCGGCGTGACAACCATCGGCGGACCCAGCAGAAGGACCCGTGCCGCAGGCGCCGAGCCGGACATGAACTCTCCTCCCCTCAGCGCAGAGGGTAGCCCGGCTAACGGAGATTTAGCACCCGCGCTGCACGCTCATTGCCGAGGCCTCAGGGTGAGGCCGGAAAGGAACCCCAAAGATGAACATCCGGACCAGGCTCGCGGCGGCAGTTGCCTCGATCGCTGTCCTCGCCGGCGGGGTCGTGGCGGCAACACCGGCTCACGCCGCCATCCTCGAAACGGACGAGGTCACCACACTGACAGCAGGCGGCGGAGTGAAGGGCACCGTGTACTGGCGCAACTACAACGACGGCTTCGCGCAGCTCACTCTGTTCAATCCCGACGACGGCTACTGCGTGTCACTCCAACACCGCGTCCAGCGTGGCGGAGTGTGGGGCGGCTGGACGGACCTCGGCGCCTACTGCAGGGAAGTCCGCTACACGGTCAACCTCTTCACCGGCAACACCGGTCAATGGATCAACGCCTGGCAGATCCGGACCCGACCCGCGTACACCAGCACGTGGACCTACGACACCAACGTCCCCGGCGGCGCGTGAATCCCAGACCACAAGGAGGAACACAGAGATGCCCAATCTCACCATCACCTTCGACCCCGCGATCGTCGAAGACCTCGAACTCTACGAAGCGGCTGCCGATGAACTACGGAGCCACGGTGCGGAGGTCACCGTCGAGGAACCACCGCCCGGCCGGGCCGTGGTGCCATTCATACCGGTCGTCCTGGCCGCGGTGCTGGCCGTCGGCGCCGTGATCAACTTCATCCAGTGGTGGCGCGACAACCACCAGTACGAACAAATCATCACGTTCAAGGACGGAAAACTCGACGTGACGATCGTTCCGGTCCGGAACGGCAAGATCCTGGTGTTCGCCGACAAGGACACCGCGGTGCAGATCACCAGTACGAGTCCGCTGCTGGACCTGACCGAGATCGCCAAGGCAGCGCTGACGAAGGGTGCCGAGGCCGCAGCGAAAGCGGCGAACGCGGTCGGCGCCGTCGCGGCTATGGTGCAGCCCGCCGACCTGCGCACCCGGCTGCAACTCCAGGAACTGGCCTCCTGAGCCTGCGCTCCGTCCCGGCCAGCCACAGCCGAGCGTCGGGACGGAGCGCGGAGGCGGATCCTGTGCACGGCACGACCGCTAGCCGCGATGACTTCAGCCAGCAAGCGGCTGGAGATTGCGCAAGAAGCCGAACAGCAGAGCGCCACCTCCGATCAGCAGCCACCAGCGACGGGACGGCCAGCGCAACGCCCTGGGTGGCCGGACGGCGGGTCCACCAAGGGCCTCAAGCGTCCAGAACAGCCCGAGCACGACGAGCACACCCAGGCCCACGACCACGAACTGGTTGGCGGCCCAGGCGTCCGCCAGATCGCCACGCAGCAGCGCCATCCCGACGTGGGTGCCACCGCAGAACGGGCACAAGGTGCCGGTGAGCGCGCGCCAGGGACAGGGAATGCCGAGCCCCGTGGTGGCGGCCAGTCCGCTCAGGCCGAGACCGGTCGCGCCGAAAATGGCCAGCGATCGCAGGCGGCGTCCAGCGCTGGACCGTTCGACGCGCACCCTTTCGGAGGTCATCGGGCCATTATCGCCCGCACCCCGGTGCCATAGCCCCCGTAAGGACCGCACCGCGCCGTAGGATCGGCTTCACCTGATCTCAACCCAGGAGAGTCACGTGAGCAACCAGACGTGGAACAACGACCCCAAGCCGGACGAGTCCGGCGACAACACGCAGAACCAGGGCGGGTATCCCCCTGCCGGCAATGCGCCCGACCAGGGCAGTGAGGCGATCGGCTACAACCCGCCCAGCTGGGACGCCGGATCGACCCCCGCGCCCAGTGGTCCGAGCGGTACCGACGCACCCTCCGGGGGCTACCAGCCGCCGGCCTGGGACAGCGGCACGACCGGTAGCGGCGCGGACGCCCCGCAGGGCGGCTACAACGCACCCGGCTACGGCCAGGGCTACTCCGCCCCCAGCGGAGCCAGCGGCACCGACGCCCCGCAGGGTGGCTACAGCGCGCCCGGCTACGGGCAGGGCTACTCCGCCCCCAGCGGATCGGACGCAGCCTCGTCCGGCTACGGCCAGCCGCCGACCACCCCGGACCAGAGCTTCGGTCAGACACCCTCCTACGGCGCGCCCACCCAGGACGCCTACGGGCAGGCACCCGGCCAGGGCGGCTATGACCCGAATGCCGGCGGCTACGGCTCTGCCCCTCAGGGCAACTACGGCCAGGGCGCCCCGGGTTACGGCCAGGAACAGCAGCCCTACGGCGCGCCCCAGGACGGCGGCTACGGCGCCCCCGGCGCATACGGTGCGGCACCCAGCCCCTACGGCGGCGGCTACCAGCCGAACCCCTACGCGTCGTCCGGACCGGTGCTGGCCACCTGGGGCCGGCGAGCGATCGGCGGCCTGATCGACTTCCTGGTCCCAGGGATCGCGATCGGTCTCCTGGTCGGCCTGGTGCTGCCCAACAGCGGCTATGGAGCCAATCTGCTGTCCACCCTGCTTGCGGTCGGATGGTGGGCGTACAACACCGGGTACCGGGTGGCCACCACGGGTTACTCGTTCGGTCACAAGATCGCCAAGGTGCGGGTGGTGATGGAGGATTCCGGACAGACGCCACCGCAGAACACCGCGATCCTCCGGGCGGTCGCACACTTCCTCGATTCGCTGGTCTGCGCCCTCGGCTTCCTGTTCCCGCTGTGGGACGCCAAGAAGCAGACCTTCGCCGACAAGATCGCCAAGACCGTGGTCATCGACGAGCAGAACGTCCAGCGCTGACCGCGTTGCACTGATCGACCAAGCACATGGGCCGCCCGCTCGGGCGGCCCATTGCTGTGTCCCGACGTCATTCCGGCGCTACGGCTCAGCCGCCGTCCAGGTGGCCGACCAGCCCACGGTTGGCGAACTGGCGACCGATTCCGGACGCGTCCGGGCTGGTCCGCCTCGGCTCACGCCAGAATCGGTCGCTGTTCGACGAGCCGGACGCCGCGACCGGGCACGACGTCACGCCCGCGCTCAGTTGTCGCCGCGCGGCGTCCGTCCGTCGTTCTCGGACTGGGGAGCCTCGCCGATTCCACCCTCGCCATAGGCGCCGTAGGGACGCGGGCCACCGGGCTCGGCGGACGGCTCCGGTGTGGCCGGCTGGGCGGGTGCGCCATAGCCGGGCTGGGCCGGGTAGGACTGCGCCGGGTACGGCTGGGCTGGGTACTGCCCAGGCTGGCCCGGATACTGCTGACCCTGGGCGGGCGGCGTGGGCTGACCCGGATAGGGCACCTGGCCCGGGTACTGAGCGGGCTGAGCGGGGTACTGAGCGCCGGGCTGCTGTCCGGACTGCCAGGGCTGAGGGGCGTTGCGCGGGTCGAATGCCGCCGCTCGGGCACCCGGCATCGTGGCGAGCATCTGCCGCGCCTCGCCGGCCACCTTGTGCTCACAGAGCACCTCGTAGCGGGCCGCGACGGTCTGGCTGATCGAGTTGAAGTCCCGCTTTCCCCTGGACGCCGCGTAGCCGATCGCCGCGAACACCACCCCGATCGCCACGCCGATCAGCAGCGCGCCGGGCAACAGCACGAACGGGTTGGCCTGCGGCTGCAGGAACCATAGGATCAGGGTCACCATCAGACCCGTGGAGATGCCGTTCTGGCCGCCACGGAGCAGCACCGTTCCCCAGCTGCGGCGTCCGGTGACCCGTTCGACCGACTTGAGGTCGGTGCCGACGATCGCCAGGTTCTGGACGGCGAATTTGGCGTCGGCCAGGAAGTCCACCGCCGCCTGCGCCTGCACGTAGCTGTCGTAGCTGCCCACCGACTGCGGGTACTCCAGTTCGAACAGCGAACTGAGCCGGGGGTTGGGCTGGGTCATCGGGTTCCTTCCATCGGTCGTGAATTCGCGTTACCGGAAAGCGTCGTCCCGGACGACGCGGACATCAAGGGAGAGCGTTCGGGCCGTCTTGTTCATTCCACCCCGGCCCGGTCCGTCGCCGGTCGGCCTCGTCCGGACCCGGCCGGGGTTGATCGGACGGCAGCCAGTCGTCCGCCCGTTCGGCCGGCGGCGAGGCGTGCGGCCAGAACCTCGGCGGACAACTGCTGCCCCGCAGCAGCAGCTGCACCGGGTGGACGAGCGCCTGCGGAGCCGGAGTTCCCGGCTCGTCGCCCAGCAGCTGCCGCAGCATCCGGGCGGCGGCCCGGCCCTGCGCTCCGACGTCCTGCGCGACCGTCGTGAGATCGACGAACTCGGCCATCTCGGCGTTGTCGATCGCCACGATCGACACGTCCTGCGGCACCCTGAGGCCGGCCCTCCGGAGCGCCCAGAGAGCACCCACGGCGAGCTCGTCGAACTCGGCGAACACCGCGCTCGGCAGTCGCGGCCTGGCCAGCAGCTCGGTCATCGCCGTGGCACCGCCGTCGATGCCGTGCGGGCCTTCCACCACCAGCCGCGGATCGAATCCGATCCCGACCGATGCCAGCGCCTCTTCGTAACCCAGCCGGCGGCTCATCGACGCGGTGAAGTCGAACCGGGTGTCGTCGGGGCGTCCGGCGATCAAGCCGATCCGCCGATGGCCCTGGTTCAGGAGGTGGGTGACCGCCAGCCGCGCGCTGGCTTCCTCGTCGATGCCGACCGACGGGAATCCGTCGATGTGCGAGCCGATACTGACCAGCGGCAGGTTCAGCGCACGCAGGGCGAGCGTGTGCACCTCGGTCAGCGGCATCGACAGCGACAGGATGCCGTCGACCCGGGACGCCAGCGGCATCCGCCCGAAGAAGTCGTCCCGTGCGGCCGCATCGCCGAGGTGGTAGAGCAGCACGTCGTAGCCCCCGGCCCGGAGCACGTCGAGCGCGGCCACCGTGGCGTTGGCGAAGAACCACCGGGTTACGAACGGCACGATGATCGCGACCGTGCGGCGCCGACCCGAGCCGTCGGCCGACGGCTCCGCAGCCGCCCCGTAGGAAAGCTCCCGAGCGGCTTCGATGACCCGCCGGCGGGTCTGTGCAGACACCTTGTCGCTGGTACCGAGCGAGCGTGACGCGGTCGCCACCGAGACGCCGGCCAGGGCGGCGACGTCCGCCAAGCGGGTCCGCTGCGGCCTTCTCGGTTCGTCCGGCAGCCCAGTCACGCGCCAACCCTACGACATCGCCTCGCTCGACCCGGGACCGGGTTACCGGGCAGACCGACGCACGACGACTGCCATAAAAGCGACAAGACGCGCGCATCGACTGCAAGAAGTGCTGCGGGCCGGCCGCGAAACACCGCCGTAGCTGGACAAAGCGACGGATTCTCGGGCAGCTCTTGCAAATTTCGATGACAGCCTGTGAAACTCGGCACGGAAGGTTTCCACTCAGTGCAACGATGCGCCCTCGCCGATGCTGGCCGGGACCGCCTCGGTGCCAACCCCACAGTGAGGTGGATAGGCGTGACAGCCAATGTGATCGTGACCGTAGAGCGCGAATTCGAGAAACCCCGCAGGCAGGTATTCCAGGCCTGGACAGATCCCCGGCAACTCGTTCGATGGCGTGGCTCCCCCGGATGGCACGTCGAAACCGAGACGGTGCGAGGCACGACCGAGCTCGGTGGCCGGCATTACCACGTCAAGATCCGGGACGCGGACCCGACGACCAGGGTCGCGACCGAAGGCGTCTACACCGAGTACTTCGAACCGGACGTCTTCGTCTCCCGGGAGCGGATCACCGGGGATCCGGGGATCGATCCGAACGTGCCTCTCGAGCTGCGGGTCGAGTTCAACGACATGGGCCGCGATCGCACCCTCGTCCGCATCATCCAGGGACCTTACGAACCGGACGTCGCCGGCTGGCACGGGCAGGCCTGGGAGAAGGAACTCGTCCGGCTGGACGCCTTCCTGGACGGCACTGGTCCCGGCCGCGGCACGAGTGAGGGGGCAACCGCATGAGCACCGACACCGCCAAGGTGAGCGTCGTGCGGACCAAGCCGCTGATGACGATGCCGCAGATCCTGGTGATGAACCTCGGCTTCTTCGGCATCCAGTACAGCTTCGGCATGCAGCAGACCGCGGTGAACCCGGTCTATGAGTTCCTCGGCGCCAATCCGCACGACCTGCCGATCCTGAATCTGGCCGGGCCGATCACCGGGCTGGTGATCCAGCCGCTGATCGGTGCGTTGTCCGACCGGACCTGGAGCCCACGATGGGGACGCCGCAAGCCGTTCTTCCTGATCGGCGCCATCGGCTGCAGCCTGTGCCTGTTCCTGTTCCCGTTCGTCACCGCGGTCTGGATGGCGGTGCTGCTGCTGTGGCTGTTGGACGCCAGCAACAACACCGCGATGGAGCCCTACCGGGCGTTCATCGCCGACAAGCTGCCGCCGTCCCAGCTGGGCAAGGGCTTCCTCGCCCAGTCCTTCTTCACCGGTCTGGGGATCACCCTGGCCAACGTGTCGCTCTTCGTCTTCCAAAAGTTCATCGAGGGTGGCACCGCGGCCGGCATCCCCTACTGGGTGCTCGGCTCGTTCATGCTCGGCGCAGTCTGCTCGATCGGTTCGGTGCTGGTCTCGGTGCTGCGGACGCCCGAGATCCCGCCCAGCCCGGAGGAACTGGCCGCGCTGCGCGCCAAGAAGGGCGGCCTGGGTGCGGCCCTGAAGGAGATCGGCGAAGCCTTCCGGGACATGCCGCCGGAGCTGCACAAGCTCGCGGTCGTCTACTTCTTCCAGTGGTACGGCATGGTCATCTACTGGCAGTTCATCGCCTTGACCATTGCCCAGTCGATGTTCCCGCACACCCAGGAGGGCAAGGAAGAGGCGGTCGCCTGGACGGGCCTGGTGAACGGCTGGTACAACATCGTGACCTTCAGCGTCGCGTTCGTGCTGGTCGCGTTCGCCAAGAAGCGCGGCGCGAAATTGGTCCACTGCGTGTGTCTGCTGCTGGCGGCCGCAGGCCTGGGCACCGTGCCGTTCATCACCAACCAGTACCTGATCCTGGTGCCCATCATCGGCCTCGGCATCGCCTGGGCTTCGATCATGGGGGTGCCCTACATCATGGCGGTCCGGATGATCCCGTCGACGAGATTCGGGGTCTACATGGGCATCATCAACATGATGATCGTCGTCCCGATGCTCATCCAGTCGGTGAGCTTCGGCTGGGTGTACAGCCATTTCCTCGGCGACAATCCGGGCAACGCGATCCTGTTCTCGGCCGCATTCCTGGCCATCGCCGCACTGCTGATGCTGTGGATCAAGGAGCCCAGAACCATCCGCGACGTCGACGACGTCACCGCCATGCCGATGGCCGGCCACTGACCGGAAGGAGTGATCGATGACCATGAAGGACTATCGCACCATCGTCGTGGGCACGGACGGCTCGTCGCTGGCCGAACCCACCGTGGGCCGGGCCGCCTGGCTGGCCAACCACGACGACGCCAATCTGGTGATCGTCTGCGCCTATGCCAGGCTGTCCCGCCGAGACGAGGCCAAGAACGTGACCACCTTGGGCGGCGACTCCCGGGTCGGCCAGGTGCTCGGACGCGAGGCCGCCGGCCTGGCGCTCACCGAGGCCATGGCGACCGCCGGCAAGGAGGGCGCCGTCGTGACCGCGGCGCTGCTGATCGACGGCGAACCGGCCGAGGCGCTGGTCGCCACCGCCGGTGAGCAGAACGCGGACCTGATCGTGATGGGCGCCCTGCACGATCGTTCGCTGGCCGACCGGCTGCTCGGCTCGACCTCTGAGGAGGTGCTCAAGCGCGCCCGCTGCGATGTGCTGATCGTGCGGCCCGAGTACGAGAGCGGCGAGTTGGAGGTACCCGAGGACGGGTCGTAGCACCTGTCCCTACTGCCATCCGGAAGAGCGTCAGATCGGGCACCGCTAGCGGTGCCCGATCTGACGCGCTTCAGCCGACCGGGGTGAGGTTCAGCGACCGTCCGGCCAGCGAGCGCTTGCGCGCGGTCAGGGTGTGGGCCAGTCCGGCGAGTGCTCGCGCGGCGGGCTTGGCGGCGTCCGCCACCACCACTGGGAAGCCGTCGTCACCGCCGATCCGCACTGCCGGGTCCAACGGGACCTCGGCCAGCAGCGGGATGTCGTAGCCCAGCCGGGTGGTCAGGGTGTTCGCCACCTCTGCGCCGCCGCCGCTGCCGAACACGTCCACCCGGTGCGTGCTGTCGCAGTGCGGGCATTCGACGTCCAGGTAGCTCATGTTCTCGACCACGCCGATCACCTTCTGCTCCAGCATGGACGCCATCGTGCCGGCCCGTTCGGCCACCTCGGCGGCGGCCTGTTGCGGCGTGGTCACCACCAGCACCTCGGCGTTCGGCAGTTTCTGGCCGAGCGACAGCGCGACGTCGCCGGTGCCGGGCGGCAGGTCGAGCAGCAGGAAGTCCAGGTCACCCCAGAACACGTCGGAGAGCAGCTGGTGCAGGGCCCGGTCGAGGATCGGCCCGCGCCAGGCGATCACCTGGTCCCGGCTCGCCTTCAGCATGCCCATCGAGATCACCTTCATGCCCATCGTGGGCACCGGCAGGATCATCCCGTCCAGGGACGTGGGCGTGGCGTCCGCCACCCCGAGCATCTGTGGGATCGAGTGGCCGTAGATGTCGGCGTCCAGCACGCCCACCGACTTGCCCTGCTCGGCCAGCGCCATCGCCAGGTTCACCGTCACCGAGGATTTGCCGACGCCGCCCTTGCCGGAGGCGACCAGGATCACCTGGGTGAGGTTGTTGGCGTCCGCGAACGGGATGGCGCGCTCGGCGATGCCGCCGCGCAGCTGCCGTTTCATCTCGGCGCGCTGTTCGTCGCTCATCGCGCCCAGGGTCAGGTTGATGCCACAGACGCCCGGCACCGAGGTGACCGCGGCGGTCACGTCGTGCTCGATGGTGCTCTTCATCGGACAGCCCGGAATCGTCAGCAGCACGGTGACCGAGACCACGTCGTCGGCGTCGACGGTGACCGATTCCACCATGCCCAGCTCGGTGATCGGGCGCTTGATCTCGGGGTCCACCACCCCGGCCAGCGCCTCCTGGACGGCGGCGAGCAGTTCGTTGTCGGGCATGCCAGCACCCTACTCCGGGCCTCACCGGCCGCCGTCCGGGTATCGCGGTGGGCGTAGCTGGACGACGGCGGGGTGTGCCGCGTACCGCACCACCTGGACCGAAAGAACCGTCCCCGGCGTACCGGCCAGCCCCAGGTGGACCGAAAGAACCGTCCCCGGCGTACCGGAACCACGGGACCGAGGTCAGCGGCCGCTGCCCCGTCCGGAGTCGCGGGACGGGCCGCGCGGGCCGTCCTCGGTGTCCTCGCCTTTGTCGAGTTCCTCGAGCAGGTCGCGCAGTTCGCCGCGGATGAAGTCGCGGGTGGCCAGGTCGCCGATCCGCATCCGCAGCGCGGCGATCTCGCGGGCCAGGAAGTCGGTGTCCGCGCGGGCCTGCGCGGCCACCTCGCGGTCGTGCTCGAGGCTGACCCGCTCGCGGGCCTCCTGCCGGTTCTGTGCCAGCAGGATCAGCGGTGCCGCATAGGACGCCTGCAACGACAGCAGCAGGGTGAGGAAGATGAACGGGAACGGGTCGATCTGCCAGCTTCCGCTGGCGATCATGTTCCAGGCGATCCAGGCCACGATCAGCACCGTCATCCAGATCAGGAAGCTGGCCGTGCCCATGAACCGGGCGAAGCCCTCGGCGAAGCTGCCGAACATCTCGGCGTCCATCCGCAACTGGGGCAGCCACCGGCGCTGCCGTCCGGGCGTGTTCAAGCGGTCACTGCCGGACACCGCTCACCCCTTCCCGCAGCTGATCCAGCTGAATGCCGCGCCAGTCGTTGGGCAGGATGTGGTCGAGCACGTCGTCCACGGTCACCGCCCCGAGCAGCCGGCCCTCGGCGTCCACCACCGGCGCGCAGACCAGGTCATAGGTGGCGAAGTAGCGCGACACCAGCGCGATGTCCGAGCTCGGGGTCAGCGGGGTGATGCCCTTGTCGACCAGGGACGCCGCCAGCGTGGACGGCGGTTCGCGCAGCAGCCGCTGAATGTGTACGCCGCCCAGGAACCGACCGGTCGGGGTGTCCAGCGGCGTCCGGCAGACGAACGCCAGGCAGGCCAGCGCCGGCGGCAGTTCCTCGTTGCGCATCATCGCCAGCGCGTCGGCGACGGTGGCGTCCGGGGCCAGGATCACCGGCTCGGGCGTCATCAGGCCGCCGGCGGTGGACGCGTCGTAGCTGAGCAGCGAGCGGACGTCCTCGGCCTCCTCGGGCTCCATCCGCTCCAGGATGTCCTCGGCCAACTCCGGCGCCAACTCGGCGATCAGGTCGGCGGCATCGTCGGGATCCATCTCCTCCAGCACGTCGGCGGCCCGTTCCGCCTCCAGTGATTGGATCACCTCGACCTGCTCGTCCTCGGGCAACTCCTCCAGGGCCTCGGCGAGCAGTTCGTCGTCCATCGCCTGGACGACCTCGGCGCGCCGCCGCGGGTCCATGTCGTGCAGTTCGCGAGCGACGTCGGCCGGCTTCATCTCCTGCAGCGCGGCGAGCACCTGGTCGGCACCACGACCGGTGATCAGGGTGAAGTCGGGCACCTCGTCCCAGGCCACGATGGTGATGTGCGGCTTGGCGAACGGACGCCGCCGCGACTGGTCGCGCAGGGCGACCTCGGACAGCTCCCAGTCCCGCTGCCGGGCCTGCCGGATGGCCAGGTCGTAGATGGTGAACGGCTGCGGATTGCCGCGCCGGAAAACGGTCCGGTCGAACAAGTCGTCGATGGCCAGGTTCTCCTGCTCGCGCGACTCGAACCGCCTGGTGTTCACCACCCCCGAGATGATCACCTGGTTGGGGTCGATCGAATGCACCCGCTCCATCGGGAAGAAGATCCGGCGCAATGCGAACAGCTCGACGACCAGGCCTTTCACCCGCGGTGCGCGTTTACCCGGACGGTTCTGCAGGACGACATCGCGCACCTTGCCGACCTGGTCGCCACTGGCGTCCAGCATCGGCAGTCCCTTGATCCGGGACACGAAGATCGACGAGCTGGAGGTCACCCTGGGAGGTTAGCGCGTCGTCCCCCGGACGCGCCCGGAAAGTCAGGTGGCTTCGGCGTCGAACGGCGGCAGTGCGCGTTCCGTGGGCTCGGCCTCGGCGTCCCCGTCGGCATCGGTCGCGGGTGCGTCCTCGAGCTGAGCGGTGACCGCATCGTCCAGGCTGGTCCGGGCGCCGCGCAGCTCACCGGCCACCGAGTCGAGTTCGGCGGTGGCATCAGGCCCCAGATGCTTGGCGATGAAGGCCTTCGGGTTCAGGTCCGCGAGCTGCAGATCGGCGTACTCAGGGCCGAGTTCCTGGCGCAGCCTGCCTTGGGCGTCATTGGCGATCCGACGCACGTAGTGCAGCACCCGGGCGGCCTTGCGGGCCAGCTCGGGCAGCTTCTCCGGACCGAACAAGATGATGGCCAACACGAGCAGGAGGACGATCTCGCTCGCGTTGAAATCCATGGCTCACAGGGTAGTGCGAACTGCCGCGGTGGCCGTCCGCCGTCTCCCCACCTCACCGCTCGCCGAACTATCTACCGCTCGCAGAGTTCGGCGAGCGGTAAGTAGTTCGGGGAGCGTGCGGTGTCAGAGGCCGGCGGCGTCCAGCAGGGCGACGAAGGCGGACGCCTGGCCGGACGAGGCCGGCAGCAGCGGTTGACGCAGGACGGCCGGGCCGAATCCGCGGGCCGCCAGGCCGGCCTTGACCAGCATGCAGCCCTGGGTGGCGAACACCCCGGTGAACACCGGCAGCAGGGCGGCGTTGTCGGCGATCGCGCCGGCCGGATCGCCGGCCAGGAACTTCTCGATCATCGCCTTGGCGCGAGCACCGGTGAAGTGCGTCGAGGTGCCGACCACGCCGACCCCGCCGACGGCGAGCAGCGGCAGGGTGAGGGCGTCGTCGCCGGAGTAATAGTGCAGATCGGTGGCGGCGATCACCGTGGCCGAGGCGACCAGGTCACCCTTGGCGTCCTTGACCGCGACGATCCGCGGATGCGCGGCCAGCTCGATCAGGGTGGCGGTCTGGATCGGGACGCCGGCCCGGTGCGGAATGTCGTACAGCATCACCGGCAGCTCGGTGGCGTCCGCGACCGCCCGGAAGTGGGCGGCGATGGCGTCCTGCGGGGGCTTGGAGTAGTAGGGCGTCACCACCAGCAGGCCGGACGCGCCGGCGTCCGCCGCCTGCCTGGCCAGCTCGATCGTGTGCCGGGTGTTGTTGGTCCCGACACCGGCGACGACCCGCGCCCGGTCGCCGATCTCGTCGACCACCGCAGCGATCAACTCGGCCTTCTCGGCATCGCTGGTGGTGGGCGATTCACCGGTGGTGCCGTTGATCACCAGCGCATCGTTGCGCTGCGCGTCGATCAGGTACGCAGCCAGCTTTCGCGCCTGGACCAGGTCGATCCCACCGTCGGCATCGAACGGTGTGACCATTGCGGTGAGCAGGCGGCCGAACACGGGCTGGGGCATGACGGCAGTGTAACGGCGCAGCATGATCGGCCGGCAGCGGACCCGCCCGCGTCCGGACCGGTCCGGTTGGGAACACCCGGCAGTCAGGCCGGGGGTGCCTTCGATAGGCTGCCCCCGTGAGTCCTGCATCGCGCCCGGCCGCCAAGGCCGCCACCCCGTCCCCGTCCTGGGCCTTCTCTGAATCGTTCGTCCCCGACGACGACACCATGCGGCTGGCTCGCGCCGCCAGCCGCCAACTCGCGCTGACGCCGGCCAGCCAGGGCGTCACCTCCGCGCTGACCTTCTTCGCCCGGCTGATCAACGCCCGGGCCGTGGTCGAGATCGGCACCGGCGCGGGCGTCTCCGGGCTGGCCCTGATCCGGGGCATGGCGCCGGACGGCATCCTCACCTCGATCGACCTGGAGACCGAGCACCAGGTCGCCGCCCGGCAGATCTTCGCCGCCGAGGGCGTCCCGCCGCGGCGGGCCCGGCTGATCGCCGGCTCGGCGCTCAACGTGCTGCCCAAGCTCAGCGACGGCGCCTACGACATGGTTGTGGTGGACGGTGACCCGCTGGAGTTCGTCGAGTACGTCGACCAGTCCCAGCGGCTGTTGCGCGGCGGCGGGCTGCTGGTGCTGCACCACGCCCTGTGGAAGGGACTGCTGGCTGAGGAGTCCAACGAGGACGACGAGACGGTGATCATCCGCGAGGCGCTGCAAGCCGTCCAGGACATCGAAGGACTGACCGCCACCCTGCTGCCCGTCGGCGACGGCCTGCTGGTCGCGGTCAAGGCCTGACGCCACCGTCCTCGATCCCCCGCGCCGTCGGCTTCCCGGCACCGCTAGGCCCTCCCTAACTACTTCTGCCCTCCCGCATGTGGGAGGGCAGAAGTAGTTAGGGAGGGCTTTGCGGCGGCTGGCAAGCCTGGACGCCGAACGGCCGGCCCGGGGGTCCGGGCCGGCCGATCATGGCTGCGAGTGGACGGGGGCGACTACGGGCTGGGAATCGGGAAGTTCTTCGGCACCACGGTGACGCCGTCCTCGACGAAGAAGCCGCGTGCCTTGTCGTGCTCGGCGTCCACGCCGATCTCGACGCCGTCCGGCACGTGCACGTTCTTGTCCAGGATGGTCCGGCGGACGACGGCGTTGCGGCCGATCCGGCAGCCCGGATAGATCACCGACTCCTCCACCTTGGCCCACTTGTCGACGACCACGTTCGGCGACAGCACCGAGCGGTCCACGTCGCCGCCGGAGATGATGCAGCCGGCGCTGACGATGGAATCCTCCGCGTTGCCGCGCAGGGTGAATTTGGCGCCCGGAGCCTGCAACTGCTCGGTGAACATCGACCACCGGCGGTTGTACAGGTTGAAGTCGGGATCGACCGAGATCAGGTCCATGTGGGCCGCGTGGTAGGCCTGGATGGTGCCCACGTCGCGCCAGTAGTTCAGGTCGCGTTCGGTGGCGCCGGGCACCGCGTTGCGGGTGAAGTCGTACACCCCGGCCCGGCCGGCATTGACGAAGTCGGGGACGATGTTGCCACCCATGTCGTGCTTGGTGTCGGCGTTGGCGTCATCGTTGAGCGCTTCGACGAAGGCCTTGCGGGTGAAGATGTAGTTGCCCATCGACGCGAAGGACTCCTCCGGGCTGTCGATCAGGCCGGGAGGATCGGCGGGCTTCTCCAGGAAGGTCTTGATCTTGGCGTTTTCGTCGGCGTCGATCACGCCGAATGCGGACGCCTCGGAACGGGGTACCCGGATGCCTGCGACAGTGCAGTCCAGCCCCGATTGGATGTGGGCGTCCAGCATCTGCGAGAACGTCCATCCGGTAGATGTTGTCGGCGCCGAAGACGACCACGTAGTCCGGATCCTCGTCGTTGATCAGATTCATGGACTGGTAAATGGCGTCGGCGCTGCCCTGGAACCACTGCTTGCCGGTCCGCTGCTGCGCCGGCACCGAGGTGACGTAGCTACCGAGCATCGGCGACAGCCGCCAGGTCACTGCGATGTGCCGGTCGAGCGAGTGGGATTTGTACTGGGTCAGGACGCAGATCTTGGTCAGGTCAGAGTTGACGAGGTTGGACAGGACGAAGTCGATCAGCCGGTAGGTGCCACCGAACGGCACCGCAGGTTTGGCTCGATCGGCCGTGAGAGGCATCAGGCGCTTGCCCTCACCGCCCGCCAGGACGATAGAGAGAACGGTCGGGTTGCTCATGCTCCGAACATAGGCCCCGAGGCACCCCTGGCACAGCCCCCAGGGTGAAATTCTCACGCCCGCCGCGGGTGCGGGTCCGCGCCGGTGAGTGTCCCGCGGGCACTCCGCAGCCCTCCCCCCATCCGGGTGCGGTGTGCAACGATCCATTCATGTCACTGCGTGTATCCATCCTCACTCGTGAGTATCCGCCGCACATCTACGGGGGTGCCGGTGTCCACGTCGGCCAGCTGGTCCCCCAACTGCGCAAGTTCACCGAATCCGTCGACGTCCAGTGCATGGGAGAGCCTCGCGACGGCGCGACGGCCCATGCCGAGGACTACCCGGCGGGTGCCAACGCCGCGCTCCGCGTCCTCGGCGCCGACATCTCGATGGCGGCCGCCATCCCCGAGGTCGACGTCATCCACTCCCACACCTGGTACGCCCAGTTCGCCGGCATCGTCGGCGGCCACTTCCAGGACGTCCCGCACGTCGTCACCGCACATTCGCTCGAGCCCGACCGGCCCTGGAAGGTCGAGCAGCTGGGTGGCGGCTACCGGGTCAGCTCCTGGATCGAGAAGACCGCGTTCACCCAGGCCGACGCGGTGATCGCCGTCTCGGCGGCGATGATCACCAACATCACCAACGCCTACCCCTCGATCGATCCGGCCCGGATCCACGTGGTCAAGAACGGCATCGACCCCGAAGAGTTCAAGCCGGACACCAACACCGACGTGATCGACTCCCTGGGCGTGGACCGGGACAAGCCCATCGTCACCTTCGTCGGCCGGATCACCCGGCAGAAGGGCCTGATCCACCTGGTCCGGGCGGCCCAGCAGTTCGACCCGGACACCCAGGTGCTGCTGCTGGCCGGCGCCCCCGACACCCCCGAGATCGCGGCCGAGTTCGACGGCGCGTTCGCCGAGCTGAACAAGACCCGCAGCGGCGTGAAGTGGGTGCAGGAGATGCTGCCCCGCGCGTCGGTGCGCCAGGTGCTCACCCATTCGACGCTGTTCGCCTGTCCGTCCATCTACGAGCCGCTGGGCATCGTGAACCTGGAGGCGATGGCCTGCGAGATCCCGGTGGTGGCCTCGGCCGTCGGCGGCATTCCCGAGGTCGTCGTCGACGGCGAGACCGGCCTGCTGGTGCCCTACGACCCGGCCCAGGCCGGCGATCCGGAGTTCGTGGCGGGCTTCGAGGCCACATTCGCCGAAAACGTGAACACGATCACCCGCGACCGCGACCGGGCACGCCAGATGGGTCTGGCCGGACGGCAGCGCTGCATCGACGAGTTCAGCTGGGAGAAGATCGCCCAGGAGACCGTCGAGGTCTACGAGAAAGCGATCGAGACCCACAACAGCTGATCGGACGACGAAGGCCCCTGGGACCGATCCCAGGGGCCTTCATCGTCGTTGGGGAGTGGAACTCACGCGGGGTTGACGACACCCGTCAGTGCCTCCAAAAGCTCCGCCGCTTCGGCTGCATTCATTTCGATGACCAGACGTCCGCCGCCCTCGGCAGGGATTCGCATGGCGATCACGCGTCCTTCCTTGGCCACCTCAATGGGTCCGTCGCCGGTCCGCGGCTTCATTGCTGCCATTGCTCACCCTCGTTCTGATCGGGAACCTACCCGGCCATTATTCCAGAACGCCGTAGCCGATGCCCGCAAGCGCGAGCGGAGGGCCGCAACGACCTCCGGGCGGCCGGGACGGACGCCGACGCGCGGCCGGTAGACGGTCAGGCTCGCTGGCCGCCGGCCTCCCGGGACCACGGCGGCGGGTCGCCGGCACCCGGCTCCAGGGCGTCCCCCTCGGCGAGCGGAACGCCCGGGTCAGCTGACGGCGAAACGCCGGGGTCAGCTGACGGCCGCGTTCCGGGTGCGACGGAAGATCCCGGCGGGACGGCGTCCAGCTGCCTGGACAGCCGGTCGAGCAGTTCGTCCACCTGGTCCATCGAGTAGCCGCGCGGAGCGACGGCGAATCGGATGCCGCGCAGGTCCTCGCCGGTCATCACCCCCGGGGGCAGGTGCGGTCGCGGCGTGTTCGTCACGGTGCCGGGCAACTCACCGAGCCGTCCGGACGCCGCCACGGCCGCCAGCCCCAGCACAGCGACGGCGATCATCCATAGCACCCACTGCATGTCGGCCAGCGTAGTGGCGCGCGGGCGGGGCACCGACCCCGATCACGTCCCGTTGCCGGCGCGGCCGATGCCGGTCACCCAGTCGATCGCGTCCGGGATGCTGTCGGTGACCATCAGCAGGTCGAGGTCGATGTCGGAGACGTAGCCGTTGGCGAGCACGGTGTTGCGGACCCAGTCCAGCAACGGTGTCCAGAACGCGGTGTCGTAAAGCACGATCGGGAAGGACGTCACCTTGCGGGTCTGGACCAGGGTCAAGGCCTCGAAGAGCTCGTCGAAGGTGCCGAATCCGCCCGGCATCACGATGAATCCCTTGGAGTACTTGAGGAACATCACCTTGCGGGCGAAGAAGTAGCGGAAGTTGATGCCCAGGGTGACGTGCTTGTTCAACGCCTGCTCGAAAGGCAGTTCGATGCCCAGCCCGACCGACACCCCGCCGGCCTGCGCCGCCCCTTTGTTCACGGCCTCCATGATCCCCGGGCCGCCGCCGGTGATCGCCGCGAATCCGGCCTGCGCCAGGCCGCGTCCGATCTCGACGCCGGCCTGCCAGGCCGGGCTCTGCTTGGGTGTCCGGGCCGAGCCGAAGACGCCGATCGCCGGGCCGAGCTCGGCCAGTGTGCTGAAGCCCTCGACGAACTCTGCCTGGATGCGCAGCGTGCGCCACTGGTCACTGTGCACCCAGCCCGCATCGCCCTTGCCGGCCAGCAGCCGCTGGTCGGTAGTGGTCTGTTGAACCTGTCCCTCGCGCCGGATGACCGGGCCCTGGGTTCGCGTCCGCTTGCTCACGCCGCCAGCCTAACGGGGCGGCCGAGCCGCCGATTCAGCGCACCCAGGCGTCCACGTTGTCGGAGTTCAGGGCATCGCCCAGCGCCGCGACCCGCTGCCGGTCGGGCAGCAGGTAGGGCACGCCGTTGTCGGTCACGCCGCCGCCGGAGGTGGGCAATTTGATCGGTTCGGGCCGGCGCGGTGTCGCCCGCAGCCGCAACTCGATGAACAACTCCACCATGGCCCGCGGATCGAGGCCGTCGTCGACGACGATGTCCCCTGCGAGCTGGTCCAGCACCGCCTTCACCGTGCCCGGGTTGAGCAGCGCGTTGCTGGTCAGCAGCCGCTCGACGATGCCCTGGAGCACCAGCCGCTGGCTCTCGGCGCGGTCCAGGTCGGTTCCGCTGGAGCCGTCCTGGCGGACGAAGGCGAGGGCTTCCTCGCCGGAAAGGGTGATCTGGCCGCGGGGAAACTCCGGCGTGCCGAGCGGATTGTCGACGGGGATCTTGCCCAGCAGATCGATCAGCCGGGACATCCCTTCCATCCTGGTCAGCGCGACATGGTCGATCCGGATCGCCAGCAGCTTCTGCACCGAGTCCACCACGGCTACCGGACCGCCCTCGGCGTAGCGCCGGTTCAGCCGCGTCGGAACGGCGGCGGTGGTGTCGACAAGCAGGTTGTGCGGCAACGAGATGACCTCGACCTGTTTCCGGTCCGCGTCGATGTGCACGACCAGCAGCACGTTGGCGGCCGCGCCGGCGGCGCGGGAGTCGGCGCCGATCAGCAGCATGTTGAGCGCTCCTGGCACACCGCCGGCGGGTGCGCCGGCGGCCGGCAGCAGGGTGGCCTCACGCTTGATTCCCGACACCGACAGCCACAGCGAGCCGACCGCGGCGCCGGCCACGATGGTGACCGCGATCACGCCGGCGAGCAGGCCGATCAGGACGCGGCGCAGCACCCGAACCACCGGACTGCTCGGCCGGTTTCGGGAACAGGCAAGAAGCTCGCTGATGGTCCGATCCCCCCGGTCGGCTCAGTCATGGACGCCGCGGATCCCCTCCCGAAGGATCAGCCGGCCGCCCCAGAGTACACCGCCGGCAAAGGAGTGCCGGCCCCGCCGGCGTCCACGATGCCCGCGACGGCGGCTCAGCCCAGCCAGCGCAGGACGGCGTCCCGGCAGGCGAACAGGTCCCCCACGGGGCAGAACTCGTCGTCTGCGTGCGCCTTCTCCGGATTGCCCGGGCCGAAGTTCACCGCCGGGACGCCGAGCGCCGAGAACCTGGCGACATCGGTCCAGCCGAACTTCGCCGACGGCTCCCCGCCGACGGCGGCCAGGAATGCCGCTGCCGCCGGGCGGTCGAGTCCGGGACGGGCACCCGCAGCCGCATCGGTGAAGGAGAGCTGGTAGCCGTCCAGCACCTGCCGGCAATAGTCCTGGGCCTGCTCGACGCTGCGGTGCGGTGCGAACCGGTAGTTGACGCTGATCGTGCAGCGGTCGGGGATCACGTTGCCGGCGATGCCGCCCTCGATCCCGACCGCGTTCAGCCCCTCGTGGTAGCGCAGGCCGTCCACCACGGGCTGCTCCGGCTGATGATCGCGCAGCCGCGCCAGCACGTCCACGGCGTCGTGGATGGCGTTGTGGCCGGTCCAGGCGCGAGCCGAGTGCGCGGCCCGTCCGGTGGTCGTCACCGTGAACCGCAGGGTCCCCTGGCAGCCGCCCTCGACGCGGGCGCTGGTCGGTTCCATCAGGACGGCGAAGTCGGCGGCGAGCAGCTCGGGCCGGGTGGCGGCGATCCGGGTCAGCGAGTTCGCCGCGGACTCCACCTCCTCGTGGTCGTAGAAGATCCAGGTGAGGTCGCTGGACGGCGTCTCCAGTGCGACCGCGGCGGCCAGCATCACCGCGACCCCGCCCTTCATGTCGCAGGTTCCCCGGCCGTACACCAGGTCCCCCTCGACCCAGGACGGCAGATTGCCGGCCAGCGGCACCGTGTCCAGGTGACCGGCGATGACGATGCGTTCGGCGCGTCCCGAATCGGTCCGCGCGATCACGGTGTCCCCGTCGCGCAGCACGCTCAGGTGTCCGCAAGGGCGCAGCACCTGCTCGATCTGATCGGCTAGCTCGCGCTCGTTGCCGCTGACCGACTCGATGTCGACGATGGCGCGGAACAGGGCGACCAGGTCGCCGCGGGGGTCCAGGGTCATGCGCCGAGCCTAGCGAGGCAGGCCGTCGTCGAGAGTCGCGGCTGAGCAGTGACCAGCTGACTGTCCGGCGCCACCGGTAGGCTGACCGCCATGACCGACACCCGCTCAGCCTGGGGCTGGGGCCTGGCCAGCGTGCATTCCTCCGGACAGGTGCTCGACACCTGGTACCCCGATCCCCGGCTCGGCACCGCCGATCCCGCGACGCCGCCGAAACACCTGGTCGCGGCCCAGGCCGGCGACGAGGCCCGCGGCGTGCGCACCGAGGTGGTGCTGGTCGAGATCGACCTCGACTCGGCGCCGGCGTCCACCCCCGACGCCTATCTGCGGCTGCACCTGCTGAGCGCTCGGCTGGTCCGGCCGCGGGAGCTGAACCTCGACGGCCTGTTCGGGGTGCTGCCCAATGTGGTCTGGACGTCGCTGGGCCCGTGCGCGGTGGAGGGCTTCGAGCAGGTACGGGCCGCACTCAGGGGCAGCCGTGGCCAGGTGACCGTGTTCGGCGTGGACAAATTCCCGCGGATGGTCGACTACGTGGTGCCGTCCGGGGTGCGGATCGCGGACGCCGACCGCGTCCGGCTGGGCGCCCATCTGGCGTCCGGGACGACCGTGATGCACGAGGGCTTCGTGAACTTCAACGCCGGCACCCTGGGCGCGTCGATGGTCGAGGGCCGGATCTCGGCCGGCGTGATCGTCGGCGACGGCAGCGACATCGGCGGCGGGGCGTCCATCATGGGCACGCTGTCCGGCGGCGGCAAAGAGATGGTCACCATCGGCGAACGCTGCCTGCTCGGCGCCGAGTCGGGCCTGGGCATCTCGCTCGGCGACGACTGCACGATCGAGGCCGGGCTGTACGTGACCGCCGGCACCAAGGTCACCCTGCCGGACGGCGCGGTGGTCAAGGCCCGCGAGCTGTCCGGACGCTCGGGGTTGCTCTTCCTGCGCAACTCGGTGACCGGAACCGTGCAGGCGCGACCCAAGTCGGGCGGGTCGTTCGAACTGAACGCCGCGTTGCACGCGAACTGATGCGCCCGAACTGGCCCCGCCTGATCGTGGTCCTGGTCGCGGTGGTGGCCTTGGCCTCCGGCGCGGTGTGGGCCGGCGCGCTGCTCTGGTCGAACGCGACCAAACAGCCGCTGCCGATGGACGACCAGTGCCGGGCCAGCGTCGGCGGGGCCACCGTCACCCTCACCCCAGTGCAGGCAGAGAACGCCGCGGTGATCAGTTCGGTGGCCCTGGCCCGCGAGCTGCCGAGCCGCGCGGTGACGATCGCCCTTGCCACCGCCTATCAGGAGTCGGGCATCCGGAACCTCGACTACGGGCACGCCGACTCGGTCGGATTGTTCCAGCAGCGGCCGAGCAAGGGCTGGGGCACCGTCAAGCAGATCATGGACCCGTACTACTCCGCGGGTAAGTTCTACGACGCCTTGGTGCGGGTGAAGAACTGGCGCACCCGCGATGTTAACGATGTCGCCCAGGCCGTGCAGCGCTCGGCCCACCCCGACGCCTACCGCAAGCACGTCAGCAAGGCGGAGGTGCTGTCCTCGGTGCTCACCGGCCAGAGCCCCGGCGGCTTCAGTTGCACGGTCGGCACCCCGGGCAGGGCGGACGCCGCCGATCTCGCCGCGTTGCTCGGCAAGTCGCTGAAGTCCCGCGCCGAGGTGAGTACCAGCGGGACGAAGGTGGTCGTCGCCGCCGGCAGTGAGGGCCTGGCCTGGGCGGCGGCCAACCTGGCCATCGCCCACGTCGGCGAGTTCTCGATCAGCCGGGTCAGCGTCGGTGCCGGCGACTGGGTGCACGACCCGCACACCCTGGCTGCCTGGACAGGCATCGGCGGCGGTCGCAGCGTCACCATCGCGGTCACGCCGTAGCGACTCGCTGGTCGACCCTGTCGAAACCCGGACCGGTGCCCCCCGGCAAGCGGTTTCGACGCGCGCAACTCGCGGCGGTCGCGTCCGATCAGCGCTTCTCGGTCGCCAGCCGGGCGGCATTCTCGGTCGCCAGCCGGGCGGCAGCTGCGGCGATCCGCTCGTCGGTGGCGGTGAGTCCGACCCGCACGAAATCGCCCGATTCGGGTCCGTAGAAGTCGCCCGGGGCGACCAGGATGCCGCGCTCGGCCAGCCAGTCGACACTGGCCCGACCGGGCTCGCCGCGGGTGCACCACAGGTAGAGCGACCCCTCGGAGTGCACCACCCGGAAGCCGGACGCCTCCAGCGCCGGCCGCAGCAACGCGCGTCGGCGCTGGTATCGCTCGCGTTGATCGGCGACATGCGCGGCGTCACCCAGCAACGCGGCCATCGCCGCCTGCACCGGGGCGGGCACGATGCCGCCGGCGTGCTTGCGCAGTTCCCGCAGCCCGCTGACCAGTTCGGCGTCCCCGGCCACGAAACCGGCCCGGTAGCCGGCCAGGTTGGAGCGCTTGGACAGCGAATGCACCGCCAGCAGGCCGTCCAGCGAGCCACCGTTGATGTCCGGATGCAGTACCGAGACCGGCTCGGCGTCCCAGCCGAACTCGCCGTAGCACTCATCGGAGGCCAGCACCGCACCGCGCTCGCGGCAGTAGCCGACCCAGCCGGCCAGCTGCGCCGCGGTCAGGATCTCGCCGTGCGGGTTGGCCGGCGAGTTGATCCAGACCAGTCCCGGTCGCAGGTCCTCGATCTCGGCCGGGTCGTCGCAGGGCACCACCTCGGTGCCGGCCAGACGTCCGCCCACCTCGTAGGTCGGGTAGGCGATCCGCGGAATGACGATGCTGTCGCCGGCACCGAGACCGAGCAGATGCGGCAACGCCGCCACGATCTCCTTGGTTCCGATCACCGGCAGCACGCCCTCGTCCGCGATCGGCAGGCTGGCCCACCGGTCGGCGAGATAGTTCCGGATCGCCGTCCGCAGCGCCGGCGTCCCCCATACCGTCGGATACCCCGGGGCGTCGGACGCCTCGGCGAGCGCCCGGCGTCCAAGCTCGGGAGTCGGGTCGACCGGCGTCCCTACCGAGAGGTCGACAATGCCGTCCGGGTGCGCCAAGGCACGGGCCTTGGCCCCCGCCAGCGAATCCCAGGGGAAATCCGGCAGGCTACGGTCGCGAAGCTTCACTCGCCCTGCGGCGGTAGGCCGAGCACATGCGGATGATCCGCGTCGATCGGGCCCATCTTCGCCGCACCGCCGGGCGAGCCGACGGTATCGAAGAACTGCACGTTGACGTCGTAGAACACCTTCTGATCGGCCGGCACATCGTCTTCGTAGTAGATGGCCTCGACCGGGCAGACCGGCTCACAGGCGCCGCAGTCCACGCACTCGTCCGGCTGGATGTACAGCATTCGGTTGCCCTCGTAGATGCAATCCACGGGACACTCCTCCACGCAAGCCAGGTCTTTGATATCGACACAGGGCTGCGTGATGATGTACGTCATCTCGATCCTCTCCGAACCTCGTTGAATCGTGGAACACTCTAGCGTGCGCGGCTGGCAGGAGAGGTGGTGCCCATGGACGCCTTGGACCGCTTGAGCCCCCCGCTGCGGCGTGGCGAACGGGTCAGCCTGCGGCTCACCACCCCAGCCACGGACCTGATCGGCTTCGTGGACGCGCTGGACCCGCTCACCCTTGAGGACCGGCACGGACGAATCCACGTCGTCACCCGCGGAACGGTGCTGGCGGCCCGGCGGGTCGGGGCGTCCCTCGGCCGCGACCCGCGCTCGACGCCACGCCCCTTGCTGGACGCCCTCGCTGAGCGGGCAGGCGTCACCGGCGAGCCGGAACTGCACCGGATCAGCGAGGTGTTGGCCGGACTTCCAGCGCCCGTCGAGGTGTTCGCCGGCCGCGGCGAATGGTCGGACGGCGCCCGCCGAGCCCGAGTCGAGGGCGAATGGCTGACCACTGATGTCACCGAGCCCGCACTGCTGGTCGACCTGGCCTGGTGGGCCACCCGGCAGAACGCCCGCAGCATCCAGGTCCGCCGCTGATCATCGGCGGTCGAGCCTGTCGAGACTTCTCTGATGCGGAGCTTCGCCCCATCCCACCATCCGCGCGCGAAGCCGCGGTCAGCCGCTGGCAACGGGTTTCGACAAGCCCAGCCAGCAAAGCGCCGGATTGGCCAGCCGTGACGTCGAAGGTCAATCGGACTTGCGGCGGCTCCAGCCGTAGACCAGGTTCACCAGCACGATCCCGATCCAGACCACCAGCAGCCCGGCAGGCCCGCGGTGCCACTGCCGATCGCGGTGAGCGGGACGCCGACGCCCAGCGACACGATCGCCAGCACGAACACGGTGCGATCCGGACGTGCCTGCGGCGCCGACAGCCCGGCCTGATGGTGTCCCCCGGCGTACGGGGTGGGGAGCTGCGACGACGAGTGCCGTCCGGCGACCGGCCCGGCCATCGGAGCGCCCGGATTGCCGCCCGGGCCATGTGCCGGGGGCTGGCTCCAGAGCTGGTCATTGGTCGGCTCACGAAAGTCCGAGCTACTCATGCCGGCAAGGGTAGCCCGGTGCCGTCGTCCTCACCCGGCCAGCCGGGTCGCCAGCCGGAGCGCGAGGGCCGCTGTGGTCAGGCTCGGATTGGCGGCGGGCGACGCCGGGAACACCGAGTTGTCGCAGGCGTACAGGTTGTCGTAGGCGAAAAACTTCAGGTCGGCGTCCACCACACCGTTCCCGGTGCCCGACATTCGCAGCGTGCCGACCTCGTGCGCGACACCGCCGATGGCGGCGGTCTGCAGGCCGAGGCCGTCCTCGCCGAGTACCGGCTGGGCTCCGATGGCGGCGAAGAACTGGGCGGCCAGCGCGTCGGTCTCGGCCAGCACCGCCGCGGACGGCCCGGCCGGAAACACGGTGACCTGGACGTCGTCGGCCGGATTCCCGCTGACCGCCACCTGGTGGGCGGCGCCGAGGTCGGCGTAGTGCATGAACACCAGTTCGCAGAGCATCCACCCGGCCCGAGCCTCGCGTTCCAGAGCCAGGTGACCGGGGTTGATGAACCGGCCCTGATTGAAGTCGGCACCAAGCTCGACCACGACGGCGTACGGATGGTCGGCCAGCGTGGCTTGCGGGTGCCGCAGCAGCACCTTCGCCGACTGGGTGGCGCTGGCCAGCGGGGACCCCGGCGGCAGGGTGAAGTGCCGGTAGCGGATGGTGTGATCGGTGAGGCCCTTGCCGATCAGCCCGGCGGGGTCGGCGAGCCCGCTCTGCAGGGCGATCTTGGCCGACTCGATGGTGCCGGCGCTGAGCACCACCTGGTTGGCGGCGAAGGTCCGCTCGCGCTGCCCGAGCAGGTCCCACGCGGTGACCCCGGTCACCCGGGCCGGGTTGGCCGGGTCGACGTCCACCCGCCAGACCGCGGTGTTCAGGTTCACCGTCGGCAGCACGTGGCCGGGATCGTCCAACAGCCGGTCCTGCATCAGCAGGTCGGCGGTGGAGAACAGCCCGGCGCCCAGCGACAACTCGGTCGCGCCCTCGTACTGGACGGCCATCCGGGCGTCCTGCGCAGTGAAGCCGGGCATGGCGGCGGCCAGCGCGGCGCGGCTGGCCGCCTGGTACGGGTCGGCGTCCGGCGCGACGCTGCTCATCGCGGCTTCGGCGGCGGCGAAACCCGTGGTCAGCAGGTAGTCGCGGACGGCGTCCGGCCATTTGGTCAGCTCCCACGCGGCCTGCCGCGGGATCAGCCCGCCCCAGAAGATGGAGCGGCCGCCCAGGTTGAAGCCCTGGCCGCCGGCGTAGGTCGAGCCGGGGGTGTTCTGGTAGGCCTCGACCTTGAAGTCCGGCCACAGCGACCAGATGTGCTTGTCGAACTGGCCAACCTTGAGCCGACGCGGCAGGTTCCCGATGTGGGTCGGGAACAGGTACGAGCCGGCCTCCAGCACCAGGACGTCCGCCCCCGCCCCGGCGAGCTGCGAAGCCAGGATTCCGCCGCCCATCCCCGAGCCGACGACGATCACGTCGTAGACGTGGTCGGGGCTCAGGTTGCGGGTGAAGAACCGCTGCGCCACCACCGGGTTCTCGGTGACCAGTTCGTTGGCGGGCGGGAAGAGCCAGCCGCCGTCGATCGTGTCGGCGTAGTCGTGGACGCCGGCCAGGGCCTCGGGCGCCAGGTAGAAGTTCTCGCCCGCCATCCAGCGGCCCGGGGTGAGGACGAATTTGAAGGCGATCCCGCCGGCGAAGGCGGCCTCGTCCAGGTCGAAGGTCCAGGCGCCGTCGGTGTACACGCCGCCGCGATCCAGGTTCCAGTTGGGTCCCCAGCGCATGGTCACCGTCTGGTTGGGCGCGAACTGTTCGGTGACGAGTCGAATGGTGAACATGGGCGCGGTCCTCTCGGGTCGGAGAACCCGACCGGGCGCCCACGCGCTGCCGGCAGTGCGAAGGCACATCGGCGGGCGTGGCGTCGGAACGCTTGAGGCGAGCATTGCGACTGGTGGTTCGAGCGTCAAGAGGTCCGGCCCGGCGATCGTGATACCGGTACCGGCCGGCTTCGAACGATGCGGCCGCTGAGACCACCAGGTACCGGCTCAGACCACGAAGTACAGATCCGTGCGAAGCGTGGCCGGATCGACGGTCGGCGACGGCTCGGACACGTACACCTCGAAGAACGCCGACATCGGCAACCCGCGCTCCAGCATCGCGTTCGCGAGCACGGCCCATGAACTGCTGAGCGTGTCGTAGGAGCCGACGTGAGTCAGTCCGAGCAACTCTCCGCCGGGCAACTCCGACGCCATCACGGTCAGGTCGCCGACCGTCACAGTGTCGGCCAGCGGTTCCGCGACCGGGAAACCGATGTCGAGATCGAAGGTCTCGGTGGGGTCGCCGTTGTAGACGGCGAAGGCCGGTCCATTCACCTGCGCCCCACTGGCGGCCAGGGCCGCGAAGCCGGCGTCGAACAGGCTCGGCAGCTCATCCATCCGGACGCCACGATGCCGCACGATCGCGGCCGGCTGCGCCTCGCGGGTGACGAGGGTCGGTTCGGTGAGGGGTTCGCTGATCTCCATCAACCGATCCTGCCCGCTCGCGTCCCGGTCGTCCACACCCGCAGCGGCGATGCGGCTTCCCTACACTGGCCGCATGCCTCGCATCTCTTCGGTCCTGGTCGGCGTGCTGGCCGGCACCATCGCCCTGGCCGGCTGCAGTCAGGCCGGATTGTCGGAGAACGACGCCTACAAGGTCGGCTGCCCGGCACTCGACGCGGTGGCGGCGTCCGGCTCGGTGGTCGGCAAGGTCGCGCTGGCCGGCCTGGAGCAGCTCCGCGACTCCGGCAACGTGAGCGGCGACGCCAAGAAGTGGGTGGAGACCACGATCACCTTCCTGTCCGACCCCAGCAAGGTCAACGAGTCGGACAAGAAGTTCATCAAGGACGGCTGCGCCAACCACGGTTATCCACTGAAGAACTTCTGAGGTCGCGGATCGCTCGGGACGCGGCTTTGACAAGCAGCGTCACAGGGTCGCGACCCGATCGACCAGCGAAACCGCCGATCAGCGCCTCGCGCGGCGCTCGGCAGCCTCGACGGTGTTGCGGAACAGCATTGCGATGGTGGTCGGGCCGACTCCGCCGATCCGCGGGGTGATCCAGCCGGCCACCTCGTTGCAGGCCTCGTCGACATCGGGCAGCAGCCGTCGCCCCTCGTAGCGGACGCCCCCGCCCACCACCACGGACCCTGGAGTGATGTGCTCCGGCTTCAGGATTCCGGGCACGCCGGCCGCGGCGATGACGATCTCGGCCGCCCGGGTGTAGTCGCCCCAGTTCGCGACGCCGGTGTGCACCACGGTGACGGCGGCATTGCCGCCCGGGCGCTTCAGCGACAGCAGCATCGACAGCGGACGACCCAGGGTGAAACCACGACCCAGCACCACGACATGGCGGCCCGCGACCGGGATCCCGTAGTGCAGCAGCAGCGCCTCGATGCCTGCCGGGGTGCAGGGCAGCGGGCCCTCCATGCCGAGCGCGAGGCGTCCCATGTTGAACGGGTGCGCGCCGTCGGCGTCCTTGTCCGGATCGAGTTCGGCGAGGGCAGCCTCATAGTCGAGATGGGCCGGTATCGGGTGCTGGATGAGGACCGCGTCCACCGTGGCGTCGGCGTTGAAGTCGCGGATCGCGGCGAGCAGGTCGGCCTGGCTGGCGTCCCCGGGCAGCTGGACGTGGCGTCCGCCGAAACCGAGCGAGGCGGCCATCTCCTGCTTCATCCGGATGTAGCCGGCGGACGCCGAGTCCTCGCCGACCAGGATCGTGCCCAGGCCCGGGTTGTGCCCGGCGCCGCGAAGCGCGGCGATCCGCGGCTCGAGGTCGGCGAAGACGGCATCGGCAACCGGCTTGCCCGGCATCAGCACAGCACTCACGAAGAGGCAGCCTATCGCCGCGCGTCCACCGATCGGGCGGGGCAGCACCTCCAGCGACTGGCCCAGCGACCGGAAGAACCGTCCCCAATGATGCGAAGTTCGAACGAAAAGAACCGTCCCCGGTGATGCGAGATTCGAACGAAAAGAACCGTCCCCCGATGTCGCGGTCAGGGTTTCTTGCCGCAGACCACCGGGGTCAGGGTGTTGTACCGCCAGAAGAACGGCTCGGACTTCACCAGCTTCTTGCCCTGGTAGAACAGCCGGTTGAAGCGGACGTCGAAGCCGCTCATCGCGCTCTGTGGGACACAGCCGGGCGACGAGTCGTAGCGGACCGCGCCGGGACCGCGGTAGTTGCTGCGCACCGGGCTGGACGCCTTCACGGTGTAGCGCTTGGTGGACCACACCCGCACCGTCACCGACCCGGTCTGGCCGACCTTGCCGGTCGTCCAGGCTTGCAACAGCACCCCGTGCGGCGAGTCGTTGCGGAACTTCATGTCGACGCTGACCCAGTCCAGGGTGGCCTCCCGGCCCACCGGGTACCGGCTGAAGTAAAGCGAATGCGGCTTGTGATAGATGTCCTCCAGGCCGGCGAAGAAGATGGCGTTGAAGGTGGTCGTCGTCGCCTGGGAGATGCCGCCACCCAGCAGGGTCTTGATCTGCCCGCCCTCGATGCCGCCGCCGGCCATCCAGCCGGCCGCGGCGGTCCGCTTGCCCAGCGTGGCGTTCATGCTGAAGGTCTCGCCGGGCTTGAGGAAGGTGCCGTTGACCAGTCGGGCCGCCTTGCCGATGTTGTTCACCCGGTAGGCCGACCCCGGGTAGTAGGTGGTGAACGTGCCGGTGATCTCCTTCACCCCGAGCGACTTCGCGTCGTCGGTGCTGAACGCCGCTTTCTGGGTGGTGGCCGGCACGGTGATCGACCGTCCGGCCGGCCGGTCCAGGACGCCGAGCGCGGCGGTGGCAAGCGCCGATGGATCGAGCCCGACGCCGTCGGCGGAGGGGATGATCGTCGGCTTGCCGCCGGCCAGGGTGATCACGGCGTCCTTCGGCTGCTTCAGGCCCAGCCCCTTGATCGGCCCGGCGGCCGCCTTGATCAGCTTGCCGGCGTCCAGCCGGGCTTTCAGGGTGCCCTCGGCGGGCTGGAACGAGAGCCCGGCGGCGATCATCCCCGGGCTCAACTCGAACGAACCGGACGCCCCGGTCCGCACGGTGATCGGCGAGGCCAGCGCCTGCCGTCCGATCGTGTCCGCCACCCGATCGGCCTCGGCGGTGCTGATCCGCGGCTCGGTCCGTACGACGACCGCGGACAGCTCAGTGCTGTCGACGAACTGCGCGGCCAGCGCGTCGGCCGTCTGCGGTCGCTGCACGCTCACCCCGGGCGCGCTCTCGGAGCGGACCACCGTCGTCCCCCGCACGCTCAGCCCGGCATCGGTCGGCTCGACGTCACCCTCCTGCGCCAGCTGATCCACCGCCGAGGCCAGCTTGGCGGTGTCCCGGGTGACGACCGGCCGGTGCTCGCCGCCGCCGGTGAGCGCGGCGACGATCGCGATCGGATTCCAGGACCGGCCGGCCCCCGCGTTCGCGACGGTGGCGGCATAGTCGATGCCCAGCCCCAGCTCGGACGCCGTGGTGCGCAGCGTGTGGTCGCCGGCACTCACCTGCAGCGGACGGCTCAACCGGGGGCCCAACTCCGACCGGAGCTTCTCGGCGGCGGCTTCCGCGGACAGCCCGCCGATCGCCACGCCGGCCACCGTGGCGTTGCGCGGGACGTTGTCACCGGCCAGCGCGTAGCCGGCGAGGTAGGCGCCGCCGAGCACGACCACGGCGCCGCCGCTCACCCACAGGGCTCGGCTACGGCCGCGCGTGGAGGGCTGGTCGGAGGATGTGGACACGGGTGCTCCTGACGGTCTGCAACAGGTGTCGGTTCAGTCTAGGGACCCACTGCGCCGGGGCGGGAGAGCTGTCTCGGCGACCCCGCTCGGTACCACCGGCGCGACCGGCCGGGCGGATGTCAGCGGCCCAGGCCGGCGTCCAGTTCGATCGCGAACGGGAGGCTCAGCGCGCCGGCGGCGGCCAGGCCCAACTCGGCCGCGGCCGACTCGATCATCGCGTCGAGGTCGAACCGGCGGGTCGGCAGCGCGATCGAGGTGGACACCTGCTCGCTCGACTCGGCTGGCCGCAGCTGGCTCAGGAAGCCCAGCTTCGACACTGCCCGCACCGTCACATCGCCGGTCTTCACGCCAGCCAGTGCGGCTGCCCGGTCGATGGCCAGCCCCATCCCGCCCAGGTGGTCGACCAGGCCGCGCTCGCGGGCGTCCACGCCGGTCCAGACCCGGCCGCGGGCCAGCGGCTCCAGTTCGTCCAGCAGCATCCGCCGATCGCTCGCGGCCTTGGCCGTGAAGTCGGCGTAGATCTCGTCGAGCCGGCGATGGAGAGCAGCCCACTGCTGCTCGGTGAAGCGGCTGTTCGGCGACAGGTAGGACGCCCAGGCGCCCGAGCTGACATCGGACAACACCAGGCCGAGCTTCTTCTTCAACTCGGTGATCACGAATTTGCCGGCCACCACTCCGATCGATCCGGTCAAAGTGGTGGGCTGCGCAACGATCTCGTCGGCCGGCATCGACACGAAGTAGCCGCCGGACGCCGCCGTGTCGCCCATGCAGGCCACCACCGGGCGGCCTGACTCACGCAGCCGGAGCACCTCGCGCCGGATCGCGTCCGAGGCGACCGCCGAACCGCCCGGCGAGTCGACCCGGAGCACGACCGCCTTCACCGCGGGGTCGGCGGCGGCTGCTCGAAGGTGCGACCCGACCACGGACAGGGCGGCGACCGGCTGGCTGCTGCCCTGCCGCTGCGGGCGTCCGCTGATGATCGGGCCGCGCACCTCGACGACGGCGATCGCGGGTTTGGTACGACTGGCGACCAGCTCGCGGACAGCCGAGGCCTGGACGTGCCGGTGCACGTAGCGCAGGCCGGCCTGCTGCCCGGTCCAGGCCTCCCGAGCGGCGGCGTACGCCTCGTCGCGGTAGCCGACCCGGTCGATCAGCCCGTGCTCCAGGGCCTCCGCCGCGGTGAGCACCCCGGCATCGACGCTGGCCCAGACCTGCTCGGTGGTGCGACCGCGGCGCTGCGCGATCGCGTCGACCGCCCAGTGCGTGATCGAGTTGGTGATCTGCTGCATCATCTCGGTGTTCGCCGGCGAGATCTCGTGGGCGGCATAGGTGTCGCCGGCCGTCTTGTACTCCTTGCGCTGCCCGAACTGGGGCTCGACGCCGAGCTTGTCGAAGCTGCCGCGCAGCAGGGTGATCTGGGCCCGGACGCCGCCGAGGCCGCACTCGCCGGTGGGCTGCACCCAGATCTGGTCGGCGTGCGCGGCGAGCACGTAGGGCAGCAGCGCGGTGCCGAACTCGCCGAACGACTCGGTGTGCGCCCAGACCGGCTTGTGCTCGCCGAAGGCGGCCAGCAGGTCGGCGAGTTCGCAGCACTGTGCCGCGGTGATCTGGCAGGTCCCGATGTGCACCAGCAGCCCGAGCACCGCGGGGTCGGACGCCGACTGCCGCAACCCGTCGCGAAGGGCCCTCATGGTGGGAGCGTTGATCAGCTTCAGCGCCTCCAGCGGGTTGGCGGGAGCGTTGCTGAGCACCGAGTGATCGAGGTCGAGTTCGAGAATCACCTGCTCGCCCACGGCGGACTTGCGCAGCAAAGAGGACAGCTTGCCGAGAGGATCCATGGCGCCAGCGTATGCGGCCGCCGCGCCGTCCCGGCTGCGGCGAACCCTCGGTGCCCGGCGAACTTTCGGTGCCGGCAGACCATGCCGAATCGGTGGTCGCCAGCGCGTCGGGTCCGCTACCCGGCCGCCCGGGGGCCAGCATGATCAGCGTGACTGGACCCAACAGCCCCCGACCCGGACACCGGTGGGGACGTGCGGCCGTGGCATTGGCCGCCGGAACCGCCACCGCGCTCACCGGATGCGCCAAGACCCCGCCGGTGCTCAACCCGCCGGCCAGCGCGGTGCCTGGTTCGCCGTCGGCGTCCCCGGCAGCCAGTGCGCCGGCGTCGCCGTCGGCCACCCCGTCAACCACACCGCAGGAGACCGCGGCGTCCACGCCCGGCGTCAAGGCGACCGGTTCGCTGACCCTGTACACCGAGGCGAGCACGTCGATGACCGGCACCTGCCGGACGGCCGCCGGGGTGCCGACCCTGGCCGTTGCGGACCGGCGCAACGACTTCTTCGGCAGCATCGAGGCCACCCTGCTGTTGTCAGCGCGCCGCACCACGGTGGCGAAGCTGACCATCGAGTTGGGTGAGGACTCCGAGCTGGTCGCCCGGACGCTGAGCTACGACGCCGCCCAGCCCGGCGCCGGCAGCTCGGTCGACCTGACCGGCAAGGGCTCGGCGTTCACGGTGACCGGCAAACTGACCGCCGTCGCGAACGGGCAGCCGGCCGGCACGATTCCGGTCGCGCTCACCATCGAGTGCTCCGGCGACGACTGGTAGCGGACCGTCGGCGGAGGTCGCCACTCACTTGGCGATCGGCACACCGGTCCTGTACTCGGTGGTCGCGTAACCCGCCTTGCTCGCCCGGACGACCACGCTGACCGTCGTGCCCTTGTCCTTGGCGGTCAGCCGGTAGCTGGTCTTGGTGGCTCCCTTGACCAGGCCGGAGCCGCGATACCACTGGTAGGTGACGCTGACCCCGCCCGGCGACCAGGTGCCGGCGTCCACCTTCAAGGTGTGACCGGATTTGCGCGTTCCGGTGACCTTCGGGGCCTTGCCGGTCAGAATCCCCTTGGCCACGTCGGCGGTGGCGACGGAGACCCGGCTCACCGGCTGGGCACCTTTGAGCGAACCGGTCACCCGCACCGTCAGAGATCCGCCGAGGTCGGCCACCGCCGGGAGATAGACCGGTTTGGTGGCGCCCTTGACGGCCTTGCCGTCGCGGTACCACTGGTAGCCCAGCGAGACTCCGGCCGGTCCCCACTCCCCGGGCTTGGCGGTGAGCGCCACCCCCACCCGGGGGGTCCCGACGATGGTCGGAGCTGCCGCCGTGACGAGCCTCGGGACGGCCGCGGTAGCGGCGGAACTGCGGGTCACCGGCCAGTATCCGAGCTTGGCGGAGGTCACCTGCACGGACAGGGTCGAGCCGGCATCGGCCGCGGTGACCGGATAGTTCGGGTCGGTGGCGCCGGCGACCCGGAGGCTGCCCCGGTACCACTGGTAGGCCAGCGTGACCGGCGCCGGCGTCCAGGTGCCGGGCTTCGCGGTCAGCACCTTGCCGACCTCGGGGGTCCCCACGACGGTGGGGGCGGGCGTGGCCGAGAGGTTCAGCCGCGGCACGGTGGCCGTCGCAGCCGACGTCCGCGCGGTGGTTGTGTACATCCGCTTCGTCCCGGTCACCCGGACGCTCAGCGTCAGGCCGGCGTCGGCCTCGGTCACCCGGTGGCTGGATTTGGTCGACCCGGCGACGGGCTGGCCACCCCGGAACCACTGGTAGGACAGCTCGACCGACCCGGGACCCCAGCCGCCGGCGGCGGCGGTGAGGGTCTGCCCGACCACCGCCTTGCCGCTCACCTTGGGATTGGCGCCGTCCACGGTCATGAACAGAGCGGCCCAGGTCCGCGCATCGACGCGTCCGGTCGCCGCCCGGCCCGCGGTCGCCTGGAAGGCCGACACGGCCTCGGCGACCGCGGTGGTGAAGCTGGAGACGACGCCCGCAGGCTGCCCGCCCGCCGCCAGCAACGCGGACAGTGCGAGCACCGCGTCGCCCTTGGCGCCCGGAGCCAGCGCGGGGGCCAGCGCGGTCAAGGTGATCGGACCGGCCTCGCCGTCTGCCTCGAGCCGCATGGCCTTCTGGAACTTCTTCACCGAGGACACCGTCGCGGCGTCGTAGCGTCCGGTGACACCCACCGGGTAGCCGGCCGCCCTGAGCAGGTACTGCAGCGCGGTCACCTTGGCCCCCGAATCCTTGCCGACGAGCACCAGGGTGAGCGCGATGCTGTCGTAGTCGCGCAGGTCGTGCTCGGCGATCAGAGCGGTCAGCTTGGCCGCGTAGGCTGCGGCGTCCTTGCCGTGCTCGACCTTGGCGATGGCGTTGACATAGTCGGGAAGGTCGCCGATCGCCTTGCGGGCCGCGGCATACCCGGAGTCCCGGACGACGGCGGCCGCATGCGCCGCGAACGAGTCGCTGACCGAGTTGTACTTGGCGTAGCTCGCCTTGCCGATGTTGACGCAGCCGGCCTGGAACGCGCTCGCCGCGGAAGCGGCGATGCCGTCCCTGCCGGCGAGCACGAATGACGACGAGCGGCGTAGGCCGGCGTAGTACTTGCGGGTCTTCCAGTAGCGCAGGGTAGTTCGGACGACCCCGTAGGCGCGGCCGCGTGCCTCGATGATCCGCCAGTCGCCGTTGTCGAGCTTCTTGGTGAGAACAGCGACGTGGCCGATTCCGTTCGATCGTGCCGGATTGTTCCGCAGGAAGACCAGGTCCCCGGCCTTCGGCGAGCCCGTCACTCGCTTGGTCACGTTGTACTGCGCGGCGGCCAGGTCGGTGATCCGGTTCCCGGACCGGGCATAGAGCCACTCCACCAGTTCGGAGCAGTCGAATTTGGCGGGATCGGGGTTGCTCACGACGGCTTCGGCACCCAGGACGTACGGCTTGCCGACCTGGTCCTCGGCGAGGTCGGCGAACTGCGCGGCGGTCATCTTGGCGCCGCAAGCCGTGTCGAAGTAGTTGCGGCCCTTCTGCGCCGCCTCCGAGGTGCCCCAGTCGCTGTCGAGGATCGCTTGGGCGATCGAGACCGAGGCAGGGACGCCGTAGGTCCGCTGCGCCTGCTGTGCCGCGGGAGCCACGCGGGCGATGAATGCCTCCTTCGCATTCTTCGAAACCGTGGCCGCATCGACGCCGCTGACACCGAGCAGTGCGCAGGCGGCTACCAGGGCGAACGCGATGGGGGGTGACATCAGCCTGGGAAGATTTCGCACCCTTGTTAGCTACCGAGATCCTTACCGGAAGAGCAACTGAGAACTTGAGGGTTGACATTTCAGGATTCTCGATCAAACCCCTTCTGACTTGGGCTTATACATCTCATTCTCATCGAGTCAGGCATTCAGGCTCGATCGAGGGTTCATACCTTCGACGACGTCCGTCGAGCAAGAATGGCCGAGGTGCGCCTGCCCTTGTCGGCGAGTGAATTACATCGATGACATTTATCACGCGACCCACAAAGCCCTCCTCATGCAAGCGCTGATCAACGCTGAGTTTCGCTGGTTGAGCCGGTCGAAAACCGTTGGCGGAAGGGTCTCGACAAGCTCGACCAGCGATGACCAGCCCTTGTCGATCAGTTCTGCCCTCCCGTCGACGGGAGGGCAGAACTGATCGCGGAGGGCCTAGAGGCCGGTCCGGCGTCCGGGCTGGATCAGCCGAGCAAGGTCTTGGCCTTTGCGACGGCGGCGTCGGCGGTGATGCCGAACTTCTCGAACAGCAGGGCGCCGTCGGCGGAGGCGCCGAAGTGGTCGATGCCGATCGCCTCGGTGTTGCCGCCCAGAAGGTCCTTCCAGCCGACCCGGACGCCGGCCTCGATGACCACCTTGGGGACCTCGGCCGGCAGCACCTCGGCCTGGTAGTCGGCGTCCTGGGCATGGAACCACTCCACGCACGGCAGCGACACCACGCGCGCCGGGATGCCCTCGGCCTCCAGCGCCTCAGCGGCGGCCACCGCGACCTGCAGCTCGGACCCGGTGCCGATCAGCACCACCTCGGGCTCCGCCGAGGCTTCCTTCAGCACGTAGCCGCCCCGCACGGCGTTCTCGGCGCCGGCCAGGCCGGTGCCCTCGCCACGGTCCAGGATCGGCAGGTTCTGCCGGGACAGGATCAGCGCCGCCGGGTGGTTCTTGGTCCGCAGGATCTGCGCCCAGGCGTGCGCGGTCTCGTTGGCGTCACCGGGCCGGACGACGTCCAGGTTCGGGGTCAGCCGCAGCGCCATGATCTGCTCGATCGGTTGGTGCGTCGGGCCGTCCTCGCCGACGCCGATCGAGTCGTGCGTGTAGACGAAGATGGTCGGCACGTGCGACAGCGCCGCCAGCCGCGGGGTGATCCGCATGTAGTCGACGAACGCCAGGAAGGTGCCGCCGTAGACCCGCGACAGGCCGTCCATGGTGATCCCGTTCAGGATGTTGCCCATCGCATGCTCGCGGATGCCGAAATGTAGCGTCCGACCCCCGGGCGCCCCGGTGAACTCGTGACTGGACCGCTCGGCGGGGATGAACGAGTTCACCCCGGCCATGGTGGTGTTGTTCGACCCGGCCAGGTCGGCCGAGCCGCCCCACAGCTCCGGGACAGCGCCCGCGATCGCCGAAAGCACCTTGCCCGAGGCTGCCCGGGTGGCCATCGAGCCAGGCTCGAAGACCGGCAGCGCGGCGTCCAGATCGGCCGGTGCCTCCCGGGCGAGAACCCGGTCGAGCAACTCGGCCTTCTCCGGGTTGGCCGAGCGCCACGCCTCGAAGCGCGGATCCCACTCGGCCCGCAACTCCTTCGCCCGGGCGGCGGAGTTCGCCCGGACCTCATCGACAACCGCGGTGTCGATCGCGAACGGGGTGTCCTCGAAGCCCAGCTCCTGCTTCAGCCCGGTGATCTCCGCGCCACCCAGCTTGGAACCGTGCACCGAGTGGTCACCGGCCTTGGTCGGCAGCGGCCAACCGATGATCGTGGTCACCTTGATGAAGTGCGGCTTGCCGGCGACCGCCCTGGCCCGCTCGAGGACGTCGTAGAGCTCGGCGACCTTCTCCTCGTAGGTGGTGAACCCATTGGTGAAGTCGACGTGGTGGGTGTCCCAGCCGTAGGCGGCGTAACGGGCCTCGACGTCCTCGGAGAAGGCGATCTTGGTGTCGCCCTCGATCGAGATCCGGTTGTCGTCGTAGATCAGGAACAGATTGCCCAGCTCCTGGGTGGCGGCCAGCGAGGACGCCTCACCCGAGACCCCCTCCTGCATGCAGCCGTCACCGGCGATGCAGTACACATCGTGATCGAACACCGACTCACCCGGGGTGGCCGACGGGTCGTAGAGCTCGCGGGAATGCCGGGCGCTCATCGCGAATCCGACAGCGTTCGCGACGCCCGCACCCAGCGGACCGGTGGTGCACTCCACACCCTTGGTGAGGCCGAACTCGGGGTGGCCGGGGGTCAACGAGTCCCAGGTCCGCAGGCTCTCGATGTCGTCCAACTCCAGCCCGAAGCCGTGCAGGTAGAGCTGGGTGTACTGGGTGAGCGAGGAGTGGCCGGCCGACAACACGAACCGGTCACGGCCCAGCCAGCGCGAATCGGACGGGTCCGACTTCATCAGCTTCGCGTAGAGCAGGTAGGCGATCGGAGCCAACGACACCGCCGTACCCGGGTGACCATTGCCGACCTTCTCGACGGCGTCCGCAGCCAGCACGCGGGCGATGTCGACCGCCTTCGCGTCCTGCTCCGTCCAGGTCAGATTGCTCATCAGAACTTCCTCTCGGATGTCGCGCCTCACTGCGCGGGAGACGACGGGATCGAACAGGCCAACCCTATTGGCTGT
This sequence comes from Micropruina sp., assembly GCF_047602385.1. Taxonomy (GTDB): domain Bacteria; phylum Actinomycetota; class Actinomycetes; order Propionibacteriales; family Propionibacteriaceae; genus Micropruina. Next base: position 190,294 of record NZ_JASGHL010000005.1, read on the forward strand.
CCGCCGCGGTTGGGGAGCGGGCGGTCGGCGGTCTCGCATTGGGTGTGAAAAATCACGGAATGAGTGCGTTCGAAGAAGAGTGTTCGTGTCGTGGGACCACGGTCACCCTTCGAGCGCGCGTCCGGTGTGCTCGGGGAGCACCAGAGCAGCCCCGGCGGCCAACAGGAAGGCCACGCCGAAGACGCCGAAGACCAGCACCATCCCGCCGGCGCCGAGCATCAGCGGCACGCTCAGCGGGGCCAGCATGGACGCGATCCGGCCGAAGGCCGCCGCGGCCCCGGTGCCCTTGCCGCGCACCCCGGTCGGGTAGATCTCCGGCCCGACCGCATACAGCGCCCCCCAGGCACCGAGGTTGAAGAAGGAGAGCGTGCAGCCGGTGACGATGATCAGCGTCTCGGTGGTGGCGAACCCGAACGCGGCGGCGGCGACGGCTGAGCCGGCCAGGAACACCGCCAGGGTGAGCCGGCGTCCCCACTTCTCGATCAGCCAGGCGGCGACGGCATAGCCGGGCAGCTGGGCGAGGGTGATGATCAGGGTGAACTCGAACGAGCGGACCAGCGGGAAGCCGCGCTGCACCAGCAGGGTCGGGATCCAGATGAAGGCGCCGTAGTAGGACAGGTTGATGCAGAACCAGACCGCCCACAGCGCCGCGGTCCGGGCGCGGTAGGCCGGTGACCAGATCGAGTCCGTCGGGGTCGCGGCAGCGGGGGCGGCGTCCGGGCTGGCTACCGGCGGGACTCCCGCGGATGCCTCGAAGCCACGGACCGCGTCCTCGGCCTCTGCGATGCGTCCCTTCGACTCCAGGAACCGGACGGATTCCGGCAACCCCCAGCGGATCGCGGCCGCGTAGGCGGTGGGGACGACGCCGACCGCCAGCGCCCAGCGCCAGCCGTCCGGGGAGGACGGGACGACCAGGTAGCCGATCAGCGCCGCGAGGATCCAGCCGATCGCCCAGAAAGCCTCGAGTGCCACCACCACCCGGCCGCGGATGGCTTTGGGTGCGTACTCGCTGACCAGGGTGGACGCGACCGGCAGCTCGGCACCCAGTCCGATGCCGACGATGAAGCGCAGCACGATCAACATCGCCACGCTGCCCACCAGCGCGGACGCCCCGGTGGCGATGCCGTAGACCAGGAGGGTGAGGGCGAAGACCTGGCGGCGTCCGATCCGGTCGGCGAGCAGTCCACCGACCGAGGCGCCGATGGCCATCCCGACGAAGCCGATCGACCCGATCCAGGACAGCGTGCCGGCGTCCAGCTTCCACTGGGCGGCCAGCGCGGCCATCACGAACGAGATCAGCCCGACGTCCATCGCGTCCAGTGCCCAGCCGACACCCGAGCCGAGCAGGAGCTTGCCGTGTTTGCGGGTGAACGGCAGTCGATCCAGTCGTTCCGCGCGGGTCAGCGAGGTCTCGGTGACGGCGTCAGACATTATTTGTCCTCCCTGCCAATAAGCCGGGCTCAGCTTAGTGACCATGCCCCGGCGAGGGAACCACTGCCCCGCCCCCCGAACCCGGGGGACGGTTCTCCCGGTCACCAGGGACGGTTCTTTCGGTCACCGGGGACGGTTCTCCCGGTCACCGGGGACGGTTCTCCCGGTCACCGGGGACGGTTCCTTTGGTCACCGGGGACGGTTCTGCCGGTCACCGGCGACGGTTCTCCCGGTCACCGGGGACGGTTCTCCCGGTCACCGGGGACGGTTCTCCCGGTCACCGGGGACGGTTCTGCCGGTCACCGGCGACGGTTCTCCCGGTCACCAGGGACGGTTCTCCCGGTCACCGGGGACGGTTCCTTTGGTCACCAGGGACGGTTCTGCCGGTCACCGGCGACGGTTCTCCCGGTCACCAGGGACGGTTCTCCCGGTCACCAGGGACGGTTCCTTTGGTCACCAGGGACGGTTCTGCCGGTCACCGGCGACGGTTCTCCCGGTCACCAGGGACGGTTCTCCCGGTCACCAGGGACGGTTCTTCTGGTCACCAGGGACGGTTCTCCCGGTCACCGGGGACGGTTCTTTCGGTCACTCTGCGTTCTCTTGGTCAACAGTTTGGTCACTGGGGACGGTTCTCCGGGTCGCCTGATCGATGTTGGCGGGCATCTATGCAGCCCGGGGCAGGCGTCCGTCGTGACCAAGGAACCGTCCCCGGTGACCGGGAGAACCGTCCCTCCGAGTGCGGCTACGGTGAAACGATGCGGATCCTGGTCACCGGCAGCAACGGGTTCGTCGGGGGTCGGGTGGCCGCGAAGGCCCGGGACCGCGGTTGGCAGGTTGTCGGACTGGGACGCCAACCGCGTCCGGTCGTCGAGGTGGACGGCTACCACCGGCACGACTTGGCCGACCCGTTGCGGCTCGATGAAACCGTGGACGCGGTAGCGCACTGCGCGGCGCTGGCTTCGCCCTGGGCACGACCCGAGGCCTACCGGCGGGCCAACCTGGACGGCACCCGGCACGTCCTGGAGTGGGCCCGCTCCCACGGCGTCCCGCCGGTGCACTACGTGTCGTCGTCGAGTGTCTTCTACACCCGCCAGGACCAGCTCGGGCTCACCGAGGACTCCCCCATTCCGGCCCCCGCGGACCAGATCAACGTCTACTCGCGCAGCAAGCTGGCCGGTGAACGACTGCTCGAGGCGTACGTCGGCGACTGGAGCATTCTGCGACCCCGGGCGGTGTTCGGGCCGGGCGACACGGTGCTGCTGCCACGCGTGGTGACGGCCGCCCGCGCCGGCCGCCTGCCCCTGCTGGTGCGGTCGAATCCGGACCCGGTGCTGACCGACCTGACTCATGTCGATGTGGTCGCCCACTACGTGGTCGAGGCGGTCGCCCGCGGGGTGACCGGCCCGGTCAACCTGACCAACGGAGAACCCGTCGAGTTGTACCCGTTCCTGTTCGGACTACTGGACGACCTGGGCCTGCCGCGTCCGACCCGGCGAGTACCGGTGGGGGTCGCGATGGCGCTGGCCCGGGCGTCCGAGATCGCCTCAGCGACCGTGCTCGGCTACCGCGAACCCCCGATCACCACCTTCGGGGTGTCGATGTTCGCCCACTCCAAGACCTTTGACGTGGCTCGCTGCCGCACCCTGCTCGGGCCGCCGCTGCTCAGCGTCGAGGACGGCCGGCGCGCTCTGGTGGCGTGGTGGCGCGGACGCCGTCGTCCCGCCCAGTGACCGGGAGAACCGTCCCCAGTGACCAAAAGAACCGTCCCCAGTGACCGAAAGAACCGTCCCTAACCTTCGCGGCGAACGCGGCGCCGTTTCGCCGTCGGGCCCTCCACCGGCCAGGGCATGCCGAAGATCTGGGGTACCACCAGGCCACGCGAACGCAGCAGCCCCTGCAGCGCGAGATGTGCGGAGGCCTGGGCGCGCTGCGGGCGCACCGCCAGCCTCAGGGTGCCGTCGACGCGCTGCAGCAGCCGGAAGTCGGCCACCGCGGGAGCACCCAGGATCGCGATCCGGACGAAGTCTGCGAACAGCGGTCTGGTCTCCCCAGTGCCGGCGGCGAACCGCAGCACATCGTCCGCGCGCCCCTCGATCCGCTCGATCGCGGTGAACACCGACCCACACGGGCAACCACCCGGAGCCGGCACCAGCACGTCGCCCAGCCGGTACCGGATGATCGCCTGGGTGCGCCGGTAGAGATCGGTGACGATCGGCGTGAAACGGCCGCTGACTTCGTCGATCACCTCGCGCTCGACGTGCACCAGATCCTCGTTCAGGTGCAGGGTGCCTTGACTGCAGCTGATGCCCAGGAAGCCCTCGGTGGCTTGGTACACCTGCCGCACGCCGACGCCGAAGCCGGCCTCGACCCGCGCCGCCACATCGCTGTCCAGCACGTCGGCGATCGAGTACACGACCGCCGGCCGCAGCTTCCCGGCAGCAACCGAAGAACGGGCGGCCAGGTCGTCGAGCACCTGCGGAGGTGCGGCCAGCACGGTCGGCGCGAAGTCGCTCAAGTGTTCGGCGATGGCGTCCGGGTCGAGCGCCAGGTCGACGTAGCGGAAAGAGATCCGGCCGCCGTCGACCGCCTGGTAGAGCGGTCCTCCCGAGCGCAGCACCAACGCCACCCGGGCTGGTTCGAGCAGGCTGGGCAGCGCCTTGGCGAGCACGGTGCCGGCCCAGCGGGCGCGTTCGGCCGGCGAGGTCAGGAAGACGCCCTGACGCCCGGAGGTGCCCGACGACAGCCCAACGCCGACACCGCTCAGCGCGGCGTCGAAGCTGCGCCCGCTCTCAGCTGCGCGAGCCGCCTCCAGACACTCCTCGAGTCTCAGCCCGCGATCGTTGAGCTGGTCGAAATGCGCCAGCCAGGCGGCCTTGTTGAGCGTCGGAAAGGCGGCCAATGCGGCGTCCGGGACGTCGGCGTAGTACGGGAAGACCCGGCGAGCGCGGCTCAGCACAGACCGGAGCCGACGTCGCTGGTGCCGCTCGAGCGCCGCTCGGGTGGGGAATCGGCGCAGCCGGGTGCCGAGCGCGGCAGCCAGCACCCGCATCCGGTCAGCCATCGGCGCGGACCCGGTCGAGGATGGCCCTGCAGTGCGACGGCACGATCGCCAACTCCGGCCGCTCAGCATGCAACCGGGCCAACTCGCCGACCACCTGCTCGTAGCGAGGGCGATCGCCACGCAGTTGCGGCAGCGGCAGTTCGCCGTGGGTGAAGGCGCGCTCGTTCCACACCGCATCGCCCACCAGCAGAACGCCGTCCGCTCCGGAACCTGGCAACCACAAGCCCAGATGCCCCTCAGTGTGACCCGGCAGCGGGAGCACGAACGCACTGCCGTCGCCGAACAGGTCATGGCCGTTGCGCAGCCGTCCACCCAGCCCCGTCCTGCCGACCGTCAGCTCGGCCAGCGGCAGCAACCGGTCGTCGATGTCGTCGGGCAGCAGCGCCGGCAGGAAGCCGTGCGCCGTGTTCGTCCAGGCCGATCTGTTCCGCCAGCCGGAGCCGAGTGCGCCGTCGCCGACCACCACCCGGGCCTGCGGAAAGTCGCGCAGTCCGGCGACGTGGTCGCCGTGCAGGTGGGACAACACCACCAGCCGCACCTGCTCGGGGCCGATGCCGCGCTCGCGCAGCTGCGTCACCACCGCGTCCGACTCGCCGCAGCTGACCGGCAGCAGCGCGGCATACAGCCGGTACGGCAGCCGCGCCGTCGCGGTGTGGAAGCGGGGCGCGTAGCCGGTGTCGAACAGTGCGACGCCGCCGTCCGGGTGCGGAATGACGGCCACCGCGGACGGGAACTCGATCGGACGCCACGCTCCCCCGCGCCGGACGAATCGTTCCAGCTGCACGCAGTGTCCGGCGACGATCACGTCGATGCCCTTCATCGCCCTCCCTTCGAGGAGTCCGCGCCGCGGTTCGGCGGGTTCCGCCCGCCAAGAATGCCAGGCGTCAGAACCGCAGCACCGCGCCGCCGAACAGCAGACCGGCGCCGGTCCCGATCAGCAGGCACAGCTGCCCCCGTCCCAGCCGTCCGGACGCGACGGCGTGGGCGAGCGCGGTCGGCATCGACGCCGACACCTGGTTGCCGTGCTCGGCCAGGATGTCGACCACCGCCTCACGGCGCACCGGCAGCCGCTCGCGCAGAAACCGCAACCCCAGGCCGGACGCCTGATGCGGGACCACCGCGTCGATCTGGTCAGCGCGGACACCGGCCTCGTCGAGCAGCCCGTCGAGGAAGCCGGGCATCTCCCGGGCGACCAGTTTCATCATCCCCAGGCCGTCCATCGCGAACAGGTAGTCGGACGGGTCCGGCGGAGGGGTGATGGCGTTCCAGCGGGTGCCGCCGGCCGGAATCCGGCACAGCTCGGCAGCGCTCGGATACGCGGTCAGCCGCAGCGCCAGAATCTCCGACGGCCGCTGATCGAGCGGGTCGGGACCGCTCGCGCCGCCCGGGGTTTCGACCCGCCGCTGGTTGAGCTTGTCGAAACCAACCGTCCCAGAGGTCTCGACAAGCTCGACCGACGGCTTGGCCTCGACCGAGTTCTCCAGCAGCACCGCAGCGGCGCCGTCGCCGAACAGCGCACTGGATTCCAGATCGGCATGGTTGAGGCCCTTGGAAGCAATGTCCACCGCGGCGACTGCGACGCGACTCCAGCGCCCAATCGCGATCCCGAAACACGCCTGCTGCAATGCGGTCAGGAAGCCGAGGCAGGACGCGTTCACATCGAACGCCTGGAGCCTCCCGCCGGTGGCACCGAGCCGAGCGGCAGCCAGGATCGCGGTGGTCGGCATCGGCTGCTCGGGCACCACCGAGGCCACGATCAGCGCGTCCAGGTGGTCAGCGTCCCAGTCGGCCCGATCGAGCGCCTCGCGGAGCGCGCCGACGACCATGCCGAGACTGGTTTCGCCCGCACCGACCCAGTGCCGTTCGGCGACTCCCGAACGGGCGAAGGTGAGGCCGGGAGACCGGCCGTGAGCGGCGTCCAGCTCAGCGGAGGTCACCCGCCGCGACGGGGTGTGGCTGCCCACCGAGACAATCCGAACGGGCCAGGACATGGCCGCAAAGCTAGCAGCCGGGCGGTCCGCCCCTTCGTCGAGTCGAGGTGTTACCGATCACATCCCGCGACACAATTTCATCGGACGAAGAGATACCGATTTCCGCGCTCGATGCGCACGCCTGGGCGGCTAAAACGATTCCAATCGAATCGAGCGCGGAAATCGGCACCTCATCGAGAAGAGAGACTCAGGCGGCGTCACCACGGCCGGACGAAAACCGCGAAGCTGCGGGCGGGAACGCGAGCCCAGGCGCCCTCGACCCTCGCGCCCTTCACGATCACGTCGTGCCCGCGCGCCTGCACCGGGTGCAGCACATGCTGGCCGTCCAGCCCGGGCACCGCCAGCCGCACCGGCAGCGGGGTGGCGTTGAAGACGGCGACCAGGCTGCGCCAGTCGTGCTGAGCCGGCTCGCCGACGGTGTCATCGATCCGCATCACGATGACGCCCGGTACTTGATGGGCGGTGTTCGAGACCGGGAAGGTCAGCTTGGTCCGGATCGCGTGCCCCGAGGCCAGCCGGAACAGCCGGGTGGAGGCGCGCAACCGCAGCAGGTCGAGAGCCTGCGCGTGCGCTTCGGCGATGTCGGACGGGGCGGGCTTCAGCGCCGGATCGGCGAGGAAGGGCCGGAAGAAGTCCCACTTGGGACCGTTGTCCACCTCGGGCGGCAGACCGGCCCCGAAGCCGTTGTCGGTCATCGTCCAGTCCAGGAAGTTGAACCAGTCGCCGGAGTTGTAGGAGTTCCGGTCCAGGCTCTTGCTGCGCAGGATGTCGGTCCCGGCATGCCACATCACCGGCCCCTGCCCGAGCGTTGCCAGCGCCAGGCACAGCGTGTTCAGCCGGATCCGGTCGGCCATCGGCACCTCGGCCGGCAGCTTCAGGGTCAGCGCGTCGAACAGGGTCTCGTTGTCGTGAGCGTCGACGTAGCTGATCACCTCGTCCGGCTCGGACGCGTACCCGGCCGGCCCGCCGCTGTAGTCCAATTCGTCGCCGCGGACGAACATCCGCCGGCTGTTGGACGGCAGCCAGTAGTCGCGCAGGTTTCCGGTCAGTCCCAGCTGGATCAGGTCGGTGTCGGCCAGCAGCCGGTCCCGCTGGTGGTAGCCGTCGCCGTTCACCGCCGCCCCGTTGGACGCCGTGAACAGCCCGGTGCCGAAGCCCTGCCCGCGCGGGTCGTGGTCGAACGGGCGTCCGCCGCGGACGGCGTCCCGCAGCCGGTCGTTGAAGGTGCCGATGCCGGTGCCGCCCAGGTTGCCCTGCCGAGCCTGGACGAACCGGGCGTCGTCGGCCACCTCGCCGAAATTCCAGCCTTCGCCGTAAAGCGTCACGGCACGGCCGTCCACGCCGTCGCGTTGGGGCGTCAGGGCGTCGAGCGCGGTCCGCACGGCGATCATGTTGTCCCGGCTGTGGTGGCCCATCAGGTCGAAGCGGAACCCGTCCACCTTGTAGTCGCGGGCCCACAGCAGCACCGAGTCGACCATCAGCTTCTGTGCCATCGCGTGCTCGGTGGCCACGTTCGGGCAGCAGGTCGAATGCTCGGTGTGGCCCAGCGGTGAGAGCCGGTGGTAGTAGCCGGGGACGATCCGGTCGAGCACCGATTTGGTGTTCTGGCCGTAGCTGGCGGTGTGGTTGAAGACCTGGTCGAGCACCACCCGCAGGCCGAGCCCGTGCAGGGCGCCGATCATCGCGCGGAACTCGTGGACGCGTCCGGAACCCTCGGCGCTGGCCAGGCTGGAACAGTAGGAGCCCTCGACGGCCTGGTAGTGCCACGGGTCGTAGCCCCAGTTGTACGGACTGTTGGCGACGGTGAGCGCGATCAGCCGCTGCTGCTGCGGGCTGTCGGCCGGAGCGGCTCGAAGATCGGACTTCGGCGGGCGATGCTGCCGGTCCTTGGCCTCTTCGACGCTGGCGTTGTCGAAGACCGGCAACAGCTGCACCGTGTTCAAACCTGCGTCGGCAAGGCGTTTCAGGTGCCGGGTGCCGAGGCTGTCGCGGGTGAAGGCGAGGAAGCTGCCGCGCTCGTCGGCCGGCACGCTCTTGTCGCTGATCGAGAAATCGCGCACATGCAACTCGTAGATCACCTGGTCGACGGCGTGGCCGAGCCGGGGCTGAGCGGCCTGACACCACTGCGTGGGCGCGAGCTCGGGATCGGCGAGGTCGACGATCACCGAGTGGGTCGAGTTGACGGTGAGCGCAAGCGAGTACGGGTCGGTGACCTGGTTGGTGACGACGCGGCGCCCGCTGGGGGCGTAGACGGTGACCTCCCAGCGGTAACGCGCGGCCGCCCAGTCCGGACTGCCCGAGATCGACCAGCAGCCGTCGGACTCGCGGGCAGCCGGAAGTGCCTGTCCGGGAGCGCGCAGATCGTCGCCCGCGCGCCAGAGCCGCAGCCGGACGTCTCGCGCGGTCGGCGCCCAGAGCCGCAGCGTCGGCGTCCGGTCGCTCCAGCGGAGCCCGAGCTCGGCCCGGGTGGCGGCGGCGTAGATGTCGTCGAGCACGCCGGGCACCTGCAGCGATCCGGCGTTGACCAAGCGTCCGGACGCCTGGTGCAGGCTGAGCACCACCTGGCCGCGCAGGAGCCGCTCGGCCTGGGCGACGGTCTCCGGATCGAGCCGCAGAGCCAGGTAGCCGCGCAGGTGCGGCCGCTCGGCAAGCACATCGGGAGGCAGCCCGTCCGGGTCGAAGCGAACCTCTGCGGTCGCCCAGCTGACCGGCTCACGGGCGGCGGGGTCGATGCCGCCGTCGGGCGAGGCGTGCAGGCACCAGTCGAGTCCGGACGGGTCGACTCCGGTCGGGACACCGTCGACCGGCCAGGCGATCAACTCGCGGCGCACCCAGTGCCCGGGCGCGAGCATCAGATCGGGTGGGCCCAGCAGTCTGCCCATGACAACCTCATCGTCGAGAATCCGAACCCGCTCATCGTGCCTCGTCACGAGCCGACGAGTGGGCCCGCCTCGCCGCCGGGCAGCGACTCAGCGCAGCTGCTGGCCGCGCGCCTTCGCGTCCGCGATCGACTGCGGGGTGGCACCGGGTTCGCCTTCCGGGATCGGGACGACGGCCACCGCGGTGCCGTAGCAGCACACCTCCGAGAACTGGGCCGCGATCTCGCCGGTGTCGAACCGGCAGGCGACGATCGCGTTCGCGCCACGCTGGGTGGCCTGCTCCCACATCCGGGCCATCACCTGCTGCCGCGAGTCGTAGACCAGCTGGGTGTACTCGTTCACCTCGCCGCCGCCGATGGCGCGGAAGCTGGCGACGAAGTTCGCGCCGATGTTGGCGGAGCGTACGGTCATGCCCATGACCTCGCCGAACACGGCTTCGACACGGTAACCGGGGATGTCGTTGGTGGTGACGATCAGCATTGCTTCATCGTATTGCCCGGACGCGCGGAGCGCCGACCCTCCCGAACCCGACCGATCTCAGACTCCGGCGGCTATTTGGTGGCCGACAATGCCTGCATAGGGTGCGAGCATGGCCGAATCGTTGCACATCAGCGCCGGGGACTACTCCGGTGACCTGCCGATCGCGGAGGGCGCGATTCGCGCGACCGGATTGTCCGCCGTCCCGACCGAGCTGGGCCCGCTGACCTCCTACGACCCTGGGTTCGTGAACACGGCGGCCTGCCGGAGCGCAATCACCTACATCGACGGGGACGCCGGCATCCTGGAACACCGGGGTTATCCGATCGAGGAGCTGGCCGAGCACTCGACCTTCCTCGAGGTCGCCTACCTGTTGATCAACGGCGAACTGCCCACGGCGTCCGAGCTCGAGGGCTGGGACGAAGAGGTCAACCGGCACCGACTGGTGCACGAGAACGTGCACGAGATCATCCGGGCGTTCCGCTACGACGCCCACCCGATGGCCAAGCTGATGGCCTCGGTCGCCTCGCTGATGACCTTCTATCCGTCGTCACGGCGGATCTCCGACGCGGAGTCGCGCAAGCTGAACTCTTTCCGGCTGCTCGGCAAGATGCCCACCCTGGCGGCCGCGGCGTTCCGTCATTCGATCGGTCGCCACCCGGTCTATCCCAGCGACGAGCTCGGCTATGTCGAGAACTTCATGGCGATGCTGTTCCAGTCGCAGCAGCGGGTCTGGCGGGCCGATCCGCGGCTGACCCGCGCGCTCGAGGTGCTGTTCATCCTGCACGCCGACCACGAACAGAACTGCTCCACCACCGCGGTGCGCACGGTGGCCTCGTCCGGCAACGATCTCTACACCTCGTGCGGCGCCGGCATCGGCGCCCTGTTCGGGCCGCTGCACGGCGGCGCCAACGAGGCCGTGCTGCGGATGCTGCGCGAGATCGGCAGCCTCGACCGGGTGCCCGAGTTCATCGAGGGGATCAAGGGCGGCAACGGCCGGCTGATGGGCTTCGGCCACCGCGTCTACAAGAATTACGACCCCCGCGCCAAGGTGATCAAGAAGGCCGTCGACGACGTGTTCGAGGTTCGCGGCACCAATCCGCTACTCGACATCGCGCTCGAACTGGAGAAGATCGCGCTCAACGACGAGTACTTCGTCTCGCGCAAGCTCTACCCCAACGTCGACTTCTACTCCGGGCTGATCTACGAGGCGCTCAACTTCCCGAGCGAGATGTTCACCGTACTGTTCGCGGTGCCGCGGACGGCCGGCTGGATCGCCCACTGGCAGGAGCAGCTGACCGACCCGGACCAGCGCATCATCCGGCCCAAGCAGCTCTACACCGGCTCTGATCGTCGCCCCTACCTGCCCGTCGGCGACCGGTGAAGCAGACCTGGGTCACCCCGGTCAGCCTGACCGGCTGGGGCGTCCGGCTGGCGCCGCTGACGTCCGAGCACGCGTCCGGGTTGGCGGCAGCGGCGGCCGACGGCGAACTGTGGACGCTGCGGGTGACGAGCGTGCCGGCGCCGGGCGAGGAGGCGGGCTACATCGCCGAGGCGCTGGCCGCACCGGACCGGGTGCCGTTCGCGGTGCTGCACGACGCCACCGGACTGGTCCTGGGCAGCACCAGCTACCACGACATCGTTGCGGACGTCCGCCGGCTGGAGATCGGCTACACCTGGTACGGACGCAGCGTGCAACGCACCCACGTGAACACGGCCTGCAAACTGCTGCTGCTCAGCCATGCCTTCGAGACCCTGGACGCCGCCGTGGTCGGCTGGCGCACCGACCACGAGAACTACGCCAGCCAGAAGGCGATCGAACGGCTCGGCGCCGAGCGGGACGGCGAACTGCGGCACCACAAGCGGCGTCGCGACGGCTCGGTGCGCAACACGGTGATGTACAGCATGCTGGCCGACGAGTGGCCACCGGTGAAGGAGCGGCTGACCGCCCGGCTGCGGGCATAGCGGGGCCGGCCCGGCCACGCCACTACGCTGTCCCGCGTGGCTTTGACAATCGGCATCGTCGGGCTGCCCAACGCGGGCAAGTCCACCCTGTTCAACGCGCTCACCCGCAACGAGGTGCTGGCGGCGAACTACCCCTTCGCGACCATCGAACCCAACGTGGGGGTGGTCGGGGTGCCGGACGAGCGGCTGCCCCAACTGGCGAAGCAGTTCGGCTCCGAGCGGATCGTGCCGGCGACGGTCAGCTTCGTCGACATCGCCGGCATCGTGAAGGGTGCGTCGGCGGGTGAGGGCATGGGCAACGCGTTCCTGGCCAACATCCGTGAGGCGGACGCGATCTGCCAGGTCACCCGGGTGTTCCGCGACCCGGACGTCACCCACGTCGACGGCGCGGTGAACCCGGGCAACGACATCGACACCATCACCACCGAACTGATCCTGGCCGACCTGCAGACCGTCGAGAAGGCACTCCCCCGGCTGGAGAAGGAAGCCCGGATCAACAAGGACCGCCGCGAGACCCTGGCCGCCGTCCAAGCCGCCCAGCAGGTGCTCGACTCCGGACGCGGCATCTACGCCGCCGGCGTCGACCGGGAACCGCTGCGGGAACTGTTCCTGCTCACCGCCAAGCCCTACATCTACGTCTTCAACTGCGACTCCGACGAACTCACCGACACCGCCCTGCTCGACCGGATGCGCGAACTGGTGGCACCCGCCGAAGCGATCTTCCTGGACGCCAAGATCGAATCCGAGCTGGTCGAGATGGAGCCGGACGAAGCCCGCGAATTCCTGGTCGAGATGGGCATTGACGAGCCCGGCCTGGACGTGCTGGCCCGGGTCGGCTATGAAACCCTCGGCCTGCAAAGCTACCTGACCGCCGGCCCCAAGGAATCCCGGGCCTGGACGATCCGCAAGGGTGCCACCGCCCCTGAGGCCGCCGGGGTGATCCACACCGACTTCCAGAAGGGCTTCATCAAGGCCGAAGTGGTCTCCTTCGACGACCTGATCCGGCTGGGCGGCATGCAGCAGGCAAAGGCGGCCGGCAAGGTCCGGCTGGAGGGCAAGGACTACGTGATGGCGGACGGCGACGTGGTGGAGTTCAGATTTAACGTCTGACGTTATTGACGTGATGCGTTAAGCGCGTCCTGCTGGTTGTGCGATCAGATCGTTCACCGACCGTAACACTGGGAAGATCTGGCGGCGTGAACCGGCGAAGCGCCTGGATATCGTTGTGCACTTCTGGGAGTGGTGGTCGGGTCCGGGTTGGGATGCGCCCGGCCACGCGAGCAGGCCCCGCACCTGATGGGCGACGAGATCACCGAGCGGGAGTTCGTCAGTTGGGTACACACCCATGTGGTCCACCCGGGCCACGGCCTCATCGACTTGGTTGAGCTGGACTACGAGTACGACCCGATCGACTTCCCGACAAGGACCGCGAATCCCCCGAGGCCGAGTCGGTCCGAAGTTGGGTGCGGGACACCACCGGGCGGCTGTTGGCTGAGGGATGAGTGGTCGAGTTCCGCTTCTTTATGTAGCGCGGGTGCTACGATTGGTGCATGAGTGCGATCGAGCCACAGACAGAGAGACTCTCGCAGCGTGAACTACGCAACGAGTCCGGCCGTGTGCTTCGCGCTGTCGGCGAAGGGCAATCGTTCGTGCTGACAAACCGGGGGATCCCTGTCGGACGCATTGTTCCCCTCGATGCGCCCGCACCCACGCTACCGATAGCTCGGGCTGCCAAACGCGTCGGCGGCTGGGCCGCTCTCACGCCGCAGCCAACGGAAAACGATCGCCCGATGTCTCGTATTATTGACGAGTTGCGAGAGGATCGAGGTTGAGCAGCGTTCCGTTGGTCTATGTCGATACGTCCGCTTTCGGGGCGCTTCTCGTGTCACAGGCGCAGACTGAGGCGCTGGTCAAATGGCTGGATGCAGCAAATGTCAGGCTCGTTTCAAGTGATCTGCTTGAAACCGAGTTGCGTCGGATGGCCGTGCGTGAGGGGCGGGATCAGGCAAGAGTCAGTGCGATCCTCGACGGGGTTGCGCTTGCAGCGCTCGACCGGGCGACTTATCGTTCTGCGGGTTTCCTGCCGTTGCCGTACCTGCGCACGCTCGACGCTCTGCATCTGGAGGCGGCCATACGGCTCGATGCTGATGCCATCCTCACCTACGATCACCGGTTGGCTGAAGCGGCTGCAACGACCGGACTCGACGTCATCGCTCCCAGTGCTCCGAATGTCAGCCAACGAGCGAGCTGGTCTTCGACTGGGACGTGTTCCGGCACGCCAGCGCACCGGAGCGGCAACTGATGGTGAACCTCGTCCGCGAAGGCTCCGAGACCGCGGAGCGGCTCGGCCGGCTGAAGGCACAATCCCCACACTGAGTGTGATGCCTGTGTCGGAGAGATCGTTCCTAGGAACGATTGGAGACTGGTACGCAGTGTCATCCGCCGACAGCATGGACAGTGATCGATTCGGCGGGCCGTCCCCGGGTGCCGCCCCCACTCCAACTGTTAGGAGCCTCGCAGTGAGCGACTCGAACTTCACCGTCACCGCCGTCAAGATCCCCGCTGTGGCCTGGGATCTCGCGGCCAACGTGTACTTCCCCGAGGGCCTGGACACGACCGAGAAGCACCCGGTCGTCATCTCCGCTCATCCCACCGGCAGCGTCAAGGAGCAGACCGCGGGCAACATCTACGCCGCCGGCCTGGCCAAGCAGGGCATGGTCGCGATCACGTTCGACGCCAGCTTTCAGGGCGAGAGCGGCGGCGAACCCCGCCTGACCGAGGACCCCTCGTTCCGGACCAGCGATTTCAGCTACGTGATCGACTATCTGGTCGCCCAGCCCTGGGCCGACGAGGAGAAGATCGGCGTTCTCGCCATCTGCGGCGGCGCCGGCTATGCCGTGGCAGCCACGATGATCGACCGCCGGATCAAGGCGCTGACCACGGTGGCCGGCTCGAACGTGGGGCGACTGATGCGCGAGGGCTTCTCCGGGTACGACCCGATCGGCATGCTCGAAGCGGTCGCGGCTCAGCGCACCGCCGAGGCACGCGGCGGCAAGCAGCAGATCAACGACCTGCTGCCGCCGTCGGTCGACGTCGCCAAGGACAACGGTTTGACCGACGTCGACGTCCTCGAGGCGACCGAGTACTACAAGACTGACCGGGGCGCACACGAGAACGGCTGCACCAGCTTCAACTTCGCTCGTCAGGGTGTGTTGGCCACCTGGGACGCCTACGCCCACGCGGAGACCTTCCTGACCCAGCCGCTGCTGGTGGTGGTCGGCGACAAGCCGGGTGCGTTCGCCTCCTACCGGCTGGGCATGGAGCTCTACGGCCGCGCGGCGTCCAAGGACAAGGAACTCAAGGTCCTCGAAGGTGTGACCCACTACGAGTTGTACGACCAGCCGGAGGCGACCGGTGAAGCGCTGAAGGCCGCCATCGCGTTCTTCCACAAGTACCTCTGAGCGACCGACCCGGCTACGGCGGGCCCGCCGCCGGCGGGAGAACCTCGACCTCCAGGGCGTGCTCGGAGAGTGGACGGCCGTGCTCCCACGGACGTTGCTGAACGAGATGCAGGACCACCCGGCCGGGAGCGACGGCGGTGATCAGCAGCCGCTCCGGTGCGCTGGCACCGGCCGGGCGGCGTTCGTCACCGGCTGGGAAGCCGCGGCGCCAGTCCAGCTCGACGATGCCGGCTTCGCCGTCGACGGCGTCACTCCACCGGCAGCCGGCGGTGCCCAGCCCGGGCAGTACGAGTTCGCGCGTCTGCGCTACCTGCAGGGCGATTGCGGCGGGTAGCTCCCCTTCGGCCATCAGGCGCCGTCCAACGAGACGATCGTGGCCGGCTCCCCGGTGAGCACACCCCCGACATTGCCGAAGCCGGACTGCCAGCTGCCGTCCGGTTTCCGCAGCGTGTGCCACGGCTTTCCCGCCGCGGTGCCGAGGACGTGCAGGGTGGCACCGACGTCGGCGCAGGCGATACCGCTGAACGTGCTCCCCTGGCCGGCCCCTGGAAGCTGGCGGAAGTTGCCCCAGGCTCCGGCAGCGGATCGCTCCAGGAGCCACGGTTTGCCCTCGCTTAGCGCCACCAGATTCAGCCGGCCTTCCACCACCGCGGCGCCGACCGCGGTGAAGGCGCCGGGCAGCACCCCGTTCGAGGGACTGATCGGGGCCGGGGCCTTCCAGCTACCGTCCTTGTTGCGGGTGATCAGCCACAGCGTGCCGCCGGCGACGGCAACGACATTGGTCTCGCTGCCGCGCGCCAGGCAGCTCAGCGCGGCGAACGATCCCGCTGCGGTGTTGCTCGCCGCGGCCTTGGTCCAGGCCTGCTGCCAGTCACCCTTGGCCGTCCGCAGGGTGTGCCAGATGGCGCCGCCGGCCAGCGCCGTGACGTGCACGGCATCCCCGACCGCGGCGCAACCGATCGCCGTCCAGGACTTGACCCCGGACGGCAGGGCGGAGGACGGCCGTTCCCAGGTCGCCCAGCCGGCATCGCTGCGTTTGCGGGAATACCACAGCGTGCCGCCGACCAGGCCGAGGACGTGCAGCCGGTTGATGGTCGCGGCCGCAGTCACCGCGGAGAAGTCGCCGGGGTCGCCAGGGCTGCCGGAGTCCAGCCGGACCACCGGCGACAGCCAGCTGCCCGCCTTGCTGCGGGCGGTCTGGAAGACGTTCCCGGCGCCGGCGAGCAGCACCCGCAGCTCGGTCCGGATCAGCGGTGAGGTGATGGTGCCGTTGATCCCCCACATCTCGGCGTCGATGCCGGCGCTGCCGTAGGCGATCCGGAAGTAGCCCTCCTCGCCCCAGCCGGTACCCCAGCTGTTCTTCGCGATCCAGCACTTCTTGGCGTCGTCGTAGCCGATGATGGCGACGCAGTGGCCGCCGATCACCTCCCCGGCGGTCGCGGCCCGGTACTTGTAGATGCCGCCGGTGTAGAAGTAGAAGAAGTCCTCGTAGATGGTGAAGCAGGCGACCAGCGGTCCGACCGTCGACAGGTAGGCCTTCATCGCACTCACCGAGGTCTTGCGGGTGAATCCGGCGAACTTCGTCAGCCGGGATTTCCAGTCGGAGCCACGCCGGCAGGGCTGGGCCTTGTCGGTGTAGGGATAGTTCGCGTCATCGGTGACGCCGGACCGCATCGCGGTCAGTGCCTGGTGCGGCCACCAGCCGCCGTCGGGGCATGGGATGGCGCCGTTGGACGCGCCGAGGCAGTGATACACGTAGGCCTCGGACAGGTTGACCGCCAGCCCCGGCTGCTTGGCTGCGATCCGCACCATCGACTCCAGCACCGCGACGGTGCCGAAGGCGACACACGAGCCACAGCCCGCCTGGTCCTTGATGCTGGTCACGTAGTTGGCTCCGGCGACGTTGCGCCAGTCGTGCCTGGGTGGTGCCGCGGCGGCGGCGGACGGCGCCGCCAGCCGCGCGGTCGCGGCCTGCTCGCGAGCCTGCAGCCGCGCCAGGCCACCGGGCGGGACGGCGCCGAGCCGCGACCGAGCCCGTAGTGACGACAAGCCCGAGTTGGCCGTCTCGCCGGGCCGCCAGCCGATCTCCGAGGCCAGCGCCGCCCCTCGCAGCGTGGCAAGTTCGAGCACCATCGGGCCCACCCTTCCTTTCAGCCAGCCGGCGCCGGCACCCGTCCGAGGCAGTCGGGATTGAAGACCCGCACCGTGCTGGCCGGGTTGTGGCGGAGTGCCTCGGCCGGACGCACCGGGCGGCGGACCAGCTCACCGGCACAGTTCGGGCAGATCATCCGGTGCACGTCGCGGGCGCAGGAGCCGCACCAGGTGCATTCGAAGGTGCAGATGTAGACGTCTGGGTCGGCCACGGCCAGATCCCGGTCGCAGCACTCGCAGTTCGGTCGCAGGTCGAGCACGCGCTCACCGTACCCCGTCCGAGGCGGCACCGGACGGGGTGGGCGACGAGAGCATTCCGGCACCGGACCACGGTGGGCCCGGTGTTGCTTACGCTGAGGGCATGCCGGACCAGAAGGACGACCAGCCCGACCTGGGTCCGGCGATCGACGAGACCGTCGCCGTGCGCGGTGCCGACACCCAGCGGCGCAGGCTCGAGTTCAGCCTGTTCGGGCTTGCCCTGGCGCTGCAGGTGACCGCGATCGTGCTGCGGATGTCGGGCAGTGGTTTCGTCGAGGTGGTGGTCTCGAACTGGGCGGCGATCGGGGCTTACCTGGTCGCCCTCGGCGCGATCTTCGCGCGTTACCGGGGCTGGGACGTCCGCAAGGCCGATCCGCGCAACCACACCTATTACCTGCTGCTCTCGCCGCTGGCCGGCATCGTCGTCGTCGCAATGGTGGGCGCCGACCGGGAATCGGGGTTCACCAACACGGCGGGGCTGGTGCCGGGCCTGATCGCCTCGAGCCTGGCCTGGGGCTGGGCACACAACAGCCGGATGGCGGCCAGGGCCGAGTTCGTCGAGGCAACCGAAACCGCGCGGACCATCTTCTGGGGCTGGAGTTCGATCGCCGTGCTGTCGCTGATCGAGCGGATCACCCACGAGCTGCGCGGCACCCCGTACGTGATTCCCGACCTGGTCTACTCGTTGATCTCGCTAGGCGCCTTCCTGATCCTGGTCTCGACCGGCTACACCCAGTACATCCGGGCTCAGGAGCAACTGCAGCACGGCGTGGATCGTGCTGAACGGCGGCGCAAACACCGACGCCGACGGACGCGCAAGCTACCGATTCCGGAATCTCACCAGGCCCGCTGACCGGGGTCGACGGAACCGGTTCGGGCTCAGGCCTGCGCAATGTCGGTGGCGGCGAAGTCGCGGCCGTTGAACAGCAGTGGCTCACCGCGGGTTACGGCCAACGCGTAGCTGAAAGTGTCTCCGAGATTGAGCCCGGCCGGATGCCGACCCTTGCCGAACCGCCGCCAGGCGGATGCTGCGACTTCGGCCTGGCCCTCGTCGAGGGCAACCACCTCGGCCTCCAGATCAGCGAGCAGTGCGCCCAGATCGGTTGCGGCCTCCGGCCCCTGCCGCGCCTCGACGACGATCAGCGCCTCGGTGAGGCATGCCGCGGACACCGACAGGGTCGGCGCCGCAGCCATCGCCTTCAGGTACCCCTCTGCGTCGGGTTCGCCCAGGATCACCGCAACCAGTGCTGACGTATCGGCGATCATTGCGGCAGCCCGTCGTCGTCGTAGCCCAGAATCTCGTCCACAGACCGGTCGTCGAGAACCGCGCGTTGCCGACCCCGCTCGATGTAGCGCTGCAGATCGCTGGTGCGCCGACCGATCGACGCTTGCCGGCGGACCCGCGCCAGCCGTTCGCCGAGCGCGATCCGCAATGCCACCGTGATGCTCTCGCCGGTCTCCCGGGAGAGCTCACGGGCCAGCGCGTCGGTTGCCGGATCCTTGATGTTGAGCGCCATCCATCCACCCTAACAGGAAGACAGATGCCCCAATGGGAAGAATCTTCAGCCGTCAGATCGCGTGGTTGGCCAGCAGCCGATGGCACGGGTCGACTGACTCCCGTACCGCCTGCAGCCGCCGCCAGGCCAGCGGCGAGTACCCCGCCGAGGTGTCCACGGCGTTGTCGTCGAAGTTCAGGTACCGGCCCGCGTCCGCCCATGGGACGAGCGCCTCGACGGCACGGTCGGCGTCCGCTCGACCCAGCGCGGCCAGGTCGGGCGTCGGGGCGATGGCCAGGAAGAAGCCCAGGTAGTTTCCTGGCAGCCGGGCCAGGGCAGCGTCGCCGGGACGTCCGAGCGCCCCGCCCAGCTGCCGGATCTCAGCGACCAGCAGCGAGCTGCCGGAGTCCGGACCGGCGATCCGCAGCAGCGCGTCGACCGCGTCGGACGGCAACTCGGCCAGCGCCGTCGCGTTCGCCACCGAGGGGGTCGGACCCTCCGGATCCATGTGGATTCGGGTGAGAGCTGCCGCCGGCATCCGTCCGAAAGTGTCCATTTCGGGACCCAGGTCACGCAGCGGGGCGAGCAGTTCGGCGGCCTGCTCATCGGAGCCCAGGACGGCCCCGTCGATCACCACCAGCCGTCGCCCGCTCAGGAACGGCGGCAACTCCGGCAGCGGCGGGAAGCTCATCAACCGCAGGGAGGTGGTGACGGCGTCCGGAGCGGTGCGCGTCCATTCCGCCCAGCGGTGAGTCACCTCCGCGGCCTTCTCGGCCGGCCAGAGCAGCATGCCGGCGTAGACGTCCGCGATCGGCAGCAGCTCGAACTCCAGCGCGGTCACGACGCCGAGGTTGCCGCCGCCACCCTTGAGCGCCCAGAACAGGTCCGGCCGGTGATCGGCGTCGGTGCGCACCAGGCACCCGTCGGCGAGCACCAACTCAGCGGCATGCAGGTGGTGTGCGGCCAGCCCGTGCTGGCGTCCGTACCAGGACAGCCCGCCGCCCAGGGTGTAGCCAGCCACCGCCACATCCGGCGACGAGCCGTGCAGCGCGGCCAGGCCGTGTGGTGCAGCTGCCTCGACCACCGTCTGCCACAGGGTTCCGCCGAGCACCCGGGCAAGCCGGCGCTCGGGGTCGATGCTGACTCCGGTGAACTCGTTGAGCCGGACGAGCACCACGTCGGAAAGGTCAGCGCCGAGGAACGCCCCGGCGCCGTGACCGCTGCTCTGCGGAGCGATCCGCAGCCCGGCCGCGCCGGCGGCACGCACCACGTCGGCGACTTCCTGCGCCGAGTGCGGCACCGCCACGGCGGCCGGCCGCTGGTCGACATGGACGGCCCACGGCGTCCTGGCCAGGTCGTAGCCAGGGTCGCCCGGCAGGTAGACGCGGCCCTCACACAGGCCGCGCAGGACAGTTGCGGGCACCTCGGTCAGCTCACTGGTCATGGATTGTTCCTCCTTGTGGGATACGAGTTCTGCGGTACGGGCGGTCGCCCCCACCGCGATGGTCATGCCCGCCTGGCCGAGCCAGGACACCTCGTGGACGCCGATCGCGGGACGTACCTCGTGCTCGGCGAGGCGCTGGGTCAGCACCTCGGCGGCATCGTCGAAGAGCCGCCGGTTCGTGGTGCTGATACGGATCGCGACCAGATCGGCCGGAGCCAGCCCGGACGCCCCCAGCGCCCGTTCCAGGTTCTCCAGGGCCAGCGCCAACTGGGCGACGTGATCGTCCTCGTGCAGCAGCAGGCCGTCCGCGCCGACCGGCCGCTGCACCGGAATGGTGATCTCTGCCATGGCTCAACCGTGACGTCGGGGACTGACAGGACCCATCCCCGATTGCTGGGGATCGGGCGGCCAGGCGAAGGGGGGCGAGCCGCCCCCAGGGTTCTGGGATTCCGCGGTCGGCGCAGAGGGCGCACAATGGCTGCCATGCCGGGTGGACTGCTGGCCGAACGGGTTCGGCGCGATGTCGAGGTGGTGGCGCACGGGGGGCTCGACCTCGACACCTTCCTGAGTGAGGTGCTGCTCTCATTGCAGCGCGCCGTCCCGTTCGAAGCGGTCTGCTTCGGCACCGTCGACCCGACCACCCGGCTGCTCACCGGCACCCGCAAGTACGGCAGCCTCAAGGGCCGTGACGAGCGCGACCACGACTGGGGCCTGATCGAGTACGGCGACCGCGAGACCACCACCTTCACCGAACTCGCGGACGCCGGACACCGCGCCGCCGGCGTCCACCAGGCCACGTCCGGGCGCCTGGACGAGTCAACCCGGCTGCGCGAACTGATCGGGCCGGCTTACGGCTACGGCGACGAACTCCGGTCGCTGTGCTTCGACCGGGACCATCTCTGGGGCGTCACCGCCTACTTCCGGTCTTCGGACGACCGCCCGTTCGACGCCGGCGAGGTCGCCTTCATGGCGTCGCTGTCGAGTGTGATGGGCGCCGGCGTCCGGGCCGGACTGCTGGCTTCATTGGCGGCGACGGCGCCCTTCGACTCGCCGGTCGGCCCCGCGGTGATGATCGTCGGGGCGGACGACGCCGTCGTCCAGGTGAACTCGGGAGCCGACCGCTGGCTGGCCGAGCTGGCGATGGGTGGCACCGGCACCTCCGCGGCCGGGGTGATCGGTTCCCTGGTCGGCGCCGCCCGGCGGTACGCCCGGGGTGACTGGCCGAGTCCGCCCCGGGCCCGGATCCGGACCGCGAGCGGCCTGTGGCTGGTGCTGCACGCCACCCCACTCAGTCCGCGGGACGGCGTCCAGGGCGATGTGGTGGTGACCATCGAAGAGGCACGGCCGCCGGAGGTCGTCCCGCTGGTGGTCGCCGCGTTCGGGCTCACCGCACGCGAACGGGACGTCGTCGCGCTGGTGCTGCAGGGATTGGACACCAAGGAGATCAGCGGCCAGCTGTACCTGTCCGCCTGGACGGTGCAGGACCACCTGAAGTCGATCTTCGAGAAGGCATCGGTGCGCAGCCGCCGCGAACTGATCGCCCGGGTCTACTTCGACCAGTACGTTCCCCGGCTCAGCACCGGCGTCGGTCCGGGTGGCTGGTTCTCCGCCTGAAGGCGAGCTGATCTGTGTCAGATCGGGCACCGCTAGCGGTGCTCGATCTGACACTCTTCACACTCAAGCGCCGGCGTAGAAGGCGCGCATGGCGTCAGCAAGCCAGCCGGGGTCGCGGACCCCGCACAACTCGCGTGCCGAATGCATGCTGAGCAACGCAATCCCGACGTCGACGGTGCGGATGCCCAGCCGGGTCGCCGACAACGGGCCGATGGTCGACCCGCAGGGCACCGAATTGTTCGAGACGAAGTCCTGGGTCGGGACGCCGGCCGCGGCGCAGGCCCGGCGCCAGACGGCCTCACCCACCGCGTCGGTGGCATAACGCTGGTTGGCGTTGAACTTGATCAGTGGGCCGGCGTTCGGCAGCGGGCGGTGATCGGGGTCGTGCAGCTGCGGATAGTTCGGATGGACGGCGTGGCCGGCATCCGCCGACACCAGCACCGAGCGAGCACGGGCCGCCGCGGCGTCCTGGATGCCCCAACCGAGCGCGTCGGCGATCCGGATGAGCACGGTCTCGAGCAGCGGCCCACTGGCCCCCGTGGCGGTGCCGGAGCCGACCTCTTCGTGGTCGAAACAGGCCAGCACCGTGATCGCGTCGGAGTCGGTGGTGGCGGCCAGCGCGGTCAGCCCGGCGTGCACGCTGGCCAGGTTGTCCAGCCGCGCGGACGCGAACAGGTCTCCGCCCAGCCCGATCCTGGCCGGCGGCTCGGTGACGAAGGCGCACAGGTCGTGGCCGAGCACGTCGCCAGGTCGCAGCCCGGCCAGCGCCGCCACTTCGGCGAGCAGGTCGGCGCCGGGGCGTCCGACCGCGAACACCGGCTGCAGGTGCTGCTGCCGGTCGAGCACCAGCTTCTCGTGGACACTGCGGTCCAGATGCGGGGCGACCTGCGGAATGCGTAGCCACGGCCCGGTCGAGACCAGGGTGCTGGCGCCGTCGGCGGTGACCAGCCGTCCGGCCAGGCCGAACTCGCGATCCAGCCACGAGTTCGGCAGCGGACCTCCGTAGACCTCCATGCCGGCCTGTTGCCAGCCCAGGAACGTCGACGTGGGCCGCGGCTTGAGCACGAAGCCCGGCGAATCGGTGTGCGCGCCGACGATCCGGAACGCTGGCGCCGCCAAGCGTTCGGGGATCCGCCAGGCCAGCACCGAGCCGTCCTTGACCAGCACGTAGCCGCCGGGTAGCGAGCTGAACGGCTCGACCTCGGTGACCTCGACGAAGCCGGACGCCAGCAGCAATTCGGCGGCGCGGTTCGCGGCGTGGAAGGACGACGGGCTGGCTGTCACGAAAGCCGCGAGATCGTCCAGGTGGGCCGATCCATCGCTCGGCCCCGGTCGGTACGAATCCATCTGGACGGTTCCTTCAACTGTGCTGGGTGGCTGCCGGCAGCCTAGCCCGCGCCACGGACCCCGCTGATCGAGCCCGTCCGCGATCCGATTGGGTGCTCACACCGGGTCGGTCACGAGTTTTGTCAGAGCCTCCCGGCAAGATCGTCGGCATGGAGATGGTTGTCCTGGCCCTGGTCGCGGTGATGCTCGGTGGGCTGCTGGGCGGCCTCGTCACCCGAGCGGTGTCGCTGGCCCGGCAGAACACCGACGAGGCTGTGCGCGACGCGGCCGCCGCGACCGCCCGCACCGAGGTCGCCGATGCCCGGCGTGAGGCGTCCGACGCCCGAGCCGAGGCCGCCGATGCCCGAGCCGAAGCGGCTACCGCGCGGGCCGAGCTGGCACGGTCGGGCACCGAGGTGGAACGCGCCCGGGTCGAGGCGGCCGATGCCCGGGCACTCGCCGCCGCCGCCCAGGCCGAGGCGGCCGAAGTATCGGCAAGTCTTGCGGCCGCGCTGGCCCAGCGCGAATCGGCCGTCAAGCGCGCCGATGAGCTGGCCGCCGACCGAGAGTCGCTGATCGCCCAGTTCAAGGTGCTCTCCGCCGAAACGCTGGAACGACAGGGCAAGTCGGCCGACGACAGCGCGGAGAAGCGGCTGCGGGCCACCGAGTTGCTGCTGAAGCCGGTGCACGAGACGCTCGAGGCGTTCCGCGCCCGACTGGGCGAGGTCGAGCAGCAGCGGGCCGTGCTGGCCACCGAACTGGCCAACCAAGTCCGCAACGTGCAGGCCACCGGCGAGCAGTTGCGGCTCGAGACCCGGGCCCTGGTCACCGCCCTGCGCAAGCCGCACGTCCGGGGTAACTGGGGCGAGCAGCAGCTGAAGCGGGTGGTCGAGTTGGCCGGCATGGTCGAGCACTGCGACTTCGTCACCCAGCAGACCACCAGCACCACCGCCGATCAGGTGATCCGGCCCGACCTGAAGGTGCTGCTCGAGGGTGACCGGTTCGTCTGGGTCGATTCCAAGGTGCCGCTGGCCGCCTTCCTCGACGCTAACGAGACCGAAGACGAGAGCACCCGCGAGCAGGCGCTGAAGCAGTTCTCCAAGAATGTTCGCACCCACGTCGACCAGCTGTCCGGCAAGGCCTACTTCAAGTCCGATCTGGGCACGCCCGAGTTCGTGGTGATGTTCGTGCCCAGCGAGGCGCTGGCCGCGGAGGCGCTGAGCCGGCAGCCCGACCTGCACGAGTACGCCTCGCAGCGCAACGTGATCCTGGCCACCCCGACCACCCTGATCGCCCTGCTGCGGGCCGTCGCCTACGGCTGGAAGCAGGCCGCGCTGGCCGAGTCGGCGGCCGAGGTGTCCGAGCTGGCCCGCGAGCTGTACGACCGGCTCGGCACCCTGGGCGGGCACTTCGACCGGGTGGGGCGCTCCCTCTCCGCCTCGGTGTCCGCCTACAACCAGGCGGTCGGATCGATCGAGGGCCGGGTCTTCCCCACCGCCCGCCGGTTGCGCGACCTGCATGTCACCGGGAAGGAGCTGGCTACGGTGAACGCGGTCGATGCCGCCGTCCGCCCGCTGACCGCGCCCGAACTGGTCGAGGACGCCGTCCAGGTCACCCCGATGATCGGCGGACGCGCTGAGGATCCCGAAGGACTGCACCGGCCGCAGCCCGCGCTCGATGAACTGCTCGATGCCGATGTCGCGCCGGCCACCGCGTCTCGGCGCCGCCGGACCGCGGGCTGAATCGCGACCGAGCGGCGAGAATGGTCCGATGAGCGTCACCGCGCACAGCATCAGCACCGGGGTCACCGCACAGAGCATCGACGAGGCGGCCGACCGGCTCGCCGGCGTCATCGTCGAGACCCCGCTGCAGTTCAACAAGCGACTCTCCGACGCCACCGGCGCCCAGGTCTGGCTCAAGCGTGAGGATCTGCAGCCCGTCCGGTCCTACAAAATCCGCGGCGCCTACAACCTGATCAGCCAACTCACCGCTGAGGAACGGGCCGCGGGCGTGGTCTGCGCCAGCGCCGGCAACCACGGCCAAGGCGTCGCCTTCGCCTGTGCCCGGCTCGGCATCGAGGCCAAGATCGTCGTCCCCACCACGACCCCGCGACAGAAGCGGCAGCGGATGCGCCAGCTCGGCGAGGGTTGGACCGAACTGATCGTCCATGGCGAAACCTATGACGAAGCGGCCGCCCGCGCCGACGAGATCGTCGCGACCGAGGGTCGCACGATGGTGTCGGCCTTCGACGACGTCCGCACCATCGCCGGTCAGGGCACGGTTGCCGCCGAGATCGTGCGCCAGTTGGGCCGCGCGCCCGACACCCTGATCGTGCCGGTCGGCGGCGGCGGCATGATCGGCGGCTGCCTGACCTGGTTGGCCGAGCATCATCCGGGCACCAAGGTGGTCGGCGCCGAGCCGTCCGGGGCCGCGTCCATGGCGGTCGCTCTTGAGGCTGGACGCCCCCGCGACCTGGTCAAGCTGGACACCTTCGTTGACGGCGCCGCCGTTCGCCGGGTGGGCGAGCTGACCTTTGACATCGCCCGCCGGCTCAAGCCGCACATGTTCTCGGTACCCGAGGGCCGGATCTGTTCAGAGATGCTGGAGCTCTATCAGGTGGACGGCATCATCGCCGAGCCGGCAGGCGCCCTTGCCAGCGCCGCACTCGGTATCTACAAGCCGTCGCCGGGACGCACGGTGGTAGCCATCGTGTCCGGCGGCAACAACGACCTGTCTCGTTACGCCGAGATCTCTGAACGCGCACTCGTCTACGAGGGCCGCAAGCACTACTTCCTGGTGAACTTCCCGCAGGAACCGGGTGCGCTGCGCCGGTTCCTGGACGATGTGCTCGGGCCCGACGACGACATCACCCTGTTCGAGTACGTGAAGCGCTCCAACCGGGAGACCGGGCCGGCGCTGGTCGGAGTCGAACTCGGCGATCCGGCCGAACTCCAGCGACTGCTGGACCGGATGCGGAATAGCCGCTTGACTGTCGAACGCATCCCACCTGACAGTCCCTTCTACAGATTCCTGGTCTGACATGTACCTTTACGCACCGCCGTCATGGAAGCTCGTCCGCCAGATCGTGCTCGACGCACTCGTGATCGGCTGGTGCTGGGCGTGGTGGGCAATCTCCCGTGCCTCGGACGAGTACGTCCGGCGGCTGGCCGGGCGGGCGCGGGCAGCCGAGGAGTCAACCCGTCAGATCCATACCAGCGTCACCGACGCGGCGGATGCGGTGGGAGCGATCCCGTTCGGGAGTGCCCTGCGCGGGCCGCTGGACGCGATGGCCCGGGCCATCGACCCGCTGGTGGCCAACTCCTCCGGGCTTGCCGCCCAACTGGATTCCCTGGCCGCCGACCTCCGCCTGTGGGGACTGGTCATTCCGGTGCTGCTGGTGGTGCCGTTCTGGATCTGGCACCGGGTGTGCTTCTGGCGCGATTCGGCCGCCGTCGCCGCCCTGATGCGCGCGGGTGCCGACGACGCCGTGCTGGCCCTGCGGGCGCTGGCCAGCCAACCCGTCCGGCGGCTGGCCCCGATCGCCGCCGACCCGGCGGCGGCCTGGCAAACCGGCGATCCCGAGGTGATCGGACGGCTGGCTCACCTCGAGCGGCGAACGCACGGTTGGCCCCGGCCCGCACGAAAGGTGGCCTGAGCGAGTCCCGGCGGAGCGCTGCCCCGCTCAGTAGTCGATGCGCATCCTGGTTCAGGCGCGGGCGCGCATGTCCCTACGCAACTCGGGAGGCAGCGCAAACACCAGGTTTTCCTCGGTGAGCCGTTCCTCGACGGCGGCCGGGTAACCCCGCTCTTCGAGGAAGGCCAGCACACCCTGGACCAGGTCGTCGGGCACCGAGGCTCCGGACGTCACCGCGACACTCTCCACCCCGTCGAGCCAGGATTCGTCGATCTCGCCGGCGTTGTCGACCCGGTAGGACGCCTTGGCACCGGCCTCAAGAGCCACCTCGACCAGCCGCACCGAGTTGGACGAGTTGCGCGAGCCGACGACGATCACCAGGTCGGCGTCCACCGCGATCTGCTTCACCGCCGACTGACGGTTCTGCGTCGCGTAACAGATGTCGTCGCTGGGCGGGTCGATCAGCTGCGGGAACTTCTCCCGCAGCTTGCCGACCGTCTCCCAGGTCTCGTCCACACTGAGCGTGGTCTGCGACAGCCAGGCCAGCTTCGACGGGTCGGCCACCTCGACCTTCGCGACGTCCTCGGGGCGTTCGACCAGCGTGATGTGCTCGGGCGCCTCACCGGCGGTGCCCTCGACCTCTTCATGGCCGGCGTGCCCGATCAGCAGGATCTGCAGGCCCTGGTTGGCGAACCGCCGCGCCTCGTTGTGCACCTTGGTGACCAGCGGGCAGGTGGCGTCGATCGTCTTCAGGCTGCGTTCGGCCGCCTCGGCGTGCACCGCGGGCGACACTCCGTGCGCCGAGAACACCACGGTCGAGCCCTCGGGCACCTCGTCCAGTTCCTCGACGAAGATCGCCCCACGGGCCTCCAGGTCTTCGACCACATGCCGGTTGTGCACGATCTGCTTGCGCACGTAGACCGGCGGACCGTACAGGTCCAGCGCTCGCTCGACGGTGACCACCGCTCGGTCGACGCCGGCGCAGTACCCGCGCGGAGCCGCAACGACGACGCGTTTGGAATCGGTCATGGGGGCCAGTCTATCGATCGCGTCCCGTACCCCCGTCCCCCGCCATCCGCGGTCCACCCCCCTCCCCGCTCGCTCGCCGAACTATCTGGGGCTCGCTGAGTTCAGCGAGCCCCGAATAGTTCAGCGAGCGCGGGAGGCGGTGCGGGTGGACAGCCATGCTGTCGGCGCGGGCCGTTAGGGTCGGGCCATGCCGTTGACCAGCAGCCCGGAACAGCCGCAGCCGCTGCGCGCCATCGTGGCCGCAACCAAGAGTTGGGTCGAGCGGCTCGGCAGCGTCTGGGTGGCCGGGCAGCTGATCGAACTGAAGCGTCGCTCGGGCGCGGCCACCCACTTCCTCACCCTGCGCGACCCGCTCGCCGAGGTGTCGGTCACCCTCACCGCCTCCACCGGAGTCCTGGACGCCGCCGGCCCGGTCGCCGAGGGCATGGAGGTGGTCGCCCTGGTCCGGCCCACGGTGTGGAGTCGCTCGGGGTCGCTGACCTTCGAGTGCGGCGATTTGCGCGCCTCCGGTGAGGGACGGCTGCTCGCCCAGATCGAGCAGCGCAAGCGGATGCTGCAGGCCGAAGGCCTGTTCGACCGGGCGCGCAAACAGCCGCTGCCGTTTCTGCCGAAGACCGTGGGCCTGATCACCGGCGAGGGCAGCGCAGCCGAACGCGACGTTCTGCAGGTGGCCCGCAGGCGTTGGCCCGGCGTCCGGTTCGTGGTCAAGCACGCACTGATGCAGGGCACGTCCTGCGTTGAGCAGGTGCGCGACGCCCTCACCACGCTCGACCGCGATCCCGACGTCCAGGTGATCGTGATCGCCCGTGGCGGCGGCTCGTTGCAGGACCTGCTGCCATTCTCGGACGAGTCCCTGGCCCGCGCCGTCTTCGCCTGCCGGACGCCGGTGGTCAGTGCCATCGGTCACGAGC
This sequence comes from Micropruina sp., assembly GCF_047602385.1. Taxonomy (GTDB): domain Bacteria; phylum Actinomycetota; class Actinomycetes; order Propionibacteriales; family Propionibacteriaceae; genus Micropruina. The sequence continues at coordinate 219,422 of NZ_JASGHL010000005.1, forward strand.
CCGACACCCCGATCCTCGACCTGGTCGCCGACCTACGGGCCGCCACCCCGACCGACGCCGCCAAGCGGGTGGTTCCCGATGTCGCCGACGAGCGGGCCCGGGTCGTCCAGGCCGGTCAGCGGGTGCGGGCCGCGATGCTGCGGCTTATCGACCGCGAAGCGCACGTGTTGGCCACGATGCGCTCGCGTCCGGTGCTGGCCGACCCGATCGGACCAATGAACGTGCAGGCCGGCCAGGTCCGCGAGCTGCGCGCCCGGGGCGAGCGGGCCGTCCGGGCTCGGTTGCGCGAGGAGGCAGCCTGGGTCGAGCACGCGCTGAGTCGGGTGCGTGCCTTGTCGCCCCGGGCCACCCTGCTGCGCGGCTATGCGATCGTCAGCACCGAGGCCGGTCAGCCGGTCGACTCCACCACGATCGTCTCGCCGGGGGACGCCGTGGTCACCATGCTCGCCGACGGCCTGTTCCGGGCCGAGGTCACCGAAGTCGAAAGCAGGAGGGAATCCGATGGCTGATCAGCCGCAGAGCTACGAACAGGCCCGCCAGCGACTGGTCGAGGTGGTCCAATCCCTTGAGGCCGGCTCGGTCCCATTGTCGAAGGCGATGGAGCTCTGGCAAGAGGGCGAGGCGCTGGCGCGTCGCTGTGAGGAATGGCTGGACGGCGCCCGCGCCACCATCGAGGCGTCTGCCGCCGGATCCCCCGCTGATCGGGCCAACTCCGCGGACTGAGCCACCCCGCTGGTCGAGCTTGTCGAGACCCCCTCCGCTGGTCGAGCTTGTCGAGACCCCTCCGCTTGCGGTCGCCGTGGTCGCCTCTGGTCGCCGCGGTGGTGAGGGATGGCCGCGCCGCCCCCTTACGGCCCGCTGACGCGTGCCTCCAGACGCCCACCTACCTGCCGCGACCATCCCCCACCACCGCTTCAGCGTTGCGTGCGCAGTACTCGATCCGGCGTTGGTTGAGCTTGTCGAAACCCACGCCTCCACATTGGCACCTCGGAGGTCTCGACAGGCTTGACCGGCGTTGGATGAAGGACTCGACCAGCGGTGGCACACCTGTCGTCATGCAGCTGCGCTGCGATACTCGGTGGGTGCATGGACGAACGATCGGCAGCCGGGCTCGCCTGCTGACGATCGGGATCGCGATTGCGGCGGTGATGCTGACCGGGTGCACGGCGGGCTCGACCCCTACAACGATGCCCCCGGCATCGCCCGCGCCGACCACCGTGAGCAGCCCACCGTCGGCAGGTCCGGCGTCCGTTCGGTTCGGCACGACCTACCGCTGGCCGGACGGGCTGTCGATCACGATCGGGAAACCGAAGCGGTTCTGGCCGAGCGGCTGGGTGCGGACGGTCAACAGCTTCAGCCACTACGTGCAACTGAAAGTCACCATTCGCAACGGCACCGCCGCCCGCTTCGACGTCAGCCGGCTGGCGATCACCGCCCGCTCCGGCGGCAAGGACGCCGACGGCGTCCACGACCCCGGGAAGCTGGGCGGTTCGCCGCCGCGCTCGGTTGCCACGGGACGCGCGGTGGCCTACCGGATCGCCTTCGGCGTCCGGAAACCGGCGGACGTCACGATCGCGGTCGTCGCCCGTCCCGGACTCGCACCAGTGCGGGTGACACGGTGAAGGACACCCGCCGGATACTGTGACGCGGTGCCCGAATTGCTCGACCGCGTCCCCGACCTAGTCCTGCTACAACGGCGGACGCTGTGGGTGCTGTCCGCCGGACAGGTGCTGAGCGGGATCAGTTTCGGCGCCACAGTGTCGCTCGGTGCCGTGCTGGCCGCCCGGATCTCCGGCGATGACGGTCTCTCCGGCCTGGCATCGGCGGCGATCACCCTGGGCACCGCACTCACCTCGATGCCGCTCGCCGCATTGGCCGGACGCCGGGGCCGGGGCCTCGCGCTGGCCTCCGGGATGGCGGTCGCACTGCTCGGCGTCGGACTCGTGATCGTGGCTGTGCCCACGGCGTCCTTCGCGATGCTGCTGACCGGCTTCCTGCTGATCGGCGCCGGGCAGGCCGCCAACCTGCAGGCCCGGTTCGCGGCCACCGACCTGGCCACGGACGCCTCCCGTGGCCGCGATCTGTCGATGGTGGTGTGGGCCACCACCATCGGCGCGGTGCTGGGGCCGAATCTGGTCGGTCCGGGTGAGGAACTCGGCGCAATCGTCGGGATGCCGGCGCTCACCGGGCCCTACCTGTTCACCTTGGCCGGGCAACTGGGCGGCATCGTGCTGTACCTGACCGCGCTACGCCCGGACCCACTGCTGCTGGCCCGTGCCGACGCCCTGACCCGGCCGCAGGCGTCCGGTCTGATCGCCCGCCCGGACCGGCCGGTCGCCGCCGGCTACGCCATGCTCACCGTGGTCGGCGCGCACACCGTGATGGTCTCGGTGATGGCGATGACCCCGATCCACCTGCTGCACCACGGGGCGACGCTGACCGTCGTCGGGCTCACCATCAGCCTGCACATCGCCGGCATGTTCGCGCTCTCCCCCGTGTTCGGCATGCTCGCCGACCGCTGGGGACGGCTGCGGACGATCGCGCTCGGCTTCGCCATCCTGGCCGCCAGCGCCGCGGTGATCGCGCTGGGGGCGTCCGACCCGACGTGGGTGACGGTGGCGCTGATCCTGCTCGGACTCGGCTGGAGCGCCGCGACGGTCGCCGGCGCGGCCCTGCTCACCGAGACGTCCGCGGCCGAACTCCGGGTCCGGCGCCAGGGCCGCAACGACGCCGCGATGAGCCTGATGGGTGCCCTGGGCGCGGTCGCCGCCGGCGGCGCGCTCGGCTGGGTCGGTTTCGAAGGGCTGGCCCTGTTCACCCTTCCGGTGATCGTGGTGGTGGTCGTCCTGCTCCCGCTCGGACGCCGCTGAGCATCGTCCCGGTCGAGGCTGGCCGTGACGTCCCCGGTAGTCGGGTTTCGACCCGGCTCAACCAGCGACGGCCACTCGAAGGTGAGCCGAAGCCTCAGTCCTCCAGGGTGGTCAGGTCGCCCTCGTCCTGGCCCAGCGCCCGCGCCTTCAGCACCCGGCGCATGATCTTGCCCGACCGGGTCTTCGGCAGCTTGTCCGGGAAGTCGATGGCGTCCGGCTTCGCGATCGGCGACAGATGGGACGCCACGTGCGCCCGCAGCTGTTCGGCCAGCTCCTGGCTGCCGGCCGCGCCGACCCGCAGGGTGACGAAGGCGTGGATGGCCTGGCCCTTCACCTCGTGCGGCAGCCCGACCACGGCCGCCTCGGTGACGTCCGGGTGCGACACCAGCGCCGACTCCACCTCGGCGGTGCCGAGCCGATGGCCCGACACGTTGATCACGTCGTCGGTGCGGCCGATGATCCAGAAGTAGCCGTCGGCATCGCGGCGGGCGGCGTCCCCGGCCAGATAGACACCCGGGTACTTCGACCAGTAGGTGTCGATGTAGCGCTGATCGTCGCCGTACAGGGTCCGGAACATCGCCGGCCACGGGTTCTTCAGCACCAGGAAGCCCTCGTCGCCGTCCGGCACCTCGTCACCGGCCTCGTTGACGATCGCGGCGTCCTGGCCGAAGAACGGCTTGCCGCCCGAGCCGGGCTTGTGCGGTTCGCCCGGTACCTGGGTGATCTGGAACATGCCGGTCTCGGTCTGCCACCAGGTGTCGATCACCGGGCAGCGCTCCTTGCCGATCACCCGGTGGAACCAGTGCCACGCCTCCGGGTTGATCGGCTCGCCCACCGATCCCAACAGCCGCAACGAGCTCAGGTCGTGCCGATTGGGCCAAGCCTCACCGAACCGCATCAGCGACCGGATGGCGGTCGGCGCGGTGTAGAACTGGGTGATCCCGTAGTACTCGACCAGCTGCCACCAGCGGCTCGGGTAGGGATAGGTCGGGCCGCCCTCGAACATGAACGTGGTGGCGCCGGTGAGCAGCGGCCCGTAGACCAGATAGGAGTGCCCGGTCACCCAGCCCGGGTCCGCGGTGCACCACCAGCGGTCCTCGGGGCGCATGTCGAAGGAGTACTTCAAGGTCGTGTAGGTGCCGACCATGTAGCCGCCATGCGTGTGCAGGATCGCCTTCGGCTTCCCGGTCGAACCCGACGTGTAGAGGATGTACAACGGATGCTCCGAGTCGAGCCGCTCGGTCGGGCAGCTGCCCTTGGCGATCGGCAGCGCCTGCAGGTCGTGGTACCAGTGGTCGCGCAGCGGGTCCATGGTCACCTCGGAGCCGGTGCGCTTCACCACGATCACGTTCTCGACGGTCGGCGAGAACTTCACCGCCTTGTCGACGATCTCTTTCAGCGGGAAGACCTTGCCGTTGATCCACGACCCGTCGGCGGTGATCACCAGCTTCGACTTGGAGTCGTCGATCCGGTCGGTCAGCGCGTCGGAGGAGAACCCGGCGAAGATCACCGAATGGACGGCGCCGATCTTGGCGCAGGCCAGCATCGCGAAGAACACCTCGGGAATGCGCGGCAGGTAAATGGTGACCCGGTCACCCTTGACCACCCCCATCGCCTTGAGCACATTGGCCATCTGGTTGACCTGACGATTCAGCGAGAAATAGCTGAAGGTGCGGTGCTCCTTGCCGTCCTCGCTCTGCCAGATCAGCGCCAGCTTGTTCTTGTTCGGTCCGGTGACGTGCCGGTCGAGGCAGTTGTGCACGATGTTGACCTCGGCGCCGGTGAACCATGTGAAGAACGGCGCGTTCGAGTCGTCGACGACCTTCTCCCAGGGCTTGAACCACTCCAGTTCGCGGGCCCGGTCGGCCCAGAAGCCCGCCGGATCGGCGAGCGCCTCAGCGCGCAGCCGGTCGGGGTCGGGAACGTGCGATTCGGCGGCGATCGACGGATCGGGGTAGACGACGTCGCCTTCGAGCTGTGCCATTGCGGCATCTCCTCCGTTGGAGTCTGGTCGGTCATGGCGAGACTAATCGCGCCGAGCCGCCCGGCGAAAGGGATCCCTCCCAGCTTCGGGCCGGCTCGGGGCTCAGACCGGACAGGGTCAGGCCAAGGTGGTGGCGAACGCCTCCAGCGCCTCGTAGGGCAGGTCGCCGCTGACCACCACCGTGCGTTCCGCGTCGGTGCGGGCCAGCGAACGCGTCCGGTCATCGTCGCTGACGTAGCGCTGCCAGGACGTCCCGCCGAGCGTGCTCTCGCCGTCCGCCGACCCGCCGCGGCTGGCGTCCCGGATCAGCCCCTGGGCGTCGGCGTCGCGCTGGTCGAGCCCGATATACATCCGGTTGGGAGTGAGGAAACCCAACTGCACGGTGTTGCCGACCGCCGCCTTCTGGTCCAGGCCGGGTTCGCCCCGCGGCGTCCACCGCGCCCGGACGGCCGTCCAGGTCGGCGGCAGGTCCTTCGGCGCCAGCACCGGATACGGCGCCTCGGCCCGGGCCTGGGCGATCACCGGCTGCCAGTCGACCGCCCGCGCCTCAGGCTCGGGGATGCGGCTGAACCACAGATAGATCAGGACCACCGGCACCAGCAATGCCGCCACCGCGATCAGCATCTGGGGCACGGTCGGACTCGGACGACGGGCTGCCACCCGCCCATTGTCCACCACTACGCTCACCGTCATGTCCCGGGTCCTGCGCACCGCCGCCACCATCGGCTCGCTGATCGCGGTCAATGCCCTTGCCGGACGGCTGATCACCGGCCCGCTGCGGGATCTGCCGGCCGAGCACCGGCTGAACCACGACCTGCGGCGAGCCGGCGGTACGGCTGCCGCGCGCTGGGCCTCAGCGGTGTCGCGCAGCTCGGACACCTCGCGGGCGGTCGCCGTCGGCCTCGGACTCACCGCCACCTTGCTGGCGCTCGGGCGCCGCCGCGAGGCTGCTGTCCCCGCCTTGGCAATGGGCCTGGCCTCGCTGACCCACGTGGCCAGCTCGACGCTGGTGGGACGCCCGCGGCCCGCGGTTGAGCGGCTCGGCACTCGGCAGCCGACCTCCAGTTTCCCCAGCGGGCACGTCGGCGCGATGACCGCCCTGGCCGTTGTGCTGGGCCGGGCGGCCCGACTCCTGCCGCGGCCGGCTGCCGTCGGCGTCCGCGCCGTCCTGGCCGGCTACCTGGGCATGCTTGGCTGGTCCCGGCTCTACAACGGCCAGCACTACGCCAGCGATGTGCTGGCGGGCTATCTCAACGGCACCGTGTGCGGTGTGATCGCACTGTGTGCCATCCGACCCGCGTCCGACGAATGAGCGAGGTCGTGGCCGGGCCCGGCGGCCTCCCGGCGGCCGCGGTGGTCGCCCGGGCGACGACTCCCGCGGGAGAGATCGCGCTGCGCCGACGCGGCGAGATCGTCGAACTGATCGTCAACGGCGTGTTCGCGATGGACTCCTCCGAGGTGACCAGCGAGATCGCGCTCGCCGACGCCGCCGGCCCGGCCCCCGGGCGGGTACTGGTCGGCGGGCTGGGGCTGGGCTACACCGCGGCCCGGCTGCTGGACAACGGCGTCCGCCGCCTCGATGTCGTGGAACTGGCGGAACCGCTGATCGACTGGGCCGTGGCGGGCATCACCGGCCAGCTCGAGCGGGTCGCTCACGACCCGCGCGTCCAGCTGCATCACGGCGACATCGCCGAGTGGCTGCCGCGTCGCACCGAACTCTTCGACGCGATCCTGCTGGACGTCGACAACGGGCCGGGCTTCTTGATCCACGACCGCAACGCGCGCGTCTACGCCGCCGATTGGTTGCGGACGGCGGCCGAGCGGCTCAGCCCCAACGGGCTGCTGGCGATCTGGTCCGAGGACGCCGCCCCGGAGCTGGGCCGCGCCCTGGCCGGCCTGGGCATCCTGACCGAGACGGTGATCGAGGTGGAACGTGAAGGACGCCGGTTCGGCTACGCGCTCTACCTGCTGCGCCGGACGGCTCCTGCCGGATGACGTGGGCCCGGCCACTGGTGGTCCGTTCCACTAGCGTGAATCCATGACAGCCATCCGTGGAGCCGTGCTCACCGTCTCGGACCGGGCCAGCTCCGGCAGCTACCAGGACCGGTCCGGCCCACTCGCGGTCGAGTTGCTGGCGGGCCACGGCATCGATGCCGGCCTGGCCGTGGTGCCGGACGACCCGGCCGAGATCCGTCGCGGCATCCGGACGGCGATCAAGGGCGGCGCTCGGTTCGTGTTGACCAGCGGTGGCACCGGGATCGGGCCACGCGACGTGACCCCGCAGGTCACCGCCGAGATGCTGACCCTGGCCCTGCCGGGCGTGGTGGACGAGATCCGCCGGCGGAGCGCCGAGCACGTCGCCAGCGCGGTGCTGTCCCGGGCCGAGGCGGGCATCGTCACGTCCAAGAAGCGGCCGGCCGCGTTCGTGGTGAACGCGCCGGGATCGATGGGCGGCGTCCGGGACACGGTCGCCGTCGTCGGCCCGCTGGTCGCCCACATCGTCGATCAGCTGGACGGCGGCGATCACAACCCCTAGCAACGCAGTCACTCACCGCATCCCTAGCGCTGGTTGAGCTCGTCGAAACCCCCTATCGGCCGTTGGCGGTCTCGACGAGCTCGACCAACGAATGCTCGACCAACGGTTCCGGCGAAGTGGTTCAGCGCGTCCAGTCGCCGCTACGCCCGCCCGATTTGGCCACGATCCGGCAGTCGGCGATGGCCGCGGACCGGTCGACTCCCTTCACCATGTCGACGATCGCCAGCGCCGCCACGGTCACCGCGGTGAGCGCCTCCATCTCGACACCGGTCCGGTCGGCGGTCCGGACGGTGGCGGTGATCGCCACCCCGGCATCGGTGATCGCCAGGTCGAGCACGACGCCGTGCACGCCGATGACGTGGGCGAGCGGCAGCAGATCCGGCACCTTCTTGGCGGCCGCGATCCCCGCGACCCGGGCCACCGCCAGCACGTCCCCCTTGGGCACCGTGCCGCTGCGCAACGCCTCGATCACCTCGGCCGAACATCTGACCAGGCCGGTTGCCCGCGCCTCGCGGACGGTGGGCTGCTTGCCGGTGACGTCGACCATCCGCGCCGCGCCGGAGTCGTCCAGATGGGTGAACCGCATCCGCTCACACTGCCATGACTTCGAGCCGATCGCCGACGGCGACGGCCAGCCGGTCCTCCGGCACGATGGCCAGCGCGTCCGCCCGGTGCAGCGACGCCGCCAGATGCGAACCCGACCCCAGCCGATGGGTCAGCCGGACGCCGTCGGTCTCGGTGATCACCGGCACGTACTGGCGCCGGCCGCCGGGCGAGCGCCAGCCGTCCAGCGCCACGGCGAAACGTCGGGCCACCGTCCGCCGAGCCCCGGTCAGCGCGTCCAGCAACGGGCGACCGAGAACGTGGAACGAGACGAAGGAGCTGACCGGATTGCCCGGGAACGCGACCAGCGGGACGCCGTCGATCAGCCCGCAGCCCTGGGGCTTGCCCGGCTGCATGGCAACTGAGCAGAACTCCAGCTCGGCACCGAGCTGCCGCACCGGCTCGTAGACGCCGGCGGAGACTCCCCCGCTGGTGAACACCGCATCGACCCGCGGCAGGTCGGTGAGCAGCCGGGCCAGCGCTCGCGGGTCGTCCCCGCTGCGCGCCACCGTCACCACCTCGGCCCCCGACGCCGCGGCGAGGGCCGCGATCATCAGCGAGTTGGAGTCGGGGATCTCGCCGTCGGCGAGCGGACGCCCGGGCTCGACCAATTCGGCACCGGTGGCAATCACCGCGACCCGCGGGCGGACCCGCACCTGCAGTTCGCCGTACCCGACGCTGGCCGCCGCTGCCACGGCAGCCGGGGTGAGCACCGTGCCGGCCGGCAGGACGAGGTCTCCGGCGGCCAGGTCGTCGGCGGCCCGGCGGACGTGGCGGCCCGGCGGAACCGACTCCAGGATGCGGACCTGCCTGGGCAACGGTGCGACGCCCGCGGGCTGATCGGTGAGCTCGACCTGCACCACGGCGTCGGCGCCGGGCGGAATCCGCCCCCCGGTCATCACCCGAACGGCCAACCCCGGCCCGACCGCGGGAATCTCGCCGGCGACGGCCGCGCTCTCCCCGGCCACCGTCAGGGCGACCGGCGGGCTGTGCACATCGGCGGCCCGGACCGCGAAGCCGTCCATCGCGGAGTTGTCGAACGGCGGGACGGCGAATCGGGCCACCAGATCGGCGGCCAGCACCCGGCCGGACGCCTCGGCCAGCCCGACCCGCTCGACGGCGAGGTCACGTCCGGCGGCCAGTGAGACCACCCGCTCGCGGTACTCCTCGACCGAGACCATCCGCCCACCGCCGGCGGGCCCGGGTTCGGCCGGTGCGCGCGCATCCATGGCTCCACCTTGACCAGCGGAGCGGCCGCCGACCAGCCTGACACGCCGCGGGCACGCCGCGGTTTCCGGAGCGCCGCGATAGGGTGGCCAGGATCGAGGAAGGGAGCAACAGTGGCGACGAGGGTCGGCATCATTCTGGCCGGTGGCACCGGTGCACGGGTGGGACTTTCGATTCCCAAACAGCTCATCAAGATCGCCGGCAAGACCGTAATGGAACACACGATCGAGATTTTCCAGAACTCGGACGCCCTCGATGAGATCTTCGTCCTGATGCATCCCGACCACCTCGACGTCGCCGAGGAGATCGCCGCCAAATACTCCAAGGTGACCAAGATCATCGCCGGCGGCGAAACCCGGAACGAAACCACCCAACGCGCACTCGCGGCGCTGGAGGGCTACCCCGCGGACACCAAGCTGATGACGCACGACGCCGTCCGTCCGTTGCTGGCCGACCGGATCATCAGCGACTGCATCGATGCCCTCGACCGCTACGACGCCGTCGACGTGGCCATCGCCTCGGCCGACACCATCATCGAGGTCGACGACAACCGGGTGATCACCGAAATCCCGCCCCGGCACCGGATGCGACGCGGGCAGACCCCGCAGGCCTTCCGCCTGGGCACCCTGCTCGACGCCTACGAGCGGGCCTGGCAGGATCCCGACTTCGTCGCCACCGACGACTGCACCGTGGTCCTTCGCTACCGTCCCGACAAGCCGATCTACGTGGTCGAAGGCTCCGACCACAATGTGAAGATCACCGAGCCGATCGACATCTTCATCGCCGACAAGCTGTTCCAGATCGGCTCGAGCGCCGCACCCGCGCACACCAAGCCGAGCGAGTACCACACCGCGCTGGCCGGCAAGGTCCTGGTGGTGCTGGGCGGCTCGTACGGCATCGGCGCCGACATCGCCGAACTGGTCGCCGGCTTCGGCGGGACGGCCCATTGCTACAGCCGGTCCGGCACCGGCACCCACGTCGAGCGGGCCGAGGACGTCGAAGCCGCGTTCGCCGACGCGTTCGAGAAGTCCGGACGGATCGACTACATCGTGGTCACCGCCGGCATCCTGAACCGGGGCCGGCTGGCCGACGTGGCCATGGACGACATTCTCAGCGGAATCGGCGTCAATTACCTGGCCCCGGTGTTCGCGGCCCGTTGCGGGCTCAAATATCTCGAACAGACGCACGGACAGTTGCTGTTCTTCACGTCCAGTTCCTATACCCGCGGCCGGGCCTCGTACTCGATGTATTCGTCGGCCAAGGCCGCCGTGGTGAACCTCACCCAGGCCCTTGCCGACGAATGGTCGGACATCGACGTCCGGGTCAACTGCATCAATCCGGAACGCACCTCGACCCCGATGCGGACCAAGGCGTTCGGCGCCGAGCCGGCGGGTTCGCTGCTGTCGTCCAAGGCGGTCGCCCTGACCTCGATCGACGTCCTGTTGTCCAGCCTGACCGGTCACGTGGTGGACGTGCGGCGACTGGACGGCGAGGGTGGCCTGTCGCGCACCGAGCTGGAGGCCCGCCGCATCTCCGAGGCCCTGGCCAAGGCCGAGGCCGGCGAAGGCTTCGATTCCGATTTCTGATCCCGAGGGCAGGCACTGGCCGGAGACTGAGGAGCGTCCACGATGAACCTGAGTGGGGTGCTGCGACCCAAGGTGCTGGAAGCCTTGCTCGCGGTCGTCTGCAACACGCTGGGCGTCATCACCATCCTGGCGGCGATCGTCGCCCCGACCTGGGTGGGCACGCACATCCTGATGTGGGTGCTGGTCATCGCCGTGCTGTGCGGACCGATCCAGGAACTCTGGGAGCCGGTCCGCAGCGGGGGTGCACTCCCGCTGGTGATGGGCACCATGAGCTTCGCCCGGATCGACGTGCTGCTGGCTGCGCTGGTGGTGGACTACTACGGCCGCGGTGTCACCCTGGGGGTGGCGGGCGTCACCCTGGCCTCGTTGTCGATCCTCGCCGAACAGGTCACCCGGCCACTGATCCGCCGGGCCGTCCCGGTGGTGTCGGGGATCTCCGGCTGGGAGGTGCCGGTGCCGTCGCTGCGGCTGGCCAACCTGCTCTACCTGGTCAACCTGTTGGCGATCGTCACCGCGACGCTCTCGTCGACCTTCGACTTCTCGCAGGCCTGGCTGCTGCTGCTGGTCGCGGTCAGCGCCGTGCTCACCTTCGTCCTGCTCGTCCAGGTCGGCCGGTACTACCTGCAGCGGTCGCGCTTCGAGCGGAATCTGCCCGCCATCATGTCGCAACTGGCGCCCGCGTTCGCGTTCCACTGGCATGCTCCGGCCGGCACCGCGTACCAGGCCTCGATGTGGCTGCCGTACCTGGCGCGGCTGGGCACCCCGTACTTCGTCCTGGTCCGGACGGCCGCCAACTTCGAAGAGATCGTCCGGCTGACCGACGCCCCGGTGATCATGCGTGCCGCCCTCACCGATCTCGACGATGTCATTCCCAGCTCCCTGCGGGTGGTGTTCTACGTGAACACAGCGGTGCGCAACTCACACATGATCCGCTTCCCGCACCTGACCCACATCCAGCTCAACCACGGCGACAGCGACAAGATCACCAGCGTCAGCCCGACCTTCCGCCAGTACACCCGCAATTTCGTCGCCGGGCAGGCTGCGATCGACCGCTTCGCCAAGCACGGCGTGGAGGTCCATCCCGACCAGTTCGTGATCGTCGGCCGTCCCCAGCTGGAGGGCATGACGATCGCCACCCGGCCGATCGCGGCGATCGCGGCGCCGACCGTGTTGTACAGCCCGACCTGGTCGGGCTTCTACGAGGACTCCGACTACAGTTCGCTGCGCGCCGGCCCGGAGATCGTTCGCTGGCTCCTGGACCGCGGCTGCACCGTGGTGTTCCGGCCGCACCCGTACGCACGCCGGCATGTCGCCAACGCCAACGCCTGCGACCAGGTGATCGCCATGCTCGCCGAGGACGCCAAGGCCAACGGACGGCAGCATGTCTTCGGACCGGCCGCCGAGACCACGATGTCGGTCGTCGACTGCTTCAACGCGGCGGACGCGATGGTCTCCGACGTGTCCAGCGTGGTGTCGGACTTCCTGTTCTCGGGCAAGCCGTTCGCGATGGCCGCCGTCTCCACCCACGGCCAGGCGTTCCGCGACGAGTTCCCGCTCTCGGCGGCGGCCTATGTGTTCGAGGTGTTCAGAGACGGGCACACCACCTCTCTCGAGGCCGCCCTGGGCGACATGCTCGGCGCCGACACCCTGGCGCCGACCCGGCAACGGCTGCGCACCTACTACCTCAGCGATGCCGACCCCGAGCACTACGCGGAGCGTTTCCTGAGTGCGGCCCGCGGCTTCCTGGTCGAGGACGCCACAACCCCCGCCGGGGACCCGCGTTCGTGACCCGGGGGAAAGAACCCAGACGGCTTCCTGAACCTTAAGAAAGTCTGATAGCCTCCGGCAAATCCTCAGGTTTACCCCCCGAACCCGAGGTTTGCCTTCCGAAGGAGCAGAGCCATGGCTCTTCGCAGACTTGTCAGCGTCCCCCTGCTCACCACGTTCGCACTGGGAGTCGTCGCCGTACCGGCCGGCGTCAGCCCCACGGTGGCGGACGCGGCGGCCAAGTCCTCCGGCGGCCCCGCGCTCCGGGTCGCCAGTTACAACATCCTGTGCTACACCTGCGGCGGCCCGTCCTGGGCATCGCGACGCTCGGCGGTGGCGTCCACGATCCGCAACCAGAAGCCGGACGTCGTCGGCATCCAGGAGGCGTCCCAGGGCAAGATGCCCGGCAAGGACGTGAACCAGTTCATGGATCTGCTGGCGGTGCTCGGCGGACCCTACGCGGCGGCCAACAGCAAGGGCTACAACTGCGTCCGCTCGCACACCCCGAGCAAGTGCGACTACAAGGATCAGGGCGCCAGCCAGGGCACCCGGATCATCTACAACTCCAGCACCGTCAAGCTGCTGGACGAGGGGTCGAGGAAGCTCACCTCCGCCGCCGGAGCCGGCGACCGCTACGTGGTGTGGGCACGGTTCCAGCAGCGCAACAGCGGCGAGAAGTTCCTTTTCGTCAACACTCACCTGGAGCACCGCAAGGGCGGCTCGTACTACGAATTGCGCAAGACCCAGACCAAGCAGGTGCTGGCAACGGTCGCACAGCACCGCGGCTCGCTGCCGGTGGTCCTGGTCGGCGACTGGAACTCGGACAAGTGGGCGAAGCCGTCCAACGCGCCCTCGGACCTGATCCAGAAGGCGGGATTCGTCGACCCGCTCGGGCACGTCTACCGATCCAAGGCGATCGGCAAGAACGCCACCGTCGAGAAGCGGATTCGGACCAACTACTGGAGCGTCAACCATCTCAAGCGGACCGCCCAGCATTACCCGGCGGGCACGAACGGGGTGAACATCGACCAGATCTACGTCAGCAGGATGCGGGTCTCCGAGTTCGAGGTCGTCGTCAAGCTGGACAGCAAGGGCCGGTTCGTCGGAACCATCCCGTCCGACCACAACATGCTCCGGGCGACCGTGCACCTGCCGTAGTCGATCCGCCGCCTCCGCGGGCGGGGTCAATCCTGGCCGAGAACCACCAGGCCGGGCCGGCTCTCCCGGAGCGCGGCGACCTGGTCGGCGTCCACGCCGGTGTCCTGCAGGTCGATCTCGGCCAGCCGTGGCAGCTCGCGCAGGGCGGACAGGTCGCGGACGCGGGTGCCGGCCAGGCTGAGCTCCCGCAGTCCGGTGACGCCGGCGAGCGGCCTCAGGTCGACGACCGGGGTGTTGTCCAGCCGCAACACCTCCAGGCCGGCCAGCCCTTCCAGCGGACCGAGGTCACGCACCGCGCTGTTGAACAGGAAGACCTCCTCGGCCTTCCGGGCTCGTTCGACGCCGTCGATGGATCGCAGCGCCGTGCCCGACAGATCCAGCCGCCGCACGGCGGCGAACCAGGGCAGGTCGACCAATCCGGACAGTGCCGTGATCGGGATGTCGTCCACCGAGAGGGTTGTCAACCGCGACAGGGCGGCCAGCGGGCCGAGATCGGCGACGGACGTGCCGGACAGGTGCAGTTCGGTGAGCTCGGTCAGGCCGGCGATCGGCGACAGATCGGAGACCGGGGTGTGCGCGATGTCCAGCACGCGCAGCGCGGTGAGATCACGAAGTGGTTCGAGGGTGCGCACACCGGTCGCCCGGGCCTTGAGCACCCGCAGCCGCTCGGCGCCCTGCACAGCCGAGAGGTCGTCGACAGCTGTGCCGCTGACGTCGATCTCGCGTAGCTCGGGCAGGCCGCGCAGCGGTGCGAGGTCGTGCACAGGGCGTCCGGGCACCGCGAGAACCTGCAGCGCGGCTGCGGCGGAAAGCGGCCCGAGGTCGAGCGGCAGGCCGCCCGGCGTGCGGTGCGGGTTGGTGTGCCGCAGGCGCAGTTCGCGCAAGCCCGGCAATCCGCGCAGGGGTTCCAGGTCCGGCGGCGAAACATTGACCAGGTCGACAATCTCGGTGTCGGCGGCGAACCGCTCGCCCCCGAAGTCCACACCGCCGGCGGCATCGTCTCGCGACGCGTTGGTGGTGTTCATGGCGGGCTCGGCAGGCTGCGGAAGTGGGCGGCCAGCCAGTCGACCAGGGCCTTGTCCCGCGCGGGGTTCTTGAGCAGTTGACCGTACTTCTTGATCGCCTCCGCAACCATCACATCGGCGGCACCCTTGTCCGAGAATGGCCCGGCCGGAAGGGGTTCGGCGGTCACCAGATTCCCGATCAGACCCATCGCCCGGACGATGCTCTCGATGATCACCACATCCAGCGAGGTGATTCTGGCGTGTGCCGCGGCCTGCTGGTGCACGGTCATGTCGGAGAACCTGGACAGTTCCAGGATGAGCGCCTTGTCCGTGGTGAATGGCGTCGTGTCCTTCTTGGTCAGCCACGACGTGCGCACCCCCCGCACCCACATGTGTGCGTCGGAGGCCGCGTCCCAGGCGTGCTGCAGGTGGTCGCTGGCGATCTTGCGGACGATGTCCAGCCGGGTGACGGCGCCGCCGCCCTTCTTGGTGCCGGGCGTGAAGGTGTGCCCGGCGAACGCGCTCACCCCGAGCAGCCGGCGCGGCAGCTCCTCGTAGTGGGCGGCGTTGTTCACCTTGTCGGCCTCGCTCATGGCCTCGAACGCCGGGGTGCCGTAGTAGCCGAGGTCGTCGACGGATCCGTGACCCAGATGCGACGCCTCGTGCACCAGGGTGGCCTTGCTCTCCGGCGGGTCGGTTCCCTTCACCACCGACGCCAGCAGGTGCATCATCTGGGTCGAATGCTGGGCCCAGCCACCCAGGAAGGTCTCCGGGTCGTCGAGGTTGTAGTCGGTGGTGACGTGCTTGTCCAGGTCCGCGGCCGCAGCGGCCAGGGCGGTGCGGCCGCTGGCATACCGGGCCTTGGCCACGGCGGCCTGCCCGCCGAAGACCGCAGCCAGCCCGGCCGCGTCACCGGACGCCTTGGCCATCAGGTCGCCGGCGTCCTTCATCAACACCTTGAGCTTGGCGGCGTCGGCCTTCTTGATGGTGGTGTGCGCATCCAGCACCGTTTGGTAGATCTGGGTGCGGTCGGCCGGATCGAGGGCCTTGTTGAATGCGGCCTCGCTGATCTTTCCGGGCGCCGGGAAGATCTTCGCTACGAGGGTCGGGACCGGGTCCTTGCTCTTGAGCCGGTTCTCCTTGGCCATCCGGTCCAACAGCTGAGTGACCGCGGTCTTGATCACCGCTTCCGGGATCCGCAGCTTCTTGTCCGTCAGCGCGGCGCGCAGGTCGGCGAACCGAGGCATCCGAGCCCTGACATCGGCAGCGTCCAGCATCGCCAGGCCGCGATGCTGGCGACCGGGCACCACCAGCTCGACGGTCCGCCCCGACCTGGAGGTGACCCCGGTGACGACCGCCTGGTTGCCGGCCAACCGCTGCATGGCCAGGATCGGCGGCGCCTTCTTCCCCCCGGCCGGCGGGGTGCGCCGGGGCGGCCGACGGGGTCGGTCCGAGCCCGGTTCGTGCCGGGGAACGGACGGGTGCACCATGCGACCGACTGTACGAGCCACGATCCCGCCCGCCTAGGAGCCGCTGCGCAGTTGCTGACGCCCGAAAGGGCAGGTTGATGCCGGAACGGGCAGCTCGCCGAGGGCTCGGACGACCGCCTGCCGCCGGGGCGGACCGCCAGTCATCACCCACAGCGGTGGATGCGCACCGCGGGTCGCGGCCCGGGGCACCGACCCGCTCGACCCCGGGAATCGGCGCTGGGTCAGCCGCACAGCCGCTTCGAACGGCTCTCGATGTCGTCCATCGCCTTGTTCAGCGTGGGCAGCTGCTTCAACTGCGCGCGGGTCGCATTCCAGTCGCCGGTGTCGAAGGTGATGATCGCGTCCTTGAGGTAGCGGATCACCTTGGCGTAGCGCGGCCGCAGGTCGGCCGGGGCATGTGCGGACGCGGCGGTGTAGCGCTCCAGCCACTTCGCGAACGTGGCGGAGAGCGAGCCGGGGTCGGGCGACCCCTCGTCGTCGGGCGGGTCCTCGGACGGCCCGCCGCCACGGATGGCCAGGTAGTCGCGGCAGTACGGGGTGAGCTTGCGGGTCGAGGTGGGCGTCGGACGGGCCGAGGGAGAATTGCTCGGTTCCGCGCTCGGGGTGGCTCCGACGGTGGCCGCGGAGGTGCCGGTCGCCGCCGGATCGCCGGCGGACGGCTGTGATCCGCGGACGGACCAGATCACGCCCGCCAGCACGGCCGCCGCAAGCACCGCACCGACCGCGATCCACCACCATGGACGCCGGCGGGGCGGCTTCGACACCGGTTCGTCGACTTCAGACATTGCACCTCCTGGCCATGGTCAGCCTATGCGGCCGGGGAGGCGGCTGCACTCGGGTCGCCGCCCGGGACTGCGAAACAGGTCGCATCCTCCGCTCGACACCTCCCGAGGGAGGTTCGCCGCAGGAGCGACGCGTCCTACCATGAGGACGCACCCCTGACCGCAGACCGAAGGACCCCCGTTGCCTCCCTCAGAGGTCAAGATCTCCGTCGTGATCCCCGCATATCGCTCCGGCGCGGGAATCGATCGAGTGATCGGCTCACTAGACGCACAGACGTTGCCGGCGAGCGAGTTCGAGGTGATCGTGATCGACGACGGTTCGCCCGATGACACCTTCGACCACCTCCGCGCCCTTGCCGCCGGCCGGCCGAACCTGAGGGTCGACCGGATCGAGAACTCGGGCTGGCCCAGCCGGCCGCGCAACATCGGCACCGACCTCGCCCGCGGCGAGTACGTGCTGTACATGGATCACGACGACTCGCTCTATCCGGACGCGCTGCGCCGCGCCTACGAGTACGCCCACGGCGCCGGCTCCGATGTGGTGAACGTCAAGGAGTCGAAGACTTCCGACGCCTGGTGGTGCATGCCGGCGCTGGCCCGCGGCAACGCGCCCGACATCAAAGCCGAGCAGCAGATCGACCGGATGCTGCCGATGGTGCCGCACAAGCTGTATCGCCGCCAGTTCCTGGCCGACCACGCCATCCGGTTCCCCGAGGGCCGGCGGATGCTCTGGGAGGACATCTACTTCAACATCGAGGCCTACGCGAAGGCCGAGCGGGTGTCGGTCCTGGCCGACACCCCGATCTACCTGTGGCACGCCTCGGACAGCAACAACTCCGCCACCTATGGCCCCCGTGACGAGGAGTTCTGGGACCGGCTGGACGATCTGCTGAGGTTCATCGACCGGACGCTCAGCGGACCCGATCTCGAATCGGCGCGCCGGCAGGCGTTGCTGCACCAGTACCGCGGGCGCGTGCTGCGTCGGCTCGGCCGGGCGCTCAAGGACGCCGCGCCGGAGGTGGCCGAGCGGGCGATCCGGCGCGCCCGCGACATCCAGGACCAGTTCATCGATCCGGAATGGGAGCTGGCCCTAGGGGTGTTCGAGTGGCCTCGCGCCCAGCTGTTGCGGGCCGGACGGGCCGACCTGCTGGCCCTGCTGCACTCCCACTACGCCCAGATCAAGGGCCGGACGACCGCCACCCGGGTGGGCTGGCGCGACGGTCTGCTCGAGCTGGACCTGGTGGCCCGCTGGCTGGACGCCGAGGGGAACCCCCTGCGCTTGGGCCACCTGGACGGACGGCTGCTGCTCAGGCTCCCGGAGGCGCTGGCCGAAGCTCTGCCGGCCGAGCGCCTCGACGTGACCGACGCGGTCAGCCGGTTCGTGCTGCGGGTCGCGGTGAAGGCCCGCGCCGAGAAGATCACCTGGCAGCTGTTCCCGGAGGACTTCGAGGTGTCGGTGGATCCCTTCGAGGACGGCACCGCGGGCCTCAGCGTGCACTCCCGCAACCGATTCGACCCACAGACCTGCGCGCTGGGCGTCCCGGTCGCCGACACGGTCTGGGACGCCGTGGCGGTGTCGCGCTGGGACGGCCTGTCCCAGGCTGGTGCCGTCCGGACCGAGACCGAGCCGCTCCCGGCGCTGCTCAGCGGGCGGCCCGCTGTCGCGTACCGCAACAAGTCCGGGAATCTGAGCATCGACCTGGCCCAGCGGCATCGCAGCGTCGCGCGGGACGGGTTGGCCGAACAGCCGATCGCGGCGCCCGGTGCCAGCTTCGCGCTGCCCGGCGTCCACGTGCACGGCCACACCGATGTCGCGCAGCCGGTGCGGATCGGGGGACGCCTCCAGCAGGGCCGGCTGATCGGCGGCGCGGACGGCGCCCACGTCCGGTTGTCCGGGCCTCCCGGGCCGGGGCCGGTCACCTTCGAGGTCGGGGACGAGAGCTTCCCGTCCGGCCTACGGGTGGCGTCCGACGAATCCGGGCTGAGACTCCTCCCTCAACCGGCCGAGCGAACCTCGGGCGCGGCGGCTTTCCTGCAGCGGGCCGTCAAGAAGCTGCTCAGGCGTCCCGGCAAGGGACAATAGCTCGCCAAAGCGAGCAGGTGCCGGTCGGTTACAATCACAGCCATCAATGCTGTCTTTGTCGGGAGATCACCCATGCCCCAAACTCTGAGGCTGCTGACGGCCGCCCTGACGTTCGCCCTGGTGTGGGCGTCGACGGCATTCCCCGGCTCGGCGGCCGCGCTGCCCGGCCCGGCCGCGCCGGCCATCCTCCGTCCGGCCGACCCCTCGCCGAACAACGCGCCGGCTCCGGTCGCTCCGGACGCGGTGACGACGACCGCGGCCGGCCAGCGGGTGGAGATCTACGGCTCCATCGGCAATCTCGACGGCGATGCCGACTGGCGGCCGATCAACGCCTACGCCTACCTGGTGTCCTCGGTACCCAAGTACCAGCACATCTACTCCACGATCTACAACGCGTACTGGGACGGCCGCATACCGCGGCTCGACCCGGTGACCAACAAGTGGGACGTGTACGACCCCGCCGATGCCGGCGGACCGCCGCTGACCGCACTCTTCGCCCCGACCGCAGCCTTCCGCGATCAGCTCAACCAGTACGACAACGATGCCGATCGCAAGCGGTACATCCACACCATCGGCAACCGGATCACCATTCAGGACGCCCTCAACAACAACAGCAGCCTGGCCACCATGCTCACCAAGGCAGGGGTGATGAAGTTGTGCACCTACGGCAGCGGCTCGTGCCTGTCGCGGGTCAAAGAGGCCTTGTTCCACGACAAATTCGCGCTGTTCTCCCAGGCCAAGGATTCCACCGGCAAGCTCTGGAACAACGTGGTGTGGGTGACCTCGTCCAATCTCAACGGCGCGAGCGGCGGCAACAAATCGAACATCAGCTTCGCGATCTACGGCGACCAGACCGGCTACAACAATCTGCTCAACAATCTCTGGACCCCGAGCATGAATCAGACCGTGACACCGGCCTTCACGGCGGCGGCCAGCGGCGGTTTCGGTTCCTCGTCGACCGACATCGTCTACTATCCGTCGCCCCGCACCACCGACTTCGAGGGCACCCTGCTCGGTACGCAGACCAACTCCAAGCTGGGCGGCAAGAAGAGCGGCTGCAAGGTCTACGTGGTGCATTCGCTGTTCAGCATGGCGCGGCAGAAGGTGGCCGATGCGCTGGCCGCGCTGAAGAAGGACGGTTGCTCGGTGAAGGTGGTGGTCGGTCCCCCGTCGGTTCAGGTGATCACCGACACCTATTTCGCGATGAGCAAGAAGCTGCGCAAGCTGATCGACAACTTCGAGTTCGCCAACGTCCACGACAAGACGGCGACGATCTCGTACACCCTCAACGGCGTGAAGCGGTCCTACGCGTTCGGCGGCTCGGCCAACTTCAACGGCACCAGTCTCAGTGGGGACGAGCTCGCCGTCCGGTTCACCAACGCCGCGGTGGTCCAGGCTGTGGAGGACCGCTCGCAGTTCGTCTACACCTTGGCCAAGGCGGGCACCAAGCGAATCCCCGTGGTCAGTGTCGGCGTCTCGCCGTCGACCGCCATGGTGATGGCCGGCTCGAACATCACGCTCAAGGCCGGTGTGCTGCCGACCAACGCCTCGGTCCGCTCGGTGAACTGGCGTTCCAGCGACACCTCGGTGGCCCGCGTGGACGAGGCGGGCGTGGTCACCACCCTGAAGCCCGGCATCGTGACCATCTCGGCCGTCTCGGTGTCAGGTTCGAAGACCGGTACGGCAACCCTCAACGTCACTCCGGCGGCCGCGCAGATCAACGATTTCGATGGTGACGGTCAGGTCGACACCGCCGTCGTCCGTCCGGGCAGCGATTCGGCCCGTGGCTCCATCGAGATCCGCTACGGCAAGGGCACCACCCAGACCGTCCGGCCCAGCCAGCACGGATTCAACGAGTCGTCGGCGATCCACTACCGACAGGTCGTTGCCGCCGACGTGAATACCGACGGCTACGCCGACCTGGTCGTCGGCGCACCCGCGACGAACTCGGCGACGAGCACCGAGGCCGGCCGGGTCTATGTGATCTACGGCTCGGACGCCGGGCTGCGGACAGACACCATCAAGCGCCTCGACTCGCCGGTCGACTCGGCTCCGGACGCCAGCGGAGCGAACCTGGGCGGTTTCGGCACCTCGGTGGCGGTGGCGAGCACGCCCTATCCGGTGATCCTGGTCGGTGACCCGTGGGCGAAGACCAGCACCGGGCTCGCCGGCGGTCTGGTCCATGGCTTCCCGGTGACCAACGGCAGCTACGGGGACCCGATCGCCATCTCGCAGAACTCCCCCGGCGTCCCAGGTGCCGATGAGGCGGGCGACGCCTTCGGCTACTCGCTCGCCGCCAGCGGCAACAACGCCCTGGTCGGGATTCCGGACGAGGCGATCGGCACCAAGACCAAGGCCGGCTCGGTGCTGCTGTTCCGGTTCACTCAGACCTCGTTCAAGGTGTCCGGATTCGACCAGAACGTGGCCGGCGTGCCGGACTCGGTGGAGACCGGAGACCGCTTCGGGCTGACCTTGTCGATGGCCGGCAACAATGCGGTGATCGGGATCCCCAACGAGGCGGTGGGCAGCAAGCGCGACGCGGGTGCTGTCCAGCCGCTGACGATCACGCCGACGTCGGTGAAATGGCCGGCGTTGATCACCCAGGACACCAGCGGCGTTCCCGGCGGCACCGAGGCCGGGGACCTGTTCGGTCGTTCGGTCCAGGTGGCCCGCCAGTGCTCCGGGAAGCCGTCCTATCTGGTCGGGGTGCCCGGTGAGGACCTGGGCACCGAACTGGATCGTGGCGTAACCCAGTTGATCCCCCAGGGCATCACGTCGAGCTGCAAGGTGATCGAGTACACCAACGGCACCGGACGCCTCGGCGGGCCCGCGCTGGCCGGCGAGCAGGTGCCGACCAGCCTCTCGGTGATCCGCGCCTCGGCCGCCGCCACCACCGACACCCTGGTGATCGGTGGCCGCGACAACCTCCATCTGGTCCGGACGCCGTTCACGACGGTGGCCAGCCGGATTGCGATCTCCGCAGGCAGCTACCTGGTCGGTCCGCTCGGCTGAGTTCGCCAGGCGTCGGATCGATCAGGGTTTCGCTGGTTGAGCTTGTCGAACCCCCGTTGCCAGAGGTCTCGACCAGCTCGACCGACGGTGATCTGCGCGGATCGGCGGCTGAGACTCAGCGCGGCTGTGCGGCGAGCCGCCGGGTGGCTGCGATGAAGGTGGCGGTCGGGCCGTGCGGGTGTTCGCCCAGCACATAGCCGGCGATCGCCGTCCGCCCGGGAAGGCCGGGGTCGTCGCCGAGCGCCAGGTCGATGATCTGGTCGATCTGCTCCGGGGCCGTCAGCAGGTAGTTCGCCGATTGGCTGGGGTAGCGGCGGGCGAATTCTTCGGCCGTGAGTGCCCGCGGATTGCCGGCGATGATCGGCCGGAGCGTCCAGAGGAAATCACTGGCCACGCCGGAAACGTCGGCGATCAGCACATCGGCGGCGTCGAACGCCTCCTGCAGCGGGCGTCCGACCTGGGTGTGGGAGCCGAGATGGTCGCCGCCGCTCTCACTCAGCAGCCGGTCCACCTCGATCCGGGCCGCCCGCATCCCCGGCCGGAGCAACCCGGTCGAGGCGTGCGGCCGGAAGCAGATCCGGACGGCCGGACGGTGCGCCAGCAGCCTGCGGACGATCTCGGGGCCCATCGTCTCCAGCGAGGTGTAGTTGGTCTCGTCGAGGTAGCCCTCGAAAGTGGGCGCGTAAAGCACGGTGGGTGGCTGCTGGCCCAGCGGACCGCGGCGCAGCTGCTCGACCTGGGGGCGTCCGACGATCACGAACCGGTCGGCCGGCAGGTCGACGCCCGCGGCCGCGTACCGGTCGATGGCGGCCTGGCCGGCCACCCAGATCTGGTCGTAGACCCGGGCCATCGGATTGGCGCTCGGGGATTTGTCGCTGTCGCCGTGGCCGAGGAACACGTGCCGCAGGTTCGGGTACCGCTGCAGGTCGATGTTCTTGGCGCTGTTGCCCAGGAAGAAGGCGACCCGCAGGCTCGGCACGATCGCCCGCTCCAGGTTCCGCGAGGTCGGCGCGTACACCACCCGCAACGAGGTGGCTTCCAGCGTCGCGAGGTGACTCGCCTCGCGGACGACGATCAGGCAGCCGTCCGGCAGCGCTTCCAGAGTCGGCAACCACGGCGAGAGCAGGTGCCGGCCCTGCCCCGTTCCGGCGGTGATGTAGACCAGCGCGGTGGGGGCTTCGCGGGTGATGTCGTCGACCAACTGCTGCTCCGCGGACGCCGCCGAGGCGAGCACCCGGCGGGCCCGCAGCAACAGCACCCCGCCGACGGCGACCAGCAGCACGGCCAGCAGGCCGAAGGCGAGCCCGGTGACCCGGTCGGACAGCAGCGTGACCAGGGCCGCGGCGAGCTCGAAGTAGAGCAGCACGACGCCGGCCTCGTAGCCGCGGATCGCGGCGAAGGCCACCGTCGGGGACGGCTGCCGGGCCGCGCCCGGAACGAAACCGGCGAGCGGCTGGCGTGATCCGGCGAAGACGCCGAGCGCTCCGAAGCCCAGCCAGGTCAGCTGGATCAGCGCGACCGCCAGCATCAGCGGGACCAGGGTGTCCGGTTCGGCGCGTGCCGTCACCACGACCAGCAACAGGTCGCGGACCAGCGCGCGCACCTGCCGCGTCCAGCCGGACAGGGTCAGCAGCGTCTCCAGCGGCGAGACGACCCGGGCGGCGGCCCAATCGCCGGCGAGCACCGCCGCGAAGCACAGCACGCCCAGCCACGGCCAGGCGCCGAGTGCCGCGGCCACCAGACCGGCCAGCCCGACCACGGTGAGGGGCAGGTACCAGCCCGCCACCGTGGCTATCCACGGCGCGGGCGGACGGCCCACCGCGCTGCGCAGGGCCTCGGGTTCAGGCCTGGGCAGGTTGCGCGGCACCAGGCCGGCGAGTCGCGCCGACAAGGGGTCCATGGCGTTCATCCGAGGGTCTCCGGCTTCTACTTGCAGACTTCGATGATGCGTTCGGCGATCAGCTCGGCCGCCCGGCCCGACTCCGCCGAGCCGAACTCGCGCAGGTGGAAGCGGGCGGCCGCACGATACTGCTCGGGCTCCCAATCGGCGATCGTGCGGTGCAGATCGGCGTTGGAGCCGGCCAGCGGAAGGCCCCAGCACGCCGGGTCGACATAGAACCCCGGCTGCTGCCTGAGCTGGTCCAGGTCCGGGACGTAGAGCAGGCACGGCTTCCCGGTCAGGATGAAGTCCCAGATGGTCGACGAGTAATCGCTGACCAGGACGTCGGCGAGGCTGAGCAGCTCCTGCATGTCGGGGTAGTCGCTCACCTCCAGCACGCGTCCGCCGGT
Source organism: Micropruina sp. (assembly GCF_047602385.1). GTDB lineage: Bacteria > Actinomycetota > Actinomycetes > Propionibacteriales > Propionibacteriaceae > Micropruina. The sequence continues at coordinate 243,813 of NZ_JASGHL010000005.1, forward strand.
CGGCGCGGCACGGTCCGGCCCGGTCAGCTTGTGCTGCCGGCGCAGGATCCACCACTCGCCGCCGTAACGGCGCTCCAGGGCTGCGAGCAGGGCGTCCGGATCGAACGGTTCCGCGGGATCGTCGGCGGCGCGCACCGTCGGCGCCACCAGCACCGTCCGTGCGTCGGGAGCCAACCCCAGCCGGTCCCGGGTCCGGGCGTCCACCGCCGAGCGGTCGTGGCTCAACAGCAGGTCGTTGCGGGGCATCCCCACCTCGGCGACCTCTCCGGCATAGCCGAAGGCGCCGCGGACCAGTTCGCGGGTGAACACGGTGGAACTCGACACGAACAGATCGGTCACCTTGGAGCTTCGCCGTTGCTTCAGCCGTAACAGCGGGTCGGCTCCGGGCTGGTCACCGGGCAGCCGCTTGTACGCGCCGCCACCGTGCCAGGTGTTGATCACGAACTGCCGGTCGCCGAAGGGAAACCACATCAGGTAGGCGCCGTTGGACACGACGACCTGGGCGGTGAGCAGTTCCCGGAACGCCGCCGGAGAGCCGTGCGCCACCAGCCGGACGCCGAGATCGGTCAGTTCGGGGTAGGCCTGCGGGTCCTCGACCGCCCAGACCAGGTCGAGGTCCGGATCCAGCGCGCGCAGGGCGAGGAGCACGTACTTGGGATTGCAGGAGAACTCGTGCCGGGCACCGCCGCCGTAGGCGATGAAGGCGACCGTGCGGGAGCGCGGCGGACGAATCCGCCAGGGCAGCGCCGCGACCGACAACACCGGTCCCAGCAGGGCCGTGCCCCCGGTCCGGGCGGCTGCCGCGACCCGTCCGGCCAGCTCCGCCGCGGCCCTCCGCCAATCGTGGCCGGGCCGGGCCGGCCGGATCACTGCCCGCGGGACGCCTCGTAGGCGTCCACCACCTCGGCGGTGGGGCCGTCCATCCGCAGCGTGCCGCCGTGGATCCACAGCGTCCGATCGCAGGTGCTGCGAATCGATCCCATCGAGTGCGACACCAGGAAGATGGTGCCGGCGGCGTCCCGCATCTGCCGGATCCGTTCCTCGCTGCGAGCCCGGAACGCCTTGTCACCCACCGCGAGAGCCTCGTCCACGATCAGGATCTCGTGCTGCTTGGCGGTGGCGATGGAGAACTTCAGCTTGGCCTGCATGCCCGAGGAGTAAGTCCGCATCGGCAGATCGATGAACTCCTCCAGCCCCGCGAACTCGACGATCTCGTCGCGCAGCCGCAGCACCTCGCGCTTGGAGAAGCCCATCGCCAGGCCACCCAGCAGAATGTTGTTCTCGCCGGAGAGGTCGGGCAGCAGGGCGGCGCCGATGCCGAGCAGGTTCGGCCGCGAGGCGGCGTAGACCGCACCCGACTCTGGCGGCGTCAGACCCGTGATCGTCCGCATCAGGGTCGACTTGCCCGAGCCGTTGTGACCGATCACGCCGATCGACTCGTTCTCGTAGGCGGTGAAGGTCAGCCCTTTGAGCGCGTGCACCGTCCGGACGCCGCGGGTCCGGGTGAGCAGTCCCGACCGGCCGGCCGCTCCGGCGGCGCGACCGCCGGCGAAGACCCGGTACCGCACGTGCAGGTCGTCGACGATGACCACCGGCTTGCCGCGGTGCCCCCCGTCCAGCGCGTCAGTCCCGGCCATAGCGCTCCTCGGCGACCCAGAAGAACAGCAGCCCGACGACGAACACCACGACCGACCACAGCCCGAAGAAGACCCAGTACTGCGGTTCGTAGTGGCCCTGGTTCATCAGCAGCCCGCGAGCGATCTGCAACACCTGATAGAGCGGGTGGAAGTCGTAGAGCGCCACCGCCCAGGGGTGATCGCGAAGGATCCGGTCGACCGCGAACAGCACACCCGAGGTGTAGAACAGGATGCGGTTGACGAACGGCAGAATCTGGGTGAGGTCCCGGACGTGCACGGTCAGCCGGGCGGCGATCATCGCGACCCCGGTGTTGAACAGCGTGTACAGCGCCAGCAGCGGGATCATCAGCAGCCAGTCCCAGGCCGGCGGGTGGCCCAGCACCAGCAGCGCCAGCACCATCACCCCGAGCATCGGCACCAGCGCCATGAAGTTCTCCAGCACCACCGCGACCGGCAGGGTCAGCCGCGGGAAGGCCAGCGACTGCACCAGGGCACGGTTACCGGTGATCGACTTGGCTCCGTTGCTCAGCGATTTGGAGAAGAACTCGAACAGGAAGACGCCGATCACCACGAAGGCGGCGTAGTCGGGAGGACGGTTGGCCGCGGTCTGCAGAAGGCCGAAGATCAGGCCGTAGACCACCGCGTTGAGCGACGGCTGCAGCACCAGCCAGAGCAGGCCCAGCCGGTTCCGTTCCTGGCTCGCCTGGATCCGGAACCGGGCCATCGCGATCGGGAAGTCCCGGCGGTCCCAGGACTGCTTGAGATAGCTCCACAGCCGGGGGCGCGCGCCCACTCGATGCAAACCGTGCTGGTCGGCGTAGTCAGCCAGGCTCATCGATGTACGGCTTCCTCTCGCTTCGCGGCACGGCAGTCAAACATCCCGATTCTAGCCACGCTTCAGATCCGGACGTGCGGCGCCCGCGCCCGACTCACCGGGCGCGGGCGCGGATGCTCAGGAGCGGTGCGCCAGGTAGTAGCCGACCAGGGCCTTGGTGGAGGGATCCTGGGCCTCCAGCGCGGCGGCGTCGCCGGCGACTGCGGGCGCGATCTGCAGCGCCAGCTGCTTGCCCAGCTCGACGCCCCACTGATCGAAGCTGTCGATCCCCCAGATCGAGCCCTGGACGAAGGTGATGTGCTCGTACAGGGCGATCAGCTGGCCGACCACCGAGGGGGTCAGCGCCGGCGCCATGATGGACGTGGTGGGCCGGTTGCCCTTGAACACCCGGGCGCTGACGATCGCCTCCGGTGTGCCCTCGGCCCGGACCTCGTCGGCGGTCTTGCCGAAGGCGAGCGCCTTGGTCTGGGCGAAGAAGTTGGCCAGGAACAGTTCGTGGACGTCGGTGCCGCCGTCCGAGATCGGGTGCGCCGGGTTGACCACCGCGATGAAGTCGCCGGGAATCAACTGGGTGCCCTGGTGGATCAGCTGGTAGAACGCGTGCTGGCCGTTGGTGCCCGGCTCGCCCCAGAAGATCTCGCCGGTCTCGGTGGTGACCGGCGAGCCGTCCAGCCGGACGCCCTTGCCGTTGGACTCCATGGTCAGCTGCTGCAGGTAGGCGGCGAACCGGTGCAGGTACTGCGCATACGGCAGGACGGCGTGCGAGGCCGCCTTGAAGAAGTTGACGTACCAGATGTTCAGCAGGCCCATCAGCAGCGGCACGTTGCGGCTCGGCTCGGTGTTGACGAAGTGCTCGTCGATGGCGTGGAAGCCGGCCAGGAAGTCGGCGAAGTTGTCGGGACCCAAGGTCAGCACCAGTGGCAGCCCGACCGCGGAGTCGACCGAGTACCGCCCGCCCACCCAGTTCCAGAAGCCGAACGCGTTGGCCGGGTCGATGCCGAACTGTTCCACCTTGTCCAGCGCGGTCGACACGGCGACGAAGTGCTTGGCGACGGCGTCCGCGCGCTGCTCGTCGGAGCCGTCGATGGCTCCCGATTCGGTCAGCGCGGCCAGCAGCCAGTCGCGGGCCATCCGGGCGTTGGTCAGCGTCTCCAGGGTGGTGAAGGTCTTCGATGCGACGATGAACAGCACGGTTTCCGGATCGACGCCCTTGGTCTTCTCGGCCACGTCGGTGGGGTCGATGTTGGAGATGAACCGGGCCTCGAGTCCGGGCGCCACGTAGGGCTTCAGCGCCTCGTAGACCATCACCGGGCCGAGATCCGATCCGCCGATGCCGATGTTGACGATGGTGCTGATCTTCTTGCCGGTGACACCGAGCCACTCGCCGGAACGGACCCGTTCGGCGAAGGCGTACATGGCGTCCAGCACCTCGTGGACGTCGTCGACCACGTTGACGCCGCCCACTTCGAGGACGTCGCCCTTGGGCCGCCGCAGCGCGGTGTGGAGCACCGAACGGTCCTCGGTCACGTTGATCCGTTCACCGGCGAACATCGCGTCGCGGTGCGCGGCGACCCCGGTCTGTTCGGCCAGCTGGACCAGCGCGTCCAGCACGTCGTCGTCGATCAGGTTCTTCGACAGGTCGACGTGCAGGTCGGCGGCGTCGAAGGAATACCGGGAGGCCCGCTCGGGGTCGGCGGCGAAGGCGCCGCGCAGATCGGGTACCAATCCCTGATGGAGCTGGCTGAGCCGTTGCCAGGCCGGAGTCGTGGTGGGGTCTACGGGAGTCTGCATGGCCGCAGCCTAACCAGCTGACCTATACCGGTCACGCCCACTCGGCCGATCTTCCGGTCGCTGAACCTCAGTGACTCGACGATCGGCCGCGGTGGCCGAGGCTCAGGGCTTCACCGCCACATGGACGTGATCCATGTGGTTCGCCGTGGCGCTGCCCCGGTCGGCCATGTGCCGCCAGGTCGGCCGGTACGGCGTCCAGATCCGCTGCCGGTAGATGATGTGATCGACGCCGAACTCCTTGGCGTGCGCGACCAGGAACGCGGCGATGGAGTTGCCCTGGGACACGTTGGAGTAGGTCATGAAGTCGATGGCCCGGCCGAACTGGTGCACCGACAGGCTGTGTGCCCGCCAGCCGCCGACGTTCTTCACGTTCCAGCGGGCCATCACCGCACGGTAGACCACCATCGCCACCGGCTTGAGGCCGAGCACCGAGCCGGACGGCACCTTGCGCTTGGCTGCCGGGGCCTTGGCGTCGGCCACCTTCTTGGGCGACGGCTTGGTGTTCGCCAGGGCGGTCTTCAGCACCCAGGCCTGCCGGCCCTTGTACTGCACCATCCGGTAGTTCCCGTTCACCTCGGGGGTGACGCTGACCTTGGTCGCGATGGCCAGGCCGGCCAGCTTGTCGGCGCTTGCGGACGCCGCCGCGAGCACCGGCAGCTTGGCCTTGGTGGTGTACATCGTCCGGGTGGGCTTCAGCGCGGGGTTGACCGCATCGGTGGGGGCGGCGGCCACGGCGAGGATGTCCTCGGCGGCGATCTGCGGCCGGTTGGTGTCCCGGGAGACCGAGGCGTCGCGCAGCGACACGTCAGGAGTGGTCACCGGCGCGGCGACCGGGGCCGCGACGGCGGTGCCCGACATCAGCAGCGCACCGGCGGTAGCGGTCACCGCCAGGCCCAGGAATGCGGTGCCGATCCGATCGGTAGCGCTCATCGACCAGGCGCGAGCCATCCCGCGCACGCCTGCGGCGCCGGCTTGATCGGGTGCGTCCAGTTGCGACTCGGCGGCATCTCGGCCACCGGCCCGTCGCGGCTGGTACATAGGGCAGAACCTCCTGAGAAATCTGGGACGGTTTCTAAAGTTAGTCTAAGGATTCGTGGTCCCCCAAATCGGCCCCACTCGTCGCCGGTATGCGGCGATCCTCCGGCAGCCCCCGCGCGACCCGTGGTGCGGTGCCGCAAGCGAGGCTCCCGCCGGGCTCGGCGACCCTGCGATCAGCTGAACCGGTAGCCCTGGCAGCGGTGCCGGAGCTGGGCGAGATCGGGCTCGGCGATGTCGTCGGCCCCGATCGCCGCGGCCGGGCAGACCGCGAGCGCACCGGCGTCCAGCCACATCTCGCACTGGAACCGCTCGAGCCGGCCGGTGGCGATCAGCGGCGCCCCGGCGAACATCCCCAGCAGGGTCCGGGCGTACAGCGAGCCCAGGGCGTCGCACGGGACGACCTGGACGGCCGCGGCGCCGAGGTCGAGCGCCCCGGCCACCTCGGAGGGCGTCAGTCCGCCCAGCACCATCGGGACGGCGCCGGCCGCGTCCAGTAGGCCGGGGGTGGCGAACGGGGCGAGCATCAGGTCGGGCTGGTCGGCGGCAGCGACCGCCACCTGCTCGGGTGTGCGCAGATCCGCCACGCCCAGCCGCACCCGGCGTCCGAACACCTCGCGCAACCGGGTGAGTTCGGCCCGCCGCTCGAACGGCACCGTCCAGGCGTTCAATCCCTCCTGAATCAGCACCTCGCCCGCGGCGAGCTGATCGTCGACGTCTCCGTCCGGCAGTTCCACGATCACCCGGCTGCCCGCGAGCACCTCCAGCCATTCCATGGCCCAAGGTTAGGGTGGCGCCATGGAACTGAGCAGCGCCGCCATCCCAGCCGGCTCGACCATCGAGCCCACCTTCGCCGAGCCGTCCTGCGGCGGGGAGAACATCAGCCCCGACCTGGCGTGGTCGGACGCCCCGGACGGCACCGCCGGCTACGCCGTCACCTGTTTCGACCCGGACGCCCCCACCGGCAGCGGCTGGTGGCACTGGATCGCCTTCGACATCCCCGCCGAGGTCACCCGGCTGGAAGCCGGAGCCCCGCTGCCGGCGCCCGCTCGCGAGTGGACGAACGATTACGGCTACGCCGGTTACGGCGGACCGTGTCCCCCACCCGGCCCGGCGCATCGCTACGTGTTCACCGTCCACGCCCTGGACGTCGACAGGTTGCCGGTGCCGGAGGACGCCACCAGCGCGGTGTGCCGGTTCACCCTGCTGGCGCACGCCATCGGCAGCGCCTCGTTCACGGCGACCTTCGCGGTGCCGCGGTCATGACCGCCGTCCCGCCGGCGCTGCCCGAGGACACCAAGGACTGGACCTGGGTGATCGAGCAGGGCTGTCCCGAATGCGGCTGGACGCCGCCCGGGGCCGCGGAGATCGCCGCTCGCGTGCGGGCCACCATCCCGCGCTGGAAAGCGGTGCTGTGGCGACCCGGGGTCGCTGTCCGGGACCGGGCGGACCGCTGGTCGGCGCTGGAGTACGGCTGCCACGTCCGCGACGTCTGCCGGATCTTCGGTGGCCGGCTGACCCAGCTGCTCACCGAGGACGGCCCCACCTTCGCCAACTGGGACCAGGACGCGGCCGCCCGCGACGGCCGCTACTTCGACCAGGACCCGGTCCGGGTGGCCGGCGAGTACGCGATCGCCGCCGGGGATACCGCGGGACTGTTCGCGGCCGTCCGGCCCGACCAGTGGCAGCGGCCCGGCGCCCGCAGCAACGGATCGGTGTTCACCGTGGCGAGCCTCGGCAGCTACTTCCTGCACGACCTGGAACACCACCTGGCCGACGTCGCGGGCTGAGCGGCTGCGGCTCGGGCCGGTCGAGACGCCCGCGGCCGGCCCTCCACGACGGTGCTACGGTTATTGAGATTTCAAGAAAGGCCTCCCGTGAGCGCACCCCTGCTTCAGGTCATCGTCGCCAGCACCCGGCCCCGCCGGGTCGGCCGGATGGTCGCCGACTACATCGTCGAACGCCTGGCCGAACAGGGCGGCTTCGCAGTCGAGGTGGTCGACCTGGCCGAGGTCGCGCTGCCGTTGCTCGATGAGCCCTACCACCCGCGGCTGGGCCGCTACGAGCACGCCCACACCAAGGCGTGGAGCGCCACCATCAGCCGGGGTGACGCTTACCTGCTGGTGATGCCCGAGTACAACCATTCGTTCACCGCCCCGTTGAAGAATGCGCTCGATTACCTCAACGCCGAGTGGCGTGGCAAGCCGGTCGCGGTCGCCAGCTACGGCGGCATCAGCGGCGGCACCCGGGCGGCGGCGGCGATCACCGAGGTGCTGGTGACGCTCGGCATGGTGGTCTCCAGCGTCGCGGTGGCGATTCCCTCGGTTCAGTCGCATCTCGCCGACGGGCGCTTCGTGGGCTACCCGCAGGCCGACCATGCGATCGACGCGACCCGGTCGGCGCTGCTGAGCCTGCTCGGGCCGCGAAGCGACGCCTGAGCGTGGCCGTCCTCCTCGACCCACCCCGCTGGCCGGCGCACGGCACCGAGTTCGGCCACCTGGTCTCGGACTCCTCCTTGGACGAGTTGCACGCCTTCGCCCAGGCTGCCGGCATTCCGGCCCGTGCCTTCGACCACGACCACTACGACGTCCCACTCGCCCGCTACCGCGACCTGATCGACGCCGGCGCCGTCCCGGTGAGCTCCGGGGAACTGCTCCGCCGGCTGGTCGACTCCGGTCTGCGTGTCCGCCCCAGGGACCGGACGCCGAAGCGCCCGGCCGCGCTCGCGCTGGCCCGGACGGCCTGGCTGGCGACCCTGCCCGAAGCGCCCGAACTCGGCGAGGAGCTGCTGCAGCGCTGGTCGGAGCCGCATCGGCGCTACCACGACGTCCGGCATCTGGCCCAGTGCCTGACCGCGCTGGAGCAGTTGGGTGCCGCGCTGCCCGCCGAGCGCCCGGCTGTGCTGGCCGCCTGGTTCCACGACGCGGTGCACAACGGCGAACCTCGCTCCGACGAAGAGGCGTCCGCCTTGTTGGCTCAGCAGCGGCTCACGCCGCTGATCGGTCCGGACGAGTCCGCCGAGGTGGCCAGGCTGGTCCGGACGACGATCGCCCACGACCCCGAGCCTGGCGACCGGGCCGCCGCGCTGCTGGTGGACGCCGACCTTTCCGTCCTCGGTCAGCTGCGCGGGCGCTACCACGTCTACCTGCGCGATGTCCGCGAGGAGTACGCCCGCTACGACGACGAGGACTTCCGGGCCGGCCGGCTGGCGGTGGTCTCCGGACTGCTGGCCCGGCGCCCGCTGTTCGCCACCGCGACCGGACGCCGGCTGTGGGCGGCCCGCGCCGAGATCAACCTGACCGAGGAACGCAACCGGCTGCTCGGCTGAGGGTCACGATTCCAGCCAGCACTACTCGCAACGGTATTCACGATTGGAGAACGGCTGGAGCATCGGCGTCGCGGATGAAGGGAAATACGCACACGGCATTCTTCGGCTGACGCGAAACCCAGTCGGCGACGGCCGACTCGGCGCGGACGACCTCGACAATTGCGAGATCTCGCCCGTCACCAACCGACCACCCGCTAAAGGAGATCAGGTCCCAATCGTCCGGTATCGTCAAGCTGATCTGATATTGGTATGAGTCCTCTGTAGGTATGCCGACTGAATCTGGGACCGCCGATGGAGTGCCGGGCACTGCCGAATGTTGTATCCATGACGTCACCATCAGCCGATTGCCGACCAGTTCACCTGTCACCGACGCGTAGCAACCGTGCGGCGGCAGCGAGTCGCCGCTCATCAAGACGAGCAACTCGGGCCGCGGAACTTCGCCGCCCTGCGGGTTCGGCGGCAACAATCCCGGGACATCACCGGCGGCAACGACCTCACCGCAGACAGTGGTCAGCCGCACGTCCGTCCGAGCAGTCATCAGGTTACTTCCAATACGGAGAGTCGCCATGGCCGGTTGGGATCAGGCGGCCAAGACGAATAAGTGCATTTGTAGGCGAGCACGACCGGAATGGTCCGCTGCAACTCCGCCCCCATCTGCCGGCACTTGGGCTCAGTCTCGTACCAACCCCACGGATACCAAGCCGAGGCACAGCAAATTCGGTGATGCCGCAGTCGCGGCGGGGTTTCGCCACTGCAACACGGGCCGGCGTGGAAAGCACTACGAGGAGAGTGACAAGCAGGAACAACCACTGCCGCCCGGTTCCCGTCTTCCTCGCCCGAGGCATCACGTTGTCCTGATCAGTGGATCCCACCGTATTCTCCTTCCGTTTCTTCCGTTCCTTCGGACCAGTTGCATTGATAATGACTCCCCAGATCCTGCATGTCAACGGCGGAGCTCACAGAATTCTCGGGTGAAGACCGCGATGCGCAATTCATTCGATCCTGACGGTGCCTGAACCCACCTGCTGGCGCGAGTGCGGCTGGTCACCGCTGAGCCAGCGGACCGGTTGCCCTCGAGGGTGGACGCCGCTCGATCGGCCCTCGGCCCCAACTGCGCGCGTCCAGGAGTCCTGATCCGCGAGACAGACCTCGGTCCAGCTATCTCCCGATCTGTGGCGCGCGTCCCGCGGCGTGCACCCGTTGGTCCCTCCCGGCCCTTCCCACCTATCGTTGCCGCGTGCCACTTCGCCACCTCGTCCGGACTACGGCGATCGGCATCCTGATCGCTCTTGCGGGCTGTGCCGCGGTCCCCGCCGGCGCCCCCTCCCCCGCTGGGACGGCCCCGACCGCGTTCAGCCCGGCGCCGCCGTCGACCCCTGCGCAGTCTTCTGCGCCGCCGTCCACCACCAGCCCAAGCGGCCCCGCGCCGCAGCCGACGGCCACCGGTTCGAGCCGACCCGGGACCGACGCTCCGACACCGAAGCCCAGGGACCGGCGCACGTCCGCCCAACGCAACCGGGCGTTCACCGTGGACGGCATCCCGGTGGTCTCCAAGCAACATCCGATCAATGCCGGCTACCGGCGGAGCAGCATCAGTTCCCCCTATGGCCTGACCCGGGAGACCCAGCGGGCACTGACCCGGATGATCGCGGCCGCGCGTGCCGGCGGCGTCCGGCTCCGGGTCCGCAGCGGCTACCGCAGCTACGCGTTGCAGGCGCAGATCCTGAGCAGCAAGATCCGCGAATACGGCAGTGAGACCCTCGCCCGCCGCTACAACGCGGCCCCGGGCCGCAGCGAGCACCAGACCGGGCTCGCCGTGGACCTGTGGGACGGTGTCACCTGGGGCGTCGGCGTCCGCAACACCAGGGCGGGCAGGTGGCTGTGGGCGAACGCCTGGCGTTACGGCTTCATCCTGCGCTACCCCGCCGGCAAGGAGACGATCACCGGTTACGCCTTCGAGCCGTGGCACTACCGCTACCTCGGCACCGGGCCGGCGAGGGCGTTCGGGCCCAACAGCTACCGCACGCTGGAGGAGTATCTGGGCCTGGCCCCGGCCTGAGAACGTTGGCGAGCCCGGGAAGGACGCCGGGTGCGTTGCTAGGGAACGCGGCCGACCTACCACCCTGCTGCCGGCTCTTGGTTGAGTCACTTCCCAGGCTCAATAGATGTGACTGTAGACGCGCGGCATCGCGTAACCAAGGAAAGCGGACAGACCTTGGCGAACTCACAGGAACCCGGCGACGGGGGCGCAGCTGCCCTGCCCGGATGGCCGCCGCTGGGCTGGCTTCGTGGCCATCATCACTAGTCAGATTAGGAATGTCGGCTGCCAGGCGGACCGGCTGCGTCCACCGTCGGCGACCAGCCCGGACGCCGCCCGGTATCCTGCTCGGACCCGTCCAGCAGGAGTGCCGATGACCAGCGAACCGATTGCGGCCGAGGTGCTGGCCGTGATCGTGGCACTCGTCGACGGCGAGCCGTGCGTGCTGACTCTCCCGGACGGGCAGCGGCTGCCGGCCGGCCCGGTGCTTCCCGGCCATCGATCACTGCAGACCGCGGTCAGGGCCTGGGTCGAGGAGCAGACCGGCCTCAACATCGGGTATCTCGAGCAGCTGTACACCTTCGCCGACCGGGATCGCGAACACGGCGGGACCCGGACCATCTCGGTCTCCTACCTCGGCCTGGTCCGTGGGCTGCGGGTCCGGTCGGGGCAGTGGCGGCGCTGGTACGCGCTCTTCCCCTGGGAGGACCAGCGCGCCGGTGCCGAACTGCTGGCCGGTGCGGTGACGCCGGCGCTGACCTCGTGGGCGCGGCAGGGCGATCGGACCCGGCGGCAACGCTGCGCGGTCACCTTCGGCCTGGACGGCCGCCCCTGGCAACCCGACCTGGCCCTGCAGCGCTACGAGACGCTCTACGAAGCCGGCCTGGTTCCGGAGTCACCACCAGGACAGCGCAGCGAGACCCTGCCGCCCGGGGAGCGGCTGGACGGCGACCACCGCCGCGTCCTCGCCACCGGCATCGCCCGGCTGCGGGCGAAGATCCAGTACCGCCCGGTCGTCTTCGAACTCCTGCCCGCCCAGTTCACCCTCGGCCAGCTGCAGGGGTGTGTCGAGGCGCTGGCCGGACGGGTGGTGCACACCCAGAACTTCCGGCGGCTGGTTGAACAGCAGCAACTCGTCGAGGAGACCGGCGCGCGTGCCGGCACCGGCGGACGTCCGGCCCGGCTCTACCGGTTTCGCCGAGACATCCTGCAGGAACGTCAGGCCGCCGGCACCAAACTGCCCGCACCTCGGAGTCGGTAAGCCCGTCGACTCGTCGCCCGAGCCTGCTTCTCGGCTCGTCGCGCGACCCTCCTCCCGGACACGTCCGGCGATGTCGAGATCGCTCGCCGATGGAGGGCTTCGCCGCGGGATTTCGGGTCCTGACGCGAAATCGGCGAGGTTCCCCCGATCGGACGGCGATGTCGAGATCGCCGAGACCCGGCACCACCGGACGGGGGGTTTGCAGACCCTTTTGCTCATATGTAGCATAAGAGGGCTGCCGCACCGAGGAGGAGCAGATGAGCACCACCCTGATCAGCGCCGAGGACCTCTACCGCCGGGTCGACCACGTCGTCCCGGCCGCCGAGTGGGCGATCATGTCCGACGACGTGAACGCCATCCTGCGGCTCAAGCGCGAGCGGAACGCGGTGATCCTGGCGCACAACTACATGCGTCCGGAGATCTTCCACGGCGTCTCCGACATCGTCGGCGACTCGCTTGCCCTGGCCCGCGAGGCCACCACGGTCGAGGTCGATGTGATCGTGCTGGCCGGCGTCCACTTCATGGCCGAGACGGCCAAGCTGCTCAACCCGTCCAAGACCGTGCTGATCCCCGACCTGCGCTCGGGCTGCTCGCTGGCCGAGTCGATCACCGCCGCGGACGTCCGCGAACTGCGCCGGCAGCACCCCGGCGTCCCGGTGGTCACCTACGTGAACACCTCCGCCGCGGTGAAGGCCGAGAGCGACATTTGCTGCACCTCGGGTAACGCGGTGCGGGTGATCGAGAGCCTGGGCGTGCCCGAAGTCATCATGATCCCCGACCAGTTCCTGGCCGCGAACGTGGCCCGGCAGACCGGGGTGAAGGTGATCACCCACCCGGGCGCCTGCGAGGTGCATGAGCGGTTCACCCCGGCCGACATCCGGCAGATCCGCGCCGACTACGCCGGCGACGTGACCGTGCTGGCCCATCCGGAGTGCCCGCCCGAGGTGGTCGACGAGGCCGACTACGCCGGCTCGACCGCCCAGATGATCGGCTTCGTCGCCGACCGCCGTCCGAAGCGGGTGGCGCTGATCACCGAGTGCTCGATGAGCGACAACGTCGCCCAGGAGTACCCCGAGGTCGAGTTCGTCCGGCCGTGCAATATGTGCCCGCACATGAAGCGCAACACGATGGCCGCGATCCGGCGCGCCCTGGAGACGATGACCCATGAGGTCACCATCGACGCGGCCGTCGCCGACCGGGCCCGGCTGGCGGTCGAGCGGATGCTCGCGGTGGGAGCGAAGTGAGCCGCGAGGTCGTCGTCGACGCCCCGGTGATCATCGGTGGCGGTCTGGCCGGGCTGAGCTGCGCCATCGAACTCGCCCCGGCGCCGTGCCTGGTGCTGTCGGCCGGCGCGCTCAGCACCGGCACGTCGACCGGCTGGGCGCAGGGCGGGGTCGCCGCCGCGGTCGGCCCGGACGACTCCCCCGCCGACCATGCCGCCGACACCCTGGCCGCCGGGGCCGGGCTGTGCGACGAGGACGTGGTTGCGGCGATCACCGCCGCCGGACCGGACGCCATCGACTGGTTGACCCGGCACGGGACGCGCTGGGACCGCAACCCCGACGGCTCGCTGCGGCTCGGTCTCGAAGGTGCCCACGGACGCCGTCGGATCGTCCACGCCGGAGGCGACGGCACGGGTGCCGAACTGCTGCGCACCGTGGTGGACGCCGCCCGCGCGCTGCCGTCGGTGACCGTCTGGGAGCATTCGCCGGCCCGCCGGATCGTGGTCGAGGACGGCCGGGTCGCCGGCGTCGAGGTGGACACCCGCGGCGGTCCGGTACTGGTCCGGACCCGCTCGGTGGTGCTCAGCACCGGCGGGATCGGTGGCCTGTACAGCCACACCACCAACCCGCTGAGCTCGCGCGGGCAGGGCCTGGCGCTGGCCTTCCGGGCCGGTGCGGTGCTGCGCGATCTCGAGATGGTGCAGTTCCATCCGACCGCGCTGGACGTCTCGATCGACCCGATGCCGCTGGTCAGCGAGGCGGTCCGCGGCGAGGGCGCGATCATCGTCAACGAGCGCGGCGAGTGGGTGCTGGCCGACCCGCTGTCGGCCCGCGATGTGGTCTCCCGCGCCGAGTGGGCGCAACTGCGGGCCGGCCACCGGGTGTTCCTGGACGCCCGCAATGCCCCCGGAGAGCGGTTCGCCCAGCTGTTCCCCTCGATCAACGCCACGGCGGTCGCCGCCGGCCTCGACCCGTCCCGCGACCTGTTGCCGGTCCGGCCCGCGGCGCACTACCACATGGGTGGGGTGCTGGTGGACCTGGCCGGGCGGAGCACCGTGCCGGGCCTGTACGCGGCCGGCGAGGTGGCGTCCACCGGGCTGCACGGAGCCAACCGGCTGGCATCCAACTCGCTGCTCGAAGCGGTGGTCTGCGGACGCTGGGTCGGCCAGGAACTGCGCGCGGTCGGCGACCAACCTCTGGCAGAACTGACGCCGCTGATCGAGCGGCCCACGCTGGTCGAGCCGGTCGAGACCCCCTTCGCCCACCAGCCGGGGGTGATCGACCACATCCGCGAGGTCGTCACCGCCGGCGCCGGCGTGCTCCGGGACGCCGCCGGCCTGCGCCGCGCGCTGGCCGAGCTGCGTCCCCACCTGGACGACGACGCCGGACTGGTCGGCTACCTGCTGGCCCATGCCGCGCTCAGCCGCACCGAGTCTCGTGGTGGGCACACCCGCACCGACTACTCCGGCCTGGACGCACCCCGGCACACTCTGGTCTCCGGCGCGGATCTGCCGGGCCTGACCCAGCCGCAGGGAGCGGTGGCGTGAGGGAGCTTCCGCGGCTGCTGATCGAGCCGCTGGTCCGGGCCGCGCTGGCCGAGGACCTGGGCCGGGCCGGGGACCTGACCACCGACAGCATCATCGGCCCGGACGCCATCGCCACCGTGCAACTCGTCGCGCGCGACCCCGGCGTGGTGGCCGGCCTGCCGCTGGCCCGGCTGGCCTGGGAACTCCTCGACCCCCGGATCGAGTGCGAGGTGCACCTGCACGATGGCTCGCGCGTCCAACCGGGCAGCGTGATCGCCACCGTGCGCGGACCGGCCCGCGGGCTGCTCACCGGCGAACGGGTGGCGCTGAACTTCCTCGGCCACCTGTCCGGGGTCGCCACCGGCACCGCGACCATCGCCGACGCGATCGCGCACACCACGACAAAGGTCGCCGACACCCGCAAGACCATCCCCGGGCTGCGGGCGGTGCAGAAGTACGCGGTGGCCTGCGGCGGCGGCTCCAACCATCGCTTCGGCCTGGACGACGCGGTGCTGATCAAGGACAACCACATCGCGGTCGCCGGCGGCGTCCGGGAAGCGGTCGAGGCGGCCCGCGCCCACGTCGGCCACCTGGTGAAGATCGAGGTCGAGGTCGACTCGCTGGCAATGCTGGCCGAACTGCTCGAGGTGGGTGCCGACGTGGTGCTGCTCGACAACATGACCCCGGAGGTGCTGCGCGAAGCGGTGGCGATGGTCGGCGGCCGGATGGTGACCGAGGCGTCCGGCCGGATCACCCCGCGGACCGCGGTACCGATCGCCGAGGCCGGCGTCGACCTGATCAGCGTCGGCTGGCTGACCCATAGCGCGCGGGTGCTGGACATCGGGCTCGACCACGTCCCCCAGCGAGCTGGGCACAGTCGCTGAATCCTTTGCCAGCGCGGCCGCCGGGCTCGGTAGGCTCAGCCAGCGAACCGACGGGTTCCGGTCCGGCACAAGGAGCTGCGGATGGATCAACTCTGGCGTTATCTGTCCGGCATGTTCGAACTCATCGCACGTGCATACCGGCTCGATCCGGCCGCGCTGGGCTGGGTGCGCGATCATCCGTTCGCGATCTGGCTGGCCGTCGGGGTCGCACTGCTGGCCGGCGTCTCGGTGATGGCCGGGCAGGCGGTGATCCTGCTCGTGAACCGGGTCACCGGCTGGCGGTTCGCGGTCGGCCTGCTGCTCAGTGCCACCTGGCTGGTGGTGTTGCACGCGATCGAGTCGGTGGTGCTGTGGGGGCTCGGCCGTGTCGTCAGCGGCGCCGAGGTCTCGTACTCCATCGTGCTGGCCGGCGTGCTGGTCGCCACCGCACCGCAGGTCTGGGGCTTCCTGGCCCTGATCCCCTACCTGGGGACCGCGCTCAGCCGGTTCCTCTCGGCCTGGAGCGCGATCGTGCTGTGGGCGGTCACCGCCGGCACCTTCGAGGTCGGGCGCTGGACGGCACTGGCGTTGGTGGCGGCGTCCTGGCTGGTGATGCATCTGCTCTCCACGCTGTGTGCGCCCTGGGTCTCCCGGGCGATGGCGCGGCTGTTCCAGCGGGTCACCGGACGCCCCTTCCGGGTCTCCGGCGCCGACGTGCTGAACGGACGCCCGATGATCACCTCGGAGGTGGCGGCATGATCCTCGGTGATCTGCTCGTCCTCGTCCTGGCCCTGGTGGTGGTCGCCTTGGTGTTGGCGCCGCTGGAATCGCTGCACTGGTGGGCGACCCGCGAGGTCGAGGAACCCGACACCGGCCCGGCGCCCACCTCGCTCGAACTGGCGGCGTCCGCGCCCGACGTGCTGCCGAAGCGGTTCGTGGTCTATCTATCGGGGATCGGCGCCATCTCGGGCCAGGATGTGCCCGAAGAGGAGACGCCGTTCATCCGCGATCTGCATGAACGGCTGCCCGGATACACGGTGGTCGACGATGTGTTTCCCTATGCGGTGGACAACCGGGGGCTGACCTCGGAGCGGGTGCTGGGCAGACTCTGGCGACACCTGGAACAGCTCCGGTTGAAGAACCCCAACACCCTGCTGGCGGTGCTGATCAACCTGCGCAACCTGATGCAGTTGTTCGTCTGCGCCGACCGGCGCTACGGACCCACCTACAACATGGGCACCGCCCGGGAGATCCATCGTTCGCTGGTGCGGCACGGTCACCGCCCGGGCAGCCCCGACCAGGTGGTGCTGCTGGGCTGGAGCGGCGGCGGCCAGATCGCGCTGGGCGCGACCTGGTACCTGCACGCGCTCGGCCTGCGCACCTCGGTGCTGTCCCTGGGCGGCATGCTGTCGGACGACATCGCGCTGAGCCGGGTGGACCACCTGTGGCACTTGTACGGCACCAAGGACTTCCTGCAGGCCTCCGGCAAGCTGCTGTTCGCCGGGCGCTGGCCGATCTCGAAGGGGTCTCCCTGGAACGAGGCGATGCGGGACGGCACCATCACGATGATCGAACTCGGCCCATACAACCACAACATCAAGGAGCACTACTTCGACTACGAGTCGAAGCTGCCCGACGGCCGCAGCTATGCCGGCAAGGTGATCGACACCATCGAGGACATCCTGGAACACCGGGTGCCCTGAGCGGTCACCGGGGACGGTTCTCCTGGTCACCGGGGACGGTTCCCACGGTCACCAGGGACGGTTCCCACGGTCACCAGGGACGGTTCCCACGGTCACCAGGGACGGTTCCCACGGTCACCAGGGACGGTTCCCACGGTCACCGACTAGCGTGACGGCATGAGCGGCCCCGGCAGCGTGATCGTGGTCGGCGGTGGGCCGGCCGGGATGGTGTGTGGGCTGCTGCTGGCCAGGGCCGGGCTGATCGTGACCGTGCTGGAGAAGCACGACGACTTCTTCCGGGACTTCCGCGGCGACACGGTGCACCCCAGCACGCTCACCCTGTTGGACGAACTGGGCCTCGGCGCCGCGTTCGACCAGGTGCCGTACAGCAAGCTGGAGCAGGTCCGGCTGCCGATCCGGGGTGGTGGTCCGGACGTGGTCGTCTCCGACCTGACCAGGTTGCGGCTCAGCCGCCCCTACATCGCGATGACGCCCCAGTGGGACTTCCTCAATGTGCTCGCGGACGCCGGCCGGGAGGAGCCGACCTTCACCCTGCGGATGGGTACCGAGTTCGTCGAACTGCTCCGTTCCGCGGGCCGGGTGATCGGCGTCCGGTGTCGCGGGAAGGGCGGCGAGGAGGAGTTGCGCGCCGACCTGGTGGTCGGCTGCGACGGCCGCTGGTCCGGCGTCCGGGCGGACGCCAAGCTGGCGTCGATCGAGCTTCCGGTCGGCTTCGACGCCTGGTGGTTCCGGTTGCCCACGGAGGTGAACGTCGGTTCCAGCCTGCTGCCGCGGAGCGCGCCGGGGGCGGTCTTCGTGATGATCCCGCGACGCGGCTATGTGCAGGCGGCCCGGCTGATACCCAAGGGCAGTGACAGCGAACTGCGGGCCGCCGGCATCGACGCCTTCCGGGACACGATCGCGGCGGCGGCGCCCGAGTTGGCCGACGCGGCGTCCGGGCTGCAGTGGGACCAGGTGAAGTTGCTGGATGTACGGGTCGACCGGTTGCGGCGTTGGTGGGCGCCGGGCTTGCTCTGCATCGGGGACGCCGCCCACGCGATGTCGCCGGCCGGCGGCGTCGGGGTCAATCTCGCCGTCCAGGACGGCGTCGCGGCGGCCCGCCTGCTGGCCGCGCCGCTGCGGGGCGGCCGGCTCACCGACGCGCATCTCCAGGCGGTGCAACGGCGCCGCGCCTTCGCGGCCCGTGCCACCCAGGCCGGGCAGCAGCTGGTCCATCGCGGCATCGACGCCCTGCTCACCGGCGGCAGCCCGCTCGAGGTCCCTCGCGGCGCCGCCGCGGTGCTCCGCCGGCTGCCCTGGCTGGCGGCCCTCCCCGCGCAGCTGGTCGGCGTCGGCGTCCGGCCCGAACATGCGCCCTGGTTCGCCCGGCGGTGACCTCGTCGGCGGATCGGCAGGCCGGGTGGCGCCCGCCGGCCACGGCGCCGTGACCGCCTGCGGCTATTGACGTCGTCGCCCCGCGCGGCGTAGATTGCGACCCTCGATTCTCGCGCCGAGAGGAGGCCACCGATGATCAATGACACGACGCTCACAACGGCGTTCGCCGCAGCCGTGCCCACGCTGGCCGCCACACTCGATGCCCGCCCGAACGGCCGCGGTCACGCGCATCGCTGACCTGTTCAGGGGAGAAGTCCGCCCAGTTCCGGCTCAGACCTGAGTCTGATCGGCTGCACCGGGCGACTCCCTTTCCGGATCGCCACGCAACCCACTGACACCCGTCACCCATCCCGCCACGGATCGGCCTTCAGGGCCACCGGCTGAGGATTCCCTGTGCAGGACGCCGCCAACGAGCGGCAGTGCGAGAAAGAACAACCATGACCGTCACCACCGACATCCGTCCGACCATCCGGGACCTCGAGTTCCGCCCGTTGACAATCCCGGCATCCGTGGACGCCCCGGACGCCACCGACTTCCTGGCCATGACCGAGACCCGCAACCGGGTCTATCGCGAGATCAGCGGACATGACGACGACTACTATTCGGCCGAAGCCCTACTGCCGCACTATCTGCCCGACGACTACGAGTTGCGCCTGGTCTGGCTGGCGGTGCTGGAGGGCCGCGTGGTCGGCCGGGTCGGCGTCGATGTCCCCCTGGAGGCTGGGTCGCGGGCCGCGTACTGGCTGGTCGAGTTGCTTCCTGAGGTCTGGGGCCGAGGCATCGGCAGCGCCGCCTACCAGCTCGTCGAGCGGGCCGCCCGCGCCCACGGCCGGACGGTGCTGCAGTCCTGGGCGCAGCACCCGGACGCGCCCGGTGAGCGGCTCGACCCGCCGACCGGGTTCGGATCGATCCCGCTCGACCACGGCGCCCGGTTCTTCCTCCGGCACGGCCATGCCCTCGAACAGATCGAGCGCCGGAGCGTGTTCGATCTCAACGGGTCGTTCGACCAGGTCGAGCGGCTCCTCGGCGAGGCATGCGACGCGTCCGGCGGCTACCGGGTCGTGCAGTGGCTGCTGCCGACCCCGGCGGAGTATGTCGACGGCTACGCCTGGATGAAATCCCGGATGTCCACCGACGTGCCGGCAGCAGCGCTCGAGTTCGACGAGGAGAGCTGGGACGCGGCGCGGATCGCCGTGCACGACGACCGCTACCTCAGCGGTGGGCAGACGGTTCAGGTGACCGCCGCCCAGCACATCGCCACCGGCGAGCTGTGCGGATTCAACGAACTCGTGATCGGTGCTGACCGGAGCCGGGCCACCCACCAGGAGGACACCCTGGTGCTCAAGGAGCATCGCGGCCACAAGCTGGGCTTGCTGGTGAAGTGCGCCGGACTGCTCTCCTGGCGAACCGTGGCGCCGGAGTCGCCACGGGTGGTCACCTACAACGCCGAAGAGAATCGGCCGATGCTGGACATCAACGAGGCCATCGGCTTCGTGCCGGCCAGCTACGAAGGCGCCTGGAAGAAGGTGCTGGAGGCCACCGACGACAGCGGCAGTACCGACTAGAGCGATGCCGGGTGGCTGGGCCGGAGATGTCCGGCTCAGCCGACCGGGCGGGTGATCGCATTCGTGCTCCAAGCGACCACCGGACAGCAGAAGAGCCTCCGACAGGGTCACTATGATCCCTTGTCGGAGGCTCTTGTCTGGTGCGCCTTGTGGGATCCCTTTCCAACCTGAGCGCCGCCGTTCGGCGCGCGGCCGATACCCAACAGGCCACGCGTACACGGGAGTGCGCGCTCGAGACACTCCCTCGGTTCCACGGACCCACCGCAAGCTCAACGAGACCGAGCGGGTAGAGCTGGTGATCCTGTTTGGCAAAGGAGCGTCGTTACACGAACTTGGTCGTCGCTACGGCATCCATCCTCAGACTGCCCAGCAACATCTGCTCCGAGCCGGCGTCGTCGTCGGGCAACTCGGCAGCCGTGTCGACCTGGCCACCCGCCGCGAGATCCTCCAACAGCACCGCACCGGACACAGCGCTCAAGACATCGCGGACAAGGTCGACGTGTCACTCTCAACTGTTGCCCGGATCCTCGGTGTGGCACGGCAGGCAGAGTAACTACCCCTTTGCTCGCCCTGCCCGCGCTTGGTGTGCTTCGATCCGGAGGTCGATTGGCAAGTAGCAGAGTGGTCGCCTGTCGTGACTGCAGCACCGCGGTATCCGTAGCACCTGGCGACGGGCCAACAATCAGGTCCCCGTCGACACTCGAATAGACTCCAGCGAGCCACAGTTGATGCTTAGACAGTGAAAGGCGTCCGCGTTCCGCGTAAAGACGTACGACCCATAGGAGCCTGAGATCGGGAAGACAACTGCTTCATGGATGAGGCACACGAAGGAGGCGACCTGATATACGAGTACCGCCGCCCCTCCATCGTTCTATCACTACGCCGTACGAGATGGGGCCAGCAGACCAGCACAGAGGATTGGCGACAGAGTGGCTGATCTCAATGCGCCCGTAGGTCGGAGCCATCGTGGAGCCTCTGAACTTAATGCCGGCCGAACTGGCTCTCTTCCGTTCGATCACCCGACCGTTGTCGTCTAGCCTTTTGGTTTCAGAGACATTCTTAGTGGTTGAAATAACCTTGCGCCTCCAATCAAAAAACACGCTGGCCCTCGTGCGGTTAGACGCTGAGTAGTATGTCGAGAAGCCACGATTGTCACCCGCGAACCGACCGCCGAAGTTCCAGCCACACAGAAAGGGAGGGAAGGAGACGGAGGCTGGCCCTATGAGCGTACGGTAGCGGACCACCGACTTCGGAAGCGTGGGAAGCGCGTTCGGACGAGCCTCTTTCGCCAAACTTGCTCGATCTGGAAAATCAAAGCTGGCGCCGCTTTGAGTTGAGACTTGCTTCGCGGAACTAGCGTTTCCGCTCACGCACACCCCGGACACCTGATCAGCAGCCCACACTTCCGTACTGTCAGCCAGTGAGTACTCAGCTAGCTGCGAGCCGGACTTCGTCAACATCACCGCGAAAGGAACCACGACACCGACGGATGATGATGTCGTTTCGTCTACGATATCGCCCTCGTCGTCCGACGCATCGGTCGTAGTGCTCTCGTTGAAAGACCGCTGCGCAAGCGCAGGAAACTCGCCTTCCATCTCCTGCGCCCGGGTGCCGACAACTGAGTCCCGCATGCCTCCCCAGACCTGGACAAGGACGCCGCCGGGACCGTCGTAGGTACTGTAAGCCGAGTCGCCAAACCTATAGGCAAGGGATACCGGTGACCCCGCTGAGGTGCGAAGGGTGGGGGTGCCATTGGGTGCAGTGAACACATAGGCACAACTGGACGCAGCAGCCGGGGAGGGGGTACTGAGACATAGCGCAATGATGGACACCGCGCTGATGGCGGCCAGGACTTTTCTCACGAGAGGAACGTAGAGGTGCTTCGTGCTCGTCAGCTAGTAGTGACCGGCACTTCTTAACCTTGCTCTCAGAGTCTGGGCTCGGACCGAGTCTTCTCGCACTATCGAACCTCGCGTAGCCTCGGTACGCTAGAAGCATCGATGCACGGGTATTGCTAGAGAAGGTGAGGCTGATGTCGACGCAAGGCTACGCGAAGTGGGTTGCGATCGTAGGGGTACTTGGACTCACGCTTGCCCTCTTTAACGGGTTGGTCGCATCGTCAGTACCTTGGCTTGTTCTGTATGGCCTTCTGATCGTCCTATGCACCGCGCTGTGGGCTCTGGATGCATGGGAAATTCCTGTAACGATCAGCGTCCACTTTCTCTTGGTGGGAGCTGTCCAGGCAGGGGGAATCTCCTGGATGGAAGATGGAACTACTGCAACTGTTGCAACATACTTTGCGGGCGCCCTCCTTGGTCTTTTGCTATCGGTTCCCATTGCTGGTGTGTGGGTCACGCTCGCTTGGATCGCAAGGTGGCTAGAGCGCCGCGCTTTGCAATCTTGGAGGCAAAGAGTGACTGCCAGTAATCGTGGCTAGCCGCCAAGCTGCTCGCTGAACGGCAAGCAGCCCAGCTCACCACCCTCCTTGGCACCACCGCTCACGAAGCCGACATTGCGGCGTTGCCACGGCTGCGCATTGTCCGTGAAGCCTTGCCGACCAGTGGCCTCAGCTACTGGAACGGGAGGGAATGGATCATCGCGCTGAGCGACAGTGACTCGCTAGCTCGGCAGCGCCACACGCTGCTGCATGAGTTCAAGCACATCATTGACCACGGAGCGGCCGGACGCCTGTACCGCAGCCAATGGGAAGCCGAACGCGCCGCCGACTACTTCGCCGCTTGCGCACTCATGCCAAAACCTGAACTCAAGCGAGTCTTCTGCACCATTACCCAGAGCCTGACGGCCCTGGCTCAACACTTCGGGGTCAGCCAGACCGCTATCCGTGTCCGTCTCGAACAAACCGGGCTGGTTGATCCAGCCAGCTTCACCCGGCAACGCTGCGCCCGGCCAGTCTCCACCCCCTGGCACGAAGAGCAGCGCTTTGTGCCAGTCGCGATGAGGAGAGCGGCGTGACCGCGGAAGCAAGGGCAGAGACGAAAACGGCGGTGCTGTATCTGCGAGTAAGTACCAAGGAGCAAGCCACCAAAGGTGGTGAGAAAGAGGGCTTCTCAATTCCGGCGCAGCGTGAATCCTGCCGACGCAAGGCCGAAGCGCTCGGTGCCACGGTCCTCGGCGAGTACGTGGATGCAGGCGAAAGCGCACGCTCAGCCAACCGTCCGGAACTTCAGCGCATGCTCCGAGACCTCCGCGGGCGGTCGGCCGACTACCTGATTGTGCACAAGGTCGATCGGTTAGCCCGCAATCGCATGGATGATCTCGAGATTCACAGTGCTTTGACTGCCGCCAGCGTCACCCTTGTGTCCTGCAGCGAGAACATCGATGAGACCCCGAGCGGCATGCTGCTGCACGGCATCATGAGTTCCATCGCCGAGTTCTACAGCCGCAACCTCGCAGCCGAAGTCTCCAAAGGTATGGGGCAGAAAGCCAGCGTGGGCGGTACACCCGGTCGCGCACCGATCGGCTACCGCAACGCAGCAGTGCAAGGACCGGATGGCCGTGAGACCCGTGGTGTCGTTTTCGACGACCAACGAGCGCCGCACATCAGGTGGGCGTTCGAGCAGTACGCAACCGGTCAGTGGACTCTGGCATCGCTTGCCAGTGAACTGGTCCAGCGCGGTCTGACCACCGTTCCGAGCCCGAAGCGGCCGGCTAAGCCCGTCCGTTTCACGCAGTTGCACATGATTCTGACCAATCGCTACTACCTCGGTGAGGTCAGCTGGCGAGGTGCCATCTATGAGGGCAAGCATGAGCCACTCGTCAGTGGCCAGGCTTTCGAGGCCGTGCAGGCGGTGTTGGAGTCACATCGCAACGGTGAACGACAGCGCGAACACACGCACTACTTGAAGTCCACCGTGTTCTGCGGTGACTGCGGCGAACGCATGACCGTGACACACGCCACCAACCGCTACGGAACGGTCTACCCCTACTTCGTCTGCCTTGGCCGCCACCAAGAACGCCATCGGTGCGAGCGACAGGCCGTCTTGATCTCAACGCTGGAGACGCTCGTCGAAGAGCTATATGAACGCATTCAGATTCGTCCAGAGCATCGCGCCGCCATCCAAGAGGCCGTCCATGGTCACTTCGCCACCTTTACCCAAGAAGCCGAACAAGACGCGCGCCGCCTCGCCCGCGGCCGGCACCGTCTTCTCGATGAGCGCACCAAGCTGCTGCAGGCGCACTACGCCGGTGCCGTACCGCTTGACCAACTGAAGGAGGAGCAGGACCGGATTGGATCCCGCCTCCGCGTCATTGAGGAGCAAGAACAGGTTGCACGTTCCCGTACTGGTGATCTCGACGCTGCCCTGGCCAAGGCATTGGACCTCCTGGAGCATTGTCACGATGCCTATCTGCGTGCCAGCGACCACGAACGCCGACTGCTGAACCAAGGACTCTTCACGCGCATCTGGGTGCACCGCGACTACACCGAGGCTGAGCTCGCGGAGCCCTTCAATCTGTTGATCCACCCGGACCTTCTCAGACTCCTGACCGGCGAGGGGGAGATGACTCCACTGGCGACGAACCCCCGCGAAGCAAGGTCTCGGCAAGCGGAACCGGTCGAAGCTCGGAGTACGTCCAAAATGAACAAACCTTCACCCGGGGGTGAAGGTTTGAATACGGCAACTTTGGTGCGCGAGAGAGGAGTTGAACCTCCACGTCCTTTCGGACACACGGACCTGAACCGTGCGCGTCTGCCATTCCGCCACTCGCGCGTGTCGCCTCAGGGCGACCCGGAAGAGACTAGCACAGCGGCCGGGGTCCGCTTGACCACCGGCGCTGCCCGCTCCCCTCGACCCGGGCTCTAGACCGCGGACACCGCCACGGGCTCACCCCGGGGCGTTCCACTACTCTGTGCGCTATGGGAGTCTTCGATCGCGTCGAGAAGAAACTGGAGGGCGCCGTCAACGGCGTCTTCGCGCGCGCGTTCAAGGGCGACGTCCAGCCGGTCGAAATCACCGCGCGATTGCAGCGCGAACTCGACTCCGAAGCGAAGCTGCTCACCCGCGAGCGTCGGCTAGTTCCCAATGACTTCACCGTGCGGTTGTCCCGGCATGATCACGACCGGCTCGCGCCGTACTCGAAGATGCTGAACTCCGAAGTCATCCCCCAGCTCAACGAGTACGCCTCGGCCAAGGGCTACATCTTTAACGGCCCGGTCACCATCGACTACGAGTTGGACGCCAGCCTGCCGACCGGCCGGTTCACCGTGCACAGTGCGGCCGTCGCCGGCGTGGACGGCTCGGACGCGTCCGCGACCCAGATCCGACGGGCAGCGCTGGTGCTCGAGGTCAACGGCGTCCGGCACCCGCTGAACCCGCCCGGTCTGGTGATCGGACGCGGCACCGAGGCCGATCTGCGGATCAACGACCCCGGGATCTCCCGCAAGCATGCCCGGATCGTCGTCCAGGGCGAGGGCGCCGACCAGCTGATCGCCATCGAGGACCTGGGCTCCACCAACGGGATCGTGATCGACGGTCACCGCGTCCGGCACGCCGACCTGGCGGCCGGCAGCCGGATCGAGATCGGCTCCACCCGGATGTCCATCACCTCACCGGGCTCTGATGTCTGATCTCGTCGTCCTCGCGCTGAAGCTGCTCTTCCTGGCGCTGCTGTGGCTGTTCGTGCTGTTCGTCGGCAACGTCATCCGCACCGACATGTTCGGCCGCAAGCTGGCCACCGACGATGCCGGTGAACTGCGGCCGGTGCGCGAACTCAAGAAGCAGCAGAAGCGCCGCGCCGCACGTCCGGCGAAGAAGCTGCCGAGCCGGCTGCGGGTCTCCCGCGGCAAGCAGGAGGGGCTGACCCTGCCGTTGGGCGAGGGCATCAAGATCGGCCGGGCGGCCGACTGCCAGCTGATCCTGGACGACGACTACGTCTCCACCCGGCACGCCCAGATCGTCCGCACCGACACCGGCTATCTGGTCGAGGACCTCGGCTCGACCAACGGCACCTATCTCAACAACGAGCGGATCACCGCCGCCACTCCGTTCGGCACCGCCGACACGCTCCGGATCGGGCGCACGCTGATGGTGGTGGAGAAGTAGCCATGGCCCTCACGTTGTCCTATCTGGCCCGCTCCGAGGTCGGCCTGGTCCGCAAGAACAACCAGGACTCGGCCTACGTCTCGCCGACCATGCTGATGGTCGCCGACGGCATGGGCGGAGCCGCCGCCGGGGACTTGGCCTCTGCGGTGGCGATCGGTGAACTGCGCGACGCCGACGGGGACTTCACCGGCGCGGACATGCTCGAGGTGGCGTCCGGGGCGATCGCCGAGGCCAACGACCGGATCCGCGAACTGGTTGCGCACGACCCGTCCCTGGACGGCATGGGCACCACCGTGTGTGGCCTGCTGTTCGACGGCGAACGGCTGGCCATCGCCAACATCGGCGATTCGCGGGCCTACCGGCTGCGCGATGGCCACTTCGAGCGGATCACCCGCGACCACTCCTGGGTCCAGACCCTGGTCGACGACGGCCGGATCACCGAGGCCGAGGCGCTGGTGCACCCGCACCGCTCGCTGATCCTGAAGGTGCTGAACGGCCAGTCCAGCCACCAACCCGATCTGGAGATGGCCGAGATCGCCCTCGGCGACCGTTATCTGATCTGCTCCGACGGCCTGTGCGGCATGGTCACCGACGAGGCCATCGAGCAGGTGCTCGGCGGCGACGACCCCGAGTCGGTCGTCGAGGAACTGATCCGGATCGCCTACGCCGAAGGCGGTCTGGACAACATCACCATCGTCTTGGCCGACGTCGTCGAGGACGCCCCGCCCGGCGAGGTGCTGGTGCTCGGCGCCGCGGCCGAGATCGACACCGAGCTGCCCACCGACGACGTGGCCGAGGACACCCGTCCGTTGCCGGTCGAGGGCGACGAATCCGACCCGAAAGCCGGAGAGCGGGCCGAACTGGCCCGCTACCAGCCGACCACCCGCGGCCGGGCGTCGGCCTGGGTGAAGGTGGTGCTCGGCGTCCTGATCCCGTTGCTCGTCCTCGGCGGCGGCGTCTTCGGCTGGTATTCGTTCACCCAGAGCAAGTACTACGTGGGCGACTCCAACGACCTGGTCGCGGTCTTCCGCGGCGTCCCCGACACCGTGCTCGGGATCAAGCTCGGCACCGTGCTCGAGGTGCACAACACTCACGTCAACGACCTGCCGCTGTTCTATCAGGAGAAGGTGCGGGCGGCGATCCCCGTCAACGACCTGGAGGCCGCCCACACCACCACCGAGGAGTTGCGCGCGATCGCCCAGCGCTGCATCGAGCAGCGCGAGCGGCGAGCCCGGTCCACCGCGACGCCGACCCCGCAGAACCCGGCGGTGAGCCCGACCCCGACGACCACCGCCCCGTCCACCGCGTCCCCGTCGCCCGGCGCGTCACCGACGATCAGCCCGGCGCCGACCGCCGACACCACGCCCAAGGCTCCCGAGGGCTGTTGACCATGGGCGAAGTCGTCGTCTTCCGCAAACGACGCGGAGTCGAACTGGTGATGCTCATCATGGGGATGGGCCTGGCCGTGGGCGGCTACCTGCTGGTGGACGTGAACGCCACCGGCGAGTTGCCCGCCGACTGGTACCGGACGCCGGGGCTGTACGTGCTGCTCGGGCTGGCCGCCCATGCGGTCATCCGCTGGCGGGTGCCCTACGCCGACCCGTTGCTGTTCCCGCTGGTCTACCTGCTGAACGGCCTCGGGCTGGTGATGATCCACCGGCTCGACCTGGGCGGTACCGAACGGACCCACTCGGCCGAACTCCAGCTCACCTGGATGGCCATCTCAATGGCGGTGTTCGCCGCGGTGCTGTTCCTGCTGCGCGACCACCACGTCCTGCAACGCTTCCCCTACCTGACTTTCCTGGCCGGCCTGGTGATCCTGCTGATGCCGCTGCTGCCGGTGATCGGCTTCGAGAACCACGGCGCCCGGATCTGGATCAAGGTGGGTCCGTACAGCTTCCAGCCGGCCGAACTGGCCAAGATCGTGCTGACCGTCGCCTTCGCGTCCTACCTGGTCGAGAAGAAGGACGTGCTGGCGCTGGCCGGCGCCAGGGTCATGGGCATCGACCTGCCGCGCGCCCGCGATCTCGGTCCGATCATCATCATGTGGCTGGCCAGCCTGGCGGTATTGATCTACCAGAAGGACCTGGGCACCTCGCTGCTGTTCTTCGGCCTGTTCGTGATGATGCTGTACGTCGCCACCGAGCGACCCAGCTGGCCGATCCTGGGCACCCTGCTGTTCGGCGCCGGCGCGTTCCTGGGCTGGCTGACCTACTCGCACGTCCAGACCCGGGTGTCGGCCTGGCTCGACCCGTTCGCGCATTGGGACCAGAACTACCAGATCATCCAGGGCCAGTTCGGGATGGCCTGGGGTGGCCTGTTCGGCACCGGCCTCGGGCTCGGCCGGCCGAATCTGACCCCGCTGGCCAAGAACGACTTCATCGCGGCGGCGATCGGCGAGGAACTCGGGGTGGCGGGGCTGATGGCGGTCATCGTGCTGTACGGGGTGATCGCGATGCGTGGCCTGCGGGCCGCGCTGACCGCCACCGAGCCGTTCAGCAAGCTGCTCGCCGCCGGGTTGTCGTTCGTCTTCGCGCTGCAGGTGTTCGCGATCGTCGGCGGCGTCACGCGGCTGCTGCCGCTGACCGGGCTGACCACGCCGTTCGTCTCCCAGGGCGGCTCCTCGCTGATCGCCAACTACGCGATGATCGCCTTGTTGATGGTGGTCACCCACCAGGTCCGGCGGCCGGCCGCACCGGTCGAAGAGCCGATGCAGTCGCTGGCGCACGACACCACTCAGGTGATCAGCGTGCCCAGCCGGACGCCCGAGCCGCGTCCCGCCGCGCCGGTGGCCGTGCCGGCCGGGGCGTCCGACCTCACCGCTCCGGTTCGGACGCCGGTGAGCGCCAGCGAACCGACCGTCGCGATCCCCGCACCCTCGGGTCCCGATGCGCCCACCGCCGCGATCCCCACACCTTCGGGCCCCGACGATCCGACCACCGCGATCCCGGCGGGCGGCTCCCCGGCGTCCGGCAACGACGTCTGGCCGGGCGGGAGGCAGTCATGAACCATCCGATCCGCCGCGTCACCCTGGTAGCGATGCTGATGAGCCTCGCCCTGCTGGCCAACCTCTGCGTCAGCTACCTGGCCCGGCAGGAGTCGCTGAACGCGAACTCGCAGAACCGGCGGGCCACCGACGCCGCCTTCGCCCAGGACCGCGGGGCCATCCTGGTCGGCAACACCCCGATCGCCGAGACCGTCGCCAGCAAGGACCAGTTCAAATTCCAGCGGCGCTACCCGCAGGGTGAGCTGTACGCCCCGGTGACCGGATACTTCTCCTACCTCTTCGGGGCGTCCGAGCTCGAACAGACCTACGGGTCGCAGCTCTCCGGCACGGACAGTTCCCAGTTCGTTAACCGGCTGCTCGACCTGGCCACCGGGGCCAAGCCCAAAGGCGCCAGCGTCCAGACCACGTTGAACGCGCGGGCTCAGCGGGCCGCCGCCAACGCGCTCGGGGACAAGAAGGGCGCCGTGGTGGCGCTGAATCCGAAGACCGGCGCCGTGCTGGCGATGGTTTCCTCGCCCACCTTCGACCCGAACAGCCTGGCCACCCACGACCAGGCGAAGTCCCGGGCGTCCTGGCAGAAACTGACCGGCGACAAGACCGGCAAGCCGATGGCCAACCGGGCCACCCGCGAGATCTTCCCGCCCGGCTCGACCTTCAAAGTGGTGGTCTCCGCCGCCGCCCTCGAAGCCGGCTACGAGCCCGACAGCCAACTCGACACCTCGTCCTACCGGCTGCCCGGCACCAACACCACTATTCGCACGACCTGTGGAAATCAGCAGACCCTGCGCCAGGCACTGGCCCGGTCGTGCAACTCGGCGTTCGCCCGGCTCGGGGTGAAGCTCGGCAAGGACGCCCTGCGCGAGCAGGCCGAGAAATTCGGCTTCGGCACCAAGCCGCTGTCCGACATCGGCTCGGTGGCCAGCCGCTTCCCGGACGAGATCGACACCCCGCAGACCGGGCTCGCCTCGATCGGCGGATTCGAGGTCGCGGCCACCCCGCTGCAGATGGCGATGGTCGCGGCCGCCGTCCGCAACGACGGCGTTGTCATGCAGCCCTACCTGGTCGAATCGGTGCGTTCGGCCGACCTGCAGGTGCTCAGCCAGACCCGGCCGTCCCAATTGCGGTTGGCGACCAGTTCGGCCAACGCCGCGAAGCTGCGGCAGATGATGGTGGACGTGGTCACCAGCGGCACCGGATCCCGGGCGCGAATCCAAGGGGTGACGGTGGGCGGCAAGACCGGCACCGCCAATTCCGACAATGTCCGGACGCCGTACGCCTGGTTCATCGCCTGGGCGGACGACCCCGAGGTCGCCGTCTGCGTCTTCGTGCAGGACGCCGAGATGCCGGCAACCGACGTCGCCGGCGGCCGGGTGGCCGCCCCGATCGCCAAGTCCGTGATCGAGGCGCTCCGGTGACCGGCCGCGCCGACTCGGCCACAATGGACACTCCGACGACGAGGAGACAACCCCATGGGTGACGAACCCAGGATGCTCGGCGGCCGCTACGAACTCGGCTCTCTGCTGGGACGCGGTGGCATGGCGCAGGTTCGCCGCGCCCGAGACATCCGGCTCGGCCGCCAGGTCGCAGTCAAACTGCTGCGCACCGACCTGGCCGGCGATCCCACCTTCCAGGCCCGGTTCCGCCGCGAGGCACAGGCCTCGGCCGGCCTCAACCACCCCAACATCGTCGCCGTCTACGACACCGGCGAGGAGCCCGATCCCGCCACCGCGGTCTCGGTGCCCTACATCGTGATGGAACTGGTCGAGGGTCACACGCTGCGCGAACTGCTGCGCGACGGACGCAAGATCCTGCCCGAACGTGCGCTCGAGTTCACCGCCGGCGTGCTGGACGCGTTGGCCTACTCGCATCGGGCCGGCATCGTGCACCGCGACATCAAGCCGGCGAACGTGATGCTGACCAACTCCGGGACGATCAAGGTGATGGACTTCGGCATCGCCCGTGCCGTCGCGGACACCTCGGCCACCATGACCCAGACCGCGGCGGTGATCGGCACCGCGCAATACCTGTCGCCCGAACAGGCCCGCGGCGAGACGGTGGACGCCCGCTCGGACATCTACTCGGCCGGCTGCATGCTCTACGAACTGCTGGTCGGCCACCCCCCGTTCCGCGGCGACTCGCCGGTGTCGGTGGCCTACCAGCACGTCCGCGAGCATCCGGTGCCGCCGAGCCAGCTCGACCCCCTGGTCACCACCCAGATGGACGCGATCGTGCTGAAGGCGCTCGCCAAGGACGCCGGCGACCGCTTCCAGACCGCGTCCGAGATGCGCGACGACATCAACCGGCTGCTGGCCGGAGAGAAGATCGAGGCCGTCCTGCGGCCACCCGAGCCGGCTCCGACCAGCATTCTCGCGGCCACCCAGGTGCTCAACGGTGCCCCGGAGTCACCCGCCCATGCGGCGTCCCCGGTCGCGCTCGAGCGCAGCGACACCGGGACGCTTCCACAGCGCGCGATCGAGGAGCCGCGGAATCGGCAGCGGGCCTGGCTGTGGGGGCTGGTGGCCTTCCTGCTCGTGCTCGGCCTCGGCTACGGCACCTACCTGCTGGTCAACCCGGGAGCGCGGGTCGCCCAGGTCGAGGTACCGAATGTCTTCGGCCGCAGCCGCGACCTGGCCGAGCAACAACTGCAGGAGGCCCAGCTGAGCGTGGTGGTCAAACCCATCAACGGTGCTGAAGACGCCACCGTCAACCGGGTGACCGGGCAGGATCCGCCCGGTGGCGCGAAGGTGCCGGCCGGTTCGACGGTCACCATCGAGGTGAACGTCGGGCCTAAGAAGGCGACCATTCCCACCAATCTGGTCGGCATGACGGCCACCGAGGCGGACAAAGCCCTCAAGGATCTCGGCTTCACCAACGTGAAGCGCGCCGCGGACACCAGCAACCCGAGCGCCAAGGCGAATACCGTCACCAACGTGAATCCGACGCCCGGGATCACCATCCCTCTGGACACCCCGATCATCCTGTACGTGGCCTCCGGAACCGGAACGGTGCCGAACTTCCTCGGACTCACCAAGTCCGGCGCGCAGGCCCAGGCCGACCGGCTGGGATTCGACGTGACCTTCACCGAGGAGGAGACCACCGAGGCGGTGCCTGGCCAGGTATTCAAGCAGAGCCCGCAGACCGGCGACGAGATCAAGCGCAGCCAGAAGATCAAGCTGGTGCTCGCGAAAGAGCCGGGCCCGACGACGACGCCCACCTCGACACCGACGACCACGCCGACCAAGACGCCCTAGCATCGCCGGTCGAACCCCGGACGGCCCCGGCTGCCCGGACCCGCGCGAGCCGCGGGTTCGGGCCGAGCCAGTCGGGTCCGCTTGGGCGGCAGCCCTCAGCGCAAGGCCATCAACGGCGTCAGTCCCACCGCGCGGGCCGGAGCGTCGGCGTCCCCACAGACGGCCAGCCAGTTGGCCAGCATCTGGTAGCCGCCCTCGGTGAGCACCGACTCGGGGTGGAACTGCACCGATTCGACCGCCAGGCTGCGGTGCCGCACCGCCATGATCACCCCGGACGCGGTGGCCGCCGTCACCTCGAGCTCCTCGGGGACGGTCGCCGGATCGAGCGCCAGCGAGTGGTAGCGGGTGGTGGTCAACGGGCTGGGCAGGCCGGCGAACACGCCGGCCCCCTCGTGCAGCACCTCGGAGGTCTTGCCGTGCAGCAGTTCCGGGGCGCGTCCGACGACGCCGCCGAACGCCACCGCCATCGACTGCAGGCCCAGGCAGACCCCGAAGATCGGCAGCTTGCCGGCGTGGGAGCGGACCACGTCGATGCAGACTCCGGCCGACTCCGGCGTGCCCGGTCCCGGTGAGATCAGCACGCCGTCGTAGCCGTCCGCCCAGTCGGGAGTGTCGAACCGCGGGTCATCGTTGCGCCAGACGTCGACCTCGGCCCCCAACTGGGCCAGGTACTGGACGAGGTTGTAGACGAACGAGTCGTAGTTGTCGATCACCAGGATGCGCGCCATGGCGCCATTCTCCCCCATCTGCGCGACCGGGCCAGGCGTGCTCAGCCGATCCTGCGAGCCTCGACGTCCAGGCTGCCGCGGTAGGCGGGCATGGTCACCGCGTTCTCCCGGCGCTGGCTGTAGCCGAGCCCGTACGCGGTGACGTACTGGCGGTAGACCTGCACCGCGGGAGATCCGGCCAGGGCGCGTTCGAGCTTGTCCTGATCGCCGATGGCGGCGATCTCATACGGCGGCGCATAGGGGACGCCGTGCAGCACCACCGAGTTCCCGACGCATTTCACCCCGGTCCGCGAGGTGACCCGTTGGCCCTGGATGGTCATCGCCTCGGCACCACCCGACCACAGCGCGTTGACCATCGCCTGAATGTCCTGCTGGTGCACCACCAGCAGTTCCGGGCTCACCCCGGGCGGCTGGACGCCGGACCGCGCGTCGTCGATCACCACCACGACGGCTGGTCCCTTGACCGGGGTCTGGCCGGCGACGACGGCGGCGGCCCGCAGGTCGTTCTCGGCCACCCCGCCCCCGTCGTCCTTGGCCAGCGCGTCCACGTCGCGGCGCAGCTTGGCGACCCGGTCGGCGAGGTCGGCGTTGCGCTTCGACTCGGACTGGATCAACCCGGCCAGGTCGGTGTTCCGGTTCGGGCGCAGGTCGCCGCCGCCGGCGTTGATGGCGCTGGTGGCGATCATGAAGCCGGCCAGCACGCAGACCGCCAGGCTGGCGATCCGGCGGCCCACCCGGACTTCGCCGGCCCGTCCGGACGCCCGGCGCAGTCGCGCCCTCGCCCGCGCCCAGCCTCGCTTCATGCCGGCGAGTCTAGAAGGCGTTCGGCCGCCGAGCGTCTGACGGTAAGATGCTCCCCATGCCGGAGTCCAGAATGCGCAAGCAGGCCGCGGACAAGAAGAAGAGCGCCTCTGCCGAGGCGGCGTCCGAGGCCCGCAAAGAGCGTCAACGCCGGGTTGCCGCGCCCGGGAGCCGACGCTGGGTACCGCCGGCCTTCATCACCGTCGGGCTGCTCGGCGTGCTCTGGCTGGTGGTCTATTACATCGCCGGGCATCTGATCCCGGTGATGAGCGATCTGGGCGGCTGGAACGTGCTGATCGGCATGGGCTGCATGGCGGCGGCGTTCGCTCTCGCCACCCTCTGGAAGTAGCTTTCGCGACCGACGGTCGACCTTGTCTGCCTTTGCTGTCGGGAGCGACCGGGAGTGTGTCGCTTTCCCCCTTGCGATTTCCTCAGCTTCCCCGCGTCGAGACTCCTCGTCCTGGCGGCTCTGACCGTCACACGATCTCGGGATCCTGCGACAGTTTCGGGTTCGGTGCAGGACTTCGCGTTCGAACGCGACATCCTCCTGCTCAGGCGAAACCGTGTGACGATCCCGAGATCGTGTCGCAGGTAATGTCGCGGTTTCGGCAGGCGCGAACGGGACTCAGCCCTGGGGCTTGAGCAGCGGGAACAGGATGGTTTCGCGGATTCCGGCGCCGGTGAACAGCATGATGGTGCGGTCGATGCCCAGCCCCATGCCGCCCATCGGCGGGGCGCCGAACTCCAGGGCTCGCAGGAAGTCCTCGTCCAACTGCATAGCTTCGGGGTCGCCGGCTGCGGCCTTGAGCGATTGGGCGACCAGGACGTCCCGTTGAATGACCGGGTCGATCAGCTCGGAGAAGCCGGTGCCGCGTTCGACGCCGCCGATGATCAGGTCCCAGGCCTCGACCAGGCGGGGGTCGTCGGGGTGGTTGCGGGCCAGCGGCTGGGCGATCGCCGGGTAGCCGTTGACGAAGGTGGGCTGCACCAGGGTGGGTTCGACGATCTCGCCGAACAGCTCCATCACCAGCTTCTGATCGATCCAGGCCGGGTCGTACTCGACGCCATGGGCATCCGCGATGGCGCGCAACCGCTCCACGGTGGTGTCCGGCGTGATCTCCTCGCCGAGCGCGTCCGACAAGCCCGGATAGACGCTCAGCCAGCTCCACTCGCCGGTCAGCTGCACCTCGCCGGCCGGAGTGTGCACCGATTCGACGCCGAGTTCGGCGGCGGCGTTGACGATCAGGTCGCGGGTCATTGCCGCGATGGTGAACTGGTCGCCCCAGGACTGGTACGCCTCCAGCATGGTGAACTCGGGCGAATGCGACGAGTCGACGCCCTCGTTGCGGAAGATCCGGCCCATCTCGTAGACCCGGTCGACCCCGCCGACGATGGCCCGCTTCAGGTAGAGCTCGATCGCGATCCGTAGCGTCATCGGGATGTCGAAGGCGTTCAGGTGGGTGTGGAACGGCCGCGCGGACGCCCCGCCGTGCACCAGTTGCAGGATCGGGGTCTCGACCTCGAGGTAGCCCTGGTCGCGCAGGGTCTGCCGGATCGAGCCGACGATCGCGGCCCGGGTGCGCACCATGTCGCGGGCCTCCTCGCGGGCGACCAGGTCGACGTAGCGCTGCCGCACCCGGGTCTCCTCGCCGAGGTCCTTGTGCAGGGTGGGCAGCGGACGCAGCGCCTTGGACGCCAACCGCCACTCGGACGCCAGCACGGACAGCTCGCCGCGCCGCGACGAGATCACCCGGCCCTTGACGAAGACGAAATCGCCGAGGTCGACGTCCGCCTTCCAGTTGGCCAGTCGTTCCTCCCCCACCTCGGCCAGCGAGATCATCACCTGCAGCCGGGTGCCCGAATCGGACGCGGTGAAGCCGTCCTGCAGGGTGGCGAAGCACAGCTTGCCGGTGTTGCGGACGAACACCACCCGGCCGCCGACGCCGACCACGTCCTGGGTCTCTTCACCGGTCTCGAGCTGCCCCCACTGGGCGTGCACCTCAGCCGCGGAGTGCGTCCGGCCCACGCTGATCGCGTACGGGTCGTTGCCGGCCTCGATCAGCCGGGCGCGCTTCTCGCGGCGCAACCGGAGCTGTTCGGGCAGGGCAGCATCATCGTCGGGCGTGGTCACCGCAGGATTGTAGCGAGCGACGACGTACTCCCTCGTTCCTCGCGCCGGGATACCGGACGACGCGGACCGCGGGGACGGTTCTCCCGGTCACCGGGGACGGTTCCCCCGGACACCGGGGACGGTTCCCCCGGACACCGGGGACGGTTCCCCCGGACACCGGGGACGGTTCCCCCGGACACCGGGGACGGTTCCCTTGGTCACCTGAGGCGGTTCCCTTCGGTCCGTCAGACGGCAAACGGAACGAAGAACCGTCCCCGGCATGTCGAAAACGGAAC
The DNA here is from genome assembly GCF_047602385.1 of Micropruina sp. Lineage (GTDB taxonomy): Bacteria > Actinomycetota > Actinomycetes > Propionibacteriales > Propionibacteriaceae > Micropruina. Next base: position 280,247 of record NZ_JASGHL010000005.1, read on the forward strand.
CAAAAGAACCGTCCCCGGCGTGTCGAACACGGAACCAAAAGAACCGTCCCCGGCGTGCCACTCAGCGCAGGAGATCGCCCAGCACCGAACCCAGCTTGGTGCCGATGCACAGGCTCGCGAAGGTGGCCATCGCCGCCGTCAGGGCCCGGACGTCGGCGGCGGCCAGGGCGACCAGGGCCACCGAACCGGGCACCAGCAGCAGGAAGGCCGGCAGGAACGACACCATCGTGGGGACGGCCACCGTGCGCTTCTCGAGCACCCGGGCGAGCAGCAGGACGACGCCCGACGTCGCACCGGTCGCGACCACTCCGCCGAGGGACGGGGTGAGCAGCACCAGCAGCGAATAGGTCAGCGCCATCACCACCACGATCAGCCCGGTCAGGGCCGGCCCGGCGGCGAAGGCGAGTCCGACTCCGACACCCAGCACCGCGATGCCGACCCAGGACACCCATAGCGGCGGCAGCGCGGCCCAGCCGGTGGCATCGGTGGCGAGCCGCGGCACATCACCGACCAGGGCGGCCGACGCGGCGTCCAAATGTAGGCCGGTGAGGACGGCTCCGGCGGCGATCCCGGCCGCCATGAAGGCCAGCACGACAAGCCCGTACACCAGTCGCGCCGAGCCGGTCAGGATGTCGGTCGCGGTCAGCTCGAGCAATCCGTTGGTGATCAGCGCACCGGGCACCAGGACGGCGATCGGCGCGCAGACCGCCAGCAGCGGCACCGCCCCGACGTCGAGCCGGGTGGCGGCCAGTCCGAGTAGCGCGGTGGAGAGCAGGCTGGCGACGAATGGAGCCAGGGCGGCCGCACCACGGACCCGTTGCGCCAGTGCGACCAGCAGTCCGACCAGGCCGCCGATCGCCAGGCTGACCAGGATCGCCCACCACGGGCAGCGGAACAGCACCGCCAGCCCGCCGGCCGACAACACGCTGCCGAATACCCAGCGCACCAGCGGGTGACCAGCGCTCTCGCGGCGGATCTCTTCGATCCGGGAGGTCGCCTCGACGAGCGGGACGACCCCGGCGCGCAGCTCACGAACCAGCCGGCCGGCGCGTCCGGACTGCCGGAACGACAGCTCGCCCTCGCCGGCCGGCACCATCATCGCGGCGCCGGTGGTGCGCCGAGTGACCATCACCAGTTCGGGCAGGACGCCGACCCGGATGTCCTCGGGCAGTGCTGCCTGCCGGATCGCGTCCAAGGTGTCCCGCACATCGGTCACCGACGATCCGGCGTCCAGCAGCAGCGCACCCAGGCGGCCGAGCGCCAACGCCTCGTCCTCGCCGCCGGGCTCAGCGCCCGACCTCGGGGGTGGGAGGGCTGCCATGGATTCAGTGAACCCTCTCGACGCTCACCGAAGCACGCGGACGCGCGGGACCTCGGCCGAACGCGGTCCGGGATGACGATGGAGGCGACGTGGTGACCAAGAGAACCGTCCCCACGGTCACGTGGTGACCAAGAGAACCGTCCCCACGGTCACCGGGGACGGTTCCTCCGGTCACTTTGGGATCTCGACAGGCTCGACCAGCGGCTGTTCAGCGGCTGGCGGGCGCGGCCTCTACGCGGACCTCGGCACGATTGCCGGACGTCCGGGTGAACCGCCACCGGGTGACCGCACCCAGGGCGTCCAGCAGGGTGCGGTCGTGGGTGACGATCAGCAGGGTGCCGGCGAATCCGGCCAGCGCTTCCTGCAACTGGTCGATGGCGGCGGCGTCCAGGTGGTTGGTCGGTTCGTCCAGGACGACGACGTTGACCGACCGGCCCTGCAGCAGCGCCAGGGCGGCCCGGGTGCGCTCGCCCAGCGACAGGCTGTCGCAGGACCGCTCGACGTGCTCGGCGCCCAGCCCGAACTTCGCCAGCAGGGTGCGGACGCCGGCAGCACCGGTGGTGCCCAGCGCGGCCGCCACGGCGTCCAGCAGCCGCTCCGAGCCACCGATCTCGCCGCGGGCCTGACCGAGGGTGCCGAGCGCCACCCGGGTGCCCCAGCTCACCCTCCCGACCTCAGCGGGACGACAGCCGAGGATCGCCTCCAGCACGGTGGTCTTGCCCGAACCGTTGTCGCCGAGCAGCGCCACCCGCTCACCGCGGACCACCTGTGCGCTGATCGGGCCGACCACGAAATCACCGTTCCGGGCGACCACCCGGTCGAGGGTGAGCACCACGTCCGACGACGGCGCGGCCTCGGCGATCGTGTACCGCAGCTGCCACTCCTTGCGGGGCTGCTCGACCTCCTCGAGGCGTTCGGCGGCGTCCCGGACGCGGGCGGCGCGCTGGTCCATCCGGCGGGCCCGGTCCTCTTTGGCCTTCTTCTCCAGCTTCATGCCGGGTCCGAGTCTCGCCGCTTTGGCGCGTCCGGTCCGGGCCCATTCGGTCTTGCGGCGGGCCTGTTCGACGAGCGCGTCTCGGGTGTCGGTGTACTCGGCGTAGGCGGCCTCGGCCTGCTCGCGAGCCAACTGCTTGGCGGCCCGGTAGTCGCTCCAGCCGCCGGTGTAGTGGTTCACCTGCTGCTGGGCCTCGTCGAGCTCGAGCACCGAGGTCGCCACGGCGTCCAGGAATGCCCGGTCGTGCGAGGCGATCAGCACCGGTGCGCGCAGCGAGGCGACGAAGTCGGTCAGCGCGGCAAGCCCGCGGGCGTCCAGGTTGTTGGTCGGTTCGTCCAGCAACAGGACGTCGTAGCGGCTGACCAGAATGGACGCCAGCGCGGCCCGGGCGGCCTGACCGCCGGACAGCGAGCCGAGCGGCCGGTCGAGCTCGGCGTACAACTCGAGGTCGGCCATCACCTCGGCCAGCCGGACGTCCAGGTCGGCCCCGCCCAATGCCAGCCAGTTGGCCAGGGCGCGGTCGTAGCGTTCGGCGGCGTCCGGAGAGACGGGCGTTCGCGCTGCCGACGAGTAACCGGACGACGGCTCGTCGCCGAGGCGTGCGGACTCCGTCCCATCACCGGCCAGTGCGGCGGCCGCCGCCTCGAAGGAGTCCTGGGCCGGCCCCACGCCGGTGCGCCGCCGAGCGTAGTCAAGGATCGTCTCGTCCGGCGCGGGCGGCTGCTGCGGCAGGTAGCCCAGGGTGGCGTCCGGCGGCGCGAACCGGATGGTGCCGGCGTCCGGGCTATGCAGGCCGGCGACAATCCGCAGCAGGGTGGTCTTGCCGGCGCCGTTCGGGCCGACCAGTGCGGTGACGTCCCCGGGCGTCAGCCGGAGGTCGAGCCCGGCGAACAGCGGACGGGCGCCGAAGGATGCGGCGACGCCGGAAAGGAAGAGTGATGCGGACATGAGAGAACCTCGATCGCTTGGGTGAGCAGGGCGAGAGGGTCAGATCCACATGGGCACCAGGGTGCCCCAGCCCCGCCGGGGAATCAACTCGGACAGTGCGCCAACTGCCGCCGGTCAGCTGCCGCGCGAGGAGACGAGCGTTATGAAGACGGCTCCGACCGCGCCTGGCCCAGCGCGCGCCGAAACGAGCGTTATCGGGGTCGCGTCACGTCGGCAGAACGCTCGTTTCCGCGCGGGGAGTCCTTCAGCCCACGGAGACCCGGTGATAACGCGAACTTCTCGGCGCGCATCCCTCGACGACCGCGAACTTGAATGAGTGAGCACTCACTCATACACTCGTGCCTCGTGAGCAGAGCACATCCGATGAACCCGGACGAGCGGCGGCGGGCGCTGATCGACGCCACCCGTCCGCTGCTCCTCGAGCACGGGCTGACCATCACCACCCGGCAGATCGCCGAGTGCGCCGACGTCGCCGAGGGGACGATCTTCCGCGCCTTCGGCACCAAGCAGAACCTGATCGAGGCCGTGGTGGAGGACTGTTTCGCGCCCGGACCGGTGATCGCCGCGATCGACGACATTCCCGCCGAGTTCGGCTTGGAGGACTCGGTGACCTGGATGGTCCAGATCCTGCAGGGCCGGATCCAGCAGGTTCGCTCGCTGATGGCGGCGATCAGCCCGGGACGGCCGCACGGCACCCGTCCGAAACCGCCGCATCGCGACTTCCACAAGGCGATCGACGAGGCACTGTCCCGGATCCTGGGCCGCTTCGACGACGAACTCACCGTCGGCACCCCGACCGCCTGCTGGGCGATCTCGGCGATGGCGTTCGCCGCTGTGATGCCGCTCGCCGACCATCCGGACGCCGCCGACCCGCGTCAGCTCGCCCGGCTCATCCTGCACGGCATCGCCGTCGACCCCACCACCGCCCAACCCAGTGAGGACACCCCATGCTGATCCGCATCCTGCGTGACTATCTGCGGCCCTACTACGGGCAATTGGCGCTGGTCATCGTCCTGCAATTGGCCGCCAACGCCGCCGCGCTCTACCTGCCCACCCTGAATGCCCGGATCGTCGACGACGGTATCGCCACCGGCGACACCGGGCTGATCCTGAGCCTGGGCGCCGTGATGCTCGGGGTCACCGTGATCCAGATGGCGGCCCAGATCGCCGCGGTCTGGTTCGGCGCCCGCTCGGCGATGGCGTTCGGACGCGACCTGCGCGCCGCGATCTTCGCCCGCACCCTCGACTTCTCGGCCCGCGAGGTCGCCAAATTCGGCGCCCCGAGCCTGATCACCCGGACCACCAACGACGTCCAGCAGATTCAACAGCTGGTGATGATGACGGCGTTCATGATCGTCGCCGCCCCGATCATGATGGTCGGCGGCATCATCATGGCCTTCCGCGAGGACCCGGGCCTGACCTGGACGATCGCCGTCGCGGTGGTCATCCTCGGCGTCCTGATCGGCGTCATCGTCCAGCAGATGATGCCGCTGTTCGCCACCCAGCAGGTGCGCATCGACACCATCAACCGGGTGCTGCGCGAGCAGATCTCGGGCCTGCGGGTGATCCGGGCGTTCATCGCCGAGCCGCGCGAGACCGATCGGTTCGCGGTGGCCAACGCCGAACTCACCGAGACCGCCACCAAGGTCGGCCGCCGGATGATGACGCTGTTCCCCACCGTGTTCTTCGTGATGAACGTGTCCACCATCGGCGTCACCTGGTTCGGAGCCTTCCGGGTCGCCGAGGGACACATGCAGACCGGTCAGCTGCTGGCCTTCATCCAGTACCTGATGACCATCCTGATGAGCGTGATGATGGCCACGATGATGCTGATGATCGCACCGCGCGCGGTGGTCAGCGCCCGCCGGATCGCCGAGGTGCTGGACACCGAGTCCTCGGTCGTGCCGCCGGCCAACCCGGTCCGCGCGGTGACCGCGCACGGCCGGGTCGAGCTGCGGGACGTCGAGTTCAAGTACCCCGGCGCCGAACAGCCGGTGCTGACCGGCATCGACCTGGTCGTCCGGCCCGGCGAGACCACCGCCATCGTCGGCTCCACCGGCGCCGGCAAGACCACCCTGGTCAGCCTGATCCCGCGGCTGTTCGACGTGACGCAGGGACGCGTCGAGGTGGACGGCGTGGACGTCCGCGAACTCGATCCCGATCTGCTCTGGTCGCGGATCGGGCTGGTGCCGCAGAAGCCGTACCTGTTCAGCGGCACCGTGGCGTCCAACCTGCGTTACGGCAAGCCGGACGCCACCGACGACGAGCTCTGGGCGGCGCTGCGGACCGCGCAGGCGGACGACTTCGTCAAGGCGATGCCGAAGCAGCTGGACGCGCCGATCGCCCAGGGCGGCACCAACGTCTCCGGCGGCCAGCGGCAGCGGCTCTCGATCGCCCGGGCGCTGGTCAAGAAGCCCGACATCTACGTCTTCGACGACTCGTTCTCGGCTCTCGACGTGGTCACCGACGCCCGGCTGCGGGCGGCGCTGGACCGTGAGACGGCCGAGGCCGGCGTCCTGATCGTGGCGCAGCGGGTGTCCACCATCCGCGAAGCCGAAACCATCGTGGTGCTCGACGACGGGCGGATCGTGGGCGAGGGCACCCACGACGAACTGCTCGAGACCTGCCCCACCTACGCCGAGATCGTGGCGTCCCAGTTCAAGGCCGAGGAGGCAGCAGCATGAGCCAGCAGGCACCGAATGCGGCACGGACGTCGAACCCGCGCTCCGAGCACGCCGCGCAGCAGCGCCGCGGGATGGGTCACGGCCCGATGCAGGGCCTCGGATCGTCGGAGAAGGCGGTCAGCTTCGGCACGTCGTCCAAGCGGCTGCTCGGCATGATGCGGCCCGAGCGGAACCTGATCATCTTCGTGGTGGTCATCTCGGCGCTGGCCACCCTCGGCAACGCCTTCGGACCGGCGATCCTGGCCCGGGCGACCGACCTGATCTTCGCCGGCGCGATGGGCGGAGGCATCGACTTCGCGGCACTGGGCACGGTGATCCTCGAGGCGCTGGTGGTCTACCTAGTCGCGGGCGTGGTGCTGTGGTTCGCCAGCTTCCTGATCAACGACATCGTCCAGCGGACCGTGTACCGGATGCGCGAGCAGGTCTCGGACAAGCTGCACCGGCTGCCGATCACCTACTTCGACGGCCAGCCGCGCGGCGAGCTGCTCAGCCGGGTGACCAACGACATCGACAACATCGCCCAGTCGCTGCAGCAGACGCTGGCCCAGATGCTGACCAACATCTTCACCGTGCTCGGCGTGCTGGCGGTGATGCTGTGGTTGTCGCCGCCGCTGGCGCTGGTCGTCCTGTTGGCGGTGCCGCTGACCGCGCTGGTCACCACCCAGGTGATGAAGCGCTCGCAGCGCCGGTTCGCCGACATGTGGCGCTCGACCGGTGAGCTCAACGGCCGGGTCGAGGAGGCGTTCACCGGGCATTCGCTGGTGAAGGTGTTCGGACGCCAGCGCGAGGTGGCGGCCGGCTTCGCCGCCAAGAACTCCGAGATGTACGAGTCGTCGTTCCGGGCGCAGTTCATCAGCGGCATCATCATGCCGGCGGTGTTCTTCATCGGGAACCTGAGCTACGTGGCGATCGCGGTGATCGGCGGCATCTGGGTGGCGGCCGGCACCATGACGCTGGGCGGCGTGCAGGCGTTCATCCAGTACGCGCGGATGTTCACCCAGCCGATCACCCAGCTGGCGTCGATGACCAACCTGTTGCAGTCCGGGGTGGCCTCGGCCGAGCGGGTCTTCGAGGTGCTGGACGCCACCGAGCAGTCCCTCGATCGCACCGCGTCCCTGCCCCAGCCGCTGCGCGGGCGAGTCGCGTTCGAGCACGTCGCGTTCAGCTACGATCCGGAGAAACCCCTGATCAGCGACCTATCGCTGGTCGCCGAGCCGGGTTCGACGGTGGCCATCGTCGGACCCACCGGGGCCGGCAAGACCACCCTGGTGAACCTGCTGATGCGGTTCTACGACACCGACGCCGGACGGATCGCCATCGACGGCGTGGACATCGCCGACGTCCCGCGCCGCGAACTGCGAGCCAACATCGGCATGGTGCTGCAGGACGCCTGGCTGTTCGGCGGCACCATCAGGGACAACATCGCCTACGGGCGTCCGGACGCGACCGAGGACGAGATCCGGGCCGCCGCCGAGGCGACCTACGTCGATCGGTTCGTGCACTCGCTGCCGGACGGCTACGACACCGTGATCGACGACGAGGGCTCCAACGTGTCGGCCGGCGAGAAGCAGCTGATCACCATCGCCCGGGCCTTCCTGTCCGACCCGGCGATCCTGATCCTGGACGAGGCGACCTCGTCGGTGGACACCCGCACCGAACTGCTGGTGCAGAACGCGATGAACGCACTGCGCGGCGGCCGGACGTCCTTCGTGATCGCCCACCGCCTCTCCACCATCCGCGACGCCGACATCATCCTGGTGATGGAGGACGGCGCCATCGTCGAGCAGGGTTCGCACGACGAACTGCTGCGCCACGACGGGGCCTACCACCGGCTGTACCGCTCCCAGTTCGCCGGTGGCCTGGACTCCGACGAGGAAGCTGCGGCGTAGCGCTGGTTCAACCTGTCGCGGTACGCGGGGACGGTTCTTTTCGGTCCACTCCGGTACGTGGGGGACGGTTCTTTTCGTTCCATTTTGGTACGTGAGGGACGGTTCTTTCGGTCCACTTCGGTACGCGGGGACGGTTCTTTTCGTTCCATTTTGGAACGAAAAGAACCGTCCCCGTCGTTCCATCGGTGGTCGCGACTGCTCTGCCCAACACCCTGGTAGCGATCTCGACATCGCCGTCCGCTGCAGGGAAACCTCGCCGATGTCGTGTAGCAACTCGAAATCGGACGGTTTTCCCACCATCGGTGGGCGATCTCGACATCGCGCACGCCCCGGACCGGCGGCGTCCGAACGGGAGATGGCTCCGACCAGGAGATGGCGGCTCCGACCGGGAGATAGGGTCGCCGGGTGATCAGGGTGGTGGGTGCGGCGATCGTGCGCCATGGCTGCGTGCTGGCCGCCCGGCGCAGCTACCCGGCGGCCGAAGCCGGGCGCTGGGAGTTTCCCGGCGGCAAGGTCGATGACGGCGAAACACCAGCGGATGCCCTGGTCCGAGAGATCGGCGAGGAACTGGGCTGCGCGATCCGGGTGGACCGCTGGCTGCCGGACGCCGTCCGCGGCATCGATCGGGGGCGCGAGTTGGAGCTGCGAGTCGCGGTGTGTTCGCTGACCGACGGTGAGCCGTCCGGCATCGAACACGACGCGCTGCGCTGGCTCGCACCCGAGGAACTGGACGACGTCGACTGGCTTGAACCCGATCGTCCGTTCCTGCCCGGACTACGCGAGATGCTGCTCGACGGGGAGCCTCTACCGGGTGGGAACGTGGGTGGCGCCGTCCGGATCGGGGCGACGGTGCGGCGTCCGACCGGTCCGTGGACGCCGGCCGTCCACGCCCTGCTCAGCCATCTCGCCAAGACCAACCTGTCGGCCGTCCCACGGGTGCACGGCATCGACGCCCGCGGACGCGAGATCCTCGACTACCTGCCCGGCCAGGTCATCGATGTGGACGCCGACGTGCTCACCGATGCGCAGCTGGCGGCCCTGGGGCGTTGGCTGCGCGCCCTGCACGAGGCGTCCGCGGGCTTTGACCACCCCGGCCCGTGGCGGTTCTTCGGGGTGGACGCGCCGAGCCTGATCACCCACAACGACGTCGCCCCGTACAACGTCGCCTTCGCCGGAGACGAGGTGGCCGGCGTCTTCGACTGGGACCTGGCCGGGCCGTCCACGCCGGTGCACGATCTCGGACACACCGCGTGGACGGCGATCCCGTTCTTCCGCCCGATACCCGAGGCGGAGGCCGCCCGGCGGCTGGGAACCTTCGCCGACGCTTACGGCACCGACCCGCTCACCGTGCTGGACGCCGTTCGGCCCCGGGTGCAGCTGGCCATCGATGGGATCCGGGAAGCGGTCCGGCGTGGTGACGAGGGCATGGCCAACCTGGCGGCCACCGGCGAGCCGGAGCGCACCGAGCGGGCGCTGGCCGGCTTCCTGGCCCGCCAGCCCTCACTCCGCGCTCGCCTGATTGTTGGTGGCTCGTCGAGCTCAGCGACCCCCCAATAGTCAGGCGAGCGGTTGGGGGTCAGGCGGTGAGTGGGGCCACCAGCTCCAGGGTGCGGACGGCGGCCGTCCGGTCGACCGCGGAGGACACCAGGATCAGCTCGTCTGCGTCGGCGTGGACGGCGAAGCGGCGCAGCCAGTCCCGTACCTGGGAGCCGGTGCCGACGCCGGTGTAGCGCAGCATATGGTCGACCTGGGCACCGCCGGGGCCCTCCAGCAGCAGCTCGACGTCTTCGTCGCTGAGCGTCCGGCCGCGTCCCAGGAAGGTCTTCACCCGGGCCCGGCGCGTCAGCTCGAACAACCGCCGCGCCTCGTCCTCGGTATCGGCGGCGATCACTCCGGCGCCGGCGATCACGTACGGCTCGCTCAGCTGTTCGGACGGCTGGAAGTCACGCCGGTAGGTGGCGATCGCCTGCTCCAGGGCGTCCGGTGCGAAGTGCGACGCGAACGCGTACGGCAGGCCGAGCGCGGCCGCCAGTTGGGCGCCGAACAGCGACGAGCCGAGGATGAACAGCGGCACCTTCGTGCCGGCACCGGGCGTGGCGGCCACTCCGGCGATGATCGATTCGCCCAGGAAACCCTGCAGTTCCTGGACGTCGGACGGGAAGGTGTCCGCGGCGCCGGGGGTACGCCGCAGCGCCCGCACGGTGGTCTGGTCGGTGCCGGGCGCCCGGCCCAGGCCGAGATCGATCCGACCCGGGTGCAACTCGGCGAGGGTGCCGAACTGCTCGGCGATCACCAGCGGTGCGTGGTTGGGCAGCATCACGCCGCCCGCGCCCAGCCGGATGGACGAGGTGTGCGCCGCGACGTGGGCGATCAGCACCGCCGTCGCCGAGGACGCGATGGTCGGCATGTTGTGGTGCTCGGCGTACCACACCCGTCGGTATCCCCAGCGTTCGGCGTTGCGTGCCAGCGCGATCGTCGCGGTCAAGCCGTCAGCGACGGACTCACCCGGCAGCACCTGGGCCAGGTCCAGAATGGACAACGGGACATCGCGGGAGTCGGTCTCGGTCACGACCTCAACAACGGCGTCCGGGCCGGCGAACATTCCCCCGGGAACGCCGATCAATCGGGTCCCGGCCGCGACCCACCGGCGAGCGACCGATCTCTCTCGTGCGGCGAATGACCACCGGTCGCAGACCCGGGTCCGTCAGCTGGCGACCGATTCGAGTGCTGCTCCGCCTCAGATGCCTCAGACCGATCCCGAATCGGTCGCCAGTTGACGCCTCTCGCCGGACCCGGATCGGCTCGTGGGTGAGGTCCGGGCCACCTGGGGCCGATAGCGATCCGGATCGGGCCGGATCAGACCTGCCCGATCCGGATCCTTATTCAATCCCGACTTGGCCCAATAGGGTTGACCCATGGCGGTGGTCGACCTCAACGCCGATCTCGGTGAGTCCTTCGGTTCCTGGCGCCTCGGCGACGACGAGGCGATGCTCGACATCGTCACCAGCGCCAATGTCGCCTGCGGATTCCACGCCGGCGACCCGCTCACCCTGCAGCGCACCTGCGCGCTCGCGGCGAGCCGCGGCGTCAGGATCGGGGCACAGGTCTCCTACCGTGACCTGGCCGGTTTCGGACGCCGCTTCCTCGACTGCTCCGCCGACGAACTGCGGGCCGACGTGCTGTACCAACTCGGCGGGCTGCAGGCGATGTGCACCGCCGGCGGGACCGCGCTCGCCTACGTCAAGCCGCACGGCGCGCTCTACAACACCGTCGTGCACCACGAGGCGCACGCCCAGGCGGTCGTGTCCGCGATCACCGCCTTCGACCCGAGCCTGCCGTTGCTCGGGCTGCCCGGCGCCGTCGTGCTGGACGTCGCACGGACGGCCGGGCTGCGCACGGTCGCCGAAGCCTTCGTCGACCGCGGCTACACCGCCGAGGGCACCCTGGTGCCGCGCGGCCGGCCGGGTGATCTGATCGCCGACCACGAGGCCGCCGCCGAGCGGGCGCTGCGGATGGTCACCGACGGCGTGGTCACCGCGGTGGACGGCAGCGAGGTTCCGCTCAGACCGGAATCGCTGTGCACCCACGGCGATTCGCCGGGCGCGGTCGCGATGGCCCGGCGGGTCCGCGAGTTGCTGGCGGCGTCCGGCGTCGAGGTGAAGGCCTTCGCCTGATGGACGGCCGGCTGCTGCCCTGCGGCGAACGCGCGGTGCTGATCGAGGTCGCCGACCTGCAGGCCGTTCTCGCGCTGCAGGCCACCCTCGCCGGGCTTGCCGGACGCGGTGACTTCGCAGCCGTGACCGATGTGGTGCCGGCGGCAACCACGGTGCTGCTGATGCTGGCGGATCCAGCCGCGCTCCCCCGCGTCCGGACGGCGGTGACTGCCGTGCTGGCCGGCCTGGACGGTGCCCCGACCACGGCGGACACCGCGGAACCGGTCGAGATCGACGTGGTCTACGACGGCGAGGACCTCGACGAGGTCGCCCGGCTCACCGGGCTGTCTGCGGCCGAGGCGATCGCCGCGCACACCGGGAGCGACTGGCGGGTGGCGTTCGGCGGGTTCGCCCCCGGGTTCAGCTACCTGACCGGCGGCGACCCGCGGCTCGAAGTTCCTCGCCGCGCCGAGCCGCGGACCACCGTCCCGGCCGGCGCGGTCGGGTTGGCCGGGCCGTTCAGCGGTATCTATCCGCGGCCCTCACCCGGCGGCTGGCAGTTGATCGGACGGACCGGCGCCGCCCTGTGGGACGCCGACCGAGAACCGCCCGCGCTACTGCAGCCGGGCGCCCGGGTGCGATTCCGAGCGATCGACGGGCCGACCGCGGACACCAGCGGTCTCGACAGATCGGTGGTTGAGCGTGTCGAAACCACTCTTGTCCGGGGGCTCGAGGTGCTGGCCACCGGGCCGTTGCTGCTGATCGTGGACGAGGGACGTCCGGGGTATGCCGCGATGGGGGTGGGACGCTCCGGCGCCGCCGACCGGATCGCGTACCGGCTGGGCGGACGCCTGGTCGGTAACCCTGCCGGGCTGGCCGCCCTGGAGATCACCTTCGGCGGCCTGCGGCTGCGGGCCCGGACGACCTGCCTGGTCGCGCTGACCGGAGCCGACTGCGCGGCCACGGTGGACGGCCGTGCCGTCACCCACGCCGGCCCGGTCTACCTGCGCACCGGCCAGGAACTCCGGTTGGGCACACCGCGGACCGGCCTGCGGACCTATCTTTCGGTGGCCGGCGGTTTCGACCTGCCGGTGGTGCTCGGTTCGGCCAGCACCGACATGCTGTCCGGGGTCGGTCCGGCGCTGCCGAACGTCGGTGACCTGCTGCCGACCGGAGCGCCTCCCGCCACTCCACCAGGCCTCGACTCGGCACCCCGCACGCCGGCCACCGACGCGGAGATCCTCCTCGACGTGCTGCCCGGCCCGCGCGCCGACTGGCTCGCCGACCCGGGGGCCCTGGGCAGCCAAGGCTGGCAGGTCTCCGAGCGCAGCGACCGGGTCGGCGTCCGGCTCACCGGGGACCCGCTGCACCGGCACCCGTCGAAGGCCGGACGCGAATTGCCGTCCGAGCCGATGGTGCGCGGCTCGATCCAGGTGCCACCTGAGGGCCGCCCGGTGATCTTCGGCGTGGACGGCCCGGTCACCGGCGGCTACCCGGTGGTCGGCGTGCTGACCGAGGCGTCCTGCGACGCCGTCGCCCAGGCCCGGCCGGGTGACCGGATCCGGTTCCGCAGCAGCGGCTCCCGGCGGATCCCGTAGCCAGCCGTCGATATCGGGCTGACCAAAGGTTCCGACCAGCTCAACCACCGGGGTTTCGACGAGCTCAACCAACGACCCAGGGGTTCCGACCAGCCCAACCACCGGGGGTTTCGACGAGCTCAACCGACGAGCATGCTCAATCAGCGGACCGGCACCCGCAGCCGTCCGGCCAACGCCTCGGCGATCGGACGGGCCGGCTGCCGGGTGATCTGCTGCACGGTGTCGGTGCTGAGGTCGGCGACGCCGGCCCGCAGCGCGCCGAACACCCGCACCACATTGTCGACGTACCAGGACGGCAGGCCCATGCCGGTGAAGGCGGCGCGGGCGGCGTCGTCCGGCACCGGCACGAACGGGATCTCGCGGTCCACCAGTTCGGACAGCACCGACGCCACCCCATCGAAGTCCAGCACGGCCGGACCGGTCAGCGTCAGCACCCCCTGCCAGTGCGGGTCGAACAGCACGGCCGCCGCGACGGACGCGACGTCGTCGGGGTCGATGAACGAGATCCGGGCCCCGGACGCCGGCACAGCCAGCACGGTGCCGTCGAAGCCGGCGAGCGCGGTGGTGGCGTAGGTGGTCGGACGCAGGCTCACCCAGTCCAGCCCCGAGCCGGCGAGCCGGTACTCGATGGCGGCGTGCGCCGCCCAGAAGGCGACCTCGGAGGCCGGGTCGGCACCGTGCGCGGACAGTTTCACGATCCGGCTGACGCCGGCGACGCGGGCGGCGTCGATCACCGCCATCTCCCAGGCGACCTGGTCGGGATGGTTCGGGGCGGCCAGGAATACCTGCCGGACGCCGCGCATCGCCGCGGCGATCGAGTCGGTGTCGGCGAGGTCGCCGGCCGCCAACTCGACCACCTCGGGCAGTACGTCCCGCGCTCGCTCAGGGTCGCGTACCAACGCCCGCACCGGCTCGCCGGCGGCGCTCAGGTAGCTGGCCAGGGTGCGGCCGACGGTTCCGGTGGCCGCTGTGATCAGGATGGTCATGATGAGATTCCTCCTCGGAATGGATGGGTTGACGGGGTCGCCGGCGACCGGGCAGCCAGTGGTGGCGCAGCCACCAGAGCAGCATCAGTGCGCTGACGATCAGGTTGAAGGTGTGCATCGCCCAGACCGGGCCCGGCGGCAGGGTGACCACGTAGAGGGTCTGCGCCAGGTTGCCTGCGTTGGCGATGATCAGGTTGGCCGGGCTGTACGACGACAGGTCGCGGGTGCGGTGCGCCCGGACCAGCATCGGCAGCGCCGAGCCGACGAACAACAGGGTCGCCACGGTGCCGGCGATGGCACCGATGACGGTGAAGGGCACCATGACGACCCTCCTCTCGGTTCAGGCGGGGGACATCGCCCCCGGGTAGGGCGGAATGTTGCGGTTGAAGCGGAACAGATTGCTCGGATCCCAGTGCCTCTTGAGCGCTTGCAGCCGTCGCCATTCGGGTTCTGAGAAGGCGGTATGCATCCGGCGGGAGCCGTCGGCGCCCTCCAGGAAGTTGACGTAGCCGGCGCCGTCGGCGAACGGGGCGACCCGGCGGGCCACCACGTCCAGGGCTGCGGCGGCGCCCTGTGGCCCGCCCGGCGGGAAGGCCACTGCGGCCGCGTTGAGCGAGAACTGTGCGCCCGTCCGGTTCATCGGGCTGAGCTGGTCGGACGGCACCCGCAGCGCCCCGCCGAGGTGGCGGAACTCGACGAACAGGACGCCCGAATCCGGGGTCTGGGCGGCGGCGATCTGCTCGATCAGCGAGCCGGTCAGGTCGGGCAGCAGCGCGCTGTGCAGCAGCACCGGCAGCGGATCCACCGGTTCGGTGCTGATCTGGTCGAGGTCGAGGGCCGGCATCCGGCGCACGTGGTCGACCAGTGGCGTCCCGAGCGCATGCCGCAGGTCGCGAACGGCGGCCACCCCCGGGCCCAGATCGGCGCCCGAGTAGCAGACCCGGATGCAGGCGAACGATCGGCCGCGGAGTTCCTCGGGCAGCGCCGGAAGCGGCGGGAAGTTCACCAGCGCCGCCGACGAGGCGATCTCGTCGGGCTGTTCCCGGGCCCACTCGGCATAGCCGCTGAGCACGCCGACGGCGTCGGCGAGCGGGTAGTAGAGCGCCCCGCCGTAGACCACGTCCAGCTCGACCAGGCGCAGTTCGAGGGCGGTGACGATGCCCAGATTGCCGGCGCTGCCGCGGAGCCCCCAGAACAGCCCCGGGTGATGGGACGCGTCCACGGTGATCAGTTCGCCCGCGGCGGTGACCAGCTCGGCCGAGATGATCGACTGGCTGGCGAAGCCGAAGTGCCGGCCGAGCCAGCCGAACCCGCCACCCAGGCTGTAGCCGACGACACCGACGTGCGAGTTGGACCCCTGGAGGCCGATCAGGCCGTGCTGGGCCGCGCGCTCATTCAGTTCGCGCCAGCTCACCCCGGCCTGCACCCGGGCCGTCCGGCTGACCGGGTCGACGATCAGGCCGCGCATCGCCGAGGTGTTCACCAGCATGCCGCCGGCGACGGCCACCCCGGTGCCGTGCCCGGTGGCCATCACCCCGACGCCGAGGCCATCGGCGCGCGCCCGGCGAACCGCCTGGACGACATGTTCGGGCCGGGTGGCCATCGCCACCACCGCCGGGGCATGACTGCCCAGCAGGTTCCAGGCGGTGACGGCCTGCAGATAGTCGGCGTCGCCGGGGTAGAGAAAGCGGACGTCGTCGAGACCCGGATCGGGGGAATAGTGCCGCTCTTCGAGGTTCGGCGCGATGCTCATCGGAGCCTCCTGGTTAGGTGGGGCGACTCGTTGTCGCCGCTGCCCTTCCAGGGTCGCGTTCGGGGCGCCGCCAGACATGGGCGTCGATCGCCCAGTTCAGGGTGGTGCGCTACCCATCTGTGGAAGGAGGCGGCCGCCTAGGGAAGTGCTGATCGATGCCGTTCCGAGCGAGGACGTGCCCGGCGAGATGAGCGACGGCGCCCAGATCTTGTGGGCGTATCGGGTCATCCGGCGCAAGAGCTGGGGGTCGTCGATCGCTCGCCGGGTGCGCCGGGGAAATCGGTACTACACCCCAAGGGCTCGCAGCGCGGCGGCCAGTTCGCGGCGGCGTCCGACCCCGAGTTTGGCCAGCCCGGCCGAGACATGGTGGTCGACGGTGCGCACCGACAGGAACAACCGCTCGGCGATCTCGCCGTTGGTGAGTCCCTCCGCGGCCAGCCGGACGACGTCCAGCTGCCGGTCGGTGAGGCCGACCGGGTTGGACCGGGTGCGCCGCGACGGCCCGCGCGGCACAGCGCGGACCCCCTGCTCAGTGAGCCGTCGGCGGATCAGCGCGGCGGTCGCGGTGGCCCCCAGCAGATCGAGGGTGCGCAGCGCGTCCAACTGGGCGGCGGCGTCGCCGTGCTCGGCCGCCTCCACCGCCTGCTCGTAGGGGTCGAGTGCCAGCCACGGATCGCCGCCGGGCACCGGCGCGGGCACCTCCAGTCCGCACCGGACCGCATAGCTGCGCAACTCGGCGTCGATCGGCTCGGCCATCGGACGAGCGGCGTGCGGCCGCCAGCCGTCCATCACCTCGGCGGCGACGTCCGGGCGCTCGTTGAGCCAGGCCCATTCGATCAGCGCGCCGCCGGCCGTCGCGTACCCGATCAGCAGCCGCAGCCGCAGCGTCAGCTCCCAGCAGCGACGCAGCATCGGCTCGGCCCGCGGATCGCCGGCGCGGGCCAGCAGCCGGGCGTACGGGGCGAGCGAATAGACCAGCAGCATGCCGGGTTCGGGGTCGCGGGTAACGGTGCGTTCCAGCTCGTCGCTGGCGGACGCCCAGTCGCCGCGGCGCTGCGCCAGCAAGGCCTCGTGCACCTCCAGGTTGTAGGCGTGCGACCAGAATCCGTGTTCCCGGACGAAGTCGAGGCCCTCGGCCAGCACCTCGGCCAGTTCGTCGGCCCGGACGTAGCGATAGAGGGCTTCGGCGAGATTGGTATAGGCGCGGGCGGCCGCCTCGAACGCGCTCTCGGCCAGCGCCGAGGCGAGGCTCTGCCGGGCGAGTCCGAGCCGCTCCTCGGCGTCCAGCCCCGGCTCGCTCAACGCCAGATAGTTCAGGCACAGCGAGTCGGTGCCGGGCAGGGCACCCGCGCCGACCAGCGCCCGGGCCTCGTGCAGCAAGTGGGGGGCGAGCGACACGCCGGTCAGCGCGAAGTGGGCGCCGAGCGCGCCGAGCGCCGCGGCCCGGGTTTCGGCGTCGCCGCCCTCGGTCAGCACGAACGCCCGCTCGGCACAGTCCCGGGCCTCGTCGACCTCGCCGGCCATCAGCAACTCGCGGGCCAGCCGGCGCAGCGCCGCCGCCTCTTCGACGACCTCACCCAGCTGCGCCCACAGCTGCGCCGCCCGCCGGCCGAGCGCGACCGCCTCGTCGAAGCGGTGCGCGATGTGCAGCACCCAGGCGTAGCTGCCGCACACCTGCGCGATCTGCCGTGGCTCCATCAGCCGTTCGTGGTCGAGGGCGGCGGCGAAGTAGGCGACCGCCTGCCGGTTGGCGCCGACCCGGGCGGAATACTCGCCCGCTCCCGGCGCGTGCCGGACGATCACCTCGCCGTCCCCGCACCGGATGGCGTGGTGCAGCAGCCGCGGCAGCTCGCCGGGCAGCCCGCTGAGCACCCCCACCAGGTGCCGGTCGATGGCCCGTCGGCGGAGCACCGGCAGACTCTGCTCGGTGGCCCGGCGGGCCAGTTCGTGGCGGAACCGGACGCCGTCCGGACCCGCGGTGACCAGGCCGAACGCCTCGGCCTCGGCCAGCCCGTCCAAGTCGTCGCCGAGCACCGCCTCGGCCAGTTCGTGGGGCAGTTCCCCCGACCACACCGACAGGTGTTGCAGCGCCCGCTGGCAGGCCTCGCCGGTGCGGTGCAGCCGGGCCAGGACCGCGTCCGTCACCGTGTACGGCACCCCGGCCCCCGGCGATCCGGCCAGCGCCTCGGTGACGTAGAACGGGTTGCCGCCGCTCACCGCCAGCAGTTCGTCGGTGTCCCAGAGCCGGTCGCCGTTCAGGCTCGCGACCGCGTCCCGGCTCAGCGGCGCCAGGTCGATCCGCAGGGTGTCCGGGTCGGCAGCCCGCCGAGGAAGCGGCGCAGCGCCGACGAGGAGGAGTCCTCCGGCCGCAGCGAGCAGACCAGCAGCGTCCGCAGCCGGTCGCGACGGCGGCACAGGTAGGCCAGCACGTCGAGGGTGGCGTCGTCGGCCCAGTGCAGGTCCTCGATGACCAGCACGGCCGGCCGGCCGTGCGCCAGCGACTCCGACAGTCCCGCGAGGACCCCCGGCACGTCACCGCCCGCCAGGGCGGCGTCCAGCCCGGCGCCGGCGGACAGGCTGCCGGGACGGCCCCGCACGGCCTCCCGGATCGGCCCCAGCGGATGCGCGGCGACCAGGTTGTCGCACCAGCCGCGAAGCACCCGCGAGCCGTCCGGCAGCGCGCTCAGGAACGAGTCCAGCAGAGTGCTCTTGCCGATCCCGGCCTCACCGGCGACGATCGCCACGCCGCCCTCGCCCTGCCACAGCCGTTCGGCCGCCGAGGTCAGCAGGGCCAGTTCGGCGGCGCGCTCGAGCATCGGACGCTCAGCCCACGCGCTGGCGCACGCTGTCGAGCACCTGCCCACGCAGTTCGGCCGGGCCGGTGTTGAGCAGGGCGACGATCTCGTTGCTGACCAGCTGGGCCCAGGAGTACACCGCGCTGTATCGCCAGGCGCGGCCGTCCAGTTCCCGTTCCAGCTGGCCCTTCTTCGCCAGCCGGTCCATCACGGTCATCACCGTGGTGTAGGCCAGGTTCCGGTCGTCGGCCAAGGCGGCTTGGACGTCGCGAACGGACAGTGCCGTGGGACTCGTCCACAGCACATCCATCACGGCCTGCTCAAGCTCGCCGAACACGGGCATGCACGTATCCTATGCCCCTACCGAGGCTCTACGACGGGTTGTAGTAGATATCGTGTCCGGATCGCGAACGCCGCCGCGGCCCGCCGGTCCGCACTTTGTCGCACAGACTCACCCGGATCGAACCGCCACCGATGATGACCGAGTACATTGCCCAGCATGGACCCGGTCACTATCGCGCGGTGGCAGTTCGGCATCACCACCGTCTACCACTGGTTCTTCGTACCTATCACCCTGGCACTGTCGTTCATCGTCGCGATCTTCCAGACCCTGTGGCTGCGCTCCGGCGACGACAAGTACCTGAGGCTGACGAAGTTCTACGGAAAGCTGTTCCTGATCAACTTCGCGATGGGCGTGGTGACCGGCATCGTCCAGGAGTTCCAGTTCGGGATGAACTGGAGCGAGTACTCGCGCTTCGTCGGGGACGTCTTCGGCGCCCCGCTGGCGCTGGAGGCGCTGGTCGCGTTCTTCATGGAGTCGGTGTTCCTCGGCCTGTGGATCTTCGGCTGGGACCGGCTGCCGAAGAAGATCCACGCCGGCTGCATCTGGATGGTCGCGATCGGCACCAACCTGAGCGCAGTCTTCATCCTGGCGGCGAACTCGTTCATGCAGAACCCGCAGGGGGCGGTCTACAACCCGGCCACCGACCGGGCCGAGATGGCCGACTTCGGCGCCGTGCTGACCAATCCGGTGATGCTGTGGGCGCTGCCGCACACCCTGATGGCGTCCTGGCTGACCGCGGCCGGCCTGGTCGCGGCGATCTCCGGCTGGCACCTGTCCAAGCTGAACCGGGCGGCCAAGGCGTCCGTCGTTTCCGAGCCGGACGCCGATGACGCGTCCGAGCCGGCGGCCAAGCCCGACAACAGCGAGGCAGCGCACCGGTTCGCCGCCACCTTCGCCGCGATCGCAATGATGGTCTCCGGGGTCGGCCTGGTGATCACCGGCGACGAGTCCGGCAAGATCATGACCCAGGTGCAGCCGATGAAGATGGCCGCCGCCGAGGCCCTCTACGAGACCGCCGGTGGCGACGGCAGTGGCGCGCCGTTCTCGATCCTGACCATCGGCACCCTGGACGGCTCCCGCCCGCTGTTCGCCATCGAGGTGCCGAACGTGCTGTCCTTCCTGGCCACCGGCACCTGGGACGGCAAGGTGCAGGGCATCAACGAGCTCAAGGCGGCGCACGCCGAGGGCCAGCTGGTCGACCCGTCCAACGAGCTGCAGCAGGCCTACGCCGAGCACATGCGGGGCTGGGGGGTCGAGACGGCGACCCCGATCATCCCGGTCACCTACTGGAGCTTCCGGCTGATGATCGGCCTGGGCATGGCGGCGATCGGCGTCGCGGTGCTGGTGCTGTGGTTCCTGCGCAAGGGCAAGCTGCCGCCCAACCACATCATCTGGACGCTGCTGATGGTCGCCATGACGCTCGGGCCGCTGTTCGCCAACTCGTTCGGCTGGATCTTCACCGAGATGGGACGCCAGCCGTGGCTGGTCTCCGGGGTGCTGCCCACCATGGCGGGGATATCCCCCGGGGTGACCGCCACCGAGATGCTGATCAGCGTGATCGGCTACACGCTGTTGTACGGTGCACTGGCGGTCGTCGAGGTCGGCCTCATGCTCAAGTACATCAAGCTCGGCCTGCCCGAGGTGGAACCGGTGAAACAGATCACCGATGACGACGACGTCTTGTCCTTCGCCTACTGAGATCGGGTGCGTGTGATGACTGTTGAACCCTCCACCCTGCAACTGCTCTGGTTCGGCCTGATCGCGGTGCTGTGGATCGGCTTCCTGGTGCTTGAAGGCTTCGACTACGGCGTCGGCATGCTGATCCGCTTCCTCGGCCGCAACGACAAAGAGAAGCGGGTGATCGTGAACACGATCGGCCCGGTCTGGGACGGCAACGAGGTCTGGCTGCTGACCGCCGGCGGCGCCACCTTCGCCGCCTTCCCGGGCTGGTACGCGACGCTGTTCTCGGCGCTCTACCTGCCGCTGTTCTTCATCCTGGTGGGCCTGATCATCCGCGGCCTGGCCTTCGAGTACCGGGCCAAGCGGCATGACCAGCGCTGGAAGGACCGCTGGGACTGGTGCGCGGCGATCGGCTCGCTGCTGGTGACCCTCATTTTCGGGGTCGGCTTCTCGAATTTCGTGATCGGGCTGCCAGTCGACGTGGCGCCGGGACGGCCCAGCGTGCATGTCTTCACCGGCGGCTTCTGGTCGTTGTTCCATCCGTTCGCGCTGCTCGGCGGACTGGTCTTCGTGGCGCTGTTCCTGTTCCACGGGGCGATCTTCATCGCCTTGAAGACCCGCGGCGAGATCCACCAACGGACCAAGGCCTTCGCCGAGCGGATCGGGCTCGGCGTGATCGGCGGCGGCGGGCTGTGGCTGCTGTGGTCGAACCTGGCCTACGGCACCGGGGCGTCCGGCTGGATCCTGGCGGTGGTGGCGGCGGCCGGTCTGGTGATGGCCTGGTACATGGTCCGCGCCGACCGGGACGGCTGGGCGTTCGTCGGGACGGCGGTGGCCACCGCGGTGATCGCGATCGGGATCTTCCTGCGGATGTTCCCCGACCTCGGCTTCGACAACTCGGCGGCGTCCAAGCCGTTGAACATCGTCACCGCCTCGGCCAGTCAGCTGACCCTGACCATCATGACCTGGACGGCGGTCGTCTTCGTCCCGATCGTGCTGGGCTACCAGGCCTGGACCTACTGGGTGTTCCGCCGCCGGCTGAGCACCAAGAACATTCCCGACGACGTCCCCGAGGCCGAACCCGTCGCCTGAGACCGGCCCGGCCCGAACTCGGCCCTTGGTGCGCACCCAGCCCTAACCCCCTCCCTAACTACCTGTGCCCTCCCTCAGGTGGGAGGGCACAGGTAGTTAGGGAGGGCCTTGTCGGCATCGGACGAGCGGACGGCGCCGCGGGGCTTGGCCGGATGCGCCAGGATGGCCGGGTGAGCACCGCGTCCGGGACGACCGCCGCCCGCCGGGGGCCGTTGGATCGGCGGCTGCTGCGCCGGGGACGCGCCACGCTGCACTACCTGGTCGCCGGGGTGGCGGTCGGCACCGCGACCGCCGTGCTGACCGTCGTCCAGGCCTGGGCGCTGTCGCTGGCATTGGGCGAGATCTTCGAGACCCACACCCTCGGCGTCCTGGGTCTGGTGCTTCCGGTCCTGGTGGCCGTCTTCGCCGGGAAGGCGATCCTGGCCTGGCTCAATCAGTGGCTGGCGGTGCGGGCCTCGGCGGCGGTGAAATCACGGCTGCGACGCGACGTGCTGGCGGCCCGGCTGGCCGACCCGGTCCGGCCGGAGCCGTCCACCGCGTCCCTGGTGACGCTGCTCACCCAGGGCCTGGACGCCCTGGACGGCTACTACTCCAAGTACCTGCCGCAACTGGTGCTGGCGGTCACGGTGCCGCTCATCATCGGCGTCGCCATCCTCACCGCCGACCTGACCTCGGCGCTCATCGTCGCGGCGACGGTGCCGCTGATCCCGGTCTTCATGGCCCTGGTCGGCTGGACCACCGAAGCCCGGACGCGGAAGCGCTGGCGGATGCAGACCCGGCTGGCCGGCCACTTCGCCGACCTGGTCGCGGGCCTGCCCACCCTGCAGGTGTTCGGACGCGCCAAGGCCCAGGCTGAAGGCCTACGGCGGACCGAGGCGGCACACCGGCGCGAGACCATGGGCACGCTTCGGGTGTCGTTCCTGTCGGCCCTGATCCTGGAGCTGCTGGCCAGCCTGTCGGTGGCGATCGTGGCGGTGGCGATCGGCTTCCGGGTGGTGTTCCACGAGGTCGATCTGGCCACCGCATTCTTCGTGCTCATCCTGGCCCCCGAGGTGTACCTGCCGATCCGCCAGGTCGGCGTCCACTACCACGACGCCGCGGACGGGATGGCCGCCGCCGAATCGGCGTTCAGCATAATCGAGGCGGCCGAGGGCAGGCCGGACGACCCAGTCCCGGCCGAGGGCAGGCCGGACGACCCAGTCCCGGCAGAGGGCGGGCAGGGCGACTTGGCCCCGGCCGCGACCGGCGAGACCCCCGCGACCGCCCAGGGCGCACACCCCGGCGAGACCGGTCGACGGCCGGCACTGCTGCGGATCAGCGGGCTGAGCGTCACCTACCCGGGGGCGCCGGACGCCGTTCTGGCAGAGGTCGACCTGGCGGTCGGCGCCGGTGAGCTGGTGGTGATCACCGGCACCTCGGGCGCCGGGAAGACCACCCTGCTGCACGCCTTGATGGGTTTCGTCACCCCGGACGCCGGACTGTTCCGGTTCGACGGCCGCGAGGCGGATGCCGCGGCCAGGCGTTCGCGGATCGCCTGGGTGGCGCAGGCCCCCGGCATGGTGAGCGGCACCATCGCCGACAACGTACGGCTCGGTGCCGCCGACGCCGACGACCCGGACGTCCATCGCTGCCTGCGGCTGGCGGGCGGCGGCAGCCTCGATCCCGACCGCGGTGTCGGCGACGACGGCGAGGGGCTGTCGGCCGGGGAACGACGGCGGGTGGCGGTGGCCCGCGCCGTCCTGCGGGTGCTCCGCGGGAACGCGGACCTGCTGGTCCTCGACGAGCCTACCGCGGGCCTGGACGCCGCCACCGAGCTGACGCTGCTGGACGCCATCGCCGGCCTCGGGGTCAGCGTCCTCGCGGTCTCGCACCGGCCGGCCGTGATCGCGCGAGCCGACCGCGTGGTGCGCCTCGAGCCGCCCCAACCCCCTGCCTAACTACCTGTGCCCTCCCGCATGTGGGAGGGCACAGGTAGTTAGGGAGGGGGTTACCGGCCGCGCGTCAGGTGCGTGCCCACCAGTCGATCATCACCTTGACGTCATCGGTGTCCGAGGTAGCCTCGATGAAGAAGCGCTGCTTGCTGAAGGTCCAGGCCACCCGTCCACTGCCGTCGGTGGCGTTGGCCGAGCCGAGCTTGCCCTCGATCTTCTTCGGCGTGTTGGTGTACCACCAGTTGGTGTGCGCCGGCGGCTTCTTCCAGTTCTTGCCGATCTTGCTCTTGGGGATGCCGGCCCGGCTGAAGAAGCCGTCCATCAGGCCGGTCAGGTCCTTGCTGTCATCGGCCCACCGCATGGTGACGGTCGCGGTGCCCTTGAGCTTGCCGCGGGCATTCGCCACGCACCGGACGGCATCGCGGCGCAGGTCGCTGCTGTCGGTGCGACAGGTGTTGATCTGGACGAATTTGCGCAGGTACACCGCCCAGTCGCACTGGATCTTGCTGAGTTCAGCGGCGCACGACGCCGAGGTCGTGCCGGACGGACGGGGGCTCGGGGTGGCCGACGCAGTGGTGGTGGGCGGCGCGCTGGTGGGCGTGACCAGCACCGATGGCGTCCCAGCCGGCGACGGCGCAGCGGTGGTGGGGACGCCGGTGGACGGCGTCGCGCCGGAACCGCCCGGCCGGAGGAAGTACCAGCCGGCCACACCCAGCACCAGGACGCCGGCGACGATGCCGATGATCAACGGCAACGGGTTCCGGCCCCGTCCGCCCGGCGGAGGACCGCCGTAGCCGCCGCCCCCGCTCGGCGGCGCGCCGAAGCTGCCGCCGGGAGGGCCGAAGCTGCCGCCCGCGGGGCCGTACTGGCCGGCCGAGCCGCTGCCGGGCCCACCCGGGCCGGTCGCGTTCGGTGTCGCTCCCCCATAGCCGGACGCGCCCGGGCCGTAACCGGGACCGCCCGGGTTCCCCGGTGTCGCTGCTCCATAGCCGGGTGCGTTCGACCCGTACCCGGGTGCGTTCGACCCGTACCCGGGTGCGTTCGACCCGTACCCGGGTCCGTTGGAGCCGTACCCGGGTGCGGCGTTTCCGGCGACTGGGGTGTCACCGCCGGGCCCGAACTGCGGGCGTCCGGGGTACCCCGCGCTCGGCGTCTGCCCGTACGGGGGCGCGAACGGTCCGCCCTGTGCGGGCAGCGGCTGCGTGGGCGGGTACTGCGGCGGCGGGTACTGGCCGGACGGATCCTGCGCCGGGTACTGGCTGGTGGGAGGGTACTGCTGCGCGGCCGGCAGCTGCTGGGTGGGATCGCTCTGCCAGTCGCCGGCACCGGGTCGCGGCGACCACCCACCGGGCTGCTGGGGAGTTCCGCCCGCGGGCGGGTTCGGCGACTGGTTCATGGCACGCAATGGTAGCCAGCCCGGGGCCGTCCGGACGGTCCCCGAGGCCCGGTTCTCGGCCCGACCCACCGATCGGTTCCGGATCCCCGGACGGCCCCGCTGCCGGGGCACGGCGGCGTCCCGGACGGGTGACCTATCCTGCTGGCATGGCAGCGGCGCGGTCGGGGGACGGCTCCGGCTGGCGTTGGCTGAGCCGGCTCGTCCCCGGGTCGGTGCCGCAGACCGGGTTGGCGACGTTGCTCGCCTTCGGTGCCGCCGCGGCCTCGGTGGCCTTGATGGCGGTATCGGGCTGGCTGCTGTCCCGCGCGGCCGAGCACCCGCCGGTGCTCTACCTCCAGGTGGGTGCGATCGGCGTCCGGGTGTTCGGCATCCTCCGCGGGCTGTTCCGCTACCTGGAGCGGCTGGCCGGGCACGGGATCGCGTTGCGGCTGCAGAGCGCGCTGCGGCTCACCAGCTATTCCCACCTCGCCCGCACCACCCTGCTCGGCAGCCGTCGCGGGGACCTGCTGACCCGGCTGATCGCCGATGTCGACGCAGTCCAGGATCTGATCGTCCGCTTCCTGGTGCCCGCGGTGTCGGCGTCGCTGGTGATCCTCGCCACCTCGGCCGTGTTCGCCGCCTTCTCCCCGGCCACCGCGTTGGTGCTGCTGGCCTCGGCCGTGCTGGGCGGGGTGCTGGTGCCGGCGCTGGCCCAGCGGGTCTCCCGGCGCTGGGACGCCGAGGCCGCGCCGGCCCGAGGACGGCTGGCGGCCGGCGTCCACGAGCTGTCCCGGACGGCGTCCGACCTGGTCGCCTACGGCGCGGCCGACGCCCAGCTCCGCAAGGTGCTGGCCGTCGACGACGAGCTGCGCCGGCTGGACGAACGCGGCGCCTGGGTGCGTGGGGTGGCGTCCGGCTGCCAGGTGCTGGCCGCCGCGACAGCGGTGCTGGCGGCGTTGTCGATCGGCGGTCCCGCGGTCGCCGACGGCACCCTGGAGCCGGTGCTGCTGGCGGTGCTGGTGCTCACCCCGCTGGCCCTGCACGAGGTGTTCTCCACCCTGACCCAGGCGGCCCAGAGCGCCACCCGCGCGCTCGTCTCGCTGTCCCGGGTCCGCGAGGTGCTGGACGCCGAACCGGTCGGACGCGGCGACCGCGAACTGCCGGCCGGCGAGGTCGCCCCCGGACCGATCGTGCTGGACGGCCTGGCCATCGGCTGGCCGGGCGGACCGGTGCTGGCCGACGGCCTGGACCTGGTCGTCGAACCCGGCGAGAGCGTGGCGATCGTCGGCCCGTCCGGCAGCGGCAAGACCACGCTGGCCGCGACCGTGCTGGGGCTGATCCCGCCGAAGGCCGGCACCGTCACGCTCCCCGGACGGGTCGGCTACCTGGCCCAGGACGCCCACATCTTCGCCACCTCGATCGCCGAGAACGTCCGGATCGGCAACCGGGACGCCGACACCGGGGATGTCCGGCATGCACTCGACCGGGCCGGCCTGCCGCTGGACGCCGCCCGGGTGGTCGGCGAGCAGGGCGCGACCCTGTCCGGCGGCGAGGCCAGGCGGCTGGCGCTGTCCCGGCTGTTCGCCGGCGACTACCAGGCGGTGCTGCTCGACGAGCCGTCCGAACATCTGGATGCGGTCACCGCCGAGGCGCTGCTCGACGACGTGTTCACCTCGATGGCGGCGGTGCCGTTGCTGGTGATCACCCACGACCCGGACCTGATCGCCCGCTGCGACCGCACCGTCGAGTTGATGGTTGGCGCGGTCCCCTATCGTTGACCGCGTGACCGTCGGGCTGCCGCTCAGCAATCGGCCGGACCCCGCGCACCTGGTGCCCAGCACCTTCGGATCGCCGGGCGTTCCGGCCGCATTCGGCCCGCCGTCCGGTGGCCGGCCTCCCCGGCAACCGCCGGGCCCCGGCAAATTCCTCGTCGTCCTGCTGGTGCTGCTCGGCCTGGTTGCCGCCGGCCTGCAGACCCTGCCGATGTTCAATCCCGCCCTGCCCGCGCCCGTCCCCGAGAGCGCCCAGCCGAGCTCAGCCACGCCGTCCGCCTCGGCGACGGCACGTGCGGGCGGCACCGCCAACCTGCTGACCAACAGCCGAATCTATCCGTTGAGCGTCTCCGGCAACTGCCCGCGCACCCAAACACCTTCCGGACGGGCGGCCTACGAGAAGCAGGTGTCCACCCTCCTGGAGTGCCTGGCCGGCATCTTCCGGCCGCTGGTCGAGCAGGCCGGCGGCGACTTCGAACCTGTCCGGCACCGGTTCTACGGCACCCGCACCGAGAGCCCCTGCGGCACCGCTCGAGACGCCTACGCGTTCTACTGCGAGACGAACGCCACCATCTACTTCTCCGAGCGGGTGTTCCGGGACTCCGGTTACGCCCGGCTGGTCGTCGCCGATGTCGTCATTCACGAGTACGGTCACCACGTCCAGGCGATGATGGGCATTCTCCGGGCCGCCGACGAGCTGAGCGAGGACCGGGCGACCATCACCCGTCGCCAGGAGCTGCAGGTGTTCTGCTGGACGTACTACGTCTTCGCGGCGCTGCCCAGCTTCGCGCTGACCGTCGACGACCACAGCGGATTCCGGCAGGTCTGGGGAAGCACCGACGACCCCGAGGGCCACGGCTCGGTGCGGGCCCAGGAGTACTGGGGCCCGCGAGGGCTGGCGGCCTCCGAACTCGGCGCCTGCAACACCTGGACGGTGCCGGCCAGCCGGGTCCGCTGACCGGCCGGCGGGAATCGCCCGGACGGGTTTTCCGAACCGGCGGCGAGGCAGCGGCGACGAGCCTAGATTGAAGGCGTAACTCAGTGTTGAGAGGACGCCATGAGCGAGCCGCTGCGCCTCGACATGACCCCGCTGCCCGATCTGGCCGCGACCGCGGGCCGGGCCGGCCCGGTGCGGACCCGGATGCCGGTCTATGTCGACCTGCTGCCTCCGTGCAACAACGCCTGTCCGGCCGGGGAGAACATCCAGGAGTGGTTGCGCCTGGTGAAGGCCGGCTCCGACCAGGCCGCCTGGCGTGAGCTGACCCGCAACAACCCGTTCCCGGCGATCCATGGCCGGGTCTGCTATCACCCGTGCGAGACGGCCTGCAACCGGGTCGAGCTGGACGGCGCCGTCTCCATCCACTCGGTCGAGCGCTACCTGGGCGACAAGGCGATCGAACAGGGCTGGCGGTTCCAGCGGGCACGTCCCGGCACCGGACGCCGGGTGCTGGTGGTCGGTGCCGGGCCGTCCGGGCTGTCGGCCGCCTACCAGCTCGCCATGCTGGGTCACGCCGTGGAGATCCGGGATGCCTCGGAGTCCCCGGGCGGGATGATGCGCTACGGCATCCCCGAGTACCGCCTGCCGCGCGCCGTGCTGGACGCCGAGATCGCCCGGCTGGTCGAGTTGGGCGTCCGGATCGTCCCCGGGCACCGGGTCACCGACCTGCTCGCCGAGCAGGCCCAGGGCGGTTTCGACGCCGTCTTCGTGGCGATCGGCGCACACCTGTCCAAGCGGGTCGACATTCCCACCAGGGACGCCTCCCGGATCGTCGACGCGGTCGGCTTCCTGCGCGACGTGGCCAGCGGCGGACGCCCGATGATCGGCCGCCGGGTCGCCGTCTACGGCGGCGGCAACACCGCGATGGACGCCGCCCGGGTGGCTCGCCGGCTGGGTGCCGAGGAGTCGATCGTGGTCTACCGGCGCACCGCCGAGCAGATGCCCGCGCACGCGTCCGAACGGTCCGAGGCGATGGCCGAGGGCGTCACGATGAACTGGCTGCGCACCATCTCGTCCTTCGACGACGCCGCGATGACGGTGGAGATCATGGAACTGGACGACGCCGGTCGCGCGGTCGGCACCGGCCGGTTCGAGACCTTGGCTGCCGACACGGTGATCCTGGCGCTCGGCCAGGAGGCGGATTCGGCGTTCCTGCAGGCGATTCCCGGCATGCGCTTCGACCGCGACGTGCTGCAGGTCGACCCGAGGACGCTGATGACCGACGTCCCCGGCATCTTTGCCGGCGGCGACGCCGTGCCCTCGGAACGCACCGTGACCGTCGGCGTCGGGCATGGCAAGCGGGCGGCGAGAACCATCGACGCCTGGCTGGACCGCCGCCCGCCGGTTGAGCGCCCCAAGCACGAGCTGGCCGGCTTCGACCGGCTCAACCTGTGGTACTTCGGCGACAACCGCCGCACCACCCAGCCCGAACTCGACCCGGCCAACCGGGTCACCGACTTCGACGAGATCCACGGCGGGCTGGACGAGGCGCAAGCCCATGTCGAGGCGGCCCGCTGCCTGTCCTGCGGCAACTGCTTCGAATGCGACGGCTGCCTCGGCTCCTGCCCCGAGGACGCCGTCGTCAAGCTCGGCAAGGGCTTTCGCTACCGCTTCGACTACGCCCGATGCACCGGTTGCGCGACCTGCTACGAGCAATGCCCGGTGCACGCCATCGAGATGATCCCGGAGCCGACATGAAGGCCATCGTCGACGGCAACGAGGCCGCCGCGTCCGTCGCGTACCGGCTCAACGAGCTGTGCAGCATCTACCCGATCACGCCCAGTTCGACGATGGCCGAACTGGCCGACGAGTGGTCGGCCCAGCGCCGTCCGAACGTCTTCGGCACGGTGCCGGGCGTGATCGAGATGCAGTCCGAGGGCGGTGCCGCCGGCGCCCTCCATGGGGCGCTGCAGGGCGGGGCGCTGAGCACCACGTTCACCGCGTCCCAGGGTCTGCTGCTGATGATCCCGAATATGTACAAGATCGCCGGTGAGCTGACCTCGACGGTGTTCCACGTCGCCGCCCGGTCACTGGCCGCGCAGGGGCTGAGCATCTTCGGCGACCACCAGGACGTGATGGCGGTCCGGCAGACCGGTTTCGCGCTGCTCAGCTCGGCCTCGGTACAGGAGGCGCACGACCTGGCCGCGGTCGCACAGGTCGCCACGCTGCGCTCCCGGGTGCCGTTCCTGCACTTCTTCGACGGCTTCCGGACCAGTCATGAACTGAACACCATCGAGTTGCTCTCCGACGACGACCTGCGGGCGCTGGTGGCCGAGGACCTGGTCCGGGCTCACCGGCGCCGGGCGCTGTCACCGGCGCATCCGATCATCCGCGGCACCGCGCAGAACCCGGACACCTACTTCCAGTCCCGCGAGACGGTGAATCCCTACTACCTGGCGGTGCCGGACCTCGTCCAGCAGGCGATGGACTCCTTCGCCGAGCGCACCTGCCGCGGCTACCGGCTGGTCGAGTACCACGGCCACCCCGAAGCCGAGCGGGTGATAGTGGTGATGGGTTCCGGCGCCCAGGCCGTCCGGCAGGCCGTCGAGCACCTCAACGGCTCGGGCCACCGGGTGGGCTGCGTCCAGTTGCGGCTGTACCGTCCGTTCCCGGCCGAGCAGGTGCTGGCCGCCATCCCCGCCTCCGCCGGCCGGATCGCGGTGCTGGACCGCACCAAGGAGCCCGGAGCGTCCGGTGAGCCGCTGTTCCTGGACGTGATGGCCGCCCTGGGCGAGGCGTCCACGGTCCGCGGGGACGGTTCTTCCGGTCCAATTCTGGGCCAGGAATGGACCGAAAGAACCGTCCCCTCGGTCCATGGCCGGCCGATGCCGATGGTGATCGGCGGCCGTTACGGCTTGTCGAGCAAGGAGTTCACGCCGCCGATGGTGGTCGGCATCTTCGACGAGTTGGCGCTGCCCACGCCGCGGCGGCGATTCACCATCGGGATCACCGACGACGTCACCCGGCTCTCGCTGCCCTACCCGGCCGACCTCGACCTGGAGGATCCCGACACCCACCGCGCGGTCTTCTACGGGCTCGGCTCGGACGGCACCGTGGGCGCCAACAAGAACACCATCAAGATCCTCGGCAGCACCGACGGCACCTTCGCCCAGGGCTACTTCGTCTACGACTCCAAGAAGTCCGGGTCGCGGACGGTGTCCCACCTGCGGTTCGGACCGCGTCCGATCGAGGCGCCCTATCTGGTCGGCGCGGCCGGGTTCATCGGCTGCCACCACACCTCGATCCTGGAGCGGGTCGACGTGCTGGAGTACGCCCGGGCGGGCACCGTGCTGCTGGTCAACGCACCCCACCCTCCCGAGCAGCTGTTCGGACGGCTGCCGCTTGAGATGCAGGCGGCGATCATCGAGCTCGGCATCGAGCTGTGGGCCATCGACGCCGGTTCGGTGGCCCGGGCCGCCGGCATGGGCAACCGCACCAACACCGTGCTGCAGACCTGCTTCTTCGCGATCTCGAAAGTGCTGGAGCCGCAGGTCGCGATCGAGAAGGTGAAGGCCGCGATCCGCACCACCTACGCCCGCAAGGGCGCCGACGTGGTGGCCCGCAACGAGGCCGCGGTGGACGCCGCGGTCGCCGCCCTGCACCGGGTCGAGGTGCCCTCGGCGGTGGTCTCCGACGCCGGACGGCTGCCGCCGGTGCCCGCCGACGCGCCGGAGTTCGTCCGCACCGTGACCGCCGCGATGCTGGCCGGCGCCGGCGACTCGTTGCCGGTGTCGGCGCTGCCGGTGGACGGCAGCTATCCCTCCGGCACCACCAGGTACGAGAAGCGCAGCATCTCCGACATCGTCGCCGAATGGGACGCCGAAGCCTGCATCCAGTGCGGCAGCTGCGCCTTCGTCTGCCCGCACGCGGTGTTACGCGCCAAGTACTACAAGCAGGACGCGCTGGACGGCGCTCCGGCGTCCTTCGAGTCGGCGCCGCTGAACGCCGCCGGCTTCCCGGGCTCGCGCTACACGCTGCAGGTGTACACCGAGGACTGCACCGGCTGCGGGTTGTGCGTCGAAGCCTGCCCGGTGAAGCCGATCGGCAACCCGGACCGGCGGGCGATCAACCTGGCGCCGCAGCCGGAACGCGACGCCGCGCGGGCGAACGTGGCGTTCTTCGAGTCGCTGCCGGTGAACAAGCGGTCCCGGGTCGACTTCGGCACGGTGCGCGGCACCCAATTCCTGGAACCGCTGTTCGAGTTCTCCGGCGCCTGCTCGGGGTGTGGCGAGACCCCGTACCTGAAGCTGCTCAGCCAGCTGTTCGGCGGCCGGGCCAGCGTCGCCAACGCGACCGGCTGCTCGTCGATCTACGGCGGCAATCTGCCCACCACGCCGTGGTCGCGCAACAAATACGGGCGCGGCCCGGCCTGGTCGAATTCGCTGTTCGAGGACAACGCCGAGTTCGGGCTGGGGCTGCGGCTGGCCGCCGATCTGCAGACCGAGCTGGCCCGGCAGCGGCTGGACGCGCTGCGTCCCGAGCTGGGCGACGAACTGGTCGACTCGGTGCTGACCGCCCCGCAGCAGTACGAATCGGACCTGTCCCACCAGCGGGCCCGGGTCGAACATCTGACCATGCTGCTCGACGAGATGCTGACCACCCACTGCAGCCCGCATCACGTCACGGTGCTGTTCCCGGTCGGCAAGCCGGGTGCCGCCACCGATGATCCGGAACTGACCGGACGCCGCGGCGCGCCGGTCGAGGCCGAGACCGAGTCGGTGGGCCAGCTGCCGCCCGGCACCCCGCTGGTGGGCGAGCGGCTGCGACTGATCGAGGACCTGCGCAGCGTGGCCGACCATCTGCTGCGCCGTTCGGTGTGGATCGTCGGCGGCGACGGCTGGGCCTACGACATCGGCTCAGGTGGCCTGGACCACGTGCTGGCATCCGGGCGCGACGTCAACATTCTGGTGCTGGACACCGAGGTGTACTCCAACACCGGCGGCCAGTCGTCGAAGTCGACGCCGGTGGGTGCAGTCGCCGAAATTCGCCGCCGCCGGCAAGACCACCTACAAGAAGGACCTGGCGATGCAGGCGATCGCCTACGGCGGCGTCTACGTGGCCCGGGTGGCGATGGGAGCCGATCCGCAGCAGACCTTGAAGGCGTTCCGTGAGGCGGAGACCTACGCCGGCCCGTCGTTGATCCTGGCCTACAGCCACTGCATCGCGCACGGCATCGACATGCGCACCGGCCTCGATCAGCAGTACCGGGCGGTCAGTTCGGGGCATTGGCCGCTGATGCGGTTCAACCCGGTGCTGCGCGACGCCAACGCCAACCCGTTCCTGCTGGACTCGCCCCGCCCGCGGATCGCGCTGCGCGACTACCACGACCGTGAGCTGCGCTTCCGGATGCTCGCCCGCACCCATCCCGCCGAGGCCGAGCGGATGCTGCAGCTCGGTCAGGATCAGGTGAACCGGCGCTGGGCCGAGTACGAGGAGCTGGCGTTGCGGCCGGCCGAGATGTTCGCCGCCGACGTGCGCTGACCGGACTGGAGGAGCGATGGACCTCACCACGAGCTATCTGGGACTGCGGTTGCGGAACCCGCTGGTGGCCTCCGCCGGGCCGCTGTCGCAGACCGTCGACGGCGTCCGTTCGCTGGCCGCGGCCGGAGTCGGCGCGGTGGTGATGTACTCGCTGTTCGAAGAGCAGGTGCGCCGGCAGCGGATGCTGGACGCCGACCTGGCGGAGCGCCACGAGGAGTCGTTCCCGGAGGCGTTGAGCTACTTCCCGGCGATCGACACCGGCGCACCGGGGGTGGCCGACCGGTACGTGGCGCTGGTGGAGCGGGCGGCGTCGGCGGTGGACGTGCCGGTGATCGCCAGCATCAACGGTTCCAGCCTGGGCGGCTGGGTGACCATCGCCCGGCAGCTGGCGGACGCCGGGGCGGCCGCGATCGAGCTGAACATCTACTTCGTGCCCGGCGAGCTGAGCATCACCGGTGCCGAGGTGGAGCAGCGGCATCTGGACATCGTCGGCGCTGTCCGGGCCGCGGTGCCGGTGCCGATCGCGGTGAAGCTCAGCCCGTACTTCTCCTCGCCGGGCAATATGGCGCTGCGGCTGGTCGAGGCGGGCGCGGACGGCCTGGTGCTGTTCAACCGGTTCCTGCAGCCCGATGTCGACATCGAGACGCTGACCGTGAAGCCGTCGGTGGCGCTCTCCACCCGTTTCGAAGGACGGCTGCCACGCACCTGGATCGCGGCCCTGGCCCGGCACACCCCGGCGTCGCTGGCGGCCACGTCCGGGGTGGAGGAGGCGGCGGACGTGATCCGCTATCTGCTGGCCGGAGCGGATGTGGTGATGACCACCTCCGCACTGGTGCGGCACGGGGCCGGCTACGGCCGGACGCTCGTGGCCGGTCTTGAGGACTGGATGCGGCGCCGGAATTACCGCCGGGTCGAGGACTTCCGCGGCCTGCTGGCGGTGCCCGCCGACGCCGCCGACGGTTCGTCCTACCTGCGGGCCGGCTATGTGGCAGCCCTGGAGAACGCCCGGCGGATCTACGGCTCCCTGCGCTACTGACCTTCCGGGCGGCGGGCGTCCGGCACACTACCCTGTCGTCATGGCTGAGAAGGAGCTGGCGCCCTCGGACGTCGACGACCCGTTGACCTTCGAGTTTCCGCGGGCCGCGGACGCCGCGATGCCGGAGCGCCCGCTGACCATCGCCCAGTTCACCGACAACTACGGCCCGGCACCCAGCGGCCTGCTGTACGCGGTGCAGTTCCTGGAACGCGAAGTGCTGGCGGCCGGGCACCGGGTGCTGCTGGTGGCGCCCGAGGCGAAGGGGCCGAACCCGCTGGCCGGCGATCCGCACCGGCGGGAGATCCGGATGCCGTCGGTGCCGATCCCGGGGGCGGGCATCCGGTTGTCGCTGGGCCGCGACCTGGAGTTCCGGCTGGCCCAGTTGGTCGCCGACCCACCGGACATCATTCACGTCCACGGCCTGGGCGGGGTCGGGCTGCTGGGCATGTGGGTGGCGCAGCGGGCGGGGCGTCCGCTGGTGGTCACCTGGCACACCGACCTGGAGGCCTACGCCGAGCACTATTGGCATCTGGGACCGTTCCTGAACGCCGCCTACCGGATGTTCGCGATGCGGGCCGAGTCGAAGCCGTGGGCGAAGCTACGCAAGCTGCGGCTCAAACGGCCGCGCCGGGGCGGCGCCCAACTGGAGCTGCTGCAGGCGGCGTCCGACATGCTGAGCACCGCCGACCTGGTCACCACGCCGTCGGACAAGACCGGCCGGCGGGTACTCGAGCTGGCGCCGGGGGCGAAAGTCAAGGTGGTGCCGAACGGCGCCGATCCGCTGCCGGATCGCAAGCCGTTGCCGCACGGACGCGGGCCACGGCTGCTGTACGTGGGCCGGATCTCACCGGAGAAGAACCTGGACCTGCTGCTGGACGCCTTCGAGCTGGTTCGCGACTTCGAACCGGGCGCCGAGCTGATGATCGTCGGCGACTTCCAGGAGACCAGCCCGGCATTGCGGCGGCGGTTGCAGCGCTCGGCCCGGCACGGCGGCGTCCGGCTGGTCGGACGGGTGCCGCACGACGACCTGGGCGCCTACTACGGCAGTGCCGATGTGTTCGTCTTCCCGTCCCAGACCGACACCCAGGCGCTGGTGCTGCACGAGGCGGCGCTGTGCGGGCTGCCGTTGGTGATCGTCGACCCGGAACTCAACCTGGTCGTCGACCCGGGCGTGAATGCCCTGGTGGCAAGGCCGAACATGGTGTCGCTGAGCCAGGCGATGATGTCGATGCTGCGGTTGTTGAAGGATCCCAGCTACGCGGCCCGGGCGGCCGCCCGCAGCCGGGAACTGGCCGGCCGGTGGACCATCGAACGCCAGGCGACCGCGATGCTGAGCATCTATACCGACCTGATGGCCGGGCGGCCCGTGCAGACCAGCGACTACCTGAAGCCCGATCTCGGACGCCCCCGGCTCGGTGGCCGGCTGCACTGACCACGTCCACCACGGAGACCCAGGCGTTCGCCGGGGTGACGATGCTCCGCGCCCTCCCGCCGGCCCGACCGGCGCCGAGATCTCAGTGCTGCAGGCAGGGCCGGTCACGGATGAGCGATAAGGATCCGGATCGGGCTGGTCTGTTCCGGCCCGATCCGGATCCTTGTTCGTGCCTGTTTGACCCGCCTGCCGGATCAGCGCGCACTGAAGCGGCGTAGCCGCAGGCTGTTCAGCACCACGAACACCGACGACAGCGCCATCGCGGCACCGGCGATCATCGGGTTGAGGAAGCCGAGCGCCGCCAGCGGGATCGCGGCGACGTTGTAGGCGAAGGCCCAGAACAGGTTGCCCTTGATAGTGGCCAGGGTGGCCCGGGACAGCCGGATCGCGGCCGCCGCCAGCCGCAGGTCGCCGCGCATCAGGGTCAGGTCGGACGCCGCGATGGCCGCGTCGGTGCCGGTACCCATCGCGATGCCGAGGTCGGCCTGGGCCAGTGCCGCGGAGTCGTTGACGCCGTCGCCGACCATCGCCACCTGCGTGCCGTCGGCCTGCAGCCGCTTGATCTCGGCCAGCTTGTCGGCCGGCAGCACCTCGGCGATCACCTGCTCGATGCCGACTTCGGCGGCCACCGCCTCGGCGACCGCGCGGGCGTCTCCGGTGAGCAGCACCGGGGTGAGGCCCAGCTCCTTCAGCTCGGCGATCGCGTCGGCCGAGGTGTCCTTGACGGCGTCCGCGACGGCGATCATGCCGCGCAGTTCGCCGTCCACGGCGACCAGGACGGCGGTGTGGCCTTTGCCCTGCGCCCAGGTGAAGGCGGTGACCGCCGGCGACGCTTCAGCGACGTCGGCACCGACCAGGGCGGGGGTGCCGACGAGCACCTGGTGGCCGTCCACGGTGGCGCGGATGCCGCGTCCGGGCAGGTTCTCGAAGTCGGTCAAGGCCGCGTCGGAGGCCACGTGCTGGGCGATCCCCCGGGCGATCGGGTGCTCCGAGGCCGACTCAGCGGCGCCTGCCAGCCGCAGCCAGCCGGCGTCCGAACCGTCGTCGGCGGTGTCGACCACGGCCATGGTGCCGGTGGTGACGGTGCCGGTCTTGTCCAGCACGACGGTGCTGACCGACTTGGTGCGTTCCAGGATCTCGGGACCCTTGATCACGATGCCGAGTTGCGCGCCGCGTCCGGTGCCGACCAGCAGCGCGGTCGGGGTGGCCAGGCCGAGGGCGCACGGGCAGGCGATGATCAGCACCGCCACCGCGGCGGAGGCGGCGAAGGCGAAGCCGGCACCGGCCAGCAGCCAGCCGACGAAGGTGAGCAGGGCCAGGCCGATCACGATCGGCACGAACACCGAACTGATCCGGTCGGCGAGCCGCTGCACGTTGGCCTTGCCGGTCTGGGCCTGCTCGACCAGCCGGGCGATGTGCGCCAACTGAGTGTCGGCTCCGACCCGGGTGGCCTTCACGATCAGCCGTCCGTTGGCGTTCACGGTGGCGCCGATCACGGCGTCGCCGGGACCGACGTCGACCGGCACCGATTCGCCGGTGACCATGGACGCGTCCACCGCCGAGTTGCCCTCGATCACCTCGCCGTCGGTGGCGATCTTCTCCCCCGGCCTCACGACGAACGTGTCCCCGGACTTGAGGAAGTCGACCGGAACCCGGGTCTCGACGCCGCCTCGCAGCAGCGTCGCCTCGGTGGCACCGAGTTGTAGCAGGGTCCGGACGGCCTCGCCGGCGCGCTGCTTGGAGCGGGCCTCGAACCAGCGGCCGAGCAGCAGGAAGGTGATGATGCCGACGACGGCCTCGAAGTAGACGCTGCCCTCGCCGGTGCCGCGCATCAGCATGAACTCGAAGCCGTGGGTGTACCCGATCATGCCGGCGTGGCCGAAGAACAGCGCGTACAGCGACCAGCCCATCGCGGCGGTGGTGCCGAGGCTGATCAGGGTGTCCATTGTGGTGGCGCCGTGCCGTGCGTTGACCAGCGCCGAGCGATGGAACGGGTAGCCGGCCCAGCCGTAGACCGGAACGGTCAGCGCCAGTGAGACCCACTGCCAACCCGGGAACTGCCAGGCTGGCACCATGGCCAGCGCGATCACGGGGACGGCAAGTACGGCGCTGACGAGCACCCGGGTCTGCAGCTCCTTGGCGTGGTCGACCTCGGGTTTGGCCGGGTCCGGCAGTGCGGCGTGGTACCCGGTCTTTTCGACGACCGCGATCAGGTCAGCCACCGGGATCGGGGTGTCGGTGAGCACCCGCGCCTTCTCGGTGGCGTAGTTCACCGAGGCTGTGACGCCGTCCACCTTGTTGAGCTTCTTCTCGATCCGGGCCGCGCACGAGGCACAGGTCATGCCGTCGATGTCGAGCTCGATCGATTGCTGCTGCGTGGTGGTGGTCATGTCCTTCTTCGTTCGTACGTCTATCGATTGGTAAGGGAGGCGGCCGAACTCGCTCGGGTTCGACACGGACGCGGGTTGGGCCGGCTACTTCAGACGCACTCGCAGATAGGTTCCGCGGTGGCCAACGGCCCGCAAGCGTTGAAAGCGGCGGGACCGGACGCCCTCGGCAGGTAGGTGGGCGTCCGGAAGATCGGCGGGGCTTGCCCCGGCGATCTGGAGGTGGGCGGCGAGGGCGTCCGGTCCCGCCGCGGCACCCCCCGCAACCCCAGGTCGCCCGAATTCAGCAGAGGATCAGGCGACGGTGTAGTCGCCCGCCTCTGCGACGGCTTCGACGATCCGGTCGAAGTCGACCGGGGCGTCCGAGGTGACGGTCAGCTTGCCGCCGTCCAGGACGACGACGGCGTCGGTGACGCCGTGGATCTGCTTGACCTCTTCGGTGACGGCGGCGACGCAGTGCCCGCAGGTCATTCCTTCGACGGTGTAGGTGCTCTCCATGATGTTTCTCCTTCGTTCGGTCAGGATCGGACCAGGCGCGCGATCGCGTCCCGGGCTTCGGTCAGTTTGGTCTCGGCCTCGTCGCCGCCCTCGCGTGCGGCGTGCACCACGCAGTGCCGCAAGTGATCGTCGAGCAGGCCCAACGCCAGCGATTCCAGCGCTCGGGTGGCGGCCGAGATCTGGGTGAGGATGTCGATGCAGTAGCGCTCGTCGGCGACCATCCGAGACAGGCCGCCGACCTGGCCCTCGATCCGGCGGAGCCGTTTGAGGTAGGCGTCCTTGCTGCTCAGGTATCCGTGACCAGCGGGTGACGGATCGTCGGGATTGCCGGCCAAACCCGGATCCGCCTGGGACACTTGGGACATATGTTGCTCCTGCTTCTGCGACAGTAGGCGTCGACCCTTGTCAGTATACCCCCCAAGGGTATCGGCGCAATGGGTGTCAGGTGTGGACAACCTGGGCCCCTCACCCCATACACCAGCTCCCGCCGCGACTGTCAAGCCGAATCCAGCTGGGGAGACTCAGCCCCAGCTCAGCGGAAATTCACCTGCCTGGATGCATGAAAGGCCTAGTGAGGCCAGCAATCCGGGAAGGGAAATTTTCTCATCCACCGACTCCTCGGCGCGTCGTACACAGCTTTCACGGCGTGGCTCCACAGAATCCACAAGATGCGCGCCGACCTGTGGATAACTCGGGTTGGACGACACTCCGACAGCGCCGTTATGGTCGGGCGATACGCCGCACAGATCGCCCTGTGCGAGCGCCGCGAGAGATCGCATATTCGAACTGGTGAACGAACTGTCAGATCGACCGACTAGCGTGTCGGTCGGTGGAATTGTCGCGCATGGGAGGGGAAGGCATGTCACTCGCGTCACTGCCCCCCTACGAGGAGGATCCGCGCGACTTCGGCGGCTCACCCGACCGGACGCCCCCGCAGGACGTGCAGGCCGAGCAGTCCGCGCTGGGTGCGATGCTGCTGAGCAAGGACGCGATCGGCGACGTCGCCGAGATCGTCCGGGGCCGGGACTTCTACCTGCCCAAGCACGAGCAGATCTTCGACGCGATCATCGACCTGTTCGGACGCGGTGAGCCGGCCGATGCCATCACGGTCGCCGACGAGCTGGCCAAGCGCGGCGAGATCGGCAAGATCGGCGGGCACATCTACCTGCACGACCTGTTGTCGTCGGTGTCGATCGCGTCCAACGCCAGCTTCTACGCCGAGATCGTCAAAGAGAAGGCGGTGCTGCGCCGGCTGGTCGAGGCGTCGATCAAGATCAGCCAGATGGGCTACACCGGTGGCGGCGAGGTCTCAGACATCGTCGACCGGGCCCAGCAGGCGATCTACGAGGTGGCTGAGGGCAAGACCTCCGACGACTACGAACCGCTGAGCGTGCTGATGGAGCGCACCCTCGACGAGATCGAGTCGCTCAGCCAGCACGGCGTCCTGGCCGGGGTGCCGACCGGCTTCATTGAGCTGGACGAGCTGACCAACGGCCTGCACGCCGGCCAGATGATCATCATCGCCGCGCGTCCCGGCATGGGTAAGTCGACGCTGGGGCTCGACCTGGCGCGGGCCGCGTCCATCAAGAACAAGCTGACCAGCTGCTTCTTCTCACTGGAAATGGGCAAGTCCGAGATCGTTCAGCGGCTGATCTCGGCCGAGGCCGGGGTGCCGCTGAACCACATCCGCAAGGGTCAGATGGGCGACGACGACTGGCAGCGGATCGCCCGCAAGACCGGCGAGGTGTCCAGTGCCCCGCTGTTCATCGACGACTCGCCGAACCTGACCATGATGGAGATCCGGGCCAAGGCCCGCCGGCTCAAGCAGCGGCACGACCTGAAGCTGGTCATCGTCGACTACATGCAGCTGATGACTTCGGGCAAGAAGGTCGAGTCCCGCCAGCTCGAGGTGTCCGAGTTCAGCCGCCAGATGAAGTTGCTCGCCAAGGAGCTGAACGTGCCCGTGGTGGCACTCTCCCAGCTCAACCGTGGCCCCGAGCAGCGCACCGACAAGAAGCCGATGCTGTCCGACCTGCGCGAATCCGGCTCGCTGGAGCAGGACGCCGACATGGTCATCTTGCTGCACCGCGCCGACGCCTACGACAAGGACTCCGAGCGGGTCGGCGAGGCCGACTTCATCATCGCCAAGCACCGAAACGGCCCCACCGCGACGATCCCGACGGTTTTCCAGGGCCACTACAGCCGTTTCGTCGACATGCAGCACTGAGGTGCTGTTGTCGAGATGAAGTGAACACGAGCCAAATGACCCTGCTAGCTCACCTAAGAGCATCCTGAGACCCAGGACCGATGAGTTCGACTCGTGGAAAGTCACGTGTTCTCCTGCGGGCGAGCCGAGCGCAGCCTCATCGCTTCGCCGAGATCTTCGCCGGGCAGGTTCGCGGACATCGAATGCCGAGAGGCGGACTGAAAGTTCCGCTGTGATCGGTCCAGGAGTCAGGTGCCCGCCGGGGATGCAGGCGGCCTATGCCCGACATCACCGAATCATGCATGCAACTGCACGAGGACTTGCCTCTGCCTTCGATCGCCCCTTCGCGTCAACGCGCGCTTGCAGATCACCATGCGACCCTCATCTGCGACTTCTGTTCCGCTGGCACGCCCTTGGACGAACCAGCGAC
Organism: Micropruina sp.; assembly: GCF_047602385.1. Taxonomy (GTDB): domain Bacteria; phylum Actinomycetota; class Actinomycetes; order Propionibacteriales; family Propionibacteriaceae; genus Micropruina. The sequence goes on from NZ_JASGHL010000005.1 coordinate 321,528, forward strand.
GCGCCAAGCCGCCGGGAGGAACGTCATTACCCGGCAATCATGCGTTAGGATATTCTTAGAGCATTCCTTGGAGGTGTGGAGTGATGAGTTCTGTTCAGCCCGTTCCGTTGCCTCGCGAGCAGATCGCGGTGATCGTTGACGAGCACCTGCCCCGGTTTGCGCAGGTTCTTGGACAGGCGTGGGTGGCCTATCGCAACACGGGTTCCCACCCGGGGTCACGACTCGCTCAGATCGGTCCGGCGGCGCGGGCCATGTTGATCTCCGACTTCACTCGTGAGCCCGCTCGACGGGTGTTCGGCGGCGTCGCAGGGGTGCGGGTCGAGGAACGCTATGGCCGTCCATGGGTGAGCCTTGCCGGCGGTTCGGTGCAGGTGCGGTTTCGTGCCCTGACGCCCCAGTTGGGGTTCTGTCTGAGTGACACCGATCGCGCCCAGCGCCTCGCCTATCACCTGGGGGATCCCTGTTTGCCGATGATGGAGCCTGGCACGGTGCTCACCGCCGGATACGTTCTCGCCGCCGACGACGCCGACGTTGAGCGTTGCGCGCTGGTGTGCCACGTGGGCAGCGAGGCGCTGTATTCGATCCCGTTGAACCGGCCGGGTCATGGCGAGGTCGAGCGGCCGGTGCAGTTGCCGTTGACGCCGTTGTCGCCGCCGTTGATCCGCTCGAGCCAGACCGCGGCGCAGCGGCGTCTGGACAGCCGTGCCGATCGACGGACTCGCAATGAGTAGCCCGGCTAGGCCGCGGATGGTGTCGCTGGTGCGTGAGAGCAAGGGCTGGTCACAAAGCGAGCTGGCGGGCGCAGTCGACGCGACGCAGGGATGGATTTCCAAGATCGAGGCGGGTCTGGTGCCGCTGGTCGAGCCTCGTCTGACTGCAGTGGCAAAAGCGTTGGACTGCCCGGTGTCTTTGCTGGTCGACGATACCCCGATTCAGGGCCTTGAGGTTACGTGCCTGCATCATCGCCGGCGGCACTCCAAGATCGGGGTGACCGGCAAGCGCCGGATTGAGGCGCTGACCCATTTGACCCGACTGTCGGTCGAGGGACTCCTTCAAGGTGTCGAGTTGGTGCCGGAAGCAGAGTTGCAGCGCATGGACCTGGACGAGTTCGGAGGGGACCCGGCCGAGGCGGCACGAACCATCAGGGCGGCGTGGCGCGTGCCGTCCGGTCCGATCAGCAACGTGATCGCGCTGCTGGAGGCGGTCGGGATCATCGTGGTCACCAGGAGCCTGTTCACCGACGCACAGGACGCCGTCTCGACGTGGCCGCGAGACCTGGACCGGCCACCGATCATGGTCGTCAACACCGGCCTGCCCGCCGACCGGCAACGATTCACCACCTGCCACGAGCTGGGGCATCTGATTCTGCATGCGGTGCCGGGTGATGATCAGGAGAAGCAGGCCAACGAGTTCGCCGCAGAGTTCTTGGCACCTGCCGAGGAAATAGGCCCCCTTCTGGCCGGGTTGACCACCCGCGACTTCCCTCGGCTGATCGAGTTGAAAGCTCGGTGGGGGATGTCGATCTCGGCGCTGATCCGCCGCGCCTTCGATCTGGAGATCATCTCCGATCGGCAATACCGACAGTTCCAGATCAGGCTGAACCAGCTTGGCTGGCGGGACGTGGAGCCCGGCGGGCTCGAGGCTGAGATGCCGGCGACACTCACCCGGGTCATGACGTTGCATCTCGACGAACATGACTATGACACTGCCGACCTTGCCCACGCCGCACGGATGCTTCCCGAACCGTTCACCACCCTCTATCATCCGCCCGGCGTGCTGCCGAAGCGGACGAAGCTGAAGCTGGTGACGCCGTGAAGGAGCAGGTTCGCCCCGGTGAACTGTCGAGGGCTGCATCTACTGTTCTGACCCACCACCAAGGATGGGAGATTACATGACGATTCATCCAATCGAGGAAGGTCGGGTGATGCCGCGGCCTGGCCGGTTCCCCAGCCCGAACCCGCTCCTGCCAGGGGCACCCGCGCTCTACTTCCAAACCGACCTGGCGCCGGGCCGGTTGGGGCACGCAGCCGAGCTGATGCAGAACGAACAAGTCGGTGTGGTAATCACCCTGACCCAGCAGTCGTATCAGAGCGGACTAGGCAGCATTCTGGCTGACTGTCGGAGAGCCGGCGCAGATCTGGACGGGATCCTGCTCGATGCGAACTGCTACTCGGGCAAGGGCCGACGAGTCGATACCCGATTGAACCCGCACTGGGTAACCGCGCAGCGGCGGGCAGGGCTGCGAGCCCAACTCACCGACTCGCCCTATCTTCCAGCGGGAGACCGTGATGCGCTGACCGCCATACTTGGCCAGGCATCCAGACTCGGTGACGGCACCGTGTGTGTACTCGCCCTGCCGCTGGACTGGGTGACCCGCGATGTCGAGTTCCTCGCCGAAGTGATCAACCGCGAAGGGGTGCCGGTGGCCCTGGCGCTGGAGCATGCCAAGGATCCTCTTGGGGTCGCCAAAGCCGTCACCGGCCTGGCCCACCTCCTCGATACGTCCCGAGTCAAGATCGGCATGTTGCGCAGCGATCTGTCGGTCATCGGGGCGGTGGCATTCGGAGCCAGTTGGGGTGCGGTAGGCGCAACCAGCGCCCTGCGGCATATCTACCCGATCAAGGAAGGCGGCGGTGGACGACCCGCCACCATCAGTGCGCTGGTGCCTAGCTGCATGGCCTATCGAAGCCTGGAGATGATCGCGGCCGGAATCGCCGCAAGCCCAGACAACGAAATTCCCTGGCGGTGCAGCTGCCGGTTCTGCACGGGGCTGACCATCGAACCGATCGCGAGTTCCGCGGCCGCCTACCGACACTCCCTGGCCGCCATTGCGCTGCTCGGCGAACGCGTCCTGATGGGGCCGTCGGTGCTGGCGCGCAAACACACCTGGCTCCAGACCTGCAACCATGCCCAAACCGTCAACCTCGACATCAGCGCCACCACCGGCATGAACTGGGAACCGCCCGCCTTCCAGGGGGCCTGGTGGAAGCTCTATAACAAGCTGCCTCCGCTCATTCCTGCCCCGGTGTAAGCCCAGCGCGCAACGCTACGTCGAACAACTGCTCCTCCATCAACCGGCGCTGATGCCCAACACCGCCTCGAGGATGCTTAGCCCAGCCAAGACCCGGCACGACCACACGAGCACCGCCGGGATCCACTGCGGCGACGGTGAACCCATAGAAATCGCAATCAAGTGCCTGCCATGAATCAGCACCAGGCGGATCAGGAACAGCAGCAATCGCCTGCGCGTAGCCGCTGACCGCAGCCAACGCCCCACGGGCCGCAGCCAGCGGCGAGATCGTGATGAAACCCAGCATCCGCACCGCCGCCGGAACCAAATGATCCACACCGGCAGCGATCCTGGCCGCCAACTCCTCGCGCACCAACAATGGCCCCACGCCCGCTTCCACCCGCTTACACGCGATGGCCAGGTTCCAGCCGATCACCGGCACAACTGGCTTGGCGCAGAAGAGCACCATCGGCAGACACACACCCGCGCCGATCACGTCACGTCGGGTGATCTCGGCGACGTTGTCAGCCTGGATCGCTTCCCAGTGCCGGGTATGGCGTAGCGAGGAGACGATCGCCATGCGCTCGATGGTCCCCCTCGATGTCACATCGCCAGATCGTGACGCACGCACCGCAGCGGAACAGGACATGCCCCCATCATTGACCACTCCAGGTTGGACCGGCAGGGAGCGTCCGTCGCTCGACTTCTTCGACGAACCTCTGCTGAGCGGCCCCGGCCGCGCGTTACTGCTGGACACGAGCCGTCACCCTTTTCCTGGCCGAGCCACCCTTCGGCGCTAACACCACAGCGTGTTGCGGCTGCAGCAACAACCCAGCATCGATCCCCAGCGACCCGACGAACACCCAGTCCTCGACCTCCAGCCCTACACGTTCCATGTAGGGCTTCGGAATCGTCACCTGCAGCACACTGGTCACGCGCCTGGGACGATCAGGGTCCCGCCTCGAACCCGCGTCAGCGTCGGCGCTGGCCGGTGTGATCGCCAATGCGGCCTGACACGCCACCGCCGGCCCAACCGTCACGAATCGGCCCGGTTCGATACCGGACAGTAGCGCCAGCTTCCTCGGCAAGCCGAGGCGACGCTGATGGTTTACCTGCCTGGCAACGACCTCCATACTGCTTATTTTAACACTATAGACCGCTGTCGACGCCGAAGTCGAGAGTGCCGAGATCAACTCGATTGCACCAAATCGGGGTAACGAACCGACTGCCAGCGAGCGATCCCCAGCCCTTGTGTGAGCGGACGGGCTGCCCGCCCCAGCTGGGCAAAGTAGCGAGCGTGGACTTGGGCAATCTCTCCCACATCTCGGCAGTGACGCATCGAAGGTGGCATAGAGCGCCACGTGACGACCGCGGGGAAGCGGCATCCCGGCTGACCGCGTCAGACGACAACCGCTCCCGATCGGACCAACTCTGTTCCAGATGGACCGATTGCGTTCCATACCGGCGTCATGGACTTGTCGCGGTCTCCGCCCCGCAACCGACACGGGCGCGCCGGCCCGGGCGATGGGTGGCCTGGCATGACGCTCGACCTCGTCCGCACCGCGTATGCGGCCAGATCCGCGGAATACATCGCATCGGTCGGAAGCATCGACCAGGTGGCCAAGATCGATCGAGACCTCACCCTGGCCTGGGCGCGGGGTCTGCACCGGGGCCGGTGCTCGACGTCTGCTGCAGGCCCCGGTCAGTGGACGGATCTGCTCAGTGCCGCCGGTGTGGACGCCGAGGGTGTCGACCCTGTGCCCGAGTTCATCGACAGCGTCCGGGCCAGCCACCCGTCAGATCGCTACCGGGTCGGTCGCGCCGAGGACCTGGGCGTGGACGACGCAGCTCTGGCCGGTGTCCTCGCTCGGTATTCGCTTATCCACACCGAGCCCGAGCTGATCGACGTGCCGTTGGCCGAGTTCGCCCGATGCGTCAGGTCCGGTGGTGGGCTGGCACTCGGCTTCTGCGCCGGAGCACGGCTCGAGCCCTTCGAGCATGCGGTCACGACCGCCTACTTCTGGCCTATCGACCAGCTCGCGGCGCGGGTCGAGGCCGCAGGTTTCACGGTGAGCCGGACGGCCACCCGCGCCGAACCGGGCACCCGTCCGCACGGCGCTCTCCTGGCGGTCCGGAGGTAGCCGAGGCCTGACCACACTGGTTGAGGTCTCGAGGGACCTGCTCAGCTCCCCGTCGTCCGAGGACTCGACACGCTCGACCAACGATGGATCAGCGCTCCACCAGTTGCTCCAACGCCTGCACGTAGGCGCCGGTCTTCGCGAAGTGGACGTCGTGGGAGCTGCGCACCCGGACGGTGCGGTTGTCGGGCAGCAGGCTCTCGACTCGGGCCAGATCGTCATCACTGAGCGCGGCGAGCAGGACGCCCTGACGGTTGTACCGCGTGGTGGCCTTGACGAACACTGTCGGGCACTCGATCGCGGCCAGGGTCTGTGGCTGGTCGAGGGCGACGAACCAGCTGTTGTCGATGAACGCCGTGGTGAAGCGCAGGTCATATGGATGGCTGATCGACTCCCAGATGCGGTTGATCGACACTGACACCCAGCGCACCACCGGCAGACACCCCGGGTCGGCGCGGCGCTGCCGGACCACGCTGCGGGTGAGCGCCGGCCAGATCGGGCCGAGGAGTCGTTTCCAGTAGCTGTGCCGCAGGTACCAGCACACCCAGTCATCCTCGGCGTCCTGGGCGAGGAACGACGACACATGGGCGTAGACGTCGATGCCGACGAAGGTGCGGTCGACCCGGTCCGGTTCGGTGGCGAAGAAGGGCGGATCCTCCAGCAGCACCGCGCGCACCTCACCGGGATGGGCGGCGGCCAGCCGGGCGGCGATCAGTCCGCCGGAGGAATGGCCGGCGACCGCCACCGGCTCGCCGAACACCTGGTCGATGAGGCGGGCCAGGTCGTCGGCGATCTGCACACAGGTGTAGTCGGCGGCGTCCCAGCTGCTGCGGCCGTGCCCGTGCACGTCGACGGCCACCACCCGGAACCTGTCGACCAACTGCGGGATCGCCTTGGCGTATTCCTGCCAGACGCTGCCCTGGCCGGGGATCAGCAGCAGTGGGATCCCGTTCGCCGGACCCTCGGCAATGTTCAGTCGGACGCCGTCGCGCACCTCGACCGTCCGCTCCCGGAACCCGAGTGCCTCCACTCGGCGCACATGTTTGCCGAAGTAGTCCCGCGTGGTGACAACCGCGATCAGGGCACGGACGCCGAAGACCACGACGATTCCGGCCAGCGCGAACCCGACGTTGAGCGGCACCACCGCCCCCCAGCCGCTAGGCATGCCCGGGCCGATCCGGGCCGCTACCGAGTGCTCGATCGATGACGTCGCCGTACTGCGCGGGGTCGACCAGCGCAATGCCGCGCTCGCGGTCGGCCATCAGCAGCAGCGAATCGCCGGGCGCCAGGCCGAACAGGTCGCGGACCTCCTTGGGAATCACGATCTGCGACTTCGGGCCGAGCCGGACCATGCTGATCCAGCGGCCTTCAGGGGACGAAGCGGGCGACATGACTCGATCGTAGCAATAGTTGGAAAAGTAAGACTACCATCTCCGTCGCTGGTGCATAGTGCCGGGGACGGGCAGGACGCCCTAGCTCGTGAGCGCCTACTGTGTGCCCCATGGACGACCCACCCACCACGCGACGGACGTGCGCCCGCCCCGGCGCCGATGACTCGATCCGAGGGAGGAAGCGATGCGCGTCCTGATCACCGGCTCCGCGGACGGCCTGGGCCGGCTGGCCGCCGCCCAGTTGATGGCCGACGGGCATCAGGTCGTCGTGCACGTCCGCAGCGCTGCGCGGCTGCCCGCAGTCGCCGAGTTGACCGAACGCGGCGCCGACGTGGTGGTCGGGGACCTGTCCGACGACCTCCAGACCCGGCAGCTGGCGGACCAGGCGAACGCTCTGGGCCGGATGGACGCCGTCATCCACAACGCCGGGATCTATACCGGCGCCGGGCTGCTGCACATCAACGTGGTGGCGCCCTACCTGCTCACCGCTCTGCTGGCCCGGCCGGACCGGCTGGTCTATCTGACCAGCGGGGTTCACCGATCCGGCCGGCCTCGGCTGACCGGCCTCGACTGGTCCGGACGCCGTCCGTCCGCCAGCTACCCAGACTCCAAGCTGTTCGTCTCCACCCTGGCCGCATCGGTCGCCCGACTATGGCCCGAGGTGTCCAGCAACTCTGTCGACCCCGGTTGGGTGCCCACCCGGATGGGCGGGCCCAACGCCACCGACGACCTACGGCTGGGCCACCTGACCCAGGAGTGGCTCGCCACCAGTACCGATCCGGACGCGCGGACCAGCGGAGGCTACTGGTTCCACCAACGCCGCGCGGCTCCGCATCCCTCGGTGCACGACGAGCGCTTCCAGCAGGACCTGCTCGACGCCCTGGCCGAGCACACCGGGGTCGCGTTGGCTTGAGCGCCGGCTCGTCGCCGCGGCTCGCTCAGTCGTCCGGGTTCAGCAGGTGGATGATGCCGGCGTGGGTGACGGTCGAGCAGATCAGCCGCTTGCGGTCGTCCAGAAAGCCCACGTCGATGAAGCCCAGGCCGGTCGGTGACACCCGGTCGCCACGCGAGTCGTGCTCGACGGTGAACAGTCCGTTCTCGGCCAGCCTGGCGAACAGATCCCGGTGCGCGCGGCTCACCAGGACGGCGGCGTCGCGGTCCGGTTTCGGGTACCCGGGACGCGGCCCGATCCCTACGGTCCGTTCGGTGTCGAATCCGTCGAGCAGGGCGTCCAGCGGTTCCGGAGACACCCCGCGCCGGACCACCCACTCCAGGGTGGCTGTCCGTGGCCGCAGACTCGTCAACAACGCGCGCTGCTCCTCAAGGCTGGGCAGGACCAGTTCCATGTCTACCGCCTCACCGGGTAGTCCAATGCCGAATCGATGGCCCCGTCGGCCAACAGGCCAAGTATCCGGTTGGACGCCAGGGCGGTGGCCAATGACGCTCCGGATTGGTTCGTGACCGTCCCGTCGAGACCGAGGACGGGCAGGTCGGTGCCGCGCTCGGTGACGTCGACGCCGACGGGTGGCGCGCCACCCGGGGCTTCGCTGCCGACCGCGAGCACCGACTCGTAGCGGGCCGGGAAGTCCGGCGCCAGGAACGGTGCGTTGCCGGCCGACGCAACCACCAGCACCCCGCGGGCACGGGCGGCGTCGACCGCCTCCTCCAGCGTCTCGACGGGGTGCCGGACGCCCGAACTGATGTTCACGAGGTCCGCCTTGAGCGTCGCGGCACGGTCCAGGCCGCGAAGCAGCGCGTCGATGCTGGGCGCACCGTCCTCGGCGATGTTGATGCTGGTCAGGCGCGCCCGGCCGGCGTCGAGGCGGCGTCCCACCCCGGTCGCGCCGAGGATCAGGCTGGCGACCTGGGTTCCGTGTGGGGTGCTGGCGGCCGGGCCTTCGCGGGTGATGGCGAAGGCGTCCAGCGCCGGATGGAGGGTGACCCCGGAATCGAGCATGACGACATGGGGGGTGCCCTCGCGCGGTGCGGCGCATCCCGCGAGGGAGAGCGCCGCCAGCCCGCCGGCAAGGATCGCCTGGCGACGCGTCAGGGTCGGACCTCTCACCGAGCGACGGCCTCGCGGAGCGCGCACGCCTGCCGATACGGCTCGCTCACCGGACGCCCGGTGCTGCGTGGCAGGACCGAGGTGCACGCCCAGATTTTCTCGGTGAGGAGTTGCCCGGGACCGAGGGTCAGGAAATTGGTGGGCCGCCCGGCACCGTCCGCGGCCTCGACGAGAACCAGGACGCGCTCGGCGCTTTCCAGGGCGCGGAGGATGCCGGCCACCTCGATGGCCTCCGGCGTGGGATCGTCCAGGTCGAGCGGCTCGTCGTCCGGCGGCGGGAGGTGCTCCAACTCATCCACGGAGGCCAGCGTGGTTCGTACCACCTCGCCCTCCCAGGAGAGGCTGAAGGCCAGCGCGCCGGTGTCGATGAGTTGCTCGGACGCCCCTACCGCGCCGGCGAGGAACTCCCCGCTCAACTGCGTCGGCGTTCCGCCCAGGTCGTCGGTGAGCCAGGCACGAAGCTCGTCGAGGGTGACCAGGCGGGGCAGTCCGAACTCGCCGCGGAGTTCCGCGGCGAGTTCGTCGATGGAGACGGCCACCGACCTACCTGCCGTAGAACGAGTGCATATTCGGCGCGTGGCGGTAGGGGTGGTAGTGGTACAGATAGCCGGCTCCGTGGGGCGCGTGCCAGACCGGGACGCCGCTTCGATTCAACACCTTGGCGAGGCTCTTGGCGTAGCTGGCCGACACCGACCACACATCCTTGCCGGACCGTCCGCGGGTCTGCGCCTGCGCCGAGGTCAGGTGCTTGCCGATGAAGAGTTTCGAGCCGGACCGGGTCGCGGTGTAGTGGCGCCACTGGCGTCGCCGGTTCCACTCCTCCATCAGCTTCGGGACCGCCTTGGCCGCCTCGAGCGCGATGTAGCCGGCGACGATGATGGCCGCGCCGATCGCCAGGTAGTACAGCAGCGTCCCGACCGAGATCACCGCGATGCCGATCGGGATGGCGAAGGCGATCGACTCCTGCGGCCGGGTGCTGTCGTACAGCCGGGTTTCGCCCGTCGCCCTATCGGTGAGGCGGAACTGCACCCGGTCGGCTGTCGCCTGCATGACGTCGAGGGCGAAGACCTGGGTGACCTTCTTGCCCCGAACCAGATCGGTCACCTGGTAGGTCCCGGTCGTCTTGCCACCGCGGCTGGCGAGCTCCAATTCGTAGGAGAGTTGCTTGTTCGCCGACACCGTGTGGCCGGCCAGCGAGAGTCCGGTGGGCCGCACGGACTGCCGGGAGGTCTCGAATCCCTCTGCGAGGAGGTTCGCCCGCAAGGAACGGCCCTCGTGGGTGGCCTGCAGGCTGGCGCGGGTGGTTGAGGCGCGGCCCTGACTGGGGGCAGCCGGGGCAATGTGCGAATTGGCGATGAAGAATGCGATCGAAAGCAGCACGATCGCCAGGGACTTGAATTTCACAGCGACTCCTCGGGGCTGGGATTGGCAGACCGTAGCGCGGGTGAACGGCTGCTGCCAGCAGGTGTCTCGGCCCCGGTTCGCCCGGGTTCCCGACGATGGATGCATCCTCTAGAGTCCTTGTGTTCGGCCCACGAGGACCCGCACCGCCCGTCGTCGCCGAAGGCACCCGCGAGGGTGTGTTGAGGAATCCCGCGCTGGGTAGCGTCGAGGAATGACCGACACCGCGTCCGAGAAGGACACCGAGTTCGAGCAGGTCGGGAAGCTGATCTCGAAGGCCCGATTCGCATTTGTCACCACCAGCACCAGCGATGGCCGGCTGCTCAGCCGTCCGCTCGCCATCCAGGAGCGTGATTTCGACGGTGACCTGTATTTCTTCACCGAGGATCCCTCACCGAAGACCGAGCAGGTCAGCGCCGACTCCCACGTCAACGTCAGCCTGCAGTCCGGGGACAACTACCTCTCGATCGCCGGTACCGCCTCGGTGACCCGGGACGCCGCGCTGATCGACGAGTTGTGGAATCCGTACGCCGAGGCCTGGTTCGAACAGGGCCGCGACGACCCGGCGGTGGCGCTGCTGAAGGTGCACGCCGATTCCGCCGAGTACTGGACGGTCGACAGCCCCAAGCCGATCGCGCTGATCAAGTACGCGAAAGCGATGATCACCGGCGAGCGGCCCGACGTGGCCACGAACGTCTCAGTGGATCTCTGAGGACGCGCCGGAGCGCGCTGGGTTGAGCTTGAGGCGCTGTCGAGCGCTGGTTGAGCCTGTCGGAACCGTCGCGAGAGAGGTCTCGACAAGCTCGACCAGCGAACACTCGACCTACGAAGTTCGGTCGGCGGGGATCCGCACGTCCTTCGTGATCGGGTTGGCCGCGCGTCCTCGTCAGGTTCACTGTTCGCCGCCCGATGCGTCGGACGCCCGGCGAGCCAGTTCGTCGCGGATGGCGTCCGGCATCTGTCCGCCGGAACCGCTCCAGGACGCGAACACCGGTTCGAGGGTGCGCTCCTCGTAGTCCAGGTGCTCCAGCAGGTGGCCGGCGAGTTCCTCCAGCGTCCGGACGAGTTCCAGCCGGGCCTGCTGGCGCGCCAGGGCGTCGGCGAGCCCGCCGATCCGGTCGAGCAGTGCGGCGACGACCGCGTGATCCTGCTCGAGCCGGTCGACGGCGGAGGCCAGGTGCGGCGCGGACAGCCGTACCGCCGGGAACAATGTGGTGTCCTCGTTGCTGTGGTGCGCGCCGAGGGTCTGGCAGTAGCTCAGGCAGTTCACCCGCAACTGGAACAGCGGGCCTCGGCTGCGCAGGGCGTCCAGTTCGGCCGTCACCTCGGTTGCGGCCGCTCCTTCGGTCACCCGCTGGGCAAGCTCCCGGACGGTGGCGAGGTCGCGACGCAGCATGTCGTGCACCCAGCGCAGCTGGTCCGCCAATGCCTGTTCTCGTAAGTCGGTCATGCCGGCAGGTTGCCTCGATCGGTCGACCTTGGCCAGGATCGGCTTAGCTGCTTACACTAGGTAAGTGGCTAAGATGCGTGACGTGGTCGCGATGCATTCCGACCAGCAGATCTGCCGGACGTCCCAGGACGCCATCGAGTTCATCGGACGGCGCTGGGTCGGGGTGGTGCTGATCGCCGGCTATCTCGGGGCGAGCCGATTCAGCGAGTACCGGCGCTTCTCGGCCGGCATCTCCGACCGCGTCCTCGCCCAGCGTCTGCGCGAACTGGAGCAGCACGGGCTGATCGAGCGCACCGTCGTGCCGACCATGCCGGTGCAGATCAGCTACGCCCCGACGCCGCGTGGCCGGAGTCTGGTCCAGGCCCTGCAGCCGCTGGTCGACTGGTGGCACGAATTGCCGACGCCCCTGACCGACGCGCCGACCACGCCTCGCGAGTCAGCCGATACTGCCGGAACCGGACCCCGGCGTAGCTGACCTCGCCGTCGGGCGCGAAGCCGAGGCCGGCCATCGCCCGATCCGGCGTCCGGCTGTAGGGCAGTGCGACCAGCACCGCGTCCAGGCCGACGTCGGCGAACCCGATCTGCAGTGCTCGCTTGGTGATCGCCTGCCCGTGACCCCAGTGGCTGGGGCGCAGGACAAGGCCGAAGTCGGCGCCGCCCGGTTCGGCCTGGAAGCCGCACCAGCCGGCGAGCTCCCCCGCGATCAGCACCGCCCACGGACCGTAGCCGTTGGCGGCCCACTGGGCGTCCTTGGCAGCCACCCATCCGGCCGCCTCGTCGAGGGTGAACGCGCTCGCCAGTGGCATGTGCCGGGCATTTCGGGGTTCGTTCAGCAGGGCGGCGACGGCCGCGACGTCCACCTCGGTGAGCCGGACGAACTCGATCCGCGGGTCGGTCACCGGGCCCAGATCCGCTGCGGCCCGAGTGGCTCGAAACCGACCGCGAGCAGCACGTCCAGCTCGTCACCCCAGGCGTAGTCGGTGACCGGACGCCCTGGGTGCAGGACGCCGGCGCAGGCCAGCAGTTCGGCCGCATCGGCCGGGCCGAGCGGGTCGCCGCTCGACCACAGGTTCGACTGGCCGGCCACCCGTCCGGCATCGTGGACGACCGCTCCGGCGACCGGCACCCCGTCCACCAGCCGCGCCAGCACCCGGAAGTCCTCGCCGCGGAGGATCGGCGGCGGCAGCACCCCGTCGTAGTCGTGCAGGTGCCACCACCGCGCCAGCAGGTCGGCGTCGCGGACGACCGTCCAGCCGGACGGCCAGGACGCGCCGGTCACCCCCGGATGACCCACCCAGGTCGCGTCGATCAGCAACTCGAAGCCGTGCGGTCGCAGGTCGAACTCGCCGAAGGAGTCGGCCACCGAGCCGCGTGGGTGAGGCTCCATGGCGTCGAGGACGGCATCCACCCCGACCCCGCGGACGAGGGTCTTGACCGCCGAATGGAACGGCGGCACTTCGTCCCCCGCCACCCACAGCCGACCGTCGGACGCCGCCGGCAGCCCGTGCAGGGCGAAGATGCCGTCGTACCAACGCCGACTGGCGTCGACGGCCGCAGCGAGCAGGTCCATCCGCTCATTCTGCGGGCTGAGCGGGACGGGTGTCATCGCCCGGCGATCAGGCCGACCTCGGATTCAGCGGGATCGCTCTCCGATTTCGGCGATCACCGCACGGGCCGCCACCACCGCCCGAGAACCGCCGGCGCGCGCGGCGAGTGCGCGCAGACCTGGCACCACCAACACCGACGGCTCCGCCAGTCCCGCGTCGACGGTGGCAACGGCCTCGGGCGCCAGATCGAGCAACGCCTCGGCCACATCGGCCGTGCCGGGCAGCAGCCGCTCCCGGGCCAGCGACATCGTGATCAGGTCGTCGAGTACCGGCCAGACCAGCGACGCCATGCCGTCCTCGGCGACGTCAAGCGAAACCCGGGCGAACGCCGCCACCGACCGGGGCGTCCCTTCCCAGTCGAGATACCGGACGTCGGCGACCCCGGGCCGCAGCAGCCCGCGCTGCCACGCCTCGATCACCGCCGTCATCGCATCACCCGCCGCCTTGGGATGCGGTGCCCGCTGGGCGCCCAGCAGGTTCACCGCCGCCGCGGGTCCGAACGGCTGCGCCCGGCGCACCTGCTGGCGGAGCGTTACCCCCATCGCGGCGCTGGCTCCCACGCCGAACCACAACCCGGACGCCGCGGCGTCCGACCAGGCCGGAAAGACCGTGCTCTCGTGCAGCCCGCTGTATCCGGTGGTGGCGAGGCGCGCCGGAAACTCCTTCAGCGAGCGGGGCAGGCTCACCGGTGCGGCCCGCCACTGCCCCGTCCTGAGCTGGACCAGGCCGGGATCGCGAATCGGATCGCGCAGATAGGCGGCCGCGACCGGCCCTGCTTTGCGCCACATCCGGCGTCCGTTCTGACCGATCACCCGGACGCCTGCCCGCTCCAGCGCCCGTTGATGCATGTCGGTCACCAGCGCCGGATCGACGCGGGCGAGGGCCAGCTGCAGGTCCGCTTCGATCGCATCGGCGCTTTCGTCCCGGTACCGGCCCAGCCGTGTCACCAGATCGGACGGGTCGATGCGCAGATCGATCCACGACGGCGTGGACAACAAGACCGGCACCTGCCCCAGGCGCTGGAAGACGGCGAACTCCCGGGCCAGCAGGACGTCCTCGACCCGATCCAGGTAGCCGTCCAGTCCGAAGCTGGGCCGAGTTCCGTCCAGCCATGCCGTGACCGGGCGCAACCCCGGCGTCCACTCGGTCGCGACACCGCGCAGCCCCCGGCGCGTCGCTGCGATATCGGTCCGGGCAAGGCCGTTGACCAGTTGCAGGAAACGCTCGGTGGCGATGTCGAAAGCTTCCTCGGGACGGCTGACCAGCACACCCGCAGCCCGGGCGAGCGTCTCCACGCTCGGCTGCTCAGGCTCGAACCTGGGGACCGCCCACAGCGCCGGGGTCGGCCGCCAGCGGCCACGCGCCCCGACGGCGTCCGCAGTCGCGACCTGCCGCGCCACGCTCCAGCGATCAAGCAGAGCGCGGGCAGCCCTCGCAACCGCGCGGTCCTTGTCGGCGGTCAGAGCCAACAGCGAATCAGTGAGCTCGGCGACCACCGCGTGGGACGGCACCGCCCGGGCGGTCGCTGCGCTCAGCACCAGTCGCAATGCCTTCTTGGTCCGGACGCCGAGCGCGGCGATCAGCACCTCGGCGAGCAGGTCGTCACCGACTCGGGCAATCAGGCGCGGCGCGAACGACTCGACCACGGTGGCGTTGCCGGTGGCAAGCGCAGGGACAAGCGCGTCCACCTGGGCGAGCAGTTCGTCGTCGGTGACCGCCAGCACGTCGGCGATCAACCGCGTCCATACGGCGTGATCGCCGGGACGGCGGACCGTGTCCAGCCCCTGCAGTGCGCACTCCAGAGCGGCTTCGCGGTCGAGCCAGCCCTGCCGCAGCGCCGACCCGAACAGGTCGGGAAAGAAGCCGGTGACCGGCACCCCGAGCCCGGCGAGGACGCGCAGGTGCTCGACGAACCGCGGTCGCAGCAGCTCGGCCGGCAGCGGCGCACGGAACGGATCGACCGGTGCCGGCAACCCGAGCGAGCCGGACGCCATAACGATCCAGTCCTTCAGGTAGTCGACGTTGTCCGGCACGGGCAGTTCCAGTTCGTGCAGCAGCAGGACGGCGGCGGCACCGAAGATGGTCGGGCAGTTCTCCCAGGGCCGCCGCGACGACACGCAGGCGTGCCGGATGAAAGCCGAGGCGAAGGCTTCGCCCCGTGGCAAGAGGATGCCCCGCACCAGGTCCTCGGTGAGCTCACGCGGTGGAAGCACCTCGACGGCCCGGCGCGCGTCGACGCCCACCCGGGTGGCGAAGATGCCGAGACGGTCGGCGTCCACCCCTGATGTGGCTCACCCGCCTCCAGCTGTTCGCGCCCAACTGGCCGACTTCATCCCAGGCCCCCCGTCGCAAGCCGGCGCATGCCTGTCTGCGCTGCTCGGGGGTGCCCAGCGGCAGCGTCGGAGTGGCTGAGAGCGGTGCCTTCGGCCAGCCGAGCTCGGTGAAGATCTCGACCGCACGGGCCAGCGCGGCGTCCATCACTGGACGTCCGCGACCAGCCGGGCGGCCAGCACATGCTTGCACGGCCCCCGTCCGCCGCCGTGCCGCAGGAACCATCGACAGGTGCAGCTGCCGGTGTCGGTGGCCAGCCCCACCACATAGTCGTCGCCACCGCTACGCACCAGGTACCCGTCACCATCGCGGCGGACTGCGCCGACGGCGACCAGTTCACGGGCCGACCGGAGCCGCGGGTTGTCGCGCTCCAGCCGACCGGCCTCGCTCGGCAACTCGCGATGGAAGTATGCCGCGTCGTGGCCGTCCCAGCCGACCCGACCGCTCGCGGCCAATACGGCCAGCGCTGAGCGGACCCGCTCCTCGCTGAGTCCCGAGTCGCGGATCAGTCGCGACACGTCGATGACCGGCTCAAAAGCAAGCAGGGCGCAGACCAGGTCGGCGTCCGCGACCGCGGACGCACCGGCCAGCCCGGTCAGCAGCGACCCCTCACCGGAGTAGCCGCGCCAGGCCTCGTCGGTCAACCCGAGCGTGAGCCGTCCCGCCGGCAACTCAGCCTCCACCAGTGCGGGGCCCTGGCCTCCGCCACGCGGCCCGTAGACGGTGAGCGAGCGGACGTGGGTGACCAGCCGTTTCAGCGCGGTGAGCCGGTGCAGACCGGAGACGAAGACCGCGGTCCCGGACGCTCTCTGTGCGACCCGGAAACCCGTGGGGGATGGTGTCAGCCAGCCGCTCCGAGGCGCCGAGGTGACCGCCGGAAGCGAGGCGATAAGACTGCGGGACGCGGCCGCGTCCAGCGTGAACCTTAGGACCAGGTCGCGGTGCAGTTCCGCGGCGTTCCCGAGCGCCCGCACCCAGCGTGGCGGCATCTCCACCGGGCGCTCCAGAGCGTGCATCTCGGGCGTGGCGACTCGCACGCCGCGATGCCCGACATCGACATGGAGCAGGTCGGTCCGCCCCATTGATGTCAGCATCCTGCGCATCTCGGTGCCGAGGTCGACGTTGGTGGTGCCGTTCCCTATCTCTCCGCCGTCGAAGCCGGCGGCCAGTAGATCGAGGCGTGCGTAGACCCCGTTGCAAGCCGAGAAGCACTCGGCCCGCAGTCGGTCGCCATGGGCGGTCAACACCGGATCGCGCTGCGAGGTGGGCGTGTACTGGAAGTAGCGGGTCGCGGTGACATCAGCGAGTGTCACCAACCCGCGGGCCAGCACCTGCGGGTGGGTCGCGAAGCCGTGGAAGAAGCTGGGGTAGTCGGCCAACCCCGACGGGGTGAGGGCCGGGGCGAGCGCCAGAGCCAGGCCGTCCGGCGCGAGTGTCGAGCTGTCGCTGAAGCTCCGCACACCCATGGGGTCAATGTAGCCACGGTTGCGCAGCCGTCATCGGGCGGTCAGTCCGAAATCGACCCCAGAGTGCGGCGGCAGATCGTCGGTCTCCGCCTTGGTGAGCGCGGATCGGCTGCCCGGCGCCGCCATTCTGGGGTCGATTTCAGAAGGTTCTGTGGATCAGCCGACCGGGACCCGCATCGGCTCCAGCGCGCCGGCCAGGATCTCGCGGACGTCGGAGACGATATGCACCGTCAACTCGCCCAGAATCTCGGCGGGCACGTCGTCCAGGTCGGGCTCGTTGCGCTTCGGCAGGTACACCTCGGTCAGGCCGGCCCGTTGGGCGGCGAGCAGCTTCTGCTTCACGCCGCCGATCGGCAGCACCTGGCCGGTCAGCGACACCTCGCCGGTCATCCCGACCTCGGCCCGCACCGTGCGTCCGGTGAGCATCGACACCAGCGCCGTGGTCATCGTCACCCCAGCGGACGGGCCGTCCTTGGGCACGGCGCCGGCCGGCACATGCAGGTGCACCGGATGCTCGAGCTGCTCGGGCGAGATGCCGAAATCTCCGGCGTGCGCCCGCACGTAGGACAGCGCGATCTGAGCCGACTCCTTCATCACCTCGCCGAGCTGGCCGGTGATGGTCAGCGACGTGGTCGAACCGGGCAGCAGGGACGCCTCGATGAACAACACCTCGCCGCCCATCCCGGTCACCGCCAGCCCGGACGCGACACCGGGCAGCGCCGTCCGCTCCCGGGACTCGGGCAGGAACCGTGGCCGTCCGATGAGTTCCTTGAGCGACGCGATGTCGACCGCGACCGGCAGGTCCTTCAGCCCGGCCTTGCGGAACGCCTTGGCCAGCAGCCGCTCCAGGGCCCGGACGCCGGGCTCGCGGGTGTAGTGGGCGGCGATCTCGCGGAGCGCGGCGTCGCTCACGCTGACCTCGTCGGGCGTCAGCGCGGCGCGCTCCAGCAGCCTCGGCACCAGGAAGTCGCGGGCGATGGCGACCTTGTCGTCCTCGGTGTAGCCGTCCAGGCCGATCAGTTCCATCCGGTCGAACAGGGCCGGCGGGATGGTCTCCAGCACGTTCGCGGTGGCGATGAACAGCACGTCGGACAGGTCCAGGTCGAGCTCCAGGTAGTGGTCGCGGAAGGTGTGGTTCTGCGCGGGATCGAGCACCTCGAGCAGAGCCGCCGACGGGTCGCCGCGGTAGTCGGCGCCGACCTTGTCGACCTCGTCGAGCAGCACCACCGGGTTCATCGAACCGGCCTCCTTGATCGCCCGGACGATACGGCCCGGCAGCGCACCCACGTAGGTGCGCCGGTGTCCGCGGATCTCGGCCTCGTCCCGGACGCCGCCGAGCGCCACCCGGACGAACTTGCGGCCCAGGGCGCGGGCGACCGATTCGCCCAGCGAGGTCTTGCCCACTCCGGGCGGCCCGGCCAGCAGGATCACCGCGCCGGAACCGCGTCCGCCGATGGTCTGCAGGCCGCGCTCGGCGCGACGAGACCGGACGCCGAGGTACTCCACGATCCGCTCCTTCACCTCGTCCAGGCCGTGGTGGTCGGCGTCCAGCACCGCGCGAGCTGCGGTCAGGTCGGTGGCGTCGTCGGTGCGAACGTTCCAGGGCAGTTCGAGCACGGTGTCCAGCCAGGTCCGGATCCAGCCGGCCTCCGGGTTGCCGTCGCTGGAGCGTTCCAGCTTGTCAACCTCGCGCAGCGCGGCCTCGCGGACGGCTTCGGGCAGGTCCGCCGCCTCGACCCGCGTCCGGTAGTCGTCGCTGCCGTCCGGTTCGCCCTCGCCGAGTTCGGCCCGGATCGCCTTCAGCTGCTCGCGCAGCAGGAACTCGCGATTGCGCTTCTCCACCGATTCCCGGACGTCGTGCTCGATCTTCTCGCTGACCTCGGTCTCGGAGAGGTGATCGCGGGTCCACTCGATCACCAGGTTCAGCCGGGCTTCGACGTCGGCGGTCTCCAGCAGTTGCCGCTTGCGGTCATTGGACAGGTAGGGCGCCCAGCCGGCGGTGTCGGCGAGCGTGCTCGGGTCGTCGATCGCGCTGACGGTGTCGATCACCTGCCAGGCCTCGCGGCGCTGCAGGACGCCGATCACCAGCCGCCGGTACTCCTCGGCCAACTCGCGGACGCGGTCCGTGGTGGGCTCGTCGTCCGCGGTCTCGACCTCCACCCAGAGGGCGGCGCCGGGGCCGGTCACCCCGCTGCCGATCCGAGCCCGCTGCCCGGTGCGCAGCACCGCGGCCGGCGACCCGCCGCGGGAGCGTCCGATCTGCTCGACGGAGGCGAGGACGGCGAACGAGCCGTAGCGTCCGTCCAACCGGGGCGCCACCAGCAGTTCGCCGTCCGAGGAGGTCTGGGCGGCATCGATCGCCGTCTTGGCGGCGTCGTCCAGCGGGATCGGGACGATCATGCCGGGCAGCAGGACGACGTCATCGAGGAACAGAACGGGAAGTCGCTTCGTGGTCATCAGGTCTCCGTAAGTTGAGTGCATCCGACTCAACTCTCCGCTGGGAACCCTTGTTCCCGGCGGTGAACGCTCAGAGCGAACATGCCCGCCCGTGTGCGCAGACCGTCGTCGAACACCCGTGCTTCTCCAGGTGCATCACGAGTTCAGCCATCGCCTGCTTGGTCATGTGCGTTCGATGGGATGCCCGTCCTTTTCCTGAACGATCGTTCGTGTATATTGCTGGCAATGGGCCGCCGATGCCGGCTTGACGTGGACGAGAGGGCCGCGGTCGGAAACCGTGTGAAGGACGGAGTCGAGTGAACACAGCAAGTCCTGTCGACCATGCGGCGCCGCAGACCACCGCGCCGTCACCCGGGCAGAACCGACGAGGTGTGAAGCGCCGTCGCGAGATCGTGGCCGCAGCGGGGGCGGTGTTCGCCCAGCACGGCTACAGGGGCGGGTCAATCCGCGCCATCGCCGAACGGGTCGGCACTTCACCGGCCACGCTGCTGCAGCACTTCGGCAGCAAGGAGAAGCTTCTCGCCGCGGTGCTGGACGACTGGGGTCGCCGGAGCCGTCCGGCGCACGTCACCGAGGAGACCGGTCTCAACTGGTTCACCCGGCTGCCCATCGTCATGCAGTACAACCTCGAGCATCGCGGCCTGATCGAGCTCCTGCTGACCATGACCACCGAGGCGAGCGACCCTGAGCATCCAGCCCACGAATTCATCCAGCAGCGCTACGACACGATCTTTGATGAGGTGGAAACCCACTTTCGCGAAGCGATCGACGCCGGCCAGTTCAAGCCCATGACCGAGTCGGAGATCACCGCCGAGACCCGGACCCTATTCGCGGTCATGGACGGCCTGGAGCTGCAGTGGCTGGTCGACCCGTCCGTGGACCTGGCCGGCATCTTCGGCCGCTACCTCAGCCACGCACTCAGCCAATGGAAGGCACCATGACCAGCCCTGACCACAACAGCGCTGGCATCGCCGAGCGGCTGCGCGTCGTCGTCATCGGCGGCAGCGGACACATCGGCACCTTCCTGATCCCAAGGCTGGTGCGGGCCGGCCATGAGGTGATCAACGTCAGCCGCCGCGGTGGCACCGGCTACGCCACGGAGCCGGAATGGCAGCAGGTGCGCCAGGTGATCGCCGATCGACATCGGCTGGACGCCGACGGCACCTTCGGTGACACCGTCCTCGCGTTCGAACCGGACGTGGTGGTCGACCTGGTCTGCTTCACTGCGGAGTCTGCTCAGGCGCTCGTCGACGCCCTCCGCGGCCGGGTCGCCCACCTGCTTCACTGCGGGTCGATCTGGCGGTACGGGCCAAGCCGGAAGCTGCCGATCGCCGAGGGCAGCAACTCGGCCGGTCCGCCGTTCGACGAGTACGGAATCCAGAAGGCGGCCATCGCCGAGTTGCTGAAAGCCGAGACCGCGTCCGGAGGCTTGGTGACCACCTCCATCCATCCCGGACACATCGTCGGCCCGGGCTGGCACCCGACCGGGCCGCTGGGCAACATCGACCCGGAGGTATGGCGCACGCTGTCCGCCGGGGGCACCGTGCAGGTGCCCGGCAGCGGAACCGAGACCCTGCACCATGTCCACGCCGACGACGTCGCTCAACTGTTCGAACTCGCCATCGAGCACCGGGACGCCGCGGCCGGAGAGGACTTCAACGCCGTCGCTCCCACCGCGCTGACCGTACGCGGCTACATCGAGATCGCTTGCGGCTGGTTCGGGCAGGCTGCGAGCCTGGACTCCATCACCTGGGAGGCCTATCACGCCGCCGCCCCCGACCAGGACTACGCGGACCAGAGCTGGGGCCACCTGCACCGCAGCCACGTCTTCAGCATCGGCAAGGCCACGTCACTGCTCGGCTACGCGCCCCGGTACGAGCCCGAGCAGGCGATCCTCGAATCGGTGCGCTGGCTGATCGGCAACGACCAACTCGAGGTCGCCAACCCGCTCGCCGTCTAGGGAAGTGCTGATCAGGGATGAGGCATACTTTCCGCGATGATCCGATCGCTCTCATCGCCGGAGATGCGCGACCACTTCGCCCTCCGTGGAGCCGTCCGCAAAGGCTCGATTGATGAGGTCCGCGCCCTGCTCGACGCCGGTGTCGACATCGAGGGTCCGCCGGGCACGACCTCACCACTTGCCCTGGCAGCTGCGATCGGTTCCACCGAGATCGTTGAGTTGCTGATCGATCACGGCGCGGACCCTGCCCGGGTCTCCCGCATCGGCTGGAGTGCCGCGACGCACGCGGATGCCAACGATTTTCCCGCGCTCGCTCGGCGCCTCGTCGATCTCGGGGCCCCGGCAGAGTCACGGCTGGCCCACGGCTACTCGGACCTTCATCGCGGGGCCCGCCGAGGCGATGTGGCTTCGCTGCTCGTCGGTCTTGAATCGGCTGCGATCGACGCCATCGATTCGGGTGGGGATACGCCACTTTCGCTGGCGATCTCGCATCGAAACGAAGCGGCGGTGGATGCGCTGCTTGAGGCGGGCGCGAACCCGAACCACTCCAACGACCGGTGGTGGGTGCTCAACGAAGCCGTCTACCAGGACGCGAGACCGGGTGAACCCACACACTTCGTTGGCCGGCTGCTGGCGGCCGGCGCGGACCTCAACCCGCATGGTTACCCGCCACTGCTGTGCGCGGTGAACCAGGAATGGTCGAGTGGCTCCGTCTTGCGGCAGTTGGTCGCAGCCGGGGCGGACATCAATGCAATCGTGGGACGGACGCGCGAAACGGTTCTGCATCGGATCGCCGCCATCGTCTCCGATTACAGCCTGACCGACACGGCACTCGATCTCGGCGCCGACATCGAAGCACGCGACTGGCGTGGCCGAACGCCCTTGCTCAGCGCAGCGGACACAGCCAACGCTGGTGCTTTCATCCGACTAGTGGAACGCGGAGCCGATGTGGACGCCCGCGATACCGACGGCCAGTCCGTCCACGACCTGCTCGATGACTCGGACGACGCCGACGCCGAAGAGATCCGGAACTTCCTGGCAGCAGATACGTCGCGCGAAGCCGAGAACGGCCCGTCCGGTCACTAGCCGCCGTGCTTGCCTGGACAGGCAGGGCTGGTGCGCGCCGGCTTCCCGCCTGCCATGCTTCAGCGGTGGTGCTTGAGTGCAGACGATGCCATCGATCAGTGCGTGACGCTGCTCACTACGAAGTCTTCGAGGGCATGCATTACGTGTGCTTCCACTACGAGTTCGAGCACGGTGACACCGATGTGGACGCCGAGTGCCCTGCCGGCGGGTGCCCTTCGGCGTCGCTGGCCGGTGGCCGCGACAACGTCATCGCGACGGCTCGCGAACTCGCACTGGAGGCGGCCGGCGGTGCCCCATGGCAAAACGCGACCCTCCATGACTACCTGGACGCTCTCGGCGCCTGGCTCGCGGATTCCGGGGGTTACTACAAGAACAGCGACCGGGTCCCGCCCGGAAACGGATGGGACGTCATGAACGACGCGCTCCGAGCGGCGACGCAGCACCGGTAGCCGGCCGCATCTGCTCTGGCCATCTCCGCTGCGCAACCACCCTTCCGCTCACGCTCGCCAGCTCGACGAGGCTGCTCAACGTTCTGCCGCGCGTCCGTCAGCAACCGGGCTGCGAAGTCAGGCTGATGGTGACGGTCGAGCACCCGACCCCACAGACCTAGATTTCCAGGTCCAGGACGCCGGGGTACTCCGTCCAGATGTCACGCGAGACCCGTTCGGGATACTCGGCCACCACCGGCGTCACATCGAAGAGCCGCACGGCCCCGGTGTCATAGCCGGGCCAGCCGGGGTCGCCATCGGTGGCGAAAGCGGTCCAGGCCTGCCGCATCTGCTCGGAGACGAACTCGGCCTCGGGCGTCGGCTCGCCGATCAACATCGCCGGCTGGCTGCGGGTGAGGTTGCCGAACACCAGCGGGACGTCCAGGCCATGGCAGGCGCCCAACATGCCACCCATGCCGGGCGCCGGCCAGGTCAGCTCGTACAAATGCGCCGATCCGCCGGCCGCCACCTGGGCCTCGGCCAGCTTCAACGACGGCATCCGGAACAGCCAGTCCGAACGCACGACGTCGTACAACTCCTCCGGATCGGGGAATGCCGCTTCGTAGCGTTGCGGGTCGGGGCCGAAGATCCGCGCGGTCTCGGACGCCAACTCGGCGCTGATCTCACCGAGCAGGCCGCTCATCGCGGTGAGCAGGCGCTGCTCGTTGCGGGTATGCCCGACCAGCAGTTCGACCTGGCCGCTCAACCCCAGCCAGGGAGTGGTGGGCAGGACGTCACCGTCCACCACCGGCGCGAACGGGACGCCGGCGTGCGCCGCCCGGCCCCACCGATCGGTGAACTCGGGCAGTTTCGCCAGCACGGCGTCGCCGGTCGCCGCCACCATGGCCGGGTCGGCGGTGGCCAGCTCGGTCGGCTGCAAGCCGAGTTCCGCCGCACAGGCCCGGGCGACGTCCGCGGCCAGGGCCGGGGTGAAGAACGTGCCCGGCATGCTCTGCACGATCGCGCGCCGGAACAGGCCGACGGCCCGCGGCATGGCCAGCAGCACCGCCACCGATCCGCCGCCGGCGGATTGGCCGAACACCGTCACCCGGTCCGGGTCGCCGCCGAACACCCCGATGTTCTGCCGCACCCACTCCAGCGCGGCCACCTGATCGAGAAGCCCGCGGTTCGCCGGACGTCCCGCGAAGAACCCGAAGCCTTCCAGTCCCACCCGGTAGTTGAAGGTCACCACGACGACGCCTTCGCGGGCCAGCCTGCTGCCGTCGTACTCGGGCAGCCCGGACGTGCCGAAGGCGTAGGCGCCACCCTGGATCCACACCATGACCGGCAGCCCACCGCCGCCCAGGTCGGGCGTCCAGACATTCACGGTCAGCCATTCGTGGCCGGATTCGGCCAAGGCGTCCATTCCGAACGCGGCGGGTTGCGGCGGCGGGGGGCCGAACCTCCTCGCCTCCCGGACGCCGTCCCAGCTCACGACCGGTTGCGGCGCTCCGAACCGAGCGGACGACTCCGTCCACGGGGGCAGCGCCGCGTAGGGAATGCCTCGGAAGACGGCCAGACCCGACTCCCGGCCACCTCGGACGGTTCCACCCGAGACCACGACCTCCGATTCCATCCGGCCATCATCGCCCACGGCAGCCGAGAGGCCAGTAATCGTCGGTAGAGCGGTACGTCTGTCCTGGCATGTGAGCGGACTGGCGCGGTCAGGTCGAGGACTGGTGGCGGCTGACCCGTTTCCAGATCAGGGCGTGCAGCGGCCCGGTGAGCAGCAAAAGGAACATCGCCCAGTAGCCGACAGCGGGGATCAGCGCCGCGAGCGCGAAGGCGGCCAGGAACAACCCCGCTGCGATGCCGTGCGCGACGAGTCCGCTGCGTAGCCGCGGCTCCGGGATGTCGTGCAGCTCGGGGTGTCGCCCGACATAGATGTCGATCACCAGCGCCATCACACTGGTCGCGAACAGGGCTCCGATGTAGAGGCCCTTCTGCACGATGTCGTTGGGCATCTGGCCGACAATCGCGGTCGCCACCGGTAGCCACACGATGGTGAACATCCACGCCACGGTCAGACTGAGCAGCGCCCTGGTGGTGCGATGCACACCTTCGAATAGGCGGTGGTGGCCGAGCCAGAAGGAGGCGATCAGGACGAAGCTGAGCACGAAACTGAACAGCTGGTCGCTGTGGCCGGCGATCCACTCCCCCGCGGTGCCGTGTTCGCGGGCGCTCTCGCCGACGCTTTCCATCAGCGGCAGGATGAGCAGGGTCAGCGCGATCGCTACCACCGCATCCGTGAATGCCTTCAGCCGTTCTGCCCCGGCGGTATGAGTTTCCACCCGCTGTCCATCCATTCTGGCCACCCCCTGAAACTCGCGAAACGCCGTGGCCGGCCCTGAGTCACATGTCTACCGCCAGCGCGCGCCACCGGAGTCGATGCACGGATGGCGGACACGCCGCACATCTCTCGGCGTCATCGCGATGCCGCCCATCGCCTCGACACGCTCGACCGCACTCCAGGTCCGCGGAAACCCGTCCGCCTGCTCGGCGACCGACCCCCTTCCGGCGGTTTCCGAATCGCAATCGCCGCGAAAGACTGGACGCATGCCGGTGACTTTCGGGGTCGAGGAAGAACTGCTCGTGGTCGAGCGGTTGCACGGACGGCCGCTGGCCGCCGGCGAGACCGTCGTCGAGCAGGCCCGCCGCTTGCTGGACGGCGAGCGCGACCCCGAGACGGCCGTGGAACACGAGTTCAAGCGCGAACAAGCCGAGATCGGCTCCGAGCCGTGCCGCAGCACCGACGAGTTGCGGCGCCAGTTGATCGAGTTGCGGACGGCGGTCGCGGCCGGGGCGACCACGTCCGGCGCGGCAGTTGCAGCGCTCGGCACCAACCCGTTCAAGGTGCGCCCGACGGCGACCGAGGATGAGCGGTACCTCCGGATGACGGCCGAGTTCGGCCTGTTGGCCCGCCAACAGCTGACCTGCGGCCAGCACGTCCATGTCGGTGTCGCGTCCCGGGACGAGGGGGTCGGCGCCATCGATCGGCTGTGGCGCTGGCTGCCGACGCTGCTGGCGCTCTCGACCAATTCACCGTTCTGGCAGGGCCAGGACAGCGGGTACGCCAGCTTCCGCACGGTGATGTGGGAGCTGTGGCCGACAGCGGGGCCGTCCGGACCGTTCGGCGACGCCGCCGGTTACGACGCCGCCGTGGCCGATCTGGTCCGCTCGGGCGCGGCGATGGACGAAGGGATGATCTACTTCGACGCCCGACTCTCGGCCAAATTCCCCACCGTCGAGATCCGCACCGCCGACGTCTGCACCCGACTCGACGACGCCGTCCTGATCGCCGCGCTGTGCCGCGCCATGGTCGGTACCGCCGTAGGCCAGTGGACCCGCGGCGACCGGCCGGACGCGCCGCCGCCCCAGTGGCAACGGGCCGCGACCTGGCGGGCCGCCCGCTACGGCCTGACCGGCGGGCTGCTGGACCCGTCCAGCCGGCAGGTGATTGCCGCCGAGGACGCGCTCGCCGCCCTGGTCGCTGAGCTTCGTGACGCGCTGGAGGACACCGGCGACCTGGAACTGGTGCGCGACGGCATCCACCGGGTGCTCACCGACGGCACCGGTGCGGAGCGGCAACGGGCGGTGTTCGCGCGCACCGGCTCGCTCGCCGCGGTCGTCGCCGACGGCGTCCGTCGCACCGCCGGTGAAGGCTGACCACCCAGCGATCGTTGGCTGAGCTTGTCGAAGCCCCTTGTCAGGGTCAAGGTGTGCGAGATCTCGACAAGCTCGATCAACGGCGTCCGAGATCTCGACAGGCTCGATCAACGGTGCGGCTCGATCAACGGCGTCCGAGATCTCGACAGGCTCGATCAACGGTGCGGCTCGATCAACTCGTTCGGCCGGCGGCGGGCAGGATCACCAGGTTGCCGACCTTGCGTCCGCTGTCGATCAGCCGGTAGGCGTCCGGCAGGGCGTCGAGTCCGCCGGCCACCGTGGTGAGCGGGTCGAGGCGTCCGGCGGCGACCAGGCCGAGCAGGTGGGCGACATCCTCGGGGCGTTCGGGGACCGACCCGGCGAACACCCCGCGTCCGCCACGCAGCAGATCGGCCAGCGGCGCGACCGCCAGAATCAGCGAGCCGCCGGCTTCCCTCAGCCGCAGCCCATCGACACGGGACAGGTTGCCGACCGCGTCGAACACCACGTCGAATCGTTCGGCGAGACCGGTGATCGGCGTCCGGGTGTAGTCGATCCAGCGCTTCGCCCCCAACCTGGTGACCAGCTCGCGGTTGGCCATCGAACAGACCGCGGTCACCGTGGCGCCCAGATCCGCGGCCAGCTGGACGGCCGCCGAGCCCACCGAGCCGGACGCCCCGTTGACCAGCACCGTCGCCCCTGGCTGTAGCTGCGCCCGGTCCCGCAGGAAGTGCAGTGCGGTGGTGCCGCCGAACAGCGCGGCCGCGGCATCGGGGTGGCTCACCGTAGCGGGCTTGGGCACGGCCACGGCCGCCGGCACCGCCAGGAACTCGGCGTGACCACCCAGCCGGACGCCGGTCATCCCGGCCACCTCGTCGCCGACGGCGCGACCCTGAACCCCGTCCCCCACCTGCGTCACCACACCGGAGAAGGTTGCCCCCAGGACGCCGGCCCGCGGGCCGCGCAGTCCGATCGCCAACCGGGCGAGCGGCCCGAAACCGCGCGGGAACCGTCCGGCCCGCATCCGCGCGTCACCGGCGGAAACCCCGGCGGCTTCGACCCGGACGACCACCTCGCCGGGCCGCGGACGCGGGACCGGGGCGTCCACCACGGCGACGGCTTCCGGCGGGCCGTAACGCCCGACCCGTGCCGCTCGCATCATCATCGTCGCCTCTCTTACACCTGTAAGGTCCATGTCACGAGAGTAACCTGACACCTGTAAGTCCGCAAGGAGGGCAGCGACAGTGCAACGAGATCCGATCACCACGGCGCGGGTGATCGCGGCGGCCGCGGCAGTGGCCGACCGCGCTGGTCTCGCCGCCGTGAGCATGCGCTCCGTCGGCCGTGAGCTCGGCGTCGAGGCGATGTCGCTCTACCATCACGTCGCCAACAAGGCCGCCCTGCTGGACGGCCTGGCCGACTGGGTGTTCGAGCGCTTCGAACCACCCCCGGCCGAGGCCGACTGGCGCACCGCGATCACGGCGCGGACCGCGTCCGTTCGGGCTGTGCTGACCGCCCACCCCTGGGCGCTCGGCCTGGTCGATTCCCGTGACCACCCCGGCCCGGCGGTACTGCGGCACTACGACGCGGTGCTCGGCTGCCTGTACCGCGGCGGGTTCAGCGCGACCACGGCGGCCCAGGCCTTCTCGGTACTGGACGCCTACGCATACGGGTTCGCCCTCACCGAGCGGAACCTGCCCTTCGACGCGGCCAGCGGCGCCAACGACTTCGCCGCCGAGCTGACCCTGCCGACCGAGGACTATCCACACCTGGCCCACCTGCTCAGCACCGTCACCGGCGCGGGCGACTACTCATTCGCGGCGCAGTTCGCGATCGGCCTCGACATCATCCTGGACGGCCTGGAACGGCTGCGGGACGGTTGAGCGTCGTCTTCGCACCGGGCTCTCATTGCCGAGGCGAGGCGATTAGCCGGTGGTCACGTCGACTTCGTCGAGACGGGTCTGGACGCCGCGTCCGGATACCCAGCCATTGGCACCCGGCACTACGTCGGGTGTCGGAATGTCGGATCGATTCCGCCGCTTGTGGACGGTGGAAATGCCGAGCCGACGGTCGCGCGCATCGAGTAGCGAGCCGTCGACCTGTTCATCCTCGGTCAGCCCCATCATCAGTTGCGGAATGCCGTACGGGAAATCGTCGCGATCGTACTGCCAGGAGTGAAAGGTTTTGCCGTAGGTGGAGATCAGATCCTCGAAGTAGGCGTGCTCAGCAAGATCGGGAATGCCGGGCGCGGTCAGAATGCCCGACTTCACCTCGTAGTGATGGCTGTGCCACAGCCGCTTCTCATCATCGGGCAGTTGCCGGAACCGTTCTTCGCTGATGATGTATTCGATCCCGATCAGTCGGGCGTCCACCGCGTTGCGGTCGAAGATGACGCACTGGTGCAGGTCATGCCGCAGATGGATGCAGAAGTGCGACGCCTCGACCTGCCGACCCACCTCGTCGGCGTATAGATGCAGGCCGTTGAGGTAGGTACTCATCGCCTGCAGCGGATACTTCGGCTGGACGCCCCGGGCGGCCAGGTCGAGCAGCCGGTGCTTGAGCGGATGGCCGGTGCCGACCCGGCTCATCGCGACGACACTGCGGACCAGCCCAGCGGCGACGACGCCGGCCACTCCGATCACTACACCAGTCATCAACCCACGGGCCGATCGCTCGCGGTCTCGACGTGCGCTCGAACGGGCCATAACTCGCTCGTACCCGTTCGGATCGGCGCCAAACCCGAAGTTCCCGTCGGTCAGCGCAGCACGGGCGAGAACAGCTGCAGCACTTGGTAGCTGCCGACTCCCTCGACCACCGCCGGATCGGCGTCGGTCAATGCGGCGGCCGCCTGAGCGTCGACAGCCTGGACGATGCACAATCCCCAGGCGCCGGCGGGATCGGCGACCGGGCTGAAGATCAGCGCAGTGCCTTCGTCGAGATGACCGCGCCAGTAGGCGGAATGCCTACCCATCACGGCCTGCTCGGCCTCGGTCATGGTGTAGGCGAAGTCGGGTCGGCCCGCCGTCAGCCGCAACAGATACCAGTTCATCGCAGATACTCCTCCAATGCCTGCAGGACCGACGACCAGCCCTGCGCGAAAGCACCGCCCGCGTAACCTCCCGGATGGGCGCAGGCCGCCGTCAGTTGTTCGGCACTGAGCCGTTCCCAGCCTCGGTGTTCGACCTCGACCCGGGTGGTGTCCGCGTCGATCCGCCGGAAGCACAACTCGACCTCGGTGGCTGCGGGGGTCACGTTCCAGGTCATCACCAGCCGCTCCGGCGGCTCCCACACCAGCACGGTTCCCCACGACCGGACGGTTCCGTCGCGCCAGTGCTCGCTCACCTCGCCGCCGACCCGGCCGTCCAGCGCGACCGTGCGCACCCGTGCGGCGCCGCCGTAGGAGAGCGGGTCGAGCGGCCACCACTCCACGAGCCGTCCGGTCAGTGCGGCGAAGGTACGCGCCTGGGACGCCGCGACGACGATCGACTGCCGCACCGGCGGACGCCTCGGCTCCGTCGGCTCACTCACTCGGACGCCTCCGCCAGCAGCCGGCCACGCTGCAGCGCGTCGGACCAGATCGAATCCAGCGCGTCGTGCAGCTGGTCGAGCGAGTCGCGCCGAGCCCGGTACAGCCGCCGGGTGCCCTCGCGCCGCTCGCTGAGCAACTCGGCCTGCTTGAGCACCGTGAGGTGCTGGCTGATCGCGGTGCGCGTGACGTCGAAGGCAGCCGCGATCTCGCCAGCCGAGAGTTCGCGTTCGCCGACCAGGCGCAGGATGCCGCGCCGCCGCGCCTGACCGAGCGCCCGGAACCGCAGGTCGAGCGCCTCCGGTGCCACTGCGGACGTCGCGCTCACCCGTCCGCTCCTGCCCGCTCCGGCGCCATTCGACTCCTCCATCATCTGTAAGCTACTGCTTACGTTAGTGTTCGCTGACGATAGCAACAAGAGGGGCCCGATGACGACGGGACTGGACGCGGCCACGCGGGCCGCCGCCGCGGCACTCGACGACCCCGGATTCGCGCACCTGCTCGCCGTCGGGGTGTCTGTCGACGGCGTCGGCCGGTTCGCAGGGTGGGCTCCGGACACTCCGACCGACGTCTTCTCGGTGACCAAATCGGTGCTGGCGCGGGGGGTGCTCGCCGCCGTCGAGGAGGGGATCTTCGACGGCCTGGACGATCCGGTCACCCTGGCCGCGGGCACCGGAACGACCGTTCGCCGACTGCTCTGGATGAGCCAGTCCTGGTCCTCCGACCCCGACCTGGACGCCCTCGAGGCCGGCGCGGTCGACCCGTTACCGGCGATCGTGGCCGCGCTCGGCGATCCGGACGCCGAAGGCGGGTACCGGGACGCGTCCGCCCACCTGCTGATCCGGGAGCTGCAGCAACGCACCGGGTCGGCGCGGGCCCACTTCGACGCGACCGTGCTGCACCCGGAGGGGATTGCGGCAGCCCGCTGGGAGACCGATCAGACCGGCACGCCCTGGGGTCATGCGCACCTGTTCTTGACCGTCCGGCAACTGGTAACGCTCGGCGAGCACTGGCTGCGCGACGGCTGGCCGGCCTCGGTGCAACCGGAGCCCGGCTCACCGGCGATCCCGCCGGAGGCCCTGCCCTATGCTGCCGGGCTCTGGTGGGCCAACGACTCGGAGCGGGTGATGGCCGCCGGCTGGGGCGGCCAATGCCTGATCCTGGTTCCTTCCGGCTCGATCGTTCTGGCCACCCTGGGCTTCACCGGTTGGGATCGGGAGTCCAACACCGACACCCTTTCCGGGAACTGGCGACCCGGACGTGAACTGCTTGAGGGAACGGTGCTGCCCGCGCTCCTGCGGTGACGATTACCCGCCCCGGCGCACGTTCGCGATCAGCTGGTCGAGTTGCTGAACCATCGGCATCAGCCGGTACTGGGCGGCCGTCTGGCGCGCCCAGGTGAGCGCGTCCAGGGCCTCAGGGACGCGTCCGAGCAGGCCGAGGATCTCGCCGCGGTTGGCGGTGGCGATCAGCACACCCTGGGCGTTGCCGGCCTGCTGGGTCAGTCGCAGTTGCTCGTCGAGGCTGGCCAGGGCACCGGTCAGGTCACCGGTGTGCCGCTGGACGATCGCGCGGTTGCCGACGGCCTGGGCCAATCCCGTCCAGTCGCCGGACGCGCGGCAGATCGACTCCTGTTCGGCCAGCAGCGCGCCGGCCTCGGCGAGCAGCCCCTGGTCGACGGCCGCGGGGTTCGCCTGCGCCCGGTTGATCATCAGCAGGGCGTGCTCACCGAGCGCCCGCTGTAGTGCCGCCTGGTCGCCGAGTGCCCGGGCGGCACCAGCCAGGACGACCCACACCCGTTCGGCGCGAGCTGCGTCGCCGGACTGGTAGGCGAGCTGGATCGCCTGGTTGCCCCACTGGTGCGCCGCGACCTGGTTGCCGGCCCGGGCGGCAGCCTCGGCTGCGTCGGTGAAATCGGCGAGCGCCTGCGGCGTCCGCCGGTACAGCTGGTGGATCTGTGCCCGGTTCGCGAGCACCGGCACCAGCAGGCCGACCGCTCCCAGCTCGCGCAACCGCGGCTCGGCCGCGTCGTAGTACCGCAGCGCCTCGTCCCAGCGCTGCGCCGCCGCCGCGACGTTGCCGAGGTTGGCCTGGGCGGTGGCCGCCTCGACGCGATCGCCGGCCCGGTCGGCCAGCGTGGCTTCCTCGGCGTGGGCCGCGTGGGCACCGGCCAGGTCACCCTGTTCGCGGCGAGCCGTGCCCAGCAGGCCCAGCGCGACGGCGGCCGCCGACCACTGCTCCCCCGCCCGGGCGAGCTGGTCGGCCTCGCGGGCATAGCGTTCGACAGCCGGCCAGTCGCCGAGTCCGAGGGACGCGCTGGCGCGGGCGAGCAGCACCCGGGTGAGCAGCGCCGGGTCGCCCAGGCCGCGGGCCAGTTGCTCGGCTTCGGACGCGACCGCCGCCCCGCCGGCGGGGTCGCCGATCTCGAACCTCGCTGCCGCGCCGTTCAGCAACGCCTCGGCCAGTCCGCGCAGGTCGCCCTCGGCCCGGCAGATGGCCGCGTACTCATCAAGCAGCGGCAGCGCTCCGGCGGGACGTCCCCGGTCGGAGAGAACGACCGCCTGACCGGCCAGCGCCCGTCCGATCGCCACCGGGTCGGCCAGCTCGCGGCAGATCCGTTCCTGTTCCCGCAGCAGGTCGAGGGCGCCATCCAAGTCGGTCTGCGTGCGGCGCAGCTCGATCCAGCCGGCCAGGTTGGCCTGGACGTCGTACAGCGCACCGTCGGCCCGGTGCAGCTCGTCGGCCCGGCGGAATAACTCGTCGGCCTCGCCGCGGCGGCCCTGGGCCCGCCGGACCAGCGCCAGGTTGCCGGTCGCCGCGGCCCGCAGCTCCGGAACCTCCGCCGCCTGCTCGAAGGCGGACGCAGCGGCGTCCAGTTCGCCGCGGTTCAGCTCGGTGGCGCCCAGGTTCACCAGCGCGGACGCCCAACGCCGCCGTCCTGGTTCGGCACCGGAGCCGGCGCGCGCCGCGTCCACCAGGTAGCGCTGCAACCCGAGCGCGGCCTCGCTCGCCCCGGCGTCCGCCAGCAGCCGAGCGACACCCCAGACCAACTGACCGTCGTCGTGATCGGCCGGCGAGGAGAGCACAGCTGCGTAGGCATTCACCAGTTCACCGGCGACATCGGGTGTGAGCCGGTACCACAGCCGCCGCAGGTCGTACGGATTGCGCGCGTAGGCCAGGGCAGCCCAGTCCAGGTCGGCCAGCGTTGCCCGCAGCTGAGCAGGATCACCGGCCTCGGCCCACTGCCAGCCCAGTTCGTCGGCCACTCGAGGACCGACCGGTTGGGACGCGAAATACCTTGCCAAGCCCTGATGTGCGGCCATCCGCCAGGCCGGCGTGGCCAGATAGCGGTGCTCGATCGCGGCCCGGACGTCGGCGTGCGAGAAGCCGAGCAGGCCGCCGCGGCTGACCAGGTGATGCTCGGCCGCCAGATGCAGCGGTGCCCAGACCCGCTGCGGCAGCTTCTCGGCGCCAGGGGTCAGCAGATCGAGCAGCTCGGCCTCCGCTACGCCGTACCGGCCCGCCCAGATCGCCCGCATCGCGTCGGCGACCAGGCCGGGGCGATCCCGTTCGAAGTCGCGTTCGTAGCGCTCCAGCACCAAATCCAGCAGGGCCGCGGTGGTCGGCGCCGCCACCAAGCGGTCGATCAGCGCCCGCAGGGTGAAGTGGTCGCCGTGCTGCCGCAGCTCGTCGAGCACGGTCAGCAGGAAGCGCGGATTACCGGTGGCAGGCGCCGCGATCAGCGCGTCCAGATTCTCGTCGTCGAGCTGTTTCGCCCCCGCGGCCAGCACCAACGCCGTGATCTGGCGCCGTTCGGCCCCGGTCAGCGGAGGCACCTCCAGCGTCGGCCAGCCGCGGTGGGCGAAGGCCGCCCGGGTCCGATCGGCCGATCCGGTCAGCACGAACCGCACCGGCGAACCGGCCAGGTCGGACGGCAGCCAGCGCAGGTCGAGCGCCCGATCCCCCGGGTTGCCCTCGGCCAACTGGTCGACCCCGTCCAGCACCACCAGCGCCGGCCCGGACGCCGTCCGCAACGCCTGCCCGAGCGCGCTCGCCACCGCCGCTGGCGGCACGTCCGCCAGCCGCTCGACGGCCTCGTCGTAGTCGCCGCCGAACGCGTCGATCACCCGCGCCGCCAGCAGCCGGAAGTCGCCCGCGGCGGCGTCCGCGTCGCAGTGATGGACGACGACCGTCGCGCCAGGATGCTCCGCCGTCCACTCGTCCGCCCAGGTGGTGACCAGGCTGGACGCCCCGGCACCCGGCTCGCCGGTCACCAGCAGCGGCGATCCGGCCGCCGACAGCGCCGCGGTCGCGACCGGACGCGGCACGTGCAGGGCGAACCGGGCCCGGCCGAACGCCTCGTGCACGGTGGTCGCGCGGGCCGCGGCGTCCGGCACCTGTGCGGCGGGGAACAGCCTGTCGATCAACGCCTCGAAGTCGGCCAGCACCCGCTCGCCCAGCGCCTCGGGTTCGCCGTAGTCGGCGACCGGGAAACCGGAGCCCCGCACCCGCTCACGCAGGGCCTCGAGCCTGGCGGCGCCGTCGGCGTCCGGTTCGAGATAGAGCGCACGGTCCTGGGCCGCCAGCGTCGCCACCCAGGCCGGGTCGCGCAGGTAGAAGTAGGCGTGCCCGTTCGCCTCGGGGTTGTTGAGCACCCCGTGCAGGATCTCCAACTCGGTGACCGAGCGGTGCAGGTCGTCGGTCAGCCAACCGAACCGGGCGGCCAGGCCGGGGTCGATCTCGCCGGGCACCCACCCGTAGCGCTGGCCGAGCAGGCCGATGAAGTACGGCCGGGTGCGTTCGATCTCGGCCAGGCAGATCGGCAGCACCGCGCCCTCGGACGCCTGCTCATCGGTGACGCCCCAGCGCAGGTCGACCTCGCTCCAGGCCACGCCGCGTTGCTGGCAGCGCTGCCGCAACAGCGGGAACACCCGCTTGACCAGTTCGTCGCGCTCGGCCTGCATGTCGCGGAACGTCGATGACACGAACACGCGGATCGCGCGGGCGTCACTCATCCGCGCAGACTACTGGGAGCTTCCGGAATCGGCGTCGAACGGCTCCACCCGGTCGACAGCGCCATCGCCGTCCAGCAGGGTGACCGCGTCCGGGCTGCCCTGCCGGCCCGCGCCGATCACCGCGCCCACGTCGGCGATCACGTTTTCCAGCACCGCACCGCGCAGTACCCGGACGCCGTCCAGCAGCACGCTGTTGCGAACCGTCGCGCCCTGCTCGATCAGCACGTTCGGTCCGAGCACGCTGTGCCGGACGTCGCCGTGCACCCGGGCACCCGCCGACACCATCGACTCGGCGATCGAAGCGGTTCCCCAGATCCGGGCCGGCGGCAGCTGGGGTTGCGCGGTCAGAATCGGCCAGTCCGGGGCATCCAGCACCGCGCCGGTGCCGTCCAGCAGTTCCATGTGGGCGCCCCAGTATGAGCGCAGCGTGCCCAGGTCCTTCCAGTAGCCGGGCAGCCGGTGGGAGGCCACCCGGTGGTGCTCGACGAACCACGGCACCAGGTCGTGACCGTAGTCCTGCAGCCGTCCGTTGCGCTGATGCAGTTCGTCCAGCGCCTCCAGCAGCAGCGCGGTGTCGAACAGGAAGATCTCGGCGGCGACCAGCCTGCCTTCGGCCCGCTCGGGTTTGTAGTCGAAGCCGCACACGAGACCGTCGGCGTCCGCTTGGACGACGCCGAACCGCGAGGGATCCTCGGACACCTCGGTGGTCACCATGGTCAGCGCCGCCCGCCGCTCGAGGTGGGTGTCGACCACGTCCAGGAAGTTCAGCGTGTAGAGATGGTCGGCGCTCAGCACCAGCACCAGATCGGGAGCGAAGTCGGCGATCAGGTCCTTTTGTCGCCGCAACGCGTCGGTATTGCCCTCGGCGAAGCCTTCGCCCTCGTCGCCCTGGTAGGGCGGCAGCACCAGCAGCCCGCCGTGCGACCGGTCCAGGTCCCAGGGCCGGCCGCCGGCCAGGTGGGCATTGATCCCGTGCGGCAGGTACTGCTGAAGCACCCAGACATTGTCGAGATGCGAGTGCATCAGGTTGGACAGCGAGATGTCGATCAACCGGTAGGTGCCGGCGACCGGCAGGGCTGGTTTGGCCCGGTTCTCGGTCAAAGCACCCAGCCGCGAGCCCTTCCCACCGGCCAGCACGACGGCGAGGATCCTCGGAATGCGCATCGGTGGGTCCTCTCGGTGGGTGTGCCATCATGACAGGATCGGACGCCGCCGCGGGGGTCTCTGCCGAGCCGTCCCGGGTGCTGATCGGGACCGGCGAAGGTTCGCCTCGCACTTCCACGCGGCTAGCGAGGAAAGGACGCCTCGTGTCATCGCAGTTCAGCGCAGCCGGGAGAGCGCCGGCACTTCTCGATCCATCCGGCCCGCGGCCGCCCCAGACCGATGGCGCCACCCGGTGGCGGAGGCAATCCTCCGGGAACCTCCGATGACGGCCCGAGGTCGCCGGATCCGTCCGGCCGACGTGGTCGACGTCTTCGTCTATGTCGTGGTCCTGAACCTGGCCGCCGAGTACCTGCCGATGGTGATCACCGAGACCTTCACGGTGTCGCTGCTCACCGCCTTGCTGCTGAAGTGCGTGCTCGAGGCCGTGGTCCGGGTGAAGAACCGGCCAAGCGCCGGTTCAAAGCGGCACGGACGCCGCTCGCCAAGACCGGAGCCGGACTCCTGCTGTGGGCGGTGCTGGTCGGCAGCAAATTCGTCGTCCTGGAACTCGTGGCGCTGTTCTTCGCCGACCGGGTCAGCCTGGGCGGCTTCTTCTCAGTGACCGGACTGATCGTGGTGCTGTTGCTCGCCCGGCTGGGCGTTCGCCGACTGCTCGCCGTGGACGCCGCAGCGGCCGACTGATCGGCAGCCGGTCAGCCGATCACATCGGTGTCGGCATCGGGGACGCCGTCGCGGTTCATGTCCGCTTCCCGAGCCCGGCGGGCGTCCCAGCGCAGACCGAAGGCGCCGAGCCCGCCGGCCAGCAGCGACGCGGCCAGCACCCCGGCCTTCGCGGCGCCACGATGCGGGTCGTCGGCGAAGGACAACTCGGCGATCAGCAGCGACACGGTGAAACCGATGCCGGTGAGCAGGCCCACCGGAAGCAGGTCACGCAGGCCGATCGCGTCCGGAAGCCGCAGCGGGGTGAACCGGGTGACCAGCGCGGTAGTGCCGAGCACCCCGATCAGCTTGCCGGCCAGCAGGCCGAGCAGCACGGCGTACAGCACCGGCTGGGCGCCCACCGCCGCGCCGCTGCCGACCAGGGTCACGCCGGCGGCGAAGAAGGCGAACACCGGCAACGCCACCCCGGCCGACCAGGGCCGGAGCAG
Organism: Micropruina sp.; assembly: GCF_047602385.1. Lineage (GTDB taxonomy): Bacteria > Actinomycetota > Actinomycetes > Propionibacteriales > Propionibacteriaceae > Micropruina. The sequence goes on from NZ_JASGHL010000005.1 coordinate 358,876, forward strand.
GTCGTCGTAGCGGTGGGTCCGCGGTCCGGGCTCACCATGGACGGCGACCGCCGGCACGCAGAAGCCGAGCATGACGCCGGCGATGGTGGCGTGCACCCCGGAGGCATGCATGAAGGCCCAGGCGACCGCGGCCACCGGCAGCAACAGCCACCATGCCGTCCGGCGCAACCGGACCAGGGCGCCGAACGCGCCGACCGCGGCCAGGGCGCCGGCCAGCATCGGGCCGGAGATGTGCTCGGTGTAGGCGATCGCGATCACCACGATGGCCAGCAGGTCGTCGACCACCGCCAGGGTCAGCAGGAACACCCGCAGGGCGCGGGGCAGGCCGCGTCCGAACACGGCCAGCACCGCCAGCGCGAACGCGATGTCGGTGGCGGTGGGGATCGCCCAGCCGCTGAGCGCGGCAGGTTCCCCGGCGGCGAGCACCACCGCCGCGAAGATCGCCGCCGGCACGACCATGCCGCCCACCGCGGCCAGCACCGGCACGGCCGCCTCCCGCGGCCGGCGCAGGCTGCCGGCCACCAGTTCGTGCTTGAGTTCGACGCCGACCACGAAGAAGAAGATCGCCAGCAGCCCGTCCGACGCCCACCTGGCGAGGCTCAGGTCGAGGTGCAGCGCGGCCGGACCGATCACGGTGCCGGCCAGGGCGTGATAGGCGTCCGACCAGGGCGAATTCGCCCAGACCAGGGCGGCGACGGCGGCAACCAGCAACAGCACGCCGCCGGTCACCTCATCGGTCAGCCGGACCGCCAGGCGCCGCGTCGGGTGGTTGGGGGGTGTGGTCACAGGATCTCCAAGCTCTCGAGTCCGTCCCCCATCGGGGACGCCGCCGACCAGACTTCCCGGCACACCGCGGTCAGGATATCGGAGGCTGCCGGTCGAGCCTGCCGCGACCGCCGCCGGAGCATTGACCACGGCTCACCAATCCTCGCACCTGAAATCGTGAGACTATATTTACGAAAAACCGCGGTTGTCTTTATGACGTCGACTTACGAATCGCCATCCGGCATCGCTCCAGCGCCCATCACACCTAGTCGTAGCCATATGGACACGTCCGGAGAGATATTTTAGAAACAAGCAGCTGACTAAATACCGGTAGAGTTAGGTAAGGCTAAGAATGCTTGTCGAGGCACATTCATCGGACTACCGTGAAGTCAACACAGAGTCCACGCCAACACCCAGGGAGGCTCCGATCATGAGCACCATCTCACTCTCGCTCGTCACGTCCTGCGCCACCAGCGCCTGCGCGTTCAACCACGGCGGCTGCACCGCCGGCGCGATCAACGTCGGCGGCTCCGGTGCCGCCACCTGCACCACCTTCATCGAGCTGGACGCCCGCGCCGGCCTCGGCTCGGCCAACGGCCAGGTGGGCGCCTGCAAGCGCCTCGAATGCGTGCACAACTCCGATCTGCTGTGCACCGCCGGCGAGATCGCCGTGGGCGACGCCGCCGACTGCCTCAGCTACTCGGCGCGCTGAAGAAGCAGCCGACTCACACCGCTGCAACGAGCTGGCCGAGCCGATCGGCCAGCTCGTCGATGCCGTCCGCGGGCCGCTCGAACGGCACGAAGTGCACCTTCGCCCGGCCCAGTTCCACCGCCATCAAGGTCAGCCCGGTGCGGTCGATGTCGACACAGAAGATCTGACCCTCGGTATGCGAGCAAGTGACCTCTGCCCGGCTGGACAGGGTCACCCCGAGGCCGATAGCGAGCGCGGCCAGGTCCTCGACCGGAAGCTGTCCGACCAGGTCGCGGGCCGTCCATTCCTGCTCGGCGTCGGGGAAGCTTCGTCCGCCCCAGTACGCCCCTCCCGCGGGATGCTGACCGGCGACCTCGCCGAACATCAGCGGGAAGACGCCCGCACTGTCGTGCACCAGCACCCGGTCGGTGCGAACCACGCCCAGCCGTCCGCCCATCGTGGTAGCGATCTCGACCAGGCGTGGGTCGAGCCCGGCACCGTCGAGGTAGTCCGCGACGTACTCGGACGGGACCCACTCCAGTTCGCCGAGCAGGTGCACCGCGCAGGCGGTGATCCGAACGGCGGATTCGGGCGCTTCCTTCACGACGTCCAGCCGGACGCGGAGCGGTCCGTCGGTCCAGGTGCTGGCCGGCACCGCGTCGTCGGCGAGTCCGGCGACCACCAACTCTCCGGTGGCGGTGAGCCCGTGACACAGCGCACCGGCCTCGATCAGCGGGGCAAGATCGTAGGCGACCAGAGACGCGCGTCCCGACCCGGACAGCAGCCGCCGAGCCAGCGACAACGAGCGGGCTCGCATGGTGTCGGCACGCGCGTCTCGGACTGTCGTGTGGACGGGTTCCACGGGACCCCCTGGAGGTTGGGACCAACCGGACGGGCCGGTATTAGGTAAGGGCAGCCTAACCTTAATCGCCGACCTGTGTGCCAGATGTCCAGTTCTGCCCGGATCCCGTGCCACCGAAGGGGTACCGCGCTACCGAAGTGGTGCCGCGAAGAACTCCCGCTCGTGCTCGCAGGCAGCCCGGAAGGCCCGTGCCGCCGCCTGCCGGCTGCGCGCTCCCGCCCGTCCGGCCGCCGTCTCGGTGATCTCGATCGCCTGCCGGGTCACCGCCGCGAACGCCTCGTCGGAGTAGGTCGCCAACCAGTCGGCGTAGCGGTGGCCGGGGTGGTTGCGGGCCGCCAGGGCGTCGCCGACCTCGGCGTAGATCCAGAAGCAGGGCAACAGCGCGGCGACCAGAACGGCGTAGTCACCGTCGGTTTCGGCGGTCGCGAAGTGATCCAGATAGGCGGTCGTGACCGCGGACGGCGCGGTGCTTTCGATCACATCGGACGCCACCCACGACTCGTGCAGCTGCAGTTCGGTGGCGATCGCCGAGGTCGAGCAGGCGTGCCAGAAGTCCCGCTCCGCCTGGTTGGGTGCCAGCTGCGCCGCGACCGCCAGCGAGTCGGCGTAGCGGCGCAGGTACAGCGCGTCCTGCGCCAGGTACCAGGTGAAGGCCTCGCGCGTCAGGGAGCCGTCGCCGAGCGCGCGGACGAACGGCAGGGCGAAGATCTCCTCCCGGATCCCGGACGCCTGCTGCCACCACCACTGCGTGACCGGTCCCGGCGTCGGACCGCCGGCAGCCTCCCACAGCCCGCCGAGGTGATGCACCGGTCCGTTGCCCGCGCCGACGTCCAGGTCGTCGGCGCGGACCAGCGCCCCGGCCAGCCAGTCGGTCGACTCGGTGAGTGCGAGCGACCAGTCGCCGCTGATCGGGTACCGGGTGGCCAGCGCCGACGACAGCGAGCAGCCGGTGCCATGGGTGTTCCGGGTCGCGATCCGCGGGTGGTCGACCTGGGTGATGACGCCGTCCGGACCGACCAGCGCGTCGCTGACCGTCGCATCGTCGAGATGTCCGCCCTTGGCGACCACCAGCGCGCCGGTCGCGGCGGCAACCGCGCGGGCCTGTGCAAGGGTCTCCGGCCAGCTGGTGGCGGGTTCCGCTCCGGCCAGCACAGCGAGTTCGGGCACATTCGGGGTGAGCACGTCGGCGAGCATGGCGAGGTCCCGGACGGCGGCCCCGGCCGCGGCGTCCAGCAGCCGGTCGCCGCTGGTGGCCACCATCACCGGGTCGAGCACGACGGTGGCCGGCCGGACCTGCTCCAGCCACTGCCGGACGGTCTCGATCACCTCGACGGCGCCGAGCATGCCGAGCTTGACCGCGTCCAGTGCGACATCGTCAAAGACCGCGTCGAGCTGGGCACGCAGGAAGTCGACCCCCGGGTAGTGCACCGCGCGGACACCCTGGGTGTTCTGCGCGACCAGGGCGGTGACCACGGCCATGCCGTAGCCGCCGCAGGCCGCGATCGACTTCAGGTCGGCCTGGATGCCGGCGCCGCCGGTCGGGTCGGTGCCGGCGATCGACAGCACGTTCGGGATCGGCCTGGTCATGCCGCCACCTCCTGCTGCCAGCGGGCCAGGTAGTGCCTGGCGGCCTCGCCGGGATCGGCGGCGGCGCAGATGCCGGAGACCACCGCGGCACCGGCCAATCCGGCGGCCCGCAGGCCGGGCAGGTCGCCGGGGACGACGCCGCCGATGGTGACCGACGGCAGCCGGGTACCGGCGGCCAGTTCGGCGACCCGGGTGAGTCCGAGCGCCGGGTCGGCGTCCGGCTTCGTGGCGGTGTCGCGCAGCGGCCCGATGCCGAGATAGTCGGCGTACAGTTCGGCGGCGCGGATCTGGTCCGGGGTGGCGGCGCTGACCCCGATCAGCGCACCGGGCCACAGGATCGCCCGCACCACGGACGCCGGCAGGTCGCCCTGACCGACATGCACCCCCGCGATCCGGACGCCGAGCGCGTGCGCGGCCAGCGCCACGTCGACCCGGTCGTTGACGATCAACGCGCACTCCTCGGCCCCCGGCACCGACGCGATCGCCGCGGCGACCGCGGTCACGTCGTCGAGGAAGGTGGCTCCGGAGGCGTCCTTGGCCCGCACCTGCACCGATCGGACACCGCTGCGGACGGCGTCCGCCACCGTGTCGGCGACGCTGCGGCCGGCCGCCAGGCACTGCCCGGCGTCGGTGACCAGATAGACGCTCAGGATCAAGCTGTCGAAGCTCACCGGACCACCTCGAGCCGGGCCCGGTCTGCGAGCCGGTCCGGGGTCAGCGTGGCCACGGCGTCCAGCAGGGCGACCGCGAACGAGCCCGGCCCGGCGGCGCCGGACGCCGCATCCTCGGCCGCGACTCCGTAGGCGCAGCTGGCCGCGACCGCAGCCGTCAGCGGGTCGTCGGTCACCGCGGCGAAGGCGGCCATGACGGCGCCGAGGGCGCAGCCGGCGCCGGTCACCCGGGTGAGCAGCGAGTGACCGTTCGCCACCCGGACGACCGTGGCGCCGTCGGTGATCAGGTCCACCGGTCCCGAGACCGCGACGACAGCGCCCAGCCGTCCGGCCAGTTCGCCGGCCGCCCCGGACACCGCGTCCACGTCGATCGTGGCGTCCACCCCGCGGCCGGCCGTATCCGCCCCGGCGACCGCCGCGATCTCGGAAGCGTTGCCGCGGATCAGGGTGGGTCGCTGGCCGAGCAGTTCGGCGGCCAGCGGCGTCCGGACCGGCAGCGCACCGACCGCGACCGGGTCGAGCACCCACGGCGTCCCGGCGGAGTGGGCGGCGGCGGCCGCCTCACGCATCGCCTCGGGCTGCCGACCGCCGAGGGTGCCCAGGTTGATCAGCACCCCGGACGCCACCGGCGCGAACGCTCCCGCCTCGGCGGGAATGTCCACCATCGCGGGCGCCGCACCCAGGGCCAGCAGCATGTTGGCGGTGAATCCGCTCACCACATGGTTGGTCAGGCACTGCACCAGCGGTGCCTGGCGATGAACGGCGTCCAGCGCCGCCGCACAGGCGGCTGCGAGTGGCTCGGAGGTGGTCGACGGCAGCGTCATGACGAATCCCTTCGCTCGTGCTAACGAGAGCAGGTTCGGCGGGTGTGATCTCAGCCGGCTCGGTACCGGCACCCCGTGTCGCCGACCACACTAGCGGCAGCTGTAGGGCGCACGCTCACCCGGCTCCGACAGCAAAGAACACGAAATGTCTGCACTCGACGGAACCCGGCCGCCTCAGCACGCCGTGACGACCGCAACGAGTGCAGACATTTCGTGTTCTGCCTCCTCGGACCTTGACGTCCGGGCTCGGGCGCGGCGACAGTGACGAGATGTCGCCCGACCGACCGGAGTTGATGGCCGCATTGGCCGCGGCGCAACGCTGGCTGGACACGGTCGGGTCACGGCCCGTCCCGGCTGCCGAGGACATCGACGCCCTCACCGAGCGGTTCGCCGGGCCGCTGCCCGCGCACGGCCGGCGCGCCGACGAGGTGGTCCGAAAGCTCGCCTCCGCCGTCGAACCGGGCCTGCTGGCGATCGGCTCGCCGCGCTTCTTCGGCTGGGTGATGGGTGGCACGCTGCCGGCCGCACTGGCCGCCGACTGGCTGGTCAGCGCCTGGGACCAGAACGCCGGCATGCGCGACGCGACTCCCGGCGTGGTCGCGGCCGAGGACGCGGCGGCCCGCTGGATCCTGGAGGCGCTCGGCCTGCCGGCGACCGCCGCGGTCGGCTTCGTCACCGGTGCCACGATGGCGAACTTCACCGCCTTGGCGTCCGCCCGCGACGCCCTGCTGGCCGGAATCGGCTGGGACCAGGCCACGCTCGGCATGTCCGGTTCACCGCGGATCCGGGTGCTCGCCGGCGCCGAACGGCACAGCTCGGTCGACATGGCGCTGCGGTACCTGGGACTGGGCGCACCCGAACTGGTCGGCGTCGACGCCCAGGGCCGGATGGACGCCGCCGAGTTGCGACACACCCTGGACGCCGACCAGGCGCCGACCATCGTCTGCGTCCAGGCCGGCAACATCCATTCCGGGGCTTTCGACCCGTTCACCGAGATCGTGGACGCCGCCCACGAGGCCGGCGCCTGGGTGCATGTCGACGGCGCCTTCGGGCTCTGGGCCGGCGCGGCGGCCGCTCTGATCGGCCTGGTCGGCGGCATGGCCGGCGCTGATTCCTGGGCCACCGATGCCCACAAGACGCTCAACACCCCTTATGACAGCGGGATCGCGATCGTCGCCGATCCGGGAGCGTTGTCCCGCGCGTTCGGCCACTCCGCCGCCTACCTGCTGCACTCCGAGGTGCCCGACCCGCACGAGAAGGTGCCCGAGTTGTCGAGGCGGGCCCGCGGCGTCCCGGTCTGGGCGGCGCTGGCGGCACTGGGCCGGGACGGGCTGGCCGAACTCGTCCAGGGTCTGGTGGACGCCGCCCAGCTACTGGCTCGCGGGCTCGCCGGCCTCCCCGGCGTGGCGGTGCTCAACGAGGTCGTCTACACCCAGGTGGTGATCGCGCTCATCGACGACGCCATCACCGCCCGGGTGCTTGAGTTGCTGCTGGACGAGGGCCTGGTCCGGCCCAGCGGCAGCAGCTGGCAGGGCCGCTCGGTGATCCGGTTCTCGGTCAGCAACCACGGCACCGACGCCGAGGCGGTCGCCCAGACCGTCGGTGCGGTCGCCGAGGCATTGGATTCCGCCCGCCGCCACCTGGGCTGACACCGGGGTCAGGCGTCGCTGCCCCGCGGTATCCCGAGGCTGGCCAGCAGGTCCTCGTGGAACTGGATCCAGACCAGTTGGCACGAGTCCCGGTCAGGCGAATCCAGCCACTCGTGCCGTCCGTGCCGGACCCGGGCCAGCGCGTGATGATGCCGGTGCGCGTACCCGCCGAACCGGCGCAGCACCGCAGCCAGGGCGCCGTTGATGGCGGCGAGCTCGCGGTCGATCGACTCCAGCTCGACCAGCACCTTGGCGTCCCAGACCGGATCGTCGTGGTCGTTGGCGGCGTGCCGGTCCCAGCGGGTGGGCCGCAGTTGCCAGTTGGTGCAGGCCACCCCGTGCCGGCGGGTCAGCGGCCGGAACCGCTGATGCAGTTCGGCGACCGCCGTCCGGCCGCCGACGGCGTCCAGTTCGGCGGCCAGCTGACGCTCGTTCTCGAGCCGGCCGCGCTCGGTCAGCGACCAGGTCTCGCCGAAGAAGTCGTGCCGGCTCACCCAGCCGTACGCCTGGGCGTCCAGCAGATGCTCACCCACCTCGGCAGCGGGCAGCCGGAACCGGCGCGCGATCCGTTCGGTGGACGGCCCACCCAGCACCCGGACGCCGTGCAGGCTGAGCAGTGCCGGCTCGGAGCCCGGGCCCTCAGCGGTCACGCGAAGGTGGTGTACGAGAACGCCGCGCCGTTCCTGAGTTCGTCGAGCTCGACCAGGTCGGCGGCGGACGGCTCCCACTCGCCGGCGGCGACGTTGGCCGCAATCTGTTCCGGACGGGTGGCGCCGCTGATCACGCTGGACACCGCCGGCTGGGCGGCCAACCCGCCGATGGCGAGGGTCAGCAGCGGGATGTCCCGGGCGTCGGCGAACGCCTTGAGGGCCTCGATCCGGTCCCAGTCGGCACCGGCCAACCGGCCGGCCTGAGCGGCCAGCCGGGAACCCTCCGGCGCCGCCTCGCCACGCCGGTACTTGTCGGTCAGCAGGCCGTAGGCCAGCGGGAAGTAGGGGAACAGGCCGATCCCGTACCGCTCACAGGCCGGCACCAACTCGTCCTCGGCCAACCGGTTGTACAGCGAGTACTCGTTCTGCGCCGAGATGAACCGCTGGGTGCCGGACGTCCGCGCCGTCCACTCGGCGTCGGCCACCTGCCAGGCGGTCAGGTTCGACGATCCGAGGTAGCGGACTTTGCCCTCGGCGACCAGTTCGCTCATCGCGTCCAGCGTTTCTTCGATCGGCGTGATCGCGTCGGGGCGATGCAGCTGGTACAGGTCGATGTAGTCGGTGCCGAGCCGGCGCAGGCTGGCCTCGACGGCGCGACGCACGTAGCGGCGTCCGCCGTGGGCGCCGAAATGCTCCGCGTCGTGGTCGCCCATGCCGAATTTGGTGGCCACGATCACGTCCTCGCGGCGGCTGCCCAGCGCCCGGCCGAGGAACTCCTCGCTGGTGCCGTCGGCGTAGGAGTCGGCGGTGTCGAACAGTGTGATCCCGGCCTCCAGCGCGGCGTCCACAACGGATTTCGCTCGTTCGAAGTCGATCCGGGCACCGAAAGCGTTGCAGCCCACGCCCACCACCGACACCATCAGTCCACTGTCACCCACGGCTCGATAACGCATGCGGGCAACCTACCCAACCGCGCGAGCAGCATCCGGCGGTCCGCGATGCTGGACGCCCGTCGGCGCCCTTTCGGGTGACCTGACTGTGATTCGCCGGGGATAGCCTGGGGATTTCCCGGCCCAGGAGATCACCATGACCGCAGCCAGCTTCGTCGTCGTCGCCAACCGGCTACCGGTGGACGGCGACCCGGACGGCGGGTGGCGCCGCTCGCCGGGCGGTCTGGTCACCGCCCTCGAACCGGTGATGCATTCCACCGAGGGCGCGTGGGTCGGGTGGCCCGGCAAACCGGACATCGAGGTCGACCCGTTCGACTTCGAAGGCACCCGGCTGATCCCGGTCTCGCTCAGCGCCGAGGACATCGAGCTCTACTACGAGGGCTTCTCCAACGACACCATCTGGCCGCTCTATCACGATGTGATCGCCGCCCCTCGCTACTCGCGCCCGTTGTGGGAAGCGTATGTGCGGGTGAACCGGCGGTTCGCCGAGGCGGCCGCAACGGCAGCCGACGAGGGCGGCACCGTGTGGGTGCAGGACTACCAGCTTCAACTCGTGCCGGCGATGCTCCGCGAGGCCCGACCCGATCTGACCATCGGCTACTTCCACCACATCCCGTTCCCCGCCTACGGCCTCTATTCGCAGTTGCCGTGGCGTCGGCAGGTGTTGGAAGGACTCCTCGGGGCCGACGTGATCGGCTTCCAGCGGGTGGCGGACGCCGGCAACTTCGCCCGCGCCGTCCGACGGCTCTTCCACTACGAGACCAAGGCGTCCGGGATCCGGGTGCCACAGCCGGACGGCTCGACCCGGCTCGCGCTGGCCAGGGCGTTCCCGATCTCGATCGATGCCGCCGCCTACATCGAGCTGGCCGGGCGCGACGACATCAAGGCCAGGGCCCGGGAGATCCGCGAGGGCCTCGGCAACCCGGCCCAGGTGCTGCTCGGCGTGGACCGCCTCGACTACACCAAGGGCATCGGCCACCGGCTGAAAGCTTTCGGGGAGCTTCTCGCCGAGGGCCGGCTCTCGGTCGAGGACGTCACCTTGGTACAGGTCGCCAGTCCGAGCCGGGAACGGGTCGAGACCTATGCGCACCTGCGGGACGAGATCGAACTGACCGTGGGCCGGACCAACGGCGACTTCGACACGGTCGGCCACACCGCCATTCGCTACCTGCATCAGGCGTTCCCCCGCGAAGAGATGGTGGCCCTCTTCCTGGCCGCCGATGTGATGCTGGTGACCGCGCTGCGGGACGGGATGAACCTGGTCGCCAAGGAGTACGTGGCCAGCCGCACCGACAATCAGGGCGTGCTGGTGCTGAGCGAGTTCGCCGGCGCCCACGACGAGTTGAGTCGCGCGCTGACCGTCAACCCCCATGACATCGAAGGCCTCAAAGACGCCATCGTGCGAGCGATCGAGATGCCGCCGGCCGAGCAGCGGCGGCGGATGCGCTCACTGCGCCGCCGGGTGCTCGATCACGATGTGAAGGACTGGTCACGCGACTTCCTGGACGCGCTGGCCGCGAGTCGCGGGGCGGCGTCGTGACCGGTCAGGTACGGCTCGACGACGAGCTGGAGCGACTCGCCCGGACCGAACGGCTGCTGGTCGCCCTGGACGTCGACGGCACCCTGGCACCGCTCGGCGACCGGCCGATGGAGGTCAGGATGCTGCCCGCGGCGCGGCAGGCGGTGACGGCGCTGGCCGCCCTGCCCGGCACCACCGTCGCCCTGGTCTCCGGGCGCACCCTGTCCCACCTGCGGGTGATCACCGAGCACACCGACGACTCCCCGCTGCTGCTGGCCGGCTCGCACGGCGCCGAGTACTGGGTGCCGGGTGAGGACGGACCGGCAGCCGGGCGGGACGATGACGACGCGGCCCGGCGCGACGTGCTGACCCAGCGGGCCGAGGCTCTCGTCGAGGACCTGGCCGGCGCCTGGATCGAGCCGAAGACGTTCGGTTTCGCCGTCCACACCAGGCTGGCCGGCGCCGAGGCGACCGGGGCGGCCCAGTCCGCGGTCGACGCGCTGGTCGCCGCCGAGGCGCCGGGCTGGCGGCGGCGGACCGGGCGCGATGTGATCGAGTACGCGTCCACCGACGAGGGCAAGGACACCGCGGTCGCCCGGCTGCGGCAACAGACCCGGGCCACCGCGGTGCTGTTCGCCGGCGACGACGTCACCGACGAGGACGCGCTGGGCAGCCTGCAGCCCGGCGACCTCGGCGTCCTGGTCGGCGACCGGCCCAGCCATGCCAGCGTCCGGGTGCCCGACATCCCGGCGTTCGCGGTCCTGCTGGCCCGGCTCGCCGACCTCCGCGCCGGCCGCCGCAACTGAGGCTGCACCGGGACCGCCGACGATGCCGATCCTTGCCGAACTCCGCGCCTTCCTGCGGGCCAGCCTGCTCGAACCCGCCGACGAGCCGGAGGCCACCACCCGCCGCCGCCGGATCGTCACCGCGATCACCCTGCTGGCCGGAGCGCTGACCCTGGGCTGGGCGCTGACCATCCGACCCGGGGATCCGCTGTTCTACCCGGCGACGCTGAGCATCGCGGCGATCTGGCTGGCCGGCGCCCTGGCGTCCGGACCACTGCGGCTGGGCCACGGCCGGACCCGTGGCGGGGGCACCAGCCGGGCCGTGCTGCAAGGGTTGATCCTGGGCGGTGCGCTGCTGGCCGTCTTCCTGGCCGGCGCCCTGCTGGTCGGCCGGATCGACTGGCTGCGCGGGCCGGTGGACGCCCTGCTCGCCCACGCCCGGTTCGGGTCGCTGCCGGTGGTCGCCGCGATCACCGCGCTGAACGGAGTGGCCGAGGAGGTGTTCTTCCGCGGCGCGGTCTTCGCGGCGCTGCCGCGACGATGGCGGCTGGCCGGCAGCACGACGGTCTACGCGCTGGCGACCGCGGCGTCCGGGGTGCCGCTGCTGGTGCTGGCCGCAGTCGCACTCGGCGCGCTCACCGGACTGCAGCGTCGCGCCACGGGGGGTGTATCGGGGCCGATCGTGACCCACCTAACGTGGTCACTGGGCATGCTGACGGCCCTGCCCTGGGCCCTGGACATCGGGAGTTGATGTGAAGATCCTGGTCACCGGCGCGAGCGGCTACATCGGCGCGCGGCTGGTCCCGCGGCTGCTGGCGGCCGGCCACGACGTCCGGGTGCTGTCCCGCGACCCGTCCCGGCTACCGCCGGAGTGGGCCGAGCGGGTCGAGGTCTGCCAGGGTGACGCCGATTCCGACGACGCGCTGGCCGCGGCGCTGGACGGCGTCGACGTGGCCTACTACCTGCTGCACTCGATGGACGGCCACGGCGATTTCGTATCCCGCGACCGGGAACTCGCGACCCGGTTCGCGGCCCGCGCCGAGGAGGCTCGGGTGGGCCGGATCGTCTATCTCTCCGGCCTGCACCCCGAGGGCGAGCTCTCCCAGCACCTGGCGTCCCGGGTCGAAGTGGGCGAGATCCTGCTGGGTGGTGCGGTTCCGGCGGCGGTGCTGCAGGCCGGCGTGGTGCTGGGCGCCGGCTCGGCGTCCTTCGACATGTTGCGGCACCTGACCGAGCGGCTGCCGGCGATGGTGGCGCCGAAGTGGCTGGAGAACCAGATCCAGCCGATCGCCGTGGACGACGTGCTGCACTATCTGCAGCGCGCCGCCGAACTGCCCGCGGACGTGAACCGGACCTTCGACCTGGGCGGCCCGGAGGTCTTCAGCTATCGCACCACCATGCAGCGCTACGCCGCGCTGGCCGGGCTGCGGCCGCGGCTGGTCGTCACCGTGCCGGTGCTGACCCCGGCGCTAGCCAGCCACTGGGTCGGGCTGGTCACCCCGGTCGCCTCGGGCATCGCCCGGCCGCTGGTCGGCTCGCTGCTGCACGACGCCGTCCGGCACGAGTTCGACGCCGAGCAGATCCTGGGTGAGCCCCCGGGCGGCCCAACCGGGTTCGACGAGGCGGTCCGGCGGGCGCTGGCCGACTACGATCCGCAGCTGTGGAGCCGCACCCTGGCCACCGTGGCAGCCGCGGTCGCCGCCACCGCGGTGACCGGCGGGCTGCTCACCGACCCCGGCAGCCGGTGGTACCGGCGGCTGCGCAAGCCGTCCTTCCAGCCGCCGGCCGCCGCCTTCGCACCGGTCTGGTCCACGCTGTACGCGCTGATCACCGTGGCTGCGACCGCCACCATCGCGGACGCCCGGGAGACCGGCCGGGACGAAGAGGCCGAGGAGTTCCAGCGCGCGCTGGCGGCGAATCTGGCGCTGAACGCGTCCTGGAGCGGAGTGTTCTTCCGCGGCCATGCCCCGGTCGCGGCGACCGCCGTGGCCGGGCTGCTGGCGCTGAGCAGTGCCGACCTGGCCCGGCGGGCCGCTCCGCACGGTCCGGGCAAGGCAGTGGCGCTGGGCGTCTACGCGGCCTGGTGCGGGTTCGCCACGGTGCTCAGTGCGGCTGTGGCGGCAAGGAATCGGCGCCACTGACCTGCAGGGCCCGGCGTTTCGTCGATCTCGGCCGAATTGCGCTTCTTGAGCGATTCTTGAGCCAAACTGCGACATATCTTGAGCGTGAGCCGTGGAAACCCCCGCCCGGGTCCACGAGGTTTGAGCTACGCTGCAAGCGGGAGAAGCAAGTTCGGGGGGACTGGCTCTGCGGCGGGGTTGCTGCGTTCGGGCCACTTTTCGGGGGGAATGACACAAATGGTTCGACGTCGCCTATGGCGGAAACAATCCAGGCTGCCCGTGGGACGGCGCGTCGCCGCGCTGCTGGCGTGCGCCCTGCTGCTGGTGACCGCTCCGGTCGCCCCGTCGGCCGAGGCCGCCGTGCCGTCCACTCGCGACCGGACGACCAAAATGGTGACCGCGGACGCGTTGCCGACCGTTCAGATCAATGGCGTGGTGTGGACGCAAGTGATGATCGGCAACGTGGTCTACGCCGGTGGAGAGTTCACGTCGGCACGTCCGGCAGGCGCTCCGGCCGGCACCGACGAGGTTCCGCGCCGCAATCTGCTTGCCTACGACATCACCACCGGCGAACTCGTCACCACCTTCGTGCCGGGGGCAATCAATGGTGCGGTGAAGGCCCTGGCGGTCAGCAGCAACAACAAGACGCTCTATGTCGGTGGCGACTTCACCATGGTGGGCGGCACGCCGCGCGGGCACTTCGCTGCCCTGGATCCCGCCACCGGCGCGTTGATGGCGCAGAATCCGTCATTCAACAATTCGGTCAAGGCATTCGCGGTGAACTCCAAGACGATCTATGCGGGCGGGACGTTCTCTGCCGTCAACGGGCAACAGCGCGGGCGGCTCGCCGCGATCAGTGCGAGTTCGGGCAAACTCACGAGCTGGAGGCCGAAGGCCAATTCCACCGTCAATGCGCTGGTCCTGACGTCGAAGAGCAAGCTCCTGGTCGTGGGCGGCGCGTTCACCAAGCTGAACTCCTCGACGGCGTCCGGCTCTGGCGCGCTCAGCCCGACGACCGGAAAGACCAAGACCTGGAAGGTCAACAAGGTCGTGAAGAACGGCGGAGTTGCCTCCGCCATCCTCAGCCTGGCCACCGACGGAAGCACCGTCTACGGCACCGGCTACACCTACGGGACGGGCAACTTCGAGGGCGTCTACGCCGCCTCCAGCAAGGACGGAACGCTGCGCTGGCTCCAGGACTGTCATGGCGATGTCTACGGCGTGGCGCCGATCGGCGACGTCATCTACAGCGTGGGGCACGCGCACTACTGCGCGAACATCGGCGGATTCCCCGACACCAAGCCGCGGACGGCCTGGTACCCCGCGATGGCGGTCACCAAGTCCGCCGCCGGTACGGTCGCCAAGAACGGTCAGACGTCGGTGAAGACCTACACCAACTTCCAGGGCAAGCCGGCCCCGGCGATCCTCAACTGGTTCCCGCGGATCGCCTCGGGCACCTACACCGGGATGAGCCAGGGCGCCTGGTCGGTGGTCGGCAACGGCACCTACCTCGCCCTGGGCGGCGAGTTCCCGCGGGTCAACGGCACCCCGCAGCAGGGCCTGGTGCGGATGGCGGTCGGCAGTGTGGCACCCAATAAGGTCGCGCCCGGCGAGGGCGAAACCCTTACCCTCTCCACCGCCGCCCGGTCCGATGGAGCCGTGGCGCTCAGCTGGAATCAACTCTGGGACCGCGACGACATGAGGCTCACCTACCGGCTCAGTCGCAACGGCGTGGTGATCGACACCCGGACCGTGTCGGTGCCGTTCTGGAAGCGCTCGTCGATGTCGTTCGTGGACGCCGGCGCCGCCGGCTGCGACCTGTCGAGCCTCGAGTACCAGGTCACGGTTTCCGACCCGGCCGGCAACACCGTCAGCTCGTCGGTCGTCGGTGTGACCTCGCCGAGCGTCTCCACCACTGAACGCCAGCGCACCGTCCAGACCGAGACAAGCTCGACCGCACAGGCCCGCTCGCCGCAGACCCCGGCAACGGCCGAGGCTCGTCCGCAGGCGACCTCGCCGGCCGGCAGCGCCGACCCGTCCCCCACTGCCGCGGCGACCTCGACGCCCACCACGAGCGCGACCTCGGTGCCGTCCGAGCAGTGAGTCCGCAGTTCAGCGACGACCGGCTGCGGCGGCGTCCGGACCGACCTGATTAGCGCGCTTCGGAATCGGGCTGGTGCACGCCGAAAACGTTGTTCGCCGGATCGTGGAAGTATCCCTGCCAGGCCATCCCGGGAAGGGCGTGCTTGGCCACGGCCAGGACTCCGCCGGACGCCTCGATCGAGGCGGCGGCGGCATCGAAGTCGGCGACTCCCACGGTGAGCACGGCGCCGGCGACCGGGCCCGCGGGGTCCGGATCGGGCCCGCGCCGCTGCATGATGGCGCCGTTGATGCCCGGCTCGGCGTCTCCGGTGGTCACGCCGAAGTAGGGCATACCCGCGTACTCGCTCCAGTCCTCGACCTGCCAGCCGAAGACAGCGGTGTAGAAGTCGATCGCACGCGGCACGTCGGCGGCGTGGATCTCGAAGTGGACGACTCGCGACATGGCACCAAGACTCGCACACGCAGCCATCGGAAGTGGAGCGGGATCTGCGGGGAAATCGCGAACTTGCGGAGATGAACAGAGGGCGGGCGCCCTAGCGCGCCCGCCCTCCGCTCCGCAGGGCACTGCGATGCGGAACGACCGGAACCGGTCGAAACCACGTGGTCCGATACCGCGGGTATCGGGGGGACTCCGCGGCGTCAGACTCGCTCGCTCACCGGATCGGGGGGGCCGATGAACTGCTTACTACTACTTCACCACGACCCTGGCCAGTCGTCAAGTTTTTCTCGGACAATTGTCCAGGTTTTCCTGCGCGCGTTCCTGAGTAGCGGTAAGATCCTGCCGCGAAAGGAGTTATGCCCGATGCCGACAGCCGCTGCACGTGCCGCTCGATCCCATGCCGACAAATTCGCCGCTCGCCGGGCGATGCTCGCGCGTTCTGCGCTGGCCACCCTCGCCGAGCACGGCTTCGCCAGTACCGGCATGCGCGAGATCGCGCACGACTCGACGCTCTCGCATGGCTCGCTGCACTACTACTTCCAGGACAAGGACGATCTGGTCGGCGAGGCGGTGTGGTACTTCAAGTCGGTCTGCGCGCGCCGCTACGACGACATCCTGGCCACCGCGACCGACGGCCCGGAACTGCTCGAGCGGGTGGCCAACACGATGGCGACGACGCTGCGTGACGAAGCCGGATCGCATCGGCTCTGGTACGACCTGCGCGTTCAGGCGCTGTTCGGGCGGGGCTTCGGCGACACCATCGTCCGGATCGACGACCTGTTGCAGACCATGGTGTGGTCGATTGTCCAGCGCTACGCGGAGTTGACCGGACGGCAGCCGCTGCTGGCTCCCGGCCTGGCCTATGCCATCGTCGACGGCCTGTTCGAGAACGAGCTGATCCGGTATCTGCGGGGTGACGCCGGGGCGCCGGACCGGCTCCGCCGCGATTGCCAGGCCCTGCTGGCGTCAGCGGTCTGACGCCGCGGTCGTCCGCCGCTCAGGCCAGGACGGGCTGGTCGCGCCGCTCGTGGTCGAGCAGCCAGCGCTTCCGCTCAAGACCTCCGGCATAGCCGGTCAGCGTCCCCGCTCCGCCGATCACCCGGTGGCAGGGCACGACGATGGCGATCGGGTTGCGGCCGTTGGCCAGGCCCACCGCCCGGGACGCCGTCGGCTGGCCGATCCGGGCCGCCAGCGCGCCATAGCTCTCGGTGCGGCCGAAGGGGATATCGACCAGCGCATCCCAGACCCGATGCTGGAACGGGGTGCCGGTCGAGGCGAGGGTCAGCTCGAACTCGGTCCGCTCGCCCGCGAAGTACTCGCGGAGCTGAGCCGCGGCCGCCTCGGACGCCGGCGAAGCCTCGGCGACGACCTCCGGGACGCCGAAATGGACGGCGGTGACCGCGCCCGCGGCGTCCACGGCGACCCAGATCGGGCCGACCGGGCTGTCCAGCGTTGAGATGTTCATGATGCCTCCGGCAGTCGGTTGATCGGATGGTCGAGGGTGGCCCACAGGTATTGGGTGGCGTAGCTGCGCCAGGGCCGCCAGCGCTCGGACGCCGTGCTCAGGTCCGCGATGCCGCGGGCCTGCGCCGCCCGGACGACGCCGAGATCGGCCGCCGGGAAGGCGTCCGGATCGCCCAGCGCCCGCATCGCCACCAGCTCGATCGTCCACGGCCCGATGCCGCGCAGCGAACCCAGCGCCCGGCGAGCCTCGGCCCGGTCGGCCCCGGAGCCGAGGTCGAGGCGTCCCTCGGCCAGTTCGGTCGCCAGCCCGATGAGCGTCTGGGCGCGGGAGCGCGGGCCGGGGATCTCGTCCGGCGCGAGGGCGGCGAAGGCGTCCGGCGGCGGGAAGAGGCGGGTCAGCCCGCCCTCGGGGTCGCTGATCGGCTGGCCGAGTCGCTGCACCAGGCGTCCGGTCTGGGTGCGCGCGGCCGCGGTCGAGACCTGCTGTCCGAGCACCACGCGCAGTGCAAGTTCGGCGCCGTCGACGCTGCGCGGCACCCGGCGTCCGGGAGCGGCCACCACCAGCGGGGCCAGGCCCGGGTCGGCGCCGAGGGCGTCGTCGACCGCGGCCGGGTCGGCGTCCAGGTCGAGCAGCCGGCGGCACCGGCCGATCGCCGGCGTCAGATCCCGCGGATCGGCCAGCCACAGCGTCGCAGCGATGTGATCCGGACGCGGTGCGAGGGCAACGATGCCAGGTCCGTGCGGCAACGCCAGGGTGCGCCGATAAGCGCCGTCACGCCACTCCTCCACGCCGGGGACGGCAGTCGCGATCAGGTGGCCGAACAGTCCGGAGGGTTCGAAGGGACGCCGGAACGGCAGCCGGATCTGGATCGCCCCCAGTCGCGGATCGGCCCGGGAGTCGCGCCGGGGCCGGGCCCGCAGTTCGCCCGGCGTGAGCCGGTAGGCGGCGCGGACGGCGTCGTTGAACGACCGCACCGATCCGAAGCCGGCCGCGAACGCCACCTCGCCGAGCCGCATCCCGGTGGTCTCCAGCAGCACCCGTGCGGTGTGCGCCCGCTGAGCCCTGGCCAGGGCCAGCGGCGAAGCCCCGAGTTCGGCCGCCACCGTGCGCTGCAGTTGCCGCACCGAGTAGCCGAGCCGGTCGGCCAGGCCGGTGACGCCCTCGCGGTCGACCAGGCCGTCGCCGATCAGCCGCATCGCCCGTCCCACCGTGTCGGCCCGGACGTCCCAGGCCGCCGAGCCGGGGACGGCGTCCGGACGGCAACGCCGGCAGGCCCGGAATCCGGCGTCCTGGGCGGCGGCCGCGCTCGGGTAGAAAGCGGTGTTCTCGGGACGCGGCGTGACCGCCGGGCAACTCGGCCGGCAGTAGATGCCGGTGCTGCGGACGGCGGTGAAGAACTCGCCGTCGAACCGGGCGTCGCGGCTGGCGACGGCCCGCAGGCATACCTCGCGACCGGGAATCATGGCTCCATCATGGTCGCCCTCAGCGACATCGCCTAGCAGGAATGCGACATCGCGCTCGGGGTATCTCTGGCCGCGCAAACCCCTCCCTAACTACCTGTGCCCTCCCGCATGTGGGAGGGCGCAGGTAGTTAGGGAGGGCCTTGGGGTGTCGTGCGTCACAGGCCGCGCAGCCGCAGGGTGATCCCGACCGTGCTGCCCAGCCCGACCTGCTCGGCCGCGCGCACCGCGTCCTTGACCGGAAGCAGGTAGCCGCCGTTGCGGGGGAAGAGCGAGGTGGTCCAGGTGGTGTCGCCGATGGTCGACTCGACCGGGATCACTCCCCAGCCGTAGCTGACCGCACGCGCCACGACGGCGATCTGCTCCGCCACCCAGTCCGGCAGGGCGACGAAGTGGTACGGCGCCGGGCCCCGCCACTCGATGATCACCCCGCTGAAATCGAACTCCGCCATCGGGGCAGTCTGCCACCGATCCGGACGCCGCCGAAGCTGTTCAGCCGGGGACGCGTCCGGCCGCCAGCACGCCGTCCACCACATCGCTCACCAGCTGCCGCGCGAGGACGTCCTGGATGTCTCGCGGGGTTCCCCGCAGCGGCCCGCGGATGGCCAGGGACGCGAAGCCGTGCACGCTCGACCAACATTGGATCGCCGCCGGCTCGACCCGCTCAGGCGGCAGTGCGCCGACCTCGGCGAGGCCGCGCAACGCATCGGTGAGCAGTTGGAACGGAGTGCGGCCACTGTCCCCGGCACCCTCCAGCAGCCCGGCGTGCTCCATCCCCACCAGCCCGTCCAGCCCGATCTGGAAAGCACGGGGGTGATCGAGCGCGAAGACCAGGTAGCCCGTCCCGACCGCCTCCAGCAGCGCCCGGGCGCGGGCCACACCGAGGGTCTCGCTGACCCGGGACTGGTCGGCCTCGATGCTGCAGGCGAGTTCCCGCAGCGCCCGGAGCCCCACCGCGAACCGCAGCTCTTCGATCCCCCGAAGATGTCGGTAGGCGGCGGTTGGGCTGACCCCGACCCGCCGGGTCACCGCTCGCAGGGTGACCGCCTCAGGTCCGTGCTCCAGCGCGAGCTGGTAGCCGGCGCTGACCAGCGCGGACCGTAGCTGGCCATGGTGATAGGGCCGACCGGGGGTTGTCTCTGACATCGCAGCGCCCTACCGTGTCCCAGGACAGATGTTCACGGCGTCAACATTAGGGGACCGGATGCGACCTGCGGCTCGGCCAGGCAAAGTGTCGGCGACGCCTGCCAGGCTGCACCCATGACCTTGGACGACGCCGAGCGTGACCTGCTGCTGAGTCGCCTGCGCGGCCAGCGACGCCACATCGTCGACCAGCTCGACGGCCTCGACGACGCCGCGCTGCGCCGGCCGGTGCTGCCCTCGGGGTGGAGCTGTCTCGGGCTGGTGCGTCACCTGACCCTGTCCGACGAGCGGTACTGGTTCGAGGTGGTGATGGCCGGCGGGCCGCTCGATTTCTGGCCCGAAGGCGACAACGCCGACTGGCGGGTCGGCGACGGCGAGTCCGCCGAGCAGGTGCTGGCCGACTACCGGGCCGCCGCGGCCTTCGCCGACACGCTGATCGAGACCACCCCGCTCGACGCTCCGCCGCACAGTCCCGAGGACTGGTGGCCGGCGGCGGGGCTGTCCTTCCCCGACCTGCGCAGCGTCGTCGTCCACGTCCTGGTCGAGACCGCCACTCACGCCGGCCAGCTCGACGCCGTCCGCGAACTGATCGACGGCCGGCAGTACATCGTCGTCTGACAACCCAACCAACCGATAAGGAGTGCACATCATGGCCATCTCACTGAGCCCGTACCTGAACTTCCCCGGCAACGGCCGCGAGGCGATGACCTACTACCAGGGCATCTTCGGTGGCGACCTGCAGCTGTGGGGATTCGCCGAGTTCGGCATGCCCGACATGCCGGCGGAGGGGCTTATGCACGGGCAGCTCGAGGTCAACAAGAGCCTCACCATCATGGCGTCGGACGCCTTCCCCGGCGCCGAGCAGAGTTGGGGCGGCACCCGTATCTACTGCTCGTTCTTCGGCGACGACCTGCCGACCATGCAGGGCTGGTTCGACGCGCTGGCCGCCGACGGCAGCGTGGGCCAGGCCCTGGAGAAGCAGGTCTGGGGCGATGTCTACGGCCTACTCAAGGACAAGTACGGCATCGAATGGATGTTCAACGTGTCCGTGCCCGAAGGCTGGTCGCAGCAGCAGGGCTGATCACCCGGTGTTGATCACCTGGGCGCCCTCGTCGGCGGCCGGCCAGTCGAAGCCGTCCACGTAGAGCCGTAACCGCGACTCGGTGAGCCGGACGGCGTTGGCGTGCTCCTCGTCGTTGCGTCGCTTCACCCGCTGCCAGAGAACCTCGAAGGGTGCGGTGAACACCAGCAGCTCAGCGCTCACGCCGGCGGCGCCGGCCAGCCGGCGCCACTCGTCGCGCACCGACCGGTCGGCCAACGACAGGTCCACCACCACGTCCGAGCCGTCGGCGAGCGCACGGTCGAAGGTCTGCCGAAGGCCGGCATAGAGCTCGTCGAGCCGTTCCTGGGGTGGTTCGTCCTGCCGCCAGCCGTCGTCCCATACCGCCTCGTCCATCGACAGCCGGACGGCGCCGCGCTGTTCGAGCTTGCGGGCATAGCTAGTCTTGCCCGCTCCGGCGGGTCCGCACAGCAAGGTGACCTTCGGCATGCGGCCAGCCTATGAGCGCCGGAGACGGTGCCGCACGCGGCGCACGCGGATGGACCACGCAGGCCACGGCAAGGACGGAGTTCCCGGCCGGGCTCGGTGTCGCTGCGACCGGCCTTTCCGACGCGCGAATCAGTGCGGGTTCGCTGGTTGAGCTTGCCGAACCCGTTGCGGAAGAGGCCTCGACAGGCTCGACCGACGATGAGCAGCACTTCGTTACCTGGTGATCCGCGGAGTACGGATCCGGCACGCGTTCGCGCCGCACCGCTCAGCCGGCGCCTCGACCGGACGGGGTGGCCGAGCCCACCTGCAGCGCGGCCAGCATCCTTTCCGCGGTGGCTGCGAACGCCGCCCGCACGGCGTCGTCGCCGATCACCGTGTACGGCAGGCCGAGGTCGGCCAGCCATCCAGGCACGTACTCGGCCCGGGCGGCTCCGGTCCGCAGCTCAGTGGTGTGCTCGTCGATCGGCGTCAGCCGGGAGCGGTAGGGGCCGAACAGCTCAGCCACCCGCTCGATCGGCGCCTGAATGTGCACGACCACCAGGTAGGGGTAGCCGCCGGTCGGCCGGTTCCTCAGCCGCTGCACCGGGTCGGGCGGGTCGGCACGCGGCCGGAAGCCCATGGTGGACGCGCTGACCACGCTCATCCGGTCGAGCCGGAACAGCCGCCAATCGTCCCGGTCGAGATCGAAGGCGGACAGGTACCAGCCACGCTCGGCGGCCACCAGCCGGTACGGCTCCACCCGGCGCTGCTCCAGCGCCGCGGCGGAGCGGCTCGGCGGGTAGTCGAACCGCAGCCTGGTCCGAGCGCGAATCGCGGCGGCAATCCGGGTCAGCACCTCAGGTGCTACCGGGGCCGCGCCGACCGGGCCGGTATGACTGACGGCGGTGCGCAGATCCCGCAGCCGGTCCCGCAGTGGCCCCGGCAGCGCGGCGTCCAGCTTGGTCAATGCTCCAACCGCCGCTTCAGCGTCCGTACCGTCGGCGAGCGCCGCGGTGCGCTGCAAGCCGATGCCGACGGCAACCGCCTCTTCTTCGGTGAACAGCAGCGGCGGCACCGCCCGGCCGCGGGCCAACCGATAGCCCCCTGCGCTGCCACGATCCGCCTCGACCGCATAGCCGAGTTGCCTGAGCCGGTCGATGTCGCGCCGCACGGTCCGGCTGGTGACGCCGAGGTCGGCAGCGAGCTCGATGGCCGTCCACCCGGGCCGGGCCTGGAGCCGTCCGAGTAACCGCAGGGCACGTTCGGTGGTATCGGTGGACACCTCCCCAGGATCCCACGCCCAACAGGACAGATACTGTCCTATTCAGCCGAAACACTAGGAATGTCAGCAACCCGCACACCTCACCAGGAGCACTCAGATGGCATTCCTCACTCCGAACGCACACGGCGAAGCCGGCGTGATCGGCAGCTTCGTCCGCAACCAGCTGGCGCAGGTCCGCAGCACCACTCACGGCCTGACCGACGACCAGTGGCACCAGCGTTCCACGGTCAGCGAGTTCACCCTGGCCACCCTGGTGGACCACGTCGGCCTGGTCGCCGAACAGTACGGAGTCGGCATCGAGGCCTCGGTGGGCGGGTCCGCCGACTATGCCCGGGGCATCACCCAAGGCGAGACTGAATCGGTCGAGACTCACTCCGGCGAACAGCTGCTCGCCGATTTCGATCGCCGGGCGGCCGGGTTCGGCGCTCTTCTCGACCGGATCAAAGCCGGCGAGATCCCGCTCGACGGGTTGGTCCCGGTGCCGCAGGCGCCGTGGTTCCCGGCGGATCTGACCCATTGGCAGGTGCGCTGGGTGCTGCTGCACATCGCGACCGAGACCGCCCGGCACGCCGGCCACGCCGACATCATCCGCGAGAGCATCGACGGCAAGGGCTCCTACGAGTTGAACGCGTTGGCCGATGGCCAGCCGTGGCCGGCCTGGGGCGATGGCGAGTGGACCGACAGCAAGTGGGCAGCCGCCGACCAGCAGTGAGACGCCACCGCCGGTCGTTCAGTCGACAACCGCCGGTGGCCACCGGCGTCCGGTTCTGCCAACGTCCAGCCGTTTGCTTCAGTGCTCGTCGGGCTGGCTGATGTCCTCCGGGGTCCGGTCCGGACGCCAGCCGCGCCAGACGGGCATCCGGAGCCGTCCGGCCTGGGTCCAGACCCCGTAGCTGACCTCGCCGACCAGGACCGGTTCCACCCAGTGGGCGGTCTTGCGTTCGACGGCCGGGACGTCCTCGACCGGGGTCGACGGCGTCTCGATCTCGGAGAGCACGAGCTTGGTGTCCACCAGGCTCTTGTCGCTGAAGCCGGAGCCGACGCGTCCGACGTAGCTCAGCCGGTCGCCGTCCGGGACGGCCATCAGCAGCGCACCGATGGTGCGGGCCCGGGCATTCTCGCCGGGCAACCAGCCGATGATCACCACCTCCTGGGTGAGGACGTGCTTGATCTTCACCCAGGTGTGCGCCCGGCGTCCGGGCTGATAGATGCTGTCGGCCCGCTTGCCGACCACGCCTTCCAGGCCCAGTTCGGCGCTGATCGCCAGTGCCTCGTCGGCATCGGTGCCGAGTTGGGTACTGAGCTGGATCCGGGTGGTGCCGTCGCCGATCAGGTCGGCCAGCTGCCGCCGGCGTTCGCTGTACGGCTCATGCAGCAGCGACCGGCCGTCGAGGTGCAGCAGGTCGAAGGCCAGGTAGTGCGCCTCACCGCGGTGCAGCGCCCGGTTCTGCAGCCGCTCGAAGCTGGACCGGCCGGCATCGTCGAGCAGCACCACCTCGCCGTCCAGAACCGCGTCGTGGCCGGTGAGCAGCCGGCCCAGCTCGGCCAGTTCGGGGAACTCGCGGGTCAGGTCGAGTCCGCGCCGGCTGGTCAACGTGACCCCGCCGGCGGTGACCGCGGCGACCGCGCGGTAGCCGTCCCACTTCACCTCGAAGACCCAGCCCTCTCCGCGGACGTCCGCGGCCGTCCCCGCGCTGGCCAGCATCGGCGAGATCGACGGCAACTCGGAGGCACCGCTGGTCGAGTCCGTCTCGCTGGTCGAGCCTCCGGCGCCGGTCGAGCCCCCCTCGCTGGTCGAGCCCCCATCGCTGGACGAGACCTCCTCGCTGGTCGAGCTTGTCGAGACCCCGTCGTCGGCAGGCTCAGCCGCCGCAGGATCGGCCGCCGGCGCCATCAGGTGGATCAACCAGTTCTTCTCCTCGCCGCCCATCCGGGTGTGCAGCAGCGCAAACCGGCGCGGCTCCCCGCCCAGACCGCCGTCCGGACGGCCGGTGAGGGTGGCGATCACCTCTTTGCCGGCGCGCCACTTCTCGGCCTCGAAGGTGCCCGCGTCCCAGATCCGGACGTGCCCGCCGCCGTACTCACCGCGCGGGATGTCGCCCTCGAAGCTGCCGTACTCCAGCGGATGGTCCTCGGTCTGCACCGCGAGATGGTTGACCGCCTGGTCGGTGGGCGGACCCTTGGGGATCGCCCAGGACACCAGCACGCCGTCGTGCTCGAGTCGGAAGTCGTAGTGCAGCCGGCGCGCGTGATGCTCCTGGATGACGAACGAGTTGCCTTCCGGACGCGGTTGTGGCGCCGCCTCAGGCACCGGTTCGGGCGTCCGGTTCGCGTCCCGCATCGAGCGGTAGGTGCTCAGCCGGTCGGGAGCGACGTCGCTGGTGGAGCCGTCCGGGACCCCGTCCAATGCCGCCATCGGGTCGCCGAGGTCGGCGATCCGCTCCAGCACCTCATGGAAATCCAGCTGGCGCAGGCCGGCGTCGAGTTCGTCCCAGGTCCGCGGCGCCGCGACGCTCGGCTGCTCCCGTCCGCGCAGCGAATAGGGCGCGATGGTGGTCTTGGCCGCGTTGTTCTGGCTCCAGTCCAGCAGCACCTTGCCCGAGCGCAGCGCCTTCTTCATGTCGCTGACCACGAGATTCGGGTGCATCGCCTCCAGCGACCGGGCCAGCTCGCGGGCCCAGCCGGACGCCTCGTCCGACGACATCGAGCCGTCCAGCGCCGCGTAGAGGTGAATGCCCTTGCTGCCGCTGGTCACCGGCACCGAGGGGAAGCCGACGCCGTCCAGCACCTCGCGCAGCAGCTGCGCGACCTCCACGCACTTCTCCAGGCCGGCGCCCTCACCGGGGTCGAGGTCGATCACCAGCCGGTTCGGCGGCTGCGGCTGCTCGTCGCGCACGGTCCATTGCGGCACATGCAGTTCGAGCGCGGCCAGCTGGGCCAGCCAGACCAGCGTCGCGGCGTCGTCGATCAGCGGGTAGGTGTTGTCGCCCTCACTGTGCGCGATGGTGAACGTGCGTACCCATTCGGGCGTCGACTTGGGCTCCAGGTTCTTGTGGAAGAACGGGCGCTGCGGATGCTGCGGGGTGCCCACGCCGTTCGGCCAGCGCTTCCGCGTCGCCGGACGCGCTCGCGCGTGCGGCAGGAACACCGGTGCGACGGCCTGGTAGTAGGCGATCACCTCGCCCTTGGTGGTACCCGTTTGGGGGTAAAGCACCTTGTCGAGATTGGTCACCTTGACCAGGCGGCCATCGACCTCGATGTGCTGTGCCGGCTGCGCCATGGGGTCAGTCTCGCAGCCTGTCGGTGGGCTCTGGCAGGGTGTGCGGATGGGAACACTGCGAATCGTCCGGACACTGGAGCCGCGTGGGCCGGCCGGCGCCCTGATCCTGACCGACGACGAGGTGGCCGAGCTGGGCGGCGGCAAGCGGGCGGCCGTCCGGGTCCGGGTCGGCGAGCGGGAGGCCGCGATCCGGCTGGCCGTGATGGGTGGCGAGAACATGATCGGGATGAGCAAGGCGACCCGGGCCGCCCTCGGCGTCGAACTCGGCGAGCTGCTTGAAGCCACCATCACCGTGGACGACGCCCCGCGCGAGGTGGACGTGCCCGACGAGCTGGCGGCAGCCTTGGCGACGGACGCCGCGGCGTCCGCCTTCTTCGAGCAGCTGCCCTACACCGCACGCAAGGAGTTCGCCCTCTGGGTCTCCGACGCCAAGCGGGCAGACACCCGGCAGCGCCGCCTCGAGGAGACCCTCCGGCTGCTGCGGGAGGGTAAGCGGCGGTCCTGACCCGGCACCGCCGGACCGCATGGAAGACTCGTGCCATGCGGCGCCGCGACCGGGAGTTCGTCCGGGACTCCACCTGGGCAGCGGTGCCGGCGGTGCTGCTGGGACTGGCCGCGATCTTCCTGCTGGTCTTCTCCGGCCACCTGCTCGGCTACTTCCTGCTCGGCTGCGGGCTGTTCACCGCCTGGCTGTGTGACTTCACCTGGCTCTCCGAAGGCTTGCTGCCCGACCTGACCGCGGTGGCGTCCGGCATCGTCGTCCTGAGCCTGTCCGATCTGTCGGCCGACCTCTCCGATGCGGGCATGGTCCGATTCACCCTGGTGCTGACCGGTGCGCTGCTGGTGCCGTACGCGCTCGTCCGGTGGGTGTTTCGCCGCGAGCCGGTGCGCTTCCCGTGGGGCGGCTGGCGGTGGAACCGGGCGCAGTGGAGCTATCTGGTGGTGGTGATCGTCGCCGGCTACCTGATTCTGCCGTGGTACTTCCTGAGCACCGGCGTCTACCGCAACTGGCCGGCGATCCATGCCCCGGACGAGATCGCCCGGCTGTTCGTCGGGGTCAACGCCGTCGGCATCTGGGACGAGTTGTTCTTCATCTGCACCGTCTTCACCCTCTACCGCCGGCATTTCCCCTTGTGGCAGGCCAATGTTCTGCAAGCGATGATCTTCGTGGCGTTCCTGTGGGAACTCGGCTACCAGGCCTGGGGGCCGCTGCTGACCATCCCGTTCGCGCTGGTCCAGGGCGCCATCTTCCAGCTGACGAAGAATCTGGCCTACGTGATCACCGTCCATCTGTTGTTCGACCTGGTCGTGTTCGGGGTGCTCATCCACGGGCACAATCCGAGTTGGCCGACCATCTTCCTGACCTGAAAGGAATCCCCGTGACCTCGACCCAAGCGCTGCCCACCCGGCACGAAATCGGCGCCGGCGACGAACGCGTCCGGCTCGAAGCCGGCGGCTTGATCGTCGATCTGCTCACCATCGGGGCCGCCGTGTACCGGGTGATCGTCGACGGCCGCGACGTCGTCCTCGCCCACCCGAACGCCGCCGACCATGCCGACACGCTGTTCGGCCTCGGGCTGACCATCGGCCGATTCGCCAACCGGATCGGCGGGGCGCGCTTCACCCTGGACGGCACTGAGTACGCACTGCCGTCCAACGAGGGCGGAAACACCCTGCACGGCGGCCCGGACGGCTTCGGCCGCCGGTCCTGGGGGATCAGCGACACCGGTCCGGGCACCGTGGAGTTTGCGCTGACCAGTCCGGACGGCGACCAGGGCTTCCCCGGCGAGGTGTCGGTCCGGGTCCGCTACACCCTGACTCCGGACGAGCTGCGGATCGAGTACACCGCCACCAGCACCGCCCCGACCCCGATCAACCTGACCAATCACGCCTACCTGAACCCGGCCGGCGAGGCGACCGGGTCGTCCGATGAACTGCTGCTGACGGTGCACACCGACCAATGCCTGGAGGTGGACGACCGCCTGGTCCCGACCGGACGGCGGCTGGCCGCCGACCTGCGGCGCCCCCGCCGAGTAGCCGATGTCGCACCGCTGGACACCTGCTTCGTGGTGGACGGCGAAGCCGGCACCCTGCGTCCGCATGCCACGCTGGCGGCGTCCGACCTGGCCATCGACGTGCTCAGCGACCAGCCCGGCGTGCAGGTGTTCACCGCCGACGGGATGGCCGGCGTTCCCGGGCTGACCAGGGAATACGGGTCACGCGCCGGGGTCGCGCTGGAGACCCAGAACTTCCCGGACGCCCCGAACCACCCGGAGTTCCCGGATTCGATCGTTCGTCCGGGTGAGACCCAACGCACCACCACGGTGTGGCGTTTCCGCCGGGCGCGGGACTGAGTCCCCGGCCGATCAGGAAGCCTCGACGCTCGCAACCCGGACGCCGTTGTCGGCCAGCGCCATCATCGCCGCGCCGATCACCTCGGAACGCTTGCCCAGCTCGGATCGGACCACCTCCACCCGCGCGGCCGCGCTGGGAATCGCGTACTGGTGGATCATCTCGCCGATCGGTTTGAGCAGCACGTCGCCGGCGGTGCTCAACTCGCCACCGATGATCACCCGCTGCGGGTTGAGCAGATTCACCAGGTTGGTCACCGCCACCCCGATGTGGCGTCCGGTCTGGGCCAGCACCCGCCGGCACAGCGCGTCGCCGGCCTTGACCCGTTCCAGCACCTCGTCGAAGCTCGAGATCGGACCCAGCTGTGCCTCCAGCAGCCGGATCACCGCCGGCGTCGACACCACGGTCTCGAGGCAACCGCGGTTCCCGCAGCGGCAGAGCGCTCCGGTCTCGGCGCGCTGCAGGGTGTGGCCGAGTTCGCCGGCGATCCCGGTCACCCCGGCATACAGCGAGTTGTTGAGCATCAGCCCGGCCCCGAGACCCTCGGAGATCCAGATGTAGGCGAAGTGGTTCGCCCCACGTCCGGCCCCGCGGCGGGCCTCGCCGATGGCGCCGACGTTGGTGTCGTTGTGCACGCTGACATCGAAGCCGAGGACGTCGCGGGCGAGAGCGGCCGGGTCGATACCGCTCCAGCGCGGCTCGATCTCCATCGAGCCGACGCGTCCCGAACTGATGTCGACCGGGGCGGGCAGCGCCAGCGCGCCGCAGCGAACGTCCGCACGCTGTTTGCCGGCCGCGCTCAACACCCGGTCGACCAGCCGATCGAGCTCGGCCATCGACTCGACTGCGCTGAGACCGGCGGAGATCCGCATCCGCTCGTCGGCGAGCAGTTCGCCATTCAGGTCGGCCACGGCGACGGCCAGGTGCTGGCGTCCGTTGTCGAGGCCGACGACCACCCCCGGGGGCACCGCCAGTCGCACCAACTGCGTCCCACGGCCGGCGGACTGGCGCTCGAGGGTGAGTTCGCCGTCGGCGGCCAGTTCGTGGACCAGCCCGGACACCGTGGACGCCGCCAGCCCGGTGGCCCGGGACAGGTCGGCCTGAGAGAGCACGCCGTCGCGCGCGAGCGCGGACAGCACGCGACGGCGATTGGCCTGCCGCAGCGATCGCGGCGAGCCAGGTCCGGGCCGCGGCACTCCCTGCACGCCTGGGATGTTACGCGACCCCGCCATGCCGCAAGGCTAAACCGTTGTTATGCAGCCAGGAACATTGCCAGAACGGCCGTGTCGGCGTCCTCATTGGGGTCGAAACCGGCCCTGCTCACCATCCTGGCGATATTGCCGCGGCGGTCGGCCTCGACCCAGGCGGCGCGGTGCTCGAGTCCCAGGTGCGGAATACCGGGCAGCAGCACGCAGCCGGCAGCCACGTCGTCCTGCTCGGGCAGCGACGGGCGGATCTCGTGCGGCGGGTGCAGCACGATCAGCCCCGGCGGCTGGTGACTCGCGAACTGTCCGGGCAGCACGGCGCGCTCACCGAGCACCGGACCCTCGGCGAGGACGACGCCGACGGCCCCGGGCAGCGGTGAGTCGGGCAGTTCCTCACGGACCCGGAAGACGGTGCTGGTCTGCAGCAGGCCGGGGACGCCCGCCATCCGTACCGCGAGCAGCAAGAACCGGGCCCACTCGACGGTGCTCTCGGGCCAGCGGCCCGAGACCAGGAAGCCGCTCAGCAGCCCCTGAGCCTGCATCGGCGACACCTCGACCGACAGGTTGTCGTGTTCCAGCATGTCAACCTCCTGTTCGCGGGCCTTCCTGGTGGCGTCATCGTGCGGCACGAGGGTGTTGGCAGACAAGACCCCCCGAGTGCTAACCCCCGCCCTCGCCCGGGAGTGCGGTATGGAGGAAGGAGGACGGCGAGCTGGCCCTGATACTCGCGGGCGGACGGTTCTGGCTGACCGTCGACAGGACTTTTTACTGCTTTGATTGCCGTTTTCCATCATCCGACCGGCAACTTTGCACTCTGTGAAACGATGCTGGCGTTTCTCCTGTCCATCATGTGAGAATCTCTTATGACCACCGTCGCAACCATCGAAGTCTCGGAACTCACCCGCCACCCGGCGTGGCTCAGGATCAAGGCCGCCGCCGCATCGTTACAAACTGTGCAGGCCCCCGATGGATCCATCGAGGACGCCGCGCGGCACGACGACGCCCGCACCCTGGTGGAGGACCTGGTCGGCGGGATCGCAGAACTGGCGCCACACTTCCCGCACGACGCGTCCTATCTGGACGCCGTCCGGGACGACTTCCGGCGCTGGGCCGCCGAGGGCTTCGGCCAGCCCGACTTCTACGACTCGCTGATCGAGTTCCAGCCGCAACGGAACCGCGTCGACGGGCTCACCCATCTGGTGGTGTTCCCGATGTACACCCAGAACGGCTCCCGCAGCCGGCTGGTCGAGGCCGTCCTGGTCCAGGTGATCTGGCCCGACTTCGTCGCCGAGCTGGAGGCCGGCGACTACAGCAACAAGCTGTTCGTACCGATCCGCTTCCTCGACTTCACCGCCGGCTACGACACCAACTCGGCGGTGCTGTTCCCCGAAACCGTGGCGATGCGGCAGATCCCGACCTTCACCTGGGGAGCGATCTTCGCCGATCGCGAGGCGGCCCGGTTCCGCCGGGTGCTGCGCGCTGCGGTGGACGTCACCAAGCTCGAACTTCCGGCCGAGGCCGCCGAACTGCTCGACGACCAGACGCTGACCGAGCAGACCTTCGTGATGTGGGACCTGATCCACGACCGCACCCACATGCGCGGCGACCTGCCGTTCGACCCGTTCATGATCAAGCAGCGGATGCCGTTCTTCCTGTACTCGCTGGAAGAGCTGCGCTGCGACCTGACCGCTTTCCGCGAGTCGGTCGCCATCGACCGCCGGATCGCCGCGCTGGCCGAACCGACCACCGACGACCTCGAACTCGCCCACCACGCCCGGCTGGTCCAGTACTGCGTGATCTTCGACCGGATCTTCCGGTTCGCGATCACCGGCAACCGGGTCCGCAACTACGACGGTCTGGGCGGGCAGCTGTTGTTCGCCTGGCTGCATCAGCACCGCGTCCTGCACTGGACCGACACCCAGCTGGCCTTCGAGTGGGACCGCGTCCCGGACTGCGTCAACGAGCTCGGCGCCGCGATCGAGAACCTGTACTGGCGTTCGATCGACCGACCCAAGATCAGCCACTGGCTGGCCGCCTACGAGCTGGTGTCGGGCACCGTCGAGCCGCATCCCGCCTCCGCCTGGAAGGCCGGGGACCTGCCGCTGACCGGACTGCCGCGTGAGCTGACCGACAAGGTGATGGACGACGAGTTCCCGCTGAGCATGTTCTACGAGGCGTTCGAGAAGAAGATGCGCGACGTCATCGCCTCCACCTCGGGCATCACCGGGACGGCGGACTGATGCGAGTGGTGATCGCCGGCGCGGGCAGCCTGGCCGGCGCCGCCACGGCGTCCGCACTGCGCGAGCGGGGTCACGAAGTGATCGAGGTCGGGCCTGAACAGTGCGACCTGCGCGACTTCGCGGCGGTTCAGGCGCTGGCCGCCGAGCTCGGTGCCGTCGACGGGGTGATCCACCTGGTCGGCGGCTGGCGCGGCGGCGGTGGCCTGGCCGGGCAGAGCGACCAGGACTGGGACTGGCTGCAGACCATGATCGTCGGCACCCTGCGGAACACCACCCGGGCGTTCCTGGACGCCCTCGCCGCGTCGCCGGCCGGGGTGTTCGCGATCGTGTCCCAGACCGGGGTCGCGAAACCGACCGCCGGCAACGCCAACTACCTGGCTGCCAAGGCGGCCGCGGAGACCTGGCTGCTGGCGGTCGGCGACGCGCTGAAGAAGGGGGCCGGGCGGGTACACATCGAGCGGGTGCTGGCGCTGTATTCGGACCGTGACATCGAAGAGTCCCCCGACAAGGACTTCAGCCGGCAGACGCATGTCACCGAACTGGGCGCCCGGCTGGCCGCCCTCTGGGACTGACGGATCGCCGCTGGTCGAGCCTGTCGAGACCCCACGAGCCGGTGGTCGAGCCTGTCGAGACCCCACGAGCCGGTGGTCGAGCTCGTCGAGACCCCACCAGCCGGTGGTCGAGCCTGTCGAGACCCCTGCCACCGCGAGCCCCTGAGCGAACGAGTTCGACATCGACATGGAAGGATGACTCGGTGCAACTCCACGATCCCGGACGCCGGGGTTTCGCCAGCGACAACTATTCCGGCGTCCATCCCGACGTGCTGGAGGCGATCGCCCAAGCCAACGGCGGCCACCAGAGTTCCTACGGCGGCGACGTCTACACCGCCAGGCTGAACGATGTCCTCCGTGGACACTTCGGCGAGCGAGCCGAGACGTTCCCGGTATTCAACGGCACCGGCGCCAATGTCACCGCGCTGCAGAGCATGCTGCCGCGGTGGGGTGCGGTGGTGTGCGCGCAGAGCGCTCATATCAACGTGGACGAAGGTGGCGCCCCCGAGAAGATGGCGGGGCTGAAGCTGTATTCGATCCCCACTTCTGACGGCAAGCTCACGCCCGGGTTGATCGACACCGAGGCCCGCGGGTTCGGCGATGAGCACCGCGCGCAGCCGCTGGCCGTCTCGATCACCCAGTCCACCGAGCTGGGCACCCTGTACACCCCGGACGAGATCCGGGCCATCGCCGACCACGCCCACTCCCTCGGCATGACTGTGCACCTGGACGGCGCCCGGCTGAGCAACGCGGCCGCCGCGCTCGGCGTCGGCTTCGCCGCCTTCACCACCGAGGCCGGTGTCGACGTGCTCAGCCTGGGCGGCACCAAGAACGGTGCGATGGGGGCCGAGGCCGTCATCGTCCTCAACCCGGACACCTGCGCCGGGCTGACCTACCTGCGCAAGACCCACATGCAGCTGGCCAGCAAGATGCGGTTCGTCTCGGCCCAACTGGTCGCGCTGTACGACGGTGACCTGTGGCACCGCAATGCCGCCCACGCCAATGCGATGGCCGGCCGGCTGCGCGCCGCCGTGGCGGACATCCCCGGGGTGGACTTCTCCCAGCCCACCCAAGCCAACGGGGTCTTTGTCCGGTTGCCCGAGGGGGTCGCAGACGCCGTCCGTTCGGAGTTCTTCTTCTACGACTGGGACGCCGCCGCCCGCGAGGTGCGCTGGATGTGCTCCTTCGACACCACCGAGGACGACGTGGACGCCTTCGCCGCCCTGATCCGGGACGCGTCCGCCAGCTAGCCGCCGCCGGTAAACCCCTCCCTAACTACCTGTGCCCTCCCGCAGGTGGGAGGGCACAGGTAGTTAGGGAGGGGTTTTCGAGGTCGGCGGCGGGGGGTGAGTACCTCAGCCGATGTCGCGGGCCAGGTCGTCCACCCGTTCGGCACCGGGCAGCCCGAGCAGTCCGGACACGGGGATGAACAGCTTCGAGTGCCGGACGCCGGAGCCGATGCACACCCAGTCCCGGTCGGCGACCGCGCCGTCCACCCAGATCGGCCAGTCGGCCGGCAAGCCGACCGGATTGATCCCGCCGTACTCCATACCCGTCGCCTCGACCGCGAAATCCATCGGCGCAAACGATGCCTTGCGGGCGTTCAGCCGTCGCCGCACGACATTGTTCACGTCCACCCGGCGGTGCGCCAGCGTCATGCAGCAGGCATGCGAATCGACGCCGGCCCGGGTGCCGCGGACGATCACCGCGTTCGCGGAAGCGTCCATCGGGACGCCGTAATGCGCGCACAGATTCTCGGTGTCGGCATAGGCAGGATCGATCTCGGCGACCAGGGCCGAGGGGATCAGCCGGATCGCCGCTCGGACGGGTGCGGCCAGCAGGTCCGGGCGGTCAGCCGCCGGTACGGCGTCGAGAGTGCCGAAGACATCAGACATGGCGTCCATCCTGCACCAGTCGAGGGAGCCTCTGGACGCGCGCCGAACCGGGCGACGCCGGCGCCCGCATGGCGATAGCGTCGGGATCCCCCGATGCTTTGGAGGCCGGATGCCCGAAACCTCGCCGAATCGACCCGCGCGTCGCCCCGGAGGCTTCTCGCTGACCCGGTTCGTCGTCCTGATCCCGGCGCTGGGCATGCTGCTCGGCGCGGTGACGCTCACCGTCGTCGGCGCCATCGAGGTGGGCCAGACGATCCTCAGTGCCTTCGGCGGGCATCCCGAGGCGAAGGACTTCGTGATCGCCTTCGTCGAGATCGCCGACGTCTTCCTGCTCGCGGTCGTGCTCTTCATCATCGCGATCGGGCTCTACGAACTGTTCATCGACGAGATCCCCGGACTGCCCGCGTGGCTGGTGTTCCACTCCCTCGACGACCTGAAGTCCCAGCTGATCGGCGTCGTGGTCGTCGTGCTGGGCGTGTTCTTCCTCGGTCGCGCGCTGCACGGCGACGACGCGCTCAACCTGCTGTACCTCGGCGGCGGCATCGCCGCGGTCACCGCGGCCCTGTCGCTGTTCCTGCGCGCCAAACACTGAGCCGGCCTGGTCGGCCAGACTGGTCCGCATGACGATTGACCATCGCGCCCTCGCCGAGGCCTACCCGGTGCTCGGCCTGCGGATCGTCGCCGGGCCGATCGAGCTTCTCCGGGATGGATGACGACACCCTGATCGCGCTGGCGAACCTGGCCGCCGACGGCGTCCACGGCGAGGACGAGATGCCGTTCCTGCAGCCGTGGACGCGGACGCCCGCCGAGCGCTTTCAGCAGCAGTACCTGCAACATCACTGGGGCGTTCGGTCCCGGTTCTCGGCGGACGCCTGGGACCTCGACCTGGCCGTCCGCCATCACGGGGAACTGGTCGGCACCCAGGGGGTGGCCACCCGGAGCTTCCTGGCCACCCGCACCGGCGAGACCGGCTCGTGGCTCGGACGCCGGTTCCAGGGCCGCGGCATCGGCACCGTGATGCGCCAGACGCTGTGCGCCTTCCTGTTCGATCATCTCGGTTTCGAGCAGATCACCTCGTCGGCGTTCGCCGACAACCCGGCCTCGAACCAGGTCAGTCAGAAGGTCGGCTACCGCCTCAACGGCGTCCAGCGGGTGCCCAGGAACGACACCTGGGTCAGTTCCAACGAGTACCTGCTCACCCCGGACACCCTGGTCCGCGGGCCGGCGCTGACCGTGACCGGAGCAGAGCCCGTCCGCAAGCTGATCGGACTGGAGTGATCCCCCGCGGGTCCGGCAGTGACGTAACCGTGAAGCGGAGTGGGCCCAAACGTCACCACCAGGACCAGACCACGCAAGGGTCTCGACAAGCTCGACCAACGGTGCATGAGCGGGTCTCGACAACCTCGACCAACGGTGCTTGAGCGGGTCTCGACAAGCTCGACCAACGGCGAGATCAGCCGGCGAGTTCGGCGTCCAGCAGGGCCAGCTCGCGCTCGAACCGGTCACGCAACGCAGCCTTCTCCGGCGCCGGAAGCCAGCAGGCGTCCACTCCGGCGAGCGCCATCTGCCGTAGCCGCGGGTACGGCACGGCTAGGTCGTCGGCGAGGATGCCGTACTCGGCGGCCAGGGTGGTCGGGAACATCGCGGGGTCGTCGGACGCCGCGATCACGTTCAGCCCGGCGTCCAGCATGGCGGCGATGGATGCCCGCCGCCACGGCCGCCAGGAACGCCGCGACGTCGTCGAGATCACCGTCAGCGGGGTCTGCTGGCTGCGCAGCCGCTTCACCACCGCGTCGTCCTGCAGCACGAAGTACCCGTGGTCGATCCGGTCGCAGCCGAGCAGATCCAGGCAGGTGATGGTGTTCGCCGCGCCCGGGACATGTTCCGAGGAGTGCGCCGTCCGGCCCAGCCCGGCTGCACCCGCCAGCCGGTAGGCGTCCGCAAAGCGTTCGGGAGGTCCTACGGTTTCCAGATTGTCCAGCCCGATCCCGGCCAGGTACTGGTGCGGATGGTCCACCACGGTGCGCACCCAGGCCAGCGCCTGCTCGGCGCTGCGGCTGCGGTCGATCGCCGCGATCAGCCGTCCGGACATGCCGAAGTCCCGCTCGGCGAGCCGGATGCCCTCGGCGTAGGCGTCAATCAGCGCCGGGTAGCCGAGCCGGGCCAGCCGTCCGCGCGGCTCGTCGATGAACAGCTCGAGGTGCCGGGTGGCGCTGGAGGTGTGCGCGTCGGCGAACGCCTCATAGACGATCCGGGTCAGGTCGTCGGCGTCGCGCAGCACCTGCGTCACCCAGCCGGACAGCTGGAACAGCGAGTAGGAGACCGCCGGCTCATCCGCGGAACGTCCTTGCGGCACCGGGATCCGGGTGTCGCGGTACAACTCGGGGTCGGGCGGCAGCGAGTTGCAGTCGGCGTAGACCCGCTCCGGGGTGTCCGGCAAGGCAAGGTGCTCGCGACGGGCGAGTTCGGCGAACGTGGACGCCCCCACCGCCCCGATCAGGTGGCAATGCAGGTCGACCTTGGGTAGCCGGGAGATGATGCCGGCGTCGATCATGACGCTCCTTGGTGGGTCAGCTGTGTCGGCCGAGCTTGTCGAGGCCTTGGACGGTCGGGACGCCGCCAAGGGTTTCGACAAGCTCAACCAACCGCGAGGGCCGCACCGGAATCGTCCGGCGCGGCCCCGTCGGGGTGGTCTCGACGAGCGCCACCGGCGCCGGTCAGCTGCCGGTGACCTCGCGCGCGAACCGGTCGGCCAGGGTCTTGAACTCGGACGCCGCCTTCACCGCGTCGATGGTCGAGTAGCCCGCCTTGGTCGGGTCCGGGACGGCTCCTCCGAGCATCTTGGCGAACGACTCCGGCACGCTCACCTTGGTGTTCACCGGCAGGTCGTTGTAACCCTTCAGCGCGGCGGCCTGGGCGTCGGCACTCAACAGGTAGTCGATGAAGGCATAGGCGCTGTCGGTGTTCTTGGCGCCGACCGGGATCATCGCCCGGTTGGTGGCCAGGTAGGCGCCCTTGCCCGGAACTGCGAAGGCGAAGTTGGAGTCCTTGCCGATCAGGTCGGCGGCGAAGCCGCTGATCGAGGCGGCGGCGACGATCTCGCCCTGAGTCATCAGGTTCGACACCTCGGTGGTCGAGGCGTAGAACTTCAACACCCCGGGCTTCCACTTGGCCAGCTTGCCGAGCGCGGTGTCGTAGTCGAAGGGTCCGCTGCCGTAGGTGGTGCCGAGGCCCGAGACGGTCAGCTGGCCGGAGGTTGCGCTGATGTCCGGCAGCGCGACCTTGCCGGCCACCGCCGACTCACCGAACAGGTCCCAGGAGGCCGCGTCCTTCGCGGACACCTTGCGCTTGTCGTAGACGATGCCGTTGAGCTGATAGGTGGTCGCCGGGCCGTAGATGTCGGAGCCCTTGGCGAAGTCGGCGACCTCGGCCAGGGCCGGCAGCTTGGCCGCGTCGACCTTCTCGAAGAGCTTGTCGGTCTGCCCCTGGGCGGCGAAGTTGTCGGTGATCACCATCACGTCGACCCCGGCGCTGTTCTCGGTCGCCTTGAGCTCGTTGAGCCGCTCGGCGTTCTTGCCGGTGACCACCTCGACCTTGATCCCGGTCTTGGCCTCGAACGGCTTCACCACCGCCTCGGTGAAGCCTTCGACGCCGAAACTGAAGGTGGACACCTTCAGCGTCTTGGTCGAAGCCGTGGATCCCGCCGGTGCGGCGCTGCCTCCGCAGCCGGTCAGTGCCAATGCGGCGGCGGCAACCGCTGCCGCGATCGCCGCCATTGTGGTGCGAGCCATGTCGGTACCTTTCGAAGGTTCGAGGGTTTCTGAAACTGTGGGAGTCCGCGCCGGATCAGCCGGCGAGCACGATCAGGTGCTCGGGCGCGATGCTGAGCTGGACGGTCTGGCCGGGTGCATAGGTTCCGGCGGCGACACCGCGGACGTCGGAGACCAGCCGGACCCGTTCGCCGGACGGATCGGTCACCTCGCTGGTGACCAGCAGGTCGACGCCTCGGTAGGCGACGTCGGTGATCGTCGCCTGCAGCCGGACGGCATCACCGGCGACATCGCCCAGGTGCAGCCGCTCCGGGCGGATCGCGGCACGCTGCCCGTCGGCCAGGGTGAGGAAGTTCTCGTAGCCGAGGAATTCCGCGACGAACCGGCTGGCCGGCGCGCTGAACACCGCCTGCGGCGTCCCGGCCTGTTCGATCGTGCCGGCCCGCATCACCACCATCTGGTCGGAGAGTTCCAGCGCCTCGTCCTGATCGTGGGTGACCAGCACGACGCACAGCCCGGTCTCGGCCTGGATGCGGCGCAACTCGGCACGCATCTCGACGCGCAGCCGGGCGTCAAGCGCCGACAGCGGCTCGTCGAGCAGCAGCAGTCGCGGCCGGATCGCGATCGCCCGGGCCAGCGCGACCCGCTGCTGCTGACCGCCGGACATCTTCCGCGGCCGCTTGTCGGCGTGCGCGGTGAGGCCAACCAGTTCCAGCGCCTCGTCCACCCGCGTGCGTCGTTCGGCGAGCGGCACCTTGCGCAGCTTGAGCCCATAGCCGACGTTGTCGCGGACGGTCATGTGCGGGAAGAGTGCGTACTGCTGAAAGACCATGCCGAGGCCGCGTTTCTCCGGCGGCAGCCGGGTGCACTCCTCGCCGTCGATGAAGATCTGCCCGGACGTCGGCTTGCCGAAGCCGGCCAGCATCCGCAGCGAGGTGGTCTTGCCGCAGCCGCTCGGCCCGAGCAGGGTGGTCAGCTTGCCGTGCTCGATGTCCAGAGAGATGTCGTCGACGGCGACCACGTCGCCGAAGGTCTGGGTGACGTTGACGAACTGGGCTGCGGGGACGGTCATTTGTTGATCCCTCCGAAGATCTGGGCGAAGCCGACGGTCCGCTCGGCGATGAACGCGATCACCACGGTGCCGGCCAGCACGATGGTCGACATGGCGGCGATCATCGGATCGATGCCCTGGGAGACGTAGTCGAGCATCTCGATCGGCAGCGTGGTGCTGCCCTTGGTCAGCAGCAGCGACAGCGGGACGTTGTTGAACGAGGTGATGAACGACAGCAGCGCCGCCGAGAAGATGCCGGGCCGCAGCATCGGCAGGGTGACATCGAAGAAGGCCCGCACCGGGGACGCGCCGAGCATCCGGGCAGCCTCCTCGGCCTGGCCGTCCAGGTTGGCCAGCGCGGCACCGGTGACCCGAACGGCGTAGGGCAGCATCAAGATGGTGTGACCGAGGATCAGCACCGGCAGGTAGTTCTGCAGCCGCAGCGGGATCGCCAGCTGCTGGTAGAGCGCGGCGCCCAGCACCAGCTCGGGGATGATCAGCGGCGAGAAGAACACGTTCTGGATCGCCGCCTTGGCCGGGATGTTGCTTCTGGCCAGGGCCAGTGCCGCCGGCACCCCGAGCGCCAGGCCGAGGAAGGTCGCCACCACGGCGACGATCAGGCTGGTCAGCAGCGCGCTGATGAACCGCTCGTGGCCGAGCGCGGCGGCGAACCAGCGCAGCGAGACGGCGTCCGGCGGGAAGGTCAGCGTGTCGCCGGCGTTGAACGAGATGGCCACGACGAAGAAGATCGGCACGATCATCACCGAGTAACCGATGACCGCCAGGATGAGAGCGACCGGATGACGATTCTTCACTGCGTCCTCCCCAGTCGTCCGGCCGCGCTGGACAGCGTGGCCACGCCGAACACCAGGATCGTCATCACCAGCGCGACGGCACCCGCCATCGTCCAGTCGACGTTGGTGTCGGTGTAGTAGAAGAGCTGCGTCGAGAGCATCTTGTCGCTGGACCCGCCGAGCAGGAACGGCGTGGTGTACGCGGTCACCGAGCCGGCGAAGACCAGGGTGGCGGCCACGATCACCCCCGGCAGCGACAGCGGGACGACGACGCTCCAGAAGGTGCGCAGCGGTCCGGCGCCGAGGCTGCGGGCCGCCTCGTCGAGGGTGGCGTCCACTTGGGCGATCGCCGAGTAGCTGGAGATGATGGCCAGCGGCAGGAACAGCTGGATCAGGCCGAGCACGATGGCGAACTCGCTGGCCAGCAGTTGCGGCGGCGTCTCGACCAGGTGCGACCCGGTCAGCAACCGGCCGAGCACTCCCTGGGAGCCGAGCACCACCAGCCAGCCGAAGGTCCGCACCACGTTGCTGAGGAGCAGCGGGAAGATCGCCAGCGCCAGCCACAGGCCGACCCAGCGCGAGGCGCTGCGGGCCAGCATGTACGCGATCGGAAAGCCCATCGCGACGCACAGCCCGGTGACCACCAGGCCGATCCACACCGTCCGCCACAGGATGCTCAGCATGAACGGATCGGTGAAGAAGCTGCCGAAGGCGGCCATCACCTCCGCCGGCCCGGAGCGCCGCGGGAAGAACAGCATGCTGACCGCGGGGACGATCAGGCCAACCACCAGGATGATCAGGCCGGGCACGAGGAGCAGGACGGCACGGCTTCTCATCGAGCTCCCTCCTGGATGACGCCGAGACCGGGTCATCCTGCAATCGTTTGCATTCGGACGCAGGAAAGCTATCCCATGCATGCGGCGACCGGTACCGTCTCGGGTAACGATTACGAGACGGCGCCCTCCTTCGGCCGGGCTCCGGGTCGCCGAGAGTAAGCCAGGACGCCCGAGGGGCGCGCGGGGAGGAGTGCCGTGGCCACCCTGTCGGACGTCGCGGCCCGGGTCGGCGTCTCCAAGGCAACGGTCTCCCGAGCGCTCAGCCGTCCGGAGTTGGTGGCGCCGGCCACCGCCGAGCGGATCCGGCAGGTCGCCGACGAACTCAACTTCGCGGTGAACCGTGCCGCCCGAGGGCTGGTCACCGGCCGCACCGGCGTGATCGCCCTCGTCGTGCCGACCCTCGACAACCTGTTCTTCACGCCGATCATCGTCGGCGCTCAGCGCCGGGCGGCGGCGCAGCAGCGACACCTCACCATCACCGCCAACCCGTTGATCAGCCAGGACGAGGTGCGTGACCTGGAGCGGTTCGCCCGCCAGGTGGACGGCCTGATCCTGGCCGCTCCGCTCGGTGCGGACGACCACATCCGGCAGCTGTGCCGGGTTCGCCCGACCGTGCTGGTCGACCGCGAGATCGCCGGCGTCCGCTCGGTCATCGCCGATGCCGCCACGGCGTTCGGACGGCTGGCCGGGCATCTGGTCGAGGCCGGTCATCGCCGGGTCGCCTACCTGGGCGGACCGCGCGGATCCTGGCAGGACGCCCAGCGCAGCCGGTCGATCGCCGAGCAGGCCGCGGGCCGGGCCGAACTGACCGCGCTGGGCCCGGTGCCACCCACCTTCGCCGCCGGGGCCGGGGCCGCCGACGACGTCCTCACCAGTGCGGCGACCGCGGTGATCCCCTACGCCACCCAGGTCGGGCTGGGCCTGATCTTCGCGCTCCGGGCCCGCGGCGTCGCCGTCCCGGACGATCTGGTGGTGACCACCGAGAGCGTCGTCACCGCCGCGCTCGGCGACACGCGCACCCCGGCGATCGACGTGGACGGCAGCGAGCTCGGCGCCGCCGCGATGGAATTGCTGGCCGAGGAACTGGACGCCGCCGGCCCGGCCGCCGCTCGCACGCTGCGGCTACCGGTCCGGGTCACCCTGCCGTGACCGTCGCGGCTCGAATCGCATCGGCCCCGGTTTCGCGGCTTCGACAAGGAGTTTCGGCGCCACGATGAGCAGCAGGCGAATCCGGGTGGCGGTCAGCCGGATCAGTAGTAGTACGGAAACCGGGACCAGTCCGGACGCCGCTTCTCCAGGAACGCGTCCCGGCCTTCGACCGCCTCGTCGGTCATGTAGGCCAGCCGGGTGCTCTCGCCGGCGAACACCTGCTGGCCGATCAGGCCGTCGTCGATGGCGTTGAAGGCGAACTTCAGCATCCGCTGCGCGGTCGGCGACTTGCCGCAGACCAGCGCGGCCCACTCCAGGCCGACGGTCTCGAGCTCGTCGTGCGGCACCACCTTGTTCACCGTGCCCATCTCGTAGGCCCGCTGGGCGTCGTAGGTCTGGCCGAGGAAGAAGATCTCCCGAGCCACCTTCTGGCCGACCTGGCGGGCCAGGTAGGCCGAACCGAAACCAGCGTCGAAGGAGCCGACATCGGCGTCGGTCTGCTTGAACCGGGCGTGCTCGGCGGACGCCAGGGTCAGGTCGCAGACCACGTGCAGGGAGTGGCCGCCGCCGGCCGCCCAGCCGTTGACCAGGGCGATCACCACCTTGGGCATGAACCGGATCAGCCGCTGCACCTCGAGGATGTGCAGGCGTCCGCCCTCGGCCTGCGCGCGACCGGCGTCGACGGTGTCCGAGGTCTCCCCCGCGGCGTACTGGTAGCCGGAGCGCCCGCGGATCCGCTGGTCGCCGCCCGAGCAGAACGCCCAGCCGCCGTCCTTGGCCGACGGACCGTTGCCGGTCAGCAGCACGCAGCCGATCCCGGACGCCTGCCGCGCGTGATCGAGGGCTGCGTACAGCTCGTCGACGGTGTGCGGCCGGAAAGCGTTGCGCACCTCGGGACGGTCGAAGGCGATCCGCACCGCGGGCACGTCCCGAGCCTGGTGGTAGGTGATGTCGGTGAAGGAGAAGCCGGGGACCTCGTCCCACAGTTCCGGACGCCACGGGCTGGTCATGGGCTCAACCTATCGCCGGCGGCCGGCTACCAGTTCGGTCCCGGCTTCATCACGTCGGTGAAGATGCCGTCCACCCCGAGCCGCAGGCAGCGCTGCCGCTGGACGGCCTTGTTCACCGTCCACACCCGGACCAGGAAGCCGGCCCGGTGCGCCCGGGTGACGAAGCCCGGCACCATCAGCACGTGCCGCGGCGGGTGTACCGCCTGGACGTCCAGCTCGCGGAAGTACCGCCAGGGCTCGCGCAGCATGCCGTCGTGGACCGCGGCCAACTCGCCCGTCCAGCCGCGCTCGCGCAACCGTTGCAGCGAGTAGTGGTTGAACGACGACAGCACCACCCGGGCGCCGAGCCCGCGCTGGTGGACCAGGCCCAGCACCTTGCCCTCGAGGCCCTTGTACGGCTTGACGCTGTTCTTCAGTTCGATGTTGATCCGCTGACTGCCGGCGGCCAGCAGGTCGAGCACCTCGGCCAGCGTCGGGATCCGGGTGAGCATCGGGTCGGCCTTCGGTTTGAGCAGCGAGCGGAGCTTCTGCAACTGGTCCAGGGTGAATCCGGACACCCAGCCGGTGCCGTCGTGGGTGCGGTCCACCTTCTCGTCGTGGATCACCACCGGCACGCCGTCGGAGGTGAGCTGCACGTCGAGTTCGACGCCGTCCGCGCCGGCTTCCATCGCGGCGGTGAACGCGGCGATCGTGTTCTCCGGCTGCCGCGCACTCGCGCCACGGTGTGCCCAGATCTCCATCGTCACGCCCTTTCGATCGCCCGGATCAGCCTGTCCCGGACGAGGTCCGTCGTCGTCTCGACATAGTCCCTGGTCAGGTGATGCTGGTCCATCCACACTCTCACATTCCCGATGGTGGGCACGCAGAGCCGCTCGGGACACACCAGCCCGGACAGGTCGAGGGCGTTCAGCCCCTTGACCCGCTTGGCCAGCGGCGCCAGCGGGTCGGGCGTGGTCAGGATCGGATGGGCGGACTCGCACGGGGCGTCGTCGGGTTTCCGGGCAGCCTCGCACTGGCTCAGCCCCGGATCGGTCCGCGGGGTGTCACGCATCACCAGCACGACGCGTCCCGGCCGCAGGTGCTCCTGCAGCGTGTCCAGCCCGGCTTCGAGCACCTCTT
Source organism: Micropruina sp. (assembly GCF_047602385.1). Lineage (GTDB taxonomy): Bacteria > Actinomycetota > Actinomycetes > Propionibacteriales > Propionibacteriaceae > Micropruina. Next base: position 402,621 of record NZ_JASGHL010000005.1, read on the forward strand.
CGCCGTCCAACGACGACCGGGTGCCGAGGGTGATCAACAGGCCGGGGGCGAGCGGCTCGATCGCGTCGAAGACGTCCGGCCAGAAGTCCGCGCACTTTTCGGACTCGTTGCCGGGGTCGCCGGGCGGCGCCAGGTAGCAGTTCTGTTCGTAGATCAGCAGCACCTGCCAGCCGCGTTCCCGGCCGATCGCGCGGATCGCGGTGGCCCACTGCTGCACGTGCGAGTTGCCGGCCAGCAGCACCCGGGTGACGCCCTCGGGCACGGTCAGCGGCAGTTCGGACGCCGAGGTCACCCCGCCGGCGCCGGCGTCGTCGAGGCTCGGATCGGTCAGCACCTGGCATTGCTGCTGGGCCCGGGTGGGCAGCCTCCAGGCGGCCGGGCAGGCGGGACCGGCCAGTGCCCACTGGTAGGGGATGTCGGCGATGGTGGGGATCGGCGGCACGGTCGGAGTGGGTGCGCGGAAGGACGGGTCGAGCACCCGCGCCCCGGGATGCTGGGCCAGCGCGTACTGCCGGGCCTGCTCGGCCTGCGCCTGTTGTTCCACTTTCGCCCGCTCGGCCTGGGCGCTGAGCAGCTGCCGCCAGCCCGTCACCGTGCCCAGCACCAGCGCGATGCACAACCCCACCAGGACGGCGTCGCGCCACGGCCGCCAGGACGCCGTCCGCCGGCGCAGCGGCACCTCGATCAGCCGGTGCAGCGCGACCGCCAACAGCAGCGACACCGCGATGATGACGCCGCCGGCGAGCAGATCGGGCTGGCTGCTCTCGCTCGCTACCACGTAGCCGATCAGGATCGGCCAGTGCACCAGGTACAGGGCGTAGGACGCGTTGCCGAGCCCGGCCAGCCAGGGGTGGCCGAGCAGCCGTCCGACGCCGCGGCGTCCGGGATCGTCGCCGACCAGCACCAGGACGGCGGCGGCGCTCAGCGGCAGCAGCGCGATCCAGCCCGGGAAGGCGTTGCGCACGTTCACCACCACGCCGACCAGCAGCACCGCCGCGAGCGCCGCCCAGCCGGCCACCGTGCGCCAGCGGGCACCGGGGACGCCGAGCGCCCCGGCGCGTCCGGCGAACAGGGCCAGCAGCGAGCCGAGGGCGAACTCCCACAGCCGCGCCCGGGTGTCGAAATAGGCGAACGCCTGGTCGGTGGCGGTGATCCACACCGACCAGGCCAGCGAGGCGACGAAGATCGCTCCGAACACCCAGCCGAGCAGCCGGCGTCCGGAGAGTTGGGGACGGTAACGGACGAGCAACGCGACGGCCGCGAAGATCAGCGGCCAGGCCAGGAAGACGGTGCCCTGGATCGACAACGACCAGAAATGCTGCAGCGGGATCGGCGCTCCGCCGTAATAGTTGACGTCATTGGCGGCGAGCCACCAGTTCTGCAGGTACAACGCGCTGGCGATCGCCTGCTGCTGCACGTCGGGCCAGATCGCGATCGGCAGCAGCCATTGAGCGGTGGCCACCACCGCCACGATGGTCAGGGTGGCCAGCGGCACGATCCGGGCGAAGGTGCGGGTCCAGTAGCCGACCAGGGCCAGCGGCCGACCCTCGTCGAGTTTGCGGGCGAACGAGGCGGTCAGGAAGTAGGCCGAGAGTGCGAGGAAGATGTCGACGCCGCCGGAGACCCGGTCGAGCCAGACGTGGTAGACCACGACCAGTAGGACCGCGACGAATCGCAGGCCCTGGATGTCGGCGCGGAGCGGCCGGGCACGGGTGGCGCTGGTCATGGGTCGGTCAGTGTAGACCGGCTGGCTGTCCGCGGTTCACCTGGCGTCCGCCGGGACTGTCCGAGCCCGGGCGTAGGGTCAAAGCCATGACTACCCGTGAACCGAGCGAGGTCGACGCCCTCGCCGACGCCTACACGCTGGCCCGCGCCGAACTCGACCCGGTCTTCGCCACCGAGATCGGGCTCACCGGCTACGACCACCGGATGAGCGAGGCCGACCCCGACTTCTACCTCGCCGAGGACGCCCTGAACGCCGACACCCTGGCCAAGCTGGACGCGGCGGCACCCCGAGACGCCGTCGACCGGGTCACCATCGCGGCGATGCGGGAGCGGCTCGGGCTGGCTCGGGAGTTGCACGCCGCCGGTGAGCAGTTCCGGGACCTGAACAACATCGCCTCCCCGCTGCAGGGCTTCCGCGACGTGTTCGACGTGATGCCCACCGACACCGACGAGCACTGGTCGAACATCGCCTCCCGGCTGGCCGGCGTGCCCCGGGCCGTGGACGGCTACCTGGCCTGCCTGCGCGAAGGCGTCCGGCGCGGCGAGATCCCGCCGGCGCTGCAGGTGCAGGAAGGGATCAGCCATGCCGCCGAACTGGCCGAGCCGGCAACGTCGTTCTTCACCACCTTCCATCGCGGAGCCACGAGCTCAGACGCCCTGAGCGGCGACCTGGAGCGGGCCGGTGCCGCGGCCGCCGAGGCCTACGGCACGCTGACGCAGTTCCTGCGCGACCTGGCCGCGGACGCGCCCGCGGCCGACGCCGCCGGCCGGGACCGTTACCAGTTGTGGTCGCGGTACTTCCTGGGCGCCACCGTCGACCTCGACGAGACCTACGAGTGGGGGCTGGAGGAACTCGATCGGGTCGCCGCCGAGCAGGACGCCGTGGTCGAAGCGATCGCCGGGCCGGGAGCCTCGATCGAGGACGCGGTCGCCGTCCTCGACGCCGACCCGGCTCGCCGGCTGACCGGCACCGACGCGTTGCGGGCCTGGATGCAGGAGACCGCGGACGAGGCCGTCCGGGAACTCGGCGGCGTCCACTTCGACATTCCGCGCGAGGTGCAGCGGATCGAGTGCATGATCGCCCCGACCCAGAACGGCGGCATCTACTACACCGGCCCCTCCGACGACTTCTCCCGGCCCGGCCGGATGTGGTGGTCGGTGCCGCCCGGCGTGGAGACCTTCAACACCTGGCGCGAGAAGACCACCGTCTATCACGAGGGGGTCCCCGGCCATCACCTGCAGATCGGCCAGGCGGTCTACAACCGGGCCGAGCTGAACCTGTGGCGGCGGCTGGTCTGCTGGATCTCCGGGCACGGCGAGGGCTGGGCGCTGTACGCCGAACGGCTGATGGAGGAGTTCGGCTACATGGACGACCTGGGCGACAAGCTGGGCCTGCTCGACGGCCAGCGGATGCGCGCCACCCGGGTGGTGCTCGACATCGGCGTCCACCTCGGCAAGCCGGCGCCGAAGCGCTGGGGCGGTGGCACCTGGGACGCCGAGAAGGCCTGGGAGCTGCTGCGCGCCAACGTCAACATGGACGCCAAATTCCTCCGCTTCGAGCTGAACCGCTACCTCGGCTGGCCGGGCCAGGCGCCGTCCTACAAGATCGGCCAGCGACTCTGGGAGCAGTTGCGCGCCGAGGCGTCCGCGCAGGCCGGCGAGGCGTTCTCGCTGAAGGACTTCCACGCCGAAGCCCTGAACCTGGGTGCGCTGCCGCTCGGTGTGCTGCGGGACGCGGTACTGGCCGACTGACCCTGATCGGCTGGGGGTCCGCTCGTCCACCTCCGCGCTCCCCTAGGGAAGCGCGGGGCTGGGCCGCGACGGGTCAGCGGTCGAGCCAGGTGGCGAACGCCTCGGTGTCGTACGGACGGCCGAGGAAGTCGGCGACCAGATCGGCGGCGTCCTTGCTGCCGCCCGGAGCCAGCACGGCGTCCCGGTAGCGCGCCGCCACGCCGGGCTCGAGCAGGTTGCCCGGATCGAAGGCGCTGAACAGGTCCTTGGCGATGACCAGGCTCCACATGTAGGTGTAGTAGCCCGAGGTGTAGCCGGCAAGGTGACCGAAGCCGGCATAGAAATGGGTGTCGGGCAGCGGCTTGACCAGGCTGTACTCGTCGTACAGCCGAAGCATCAGCGCGGTCGGATCGACCGGTCGCTCAAGGTGGAACCGGTAGGCCAGCGCCGCGTAGAACATCTGGGTACGCGCCATGAAGCCCTTGCCGAACTCCTCCGCCGCCTTCAACCGGGCGACAAGTTCGGACGGGATCGGCTGCCCGTCCGCGTCGGTGGCGAACAACTGCAGGACGCCGGCGTCCCAGGCCCACTCCTCGAGCAGCTGGCTGGGTGCTTCGACGAAGTCCCATTCGGTGGCCACCCCGGAGAACCGCACCCAGTTCTGTGCGCCGCCGAGCAGGTGGTGGATCAGGTGCCCGAACTCGTGGAAGAGCGTCACCACATCGCGGTGCTCCATCAAGCCGCGGGGGAAGTTGCAGACCAGCACACCTTCGGGCAGCTGCCGGTCGCGAACGCCGGCGACCAGGTCGAACTGCGCGGCGTGGTTGTACTTGCGGTCGCGCGGATGCAGGTCGAGGTGAATCCGTCCGATCGTCTCCTCGCTGTCGGCGAAGCCCACGTCATAGCTGGTCACGTCGAGATGCCAGGGGCGCACGACGCTGTCGTCGACCGCGGTGAAGCGCAGCCCGAACAGCTGGCCGGTGATCTGCAGCAGACCGTCGTGCACCTTCCCGAAGTCGAAGTAGCGGCGGACCTCGTGGGCGTCGACGCCGTACTGCTCGCGTTTGACCAGCTCGCAGAAGTGCCGCCAGTTGGACGCGTCGATGACCGCCTCGCCCTCGGCGGCCGCCCGGGCCTCCAGGATCGCGATCTCGCGGGCACCGGCCGGCCCGGCCTCGGCGCTGACGGTGTCGATGAAGGTCGCGATGGCCTCGCCGGAGCCGATCATCTTGACCTCGGCGTCGTAGTCGGGCCAACCGGAGTAACCCAGCAGCGTGGCCAGCTCGTGCCGGGTCTGCAGCAACTCGGACAACACCGAGTCGTTGTCGGGGTAGGCGATGCCGAACATGGTCGTGGCGACGGCACGCCGGGCCTCGGCATCGGTGCAGAAGGTGAGGAAGGGCAGCACGTCGGGGTAGTCGGTGGAGACCACCACCAGCCCGTCCGCGTCGGCGGGATGGTCCGCCACATAGTCCTCGGGCAGGCTGGCGAGCGCGCTCACCGGCACCCTGGTCTCGCGACGGCCGTCCCTGATGTTGCGTGAGAACGCCTGGCTGAGCTCGGTCAGCCGGGCCTCGAGCTGCCGTACCTGCTCGCGGACGTCGTCGCCCCGGTCGACGCCGGAGCGGCGGAAGGCCTGCAGCGCCTTGGCCAGCATCCGGCGTCCGTCGTCGTCGAGGGTGTCGGGCGCGACCGAGCTGAGGGCACGGAACACCTCCGTGTCCAGATGCAGGTCGGTGGAGAATTTCTGCACCTCGACCTCGATCTGCTCGGCCCGCTCGATCACGTCCGCGTCGGGATGCACCGACGACAGCAGTTCGGCCACCCCGCCGGCGTTCCGCAGCGCGATCGCGGCGTCGTTCCACAGCTGCAGGATGCGCAGGCTGCCCGGTTGGGTGCCGACTAGGGCTGCGACACTGGTTCGCGCCGCATCGAGTTGACCTCCACCGCGTTCGTCGAGCCAGGTGAGCCAGTCGTCGGCCGGCAGTGCCAGCGGTGTCAAAGCCATGCCGGGCACATTACGGGCTCCCTGCGACACTTCAAAGAAACGCCGCCCGGACGGACAGCTCCGGATCGGGCCGATGTTGAATTCCGCGGGTCGGCGACGCGGTGGCCGGATGGGTCGATCTACTCGGCCGACAGATGGGTACGCGGCGCCAGTCGTGGCCCGTGCCGTTCGCGCCAGCGGCGGGTGCCGAGCAGCGCCTGCACCCGGTGCCGGTGCGGCCGGTACGGCTCCAGCAGTTCGGCGAGGGCGTCGTCGTCGAGGTCGTGGCCGAGTAGCGCGTGCCCGATCTCGTTCGGAATGTGGTAGTCGCCGAAACTGACCGCGTCGGCGTCCCCGTGGGCGCGGAAGCGGACCTCGGCCGACGTCCAGACACCGATGCCAGGCAGGGACCGCAACCGCCGGTCCGCCTCGTCGGAGTCGACCGCCAGGGTGCGTTCGAGTGCGTCGGCGAGTCGCGCGCAGTGCATCAGGGTCCGCGAGCGGGCCGGGTCGATGTGCAGCTTCAGCCACTGCCACGACGGGATCAGCCGGACGACGTCCGGGCCGGGCGGCACCCACAGCCGCAGTCCGGCACCCGGCCCAGGAGCGCGCTCGCCGTAGAAGTGGACGAGACGGCGGAAGCCGCCGAACGCCTCCTGCCCGGTGACCTTCTGTTCGATGACCGCCGGCAACAGCGCCTGCCAGACCAGGCCACCACGTCCCAGCCGCCAGTGCGGATGCTGCTTGAGCGCTTGGGCGACCTGGGGGTGTCGCGGGTCGAAACCGGACGGGTCGTCGTCGGCGCCCAGCATCGCCGGCAACCGGTCGAGCACCCAGTCGGCGCCCGGGCCCCAGGCCTCGGCCCGGATCACCCCGGCGGCGTCCAGCGGCCGGACGGCGAGGGTCGCGGGGCCGATCGGGGTGCGGATGCCGCGCCAGTGGCGTCCGGCCTCGATCCGGTAGCTGGGGTCGCCGGCGCCTTTGCGCCAGTGCGCCCAGACCGATCCCACCGGGCACGGCCACGCGGGACGCCAGTCCCGCGCCCGCGGGGCGCCTGCGCCGGCGAGGATCGTCATTGGGTGTGGTGCCTATCCGCTGGGGTTCGAAGGCGAGCGTAGCCGCCCGGTTCCCGGAGGCGCCCGGACCGTCGGCTGCTCGCGTCCCGAGCCGCCACTCCCGATTCTGTCGGTGCGCGCCTGCACAATGGTCGCCATGCTGCTGGCTGAACTCGTCACCACCTCGGCGGAGGTCGCCGCGACCCGCTCCCGGCTCGCGAAGGTGGCCGCGCTGGCCGCGACCCTGCGCCGGGCCGCGCCGGACGAGATCGAGATCGTCACCAGCTACCTGTCGGGAGCACTGCGGCAGCGCCGCACCGGGGTGGGCTGGCGCTCGGCCCGCGCCACCGTGCCGGCCGCCGCCGAGGCGTCGCTGACAGTGATCGAGGTCGATGCCGTTTTCGCCGAACTGGCCGAGCTCTCCGGGCCCGGGTCGCAGACCGCCCGCAAGGCCCGGCTCGACGAGTTGATGGGACGCGCGACCGCCGACGAGCAGCGCTGGCTGGCCGGGCTGATCACCGGCGAGACCCGGCAGGGCGCCCTGGAGGGGGTGATGGTCGACGCCGTGATCAGCGCGTCCGGGGTGCCGGCCGGGGTGATCCGCCGGGCGGTGATGCTGGCCGGCACCACCCCCGCGGTGGCGGTGGCCGCGCTCAGTGGCGACGCCGACGCGGTGGCCCGGATCGGGCTCGTGGTGGGACGTCCGATCAAGCCGATGCTGGCGGCCAGCGCCAAATCGGTCGATGAGGCGATGGCCGCGATGCCCGGCGAGGTGGCGGTCGAAGCGAAGCTGGACGGCATCCGCATCCAGGTACACCGCGACGGCGACGACATCCGGGTCTTCACCCGCAGCCTGGACGAGGTCACCGACCGGTTGCCCGACGTGGTCGAGGCGGTGGCGGCGCTGCCCGCGCGACGGCTGATCCTGGACGGCGAGGCGCTCGCGCTGGCCGTCGACGGCCGTCCGCGGCCGTTCCAGGAGACGGCTGCCCGATCGATGAGCAGCGACGCCGAAGCGCTGCGCGGCCGGACGCCGATGACGCCGTACTTCTTCGACCTGCTCGCCCTCGATGAGGAGGAACTGCTCGATCTGCCTGGACGCGAGCGGGTGGCCCGGCTGGCCGAGTTGGTGCCCGAGTCCGCCCGGGTCGGCCGGATCATCACCGACGACCCGGCGGTCGCCGAGCGGTTCACCACGGCAGTGTTGGCGTCCGGTCACGAGGGGGTCGTGGTCAAGGCGCTCGACGCGTCCTATGAGGCCGGACGCCGCGGCTCGTCCTGGGTGAAGGTGAAACCGGTGCACACCCTCGACCTGGTGGTGCTGGCGGTCGAATGGGGGTCCGGACGCCGGCGCGGCTGGCTGTCCAATATTCACCTGGGCGCCCGCGACCCGGCCACCGGTGGATTCGTCATGTTGGGCAAGACGTTCAAGGGCATGACCGACGCGATGCTCGCCTGGCAGACCGAACGCTTCCTCGCGCTCGAGGACCACCGTGACGACTGGACGGTGTACCTACGCCCCGAACAGGTGGTCGAGATCGCCTTCGACGGCCTTCAGCGCTCCACCCGCTACCCCGGCGGGCTGGCGCTGCGTTTCGCCCGGGTGCTGCGCTATCGCGACGACAAGACCGCCGCCGAGGCCGACAGCATCGAAACCGTGCGCGAGTTCGCCGGGCTACCGACGCAGTGAGCGGGTGCCCGCGAACTCATCGATGAGCGGGGCGGACCGCAATCGCACCGGTCAGCAGCTCCTGATGCCGTCGAAGCGTCCCGCGACCCCGGTCGAGTGCTTGAAGGTCTTGCCCGGCGCCAGGGTCTTGCATTCGCGGTCCGGCGCGAACGCCCAGATGATCTTCACCCGCTGCGTGGACTTGCAGTCGTTGCGGATCTTGACCCAGGGAAAGCCCCAGCTACGTCCCGAATCGATGTGCTTCACGCAGGACGGCGCCACCGCGGCCGCCGCCTGCGGAGCCGTCAGGACCACGCTGCCGAGCGTCAGGCTGAGTGCCGCCAGGCCCACTCCGAGTGTGCGCTTCATCTCACTGCTCCTTTCGGGGCCGGCAGTTCGCCGCCGGCTGGCGTCACGCTACGCGAGGGCCGCCACCGACCGCACGCAGTTGCTCACCAGACGACCAAGGGATACAGATGCGACCTCGACGGTCAGCCCTCACAGACCAGGCGGACGCCGTGCTCGAGGGGCGATGGCGCAGTTCGACTACCCAACGGGGCCGCTCGGCGACGAGCCCCCGCAGCGCGTGCTGCGGGGGCCTCGTGGTTCAACGCCCGGGCGCGGCGCCGACGGTCACTGGCGGTAGCTGGTGTCGCCGACCGACTTCACCGTCCAGACGCCCTTGGTGTATTCCAGCTTGCTGATCGCGACGTTGGAGATGGCCGTGGTCACCCGGGTGCCCAGCGAGTCGACGGCGCAGGTGATGGACAGGCCGCTGGAGACCACCAGCACTCGCTTGTCGTGATTCCGGACGGCCTTCTTGGCGATGCTGTTCAGCGACGCCATCATCCGCTTGCTGACGTCGGTGCAGTTCTCGGCGGGGAGCGTGACACCGGTCTCGGTCGGCGTCTCGGCCAGTTCCTTCATGGCCGCCATCAGCGCCGCGACACCCTTCTCGTTCACCGCCAGCAGCTGCATGGTCTGCCAGCCGCCGTTCTGTCCGGTGGTGTCCACCGGTGCGGTGGCGGGGGCGTCGTGGTTGACGGTGTAGCCGAGGTGCTCGACGATGTCGGTCCACATCTCCTTGTTCTCGGCGCCCTCGTACTTGCCGAAGTTCACCTCGCGCAAGCCGGCGTCCTTGCTAATCTTCAGCTTCTGACGGGCGCCTTCGAGCAGGTAGCGGGCGGTCTCCTGGTGGCGCTTCATATCCGCCGAGTACGCCGCGTCGAACCGTCCGTCGCGGGCGCGGACGTTCGTGCCCACCGTCACCGGCAGAATGCGCGCGTCCAGCACGGAGCCGTCGCGGTTGGTGCCGACGACCAGCGGCGAGTCGATCCAGCCCTGCACCCGCTCCAGCGTGTTGAGAATGGTCTGGCCGTGCCGGGTGAGATAGATCGTGACAGTGCGGTCATGCTGCCCGTGCGGATGCTCGGGCAGGACGATCGCCGGGGACGCCGCTTGCTGACCCGACTCGGGCGCGGCGGCACGCTGGGGGACGGCGCCCGAGGCGGACGCGCCGGCACTGAGCGTGCCGGCGGCCAGCGTGAGCGCGGCGGCCAGCGCGGCGCGCGAGATGAATGGCTTCATGATGGTTGTCTCCTTCGACGGGTCCCGGAGGAGGGATTGCCGGGACTGGCAGGAAACCTAAGCCGTTTCGGGATCTCTCCGCAAGGCCCCGGCGGGGTGGTGTCCGTGAGCTCGTCCGGCCCCGAAACACTCAGTCCCGGTCGGCGGCCAGGCCCACGGCGATCATCGCGGTCACCACCAGCGCGGCGGTGGGGGCGAGCACCGCCCACGGGGCGCGCTCCAGGTAGCCGATGCCTTCACTGACCACCAGGCCCCACTCCGGGGTCGGCTGCCGCGGACCCAGGCCGAGGAAGCCCAGGGACGCCAGCGCCAGCGCGATCCCGGGCAGCCGCAGCATCGCGTGCCGGAACACCGGTCCCCAGACGGCGGGCAGCAGGTACTGCCACAGCATCCGGACGCGTCCGACGCCGAGCACCGGCAGCAGCGCCACGTACGGTTTGGCGCGCTCCTCCTGCAGCAGCGCCGAGGTGTGTGCGGCCAGCGGCGCCCAGCTCACTGCGGCGACCGCGATCGCCGCGCCGAACACCGACGGTCCCCAGACGGCGGCCACCAACAGGCCGGCGATCACCGGCGGTGCGGCGTTGGTGACCTCGATCGGACCGGTGGCCAGCCGCGGCACCAGCCCGATCGCCAGGCCGAGGGCGAGGCAGAGCAGGGTGACCGCGACCGCCGTCCCGACGGTGGTGAGCGCGCCGTGGGCGACCCGGGCAAGCAGGTCGCGGCCGCTGGCGTCCGCCCCGAACGGAAGCCACGGCGACAGCGACGGCGGCTGTAGCCGGTGGAAGTCCGAGGCGTAGGGGCTGCGCGGCAATCCCAACGCGACAACGGCGATCACCAGCGCCGAGCCGATGATCGGCACCCACCGGACGGCCTTCGAGGTCGCCGTCGGCGCGGCGGCAACGCCCATCGCGCCGGCCCGCAGCGAGCCGCCGAGCAACAGCCGCCGGAGCACTTGGACGACCACGCCGGCGGCCACCGCGACCAGAACCAGGGCCAGCACGCCGGCCTGCAGCGCCGGCAGGTCCTGCGAACTGGCGGCCCCGAGGGTGGCGCGACCCAGGCCGGGAATGGCGAACACCTCCTCGACCGCGACCGCTCCTCCGGTCAGCCCGACCAACGCGAGGCCGACCTGACCCAGCACGGACGGCAGCGCGCGCCGGACGATGCCGGCCGCGACCCGTGCCCGGCTGAGCCCGGCGAGCGTCCAGGTGGTGACCCAGCGTTCCGCGGCGGCGTCCGCGAGGGCGTCGGAGACGAGGCGTCCGATCAGCCCACCGGCCGGCAGGCCCAGCGCGAACGCCGGCAGCACCGCGTAGAGCGGGCCGTTCCAGCCGTACGGCGGGAACCAGCCGAGCCAGACCGCGCCGAGCAGCAGCAACAGCGCGGCCAGCACGAACTCGGGCAGTGCCGTCAGCATCGCCGCGACGGCGCCCGCCCCGCGCCGGGGCACCCCTCGGACGCCGGCCAGCAGAGCCGGCAGACTGATCAGCGCGGCGACCACCGCCGCGACGGCCAGGGCGAACAGCATCAGCGTCAGCGACACTCCGAGCGCCGCCAGCACGCCGGGCAGCACCGGCGTCCCGGTGATCCAGGAGTCACCGGCATCGCCGTGCAGCAGGCCGCCCACCCAGTCGGCGAAGATCACCAGCGGGCCACGGTCGAGACCGAGTTCGGCGCGCACCATCGCCAGATTCTCCGGCGTCACCTCCAGGTCGGCGTAGCGGGCGCGCAGGATGGTGTACTCGGCGCCGTTGCCGGACAGCCAGGGCAGCAGCCCGAGGAACACCACCAGCGCCAGGATCGCCGCCGCCCGGGAGACGCCAACCACCCCCGAGCCCAGCGCCCAGGTCCGCAGCGCCCGGGCGGCCGGGCCGGTCGCCCTGGAACGCTCGGCGACCGCGGTCACGAACCGACCGTGGACTTGGCGGTGAGCAGGGCACGCTCGCGCGGGTCGCGCTCGACCCCGGTCACTCCGGACGCCTCGCCCTGGATGACCCGTTCGTGCAGCATCGGCACCGCCGCGTCGTTGCCGAGGATCAGCGCCTCGGCCTTGGCGATCGCGGCCCGGCGCTGCTCGCCGGCCGGCGCCGCGGCGGCCGCCTTCAGCGCGGCGTCCACTTCCTTGTCGCAGAACTGGGAGATGTTGAACGATCCCTCGCAGGCGAAGTCGCTGTAGAGGTACGCGACCGGGTCGCCCGAGTCGAGCACCGTGGCGCGGGACAGGATGAACGCGTCGAAGTCGCCGTCGAGGGCATCGGCCTCGATGTACTGGTATTCCCGGACGTCCTGAGTCACCTCGAAGCCGACCGCCTCCAGCTGCTGTTCGAGCAGGACGGCGACCTCGGGCAGTTCGGCCCGGTCGGTGAAGGTGCCCAGGGTGATCTTCACCTTGTCCACTTTGGCCGGCTCGGCCCTGTGACCGTCGCGAAGCCCCTTGTAGGCCTCGTTTCGCTGGCCCGCCATCCAGGGCAGCGCCGGCCCGAGCAGGCCCTCGGCGATGTCGGCGCGACCCTCGTAGACGTCGCGCACCAGCCGTGCCCGGTCGATGGCGGCGCGGGCGGCGGCACGCACCGCCGGGTCGGCGAACGGCCCCTTCTTGGTGTTCAGGTAAAGCGTGTTGGTGCGCGGCATCGGCACCTCGTGGATCAGCGCCTGGTCGACGCTGGCGGCCTGCCCGACCGGGACGGCCTCGACCACCTGGGCGGTGCCGGTGCGCAGCGCGGCGGCCCGGGCGGCGCCGTCCGGAACGAAGTTGACGTCGATGCCGGTCGCCAGCGCTTTGGTGCCCCAGTAGCCGTCGAAGCGCTGCAAGGTGGCGCTGCTGGTGCCGTTGACGGCGGTCAACTCGAACGGCCCGGTGCCGGTGCCCACCGGTGTGACCGCCTTGCCGGCGTAGGCCTTGGCGGCCAGGATGACCAGCTGCGGGCTGGACATGCGCTGCGGCACCAGCGGGTCGGGCGTCGCGGTGGCGATGGTCACGGTGGACGCGTCGTGGGTGATGGTGAGCGTGACGCCGTCCAGGATCCGCGGCTTGGGGCTGGCCTTGGTGGCGGCGGTCAGCGACGCGGCGACCCGCTCGGGGGTCAGGTCGGTGCCGTCGTGGAATTTCACGCCCTGCCGAATGGTGAACACCCAGGTCTTGGGTGCGGTCTGCTTCCACTCGGTGGCCAGCCCGGGCTGCGCCTCGCCGTTGGCGTCCAGCATGATCAGCGTTTCGGCGGTCGCCCAGCGGGACAGCTTGAACGCGTCGTCGCTGAGCGGAGTCAGCCCGGAGCGCGGCGGCTGCAGCATGGCGAGCGCGATCCGCTTGCCGCTGCCCTGGCTCTGGGGAGCCGTGGCGGTGGCATTGAAGCATCCGCCGAACAAGGTCAGGCAGGCCAGGCCGGCGAGCAGCCGGGTCGCCGGTCCGCGAACGGAACCGGGTCGGGCGGCGCGGGCGGGCGCGGAGTCAGTCATGGGGTCCTTTCGATGGAGGCTGTGGCAGGTTCGGCGAGCCGGCCGTCGGCGAGCAGCAGGGTGCGGTCGCAGAGCCGGGCGACCGCTTCGGGATCGTGCGAAACGAACAGCACGCCGAGCCGGCGTCCGCCCTTGCCGGCGCCACTTCCACCGGCATCGAGGGCGTCGGCGTCGAGGCTCAGCTCGTGCAGCAGGTCGAGCACCTGGTCGCGCAGGTCGTGGTCGAGCCCGCTGACCGGCTCGTCGGCGAGCAGGATCGCCGGCCGCAGCGCCAGCGCGCGGGCTACCGCGACCCGCTGCGCCTGTCCGCCGGAGAGTTCATGGGGACGGCGTCGCCAGAACTGTTCGCCGAGACCGACCCGCTGCAGCGCCCAGCGGGCGATCTCGAGCCGGGGCTCCGGGGCCTGCAGCCGGTTCAGCGGAAGCAGCACGTTGCGTTCGGCGCTCAGCCGTGGCACCAGCGAGGCGGCCGGATCCTGCGGGATCAGCTGGACGCGCCGCCGGTAGTCGCGCAGCGAGGCCAGTGGCCCGGGCCGGATCTCTTCGCCGTCGAAACGGACGGCGCCGGCGTCCGGGGCGGCCAGGCCGAGCAGGATGCGCAGCAGGGTGGACTTGCCGCAGCCGGAGCGTCCGACCAGGCCGACCCGCTCGCCACTGCCGACCCGCAGGCTGACCCCGTCGAGCACCAGGTGTCCGGACGGCGAACCCGGCCGGGGCGGGAACCGGAACCGCAGGTCGTCGGCGACCAGCGCGGATCCGGTCGCCGACGCCTGCTCGGCCGAGGCGGCCGGAATCTCCTGGATGCTCACCCGTCCGCCTCGCCGTCGATCAGCCGGCCCTGCGCCATCCGGATCGCCCGGTCCGTCCGGGTGGCGGCCACCCGGCGGTCGTGGGTGATCAGCATCAGAGCCGTGCCGTGTCGTTGCCGGACGCGTTCGATCGCATCCAGTACCTGCTCCTGAGTGTCCACGTCGAGGGCGGTGGTCGGCTCGTCGGCGACCAGCAGCTTGGGCCGGCACGCGAGCGCGATGGCCAGGCAGACCCGTTGCCGTTGGCCGCCGGAGAGTTCCGCCGGGTAGCGCCACAGCAGCGTGTCCGGATCGTCGAAGCCCACATCGGCGAGTAGCGCTGCGGCCACCGACGATGCCACCGACGCCCGGGTGCCGTGGGAACGCAGCACCCGTGCCAGTTGGTCGCCGACCCGCAGCAACGGGTTGAGCGCGGTGCTCGGATCCTGATGGACAGCGGCGACCCCGGCGCGCGAGCGCGGCAGCCGTCCGGGCCGCACCTCACAGCCGCAGACGCTGATCGCGCCGGACGCGTTCAGGGTCACCGGCAGCGTGCCCAGCACCGCGGCGGCAGTCAGCGACTTCCCCGAGCCGGACGCCCCGACCAGCGCGACCCGCTCCGCCTCGTCCAAGGTGAACGAGATGTCATCGACCAGCCGGGTGCCGGACGCCGTCCGCACACTCAGGCCGCGCACGTGCACGGCATGCCTCATCAGATCCCCCTTCGACGCCGAGGATACTAATGACAATCGTTCTTGTTATCAACGTGGCACGTGCTGGTCGAGCCTGTCGAGACCCACCCCCGTTGATCGAGCTCGTCGAGACCCAGGCCCGTTGGTCGAGCCTGTCGAGACCCGCATGCACGCAGAAGTGCCCGGCGTCACCGCGGACGCCGGGCACTCCCTTCCACAACTCAGTGCTTCAGATGGCGGACCTTCACCTTGCCGCCGACGCCGATCACCTTCACGCTGCCATCCACTCGGACGACGACGGACGCCGACATCGCCGCGGCCAGGTTGAGCCGCTGCCAGGAACCGGGGGCGGTGCCGATCCGGCTGGTCAGCGTGGTGTCCAGGGGATGCCCGGACCTGATCTCGGTCTGCGCCAGGATCGACCGGCGCTGCTTGTTGTTCAACGTCGGGAAGGTGGTCCGGAGCAGCGCCTCGGCGCCCTTGGGCACCGAGGGCGAGAGCCGGGTCGAGAAGACCGGCGCGAACCCGTAGGACAGCCGCTCGGTGTACACCTTGAGCGCCGAGCTGCGATCGGTGACCCGCTGCTTGCTGCCGCCGGGGATGGTCGCGCCGCCGTAGGAGTTGTTCAGGTAGGGCGTGTCGCTTGCGATGCAGGTGGCCAGCCGCGCCCCGCACTTGGCCTCGAGGTAGCCGACCAGCTCCGCGCGGGCCGGCGCCAGCACCTCGGTGCGGAACTTCGCATCGGACCAGCGCGACGCGAGCGCCACCTGGCCGGAGATCCGGCCGCCGATGATGTCGAGGGCGTAGTGCACGCCGAGCACGATCCGGTTGTTTCCGGCCTCGGACGCCCGGGCGAGAATCTGCGGAGCCAGCTCAGGCAGCAGCGTGGCCAGGGTGATTCCGGCCTCGTAGGCACTCGTGGTGTGCCCGCTCGGGTACGAACCGCCCGTGCACAACCCCGCCTCGCCGTAGATCGGGTCGAGGGTGACGTCGGTGCCGGCGAACGTGTGGGTGGTGTCGACCGTCGCCGGGACCCGAGTGATCTTCAGATTGCCCTTCGCGTCGGCCCAGCTCTTGCCCTTCCGGATGGGTGCCAACGACGAGCCGTTCACCTTGCTGGGGGCGCAGGCGTCCGTGTCGCCCTCGACCTTCGGCGCGCTCGGGTCCACGTTCAGGAACGGACGCGGGTAGCTGAAGGCGGCCTTGGCGTTGGTCGTGCTGACGTACCCACCGGCGGTGCCGGACGAGCTGTTGATCAGCGCGGCCACCTTGGGCAGAGCGCCATCGATCCGGCCATGGGCGTAGAGGCGCCCAAGCTTCTGGCCGAGGCCGTCGGCGATCGAGTTGGACTGGTCGTAGCCGCTGCCGTCCGAGTTCAGGTAGGCGGCGTTCTGCAGCGCCCGGAACTGCTGCGCCTTGGTGGCGTGCTGGTTGATCCAGCTGGTCACCCGGTCGTTCCACTGCAGCGTCGCGCTGTTCTTGACGGTCCCGTGCAGGTCATTCAACCCGGACGTCTGCCACAGCGAGCTGTAGCCGCTGAGCGGGGCGACCAGATCGGGCTTGGTGTCACTCGGATACGGCGCCGCAGCCTGGGCCGGCGTGACGCCGACGGGCGCGAGCAGTGCCGCGGACGCGCCGACGACCGCCGTGGCGGTGAGGAGTCGCCGCAGTCGCGGGATTGGGCGTGAGGTGGAGAGGGCCATCGGGCCGCCTTTCCTGATCGGGACGGCGGTAAGTCCGCTCGCCGTCAGAAAGCTAAGGAGGCCAGGTTTCCGGGGGCCGTCGCCGTGACAAGTCCGAGGTGAACGGGTCATGAACGAGCGCCCGGTCGGGCGCCCGCTGGCGAGGCTGTCGAGCCCCTGGTTGCCGGTCGAGCTTGTCGAGACCCCGATCGCCAGTCAGCCCTCACCGCTGGTCGTGCCTGTCGAGACCCTGACCAGTCACATCCCCACCGCTGGTCGCGCTTGTCGAGACCCGTGCCCGGTCGGCGTCAAGACTCTCAGCTGCCGTACCGCGTCGAGTCCGGCCGCTGCGGCGGGTCGCACTCCTCGACGAAATCGTCCGGCTCGTCCGGCAGGAACGCGATCTCCCGAGTGACCGGGTCGAGAACACCGCCGGCGATCTTCACCTGGCCGCTGCGGGTCAGTGTGAGCAACGCGTCCGCCGCCCGCAGCCGAGCGCGCAACGCACGGACGTGACCGAGCGCCGGGTCTTCGCCCGCAGTCCCGGCCGACGCGGTCTGCACCCACTCGGCCAGCGAGGGTGACAGGTTGAGCCCAGTGGCGCGACGAGCCGCGCGGGCGGACGCGAGCGCCGCGCAGCCGGGGTGCGCCAGCACCAGGACGACGCCGACGTTCTGCACCAGCGCGGCGAACTCGATCGCTGCCATCGCGTCCGCCCCGAGGCTTGGACCCGCCGTCCGCACACACTCGATCGCACCCGGCCGTTCGGCGAAAAGCTCCTCGCCGGCCGCCCCCGGCTCCATGCAGCCGACCACCAGCGCGTACGGAAAGTCGGCGGGCGTGATGTCCCCACCTGCCGACTCTCCGCTCAACTGGCGCAGGTGCCGGTGGTTTCCCGACCGCAGCCGTTGCAGCGCCTGCGCGGAGGGCATCCGGTGCGGTGGCAGCCCCCGAGGTCGCATCCAGTCGGGCACGCTCGGGGGCAGGACCATGGCAACCGAGGGTAGTGAGCGCGAAACCGCTTGTCGAGAAGCCTGATCGGGGACGCGTTCACCATCTCCTGATGATGTCCGAGGTCGCGAGCGTCCGGCCGGCCGAATCGACCAGCCTCGCCTGCGCATTGCGATAGCCGATCTGCCGTCCGGACCACCAGTCCATGTGCCTCACCGAGGTGCGCTGCCCCTCACCCTCGCGCCACCAGGTGACCACCAGCCGCGCACCGGTAGGCGCTCCGTTGGCCTTGAACCCGAAGCTGCTTTCACGCTGATCGGTGATCTCGATCGACTGAGCCGCCGGAATGTAGTCCCGCTCGACCGCCTGCAGCTTGTCGAACGGGAAGGCTCCGTACTGCCAGTTTCTGCCACCCCACATCACGTTGTAGGTGTCCGCTTTGCCGAGCAGCTCAGGGTAGGGATCCTTGGCGAACGTGGACGCGTTCTCGAGCGAGATGTTGATGCCGATGCTGCCGTCGGCGACCATGAACCCGTGCTCTTGCACGCCCTTGGCGATGATCCTGGCGACCGGGTGCAGATTCAGGGCGTCGATGTCGAGATCGGCGGGCAGCCGCAGCAGCTGGCCCTCGGAAATCGTGTTGTCGCTGCGCGGACGGTTGCCGTCGGTCCGGGTGGCCGGCTTCGAGACGTACCGGTCGAGCACCTGCGGCGGAAGATGGATGCCGATCGCGTGGTCGATCCGCCCCGCCCGAAGCTCCGCGACCTTCACCGTGTAGGGCTCAAGTGCCAAGCCGGACGCCGACACCCCGCTCGGCACGGGGAAGATCCCTTCGGACTCATAGGAGTTGGCGATGGACCCACCCCAGCAGGCGTACCACTTTCCCTCCGCCTTGAACGCCTGCCACAGATCGACGTAGCGGCCGGTGTCGGCATTGAAAATGACCATCTGACCGTCGCTGCCGGCAGACTGCTTGGCCTCGTCCGGGATGCGCACGCCCTTCAGACTCTGAAACTCCCTAGGCAGATACCGCTTGTTCTGACAATCGCTAAATTGAATGTCATAGCTCGGGTCAGAATTCCGCGCGACCCAGAGCGGGTTCGAGAACTGCCGCAGGGCCAGGTTCATCGACGGCAGGTTCCGAGCCTGGACGCCGTACTGCTCGATGCCGTAGCGCTTGATGTTCTGCACGATGGCTAGGCTGTTTACATCGATGGGTGCGTCAGCGGGCAGTCGCTGGTAGGCCGGCGCGGTGGCCGCCCAGATGCGCCGGTAGGTGGTGGACTCGGCTTTGGCGATACCAGTCGCCGCCGGTGTGGCCGCAATCAACGTGAGTGCTGCGGTGAGCAGCAGGGAGCGCCGTCGGAGGGTACGCATGAAAGCTCCTTATGTCGTCGAATCCCCCGACGATCAGAAGCTAGAAGATCTGCTCGGAACCTATTCTCACTAGGCGGAGAATGGACACACCTCGGCCGACATACCGTGGCCCCTTGCTGAAAAATCAGATTGATCCTCGCCCCAGATGACGCGACCTCGTGCTCATCCCAGCGCCGACCTGTGCCCAACCGTGCCCCCATAGTCCGCCGCGCTGCCGCGATTCGCGCAACCGGCACGAAGAGCCGATCACCCCCCGGTGACCGAACAGCACCACTTCACCGCCGCCGATCCCGTCTTCGAGCCTCAACGAAGGGCCGGCGACGCGACCGCAATGTTGGAGCGGTCTATCCTCCGCCGAAAGAGCCTCAACGAAGGGCCAGCGACCGCGACCGAACCGATCACGGTGCGACCGCGGTCCTCAACGAAGGGCCGGCCCCGAAGGGCCAGCGACCCGCTGGCGCCACTCGCCTCCGCATCGTCGGCGGCAGTCCTCAACGGAGGGCCAGCGACAGACAGCATTGCGCCGAACGGAGGCGTGGCCGCGGTCGTATCCTCAACGAAGGGCCAGCCCCGAAGGGCCAGCGACTCGCGCGGATCCACCCGAGTTCCCGTACGCCGTCCCGCCTCCTCAACGAAGGGCCAGCGACCGGCGGTCGGAATCTCCCGGATGATGTCGCGGACGTATCCTCAACGAAGGGCCGGCCCCGAAGGGCCAGCGACCCGGCTGGGCGACCGCCGCCGGGGCTATTGCTGTTCAGTCCTCAACGAAGGGCCGGCCCCGAAGGGCCAGCGACACATCCGGTTCGTAGGTGTCGGTCTTGGGGTAGTAGGAGCCTCCTCAACGAAGGGCCAGCCCCGAAGGGCCAGCGACTCCATGCGACGGGGATGCTTCCGGGCGGTGTCGCGCTTCCTCAACGAAGGGCCGGCCCCGAAGGGCCAGCGACTCAAGGCGTCGATCGTCAATCCGGTCAACACTGCGTCCTCAACGAAGGGCCGGCCCCGAAGGGCCAGCGACCGCGACCGCAGTTAGCGCGGCGGTGGTCAAGGTCCTCAACGAAGGGCCGGCCCCGAAGGGCCAGCGACGAAGCACTACCGATGCTGATGCGTGCGCCGGACGTCCAGAATCCTCAACGAAGGGCCGGCCCCGAAGGGCCAGCGACCTTGGATGGTGGCGGTGCACATGCCTGCCACGTCCCATCCTCAACGAAGAGCCTGCCCCGAAGGGCCAGCGACCGGGAGATTTCGCCGCGGCGGGTGAGGTAGGTGAGGACTCCTCAACGAAGGGCCGGCCCCGAAGGGCCAGCGGACTCGGAGCGCAGCCGCACATCCCGGCCAGCATGCACGATCCTCAACGAAGGGCCGGCCCCGAAGGGCCAGCGACCGGGTAGAGGCGGTCGTCGTCCTGCATGCGGGAATCTCCTCAACGAAGGGCCGGCCCCGAAGGGCCAGCGACACGAGCGTGCCTCCCGCGGAGGCCCGGTAGGCCGTCTGTCCTCAACGAAGGGCCGGCCCCGAAGGGCCAGCGACCTCACCGAACTGCGCGGAGCAGAACTGACCCATGCCGATCCTCAACGAAGGGCCGGCCCCGAAGGGCCAGCGACCTTGGCGATGACGTCGAAGGCGGGGCCTCCGTTAAGCCATCCTCAACGAAGGGCCGGCCCCGAAGGGCCAGCGACCCGCGCCAGTCGCCTGGCGTGGTGGAGGTCTTCGAGACTCCTCAACGAAGGGCCGGCCCCGAAGGGCCAGCGACGATGAATCTCCAACCCGGACTGGCCCGATTTGCATCCTCAACGAAGGGCCGGCCCCGAAGGGCCAGCGACCGCCTCCGGCAAGTTCCTCTTCGTGAACGTCCATTCGCATCCTCAACGAAGGGCCGGCCCCGAAGGGCCAGCGACTGGCGTGGGGGGCTCCGGTGGCGCCTCGGTAGGGCCTCCTCAACGAAGGGCCGGCCCCGAAGGGCCAGCGACCACTACGCCCCACGTGCGGCCCTCTAGGTCCATGTGAGCTCCTCAACGAAGGGCCGGCCCCGAAGAGCCAGCGACATCACGTGGCCCGCGAACACCAGCAATCTGGCCCGGTCCTCAACGAAGGGCCGGCCCCGAAGGGCCAGCGACCCGGGGTATCCCCCCGGTAGTACCTAGTTTAGTTGATTCCTCAACGAAGGGCCGGCCCCGAAGGCCAGCGACCGGCGTTCTTCGCGCCCGGCACGTCCGACGGCTGGAGTCCTCAACGAAGGGCCGGCCCCGAAGGGCCAGCGACTTGGCGCACACGGTCACCCCGTTGCACGTCTCGATGTCTCCTCAACGAAGGGCCGGCCCCGAAGGGCCAGCGACACGTAGGGGGCGTTGTCGTTACCGCTGTCGAACCACTCCTCAACGAAGGGCCAGCGACCGCCTGGTCGTCCGGGTCGTCAACCTCGGGGATCAGTCCTCAACGAAGGGCCGGCCCCGAAGGGCCAGCGACGCCCGTCCCTCAATCTGAGGAACCGGGCTCTCGCTAGTCCTCAACGAAGGGCCGGCCCCGAAGGGCCAGCGACGGGTGCTGGTCTGGGCGGCCCGTGAGCAACAGCACCATCCTCAACGAAGGGCCGGCCCCGAAGGGCCAGCGACGTCGGTGCTGCCGAATCAACCGTCTTCACCGAGGGCATTCCTCAACGAAGGGCCGGCCCCGAAGGGCCAGCGACGGCACCAAGAGCATGCTCCGCGCCGGCCGCTCGGTTCCTCAACGAAGGGCCGGCCCCGAAGGGCCAGCGACCGTCGACTACGCCACCACGCTCGGCAAGAGGGTTGCGCATCCTCAACGAAGGGCCGGCCCCGAAGGGCCAGCGACCGTCGACTACGCCACCACGCTCGGCAAGAGGGTTGCGCATCCTCAACGAAGGGCCGGCCCCGAAGGGCCAGCGACGGTCCGGTTGATTGGTGGCGCGCCACTGATTGCGTCCTCAACGAAGGGCCGGCCCCGAAGGGCCAGCGACTTGCGCCTGCCCCATCACCTGGAGGGTCCCGTCGACGGGATCCTCAACGAAGGGCCGGCCCCGAAGGGCCAGCGACGTTCAAGTCGAGACCGGTGACCTCCACGTTGGGGAATCCTCAACGAAGGGCCGGCCCCGAAGGGCCAGCGACTTCCTCGTGATCGACGACGAGACCGACGAAGTGCTCTCCTCAACGAAGGGCCGGCCCCGAAGGGCCAGCGACCACGCTGCTGGGCTGCCGGTGATCATCGGCGAGTTCGGTCCTCAACGAAGGGCCGGCCCCGAAGGGCCAGCGACCGAAGGGCTTCGGGCTGCAGACGCCCGGCGTCCATCCTCAACGAAGGGCCGGCCCCGAAGGGCCAGCGACGCTGGCCTCGCTGCCGAGCTTCAAGGAGGCGATCTCCTCAACGAAGGGCCGGCCCCGAAGGGCCAGCGACTTGCCGTTGCGCGCGTAGGCCGTCGTCCGTGCGCCCTGGCTTCCTCAACGAAGGGCCGGCCCCGAAGGGCCAGCGACCGAACCCGTCGAAGGTGATGTTGCGCATATGCAGCGGTCCTCAACGAAGGGCCGGCCCCGAAGGGCCAGCGACTGCCAGTCAGCAGCCCATATGGCCGCCCAGGAAGGCTCCTCAACGAAGGGCCGGCCCCGAAGGGCCAGCGACACCATCCACGCCGGCTGATTCGCCGCGCACATGACCGCTCCTCAACGAAGGGCCGGCCCCGAAGGGCCAGCGACTGCCCGGGGTGAGGTTCGTGAACCCCGCCCCGGGAAGGTCCTCAACGAAGGGCCGGCCCCGAAGGGCCAGCGACCTCTGATTCCCGCGCAGCAGCTGATCCTTGAGGATCCAGCGACTGCCCGGGGTGAGGTTCGTGAACCCCGCCCCGGGAAGGTCCTCAACGAAGGGCCGGCCCCGAAGGGCCAGCGACTGCGGCGCAAATATACTGCGTCTGACAACGGTCAATATCGCAATCCGCGAGCGGTCCGTCGGATTGTGGTCAACAAAGCCTTACCCGATGTGCCATCGGCACGCGAAGCAGGTACTGACAAGGACTAACGTTGCACGAGCGCTCCTGGCCCAGAGGTGGGCACCGAGGCCTCTCGCGGTCACAGAATGAATGAGTCCAACCCTGTGATCGACTTCTGGCGACCCAGGTAGACAAACCGGGTTGCCTCAACTGTTGCGAGGCTGCCAAGGTCGCAGAACAGGACGGAATCCTGCTTCAGGTCGGCGACATCTTCAACAGCCCGCCTCATCCGGTTCAGTGCGACCGGCGTTCCATCGACCACAAACACGCTGTACTGCACCCGGTCACCAAACGACCTAAGTTTCTTCGCAAGTCGATTTCGGCGCCGGTCGTCGGTCACGTCGTAGCACACCAGGATCCTGCGGCGGTCCGCGCGGGTCATCGGACCCGAACCCCAATGTAGCGATCGCAGCTTCGGTCGAGTACGCCCAAGATCATCCGGGCCTGGACCTCGACCGCACGTCGCCAGGTGATCTTGTATCCATAGGTCGGATGGGTGAACTCCGTCCTGATCCTGCGTTCAAAAGCCGCCAGGAGCGCGCGACGCCCGGTATCTCGCAGGCGAGTGCCACCCAGCACCGTGGTAACCATGGTGGCCGCGAACTCACCGTTGTTGACAGCCGAGATGACGACCGAGTCAGCGATGACCGGGCGAAATTGCTCCATGAGATCAAGTGCCAGAGCAGGCTTGTTCCGTCCGCTCGAGTGGACGAAGCCAGCATGCGGGTCGAGCCCGGCCGCGACCACTCCACGGATGACTTCACCGAGCAGAACGCCGTACACGTAGTTGAGCGCGACATTGAGCGGGTCGCCCGCGCCCCTCCCTTGCCGCCCTGGCCAGGTGGAGCGACACCAGTCCCCTTGTGGCGAGGCGATCAGCTGGTCGAACCTGCCGAAATAGAGAGCGGCGGCGTCACCTTCGAGGCCGAAGATCTGCTGGACGTCACGGGCCGTGCGGCACTCCCCGGCCAGCGCCCGGATCTTGCCGGCCGCCGCTGCGCCGTCCCCTCTCGCGTTGCGCCTCAGTTGCGTCGCCTGATTCGCAATCTTCGACGCGATGAGTTCACGTGCCAGATCGAGGCGCCCTTCGCGGGACGCGGTGTGCTGCTCGACCCGCGCCTGACCATTTGGCGACCATGCCGAACGTGCGTACCCGATCAACCGGCCGGTCCACGACGTCCAAAGCACCTGCTTGCGGTGGAACATCAACTCCCGAATGAGCGCTGAGGACACGTCGACGTTGCCGTAGAGGACCAAAGCGTCAACGCGCTCGATCGGGACGGACCCAATCTCCTCACCCAAGGCGGTGACTACTGCGCGTCCGCCACGCAAAGCGACCCGAGCACCTGGGTGGGTGACGTGGAGGACCTCCCCGTTGGGATCGCGGACACCGATGCGTCGTGCCGTGTGCTTCTCGCGGGACTCGTCGGGCAGACACACCGAGACGTGGGAACATGAGCCGCACCGCCGGTCGTCCACCAAGGACGCGGGCGGTGTTCGCAACTCGACCAGCGCACGTGTTCGTCGGACGAAGTCAATCGCCTCCGTGAAGTCCGCCTCAGCGAGATCGACCGGCACGGTCCGACGCTGTGTCGTGAAATACACAGCTTGGGATCGAACGGCGAGGCCCGTTCGCTCGAGGCACAGCCGTTGGAGGGCCAACTGCACCCGCTGCGCATCGGTTACTTCGGCTAGCCGCCGAAGTGGCGACGACTTGAACTCGATCAAGTCAACCGTGTCACCGTCCACCTTGACCGTGTCGCACTTGCCAATGATCCCGAGGCCATCGTGAAAGAGGTCGATTCACCTACGGAGGTTCATCCGCTCGTCAGCGCGTCTGTCGACGGCCTTATGATCGGCCAGCCCCTGTTCGATGGCAACACTCCCGACCTGTTCTCCCGACGCTTCGAGCCACGCACGTCGCTCGCAGAAGACCGTGTGGGCCACCAGGCTGATCGGCAGCGGGTCCGAGCTACTCACGTCCATTCAGAACCTCCAGATCACCGGCGAGGATCTGCCGTTCCGGTGCGCTCGAGCTGCCGACCTTCTTGACTTCGAATCGAACCAGCGCACGGACCCCTTGCTCGGCAAGCCACTTACGCGCGGTGTCGGCCCGGAGTTCGGCTTCCGGGTCCGGCCTGCCGCCCAGTCGTGCCCCCGCTCGATCGAGCGAGATGCTCGCGCAGATCTCCGCGAACCGCCTCGGCGACACCGGCTCGGTGAATACTGGCAGGACAGCGGTCCGGGGATGAACTATATGGCGTGGCCACACGCATGCCGACTGGCTGACGGAACTCCGCCGCGCGATCGTCGGCATCGCGTGCAGGCCCCAGAGAGCACACCAGGCGACCGCCGAATCCGTCGGACCCGGGGTACGCAAGCCCGTGGCAGTACGGGAGGTGGCGCCACTGCCCAGTTCGTCGATCACAGCACACCCGCTGAGGCCCGCAGCGATGTCGCCGACTTCCCGCTCGGCAACGACTCGTCCGAGTGGCACGAATCGGTGGACGAAGAACTCCTCGCCCCGATTGCGCGTCTTCATCTCCCATCGTGAGCCACCATCGTCCAGGGATCGGCCCTGCACATCAATGAGCCACCAGGCTGGCTCCCCGAGCGCCGTCAGGAGACGTTCGCCGAGTCCCGGACCGACCAACGCCCGGCGTGACCGCCGACGCTGCTCGCCATAGGCTGCCCACTCGTCTGGCCTAACGCCCTTGGCCCGAACGCTAAACAGGCCGGCACCATGACGCGGCCCACCTGACGCGGTCCGTAGCGCCCAGGAGTCCTCGGACGACTGCTCCTGAGCATGCTCTCGGACGACCGCCGCGAGGCTCTCGAGGTCGAGACCGACCTCAAGCGTGGCGACGGGGACGGACTCGTCCGACCAGTAGAAGTACGCTGCATACCCCGCCTGCCGAGCAATGGCGGCAGCGCCGACCGCGACAAAGTGGCTGAGCGCCTCGCCGATGCGTCCGGTCAGCGCGATCGCGGTCATGACCCCTCCCGGGATACGGTTCCGTCGGCCGCGCGAAGCACGGCTTCGAGGTAGGCGATCCCCCAGACCCCGTATCGCTCGTCGGTACGTTCGAGTACCTCCGACCAGCCCCCACCCGTTTGATAGAGCGAGCTCGCGGCATCGAGGACGCCGTCGGGTAGACCCTCTCCTCCCACCAGCCCCAAAGCTCCATGGGGAAAGAACGGCCGTCCATGGCCGTGACTCGTACCGACGAGCCGAGCAACGATAGCAGCATGGTCGTCTGTGCCCAGTTCAGCGAGCGCATACGCCGCTGACAACTGCTCGTGCCGCCACCCGGGACGTAGTGAGCTCGCCCGACGCGCTCGCTGCGAACTGGACCCCACCGACTTGGCGAGAGGGTCGGCGGAGATCGGCACTGGACTCTGCGAAACGTCACGCAACATCTGCTGAAAGGCAGGAGACTTCTTGCCGTCGTCGTGGTGCAGCCCGGCGTCGCGGAGAGCAGCGATCACGTCGGATGGCAACCCGACCTGCCCACCCATCTTCTCGGCGCGATCCGCCACGGCCTGCTGGTGACCATCCAGGAGGACGAGAACCGGATCGCCCAGCGCGGATGACGGGCTCCAGGTCTGACGTACGGTCTCGTCCAGTGCGACGGCGTCGTTTCGTTGAAGTACGACCCATGGAAGAGGATCGACACCGTCCGAGAGCTCCGGCGCGATACGTACCTGTCGTCGTCTATCGTCCTGCCGGTTGTCGCCGACTAGCGCGTCAAAGACCTCCTGCGCGTCATCGACCGACACACCTGCCAGTTCGGCGCACAAAT
The DNA here is from genome assembly GCF_047602385.1 of Micropruina sp. GTDB lineage: Bacteria > Actinomycetota > Actinomycetes > Propionibacteriales > Propionibacteriaceae > Micropruina. Next base: position 429,118 of record NZ_JASGHL010000005.1, read on the forward strand.
CTATCCCGGCAATCCAACTACTCGTGTCGTTGGGCCATACGACATGCGTCATGTCACCACTCCACAATGGCTGCAGCGGGCCCGATGAAGGCGGCTCGGGCACAAGCACGTTGCGACGCGCCACCCGCTGATCGTGGTCGACGACGATCGTGTCCCCTGGCCGGACGTCGGTCGACTTCGATAGCAGTGCAACCTCGTCGTCGACCTTGAACGCTCGCGGCCCGTGCCCGCCACCGGCACTCACGCCCGCGAGCGCTCGATCGACAACCCGCCTAGCCTCCGCCACCGTGGCGGGGAATACCTCCGGGGCTTCAACCGGGGTCTGAGTCAGAAGCGCCGCGGCAGCCGAGTCGTCGTCGGGCAACTGCCGCAGAACCAGGCTCACGGGCGACTGCTCGTCATCCAAGTCGTCGCGCAGCCAGAAGGCCAGGTCCGGCTCCTCGAACAGATCCTCAGTGGTCCGAGCAAGCAGTTCGGCGTCTCCGGGCCACAAGTCGCTGTATGCCAAACGGCGGTCGCGCTCGACGGGCGGCGGAGACTCGTGCAGCCGCCAGGGGCAGACATCTCCCCCGTCACCCACTCGGGCCAACCACTCTCGAGCGTCCTCAAGATCCTTCGCAGCATACGGCGGAGCGTCTGCAAGCTCCCCCGCCGGCACGACTACTCGGACCGTGGCCGACGGACGCTCGCCGAGACGGTTCACGCGTCCGAATCGCTGAGCCAGCGCCGAGCCTGGCGCCAGTTCGGTCACCATCGCCGCGCAATCCAGGTCGACACCGACCTCGGCCGTCTGGGTCGCGACGAGGAACCAGGTGTCCCGGTGGCCCGCCGTCGTGAGGATTCCGGGGCGGTCGTCACGCATCGACTTCAGATCCATCGGGCGCATCCGACCTGCCCAACAGGCGACGCGCTCCTCGCCAACACGTTCTGCCAGCGCATCGGCCACAGCCGCCGCGGTCAAACGGCGATTGACGATGACGAGCACCGTGGGCTTCGCGTCTTCGGAGACGGCGCCGCGAAGCTCGAGCGCCTGGTCGGTCAGGAAGTCCGTGTACCTCGACCTTGTAGGCGCCTCTCTACCCGGACCGGGAACGTGTCGGATGGACAGTGTCTTGGTTGTCTGCATTCGACGTGCAAGCTGCCTATCGACATCGAAGTCCCCGGCCTCCACGCTAACGCGCTCGTCCACGGGCCCGACACGGGTGGCGGTGGAAGACACGACGTTGAGCGTGGGCACGGGATGAAGGGGCGCAGCCGTGGCCGCCGCGATCAAGGACACATTCTCGGCCGTACGCGCCAGCTGCCGGCTCAGGTGCGCCTCGTCGACTACGACGACGCTGTCGATCGCTAGAAGACCCGCATCCCGCGGCCTGGCTCGCCTTGATGTGGCATAGCCCCGGAACATCAGCCTGCTGCCCCACATGTCGGGCGTCGCCGCGATGATCATAACCGCGCCCGGGTCGTCCACCCAGGTTCGGTCGGTCGGCTGCCCACCACGGAGACTCACCACCCTCAGCGGGCCACCCTCATGCCTCAGCTGAAAGCTCATGGACGCGATCGCCGAAGCCGCCTCGGCCAACACGCCATCGGTGGCGTCCTGCAGCTTCTCGGCGAGGTCGTGGGCGCGGTCGAACTGGGAATCGACCAGCGCCCGGCGATTGACCACCGTCGCGAGTCGTCGTGGCACCCGGGCGCCGACACCAGCACCGTAGAGAGCATTGGCGAAGACGTGAATGTCGACGACACTCGACTTGCCTGCGCCAGTGGGAGCGTCGATCACGGAGGGCCACTTTCCGGTCGTCACGACGTGCTCAAGCAGACGGATCTGCCACTGGAAGGGCACGAACCCGTACAGCGCTTTGTAGAACGGGACAAACGCGCTAACGGCGATGCTCATGATCGCACCTCGCTCACCGCCGGCGCAGCGACGATGTCAACCGGCACGAGCAGACCGCCACCAAGATGTCTCGTCTGGCCGATCGCCGACGCCGACTGTGGTGATGCCAGGTCGCCCAGGTCGACCAGGCACGTGTACGGCTGGACGACCACGTTGCGAGGGGCCTTGTGGACGTACCGCGAGACGTGGCTGTCGAGAAGCAGATGCGCGTCGTACACCGCGACCCCTCGTTCCTCGACCCCAGCCACGAGCTCGGCTCGTGACGACGCGGCCGGGAGCAGATCACGCCAGACGTGACCGATTGACACCTTGGCCGCCGTTTCCAAGTCCCAGCCGTGCCGACGATGTGGCCGCACCTCCGGTATTAGTGGCACCCTCGGCGCCCAAAGCCGTCGGACGCCCGCGCCAGCTGGCCGCCAGAACCGATGCGCATCAACCACGGCATAGTCGTGAACCACGACTTGCTCGACAACCGGACCCGAGTCACTCTTGCGCCGGGCACGCGCCGAGATGCGAACAGTACGCAGTGACGCCAACGCTCGATGCAAAAGCAATAGATCATCTGCCCGGACGGACTCGGGAATCAGGATCACAAAAGCGGGACCCGTCGCATCGAACGCGACCGGCGCCCCGGCAGGAAGGCACTGGATCGCGACCCTATTGGGCGGGCGGTCCGCCCCCGCCGGGTAAACGCCGGTAAGGATCGGTGGCGCATCATCCCCGGCACACGCGGCGATCGCGCGATGCATCGCGACGGCCCACGCCACCGAGCACCGGGGATCACCGAACGACGGGCCGGCCGTCGAATCGACCGGTACCACGATCGCGTGCGTCCATGGGGCGCTGCTCGTCGCGGCTTGAATCGGGCGGTAAGTCAGTTCGTGCACTCTCCGGGTCGAGGGCTGTGATTCCAGCGGCAGTTGCGACGTCGTGTGCTTGTCCTGCGCTACCGATGGCCGATGGATACCCCAACCAAGGTCGTAGTCGGAATTGAGCTCGTCGAGGCGCCCGGCAACCGGAGTTCGAACGGCGAGGCCGCCCGGCCTCGCGAAAGCGGTCTGGACTTCTGCGATTCGGTGGGTCGGCTCGGTGGGTGTGTCATCGACGGTGAGCCGCGCAGGGCTATCGGCTTCGCCCAGACAGGAAACGTCTCCGACCAGGTCCACGCACACAGACCGGACCTCAGCCGGCACGTCGTACCAGATCCACGCGAAGGATCCCCGAACCGCCACCCCATCCGACTGGCGCTTGAGGGTCTTGCGACTCTGGATCGCCGATCCCCGCTTCTCGAAGACTCCCTCGGCACGCCAAGCACTGGCAGAGCGCGCCGAGACGAAACGCAGATCGGGGTGCACCAGGGCAGCCGGCGGATGATCCTCCAGCCAACGCAGTGTGGCAGCGCTGGCGGCGCTCATCCGGAGATCGCCCGCCCTCTCAACCGCCGTGATGCCTTTGCTCGCGGCATGAACCAGTGCTGAGAAGAGCCTTGTGGTATCCGGAAATGGAGCGCGCTTGCCGACATCATGGTGCCCCAGGAACGTGCCGAGCGGGAACTCGGCACGAATGGTCATCGTCGTCACGACACACCTACTACTCGGCGTCGTCGGCAATGCCGCCGGCCACGGCAGGGTCACCGACGATGTCCAACGTCTGCCCGTGCCAGTCGACACCATGGCGTTCGGCTCGTACGAGTGCCTGTTCGAGCAAGTCATCGGCCTCCTCGATCGACGGTGGGCGCCGTTGCCCGACCGCTCCCTGACGTTGGTCGATCTCGATCACCGTGGGCGATGCCTCGATCAGGTCGCAGTTCGCCCGCAGTGCCAGCTCCGAGTTGCTACGGACTAGCCCGTTGAGCGCGAGCGCGGCCAGAAGCGCTCGCGCTGCGGCGTCACCCTCGACGCCGAGCCCGAACCGGATCTGGCGAAGCGCCGCGAAGGACAGGACGTGATGCCGCACGATTCGGCGACACGCGACAAACCCCAGCCCGGTCATCGACGGTGGAATCGAGCCCAGGCCGATGCCTGCGGCGGACACCGGCCCACCCTTCGCCTTGCGGATGTCCTCGCGAATCTTCTTGAGGTTGTTCTCACTGAGCTCCGACGCCTGTTGCGCGACCAGCCGCTCCAAGTCTGTCCCGGACAGGCGAACGCTCGGAGCGATGGTATCGAAGCGGGCCGCACCACGACGTGGAGGCGTGGGTTGAGCCGACTGATCAGCGACGATTCCAATCACCTCGCCAACGAGCGCGCTCCGGTAGCGGGCCTGGCGGGCTTTCCGAGTCGAGTCCCATACGCCCAGGACGAGGCCGACCGGGCTGGCGTGCAGCAGAGCGCTGGCATTCGCCGGAGTGGCATCGCGAAGCGCGCGGTACCTGGGATCGCTTGTCGTCGGCGTTCCGTCGATCGTGCCGGCCCGGAAGTGGGCATCGGCCCACCTGTGCGGAACGTCGAGATCCATCAGAGTCTCCTGACCCTGGTAAGTCACGGTCAGCCTCGGAACCCTGGATAGGACCGGATGACCATCACGAATCGCCTGTGCCACCGGAGCCTCGACACGATTGCCGCTTGAACCCTTTGAGTCGAGCACCACAACTGTGACGGCATCGTTTCCGTCCCAACGAGTCTCGTAGGCGTAGGTAGGCGTGGAGCCGTCGACGTAGCGCGCCGGGGCGACACCAGCTAGGTCGCCGGCGCCTGGCCGAAGTTCGCTGCGCACCGTCAGCAGGCTCGATCCTCCCGCCGAGCAGGCGGCAAGCAAGTCCTCCAAAGTGATTGCGTCCATGACGCCCCTTTCCTGTCAGCGGCGCCTGCCACCGTTGGCATGGACTACTCGGCACCCACTGACTGAGTGTATCCACACACGGTTCATTTCAACCTTCAAATGCAAACTATCTGTCTTGAGAGATACTCTTGAAACGCAGCCCTTCGTTGAGGTTTTGCGTTTGACGGTTGACTTCGTCTCGCTGCAGAGCGAGTGGCCCCAGCGTGGCTGGGGCCACTCGGCGGTCGTTGGGTCGGTAGCGACGCGTCGATCGCATTACTATGTGGTAAGGAGGAGCGATGAGTACAGGGACCATGACCACCAAGGGTCAGATCACCATTCCGAAGGACATCCGCGACGAGTTGGGGCTCGAGCCGGGCAGCCGGGTGAGCTTTCTGAAGAACGAGAAGGGGTTCATCGAGTTGCGCCGCGAGAGGCGTCCTGTGAGCGACCTCGCCGGCTCACTGCGATTCGCTGGCCCGACGCGAACCCTCGACGAGATGGACGCTGCCATCGCAGCGGCAGCGGCAGAGTCCATGCGGTGATCGGCCTCGACACCAATATCATCGTCCGCTATCTCACCCAGGACGACCCCGATCAGGTGGCGCTGGCCACAGCCGTCTTCGACAGCTTGCGGGAGGCCGCTCCCGGCTATGTGACCACCGTTGTATGGGCTGAGCTCTATTGGGTGCTGACCCGCTCCTATGGTTTCAGACGAGATGAGGTCGTCGACCGGTTGGCAGCCCTCTCCCTTGCCGACGAGATCCGGGCCGAGGATCCGGCGAGCGTGGCCGCCGCGCTTAGATCCGCGCGGCGTGGTGCCGATTTCGCAGATGCACTCGTCGACGCGGCGGCGAATCGCGCGGGTTGTCAGGAGGTCGTCACATTCGACAAGCGAGCGGCTGACCGGTTGGGATGGAGTTTGGCAGGAGCCTGGCGCGCCCGGAGGGATTCGAACCCCCAACCTTCTGATCCGTAGTCAGATGCTCTATCCGTTAAGCTACGGGCGCTTGGCGTCCGACGCTGTCGAACCACCGACGGACAACTTTAGTTGATCGCCGAGGACGCGTCCAACCGAGCCCGTTCGGTCCGTCAAACCACTCCAACCCTTCGGCGGTACGGCAGGATGGTGTAAAGCCCCAACCGCTTGCAGCGTGGCAGGCAGAAGGAGTCCGTGATGCCGGTCGATGCACGCCAGATCGCTGAGAACGCGCCGCCGGACGCCACCGAGGCGCTCCTCACCTGGGTGGCCGGGGTCGCCGAACTCACCCAACCCGACGAGGTCTACTGGTGCGACGGCTCCGAGGCCGAGCGTGACCGCCTCTACGCCGAGATGATCGAGGCAGGCACCCTGATCAAGCTGAACCAGGAGAAGCGGCCGAACAGCTACCTGGCCCGGTCGACGGCGTCCGATGTGGCGCGGGTCGAGTCCCGCACCTATATCTGCTCGGAGCACGAGCACGATGCCGGGCCGACCAACAACTGGGCCGAGCCGGCGGAGATGAAACGGACTCTGGCAGCGCTGTTCGACGGCTGCATGCGGGGTCGCACGATGTATGTCATCCCGTTCTCGATGGGGCCGCTGGGCGGAAACATCTCCAAGCTCGGCGTCGAGATCACCGACTCGCCGTATGTCGTTGTCAGCATGCGGATCATGACCCGGATGGGCACCGAGGCGCTCGCCCACATCGGCGCCGGCGAGTACTGGGTGCCTGCCGTCCACTCGGTCGGCTATCCGCTCGTGGACACCGACGGCAACCGCGGTCCCGACCTGCCCTGGCCGTGCAACGACGAGAAGTACATCACCCACTTCCCCGAGACCCGCGAGATCTGGTCGTTCGGCTCCGGCTACGGCGGCAACGCCCTGCTGGGCAAGAAGTGCTACGCGTTGCGGATCGCCTCGGTGCTGGCGCGCGACGAGGGCTGGCTGGCCGAGCACATGCTGATCCTCAAGATCACCGGTCCGGACGGCCGCACCTACCATCTGACCGCCGCCTTCCCGTCCGCCTGCGGCAAGACCAACCTGGCGATGCTGCGTCCGACAATTCCCGGGTGGAAGGTGGAGACCATCGGCGACGACATCGCCTGGATGCGTCCCGGTCCCGACGGACGCCTGTACGCGATCAACCCCGAGGCCGGCTTCTTCGGGGTCGCGCCCGGGACGTCCGAGAAGACCAATCCGACCGCCCTGGCCTCGCTCGACCACGACACGATCTTCACCAACGTGGCGCTCACCGACGACGGTGACATCTGGTGGGAGGGGATGACCGACGAGCCGCCGGCGCACCTGATCGACTGGCAGGGCAACGACTGGACGCCCGAGTCGCCCACTCCCCCCGCGCACCCGAACAGCCGGTTCACCGTGCGGGCCGACCAGGCGTCCTCGATCTCGGACGACTGGGAGGACCCGGCCGGAGTCCCGATCGACGTCATCCTGTTCGGTGGACGCCGGGCGCACAATGTGCCGCTGATCACCGAGACCTACGACTGGCGCCAGGGCGTCTTCGTCGGCGCCACCGTCAGTTCCGAACAGACCGCGGCCGCCGAGGGCGCGGTCGGGTCGCTGCGCCGGGACCCGTTCGCGATGCTGCCGTTCTGCGGCTACAACATGGCCGACTACTGGGCGCACTGGCTGCGGATGGGCGAGGTCCTCGGTGAGCACGCGCCCCGGGTCTTCCAGGTGAACTGGTTCCGTAAGGACGCCGACGGCCGCTTCCTATGGCCGGGCTTCGGCGACAACGCCCGCGCCATCGAATGGGCGCTGAGAAGGGTGAACGGCGAAGTGGACGCCGTCGATTCGCTGAACGGACGGCTGCCGCGCCGCGAGGACTTGAACCTGCACGGGCTGGATCTCACCGACGAGCAACTCGACGAGCTGTTCGAACTGGACCCGGCCGCCTGGGCGCTGGAGGCCGACCTGACCCAGGAGTATTTCGCGCAGTTCGGCGACCGGCTGCCGACCGCGCTCACTGAGGAACTGGAGGCCCTGCGTCGGCGGATCGCCGAGGCGTCCTGAGCGCAACGTCGTAGTCCCCCGGTAGGCTCCCCGGATGTTGACAGCTCGCCGTCCGCTCGCCCTGCTGCTGGCCGTCCCGGCCCTCGTGGCCGGGTGCAGCGCCACCCCACCCACAACCGCTCCCGCCTCGACGCCGCCGGCGATCAGCGCCAACCCGACGCCGGTGTCGACGGCTGCAACGACACCTGCCACCACCGAGACGGCTTCGACGCCGGCCACTGCAGGCTGCCCGGCCGGCGACTACAAGGCCACCGGTTTCACCGCCACCGGGCTCGATGCCAGCGTCGGCAAGGGCACCGTGACCGACGTCGACGTCACCTTCGGCAACGGCCGCTACGAGTTCGACTTCGACGGCGACCATCCGGCCAAACTCACCCTGGGCAAGAGCACCGGGAAGCTCCGTATCGACGGCGAGTTCACTGGCACCTATTCGGGCCAGCCCGACGCCATCTCCTTCACCCGGGGTAAGGCCACCGGATCGGCTCGGTTCGTCGACAAGGGCAAGTCGCGGTCGGTGACGATGCAGCAGGTGGCCAGGATCCTCGCGCCCCAAGGCAAGGGCTCGGCGGTCTGCGACGGCGACAAGCTGACCATCAAGGTCGGAACCCTCAGCTGGAATCTGGTCCGCGACCCGGACTGATCAGTCGGACGTCGTGCGCACGTCGGACTCCGGGCGCACGTCGGACTCCGGGCGCGGCTCGGACTCCGGGCGCGGCTCGGGCGCAGGGAATCGTTTCAGCGCCACCAGCCGGGCGGCGCAGGCCTGCCGGATGTCGTCCTCGACGTCGTCCCGGAGTCCTTCGCGGAGCACTGGATCGGTCGCGGATACGACGGCGAAGTAGAAGCCCGAGAACACCGCCAGGAAGCCACAGACCCGCAGGTGCTGCAGGGTGAGCGCATAGCTGTGCCGCTCGGTCGCCCATTGCAGCAGCACCTCGGGCGGCGCCTGCGTCCAGGCCTGCACGACCTCGGCGTTCACCGTGATCAGGCCCAGCAGCACGAAGAACACGAACACCGCCAGCCCGACGACGGTGGCGATGGTCAGCCGGGAGATCACCCCGACCAGCCGCAGGTTCCGGCGCTGGTCGAGGGTCAGTGGGCAGACCGCGGGCGTCGCCACGTCCCCGCCCGCCAGCGGCGTCCCGGCGACCTGCTCGGCGACCTCACCCGGCCGCTCGAACCGGGCCAGGGCGTCCAGATCGAGGCCCCTGGTGTGCAGGAACAGCCAGCTCAGTCCGACGAAGAGCAGCACGGCGAGCAGGTAGGCCAGCGGCGAAAGGCGCCCGAACGCCTGCCACAACTCTCCGGTGAAGAACAGGAAACCGACCACGCCGAGCAGCAGCGGCAGGGTGCGGCCGATCGCCGTCCCGCCGGCCAGGAACGACGACACCAGCCGGCGCCACAGCCACGGGCCCAGCGCGATCACCCCGCTGTAGGCCAAGAGCGTGAGCAGACCGAGCAGGATCAATTGCCCCAGCACCATGCCGGCCGCGATCAGCACGCCCGCCGCGAAGCCGGACAGCTCGAAGTCCTCGGCCTGCAAGGCGTCGTGGGGTGTAGCCAGCACCACCAGGCCGGGAAAGAACAGGAACACCGCACGGTCGAGGGCGGTCACCCGATCGGGGAGGGCGAACGGCGGACGCCGCCGCACCAGGTTGCCGATCACCCAGGTGAGCCCGACCACCGCGAGCGACACGGCCAGGGTGACCCACAGGTTGCGGCCGTAACGGGGCACCTCGATCAGCATCACCCCGACGAAGACCACGGCGAGCGCCCGGGCCAGCCGAGCCGCCCGGCGCCGCCGCATCGAGGTGCCGTCCAGCAACGCCGTGAAGCCGCGCCGCATGAACCAGCGCTCGACCTCACGGGTGTCGGAGCTCGGCATGGCGGTCAGCTTAGGGAATCACCAGCCACCGGTGGTCACCGGGGGTCTCGACAGGCTCGACCAACGGTGAGCGGAGTGGACGTGTGGGTCTCGACAGGCTCGACCAACGGTGTGCGGAGCGGACGTCCCCGGTCTCGACGAACTCGACCGACGGTGAGCGGCATAGACGTGTGGGTCTCGACAAAGCTCGACCAACGGTGTCCGGAGCGGACGTCCCTGGGTCTCGAGGGGCTCGACCGACGGGTGAGGCGGTCAGCCGTTGAGGTAGGTCGCCAGGTGGGTTCCGGTGAGCGTATCCGCCTTCGCGAGGTCGGCGGGCGTCCCTTGGAAGACGATCCGGCCACCGTCATGGCCGGCTCCGGGGCCGAGGTCGATCACCCAGTCGGCGTGCGCCATCACCGCCTGGTTGTGCTCGACCACGATCACCGACTTGCCCGAGTCGACCAGCCGGTCGAGCAGGCCGAGCAGGTTCTCCACGTCGGCCAGATGCAGTCCGGTGGTGGGCTCGTCGAGCACATAGGTGCCGCCCTTGGTGGACATATGGGTGGCCAGCTTGAGCCGCTGCCGTTCGCCGCCGGACAAGGTGGTCAGCGGCTGACCGAGACTCAAGTAGCCGAGTCCGACGTCCGCGAGGCGTCCGAGAATGGCGTGCGCCGCCGGCACCCGCGACTCGCCCGAGCCGAAGAACTCGCCCGCCTCAGCCACCGGCATGGCCAGCACCTCGGCGATGTTCCGCCCGCCGAAGGTGTAATCGAGCACGGCGGGCTGGAACCGCTTGCCCTCGCACGCCTCGCAGAGGGTCGACACCGTCGCCATCACCGACAGGTCGGTGAAGATCACCCCAGCGCCGTTGCAGGCCGGGCAGGCGCCCTCGGAGTTGGCGCTGAACAGAGCCGGCTTCACCTTGTTCGCGGTCGCGAACGCCTTCCGGATCGGTTCCAGCAGCCCGGTGTAGGTGGCCGGGTTGCTGCGCCGCGATCCCCGGATCGGGCTCTGGTCCACCGACACCACGCCGGCGGTCAGCGGAATCGACGAGTGCACCAGCGAGCTCTTGCCCGAACCGGCGACCCCGGTGACCACCACCAGCACGCCCAGCGGAACGTCGACGTCCACCTTCCGCAGGTTGTTCGCCGTCGCGCCACGGATCTCGAGCACGCCGGACGGCGTCCGTACCGACTTCTTAACCCCCACCCGGTCTCCGAGGTGGCGTCCGGTGACGGTGTCGCTGGCTCGCAGCCCGGCCACGGTGCCCTCGTAACAGATCCGGCCGCCCTTCGAACCGGCGCCCGGACCGAGGTCGACGACCCGGTCGGCGATCTCGATCGTCTCCGGCTCATGCTCGACCACCAGCACGGTGTTGCCCTTGTCGCGCAGTTGCAGCAGCAGGTCGTTCATCCGCTGGACGTCGTGCGGGTGCAGCCCGGCGGTCGGCTCGTCGAAGACATAGGTGACGTCGGTCAGCGACGAACCGAGGTGCCGGATCATCTTGGTCCGCTGCGCCTCGCCGCCGGACAGCGTCCCCGACGGCCGGCTCAGCGACAGGTAGCCCAGGCCGATCTCGACGAACGAGTCCAGCGTGTCGCGCAGCCCCTCCAGCAGCGGCGCCACGGACGGCTCGTCCAGCCCCCGGATCCACTCGGCCAGGTCGGTGATCTGCATGGCGCAGGCGTCGGCGATGTTGATCCCGTCGATCTTGGACGACCGCGCCTCCGGCGCCAGCCGCGTCCCCTCGCACTCGGGGCAGTCGGTGAACGTCACCGCTCGCTCGACGAAGGCCCGGATGTGCGGCTGCATCGCGTCCACGTCCTTGGCCAGCATCGACTTCTGGATCTTCGGGATCAGGCCCTCGTAGGTGATGTTGATGCCCTCGACCTTGATCTTGGTCGGCTCCTTATAGAGCAGGTCGTGCAGTTGCCGCTGGGTGAAGTCCTTGATCGGCTTGTCCGCATCGAAGAACCCGCAGCTGCGGTAGATCCGTCCGTACCAGCCCTCCATCGAGTAGCCGGGCACCAGCAGCGCGCCCTCGTTGAGCGATTTGTTCTCGTCGTAGAGGGCGGTGCGGTCGAAGTCGGTGACGCTGCCGCGTCCCTCGCAGCGCGGGCACATGCCGCCGAGCACGCTGAACGACGCCTTCTCGGCGATCGTCTTGTCGCCCCGTTTGACCGTGATCGCGCCGCTGCCGGACGCCGAGGGCACGTTGAACGAGAACGCGTTGGGCGGCCCGATGTGCGGCTGGCCGATCCGGCTGAACAGGATCCGGAGCATCGCGTTGGCGTCGGTGACGGTGCCGACCGTCGAGCGCGGGTTGGCTCCGATCCGCTCCTGGTCGACGATGATCGCGGTGGTCAGGCCGTCCAGTCGATCGACTTCGGGACGAGCCAGGCTGGGCATGAAGCCCTGCACGAAGGCGCTGTAGGTCTCGTTGATCAGTCGCTGGCTCTCGGCGGCGATGGTGCCGAAGACCAGCGAGCTCTTGCCCGATCCGGAGACACCGGTGAAGACGGTCAGCCGCCGCTTGGGCAACTCGACGCTGACGTCCTTGAGGTTGTTCTCGCGCGCACCCTGGACCCGGATCAGGTCGTGGCTGTCCGCATGCGTCCCACTGGCGGTTGAACCCGCCGTAGCCGTGCCTGTCATCGTCGCTCCGATCATCGGGCCGCCGCACGATCGCGTTCGGCAGACCACCCTACTGGCCGCGGACGGCTCAGGTGTCGCTCAGGCGTCCCCATTGCCAGGCCACCACGAGGACGGACGCCGGGCCGACGGCGGCGGTGAGCAGGATCGATCCGACACCGATCTGGCCGGCCACCTCGTCCCCGCCCATCCCGGTGAGCAGGGACGGCACGGCGAATGGGAACCAGACACCGGCCCCGAGGACGACGACGATCTGAGTCACCATCACGACACCGAGCAGGACGCCCACGGTGCCCAACTGGCTGCGGGTCAGCGTGGCAACGCAAGTGAACGGCGGCACCAGGCCGACGGCGAGGAGGCCGGCCAGGATCGCCACCGCCGCTTCCTGCCACGCCCCGGCACCCGGCCGACCACCCACCATCAGGCTGAGCAGCAGCGTGACGAGGATCGACACGACCACACAGCCGATCAGCCAAGTGACCAGGAGTAGAGCCTTGGCCAGCCCCACCGACCGGCGCGGCACCGCCAGGCCCGCCAGAGCACCGGCGGTACCGTCGCTGAACTCGCGCCCGTAGCTCCAGGCCGCCGCGAATCCGCCGGCGGTGAGCAGCGCAACGGAGAGAATCTGCCCGGCGACCAGCAACTGGGTCGTGGCCAGGTCGCCGACCGCGTAGGGCGCGAACTTGACCGCGGCCGCACCCGGTAGCTCGGGCGAGCGGGCCAACGCCACCGCGCCGACCGAGCCCAGCGGGACGACGACAGTCAGCAGCGGCGTGATCAGGCGAGCCATCATCGACCGGCGGAGCTTCAGGAACTCCACGCTCCACGCGGTACACAGCAGGGGTGCCCATCCGGTTCGGGTCGCGATCCGATCTCTCATCGGTCGGCCCCCTCATCGGCGTCCGCGGCCAGCAGCATGGCGAAGAACCTCCGCTCCATTTCGGCTCCGGGCGCGAGCGTGCCGATCAGCCGTCCGGCATGCGCGACGACGATCCGGTCGGCGACCCGGGACACCTCGTCCAGATGATGGCTCGAGACCAGGACCCCGGCGCCACGCGCTGCCAGCGAGCGCACGGCGTCCCGCACGATCACGACTCCCGCGGGATCCAGCGCACTCGTCGGCTCATCGAGGATGACGGCGTCCGGACCGTGCAGCGTGGCGCAGGCCACTCCGAGTCGTTGCCAGTTCCCGGCCGACAGCGCGCTCACCCGCCGATCGGCCCAGCGCCCGAGGCGATAGCTCTCGATCGCGGATCCGGCGGCCTCGCGCGCGGCCGCACGGCTCAGTCCGTGCAGCCGGCCCGCGGTCATCAGGTTCTCCCGCACGGTCAGTTCGCCGTAGGTCAGCGGAGGGCCGATGAGCTGGCCGAAACGGCGGGCGACGTCGACCCGCAGCCGATGCGAGACCGCGCCGAGCACCCTGGCCAGGCCGGCGTCCGGCCGCAATCTGCCGGCCAGCACCCGCATGGCCGTGGTCTTGCCGGCCCCATTGAGCCCCGCCATGGCAACGACCTCGCCTGGGGCCACAGCGAGGCTGAAACCACGCAGGGCGGGCGAGCCGCCGAAGGCATGCCGGACATCCTGCAGCTCCAGCGCGTTCATCGTGGCTGCCCGGGAGCCAATTGACCGAGGGCACGGCGCACCACCGCGTCCAAACTGACCTCCGCCGGCAGCGCGGACCAGGCGAACAAGGCGGCCGAGATCGCGCCCAGGCAGGCGGCGGTGACGACGGCGGCATCCAGCGCATCCACACCCTGAGCGACCAGCGTGGCGACCACGGCGTCCTGAGTTGCCTGAGTGGACGCCGCGAGTGCCCCTCTGAGCTCCGGCAACTCGGCAGCCACCGCCACCCGGCGGCGGGCCGTGGCGTCCTCGGTCGGGGTGATGCCGTCCAACGCGGATAGGAACCCGAGTCGGACGCGTTCCAGTGCGGGCAGCTCCGGCGGTTGCGCACCGACCGCTTCGGCGATCAGCGGATCGTACGGATCGGTGACCAGCACCGAGTCCTTGGTCGGGAAGTGCCGGAAGAAGGTCATGGACGTGACTCCGGCCGCGTCCGCGATCTGCGAGACCGTGGTCGCTCGGTAGCCCTGCCGTTCGAAGAGTTCAAGCGCGACCAGCAGCATCCGCTCGCGGGTTCGCTTCGCCTTGCCTCTCAGTTCCTGGGGCACAGCATAATGTTAGCAACTAACATTCTCTGAAACAGGACTTGGGTGCAACTGGCGTGCCTCAACTGACCGGCAGGGTAGGCGTCAATCAGCGACCGATTTGTGGGACGCCGCGCCTGACTCGCCTCCAAGCACGCCGGAATCGGTCGCTATTCGACGCACCCGAGAGCCGCTCGCTCCTCCGTCCTCCGGCGAACTCGCAGCGGTGGCGGAACGTGCTGTCGTTCATCGCGCGCCACCGTCGTCGTGCAGACCTCCAGCCGGACGATCCGACCCTTTCTCGACCCCGAGATCTGAACCGGGACGGAGACGGTTCCTTCGCGGGGTGAAGGAACCGTCCCCGCCGATGACGTCCGGCCGTGGTCGACTCGCCGTCAGGAGGCCGCCCGCGTCAGCAGACGGACCGCGCCGCGTCGAGGATGACCTTGGTGACCAGCTCGGCGCTGGCGGCCGGCACGTCGTGGCCCGAGTGGGTGGTGACGACCCGGGCGTGGGCGCGCTGCGCCATGAACCGCTGGGTGACGGTGGGGATCGCGTTGTCCTCCAGCGCCACTACGTCCCACTTCGGAGTGCTGGCCGGCGGGTCGACGGTGGCCGCCTCGCTCAGGGCGGACGCGGCGATCGGCCGTTGGGTGACGGCGGCGAGGGCCGCCTTGGCCGGAGAGAGTCCGCCCGCGTAGACCTTCAGGAAGGTTGCTGGGTTGACGTACAGGTCGGTCCCGGTGGGTTCGGGCCGGGCGACGAGGTTGTCCCCGGTCAACAGCGAGCCCGGGTCCTTGTAGGTCAGGTCGGCCGGCGACTCCCCGGCCCGCGGAATGTATGCCGCCACGTAGACCAGTGCCTTCACGTCCGGATCACCGGCGGCCGCCGCACTGATCAGGAAGCCGGCGTAGGAGTGGCCGACCAGCACGATCGGGCCGGGAATGGTGGCCAGCACACTCCTCAGGTAGGCGGTGTCGGAGGCGACGCCGCGCAGCGGGTTCGCCACGGCGACAACCTCATAGCCTCGCTCTGCAGCCGCCGGATCTCGCCGCTCCAGCTCGACGAGTCCGCGAAGGCTCCGTGGACGAGCACGATGGTCGGCTTCTTGGGAGCGTGCTGGCCGGCGGTGTCGGCAGCGCTCGCGTCGGTGCCGGCGGACGTCAGCAGCGTCAGAGTCGCCGCGGCCACCAGCCAATTGCGTAGCAGTCGTCGCATGGTCAGGTCCTTTCGACCAGGAGGATGAGCCCGGCTGGTTCGGCCGACACAGCCTGCGCGCGGTGACTGTTCGCTACCTGCCAGACGTTGTCGGGCTCCGGATAGTCACATCGTCGCCGAGCCTGGCGAAGTCCCGCCAATGCCTATTCGGCTAGCCCTTATGCCGGATCGGCATCAGCCGGGCCGGCTCGGTCGTGCGGGCCAGCAGCTCAGGCAGTCCAGCGATCGCCGGGCCCAGTTGCTCACGGCAGATCGCCACGAAGGACGCCAGCTGCGGCAGCACGCGCCGGCGGTCGTAGGCCAGAGCCACCTCCACGCAGGGTCCGTCGGCGAGCACGAGGTAAGTGATCCCTGGCTCGCGGTAATAGGCAGCCAGGCCGGCCGGGATCAGCGCGGGCCGTCCCTTCGTGATCGCCGCCAGCAGGACGTCGTCGACGGACGGGGCGCCCGGGCCTACCGAGGCCGTCACCAGGTCGTACGGCCGACCCAGCTCGGCAAGGCTCACCGTGTGCCGCTCGGCCAGCGGGTGGCTCCGCGCGATCGCGACCATCAGGGACTCGTCGAACAGCGGAACTATCTCGAGCTCTCGTGGCCCGATCGGCAACCTGGTGAAGGCGATGTCGACCCGCCCGTCGGTGACGAAGTCAACCTGGTCGGCAAGGCTGGTGAAGACGGCATCGACTTCCAGGTCGGGATGCCGGCCCTGGAACGCGGCGATGATCGCGGCTGCGTCCGTGCCTGGCATGAATCCGATCGTGAAGCGGGCGTCTCGGCGAGCGGTCGTCCGGGCGGTCCGTTCCAGCGCCGTCGCGGCCGCCAGCAACTCGCGGGCCTGGTCGAGGATCTCGCGACCAGCGGCAGTGAGCTCGGTGCCCTGGCGGGAACGCTCGAACAGCCGCGTGCCCAGCGACCGCTCGAGCGCGGCGATCTGGCGGCTCAGCGCGGGTTGGGTCAGGTGCATGGCGGTCGCGGCTCGGACGAAACTCAACGAGTCGGCGACCGCAACGAAGGACCGCAGCCGGCGTAGATCGAGATCACCCACGTCCGCAGACTAGTGACGTCTGGACGCCGCAGCTTCGCGTCCGACTCATCGGAAGGGTCCGCATCGACGTCGCACGGATCGCGCTCGCTTCGCGTCCTGACCCGTGCAAAAGCCCCGGGGTCACGGCGGTGTCGGACGCTTACCGTAGGGCGGGTTCGACCATGACCACGTAGCCCCTGACATGCGCCAACACGACCCTGCGCTGCCACCAGGACTGTGGTGTTTCGCATGGGTAGGAGATTCGCGCGGCTACCGTCGCCACCCATTGAGCGCAGCCCCGGCGTCCGAGGCGGTGGCCCGGACAGAGACAGGCGGCCACGCCGAACAGTTGTCGGCGGACTCAAGCCGAGACTGAGACTGCCGGACGAGGGAAACTCCCCCCGCAGATCCGCGGAGGGAGCGTTTCCAGTCATCATGGCGGAGGCGGCGGGATTTGAACCCGCGATGGGCGATTAACCCAAACCCGCTTAGCAGTAGGGCGAGCAACCGGTTGAGACCGTCCGAACATGGTTGCGACAAGGTGGTTTGAGATGGGAGAGGCCAGCCACGGACAGCCCCGGCGGCATGCAAATGAGACTAGAACTGAGACTATGTCGGGGCCGTACCCGTTCGATTGTTGCGTGGCGCTCCCAGCTCCACCGACACCAAGGGTCTCCGCGGCCGGGTCGGCCCGGCCGCTCAGCACCCCTGGCGCGCACCCGACGTCGCGACTCTCCACGAACGCCAGCGAACGATGCATCGCCACACCAGTCACCTCGGCAGAGGCCTTCAATCCCCAATGTCGCGTCTTCGCACGCTGCCGCCCCTTCGCGCACAACGCGGCATCGGCCCTGTCATGGTTCCCGCATCAGGTTCAGGCCTGACTGGCACCGGTGGGTCTCTCGACGGGCGGTCGGGCACTCCAAGCGAGAACCCTCACCCGCCACGGCGACTCTTGAGCGAGCCACCAAGTCACTGTGTGAAGCCCGCACCGGAAGCCTTGAAGAAGGAAAATACCTAGTCAAAGAGCAGTTGCACGGCCACGCGAGGTTTGGCTTGAAATGACGCCAGCCCGCTACAGGCCAGCGTAGAACGGGATGTAGCGGGCGTATCGACGAGAGGACGACTCGGCGTCCATCGGGACGATGAGACCCTCATCCATGGCCTGTTGGATGTGCAGCGACACCAGGGAGCTTCGGCCGTCGGCGAGCCCGTAACGGTTGCGGAACGTGTTGTTGGTCATCGGACGCCGGCCAGCCCACATCCGGCAGGCGTGCATGAACGCGGCCCAGTTCCGTTCCGAGGCCGACATCGTCATGAAGTCGTGCTTGCCGATCAAGACGGCCTTGGTCAACCCGTCCCCGGCGTAAAACTTGGGGTCTGCGGCGCCGGTCTCCTCGTTTGCTTCAAGCGTCCGCTGGACGCCACTGCCGCGCGCCTCGCACATCTTCAGCTCACGCATCATCAACGCGAGCGACAAATTGCGCGGCCGAGTGTCCTCCGCAAACCTCCGCGGATCAAGGAGCGGCTCCCCCGGATTGGTCACCTCAATCCGATCCTCATACAACTCGACCGCAATCAAGGACGGGTGCGCCTGGAAGTCTTGGTGAGCGATCGCATTGGCAAGGATCTCGCGCAACCCAACCGGGTTGTACATCGGCACGTTTACCCGGTGAGCAGCATGGATCCGCTCATCGACAGGAACAGCCGCGTTCACCCGCTCCAGCAGCGGCCTGAACTCGAGCGCATACCCGCCCTCGGTCAGGATGTCCCGACGCGCCGAGGTCCGGGTCGAGCCGGCGTACTGGACAAAACGGAGACGCCGACTCACGAGAGCAGGGAAGTCAGCCATCCGCCGCGCCAGGAGCGAGGCGCCGAGCCCCGTGACGCCGAATCTTCCGCCTTCGTCGGTGAGGATTCCGTTGGCGGCAAGGGCGTGACAGCGCTGGGTGGCGTCCCACCGCAACGGTCGCCCCTCGGAGCCCGAGGCTCGCGGAAGTACTTCACTAGGAGCCTTGAGCAGTGGGACGCCTCGCGAGTTGGGCTCGTCGAAACCGGTGGTGAGGGAGGTCGCGGCAGGCTCGACCAAAGGCGCGCAGCGACTCCCTGAAGGTGACAGAACTGCCGGAACACGCAGCTCGGGCTGGGACGATGCACCCGACCACCTTGCGCGAGGGCTCCCATCGCCGCCTGCGAGTGGTCCGCAAGCGAACCGGGGCGTAGTAGGCAGAGCCGGGAGCCTCCAATCAGACGTCGACGACACCCTGAAACCACGAAACATATGCGCCTTGAGATGGACTGGAACGTGCCCATTTCGGGGCCTGGGGCTGTAGCGTCCCGACATGAGGTGCTTGGTGTGCGGCTACGATGCCCGACACGAAGGTGAGCCCTGTTCTTGTTGCGGCTCTCTCTCGCATGAGGCCCCCACAGCCAAGCACCACGAACCGGTACCGAGTTGCTCACCTGATGCGGTCACTGTGGTGGTGGACACGTTGACCACTGTGGGTGGGGTTGCCGGCGGTATAGCAGTCTTCAAGAGTCTCGTTTCGGAGATCACAAGGAGACTTCGTCGGCGCGAGTCATCCCGGACCTTGGACGAGGCCAGGCTAGACGCGCGTGACGCGATCGAGAGAACCTTCGGAGTCGTGGTATCGACCGATCCGCAAGAAGTTGATGTTGATGATGGCCAATTCACCTTCACATGGGTGGATAGACGGCAAGCATTCAAAGCCATGGGCCGCCTAGATAAAACCTATCGCCAAATCAAGGTAACGATGACGCAATCATAGTAGAGAGTCTAGGGTCAGGGCTAGATAGAAGATAGACGTTCACGTCCTCGGCCAACGCACAGCCTCTCACATTGGATGGGACTTCGAGCTATCCGGTCAATCATCAGCCATGAGCCCTACCGACCAGTCGCGTGCGGAACAGTTCGGCCGCAGACCGCCCTCGACAGGATTGCGACAACACAGTCCCGAAGAACCATTCGATTCTCGCCGCTGACCCGGTACCGCTCCTGCAGCACCAGCGTCGCATCTGCGGCCCACCGGGTGACCGCACCTTCGACTCTCGATCGCTGATCGGTCGGAGTCTTGTTGCCATCTGCTCCAGGTGACGGTCAAGCTCACCGCCCGAACGATCGCCATAGCGCCTGTTGGTACCCGCCCCACCCAATCTCGCTCTCACAGTCGGACACACGTACGATACGCGAATTGCGTACCCCCCTTGGCCATGTCGATGGATGCTTTCTCGGTCCGAAGATCATGCATCAGGACCAATCACCCAACGACGTTGACCCTCCGCGCAAACCGGGGTAACAATATCGAGCATCGGACCGCTGCAGGACTCGCGCGCGGCGCAATGCAGCCCCTTTGCCTGGCAGGTGATTGTTCAATGGCCGTCGTCAGAAACCAGTTTCCGGACGATCACGACCCCTTCCGGCTGGGTGGCCGCCCTCGCCAGAGCCCTCTTTTCCCTCTGCTTCTTGACCCGCCAACTTGCGAATTGATGGTTGGTCACAGTCGGGGCGCTGTGGCAGGTCATACAGACGGCGAGGAGCATTCCCTGGCCACGGACCTTGGCCTCGACCTGGTGCCCGTTCTCGCACTCGAGGATTGGGGTGGGGCGGCCGTGAGCATCCTTCGTCTCGTCGGTGATACGCGATCGAGTGGGTCGAGTCAGGGGGGTGTTGCTAACGTCGAGCCGGTTGTCGCGGTAGAGTGTGAGGACGTGATAACACTGCACGCACGTAAATACCTGGCTGAGGCGACCCGCCGGAATGACTACCGGGAACGAGTTGGGGGGCGAGGCGCAGCCTGTGCAGGTCAGGATCGTGGAGTGATCGGTTAGTCCCGCCATGGAATCGCCGGGGCGCCGTGTGTCAAAGGTGTTCGCCAACTCTGTGAGGGAAGCCTTCGCGTGGGACTGGAACGACTCCAAGGCATGAATCAAATTGAGATCGTAGGACTTGACATCGTGGCTCGGGTTACGAACCCAGCTCAGTGCGCGACCCATTAGCTCAGCGAGTTCCTCGTCCAGCCGCGCAAGCGGCCCCTCGGCAAGTTCCCTGGTATGCGCGAGGGCGGTCCCGCGAGTGATGACTTGATTGGCCGCGACGCCCAAGCAGAAGGCTGACGCCGCAAGAGCGAGTTGACTCGCCAGCCATTCTACCGACCCGACGTTGGGGGCCGGTGTCCTACTAGCTTGGAGGTACAGACCGATCATGAGGAAAGCGCATCCGAAGAGCACCCATGACCCAGTCCAGAGGGGCGCCGCGATAGGTCGGGGAAGCTTTACGGCGAGGATCGTTGAGATGATGAGGATCAACTGAGGCCAAGGAGAGTGGCTTGGAAAGGCAACCCAGTAGCCGCCGGCCAGGATGGCCACGCCGACGCTCATGGTCCAGCCCGCCTGTTGTAGCCACCCAGTGGAGATGCGGGTCGGCGTAGGGGGCACGATGAGGTAGTATAGTTGTTACAGCCACCTCGACGGGGGTGGCGACATGCCGTCCACAGCGGGCGGCCCACTAGAAAACATCCCGATTGGATGTTGCGGTCCGTAACCAGGCGGGCCGACAGCCCCCGCCTAACCAGCGGGGGCTTTTTATGTCTCCAGCACAGAGCGGAGAGCCGGGCGGCCCGCATCCGCGTGGTGGCCGCGCCTCCGCGCATCCTCTCGGCCAAGTGGTCACCAACGTTGCGGGGCATGTCGACACCCTGGCGATCGCGGGGCTAGTCGCCCCTAGCCCAGCGGCGCAGGTCGGCATGAGCGTCCACTCCTGGAGTGTGCCTCCAGGCTCAGGTTTCCGAGGCAGGCCCCGCTGGGGTCTCAGGCGGCGCCCACCACCACGGAGTACTTCACGCCGCGATCCTGGCCAGTCGCGCGCGCAACTGCTTCGGCCTGCTCCTCAGTCAACCGATGCTTGGCAGCACGGGCTGCCAAGCTCTTGGCTGCCTCCTTCTGAGGGATCTCACGTGTCACCATGGGCTAAGTATGCATCAAGGAGATGGAGCCTGAGTAGCCCTACCGGTAGCGGAGTCCGTCTCCCAGCCGGCCAGGTTCACGTAGATGCGAGCCAGTTGGTCCGCGGCCTCGGCCATTCCAAGCGCCACGTCATCGTTGTCGAGATCAGCTGGCGGATCTGACCTGGAGTCCAGGCTCAGCACTCCGATCGGCCGCTGATTGACATTGCGGATCGGGATGGCCGCCACGGCTCCGATGAAGTGTTTGGCCAGGTGTATGTCAAAGTCAGGGTCGCCTCGCTTGCTCGTAACCAGCTTGCCTTCGTTCCACGCCTGGCCGACCGCACCTTGGCCGATCTGCCATGTCCGGCTGGTCGTTGGCGTTTCGGACGGCCTTGCCAACAGATCGCCTTGGCGGATGTAGACGTAGGCCCGTGTCGTCTCGACTGGCAGCTTCAACGACTCCATCATCTCTTCCAGAACGACCCGAATCCCTGCCCAGGTCAGCGTCATGGCCGCGTCAACTGCCACCTGTTCCCTGTCCGACAGATCTCCTGCAACACCCCTGGCCCAGGCTGCTGCCGGCACCCCCGCCTCGACCTGTTGCAGCACGGTAACCTCGGTCGCTTGCCTCTGGGAAACGCCCACCAGCAGCGCCCTTTCGGCAGTCTCCTTCGCGGTCTTGCTGTCCGCGACGGCCTGGTGGACGAGCCGTTTGAAGGTGAACAGGCCAGCCACGCTACCCTCGCTGATGCTGCCCCACAACAGAAGAACCACGACCGCCACCCAGGCCAGGACGACCGGGTCTGTGAGCACGACGGCACGGCAGATGTCTACGTGCCCCGCGTTGTCCTTCTGACCTAGTACCTGCTCGCAGACTTGCGGGTTGCGGGAGATCAGCAAAACAAGGCCAATGACCGTGAGAGCCAGGGCGGCCGCCCATCCCCAGTTCGCCTTCCACCAGTAAGGCTCCGGCTTCGGTTTGGTCTGATCCTGGGGCACGAACGAACCATAGCGGCGGCAGGATGGCAGGGTCGATCCAAACTTGGGGTGAATCCCTACGAGGCTGACGAGATCCGGAAGTTGGTCGAGGCGGCACTCAGTCAGTTCGGCGGCGTCCGATGGATCATCGCCCTGTCGCTGGGGCTCCGACAGGGAGAGCTGCTCGCCCTGCACTGGGACGAGATCGACCTCGTTCGTGGACTGTTGACGGTCGAATACAGCCGCGCCCGGCCAAAGTATCGACACGGATGCAAGCCCCCGTGCGGTCGAGCCAAGCCCGGCTGGTGCCCGGACAAGGTCCGCACGAACCCCGAGCGCGGGGAGACGAAATCCGACGCCTCCCACCGCACGATTGGGATGCCAGCAGAACTGACGGGCCTGCTGCGCGCCCACCGTGCCCAACAGCTCGCGATGCAGATGCGGGCGGGCGACCAGTGGAACGAGGGCGGTTGGGTCTTCACCGATGAACTCGGCCGGCCGCTCAACAACGTTGGCGACTACCGACGTTGGAAGGCACTGATCAAGACTGCCGGGGTCAGGGACGCCCGACTCCACGACGCCCGCCACACCGCCGCCACCACCCTGCTGCTCCTCGGCGTCTCCGAACGCGCCGTGATCGACATCATGGGCTGGTCCACCGGAAAGATGACCCTGGTCTACCAACACATCACCGACAGCGTTCGCAAGGATGTCGCCGACAAGGTCGGCGGCTTCATATGGGGCAACAGCGACGCCTCATGAACAAACAGGGACCCGAAGGTGCGCCGGGCAGCGACCGGACCGGCAGCCCGCTGGCGCACTTCAACAGACCTACGGCGTTGGTACGGACAGGGACGGACGGCCACAATCGAACAGCGTCGGTGGACTACAACTGAGACTAAAACTGGGACTAAGACCTCAGCGGAGACGAGAAACGCTCCTCCCGAGAACCCTCAGGAGGAGCGTTTCCCCTTGTCATGGCGGAGGCGGCGGGATTTGAACCCGCGATGGGCGATTAACCCAAACCCGCTTAGCAGGCGGGCGCCATAGACCGGACTAGGCGACGCCTCCTCAGCCGAGGCCTGAGCCTACTCCAGCGGCGTGTACTACGCCAAAGCGGTGTTCGGCTGGGCCAGACTGCAACCCTCAACCCTCGAATCGCAGCGTCGGAAGTCAACAACTACACTCGGCGTGTCTCAAGACCGGGAGCAGAGGACGAATGACCGAACCGACACGCGCGCTGTCCGATTCCGCGGATGCCGCGCCGGACCCGGACGCCGACCAACCCCGCCGAGCCGTCGGCGCCGGCCGCTTCCGCTGGGCCATGGTGTGGACGGCGCTGGGCGCCTTGATCCCTGGGCTCGGCCTGTGGCATGCCGGACGCCGCGTGGCCGGTTCGATCGTGATGGGGGTGTTCGTCGCACTCCTCCTCGCTATCGCATACCTGGGCCTTGCGGGCAAGGATCGCCTGATCGAGCTGGGCACGAATGTGGACGTGCTGAACGGCCTGGTGGTCGGCCTGGCGGTGCTGGCTGTGGCGTGGGTGGTGGTCATCGTGACAAGCCACCTCTCGCTGCGTCCTGCTCAGCCTTCCGGTGCGCAGCGGTTCGCCGGTGGCGTCCTGGTCGGCATTCTGGCGTTGGCCGTGGCGACCCCGCTCGCGGTCGGTGCCGAGTACGCCCGCTCGACGGCGAACTTCCTCGGCACGGTGTTCGATGACGATCCCGTCCCCAGTGGCCAGCCGACGCCCGACCAGTCCGCCAACCCCTGGGGTTCCAAGGAGCGGCTCAACGTGCTGGTGATCGGCGGCGATTCGGGCACCAACCGTGACCCCAGCCTCGGACTTCGCGCCGATACGGTGATGGTGGCGTCCATCGACTTGAAGACCGGCGTCAGCACGCTGTTCTCGCTGCCCCGGCAGACCGCCCGCATCCCGTTCCCGAAGAGTTCCCCGCTGCACAAGTACTACCCCAATGGCTTCTATGACGGCGTCGACGGCGCGAACAGCAACTATTTCCTGAACGCCATGTACAACAACATTCCCGCCCGGATTCCCCGAAACCTGCTGGGGGACAACGTGAAGAACCTCGGTGCCGAGGTGATGAAGGTGGGGGTCGGCGAAGCACTGGGGCTGGGCAAGCTCGACTACTTCGTGATCGTCAACATGGACGGCTTCAAGCAGTTCATCAACGCCCTCGGAGGGATCACCCTGAACGTCAACTACCGCATTCCGATCGGCGGCAAGACCACTGAGCGGGTCCCCCCGAAGGGCTATATCGAACCCGGTCCCAACAAACACCTCGATGGCCGGCTGGCGCTGTGGTACGCCCGCGGCCGGTACGGCCTGACCACGGGTGACTACAGCCGGATGGAACGGCAGCGTTGCGTCATCAACGCCGTCGTCCAGCAGGCCCAGCCCCAGGTGGTGCTGACCAACTTCGAGAAGATCGCCGCGGCGGGCTCCAAGACGATCCAGACCGACATTCCGCGCCGGATGCTGAAGCCGATGATCGAGCTCGCCTTGAAGGTCAAGAACACCAACCTGCACAGCGTGGTGTTCCAGCCGGGCGTCGCCGGCTGGGTGAGCTCGAACCCGCCCTGGCCGGCGGTGCAGCGGCGGGTGCAGCAGGCGCTTCGCGAGGCCGACCGGGCCGAGGCTGGCAAGACCGCCACGGCCAGCCCGTCAGCGTCGCCGGGTGAGAGTGGTTCGCCGTCCGCCAAGCCGACCAAGAAGCCGTCCGGCAAGTCGGACGACCTCAGCGACTCCTGCGCCTACCACCCGGCGAAATAGCCCGGGACGCCGCCGGTCACGGCAGGGCGTGGTAGCCGCGGCTGGCGTCCAGTCGTTGGGTCAGGTCGGCGGTGAGGTGCACCATTTCAGCGGTGACTCCACGCCGGCTGACCAGCCGGACGCGACGCTCGGGTCCGTGATGAATGGTCAGGGACGTCGGCGCCTGGGTCACCTTGGTCACCTCGGCCCAGCTGCCCTGCTCCTGCGAGCCGGGTCCGGTGATCAGGTAACCCTCGTCGGTGAACTCGGCGAAGACCCGCATCCGTCGCCAGCTCAGGGACGCCACCACGAGTAGCGCCACGGCGCCGCCCAGCAGCACCCAACCGAGGAAGGCGATCACACCCGGCAGCCGCAATGCGGCGGGCAACACGATCAGCGCCGCCCCGAAGATCGCTAGGACGGCCGCCACCGCGACCGCACGCAACGGCAGCGGCGGGGTGAGCACATGGGTACGCGAGGACACGCGGCGAGGGTGGGATTCGAACCCACGGAGCGTTTCCACTCGGCCGCTTTCAAGGCGGCTGCACTAGTCCACTATGCGACCTCGCCCGGCCCCACATGCTAGCCCCTTCGCGCGGTCGCCACCTCCGCGCTCGCCGAACTATCTGGGGCTCGCCGAGTTCGGCGAGCCCCAGATAGTTCGGCGAGCGGTGGGAGCGGATTCCCCGGCGGGGCTCGTCGGACGGTGCGAGGCTGGGGGCATGCAAGCTGTCACGTTCGATTCGTTCGGCGGTCCTGAGGTTCTGCGGCTGGCGGAGGTGCCCACGCCCGAACCGGGTCCGGACGAGGTGCTCATTCGAGTGCTGGCGTCCGGGGTCAACCGGGCGGACCTGTTGCAGCGTCAGGGTCACTACCCGCCGCCACGCGGGGCCAGTGCGATCCTCGGCCTGGAGGTGTCCGGAGTCGTCGATTCGGTCGGCGACGGCGTCCGGGGTTGGCAGTCCGGCGACGAGTGCGTTGCCCTGCTTTCCGGCGGCGGCTACGCCGAGTACGTGGCCGTGCCGGCCGGTCAGGTGGTTCAGCCCCCGCGCGGCACCGATCTGGTCACGGCGTCCGGGCTGATCGAGGTGGCGGCCACCGTGACCTCGAACCTGAGCCTGGTCGGCTTGCGCGCCGGCGAGACCTTCCTGGTGCACGGCGGCACCGGTGGCATCGGCACTTTCGCGATCCAGTACGCGTCCGGGCTCGGCGCCCGGGTGTTCGCCACCGCCGGCACTCCGCGCAAGCTGGAGTTGTGCCGCGACCTGGGCGCCGCGGACGCCTTCGACTATCACGGCAACTGGCTGGCCGCGCTCCGGGAAGCCACCGACGGCCGCGGGGCCGATGTGATCCTGGACGTGATGGGCGCGGCCTACTTGGCGTCCAACCTCGACGCGCTCGCCCTCGACGGACGGCTGGTGGTAATCGGCCTGCAGGGCGGCCGCAGCGGCACCCTCGATCTGGCGAAACTGCTTGCCAAGCGGGCATCGGTGACAGCTACCGGGCTGCGCGGACGTCCAGTCGAGCAGAAGGCGGCGATCTGCGCCGAGGTCGTCCAATTGGTCTGGCCGCTGATCGAGTCGGGCCGGATCAAGCCGGCCACCGAGACCCGCTACGGCGCTGCGGACGCCGCCGAGGCGCACCGCCACCTGGCGTCCGGAGAAGCCGTCGGGAAGGTGATCCTGACCTGGACCTGAGCAGAGTGCGCGGCGGGCGGCTCACATTGTGTGGATGGGACTCAGCCTCGAACGCCTGGTGCTCGAACACGATCCCGAAAACCGGCTGGTCGATTGCTGTTCTCCGGCGTGTCGCCCGCTTCTCGGCTATCGACCAGTGGATTTTCGGGATGCCCACAGATTCGCAGCCGAGCGCCCGGCTTCGGTGACCAAGAGAACCGTCCCCAGTGACCAAGAGAACCGTCCCCAGTGACCGCGAGAACCGGTGACCAAAAGAACCGTCCCCGGTGACCAAGAGAACCGTCCCCGGTGACCAAGAGAACCGTCCCCGGTGACCGCGGGGACGGTTCTTCTGGTCACCCGTCGGCTCAGGAGTCTTCTGGTTACCCCTCGGCTCAGGAGCGCCAGGTGTGCCACAGCCGGGCGTACTCGCCACGGAGCTCGAGCAGCTCGGTGTGCGAGCCGAGTTCGGCGATCCGGCCGTCGATCACGACCGCGATCCGGTCGGCATCGTGGGCGGTGTGCAGCCGGTGCGCGATCGCGACCACGGTCCGTCCTTCGAGCAGGGCGGCCATCGAACCCTCCAGGTGCCGGGCGGTGCGCGGATCGATCAGGGACGTCGCCTCGTCCAGCACCAAGGTGTGCGGATCGGCGACCACCAGCCGGGCCAGCGCCACCTGCTGCGCCTGCGCGGGGGTGAGCTCGGTGCGTCCGTGGCCGAGCATGGTGTCCAGGCCGTTCGGCAGCTTCTCCACCCACGACAACGCGTCCACTGCCTGCAACGCGTCCACCACCGCGGCGTCGCCCTGCTCGGGGGTGAGCTGCTGGTCGCGGGCCAGCACGATGTTGTCCCGGACTGTGCCGACGAAGACGTGATGCTCCTGGGTGACCAGCGCCACCTCGGTGCGCAGCAGGTCCAACGGCAACTCCATCAACTCGACGGCACCGACGGTGACCGAGCCGGTCCGCGGACCGTTGATCCCGGCCATCAGCCGGCCCAGCGTCGACTTCCCCGAACCGGACGGCCCGACGATCGCCAGCCGCTCCCCGACCCGCAGGTCGAGGTCGATTCCGTGCAATACGTCGCGGCCCTCGCGGTAGGCGAACCGCAGATCGCGTCCGACCAGATGGTTGTCGATCGGACGCCGGACGCCCGGCGTCCGGTCCTGCGGCACCTCGGCGATGCCGAGCAGACGGGTGGTCGCGGCCAGCCCGATCTGCAGCCGGTCGGCGACCTGGATCAGCCGGTCCAGCGGTTCGACCAGCTGCTGCACGTAGATCGCGGCGGCGGTGATCTGACCGATCGTCACCCAGTCGTTGGCGTACCCCCAGGTGCCGAGCACGACGACGGCCACCAGCGGCAGCTGGTACGAGGCGTCCAGGAAGATGAACAGCAGGTTCCGCAGCGTCATCGTGTAGCGCTCGGCGTTGTTCGACACCTCGATGTCGTCGTCGCCGATCGCGATCCGCCGCTCACCCAGACCGAGCGCCTCGACCGTGCGGGCGCCCTCGACCGTCTCGGTCATCGTCGAGTTGATCTGCGAATAGCTGCCCGACTCGGTGATGTAACCCGGCATCGCCCGGCGCAGGTAGCTGCGGGTGACCAGCACCAGCACCGTGATGGACGCCACCAGCGGCAGCGCCAGGAACCACGAGTTGAGCACCATCGCCACGATGGTCAGCCCGGTCACCACCACCGACATGACCAGCTGCGGGAACGCCCAGCGCACCGACTCGCTCATCTTCGACACATCGGAGGTGATCCGGGTCAGCAGGTCGCCCGAACTGGCCGACTCGATCCGGCCCAGCGGCAGCCGCAGCACGGTCCTCACGATCGCCTCGCGGGCCGCGGCCAGCAGGTTATAGCCGAACACCGCCGACACCCGGCGCGCCGCGAAGGTCAGTGCCGCCTGCACCACGACCACCGCGGCAACACCGAGAATGATCGCATCCACCGTAGCCAGCGGCGTATTGCCGGCGGCGACCCGGTCGACCAGATCACCCAGCAGCCGGGGCACGATCAGGCCGGCGGTGGCGGCCAGCACGTTGAACGCCACCACCGCGACCAGCAGCCCGCGACGGGTCCCCAGCAGTTCGCCGAGGAAGCGGAACGCCTTGTCGTTCTGCGCCACCGGCAGCCCCCGCTCGGGGTTCCTGGACGCCGCGAAGAACTCCTCGGCGCGCCGTTGCCGGATCCGGAACCGGGTGCCCAGCCCGCGCAGTTGCCGTCCCGGGTGGGTGATCAGTGACCACGGACCGTGCTTCGGCGGCGCGGCCAGCTCCGGCGGAAGCTCGAAGGCGTTCGGATCGTCGACCCAGGTGTCGGCCGACGTCGACAGCACGTCAGTGGTCATCGCCTTCCTCCATTCCTCGGTTGACGACCGCCCGGTAGGCGGCGTGGTTGGCCAGCAGGTACTCGTGGGTGCCGGTCGCGACCTGCCGTCCGTCGGCCAGGAAGACGACCCGGTCGGCGCTGTGCACCAGCAGCGGGGACGCCGTCATCACCACGGTCGTCCGGCCGCGGCGGTGGTCGGCCAGCCGTCCAGCGATGGCCTCCTCGGTGTGCGCGTCGACCGCCGAGGTGGGCTCGACCAGGACCAGCACCTCAGGGTCGGCCAGCAATGCCCGGGCCAGCACCACCCGTTGCCGCTGGCCGCCGGACAGTCCGCGTCCCTTCTCGTCGATCCGGCTCGCCCAGCCCTCCGGCAAGCCCTCGAAGACGTCTTCGGCGGACGCCGTCCGCAGCACCTGCTCGGCCTGCTCGCGGGTGTGGGTGCCCAATGGGTCGACCGCCTGCTGGAAGGTTCCGGCGAACAGTTGGCTGCCGGCGTCCGAGACCAGGACGCGTTCGCGCAGCGACGCCATCGTGTAGTGCTGGTAGTCGAGACCGTCGGCGGTGACCCCCCAGGACCGCTCCGCAGCGGCGGCGTCCGAGCGGGCCGCCTCGGCGCGCCGACGCTCCTTCTCGGCGCGGGCCAGTCGCGCGGCGCGTCCGGTCAGTTCGTCGTCGCTCTCGCTCTCCTCGATAGCACTCGCAACGGTGGGCAGGTACCGCCCGAGCCGGTCGGCGAGTGCCGCCGAGGCGTCCGGATCGGCGCCGACCACGACCAGGAACTCGCCCGGCTCGACCCGGACGTCCGAGACCAAGTCGTGCAGCACCGGACGCGGCGACAACTCGCGGGTGCCGTCGGTCCAGGGCAGCTCGGCGCCGAGCAGCGCGATCGTCTTGCGCGCCGACACCAGCCCCTGGACCCACTTCTGGGCCACCTCGAACAGCGTCTGCAGCGGCCAGACCATGAAGATCGCGTAGCCGACGAAGCTGATCAGCTGCCCCAGGGTGAGGCGTCCGGCGATCATCTCGTGGGCGCCGAGCCAGACCAGCACCACCAGCAGCAGGCCGGACAGCAACACCGACAGCGTCTCGACCACCGCCTGCCAGGTGCCGGTGGTGACCCCCAGCCGACGCACCCGCTGCGACTGCGCCGCATAATCGTCGCCGAAGGTCTTCTCGCCGCCGATGCCGCGCAGGATCCGCAGCCCGGCGACGATGTCGGCGGCCATCGAAGTGAGTTCGCCGTTCTGGGTGCGCTCCGCGGTCTGCGCGGCGTTCAACGGACGCAGCACCGGCGTCGCCGCCGCGACCAGCAACGGCGCGGTGATCAACACCACCAGGCCGAGCAGCCCCGAGGTGCTCACCATCAGCGCCGCCACTACGGCGAACGCACCCAGCGCACCGAGGGCGCGGGCGACCACCTCGAAGGTCTGGCCGAAGGTGTTCGAGTCCGATGAGGAGATGCTCAGCACCTCGCCGGTGGGCAGCCGGCGGTTCAGCACGTGGCCGAGCTGCGCCGATTTGCGGGTGACCAGCTTCTGGGTGCCGTACAGCGAGATCAGCCAACCCCGGACGGCGAACGTGTGCATCACGATTCCGCTGGCCGCGCCGATCAGGATCACCAGCGCCAGCAGCCCCGCCCAGCCCACGGTCGCCGTCCAGTCACCGACCAGGATGCCGGCGTCGATCGTCCGGCCCAGCAGGTAAGGACTGAGCGCGGACGGCAGGAACCAGGCCAATCCGGACACCGCCAGCGCCACGAGCACGTCGGCCTGCACCCGCAGCGTCCACAGCAGAAACCGTGCCGGGCTACGGGTGTCAGGCCTGGCGGTCTCGGCGCGCGTGTACGCGTCGATCCGCGGTGGGAAATCGTGCATAGCCGGGCAACGTTACGCCTGTGTGGTTGCTGTGTCGACCGCGGGACGCCGTCTCCCGGTTCCCACCGCTCCCCGAACCATTTAGGGCTCGCCGAGTTCAGCGAGCCCTGAATAGTCCGGGGAGCGGTGGGAATGGGGCCAAGGTATTGCCACCGGTGATCCCTCCCGGGGCATCATGGGAGGCAGTCCGCGGCGAGGGAGGCGTTCGACAATGACACAGGTGGTTCCGATCCTGCGGGTCGCCGATGTGGAGGCGTCGCTGGCCTGGTGGCAGCAGGCCGGCTTCGTCCACGACTTCACCCACCGCTACGGCGGCGGCACCACCCACCGCTTCATGGGCATCCGCCGCGACGGCGCCGACATCTTCCTCAGCGAGAACGTGGCGGACGCGTCCGGACCCACCCTGGTCTTCGTCTGGGTCCCCGACGTGGACGCGGTCGCCGCCGGCTTCAGCGCCGAGGTCGAGCAGCATCCGTGGGCGCGGTCCTTCGAGGTGACCGACCCGGACGGCAACCGGGTCCGGATCGGCACCAAGGAGTTGGGCCAGTCGGCCTGAGCCGTCCATCGAACTGAGCAAGGCATCCGTCGCGTCGGGTCTCGACACGCTCGACCAACAGTGGACTCGTCGGGTCTCGACACGCTCGACCAACAGTGGACTCGTCGGGTCTCGACACGCTCGACCAACAGTGGACTCGTCGGGTCTCGACACGCTCGACCAGCGGGGGGATCAACGCCCTCGACAAGCAGCGGCTTACCGCAGGAACAATGCCCGCAGCCGCAGGGTGCAGAACGCGACCCCGGCCACCGACATCACCACGAAGTAGCCCAGGTGCAGCCAGGTCGCGCCGGTGAACACCCCGGTCGAGAGCTGGCGCATCAGTTCGACACCGTGCCACAGCGGCATCGCCTGAATGAACCACTGGATCGCCGTCGGGTACACGTCGATCGGGAACAGGGTCGCGCTGAACAGGAACATCGGCAGCAGCACGATGTTGATCAGATCCATTTGCTGGAAGGTGGTGAACCAGCTGGTCACCGCCATGCCGACGGCTGCGAAACCGAGCGCGATCAGCACCGCCACCGGCACCATTGCCAGCGCCCACCACGAGGTGGCGATGCCCAGCACCGCCATCACGCCGAGGAATCCGCAGGCATAGAGCAGGCCGCGGAAGAGCGCCATCGCGATCTCGCCGGCGGCGACGTCGAGCGGACCGAGCGAGGTGGACAGCATCGCCTCGTAGATCCGGCCGAAGCGCATCTTGAAGAAGACGTTCCAGGTCGAGTCGTAGATGGCGCCGTTCATCGCCGAGGTGGCCAGCAGCGCGGGCGCGATGAAGGCCACGTACGACATCGGCTGGCCGGACGGCCCGGTCACCGTGCCGACCAGTCCACCGAGCCCGTAACCCATCGCGAGCAGGTAGAACACCGGTTCGAAGAAGCCGGAGACCAGGATCGTCCAGTTCTGGTTTCCGATCACCTTGAAGCCGCGTTCGAGCACCGCCCGGACGTTGCCGGCGTACAGCCCCGCCAGCGCGCTCACCGGGTCAACCTCCGGGTGAACAGCCGCGCCGCCGCCCAGGTGCTGCCGATCGCGGTTCCGGCCAGCACCAGGACGTGCAGCACCGTCAGCCACCACGGATTGGCCATCCCGAAGCCGACCACCCGGGCGAGCTGGGTGCCGTGCCACATCGGCGAGATCCAGCCGATCCACTGCAGGTAGCCGGGCATCGCGCTGAGCGGGAAGAAGGTGCCGGCGAACAGGAACATCGGCATCACCACGAACCGCTGGACGAACGCGAATTTGGTGCCCTCGTCGTTCTGGGTCGCCGCGAAGGCCATCAGCGGTGCGCCGAACGCCAGCGCGGCCAGCGGCGCGATCAGCACCATCAGCACCGACGCCGGCGCGGTCACGCCGCCGAACCAGACCAGTGCGAGCCAGAACAACAGCGACTCGGGAATGAACCGCAGCCCGACCGCGACCACCTCGCCGACGGCTACCTGGGCGGGCGTGACCGGGCTGGCGGCGGCCGCGAAGTAGTGCTTCTGCCATTTGAAGCCGGCCATCACCGGATAGCTGAACTCGCCGCTGGCCTCCATCACGATCGACGAGACCAGCAGCGCCGGGCCGACGAAGACCAGATAGCTGACCCCCTCGACCCCACCGGCGCCGGAGTCGACCAGGGCGCCGAGCCCGAGCCCCATCGACGACAGGTAGAGCAGCGGCAGGCCGATCGCCCGGATCAGGATCGTTTGCAGGTAGGCCCGCATCGAGGTCAGCCGGTACTCGGCGTACAGCCACCAGCCCCAGCGGCGTCCGATTCGCGCCTGTTCGGCGGCGGGCCGCGCCGCGCCGGTGTAGGCGAGCCGGTTCGAGTCGAGCAGTCCGGTGTGCTCAGTCAATGAGGGACCTCCCGGTGAGCCGGAGGAAGACGTCCTCCAGCGAGGAGCGGCGGACCAGCGAGGTGACCGGTTGCAGGCCGCGCGAGGTGACCTGTTCGAGGGTCGCCTCGCCGTCGCCGGAGTAGAGCAGGACGCGGTCCGGCAGCACCTCGATCCGCTCGGCAACGCCCTGCAGCTGGGCGACCACCGACGCGTTCCGGTCGGAACCGAACCGCACTTCGAGCACTTCGCGGGTGGAATACTCCCGGATCAGCTGCGCCGGGGAACCCTCGGCGACGATCTTCCCGTGGTCCATCACCACCAGCCGGTCGCAGAGCTGTTCGGCCTCGTCCATGAAGTGGGTGGTCACCACCAGGGTGACGCCCTCTTCTTTGAGCCGGAACAACCGGTCCCACAGAATGTGCCGGGCCTGCGGGTCGAGCCCGGTGGTCGGTTCGTCGAGCAGCAGGATCCGTGGCTCGTTGATCAACCCGCGGGCGATGGTGAGCCGCCGCTTCATGCCGCCGGAGAGGTTGTCGACCTTCTCGTTAGCCTTTTCGGTCAGCTGCGCGAACTCGAGCAGGTCATCGGCACGACGCTGCAGATAGGCTCGCGACAAGCCGAAATACCGGCCGTAGGTGATCAGGTTCTCGCGGCACCGCAGCTCGGTGTCGAGATTGTCCTGCTGCGGGATGACGCCCAGGTTCGCCCGCACCTCCGGTCCGTTGACCTCCGGGTCGAGACCGAGCACGGTAAGGGTTCCGGACGTGCGCAGCGAAGTGCCACCGATCATCCGCATCGTCGTCGACTTGCCGGCGCCGTTGGGCCCGAGCAGGCCGAACGACTCGCCGGCGGCCACCTCGAAGTCGATGCCGTCGACGGCGTTGAGTTCGCCGTAACTTTTCGCCAGGGCGTGGGCTTGGATCACAGGCACGGCCCAGAACCTACCAACCGGCTCCGACAAGAAGCAGTGGCCCCTCGGTGACAACCCGGCCACTGCCGCATCCAGGGGTCTCGACACGCTCGACCAACGGTTCTCCACCCACGCAGGCACCTCGGGGGGTTGAACTCTCAGCGGTCTCGACAAGCTCGACCACCGGTTCTCCACCCGCGCAAGCACCCCACTCAGGGGTCCCCAGACTCAGCGACGTGCCTCCGCGTACCGCTCGAGGACGAGGTCGACCAGTTCGGCGGGCGCCGGAGCGTTGGGCGCGAGCAGCGGGCCTGAGGTGACATCGCCGCCGGAGCTGGCCGCGAGACCGGCGAAGTATCCCGGTGCCAGCAGATAGCTGGCCACCACCACCCGGCGTCCGGGATGGGCGGCCCGGGCGGTGGCGATCTCATCGGACAGTCGTGGCAGCGCGGCTGAGATGAATCCGACGGAAACCGGCCGTCCCAGCGCCGCGCCCAGCCGGCGCGCGGTCTCGATGCAGTCGGCGACCGCACCCGCATCACTGGACCCCGCGGCGGCCAGCACCACGGCATCCTCGGACGCCAGCCCGGCCTGCGCGAGCCGGGTGGCCAGCAACTGGACCAGGCGGTCGTCCGGGCCGAGCGCCCGAGCGATGGTGGCCCCGGTGGCGTCCGCGACGTCGGCGAGGTCGACGTGGACGTGATACCCGGCCGACAACAGCAACGGCACGACCACCGAGGCCCGCCCGTCCGGCAGCGCGCCGAGCGCGGACGGTACGTCCGGCTGCTGCACGTCGACGAACCCCGGGTGAACGGACAGGTCGGGACGGCTGCCGGTGACGGCGGCGACCAGGGACGCCACCGCGGCCTGCCCCGACGGCGACGACGTCCCGTGCGAGACGGCGAGCAGCGCCGGGGCGAGGACAGTCGTGGCGGCGGCCCTCATGCGGCCACCTCCACCTCGACCATGCCGGCCACCACCCGGGTGCGATAGATCTCGACCCGGACGCCGGGGTCGTCGAGGCAGGCACCGGTGCGCAGGTCGTATACCTGCTTCAGCAGTGGCGAGGCGATGGTGGCCCGGTCGCCCCGGCTGCCGACGATGCCGCGGGCCATCACATAGGCCGAGGTCACCGGATCGCGATGATCGATCGCGTACAGCTCGCCCGGCTCGACCAGGACGAGGGCGACCTGCCGTCCGGCGACCAGGACGGCCTCGCCCCAGGTCGGCTCCAGGGCATCGACCGCGCACACCGGATGCCAGGTGCCGGCGGACGCGGCGGGGGTGGGCTCGGAGTTGATCCGATCGGGAAGCGTGAGGGTCATCAGGGGGTCCTTTCGCATCGCGTGGACCCGACGCTAGGCACCGGGTGTTTCGCCGGGCGGCACGCACGGTTTCTCCCTCGTGACGCTGTGCTCACATCACATCCGGCGCCGCGTGGGGCGGATGTGAGGCTTCCGTTACACAGCTGCAACTGCCGGGCAACCGCGGCTTCATACCGTCATGGGCATCGACGGAAGGGCACACCCCATGACCGACAGCACACCCCGCCGCGTGGTCGTGATCGGCGCCGGGCCGGCCGCGCATCGTCTCGCCACCACGATTCGTGCCCAGGACGCCGACGGCCGGGTCCGGCTCACCGTGATCGGGGAAGAGGACCAGCTGCCCTACGACCGGGTCGCGCTCAGCAAACGGTTTCTCGGCGGCACCGACCTGACCCTCGACGCGTCCGTGTGGGACCGTCCGTTCACGACGCTGATCCGCGGCGAACGCGCGATCGCTCTCGACCGGGTCGCCCGTACGGTCAGCACCGACACCGGACGGGTCCTGCCCTACGACGACGTCGTCTTCGCCACCGGATCCCGGGCACCGGTTCCTGACATCCCCGGGGCCGGTTACGCCCGGGTCTACCGCACCGTCGCCGACGTCGACGAGCTGTCGGCCGAGGTTCGGCTGCTCGGCGCGGTGCTTGGACGCGCCCCGCGGACGGTGGTCGCCGGCGGCGGCCTGCTCGGCCTGGAGGCTGCCGGCGGACTGGCCGAGCTCGGTGCGGAATCGGCACTGGTCCACTCCGGGGGCTGGCTGATGTCGGCGCAACTCGACGAGGGCGCCGGCCGCTCCCTCGGCCGGCTGATCGCCGGCCGCAACATCGCCGTGCACCTGGGCGTGCGGCCGCGCGCCATCCACACCACGCAGGGCGCGGTCACCGCGGTCGAACTCACCGACGGCGCGATCCTGGACGCCGACCTGATCGTCTTCGCCATCGGCATCTCGCCCCGGGACGAGCTCGCCGCCGCGGCCGCCCTCGATCTGGGCCCCCGCGGCGGCATCGTGGTGGACGCCGCCTGCCGGGCCTCCGATCCTCGGGTCTGGGCGATCGGCGAGGTGGCTCACGTGCACGGCCGCTGCGTCGGCCTGGTCGCGCCGGCGAACGCGATGGCCGAGGTGGTCGCGGACCGGCTGCTGGGCGGCACCGCCGAGTTCGACGCCATCGACGATGCCACCAAGCTCAAGCTGGCCGGGGTCGAGGTGGCCAGTTTCGGCGACGCCTTCGCCCGGGCCGCGGGTGCGCTCGAGGTGGTCTACGCCGATCCGGCCCGCGGCCTCTACCAGAAGCTGGTCGTCTCCGACGACGCCCGCACGCTGCTCGGCGGCGTCTTCGTCGGGGACGCGTCGCCGTACCTCTCGCTGCGGCCGATGCTCGGCCGGCAACTCGGCTCAGAACCGGGCGCCTACCTGTCGGCGCCCGGAGCCCAGCCGGCCGGCGCCGACGAACTGCCCGACGACGCCTTGCTCTGCGCCTGCAACAACGTCTGCGTCGGAGCCGTCCGGTCCGCGGTGACGGGGCCACAGGTGTGCCACACCGTGCCCGCACTGAAGGCCTGCACCCGGGCCGGCACCCAGTGTGGCTCGTGCGTCCCGCTGCTCAAGAAGACCCTCGAACAGGAACTCGCCAAAGCCGGGCTCAGTGTGTCGCGGGCGCTGTGCGAGCACTTCGGATACAGCCGCCAAGAACTGTTCGAGTCGATCCGGGTCCTCGGCCTGACCTCCTGGGAGGAGATCCTGACCCGGTTCGGCAGCGGCCGGGGCTGCGACATCTGCAAGCCGGCGGTGGCGTCCATCCTGGCCAGTCAGCACGACGGCTACATTCTGGACGGCGGCCGCGGCGCCCTGCAGGACACCAACGACCGGGCGCTGGCCAACATGCAGCGCGACGGCAGCTACTCGGTGGTGCCGCGGATCCCCGGCGGCGAGATCACCCCGGAGAAGCTCGGCGTGATCGCCCGGGTGGCGTCCGACTTCGGGCTGTACACCAAGATCACCGGCGGCCAGCGGATCGACCTGTTCGGTGCCCGGCTCGACCAGCTGCCCGAGATCTGGGCGCAGCTGGTCGATGCCGGCTTCGAGTCGGGACACGCCTACGGCAAGTCGTTGCGCACAGTGAAGAGCTGTGTCGGTTCGACCTGGTGCCGATTCGGCGTCCAGGACTCCGTCGGCATGGCGATCCAGCTCGAACTGCGCTACCGCGGGCTGCGGGCGCCGCACAAGATCAAGCTGGGGGTGTCGGGTTGCGCCCGCGAGTGCGCCGAAGCCCGCGGCAAGGACGTCGGGGTGATCGCCACCGACGCCGGCTGGAACCTCTACGTCGGCGGCAACGGCGGCTTCCAGCCCAGTCACGCTCAGCTGCTCGCGAGCGACCTCGACGACGACACCCTGCTCCGCTACATCGATCGCTATCTGATGTACTACATCCGCACCGCGGACCGGCTGCAGCGCACGGCCCGCTGGATGGAGGAGCTGGACGGCGGACTCGACCACGTCCGGGCGGTCGTGGTGGAGGATTCGCTCGGCCTGGCCGCCGAACTGGAGGCGGCGATGGCGACCCATGTGGCGGGCTACGAGGACGAATGGGCGGCGACCCTGCGCGACCCGGAGAGATTGAAACGCTTTCGCAGCTTCATCAACGCCCCCGCAGACGCCGCGCCGACCGTTCCCCGGGTGGCCGAGCGGGGTCAGCAGCGCCCGGCGACGGCATCCGAGCTGGCGGACGGACGGGTGCTGTTGGCCGGCGCCATGCTCCCGGTCCGCAGGGGCGGCAGCGATGACTGAGCTGGCACCGGGTCCGCTGCGCGACCAGCTGGAAGGCTTCCGGATCGGGGTGACCAGCGAACGCCGCGCCGGCGACCTGATCGATGCGCTGGAGCGGCGGGGCGCGCACGTGCTGCACGCCCCGACCCTGCGGATGGAGCCTGCCTCCGACGACGAACAGGTCATCGTCGACACCGAGGCGATCATCGCCGCGCGTCCCGACGTGGTGCTCGCCACCACCGCGTTCGGCGTCCGGCGCTGGCTCGAGGTGGCCGACGCGGCGGGACTGGGCGAACAGCTGCTCGCCCGGCTGGCGACGGCGCGGATCCTGGTCCGCGGCCCGAAGGCGCGCGGCGGCATCCGGGCGGCCGGGCTGGACGACTCCGGGATGAGCGAGGAGGAGACCACCGCCTCGCTGGTGGCCAAGGTGCTCGCCGAGCACGACTCCGCGCTGACCGTCGCCGTACAGGCCCACGGCTATCTCGAGGACGCGGTGCTGGCGCCGCTGCTGGCCGCGGGGCATCGGGTGGTGACCGTCTCGCCCTACCGGTGGAGATCGCTCGACGACACCGATGCGCGGATTCCGCGGCTGATCGAGACGGTGTGCGGCGACCAGCTCGACGCCGTCACCTTCACCAGCGCGCCGGCCGTCGACGCCCTGTTCGCCGCCGCCGAAGCGCTCGGCATGCACGACGCCCTGCTCCGCGCCTTCCGCGGAGGCGTCGTCGCAGCCGCCGTCGGCCCGGTCACCTCAGCGGCCCTGGTGGCCGCGGGCGTCCAGCCGATCCAGCCGGACCGGTTCCGGATGGGCGCCCTGATCCGGCTGCTGTGCGAACGGCTGCCGGAGCTCCGGGTGGCCAGGGCGGTCACCACGCACGGCGAACTGGTGATCCGCGGCGCGATCGTCGAACTGGACGGCCGGCGCATCCCGCTCACCCCGTTGCCGCTCACCTTGCTGCGCGCGCTGCTCGCCGCGGACGGGGCAGTGGTGACGCGCGAGCAACTGCTGCGCATGGTCGGCAGCTCCGACCACCACGCGCTCGAGATGGCACTGAGCCGGCTGCGGCGCTGCCTCGGCGCGCCGGTGATCGCCACCGTGGTCAAGCGTGGCTACCGGCTGGCCGTCATTGACACCGGCCCGCCGCCCGCGGGTGCGTCAACGATCGGACGACGGCGCAGCACCGATCCGGCGAACACGGCCGCGGCAAACAGGTAGACGACTCCGAACGCCATCCGGCCGACCGTCGGCAGGTAGAACTGCGGCAGCACCAGGGCGACCAGGATGCCCAGCGGCCACGCCGCCCGGCTGCTGGCGTACCGCGTCCAGGCCAGAGCGAAGGCGACGCCGGCGACCGCGAGCAGCAGCAGTCCGAGGCCGAACAGGCTGATCGCCACCGGCTGGTTGCGGATCTCGTCCACCATGGCCAGCCCCGAGACGTCGGTCAACGCGTGCCGTCCGATCACGTGCAGGGCGAAGGTCTCGGCGCCGAAGTACGGCAGCACCAGCACGGCCCCGGTCAGGCCCGACCAACGGGCCAGCCGGGCGGCGAACGACTCGCGCGCCAGGTCGGACAGCCGCAGCGCGAGGCGTCCGAACCCGGCCAGCGCCAGCGCCCCCGCGACGTGTGCAGCCACCCACCACGGGGACGCGAAGGCGGCCGCCTGCTCTGCGGGGTTCGGCGTGAGCGCCGGTGAATCGCCGTAGGGCCGGACCAGCAGATACACCGCCATCAGGACTCCGGTCGTCGCCAACGGCACCAACAGGTCCCGCTCCGTCGTCAGCCTGGGCCGCATGTCATCTCCTCCGATTAATCGAGAGCACCGCTCTCTTTTGAAAAGATAGAGCACCGCTCTCGGATTTGCAAGAGCGCTGCTCTTGTTCGTGCCAGACTGGTCCCCGACACCGAAAAGCCCTCCCTAACTAGTTCTGGCCTCCCTCCGGTGGGAGGGCAGAACTAGTTAGGGAGGGCCTGACGAGGGGACGCCCAGTGGGTAAGCGCGACGAGGCACGAGCCCGGACGACGGCCGCGATCCTGCGAGCCGCGCGGCAGGCGATCGCGGCCGAGGGCGGGGGCGCGCTCTCGATGCGGGCGGTAGCGCGCGAGGTGGGACTGGTGTCCTCGGCGGTCTACCGCTACTTCCCGACCCGCGAAGCGCTGCTGACCATGCTGATCATCGAGAGCTACGGCAACCTCGACCGCGCCCTCGCCGTCATTTCGGACGCCACCCCGCACCCCGCCTGGACCGACCTGGGGCACGCTTTCCGGAACTGGGCTAGGGGTGCACCGCACGAGTTCCAGCTGATCTACGGGACGCCGATCCCCGGTTACGTGGCGCCTCCGGAGACCATTCCGGCTGCCGCCGCGGTCGCCGTCCACTTTCTCGCCGCCGGCGCCACCTCGTCGCCCGACCCGTTCGACACGGCGGAGCTGGCCCGCCAACTCGGTCCGCTGACCGCCGGCCTGCCCGGCGCCCAACCGGCCGGCGCGGCCGCCGTCCTCACCGAGCTGGCTGCCCTGGTCGGCTTCATCGGACTGGAGTTGGCCGGGCACTTCGTCGGCACTGCCGATCCCGCGGACGCCCTCTACGCCGCGCTGCTGCGGCGTCAGTGCACCACCCTGGGAGTGCGCGAGGACTGAGCGGGCGGGGACGGGTCTCGACAGGCTTCACCAACAGGCTTGGGTCTCGACAAGCTCGACCAGCGGTCTCGGGTGCCAACCAGCGGTCTTGGGTCTCGACAAGCTCGGCCAGCGGCGCCGGATCTCAGCGCAGGTCGTTCTCCGGCGGCTGGTAGCCCCGGTCGATCGCCCGCTGATCCCGGCGGTCGATCCGGTCCTGCCGGTTGACCCGTCCGCCGACCACGCCCATGATCATCGGGATCGCGGTGCCCAGCATCGGCCACATC
The DNA here is from genome assembly GCF_047602385.1 of Micropruina sp. GTDB lineage: Bacteria > Actinomycetota > Actinomycetes > Propionibacteriales > Propionibacteriaceae > Micropruina. The sequence goes on from NZ_JASGHL010000005.1 coordinate 470,579, forward strand.
GGCCAGTAATAGATCCAGTGCCCCGTCCCGAGCACGGTCATCAACCAGATCAGGTTGAACATCACCGCCAGCCCGAGCCACCAGCGCGGAAACCTCCCGATCATCCCCTGCGGCCCGCGCGGACGTCCCTGCTGTGGCATGGACGGCGGGCTGGCCGCCGCCGGCTGGGGGCGCACCGGAGTCAGATCGGCCAGCACCGGCACCAGTTCGCCGAGGCTCTTCGAGCTCATCGTCTGGTCCAGCCGCTGGTTGTACTCGTCGTTGTCCAGCCGGCCCTCGGCGTAGGCGTCGGCCAGCATCGAAGCCGCGTTGCCGCGGTCGGCGTCCGAGGCTCGCAACTGCTGGTACTGCGGATCCCGCGGGTCGGCCGAGAAACCCGCCCACCCCCGGCCCTGCTCAGGCACCGGAAAGTTCTGCCACTGCTGACCGGACATCGGCCCCACCTTCCTGAAGTCGTCCCCATTCTGCCTCAGGACGGCCTTGGCTACCGCTCAGCGAGACCCGGCGTTGTATCGCAGCGAGTTCGGACGGCATTCGGCCTCGCTGCCGATCCGCAGGTTGGCGGCGATCCGGCCGTCGTCGCGCAGCGCCAGCAGCTTGGTCACCGTCCGGTCCCGGATCGCCCACGGGTCGAGGGTGTTGAGGTAGATCTTGGTGGCGCCCTCGAAGCCGGCCAGCGTCGAGATCCGCCACTTCAGCACGATCCGCCAGGGCATCGCCACGTCGACGTCGATCGGCCGGTAGTGCCATTCTTCGTTGCTGGGCACCTCGACCCCGGTCGCGGCGTGCATCGCGTGCAGCAGGTCCGACATGCCGCGCAGTTCCTCGGGCGACTGCTCCCACGGATCGCATTCGGCACTCTTGGAATAGATCTCCAGCGACGGGAAGCGGTGGCCGAAACCGGCGAATGCGATGGCGTGGTCGTTCTCGGCCAGCACCAGGTTCTTGTAGCCGGCGTAGTTGACGGCGTCCTCGTTGAAGACGTTCGGATTGGCACGCAGCTGGGCGACCGCACGTTCGGCCTGGACGCCACGCTCATCGACGGCGACCAACTGCTTGTGCAGGTGATCGAAGGACGCCCCGGCGGGCCGCAGCCAGTTCTGGAAGACCACCACGTAGCGGGCGTACCGGTTCAGTGTGAACAGCGCCGAGATCGACTCCACGGTGAAGGCCAGCAGTTGGTAATGCTCGTCGGGCGTCAGGGTGCCCGAGCCGGCCAGCTGGGTGTTGTCGACCGCGCCGTCCACGAAATGCCGGCGGCTGATGATCACGTCGTGCCCGCCGCCGAAGAACCCGGACGCGAACTCGACCTGTTCGTCGCTGGTCATCGCGTCGAGCTGCTCGGGCGTCCGGCCGCTGGCCACCAGCTTGGCCCGGGCCACCCCGAGCACATGAGCCCGGCCGGCGGCGGACTGCAGGTAGGCCGTCCGGCGCGCCGCCACCCGGCTGGGCAGCACGTAGCCGTAGTTGGCGTGCCAGTACTGGTAGCTGAGGATCTCGAACAGGTTCGGCACCCGCCGGAACTCGGCGGTGGTTGCGTACAGCTCCTCGGCGGTGGTCCGGTAGAGGGTCTCCCAGCTGCCGTCCGGACGCCGCACCATCCGCGACTTCTCCGGCGGCGTCTCCAGGTAGCGCCGCTCGCAGAACGGGCAGTGCCGGCCGTGCCGCTCGGGATCGAGCGGGACCGGCGGCGGCAACGACACCCCGAGCGGGCGGTTGCCGCGTCCGGCCACCGTCCACACCTCGGTGCCCGAGAACGGATTGAGTTGCTTGACGGTCCCGTCGGCCATGACGGTCAACCAGTCAGGCTCCCGGTGGAACGCCTGCATGGGTGTGCTCCCTGGATCGATGCTCCCGGTCAGGGTAGCGTCTCACCTAGTGCCGAGGCACTCGCCAATTCGGAGCGGGCCTGTAAGGGGCGAATCCGGGTGACGGAGACCGGAAGTTCATGCCCCAGCAGGGGATCATCCCGACGGACTCCGGGGGGAGTTGCAACCGAATCGTGACTGGACGCGTCCAAACCCCAAGACGCCCCAGCCACGGAAGTGAGTACGTCATGCTGCACCGCACCAGCGGCGACCGCGCCGCTTGCATCGATCAGCCGGCCCTGTTCCAGCACGCGCTGCTGGAAGACCCCTCCGCCGCGCGCGGCGACGGCGAGCGGCGCCGCCAGCTGACCCTGTTGACCGAGCGGGCCCGCGCCACCTGCGACGGCTGTCCACTGTTCAACTCCTGCCTCTACGACGCGGTGGTCAACCAGGACGTCGCGGGCTTCGTCGCCGGCACGACTCAGGCGCAGCGCACGCAGATGCGCGCCCAGCTCGGGGTGAGCGTCGCCAAGGAGGACTTCGACGCTCTGGCCGGCGTCGTCCGCGGTGGGCGGCAGCTCAATCACGAGGAAGTGCTGCGGTTGCGCCAGGCGAATCCGGACCAGAGCCTCGAGGTGCTGGCGATGCGACTCGGCTGCTCGCTGTCCACCGTGAAACGACACATGCGCCGGGCGCGCGCGGTGGCCGCGTCCGAGCGGCCGCTCGCGGTGGTGAAGCCGACCATGGAACGGGTCTTGGCCGCGTTCGTTGCGGTCGTCCGGACGCACCGGCCTCGGGACCGCCAGGTCGCCTAGTCCAGATCGTCGCAACCATCGCGGGTTGAGCGTGTCGGACCCACATTGCCAAAAGGTCTCGACAAGCTCGACCAACGAAGCACACCGCGGGTCGAGCGTGTCGGACCCACATTGCCAGAGAGGTCTCGCCAAGCTCGACCAATGAAGGTCAGCGCTTACCGAAGCATGGCTCCCGCCGAAATTCACGCGTAATCACGCGGGTGATTCGGTCAGCCGCGTCCTGGCGCGGAGAAAGGAGCGTTCTGGCCACACCCGGACCACCACCTGAACCCGCCGCCGCGAGACCCTGACGCGGGCCGTCCGGACCGCGCCATAACGGCTACTTCTCCGCGGCGCGGCGAAGCGGTCCCGACAGGCTCAATCGGCGGGGGTCCTCAAGCCGACGCCTTCCCCGAGCCAGCTTCAGCCCGCGGCGGCCTCCACCACCAGGGACGCCGCGGGCTGCACCTCGCCGGCCAGGATGCCTTCGGCCCAGTGGCAAGCGACCCGGTGGCCGGGGTGCCCGTCGATCTCGCGCAGCTGAGGCACCTCGTCATCGCACCTGGTGGGCTGCCGGTAGGGGCAGCGGGTGTGGAACCGGCAACCGGACGGCGGATTCGCCGGGCTGGGCAGGTCACCACGCAGCAGGATCCGTTCCCGGCGATCCTCGACGTCGGGGTCCGGGATCGGGATCGCCGACATCAGCGCGATCGTGTACGGGTGCAGCGGCTCGGCGTAGAGCTCGTCGGAGTCGGCTTCCTCGACGATCCGGCCCAGGTACATCACGCCGATCCGGTCCGAGATGTGCCGGACGACGGCGAGGTCGTGGGCGATCACGATGTAGGTCAGGCCGAACTCGCGCTGCAGCTTCTCCAGCAGGTTGATCACCTGGGCCTGGACCGAGACGTCCAGCGCCGAGACCGGTTCATCGGCGATCACCAGGTCGGGGTTGAGGATCATCGCCCGAGCGATCCCGATCCGCTGCCGCTGGCCGCCGGAGAACTCGTGCGGATACTTGGCCAGCGCCGAGCGGGGCATCCCGACCAGTTCGAGCATCTCGGCGGCTCGGGCCACCAGCTCGGCGTTCGGACGCGGATCGTGCACCCGCAGCGGCTCGATCATCAGGCTCTGCACCGACTGCCGCGGGTCGAGCGAGGCCAGCGGGTCCTGGAACACCATCTGCATCCGGCGGCGCAGCTTCCGCAGCGGCTCGCCCTTCAGCGTGGCGACGTCCACGCCGTCCAGGGTGACACTGCCGGCGGTCGGTTCCTCCAGCCGCAGCACGGCGCGTCCGAGCGTCGACTTGCCGCACCCGGACTCGCCGACCAGGCCGTAGGTGCGGCCACGGGGTACCCGCAGGTCGACACCGTCGACGGCCTTGACGTGGCCCACGGTGCGGTCCATCACGATGCCCCGCCTGATCGGGAAGTGCACCTCGAGCCCTTCCACCACCAGCAGGTCGTCGGCGGAGTCGTTCACTGGGTCACCTCCGCGGGGTGGACGCATCGGACAGGGTGGTCGGGCGGTGAATCCGGCAGCGGCTCGAGCGGGATGTCCGGCCGGACGCACTCGTCGGTCGCGTGCAGGCAACGCGGCGCGAAGGCGCAGGCTTTGGCCCACGCGATGGTGTCCCGGGGAGTGCCCGGGATCGGGTGCAGGGGTTCACCGCGCGGGGCGTCCAGTCGCGGGATCGAGGCCAGCAGACCGTGGGTGTAGCGGTGCCGTGGGTGCGCGAACAACTCTTCCCGGGTGGCGGACTCGACGATCCGCCCGGAGTACATCACGTTGACCTGGTCGCAGAGCCCGGCGACCACACCGAGGTCGTGGGTGATCATGATCATCGCCGTCCCGGTGTCGGTGACCAGCTCCTTCAGCAGCTCCAGCACCTGGGCCTGGATGGTGACGTCGAGAGCGGTGGTCGGCTCATCGCAGATCAGCAGCCGGGGCTTGCAGGCCAGCGCCATCGCGATCAGCGCCCGCTGCCGCATGCCGCCGGAGAGCTGGTGCGGATACTCCTTGAGCCGGCGGTCGGGGTCGGGGATGCCGCAGCGCCGGAGCAGGTCGACCGATTCGGTCATCGCGTCGCGCCGGTTCGTCCGGGTGTGGGTCAGCAGCACTTCGGCCACCTGGACGCCGATCGGCACCACCGGGTTCAGCGAGCTGATCGGATCCTGGAACACCATCGCGATCTCGGACCCACGCAGCTTCGCCATCGCGCCGTCGGACAGGCTCAGTAGGTCGCGTCCCTTGTAGCGGGCCTGTCCGGTGACCTGGACGCCGCGGCTGGCGAGCAGCCCCATCAGTGCGAGCACGGTGACAGACTTGCCCGAGCCGGACTCGCCGACCACGCCGACGATCTCGCCGGGCGCCACCGCGTAGCTGACCCCGTCCACCGCGCGGGTCTCGGAGTTCCGGCGCCGGAAGGTGACGCTCAGGTTGTCGATCTCGAGCAGTGAGGTACTGCCGTCGGCACTCATCGTCACCTCCTCGACTTCGGGTCGAGGGCCTCGCGCAGCGCTTCGCCGAGCAGGGTGAAGCCGAGCGCGGTGACCGCGATGCACAGGCCGGGCAGCAGGGTCAGGTGCGGCGCGGTCTGCAGCCGGTCCTGGGCCTTCACCAGCATCCGCCCCCACTCGGCAACCGCCGGGTCGGCTTCGCCGAGGCCGAGGAAGGACAACGCGGCGACTTCGATGATCGCGGTGGCCAGGGTGAGGGTGGCCTGCACCAGCACCGGCCCGAGCGAGTTGGGCAGCACGTGGCTCATCGTGATGGTGCGTCGCCGCAGGCCCAGTGAGACCGAGGCGAGCACGTAGTCCTTACGCGATTCGGCGAGCATCGAGCCGCGCAGCAGCCGGGCGAAGATCGGTACCTGGGCGGCCGCGATGGCCACCATGATGGCCAGCGGCTGGCGTCCCATCACCGCGGCCACCGACACCGCCAGCAGCAGGGACGGGATGGACAGCAGGATGTCGACCAGCCGCATCACCAGCACGTCCACCCAGCCGCCGAAGGCGCCGGCGAGCGCACCCAGGGCGGCCCCGCCGAGCAGGCCGAGCAGGGTGGACACGACGCCGATGATCAGCGACTGCCGGGCGCCGAAGATCAACTGGGTGAGCAGGTCCGAGCCGAACGGGTCGAGCCCCAGCGGGTGCTCGGACGAGAACGGCGGCAGCGCGTAGGGGGTGATCTCGCGGATCCATTGCGAGCCGGCCGGCTCGTAGGGAGCGAGCACCGGCGCCAGCACCGCGACCAGGACGAACATGGTCACGATGGCGGCGCCGAGAATGGCCGACGGGTTGCGGATCAGCCGTTGCAGGGCACCCTTCCACAGGCTGGTGCCCTCTTCGTCCACACCGGTGTCGCCCATCGCTTCGGCCAGCGCGGGCGAACGTTCGATGACGCCGACGGACGTGGCGAGGACGACGTCGGGAACCTCGGGGACGTCGGGGGTCGGCTCGGTGGACCGTTCGTCAGTGCTCATCTGGTTCTCAACCTCGGATCGATCAGGCCGTACAGCAGGTCGACCACCAGGTTCACCACGGCATAGACCAGCGCGATGAACACGATGAACCCCTGCAGCACGGCGAAGTCCAGGTTCGAGATCGCCTCGAACAGATACGAGCCGATGCCGTTGAAGGCGAACACCGCCTCGGTCAGCACCGCGCCGGACAGCAGCGCACCGGTCTGCAGGCCGATCGTGGTGGTCACCGGCAGCAAGGCGTTGCGCAGCACATGCCGCCGGCTGATCAGGCCGGGCGACAGGCCCTTCGCCTTGGCGGTGCGGACGTAGTCCTCGTGCAGCACGTCCAGCACCGACGCCCGGGTCATCCGCACCACGATGGCCAGCGGAATGCTGCCCAGTGCGATGGCCGGCAGGATCAGGTGCAGGATGGCGTCCCAGGACGCGTCCAGTTCGCCGGTGAGCAGGCCGTCCAGCACATAGAAATTGGTGATGTGGGTCGCGTCGATGGTGACCGTCTGTCTACCCGAGGAGGGCAGCACAGCCAAGAAGTGCAAGCCGGGCAGGCCGACCGCGAACACCACCTTGAGCAGGTAGGCGAGCACGAACACCGGGATCACCACGCCGGCCAACGAGGCCGAAACCGTCAACGTGTCGAGGACTCCACCGGCCCGCTTGGCCGCCAGGTAACCCAGCGGAATGCCCACCACCACGGCGAACAGCAGTGCGGCGACCGCGAGTTCGACGGTGGCCGGAAAACGCAGCAGAAAGGTTTCCAGGACGGGCTCGCCGGTGCGCGGGCTGCTGCCGAAGTCGCCGCGGATCAGCTGTCCGACGTAGGTGAAGTACTGCTGCAGGATCGGCTTGTCGAAGCCGTACTGTTCGTTGATCCGGGCGATCGCCTCGGGAGTGGCCTTCTCGCCGAGCAGAGCCCGGGCCGGATCACCCGGCAGCGACCGCAGCCAGCCGAACAGCAGCACGCTCAGGCCGAAAAGCACCGGGACCATCAACAGGATCCGGCGGACGGCGAACCTGAGCATGCGCGTCCCTTCCGTTCGGTGCGGGCCGGGGCCGTCCTGGGGCCCCGACCCGGCACTGGGTCAACTGCAGCTGGAGAGGCGCTGATCGATCCGGCGTCCCCCTGGTCAAGCCTGTCGAAACCCGTTGCCAGAGAGGCTTCGACAAGCTTGACCGACGATGATCAGCACCTCTGAAGGGGTGTCACTTGGTGATGGTGACGCCGTTCCACACCTCGTCCTGGACCGGCGAGGGCTGATAGCCCTGGACGCCCTTGCCGAAGGCCAGCGACGGCGGCGCATGGGTGAGTGGGACGCCCGGCACGAAGTCCGCGATCATCTTGTTGATCTGTTCGTACTTCGCCTTCTGGGCGGCCGCGTCGCTCATCCCACGGGCCTCCTTCAGCGCGGTGAACAGAGCCGGGTTGTCGAAGCCCCACTCATTGGCCTTGGTGCCGAAGAACACGCCGATGAAGTTGTCCGGGTCGTTGTAGTCACCCGTCCAGCCGAGCAGGTGAATACCGTGCTTGTCGGTGCCGGCGTTGCCCTGAATCAGATCGAGATAGTCCGGGCTCCACTTGTTCGCCACCGGATTGACCTTGATCCCGACGGCTTCGAGCTGTGCCTTCAAGGAGGTGTAGATGTCCTCGGGCGAGGGCATGTAGGGCCGCGAGACGCCGGTCGGGTAGTTGAAATCCAGGGTCAGGTTCTCTTGCCCGGCCTCCTTCAACAGTGACTTCGCCTTGTCCGGGTTGTAGGCATACTTCTCGACGTTGCCATTCCAGCCGGTCACGTTCTCAGGCATGAAGTTGATCGCCGCCACGGTGCCCTCGGGCATCACCTGCTTGATCAGGGCGTCCTTGTCGATCGCGTAGGCGATCGCCTGGCGCACCTTGAGGTCGGAAAGCGCCTTGATCTTCTGGTTCATGCCCAGGTACAGAATGTTGAACGCCGGGCGCTGCAGGATCTGCAGGCCGGCCTGCTTGAGCCCCGGCTGGTCGGCGGGCGCGACCAGGTCGTAGCCGTCGATGTTGCCGGCCTGGAGCTCCTGGGTGCGGGCCTTCGGGTCGGAGATGGTGCGGATGATCACCGTGGAGACTTTGGCCTTGTCGCCCCAGTAGTTGTCGTTGCGCTTCAGGGTCACCTGCTGGCCGCGCTCCCACTTCTCGAAGACGAACGGGCCGGTGCCGGTCGGATGCGCCGTGGCGTACTCGGAGAATCGCGGGTCCTTCGCCGTACCCGAGGTGCTGTCCGCGTCGTACTTCTTCATCGCCGTCGGCGACTGCATCGAGAACGCCGGCAGGGTCATCGCGTCCAGGAAGTGCACGAACGGACTGTTCAGATTGATCGTCGCCTCGGTAGCGCTGCTCGCCTGGCAGTCCTTGTAGAGCGCCTGGTCGGCGTTTGCGCCGGTCTTGAAGCCGCGCATCAGCTTGCCGTAGTAGTACGAGATGTTCTCGGACTGGTTGAGGCCGGTCCAGTTGAACCAACGGTCGAAGTTCGCGCACACCGCCTCGGCGTTGAAGTCGGTGCCGTCGGAGAACTTCACCCCGCTGCGCAGCGTGAAGGTGAACGCCTTGTTGCCGTTGGACGCCTTCCACGCGGTCGCCAGCAGCGGCTCGACCTCGGTGGTGCCGGGCTTGGTGCCGAGCAGGCCCTCGAACTGCTGCCGGGCGACCCGGAAGGTCTCACCGTCGCTGGCCATCGCCGGGTCGAGCATGATCGGGTCCGAGGACGCCGCGAAGACGAAGGTGTCCTTGGTGCTGCCGCTGCCGGCGGGTGCGCCCGGGCTCGCGGTCTGTCGCTGGCTCTGCGCACACCCGCCGAAGCCGGCGAGCAACGTGATCGCCGCGGCTATTGCCGCCCCGCGACGCACGGTGAACTGCATGGTCACTTCCCCATTCCTTCCCGACAGCGCGGTGCCGCCACGATGGGGGGAGGCTAGCCCCCGCCGGACTGCTGCGGGAGTGAACCGGGACGAGTGTTCCCAAGCTGTTATGTGTCGCCAGACGCCAATTGCGCCCGTCGCGCGTCCCCCAATCGCTCGCCGAACTATTCAGGGCTCGCTGAACTCAGCGAGCCCTGTTCAGTTCGGCGAGCGCGGGGACGGGCGGGGTGGTCAGCCGAACCAGCGCAGCAGTTCCTTGGCCGTGCCGTCCTGGTCGAACAGGTCGGTGACGTGGTCGGCTGCCGCCTGCACCTCGTCCGGCGCATCGCCCAGGGCGACCCCGCGTCCGGCCCAGCGGAGCATGCCGATGTCGTTGCGGCCGTCCCCGATCGCCAGCACGTCGGCGGCGTCCACACCGAGGTCGGTGCAGGCGGCGGCCAGGCCGAAGGATTTGTCGACGCCGGGCGCGATGTCGAGCCAGGCGGTGTAGCCGATGAAGTAGCTGACTCCCTCCAGGCCCAGCCGATGCGCGAGCGCGATGAAGTCGTCCTCGGACGCGTTCGGGTCGCGGACGACCACCCGGGTGACCAGCTCGGAGACCAGTTCGTCGCGGTCGACCACGGTCAGTTCGCCGGTCAACTCGCCCTCGGGGAACAGCCGGTTGACGTTGAATCCCTCTTTGCCGACCTCGACCGCCAGCATCGCCTCGGGATGTTCGGCCAGCACCCGGTCGACCACGTTGGTGGGATCGAAGGTGACCGTCTGAAGCACCTGCAGCGGCGGGTTGTGCACCCGGACGGCGCCGTTGGAGCAGACGTGCTGGCCGGGCGGCAGGTTCAGCGCCTCGACCAGCAACCGGGTGCCGGCCCAGCCGCGTCCGGTGCTCAGCACGACCGGAACCCCGGCGTCCACTACGGCAGCTACCGCCGCGGTCACCGAATCGGGCAGGACCCGGACCGGGTCCACCAGCGTGCCGTCGATGTCCAGTGCCACCAGGCGTGGTCGCCAAGCCATGAACTCACTCCCCTTCCTGCCCAGGCTTTCAGGGGTGCCGTGGCGAGGGCAAACCAGGTCAGCTGACCGGGGTGAGGAACTCCCGCCCACCCAGGTAGGGACGCAGGGCGTCCGGGATGCGCACCGAGCCGTCCGGCTGCTGGTGGTTCTCCAGCAGGCAGATGATCATCCGGGTCATCGCGCACAGCGTGCCGTTCAGCGTCGCCACCGACTCGATGCCGGCCTCGGTGCGCATCCGGATGTTCAGCCGGCGAGCCTGGAAGGTGGTGCAGTTCGAGGTCGAGGTGATCTCGCGGTACTTGGCCTGGCTGGGGATCCAGCCGTAGCAGTCGAATTTGCGCGCCGCGCTCAGCCCCAGATCGCCGGAGGCCACCTCGAGCACCTGGAACGGCAACTCGAGCGCGGTGATGAACTCCTTCTCGAACTCCAGCAGCTTGCGGTGCAGGTCGTCCGCCTCGTCGGGATGGCAGTAGACGAACATCTCGACCTTGTCGAACCAGTGCACCCGGAAGATGCCCTTGGTGTCCTTGCCGTAGCTGCCCGCCTCGCGCCGATAGCACGGCGAGTAGCCGGCGTAGCGCCGCGGCAACGTCGCGGCGTCCAGGATCTCGTCACTGTGGTAAGCGGCCAGCGCCACCTCGGACGTCCCGACCAGATACAGGTCGTCGGCCGGCAGGTGGTAGACGTCCTGCGCGGCCTGACCGAGGAAGCCGGTGCCCTCCATCGCGGACGGCTTCACCAGCGCCGGCGGCAGGATCGGCGTGAAGCCCCACTCCATCGCCTTGGCCAGGGCCAGGTTGATCAGCGCCAACTCCAGCATCGCGCCTTGTCCGGTGAGGAAGTAGAAGCGCGCGCCGGACACCTTCGCACCGCGCGGCATGTCGATCGCGCCGAGCAGTTCGCCCAGCTCCAAGTGGTCGCGCGGGGTGAAGCCCTCCGCCGCGAAGTCACGCGGAGTGCCGTGCTCGGAGACCACCACGAAGTCGTCCTCGCCGCCGCGCGGAACGTCGTCGAACACCGGATTGGGCAGCGTCAGCAGCAACTCGTCGAACCGCGTGGCCGCCTCGGTCGCCGCCGCGTCCGCCGCCTTCACCTGCGCGGCAAGCTCCCGGGTGCGGGTGATCAGCGCGGCCTTCTCGTCGCCCTTGGCCCGGGCGACCTCCTTGCCGAAGGACTTCTGCTCGGCCCGCAGCGACTCGAAGGACGCGATCGCCGACCGGCGTGCCGAATCCGCCTCGACCAACCGGTCGATCAGCTCGGAGGACTCGCCGCGGGCCTCTTGGGCGGCTCGCAGACGGTCGGGCTCGGTGCGTAACAGTTTCGGGTCGATCACCGGCTCAGCCTATCGGCCGGCGCCGGACGCCCCGCGTCCCGCTATCCGGGTGCCACAATGGCGCATGCGCAGCCGCCGGCCGGGCATCGGCCCGCTTGCCACGATCACCTTCGGGGTGGGCTTCGTGGTGTGGACGCTGCTGCTGTACTCGGGCGCGCTCATCGCTTTGGACGCCGTTCAGGCGCCCACGCCGCACTGGCAGGACCCGGTTATCCAGATCGCCGCGGCAGTCGCCATCCTCTTCCACCCGTTGCCGGTGAACTGCGTGCTCGCGGGCATCGCCATCTGGGCGTTCCGGCGGCGGCTGCGGAACCTGACCGTGGGAGTCGTGCTGGCAATCGGCCTCGGCTGGGGCGGCCAGAACCTGGCCCGGCTGCTGTTCGCGCGACCGCGTCCGCCCGGCACCCTCACCGAGCTGATCAGCAACAGCGGCTACGCGTACCCGTCCGGACACATGGTCGCCATCGTCACCGCCGCCCTGGTGGTGATCGCCACCACGACCACCACCAAGCAGCCTCGGGCAGCGATCGAGTTCTGGCGCTGGCTGGGCCTTGGGATGATCCTGCTGGTCGCCCTCGATCGCTGGCTGCTGCATGCGCACTGGGTCAGCGACCTGGTCGGCGGCATCCTGTTCGGCGGGTTCACGGCCAGCCTCGCCCTCACCGTGGCGAGGGTGCATATGCAGCCCGAGCGGCCCACTCGCGCCGCGGCCCTGGCTGCCCGCAACCCGAAGCGCTGCGCCATCGTGGTCAACCCGACCAAGATCCCCGACTGGGCTGCTTTCCGGCGGCACGTCGAGACCGACTGCCGCGAGTACGGCTGGACGCCGCTGTTCCTGGAGACGACTGTCGACGATCCCGGACGCGGCATGGTCCGGGCGGCGTTGAAGGCCGAGGTCGACCTGGTGATGGTGGCCGGCGGCGACGGCACGGTCCGGGTGGTCTGCTCGGAGCTGTCCGGCACCGACGTCCCGCTCGGCCTGCTGCCGTCGGGGACCGGCAACCTGCTGGCCCGCAACCTGGGCATTCCGCTGGACGAGTCCGAGGCGCTCCGGGTGATCCTGGAAGGGCGCCGGGACCGGATCGACCTGGTCGAGGTGACGATCGACGAACAGGAGCCCGAGCACATCGCGGTGATGGCCGGCGTGGGCTTGGACGCCCGGATCATGAGCGGCACCGACGAGGGCCTGAAGAAGATCCTCGGCCCGGCCGCCTACGTGATGGCCGCCGGCGATGCCGCCGCGCTGCCGTCCTTCGACGTGACCGTCACCCTCGACGACGACAAGCCGATCGAACGGCACGCCGGGCTGGTGATCGTCGGTAACGTCGGCCAGTTGCAGGGCAACGTCCAACTGCTGCCCGACGCCCAGTTCGACGACGGGCTGCTCGACCTGTTCATCGCGTCCCCGGGCAACGTCGCGGACTGGCTGCGGATCACCACCAGTGTGCTGCTGCCGGTGCCGGAGGCGTCCGAGATCGACCGGGGGCAGGGACGCCGGGTGCTGATCGAGGCGTCCGAGCCGGTGGAGTACCAACTCGACGGGGACGCGGCCGGCGAATGCCGACGGATGGCCGCCCGGGTGGTGCCGCAGACCCTGACCGTGATGGCGCCCCAGCGGTGACCTGTCACCGCCGAGCCGCGGGCTCGGTGAGGGCCCGAGCGGCCACGGCGTCGTACCGCTCGGTGTGCTGCAGCAGGTAGGGCGCGGCCGCCATCTCCTCATCGGCACGGCCGAGCAGGTCGCGCGCCCGTCCGAGATCTCCCGAGCGCGCCGCGCACAGGGCCAGGGCATCCAGGGCGGCGACCACCGACTCGATGTCCCCGGCCGCCCGGGCCTGGTCCGCCAGCAACGTCAGTGCTTCCTCATCGCCGGCGAGCGCCGCGCGTTCGATGCGATTCAGCAGCATCAGGTCACCGCCGCCCGACCTCGCGTACCAGTGCGCGTTCTGCTCGACCAGACGTGTCGCCCGCTCGGGGTCGCCGTGCGAGCGGAGCAGTCGCGCCAACTGCAGCCGCACGGAGGCCTGCAGGCGGCCGTCGGCGACCGCGGTCGCGTCGGTCAGCGCCTGTTCGAAGGCCGCCTCGGCGCCCGGGTCGCCGGCCCTGGCCAGACAGCGAGCCAGGGACGCCCGGTGCAGCGCCGCCTGACCGGCGAAGCCAAGTCGCCGGGCGGCCTCGGCCGCCGCCTCGAAAGCGGTCGCCGCCTCGCCCAGCCGGCCCTGGCCCTGCGCCACCCCGCCGAGAATGGCGTTGCCGTGGATGAGGCCCCAGGCGTCACCGGTGGCGCCGATCAGGGCGACCGCCGCACCGGCGTCGCGGTCCGCCGACGCGACATCTCCCGCCATCAGCGCACCGTAGGCGGCCAGCAGCAGGCCGGCGGCGATCGACCAGTCGGAGCCGGACTGTCGATACACCCGCAGCGCGGCGCCTGATTCGGAGCGGGCGGCGTCCGCGTCACCCCGCTGGATCGCCACGAACGCCCGATACCAGCGGACGTCGGCGGCCAGCAGGTCGTCGCTCAGGGCTTCGGCGAGCGCCGCCGCGAGTAGGAGGTCGCGCTCGGCCACGGTGAGGTCACCGGCCGATGCCTCCAGCCACACCGCGGCGAGCAGGCCGCGGGCGCGATCAGCCGGCGCGGCCGTCGCCACGGCGTCCCGCACCCGGGCGGCGCCGGCCGCACCGTCGCCGAGCACCACCCAGGTCCAGGCCATGCCCAGGCCGATGGCGGCCGCGATCGACGGATCGTTGCGCCGGCTCCAGGCCAGCGCCGCGTCGATGTCGGCCCGCTCGGCGCGGGCGTACGCCAGGCAGTCGGGCTGACTCGGCGTGACGATGTGGCCGGCACACCAGGCCGCCCGGTCGGCGTACCAGCGAGCATGGGCCAGCCGGGCGGACGTCTCCGCACCTGACTCGGCCAGCCGGCCGGCGGCGAACAGCCGGACGCTGTCCAGCAGCCGGTAGCGCGGCGCGGCCTCGGAGCCGTCGTCCAGCACGACCAGCGAGCGGTCCACCAGGCGGGTGATGGTGTCGAGAACCGCGGTGTCGGGCACCTCGAGTGCGGCCAGCACGGCTTCGAGAGCGCTCAGCGTCGCTCCACCGGCGAAACAGGACAGCGCCCACAGCCCGCGGCGTTCGTCGGGAAAGAGCAGCTCGTAGCTCCAGGCGATGGCGGCCTCCAGCGCCCGTCTTCGTGGCGGCTGGTGGCTGCCCGGGTCGCGGAGCAGGGCGAACCGGTTGTCCAGCCGCCGGGCGATCTCGTCCACCGGCAGCGACCGGACCCGGGCGGCGGCCAGCTCGATGGCCAGCGGCAGGTGGTCCAGCCGGGCGCAGACGTCGGCGAGGAGCTGCTCATGCCGGGCCTCGACGGTGAAGCCGCGGCGGTGACGCCGAGCCCGTTGCTCGAACAGCCGCCGCGACTCGGCGGGCGCCAGGGTCGGCAGCACCAGGACCTGTTCGGCGTCCAGACCGAGCGGAACCTGGCTGGTGGCGAGCAGGCTGAGCCGGGGAACCTCGCCGAGCAGCCGGTCCACGGTGGCGGCGGCCTGGGCGATCAGGTGCTCGCAGTTGTCCAGCACGAGCAGGGTGTCGGCACCGGTCAGCCGGTCGCGGACGGCGTCCGGATCGCTCGGTACCCGCAGGGTGTGGGCGATCGCCTGGAGCAGGTCGGAGGAGTCGTCGAGGCTTTCCAGCCGGATCAGCCAGGCGCCGCCCGGCACGGTCGAACGTGCTGCGATCTCGGTGGCCAGCCGGGTTTTGCCGACACCGGCGGGGCCGATCAGCGTGACCAGCGACGACTGCTCCATGGCCTCGTCGGCCGAGGCCAGCTCCCGGTCGCGTCCGACCAGGGGCTGCGGTGGCCGGACGACGTTGCCGGGCCGAGCGGTTTCGAGCCGGGGCTCCCCCAGCCGCGGGTGATGCCGCAGCACGTCCAGTTCCAGTCGCCGCAGCTGCGGTCCCGGCTCAAGCCCGAGTTCGCCGGCCAGCCGCTCCCGGATTCGCCGGTAGGCGGCGAGCGCGTCGCTTTGCCGTCCGGACCGGTACAGGACCGTGATCAGCGCCCGCCACAGCCCTTCCCGCAAGGGCTGTTGGGCGATCAGGCCTTCGAGTTCGGCGACCAGTTCGGCACCTGCGCCGAGGTCGACGCGGGCCGCGACCATGGTCTCGATCAGGCTCCAGCGGGTCTCGTCGAGCCGGGTGCGGTGCACCGCCGCCCACGATCCGGCCAACGGCAGCAGGTCGCCCCGGAACAGCACCACCCCTTCGCGGGACAGGTCCAGTGCGGTCGCAGCATCCCCAGCGAGCTGGGCGCGTTCGGCGGCGTCGGCGAGGCGGACGGCCCGCTCGGCGTCGACGGCGTCCGGTTCGAGGTCGAGCAGGTAGGCGCCGTCGAGGGCGCGGACGACGCCCGGCTCGGCGAGGCTGCGGCGCAGCTGCGAGACCTTCGCCTGCAGCGTGTTGCGGCCGGTGGGCACGCCCCAGAGGTCGTCGATCAGCACGTCGACCCGGACCGGATGCCCCGCGTCGAGTGCCAGCCGGGCCAGCAGTTCGGTGGTCTTGCCGGCCGGAAGGGCGACCGCGAGACCGTCGCGGCGAACCTCGACGGCACCCAGCACCCCCACGGTGAGCACGCACCGAGCGTACGGTCTGGACGGCGCCTGCGGCACTGCCGGGTGGGCCGTCAGTCGTCGTCAGCGGTTCGTCAGCGGTGGAGGTGACGCTGATGGACATGAATCGAACGCGACGAGATGCGGACGCCGACGACATCCTGCTTCGCCGGCTGATCGGCGGCGACCCGGCGGCGGGCGCTGACCTCGTCCGGGCGTCGGCCGGTTCGGACTCGGTCGGTCTGCTGGTCGCCGCCGGCGTGCTGGCCGGGGACTCGGCCCCGCTGCGTCGAGCCGCCGCCCTGGCCACGTCCACCCGCGAGCGGCAGCTGGTCGCGCTCGCGCGGATGCGGCTGGAGGGCCAGGCCGAACTGTTCGACGCGCTGATCCGCGACCACCTGGCCAGCTACCCGGATCACCTGCTGGCCGCCTGGCTCGCCGGGCAGCGATCCACCGATCCCAATGAAAGGAAACTTCGATGACCCTCACTCAGGCACCACCCGCCAAGCGGCTCCGGCCGCTGCTGCGCTGGACAGTCTCATTCGCCGGCTTCCCGCTCGGCGGACTCGCCGCGATGCTGCTGGTCGGTCCCGTCGACTCGCCAGCCGCCGCCGTCCTCGGCGGCCTGCTGACCGGAGTCGTGATCGGCGTCGTCCAAGCCTGGGCGCTCCGACTCGGCCGGGTGGACGCCGTGGCCTGGGTGGCCGGCACCGGCGCCGGCCTCGCGCTCGGGCTGATGGCCGGGGCGTTGCTGGTCGGCTTCGGCACCACGCTGCCTCAGTTGGCGCTGCAGGGCGCGGTGTCCGGGGCGCTCGTGGGTGTCGGCCAGGCCGTCGTCCTGGCCCGCCGGGCCGGGCCACTCGCCGCTGCCTGGCCGGCGTATCTGGCCGCGGCCTGGGCGACCGGCTGGGCGGTGACCACCGCGATCGGCGTCCAGGTGGGCGACCGGTTCACCGTCTTCGGGTCGATCGGCGCGCTCGTCGTGACCGCCCTGACCGGCGTCCTGCCGATCATCCGCGGGCGGGAGCAGCGGTCATGACCCGGCACATCGTCTTCGGAACCGGCCAGATCGGCCGCCACCTGATCGACGCGCTGGTGTCGGACGGACACGAGGTGACCGCGGTCAATCGCAGCGGCCGCGGCAGCGTCGCCGGTGCCCGGGTGGTCGCCGGCGACGCGACCGATGCCGCGTTCACCACGCGCGTCTGCCGCGGCGCGGACACCGTCTACTTCTGCCTCAACGCCGCCAACTACGCGCGTTGGCCGCAGGAGTTCCCACCCTGCAGCGCGGCGTGCTGGACGGCGCCGCCGCGGCCGGCGCCCGGCTGGTCGTACTGGACAACCTGTACGCCTACGGCCCCAGCGGCGGCCGGCCGCTGGTCGAGACGATGTCCGCCCGTCCCAGCTCGGCCAAGTCCGCGACGCGGGCGGCGATGACCGCCGCACTGCTGGCCGCGCACCACGCCGGACGGGTACAGGTGGCGATCGGCCGTGCCTCGGACTACTTCGGGCCGGGCGTCACCCAGTCGGCGCTCGGCGACGCGGTCTTCGGTGCGGCCGTCCAGGGAAAGACGGCGCAACTGATGGGCGACCCGCGCCAGCCGCACTCCTACTCCTACGCACCGGACGTCGCGGCCGGCCTCGTCCGGCTCGGCACCGCGGACGGCGCGACCGGGCAGATCTGGCATCTGCCGGTCACCGAGACCCGGACGATCCGTGCCACCGTCGAGGCCGTCTACGCCGCCGCCGGCACTCCGCCGCGGCTGCTCGCCGCCGGGGGATGGCTGCTGCGCGCGATGGCGCTGTTCCAGCCGGCGATGCGTGAGTACCTGCACACGCTTTACCAGTTCACCGAGCCCTGGGTGGTCGACGACAGCAAATTCTGGACCGCCTTCGGCGACCACTCCACGCCGCTCGACCAGGCGATCCGCAGCACGGTCGCCTGGTACCGCGAGCGCCTCCATCAACCCGTCCAGGCCCGACTCAAGGAGCACACGCCATGACCACCACCACGACTCTCGAGCGCCGCCGCGGCACCGCGCGGAAGGCCGCCCTCGCCCTCGCCGTTGCAGCGGCCCTGGCCATCGCCGGTTTCACCGCCCTCGGCGCGGTGTTCGACTATCCACAGATCCTCAAGCGCCCGACCGAGGAGATCCTGGCGCTGTATCGCGCACACCAGGCGGCGATCAGGCTGTGGTTCGCGGCGCTGGCGATCGGTTCGGCGCTGCTGGGACCCGCCGGGGTCTGGCTGGGACGGCTGGCCGGCGGCACGCTGGGCCGCTGGATCGCCGGTACCGGCATCGCCGCGGCCGCCGTCCAGGTGATCGGGTTGCAGCGCTGGGTGTTCCTGGTGCCGGCGATCGCCCGCGACGCGCTCGACCCGGCGCAGCGGGCCGCGGCCGAGGCCCGCTTCGAGTTCCTGCACAACCTGCTCGGCCGGGTGATCGGTGAGACGATCGGCTACGCGCTGACCGCGACCTTCACCATCCTGGTCGCCGTCGCACTGGCCGGGACGGTGCTGCCGCGCTGGCTGGCCGTCGCCGGCCAAGCCGCCGCCGGACTGATCGCCACCGGCGTGCTCGCTCCAGTCCTCGGCATCGCGACGCTGACCAACTTCGCCGGCTACGTGCTGTGGTGCGCGTGGCTGCTGGCGTTGGCCTGGCTGCTGATCCGGCGGACGACCGTCTCCGCTAGCCGGGAGTCGGGCGAACCACCGGCGTCCGCGGCGACCACGGCACCACGCCCAGGTCGCGGACGCCGTCCGGCAGATCGGTGAGCGGCCGGCTGGTCACCCACAGGCAGTGGCCGGCGGCGTCGGTGAGCAGTTCGTCGAAGCCGGGGCCGCGTCCGACCAGCGGGGCGATCGCGGCCACCGAGGGCGCCAGCACGATGCCGCGCAGGGTCGGGTCGGAGCCGTCCCGGTGGTCGTCGAAGGCGCCGGGCTGGCCGACGATCACGAACCGGGTGATCGAACCGGACAGGTCGTCGATCTCGCGCTCAACCACATGCACGAACGGATGGTCCGCCTCGGCACCGGACGAGGCCAGCGCGATCGCGGGACCGTCCGCCGCCGACAGCAGGGCCAGGGCGTCCGCGGTGGAGGGGCACGGTTGCGGCACCAGTCCCCAGCGCCGGACGAACCCAGTGCACTGGGCGAGCGCCTGCGGATGGCTGAACACCGGGGCGCCGCGCAACTCGGCCAGCACCACCGGCGCCGCCGCGTAGGCGTCGAACCGGACGGCGACGTCCACCACCCCGCCGGCGACCACCGCGACGTCCGAATCGAGCAGCGCCCGGGTCGAGCGGGTGACCAGGCCGGACGCCGAACTGGTGATCGGCAGCACGCCGAGCCCGCCGTCCCGGGTGGCGGCCAGCACCGCGTCGAAGGACTCCACCGGTTCGATCCGGACGTCGTGGCCGCCGGACCCGGTCAGCCCGACCGCGAATTGCCGGGCCGCGTTCTCGGAGAAGGTGCCGGGCGGACCGAGGTAACGCAGCGCGAGCCCGCGGGCCCGCACCGGACGGGCCACCCCGTGCGGCCACGCGTAGGCAACCTCGACGGCCCGGCGGAGCCGTTCGATGGTTTCGTCCACGTCGAGATCGGCCCGGATCGCGGTCCGGATCACCACCGCCCGCTGACCGGTCCGCACCGCTTCGGAGATCAGCACGACCTTCGCGATGCCGCGCTGCTCCCCCACCACCGACTTCACCCCGTCGCCGGCCACCGACTCCGGCACCAGGAAGCGAATGTCCCGCAGGACGTGACCGAGCCAGCGGTCGAGGGCCACTTCGAGTTCGGCGTCGGCGAGCACCTCGACGTGCCCGATCCCGAAGCGGGTCCGGACGGGTTTGCCGCGGCGCCCGAGCCGGGCCGCGTTGCGCACGCCGGGGCCGTCCAGCAGCACGGCGCTGCCGGATGGCCCGATCAGCAGCTCCTCGAGCACCAGGTGCACCGGGGTCAGGTCGACCAGCCGTCCGACCCGGAGCTTGTCGGGACGCCCGGTCGGGTGCAGGCCGACCAACCCGCCCAGCCGGCGGACTCGGGCCAGCGCCGCCCGCTTCGACTGGCCGGCGGTGAGCGTGGCGACCGCAGTGTTGCGGACGGTGTCGAACAACGCACCGCTGAACCGGTCCCGGGTCGCTGCGATCCGGGTGACCAGGCCGTCGCGGGACTCGGCCGCCGCGCTGATCGACGCCACCGCGGCGGTAAGTTCGGTGGCCGCCACCGCGCCGTCCACGCTGGCCTGGATGTGCGCCAGGCTGAGTTCCTGGTTCTCCTCCAGCAGGCTGACCGCCAGCCCGAGCAGCGCCTCGAAGAGCGGCGTCCGGGCCGCCCAGAGCTCATCGGTCAGGTCGAGGCCGCTGTCGGCGATCGCGGTGACGAAGCCCAGCAGCGCCTGCTGGGTGAGCGCCAGCACATAGGTCATGATCCGGTCGTGCCGCGCGGCCGGCAGCACCGTGTAGATGCCGCCGCGGCTGGTGATCGCCTCAGCCAGCCAGCCGGTCGATCCGCCGCGCACCTCGCTGGCGCACACCGTCTGGCCGTCGAGGGAACGCGCCGCGGTGTCCATCAGCGGGTGCAGTACGACCGCCGTCCGGGCGGGTACCGCGTCCAGCACGCCGAGCGCCCAGCTGAAGCTCGCACCCACCATGATCACCGGCGCATCGGCGGGCAGCAGCTCGTCCACCTCGCCGAGCACCTCGAGGGCGGCGCCGTCGGGAACGGCGATGCAGGCGATGAAACCCGGCTCGGCCAGTTCGGCGCCGACCTCGTCGAGCGTGCCGATCACCACCGGGGTCGCGCCGTAGGCGGTGGCGGCGCTCTCCAGCAGTTGCGTCGAGGCGGCGGTGTCGACCAGCACCACCCGTTGCCAGGGCAGCTCGGCGAACAGATGGTCGGAAAGCCAGCGGCCCATTCCCGCAGCGGCGCCGACGACGAGCAGCCGCGTCACGCCACCGGGCTGCGCTGTCTGGGTCACCCGGTCATCTTAGGGAAGCGCCGATCAATCATGTCCCCTGCTGCAGCGCACCCGGTGGGCGATCTGCGCCCCCTTCTCTTGCCCGATGACCCGGAAAGTCTCTTGCGCCCGGTGACCCGGAAAGCCGATCAGTCGTCTTCCGGCTATGCCGTCAGCCGACCGCGACGATGGACGCCGCCGCCCGGTCCATCGCCGGGAAGTGTCCGGACGCCCCCGGATGATTCGGCCGCACCTCGATGTAGGCGAAGTGCCGCCCGTTCGGCAATGCGACCAGAAGCATCGACAATTCGACCCGCTCGACGGCACCTGCCAGTCCACCGGTCACGGTCGCGCGCGCCCAGCGCGCCGGATACTGCCCGATCGCCGTCTCGGGATCGCTGCGGACGTCAGCCACCCGCAGGTCCGAGAGGGCCCGGTAGAGTCGCCGGCCGAACTCGGCGAGCACGCCGCGCCCGGTGGCGTCCAGGTCGCCGACCACCACCGTCTTGGGCTCCAGATCGGCGACCAGGACGCTGATCGGCAGGTTCTTGTCCGGCGTCCAGCCGCGATCGTCGCTCACCCCGCAGAGCGTCACCTCGGCGAACAACCCCTTGGTGAAGGTGGCCGGGGCCACGACGAACGGCTTGCCGGGCAGCTGTCCGGACAGATACGGCTCGACGCTCAGCCGCCGGCTCAGCGGATCGACGCTGACCCGTTGGGCGGGCTGACGGGGCATCGTCGAGGCCGGCCCCGGGGTGGGCGCCGGGACTGTCGGGGCCGGCAGCACGGGGCCGCGAGCGGCGCCGAGCACCCCCAGCGCGAGGGTGACCAGCACCACCGCCACAACCAGAGACAGCGCCACCGACCCGGCTCTGCCGAGCCTGGGTCCGCCGTCCGCCTGACTCATCCGGGGAGTGTAGCCGGAGGTCAGGGCGCGGCCGGGCGTCCACGGAACCGCCGCCAGGCGTCCCGCAGCAGGCTCAGCCGGGGCAGTTCGCCACCCTCGGAGCGCCACCACCAGACCACCCAGACGATCGCCGCCATCTGCGCGGCCGTGCACAGCACGTCCCGCATCACGAAGCCGGCGATCACCACGCCCGGACCGAACTCAATCACCCGTCCCGCCACATAGGCCAGCGAGAGCCAGGTGCCACGCCACATGGTGATCACGTCCAGCCGGTTGGCGGCCATCAGCGCCAGCGGCACCCAGGTGATCAGGTCGTACCAGCTGAGCGTGTAGGGCGAGGTGATCAACCAGGCCGCGGTGAGCAGCGCGGCGGTCCGCACGGTGATGGTGAGCGGATCGCGGCGCGGATCGGTCCCGGGTGGGGCACCTGGGGTCGTCACCCAGGGCAGCACCCGGGACAACATCCAGGCGATCGTCACCATGCCGGCAGTGCCGAGCAGGCTGATGATCCGCCGGGTGGTGCCGTCGCCGATCGTGATCGTGCCGAGCCCGAGCAGCCATTCCGCCCAGGAGCCGGCCGAGACGTAGGAGGTGTTCCGGGCCGCCGCGAACAGTGCCTCGGGGGCGAACAACCCGTAGCCGAGGCCGATGGTGACCGCCGCGGCCAGGCACAGCTGGATCAGCTTCCACGGCTGGTGCCGGTAGCCCCACACCATCGCCAAGCCGTAGTAGACCAGCGAGACCTTCACGCAGCCGGCCAGCCCGATGCCGACGCCGGCCAGCCAGGCGTTGCGCCTGATGAACCAGAGCCCGACGACGGCGAACACCAGGGTCAGCGGCTCGTTGTGCGCCTGAGCGCAGATCGACCAGATCATGATCGGGTTCAGGATGGTGAACAGCACCGCACGGGTTTGGACGGCTGGGTCACCGTGGGCCATCTTGACCGCGATGAAAGCGATCGCCAGGAACGGCAGCAGCGCGAACATCTGCAGCCAGAAGACGACCTGATGCATGCTCTCGCCGCCGAGCGTCGCTGCCAGCCACTGGCTGAACGTGGCGATCGGGCCGTAGACCGACGGGGTGTCCTGCCAGGGCGCCTCGACCCAACGCATCACCGGGTCGTACTCCTGCCGGATGATATTGCCGGGCGCGATGTCGTAAGGGTTCCAGCCGAGCACCATCAGCCGTCCGTAGGCGGCGTACATCAGCACGTCGGCCGAGGTCAGCGGCGGCACCAGGGACGTCACCAGCGACAACGCGGCGCCGAGCGCGAACAACCGGTGAATGCTCGGGCGCCAGCCCGAATCGACCGCGCGGTAGCAGATCCACAACCCGATCGACCCCGCGGCGAGACCGAGCCACAGCGACAGCACCGCCACCCACTCGTTCAGGCTGACCAGCCCGGACGGCAGGTACCACGGCGGCATGAAGGACGAGCGCGGCCCCAGTCGCAAGGTCACGGCCGAGGGCCCCATGAACGCGACCACGATGGTGACCAGGGTGGCGGCGATGATCAGCCGCAGGCCCAGCCGAGCGTTCTTGGTCCAGCTCTGGTCGAGGATTGCGCGTGCCCGATCGACCAGCGCGCGCGACATGGGTTCCTCCGGGGTAGACAGCATCGCCGAGACTATCCGGCGAGCCGCATCCGCCCCCAGCGGACGCGTCCGGTCGAGATCATCATGTTATCGACTGCGGTCATCATGGATGTTGTCGACTGCGGTCATCATGGCCGGCGCTCAGCAGCGCGATCGGCGTCGTCTGCTGCCATCCGGGTCGGCGACGGCTCACGTCGACCCGACCACTGAGCGCTCGTCAGCTGGCGACCGATTTCAGTGCCGGGCTGCCTGACCAGGCGAGACGACGCCCGAATCGGTCGCCAGCTGACGTTCGGGGTCGTCAACGCATCCTCGTTCGGCGACCGGCCGAGCTCCCTGCGCTAACGTGCGGCGATGGACGCCGCGACGACGCTGGACGGCTGGCCGGCGGGGTTGCCGGCGCCGGCGACGCTGGAGCCGTTGGGTGGTGGCTGGGTGGGACACACCCGGCTGGCGACGCTGAGCGACGGACGCCGGGTTGTGGTCAAGGACTGTCCCTACCCGGCGGCGGTCGAGGCCGACGGGCTGGCGGCGCTGCGCAGGGCCGGAGTGCCCACCCCTGAAGTCTTGGCGGTGGCGGATACGCGGCTGGTGCTGGAGTACCTGGACGGTCCGCCGGACTGGGCCGGGCTCGGGACGGCGGTGGCCAGGATGCACCGCTGCACCGGTCCGCGTTACGGCTGGCACCTGGACAATCGCGGCGGACGGTTCGTCCAGCCCAACGGCTGGCTGGACGACTGGCCGACCTTCTTCGCCGAACACCGCGTCCGCACTCACCTGAGCGATCCGGCGATACCTGCCGCGATCGTGACCCGGCTGCAGCGGGCCTGCGACGGCCCGATTCAGGAGTCGCTGCCGAGCCGTCCGGTTCCGTCGCTCACCCATGGCGACCTCTGGCTGGGCAACACCGTGGCCGGACGGTGGGTGATCGACCCGGAGGTGTCCTTCGCCGACCGAGAACTCGACCTGTCCTGCATGCTCGGATCCAGCACCCACCCGTTTCCGCCGGAGTTCTGGGAAGCGTACGAGCACGACTGGCCGATCCCGGACGACTTCGACGACCGCCGCCGAGTGCTCGGGCTGCACCACCGGCTGTTGCAGGTGCGGCACTTCGGCGACCGCAGCGTCCCCGCCCTGCTCGCCGACCTGGACGCCCTCGGCTGGTGACCGAGGGGACGGTTCTCCTGGTAACTGGGGACGGTTCTCCTGGTCACCGGGGACGGTTCCCTTGGTCACCGGGGACGGTTCCCTTGGTCACCAGGGACGGTCCTCCCCGGTCACTGGGGACGGTTCCCTTGATCCACTCTTGGTGACCAAAAGAACGTCCCCTCGGTCATGGACGCCCTCGGCTGGTGACCAAAAGAACCGTCCCCAGTGACCAGGAGAACCGTCCCCAGTGACCAGGAGAACCGTCCCCTCGGTCCAGAACCGAGGCGACTTTACTTCAGCAGTTTGGACATCCGCCGGTCGGCTAGTGGTTTGCCGCCGGTTTGACAGGTGGGGCAATACTGCAGCGACGAATCCGCGAACGAGACCTCGGCGATAGGAGTCCCGCACACATCACAGGGTTCACCGGCCCGGCCGTGCACTCGCAGCCCGATCTTCTTCTCGCCCTTCAACTCCTTCGCCGCCCGTCCGACTGAGCGGGCGATGGCGTCGTGCAACTCGTCCTTGATCGCCGCGAACAGCCGGGCATGCTCGTCGGCCGACAGGGCGTTGGACGGCTTGAACGGGCTCAGCTTCGCGGCGTGCAGGATCTCGTCGCTGTAGGCGTTGCCGATGCCGGCGATCACCCGTTGGTCGCGCAGCACTCCCTTGAGCTGGGCGCGTCCGGCCTTGGTCAGGATCGCCGCCAATGCGTCGGAATCGAACTCGTCGGCGAGCGGGTCGGGCCCGAGGCTGGCCAGCATCGGCACCTCCTGCGGGTCGCCCACCACATAGACGGCCAGCTTGCGCTGGGTGCCCATTTCGGTGAGGTCGAAGCCGGCGCCGTCGGCCAGGACCACCCGCAGGCTGAGCGGTCCGCGTCCGGGACGGGCGGGCTTGACCGGCATTGCGTCCCGCCACTGCAGCCAGCCGGCCCGGGCCAGATGAAACACCAGCCAGCTGCCGGACACATCGATAGCGATGAACTTGCCGTAGCGGCGCACCTGTTCGACCTCACCGCCCTGCAGTGCCGAGAGCGGCAGCTGGAAGGTCTTCAACGCGCTGAACGCCAGCAGTTCGGTGCGGGCGATGGTGGCGCCGGTCAGCTTGTCGGTCAGGAAGGACCGCAGTGCCTCCACCTCGGGCAGTTCAGGCATGGTGGGCCTCCCATCCAGGTTCGGTCAGCGCGCGTTCGGCCGTCCAGTCGGGCGCCGGCAGGGCTAGCAGCTCGTCCAGTGTCGCCAGGTACTCGTCGCGGTCGATCTCGATCACCCCGAGCGAGCCCAAGTGATCGGTGCGCCACTGGACGTCGATCAACCGCTCAGGTCCGTCGTCGCGTTGCATCGCCCGGACCAGCCGCAGCAACGCCACCTTGGACGCATCCCGCCCGATCTCAGGATCGTGGAACATCGACTCGCCGGCGAACAGACCGCCCAGCGACACCCCGTACAGCCCACCGGCCAGCCGCCCGTCCGGCGTCCAGGTCTCGACGCTGTGCACCACCCCGCGCTCGTGCAGCAGCGTGAACGCGTCGACGATGTCGTCGTCGATCCAGCCGTGCGGACGGCTGGGGTCGGCGCACCTCGCCAACACCTGAGGGAACGCCGCATCAACGGTGGTCAGATAGCGTTTCGCGGACTGGCGCAGCGACCGGGTGAGCCGGACGCCGTCCGGCAGCAGCACACCGCGCCGCACCGGCGACCACCAGCCCATCCGGGCCGGGAACCACGAGTTGTGTAGGGGCATCGGGAACACCCCGCAGCGGTAGGCCAGCACCACCAGGTCCGGGTCGAGCTCGTCGGAGAGCCCGATCAGGTCCTGCGCCGGCCAGTCCCGCGGCGGTCCGAAGATGCCCGGGCGACTCATTGCACGATTGTGCCATCCGGCACAGACGATTCCACCGACCCGGGCATCCGCGCTTCGATCGCTCTCGCGGACGCCGGACCTGCCGAGGATGCTGTCGCGAAGTGGACCGAAAGAACCGTCCCGGCGGACCACTCCCGGAGAAAAGTGGACTGAAAGAACCGTCCCCGCGGTCCAGATTGCCGGCCCAGGGATGCCGCGGGGTCACCCCGGATAGCCGGGGGGTGAGCCGTGAGTAGGGTGGACGGCGCAGCCCGCGACACCCAGGAGTGACCGCATGTCCGCTCAAGAACCCAGCTCCACCCCGGCCACCGGCAAGACCCTCGTCCAGCGCGCCCCCGAGGTCGCTGGCAACTGGCTCCGGCAGATTCTCGAGTTCGCCATCGACGGCTACATGACGATCCCCGGCGCCAAGGACGCGGCGGCCCGGGCGCTGCAGTCCCGGGGCGACCACGAGGCCGCGCTCGACAGCCTGATCCGGCAGCACGTCGGACTGGCCGGCGCCCAGGGCTTCCTGACCAACCTCGGTGGCCTGATCACCCTGCCGGTGGCGCTGCCGGCGAACCTGGCCGGGCTGGCGATCGTCCAGATGCGGATGATCGCCGGCATCGCCCACCTGCGCGGTTACGACGTCAACGACCGGCGGGTTCGGTCCGCGCTGACCCTGACCATGCTCGGCGAGGACGAGGTGCGCAAGCGGGTCGCGTCCGGACGGCTGCCCAGCACGCCGATGGGCGTCGCCACGGCGCCGGTGTTCGACCCGGCCCTGGAGCACGCGGTCAGCGAACGCGTCTTCGGCGACCTCGGCACCAAGATGGCCGGCAAGCATGTCGTGGTGCAGGTGGCCAAGCGGATCCCGCTGGTCGGCGGGGGCGTGGGTGCCGCTGCCGACGGCTACTTCACCTACGCCTTGGGCCAGTACGCCCGGCGCGAGTTCATCCGCCGGCGCGG
Organism: Micropruina sp.; assembly: GCF_047602385.1. Classification (GTDB taxonomy): domain Bacteria; phylum Actinomycetota; class Actinomycetes; order Propionibacteriales; family Propionibacteriaceae; genus Micropruina. The sequence continues at coordinate 497,916 of NZ_JASGHL010000005.1, forward strand.
CTGACCCGGCAGCCTCCTCAGCGGGGTCGTTCGCGGCACCAGGTCTCGGCATCGAGCGGATCGGGGCCGACCCGGTTCCGGACGGGTGGCGTCCCGATGACCGGCTGGTCGTGGTCGATCTCGGTCTGCAGCACGCCTTCGCCGCGGGTCAGGTCCGGCAGTCCGCGGGCGAGTTCGAGCAGCCGGCGGGTGGGCACAGTGCCGGAGAGCACCAGCCGTTCGCCGTCCTGCATCGTCTGGGTTATCAGGCCCTCGGACTGGCCCAACGTCGCGATGACAGCGGCAAGGCTCCCCACCGGGATCTCGAGGGTGAACCGCTCGATCGGCTCGCAGACCTCCGTGCCGGCCGCGGCGAGCGCCCGGTGCACCAGCATCGGCGCGAGGTTGCGGAAGTCCGCGCCCACTGACGACATGGCCTTGCTGAACTTCTGGTGCGCGTGGCTCTGCCGCGGGTAGTAGCCGGTCCGGGTGATCGTCACCACCGCGTCCGGCACCGCCCAGCCGAATCGGCCCTGGGCCAGGCCGGCCCGGACGCCCTCCCAGGCCGCCTCGAAGAAGGCCGGCGGCATCGATCCGAGCTCGGCCTCCAGTCGCCGGCACAGCCCGGCCCCCGCCAGCGCCGGCTCGACCCGGACGCCGAGCGTGGCCAGGTAGGGCGTCGTCGACTCGGTGATCAGGTGGACCGCCTCACCTGAGGTGAGCACCCGTTCGACATGGACGATGCTGGTGTCGCTGAACCGCGTCCGGACGCCGAACTGCTCGGCCAGCAGGCTGCCGATCACCTCCTTCTGCACCTCGCCGTACAACGAGACGGCGAGTTCACCACGGTCGGGGTCGACCCGCAGGTTGATCAGCGGATCGGATTGCGCCAGTTCGGACAGCGCCCGGTTCAGCGCGCCGCGCTGACCGGCGTCCACCGGCTCGACGATCGCCTCCAACCCCGGCGCCGGGAACTCCCGGGTCACCCGTCCGGCCAGCGGGGCACCGATCCAGTCGCCGACCCGCAACGCGTCGACTCCGTGGAGAGCGGCCACCTCACCTGCCCCTACCCGGTCGGCAGGGACGAATCCCTCGGCCGCCGCGCGGCGCAACCCGGTGATCCGCCGCGCCCGCTCCCCGCCAGCACTGACCTGCTGACGGAGGGCGAGCTCGCCGGCGAACACCCGTGCCCACGCCGTCCGGCGTCCCCGGTCGTGGTCGACCTTGAACACCAGCGCGGACGGGGCGGACGCGGCTGGCCGCGCCCACGGCAGCAGCGTCGGCAACGCGTCCAGCAGGTCCCGGACGCCGGCCCCGGTCAGCGCCGAGCCCGCCAGCACCGGCACCAGCGCCCCGCGGCCGACCAGCCGCCGGGTCAGCTGCGCGAGCCGATGACGGGCGGGGCAGCGGTCGTCGACCACCTCAGCCAACAGTTCGTCGTCATGCCGAGTGAGCACCTCGAGCACGGCGTCCGCGGTCAGTGGCACCGCTGTCGCTGCGGCGTCCGGACCGCCCTCGGCTCGAGTGCCGGACAGCACCATCACCTCGCCGACGCCCCTCACGAGCCGGCGGCGCACCTCGTCGACGACCCGGCCGGCGTCGGCGCCGGCCCGGTCAATCTTGTTGACGAAGAGCAGCGTCGGCACCTTCAGCCGGCGCAGCGCCCGCCAGAGCACGACCGTCTGCGGCTGGACGCCCTCGACCGCCGAGATCACCAGCACGGCGGCGTCCAGCACGGCGAGGCTGCGCTCCACCTCGGCGATGAAGTCGGAATGGCCGGGGGTGTCGATCAGGTTGATCTGGGTTCGGCCGCGGACGAACGACGCCACATTGGTGCGGATGGTGATGCCGCGGCGGCGCTCCAACTCCATCGAGTCGGTCCGGGTGGTGCCGAGATCGACCCGGCCGAGGCGGTCGACGGTGCCGGACTCGAACAGCAGCCGTTCGGTCAGGCTGGTCTTGCCAGCGTCAACGTGGGCGAGAATCCCCAGGTTGAGGAAGTGCATGCGGGTGCTCCAGGAATGGTCGGACGATCAGGGCAGGGGCAACCCGTGCAGCCATGACCGGACCTCCTTCCTGGGCACTCCGACGCCACCCGGCGTCCGCGGAAAGCATCACAAACCAGCTGGCCGAACGCAAGCGTTCCGGCGGAATGCGCCGGCTATCAATGGGGTTCCCAAGGATTGATGCATGCGACGCCAAGCGGTTCGAAGTGCCGGGCGTTGCGGGTGACCACAGTCATGCCGGCAGCCTCAGCCACGGCGGCGATGAGCGCATCGTCCAGTGGCGCATGCTCAGGCACCCGGTAGCCGGCCAGAATCCGCGCGGCAGCGAGGTCGAAGGGCAACACCCGTCCGGCGAACGCCACCAACACCTGATCGGAGAACCAACGACGCAGGATCTCGCCCTGGCGCGGGTCTGTTCGCTCTCTCGCGAACACGCCGCGTTCGATCTCGGCAAGGACCGTCGCGGTCACGAATTGATCGACCGCCGGCACCGAGGACGCCCACGCCTCCACCGAGGGACTGCGACCTCGAACCCTGAGCGCCGAGACGACATTCGTGTCCAGGATGTAGCGCATGGCGAACTCAGAGTTCAGGGGTGTGCGCGGTCAGCCCGAGCCGCCCGGGTTCGAACTCGATGTCGGCACTCTCGTTAGACACGAGCAACTCGACCATCGTCAACGGATCGTGCGCGAGTGCGTCCGCGAGGATCCCCCGCGCTTCGGCCTCCACCGACCGGTGATGCTGTGCGGCGCGCACCTTGAGGGCGGCCTTGGTTCCTTGGGGCAAATTGCGAATGAGGATCTGCTCCACATCAACCACCTCCGATATCACTGCGATGATATCGGAGGAAATCCGATGGTCAACGGGGTCAGCGCACCGCGCCGGCGAACCGCTCAGCCAACACCCGCACCGCGGCTCGCAATTCGGGGCCTTCCTCGACCAGGAACGGGAACGGCACCTGCGCCAGCCACTCCGCGGCATACATCTGCGGGTCGCTGGTGGTGCCGGTCAGGACGCATTCGTCGCCGTCGGCGTCCAGCGTTCCCATCGGGGCGCGCAACCAGGGCCGGACCCGTTCGGCAGGCCCCTGGAACCGGACCCGGGTGGACAGCGCCCAGCCCTCGCCGAGACTGCGTTCCAGCACGGCGACGGCGTCCAGGTCGGCCGGCACCTGGGACGGGGTGCTGAGCAGATCCACCGAGCCGACTCGGTCGACCCGGTAGCTGCGCCGTTCGCCGGCGGAGTTGCGGCAGAGCAGGTACCACAGGCCGTAGCGCACCACAACCGCCCAGGGGTCGATGTCGCTGGTCCACTCGTGCCCGGCGGCGCTGCGGTAGGCGATCCGGACGCAGCGGCCGGCGGCCACCGCCTCGACCAGCCGTGACGTGATGGTCACGTCCGGGCGCGGCATCGTGGACGGCGCGGCCGCGATGTGCTGCCAGAACTGGCCTGCGGGGCGTCCGACCGAATCGGGCAGCGCGCGCAGCAGCTTGGCCACCCCGGTTCCGGCCATGCTGTCTGGGGCCGGTGCGCCACCGGGCGAGTCCAGCACCGCCATCACCAGGGCCAGCGCCTCGGGACCGCTGAACACCACCGGGGGCAGCCGGACGCCGCGTCCGACCTGATAGCCGCCATAGGGACCGGTGGTGCCGGTGACCGGGATGCCGGCCTCACGTAGCGTGCCCACATAGCGCCGGACCGCCCGCTCGGTCACCCCGAGCCGATCGGCGAGTTCGGCGGCGCGGATGCCGGGTCGCTGGTGGATCAGGTCGAGGGTGCGCAGCGCACGGGCGGTCGGGCTGGCGTCCATGCCGATCATCGTAGGCAGGTTGCGGACGCTGATCGTCCGGATACCTGCCTAGCGTGGTGCGCAGTCGACCCGAAGGAGAAGCGATGAGTGACATTGTTCTGATCGGCGGCCTCTGGCTGACCCCCGCGATCTGGGACGACGTGGTCACCGAACTCGACCGGCTCGGCCACCGCGGCCTGCCGGTGGCGCTGCCCGGTCAGGGCGACGGCAATACCGCCGCCACGCTTGATGACCAGGTCGCGGCCGTACTGGCCACGGTGGACGGCTGCGCCGAGTCGCCGGTAGTGGTCGGGCATTCGGCGGCGGCGTCCCTGGCCTGGATCGCGGCCGATCGGCGTCCGGTCGCCCGGGTCGTCCTGATCGGAGGCTTCCCGGTCGCGGACGGCGCCGCCTACGCCGACTTCCTACCGATCGTCGACGGCGCGATGCCGTTCCCCGGCTGGCCGGCCTTCGAGGGCCCGGACGCCGCCGACCTCGACCCCGGCACCCGGGAGCGGCTGGCGTCGGCGATGATCCCGGTACCAGAGGGGGTCGCGCTGGGCACCGTCCGACTCGGGAACGACGAGCGCTACCAGGTGCCGGTGACGCTGATCTGCCCCGAGTTCACCCCGGACGACGCGCGCGGCTGGCTCGCCGCCGGTGACTTGCCCGAGTTGGCGAAGGCCAAGCACCTCGACCTGGTCGATCTCGACTCTGGACACTGGCCGATGGTCACGCAGCCGGTTGCGCTGGCCGACCTGCTGAGCCCAGCGAGCGCCTGAGTGACCAGGAGAACCGTCCCCAGTGACCGGAAGAACCGTCCCCGGTGACCGCGGGGACGGTTCTCTTGGTCACCGGGGACGGTTCTCCTGGTCACTCGAGTCGGGTTTCGCCCGCTCACGGGAGGTTGCCCAGCACAGCACAGCCGACGCACAGCGGCGGACGATGTGCTGAGGAACATGATCACCGCAAGCACTGGACTGTCCGTCGCCGCCCTGCCCAGCATCGATCTCGACGAGTTGATCGCGCGGGGCAGCCTGCTCACCCGCACCGACCGCAAGTATGCGTTGAGTACGGCGGACGCCGCGATGGCCCTGGAACTGGTCGACCCGACCAGCACCCGGGTGCTGGAGATCGACGGCGTGCAGAACCTCGGCTACACCTCGGTGTACCTGGACAGCGCGGGCCTGGACACCTTCCTGCTGGCCGCTCGCGAGCGCCGGCGGCGGTTCAAGGTGCGCACCCGTCGCTACGAGTCCAATGGGGCCGCGTTTCTGGAGGTGAAGACCAGGCTCCGCGAGCAGACCGTCAAGCACCGGCTGCCCGGCGAGCACCTGATCGACGGACGCCTCGGCGAGGCCGGCGCGGGGTTCGTCGCCGAGACGCTGCGCGACGCCCGCGTCCGCAACGTCGCGGTCGGCGCGCTGACGCCGTCGCTGCGGGTGGACTATCGGCGGGTCACCCTGTTCCACGAGCCGACGGCGTCCCGGGTGACGATCGACACCGGGCTGACGTGGTGGGACGTCCGCACCGGGGGGTGGCTGAGCCGTCCGGAGCTGGCGATCATCGAGACCAAGTCGGCCGGCCGTCCAGCCGGCATGGACCGGCTGCTCTGGTCGCTGGGGCACCGTCCCGACCGGATCTCGAAGTACGCGACCGCGCTCGCCGCGATGCACCCGCACCTGCCGGCCAACAAGTGGCGTCGGGTGCTCAGGCAGCACTTCCGCTGAGAGCGCAGGCGCTCACTACACTGCCGCGATGACCGAACTGATCGCGCCGCCGCTCGCCGGGGACGAAGTCGCCACGCTACGTGGCCTGCTCAACTTCCAGCGGGACGTGTTGCGCCGCAAGACCGAGGGCCTCAGCTCCGAGCAACTCGCCCGGACGATGCCCGGGCATCCCTCCACCATGACGCTGGGCGGGCTGCTCAAGCACACCGCGGTGGTCGAGGCCGACTGGCTGGTCGGGGTCTTCCTGGGCGAGCCGATCGGCGAGCCGTGGGACTCGGTGGACTGGGCGGCCGACCAGGACTGGGAATGGCACAGCGCTGCGGACGACTCACCGGCCGAACTGCGAACGTTGTTCGACCAGACCGTCGCCCGGGCAGACGCGGTGCTCGACGCCGCGCTGGGCAGGCCCGAGGGCTTGGACACCCTGGCCGCACGGGAAGGCCGTCACGGCAGGGTCAGCCTGCGCTGGATCCTGACCCACCTGATCGAAGAGGAAGCCCGGCACCTGGGTCATGCCGACCTGCTGCGCGAGGCGATCGACGGCGGCGTCGGAGACTGAGAACCCAACTCTGCACAGCGCCCACCAGCCCCTACGTCGCAAGGGGGCAGAATTGCCACCTGTCTGGGGACAGCGTCACGGTGCGAATCTCGCCTCGCCACGGGAGGGGAAGGGTTCACCATGTCCATGTTCCGCCGGGCCTGCGCGAGTCTGGTCGCCACGCTCGCCCTGATCGCCCTCGCGGCGCCGGGGGCGTCCGCGCACACCGTCGAATACCGCAAGCCACCCAAGCTCAGCTACGTCGCACTCGGCGACTCCTTCGCCGCCGGGGTCGGCGCCGCGCCGGCTCAGGACGCCTGTCTGAGTTCAGCGTTGGCCTACCCGCGGCTGATTGCCAGGTTCGCCCGGATGGACCTCACCATGGCTGCCTGCGCCGGCGCCACGTTGACCGACGTGACCAACAATCAGCTTTCGGCGCTCAAGCCGTCCACCGACTACGTGACCGTCCAGGCGGGCGGCAACGACATCGGGTTCGAGCCGATCCTTCGGCTGTGCGGGCTGCCGGGCAATGACGCCACCTGCATCGGCGCCGTCAAAGTGGCGGCGGCCGAGCTGACTTCGAGCAAATTCGCCGATGATGCGCGCACGCTGTTCGCCGGCGTCCGGGCGCGCGCACCCAAAGCCCGGGTGATCGTCGTCGGCTACCCACGGCTGTTCAGCGGCAAGGACTGCAGCCCGCCGGCAGAGTACTCCGCCGCCGAGCAGAGCGAGATGAACGCCACCGTCGGGCTGCTGAACCAGCGGCTGCGGCGGATCGCGTACTCCGTCGGTGCCCGGTTCGCGGACCCGACCGCGGCGTTCGCCAACCATGCCTGGTGCGCCAAGCGGTCATGGATCAACGGCCCGGAACACGTGGTCGCCTTCCATCCGAACGCGCTGGGACAGCTGCTCGGCTACGCCCCTGTGGTGGCGCGGAAGTTCTTCTGACCTCGGGGTTCGGCGGAGCCGGGCGAGGGCGTTCCGGCCGGTAGGGTGCGGCCATGCCGGAACCCCGTTACCGCGTCGCGATCGTCGGCGCCGGGCCGTCCGGGCTGTTCGCGGCCCAGTTCCTGACCGCGCGCAACGACATCGACGTCGACATCTTCGACCGGCTGCCGACGCCGTACGGGCTGCTGCGCTACGGGGTCGCGCCGGATCACACCTCGATCAAGGCGGTCGCGCACGCGCTGGCCCGGGTGTTCGACAGTCCGGCCGTCCGGTTCCTGGGGCTGGTCGCGGTCGGCCGCGACGTCACCCGTGAAGAACTGTTGGCCGGCTACGACGCGGTGATCTATGCGCTCGGGGCAAGTGAGGACCTGCGGATGGGGGTGCCCGGCGAGGACGCGGTGGGCAGCCGGTCGGCCCGCGAGTTCGTCGCCTGGTACTCGGGCCATCCGGACGCCGAGCCGCAGTCGCTGACCGGGGTCACCCAGGTGGCGGCGATCGGCGTCGGCAACGTCGCGGTCGATGTGGCCCGGATCCTGATCAAGGAGCCGCTGGCCCTCGACGTCACCGACATGCCGGCGGACGTGCTGGGCGAATTGCGCCGGGCCCGGGTGAGCGATGTCTGGGTGATCGGACGGCGCGGCCCGCAGCATGCCAGCTTCACCACCACCGAGTTGCGGGAGCTGTGCCGGACGCCGGGCGTGGCGGTCAGTGTGTCGCCGGACGCGTTCGACGGCATCGACGAGAGCCTGCTCGACCGGCGCACCAGGGCGAACGTCGCCGTGCTGCGCGAGGCGTCAGCGGCCGAGACCCCGTGGCCGCGGGTCCGGCTGCACTTCCTGTTCTGGCGGCGTCCGGTGGAGGTGCGGGGTGACCCGGTCCGGGGACTGGTCGTCGAGCGAACTGCCCTGGACGCGTCCGGCCGGCTCGCGGGCACCGGCGAGATCGAGACGCTCGACGTCCAACTGGTGCTGCGGGCGATCGGCTACCGAGCCGTCCGGCTGCCCGGCGTGCCGTTCGACGAACTGCTCGGGGTGATCCCGTCCGAGCACGGCCGGGTGCTCGACGGCGACCGGCCGGCCCCTCGCGAGTACGTGGTCGGCTGGATCAAACGCGGCCCGATCGGGGTGATCGGCACCAACAAATCCGACGCCCGCGAGACGGTCGAGCAGCTGCTTGCTGATCTGGCCGTGATGGGTCCGCGCAGCGACCGGATCGATCTTCTCGATACCCTCGCGGCAAGGGGTTTCGTGCCGTCCAGCTATGCCGACTGGCAGCGGATCGAAGCCGCCGAAGCCAATCGTGGGGCGTCCCATGCGCGCGAGCGGATGAAGATCGAACTGTGGCACGAACTGCTCGACCTGGTGCAGTCGGAGCGCCCGGGGGGCCCGATCCCGCCGAACTGAGCGGCGGAGTTATCCACAGATTTCAGATCGGCTCCGGGAACTGTCTCCGTCTGCACTTACGGTGTCGCCATGAAGTACCCGCGTGTCCCGCTAGCCGCCCTGACAGCCCTGCTGGTCGTCCTCTCGGCGTGCACCGGTGACCCGCCGGCTCCGTCCGTGCCGTCCGCTGCCGCCGCCCTTCCCGCCGACGTGTTCCCCGCGCTGCCGGACGTGGGCACGGGCATCACCACCGAAGTAGAGGCGATGGCGAGCGACCGCGAGACCCTGGTGATGGTGGCTACCGTGCACGGCCGCACCAGCTTTCCGGTGCTGCGGTACTCCACCGATGCCGGTGCGACCTGGCAGGACGGCGCGCTGACCCCTGCCGCGAGTGCCACGAGTGTGGTGGGCGAGGAGGCTGTCGGCGTGGCCGCGGTCGCCGCCAACGGAACCCAACGGCAATGGCTGGCACTGGGCACCGCCGATCGGGCAATGTTCGCCTGGACGAGCGTCGATGGCCGGCTGTGGGAGCGGACGCCGGTGCGCGGGATCGACACCGACCAAGGTGACGAGGTCTCCGACGTGGCAGGTCTCGCCGGTGGAGGATTCGTCGCTGTGGGTGGCCGGAAGAACGACGAGCGTGCACTTCCGGGAGTCTGGACCTCGCCGGACGGCATCACCTGGACGGCTCAGAAGACCCCCGCGACCGGCTGGCTGAATGCGGTCGCCACCAGCGGCAACAACGTGGTCGCGGTCGGCAACACCCCGCTCGCCGAGGTGACCAAAGGCCGGTCCCAGCGTTCGCTGCTGGTCACCTCTGCGAATCGGGGTGCATCCTGGCGAGAAGTCACTGCCAAAGAGCCGGCCACGTCCGGTGCCTTCTTCAGCTATCTCGACTACGCGATCGCAACCAGCTCGGGTTTCATGGTCGGCGGCGGCTACTACGACGACCTCAGCGACGGCTACCGACCGTTCCTGCTGGCCAGCTCCGGAGTCGGGTCCTGGCGGGCGCCGCCGAGGCTGCCCGATGCCGGTGAGTCGTCCGATGTCGATGAGTTGCTGCAGCTGGACACGACGACAGTCGCCGTCCAACGGTCGCGACGCAGCGGGGCCAAGCACGAACTGCGCGTGCACTACCTGTTCGCCGGAGATCCCGCGTGGACGCCGGCCAAGGTTCCCCCGCTGACCGTGAGCGCCTGGACGGAAGCGGCCGCCGCCGGCGGAAACACCGCCGCCCTCGCGGTGGCCGCGGAGGGAAACCCACGACAGCACCGGCTGTGGCGTTTCGAAAGTCCGGCCCAGGTCCGGGTGGACGAGGTCACGTCGCCGGCCGGGCTACGCGACACCGTTGAACCGGAAGGCCTGTTCGTCGCCGACGGCCGGCTGAGCGCCTACGGGATCGCCCAGGGCCGGCCGGTGCGGTGGGAGAGCGACGCCGGCACCTACAGCGTGCCGCACGGCCTGCCGATCGGCGACGAGGAAACGCTCGACGAGATCGCCTGGAGCCCCGACGGCGGCTTCCTGGCCACCGGAAGCCAGGCCTACAACCAGGCGTTCACCCTGCACTCCCCCGACGGCACGACCTGGAAACGAACCAACCCGAAGAACTTCAACCGGGTCGCCCAGTATCACTGGTCGCGCATCAACGCCGTCGTGCGGGCCTCGGGGCAATGGGTGGTGGTCGGCGCGAGGAGCATCAACGGCAGTATCCGGCGGTCGGGACTGGCCTTCACCTCCACCGACGGCTTCAACTGGACGCCGGGCCGTCCGACCAAGGTCAGCGCCCGCGGCGACTGGTACGGCCGCCGCGACCCACTGGACGACCTGCACGGCCTGGACAATCGCGGCCGGGAACTGCGAGCGGTGGTGAGCGTCGGGGGCGGGCTGGTCGCGGTCGGCGATACCGGTGAGGCGGATCGCCCGCGTCCGGCCGCCTGGGTTGCACCGAACGGCCGCGACTGGCGCTTGGTGCCGCTGACGTCCGGCAAGTATCCGGACGCCACGGTCACCAGCCTGGACAAAGTCGGCGGCATACTGCTCGGACAAGGCATGGTGCGCGGCAAGGACGACCAACGGACCACCCGAGCGGTGTGGCGCTCCGACGACAACGGACGGCACTGGAGCTTCCAGGCGTTTCCCGGCAGCTACGAGGCCACGTTGATGTCGGCGAGTGAACAGGAGTTCCTGCAGCTCGTCCTCGCCGAGGATCAGCGGACGCTCACCCTGTCCCGGTCGGCCGACGGACGCACCTGGACCGACGCCCCGATCGCAATCGACGCGCTCGGCGAAGGCATCCGACTGGAGTTGCAGGACGCGGTGGTCCACGACGGCGCTCTGCAGCTGCTGATCACCCTGCGCACCCGCCTGGATGCCGTCACGGTCGTGCAACGGGTGCCGCTGTGAGCGCTGCGCCGTTGCGGCATTGTCCACGGCCATCGGTGCCGCCAAGCTGTAGGCCATGACGGGTGGTACCGACGAGCAGGCCTGGCGGGCGTACCGGGTGATCGAACGCACCGAGGAGAATGTGGACGCGTTCTCGCTGCTGCTGGCACCGGTTGCGGGCGCGCTGCCGGAGCATCAGACCGGTCAGTACGTCACTATCGCCGTCGACATGCCGGACGGCGAGCGCCTACCCCGGCAGTACACCATCTCGTCGGGTCCGAACGGGAAGTCGTTCCGGATCACCGTCAAGCGGACGCGGGGCAGCGGGAAACCGGGCGGGCAGGTGTCGAGCTGGTTGCACCAGACCGCCCTCCCCGGGGCCGTCCTGGACCTTTCGGAACCGCGCGGCGAACTCGTGCTGGACGACTCCGACGGCCCGCTGGTGCTGATCTCTGCCGGAATCGGCGTGACCCCGATGGCAGCGATCGTCGAGGACGTCGCCCGGCGTCAGCCCGACCGCGAGGTCTGGCTGCTGCATGCCGACCATTCCCACGAGCGCCACGCGCTCTACGACACGCTGCGCAGGCACGCGCTGACGATGACCAACGTCCACACCCAGGCCTGGTACGAACGAGACGCCGCCAGCGCACCGACGCTGCGGCCGGCCCGCACCGGCCTGATGGATCTGACCGACATCGACCTGCCGACCAACGCCACCGTGTTCCTCTGCGGGCCGCCGCAGTTCATGCGGCAGATCCGTGATGCGCTGATCGCCAAGGGTGTCCACGACCGTGACATCCACCGCGAAGTGCTCGGCGCCGACTCCTCACCAACCTCCGGTGCCGTCGAATAGAGGGAATGTGCGACAATAGGCCCGTGGACAATGCGGCACGAATGAAATCCGGTCTCATCTATGACCCTGCCGACATGACGCTTGCTGACAAACAGGGTGCGGCGCTCGAATTGCTCTACGACTACAACGCGACACGGCCGTCCGAACTGGCCGAACGCTCCCGCCTTCTCAAGGAGATGTTTGCCAGGGTCGGCGACGGATGCTACATCGAGCCTCCGTTCCACGCCAACTGGGGAGGCGCGAACGTCCACCTGGGAAACCGCGTCTACGCCAACTTCAATCTCGTCCTGGTCGATGATGGACCGATCTACGTGGGTGATGACGTCATGTTCGGGCCGAACGTCACTTTGACAACGGCCGGCCACCCGATACTTCCTCAATTGCGTGTGCGCTCTGCCCAGTTCAACCTTCCCATCAGGATCGGCAATAACGTCTGGCTCGGCTCCGGCGTCCAGGTCCTTCCAGGAATATCGATCGGGGACAACACGGTGGTCGGCGCCGGAAGTGTTGTCACCCGTGACCTCCCGGAGAACGTTGTCGCGGTCGGAACGCCATGTCGCCCGGTTCGGAAGATCAACGATCAGGATCGGACCCACTATTGGCGTGACAGGGCGTTCGATATGCCGGTCGAGCAGCTGATCCGCTACTTCGACTCGTAACCACAGCACGTTCGTTCGATCAACAGCACGGCTGCCCGGCGCAAGCCTGGGACAATCTTCCTGCCGCCCGGGCCGGCCGAAAGGCAGCGCCCCCGCGAGGCGGGGGCACTGGCTGCCGGAGGTTAGGGAAGCGCTGGTCAATGCTGAGTTTCGCTGGTTGAGCTTGTCGAGACCCGTTGCCAGAGGGGTCTCGACAAGCTCGACCAGGGCTTCCTCAGGTCTTCGAACCCTGCAGGGCGATCCCCTCGACGATCTGTCGCTGGGCGAAGATGAAGATGATCAGGATCGGGAGCGCCACCAGCGAGGTCGCGGCCATCAGGCCACCCCAGTCGGAGTTGTACTGGCCCTTGAACTGGTTGACCCACATCGGCAGGGTGAACAACTCGGAGCTGTTGAGGAAGATCAGCGGCGTGAAGAAGTTGTTCCACTGACCCAGGAAGGTGAAGATGCCCAGCGCCACCATCGGGGTGCGTAGCAGCGGCAGGATCATCGTGAAGAAGATCTTCACCCGGCTGGCCCCGTCGATGGCGGCAGCCTCTTCCAGTTCGACCGGGATGCCACGGACATACTGACGCAGCATGAACACGCCGAACGCGCTGAACATCGCCGGCGGCAGGATCAGCGCCAGGTGGGTGTCGACCAGCCCGAACCAGCCCATGATGATGTACAGCGGAATGACGGTCAGCTGGCCGGGCACCATCATGGTGGCGAGGAACACGCCGAAGATGATGTTGTGGCCGGGGAACTTGAGCCGGGCGAACACGTAGGCCGCCATGGCGCAGGTGACCAGCGACACCGCGGTGATGATCGCCGCGATGTAGATGCTGTTCAGCAATGCCGAGAGAAAGCTCCCGGTGCCGAAGGCGGTTGCGAAGTTGTCCATCGTCGGCTGGGCCGGGAACAGCTTCGGCTCGGTGACGAAGATCTCGTCCAGCGGTTTGAACGCGGAAAGCAGCATCCAGAGGAAGGGCAGGCCCATCCCGAGTGCGCCGAGGCTGACCACGATGTGCAAGACGATGCGGGAAGGCCGGAACGGCTTCCTCTTTTCTGGTTTCTCGTTCTCGCTCGCGGTCGTCGCGACTGCGCGAACGGGTACTTCATTCTGGACAGTAGTCATTCTGTGTAGTGCACCCATCTCTTCTGGGCGACCATCTGAAGACCGGTCACCGCCAATAGGATCAGGAACAGCACCAGAGCGATGGCCGCGCCGCGCCCGAAGTCGAGTTCCTTGAACGTGATCTGAACGATCTCGTACACAATCGTCCGGGCACTTGCCGGGGCGGTGGTGTCGTAGAACACGTAGATGTAGTCGAACACCTGGAACGAGCCGATGATGGTGGTGATCGACAGGAACAGGATGGTCGGCGACAGCAGTGGAATGGTGATCCTGAACAGCTTCTGGAGTTGCGATGCTCCGTCGATGTCGGCGGCTTCCATCAGCGAACCGGGCACGTTCTCCAGGCCGGCCATGAACATGACCATCTGGTAGCCCATGCCCTGCCAGATGCTCACGAACACCAGCACCGGGATGATCGTGGTCGGATTCTGCAGCCAGTCCGGTGGGGTGATGCCGACCGCCTTGAAGACCGGGTTGATCGGCGACAACTCGGGGTTGAGCAGCCATAGCCAGATCGCCGAGACCGCAACGCTTGAGGTGATCACCGGTGCGAAGTAGAACACCCGATAGAAGTTCCTTGCCTTCCGGGTGACCTGAAGCAGCAGGGCGGCCATGAAGCCCGAGACCAGCAGCCCCGGCACCTGCAGGACCGTGAACCACAGTGTGTTCGCCAGTGAGGTGAGCATCTGCGGGTCAGTGAACACCCACTGCAGGTTGCCCAGGCCGACGAATTCCTGGGTGCCGAATCCGTCCCACTTCATGAAGGCCAGCGCGAACGCGAAGACCAGCGGACCGAGCAGGAAAACGATCAAGCCCAGCAGCTGCGGCGCCAGGAAGCTGAACGCGAAGATGGTGTCTTTGCGCTGTGCCCTGTTGGCTCGCTGCTTGCCGGCCGCGTCCACCCCGGTTTTCCCAGGCGCACTGGAGGTGGTCGTCGTCATCGGCCTAGCCGCCCGCGTTGATGAACGCGGCCATCTTGGTGGCGAACTCCTTGGCGCTGGCCCCGCCCTTGATCAGGGTGTCCGCCTGGGTGCCGATGTTGGTGGACACCTTGGCGCTCCGGGCGATCGGCAGCGGGATCGACCAGCCCTTGGCCGCGATCTCATTGAAGACCTTCGCGTTGGCCGGCACCCCACCCTCGAGCACCACGTCGTCCAGGCCCTTCACCGAAGGCACCGCGTTGCCGCCACCCGCGAGGCGCATCCGCTGACCGTCGGCGTTCACGTAGCGACCGGCGAACATCAGCGCGGCCTGCTTGTCCTTCGCCCCGGCGTTGACCGACATGGCCGCGCAGTAGACGGCGACCGGCATGACGGTCTTGCCGTCAGGAGAGGGCATCGGTACAACGTCGTACTGCATGTTCTTCAGCTTGCGCAGGTTCGGCAAGATCCAGCGGCCGTACTGGCTGGTCGCCATCTGCCCGCTGAGGAACAGGGCATCGACGCCCTGGCCCTTGGGCAGCGACCCGCCGTAGGTGATGGTCTCGGCCTTGAAGTGGTCGAACAGCCACTCCAGCGTTTCGAGGGCCTTCGGGTCGGTGTCGAAGATCATCTTCGAGCCGTCCTCGTTGGCGATCTTGCCGCCGAAGGTGGTGATCAACGACATCCAGTCGAACCAACCGGCCTCGACCACCATGCCACGCTTGCCCGTGGCCTTCACCTTGGTGAGCAGGTCGTCCAGGGCGTCACGGTTCCAGGTGCCGGCCGCGAAAGCCGCCGCGGGGTCGGTGGTGACCCCGGCCTGCTGCAGCAAACCCTTGTTGAACCAGAAGACCTTGGGGTTGCAGTCCACCGGAACGCCGTAGAGCTTGCCGTCGGTTTTGCTCTTGCACCACTCGAGCAGGCCCGGGTGCACGTCGGAAAGCTTCAGGGGCGAGTCGGCAGATGCCAGGAAGTCGTCCAGCGGCTCCAGCTTGCCGCTGGTGATCATCGGTGCCATCGACCCGTCGCCGACATAGAACGCATCCGGCGCCGCCCCGCCCGCGAGCTGGGTGAGGATCTTGGTCTGATAGTCGCCGACCACCTGTTGCCAGGTGATCTTGTTGCCGTACTTCTTGGTGTACTCCTCAGAGACCCGCCGATAGGCCTCAGCCTCGCCGGGATTGGCGTAGGACGCCCAGGTCACCGGCCCGGTCGCACCGCCGGGACCGCCGCTGGGCGCCGCCTTCGGCGCTCCGGAGCTACAACCGGCGAGCAGCACGCTCGCTCCGGTCGCCCCGAGGCCGGCGACTGCGGCAGCTCCCAGAAAGCCTCGCCGCGACACCACCCGTCCCGGCTGGCTTGGAACTTCACTCATATTCGATCTCCTCCTTGAGTTTCGACGCCGCTGCCAGCGCGCTGGCGCGGCATGCTGGCTGGGACATTACACGAGTAGACTACGCCCGACAATCCCCTCCCCAGCGAGGCTCGTGCGGCTCCATTTCACCTTGCCGCCGACGCGACTGCACGTGTAGATTTGCAGCTGGCCCGCCTCGACGAATGAGGCCTGGCGAGGGGCGGCTATGCGGCGCCATCTCCTCGGGAGGGCTCCGACGGTCCGCCCAGCCGCCCTCGCCGAGCCGAACCGGCCGGCCGAGGGGGACCGGGCACCGCAACTTGTGTCCGCACCTAGAAACGATTCAGTCGAAAGGACTCGGCGTGACCGTCGACACCTGTGCCGTACTGCGCTCCGCCGGGGTGTGTGTCGTCCTGGACGCCACCCTCGGCAGGCTTCCAGCCATCCTGCATTGGGGACAGGACATCGGTGCACTCTCACTGCGGGACGTGCGGGCGATGATCCGTGCGGCGGTGCCACCGGTGGTCTCCAACCTCGTCGACGAACCGGCGCGCCTGGCGATCCTGCCGGAGCACTGGACGGGGTGGGTCGGCAGGCCCGGGCTCAGCGGATCGCGTAGCGGACGGGACTGGTCACCACAGTTCACCACGACCGCATTGCGAGCCAACGGCCACGCCACTGGCAGCGAACTGATCGAGCTCGGCGCAGGGGTGGTGGAGGTGGACGCCGTCGATCGCGACGCCGGCCTCGCCCTCACCCTGACGATCGAACTGACCTCGAGCGGGCTGCTGCGCAGCAGGGCCACGGTGAGCAACCTCGTCGACGAGCCTTACCACGTCCACGATCTGGTGCTGGCCTATCCGGTGCCGCAACTCGCGACTGAGCTCCTCGACATGGCCGGCCGCTGGACCAAGGAGCGAGTCCCGCAGCGTCGCGAGTTCACCGTCGGCACGCACCTGCGCGAGAACCGCAAGGGTCGTACCGGGCCGGACTCCGCCTACGTGCTGCATGCGGGAACCCGCGGGTTCAACTTCGCTTCCGGTGAGGTCTGGGCGGTCCACACCGCGTGGAGCGGAAACCATGTCCACTACGCCGAACGCCTGTACACCGGTGATCAGCTGATCGGCGGCGGCGAACTGCTGCTGCCCGGCGAGGTGATCCTCGGCCTCGATGAGAGCTACACGACGCCGTGGCTGTACGGCGCACATGGAACCGGCCTGGACGCGGTCGCGGCGCGATTCCACGCCTACCTGCGGTCCCGGCCCGGCCACCCCTCAGTGGACCGGCCGGTCACCCTCAACGTGTGGGAGGCCGTCTACTTCGACCACAACCTCTCCAAGCTGATCGCATTGGCCGAGGCCGCGGCCTCTGTCGGCGTCGAGCGGTTCGTCCTCGACGACGGCTGGTTCGGCCGGCGACGTGACGACCGAGCAGGGCTTGGCGACTGGCACGTGTCTCCTGACATCTGGCCGAACGGCCTTCATCCGCTGATCAATCGGGTCAACGACCTGGGCATGCAGTTCGGCCTGTGGTTCGAACCCGAGATGATCAACGCCGACTCCGACGTCGCGCGGGAGCACCCGGAATGGGTGATGGCGACCGGAGGTCGCTGGCCGATCGAATCCCGCTACCAGCAGGTCATCAATCTGGGCATTCCCGAGTGCTATGCCTACATTCGCGACGCAATGATGGCGATCCTCGATGAATACCACATCGCGTACATCAAGTGGGACCACAACCGTGACCTGATCGATGCCGGAACCGCGCCCACGGGACGCCCCGGTGTGCACGATCAGACTCTCGCCTTCTATCGCCTGATCGACGAACTCAAGTCAGCCCACCCGGGACTTGAGATCGAGTCCTGCGCCTCGGGTGGCGGACGCGTCGATCTCGAGGTGATGCAGCGCACCGACCGTGTGTGGGTGTCCGACTGCATCGACCCGTTGGAGCGCCAGCAGATGAATCGCTGGACGCAACAGCTGCTGCCGCCGGAGTTGCTCGGATCGCACATCGCGTCGGGCGTATCGCACACGACCGGGCGCGCCCACAGCCTCAACTTCCGGGCGGCGACCGCGGTGTTCGGCCATCTCGGCATCGAGTGGGATCTGACCAGGGCCAGCGTCGACGAACTGGACGCCCTCGGCAAGTGGATCGCGTTCCACAAGAAGTACCGGCCGCTTCTGTTGGGCGGCGACGTGATCCGCGTCGACGATCCGGACGAGACCAACAGCGGCCACGGCGTGATCGCTCCGGACCGCAGCAGGGCGATCTACTCGTTCGCGGAGGTCGGGCGGCCGGCAGTCGTGCTGCGCGGCCGCATCCGGCTGCCCGGACTGGACCCCGCCCGCCGGTACCGCGTGTCACCGCTGATGCTCGAGTATGCGCCGCTGGTCGAACCACCGTCGTGGTGGGGCGTGACCGGTGAGCAGACTCATCTCCTCGACCACTTGAGCTTTGGCAGGCGGACCCCGTTGCAGCCGACCGACTCCTTCGGAGTCGAGTTGACCGGCGCGGCGTTGGGCTCGGTCGGGCTCAGCCACGCCCCGGCACTCCCGGATACGGTGACGCTCTATCTGGCGGAGGCCGTCCACTGACCCGGGCCGTGCCATTCGGTCGCCGGGTTCGGCGGACTGCTTCGGGGAGCCGCGTATCGCACCGGTAGATTTCGGGCGGCGTGCCTTATCGCAATAGCCTGGCTCCGACTCGGTGCCGAGATGCACGGGGCCACTGTTGAGGGAGGGGGAATCGACATGGCGGTCGGTTCGCGAAATGGGGTCGTCACTCGTACCGACGTCGCCCGATATGCCGGGGTCAGCAGCGCGGTGGTGAGCTATGTGGTCAATGACGGCCCGCGTCCGGTGGCAGCGGCGACCGCGGCGCGAGTCCGGCAGGCGATCGAGGTTCTGGGCTACCGGCCCAACGGCAGTGCCCGCGCACTGCGCCGCGGGGTCAGCGACATCATCGGGCTGGTTCTTCCCTCGTCCAACAATCCGTTCTTCGCCGAGTTGGGCCTCGAAATTCAGCGCCTTGCGGCCGATACCAACCGGTCGGTGTTGATGGGCAGCACCATGGGCCGGCAGCGCCAGGGCGACAAGATGATCGAGCGACTTCTCAGCCAGCAGGTCGAAGGGATCATCGTCCGCAGCGACGCGGCCAATCGCGATCCATTCGTGAATATCCGGGCCGACGTCCCGTGCGTTCTCCTCGACACCAGCGTGCCGATCCCCGGCCGGCGCACCGTCGGTTCGGATCTCCGCCGAGGCGCCGACGAACTCGTCGAACACCTGGTCACGACGCACGGCCTGACCCGGATCGGCCTGGTCATCGGCGAGGATCCAAGCGGCCTTGCCGACCCGCGGGAACTCGGCTGGCGCGACGTCCAGCGGCGGCACGGACTACCCGAGGGCCCGATCGCTCGCGGTTCCTTCGGTCGCGACGGCGGCTACGACGCGATGATGCGGATGCTCGGAAAAGAGCCCCAGGCGGTGTTCGCGTCGTCCGACCAGCAGGCCGTCGGGGTACTCCGGGCGTTGCATGAGTCGGGCGTCCGGGTCCCGGACGATGTCGCCGTCGTCAGCTTCGACGGGACCGTCGAGTCGGAGTACACCTGGCCGCCGCTGACGGTTGCCCGGCAGCCGGTGGCCGAAATCGCCGCCGAAGCTTTTCGGCTGATCACCGAGGACGGCCCCGACGAGCTGTTCCGGCTGTTCCCGACGCAACTGATCATCCGCACCTCCTGCGGGTGTCATCCCGCGTCCGGCTGAACGGCACAGCGACGGCTACTGGGCGTAGCCGTCCGGATTCGCGGCCTGCCAGCGAACGGTGTCCGCGCAGGCCTGCTCGAGGCTCCGGTGCGCCGTCCAATCGAGCTCCCGGCCGGCCTTGCTGACGTCGGCGTAGGAGGCGGCCACGTCACCGGGCCGGCGGTCGACGATCTGGTACGGAATCCTGACGCCGGACGCCGCCTCGTAGGCCGAGATGACCTCGAGCACCGAGAACGGGCGACCGGTGCCGAGGTTCCAGGTCTGGCAGCCGGCACCGTCCGCCAGCCGGGCGAGCGCGGCGAGATGCCCCTGAGCCACGTCGACCACGTGGATGTAGTCGCGCAGCCCGGTGCCGTCGGGCGTCGGATAGTCGTTGCCGAACACCTGCAGGCCGGTGCGGCGGCCGGCCGCGACCTGGGCCACGAAGGGCAGCAGGTTGTTCGGGATGCCCTTCGGGTCCTCACCGATCCGGCCCGACTCATGGGCACCGATCGGGTTGAAGTAGCGCAGCACCGCCACGCTCAGGGACGGATCGGCGGCGGCCGCGTCGGCGAGGATCTGCTCGATCATGTGTTTGGTGTGTCCGTACGGGTTCGTCGCCCCGGTCGGCGCGTCCTCGGTGAACGGTGGTTCGGAGGCGCTGCCGTAGACCGTCGCCGAGCTGCTGAAAACGATCTGGTGACAGCCGTGGGCGGCCATCGTCTCGAGCAGTGTCACCGTGGCCGCCACGTTCTCGCGGTAGTAGAGCAACGGCAGCCGGGTGGACTCGCCGACCGCCTTGCGGCCGGCGAAGTGAATCACCGCGTCGGGCCGGAAGCTGGTGAAGGCAGCGTCGAGCTCGGCGGCGTCCCCGACGTTGGCCTGGACGAAGTCCGCCGGCCGGCCGGCCAACTCGGCGACCCTGCGCAGCGACTCCTCCGAACTGTTGGACAGATCGTCCAGCACCAGGACCTGATGGCCCTGACCCAGGAGTTCCACCGTGGTGTGCGAGCCGATGTAGCCCGCGCCGCCGGTTACCAGAACGCGCATTTCAAGAACCTCTTCCTATCGAGTTCGCCTAGGTGGTGCCGATTCGGGACTCAGTGCCCAGCGCCCGGTGCCGACGCCGAGGTGTCCACCACCACCGGCTTCAGTCTGGCCCACGCCATGAACACTCCGCCTGCCACCAGCAGGCACAGTCCAGTGATCAGATTCGCATTGATCCCGCCGGTCTTGTCCAGTTCGGGGTCGGCGAACAACCCCATGGCGGTCAGCACCACGCCGTAGATGAGCAGCAGCAGCCCGATGAAGTTGCGGATGTCGTAGAGCCCGGCGCCCTTGCTCGTGGTGTTCGGGGCGGTGTTGGGGGACATAGTCGGTTCCCTTTCTGTCAAGACTGGAGGCTAGAAGACGAAGTTGAGGGCGATCACCATGACCAGGGCTACCCCCGCCAGCGGGACGGTGCGGCGGTACCAGGGCATCGCCTTCTCCGCCGGGTCGACCAGGTGTTCCTTCGGCGTCTCGGAGTACACCAAACCCACCAACAGCTCGGCCGGCTTGGGCTTGCTGACCAACGACACGGCGATGCTGACCACGATGTCGACCAGGAAGCCGATCGAGGCGGCCAGGAAGGCGGTTCCCTGCCCAGGCAGGTCGAACACTCCCCACTGGTTGAGCAGCCAGGTGAAGATCGCGCTGCAGGTGCCCGCCACCAGCCCGATCCAACCGGCCGCCGGGGTCATCCGCTTCCAGAACATGCCCAGGATGAAGGTGGCGAACAGCGGGGCGTTGAAGAAGCCGAAGAGGGTCTGCAGGTAGTCCATGATGTTGCGGAACCCGGCCGCGATCAGCGCGGTGAAGATCGCCACTCCGGTCGCCACGAAGGTGGCGATCCGGCCCATCCGGACGTAGTAGGCGTCGTCGCGGTCCTTGACCACGTAGCGCTGCCAGATGTCCACGCTGAACACCGTGTTGAACGCCGACACGTTGGCCGCCATGCCGGCCATGAAGGCCGCCAGCAGGCCGGTGATCGCCAGGCCGACGAGCCCGTTCGGCAGCAGGTCACGCATCAGCAGCAGCAGCGCGTCGTTGTAGGTCACGCCCTCGCCCGAGGCTCCGCCGGCCGGGGAGCCGCCCGCCTTGAGCTGCCCGATCTCGACCACCAGCACCCCGGCGAGCATGCCCGGAACGATGGTCAGGAAGGGCACGAACATCTTCGGGAACGCGCCGATGATCGGGGTCTTGCGTGCCGCCGACATCGACTCCGACGCCATGGCGCGCTGCACCTCGACGAAGTTGGTCGTCCAGTAGCCGAAGGAGAGCACGAAGCCCAGGCCGAACACGATTCCCACCACCGACAGCACCGGATTGTCGAAACCGGACAGTGCCTGGCCGGGCCAGGAGTTGAGCTGTTCTGCTGCCGGCGGGACGCCGGCGTCCGGCGGTGCCGCCGCCGCGGCCGCGGTGATCTTGTCGACCATGCCCTGCCAGCCCCCGGCCTGGTGCAGGCCGAGCAGCACCAGCGGCAGCAACGACGCCACGATCACGAAGAACTGCAGCACCTCGTTGTAGATCGCCGCGGACAGGCCGCCGAAGCTGATGTAGGACAGCACCACCACCGCGGCGACGATCAGGGCCACCCACAGCGGCCAGCCGAGCAGGGCGTGCACGATGTTGCCCAACAGGTACAGGTTGATGCCGGCGATCAGCAGCTGGGCGAGGGCGAACGAGATCGCATTCACCAGGTGCGCACCGACCCCGAACCGGCGGAGCATGAACTCGGGCACCGAGCGGACCTTCGAGCCGTAGTAGAACGGCATCATGACGACGCCGAGGAACAGCATCGCGGGGATGGCGCCGATCCAGAAGTAGTGCACGGTCGGCAGACCGATCTCGGCACCGGTGGCGGACATGCCCATGATCTCGACGGCACCGAGGTTGGCCGAGACGAAAGCCAGGCCGGTCACCCAGGCCGGCAGCGACCGCCCGGACAGGAAGAAGTCCAAGGAGCCGGACACCTGGCGCTTCGCCATGAAGCCGATCCCGAGAACGAAGATGAAGTAGGTGGCCAGGATGACGTAGTCGATGGCGTTCGCCCGGAGCAGCGTCTCCACGGAGTTCCTCTTTCGATTGGATGTGCCCAGCCGAGAGACGTTCGATGATTGCGTCACCATTCCAGCGCTGGATGGTGTCGCCCTCGCTCCGCTGGGAGGTCGATGTTTGCGTCACCATTGGGTGACACAGCTCGATGTTGACGGACGACAGAGCCTGTGTCAAGGTGATTGAGCACAAACTGTTTACGCAAACATTCCTGCGCTGCCGCTGGTTCGGCGGCGCGGAACGAAGCGGGCCACGACAAGGGAGTCGCATGAGCGAATGGCAGCGGGCGTGGAGCGATGGCACTGGAGTCGAGACCGTCCGGGAGATGTTCGGCGAAGCGTTCGGAGCGGAACCACAAGGGGTCTGGGCCTCGCCCGGACGGGTGAACCTGATCGGTGAGCACACCGACTACAACGGCGGACTCTGCCTGCCGATCGCCCTGCCCCATCGGACCTACGTCGCAATGTCCCGCCGGGACGACGGGCGTGCCCGGCTGACGACCGGGCTGGCCGACGGCCGGACCTGGTCGGGGGAACTCAGCGAGATTGCGCCGGGCACGGTGACCGACTGGGTCGCCTACTGCGGGGGCCCGGCGTGGGCACTGCGGGACGCCGGCGTGGACGTGCCCGGCTTCGACGCTGCGATCGCGTCCTGTGTTCCGCTCGGCGCGGGGCTGTCCTCGTCGGCCGCGGTCGAGTGTGCCGTCGGGCTCGGCCTGGCCCACCTCGCCGGACGCCGCCAGGACGCCGACGACTCCGCCCGCGCCTGGCTGGCCGGCGTGTGCGTCCGCGCCGAGAACGAGGTTGCCGGCGCACCGACCGGCGGCATGGACCAGGCGGCCTCACTGCGCTCGCAGGCCGGACACGCCCTGCTGCTGGACTGCCTGGACGGCACCGTCGAGCAGGTCCCGTTCGACCTGGACAGCGCCGGGCTGGAGCTGCTGGTGATCGACACCCGGGCCAGCCACTCGCTGGCCGACGGCCAGTACGGCGCCCGCCGGGCCAGCTGTGAGAGCGCCGCCAGAACGCTCGGGGTGGCGACGCTGCGCGAGGTCCCCGACGCCGAGGCCGCACTCGCGGCCCTCGACGACGAGGTGGTCCGGCGCCGCGTCCGCCATGTCCTCACCGAGATCCAGCGGGTCCGCGACTTCGTGGCCGCCGCCGGTGCCGGCGACTGGCAGGGCGCGGGCGCGCTGATGAACGCCTCGCACGAGTCGCTGCGCGACGACTACGAGGTGAGTTGCACCGAACTCGACGTGGTGGTCGAAGCGGCCCGGGCCGCCGGCGCGCTGGGGGCCCGGATGACGGGCGGCGGCTTCGGCGGCAGCGCCATCGCTTTGGTGCGCGTCGCGGACGCCTCCGCCGTCGCGCGGGCGGTGCGCCGCGAAGCCCTGGACCGCGGGCTGCCCGAGCCCGTCGTCCACCTGTCGACGCCGTCTGCGCCCGGCGAGTGCCTGCTCGAACCCTGAACGCAGAGACCACCTGAAGGGAGGCTGCCGATGAGTGAGCAAGGTCTGCTGAAGGCGCAGGAGAAGATGCGCGCCGCCGCTGTCGACGAGACCGCGATCACCGTTTTCACCCACTACTACCGGGAACTCGAGAGAGGTGCGACCGGCCTGATCAGGGAGGCCGAGGTGGAGCCGCTGACCGACGTCGCGCAGCTGGCCGACGTCGAGACCGGCCCGCGGGAACGAGCCGAGGCCCTCGACAAGACGGTGCTGCTGCGGCTCAACGGCGGCCTTGGCACGTCGATGGGAATGGATCGCGCGAAGTCCCTGCTCACCGTTCGCGACGGCAAGTCCTTCCTGGACCTGATCGTCCGGCAGGTGCGGCACACCCGGGCAACCACCGGCGCCCGGCTGCCGCTGGTGCTGATGAACTCCTATCGCACCCACCGCGACAGCCTGGAGGCCTTGGCCGGCTACCCCGATCTACCGGTCGACGGCCTACCGCTGGACTTCCTGCAGAACGCCGAGCCGAAGATCCTGGCCGATGGTCTGATGCCGGCCATCTGGCCGTCCAATCCAGCGCTGGAGTGGTGCCCGCCCGGTCACGGGGACATCTATCCGGCGCTGCTCGGCAGCGGCCTGCTCGAGCGCTTCCTCGATCTGGGCTACCGCTACGCGGCATCGGCGAACAGCGACAACCTGGGCGCGGCCCCGGACGGCCGGATCGCGGCCTGGTTCGCGGCCAGTGGCGCGCCGTATGCGGCCGAGATCTGCCTGCGGACGCCGGCCGACGTCAAGGGCGGGCATCTGGTCATCCGGAAGCGGGATCGTCAGCTGATCCTGCGCGAGACCGCACAAACCGCGTCCGACGAGATGCGCTACTTCACCGACGGCGAGCGGCACCCCTACACCCACACGAACAACCTCTGGTTCGACCTGGAGGCCCTGCACCGGGCTCTCACCGAACGGGGCGGCGTCCTCGGGCTGCCGCTGATCCGCAACGAGAAGACACTCGACCCCACCGACCCGACATCGCCGCGGGTCTACCAGCTCGAGACGGCTCTCGGCGCCGCGATCGAAACCTTCCCCGGCGCCACGGCCATCGCCGTCGGCCGGGACCGGTTCCTGCCGGTGAAGACCACCAACGACCTGCTGTTGCTGCGCTCCGATGTGTACCAGATGGGCGAGGACGCGGTGCCGCGGCTCGCGGCGGGGCGGGCCCCGCAGGTCGACCTGGATCCTCGGCACTACCGGACGATCGCGGGTTTCGAAGCTCGCTTCCCGGCCGGTCCGCCGTCCCTGGCACAGGCCGACCAGTTGCGCGTCCAGGGCGATTGGACGTTCGGTGCCGGCGTGGTGGCGCGCGGCACGGTGACCCTGCCGGACACCGGACGTCCCGAGCGTGTCCCCGACGCCGCCCAGCTGCCCTGACCCGACCCTTCGTCGCCCGCCTTTCCGACTGTCTGCCCGGTGCGCGAGACTAGGCCCGGACGAGCGGTCGCCCGAGCCTGCGGTGACGCCGCCGATATCATCGGCGGCCGGGACCAAGGGCTGGTGGCCGGGATCGAAAGGTGACCACGGTGCAGGACATGCGGACGACACGTCGAGTCCGCGCGCAGGATGTCGCAACCCTCGCCGGGGTGTCCCCGCAGACGGTGTCCCGGGTGGTGAACGGCGCCACCAACGTGCGCCCGGAAACCCGGGACCGGGTGACGGAGGCGATGGCCAAGCTGGGATACGCCCCCAGCCAGGCGGCCCGGGCGCTCCGCTCCGGTGCCCTGGAAACGCTCGGCGTGGCCGTCCACCACCTGGCGAGGACCGGCGAAGCTCGGATCATGGAGGCGGTTGCCCGGACGGCACATCGGCACGGCTATGCGGTCACCCTGCTCGATGCCACCAGCGAGGACGTCGGTGACATGAACCGCGCCCTGCAACACCTCGGACACGACATCGCCGGCCTGGTGCTGTTGAGCCTGGAGACCGCCGACGTCGAACGGATGCGCGTCCCCGGGCACCTGCCGGTGGTCGCCGCCGACAGCCGCGACCTGCTGCACCCTTCGGTCGGCTTCGACCAGCGCGGCGGCGCCCACCTGGCGGTGGCTCACCTGCTCGGACTCGGTCACCGCACCGTCCGGCTGCTCGCCGGACCGCAGAGCTCATTGCAGGCCCGCGAGCGCGAAGAGGAATGGCGCAAGACGCTTCAGGCTGCCGGTCGTGAGGTGATCGAGCCGTTCCACGGAGACTGGACGCATGCCTCCGGGTACGAGGTCGGCCGCCGCATCGCCGCCGACCCGGAGGTGACGGCGGTGTTCGTCGCCAACGACGAGATGGCTGCCGGGCTGCTGCGGGCCCTGCACGAGGCCGGACGCCGGGTCCCCGCCGACGTGTCGGTGGTTGGCTTCGACGACATCCTCGGCGGCTACCTGTGGCCGCCGTTGACGACCGTGCACCAGGACTTCGAGGCGATGGGCGAGAACCTCGTCCGCGTGCTGCTGCAGCAGCTGAGGTCCGGGGGCTCCGCCTCGGAGCCGGTCACCGCGATGATCCCCGCCCGGCTCGTCGTCCGGGCCAGCACCACGGCACCGCCGCTTCGCTGAACCGCGGTGTCGGGCGGCGCCGAGGTTCCAGATCTGGCGTCCATCGCCCAGCCTGGCGGGCGCGACCAATCCCGAGCATCCACTGGTCGATTGCCGCGGCACCGGCGTGTCGCCCACTTCTGGCTATCGAGTGCTGGATTCTCGGGATTTCCTCACCGGCAGCCTCGACCGGCTCGCGAGCGTGGTCGAGGAAACCGCGCACGCCTCGACATCTGATCGCGGCGCCGGCGCCCTGGTCAGGCGTAGTCCCGGGTCACTCGCCCGGTGATCAGGCAGGTCACCTCGTAGGGAATGGTGCCCATCAGGTCGGCGACCTCGGCGACGGTGATCTCCGCATCGCCGCGGCGTCCGATCAATACCACCTCGTCGCCGACCTCGGCGACCGGGTCGGGCCCGAGGTCGATCATGGTTTGGTCCATGCAGACCCGGCCGGCGATCGGGTAGGAGTTGCCGCCGATCAGCACCCGGCCACGGTTGGACAGCAATCGCGAGTAGCCGTCGCCGTAGCCAACCGGAATGGTGGCGATCCAGCTGTCCCGCGGCGCCGTCCAGGTTCGGCCGTACCCCACGGTTTCGCCTGCGGCTACGGGTTTCACGAAGGAGACCGCGGTGGTCAGCTCGAGCCCGGGGCGCAGCTCGACGGTACGTTCGGCGTCCGGGTCCGGCAGGCTGCCATAGATCATGATGCCCGGCCGGACCAGGTCGAACCAGGTCTCCGGATGGCCGAGCACGCCGCCCGAGTTGGCCAGGTGCTTCAGTTCGACCGGGCCGGCGGCCGCCTCGACGGCGGCTGCCGTGGACGCGAAGACGTCGGCTTGGGCGCGGGTGAAGGCGGCGCCGTCCGGGGTGTCCGAGATCGGGAGATGGCTGAACAATCCCTGCAGCCGCAGGCCCTCGTCGGCGATCCGGGCCGCCAGCGCGGGCGCCTGGGCGGGCTCGACGCCCACCCGGCGCATCCCGGTGTCGACCTTGAGATGGACGTCCACCCCGGTCAGGCCGACCATCCCGGCCACCCGAGACGTCTCCCGCACCGACGCCTCGTCAACCACGCTCAGGGTGAGCGCGGACGCCAGTGCCCGGCCGATCTCGGCTTCGCCGCGGGTCGGCGAGAACTTCAGGATCGGCAGCGTGACTCCGGCCTTGCGCAGCTGGCGTCCCTCGTCGACGGTCGCCACCCCGAGCCAGTCGGCCACCCTGCGCCGCTCGATCATGGCGGCCACGGCGGCCGCGCCGTGGCCGTAGGCATTGGCCTTCACCGCGGCGAGCACCAGCCGGTCACCGACCCGGGCCCGGACGCCACGCAGGTTGGCCTCAATGTTGCCGAGCAGGGTGCGCGCCGTGGTCGGATGGGTCATGCCGCACCGGGTTCCCCGGTCGCTACCGGACGTGCCGGGTCGTTGCTCCAGGCCGACCACGACCCCGGATAGAGGGCAACCGGCCGGTCGATGCTGGCTCCGGCCAGGACGAGCTGGGCGGCGCTCACACCCGACCCGCAGTAGGCGGCCAGCGGTCCGGGGTGGTCGAGCAGTTCGGTCAGGCGGTCCTGGCTCGGCAGCCGTCCGTCGGCGGCGAAGAAGTCGCTGACCGGCTGGTTGATCGCGCCGGGGATGTGTCCGGCGACCGGGTCGATCGGCTCGGTCTCGCCGCGATACCGCTCGGGTGCCCGGGCGTCCATCAAGGTGCCGGCATACCCGGCGGCCCCGTCGGCGTCGATCGTCGGCAAGCTCCCGGTGGTCAGTTGCAGCAGCACCGGCTCGACCTGGGTGTCACCGCTGGTCATCGGGCGGTTGCGGGCCGTCCAGGCGTCGACGCCGCCGTCCAGGACCCGGACGTCCAGCCCCGCCCAGCGCAACACCCACCAAGCCCGGGCAGCGGCGAACGAGCCCGCCTCGTCGTAGACCACCACCGGACGGGTGCCGTCCACGCCGAGTCGCCCCAGCCCGTGGGCCAGGGTGTCCACGTCGGGGAGTGGGTGGCGCCCATCGCTCGGCTCGCCGTGCCGGGTCAGCACGTCCTCCAGGTCGAGGAAGCGGGCGCCGGGCAGGTGAGCGCCGAGGTAGCGCTCGCGACCGGCACCGGCCGGTTCGCCGAGCCGCCAGCGGACGTCCAGCAGATCGACATCGGCCAGCACATCGTCGAGTTCGTCGGGAGTGATCAGCACATCGGATCGGGCCATGACTCCAGCCTGTCAGACCCGGGCCGCCCCGATCACCCCTGAAGCCCTCGACGCTGGGAACCTCACGCGCCGGACGCGCCCGCCAGTCGGGGGTGATCGCGCCAGGCCGGCAGGGTCGCCATGTAGGCGCGGGTCTGCTCTTCGATGGTGGCCTGCGGCTGGTCGGGGTGGCGGCGGCGCTGCCAGCCGACCATAGCGGCGAAGCGGGTGTCGAAGTCCTGCAGGTTGCCGTCGGCGTCGGTGCAGTAGGCGCAGTAGTGGCCGGTTTCGATCGGCATGCCGCAGCTCTCGCAGGACACGGTCTGGGCGGTCATGGTTGTTCCTTTCGTCGGGCCGCGGCGACCAGGGCATGCAGGCCGTCGATCAGTCCGCGGCGGGTGGTGGTGTCCAGGCGGTCCATCGCCTCGGCGACCAGGGCGCGGTCCAGCACATCGGAGTCCTGCCGCAGCCGGGCCAGGCCGGCATCGGTGAGCCAGACCAGCGTCCGCCGGCGGTCGGCCGGGTCGGGTTCGCGTTCCAGCAGACCGTGGCCCTCCAGCTGGCTGACGATCTCGCTCACCACCGACTGGGCACGATCCAGGTGCCGGGACGCCTCACCGATGGTGATCGGCCCGGAGCCGGCCAGGTGGGTGAGCACCGCGCGGGACGCGTTGGTCAGTCCGCTCCGGCGTCCGTCCCGGCGGTGGAAGGCCAGGTAGGCCTTCGGGAAAGCCGCGCAGAAGGCATCGACCTCGGACATGTACTCATCGTCGGACGGCGGGAATCCATCGTCAATCCCGATGCAATTCGCGACAGTTCGACGGAGAACGAGCGCCGGCGGCATCGACCAGCTCAGGAAGCCGAGCGCACCTCGGCAGCCTCGAAGGCGGGCAGCTCGCCCACTCCCAGCGGCCACACGGTGATCGACAGCTGCGCGATCCCGGCGGCGATC
The DNA here is from genome assembly GCF_047602385.1 of Micropruina sp. Lineage (GTDB taxonomy): Bacteria > Actinomycetota > Actinomycetes > Propionibacteriales > Propionibacteriaceae > Micropruina. Next base: position 527,566 of record NZ_JASGHL010000005.1, read on the forward strand.
CCCCGCACCCGATCGAGCCAGGCCCGTCCGGAACGGGTCGAGGCCAGCTCCGGCGACACCGCCAGTCCCAGCACCGGACGGCCCTCAGCCAGCTCGGCAGCCACTCGCTCGAACAGCGCTTCCAGATCGTCGAGCTCGGCGAGCCGCTCGGCCACCTGAGGCGGCGCCGGGCGTCCGGACGCCGTGGCCGGATGCAGCTGGAAAGCCGGGATCGGCAGCTCCCACAAGGCGATTCGCTCCCGTGCGGCCCAGCCGGCCAAGCCGTCCGCAGCCGACGACGAGCACATGCCGTGACCCACCAACAGGATCGGGTCGGTGCTCTCAGCCATGTCGTCCTCCTTGTTCTCTCGGAGCCGCCGCCCCCGGACGGCGGCCCCGCGGGTACTGCTCAGTCGAGCAGGTCGGCGTACAGCGGGGTGCTCAGGTAGCGCTCGCCCCAGTCGGGGGTGACCACCACGATGGTCTTGCCGGCGTTGGCCGGGTCGGCGGCCAGATCGGCGGCGGCTCGCAGCGCGGCGCCGGACGAGATGCCCAGCAACAGGCCTTCTTCCTTGGCCACTCGCCTGGCCCAGTCGATCGCGTCGTCGGAGGACACCTTGATGATTCCGTCGATCACGCCGCGGTCCAGGATGTTCGGCACGAAGCCGGCGCTGATGCCCTGGATCTTGTGCGGCCCCTTCGGCTCACCGGAGAGCACCGCCGATTCCGCGGACTCCACCGCATACAGCTGGACGCTCGGCTTGCGCGCTTTCAGAACCTGGCCCACACCAGTGATGGTGCCGCCGGTGCCCACCCCTGATACGACGATGTCGACCGCACCTTCGGTGTCGTTCCAGATCTCCTCGGCGGTCGTCCGGCGATGAATCGCGACATTGGCGGCGTTGTCGAACTGGCGAGCCAGGATCGCGCCCGGGGTCTGTTCGGCGATCTCGGCGGCGCGGGCGTTGGCGCCGGGGACGCCGTCCGCCGCGGGGGTCAGCACCAGCTCGGCGCCCAGCGCCCGCAGCACGGCCCGCCGTTCCTTGGAGAAGGTCTCCGGCAGCGTGATGATCACCCGGTAACCGCGGGCCGCGCCCACCCAGGCCAGCGCGATGCCGGTGTTGCCCGAGGTGCCTTCGACGATGGTTCCGCCCGGCTGCAGCGAGCCGTCGGCCTCGGCGGCGTCGATGATCGAAACGCCGATCCGGTCCTTCACCGAGTTGGCCGGGTTGTAGTACTCGAGCTTGGCCAGCACGACGGCCTGGCTGTCGCCGTAGAGCCGGTTGATCTGGACCAGCGGCGTGCGTCCGATCAGTTCGGTCGCGTTCCTGAAGTAGGTCATGTCGTTGTTCCTCCCATTGGTTTCTTGGATCGATCTGGGTCAGGTTCGGCTCGCGGAGGGATCCGCGAGCAGGTCGAGGGCCTTCAGCACCTCCGGACGCCGAGCGGCTCCGACGAGGCGTTGGCGCACCGCTCCGGACGCGTCCAGCAGCAGCACCGTGGGCGTCCGGGTGATAGCGAACTCCTCGATCAGGTCGAGGTTGCGCTCGGCGTCGATGTCGATGTGGGTGACCGACGGACGCGTCGCGGTGACGTCGGCGAGCAGTCGGTGGGTGCTGCGGCAGGGCGCGCAGAAGCTGGACGAGAACTGCACGAGGGTGGCCTCGTTGCCGAGGCTGCCACCCAATCGGACGGCGTCCAGCCGCTGCTCGGCGCCGGGCCGGACGGTCTTGGCCCGGCCGTCGGTCAGCCGGCGGTAGCCGCCGAAGGCGAGCGCCAGCGCGACCGCCGCGAAGACCACCCACGCGCCGGTCATCGCGTCACCGTGCTGTCCCGGTGGCCGCGTGGGTGAACACGCGCCGTCCGAGCAGGTAGATCTCGCAGCCGAGGCAGTAGTCGAAGACGGCGTTCAGCACGGCCGCCACCAGCGCGAAGCCGCCGGCGACGTAGAACAAGGCCGGCGCAGCTGCGGCGCCGAGCAGCCCGGCGAGCCCGAACAGAAGGCCGACGGTCTGCGCGAACCGGGGCGGACGGGCGTCCTCCAGTGCAGCGGGCGGTGCAAGCCGCGGCCGGACGGCGACCCGGAACACCCAGGCCCATGGCTGATACCGCAGGCCGAACAGCGAGCCGGCGGCGAACGCCAGGGTCTGCCCGAGCAGGACGGGCCAGCCGAGCACCGGCCCGAGAGCCAACGCGGCGGCAAGCAGGACGGCGGTGACAGCGGCCGCAAAGCGCGGGCCGCGCGGATCGATCAGCTGCGCCGAGATGTCGGCGCCAGCAGGTGAAGGCATCGGAACTCCTTCGAGGCGGATGTGCGGGTCTGACCGGGGACGCCAGGCGTCACCCAGGGAGTCGGTGAAGGGCGCAGCCGAGGAGGCGCGCGATCGTCAGCGGGTGGTGCGAAGCGTCAGTGCCGGCAACACATTCGAGCGCAGACAAGGACCGCTTCGGGTACGACTCGTCCGGCGAACATGCGGAAAATCGTAGCACCTTTATCGGAGGCGGTTGTTGCGGCAAGGCTGAACACTTCGGTCAATCTCCTATTAAATCCGTAGGCGAACCATGTTAGCCTCTCCCGGTGACCTCCTCCAAGAAGCCCCGCCAGCTGCACCTGAACGCCTTCGTGATGAACGTGGGCCACCACGAGGCCGCCTGGCGGCTGCCCGAGTCCGACGTCTCGGGCGGCACCGGGCTCGATCACTACGTCCGGCTGGCCAGGATCGCGGAGCGCGGGACCTTCGACTCGATCTTCCTCGCCGACCATCCGGCGGTCTTCCCGGTGCACCGGCGTCCGACCAGCGTGCTCGACCCAACCGTGCTGCTGGCGGCCGTCGCCGCCTCGACCGAGCGGATCGGACTGATCGCCACCGCCTCGACGAGCTACAACTCGCCCTACAACCTGGCCCGCCGGTTCGCCTCGCTGGACCACGTGAGCGGGGGCCGGGCGGGTTGGAACATCGTCACCACCGAGGTGCCGGACGCCGCCCGCAACTTCGGCTTGGACGAGCACCCGAAGCATGCCGACCGGTATCGCCGGGCAGCCGAGTTCGTGGACGTCGCGCTCAAGTTGTGGGACAGCTGGGCCGACGACGCGATCCTGGCCGACAAGGAGCGCGGCGTCTGGGCCGACCCCGACCGAGTGCATCCGGCCGCCCACCGCGGCGAGTTCTTCTCGGTGGCCGGAGCGTTGAACGTCTCCCGCTCGCCGCAGGGCTGGCCGCTGCTGGTCCAGGCGGGGTCGAGCGAAACTGGCCGGTCGTTCGCCACCCGGTACGCCGAAGCCGTCTTCACCGCCCAGCAGAGCATCGACGATGCTCGCGCCTTCTACACCGACCTGAAGCGCCGGGCGTCCGGCCTCGGACGGGATCCCGAGGGCATCAAGGTGATGCCGGGGCTGGTGCCGATCATCGGCGCCACCGAGGCCGACGCCGAGGCGCGCAGCCGGCTGTTCGACGAGCACATCAACCCCGAGCTCGGACGCGAGGAACTCGCCCGCATCCTCCGGCTGCCGCTGGAGGACCTGCCGCTGGACCGACAGTTGCCGGCCGACCTGCCCGACGAGGACGAGATCGAGGGCAACCGCAGCCGGTACACCCTGATCGTCGAACTTGCCCGGCGGGAACGGCTGACCGTCCGCGAACTGGTCCGGCGACTCGGCGGCGGACGCGGGCACCGCACCTTCCACGGCACCCCCGAGCAGGTCGCCGACACCATCGAGGAGTGGTTCAGCACCGGCGCCGCCGACGGCTTCAACGTGATGCCGCCCGCACTGCCCGGCGACCTGACCACCTTCGTCGACGAGGTGATCCCGATCCTGCGCCGCCGCTCGCTGTTCCGCACCGAGTACACCGGACGGACGCTGCGCGAGCACTACGGCCTGGACCGGCCGGCCGCGACCGGCCTCTCGATCGGTCAGCGCGCTCACGGCGGACTGGACGGGGTGCTGGCGTGACCGCCCAGCCGATCGTCGGCGGCGAGCAGGGCATCGATGCCGAGCAGTTCCGGATGATCTTCCGCGGGCATCCGGCCGGGGTGGCGGTGGTCACCCTGCAGGACGGCGGCCGCGCGTACGGGTTCACCGCCACCTCGGTGATCTCGGTCTCGGCCGAGCCGCCGCTGTTCGCCTTCTCGGTGCACAAGGCGTCCTCGTCGTGGTCGGCGCTGAGCAGGGTGCGACGAGTGATGATCAACTTCCTCGCCGAGGACCAGGCCGACGTCGCAGCCCGCTTCGCGACCAGCGGCATCGACCGGTTCGCTGGCCGGCGGCTGGCATCCGCTGCCGACCGGCGAGCCGGTGCTGGCGGGCTGCGCCGGCTGGATCGAGGGCCGAGTGCGGTCCCGCGTCCCCGCCGCGGGCAGCCGGCTGATCATCGCTCAGGCAGCAGCCGCCTGGAGTTCCGGCCTATCCCCACTCATCTATCGCGACCACACCTACCACCGCTTGGCTGCCCAGGAGACCTGAACCTGGCGACACCGGCGCTCCCCGACATCGTTTCGACAACGCCGAATGCCCCGATCCACTGCCGATGAACCGGCGGTGGATCGGGGTACTTGGCGTTGAAGGAGGTGGGTGACTTCGTTGGTCGAGCTTGTCGAGACCTGAACCTATGCCCGCGCATTCCGCGACGGCGACCCGGCACACGGGTTTCGACAAGCTCAACCGGCGGTGGTGGCGGCCTCAACCGGCGTGGTTCTAGGCGGCAACCTCGTCCTGAGCCCGGTGGATGGCGTCCAGCAGGGTGTCGCGCAGGTCGACGAAGCCGGGATCGGCCCTGAGTTCGGCGGGGGTGAGGCCGTCCGGGAGGTCGACCGGCAGGTCCAGCAACACCCGGCCCGGGCGGGCGGTCATCACGATCACCCGGGTGCCGAGGAAGATCGCCTCCTCCACGTCATGGGTGATGAACACCACGGTCTTGCGCCGTTCGCGCCAGATCTGCAGCAGTTCGACCTGCATCCGCTCGCGGGTGAGCGCGTCCAGCGCCCCGAACGGCTCGTCCATCAGGATCACTTTGGGGTCGTTGACCAGCACCCGGGCGATCTGCGCCCGTTGCTGCATGCCGCCGGACAGCTCGTAGGGCTTGCGGTCGGCGAACAGCGACAGACCCACCATCTGCAGGAAGCGCTCGGCCTGCTCGCGGCGTTCGGCCTTGCCGACACCTCGGATCCGGGGACCGAGTTCCACGTTGCCGCGGGTGGTCAGCCAGGGGTAGAGGTTCGCCTGCTGGAAGACGACGCCGCGGTCGGCGTCCGGACGGCGTACCTGCACGCCGTCGACCAGCGTCTGACCGGACGAGGGCGCGTGGAAGCCGGCGAGCATCTGCATCAGCGTCGATTTGCCACAGCCGGAGGGTCCGACCACGCAGACGAACTCGCCCTCGGCGATGTCGAAGGAGGTCTCCGTCAGCGCGACGACGGGTTCGCCACTGTCGGTGGCGTAGGCCTTGGTGACCCGGTCGAACCGGATCTTCGGTGTCAGCACGTTGTCGGGGGCACTGGTCATCGTTTCGCTACTTTCTCGATGGAGGTCTGGTAGACGCCGGCCCGATAGGTCGACAGGTCGCTGACCGAAGCCACCTCACCCTGGGTGGCGAGGAACTCGGCGGTCGATTTGAGCTGACCGGGCAACTCGGCCAGCAGCTTCACCTGGTCCGCCGCCCGGGGGTAGGTGTAGCCCTTGAGCTGGCCGCGGACCGCTTCGGGCGTGCTGCCCAGCTGGACGGCGACCGACTGGGCCGCAGCCTGCTGATCGCTGCCGGTGAGCAGGCCAACCGCGTGGTCCTGCAGCGCCGTCCAGGTGTCCATGAAACCCGGGTTGGCGCTGACGAATTTGCGGGTCGCACCCTCCAGGTCGAAGGTCGGCTTGCCCTGCGCCGCGGTCTCTTGGCTACCGGTGATGATGTGGCCATGCTCGGTCAGCTCGCTGAGCACCGGGTCCCAGACCCAGGCGGCGTCCACCTCGCGACCGCTCCAGGCAGCCAGGATCTTGTCCGGGCTGAGGTTGATCAGCTTCACGTCGGTCCCGACCCTGAGGTTGGCGGCCTGGAGAGCCATCAGCAGGCTGAAGTGCGACGTCGAGCTGAACGGGACGGCGATCGTCTTGCCGCGCAGGTCGGTCAGCGTCTTCACCTCCGGGTCCTTGACCACCAGCGACTCGGCGGCACCGATCACGTCATCGATCCAGACCACCTGCATGTCCACGTTGAGCGGTGCCGAGAGCGCCTTGGTGGCCGGGCTGGAGCCGAGCGTGGACAGGTCGACCGAGCCCGATCCGAAGCCCTGCACCACATCGGCACCGGAGTCGAATTTGATCCAGGTCACCGTGACATTCGGCAGGCAGGCCTCGATCCAGCCCTTGTCCTTGACCAGCAGGTTCGCGCCCGGAATCGCCTGCCAGCCCAACCGGACGGCACCGGTGGCGGCCTTGTTCACCTCAACCGGGCACTGGACGGCGGAGCCGTTGTTCGCGTTGGCCCGAGCCTCGGCCTCACGGGCAGTGGTGCAGCCGGACAGGGCGAGCGGCAACGCCAGGGCGCAGGCCAGGGCCGTGAGCGGAGCTAGGCGGGTCAGGCGGTTCTTCATGGATGCGGATTTCCTCTCGCGGAACGACATGTCAGGCCTTGCCCTGCCACGGCACCAGCAGGCCGGCGACGTACTTGATGCCGCCATCGAGCGCGATCGCGGCCAGGCCGATGACGATGATGCAGGCGATGGTCAGCGGGGTCTGCAGTTGGGTGCCGGCCAGGTAGGCGAGCCCGCCGATACCGGGGATGCCGTTGTTGAGCTCGGCGGCGACCACCGTCGTCCAGGCGAAGCCGGTGGCGATCCGGATCCCGCTCAGAATGCTCGGGAGGCTGGCCGGAATGATCACGTGCCGCAGCACGTGGACCGGCTTCGCGCCCATCGCCTGGGCGGCCTGGATCCGGTCCACCCGGATGCCCCGGACGCCGTCGATGGTGGCCATCGCGATCGGCGGGAAGGCCGCCAGAAAGAGCAACCAGACCTTCGAAGTGTCCCCGATACCGAACCAAACGATCAGCAGGCCGATGTAACCCAGCGGTGGCAGCGAACGCAGGAAGTTCAGGTACGGCTCGAACAGCCGCCCGAACACCGGGACGAGGGCCATCGTGTAGCCGAGCAGCACGCCGAGGACGATGCCGAACACCACGCCGACGCCGATCCGCTGCAGGCTGGCCAGCAGGTGCTCCCACAGGAAATAGCCCTGCGAGCCACAGACGATCCGGGCGCTGCCCTCTTGGATCGGACGGCAGCCGTTGGCGTCGATGAACGCGCCGACGACCGCCTGCGGACTGGGCAGGAAGAGCGGCGCGATCAGCCCGGACGCGGTGAGCGCCCACCAGGCGGCGATGACTCCGGCGAACACGCCGGTGTTGATCGCCCAGCGGCGCCAAGGGACGGCCCGGGCCCGAGCGCGCTGCTTGGCCGGCGGCGTCTCCGCCGGCTGGGCGACGACCTTCTCGTCGACGAGTGTCATGGGAATCCTCTCAGGCCGGCAGTGCGGCCTCGTCCGCCCTGGTGGACGGTCAGGTCTGCTGATTGGGTGGTCCGCCGGTGGCGGCTCATGGAAGGACGAAGCCCTTCCCGCGAAGCCCGGTGCGCGATCAGCACATTCGGGAGGAACACCAGCGAAGCCGAGCGACGAGCGCCAGGCTCTGCCTATTCCTATTAATCACATGGGGATTGTATGTATAGCTGGCAGGTCGGTCAACCGCTCGCCACGTCGTGAGACCACGCCGGGGAGCACTCATCGCGGCGGTGGACCCGGCGGCAGTGCGCCGCACCGCTCGCCGAGGTGCCCCGAGGGTGAGATCGCCGGGCCTCGGGCGCGTCCCCACGGCACTCCCGAAGCCACAACAACGCACGGATTACGAAGCATTCCCCGCGTGCCGCCACGGAGACGGAGGCCCGGCCCGGCAATCCGCGGAATGTGTCGCCATTTGGATTGATATTCCCATTGGGGTCAGTTCCTTGCTACGGTTCCGACCATGAGCACCACCGCGACTCGCCTGTGTCCAGGCCGTCGAATGCCCGGTGACAACGTCTGTTGTCACCGCTGCTGCTCTGCCTGCGCCTGAACGTCCCTCGCCCGGCGCTGCACTGAACCTCCGATCGGCCTCACCCGCCTCGGCCGCTGGCCGATGCGGTTCGCCGTGACGGAGATTTCTATCTCGTCCGAGATCCGTATTTCTCATGCCTATTTCTGGGAGGAATTTCCCATGTCCAAATCCGATTCCGGCGGTGCCGTCGCGACCACCGCCGACGCCCCCGACCAAGCCGGCAAGTTCTCGATCAGCGAGGACTGGCTGGCTGTCGTGGTCGGCCTCGTCCTGCTCGGCCTGGTCCTCACCGGCCTCATCCCACAGGGGCTGATCCCATGAGCCTCCGCCAACCGCACACCCATGTCGCAGACGCCGCGCCGGCCGGTGTCCCAGCAGCGATCCCCGACGAGCCGACCGGCCGCACCTCCTTCAACTGGCCCGGCTTCGCCGCTGGCCTGGCGGTGGTGCTGGCGCTCGGCGTCGGCGCCCACGCCCTCACCGAGGGCGTCCCGGTCTGGACCAAGGGCACTCCCTTCGGCGCGGTGGCCAAGTCCATCGAGTTCCCGATCTACGCCATCGTGCTGGGTCTGCTCGGCAACCTGGTGCTCACCTCGACCGGGCTGCGGGACCGGCTGCTGCCGGGCTTTCGGACCGAGTTCTTCATCAAGACCGGGCTGGTGTTGCTCGGCGCCTCGATCAACTTCGCCGTCATCGTCCGGGCCGCCGGCCCCGCGATCGCACAGGCGGTGCTGCTGATCACCTTCGTCTTCTTCTTCACCTGGTGGGTCGCCGGCCGGCTGGGGGTGGAGGACCGGCTGCGGGCACTGCTCTCCAGCGCGGTCTCGATCTGCGGGGTGAGTGCGGCGATCGCGGCGGCCGGCGCGGTGAAGGCGAAGAAGGAGGACCTCGCCTACACCGCGAGCCTGGTGATCGTGTTCGCCCTTCCGGCGATCTTCCTGGTCCCCTGGCTGGCCGGCCTGCTCGGCCTCAGCGATGCCGTCACCGGCGCCTGGATCGGCGGCAACATCGACACCACCGCGGCGGTCACCGCGGCCGGCACGCTGGCCGGCGAGCAGCCGCTGCAGATCGCCACCATCGTCAAGGTCACCCAGAACGCCCTGCTGGGCGTCGCGGCGATCCTGTTGACGCTGTACTTCACCCTGCGGGTCGACCGCGGGTCATCGGAGCAGCGTCCTGGCGCTGCCGCCGTGTGGCAACGGTTCCCCAAGTTCGTGCTGGGATTCCTGGCCGCGTCGGTGATCGCCACGATCTACTCCGCCAGCGTCCCGGCGGCGGTCTCGTCGGCGACCGTCGGCGTGGCGAACGACCTGCGCACCTGGTTCCTGATCTTCGCCTTCATCAGCATCGGATTGGAGTTCAACGCCGCCAGCATCCGGCGGTTCGGCTGGCGTCCGGTGGCCGCGTTCGGAGCGGCGACGGTGGCCAACCTGGTGATCGGCCTGGGGCTATCGCTGCTGCTGTTCGGTTCGTTCGTGTTCTGAGGCGATTCCGAGGGCGGCCGGCGACAGTCGGCCGCCCTCCCTGATCGCATGCCATTTCCCCTTGTCACTCACGGCACGGAAGGACTTCCTGTGATCGCCGTCACCGACCTTGAGAAGGTCTATCGTCAGCCCAATCGTGAGATCCGCGCACTGGACGGGGTGACGCTGCAGGTGCCCGACGACTCGGTGCACGGTGTCATCGGCCAGTCCGGCGCCGGCAAGTCGACCCTGGTGCGCTGCATCGCGCTGCTCGACCGGCCCACCAGCGGAACCGTGGAGATCAACGGTGCCGACCTGACCGCCGTCCATGCCGCCGACCTGCGCCGCGCCCGGCGGCGGCTCGGGCTGGTCTTCCAACACGCCAACCTGTTCGACTCCCGCACCATCGCCGGCAACGTGGCCTACCCGCTCGAGCTGGCCGGGGCCGGACGCGACGAGCGGACGGCGAAGGCGTCCGAACTGCTCGGCCTGGTCGGGCTGGGCGACGCCGGCCAGGCCTATCCCGCGCAGCTGTCCGGTGGCCAGCGGCAGCGGGTCGGCATCGCCCGCGCGCTGGCCACCGACCCCGACGTGCTGCTCTGCGACGAGCCGACCAGCGCGCTCGACCCGAAGACCACCGGCGAGATCCTCGACCTGATCGCGTCGCTCAAGGCCCGGCTCCGCCTGGCCGTGCTGATCATCACCCACGAGATGTCGGTGGTGAAGCGGATCTGCGACTCGGTCTCGCTGCTGCAGGCCGGACGGGTGGTCGAGTCCGGCACGCTGGTCGAGGTGGTGAGTCGCTTCGGCAGCCGACTGAGTGAACTGCTGCTGGCGTTGCCGCCGACCGCCGACCAAACTCCCGACGGACTCTCGACCATCGAAGTGCTGGACCCGGTCACCCCGGGTGCGGTGCCCGCCCTGACCGCCGTCGGCCGCGAACTCGGCGTCGACCTGCCGGTGCTTGCCGGCACTATCGAAACCCTCGCTGGGGTCACCTTCCAGCGACACCGTGTACTGGTCCCGAATCCGCTGGAACCGGACGACGTGGTGTCCGCGCTGAGACGCCGCGGCGCGCAGGCGGCCCTCGCGACCGGGGCGGGAGACGTCCGATGAACGACTTCTTCGACAGCCTGGCCACCAACCCGGCGATCACCACCGCGCTCTGGCCGGCGTTCGTCGAGTCCCTGCAGATGGTTGCCATCTCGGGACTGTTCACGGTGCTGCTCGGCTTGCCGCTCGGCGTGGTGCTGTTCGTCAGCCAACCGGGCGGGATGGCCGACAACCGGCTGCTGAACCTGGTGCTCGGCGGCGTGCTGGTCAACATCACCCGCTCGATCCCCTACGCGATCCTGATGGTGGCGCTGATCCCGGTCACCCGCTGGCTGGTCGGCACCTCGATCGGCCCGATCGCTGCGTCGGTGTCGCTGACCATCGCCTCGGTGCCGTTCTTCGCCCGGCTGGTGGAGACCTCGTTGCGCGAGGTGCATCCGGGAAAGGTGGACGCCGCACACGCGATGGGCTCGACCCGCTCCCAGACGGTGTGGAAGGTGCTGATCCCCGAGTCGCTGCCCTCGCTGGTGGCCAGCATCACCACCACCCTGGTCGCACTGATCGGCTACTCGGCGATGGCCGGCCTGATCGGCGGCGGCGGACTCGGCCGGCTCGCCTACAACTACGGCTACCAGCGCTTCCAGCTCGAGGTGATGGTGATCGTGCTGATCATCCTCGTGCTGCTGGTGCAACTCGTCCAGGTCGCCGGCGACGCCGTGGTGCGCCGCGTCGATCACCGCTGAACACCCGAATCCCCAACACAACCCAACGAAAGCGAGACAACCATGTCCACATTCAAGAGAACCCTGGCCACCCTGGCCGCCGCTGCCGTCGCGCTCACCCTCACCGCCTGCGGTGGATCGGCCGCCGCACCCAGCAGCCAGGCGCCTTCCTCGGCGTCCCTGACCACCGTGAAGGTCGGCGCCAGCCCGGTGCCGCACGCCCGCATCCTGGAGTTCGTCAAGAAGAACCTGGCTCAGGCCGCCGGCATCGACCTGCAGATCGTCGAGTTCGACGACTATGTGCAGCCCAACGAGGCACTGGCGTCCAAGGAACTCGACGCCAACTACTTCCAGCACCTGCCCTACCTGGAAGCACAGGTCAAGGAGCGCGGCTACAAGTTCGAGCACGGCGCAGGCGTCCACATCGAGCCTTACGCAGCGTTCTCGAAGAAGTACAAGGCGGCGAACGAGTTGCCGCAGGGCGCGACCATCGCGATCACCAACGACGCCTCCAACCAGATCCGCGGACTGCGGCTGCTGCAAGGCGCCGGCCTGCTGACCGGCATCACCGATGCGTCGAACGTGCTGAACCTCACCAAGGCGCAGAACCCTAAGAGCTTCAAGTTCGTAGAGAACCAGCCCGAGGTGATCGTCCAGCAGCTCGACGACCCGAAGATCGACCTTGCCTTCGTGAACGGCAACTTCATCCTGACCGCCGGACTGTCGACCAAGGACGCGCTGCTGGCCGAGACCGCCAAGGACAACCCCTACGCCAACTTCCTGGTGTGGCGCACCGACAACACCAACCCGGGCGTGGCCAAGCTCGAGACGCTGCTACATGACCCCAAGGTGGCCGAGTTCATCACGACCACCTGGCCCTCCGGCGACGTGCTGCCGGGCTGACCCCAGCCGCGCACAGCCGCGATCGAACGGTCGGACGGCGGCGGTGAGCCCTGGCGGACGTCCTGTCGGCCAGGGCTCAGCAGCGTCGTGCTCGCATGGCAGGGTTGATAGGTGACTATTTGGTCACCTATTCTCGTGGCATGCGAGGCGACGTGTTCAAGGCGCTGGCGGACGACACTCGTCGCGCGATCCTCGACGCCCTGTTCATCGCCGACGGCCAGACGCTGACCGCACTGGCCGCGCGGTTTCCGGCGATGTCCCGGTTCGGGGTGATGAAGCACCTTGCCGTGCTGGAGGAGGCCGGCCTGGTGACCACGCTCAGACAGGGCCGCAGCAAGCGCCACTTCCTCAACCCGGTGCCGATCGCCGAAATCGCCAACCGGTGGATCAGCAAGTACGCAGAGCCGTTCGGCACCGCCATGGTGGGGCTGAAGGCCGGACTCGAACAGGAGCAGCGATGACCACCTCGCACGTCTACCAGATCTACATTCGCGCCGGGATCGAGACCGTCTGGAACGCGATCGTCGACCCGGCCTTCACCCGCCAGTACTTCTTCGGCAGCTCGTTCGAGGCACCGCCCGTCGCCGGTCGCGAGTACCGGTCGGTGCTGGCCGACGGGAGTGTCGGAGTGGACGGCGTCATCGAGGAGCTGGATCCGCCGCACCGGCTCGTCCAGACCTGGCGAGTGCGCTACGACGAGGCGCTCGCGCAGGAACCGGCCAGCCGGGTGACCTGGACGCTCACCGAAGCCGGCGACGGGCTGACCCTGCTGCGGGTGGTGCACGGCGACCTGGCGTTCAGTCCGCTCACCGCGGCGAACGTCGGCTCGGGCTGGCCCTACCTGCTGGACGGGCTGAAGAGCCTGGTCGAGACCGGCACCCCGCTGCCGCCCCGCTACGCCCGCGGCCCGGCCCCGGACGCCGAGACCACCGGTAAGGACTGGCACCGGCAGCAGGCGGCCCAGGCCAACGACGCCACGTTCGACCTGCTGGAGGCCGAACCGCTGGACGCCGAGGCCGTCCTGCGGGGCGCCTACGCGGCAGCCTTCCACTGGGACCGGGTGGCGTCGAAGCGGCCTGAAAACGAAGTCCGGGCGCGCTACCTGATCGGTAAGGCCTGGCTGGCCGCCGGGTCTGGTGAATTGGCGCTCGACTACGGGGATCGCTGCCTCGCCGGTTGTCTCGCCGCCGGCCTGGCCGACTTCGATCTCGCCTACGCGCACGAACTGCGGGCCCGCGCGCTGCAGCTCCTCGGACGCGGGGACGAGGCCCGCCGGGAGTGGGCGGAGGCCATCTCGATCGGCATCGCGGACGAGGAGGACCGGGAGATCGTCGAACGAGATCTCGCCGTCCCGCCGTGGGGGTGACCGAGATTAGCGATCCGGATCGGGCTGGTCTGATCGAGCCCGATCCGGATCCTTATTCGGAGTCTGTTCAGAACATCATTGCCAGGCCGGGATCGGCGAGGATCGCGCCCACGTCACTGAGGAACCTGGACGCCAGTTCGCCGTCCACCAGGCGGTGATCGAAGGTCAGCGACAACGTGCACACCGAACGGATCACGATCTGCTCGTCCGCACCCTTGCCGATCACCCATGGACGCCGGGCGATGGTGCCCAGGCACATGATCGCCGACTCGCCGAGGTTGAGGATCGGCGTGCCGCCGTCCACGCCGAAGACGCCCACGTTGGTGATGGTGAAAGTGCCCTTCATCATGTCCTCGGCGGGGACTTTGCCGGTCTTGGCCACCTGGACCATGTTGTGCAGCGCCTCGGCCAACTGCAGCAGGTTCATCCGGTTCGCCTGCTTGATGTTCGGCACCATCAGCCCGCGCGGCGTCGCGGCGGCGATGCCCAGGTTGACGTCCTCGTTGCGGACGATCTCGCTCGCCGCCATGTCGAGGGTGGAGTTCAGGTCGGGATTGCGGGCGATCGCCAGACACGCGGCCTTGGCGAAGATCAGCAACGGCGAAACCCGTAGCCCGGCGAACTCGCGGCGGCCCTTCAGCCGCTCGACCAGTTCCATGGACGCGGTCACGTCGGTCTGCATGATCACCGTCGCGGTCGGCACCTTGAACGACTCCGCCATGGTCCGGGCCATCTCGCGGCGGACACCCTTCAGCGGCACCCGCGAGGTGACCCCGGTCGCCTCCGGCGTCCCGCGGGACAGGACGGCCGCGCTGAGCACGTCGTCGGCGGTGATGGTGCCGTCCGGCCCGGTTCCGTCGACGGCGTCCAGGTCGAGGCCCAGGTCGCGGGCCAGCCGGCGGACCGGCGGCTTGGCCAGCGCGCGCTTGGCCGCCGACGCCGGCTTGGGCGTCCGGCCCGGACGCGGCAGCGGGCTGCCGGTGGACTCGGCGCTGAGCGGGCCTGTGGTGGTGGCCTGGTCGATCGGACGCGATACCGGCTGGTCGGCGGCGTAGGAGTCGTGCACCTGATCGGTGACCGGTCCGATCGGCTTGCCCACCCCGCTCGCGGTCTTGCGCGGACGCCGGGCCAGCGAGGACGACTTCGTCCCGTAGCCGACCAGGAACGCCTCGGACGCCGGGGCCGGCTCCGCGACCGGGGCCGGCTGGGTCGTCGCGGCGGTCTCGGTGGCCTGCACAGGCTCGACCGGCCGAGGCGCCTCGGTCGTCGCCGGCGGCGCGCCCACGCCGTCGTCGATCAGGATGATCGGCGCACCCACCTCGACGGTGGCGCCCTCTTCGACCATCAGCCGGGCGATCCGTCCGGCCCAGGGCGAGGGCAGTTCGACGATCGACTTGGACGTCTCGATCTCGACCAGGATGTCGTTCACCTTGACCTCGTCACCTTCGGCGACGACCCAGCGGACGATGTCGGCCTCGACCAGTCCCTCGCCGGGATCGGGCAGATGGAATTCCTTCATCGCAATCTCCTCAGTAGGCCATGGAACGGTCGACGGCGTCGAGCACCCGATCGAGATCGGGCAGGAAGGCGGACTCGACACGACTGGGCGGATACGGAATGTCGTAGCCGGTCACTCGCAGCACCGGAGCCTGGAGTGAATAGAAGCAGGACTGCTGCAACCGGGCTGCGATCTCGGCGCCCATGCCCAAGGTCATCGCCGCCTCGTGGACGACGATTGCGCGTCCGGTCTTGGTCACCGAATCGATCACGGTGGCCATGTCGAGCGGGGCCAGCGAACGCAGGTCGATCACCTCGATGTCGTGGCCCTCCTCGGCTCCGGCGATCGCCGCCTCGACGCAGGTACGCACCATCGGACCGTAGGTGATCAGGGTGAGATCGTCGCCCGGTTTCACCACCCGGGCCTGGAACAGCGGCATCGGCTCGGTCTCGGTGTCGACCTCGCCCTTCTCGTGATAGCGCCGTTTGGGCTCGAAGAAGACGATCGGATTGTTCGACGCGATCGCCTGCTGCATCATCCAGTAGGCGTCCAGCGGGTTCGAACAGGTGACCACCTTCAGGCCCGGAGTGTGCGCGAAATACGCCTCGGGCGACTCGGAGTGATGCTCGATCGCACCGATGCCGCCGCCGTAGGGAATGCGGATGACGATCGGCATCTTCAGCTGCCCGTGGGTGCGGAAGTAGAGCCGCGACACCTGCGAGACGATCTGGTCGAACGCCGGGTAGACGAAACCGTCGAACTGGATCTCGACGACCGGCCGGTAGCCCCGCATCGCCAGCCCGACCGCGGTGCCGAGGATGCCCGACTCGGCCAGCGGCGAGTCGATCACCCGGTCGGCGCCGAAGTCACGCTGCAAGTGCTCGGTGATCCGGAAGACCCCACCCAGCTTGCCGATGTCCTCGCCTGCCAGCAGCACCTTGGGGTCTGCCTCCAGGGCGCGGCGCAGGCCGGCATTGAGCGCCTTCGCGAGAGTCATCGTCGCCATCAGAAGGCCTCCTGAACCTGGGAATGGGCCTCGGCACCGGCGCCGTCCTGTGGGTGATCGGCGAAGCCGGCCTCGTATTCGAGGTAGTCGTCACGCTGTTCGAGGAGCACCTCGCCGGGGTCGATCACGGTGTGGTCGAAGAACTCTTCCAGTGCAGGTTCGGGCAGCGTCAGGCACCCTTCGCGGACCCGGACGGCCAACTCGTCGGACTCGGCGTCGAGAGCGTCGAGCCAGGCCTGGTCGATGGCGCCGGCGGTGCGCAGGTAGGCCTGCACCCGGGCGATCGGATCACGCTGACGCCACTGCTCGGTCTCGTCGTTGCTGCGGTACTTGGTCGGGTCGTCCGAGGTGGTGTGGGCACCCATCCGGTAGGTGTAGGCCTCGATCAGTGTCGGGCCCTTGCCTTGGCGGGCGCGTTCCAGCGCCCACCTGGTGACCGCGTGGACGGCCAGGACGTCGTTGCCGTCCACCCGGACGCCGGGGAACCCGAACCCCGACGCGCGCCGATACAGCGGGATCTTCGATTGCAGGGCGATCGGCTCGGAGATCGCGTACTGGTTGTTCTGGCAGAAGAAGACCACCGGTGCGGTGTAGGACGCGGCGAAGATGAAGGCCTCGTTGACGTCGCCCTGGCTGGTCGCGCCGTCGCCGAAATAGACCATGGCGGCGCCGTTGGCCGCCGGGTCGTCATTGCCGACCAGGCCGTCGCGCTGCATGCCCATCGCGTAGCCCACCGCATGCAGGGTCTGGGTACCGATGACAAAGCTGTAGGGGTGCATGCCGGCGACGTCGTTGGCCCACGGCGCCATCGCCGTGCCGCGGAAGGTGCTCAGCATGGCGACCGGGTCGACGCCCAGATGCAGCGCGATCGCGTGCTCGCGGTAGGAGGGAAACACGTAGTCAGGAAGCCGGAGCGCGTTCGCCGAGCCGACCTGGGCGGCCTCCTGGCCGAGCGCCGGCGGCCACAGGCCGAGTTCGCCCTTGCGCTGCAGCGCGGTGGCCTCGCTGTCGAACCGCCTGGCCAGAACCATCTCGCGCAGGAAGCCGGCGACGGCCTCGTGGTCACCCTCGAAGGCGAAATCCGGGTGCTGGACGCGCTCGCCGTCCGGGGTGAGCAGCTGGATGAAGTCAGCTACAGCAGGGTCGGACACGTCGGATCCTTTCGGGTCGCACCAACCGGAGAACTCTGTATACGTGGCGCTAACTTACTGGTTACGTAACCGTAGGTCAAAGACTCTCGCGCGCGAGCGCGGACCTGTAAACGGGTGCTCACGAGCGCTGCAAGGCTCCTCTCCACGGGCCTCCTCGCCCGCGCGTCCATCCTCCACCTGATGGCCGACCGGGTCGATACCCCGCGCCGCGACCCGGCCCAGTCGGCCCGACCGGCGCTTTCGCTCGACGCATTGGGTGCCGGATTGACGAGAGTCTCACGGCGACCTCTGTTCAGCACTGCTTCACGATCGTGAAGTAAGCCGCGCTTGTGCTAATGGGTTGCCCGCACCAGGCTGGGCCGCGATGAGACCGGAGAGGAGTCGGTGATGACCGGTATCGAGTTCATGATCGCGGTGGCGATCTTCATTCCCGTGGTGTGGCAGTTGGAGGCGACCCATCGACGCACCCGCGGGCTGCCGCGGATCCCATTCGGGGCGGACGCCGAGTCCGAGGCCGCTGCCAGCTACCGCCGCCAGGTGGCCGAACTCCGGCAGCTCAGCCAGCTGGCCGCCGCCGGCGATCGGACGCCGAAGGTGTCGCCGGCCGGCCAGTCCGAAATCGACCCCAGAGTGCACCGCGCCGACCTCATCGCTCAGCGGTGACGGTCACGCCGGGCCGCCCACTGTGGGGTCGATCTCGGAATCGGTGCACTCGCAGCCCATAGATTGCGCCCAGCATCGTGAAGACAGACTGACGATTCGCCCGCGATTCGGTTGCGATCCTTGCCTACAGTGACGGTCATGATGGATCTACAGCGACTCCGCGTGTACCGGGCGGTGATCGCCGCCGGCTCGATCCAGGGGGCGGCCGCCCACCTCGGCTACACGCCGTCGGCGGTGAGCCAGCAGGTGGCAGCGCTGGCTCGCGAGACCGGCCTGGTGCTGCTGAGCAAGTCGGGCCGCGGTATTGAACCCACCGACGCCGGGCTCGAACTCGCCGGCGCGGCGGACGGCCTGTTCGGCGAACTCTCCGAGGTCGAAGCGAAGGTCGCCGACCTCCGGGAAGGGCGCTCCGGGTCGCTCAGCATGGCCTACTTCACCTCCGCCGCGATGGCCTGGATCCCCGGCATCGTGCACCGCGTGCTCGCCGAGCACCCGGGGCTGCGTCTGGACCTGAGGGTTGAGGACCTGCCGTCGCCCGATCACCGGGTCGACGTGGAGCTGTTGGTCGAAGCCAGGGACTACACCGCGCCGGCCGGATTCCGCGCACTGCACCTGGTGGACGAGCCATATGTCGCAGTGCTGCCTCCCGGACATCCGTTCGCGGAACGTGGCTCGGTCGACCTGGCCGAGCTCGCCGGGGAGCGCTGGATCGCGCACGATTCCGAGGAGTCCTGGTGCGTGATCAACCTGCATCGCGCGGCGGTCTCGGCGGGCTTCGTTCCGCCCTACTCGGTCCGCACCGCCAATCACCCGACCGCGATCGCGTTCGTCGCAGCCGGCATCGGGATCGCCGTGATGCCTCGGTTGTGCACCGTCGACCTGCCTCCCGGCGTCCGGGCGGTCCCGGTGGTGAATCCGACTCCGATCCGCTCGCTGCACGTCCTGGTCCGGCGCGCCGTCGAGGAGTCCCCTGCCGTCCAACTGGTGATCGGCGGATTGCTGGCCCAGGCCCGGGCGTCCGACCCCTCGTCCGCCGACTCGACCCCCGCGCTGGCTCTGCGACACTCTGGCCGAATCTGCGACGGGCACTAGAGAAGGCCATACAGTCCGATCGTGGATCCGATCAGAAATCCGTACGCACCCGGCGCCGGCCAGCGGCCGCCCGAGTTGGCCGGACGCGACCCGCAACTCGAGGCGTTCCGGTTCGTCATCGAGCGGGTCTCCCGCGGACGTCCCGAGCGCTCGATCGTGCTGGTCGGGCTGCGCGGCGTCGGCAAGACCGTGCTGCTCAACGCCACCCGGTCGCTGGCCGTCCGGGCCGGCTGGGGCACCGGAAAGTTGGAGGCCCGTCCTGACCAGGGCATCCGGCGTCCGTTGGGCGCCGCGCTGCACATGGCGATCCGCGAGCTCGGTCACCCGGACGCCACCGCCGTCCTCTCCACCCTGAAGGCATTCGTCGAACGCGCCGCGCCCGCCAATGCCAAGGCCTACGACCGGTGGAACTCGGGCATCAGCGCCCCGTCGATCACCGGCCGTGCCGACTCCGGCGACATCGAGATCGACCTGGTCGAGTTGCTCACCGACGTCGCCGGGCTGGCCGCCGACCAGGGCAAGGGGGTCGCGGTGTTCATCGACGAGATGCAGGACCTCGGTGCCGACGACGTCTCGGCGCTGTGTGCCGCCTGCCACGAACTCGGCCAGCAGTCGCTGCCGCTGATCGTCGTCGGCGCCGGGCTGCCCCATCTGCCGGCGGTGCTGAGCGCGTCCAAGTCGTACTCGGAGCGGCTGTTCTCCTACGCCCGGATTGACCGACTGGACCGCGAGTCGGCCGACCTCGCCCTGGTCTCCCCCGCAGCGGAGGAGGGTGCCGCGTTCACCCCCGAGGCCCTCGACGCCATGTACCGGGTCACCGGCGGATACCCGTACTTCGTCCAGGCCTACGGCAAGGTGGTCTGGGATCTGGCTCCGACTACGCCGATCACCGCCGAGGACGTCTCGGTCGCCGCACCCGAGGCGGAACACGAACTCGCCGTCGGCTTCTTCGGCTCGCGGCTGGAGCGGGCGACGGCCGCCGAACGCGAGTACCTGCGGGCGATGGCGGACGCCGACGCGACCGACGCCGGCGCGGTGCCGTCCGCGCTGGTCGCCGAGACTCTGGGCCGCAAGCCGCAGTCCCTCTCCCCCGCCCGGGACGCCCTGATCAAGAAGGGCCTGATCTACGCCAGCGAGCGGGGCCGGATCGCGTTCACCGTGCCGCACTTCGGACGCTTCCTGCGCACCCAGGCGGAGCCGGCCTGATCCGGCCCAGCTCCCGCCGTGCCGCCTCCATCGGCCGCGGCCGCAGTTGCCCGTGGTTCCAGCGCTTGTCGCGCGCAAACGAGCGTTCTGCGGAGCCTCCCCGGCGGAACTCGGCCGGTCCGCGCCGATATCAGCGTTATGGGCCCGGCCAGGGGGCGGCATAACGCGAGTTTCTCCGCAGCGGCCCGGCAGACCCACTCCGGGTCGCCGCATAACGCACGTCTCGCCGCGGGCGGGGCTGGTTTCCATCGGTCACCACTGGTCGAGACCTGAGCAGACCTGAACGTCGACAAGTCCGATCAACGGCCAGTGGCCGTCGGTGCGTTCGGACGGCATGCTGACCCCGTGGAACCCGAACACGTCGTCATCCTGCTGACCGTGGCGCTGCTGGGCATCGCGGGCGCGTCGGCGCTCAGCGGCGCCGTCCGGGTCGCCGCCCCGTTGCTGTTGGTCGTCGTCGGTGTGGTGATCGGCTTCATCCCCGGCGTCCCGAGTCTCGAGATCGATCCCGAATGGGTGCTGATCGGGGTGCTGCCGCCGCTGCTGTTCTCGTCCGCCGCGTCGATGCCGTCGATGAGCTTCCGCCGGGAACTGCGCTCGATCACCAGCCTGTCAGTGGCCCTGGTCGTGCTCAGCAGCCTGTTGCTCGGCTGGCTGTTCAGCGCCACCCTCGACATCTCGCTGGCCTGGGGCGTCGCGCTGGGAGCCATCGTCAGCCCGACGGACGCGGTGGCGACCGCCATCGCCCGCCGGACCGGCGTCCCGCACCGGGTGCTCACCATGCTGGAGGGCGAGAGCCTGCTGAACGACGCCAGCGCCCTGGTCCTGCTGCGGTCGGCGGTGGCGGCTGCCGCCGGCGGCATCGCGATCGGCGGCGTGCTGCTGGACTTCCTCTGGGCCGTCACCGGCGCTGCCCTGATCGGCTTCGCGGTCGGCTGGCTGAATCTGTGGCTGCGGGCCAAGCTGAGCGATCCCGCGCCCTCGACGGTGATCTCGTACGCCGCGCCGTTCCTGGCCGCGGTGCCGGCCGAACAGGTCGGGGCGTCCGGCCTGGTGGCGGCCGTGGTGGCCGGTCTGGTCAGCGGGTACGGTGCGCCGCGGATGCTGTCGCCGTGGGCGCGGCTGTCGGACTCGCAGAACTGGAAGACCGTCGAACTGGTGTTGGAGAGCGGCATCTTCGGCCTGATGGGTCTGCAGTTGCATGGTCTGATCACGCACGCCGATCACGGTCACGGCGCGATGCTCACGGTCGCCTGGGTGGCCGCCGCCGGCTGGCTGGGGTCGGTGCTGATCCGGGGGGTCTATGTGACTTCCCTGGTCGCCGGCATGGCGCGCCGAACCGAACGCCGGCTGAGCCGGCAGGAACGGATGGAGGGCTGGCAGGCCTACCTGGAGCAGCGGTTGGCCGATCCGCGCGCCCACCCAGAGCCGCCGATCTCCCCTGAGAACCGTCGAGCTGCCGCCGGCCGCCGAGGCGGAACGCGACGGTGGAGCACCCAGCGGCTCACCCTGGTGCTGACCCGCCTGCGCCGGGAACGCGCCACCGTCGACTACCTGTCCAGCAACCCGATCGGTCCGCGCGAAGGCGGTCTGCTGGTCTGGGCGGGGATGCGCGGCGCGGTTTCGCTGGCCGCCGCCCAGACGCTGCCGTCCGATACCCCGGGACGCCCGACGCTGCTGCTGGTCGCCTTCGCCCTGGCCGGGGGTTCGCTGCTGATCCAGGGCGCGACCTTGCCGCTGGTGGTGAGGTGGCTGAGCCGTCCGGCCACCGACGAGGACCGCCAAGGCGACGCCGACGAACGTGACCGGCTCTTCGACCTGATGAAGCAGACCGCCGAGCAGGAGCGCAACAGGGTCGCCGGACGCGGGCTGAAGCGGGTCGAGCTCGACGTGCTGAACGCCCAGCGGACGGCCCTGCTGGACGCCCGCGACGACGGCGTCTTCGACGCCGAGGTGCTCACCCATGCGCTAGCCGTGGTGGACGCCGAGCAGATCGGGCTGGAGCTACGGGGATCCCCCGAGGACGGCTGAGACGGCGGATCAGTCTTCGTCGAAGTCGACGTCGTGGTGATCGAAGTCGGCGACTCCGCGCTTCCAGTAGCCATCGACGACCAACTGCTTCCGGCGCAGTCCGACCTCGTGGCGGAAGTACCGCCGGATCGGCCGCAACGCGTTGGTCTCGCCGGCGATCACGACGAACAACTCACCCAGGTCGTCGGGAAGGGGGAGCTCGCGCAGCGCGGTCTCGAGCGGGCTGAGGTGTCCCTCCCCCGCCGGCGCGGAGGCTCGGTGCACCCAGTGCAGGTCCAGTTCGGCGGCACCGGTCAGCGCCAACTCGTCGGAGGTATCGGCGACCTCCACCACGGCGGTGACCCGGCAGCCGGCCGGCGCCTCCTCGATGATCCGGGCGATCATCGGCAGCGCGGTCTCGTCCCCGGCGACGAGGTAGTGCGGATAGTTCTCGGGCAGGAACCAGTGCGCACTCGGACCGTTGACCACCAGCGGGTCACCGGGGACGGCGGTGCGCGCCCACCGACCCGCGACACCGTGCTCGTGCAGGACGAACTCGAGGCTCAGCTCACCGGTGTCCGGATCCCAGGCCCGGACCGTGTAGTCGCGGTGGATGGGATCGCCCGAGCCCTCGAGCACCCACTCGTGGTCGGCGACCTCCCGATAGGCGATCAACTCGCCGGTCTCCGGGTTCGGGAAGAAGGCCCGGACGTGGTCGAGCGGGGCGAACCGCGCGAACGGGAATCCGCCGGCCAGGTCGTCGCCGACCAGGGTGATCCGGCGGTACCGCCCGGTGAGGTCCTCGACCCGGGCCACCCGCAGGTCGCGGCGGACCACCTTGGCGTGGAAGTGCAGCTTGAGCTCACCGGTGCGGTTCGGTCCGGTGAACGTTCGCTTGCGAGCCATCAGGGTTCTCCTCTTCATTGGGTTTGGGTGTCTTCATCGGGTCGAGGGTCGCTGTTCGAGCGGGTCCGCCGCGGGTCGAGCGGGACGACGGTGGGCGTCCCGGTGACCGGGTCGGGCAGGACGAGTGCCCGCAGATCGAAGACCTCGGCGATCAGGTCCGTGGTGATGATCTCGGCGGGAGCGCCGGTGGTCACCACGTCGCCGTCCCGCATCACGATCAGGTGATCGGCGTAGCGGGCGGCCTGATTCAGGTCGTGCAGCACCGCGACGACGGTCTTGCCGTCGAGGTGGAAGGTCCGCAGCAACTCCATCAACTCGTACTGATGGGCGATGTCCAGGAACGTGGTGGGCTCGTCCAGCAGCAGGATCGGCGTCTGCTGAGCCAGCAGCATCGCCACCCAGACCCGCTGCCGCTGGCCACCGGACAGTTCGTCGACCAGACGTCCGGAGAGTTCGGTCAGCCGGGTTGCCGCGAGCGCGGCCGCCACGGCGTCCTCGTCGGCGCGACTCCACTGGGCGAAGATGCCCTGGTGCGGGGCTCGCCCGCGGGCCACCAGATCGGCGACCCGGATCCCCTCCGGCGCCAGGGACGTCTGCGGCAGCAGCCCCAGGACGCGGGCCACCTCCTTGGGCCGGTAGCTGCCGATGGTCCGGCCGTCCAGCAACACCGCGCCGGAGACCGGGGTGAGCACGCGGGCCAGCGCGCGGAGCAGGGTCGACTTGCCGCAGCCGTTGGGGCCGATGATGGCGACGAACGAGCCGTCCGGAATCTGCACGGAGAGTTGCCGCGAGACCACCCGGCGGTCGTAGCCGATCGTCGCCTCGACCACGGTGACGCGCGCGGGAACGTCGCCGGTCGGTTTCATCGGGACGTCCGCGGTCATCGCAGGCCTCCGTGCCGTCGGGCTTCGCGGATCAGCAGCCAGATCAGGTACCCGCCGCCGAAGCAGACGGTGTACAACCCGACCGGGATCGCGGCATATACCGCAGCGACAGCCAGGCTGAGCAGGTGCGCGCAGGCCAGCAGCGCGGCTCCCATCGCGGCCGACGCCAGCAGGCTCACCCCGGGCGATCGGGTCAGCCGGCGGGCCAACTGCGGCGCGACCAGCGCGACGAAGCCGATCGGGCCGGCCGCCGCCGTCACCAGCGCGACGGTGGCGACGCCGACGATCATCAGGGACAGCCGTGCCGCGACCAGCCGGGTGCCGAGCGTGATCGCGAGGTCGTCGCCGAGTTCGAGTCGTTTCAGGGCCGGCGACAGCAGGATCGCCGCCACGATGATGGCGGCGGCGAGCACCAGCGACGGCGTCAGGATCGGCCAGGTGAGGTGCCCGAGCCCACCCGCGCCCCAGAAGCCGACGGTCATCGCGTCCACGATGTCGGCACGGGTGATCAGATAGGCGTTCAGCGAACCGAGCAGCGCCGACACGCCGATTCCGACGATGATCAGCCGGAAGCCCTGGACGCCCCGCCGGTAGGCGAGCGCGAACACCACCAGCGCTGTCGCCAAGCCACCGACGAGGGACGCGCCGGCCAACGTCCAACGGCCGGACGACCCCGCCAGCAGGATCATCACCACCACCGCGGTGTAGGCACCGGCGTCGAACCCGATCACATCGGGGGAGCCCAGCGGGTTGCGGGTCAGCGACTGGAAGATGGCGCCGCCGATGCCCAGCACGGCACCGAACACCACCGCCGCCACGGCCAGCGGAAGCCGCCACTCGAGCACGACGGTGCGCGGGAAGTCCGCCCCGCCGCCGGCGAGCGCCTGGTAGACCTCACCAAGGCTGATCGGGTACTTCCCGATCGTGATGGCAACGACGGCGGACGCCGCGGCCACCGTGAGCAGCAGGAACGACACCGCCATCACCCGAATCGGGAGGTTCGCAGACAGCGGACCGAGCCGGATCGCCCGGGTCGCCCGCCCGAAGTCGACCGGGGCGACGGTGGCGGCGGAATCCGGGGCGGTCACAGGCCGCTCGCGTTCCGCCGGCGGACCAGGGCGATCAGCACCGGCGCCCCGATCACGGCGGTGACGATCCCCGCCTCGATCTCGCCCGGACGACCGGCGACGCGTCCGATCACATCGGAGAACAGCACCAGGGCGGACGCCGCGGGCGCCGAGTAGGCGATGATCCAGCGCTGGTCGGGACCGGTGAACCAGCGGACGATGTGCGGCACCATCAGCCCGACGAAGGCCAGCCCACCGGTGAGCGCGGTGCCGGTGCCGGCCAGCAGGGTGATCGCGACGATGCCGAGGATCCTGGTCCGCAGCACCCGGGTGCCCAGCGATGCCGCCAGGTCGTCGCCGAGCGCGAGCGAGTTGAGCGAACCGGAGAGGGCGAAGGCAAGCAACAGGCCGGCCGCCAGGAAGGGCGCGACGCCCAGGGTTTCGGACAGCTCGGTGCGGTCGATCGACCCGAGGCCCCAGTTCCGCACCGCCTGGAACACCTCGGGATCGAGTAGTTCGAGCATCGTGGAGAACCCGGTGAGCACCGCACCGAGCGCGACGCCGGCCAGCACCAGCGCCTCCGGAGTGGTCGAGCCG
The DNA here is from genome assembly GCF_047602385.1 of Micropruina sp. Taxonomy (GTDB): domain Bacteria; phylum Actinomycetota; class Actinomycetes; order Propionibacteriales; family Propionibacteriaceae; genus Micropruina. The sequence goes on from NZ_JASGHL010000005.1 coordinate 553,207, forward strand.
CGTCCCGCCGAACCGATCAGGTAGACCAGCAGCGTGGCCGCGGCCGCCCCGGCGAAGGCGAACCAGACGTAGTCGGTGACGCTGGTCAGACCCAGCACGCCGACGCCGAGGGTGACGGCGAAGCCCGCCCCGGCGTTGACACCCAGAATCCCTGGATCGGCCAGCGGGTTGCGGGTCAAGGCCTGGATCAGCGCCCCGGCTACGCCGAAGGCGGCCCCGACGACGATGCCGACCACGGTGCGAGGCCCGCGCAGACCCCAGACTACGGCGGACGCGGTGGAACCGTCATGCGTCCACAACCCGTGCCACACCTCGCCGACGGACAACGGATTGGACCCGACCGCCAGGCTCAGCATCGCCGCGCCGCCCAGTGCCGCCAGGATCACCGCGAGCCCGAGGACGCGTCGTGGGGCCATGGCCGACGAGGGCACGCCGGAGTCCCGGACCGACCGAGCAGCCCGGCGCGCCTGAACTGGCACCTTCATCTGACCGAGCGGGACCCAGGGAACCGCTTGCTAGCGGAGCCTGTCCGCCAGCGGCGGCACGATCTTGCCGAGGAACCAGGGCACGCTCAACGCCGACGGCCAGCTCACCGCCCAGCCGAGTTCCTTCTCGACGCTGAGGTCGATCAGGGCGTACCGCTTCTGCGCGATGGCCGGCACCGTCGCGAACGTCGGCGTTTTGAGCAGCTTGTCGAACTGGGCCTTCGGCGATGCGATCAGCACCACGTCGGCGTCGATCAAGGCATAGTTCTCGGCGCTCAGAAACAGATTGTCGCGGCTGAACTTCGACGCCGACGGCGCCTCGGCGAAGCCGAGCTTGGCGAGCAACTCCGAGGTCGGCGAGCCCTGGAAGGAGCGGAAGGTCAGCTTCTCGTTGCCCTGCAGCCACAGCACGAACGCCAGCGACTTGCCCCGGAACTCGGGGTGCGCCTGCGCCGCCGCGGTGACCTTCGCGTCCACGTCCGAGATGACCAGGTCGGCCCGCTTGGTCAGATCGAGGGTGGCGCCGATCAGCCGCACGGTTTCCTGCCAGGTGACGTCCCAGCTCGGCTTCTCCACGGTGAGGACGGGCGCGATCGTGGTCAGTTTGGGGTAGGCGTCCTCGAGGATGCCGGCGTCGGTCTGCACGGCGATGATCAGGTCGGGCTTGCTCGCCGCGATGTCCTCGACGGGGATGGTGTCGGTGACCTCGCCACGGCGTTCGATCTTCTTCGAACCGGCGGCGGTGGTCCACTCGTAGGACGCCTGCCAGTCGTCGGCCCACACCGGCGTCACGCCGAGCGCCAAGGTGTTGTCGAGATCGTTGGCGCCGGTGGCGATCGCGATCCGCTCCGGACGCTTCTGCAGAGTCGTCTTTCCCCACGGCGAGACCAGCGTCAACGGGTAGGCCGTGGTGCCCTCCCCGGCCGGCAGATGGTCGCTGGCCGGCGCCCCGGCCGGGCTGGACGGCGGGTTCGACGGCGGGGTGCTCGACGGCGTTGCCGCAGGGCCACCGCAGCCCGCCAGGGCAGTGAAGGCGGCGACCGCCGCCAGTGCCACAACCCAACGCCGTCGCGACGTTCCGATCCTCATCCGCGTTCCTCATCTCGTACGTTGACGTTTCGATCACCGCCGGCACCAGACTGGGCGCCGGGTCTCGGACGGGGCGGTTCCGGACGCGATCAGATCCAATCCTAAGGTTAGGCTTACCTAAGGCATGTCAGCTGGAACGTCAGTTGGTTGTCACCAAGGAAGTGCTGATCAATGCTGTTCCGAGCGAGGACGTGCTCGGCGGGATGAGCTGCGGCCCCCAGATCTTGTGGGCGTACTGGACGTACGGCGCAAGATTTGGGGCTGCAGATCGCCCGCCGAGTGCGCCGCAGCCGGGACATGATTGATCAGTGCTTCCCCAAGCGAGCGGAGGTCGGGCGTCCATGCTGGTCAGCGTTCCCCCCACGATCCCGCGCAGCTGCAAGAGCGAGCCGGGCGAGTTGGCAGAGCATCTGACGCTCTGGGTGAGTACCGGGACCGCGCACCTGCGGGTCGATGACGGTCGGGAGTATCGGATCGATGCCGGCTCGGGTATCTGCGTGCCACCGGGCACCGAGCACGAGGTTTGGACCGAGCCGGCCACCCTCGTCATTCCGGCGTGGTCGTCGGTGCCCGCGGTGGCTGCCGGCCCGGATGAGATCGCGCTGTTCCCCATCGCGGATCAGGATCGCGATCGGCTGCTGGAGCGCTACAGCCGGTGGGCCTGGGACGACTCTCCCGCGTTCGCCGGTGCGAAGCCGCTCTCGCCGGACCTGGGCATTGAGTCCGGGTCCGGCGGCGCCTCGGGACGCGCGCCGATCCGTCCCCTCCTGCCTGCGCTGGGGCCGGCGCGGAGGGTAGCGACCGAACTCGTCCGCCGGCCCGCCTCGGACCGGAGCCTGGACGAGTGGGCGGCCTGGGCGGCCTGCAGTCCCAGCACCCTGCGACGTGGCTTCCTGACTCAGACCGGATCGACCTTCGCGCACTGGCGACAGCTGACCCGACTGGCGGCGGCGGCAGAGCTGCTGGCGGCCGGGTGGCCGGTGGGCCGGGCCTGCGCCGAGGTCGGCTTCACCTCGCGTTGGGGTTTCGCGGACGCCTTCCGCGCGCGCTACGGCGTCCCGCCGCGCGAGTTCAGTGCCCAGGCCGCAGGGACCGGGGATACGTCGCCACCCCGTCCGCTCACCGGCCCCATCGAGGCCGAGGATCGGTTGCTCTCGGACAACGTGATGCTCTGGGTGCAGGCCGGCGAGTTGCGGGCGCGCTTCGCCGAGCGGCTCTGGGTCGGACGCGCGGGGGACGTCGTCTGGTTGCCCGCGGGTGCCACGGTAGAGAACGCACCGGACGCCTCGGTGCCGCTGAGCACCTTGTGCACCGGCTGTGCCCAGTTGGACCGGCCGCGCCGCGCCCGGTTCTCGGCAGCCTGGCGCGACTGGCTGCTGTGGGCGTCGGTGAGCACCAACAGCCTGCTGAAGTCCGAGGAGCATCGCGGACGATCACCGACGATGGAGCGCGTCTTCCACACCCACGTCATCGAGGCATTCTCCAGTCAGCACGCTGTCGAGCGGGCCAGGAGCGTGCCGACACCCGAGGATGACCGGGCCAAGGCGGCAGCCAAGGCCTTTCTCGGCGCGCTCGGGACGGCGTCCCAGAGCAGTACCCACGACGTCCCCGCTGAACTCAACGAGGTATTCCGGCGGGAGACCGGTATGACGTTCTCAGGTTGGCGGCACGCCGCCCGGATGCGGGTCGCCCGCCAGCTGCTGCAGAGCGGAGTGGCGAGCAGTAGTGTCGCGGCCCGGGTGGGCTACTCGCTGGTGTCGAACTTCAGCCGGGCCTTCAGCCGCTTCCATGGGGTCGGTCCCCGCGAGTTCCAACAACTGGAAGGACCGGACGAGGTTCTGGCGGCCGGCTGAGGCTGCCAATCTCAGCGGTGCCCCGGCCCCCCGCAGACATCTCCGGTCGGGTCGCAACGTTTCCGCTGGTCTGTGCGTGGTGTAGAGGCATGAGCGCTTCTCGATTCAAGGTTTGGTTGCCGTCGCTGGTGCTGTCGGGGGTGATCGGCCTGGCCGGCTGCACCCAGGCCACGTCGTCGGCTGGCTCGCCCGAGGTGGCGCCGGCCGGCGACGGTGCCGTACCTGCGGCCACCGCCGCTCCGAGCGACACCGGCCGGGCGAGCGAGCGGCAGGTGGTCCGCACCGGAACGCTGTCGCTGCGCTCCCCCGATCTGGGCGCGACCGCCGACAAGCTCCGTCAGCTGGCCGAGAGCCTGGGCGGCTATGTGGCGTCCGAGTCGACCTGGACGGGTGGGGAGGACACCGCCGCCACCTCGCGGCTGGTGTTCAGTGTGCCGAGCGAGAACCTGGACCGGTTCATGGCCGAGGCGGCCAAGCTGGGCGAACTGGTCAGTCGGGCGGTCACAGCGCGGGACGTCACCGAGCAGGTGGTCGACGTCGAAGCCCGGATCGGCACGCTGCGCGAGTCGATCGCGCGCATCCGGGCACTGATGAGCAAGGCCGGCTCGATCACCGAGATCGCCCGGGTCGAGCAGGAACTCACCCAGCGGCAGTCCGAACTCGAGGCGCTGCTGGCCAAGCAGAAGGCGCTGAAGAACCAGGTCGAACGCGCGCCGGTGACGGTCACGCTGCTCCGTCCGGGCCAGGCCGAGACCCCGAATCCTTTCCTGACCGGGCTCAGCCAGGGCTGGGACGCGCTGCAGAACTCCATCGCGGTCCTGCTCACCCTGCTCGGCGGCGTCCTGCCGTTCGCCCTGGTCGGCGGAGCGGTGGCCTGGCCGGTCGTCCGTCGAATGCGCCGCCGGGCAGCGGCCCGGAAGGCTGGGTCGGCGGACTCCGATCTGCGCACCTCGGACGCTACGAGCGCCTCACGACCCTCAAGCGAGCCGGCAGGTCGCCAGCCCGAGCAGCCCCACCACGAGGGTGGCGATCAGGCCGAGCAGGACGGGACGCAGCCCGGCTCGTCGTAGCACCGAGACGTGCAGCGACGTCCCGAGGGCGAACATCGCCGCCGCCAGCAGCCCGGTCTGCAGCAGGCCGGCGGCCTATAGCACGGAAAGCGGCAGCACCCCCAGGCTGCGCACCACGACAGCCGCGAGAAAGCCGAACACGAACAGCGGAACCGGTGGTTGCCCGAGGTGTGCGCCGCGTCCTGGCCGCTGCTCCAGTGAGATCACTGCCAGCACCGGGGCGAGAAGCAGCACCCGGGCAAGTTTGACCACCACCGCCACCTCCAGCGCCGATTCCCCGACGATGCCGGCGGCGGCGATCACTTGGGCGACCTCGTGGATCGAGGCGCCCGCCCACACCCCGGCGGCAGTGGCGTCCAACCCGAGCAGGGCGGCGGCCGGCGGCAGTACGGCGATCAGCGCTGTGCCGAAGACCACGACCAGGGCAACCGCGGTAGCGGTTTCGTCGCTGTTGCGTCGGCGGAGCACGCCGTCGGCTCCCGCGACCGCCGCCGCCCCGCAGATCGAGAATCCGCAGGCGATCAGCAGCGACTGGGTCCGGCTGACGCCCAGCAGGCGCCCGGCCAGCAGGGTGGCCCCGATGCCGCCGGCCACCACCACCACGACTCCGAGCAGCACCGGCCAACCCAGACCGGCGATGTCGGCGATCGCGAGTTGCAGCCCGAGCAGCACCACCCCGAGGCGCAGCAGCCGCCGGGACGCGACCTGCAGTCCGGGTGCGACCAGGTCGGCGAAACCACCGCGGGATCCGGCGATGTTGGTCAATACGGCTCCTGCGATGATCGCGAGCAGCAGTGGACTGAGCGCCGGCACGACATGCTGAAGCGCCAACACCCCACCTGCGACGGCCGCCGATAGCAGCAGGCCGGGAAGCGATGAGGGTCCGCTTCCCGGAGCCGGATGTACCTCGGGCAAGCGGCGTTCGGACGCCGAAGGAACGGTTCGCTGGGACACCGCTCTACGATGACTCGGCAAGCCATATCGGACTAGACCCCACTTTCGCATGGTTGCCATACGATGTTGATATGGCTCTGGAGCTGTCGCCACACCGCTATCCCTCGGTGGCGGACCTGGCCGTTTTCGTGGCCGCCGTCGAGCATCGCGGCGTCGGCGCCGCCGCACGGGCGCTCGGGATGGCGCAGCCGAACGCCAGCCGGGCGTTGCGCCGACTGGAGCGGACGCTGAGACTCGAGCTGCTGGCCCGCAGTCCGGCCGGCACCGTGCCCACCCCGGACGGCGCCCTGGTGGTGGACTGGGCGCGCCGTGTCCTGGAAGCGAACCAGCGGCTCCTGCTCGGCGCGGCGGCGATCGGCCGCGGGCACACCGGCAGACCTTCGGGTAGCCGCGAGCCAAACCATCGCCGAGGAACTGCTGCCACGCTGGCTGGCGGCGCTGCGGGCCGAACACCCGCAGGCCGACGTGTCGCTGGCAGTCGGCAACTCCCGAGAGGTCGGACGACTGCTGAGTTCCGGCTACACGCTCGGATTTGTGGAAAGTCCCGATCTGCCCGAGAGCCTCACCGCGACAATGAGCTCGCGCGAGATCACCACCGACCGGCTGGTCGTCGTGGTGGCGCCCGGTCACGAGTGGGCTCGGCGAACCCGACCGGTTCCGCTGGCCGAACTCGTCGGCACTTCGCTGATCGTTCGAGAACCCGGCTCAGGCACCCGGATCGCGCTCGAGCGCGCCCTGGCCGGAATGCCCGCAGCGGCACCCGCCCTGGAACTGGCCAGCAACTCCGCCGTCCGCGTGGCAGTGATCGCCGGCGCAGGGCCTGCGGTGCTCAGTGAGCATGCCGTGCACGCCGCGGTGAGCGCCGGCGAGTTACGGGCGGTCATGGTCGACGGATTGACGGTTGAGCGACCGCTACGGGCGATCTGGCCCGCCGAGCCGCCGCTGTCGGCGGTGGGCGCACGGCTGGTCGAACTAGCCGCCGAACTGGAGCAGACCCGGCGGACGCCCGCGTCCGAGCCTCGGCTGGATCCGGGCTGGGGCATCTGACAGTCGCCACTTCGACCGGTGGACAGCACGACCACGGAAGGCGGACACGGGTCACTCCGGGTCGGGCCGGAAGCTTTCCGCGATCGCCTGCAGGTCGTCGTACTGCCGGTGCCAGCCGTCGGCGTCCAGCTCGGGAAGGTTGTCGACGCCCGGTCGCATTCCGGCAGCCCCGTCGATCGCCTCCCGGACGATGTCGGCGTGCCCGACGTGCCGATGCGACTCGGCGATCATGTGCACCAGGATCTGCTGCAGGGTGACCTCGCCACGCTCGCCCCACCAGGGCACCCGGCCGGGTGCGTCCAACTCCAGCGCGGCCACGGTCTCGGCGGTGTGCCGTCCGGCGCTGCGGTAGAGCTCGATGATCTGCTCGGAGGACTCCTCCGCGGTCGCGAACATGTCGGCGTTGGCCGGCAGGTTGGGGTCGTCGTCGAACCAGGGCAGCGGAATGCCGGACGGCCGTCCCATCACCTCGCCGAAGTAGCCCAACTCGACGCTGGCCAGGTGTTTCACCAGCCCGAGCAGGTTTGTTCCGGTCGGGGTCAGCGGACGCCGCAGGTCGTACTCACTCAGCCCGTCCAGCTTCCACAGCATCGCCTCGCGGGCTCGTTCGAGATAGGTCAGCAGTACTTCTTTGGGTTCCATCGGACACCTCCTGGGTTCACCCTGCCACCCGGCTGTGACATTCGCACCGGCGTCGCGTGGTTGGTCATCTCGGCGGACGCCGGCGGGTGCCGGTGCCGTCCGCCGGCCGACACAATGGCAACCGCCGCCGGACGACCGGGCGGTTGGGGAAGCGGGGTAGGGGATTCGATGCAGAAGACGATCGCGATCATCGGCGGCGGCCACAACGCCCTCACCGCAGCGGCCTACCTGGCGCGCGCGGGGGCGTCCGTGACGCTGTTGGAGCGACTCGACCACGTCGGCGGCGCGGCACTCTCGGCACCCGCGTTTCCCGGCGTCGACGCCCGGCTCTCCCGCTACGCCTACCTGGTCAGCCTGATGCCACAGCAGGTGATCGCCGATCTGGGCATTCCGTTGCGCCTGGCCCGGCGCCGGTATTCGTCCTACACGCCGGTGCCCGGCACCGACCGCGGCCTGCTCATCGACAACGGCGACGCGGACGCGACGCTGGCGTCCTTCGCATCGATCGGTGCGGCCGGGGACGCCGCCGGTTTCGCCTCGTTCTACCAGCGGACGACGGCCGTGGCGCAAGCGGTGTTCCCCACCTTGACCGACCCGCTGCCCACCCGGGAACAGGCGAAGAAGCTTGTCGGGGCCGATTGGGCGGCGTTGTGCGAGCGTCCGATCCAGGAGTTGATCGAGGCGTCCGTGGCAGCTGACCTGGTCCGCGGGGTGATCGCGACGGATGCCCTGATCGGCACCTTCGCCGCGGTGGACGATCCGGGCCTGGAACAGAACCGCTGCCTGCTCTACCACGTGATCGGCGGCGGCACCGGCGACTGGGACGTGCCGGTGGGTGGCATGGGTGTGGTCAGTGGCGGCCTGCGGGTCGCAGCCGAGAGCGCCGGTGCGAAGCTGATCACCGGTGCCGAGGTGACCTCGGTGACCCCGGACGGCGAGGTGGTCTGGCGGCACGCGGACGAGGAGCATCGGCTGACCGCAGACCTGGTGCTGTGCGGAGCTGCGCCGGCCGTGCTGTCACGACTGCTCGGCGAGACCTCCGAGCGGGTCGAGGGTGCCCAGGCCAAGGTGAACATGCTGCTCACCCGGTTGCCCCGACTGCGTCAGCAGGTCGCTCCCGAGGCTGCCTTCGGCGGCACCTTCCACATCAACGAGACCCTCACCCAGTTGAACGCCGCGTTCGCGCGAGCGGAGGCCGGGAGCGTCCCGGATCCGTTGCCGGCCGAGATCTACTGCCATTCGCTCACCGACCCCAGCATCCTCGGCCGGCAGTTGCGGGCGGAGGGCTGGCAGACGCTCACCCTGTTCGGCCTGCACGTGCCGGACCGCCTGGTCGACAGTCACGGCAACGATGAGCTGCGCGCCGAGCTACGGTCGGCCGTCCTGGCGACACTCGACTCGGTGCTCGCCGAGCCGATCGAGCCCCTGCTCGCCACCGACGGCAACGGCGAACCGTGCCTCGAGGTGAAGACCACCCGCGACATCGAGGACGCTCTGGCGATGCCCGGCGGGAACATCTTCCACGGCGGGCTGGGTTGGCCGTGGGCGGACGCCGACGACCCCCTGGACACCCCCGCCCGGCGTTGGGGCGTCGATTCGGGCCACGCCGGCATTCTGCTGTGCGGAGCCGGCGCTCGCCGCGGCGGCGGAGTCAGCGGCGTCGGCGGTCACAACGCCGCCATGGCGGCGATTGAACTGCTCGGGCTGTAGGGGTCAGGCCGCGTCCCAGATAGCCTGGTCCGGGTGGGCGGCGAGGATACGTTCGTCCTTGGTGACCAGCAGGTCCCGTGCCGCCAATGCCTGGGCGACGATGATCCGGTCGACCGGATCACGCGTGAAGGTCATCCGCTCGGCCAGATCGACGACCCTGCCGAACGGCTGAGCATCCTCCACCAGGCCCATGGCGGTCGCCAACTCGGCCAGGATCCGCCGCGGTTCGTCGACGATCCTGCCGATCTCGTGAAGGTACCCGAGTTCCAGCCGGACCATCGGTGAGAATCGCAGGCTCCCCTCGTTGAGCCGCTCGCGCAGGGAGGCCGGGAATCGGTCGTGCAGACCGGCGTAGAGCCACACCACCACATGGGTATCGAGGTGGAGGCGCTGAGTCACGGCAGCAACCGCCGATCGTCGTCCCACTCGCTTGACCAATCCATCGACACCAGCTCGTCCGGATCGCCGGCGATGACGTCCGGGTTGACCTGGATCGCGGCCAGACGGTCGGGGCCCGGCTCGTCCGGCACCAAGCGCAAGCGGCGGCCATTCCGAGTGATCTCCAGCGGCTCACCAGTCTCGAGAACGCCATCGAGCAGGCGATAGACGTCCTGACGCAGTTGGGACGGCGTAACCGGTTTGCTCATAACCACAGGATAGGCATCCGTACGTACGTGCTCAACACTCTCATACGTACGAGATCTCAGCGACCATCGAACTCGCGCACCTGCTTCACCACGAAATGCCCGTCCTCAAGGACTTTCACCTCCAGATCGAGCGAGCGGGGCTTGGTGTTGTCCGCGGTCACCTGCGAACAGGGGCCCGGGTAGTAGCCCGGCTTTGCCCGGCAGTAGGCCCGCTCCACGGTGCGGGTCAGGTCCACCAGCGCGACCAGTTGCTCGTTGGCCAGCACCGGCGCGGTCAACGCCGGCCCGGACGCCGTCGGCTTGGCGAAGCGGGTGACGGTGAAGCTGATCGGCTCGGCGTCGCTGAGGAACGCCGCGATGCTGGACTCGCTGTAGGTGCCCGGGTCGGGGTTGGTGACCAGGTTGTTGCCCTGTTGCACCGACAGCGAATAACCGTAGACGGCGTCCGTGTTCAGCACCCGGGTGACCACGACGGCGTTGGCGGCAACGTCGGACTCGCTGTCGTAGGCCGGGACGACGGCGAGTCCCATGGCGACGCTGCGCTGGTCGATCCGGGCGAACGACCGCTCCTCGACCGCACGCTTGTTCCACAGGCTGGCGTACACCCCCTTGACCGCGCAGCCCAGCGCCCGCGGGTCGACCGTGCGTTTGGTCTCGGCACCGTCCGCCTCGTCCCGGACGGCGCAGATCTGGCCCGGGACGTCCGCGATCTTGGTCTTGACCGAGAAGCTGTCGTGCAGCCCGGCGCCGTCGAAGCCAGGGATGTCCTCGGCGTTCGCCGACGACCGCACCTTCAGCTTCTTGACGTCGAGTGCGGTGACCCGGGCCCGGATCGCCTCCAGTTGCCCGGCCGGGAACTCGGCGGCCAGGAACTCGTCCTGGACGACGGCGACCAGGTCCCGGAGTTCGCGCGGCGCCAGATCGCCCGCGGCCTCCCGGGTGATCAGGTCGTCGAGGGCGGTGCGCAGGCAGTCGTTGGGCGGGTGCGCGACGAAATCCGCGTACCACTGGAACGGCACCGCGAAGCCCTGCGGGGTCAGATCGTAGCCGAGCCTGGCGCTGGGCGTCCCCGGCTGCCCGACCCGCCCCAGCACTCGCCGGTGGGCGAGGAAACCGAGATTCGCCGCCTTCGAGCCGTAGCGCCGAGCCGCCGCCAGCGCCTCCGCGGCGGTCCCGGACGCCAGCTCGTCATAGTCGCGCAGCTCGGTTTCGGGTTCCCAGCCCAGTTCGACCACCGGCCGGTCCAGTCGTTCGGCGAGCTTGGCGGCCACCACCTCGGCGGTGGTCGGCTCGATCAGGAAGTCGTCGCCGCGCACCACATAATGCACCGGGGTGTCGGCGAACGGCGCCAGCCGCGGGTGCTGTGGACCGGCGTCGCGGAGCACCGCGTTGGGCGTGTTGCGCTCCTTCGATTTGAGGTTGACATGGGAGTTCGTGTCCTGGACGGCCCGGGTGAGCACCCCCGCCACCACCGACAGGTCCAGCGGCAGCTCGTCCAGCACCACGATGTCGGTCGGCCGCAGTTCGTCGGGATCGGTCGGGAAGATCCGCAGGTACCCCCAGGCCTCGCCCTGGTTCAGCGGAATGTAGGTGACCGCGCCCAGGATGTCGTCCAGGGTGAGCACCTCGATCCCGGACGCCGCCAGGTCGGACGCCACCCGCGCCGTGGTCTGCTGCGTCCCGGTCTGCACGAACGCGACCGAGGTGCCGGGCAGCGCGATCTGCTGGGCGATCACCAGCACCGCGTCGCGCAGCACCTCTTCGGCGATCACGTCCTGGGGGTAGAACTGGACGCCGAGCACCGGCGGGCGTCCGGCCAGCGCGTAGCTGTGTACCACGCCGGCGAGATAGCGCTTCGGGCCGGGCGTGAAGTAGGTCACCCGGTTGAACTCGTCCAGTTCTTCGGGGACGCCGAACACTTCGCGTCCGAAGAAGTAGTGGTACTTCGCCGAATCGGGGGTGGCGCCATTGCGGAGGAAGTTGGCGTTGACGAACGCGACCCGGGGATGCGCCGGGTCGCGCTGGTCGACGAAGACCTTCGCCAGCCGTCCGTTCGCGACCAGGTCGGCGGCCGGCTGCGAGATCGCTTCGAAAAGTTCGTTCGAGTCGAGTCGGGGATGCGACAGCCCGAGATCGGACGGCTCGGGCTCGGCGGCCGCGACCAGCCGGCTCGCTCGCGCGAAACTGCTGAAAGCCTCGTCAGCGGGTGCCGCAGCAGGCGCCGTCAGGCGGGGTAGGAATCCGTACACGATCGTCTCCTTCGGGGTTCCCGGTCACGATAATCAGCGTGCGGCTCTCCCCGAATCGGCAGATGTGCCCATATCGGGCCGGGTATCACCCCGGCTTTGCCCACCTCGGCAGGTCGCCGTAGCGCTGCGGCTTGATCAGCCGTCCGGCAGCCGAGTCGGCGATCAACTCGGCCAGCCGTTTCTGCCGGGTGACTTCGGTCTTCGCCTGCATCACCCAGCCCACGCAGGTCCGCCGGTAGGACGCCGTCGCGCGGCCGTAGAAGAACGCCACCGCCGCCGGATCGGCCCGCAGTTGCGCCTCGTAGTCGTCCGGCAGGGCGAGTTCGCCGCCACGCTCGTAGCTGTAGCGGGCCTGGTCGGGACGCCGCCGCTCGAACGCGGCGATTCCGGGCGGCCGCATCCTGCCGGCGGCGGTCAGTTCGGCAACCAGAGCGATGTTCACCTGACTCCAGCCACTGCCTGCTTTGCGCGGCGTCCAACGCTGCCGGACGGTGTCCTCGTCGAGCCGGTGCATCGAGGAGTCGATCCAGCCCCAGCACAACGCGACCGGAACCGCCTCCGGCCAGGTCAGCCCGCGATCGGCCGCGTGCTTCTTGAACAGCCCCATCCAAAGCTCGGTCTCGCTGTCGTGGTGCCCGGCGAGCCAGTCGTCGAAGGCGTCCGGACCGGAGAAGAACCGGGCCGGACGATCCTCGGTTCCACCGATCCAGGTCGCCATCGGGCAATCATGGCAGCCGGCGCCGAACAAACTTCCGGCACGAGGGGGTTCTTTTCGTCCCAGTTGGTGACCGCGGGAACCGTCCCCGGTGACCGCGGGAACCGTCCCCGGTGACCGCGGGGACGGTTCTTTTGGTCACCCGAGCAGGGTCTCGACAAGCTCGACCAACGATGATCAGCACCGCCTTGACTGATCGCTGAGTCACTCCGAGGTGAGCGCGCTGACCAGCCGCGCCAGCACCCTTTCGAAGCGGGCCTCGGGGTCGGCGAACATCAGCCGTCCGGCCCGCGCCATCAACGGGTGGGCCTCGGCACCGATCCGGGCGTCCCGTTCGGCCAGGTCATAGCTGCTCGGATCGGCCTCCCGGGCCTGCCGCACACCCTGCTCCTCGGCCGTCCAGCCGATGGTGAAGTGCATCACGATCTGCCAGGTGTCCAGCACGTCCTCAAGGCTTCGTCCGGTCGCCACCAAGGCAGCCAACGGCCGCTCCTGCACCTGGATCAGGCCGATGTCGGTGAGCCGCCGACCGGCGAACACCGTGGCACCGTCGCGGTGCGCCAGCATGGTGGCCCGCAGCGTCCGGGCCGCCTGCGTCAGCCCCCGGCCCAGGTCGTCGCCGGGTGCCTGAAACAGGGTTGCCGTTGCGGCCCGCCACATGCTGGTGCCCATCTCGTCGAGCAGATCGGCCTTGTCCGAGACGTGCCAGTACAGCGCGGCCGCCTGGACGCCGAGCCGCCCGGCCACCTTGCGCATGGTCAGCCCGTCCAGCCCGTGTTCGTCGAGCACCTCGAACGCGGCGGCCACGACCTGATCGCGGGTCAGTCCGCGCCCGACACCGCCCGGCTTGATCATTGAACAATGTTAAGGCACTCTGGAGGCGACAGCATTTAACATCGTTCAATGGAGGATCGACATGCGCGCAGCAGTCGTCACCGCTCCCGGCGCCACCCCGGTCGCCGGCACATTCGCCGAGCCCGAACTCGGCCCCGGCGCCGAACTCGTCGAGATCGTCGCGGCGGGCATCCACCCGGTCGTCCGCGGTCTGGTTTCCGGACGGCACTACGGCTCGACCGAGGTCTGGCCGAAGATCCCCGGCGTGGACGCGGTCGCCCGCCGGTCCGACGGCGGCCTGTGCTACACCGGCTTCACCGCAGACCCCTACGGCACCTTCGCCGAGCGGGCCGCCGTCCGGCTCACCCTGCCGGTGTCTCCGGAGGCCGACCCGGTCACGCTGGCCGCCGGGATGAACCCGGGCATGTCGTCCTGGCTGCCGCTCACCACCTACCTGACCAACCCCGAGCAGGCCTCCGTCCTGGTGCTGGGCGCTACCGGCAGCGCCGGACGGCTCGCCGTCCAGAACTGCGGGGCGCTCGGGGTCGACCGGGTGCTCGCCGCCGGCCGCAACCCCGAGGCCCTCGACCGGATCGCCGAACTCGGCTGCGCCACCGTCACCCTGGACGCCGACGCGCTCGGCGATGCGGTCGCCGAGTACCAGCCGGACCTGGTCCTGGACTTCCTCTGGGGTCCGGTCGCCGAGGTGACGCTGACCGCGCTGGGCACCCGTGGGCTGGCCACGGTGGCCCACCCGGTGACCTATGTCGAGATCGGCGCAGCCGCCGGCCCGACGGCCGCAGTGCCCGCCGCGGTGCTGCGCAGCCGGTCGGTGACGCTGCGCGGCAGCGGAGCCGGATCGGTCGCCCACGACGTCCTGGCCCGAGCGGCGGCCGGCTACGCGGAGCTGCTGACCTCGGGCACGGTCACCGTGGACGCCGCCGCCTACCCGCTGGACGACATCGCCACCGCCTGGGCGGACACCAGCTCTGCGCATCGAGCCGTGATCGTGCTCTGAGCAGACGTCGAGCTCGCGGGGTCGCCCACCGAGCCCGATAACCGGCGATGATGGCGTCATGATCCGCGCCGTCGTCTTCGACCTGGGCCAGGTGCTCGCCTCGCCGCCCGATATCCACTCCCACCCGGCCGGCCTGCTCGGGGTCAGCACCGACGACTTCGCCGCCGGCTACTGGCAGGGACGCCGCGAGTACGACGAGGGCGCGACCGACGACGCCTACTGGGGTCCGCTGCTGACCCGGCTGGGGCTGGCGGCCTCCGCCGAGAACGTCGCGCTGCTGGCCAACACCGACGCCACCATCTGGACCCGGATCCGTCCCGCCGCCGAGCAGCTGCTGGCCGACACGAAGGCGTCCGGACGCCTCACCGGGCTGCTCTCCAACGCGCCCCGGCCGCTCGGCGACGCCATCGAGGCCGCGCCCTGGCGAAACCACTTCGACCGGGTGTACGTGTCGGCGCTGATCGGCGCGGCCAAGCCGCGGAAGGAGATCTACGACTACGCCGCCGCCGACCTGGGGGTGGCGCCGTCGGAGATCGCGTTCGTGGACGACCGCCCCGAGAACGTCGAGGGTGCCCTGGCCGCGGGTTGGCAGGCACACCTGTGGGTGGACGACGACGACACCCGCGCCTGGCTGGCCGAGTGCGGCGTGCTCTGAGCCAGCGGCAGGTATCTCGATCATTCCGGCGACCGGCCACCGAATCACCGCGATGGCGTCGGGTTCGGACCCGGCACCTCCTTCGGCGGCGCACACAGCTTCGCCGCCCGGCCGTGACCGGTGGTGAAAGCCAGCGGGGGCTGCAGGACGACCTCGCAGGCCCACTCGGTCAGCTGCCGGTCCGCTGAGCCGCCGAAGATCCCGTTGCCCCGGCAGCCCGAGTAGCGCACGACGACATCGGTGGCTGAATCGCCCTTCCAGCGCCTGACCAGCGCGGCGGTGTCACCCGGGCTGGTGCAGGATGCGTCGTCCGGCCCCGACCCGATCGGTGCGGTCGACACGGCCCTGACCACCGTGGCCGCGTCGTCGCCGGACACCCGCTTCGAGGCGACGAGTTGCGCCGGCATTGTCCTGAGGTCGTACTGGCACAGCGTGACCCGCCGGGCGGCGGCGGCATCCGGTGCGGTGGTCGCCACGGCGAGTGTGCTGCGCGCCGGGCACCCGTTCGGATCGATCTCGCCGATCGGGCGCACCGAGGCGACGATCTGGTCGGCGACCGTGGCGTAGGCGTCGGTGTGGACGACCT
Source organism: Micropruina sp. (assembly GCF_047602385.1). Lineage (GTDB taxonomy): Bacteria > Actinomycetota > Actinomycetes > Propionibacteriales > Propionibacteriaceae > Micropruina. The sequence goes on from NZ_JASGHL010000005.1 coordinate 568,761, forward strand.
CGACGACGTAGCCGTCCACCTCCTTGCTGGCGGTCGACTTCCAGCCCGCCGGCAGCTTCCAACCGCGATCGGGATCGGTCACCGAACGCACTGAGACGAAGGTTTGCAGGTAGCTGGCGGGCAGGTCGCCCGGGCAGCCGATGGTGCGGATCGGCAGTAGCTCGGTGGCCAGTGCGACGAAGGGCTCGGACGGCGGCTTGGCCCGGTCCGCACACCAGTCGGCTCGCGGCGCGTAGGCGTACCCCCAGCGATCCGGCACCTGGTAGCTGAGCACCCGGTAGGACTCCCACCGCCACCCCGCCCGAGCCGCCACCGTCGGCGGTCCGGACGCCGCGTCGCCCGGCTCCCGCTCGGGAGCCCGTGCGCCCGCCGGCACCGCCGAGGTCTGGGAGCCGCCGCCCGAGAACTGGCCGATGGCAAGCGGAATCGCCACCCCGGCCAGCAGCACCACAGCTGCTGCGACCGGCAGCCAACGCGGCAGCCTGGGCCGTCCGCGGGCCGCGGTCGGCAGCGTCAAGGGCTCGAAATCAGGTTCGTCGGCATGGTGCCGGAGTCCTTCGCGGAACGCCCGTTCGGCGCGGTCGTCGCGGGTTTCGTTCGGCTCAGTCATCGGTGCCGTCCTCGATCAGTCGGGTGCGCAGCCGGGTCAGCGCGCGGTGCACGTGCGAGCGGGCGGTCGCCTCGGGACAGCCCAGGATGGCGGCGATCTCGGCGTACTCCAGGTCGTCGTAGAAGCGCAGCGCGACCGCGGCCCGCTGCAGCGGTGGCAAGCTCTCGCACAGCTGCCAGGCGAGCTCGGCGTCCGTCACTCCGGCGGCGTGGTCGGGGGTGACGGCATGCAGCTCGTCGCTGACCTGTTCGCGACCGGTGCGGCGCCAGCGGCTGATGCTGGCGTTGACGATGCTGCGTTTGACGTAGGCGTCGACGCCGCCGCCGGCGCTGACCCGTGCCCAGCGCGGGTACAGGCCGAGCAGGGCGTCCTGCACCAGGTCGCGGGCGTCCTCGGCGTTACGGGCGATCAGGTAGGCGAACCGCTGCAGCGCGACCGACCGAGTGGCCACGTAGTCCTCGAACCGACCCACGGTCACCGGCGCCTCCTGTACCAGCGTCATCACCTGCACACGCGGCAACCGAGTGCGGCGTTGCAGCGACCGGGCATGATTCTGCCATCCAGTTTCGCACCGCCACGCTCACATCCGGGTCGAAGGAGACGCCATGCTGCTGGCCGAGGACATCCTGCTGCTCGCCACCGAGGACGCCACCGGCAAGAAGCTGGCCCGCTACACCGACCTGCTGGTGGCCGGCGGGTTGCTCAGCGACCTGGCATTGGCCGGCAACGTCCGGCTGACTGAGCCGGGCGAGTCGGTCCGGAAGAACCGGATGGTCGTCGTTCCGGACGCCGCCTGGCCGGCCGATCCGCTGCTCGGCGAGGCCCTGACCGCGCTCGGCGGCAAGCCGGCCTGGTATCCGTCCATGGCGGTGGAGCGGCTCGGCCGCAAGCTGATCGACCACAAGCCGGTGGACGAGTTGTACCAACGTCTGGCGCGGGCGGAACTGGTCAGCCGGACCTCGCACCGGGTGCTCGGCCTGGTGCCGACCACCCGCTGGATCAGTGTCGACGGACGTTACGAGGCGGCTATGCGGGAGCAGTTCGACGCGGTGCTGCTGTTCGACGCCGCCCCGGACCCGCGGATCGCGGCGCTGGTCGCCCTGCTGACCGGTGCGGGCGTGCTGGTTCCGGTCGTCGCTCGCGGACGCAACGTCGACCGCCGGGCGCTCAAGCGGCAGGGCAAGGCGCTGCTCACCCAATACTGGGCCGCCCAGGCGATGCAACGCGCATTCCAGAACCGGGACGCCGCCGCGGCCGGCTGACTCCCGCGCCCCGCTCGCCCTGAAATCGGCCACCCACGAACCAGTGCCGCGAGGGATCCCGAAAATCCACTGGTCGATGCCAAGGAAGCGGGCGACACGCCGGCGCCGAGCAATCGACCCGTGGATTTTCGGGATTGCCTTCGACCGCCGCCCAGCCTGGGGCTCAGTGCCCGGCCAGCGTGGCCACCAGGATCGCCTTGATGGTGTGCAGTCGGTTCTCGGCCTGATCGAACACCAGGGACGCCGGGGACTCGAAGACCTCTTCGGTCACCTCGAACACCTCGCTTCCGGTCTCGGCCAGGATCTGCTGCGAGACCGTGGTGTCGAGGTCGTGATAGCTGGGCAGGCAGTGCATGAACTTCACGTCCGGGTTCTCGGTGCGCTCCAGCAATTCGGTGGTCACCCGGTACGGGGTGAGCAGTTCGATCCGGTCGGCCCAGACCTGTTTCGGCTCACCCATCGACACCCAGATGTCGGTGTGCACGAAGTCGACGCCCTTGACCGCCGCGACGTCCTCGGTGACGGTCACCCGGGCACCGGTGGTGGCACCGATCCGTCGCGCCGTGGCGACCAGTTCGGCTTCGGGCTGCAACCCCGCGGGTGCGACCATCCGGACGTCCATGCCCATCATGGCGCCGGCGATCAGCAGCGAGCGGCCCTGGTTGAACCGGGCGTCCCCGATGTAGGCGAAGCTGATGTCGCGGTCCTCCAGTCCGGACGACTCACGCATGGTGAACATGTCGCACAGGCTCTGGGTCGGGTGCCATTCGTCGGTCAGGCCGTTCCAGACCGGCACGCTGCTGTGCTCGGCCAGGGTTTCCACGATCTGCTGGCGCGAACCCCGGTACTGAATGCCGTCGTAGAACCGGGACAGCACCCGCGCGGTGTCGGCGATCGATTCCTTGTGCCCCATATGGGCGCCGGTCTCGTCGAAATAGCTGACGTTCGCGCCCTGGTGATAGGCGGCGACCTCGAATGACGACCGGGTCCGGGTGGACGGCTTCTCGAAGATCAGCGCGATGGTCAGGCCGTCCAGCCGCTTGACCTCGCGCCGAGCATTCCGCGCCCGCTTCAGCTCGGTGGTCAGGTCGAGCAGCCCGCGCCATTCGGCGGGGGTGTAGTCAAGCTCCTTGAGGAAATGACGCTGGCGCAGGTTCACGGCGAGCCCATCTGTCGGTCGATTCGATAGGAGAACTCTGCCATGACAGAATTGCGTCATGCTCATGCGATTCCTGTTCAGTGCGGCCGCACTCGCGTTCGCCACCTGGGTGTTGCCGGGAATCAGCATGACGGCGAGCGAACCCTCGACCGCGTTCCTCGGGATCCTGGCCGTCGCGATCATCTTCGGCGTGGTGAATGCGCTGGTGAAACCGCTGTTCGCGTTCGCCTCCGCGCCGCTGCTGCTGCTCACCCTCGGGCTGTTCCTGCTGGTGATCAACGCGCTGATGCTCTGGCTCACCTCGTGGCTGGCCGGGCAGCTCAACCTGGGCTGGCATGTGGACGGCTTCTGGTCGGCGTTCTGGGGCGCGATGATCGTCTCGATCGTGTCGTTCATCCTGAACTCGTCGTTCACCTCCCGCAGCGAAGTCAATCGCTGACGTGGTCGAGGTCGTCTTCGTCTGCTGGGGCAATATCTGCCGTTCGCCGATGGCCGAGCGGGTCGCGCAGGGCTGGGCCGAGCGGGAGGGCCTCCACGGCGTCCGGTTCACCTCGGCCGGGACGTCCAGTGAGGAACTCGGGGAGCCGATCGACAGCCGCGCCCAGCGCGTCCTGGCCCGGGCCGGCTACTCCGCCGGCGGGCACCGGGCGCACCGGATCAGCGCCGCCGAGATCCGCGACGCCGACCTGGTGATCGCCCTGGAGGACGTGCACCTGCGGATCATGCAGCGGCTCGTCCCGGACGCCGGCAACCTGGCCCTGCTCACCGACTTCGACCCGGACGCCGAGCCCGGCTCGGGCGTCCCCGACCCCTGGTACGGGTCCGCCGACGGCTTCAACGGCACGCTGGCGGCGATCGAGGCGGCCATGCCCGGCGTCCTCGACCGGGTCCGGGAGCTCCAGGGCTGACGCCCTCCGGCCGGTCGCCCTGCCGGTGACGGCGCGGCGTGGCAGGCTGATCCCATGCACATCCTCGTTGTCGACGACGATCAGGCCGTCCGGGACTCGCTGGCCCGCTCGCTGCAGTACTCCGGCTACGAGGTGACCGCCGCCGGAGACGGCCTCGAGGCGTTGGCCCGGCTCTCCGCGCTGCGTCCGGACGCGGTCATCATGGACGTGATGATGCCGAGGCTGGACGGCCTGGAGACCACCCGGATGCTGCGTTCCACGGGAAACGATGTGCCGATACTGGTGCTGACCGCCCGGGATGCCGTGAACGACCGGGTGGACGGCCTGGACGCCGGCGCCGACGACTACATGGCCAAGCCGTTCGCCCTGGACGAGCTGCTGGCCCGGCTGCGTGCGCTCACCCGCCGCTCCAAGCCGGCCACCGAGGAACCGGCCGACAGCGAGCTGCTGACGTTCGGCGACCTCTCGCTGGATCCGCAGACCCGGGAAGTGCAGCGCGCCGGGCGCCGGATCAGCCTGACCCGCACCGAGTTCGCCCTGCTGCAGACCTTCCTGGAGCATCCGCGCAAGGTGCTCGAGCGCGGCTGGCTGCTCAACGAGGTCTGGGGTTTCGACTTTCCCACCACCGCGAACTCCCTCGAGGTCTACATCGGCTACCTGCGACGCAAGACCGAGGGAGAAGGTGAAAGCCGGCTGATCCACACCGTCCGCGGCATCGGATACGTGCTGCGCGAGACGCCCCCGTGACCAAATGGCTGAACCGGCTGCTGGCGATTCGCGAGTGGCCGCTACGGGACCGGCTCGCCGTTCTGGTGGCTGCGGCGGTCGCGTCCGCCGTCGCCCTGACCGGCGTCGCCGCCTGGCTGATCACCCGGGTGACCGTCTACAACCAGCTCGACAGCGAGCTGGTCGATGTCGCCGCGGTCACCGCAAACTGGGTTGCGGTCGACATCGAAGGCATGGGCGGACTTGACACCAACGCCCTGAAGGCGGCCAACGTCACCGTCATGCTGGTGCGGGCCGACAACCGGGTGAGCACGCTGCCCGGTGCCACGGTCAGTCTGGTGGCCGGTCCCGAGGAGTTCTCGGTCGCCCGCCGGCAGCAGGGCTCGTCCGCACGCACCGGAGTGGCGTCCAACGGCCAGCCGTACCGGATCGTCGCGGTGCCGCTGAAGGCCGGTACCGAAAGCTACGCCCTGGTGCTCGGCCGCCCGCTGGAGGCCACCAACAACATCATGGCGACGCTGGCCTGGTCGCTGGCGATCTTCGGCCTGCTGGGGGTCGGGGTGTCCAGCGCGATCGGCTTCGTGATCGCCCGGTCGGCGCTGCGGCCGATGCGGCGGCTCAGTGAGGCCGTCGCGCATGTCACCGACACCGGCGAGCTGACCCCGGTCGCGATCGAGGGCAGCGGTGAGGTGGCCGACCTGGGTCGCTCGTTCAACACCATGCTCGACACGCTGCAGTCCTCCCGCGAGCGGCAGCGCCGGTTGATCGCCGACGCCGGGCACGAGTTGCGCACCCCGCTCACCTCGCTGCGGACCAACGTCGAGTTGCTGGTGGCGGACGAACGCAGCCGGATGCTGCCCGAGGGCGCGCGCACCGACATCCTGCGCGACATCGCCGGCCAACTGGGCGAGTTCACCACGCTGGTGGGCGACCTCGTCCACCTCAGCCGCGAGGACGTCGTCCAGCCGCACCCCGAGCCGATCGACCTCAGAGACGTGGTGCGCAGCGCCATCGCCCGGGCCAAGCGCCGCGGACCCGCACTGAGCTTCGATGTCGAACTGAACCCGTTGTACCTGGTCGGCGAACCGGATTCGCTGGAGCGGGCGATCACGAACCTGCTGGACAACGCGGTGAAATTCTCGCCGCCGGGCGGCACCGTCCACGTCCTGCTCGAGGGCGACCGGTTGCGAATCTCCGACCAGGGCCCGGGCATCCCCGACGACGAACTCCCGCACGTCTTCGACCGGTTCTGGCGTTCGCCGTCCGCGCGGAACACCCCCGGATCGGGCCTCGGCCTGTCGATCGTGGCGCAGACCACCAAGGCACACGGCGGCTGGGTGAAGGCCGGCCACTCCGCCGAGGGCGGTGCGGAGTTCATCCTGCGGCTTCCCGGCAGCCCGACGCCGCCCGAGGACGAGGTCTCCGATGACGAATCGACCATCCTGTTGCCGAAGGTCGCCCAGTAGCGCTGCGGCAGCGATTCCGGTCCGTGGGGGACGGTTCTTTCGGTCCATTCGGACGCCGCGGCACGCACGCCGTTCGGTGGAGGTCCCCCGGGGAGGCGCTAGTCGTCGGTGTCAGCCTCGGCCGGCGCGACCGGACGCCGGACGGCACCGAAAGTGAAGCTGTGCACAGCGACCTTCGCGGTCGGCGGTGCGGACGCTGCCGCCGGTTGGGACGGCTCCGGCCGGCTGCCGGGCTGGACGGGACGGACCGGCTCGCCCAGCGCTGCCCGGACGGCGTCCCCAACCGCACTGTTGGACGGCTGGAATTTGCGGGTCTCGGCCATGCTCCGAATCCTAACCCCGACGATCAGGGCAACCGGACGCCGTGCCGTGCGGCGGCGTCCGCCACCGCGAAGCGCGAAGCGACACCGAGCTTGGCCAGGATCGCCGACACGTGGTGACCGGCGGTCTTCGGCGAGATGTGCAGCCGGGCGGCCACCCCGGCGTCGGTGAGGCCGGCCGCGATCAGCGCCGTCACCTCGAGCTCCCGCTGGGTGAGCCCGGCCGGGTTCGCCACCGTCTCGGGACGCGGCCGTCGCGGCATCCGGCCCGGGTCGAGCGCACGCAACCGCGCCGCCGCCGCGTTCGCCGCCGGACGGGCACCGAGGGCGTCCAACCGGATGAGCGCGGCGACCAGGTCGTCCGGGCCTCCGTCGGCGAGTGCCAGCGCCGCCTCATAGGGGACGCCGATCGCGTCCCAGGCGGCAGCCGCCGCGGCCAACTCGCCTCGGACGTGCGCGGCGAACGGCTCGGCCGCCCGGCCGGGCAGCTCCATCAGCTCCCCGGCTCGCCACAGCCAGAACCCCAGTTCGCCGATCGGCCACCGCTGACGCAACTCGACCGCGCGCCGGTAGGTGTCGGCGACCAACTCACCGATCCGCTCCGGCTCGGATCTCAGCCATGCCGACTCGGCTTGCGCCGCGGCCACCGGCCACAATCGCTGGAGGTCGCCGGTTCGCTCAGCCAGCTCGCCCGCCTCCCGCAGCAGCTCCTCGGCACCCGCCGCGCCGGAACGGGTGGCGACCCGGCCCAGGACGACCAGCGCGACGATCCGAGCAATCACGTTCGGATCGTCTCGGACCGAGTCGGCCAGCGCCGTCGCGGTCGTCCACTCACCCTGCTCGAAGAGCGATCGGGCGAGCCAGGCGGTCGCGTAGGCGGCACTGTGGTCGAGGTCACGGTCGGCACACCAGTTCAGCGCGGTGCGAAGCCAGCCGTCCGCCTGCCGGTACCGCCGCACCTCGCCGGCTCCCGATCCGAGGTTGATCAGCGCGTTCGCGACCCCGATGTCGTCGCCGAGCCGCTCGGCGAGCCACCGGCTCTGCACCAGCGGCTTCTCGGCGGCGTCCGGGTCGACGAACCACAACGCCGAACCGACCGCGTTGAGCGCACCCGCCCGGGTCCGATCGTCGCCGAAACGGTCGGCGATCTCGGCAGCCCGGTGACCCAGCTCGATCGCCTCGTCCACCTCGCGGGCCAGCATGTGCAGCTGCGCGCCGATGCTCAACGCCACGGCCAGCGCCGCACTTTCCGCCCGATCGTCGAACCCGCCGATCGCTTCCCGGACGGCAGCCCGGGCAGCCTCGCCCCGGCCCTGGGCCCACAGTCCCCGGGCGGCCATCGCCAGCGCGCGGCCCTCGTCGTCGGGACGCCGCAGGTCGCGCCAGATCGCCCGGGCCCGCCGGCACGCGTCCACGGCGCTTCCGTCGTCGACGAACGCGGCCCGCTCGCGGGCCAGGGACTCCCAGGCGAGAGCGGCCGTCTCGGCGGCCAGCGCGCCGGAAGCGAGGGCGCGTTCGTACTGACCCGCCGCGGAGCGGTGTGCACCCTCCCGCGCGGCCGCTCCCGCGGCGTCGATCCCGTACCGCGCCGTCCGGACGTCGTCGCCGGCCCGTTCGGCGTGATGGGCCAGCCGGGCCGGGTCCGCGCCGCGTTGTTCGAGTTCGACGACCAGCCGCCGGTGCAGCTGTGCCGCGGCGGCGGGCGGCACCGAGTCCTCGACGGCGCGGCGGGCGAGTTCGTGGCGAAACGCGATCCGACCCGGACGGCCGCGCAGCAGCCCGCTGCGTAGGCACTCGTCGAGCGCTTCGGCATCGACCTCCGCCGCACTCAGCACCAGGTCGACCTCGACCTCTGCCCGCGCGATCAGCGCGGCCGCATCCAGTGCGTGCCGCGCGTCCCGGCCGAGCGCGCCGGCCCGGGCCAGCACCGCCGCCCGCACGCTCGACGGCACCGCCGCGGCCGAGTGCGCCTCGACCAGTTCGGTCACGAAGAATGGGTTGCCGGCGGTCGTCGCGTAGATCGCGTCGGCGTCCAGGCCGCCGGCCAGCATCGCCACCGAGGCCCGTCCGAGCGGTCCCAGCTCGATCCGGCGCACGGCCGGGATCGTGGCCAGCCGGCCGAGCGTGCCGGTGAGCGGATGATCGCGATCGAGCCCGTCATCGCGTCCGGTGACGATCACCGCGGCCCGGGTGGCATCGATCCGGCGGCCGAGGAAGACCAGCAGGTCGCGGGTCGCGTCGTCGGCCCAGTGGACGTCTTCGATGACCACGACGGCGGGTGGACGCGGGGCGGTCAGCTCCGCGAGCGCCGCCGCGAACCTGTCGTGCTTGGCCACCTCGGCGGCCATCACCGCGGCGAACTCGCTGCCGGCGGCGAGCGCGATGTCGTGCAGCGGGGCGAGCGGACGCGGTGTGCTCAGCGCGTCACAGGCGCCCCAGAGCAGCCGGAGACCCGCCGGGCGGTGCCGGGTCGCGGCCCGGACCAGCGAGGTCTTGCCGATGCCCGCCTCGCCCAGTACCAGGGTGAGCGATCCCTCACCGGCCCGCGCCTGGTGCATCCGCGTCCGCAGCGCATCGAGCTCAGCCGTCCGCTCCAGTAGTGCGGGGGCCTCCCCGCCGCTCGCCCGCGCACCGGCCACGGTCAGTTGCCGAGCGTGAGGTAGGCCATCGAGCCTCGCCGCCGGACCGGTACGCCGAACAGGTCGGCCAGCTCGTCCGCCGTCCGCGGCCTGGCCAGCTCGCCGAGTCGATGCAGCACGCCCAGATAGCGCGTCCCGACCGGGGTCGCCGCGACCAGCGAACTGGCGAACAGCCGCCCGCCCGGCCGCAGCTGGGCGCGCAGACCGTCGACGAACGGCGCCACGTCCTCGACCAGGTGCAAGAAGCCCAGGCAGAGCACGGTGTCGAACCCGCCCGGCGGGAACGGCAGCGCGAAGGCGTCCGCCTGGACGAGCCGGGTGCCGGACCGGGGACGTCCGGCCACGGTCAACCGCTGGGCGGCCAGCGCGAGCATGCCGCGGGACCGATCGGTGATCACCAGCGGACGCGGGCTCGCCAGGTAGGCCTCGGCGGACGCCGCGCACGTCCCGGCTGCGACCTCCAGCAACGGGCCGTCAGCCGACGCGACCGCCTCCCCGGCGAACGCCGCGTAGTCAGCCGGGTCGGTGCCCCAGGCCAGCCGGTTGTAGAGCCGCGATCCCACCATCGCGTCATAGGTCGCCGCACCGCGGTCGTAGACCGTTTCCGGAGCGTCCCAGGCCGACTCGATGATCGGTTCCGAACCCATCGCGCCACCTCCCGTCGCCCGTCGCGGCGTCAGCCTACGCCGCTGCCATGACACCATGGCTGCGATGACCGACCTGCCCGGCAACGCCGACTGCCCGTGCGGCGGCGGACGCTACGCCGACTGCTGCGGACCCTATCTCCGCCGCGAATCCTGGCCACCCACCGCCGAGGCCTTGATGCGGTCCCGCTACACCGCATTCGCGCTTGTGGACGCCGACTACCTGATCCGCACCTGGCACCCGCGGACGCGTCCGGACGCCCTGGAGCTCGATCACCGGGAGTGGACCGGGCTGGAGATCACCGAGCGGGTGGACGGCGGCCCGGACGACCTGATGGGCATCGTCGGCTTCATCGCGCAGTGGCAGGCCGGCGGACGCCGCGGCAGCCAGTCCGAACGCTCGGCCTTCGTCCGGCGCGGCGGACGCTGGGTGTACCTGGCCGCCACCCCCACCGACGAGTAGGACGGCGGCCACCGCCCCGGTGGTGCAGCCGACCGCGCTGACCGGTGGCCGGGGGCCGGCTGACCGTCACCTGAACATTTCCTTGCCGCCCGGGGTGCGCGGCGGGTCGCCTGCTACCTTGTGCCCGGGTGACGGGATCAGTTCGGGGGACCGTGACCTCCGCCTGATGCCATGCTGCGGTCCGGCCCCTCCTGATCCACCCCCTCCCGAACAGGACAGGAAGCGACCGATGGCTGATCCGACCATTGCGGCGCGCCATGACGAGCACATCCGCCGGCCCGGGTTCCGCTGGGCGCGACGGGCCGGAGCACTGCTGATCACCGGTGCCCTGGGCCTCGGCCTGACCGCTGCCGCCACCCCCGCCCAGGCGGCATCCCCGGCATTCTGCAGCGACGGCTCCCAGCCCTATGTCCCGGTCAGCGAGGTCCGCGGCTGGGCGGAGGGTCACGCGGTGCGCGGCAAGACGGTGACCCAGGGCACCACCCCCGAAGGATTCACCGGCAGCTACATCGGCTTCGTCGCCGACGCCCTCGGCAAGGGCAAGGACCTGCTGGTGTTCCGGTTGAAGAACCCGACCATCGACGGCAAGGCCGGGATCAAAGGCGCCGGGATCTGGGAGGGCATGTCCGGATCTCCGGTCTACGACAAGGCGGGACGCCTGATCGGCGCGGTCGCCTACAGCTTCAACGCCGAGAATCTGCCGATCGCCGGAGTCACTCCGGCGGAGTACATGAAGACCATCGGGAGCACCGCGCTCGAGCAACCCGCCCAGGTCCGGCTGACCTCGGCCAACCTGGCCGCCTCGCCGGCCGCCGAGCGGCTCGCCGGCACGGCTCTGACCGGACGTGCGCTCAGTCAGCTGAAGACCGTCAACCTCGCCGGTGGCGCCGGGGCCAAGCAGAACGCGTTCGTCAATCGGACTCTGGCCCGGACGCCGAAATCGGCCGCCGCGGCGTCCCGGCTGCGCAGCGGCTCGTTCATGGCCGCGCCGCGGCAACTCGCCGCCGCCAAGCCACTGGTGGCCGGGGGCAACATCTTCGTCGGATACACCAGCGGCGATGAGCCGGTCGGCGCACTCGGCACGGTGACCGCGATCTGCGGCAAGACGGTCTGGGCGTTCGGGCATCAGATGGACCTGGCCGGCAAGGTCACGCTGCTGATGTCGAACGCCTCCGCCGCGATGATCGTGCCGGACGGTGCCGGCATCAAGGGCTCCTACAAGCAGGTCTCCGAGATCTACGCGCCGGTCGGCATGATCACCCAGGACCGCAATGCCGGCATGCGGGGCAGCATCGGCGCAACCCAGGGATTCCCGCTGACCGTGCGGGTGAAGAATCCGGGCGGAGCCGTCGTCGGCGACTACGCCGCCACCATCGCCGACCCGGACGCGGCCGCGTCCGCCGTCGCCACCCTCACCGGCCAGGCCGCCTTCGAGCAACTCGACCAGGTGGGTGCGGGAACCGGAACGGTCAACTGGACGATCGGCTACCGGCGGGCAAACGGGCAGACCGGCACGATCGCCAACTCCCAGGTGATCAGCGACCGGTTCGCCTTCCTCGACGCCATCGGCACCCCGCCGGCGGACGACGTCTGGGCGATCACCAACCAGAACCACGAGAAGGCCTCGATCACCCGGGTCGACATCACCGTCACGCTGCTTTCCGCGGACGCCATCGCCTATCGGGCGGTCAAGATCCAGCGGCTGAACAACGGCACCTGGCGCGATCTCGCCGGCACGACGATCAAGACCCGGACCGGCTATTCGCTGCGTCCGGTATTCCAGGTGCTGCGCAACGGCAGGCCGGACGGCACCGCGGCGGGCAAGCCGTTCGAGGTGACGCTGCCTGCCGGGGCCCGGACCAAGGGTTCGCTGAAGGTGGTCGCGGGCAGCCTGGCCGACGGCTCTGCCGGTTGCGGGACCGACGAGGACGGCGAGATCGTCTGCCCGGACTGGTCGGAGCCGCCGAGCCGCAGCTTCGCCGAACTGGTGGCGATGCTCGATTCGCAGACCTCGAACGCCGAACTCACCCGCCGGCTCACCTACCAGGTGAAGAAGGGCTCCAAGAGCATCGTCCGGCACTGGGGCGGGCTCGGCGTGACGATCGGGAGCACGTCCGCTTCTTTCACCATCAAGAAGTAGCGCGCTCGCGAGCCAGCGGATATGGGCGAGGCGTAGTTGCTCTTGCTACTACGTCCGCCTAGACTTCCCTCACGTGATCGAACGTCTGGTCGAACTCGGCCTGAATCAGTCCGAGGCACGGTGCTACCTCGCGCTTCTGCAGCACCCTGAGGCCACCGGGTATGAGCTCGCCAAGTCGGCCGGACTGCAGCGGGCGAACACCTACGCGGCTCTGGAATCCCTGTGCGAGAAGGGGTTCGCCAGCCGGACGACGACCGACTCGCCGGCCCGCCATGTCGCGGTGCCGCCGGCCGAAACCCTGGGCCGGCTGAAGCGGCAGACCGCCCGCCGGGTCGACACCCTGATCGCCGACCTCGCCGTGTGGGCCGCGCCCCAGCCGACGACGGCGATCACCGCCCTGCACGGCCACGACGCGGTCGCAGACCGAGTCCTGGCGCTGGTCGACGCAGCCCGCGAGCGGGTGGCGTTGTGCTGCTGGTCGGACGACCTGGGCTGGCTCACCGACGCCCTCCGTGCCGCCGCGAACTCGGGCTGCCGGGTAGTGGTGAATGTCTTCGGTGACGGCGATCTGGACGTCGGCGAAGTGTTCCGGCACGAGAGCCCCGATCGCACGGTCGGCGGACACCTGCTGTTGCTGGCGGTCGACTTTCGCACGGCACTGGTGGCCACCCTCGACGAACACCCGCAGGCCTTGCAGACCGATCAGCCGGCGCTGGTCCGCCTGGTAGAGAAGCTGATCCGCGACGAGGCCTACCTGGCCGCCATCTTCGAACACCACCGGGACGCCCTGGAGCAGAGCTTCGGGCCGCACCTGGTCGATCTGCGTTCCCGGCTACTGCCTCCTGACGAGGCCGATCGGCTGGTCTCTGTGGTCGGCTTCGGCGCGGCCGACCACACCCTTTCCTGACCATTCCGTTCCCCACCGTCACCCTTCCACGAAGGAGAACCATGCCTGCCATCATCGTTGTCGACGCCTTCTGGGGCGATTCCGGCAAAGGCAAGGTCACAGCCCATCTGGCCCGTCGGCTGGACGCCGCGCTGGCCGTCCGGGCCGGCGTCGGAACCAACGCCGGCGCCAGCTTCACCCTCGACGACGGCACCCTGGTCAAGCAACGCCAGCTGCCCACCGCCTGGGTCAACCCCCGCACCAGGCTGGCCGTCGGCCCCGGCGTGCTGGTCGATCCGGCCATCCTGGCCGACGAACTCCAACGTTTCGGTGTCGCCGACCGGACGATGGTCGACCCACGCTGCGGGATCATCACCACCGACGATCTCGCCGAGGACGCCGCCGACCCCTTCCTGCGCAAAGTCGTCGGCACGTCCGGTAGCGGCGTCGGACCGGCCCGCGCCCGTTACGTCAACCGCAAGGCGCAACAGGTCCGCGAACTCACCGAGTTCACCGGGCTGTGCGGAGATGTGGCGTTGGAAGCGAACACCCGCTCGGCCGCCGGCGAGGTGGTGCTGATCGAAAGCGCGCAAGGCACCCAGCTCTCGCTCTCGTTGAGCTTCGAATACCCCTGCACCACCGTGAAGAACTGCACCTCCGCCGCCGCGATCGACGACGTGGGCCTGAGCTGGCGACAGGTCGGCGAGGTGGTGCTGGTGGTGAAGGCACTACCGACCCGGGTCGGGGAGGGCCCGCTCCCCCACGAAATGACGCACGAGGAGGCCGTCCGCCGCGGGATCGCGGAGTACGGGGTCAACACCGGACGCCCACGGCGCAAGGCCACCCAGATCGACGCCGACCTGCTGCGCTACGCGACGATGGTGAACGGTCCGACTCAGATCGCGCTCACCTTCGCCGACCACATCGACCCGGCGGTGAAGGGTGTCCGAAGCCCCGAGGGGCTGACCGCCGAGGTGCGACGAGTGATCGATGAGGTGGAGCGGATCACCGGCTGCCCGGTCACCATGGTCGACACCGGGCCGCTGCTGAACGACATCGTCGACCTGTAACCCCAGCCGGGTTCAGCCGGCTCGGGCGGCCCGCTGGCCGCTCACCATCCCCTGGTCAGTTCCTTCACGACCGCGAGCAGCAACGTCTTGGCCTTCGCCCGGGTGGGTGCGGTCACCGACACCTGGATTCCGGTGACTCCGTTGACCGCCGCCGCCCGACCCATCACCTTGCCACCCGCAACGGGCCTGGTGACACCGGCACCCCGCCGTACACCCAGGTCAACGGCCTTCGCCGTAGAGGTCCCGCCGGCAGGCACCAGCGCCGGCTCCACTTGGATCTCGCGAATGGCCGACTCCGTGTTGAGCCCGCCCATCTCCACCGTGTAGGTGAGGACGCCATTGCTCAGCGTGTAGCTGCAGTGGTCCAGGATCGGGGAGAAGCCGCCCCCGGGCTCGGCTTCCGGAGCGGTTTCGGTCACGGTCGCACCCGACAACGTCTCGGCGAGCGCCTCATCGATCAACCTGCAGTGCGTCTGGAGTGCGGTCGGACTCGCGGAGGGGCTGGACGTCGGCGAGGAGCTGGACGCCCGGACGTTCGGCGCACCGCTCGCGGCTGGACCGGACGAGGCGACGAACCCGCAACCGGCCACTGCCAGCAGGGCCGTGGTGCACACCAGGGCACTGAAGCCGCGACTGACGCGACGCCCGGGGGTCGCGACCGAAGGTCGAATGAAGGCGATCATCTGGACTCCAAACCCTCTGCGCTGCCCACCTGGGAACCGACACTATTGCATCGGTGCACCTCGGTGGGCAGCCTCGACTCCGCCGCCACGAACTGTCATCTCGACGAGACTGTTCAACGGCGGTACTGGCACGGCGGTGCACCCGGACTGGATGTCGGCACTGCGCTGCTCAACCGCATCGACGCCGTGCAGCGGAACAGTGACCTCACGTTCCACGACCGGCCGGCTGACCACCCCACCCCGGTACGGCATGATCATCGGCCTTCGTCGAGGCAAGATCGGCCAACGCCAGTCGCCGCCCGGCAACCTCGGCGGCGCGGCGATCCAGTTCGGTGAGTTCGTCATTGATGCTCTGCACCTCACGCCAGACCTGGGTGCTGCGCGGCCACCGCATTCCGCTGAGTCGGCTCTGGTGGCGGGCTGCGGCGAGAACCTGCGCAGCGAGCCTCCGATCGCCTTGGGCGCCGAGTAGCAGTCCGTGCAGGGTGAGGGTGCCGGCGGCCTCTCGGACGCCCAAGGCCAGGTGGTGATCGATGGCTCGCTGCGACCAGATCAAACCGTTCTGGGGCTGTTGGGTCAGCAAGCCGAGGGTGGCACCCACCGCGGCCACCAGCCAGGCCACATAGAGGTTCGACAGCTCCAGCGCCCGGGCGTAGGCGGCTTCGGTGCGCGGAAGTAGCAGTTGCGGGTCGGCCTCATCGAGGCTGACCAGCAGTTGCGCGACATCCGCCATCAGGTCGTGCAGCGGGTCTTCCGTCGTGGCCGCGACCCGTCCGACGCCAGCGGCCGCGCGGCGGCCGAGTTCGACATCGCGGGTTCCGCGGGCCGTTGACGTGACGGCAAAAAGAGCGTCCCCCAGCACCAACGCCTGGTCCGCGTCGAACGCGTCGAGGGTGAGCTGGTCGACTTCTGGCACGAATTGCACGGCGAGGTGACCGCGTCCGGTCAGGCCCAGTGCGCAGGCGTGGCTGAGACCGGCCAACAGACGCTCGGCCTCGCCGGCGACCGGGGATCCGGCTGCCAATCGGGTGTTGCGCGCCCACTCTGCGACCAGGCCGCGGTAGTACCAGTAGAAGCCGAGCCGGGTTGCGGCCCGCACCCCCAGCGCGCTCGGGCACCGGACCAGCTGTTCGTCGAGAAGGTGTCGGACGACTGCCAGGTCGGCATCGATCCGTGCTGACCAGGCCCGCTCCCCAGGTGTACCGACCCGGGGGCGGCTGCCGATGAGTTCGCCCGCGTAGGCGTCGGCGCGGTGTGCCTGAGCGCTGCGCAGCCCAGGCTCGGTGCCACGACGGGCGTGCGCACGGATCGGGCTGAGTTGCTGAAACCTCGTCGGCTGCGCGCCCGAACCATGCAACGGAATCAAGAGCGAGCGGTGCACCAGGGTCGCCAGCTGGTCGTGGACGTCGGCCGGATCCTGCCCGCTGATCACGGCGGCCGCGTGCGAAGTGATCGGACCCGGCACGGTCGCCAACGCCAGGTGAAGGAGGTGCGCCGGCTCGTCCAGCCGCGACACGCTCTGCTCGATCAGGTCGCCGAGACTCGCGCCGGCAACGGCGTTCGGCCCGATCCTGCGCAAGCCGGACGCGTCGGCTCGCACCTGGAGGACGATCTCACGCAGTCCGAACGAGCGAGTGCGGGCCGCCGCCAGTTCAATGGCCAGCGGGAGACCGTCCACCGCCGCACAGATCTCGGCCACGATCGCCCGCTCGCCCGGCTGGACCGGACGGCCCAACGCCTGCGCCCGGTCGATGAACAGATCGACGGCCGGGTCATCGCGCACCTCGGTCACGGCGACTTCGCCGCCGGAGTCGGCGGCAGGTGTGGGCAGCGGCCCCAGCACCCAGGTGCGCTCCCCCGGCACGCCGAGCGGCTGGCGGGCGGCCACCACGATCCGCGCTTGGAGATCCTCCTCGATCAACTCATCGATCAGTTCCGCCACCTGCTCGACGACATGATCGCCGTTGTCGAGCACCAGCAGCAGATCACGCATGGCCAGGTGCGCCCGCACCCCGCCCACGACGCTCCCCTGCACGGCCGCGCCCAGCCCGAGCCCGGTCGCGACGCGCTCGACCACCTGCTCGCGGTCCCGCGCCGAACTCAGATCGACGAAGCAGACCCCGTCGGTGAATCGGTCGGCGAACTCGTGTGCCGCCTCCACCAGCAGCCTGGTCTTACCGACGCCGGGCGGGCCGAGCACGGTGAGCGTGACCCCCGGCCGAGTCAGGTTCGCGACGGCGGCCAGTTCCTGCTGCCGCCCGAACAGTGCGGTGCGCCGCCGGGGCGGCCCAGCGATGAGTCGCGCCGGAGCCTCACCCCGGCTTCCCCCGGTCTTGGGGCGCAACGCAGGGTCGTCGGTCAACACTTGGCGGTGCAGCTCGCGCAGGTCGCGGCCCGGTTCCACGCCCACGCCGTCGGCCAGCAGCGTCCGGACCGTCCGGTACGCGGCGAGGGCCTCGTCAGTGCGACCCAATAGGTGCAGCGCCCGCATCCGCAGCGCCCATGGCCGCTCCCGCAGCGGTTGCTCGGCGATCAGGGGCTCCACGACACTCAGAGCACCCTCCGGCCGGCCCAGTTCCAGCCGGCATTCGGCCCCGCGCTGGCGCAGCTGCAGCCGCAACTCGTCCAACCGAGCGGACGCGGTCGCAGCCCAGGGCAGGTCGCTGTGCGGCGTCCAGGGACGTCCGCGCCAGCGGCCGATCGCCTCCTCGACTCGGCGCAGCGCCGCCTCGAAGTCGCCGGCGGACTGCAGGTCGCGGCTGAGCTCGGCGTCCTCCTCGAATCGCAACGAATCCACCGCGGAAGCCGGTGCGATCAGCCGGTAGCAGCCAGCCTCGTGAACCAGCACCCGAAACGGCTGCCGCGGGCCGCGGTCCGGCTCGAGCGACCGGCGCAGCCGGAACACATGGCTGGCCAGGGTGGCCTCGGCCCCGGCCGGCGGCGACTCACCCCAGACCGCGTCGATCAGCGCGTCGACACTGACCGCGTGATTGGCGTTGATGAGCAGCAGCGACAGGACGGCAGTCAGCCGGGGTGTGTTGAGCGGCAGCGGCAGGTCGGAGCGCAGCACCTCGACGGGACCCAGATCGCGATATCGCAGGGCGGCGGCCGGATGTGACATCAATAGCCCTCTTCGACATCGACCACCGCACGTGCGGCTTGAAATCAGATTGAAACGGGTCCGGGCAGTATACGAGCGGTCCGGGCGCGCGGCAGACCGCGCCCGCTGAGGAGGCACCGTGTCAGCAGCGACATCCACCGCCAAGCGGCCCACCAAAGCGTTCGTGTGGGGCTACAACAACACCGGCGAGCTCGGTCTGGGCCATGCCGCTCGGATCGCCACGCCGGCTCCCGCCCTACTGCCGGCCGGCATCGTCGACCTGCAGGGCGGCGCCAGTTTCAGTGTGGCGCTGACCGTTGCCGGCGAGGTGTACACCTGGGGCGGCAACCAGCACGGCCAGCTCGGGGACGGCACGACCATGTCTCGGCGCGAGCCGCGCCGGGTACGCCTGCCGGGCGGAGCCAAGGCGGCGGCCATCGCGGCCGGCACCGATCATGTCCTGGTGCTCACCACGCATCGGCGGGTGGTGGCGTGGGGCCGCAACCACCGCGGCCAGTTGGGCTTCGGCCATACCGACGACCGCAGCACTCCACAGCTGATCACGCTGGAGCCGGTCAAGAAGGTGGCCGCCGGCGACGGCATCTCAGTCGCGATCTCGATGGCCGACCGACTGATCTGCTGGGGCCGCAACCACGCCGGTCAGTTGGGCCTGGGCGACAGCGCCTCCCGCGCCATCACGAAGCCACGGTTGGCGACCCAGGTCGAGACCCGTGTGATCGCGGTCGATGCCGGGTTTCGCCATCTGGTGGCGTTGACCTGGTCCGGTCAGATTCTGATGCTCGGCACAGACCCCTCCGGACGGGCACTGACCCGCCGGCTTCAGCTCAAGGCGGCGTGGGGCCTGGTGCAGGCGATCAGTGCCGGGGAGGACCACACGGTGGCATTGACCAATCGGGGCACCGTGCTGGCCTGGGGAGCCAACGATCTCGGCCAACTCGGGGTGGCCGGGGCGGCCTACCGCAAGAGTCCGGTAGCGGTGCGGCTGGCGGAATCCAAGGGCCGGGCCGTCGAGGTCAGAGCGGGGCATCGGCACACCCTGGTGCGGACCAACCGGCATGAAGTGTTCGCCTGGGGGGACGGCCGCTTCGGGGCGGTCGGTACCGGTCGCGCCGCCGCACTGGCCAGCCAGCCGACGCCTGCGCGGGTGCCGCGGCTGTCCGGCGTGACTTCCGCCGTCCTGGCCGGTGGCGGCTACACCAGTGCGATCCTGGTCGACCGCGGCCCCGCGGTCACCCTGTCGCTGAAACCGGACCGTACGACCACCAAGCAGGGGAGTCCCGTCCGGTTCGACGTGCGGCTGTTGGACGCCTTCGGCACCGATCTGGGACGCGCCCCCGGCACCTCGCTGTCCGCTCCCGGCGCGACGGTCAAGGAATTGACCGTGACGCCCACCGCGGTTGGCTCGCTGGTGGTCATCGCCCGCTCTGGACGGCTGACCGGGCGGGCCACGCTGAAGGTCACGAAAGGCGGGAAACGATGATCACCAAGGCACCGGTCGCGGTCCCGGACGCGGCCGCCGCGGCAGTCGGCGACCCCGAGGCTCCGTTCCGGCGACCGGGTGAGTTCGGCCGCCGCTCGATGCTCGCCGGCCTGCTCGGCGTGGGCGTCGGGTTGTACCTGAACGGCTCGTCCTTCGCCACGCCGGTGGCTCGAGCCGCGACGCCCAGGCCCGCGCCGGGCCGGTTCGGCGCCATCAACGGACCCAACGCCGTCGCGGCCAGCTGCGAACTCACCGATGACGTGTTCTCCACAGCCGACGTCCTGATCGGCGCCGACGACGAACTGCTGCCGTTCTTCAACCCCACCAGCGGTGTGACTGAGGCGCTGGTGTTCAGCAACGGGTCGCTGAACCATCTGCATCGAGATCCGACACAGGCCACCGGCTGGGCCTACGCCCAGTTCGACCTCCAGGGCGTATTCACCTCCGTCACCGATGTGGCGATCGCCGCCAACGACGAGCGGGTGTACGCCCTGATCTTCGGCTCACCCGATCCGCAGGACAACCCGGACGGGTCACCGTACTGGCTCACCTGGCTGAACGACGCCACCAGCTGGAACCAGGGTTTCGTGGCCGATGTCGCCTACGCGGATCTACCGCATGATCCAGGGCCACTCAAGGGCGGGGTCTCCACGCAGGGACAGCCCTACTTCTACACCACGGTCGCGGCCCCCGCGCCGGGCGGCGGCCAGAGCACCCAACTGGTGGCGTGGGTGGCCAACGGCAGCGACACCGATCCGCTGGACTTCTATCCGCTGCTCACCCCGCACAACACCAAGCCGGTGCAGGACGTCCTGGTGCTGTTCGACACGGCGAGCCAGAACACGGTCGGCTCGGCGTTGGTCCTGAACACCGACGGCACCCTGAGCGTCTACGCACAGGTCGGACCGTTCTTCGACTACCTGCCGATGACGGTGATCGGAGGGATAAGCCAGCTGCTGTGGGCCTGGACGCCGCCCAACAGCAGTACCGGACAGCCCGGCGCCGCCTTCCAGGGCGAGATCGATACGTTGGGCGGCGAAGGAACCTTCTTCCTGGACGGCACCGCGCGGCTGATCAGATTGGCCGACGCGCCGGCCTCCGGGCCCAACTCGGTGGTCGTGTGGTCGCGTGGCGACCTGTACACGGTCAACCTGCTGGACGACGACGGCAACCTGGCCTGCGTGCACGAGACCAGCCAGGGCAGCTGGGCCGCCCCGCTGAGTCTCACCTCAGGGGTACCGGGCAGCCCTCAGCCGGGCCTGGTGGGCGTCTTCGGGGTGCCCTTCGACCCGACCCAGGCAACTCTGTTCGCCGTGGGTGCCGACGAGACCCTGAGCGTGCTCACCCTGGACGACACCGGCTGGACGCAGACGCAGGTGCGGCAGAACGCCTCGGACGCGGTGCCCATGACCTGCTATCGACTCACCATCTCCTTGCTGGACTCCGTCGGCAACCCGGTGCGGAACGGTCAGGCCCAGGTGGGCACCGACCGTCTGGTCGGGCTTTGGCAGGATGTGGGCAGCACGATTCTCATACCCGGGAGTCCGGTCACTCTGACCGCCGACCTCCGCGGGCAGATCGTCCTCAGCGTGCCGGCCGAAGAGCTGGACTCCGCCGTGCTCACCGTGCAGGCCCTCGACGACAACGGGCGACCCAGCGGATCGCCGCTTTCGGTGGCCGGCGACTACGACGTGCGCAACTTTCTGGGAGGGTCCGCGCCGCTGACCGATCTCGGCACCCTGCAGGCCGGCACCCTCACATCTGCCACAGCCGACGGGAAGCCGCTGCTGCCGGGCCTCCACCCCGGCGACGCCGGCGCGTTGGTCACCACCCTCGCCGCAGCAGTTACCGCCGGGCGCGGTCAGGCTCCCGCGGCCGGGCGACCGCGCGCCTTCCGGCTGGAGCGTCACGCCGGCCGGCTAAGGGCGGCGTCCTCGGCCGACGCGAAGAAGTTCGGTGTCACGACCGTGGCGGCGGCGTCCCTCGGCACGTTGTTCCACAGCCTCGGCCACGCACTTCGGCACGGCCTCGCGAAGGTGCAGTCGGCGGTGATCCGCTGGGCCGACGACCTGAAGCAGTGGGTGGTCGATCTGGCCACCGACCTGAGCGAGTTGGCCACCTATGCCATCAACGACATGCGTGACGCGTTTCACGTGATCGGGGGCTGGTTCAGCACACTCGGCGCCGACATCGTCAAGATGGTCAACTGGTTGAAGCGCGAGATGCTGGAACTGCTGACGTCCGTCGGCCAGAACGCGACCACCATCGGCACCATGCTCAGCGCCGGGGCCACCCAACTGGGCGGCATCATCGGCGGCGTCGAGAAGCAGGTCGACACCTGGTTCAGCGACCAGGAGGCGACGGTCAACGGCTGGATCAGCGACCTCTCCAAGGCCATCGAGCAGGCGACCTTCGGGCAGTCCCAGCCGCCGACGCCGCCGCCGTCCGACACCGGCAGCTCGACCGCCCTGACCAACGTGTCCAGCAACTTCCAATGGATCATGAAGGTGGCCAACGACTGCCCTGGCATGTGGCTGTACCACAAGCTCAGCCAGTATCTGCCCGTCGACCCCGGCCCCGACCTGACCGGCGTTTTCGACGGTGTGCTGCAGGATCTGACCGCCGCCTGGAAGGACAGCGTCGACCTCGGGGCAACGATCGTACAGACGCTCTGGACGTCTCTGAAGGACATCGCGTCGAAGGACGACATGACCGAGCAGAACGTGTCCGAATGGTTCGGATACCTGCAGGCCATCGTCGATGACGTCCTGGACCTCTGCAACAAGATCGCCGACGCGGTGCTCGACTTCACGCTGGCGGCGTTGGCCATCCTCGACCGGTACCTGGCGTACCAGTGGTCCATCCCGTCGGTAGATCCCGTCCTGAAGCTGATCACCGACGAGCTGCACGTCGACGCCACGATCAGCCTCAACCGGCTGATCAGCCTGTCGGTCGCGTTGCCGGTGACGCTGGTCCGGGTCGCGTCCGGACACAATCCGGTGTTCAAGCCCAGCGCCGCGGCGGCCGCGACGTCCGACGACGGGGACTCCTACTGCTACCTAGTGGCGGCCGTCTCGCAAGCCTTCTGCCTTGTCGCCGACGTGATCGGCGACGTGCAGCTGCTCGTCCCAGAGGGCGGCGAGGTACGTCCGCAGCAATCGGGCATCATCGACTATTTCGACATCATCTGCCCGTTGCTGCAGACGATCCTGACCATGCCCGGCCGCGACGGGAACCTGATCTGGAACGGGTTGCCGACCGACACCAACGAGCCGGGCCTGCTTCCTCCCGCGATTTACACCGCGGTGATGACCCCGCTGTTCAAGATCGCCGACAAAGCGAAACCGACGGCCTCCCCCGACCCCGACACGATCAACTACTACGACAAGGCTCCTGCCGCCGCCGATCCGCTGTCGCAGTATTACGGGCCGCTCGTCAGCAGTCTGAGCGCAGCCGCCAACTGCGTGCTGAGCGCCCGGTACGGCTACGTGAACACCGACAACAAGACCGATGCGATCCTCGGCGCGGTGTTCGGGAACACGTCGAATCTCGTCTCGCCGTTCACCACCTGGTGGCTGAATGTCTCGACGGAGGACGCGGCTGTGGCCATCAAGGCAGTGATCGACATCGTCGGCGGCGTCGGCGCCTGCGTCATGTACGGCAAGAGCGCGTGATGAATCACGCCGGAAGGAACCTATGGACCAGGCCGTCTTCCTCGGCATGGTGGCTGCCGGCCTGCTGCGGAATCTCGGCTACACGCGGCGAGGCGCAACGGCCACCGACTGGCACGCGCCGCAACTCACCGCCAGCGACTCCCGAGTTCGCAGGGCCACCCGGGCACTGACCGGCGCAGCCGCGACAGTCCCCTGGATGCTCCATGGCCTGCACCACGCGGCAACCACGACGTTTCCCGGCCTACCGGGCACGGGACTGAGGATTCAGCCGGCGCCGCCAGGCCGCGTGTCGAATGATGAACAGGCCGACCAGACCGGACAGCGTCACGCTGCCTGCCAGCACCCACAGCAGCAGTGCGGCATCCACCTCTGCGATGACCGGCACCACCAACAAGAAGGCGGCGGCCGCTACCCTGGCGACCGCGTAGGTGAGCCCAACCGCGGTCGAGCGCACCTCGGCGGGTAAGAGCAGCAGACTCCACACCTTGTAGATCGCTTCGCCGGCGAAGGCGTTCGACAGGCTGTACAACAACACCAGGACGACCATCGACCAGACGGCCGTACCCCCAGAACTCGCGCCGGCCGCGTACGCCGCAATCTGCAGGAGCGCGGCCACAACGAAGAGGCGGTCGCGCCACCGCGAATCAGCCAGCCGCACAAACGCCAAGGCGATAGCCAACGACGGCGCGAACGACACCAGCACCAGCCCGGTCGCCTGCGACTGCGTGAGGCCGGTGATGGTCACCAGAAAGTACGTTCCGAAGCTGCCCAGGGTGGTCGCCGCGGCATTCCAGCACAGGTAGAAGGCGCCCGTGGCCAGCAGCGGCAGCAGAACGGCGGAGCGAGCCAGCCCGAGCCGTCTCGCTCCGACCGACCGGACGGGGTCCGGCGAGGGCATCCGGCTCCCGACAGCAAGGCGCAGCATGAGAGTGACCATGGCCACCGCCACCAGGTGCAAGGTGAGCACCTGGGTTCCGGCAAAACCCAAACCCGAGACCGCGAACCCCAGCCCGTAGGTGAACAACACGCCCGCGATCCACAACACCTGGGTGAGCGCGGCCAGTCGTCCCCGGCCATGATCTGGCGCAGCGTCGGAGATCACGGCGAGCGCGGTGGGCACGTCGGCTCCGGCGGCCAGGCCGACCACCACGACGCCAGCGACCAACACGCCCGGCGAAGGTGCCAAGACGATCAGCACCGCGCCAATTGCGAAGACCAGCAGGTCGACGGTGAGCACGCGGAGGCGGCCGAACCGGTCGCCGAGCCGTCCACCGATCAACGCGCCGATCGCCACCGCATACGCCAGCCCCGATCCGAGGATGCCCACCTCCCATGGGCCAAGCGCAAAGTGGTCACGCCATACCGGAAGCGCGATCGCCACCGAGATCAACATGGCTGCGTCGAGATAGAAGGCCATGCCTGCGGCGAGGGCATGTCGCCAGAAGCGGGCCGGGATGGATGTCTCCACTACTGCCGCTCGCTCTCGGCCCCGCAACCCGTGGGCGACCACAGACCGGCGCTGCCATGGCCGCTGGGCGCGTGGGTGTAGGTCGATGAGATACCTCCGCTTGGCATCGCCGACTCGCTGGGAAGCCGACGCAGCGCACAGACGGCTTGGTCGAAGCCGGCGACGACTTCC
The DNA here is from genome assembly GCF_047602385.1 of Micropruina sp. Classification (GTDB taxonomy): domain Bacteria; phylum Actinomycetota; class Actinomycetes; order Propionibacteriales; family Propionibacteriaceae; genus Micropruina. The sequence goes on from NZ_JASGHL010000005.1 coordinate 593,651, forward strand.
GGGTCGTCGCCACAGGCCCCGATGGGTGAGGCTCACCCCTTCGCCTCTCGGGTGACCGGGCAGTCCATCATGCACTCCAGCACGTCGGTTCGTTCCTACGCAAGGCGAGGGTCCTCGCCTCCGCCACTTCTCCCAAGCCACTGGTGGAACCCGCAGGCTATGAATCACATCCGTGTAGTTGTCCCCCGCTGTGGAAACGGCTGTGGATAACTCCGGTAGGCCGGTCAGAAGGCTTTCGACAGGCTCGACCGACGAGGCGGTCCTCAGTTCTCCAACGGCCGGTTCGTGGCCAGCAGGTGCCGCATCCGGTCCTGGTTGGCAGGCAGCACCACCAGTTCCAGAGCCACCTCGATCTCACGGCGGAGCAGTTCGGCTTCGGTCACCGGCTCGTCGCCGGTCAGCATCGATGCCAGCGCCCCGACGATCCGCCGGTCGGTGGCTGAGGCGTCCGACCACGAGGCGTCCAGTGGTTCTACCCGTGGGCTGTGCAGCGCGAACACCTCGGGTTCCGGACGCCGCGGCCGGCCGACCAGTTCCAGCGCGGACGCCTTGGCCTCCTCGAGCACCCGGGCGCCGTTCATCACGATCTCGTCGGACGGCAGCAGCAGCCCCTCGGCCTGCGCCTCGAATGCCGAGCCGCTGATCGCCGAACTGGACGCCAACGCGAACGCTCGCGCCGCGGCGTCCGGCACACCCCGTAGTGACGCGCGGATCAAGGTGCGGGTCACGCCACCCCAGGCCGGGATCAGGCCCACCTTGCGCTCGGGGAAGCCGGCGTACAACTCGGCGCCCGCGACCACGTGGTGCGCGGCCAGCATCAACTCGCAGCCGCCGCCCAGGGCCAGCCCGCGAGCCGCCGCCACCACCGGGAAGGACGCCGCCCGCAGCCGGGCGAACGAGCGCTGCCCCAACTCGGTGAAGCGCCGCAACTCGTCCGGATCGTTGCGCTCGGCCAGGGACGCGAACACATTCAGGTTGGCACCGGCCGAGAAGGCGCGCGGATGGTCGGTGCCGATCACCAGCGCCGCGAACTCCCCCTTCGCACCCAGCTCGAGGGCACGGTCGATGATCTCGAAGACCCCCGGTTCGCAGACGTTCATCTTCGTCTTCAGGGTGAGGCAGGCCACCCGGTCGCCGAGGTCGACCAGGGCCGCGGAGTCGTTCTCCACCAGCACCCCGGACGCCTGCGCCACCGTCAGCGGACCCGGCGGCAACTCGGCCACCGAGCCGTCGGTGGCCAGGACCGCTCCCGGCCGGGGGTAGAAGCCTCCGGCAGCGCCGGCCTGCCGCAGCAGGGCGGGCACGGCGCGTCCCTCAGCTTCGAGCCGTCCGGCCAGCCACTCCACGCCGACCGTATCAGCGAGTTCGAACGGACCCGCCTGCCAGGCGTAACCGAGCTTCATCGCGTCGTCGATCAGCCCGACCTGCTCGGCGATCTCCGGCGCGGTGACGCAGCAGTACTCGACGAACTCACGCAGCACCGTCCAGGCGTAGCGGCCGGCCGGGGAGTCGGTCTCGCACACCGCGCGTAGGCCGCGCACCTCCAGCGCCGGGTCGGACGGCGTCCGCCGTGACCGGTAGTCGAAGGTCTCGGTGTCGATCACCTCGTCGACAGGGCCTTCGGGGGTTTTGCGGCGGCGGGTGAAGCCGCCGGGGCCGCGCCGTCCGACCAGTCCGCGCTCCAGCAGCCCGGTGAAGGTGGTGTTGGTGGTGATGTCGAAGCGGTGATAGGCGTCGTCGGCGGGCAGCAGCCGCAGGAAGCTGGTCCAGATCGACGGCACCAGGTTGATCCCGACCAGGTCGAACAGCCCGAACACGCCGGTGCGCGGCGTCCCGAATGCCCTGGTCATCACCGCATCCGCGGTCTCGATGTCGACTTCGCCGGCGAGTGCCTCGGCCGAGGCGACCGCCATCCAGAAGTTGCCGATCCGGTTGGCCAGGAAACCCGGGGTGTCGCGGCAGCGCAGCACCGTCTTGCCCAGCTGGTGATCGCCGGCGCTCGCCAGTCGCTTGCTGACTTCGGCGTCCGTCGACGGCCCCACAACCAGCTCCAACAAGGGCATCTGCCGGGGCGGGTTGAAGAAGTGAGTGATCGCGAAGTGGGCGACGAAGCCGGCGTCCCGGCCCTCGACCAGGCTGGCCAGCGGAATCGTGGAGGTGTTCGAGGTGACCATGGTGTCCGGGCCGCGGTGGACTTCGATGGTCGCGTACAGGTCCCGTTTCACAGTGAGGTCCTCGAAGACCGCCTCGATCACCCAGTCGGCGTCGCCGTAGGCAGCCACGTCGTCCACCACGTTGCCGGGCGTCACTCGCTCGGCGAAGACCGGCAGCATGAAGCCGCCGGATTTCAGCTGCCGTCCGATCGCCTCCCGGGCCAGTCGTGAGCGGTCCTCGGTCTCGCCCTCAGCGATGACGTCGAGCAGGTGCACCCGCACCCCCGCGTTGGCCAACTGCGCCGCGATCCCGGACCCCATCGCTCCCGCGCCGACCACGACCGCCTGCCGCACGTCCGTCGCACTCATCGACACCTCCTCGGGCCTGCTCCCGATCGTAATGGCGAATAGACCCCTGCCTAACTACCTGTGCCCTCCCGCATGTGGGAGGGCACAGGTAGTTAGGGAGGGGTTTGGCGACCGGCTGTGACCGGACAGCCGGTACGGGCTGGGCCGAGATGGTTGACTCGACCCATGAAGGTGAACCTGGTGCTGGGTGCCGGCGGCGCGCGCGGCTTCGCCCACGTCGGGGTGATCCAGGAGTTGCAGGCCCGCGGTCATCAGATCGCCGGAGTGGCCGGCACGTCGATGGGTGCCCTGGTCGGTGGGGTGTTCGCCGCCGGCGGCCTGGACGGCTTCACCGACTGGGTGCGGACACTGACCCGCAGCGACATCGTCCGGCTCACCGACCTGACCCTGGGCGCGCCGGGCCTGATCCGGTTGCAGCGGGTGATGCGCGAACTACACCGCTTCGTCGGCGATGTGCGGATCGAGGACCTGCCGATCCCGTTCACCGCGGTCGCCACCGACATGGACGCCGAACGCGAGGTCTGGTTTCGCAAAGGGCCGCTGGTGGCGGCGATCCGGGCCTCGATCGCCATTCCGGCGGTCTTCACCCCGGTCCGGATCGGCGAACGGCTGCTGGTGGACGGCGGCCTACTGAATCCGCTGCCGGTGGCGCCGATGATGGACATGCCGGGCGAGGTGAGCGTCGGGGTGTCGCTGTTCGGACGACGTCCGGGCCTGCACCTCGGCCTGCCGAGCAAGGAGTCCTCGGACGAGGCGAGCGCCGACCATGCCGAGATCGCGGTCGACGCCGGCGAGCCGTCCTGGACGGAACGACTAGGGCATTCGCTGGCCGGATCGTGGCCGGGACGGAATCTGAGCAAGCTGCTCTCGCCGCCGGAGGCCCCGCCGAAGGAGTTCGAGGATCTGCCGTCCGACGTCAATCTGGTCGATCTGCTGGGCCGGACGCTGGACGTCATGCAAGCCCGGATCGAGATCGCCCGGACTGTGCTGAACGCGCCCGAGGTGATGGTCTGGGTGCCGATGGACGCCTGCGCCATTCTCGACTTCCATCGAGCCGACGAGATGATCGAGCTGGGCCGGCGCAGCGCCCTGAAAGTATTCGACCGGATGGGATTGTGAGCGTGGAGACGAAGCTGGACGCGGTACGGATGATCGCGTCCGACATGGATCACACCTTGCTCGACGAGCATGGCGACCTGCCGCCCGACTTCCATCACTACCTGCGCCGGCTGAGCGCGGCCGAGGTCACCTTCGTCGCGGCCAGCGGGCGTCCGCTGAACCGGCTGAAGCAGATGTTCCCACCGCGCGAGGGCATCGGCTACGTCGGCGACAACGGCGGCACGGTCAGCTACGGCGACACGGTGCTGTTCCAGAGCCTGCTGGCTCCGGAGCACTACCGGGCGATGGCTGCGGTCACGCTGACGTCCACGCCGGGCGTGCCGGTGGTCAGCGGGCCGGACACCGCTTACGTGTCCAGCAGGCATCGTGAGCACGAACCGTACCTCGGCACCTTCAATCCCAGGATCGTCTTCATCGATGACTTCGCCGGGCTGGACGCCGCCGTCGACAAGTTCAGTGTCTACCTGCCGACCGGCGAGAGCCGACGGTATTGCGACGAGGTGTTCGCACCGGCCTATGCCGGCGACTTCTCGGTCACCGTGGGAGGGCCGCTCTGGGTGGACATGATGAACGCGGGCGTCCACAAGGGCCACGGTGTCCGGGTGCTGGCGGCGCACCTCGGCCTGCAGCGCGAACAGCTGATGGCGTTCGGCGATGCCGCCAACGATTTGGAGATGCTCGACGAGGTGCACCACAGCTATGCGGTGAGCAACGCCTACGAAGAGGTGCGACAGCGAGCCCGGTTCCTCGCCGGCTCGAACGCCGAGCACGGCGTGCTGACGGTGATCCGGCAGGTGCTGGCTGCCCGTGAGGGCTGATCTGCCGCGCCGCTCGAAATCTGTCGGCGGTGTGGGTAAGGATGAGAGGTACGCCGAAAGGAGCAACGATGACTGTGAGGAAGAACAAGGACCGGGGCAAGGAGCCCTACGTCCTCGACATCGAGAAACGGACGACTGACAACGACAACTTTCGCACCACGTTGTGGACGGGCAAGCATCTGCAGCTGACCGTGATGTCGATCCCGGTCGGTGGCGACATCGGGCTGGAGGTGCACCCCGGCAACGATCAGTTCCTGCGCCTCGAACAGGGCAAGGGCCTGGTCGAGATGGGTCCGAAGAAGAGCGAACTCAGCTTCCGCAAGGAGGTCGAGGACGACTGGGCGATCCTGGTGCCGGCCGGCACCTGGCACAACGTCACCAACATCGGCGACGAGCCGATGAAGGTGTACGCGCTGTACGGTCCGGCCGACCATGTCCCCGGCACCGTCCATCCCACCCAGGAGGACGCCGAGAACGACCCTGCCGAGGATTGATGACCCGCTGATCGAGGTGTCGTTTCGCCGGTTGAGCCTGTCGAAACCCGGCGCCAGAGTCGAAACCCGTTGCCGGATGGGTCTCGACAAGCTCGACCAACAATGACTAGCACTCGCTACGGGACGAGCACCCGCTGAGGCCGCCCCGGGTCCGACGTCGATCGTCTGGGGCTGCCCCGGCGGGGTTCGGCGCGGGTCGCCATCGTCCCAGCTCCGGCCAGTCCGCGGCTCAGGACGGCAGCGCAACCGGCCGCCAGAGCGATCAGCAGGCCGGCCGGTCCGACCAGGGTCAGCAGCCAGGGCGCGAGCAGTGCCCCGGCCATGGCGGCGGCCACCAGCGCAGCGTCGGCGATGCCGAGCGCGACTGCGGTGAATGCTGCCGGCGCACCGACCTGCAACATCCGGGTGGTGCGGCACTCGATCGCCGTCAACCCCGCGCCCGCAAGGGCCAATGGCACCGCAGCGGCCACCCAGCCGGGACTGACCGCGACCGCCACCAGCGGCAGCACCACGAGCAGGTGCGCCGCGACCGACACCGGCAGCCGGCCCACCGTCCGGATCAGCACGGGGGCGGCCAGTGATGCGAAGCCCTGCAGCGCGGTCAGCCACCCGAACTCGTTGACACCGGCGCCCCAGTGGCTCTGCGCCATGGTCAGTAGGGCCACCCCCAGCACGCCGATCACCGCATTGAGCATCATCACCGTGCCGATGGCGCGCCGGACCACTCGCAGCGCCAGCACCTGCCGCACACCGTCGCGCAGCCGTGGCCGATCGACCCGCGGGCCGGGATCGGCGAGGCGACGCGGCAGCACCAGCAGGGCGGCCGCCATCAGCGGCAGGCAGCCGGCGACCGACCACCCGACGCCGGCCGGCAGCAACAGGCCGCCCACCGCCGGCCCCACCACGAACCCGCTGATCTCCCAGGTGACCAGCGCATTGGTGTCCCGGTCCGGCCGCCGCGAGACCTGCGGGATCAGGGCGGCGAGGCTCGGGAACGCGGGCACTCCGGCGGCGACCGTCAGCGTCGCCGCGATCACCGCCGGCCAGAGTGATCCGGCCAGCATGAACGCCGCACAAACGGTCAACAGGCCCAACCTTGTCGCCGTCGACACCCGGACCGCGAACAGCCGTCCGATCCGGTCGCCGATGCCGCCAAGGACCGCCGAGAGCAGCACGCAGGGCGCGAACCGGGCCGCGCCGAGCAGTCCGAGTACGGCGGGATCGTCGCTGACCTGCCACCCGCAGGCCAGCAGTGCCGGCCACGGCAACCCGACCGCGACCCCGGCCAGGGCATGGCTCAGCACCATTCGCCGTGCGGGCGAGGGCCTGGCGGTGCCGGTCATGACGATCCTCTCGAACGAGAGGAAGAGCCCGCCGAAGCCGGCCTGATGCGTCGATCAGGGCCAAGGATTGGCGACACAGCCGCGCAGGTCGGCGCTCTGCGGCATCATCACCGGCGCCTTCCTGCCTTTGCCGGCACACCCGGCGGCGTCTTTGCCGAGGAACTGTCCCATTGCGTGATTGACCAGATAGGTGCGGTAGCCGGCGGCGTCCCCGGCGTAGGTCGCCGCCGCCGACTTCCAGCGTTCGGCGCTGATCACCACCGTGTTGCCCTTGGTGCAGGTGTCCGCGCTGCCGGAGGATCCACACAGGGTGGCGGCCGTGCCGGCGCTGGCCAGGTACAGGGTGACGGTCGCCTTGGCCTTGCCGACCAAGGCGAATCGGACGTCGCCGTCGCCCGTCCAGCTGCGGGGGTCGTTGAGCACGCCCGCGATCGTCTTGGCGGCGGAGTCGGCGCCCAGCTTGGCGCTGGTCTCGACCGCCACCGCGTACCGGGTCAGTTTCCCCTGCGAGCCGGCGGCGGACGCGGTGACGCTCGCCCAGTCGAAGTTGCCGGACGCCTTGATCGTGCTGCGCGGTGAACTCGACGCCGTCGTCGTCGGGGTGCCGGACGGGGTTGCCGAGGTGCTGGCGCTCGGCGACGGGCTTGCGGATCGGCCGCCGCTGGGAGACGGCACCGGCATGGTCGGCACACCCGCGCGCTCCACCGGCACCGACATCGCCCGGACGCCGAAACCGACACCCACCAACGCCGCGACCACAGCCACGATCAGGGCGATCCGCCCCCAGTTGGGACGTCGCCTCGCACCTGCCGGTCCAGTCACCGGTTCACCCTAGTTGCCGCCGGCCCGGCCGCGGCGCTCACCTCGCCGAGGACCGCCGGGTCGGCCGCCGGGGAATGCTCAGTCCGGCGACACCTGCCAGCAGGCCCCCGGCGGTGGCGATCCAGGCGGCGTCTCGGGCGGAGTAGCCGTCCACCACCTGCCCGGCCACCGCCGCGCCGGCCGCGACCCCGACCACGCCGACCGTGCTGAGCACGGTCATCACGGTGGAGAGCCGCTCGGGCGGCGAGATCCGCTCGGCGTAGGCATAGCCGGTGACCAGGGTCGGACCGACCATGATGCCGATCAGCAGGCAGGCCAAAGCCATCGTGGACGCGTCCCAGGCCACGATCAGCAGCGGCGAGAAGACCGCACAGCCGAACCCGAACACGGTGATCCGGGAAGCCATCGACCAACGCACCGGCAGTCGGTTGCTGAGCAGGCCCATCGACGCGCTACCGACCGCCATCGCACCGTAGACGGCACCGGCCACCGCCCCCTCACCGCGGACCGTGAAGAAGGCAGCGATGCCGGTCTGGGAGCCGCCGAACAGGACGCCGACACCGCCGATCGCGACCGCCAGCGGGATCAGCACCCGCCAGTCGACCCGGTCGGCCGACTCGGCGTGCCGCTGCCGTCCGTGACGCGCGGGGCCGAGCGCGGAGGGATGCAGCGCGAAGCCCACCTGGCCGATCCAGGCCAGCGCCACCACGGTCAGCAGCGGCGCGGGAGCGGCCACCGCGGCCAGGGTGGTGGCCAGCACCGGCCCGATCACGAACCCCACCTCGTCGATCGCGCCCTCCCAGGCCATCGCGGACGCGGTGAACGGCAGTCGGTCGTCCCGGGACGCGGCGGCCTGCGACCACCGGGAGCGTGCCATCGCACCCAACTGAGGATTCGCGAAACCGGTCAGGGCGGCGAGCGCCAGCACGACTCCCAGCGGAACGTCCGGTGTGCACCAGAGCAGGAACCCGCCGACGGCCGCCGTTTGGACGACGGTGGCCGCGATGCCCACCACCCGGTGCCCCCACTGGTCGGACAGGTGTCCGATCAGCACCGCCCCGGCCGCGCCGCCGAGGCTGAGCGCCGCCGCGGCCAGCCCGGCCAGGCCGAAGGAGCCCAGCCGGTGGTGCGCGTAGAGCAGCAGAGCCAACGGCAGCACCGAGGTCGGCAGCCGTCCCAGGAAGCCCAGAACGGCGAACGAGGCGCCCATGCTGCGCAACAGCACCCGGTAAGGCAGATGCTGCGGCATGGACACCTCGGGGCAGGAAGGGACGCAAACGCACAACGAGGCGGGGAGAGCTCCCCGCCTCGTTGTCGTGCTGGAGGTCAGGCGGCGACGACGTCCACGTTGATGTGGGCGACCACGCCGCTGGTCAGCTTCAGGCCGACGGTGTGCGAACCGACGGACTTGATCGGCTTGGCGATCTCGACCGAGCGCTTGTCGACGGCCGGACCACCGGCCTTCTTCACCGCCAGGACGATGTCGGCCGGGGTGACGGCGCCGAACAGCTTGCCGTTCTCGCCGGCGTTGGCCGGCAGCGACACCGCGAGCTCTTCGAGCTGGGTGCGGATCTCTTTGGCATGCTCGACATTGCGGATCTCGCGGGCGTCACGAGCCCGCTTGATGCCGTCGATCTGCTTCTCGGCGCCCTTGGTCCACTTGATCGCGAAACCGCGGGGCAGCAGGTAGTTGCGGCCGTAGCCGTCCTTGACCTCGACGATCTCGCCGGGGATGCCGAGGTGGTCGACGGCAGCGGTCAGAATGAGCTTCATGCGTCCGTTCTCCCTTCTCAGCGAGCGGTCGAGGCGTACGGCAGCAGGGCCAGCTCACGCGCGTTCTTGACGGCGATCGCGACCTTGCGCTGCTCCTGGACGGACAGGCCGGTCACCCGGCGGGCGCGGATCTTGCCCCGCTCGGAGATGAACTTCCGCAGGGTCGCGGTGTCCTTGTAGTCGATGTGGCCGATGCGCACGGACTTGGCCGGCGCGACCTTCTTCTTGTTCACAGGCTTGCGCTGTGCTGGGGCCATTGTGGTGCTCCCTTTCAGTGAGCCCGGCCGGAGCCGGAATGACGTGGATGAGTTGGGGCGAGTCGCCGGTCAGGCGGTGCCCGATCGGACCCGAACGCTCAGAACGGGGGCTCGTCGCTCTGGGCCTGCGCCCAGGGGTCGTTGCCGGCCGAGCGGTTGTTGCCGCCGCCGGAGGACCACGAGTCGTTCCCGCCCTGCTGGCCACCCGAGTTGCCGCCGGAGTAGCCACCGCCGGCGTTGCCGCCGCCGGAGTAGTTGCCGCCACCCCCGGAGGAGCGGGTGACCTTGGCCGAGGCGTACCGCAGGGACGGGCCGACCTCGTCGACATCGACCTCGAAGACGGTGCGACGCTCGCCCTCACGGGTTTCGTAGGAACGCGACTTCAACCGTCCCTGGACGACGACCCGCATGCCCTTGGTCAGCGACTCGGCGACGTTCTCAGCCGCCTGCCGCCACACCGAGCAGTTCAGGAACATGGCGTCCCCGTCTTTCCACTCCTGGGTCTGACGGTCGAACGTCCGCGGCGTGGACGCCACGGTGAAGTTGGCCACCGCAGCCCCGGACGGGGTGAAGCGCAGCTCGGGATCGGCCGTCAGGTTGCCGACGAGGGTGATTGTGGTTTCGCCTGCCATGACTGTGTTCTTTCGATCGAGGTACTGGTCACTCAGAGCCTGTCAGCTGCCGCTGACAGAAATCTCTAGCGGGTGTCGGGCCGGATGACCTTGGTCCGCATGATCTGCTCGTTCAGGGTGAACTGGCGGTCCAGCTCATTCACGTCGGCAGGCTCAGCGGTGATGTTGATGACGGCGTAGATGCCTTCGGACTTCTTGCGGATGTCGTAGGCGAGCCGACGACGGCCCCAGATGTCCAGGTTGTCGACGGTGCCACCGGCCTTGGTCAGGCCGGCGAGCGGCTTCTCCAACAGGCCGTTCACCTGACGGTCGTCGACGTCGGGATCGATGATCACCATGACTTCGTATTGGCGCATACGCGAACTCCACCTCCTCTGGTCTCGAGCGGCCATGAGCATTTCCCATGGCAGGAGGGCGTGTGCAAACGGTGCCGGAAGGCACCAAGGACTAACCTTAGCGGCCGCCTCGTCCGGCAGCGAATCGGACGACCCTGAGACTCCCACGGACGGCGGCCGATCCCGCCTACCCTGCTGATACCCGCCCCCGAGAGTTGCCGAGGACGCCATGCGCATCCGAAACCTGATCGCCGCCGCCTGTGCCCTGCTGATCGCACTGACCCCGATCGGCATCGCCCGGGCGGCCAGCAACCCGCCGCCACCGGCGGCCCTGGAGACCCCCGGCATCGATGCGCACCTCGGCTACCAGCCCCAGCAGAGCTGCACACCGTCGGCCAAGCGCGGCACCACGGCCCTGCTGAAGGCCCTGATCAAGAACTGGGGCGGCTCGTCCTGGGGCATCTCGCGGTTCTGCACCAGCGGCGGAACCTCCGAGCACAAGGAGGGCCGCGCGCTCGACTGGCACATGGACTCGCGCAAGGCCAAGGACCGCGCCAAGGTCGACCAGATGATCAGGTGGGTGACCGCCAACAACGGCGAGGTCGCCTACCGGCTCGGGATCATGTACATCATCTGGAACCAGAAGATCTGGTCCATCTACTACCAGGAGCTCGGCTGGCGGAAGATGGCCAGCCGGGGATCCTGGACGGCCAACCACAAGGACCATGTGCACATCTCGCTGTCCTGGGACGGCGCGATGGGCCAGACCTCGTGGTGGACCGGTGCGGTGCTGCGGGTGCCGAACCAGGGCCGGTGCGGCACCGGGTCCAATGCGGCCTGTGTCGACCAGGTCAAGCGTTCGTCGTCGTCCTCGTGGCCCAAGGTCACGGTGGGGCCGTTCCGGCCGTACCCGTCCACGGTCCCCGCGATCGCCGGCAGCGCGCGGGTTGGCCTGACCCTGGCGGTGGTACCCGGCACCTGGACGCCTCCGGGCGCGACCTTGTCCTACCAGTGGCAGCGGGCCGGCAAGGCCATCCCGGACGCCACCGCCGAGCGGTACCGGATCACCGCGTCCGACCTCGGCAAGGCGATCAGGGTCAAGGTGAGCGCCACGCTGGGCAGCACGACGGTGAGCAAGACCTCCGACAGCACCACCAACACGGTCGCCGGGGTGCTGCCCACCCCACGTCCGGTGGTGACCGGGCAGAGTCAGTTCGGGTCCCCGCTGACCGGCGCGCCCGGCGACGGCTTCCCGGACGGCACCACGTTCGCCTACCAGTGGCAGCGCGACTCCAAGAACATCGCCTCGGCGACCGCGGCCAGCTACACGCCGACCAGCAAGGACGTCGGGCACGCCGTCCGTCTTCGCGTCCGGGCCAGCGCGACCGGGTACGCCACCGTCTCCACCTACTCGGTGGCCCGCACCGTCCAGCCCCGGGCGTTCACGGCCGCGCCGACCCCCGTCGTCAGTGGGGACCCTCTGGTGGGCGGCACGCTGCGTGCCACCCCCGGGGTCTGGCAGCCGACGGCGTCGCTGTCCTACCAGTGGTACCGCGACGGCAAGCAGGTGAGCGGCCAGACGAAGTCCAGCTACCGGCTGGGCAAGGCCGACCTGGGCAAGCGGGTGCACGTCCGGGTCCGCGCGACGTTGGCCGGTTATGCGACCACCAGCACCTACTCCGAGCCCACCGCGAAGGTCGGCGCGGCCCGCTGAGAGGCTGCCGGGGCCCCGTGCCCGGCGCAGGGTGCGGCCGGCCGACGGAAAGTGTCAGGGCGTCCCGTTAGGCTCAGGCCCATGATCGCGATGGGTGCACATGTCGACTCCGCCGACCCGATCGCCGAGGCCAGGGCGCGCGGTGCCGGGCTCAGCCAGTTCTTCCTGGGCGACCCACAGGGCTGGAAGGGTCCACAGGTCGGCTACGCCGGCGGCGCGGCCGCGCTGAAGGCCGACGCCGAGGCCGCCGGTATCGCGCTGTATGTGCACGCGCCCTACGTGCTGAACGTGGCCAGTACCAACAACCGGATCCGGATCCCGTCCCGGCAGCAGCTGCACAAGCAACTCCTCGCCGCCGCCGAGATCGGTGCCGCGGGGGTGATCGTGCACGGCGGTCACCTGAACGCCAAGGACGATCCGGAGGTCGGCTTCAGCAACTGGTTCAAGGCGGTCGACGGGCTCGACATCCCCGTCCCGTTGCTGATCGAGAACACCGCCGGCGGCACCAACGCGATGGCCCGGCACCTGGAGCGGATCGACCGGCTCTGGGCGGCCATCGGCGCCTCGGCCAACGCCGACAAGGTCGGTTTCTGCCTCGACACCTGCCACGCCCACGCCGGCGGCAACGAGTTGCTCGGCCTGGTCGACCGGGTCCGCGCGATCACCGGGCGGATCGACCTGATCCATGCCAACGACTCCAGGGACGCCTTCGACTCCGGCGCCGACCGGCACACCAACTGGGGCACCGGCCAGTGCGACCCGGACGGTGTTCGTGACGTGATCCGCTCAGCCGGGGCGCCGGTGGTGGTCGAGACCCCCGGCGGTCCCGACGAGCACCGCGCCGATCTGGCCTGGCTGGCCGAAGGACTCTGACCCCGCCCGGATCAATCTGGACGCTCGTTGGTCGCCAGATCCTTGGTCTGCAGATAGGCAACCACGGCGCGAGTGACCTCGCGCCGCACCACCGGGTCGGTGGCCATCGCGGCGATCGAACCGTGCACCAGCAGATGGGCGATCCGCGCCGCCTGCTCCGCCTCGGCGCGGTCCAGGTGCGGCAGCCGGACGCCGAGGAGGTCGGCGATGCGTCCGTCGAGGGCGTCCTTCGCCGCCGCGATGGGCGCCAGCGCGGCCTCGGGAAGCGCGGCCAGAGCGAACAGTTCGGCGAACGCGGGTCGCTCGGCCGCCAGCCGAACCAGTGGGTCGAGCACCCGTTCGGCCAGCTCGGCCAGCGGCACCGCGGCGGGGTCGAGCCCGGCCAGCGCTTCGTCCTGCGCCCGCTCCAGCTCTCCCGCGAGCCGTTCGCCCAGTGCGGCCGCGATCGCAGCCTTGTCGGCGTAGAACTGGTACAGCGAGCCGGGTGAGATCCGGGCCTGGGCAGCGATCGCGTTGGTCGTGGCCCGCTCGTAGCCGACGTGGGCGACCACGACTGACGCGGCGTCCAGGATCTGCGCCATCCGGGCGACGCCGCGAGCCGTCCGAGCCACTTCGCGAGCCATCACCGGCATCGTAGATCAAGCCCTTGCCAGATACGAGCAACTACTCGTATCGTGATTTGCGAGCAAAAGCTCGCGAACGGGGGTCGAGATGAACGACAGCACACGGCAGCTGGGCCCGCTGCAGGTCAGCCCACTGGGACTGGGCTGCATGGGAATGAGCACCGCCTACGGGCGACCCGACGAGGCCGCGTCGAAGGCGACCCTGCAACGGGCGCTGGAACGCGGCGTGACCCTGTTCGACACCGCCGACATGTACGGCCACGGCGCCAACGAGAAGCTTCTCGGACGCCACCTGCACGGCGTCCGCGACAGCATCGTGCTGGCCACCAAGACCGGCATTCGCACCCTTCCCGGGCTGGGGCTGCCGATCGGACTGGACGCGTCCCCGGCCCGGATCGCCCGCGCGGCGGAGGCCTCGCTGCGCCGGCTGCGCACCGAGGTGATCGACCTCTACTACCTGCACCGGGTGGACCCGCGGGTGCCGATCGAAGAGAGCATCGGGGCGATGGCCGAACTGGTCCGCGCCGGCAAGGTCCGCGCCCTCGGCGTGTCCGAGGTGACCGCCGACGAGCTCCGCCGCGCCCATCGCGAGCATCCGATCGCGGCGGTGCAGCTGGAGTGGTCGCTGTTCTCTCGCGAACCCGAGCACGCCGTCGTCCCGACCGCCCACGAACTCGGCATCGGTGTCGTCGCCTACTCGCCACTGGGCCGGGGCATGCTCACCGGGTCGCCCGCCGCCACCACCCGGATCGGGCTGATCGACTACCGGCGGCTGCTGCCCCGGTGGAACCGGCGCAACCTGGCCGAGAACCTTCGCCAGGTCGAGGTCGTCCGAGCGGTTGCGGACGAGCTGGGCGCCCGTCCCGCTCAGGTCGCGCTGGCTTGGCTGCTCGGCCACGACCCCGCGGTGGTCCCGATCCCGGGCACCAAGCGCCCGGCCTACCTGGACGAGAATCTCGCCGCGCTCGACCTCACCCTGACCGTCGATCAGCGCGAGCGGTTGGACCGGCTGCGGGCCGTGGGCGACCGCTACCGCTCCGGATCCGGCGTCCCGTCCCGCTGAGCGGCCCGCTTGCGGCGCTTCCCTTCATGCATCGCCGCCACCCGGGCCACCGGGATGGTGTGGCCCTCGGCCACCACCTCCGCCGGCACCTGCTGCGGCGCCGGCAGCAACTCCGCCCACCGGTCGGTGCCGCCGAGCAGCGCCGGCGCCGTCCTGATCGTGAACCGGGCCGGGTTGGCTTCGGGCAGCTCGTCCCAGGCCACCGGAAAGGACACCGGGGTGCCGGGACGCACCCGTGGGCTGTAGGCGCAGGCCAGTGACGCGCCGCCGGAACGGGTGGCGTCGATGAACACCCGGTCCCCGCGGTCGGCCTTGAGGAAGGCAGTGGTAGCCAGGGCCGGGTCGAGTCGCTCGGCCCGAGCGGCCAGCGCCCGGGTGGCGGCGGCCGCGTCCGGCAGCGCGAGGTCCCGCACCGGCACGATCACATGGACGCCCTTCGAGCCGGACGTCTTCACCGCGGCCGCCAGCCCGGCCTCGGCCAGCGCCTGCCGGACCAGCAGCGCCGTCCGCACGACCGGCGCGAACCCGCTGTCGGCCGGCGGATCGATGTCGAGCACCAGATGCGTCACTCGTCCGGCCAGGATCTCGGTGTGCTCGCCGGACTCCGGCAGGATCACCGTCGGGTGGTACTCCACCGCCCGCTGGTTCGCCAGCCAGAGCAGCGTGCGCCGGTCCTCGCAGAGCGGGTAGCGGATCTCACGATGCCCGGCCTGTGACCAGACGATCGTGCTTCGCACGTAGTCGGGGGCATGCTCGGGCAGGTTCTTCTGCATGAACGGCCGCTGCCCGGGCCGCACCCGGAGCACCGACAGCGGCCGGCCGGTGAGTTCGGCCAGGATCGGCTCCGCGACCGCGTCCAGGTAGTCCACCAGCTCGCGCTTGGACGCCTCGGCGCCGGTGAACAGCGGTTGGTCCAGATTGGTCAGTTCGACGCCGTCTCGCAGCTCGACCTGTCGCGCCCGTGTCATCGACCCAGCCTGCCACCGGACTTCCGGGGACGCGCCCAGTGGACGAACGAGGCGCAGACAGGCAAGTCATCGCGGCGTTAGCCTGTGGCCCGTGACTCGAATCATCTACGTTGCGGCCCCCGAGGGCCAGACCGGTAAGTCCGTTGTCGCCTTGGGGTTGCTCGACACGCTGCTGCGCGAGGTCGAGTCGGTCGGCGTGTTCCGTCCGCTGGTGACCGCCGGCGCCCGCGACGACATTCTCGAAATGCTGCTGGGCATTCCCGGGGTCAATCTCTCCTACGACGAGGCCGTGGGCATCAGCTACGACGAGATGCGCACCGACCCAGAAAGCGCGCTGACCACCATCGTGGAGAAGTTCGGCCGGATCAGCCCCCGGTTCGATGCCATCGTGGTGCTCGGCTCCGACTACGCCGACGTGACCAGCCCGACCGAGATGGCGTTCAACGCCGACATCGCCGCCAACCTGAACGCCGCGCTGCTGCTGGTGGTCAACGGCTACGGACGCGATGTCCGCGAGATCCGGGACGCCGCCGAGTCGGCGCTCAGCGAGTTCACCGCTCACCACGTCCAGACCATCGGGGTGATCGCGAACCGGGTCGATCCGGCGATCCTGGACGAGACGTCCGAGGCGCTGCGTCAGCTCACCCATCTGGTGGTCGCGGCGCTGCCGGCTGAGCCGCTGCTGATCGCGCCGACCCTGCGCGCGCAGTTCGAGGCTGTCGGCGCCTCCCAGGTGCTGGGCAACCCCGACCTGCTCGACCGCGAGTCCCAGGACGCCATCGTGGCGGCCATGACCTTGCCGAACGTGCTGTCCCGGCTGGTCACCGAGGCCACCGTGCTGATGCCCGGCGACCGTTCCGGCGATCTGCTGCCCGGGCTGATCCTGGCCCACCACTCCGGCTCGTTCCCGCAGCTCACCGGGATCATCCTGACCGGCGGCTACCCGATTCCCGAGAACGTGGTGAAGCTGTTCGACGGCATGCACCTCGACCTGCCGATCGGAATGACCGACAAGGGCACCTACACCACCGCGAAAGATGTCTTCAACACCCGGGGACATTTCACCTCCTCGCCGCGCAAGGTCGAGACCGCGCGGCGGATCTTCGCCGAGCAGGTCGACTCCGCCGAGTTGATCAAGGCCCTCGAGGTTCCGCCGGCCAGCGTCGTCACCCCGTTGATGTTCGGCTACCAGCTCAACGAGCTGGCCCGCCGCGACCGCCGCCGGATCGTGATGCCGGAGTCCTCCGACGACCGCATTCTCGAATCGGCCGCCATCCTGCTGCAGCGCGGCGTCGCCGACCTGATCCTGCTCGGCGATCCGGTCGAGATCAAGACCCGGGCCTCGGCGATGGGCTGGGTGCTGGACGGCGCCGATATCGTCAACCCGGCCGACACCGAACTGGTCGAGCGGTTCGCCGCCGAATACGCCACCCTGCGCGCCCACAAGGGCGTCACCATCGAGCAGGCCCGCGAGAAGATGAAGGACCTGTCCTACTTCGGCACGATGATGGTGCACCTCGGGATGGCCGACGGCATGGTGTCGGGTGCGATCAACACCACCGCGAACACCATCCGGCCCTCGCTGGAGTTCATCAAGACCAAGCCGGGCGTGAAGGTGGTGTCGGGGTCGTTCCTGATGTGCATGACCGACCGGGTGCACGTCTACGCCGACTGCGCGGTCAATCCCGACCCGACCGCCGAGCAGCTGGCGGACATCGCGATCAGTTCGGCCGAGACCGCGGTCGCCTTCGGCATCGAGCCGCGGGTGGCGATGCTGTCCTACTCCACCGGCAGCTCCGGCTTCGGCGCCGACGTCGACAAGGTGCGCCAGGCGACGAAGATCGTCCGCGAACGGCGTCCGGACATCGCACTGGAGGGTCCGATCCAGTTCGACGCGGCCGTCGACCCGGACGTGGCGAAGACCAAGCTGCCGGACTCCCCCGTCGCGGGCAAGGCGACCGTGTTCATCTTCCCCGACCTGAACACCGGCAACAACACCTACAAAGCGGTGCAGCGCTCGTCCGGTGCGGTCGCGATCGGGCCGATCCTGCAGGGCCTGAAGAAAGCCGTCAACGACCTGTCCCGTGGCGCACTGGTCGACGACATCGTGAACACCGTGGTGATCACGGCCATCCAGGCCCAGACCCCAGCCAACTGACGTCCACTCCCAAGGAGCCCCAGAACATGAGCACGCCCATCCTGCTGCTGAACGCCGGATCGTCCTCGATCAAGTACCAGGTCATCGACGCCGACGACGAGAGCGTCCTGGCTTCGGGCCTGGTCCAGCGGATCGGAGACGAGTCCGGCACCATCGACCACACCGTCGCCGGTGAGACCTTCCATCAGGAACGCGGCTTCCCCAATCACGGGCGGGCCCTGAAAGTGATGGTGCAACTGTTCGAAGAGCACGGCCCGCAGCTGTCCGAGGTGGTCGCGGTCGGACACCGGACCGTGCACGGCGGCGCCGCGTTCCGCGAGACGACGCTGGTCACCGACGAGATGCTGGACGCCCTACGCGAGCTGTCGCCGCTGGCGCCGTTGCACAACCCGCCGGCCATCGCCGGCATCGACGCCGCCCGCAGCGCGCTGCCGGATGTGCCACACGTGGCCATCTTCGACACCGCCTTCTTCTCCACCCTGCCCGCCGAGGCCTACAGCTACGCGCTGGCCCGCGACGTCGCCCAGCAGCACGGCATCCGCCGCTACGGCTTCCACGGCACGTCGCACAGCTACGTGTCGAAGAAGGTGGCCGAGGTGCTCGGCCGGCCGTACGAGGAGCTGAACCAGATCGTCTGCCACCTCGGCAACGGCGCCTCGATCTCGGCGATCCGCGGTGGCGTCGCGGTGGACACCTCGATGGGCCTGACCCCGCTGGAGGGACTGGTGATGGGCACCCGCAGCGGTGACGTCGACCCGGGCCTGCACGCCTTCCTGGCCCGCCAGGTCGGCATGAGCATCGACGACATCGACACCCTGCTGAACAAGAAGTCCGGCATGCTGGGGCTGTGCGGGGCCACCGACTTCCGCGACATCAATGACCTGATCGCAGAGGGCGACCCCGACGCCACACTGGCCTTCGACGTCTACGTGCACCGGCTGCTGCACTACATCGGCGCCTACCTCGCCGTACTCGGCAGCCTCGACGTGATCACCTTCACCGCCGGCGTCGGCGAGAACAACCCGGCGCTGCGCAAGGCCGTGATCGACCGCCTCGCCGGGTTCGGCTTCACGCTGGACGACGAGGCGAACGCGGTGCGTTCCAAGGAACCGCGGGCGATCTCCACCGCCGACTCGTTGGTGACCGTTCTGGTGGTGCCGACCAACGAGGAACTGGCGATGGCCCGGGAGACCAAGGCGGCCGTCGGCGCCTGAAGGCGGTTGCTCAGGAGGCATCCCGCGGATGCACCACACTCAGGCCGGGGGCCTGGGCGAAGTCGCGATCGAGAGTGACGATCCGGTCAAAACCGGCCTCAAGCGCGGTTGCGGCGTGCAGCGCGTCTCGGCCGCGCAGCGCGGAGGCCTCGATGATGCCCAGCGAGCGCCGGAATACCGTCGCGGTCAGGTCGTGCAGGTGCAGCACCGCGAGCAGGGTCCGGGTTTCGGCCAGCGCAGCCTCCCGACCGGACACCCGCATCCGATGGAAGAGATACTCCTGCATCGCCTCGATGCTCGCGTGCAGAGCGACGCCGCCGCGGGTACAGCCGTCCAGAAATTCGCGACTGGGTCCGCGATCCGGGTGGGCTCCCCCGGCCGCGAGTAGCAGCACTGAGGTGTCGACGAACCAGCCGCGCCTCATCGGCGCGGCCCCGCCAGGTCCTCCTCGATGCCGGCCTTGATCTCCGACCAGTCAACTGCCGGACCGGAAGGCTCAGCCGTCAGGTCAAGCCACACGCGGAGATTCGCGCCGCGGTCGTCGGCCCCCAGGAAGCGGTAGTCGATCGCCTCGCGAATGACGGCGGCCACGCTGCGACCGCTCCGCTCGGCCTCGGTCTGCACCAGGGCGTAGCGCTGTTCATCGAGCAGCAACTGCAGCCGACGATCCATCACCGACATACACATACATTAGCATGTGTTGAAAGCGCGTCAGTCCTCGACGCCGGCGATCACCGTGCGGATGCCGAGATGGTCGGTGCGGGGGACGTCGAAGGTCGAGAACTCCGTGGCGGTCAGGTCGGAGGTCACCAGGACGTGGTCGATGGCGATCAGCGGCGGAAACCGCCGGTCGGACGGCCACGTCCGAACGAACCCCGCTCCGGCCAGGTCGGCGGCGCTGCGGAAGCCGTCGTCGTACAGGCGGCGCATGGTGAGGTGATCGTCCACGGCGTTGAAGTCGCCGGCCACCACCGTCGGGACGCGCGGATCACGCTGGGCGAGCCAGGAGCGGAGCTGCTCGGCCTCGCGGGCCCAGAACCCGGCCGGACAGTACGGATTGCAGGGGTGCACCCCGACCACCCGCAGCGCCCCCAGCTGCGGCGTCCGCACCGTGGCCGCCCACTGCTGGAAAGAGCTTTCCGGGAGCTTCTGGGACGCCACGATCGGGTACCGGGAGAGGATCAGCGAGCCGCCGTTCAAGTCGCGCATCGCCGGGGTGGCGTACGGGAACTCGGCGCGCAGGCTCGCCGGCAGCTGGGCCGCCCAGCCGGGCTGGGCCTCGACGAAGACCACGATGTCCGCACCCGTGACGGCGCGCGCCACCGCGGCCTGGTCAGCCGACTGGGCGACGTTGAGGCTGGCGATCGTCACCGTCCCGGTGCCGACCGGGCGGCGGTCCGCGATGAACGCCGGGCCTTCCCAGGCCACGGTTGCGGCCAGACCGGTCGCGCACAGCAGCGCCAGGGTCGCCACCGCCGGTCGCCCGGACGACCGTGCCCGGACCGACCGGACCGCGGCGATCCCGAGGAACAGCAGTGCGGGCAGCCAGAAGACCAAGCCGTAGGGAATGAACGAGGCAACCTTGGCCAGCTGCTCGGTGCTGGGTGCAACGACGCGCAGGGCGGTTGCCGCAGCGGCCGGCAGCGCGGCCAGCACCCCCAGCGCGATCAGCCAGCCCTGCCCGCGAAGGCGGCGGGTTCTGGTCGGGCGGGCCGGGGGCGTCGAAGTCACGGGGTCAAGGGTGCCGGATCGGACCAAGTGAACCGGTGCCGGTCCAGCGTGGCCACGCTGCCTAGGGAAGCACTGATCAATCATGTCCCGGCTGCGGCGCACTCGGCGGGCGATCTGCGGCCCCCAAATCTTGCGCCGTACGTCCAGTACGCCCACAAGATCTGGGGACCACAGCTCCTCCCGCCGACCACGTCCTCGCTCGGAACAGCATTGATCAGCACTTCCCTAGAGCAACTCGAAGGCCGAACCGTCCCGTGCGCTCAGCTGGCGGACGGCGGCCACCCCGCGTCCGTTCAGCATGGCCGCGTCGCAGATGATGTGCAGCACCCGGGCGACCGCGGCGTCCGGCAGCCGTGGGGTGCGCCCGATCGCCAGCGCCAGGTCCGAGGTGTGCACGATCAACTCGACGGTGCGGGTCTCCAGGTAGTCGGAGAACCGCATCGCCCCTAGCAGGGTCATGATCACCGGATCGCCCTCGGTGGCCGCGATGGCGACCCGCAGCCGTTCGATCATCGTCTCGACGACCTCGGCCGGCTCGTCGCCGAGCTCATGCCCGGCCGTGATCCCACGTTCGGCCACCGCATCGTGGATCGAGGAGTCGATCAGGTACCCGGCCGCCAGGTACTCGGCCGCCGACCGCAACTCCACCGGCCCCGCCGGCTTGCCCAGATAGTCCAGCGCCGTCGAGACGGCGCGCGCCGTGTGCCCGACCAGGGAACGGACGTCCCACACCCCCAGGCCGGGGTGCTCCCACGCGTCCTGGGGGACTTCGCTGACCAGGGCGACGAACGCCTCGGCCGCGTCCAGCATGGTGTCCGCATTGTCCATGCCTGAGACTACTGCGATGCTGTGGCGACACGCTCGCCGTGTCGGCAACCGCTCGGCCGGGCGTCAGCCGGCGTTTCACTGGTCCACCGACATCCGGCCTTCGTCGGTACCGGCGTAGGTATGGGTGGATTCCCACAGTGTTGCCGCGCCGGCTTTGGCCGATGCCGACAAGGATCAGGCCACCCCGGTGTTGGAAGCTACAGAACTCCTGGCCAGGCCCGCGCCATGGGTGCCAGGACGGGCGGCCTCCCGTATCTTGATCTGCAGCCGGCGCGACGTCCGGTCCCCTAGGGTTTGCCTGCACGTAACTGGATGACTCGCGGTACAACTGGATGACTCGATCTGGCGGAAGGGACGTGGTGGCTGAGGACAACACCAACCGGTACTCCTCCGCCGGTGGCGCCGCCGGCCGCTTCGTCGCGCAGCAGTTGGTGATGAAGCCGTACATCTGGTCGGCGTTGCACGTCCACGAGCACGGACGTCGCAACCTCGACACCCTGAAGCCGCCGTTCATCGCCGTCGCCAACCACTCCAGCCACCTCGACGCGCCGCTGATCATGGGCTCGCTGCCGCGTCGGCTGAGCCGCAATCTGGCCGCCGGCGCGGCCGCCGACTACTTCTTCGACAAGTGGTACACCGCCGCCGCCACGCGGCTGTTCTTCAACGCCTTCCCGGTGGACCGCAAGGGCCTGCGGAACCGCAAGGGGATGGCCGGCATCCTGCTCGGCGACGGCGTCCCGCTGCTGCTCTTCCCGGAAGGCACCCGGTCGCGCACCGGTGCGATGAAGAACTTCACCCCGGGCCACGCGGCACTGTCGATCAGCCGCAACGTGCCGGTGCTGCCGATCGCCCTGGTCGGCGCCTTCGCCGCGATGCCCTACGGTGCGACCCGGCCGCCCTCGGGTCGTCCGCATGTGCACGTGGTGTTCGGGCGTCCGCTGAAGGCTGCGCCGGGCGAGATCGCGCACCAGTTCGCGGAGCGGATCTACCGCTACGTGGTCGAGTTGCACGACTCGACAGCCCGGGCCTACGGGATGCCGACCCAGGCGGACTTCCACCGGGCGGTGGCCCTGCGCAAGGCCGCCACCGAGCAGGCGCAGCTCGCTCAAGCCGAGGCCGCCAAGGACGCCGAACCTCCCACCGACAGCTGACCTCGACCGGTTGCGCGGCTCTGCAGATGCGGAGAGCCGGGTCGTGGACGTTTCCCCCTGCGTCCGTCCGACCCGGCTCGATCCAGCCTTCGCCACATCCGCAGGTCCCCCTCCGGTTCGCGTCCCCCCGAATCGCGTCTCCGGCCCTGCTCTGTGGCGGCTCGTGCCCCCCGGCACGAGAAGAACTCTGCCCGAGCAAGCTCAACCGGCGCTGCCCGGAACCTCAAGAAGCGCCCAGGATCGGCTCCAGACTCAGGACGCGACGCCGGCGTCGTCCAGCCGCTGCCGGGACATGAACCGGAACCGGTCGCCACGGAACTTCGACGCCGTCCATTCGACGACGTTGCCGTCGGCGTCCCAGCCGGTGCGGTGCACCAGCAGCATCGGCAGCCCGGTGTCGACGCCGAGCAGGTCGGCGGTGACCGGATCGGCCAGCGCCGTCTCGACGATGTCCTCCGCGGTGACCACCACCGCCCCGTACTCCTCGCGCAGCGTCCGGTAGAGCGAGCCGTGGCTGGCCAACTGCTCGGCGAGCCCCGGCATCGGACGCGGCAGGTACGCGACCTCATGCGCGAGCGGCACGTCCAAGGCGGTCCGCACTCGCTCCACCCGCTGCACCGGTGCCCCCGGTTCCACGCCCAGATGGGCGGCCAGCTCGGCGTCCGCGATCACCTCGGCGATGCCCAGCAGCACGCTGCCCGGACGCCAGCCGTCCATCGCCAGGTCCTGGGAGAACGAGCTGAGCGGACGGACCCGCATCATCTTGGGCTGCGCCACGAAGGTGCCGCTGCCCTGGGTGCGCACGAGTCGTCCGTCGACCACCAACTCGGCGATGGCCTGCCGCACCGTCGTCCGCGAGGTGTCGAACCGGGACGCCAGCTCACGCTCGGTGGGCACCGCGGCACCCGGCGGCAGGTCGGCGATCAGCTCGAGGATGGCCTCTTTGATCCGGTAGTACTTCGGAACCTTCACAACCGCCTCCTTCAGGTGTGGACTCGATGTCAGAGGACCACGGTATTGGACTAGACCAAAATCGGGCAAAGCCTTGACGCCTGGATTGGTCTATGCCAATCTTGAGCCACTGGTCTATACCAATCGACCAGCCGCACCGTCCACGCTTAGGAGACCTCATGAGCATCGCCGACGGGACTTCGACCAAGAAGTCCGGACCGCGCATCCCCGGGTTCGCCCAACTCCAACGGCTCGGCAAGAGCCTGATGCTGCCGATCGCCCTACTGCCCGCCGCCGGCATCCTGCTGCGGCTGGGCCAGCCCGACCTGCTCGGCCAGATCAAGACCCCGATCATCGGGCCGTTCTTCGAGGCGATGAGCGCCGCCGGCGGCGCGATCTTCGCCAACCTCCCGCTGCTGTTCGCGGTCGGGGTCGCGATCGGCTTCGCCAAGAAGGCGGACGGCTCGACCGCGCTGTCGGCGGTGGCCGGCTACCTGGTCATCGACGCGGTCTTCACGAACATGTCCCCGGTGGTGCTGGCCGGCGTCACCGACGCCAAGGGCGACCAGGCGATGATCAACTACAGCGTCTTCGCCGGCATCATCGTCGGCCTGGTCACCGCCTGGCTGTTCGACAGGTACCACAACATCCAACTGCCCGCGTATCTGGGCTTCTTCGGCGGCCGTCGCTTCGTGCCGATCGTCGTCTCGCTGGCCAGCCTGATCATCGGCTTCGGGCTGAGCTACTTCTACCCGATCTTCGAGAGCGGCCTGACCGGCGTCGCCACCTTCATCGCGGGCTCCGGCGCGTTCGGCGCCTTCCTCTACGGCTTCGCCAACCGGATGCTGATCCCGATCGGCCTGCACCACATCCTGAACACCTACATCTGGTTCATCTACGGCTCGTACACCACCCCCGGCGGCGACGTGGTGACCGGCGAACTGACCCGCTTCGCCAACGGCGACATGTCCGCGGGCCTGCTCACCTCCGGTTTCTACCCGATCCTGATGTTCGGTCTGCCCGCGGCGGCCCTGGCGATGATCCACGTCGCCAAGCCGAAGCAGAAGAAGGTCGCCATCGGCATCCTGTCGGCCGCCGGCCTGACCGCGTTCCTCACCGGCGTCACCGAGCCGCTCGAGTTCGCCTTCATGTTCGCCGCCTTCCCGCTGTACGTCATCCACGCGCTGCTGACCGGGCTCTCGCTCGCCATCGCCTACCTGCTCGACATCCACCTCGGCTTCTCGTTCTCGGCCGGCCTGATCGACCTGGTGCTCTACGGGACGGCGCCCGCCGCGCAGAACATCCCGCTGCTGGTGGGCATGGGCCTCGCCTTCTTCGCGCTCTACTACTTCATGTTCCGGTTCGCCATCGTGAAGTGGAACATGCGCACCCCGGGTCGCCAGGACGACGCCGACTTCGAGGCTGAGCAGGCCGCGAACCTGACCGACGACGGTGGTTCCGCTGCCGGAGGTTCCGGTGGAGCGGCGCTGGCCAAGGCCGAGCAGCTGATCGCCGCCTTCGGTGGCCGCGCCAACCTGGTGAACACCGACGCCTGCATCACCCGGCTGCGGATGGAGGTCGCCGACAAGGCCCGGGTCGACCAGGCCCGGCTCAAACAACTCGGCGCCGCCGGAGTGATCGAGGTGGGCAACAACGTCCAGGCCATCTTCGGCACCCAGGCCGAGGCGCTGAAGAACGACATCCTCAGCGCGCTGGCCGCCAACCCGGCCGGTCCGGCCGTCGCGGTCGACACCTCCGCCCCTGCCGCGGCCGAGGTCGCTCCGGCGGCCGCCGCCGTCGTCGAACCCACCACGATCCTGGCCCCGGTGCCCGGGCGTCCGGTTGCTTTGAAGGACGTCCCGGACGCCACCTTCGCCCAGGGCATCGTCGGCTACGGCCTGGCCATCGACCCGCCGCGCGGTGTGGTGCAGGCGGTCGCCCCGATCGGCGGCACCGTGCTCACCCTGTGGCCGCACGCCTACGTGATCGTCACCCCCGAGGGTGTCGGCGTCCTGGTCCACCTCGGCCTGGACACCGTGCAGCTCAACGGCCAGGGTTTCACCGCTCACGTCGCCCAGGGCGACGTGGTGGAGGCCGGCCAGCTGATGATCACCTTCGATGTCCCGGCTGTCGAGGCCACCGGCCGCAACCCGATCATCCCGGTCGTGGTGATGGACTCCAAGCAGGGCGACATCGCCTTCACCGACGCCGTCATCGGCGGCGAGCTGAACGCCCTCGACGCCATCATCACCACCCGCTGAACCACCCCACGACAAGGAGAGACAACCTCATGGAGATCGTCATCTGCCCGGACGCGGCCGCAGCCGGCACGCTCGGCGCCGAGGCCATCGTCACCCTGGTGAAGGGCAAGCCGGACGCGGTGCTCGGCCTGGCCACCGGGTCGTCCCCGCTGGCCATCTACGACGAACTGGCCGCCCGGCATGACGCCGGCCAGGTGTCGTTCGCGCAGGCCCGCGGGTTCACCCTGGACGAATACGTCGGCCTGCCGGCCGAGCATCCGGAGACCTACCACAACGTCATCCGGCGGGATTTCGTCAACCGGGTCGACTTCGGTGCCGATGCCGTGCACGGCCCGGACGGGCTGGCCACCGACATCCCGGCGTTCTGCGCGTCCTACGAGGCGGCGATCGCAGCAGCCGGCGGCGTCGACCTGCAGATCCTCGGGATCGGCACCGACGGGCACATCGGGTTCAACGAGCCCGGCTCGTCGCTGGCGTCCCGGACCCGGATCAAGACCCTCACCAGGCAGACCCGGGTGGACAACGCCCGGTTCTTCGACGGCGACATCGACCAGGTGCCGACGCACTGCATCACCCAGGGCCTGGGCACGATCATGGCGGCCCGGCACGTGGTGCTGGTGGCCAGCGGCACGGCCAAGGCAGAAGCCGTCCATCAGCTGGCTGAGGGTTCGGTCAGCGCGTTGTGGCCGGCGACCATCCTGCAGCACCATCCGCACGTCACGGTGCTGCTCGACGAAGCGGCGGCGAGCCGGCTGCAACTTGGCTCGTACTACCGCGAGACCTACGCCGCCAAGCCGGCCTGGCAGGGCCTGTGAGCGCCGGCACCGGCTGAGAGGATGCACGCATGTTGATCACCGCTGAGCGGATCGTCACCGGCACCGAGGTGTTCAGCCCGGGCTGGCTGGAGGTCACCGGCACCGTGGTCACCGCGCTGGGCTCAGGACTGGGCGCGGGGGTGCCTGCGGGCACCCCCGCGTACGCGCTGGGCGCGGTCACCGTGGTACCCGGTTTCGTCGACATACACACCCATGGCGGCGGATCCGGAGCCTTCCCCGACGCAGTCCCGGAAAGTTCGCTGGCCAGTCGCGACCTGCACCGCCGGCACGGCACCACGTCGATGATCGCCTCGCTGGTGTCTGCGCATCCGGCCGAGTTGTTGCGGCAGGTGGGAGTACTGGCCGAGCAGGTCCAGGACGGTCTGCTGGCCGGCATCCACCTGGAAGGGCCGTGGCTCTCGTCGCAGCGCTGCGGGGCGCACGAGCCCACCGCCCTGCGCGATCCGGAGCCGTCCGAGATCGACCGGGTGTTCGCCGCCGGCAAGGGCACCGTCCGGATGGTCACCATCGCGCCCGAACTGCACGGCGCGCTGCCGGCGATCCGCCGCATCGTGGACGCCGGGGCGGTGGCCGCGATCGGCCACACCGATGCGTCCTATGAGCAGGCCCGAGCGGGCATCGCGGCAGGGGCCCGGGTGGCGACCCACCTGTTCAACGCAATGCGCCCTTTGCACCACCGCGAACCCGGACCGATCACCGCGCTGGTCGAGGATCCGCGGGTGACGATCGAACTGATCAACGACGGCGTCCACCTGCACCCGGCGCTGTACCGGAACGCCACCAAATGGGTCGGCCCGGACCGGGTCGCCCTGATCACCGACGCGATGGCCGCGGCCGGCATGTCGGACGGCGCCTACAGCCTGGGCGCACTGGACGTGGAGGTGACCAACGGCGTCGCCCGGGTGGCCGGCACCAACACGATCGCCGGCAGTACCGCGACCATGGACCGGGTGTTCCGAAACGCCGTCCTGGGCTCCGGCCTGGAGCGTGCGGCCGCACTGCGACTCGCGGTGCAGCAGGCCAGCGTGAATCCGGCCCGCGCCCTGGGCCTGGCCGCCGGCGACCTGGTCGCCGGCGGGCCTGCGGACCTCGTGGTACTGGACAAGGACCTGCAGGTCAGCGGCGTCCTGCATCAAGGCGCGTGGGTGGCCGGCGTCCAACAGTCGCGCCGCTGATCCGGCAGCCGGGATCAGCCCCTCCGATCGCGCGGAGCGCGCGGGAACCGACGTGTGGCGGCTGTCGGGCCGAAAGCAACGTCGAGCGCGGGGCCGCTGACGGGACTACACTCGCCAGCATGAAGCGGCGCTTGGTCGACATGTGGGACAGCCTGGTCGACATGTGGACCAGCTTTATCCACCTGCTCACTGGTGGATCGAAACATCATCGTGCGCTGTTGGCGGCGCTGGGCCTCCTCTGCGGTCTGTTCACCACCCAGGCCCGGCCCACGGCGGGGCTGACGCTCGGCATTGCCGCGGCGGCCCTGGCGGCGCTGCTGTTCTGGCGCAAGCGAGCCCCGCGGTGGGCTGGGGTGCTGGCCGGTGCGGCGATCGGCGTCGGCGTATCGCTCCTCCTCACCCTGTTCGCGGCCCTGGGTGGTACCAGGCCCTGACGTACCCTCCGCGTACCGCGGGAGGCGCGTTCTCAAACCGCGCACCGAAAGCAGTCATGAAACCAACTCGCGAGACCGTCCGGCTGATCGCCACCGACATGGACGCCACCCTGCTCAGCGGCGAACCGCGTTCGATCAGCGTTCGGACCCGGACCGCCCTCGACGCGGCCGCGGCCGCGGGCATCAGGGTGCTGGCGGTGTCCGGACGGCAGCCCTACTCACAGGCGACCTTCGTCCAGGGCACACCGCTGGCCGACCTCGGGATCGGCAGCAACGGAGCGGTCGTCGCCAACCTCGGCACCGGCGAGACACTGGCCGAAGAGGTCCTCGAGCCGGACGCCCAGACCGCTTTGACCTACGCCCTGCGAGACATCTTCCCCGACGTCAAGGTGGCCACGTTCCGCAACGGCGGGAACACCGTCCGGGCCCAGTTCGGCTATTTGGAGGCGATCGCCGGCAGGCAAGCGCCATGGCCGCCCGACCAGCAGGTGGTCGCGCTCGACGAGGTGCTCGGCGTGGGCGCGGTGAAGCTGGTGGCGAAGGTGCCCGGCGTCCCGGTCGACCAGGTCTACGCCGCGGCCGTCGCACTGGCCGTGCCCGGCTGCCAGCCGACCATCTCGGGCGCCTCCTGGCTCGAGGTTTCGCGTGCCGGCGTGACCAAGGCGTCCACCCTGGCGAAGGTGGCTGCCGGGCTGGGCATCGACGCCGCCGAGGTGGTGGCCATCGGCGACAACGTCAACGACGTCGAGATGCTGCGCTGGGCGGGCTGCGGTGTGGCCGTCGCCAACGCGACTCCCGAGGCGCTTGCCGCCGCCGACCTGGTCACGGTGTCGAACGAGCAGGACGCGGTCGCTCGGCTGATCGAGGACGTGTTGTCCTCGTAGGCTCCGCTTCGCTGACCGCAGCCGCGGTGGCAACGGCTGCTAGGTTCTGGCCATGCGGCACGAGATCACCCTGAAGGACGTGGCCGCGCACGCCGGAGTCTCACGGACGACGGCGTCCAATGTGATGACCGGAGGTGGCCGGTTCTCCACCGACACCCGCGAGCGCGTCTATCGCGCCATGCGCGAACTCGGCTACGTCTACAACCGCAGCGCGGCCACTCTGCGCACGCAGCGGACCCGCACCGTCGGGGTCGTCGTCACCCACATCGCCAGCCCCTTCCACGCCGAGCTGCTGGTCGGTCTCGAGGCGGGACTCACCGCCGCCGGTTTCCTGCTGCTGGTCGCAACCACCGCCGATGATCCTGCGCGGCAGGAGGTGCTGGTCGCCGAGCTGCGCGAGCAACGAATCGCGGCGCTGGCCATCGTGCCGGCGACCGGAACCTCGCCGGTCTTCGTCGAGCGTCTTGCCGAAGCCCGCGTTCCGCACGTCCTGATGACCCGCTACCTGCCCGGAGTGACAGCGCCCTACGTCGGTCCCGATGACGTCCTCGGCGGACGCCTGGCCGCAGAGCATCTGGTCGCGCACGGCTGCCGCACCTTCGCCTACGTCGGGGGGCCGGCGACCATGGTCTCGCGGAGCGACCGCCGCCGCGGCATCGAGCTCGGGCTTTCGGGCGCCGGCCGCCAGGTCCGCGAGCTACGCGACATCCCGGGTAGTTCGAGCGGCGCGGGCGGTGTGCTGATCGGCAAGCAGCTCCTGGCCGCGGGCCCACTGCCGGACGCCATCGTCTGCCACAGCGACAGCGTGGCCTTCGGCGTCTACCGCGCGCTCCGGGCCGGCGGCCATGCCCGCGGCGTCCGCATCATCGGGTACGACGACGTCCGGACCGCTGCATTGTGGGAGCCGCCGCTGACCAGCGTCGCCACCCACCCGGTCGCTCTGGGCCGAGCATCGGCCCAATTGATCCTGGAGCAGATCGGCGTCGAGCCCGAGGACGACGCCCCGGACGGTCCTCGGGTGGTTGCGACCGGACTGTCGCGGATCTATCAACCCGAGCTGCTCGTCAGAGAGTCCTGCGGCTGCGCATCGGGCTGGTGAGCCTTGACTGTCACACCTTCCGCCTGCCAATCTGACCGTCGTTGGCGAATCGATCCCTCACAACGTCGCGATGACCTAGTGTGACCGTTGATGGATCGATCCCTCAACCAGCAGTGCTGACCGCGCGGCAACGACAGCCGCGTCCCCGTCAAGGAGTGGTAAGGGCGCGAGATGTCCTGCCGCTCAGGGCAGCTCCGCCGTAGATATCGATGCTTCAAACCCGGACGAAATTTACTTGAACTCGTGAATAGAAGAAGGAGTGACAACTGATGGCTGACTTCAAGAAGGGCATTCAGACCTTCGGTAGATCCCTGTTGCTGCCGATCGCGGTCCTCGCCCCGGTCGGCATGATCATGGGACTGGCGAACGCTCTGACCCAGGCCTACCTGATTGAGAAGGCTCCCTGGCTGGGCAACGGGGTCCTTCAGCAGGTGCTGAAGAGCCTGCAGACCATCGCCCAGGTGGTTTTCGACAATATTCCGCTGTTGTTCGCGATGGGCGTTGCCTACGGCATGAACAAGCGGGACAAGGGAATTGCCATCTTCGCCGCCGTCATCGGCTATCTGACCATGATCATGACGATCAACGTCTACCTCACGCTGACCGGCACCCTGATCAAGGACGCCACCCAGATGGCGGCGGCCGGCCAGGGCATCGTGCTGGGCATCCAGACGCTGCGACTCGAAGCGGCCGGTGGCATCATCGCCGGCCTGCTGGCGGCCTTCTGCTGTGACCGGTGGGGTGCCAAGGAACTGCCACTGGCCTTTGCCTTCTTCGGCGGCAAGAAGTTCGTCGCGATCGTCACCTTCCTGCTGATGATCCCGCTCGCGGCGGTCCTGCCGCTCGTCTGGGGTCTTTTCACCCAGTTCCTGATCTTCATCTCGCCGGTGTTCATGAACGACACCTTCGGGGTGGGCCTCTACTGGATGGCGCATCGACTCTGTATTCCGTTCGGCCTGCATCACGTCCTGGCCTCCATCGTGCGA
This sequence comes from Micropruina sp., assembly GCF_047602385.1. Classification (GTDB taxonomy): domain Bacteria; phylum Actinomycetota; class Actinomycetes; order Propionibacteriales; family Propionibacteriaceae; genus Micropruina. The sequence continues at coordinate 624,715 of NZ_JASGHL010000005.1, forward strand.
TTCACCTCCGCCGGCGGCGTCTACATGATCGACGGTCAGCCGTTCACCGGCATCCTGCCCGCCGCCAACGAGATCCTGTTCAAGCAGGGACCTGGCACCCAGGCCTGGACCGAGCACGGCCCGAAGGTCTTCGGCTACCTCGCCACCGGCCAGATGCTGACCACTCTGTTCCGCATTCCGGCTATCGGCCTGGCGATGTACCACACCGCATTCAAGGAGAACAAGCAGATCGCGAAGGCCGCGATCCTCACGGTGGTGCTGACCGCCTTCCTCGGCAACATCACCGAACCGATCGAGTTCTCGTTCCTGTTCATCGCCCCTGGCCTCTTCGTGTTGTACGCGGCGCTGTGCGGGCTGCTCGCACTCCCCCTGCAGTTCCTGCACATCACCATCGGATACATCCGCGGGACGATCTTCGACTTCGGCATCTTCGGATTCCTCTACGACGACACGAACTGGCTCAACCTGGTCATCCTCGGCCTGATCAACTCGGTGGTCTTCTACTTCGTCTTCCGTTTCGTGATCACCAAATGGCAACTGGAGACGCTCGGCCGGGAGAAGGCGATGGGCGATCGCACACTCCTGCTCGAGAAGCGCTACGACGACATCGCCGAACTCGTGATCATCGCCCTGGGCGGCAAGGAGAACATCAAGAATGTGGACAACTGCGTCTCACGATTGCGCGTCGACCTGGTGGACAACGACAAGGTCAATCAAGACCTGCTGAAGGACTCCGGCACGAGCGGAATCTTCTTCCCACAGAAGGGCCACATACATGTCGTGTTCGGACCCTACGTGGAGTTCGTCCGCAACGCGGTCGACGCCCACATGAAGAAGTAGGGGCGATTCGTGGCGCTGACAGATTCAAGCAGCAGGACGCTCGACGATCACGGCATCAGCCAGCTGCTGTCGAAAGAGGTCAAGCTCCAGACCTGGCTGGACGTCGAAGCGGCGTTGGCGGTGGCTCAGGCCGAGCACGGCGTCATCCCGCGCGAGGCGGCCGAGAACATCAAGGCCAACGCCAGGTACGAGAACCTGGACCTGGAACTGATGGACGAGATCTACCGCACGGTCGGTCACGGCTTCGTGCCCTTCGTGAAGGTGTTCGTCAAGGCGTGCGACCCCGAGGCCGGCAAGTACATCCACTTCGGCAGCACGACCCAGAACATTCAGCAGAGTTCGCAGAGCATCATCCTGAAGCAGGTGAACCGGAAGTTCCTGGACCTCACCAAGCAGATCCTGCTCAACTTGGCCGACCTCGCCGAGGCGCACGCCGACAGCGTGATGGCCGGACGGACCCACGGCAAGCACGCGATCCCGATCACCTTCGGGTACAAGGTCGCCACCTGGATGTCGGAGATCCTGATGAGCGTGGAGCGGCTCGAGCAGCTGCAACCGCGGGTGTTCACCGTGATGATGGGTGGCGCCGTCGGGGCCTTCAACTCCACCGGAGCGGTCGGCCTCGACGTGCAGAAGCGGGTCGGCGAACTTCTCGGCATGGACGTGATGGCTATCCCGTCTCGGGCGATCAACTCGCCGAAAGTGGAGTACATCAACGCCTTGGCGCTGCTGGCCAACAACTTCCACACGGTGGCCGAGGAGGTGTTCCAAACCTCCATCGAGGAGTTCGGCGAAGTGTCCGAAGGCTTCAAGAAGGGCACCATCGGCAGTTCGACGATGCCGCACAAGATCAATCCCAAGCTGGCCAAGGGCATCATTGCGAACGCGCAGAAGCTGTACTCGCTGACGTCGGTGGGGTACTTCTCCAACGCCCGGCCGTTCGAGGCCGACAGCACGTCCAACATGCTGTTCGACAGCATCCTGGACGAGGCGGTCGGCCTGATGCGGGAAGCGATCGTGCGAATGGTGGAACTCAGCGCGACCCTGAACGTCAATGCGGGCCGCCTGTATGCGAACGCCAATCTGAATCACGGCATCGACAACAGCGAGTACATCATGATGAAGCTCGCCGAGCGTCTCGGTAAGGACCAGGCTCACGAGCTCGTGTACGACTTGGCCATCGACGCCACGATCAACCAGCGCAAGTACTCCGAGGTGTTGCTCGAGAACGACATCGTGAACTCGGCGTTCGATCGGCACGAGATCGCCGAACTGCTCAAGCCCGAGAACTACACCGGTCTGTCCGCACAGCTCGCTCGCGAATCCGCCGAGCGGGTGCGGGCGGCCTACTCACGCACCTGAACGAACCAACAACGAACTCAAAGGAAGTGATCGACAGATGGTTTTCGGATTCAAGAAGAAGCCGGCGCCGACCCTGGTGGCAGTGGCCGATGGCGAAGTGATCGCCATGGACGCGGTGTCCGATCCGGTTTTCGCCAGCAAGACGATGGGTGACGGCTTCGCCGTCCGGCCCACCTCGGACATGGTGGTCTCGCCGTTCAACGGCGAGATCGTGAGTGTCTTCCCGACCAAGCACGCGATCATCATGCACAGCGACGACGGACTCGACGTTCTCGTGCACATGGGCATCGACACCGTCGCTCTCAAGGGCGAAGGCTTCGACGTCAAGGTCGCTCAGGGCGACAAGGTCAGCGCCGGGCAGCCGTTGGCCGCCATGGATCTGGGCTACGTGGTCGACCAAGGCAAAGAGACCACCATCATCGTGGTCATCACCAATCTCGACGGCAAGCGCCTGAAGCTGACCAGCGGAGCCGCGAGCGCCGGAACGCCGGTGCTGGAACTCAAATAGTGTCCGACGGGGACGGTTCTTTCGGTCACTTCTGGACCGAAAGAACCGTCCCCGCGGTCCATTCCGGTCGAGTTGCCGAACACACCCCTCACTCGGGCAGCAGCCGCCCGACGTCCGGGTACGTGCGGGCCAAGCCGGCGTCGAGGGTCGCGAGCAGCCCACCGTGTCGGCGAGCCGTGGTGGCGAGGTAGGCGTCGGTAGCCTGGCGATGCCCACGCAGGCTTGGCAGATCGACTTCGAGATAGGACGAGTCGTCCGGCCAGAACTGACAACGTGGGTGCTGTCGGACGAGTTCCAGCACCGCACGAGCGGTCGCACCGGATTCGCCGGTCCGCAACAGGAATCGGACCAGCGCTCCCTCGACGACCGGAGACACCGCGAACTCACCTGACTTCACCAGCCACTCGCTGGCACGGTCATGGTGCTCGTGCTCGCGAACGGTCAACGCGATCAGCACGTTGGCGTCCAGCAGGTGTGGCGTCATTCGTCGTCGAGCGCTTCAGCGACGTCCGCGGAGGTGATCGTGCGGCCCAGCGAAAGCACCGGCAGACCGGTCCTCGGATCCGTCTGCAACGTCACGGGTTCATCGAGCTGAGCAAGCCCCCGGACAGCGAGGTCTGCCACCACCGCGGACAGCGACCTGCCGCTCTGACTAGCAAGTTCGCGGGCGCGCCGGTGAACCGCAGTGGGTAGATCGACTGTGGTTCGCATGTCTGCATCATAGATGCATCACCCTCAATGCAGACTATTCGGCACCACGGCTGCGGCGTTGGACGCCTCGGCCAGCACCGATCCTCGGTTGCGGGGCGCCGGACGCCTGACGCTCGCCGCGAGAAGAACCGTCCCCTTCGTGCGACATTCCGGTTCAGGCCAGGGCCGGTACCTCGCGGAGCCGGAGCGTCCGGCGCCGGACGACGGCCAGGGCACTGGCGCCCAGGGCGACCACCGCCCAGCCGAGCAGGGTGAACACCGCCGCCGACGCCCCGGACGCCCCGGTCACCAAGGCCCGGACGCCGTCCAGGGCGGGCGAGACCGGTGAGACCGGACGGGCGCTGTCGAAGAAGCCGGGGACGGCGCTGGTCACCGCGCCGACGGTGGTGAGCACCGCGAAAGCGATCGCCAGCAGCCGTCCGGCGTTGCCCAGCCAGGCCGCCAACGCGTGGTTGACCAGCACGAATGCCACCCCGGCCAGCAGCAGGAAGCCGGCCAGTGCGGCCGCCTGCGGCAAGGCCAGTCCGAGCACGCCCGCACCGATCCCGGTCAGCACCAGCGCCTGCGCCACCGCGACGACCAGGCCTGGGCGCACCGCCCGCCAGATCAGGGTGCCGGTGGACGCCGTCGACAGCGCCAGCCGTCCGTCGAGTGGCTTGACCAGGGCGAACGTCGCCAGTGCACCCAGCCACAACGCCAGCACCAGCAGCAGGCTGGCCCAGGCGGTGGTGGGTGCGACCACGCCCGCCGAGCCGTCCGGACTGACCGGCGCGGCGACCACCGTGGACAGGTTCTCCCGGTCGCTCTTGCTGAAGCTGGGCACCTTGTCGGCCCCCTTGGCCAGCCCGTCGGCGAGCTGCTGCGAGCCGTCCGCAACCTTGCCGACGCCGTCGGTGTACTTCTTCACCCCGGAGCTCAGCTGCGGCAGTCCCGCTGCCAGCTTGGTCGCACCGTCGGACGCCTGCGAGATGCCGGTGCTGAGCTGACCCAGGCCCGACCCCAGCTGCGCCGTCCCGGAGACCAGCTTCTTGCCGCCGGCCCGGAACTCGGCCAGCTTCTTGGCCTGCTCCTTCTGCTCCTTGGCGGACGGCAGCTTGCTGTTGAGCGGACCGGTGATCTTGGCCAGTCCCTGCTGCAGGCCGGTCGCCCCTTGCGCCGCTGCTCCGGTGCCGTAGCCAAGGCCGGTGTAGAACGCGGTGCACTCGCCCGGCGTCGTGAATGGGCACTCGATGTTCAGCACGGTCGGGTCCTCGGACGCCTTGGCCATCGTCTGCTGGTAGCTGTCCAGTCCGCCGGAGAACTGGCTCAGCCCGTTCGCCAGCTGCGCGGTGCCCTGTCCGGCCGCCACCAACTGGTCGGCCAGCCCGTTGGCGCCGTCCACATATCTCTTGGCCCCGGACGCCAGCTCCTTGCCCTGGCCGGGCAGGCCGGCGGTCTTGCTCTTCATCGTCCGCAGCCCGGACGCCAGCGCGCCCGCACCGTTCTCCACCTGCTTGGTGCCGTCGACCAGCGCAGGGCCGTTGACGTCCAGCTGGTGCGCACCGTCGGCCAGCTTGCCGGCGGCGTCCGCGACGGTCTGGAACTGCTTGCCGGTGTCGTTGAAGCCGATGTAGATGCGGTCCAGGTAGGCCTTGGTCAGCGTCTCGTTCAGGGCCCGGGACGCCGCGCTGGCCAGCACGTTGCCCAGCCAGCCGTCCGCCACACCGGCGACCGGCGAGGTGTGGACGGCGATTGTCGCCTGCTCGGCGGTCGCCGGGTCGTCGTTGCCGTAGGAGGTCGCCGCCTCGGAGAAGTTCTTCTGAATCACCACGACCGCGGCGTACCGGCCGGACGCCAGCCCCGGCCAGGCGTGCGCCTCGTCGGCCAGCACCCAGCTGAAGTTCTGCTGCTTCTCCGAATCGACCAGGGCGGCCGACAGCTGCCGTCCGAGCGGGATGAACTTGCCGTCCAGGTGCACCCCGTCGTCGAGGTTCACCACGGCGGCCTCGACCTGGTGCAGCCGGTCACCGGCGTTCCAGGTGCCCCAGAGGAAACCGCCGGCGACCAGCACCGGCACCAGCACCAGGGCGAGCAGGCTGCGCCAGGTCAGCGTGCGGGTTGCTTCAGGCATGGCTGAGTTCTCCTTGCAGGTTCAGCGTGCGGTAGGACGCGGGCAGCAGGTCGGCGAGGTCGGCGCCGGGCGCATGCCCCAGGACGGCGCAGCCGCCGGCCTCGGTGAGCAGCCGCAGCCGCTCGGCGAGGGCTGTCCGCTGCCGGCCGTTGAACAGATCGGCTTCCTCGACCACCAGCAACGGGCCGTCGAAATCACGGATCGGGGAACGATGGGACGGGGTGGCCACGGCGGCGATCCGGCGTACCTCGGACGCCTGCTCGGGCAGCGCGCGTCCGGCCACCACCACCTCGCCGGCGGTCAGCGGCAGCCGTCCGGCCAGGGCGAGCAGCAGGGCCCGGCGGGCCGTCACTTCACCCTCGACCACCAGCACCTCACCGGGCTTGACCGCCACATCCACACCCGAGAACGCGCCGTGGACGGACAGCCCGCGGCCGTAGACGATGTGCCCACCGGCTTCCGGCCAGGACTGCAGCTTCAACTGGTGGGCCAGCGCCTCTCCCTCGATGTCGACCACCGGCATCCGCCGATCGAGCCAGCGCGGCAGCCACCAGGCGTGCCGTCCGAACAGCTTCATCACCGCCGGCACCAGCGTCATCCGGACGATGAAGGCATCGATCGCCACGCCGATGGCAAGGGCGAACGCGATCGGTTTGATGGTTCCCTCACCGGAGGGGACGAAGAACGCGAACACCGCGAACATGATCAGCGCGGCGGCCACCACCACCCGCGAGGAATGGATGAAACCGTCCTCGACGAAGTTCTTGGTGTTGCCGTGCACGTACTCCTCGCGCATCCGGGAGACCAGGAAGACCTCATAGTCCATGGCCAGGCCGAACAGCACCCCCATCAGGATGATCGGCAGGAAGCTGATCACCGGGCCGGGTTCGCCGAGGTTGACCAGCTGTTTGAACCAGCCCTGGTTGAACACCAGCGCGGTGGCGCCGAACGCCGCGCCGACACTGAGCAGGAAGCCCAGCGCCGCCTTGATCGGCACCCAGATCGACCGGAACACCAGGGTCAGCAGCACCAGCGACAGCCCGACCACGAAGATGCCGAACGGCAGCAGCGCGCCGGCGAGCCGTTGCGTCACGTCGATCTGGACGGCGGTCGCCCCCGTCACCGAGGTGTCGATGTCGTAGTCGCGCAGCCATCGGTCGTGTTCGGCGCGCAGTTGATGGACGAGTTCCGCGGTCGCCGGGTCGTCCGGTCCGGTGGTGGGAATCACCTGGATGAGCGCGGTGTCGGCGTTCTCGTTCGGAGTGGCCAGAGGCACCAGTTGGACGCCGGGCATCTTCTCGATGTCGGCCTTCAGGTCGTCGACGATCTGCAGTGGGTCGTCCGATTCGACGATGGTGCCGGTGATCACCAGCGGACCGTTGTAGCCGATGCCGAACTCGCGGCTGATCACGTCGAAGGTGACCCGGTCGCCGTAGCTGATCGGGTTGCGGCCCGAGTTGGGCAGCGCGAGCTGCAGGTCCTTGGCCGGGACGGCGAGCGCACCAAGCGCGGCTACCACCAGGGCGACGGTGAGCAGCGGGACCGCGGTGACGGCACGCACCCAGACCCGGCGCAGGTCGAACCGCGGCCCTTGGCGTCGGGACGCCTTGGCGGCCTTCGGCGTCAGCCGGCTGCCGGCGAAGCCGAGGAAGGCGGGCAGCAGGGTGAGCGCCAGGAGCACCTCGAAGAGCACTCCAACGGCGGAGAAGATGCCCATCACACCGAGGAAGGGAACGCCCGAGATGGTCAGTCCGGCCAGCGCGATGATCACCGTCAGACCGGCGAACACCACCGCGGATCCGGCGGTGGCGACGGCCCGGGCGGCGGACTCTTCGGCGTCCAGGCCCTGGCTGAGCTGGTCGCGGTGCCGCGAGACGATGAACAGCGCGTAGTCGATGCCGACCGCCAGCGAGATCATCACCGCCAGCATCAGGCTGGTCGAGTTCACCTCGATCACCCTGGAGGCCAGCATGGTGACCTCGACCGCGATGCCGACGCCGATCAGCGCGGTGCCGACCGGCATCGCCGCGGCGGTGACCGAGCCGAGCACGACGAGCAGCACGATGATCGCGACCACCACGCCCAGGCCCTCGATGATGCTCAGGTGCGGAATATGGGTGGAGAACACCTCACCGCCCAGATGCACCTCCGAGCCGGGCAGCAGGCCGGCGACCTTGGTCGCCTGGTCCTCGAGCTGCTGCTTCTGCGCGGCGGTGATGCTGGTCACCGAGACGTTGAGTTGCACGTTGGCGAGCCCGGCACGTCCGTTGTCGGAGATCAGGCCGTCGACGTGCTCGTTGTAGGGGCTGACCACGTCGGTGACGATGGAGAGGTCCTTGAAGGTGTCGAGGGCGTCGATCACCTTGGTCTTGGTCGCGGCGTCGTTCAGCGATTCGCCCTCGGGCAGCAGCAGCACCACCTGAGCGGTGGTCGCGGCGCCGGAGGGGAAGGTCATCTTCAGCTGGTCGAGCGCCACCTGCGAGGACGCCCCGGGAATCCGGAAGCTGTCGTTGAACTGCGGGCCGCCGACGACGGCCACGGCGCCGCCGAGCGCGGCGACCAGTGCGAGCCAGATCAGCAGAACCCGGACGCCGTGGCGGTAGCAGGCCCGCCCGATCCGGTACAGCATCGACGACATCGGCCGTCCTCTCCACGGTTCTCGATACAAGTCTGTATCCGATGCAGTAGTGTATTCAATACGAGCGTGCATGCAAACAGCTAGGATGCGGCGATGACCACCACCCCGGGGATGCGACGAAGCCCCCGCCGCGAGGCGACCCGGCAACGGCTGCTGGACGCCGCGGTCGAGCTGTTCGGCGAGCGCGGGGTGCTCGGATCGTCGGTGGAGGAGATCTGCGAGCGGGCCGGCTTCACCCGAGGGGCGTTCTACTCCAACTTCGACTCCAAGGACGAGCTGTGTCTCGACGTGCTGCGCCGCAAGGGCGAGCAGTACCTCGCCGCGATGCAGGCGGCGGTCGGGGTGATCCCGGTCGCCCCGGTACCCGCGGACGGCACCGACCGATTGATCCGCGATGCGGTGGCGGTGTTCCTCGAGGCGCAGCCGAAGAAGGTCGCCGAACTCGTCACCATGATGGAATTGCGGTTGCATGCCCTGCGCACCCCCGGGCTGCGCGAGGGCTGGCTGGCCGTCCACGAGGGCATCTCGCAGTCGACCGCCGGCCTGCTCGACGTCGCTCTCGCCCGGGTCGGCGCCACCCTGACGCTGCCGGCGTCCCAGGTGATCGAACTGCTCGGCGCGGTCTACGAGAACACCATCAGTCTGAGCCTGCTGCGCGGCGAGAGCCGTCCGAGCGACCTGGCCGAACAACTGGCCGTCGTGCTGGACGCCTTCATCGTCGGCGACTGTCGATGACGGACGCGGACGCCGGCCTCGTCGCCGCGCTGCGGACGGCCCTGGCTGAGGGCGCCGATCCGGTGCGGGCAACAGGCCAGCAGCGCTACATGAAGTCGGCGATGCCCTATCTCGGCCTGCCGATGCCCCAGGTGCGCCGTGTGGTGACGACGGTGGTCGCGGCTCATCCACTGCCCGATCGGCCGACCTGGCTGGCGACGGTCCGGGCGCTCTGGGACGAGGCGACGCATCGCGAGCAGCGCTACGCCGCGATCGGCGTACTGCGGCATCGGCGCTACCGGACCTGGCTGATCCCGGACGACGAACTGCTGGGGCTGTTGCGGCACCTGGTCACCTCCGGTGCCTGGTGGGACCTGGTGGACGAGCTGTCCCACGTCGCCGGCGACCTGCTGGCGTCCGACCGGCCGGCGATGGCCGCCGTCCTGCGCGGCTGGTCACGGGAGCCGGACCTGTGGCTGCGGCGGACGTCCATCATCGCCCAGCTCGGCGCCCGTGAAGCCACCGACCTCGACCTGCTGAGCTATGCCATCGAGGGCAGCCTCGACGACCCGGACTTCTTCGCCCGCAAGGCGATCGGCTGGGCACTGCGGGAGTACTCCAAGACGGACGCCGCCTGGGTCCGCAGCTACCTGGCCGCGCAGGCGTCCCGGCTTTCGCCACTGTCCCGCCGGGAAGCGTTGAAGTGGCTGGAGGCTCGCGGATCAGCGACCGATTCCGGGCGCATCTCGCCTCCGCCGCCTCAGGCCAGGCCCGAATCGGTCGCTGATTGACGAGCCAGGAACGCTCGCACCTGACTGATCATCACCAGCGGTTCGTCGTTGAGCTGCTTCCAGGTGTATCGCAGGACGCGGTAGTCACCCATCGTGAGCACGTTCTGGCGACGCCGGTCGGACTCGAAGACCTCCGGCTTGCTGTGTACCTCGTAGCCGTCGAACTCGACCACCAGCCCAGCCTCCTCGAACAGCACGTCGGGGAAGTATCGGAAGCCGTCGATCACCAACTCCGCGTTCGCTACCCAGCCCGTCACCCGATGGCGTCGCAACAACGCGTGCAGCAGCCGCTCGCCACCTGACCACGGGTTGTCGACGCTGGTCCGGACGATTCGGCGACGGGCTTCCTGGCCAGCGCTACCGCCGAAGGCCGGCAGGACCTCGAGCAAGTCGGACGGCTTGACCAAACCGAGACGAAGGAAGCGCTCCAGCAGCGCCCCCGAGTCGCGCGCCGCACTTTCGACGGCCAGGTAGCGGGCGGACGGGCACCGCAATCCCTGCACCCGGGTGCGGTGCTCCGGCGGTACCCGTCGGCGAACCCAGGCAATCGCGTCCGTCGACGCATGCCCTCGCAGGTGCGCCAACTGAACGCGGTCTCGCGGGCCGAACGGGCGGTCATCGAGAGTTCCAGTAAGGACCGCGACCGCGTCCGCACCCCAGAGCACCGCGCCCGGAGACGTCGCCAGTGCGGCCGCGAACCGCGTCCGACGGCTCGTGATGAGCGCCGCGTCGACATAGACCCCGGGCAGCACACGAACCAATGCGCCGGAGCGCTCCAAAGCGTCGAACGTCGTCCGTGATCTCGGGTGATCCCGGCGACGCAGCACTCCGTTGTTCAGGTTCATCACGTTCGTGAGCAGCATCACGTCGTCGATGTCATCCATCAGCTCAGCGCATCAGATCGGACGGGCACGTGGGTGCCCGAAGGCGGGTTATCCACACAACTCACCCCAGAAATCCTCTGTTGCTCGCGGATCAGCGACCGATTCCGGGGGTCTTCCGCCTGCCCATCGCGGGACAAGTGGGAAATCGGTCGCCAGTTGACGGATGGTCGGGCAGAGTCGACAAGCTCGACCAACGGTGGCTGGGACGCGAGCCTCGACAAGCTCGACCGACGGTGGCCGCCTGAGGAACTCAGCGGGCAGTCAGCTGGCCCAGCGTCCGGTGAAGAACAGCCAGCCCCAGAAGCAGACCACGAAGCCGGCGGCGAGGAAGCCGAGCACGGTGAGCAGGATCCGCAGGCGCCGGCGTCCGGGAGAGACGTTCCAGCCACCCGACAGCGCTTCGCCGATCAGGATGAACAGCGGGAACCAGAGCAGCACCGCCCGGTTCACACTCAGGAACCAGTACGAGCAGGACAATGCGAGCACCTGGACGCCGACCCAGGACGCCTCGGCCCACCGTCGGCGCGCCAGGCAGGCCAGCGTGGTCACCAGCCCGAGCGCCATCGAGATGATCTCGCCGCGGAACACCCAGGACCACTCCGGATAGGCGGGGTAGGCGTCCGATGCCGCCGCTTCGAGAGTGTGCTGCAGGGACACCCACGGCCAGGTGAAGCCGCGCGGCCAACCGGTGGACTGTGCCCGGTACCAGGCGTTCCAGTCACCGGTCAGGTGGTACAGGTACGCCGCATAGGCGAACAGGGTGAACGCAGGAATCAGCAGCCACGCCAGCGCCTTCAGCCTTGTTCGCCAGGTCATCGAGGACGCCGCGGGTTGCGCGAACGCACTCGGCTGCGGCCAGGACCGCAGCCACGGCCAGGTCCACCGGGTGCGGGCGAACCGGCCGGACTCACCGCCCCGCAGAGCCTCCGGACCCCAGCTGCCGAAGGTCCCGGATCGATCCGCTCCGAAGCTGCCGAGCGAGCCCGCGGGGCGGTCGCGGCGCCCACCCCGTCCGCCCTGGGTGAGCGCCAGGATCACCAGCGCACCGAGCAGGAACAGGCCGGACACCCGGAACGTGCAAGCCACCGCAGCCAGACCTGCCGCGGCACCCCAGCGCCCCCGGCTGGCCCGCTCCCAGGCCCAGAACGCGGCGGCGCAGAACGGCGCCTCGGTATAGGGAACCAGGGTGAAGACCGTAGTGGGAGCCAGTAACCAGACCACCGCGGCGATCGGTCCGCCGAGCCGGTGCAGGGCCGCGGCGGCCAGGGCCGAACAGATCAACGCGAGCCCGACTCCGGCCCAGAGCATCGGGACGCCGACCGCGGCGAACGCCCGCAGCACCAGTGGCCAGCCGGGGAAGAAGGCGATGTCGTTGTCCCCGGTGTAGCCGTCGGACGCGATCGCGAAGTAGTGCTGGACGTCCCAGTTGGTCAGCATCTCGTACGCCGCCCGGTCAGTGCTGACCCCCACCCACAGCGCGACGCCGACCAGCAGCAACCGGGTGAACAGCCAGGTCTGCAGCACCAGCCGTCCGCCGTCGCGCACCACCGGCGCGGCCGGGGCGATCGGCCGGAAGGTCACCGCAGCCACGGCACCACCCTCATCCAGGGCGCGGCCGCCGCGCCGTCCAGCACCCCGCCGTCCGGATCGTCCAGACGCACCGGCCCACCCCTGCCGAGCGGATTGCGCACCGGGTCGAACGACGGCCAGAGGATGTCGCGGACCACCAGGCCGGCGATCCACAGCTGGACGCCGATCCGGATCAGCACCGCCGCCACATACAGCCCGTGGCCGCCAGAACCTGACTCGAGGCCACCGTCCATCTGCCGCCAGATCGCCACGAAGTACACCGCCTCGCCCAGTCCCCATACCGTCCAGTCGCGCCAGCGTGGTCGGGCCAGCACCACGAACGCCAGCAACCAGAGCACATACTGCGGCGAGTAGACCTTGTTGACGACCAGGAACAGCACCATCATCAGCAGGAACCCCTGCGCCAGCCGGGGACGCCGCGGGGCCAGCAAGAGCAGCAGGCAGATCGCCGCCGTTCCCACCACCAGCCACCAGGTCTGGGATGCGGACGCGTCCGGGATTTCGTAGCCCATCAGGCTGAGCGCGTACCACAGCGATCCCCAGTCGGCGCCCCGGTCGACGTTGAAGGTCCAGAAGTACAGCCAGCCGGACGGGCTGAGCAGGTAGATCGGCAGGTTCACCGCCACCCAGCTGCCCAGCGTGCCACCCACCGCCAGCCAGAACGCCTTGAGTCGTCCGGACCGGAAACACAACACTGCCAACGGGACCAGCAGCAGCAGCGGATACAACTTGGCCGCCACGCCGAGCCCCCACCACACCCCGGCCCAGCCGGGATGTTTCCGCGACCAGGCCAGGACGCCGAGCGCGGTCAGCGCCAGCACCAGGAAATCCCAGTTGATCAGGCCCGCCGCCATCACCGCCGGCGAGACGGCGATCATCATCGCATCCCAGGGCCTGGCCAGCCGCACGTGCGCCCACAGCACCACCAGGAAGAGCCCGAACAACAGCAGGGCGTTCACCCCGAAGAACAATGCCTCGGTCTGTCCCACCACCGCCTCGGGCAGGCCCGGACCGGTCTGCCCGCCCAGCAGCAGGGTGAGCCGCCGGGCGACGTCCATCAGTACGCCGGTGAGCACCGGGTACTCGACATCGGCGTCCAGGAACGGGATCTTGCCCTCCGCGAGTCCGCGCCAGTAGAACAGCGGTCGGATGTCGGTGTAGCACATCGCCTGGTAGACCGGTGCACCGGCCAGGCACGGGATCTGGCGCAGCATCAGCACCAGATAGGACGCGGTGCCGGCCAGCAACACCCAGGGCTGCGGATTGAACCACAGGCCGGCGCGTTCGGCCCGCCGCCCGATCGTCCCGCGCAGCGCCCCCACTCCGCTCATCGCGAGGTCACCGGGTGGTGGTGGGCCTGGAGGTCGGCCGCCCGGTGGGCCTGCCAGTCGAGGTGGCCGTGGCCGTCGGTGTCGGGGTGGGGGTCGCCGTCGGTGTCCGGGTCGGGGTGGGGGTGGCCGTCCGGGTCGGCTGAGGTGGCAGCGTCGGCGTCTGGGTCGAGGTTCGGCGGGTGGCCTGGTCGAACGGGACGTCCTTGAGACCCTTCTGCGCCACCTGCATGTAGGCCATCCAGGTGCTCAACGGCGGACCACCGCCGAAGAAACGCGGCCGGATCTTGTCGAGGTCGGCGGTGCCGTCCTTGCCTGCTACGAACATCACCGCGGTCGCGATCTGCTTGCTCATGCCGACGAACCAGCAGGCCTGGGTGGCCGCCCCGCCGCTTGCGGTCCGGTTGTAATAGGTGCCGGTCTTCCCTGCGATCGGGAACCCCATCCCGGAAGCGCGGGCAGCGGTGCCGTCCTGCACCACATGGGTGAGCGCGGCCGCTACGTCGTTGGCGACATCGGCGTCGATCACCTGTTCGGCCTTGGTGTTCGCGCGATACAGGACGGCGCCGGTCGCGTCCTTCACTTGGGCCACCACGTGCGCCGGTGCATGCTTGCCGCCATTGGCGAAGGTCGCGTAGCCGGACGCGTGGCTGAGCGGGCTGACCTCGGGGATGCCCAGCGGCAGCACGCTCACCGGGTCCCAGCCGCCGGCCTTCGGCAGGCCGACCTTCTGGGCGAACTCCAGCGTCTTCGCCGGGCCGTCCTTCATGTTGGTCTCGAGGTCGACATAGGCGGTGTTGATCGAGTTGGTGGTCGCCTGCTGCAGGGTGACCCGGCCGTAGTTCCGGTTGCCGGCGTTCTGGACGGGCCGGCTGCCGCCGGGCGGAACGAAGCTGCTGCCGTTGAACACGTCATTGAGGGTGAAGCCCTGGCTGAGCGCCGTGCCCAGCGCGTACGGCTTGAACGTCGAGCCGGTGGGACGCGGGGTGGTCGCCCAGTTGCGTCCCTTCAAGTAGTCCGGCCCGCCGTAGAGCGCGATCACACCGCCGGTCTCGACATCGATCGAGGCCAGCCCGGCGTGCAGATCGCGGATCTTCTTGGCGTTGCCGCCGGCGGTCTGCGAGGTGATCGACTGGGCGGCCTTCACCGCCGCCTCCTGAGCCGTTGCGTCGAAGGTGGTGACGATCGACAGACCGCCGCCGTCGATCTGTTCGTCGGTGAACCCCTTGGTCCGCAACTCCTCCTGCACCATGTTCAGCAGGTACCCCTTCGGCCCGCCGAACTGGGAGTCGCGTTCGAGCTTGGGGAATTTGGGCAGCTTGGCGTAGATCTCGGCCTTCTGAGCCTCGGTCAGCTTGCCCATCTCGACCAGACCGTTGATCGTGTACTGATAGCGCTCGAGCAGATCCGCGGCCTGCTGCTTGCCGCGCGAGGGATCGAGCCGGCCCGGATCGTTCGCCATCGCGGTCAGCGCGATCGCCTCCGGGTCGGTGAGCTTGCCGACCGGCTTGCCGAAGAAGGCCTGGGCCGCCGCCTCGACCCCGTACGCACCGCGTCCGAAATAGACGGTGTTCAGGTAGCCCTGGAGGATCTGCTCCTTGGACAGCTCGTTGCCCATCTTGGCGGCAAGCAGGATCTCGGTGAATTTGCGGGTGTAGCTCTTGTCCTGGGTCAGGTAGAGCACCTTGATGTACTGCTGGGTGATGGTCGAGCCGCCGACCACGTCCTCGCCGCGGACCACCGAGAGCGCGGCTCGCACCATGCCCGGGACGGAAATGCCCGGGTCGGTCCAGAAGGACCGGTTCTCGCCGGCGACGATGGCGTCCTTCACATTCTGCGGGATCTTGTCGTAGGCCAGCGTCTGCCGGTTCTGGATCTGGTAGTTGCCGATCTTCTCCTTGCCGTCGCGGTAATACACGAAGGAGGTGTTGGTCTGGAAGTCGGCGTTGGGGTCAGGCAGCTTCACCGTGGCGTAGGCCACCCCCAGCACGGTGCCGCAAGCCACGACCAGGGCCAGTACGACGATTCCGAACCAGGTGAAGAACCGGCGCCAGCCGCTCTTCTTCCTGGCCGGTTTGCCGGCGGTGCGGGTGGAGCGGTCAGCCATAGATGTCCTCGACGGTCTTTTGACGGCGTGGCGGACGACGGGTCACCCCGTCGCCCAGCAGGAAAGAACTGATCATGTGGTTCCAGCCGCAGTCGGTGCAGACCTCGACGACGCAGACCTTGAACTCGCCGAACTCGTTCTGCATCTGCTCCAGCTCGGCGGCGGACTTGATCCGGCCCGAGTACTGCCCGAGCTGCTCGCCGAAGACGTACTGCAGGTGCACCATCCGGGCTTCGCAGATCGGACAGCGTTCCGGGGTGTCCTCGCCGTGATGCAGTGCGGCGCGGATCAGCATCGGGTCGGCGTCGCAGGCGTCGGAGCGCGAAAGCGTGCGCGGCGAACGCCGCAAGGCCTGCAGGGTGTGCCGGCGTTGCAGCGCATAGTCGATCGCCTCGCGCTTGGACCACATGGGCTCAAGGGTAGTTGGGGCCACCGACGCGGTCGATCCCGGCTTCATCGGAGCCGTGCCGACGCCGGCGGCACCCCCTGAGTTGAATGGGCGCCGGCCGACGGGGACGGCTAAGATCATCCCGTTCCGCGGCGCTCGGCGTCCGGACGGCAACCGGGGACGTGGCGCAACTGGCAGCGCAAGACCTTTGCAAGGTCGAGGTTGAGGGTTCGAGTCCCTTCGTCTCCACCCAGAGATCGCTTCAGAGCCGTGCGCGGTGCAACCATATTTATGGCTTTGGCCAGAACGCTCCCGAGAGGGACTCCACGAGGAAGCGCTGATTCTCGTTGGTCGAGCTCGTTGAGACCTTGGGCGACCTGATGCTGGCAAGGTGTTTCGACAGGCTCAGCCAGCGGTGGTTGCGTTGGTCAGCGTTTTCATAAGTATGCATAACCCGCTCATTTCCGGCGTCGGAGCGCTCCGAAGAGCGCCGAGAGGCCGCTACAGTTACTACTGTAGGTACAAAGTAGGAGCACGGCATGGGCACCACGATCACGAGCCGCGAGTTCAACCGCGACGTTTCGGCTGCCAAGCGGGCCGCCGAGCACGGTCCGGTGACCATCACCGACCACGGACGACGCTCCCATGTGTTGCTGACCGCCGAAGAGTTCGATCGGCTCTCCGGCGCACATGAGCTGGTGGGGGACCGGCTGTGGGCACGAGGCACCGAACACATCGAACTCGAGCTGCCCGAACGTCGGGTCGAAGCATCGCGTGAGTTCGGCCTGTGACCTACCTCCTCGACACCAACATCATCAGCGACGCTCGGCTGAAGCGGTCCACGGCGTTGCTGGCCTGGCTGCGAGGCCAAGAGATCAGGAACCTCGCTGTCAGCGTGATCACTGTGCTGGAACTCGAACGAGGGGTCCGCCGGAAAGAGCGCAGCGACCCGACCGGCGCAGCACCGCTGCGGCTCTGGCTGGATGAGGACGTCCGGCCGATGTTCGGTGGAGCGCTCCTTCCCGTCGATGAACGGACGGCGCTCAAGGCCGCCGAGTTGCACATTCCCGACCCGCTGCCCGAGATGGATGCACTCATCGCGGCGACCGCGCTCGTCCACGACCTCATCCTCGTCACGCGCAACACCAAGGACTTCCGGCGCACCGGGGTTCGGCTACTCAACCCGAGCGAGTGAGCGCCGGCCGCCATGCCGGGGTGAGCGGGCCCCAGGCGATGCCTCCGGCCTCAGCTGACCAACGCGATGCCGGTGACCGGGGTGTCGAGGCTTGCGACGACCGTCTCCTCGCCTGCCGAGCCGGGCAGCGGGACGGCGCGGATCGCGCCGGACAGGTCCGAGACGTAGGCGATGCCCGCGTCCGCGTCGATCGCCAGGCCGATCGTCTCCTGGAAGCCGCGGGCGAGAATCTCTGGGGTGGCGCCGGCCGCTCTCGGCGCCGGTACCGGTGCCCGGTTCAGGGTGTTACCGTCCGGTTCCGCGCCCCGGTCGGTCCAGTAGAGGTAGCCGTCGGACAGTTCCAGGTCGATCGGTTCCGGCAGCCCGTCCCACAACGTCTCGATGTCCGCCCGGGTGGCCGGGTCGCCGTCCAGCGCCAACGGGGCGCGGAGGATCCGGCCGACGCCGCCTTTCGCGGGCCCCTTCTGCGTCCAGTACAGCCAACCGGCCGCCGGATCGACCGCGACGCCCACGCATTCGTTGAGCCAGTCGTCACTGCGCTCCCGGACGACCAGATTGGTCAGCCCGGTGCCGTCCAGCCGGCAGCAGGACACCAGGCAGCCCTCGCGGTCACCCCAGTACAGCCGGCTGCCGTCGCTGACCAGTTGCTTGCCGGTGGTCAGCGCGCCGTCGGGCAGGATGTCGCGGCGTCCGGTGCCGTCCAGTTCGATGGCGTGCACCCCGCCGTTGGAGGCCGAGTAGTCGCGTCCGGCCTCACCGGGCACCCCGGGGATCAGTTCGGGGACGCCCATGGTCGTCCAGTAGACGGTGTCGCCCACCACCGCGATGCCGTCCGGTGCGGCCCCGGCGTCGTCGGTGAGCGTGTCCACCCGTCCGGACGGCAACTCGACCCGGACGATCGCCTGCTGCCGCACCAACAGCGCCAGCAACGTGCTCATCGCGGGCCCCCGATCCATTCCGGGCGGTGCGAGCCGCGCGGGATCAACGGATAGCTGTAGTAGCCGGGGGTCTGGGACATCCGGACCTGTTCGGTGACCCCCTGGTAGCGGCCCAGGGCGGTGTCGGCGGTGAAGGTCTGCGGGGCCAGGTTCTCGTGCCCCGGCGCCTTGCCGGCCACCTCGCGGGCGTAGGCCTTGTCGAAGATGCCCAGGCTGCGCAGCCACAGCGCGGTGCGGGTCAGTGAGACGGTGACCTTGTACGAGCCGCCGTGCTCGGCCCGCCGCATCAGCGCATGAATGATGCCCAGCTGCAGGAACCACGAGGTGATGTAGTCGTTGACCACCGGCACCTGAGGCAGCGTGGGCACGCCGTCCTCGCCCTCGGCCAACATCACCCCGGCCAGCGCCCCGGCGGTCTGGTCGAAGCCGATCCGGCCCGACCACGGTCCGGTTTCGCCGTTGAGGTTGACGCTGGCATGGATGATGCCCGGACGGGCCGCCGCGGCGCCCGCGGCGTCCAGGCCGTGCCGGGCGAGGTAGCCCGGACGCCGGTTGGCGAAGAAGATGTCCGCCCCGCGCAGCAGCCGCTGCATGGCGGCCGCGCCGGCCTCCTGGCGCAGGTCGAGCATGGTGGAGCGCATGCCGATATTCGAGGTGGTGTAGAGCATCGGCAGCTCGTACTCGTTGGGGTCCCACACGTTCAGCACGTCGGCCCCGTGCAGCGCCAGCGCCCGCCCGCAACCGGCACCGGCGATGATGTGCGCCCGTCCGAGGGCACGGATGCCCTCCAGCGGCTGATGGACGCCGCCGGGCAGCGGCTCGGGATCGCTGTCACCGATCTGCTCCACCACCACCGGCGGCATCGAGGACAGCACCTGGCGGTACTGCTCGGTCTCGATCAGCTCGTCGGTGGTGCGGCACATCGGCATGATCACGCCGGCCTGCTCACCGGCCTCTTCGAGTTCGAGGGAGTTCCAGGACGCGATCGCCTCGGCGACCGGGGCCTGACGTTCCGGCACCCCGAGCAGGGCGGCGGTGTCGTTGCGCAACCGGGCGTACGGACCCATCGGATGCATCCAGCGGCCGTCCGCGGTCTGGTAGAAGCTGGCGGTGGCGAACGCGGGGTCCACCCTTACCGGATCGGACATCGCGTAGCCGTTGAGCAGTTCCCAGCGCTTCTCGTAGAACGGGCAGAGCCGCCGCGGCGCCACCCGCAGGTCCATCGCGATGTCCTGCCCGAGGCCGCCGCGCATCCGCCACAGCGCGGCGACCGCCACCGACTTGGCCACCAGCGCGACCGCGGTTCCGCCGGCCAGCCGCATCACGTCGGGCAGCACCGGGTCGGCGCCGACGAAGTCGATGCTGCCCCCGGCGTCGGCCGAGGTGAGCCCGACTGTGCCGAGCAAGTCCTCGAGTGCGGCGTGCGGGTCGAAGTCGTCGGTGGTCGCCGGCGCGGTACGCAGCCGGGCGGTCAGCTCCTCGCTCATCGCGAGCCCTCCTCATCCTCAGCGGCCTGATCGGCTGCGGCCAGCCCGGCGAGGACGGCGCGGGTGCGCCGGTCCCGCTGCTCGGCGAGCTGGTGATACGCGTCCTCGCCCACGCCGTAGGCCGCCTCAACGGCTTCGTAGACGGCTTCGTTGCGGGCCGGGTCGGGCGTCCCGATCTCGAAGGTCATCGCGGCGCCGACATGGGCAGCCAGGTGCCGGATGCCGCCCGGACCGCCACCGAGATGACGTGACTCGAACGGGCCGATCGTCGCCCAGCGCAGGCCGAGCGAGTTGCGCACCAGCTCGTCCAGCTCGGCCGGATCGATCACCCCTTGCTGCACCAGGTAGGTGGACTGCTCGTTGAACACCCGCTGCAGCCGGTTCCCGACGAAGCCGGGCACCTCCTTGTTGAGCCGCACCGGACGCCGGCCCAGCCCGCGATAGACCTCGATCGCACGGTCCATGGTGGCCGCCGACGTGCTCGGCGAGGGCACCACCTCGACCAGCGGCATCAGCTCCGGCGGGTTGAACGGGTGGCCGATCACGATCCGGTCGGCGGCCGGGTTGCCCTCGGCCATCGCGGAGGGAAGCAGGGACGACGACGAGGACGCCAGCACGGCGTCCGGCTCGGCGTGCTCGGCGGCGGCCGCGAACAGTTCGCGCTTCACCTCGATCCGTTCGGGTCCGTTCTCCTGGACGAAATCGGCGCCGCGCAGAGCCTCGGCCAGGTCGGGGACCGCAGTGGCGGCGATGCCGGCCAGCAGATCGGCGAGGTCGGGACGCGGGTCGGTGACCCGCACCTCCCAGCCGGCCTCGGCGAACAGCCTCGCCCAGGACACACCGATGACGCCGGCACCGATGATGGTGACGATGGGCACTCTGATTTCTCCTTCCACCGCCCAGGCATTGCGTGGGCGGGGCTGCGTTTCCTCACGGCGGGTGAGCAGCCGGTCGACGGAACCCTTGGTTGCCGGGAGCCTAAGCGCGATCGATCCACGGGGGAATGACCAAGGTTGCGCCGCCTTTGTGATCGGTGCGATAACAATCGCGTGGACGCCAGACACCTGCGCTATTTTCTCGCGGTCGCTCGCGAGCTCAACTTCACCCGAGCGGCCGCGTCGCTGCACATGTCGGTGCCGCCGCTCTCGCAGCGAATCCGTGACCTCGAGGCCGACCTGGGCTGCACCCTCTTCGATCGCTCCACCCGCCACACCCGGCTCACCGCCGAAGGCGAACGGCTGCTTCCGCTGGCCGCTCGCATCGTCGCCGACATGGACCGTGCCCGCGACGTGGTGCGCGGAGCCGGCCCCCGGCTGCATGTCCGGCTGGGCATTCCCGATGTGCTGGGCGCCCCACAGCGACGCCGGCTCGGCGAACTGATCGACGCCTCGTCCGAGACTCTCGACATCGAAGTGCGGCATGTCGCCTCGCTGGAGATCGACCGGGCCTTGGTCGACCGCACCATCGATCTCGGCCTCAGCCGCGTCCGGTCCAGCCACCCGGACCTGATCGAGGACACCGTGCTGACCGAGGACATCTCGGTGGTCTGCGACGCCGCGCACTTCCCGGCCGGAACGGTGGTCACCCCCGCCGATCTGAGCGGGTTCACCCTGGTCGGCGGCCCGCCGTACTGGGAGCTGCGCTCGGACGCCGAACGCGCTCCGCTGCGCAACGCCGACGTCCACTTCGATCCGGCCCTGACCTACTCCGACCTGGGCGGCATGCTGCTGCTGTTGCGCAACCGACGCCGGTTCACCCTGGTGCCGGCGCAGGCCGACCTGATTCGTGGTCTCGATCCGGCCGAGTTCGCCGCACACGCCCTGAGTGACCACGCCGCGCCCCTGGTGCTGCGGCTGGTGCGCCGGCGCGGTGAGGAGTGGGCACAGGACTTCGCCGTCCGTTGCCTCGCCGCCCTGGCCGGCTGACTGACGCGGCGAGGAGTGGATCCAACTGTCGGTTCAGGACGGCCGTTCCGGCAGATGGGCGAGCTTGGCGATGGTGGCCTCCGCGCGCCGTACCCGCGAGAGCGTCCCGGCCGGGATGATGTCGGGCAGGAACCCGTACTCCTCGCGCAACCGGGTCGCCACCGGGTCGCCGGACGCCGCGGAGCGGACCTGCTCGGCCCACCAGTCGGCCACGTCGCCCCAGCCCGGAGCGGCCAGCGAGCCGCCGAACTGCTGGACAGCGAGCCCCGCGGTGAGGGTGGCGAATTTGAGCCGCGCGTCCAACGGCCAGCCGCCCAGGGTTCCCACCACCAACGCGGCCCCGAAGCAGTCCCCCGCCCCGGTCGGGTCGATCGCCGGAACCGGCAGCCCCGGCACCCGGACCCATGTCCCACTACCGGATTCATGGGCGATCGCACCCTCGGCCCCGAGCGTCACCACCGCCAGCGGCACCCGCTCACCCAGCACTTCCAGCGCCTCTTCGGCGGTGTGCGTGCGGGTGTAGGCCATCGCCTCGCGGTCGTTGGGCATGAAGCAGTGGCAGCCGCTGAGCCGGTCCAGCACGCAGGGGTCCCAGGCGCCGGTGCCGTCCCAGCCGACATCGGCGAAGACCAGCGCACCGGAGGTCCGCAACCGCTGCCACCACGGGTCGCCGTCCAGTTCGGCGATCACGGCGCGCGCCGTGGTGCCGGGGATGAGCAGGCGTGAGGACGGCACCGGCGTCTCGTGCCCGTGGGTCACCATCGCCCGGTCGCCGGCATAGGCCATCGATACCGTGACCGGGGTGTGCCAGCCCTCGAAGGTGGGTGCCATCGAGGTGTCCACGCGCTCCTGCTCGGTGAGCACCTGCCGGCACCACTGGCCGTAGCCGTCGTCGCCGAAACCGGCGATCAGGCCGGTGTCCAGGCCGAGCCGCGACAGCGCCACGGCGAGGTTCGCGATCCCTCCGGGTGAGGTCCCCATCCCGCCGGCCCATACCTCGGTGCCCGGCGCGGGCGGGTTGGGGAGTTCGGTGAACACCAGATCGGCGAACACCATGCCCGCGACCAGGACATCGAAGGAGCGGCCGGTCACGGACGATCCGTCTCGGCCGCCCAGATCGCGGCCACCCGGTCCCTCCGGCGGCGAAGCGGCTCGATGACGCCGACCAGCGCGACCACGACGATCGCCAGGGCCAGCAGAGCCTTCATTGCAGAAGTCTAGGGAAGTCCTCAGCGCGGCGGCAGGGTGACCAACGGTGCCCAGGGCGCGCCCTGCCGGTCCGCCCAGGCCTCCAGTTGGTCGGCGGCGAACGCGTCGGCCAGCTCACCCAGCCGGGATTCGTCGGCGACCGTGACCGGAGCCCCGGCGAGTTCGCTGACTCCGGCCAGCGGCAGCGGCGTGCCGTTGATGTTCTCCACCCGCAAGTGCATGTCGAGCGCCATCCGGCGGATCTCGCCCGGGGTGAGCCCCGCGTCGACGATCAGGCAGCCACGCAGAATCGTGCCGATCGTCTCGACCTTGGCCGGGTTGGTCAGCGCATCCCCGCTGACCACGCCACGCACCAGCTGGACCAGCACCGCCTCGGTCCGCTCCAGCCGGGTCATCGCCTGCCGATTGGCGCCGACGAACACGGACGCCTCGCGTGCGGAGAGCTGCAGCCCTCCGGACGGGAAGTGCCAGCCCTCCGCGGACATCTCCGCCCGGTTCTCGACCCGGATCCCGCCGACCACGTCGACCAGCCTGAGGAACTCGTCCAGCTTCAGCTCGATCAGGTGGTCGACCCGGGTGCTGAGCAGCCGTTCGACCGATTCCACCGCTCCCGCTCCGTGGGCGGACGCGAACCGGCCGGACAGTGTCGTCTCGGCTCCGCCGTCCCCGCTGACCAGGAGGTTTGCCGGCAGGCTGATCAGTTGCAGGGCGTCGCGCCGGCCGGACAACTGGGCGAGATAGGCACTGGCCAGGTCGCCGTGATCGTCGGTGACCAGAACCAGGTAGCGGACGGGCGCTACGCCGGCCACCTCCGCGGCCGGGGCGGGGCGGCCCGGATAGTCCGCCAGGGGCGCGCTGCGCGGAACGTCGGAGAGGGCCTGGGTCACCGCCCCCAGGTAGAGCGAGACCAGGCCGAGCACACCGGTCACCACCACGAATGCGCCCAGGGTCGCCACGGCCACCAGCCGATCGCTCCGGTTACGCATGGGGCCAGGCTAGATTCCCCGCGCAACCGGGCTAGCCCGACGCCTACTCTTGGGGCGATGAACCCGCGTGAGCTGCTCTTCCCACCCGGTGCCACCCGGCACGACTGGGTGCTGGACGGCATGCTCGCGCTCGCCATGATGCTGGTGACGGTACTGCCGTTCGCGGTCTATTCGAACTGGAACTCGATCCCGCGGCTGCTGCTGGTGCCCACCCTGGCGCTGATGGTGCTGCCACTGGTGTTGCGTCGGCACTCTCCGCTGCTGATGCTGGCCGGCTGCACCATCGCCGGCATCGCCCAGGTGATCGTGGTGAACACCTTCACCGCGACGCTGGTCGTGCTGCCGATCGTGGCCTACTCGGTGGCCCGCTGGGTGCCTGGCCCGCTGGCCCGCTCGGTGGTCGCCATCGGTGGCTTGGCCGCGCTGATCGGTCCGCTGCGCTGGGCCACGGCGGCTGAGGGATTCGCGATCAGCGCCCGCGGCATCGTGCTGTTCGTACTGTCCGCGTTCGTCTGCCTCGGCCTGATCGTCACCCCCTACGCCATCGGACGCCGGGTGCGCGAGTCCACGGTCGCGCACGCCGACCGGATCGCCGCCGCAGAGGAGCGCTATCAACTGCTGCTGGCCGAGCGGGAACAACAGGGACGGCTGGCCGAGTCGCGCGCCCGGGCCACCATCGCGCGGGAGTTGCACGACATCGTCGCCCATTCGCTGTCGGTGATGATCGTCCAGGCCGAGGGCGGCCGGGCACTGGCGACCAAGCGGCCGGACGCCGCCGTCACCGCGCTCGACACCATCGCCGAAACCGGACGCGAGGCGCTCAGCGAGATGCGCCGGATCGTCGGCGTGCTGCGCAGCGAACCCGAACGCCGAGCCACCGACTGGGAGCCGGCGCCGTCCCTGGCCGACATCCCGGAACTGGTGCACCGGGCGTCCGACCGGGCCACACTGGTGCTGCACGGCGAGCCGCCGTGGGTCTCCCCCGCCCAGGAGTTGACCATCTACCGGGTGGTGCAGGAGGCACTGACGAACTTCCTCAAGCACGCCGGCCCGACCGCCACCGCGGTGGTCACGATCGCCTACGGGGCCGCCGAGATCATGGTCGAGGTGGTCGACAACGGGCCCGGCCCGGAGTCGGTGCACACCACCCCCGGCCACGGCCTGCGCGGGATGGCCGAGCGGGTCACCTCGATGGACGGCCGGCTGGAGGCCCACCCGCTGGCCCTCGGCGGGTTCGTCGTCCGCGCCGTCCTGCCCGTCCACCACCGACAAGGAGCACACCGATGAGCCCCACGATCCGGGTCTTCCTGGCCGACGACCAGGCGTTGGTCCGCAGCGGCTTCCGCATGCTGATCGAGGCCGAGGACGACCTGGCCGTGGTCGGCGAGGCGCCCGACGGGGCCGCTGCGGTCCAGGCGCTGACCGCCCAGCCCGCCGACGTGGTGCTGATGGACATCCGGATGCCGGTGATGGACGGTGTCGAGGCGACCCGGCAGATCATCCGGGCCGGGCTGGGCACCAAGGTGCTGGTGCTGACCACCTTCGACGTCGACGAGTATGTGTTCGCGGCGCTGAAGGCCGGGGCGTCCGGATTCCTGCTCAAGGACGCCCGGCCGGCCGACCTGCTGAACGCGATCCGCAACGTCGCCGCCGGCGAGGCGGTGATGGCGCCGTCCGCAACCCGGAGGCTGCTCGACCAGGTGGTGCCCACCCTGCCCGCCTCGCCCGGCGCCGACCGCCGGCTGGACGTGCTCACCGACCGCGAGCGCGAAGTGCTGATCGAGATCGCCGCCGGCGCCACCAACTCCGAGATCGCCGGACGGCTGTACATGGCCGAAGGCACCGTGAAGACCCACATCGGGCGGCTGCTGTCCAAGCTGCACTGCCGGGACCGGGTCGGCCTGGTGCTGCTCGCCTACGAGGCCGGCCTGGTGCGCCGCTAGCGGCCGGGCGCCAGCCGGGCGCCCGATAGGCTCGACCGGTGCGCTACCTGTCGACCCGTTCCGCTGAGCCTGGTCCCGGGCTGCCGTTCTGCGACATCCTGCTGGATGGCCTCGCCCCGGACGGCGGGCTCTACCTGCCCGAGCACTACCCGACCCTGACCTGCA
Organism: Micropruina sp.; assembly: GCF_047602385.1. Lineage (GTDB taxonomy): Bacteria > Actinomycetota > Actinomycetes > Propionibacteriales > Propionibacteriaceae > Micropruina. The sequence goes on from NZ_JASGHL010000005.1 coordinate 650,534, forward strand.
GCAACCCTGGACCGCTGGCGGTCGCTGCTGGCGTCCGAGGGTTATGCCGCAGTGGCGTTCGAGGTGCTCAGCCTGTTCGTGGACGACATCCCGGACGCCGACCTGCGGGCGATCTGCGAGCGCGCCTACGCCACCGAGGTGTTCGGCGACCCGGTCGTCCCGGTGGCAGCGCTGTCGGACGGCATCTGGCTGGCGAAGCTCTCCGAAGGGCCGACCGCGGCCTTCAAGGACATGGCGATGCAGCTGCTCGGCCAACTGTTCGAGTACGAGCTCGCCCGGCGCGACGAAACATTGACGATTCTTGGTGCCACTTCGGGTGATACCGGCTCGGCCGCCGAGTACGCGATGCGCGGACGGCGCGGCATCACCGTGTTCATGTTGTCGCCCCAGGGCCGGATGAGCCCCTTCCAGCAGGCGCAGATGTTCAGCCTGGACGACCCGCAGATCGTCAACCTGGCCGTGGACGGGGTCTTCGACGACTGCCAGGATCTGGTCAAGACGGTGATGAGCGACGCCGCGTTCAAGGCCGCCCACCGGCTGGGTGCGGTGAACTCCATCAACTGGGCGCGCGTGGTGGCCCAGGTGATCTACTACGTGGTCGCCTACCTGCGGGTGACGTCCGCCCTGGACGCCGCCGGCGAGTCCGTGACTCGGGTGTCGTTCGCCGTCCCGACCGGCAACTTCGGCAACATCTGCGCCGCCCACGTCGCCCGGCAGATGTGCCTGCCGGTCGACGCGCTGATCCTGGCCACCAATGAGAACAACGTGCTGGACGAGTTCTTCCGCACCGGCGTCTACCGGGTGCGGGCCGGCGCCGAGGAGACCTCCAGCCCGTCGATGGACATCTCCAAGGCCAGCAACTTCGAGCGCTTCGTCTACGACCTGCTCGGCCGGGACGGCGCGCGCACCGCCGAGCTGTTCGGTCCGGTGCTGGCGGGCCAGGGCTTCTTCGACCTCTCCGAAACGCCGGAGTTCGCGAGCATCCGGCAGCGCTACGGCTTCGTCTCAGGCACCTCCACCCACGCCGACCGGCTGACCACCATCCGCGCGGTCGAGGCGTCCGACGGCGTGATCATCGACCCGCACACCGCGGACGCGGTCAAGCTCGCCCACGACCTGCGCGACTCGATCGCCGGCCCGATCATCGCCACCGAGACCGCGCTCCCGGTGAAGTTCTCCGCCACCATCGTCGAGGCGCTGGGACGCGAGCCGGGACGTCCGGCAGCCTTCGTCGGCCTCGAAGACCTGCCCCGGCGGGTCACCGAGATCCCCGCGGACGCGGAGGCGGTCAAGCGGATAATCGAGCAGCGCCTGAACGGTCAATAGGCGCCCGCCGCTTGCGGGGCGGTCCCCGCCACACGGGCAAATGACGAGCCCTGCATGGGCAAATGACGAGTCCTGCATGGGCAAATGACGAGTTCGGCCTGGGAGAATGACGAGCCGCGATACCATCGCGTGATAGTGACTGATGGCGTCATTGAGCGATTCCTCCTCCCACGAGTTGAGGGCGCGCTCAGGGATACTCGGATCGTCGTGTTGCAGGGTGCGCGGCAGGTGGGCAAGTCGACACTCGCCGAGCAGATCGCCGGGCGACGCAGAAGTCATGTCGTGACTCTCGACGACTTGGACGTGCGTCGATTCGCGTCGGATGACCCCGCAGGCTTCGTCGCCCAGTTTCCTGACGGGCTGCTCGTGATCGATGAGGTCCAGCGAGTGCCGCAGTTGATCATTGCCCTCAAGGCCGCGGTTGATCGAGACAAGCGTCCCGGACGGTACCTGGTCATTGGGTCCGCCAACCTGCTCGACCTTGCCACTACCCATGAGTCGCTTGCGGGGCGCGCGCAGCCGCTGACTCTTCACTCGCTGAGTCAAGCCGAGCTAGCCGAACAGTCGGCGTCCTTCATCGACGCCGTCTTCAGTGGGCGCAGATTCCTCGGGCATTCGACCCGCCTCACCCGCCGCGACTACCTGGAACGCGCATGCCGAGGGGGCTACCCGGAGGCGCTGGCTCGATCGGGCCCCGTCCGGCGCGCGGATTGGTACGACACGTATCTGACGCAGATCGTGAACCGGGACGCACTGGACCTTTCCGGACTACAGCGGCTAGCGGACCTTCCGCGACTTCTGCGCTTCATTGCGGCGCGTAGTGGAAGCGGCATGGTCTGGGCCTCCCTGGCCAACGACTCGGGGGTCCCTCGAACGACTCTCGATCCCTACATCCGGCTCCTGGAGACTCTCTTTCTGATCCATGTGTTGCCGGCCTGGACCGCGAACTTGACCTCGCGCGAGGTGAAGCAGCCGAAGGTGTTCCTCCTCGACACGGGTCTGGCGGCCAGCCTTCTGGGCGTCGCCCCCGACGGTCTCGCACCTACCGTGTCCAACAGTCCGGCCGGTGGTCTGCTTGAGGGACTCGTGGTGGGTGAGCTGCGCCGTCAACTCGGCTGGAGTTCTCAGCGCGCGAGACTGTGTCACTACCGCGATCAACGCGGTGCTGAAGTGGACGTGGTGCTGGAAAGTCCCGACGGCCGCGTCGTCGGAATGGAAGTCAAGGCTGCCGCGACCGTGCATTCGAGGGACCTGACCGGACTCATGCTCCTTCGCGACAAGCTGGGAGATCGATTCGTTGGTGGATACGTGCTATACACCGGCGACACCGCCCGCGTGGTCGGAGACCGTGTCGTCGCGCTGCCGCTCGACGCGCTGTGGCGTTCGGAAGACCGCGGAGTCGGATAGCGCAAGACGTTCGCTCGCGTCTACGATCAGCCCGCGCCGCTTCAGCAGGTGGCTGATGTCGGGGTCGGCGCCGCGAAAGTCGCGGTAGCCGTCCATCGCGTCGACCGAGCCGCCGCGGCCCAGCAGCCGCTCTCGGTACCGCTGACCGTTCGCCCTGGTCAGGCCGCCATTGGCGAGAAACCAGGCGCCGGTGTCGGCGTCCAGCACCTCCGACCACAGATAGCTGTAGTAGCCCGCCGCGTAGCCGCCCTCGAAGATGTGCTTGAAGTAGGTGGACCGGTACCGGGTCGGCGCGAGCGGGTAGTCGACCCCGGCGGCGGCCAGCGCGCGGGCCTCGAACTCCTCGACCCCACCCGGCTCGGACGGCAACTCGTCCAGGGGCGTCGCGTGCCAGGCCTGGTCGAGCAGTGAGGCGCCGAGCATCTCGGTGGTGGCCCAGCCCTGGTTGAACAGTTCGGCGCGCTTGAGCGCATCGATCCACTCGGCCGGGATCGGCTCGCCGGTCTGGTGATGGACCGCGTAGCGGGGAAGCAGTCCGGCGTCCAGGGCCCACATCTCGTTCACCTGGGACGGGAACTCGACGAAGTCGCGCGGGGTGGCGGTGCCCGACTGCGACGGGTACCGGACGTCGGAGAGCAGTCCGTGCAGGGCGTGGCCGAACTCGTGGAACAGGGTGCGCACCTCGTCCCAGGTCAGCAGCGTCGGCTGCCCGGCGGGCGGCTTGGCGATGTTGAGGTTGTTCACCACCACCGGTGACTGCCCGAGCAGGTGGTTCTGGTCGACGATGTTGTTCATCCAGGCGCCGCCCTGCTTGCCGGCGCGGGTGTAGTAGTCGGCGACGAACAGGCCGAGACCACTGCCGTCGGCGTCCAACACCTCGAAGACCCGCACCTGGTCGTTGTAGCCGCGCAGATCGTCCCGCTCGGCGAAGGTGATCCCGAACAGTCCGGTGGCCGCCGCGAACACGCCCTCGCGCAGCACCCGCTCCAACTCCAGGTAGGGCCGCAGCAGCGCCGAGTCGAAGCTGTAGCGACGTGCCTTGAGCTTCTCGGCCAGAAACTCCCAGTCCCACGGCTCCAGCGGTGTCCGGGGGCTGTCCGCGCGGTCCGTGTCGTCCTGCAACTCCTCCAGGTCGGACGCCTCGGCCCGCGCGTTGCGCACGGCTGCCGGGACGAGCCGTCCGAGCATCTGGTGCACCGCCGCGGACGACTTCGCGCAGGCGTCCGCCGCCACGTACTCGGCATGGTGCGGGAAACCCAGCAGGGTGGCCCGCTCGGCCCGCAGCCGGGCGATCTCGACCAGCAGCGCGCGGGTGTCGTGCTCGCCCGACCAGCCCCGACCCACGGACGCCTGGTGGATGCGCCGCCGCAGGTCCCGGTCGGCGACCTCGGTCAGCACCGCCTGCGGGGTGCACGAGTCGAGTTCCAGCAGCCAGCCGTCCAGACCGCGGCTCTCGGCCGCGGCCCGGGCTCCCGCCTTGGTCGCCTCGGAGACTCCGGCCAGTTGGGCCTCGTCGCTGACCAGCACCGCGGCGGCGTTCGAGCCGGCCAGGGCGGTCCGGCCGAACGCGGAGGTGAGCTCGGCCAGCTTCGCGTTCAGTTCCCGCAGCCGATCCTGGTCGGCGTCCGGCAGCCCCACCCCGGCCCGGACGAAGTCGCGCAGGTGGGTCTCCAGCCAGTAGCGAGCCTGGTCATCCGCCTCGACCTCGCCCGCCACAACGCGATCGTTGAGCGCCGACACCCGCCGGTAGAGCCCGCCGTTGAGGTAGATGGAGTCGCCGTAGCGGGCCATCATCGGCGAGATCTCGGCGTCGATGGCGTCGAGTTCGTCGGTGGTGTCCGCCGGCTGCACCGTCCAGAACGCGCCGAGGACGCGACTCAGCAACTGTCCGGACGCCTCCCAGGCCTCGATCACGTTCTCGACCGTCGCCGGCGCCGGCTCGTCGGCGATCGCCTGCAGGTCGGCCAGCCGCTCGGCGATCCCGGCCTCGACCGCCGGCAGGTAGTGCTCGGGGCGGACCTCGGCCCACGGCGTCAGCTGGTAGGGCAGCGTGGACGGCCGGGCGAACGGGTTGGCGGGATCAAGACTCATGCCGGCCATCTTGCCGGGCGTCCGGCAGGCACCCAAACGCGGCCGGACACGGCGGCACCCCCGCCCGGGCAAGGGCGGGGGTGCGGGGGCGAGGCTCAGCGCCGGTGGAACTCCGGAGCGAAGGCGAGCAGCAACGTGCTCTCCCACGGGTCGGCCGGACGGTCGGCTCCGATCTGCGGTGCGTCGGGACGAGCCGACTGGTTCTGCCGGATGGCGGCCTCAATGGCGGGAATCGCAGCGAACATGATTGTTCTCCTTTCCGTGTTGCGATCGTCGCTGGGCACAGGTCACCTAGGCCTGCGTCCAAAACTGGGTTTGACTAGGGGCTACGTTTGACTAGGGGTTATTGACTAGGAGCTGTTGCGTGGTGCGGAGCTGGACCGGACCACCAGTTGGGTCGGCATCAGGATCTGCCGGGGGGTTCGGTCCGGATCGAGCAGCAACTCGCCGGTCAACCTGCCCCGTTCGGTGATCGGCTGCCGGACGGTGGTCAGTCCCATCCGGGCCGCCTCGGGCAGATCGTCGAATCCGGTCACGGTGATGTCGCGGCCGGGCGTCAGCCCTCGGTCGGCCAGCGCGTCCATCACTCCGAAGGCGAGGATGTCCCCGCTGCAGACGATGGCGGTCGGGCGGTCCTGTCGGTCGACGGCGAGTCCGCCGGCGAGTCGCCCCGCCTCCCGGCTGTTCGCCCCGCCGATGATCGTCCGGATCCGGCAGCCGTCGCCCAGCCCGGCCAGGAAGCCACGCACCCTGGACGAGGTGTCGTACAGACCGCCGCGGGGCAGGTCGTCGATCGTGACCGGGGTGTCGGGGAACGGGCGTCCGTCGGCCTGGTGCCCGCCGACCAGCACCGCCACGTCGGTGTGCCCCAGTTGGCGCACATGCCTGCCCAATCCGGTGCCGGCGGCGTGGTCATCGATCGCGACCCAACTGCTGGCCGGGTTCTGATCGTTCGTGTCGACGATGTGCAGTCCGCTCCGGCGGGCGACCTCGAGGGCCGCATCGGTGGCGCACAGCGCGGCGAGTCCGTCGATGCTGGCATTGCGGATCACGTCGAGGTCGACGCCGCCGGCGCTCTGCGTCGGCAGCAACACCATGGTCGCCCCGGCCCGCTGCAGCGCCTCGCTGAAACCGGCCAGCCAGAGCACCGAGAACGGGTCATGGAACGCGTAGCTGAGGCTTTGCGAGAAGACCACGCCGTAGCAGTGGGTCTGTCCGGCGCGGAGTTGCCGGGCGGTGGCGTTGGGACCGGCGTAGCCCATCTTGCCGGCGCGGGAGAGGATGCGTTCCCGCAGGTCGATCGAGAGCTGATCGGGGCGATTGAAGGCGTTGGAAACCGTCATCACCGACACCCCGACCACCTCGGCGACATCCTTCATGGTGACCTTGCTTCTCACGGCTCCTCCTTCCCGAGCGACCTGTAACCATCATGATCTTTAACGTTACAGAGAACAACCGGGTGAAGGGTCTTTATCGTTACAGTTCGAAGGTTTGGGCTCTCAGAGAACGACCGGGGTGCCGTTGCCGCCGGCCAGCGGCTTGCCCGCCGAGACCCAGGCCAGGCTGCCGCCGTCCACGTTCGCCGCATCGATGCCGTGGGCCACCAGGTAACCCACCACCTGCGCCGAGCGCACGCCAGAACGGCAGATCACCGGCAGCGGGCCGTCCACCACGGGCAGCTCGGACAGCCGGGCGACCACCTCGCCGAGCGGGATGTGGACGGCGTTCGGCACGTGACCGAGCGCCCATTCACCCGGCTCGCGGACGTCCAGGACGACGGCGTCGTCGGGCAGGTCGGTCACCGGGATCTCTGCGATTTCCACCCACCCATCCAAGCACGCCTGGATCAGACCGGCGGAACCGGCGCCGGCAGCGCACCGATCTGCTGGAGCACACCCAGTTCATCCCGGACGCCCCAGTGCTCGGCCAGCCGGTCATCCTCGGTGCGATAGATGTGCACCGTCGGCATCGCGTAGGGACGGCCGGCGAACTCGGCACCGTGCACCGGCGCGACGGCGACACCGTGAGCGACCGCCCGGATCACGATCCGGTCCTCGGTGGCGAACTCGTCCATCAACTCGTAGCGGATCGCGAGCACGCGGGTCACGTAGGTGAGGATCTGCCGATAGCCGTCAGGGCCGGGCGGCAGCGGGAACGGCGAGCCGTGGTCGACGAAATCGGAGGTGACCGCATCGTCCAGGCAACTCAGGTCCTTGGAGTTGATCGCGTCGAACACTGCGCGCGCCGCTGGCAACGCCGCGTTGCCGACACTCGCTCCGATGGTGCTGCTAGTCATGGTGGCTCCTTCTAGAGTATGACTGGAACACTATTCCAATGGAATGATAATCCAGCGAATGGAGCGCGATGTCAACCCGTGGCTACGACAATTCCCGGCGGACCGAGGCCGCCCAGGCGACCCGAGCCCGGATCCTCCGCGCCGCACACCGGCACTTCCTTGAGGCCGGTTACCACCCGACGACGATCGCGGCGCTTGCCCGCGCCGCCGGGGTGAGCCCACAGACCATCTACAACACGGTCGGCGGCAAGGCCCAGGTGCTCAAGGCCGTCTACGACGTCGTGCTGGCCGGGGACGACCAGCCGATCGCGATGAACGACCGCCCCGAGATCGCCCGCATCTATCGCCAGCCGGACATCGGCGCCACGCTGCGTGCCTACGCCGCATTCGCCCGGATGCTGCTGGAACGCGCCGGGCCGCTGCTGGGCGTGGTGCTGGCCGAAGGCGCCGGTTCGGACGCCGAACTGAGCGCGTTCCTGGCCACCATCGACACCGAGCGCCGGATCGGCAACAGCGGCGTGGTTCGGCACATCGAGACAGCCTTCGGTCTCAACGGCGACCTGGACGCCGAACGCGCCGTCGACCTGGTCTGGACGCTCACCGCGCCGGAGAACGCCGACCGGCTGATCCGGCGCTGCGGCTGGGGACTGGACGCCTATCAGGACTGGCTGGCCGGCGCCCTGGTCGCGGCACTGGACGCCCGCGCGGGCTGAGCGCGGTCAGTCCGACGTCGGCTGCTGGTAGCCCTCCGGCTCGGGCTGCGCCGGCGCCGGCCGGTGCGCGGTGGAGGAAAAGCCGTCGGAGAACACGGTGCGGCCGCGCGCCGAGAGCCCGGTGTAGGCGTCCTTCAGCTCGTCGACGAAGCTTCGGACCTGTTGCGGGACCTGGCGCGCGTAGTCGCCGACCGGACGATCGCCGGCGGCGCGGCGCTCGCGGTAGCTCTGCCGGCCCTGCTTGACGACGTCCTGAACGGTTCCGGCGACGATGTCGGCCAGCCCGGTGATCACATAGGCGGCCTCGGTGGCGACCTTGGCGGCGATCCGGCCGACCTTGTCAGGATTGATGCGGGTGTTGCTGGACACTGTGGTGCTCCTTGTTCGGGGGGCATGCTGGTCACACGCCTGCGGCCAGCGTTCCCGGACGACCGCCGGCATTCAACCTCTTCAGGGGTGGATGCGGGTTCCTCCCCGGTCGGGCCGCCGAGAGCTGGCCGAGCCTCAGAGCACCGAAGCGACGAGGCCGGTCGCCGTCAGCACGACCTGCTGCTCCCACCCGGCGAGATCGGACGCTCGCACCGCCTTCTCGAAAGCTGCCAGGGTGGTCTTGGGCGTCTGGCCTGCCCTGATCCGCTTACTGGCCAACTCCCAGTCCTTCAGCAACTGCGTCTTGGCCGAACTGTCCTGCAGCGTGACCAGCGCCGTCCGGACGCCCTCGAGTGCCGCGGCCAGCGCGACCGCCGCGCCCGGCCCGGGACTCGGGCTGGTCGTCGTGCGTGGCTTGGCGCTCGGGCTAGGGCTCTTGCTCGGCGCTTTCGGTGACGGCTTGACCGACGGTGACGTTCGCGGCTGGGCCTTGAACACCTGGCCGACAGCCATGCTGGTCAGGTTGACCGCGATGCCGCCGGCCAGGATCGCCGCCATCAGGCTGATCAGGACGCCGGCGATCCACCACGATCCGACCGGCCGCAGTTGCTCCAGGGCGTGCGCGGCGGCCGCGGACGGCGCGGTGGCCACCTGCGTGTACGGCCTGGTCGCCGGTGCCGGCGACGGCTGGACCGAGGCCACCGGAGCCGGCGGGGTGAACGGCACCGTCCGGGCGTTCGGGTCGGCGACGATCCGGCCCAAGGCCTCCAGCACGGCGTCGGTGCCGGGCCGTTCCGCCGGATTCTTGCTCAGCAGCCGGGCGACCAGGGCGTCCAGCGCCGGGGGCGCGTCCGGACGGCGGCTGAGCAGCCGCGGCGGCGGTGAGTTGATCTGATGGGACGCCACCGCGACCGCCTGGTCGCCCTCGAAGGGCGGGCGTCCGGTGAGCATGGTCATGATCAGGCAACCCAGCGCGTACAGATCGGTGGCGGCGTCCACCTGGCGTCCGGACGCCTGCTCGGGCGACATGTAGGCAGCGGTCCCGATCGTCATCGACGGCGCGGTGAGATGCGGATCGGCCTGCCCGGTGAGTTGGGCGATGCCGAAGTCGAGCAGTCGCACCCGGCCGCCGCTGCGCATCACGTTCGCCGGCTTGATGTCGCGGTGCACCAGGCCGAGCGCATGCGCCGCGGCCAGCCCGAGAGTGACCTGGCGGGCCACGTCGACGGTCTGGCCGAGGCTCAGCGGGCCGCCACGGGCGATCGACTCGGCCAGCGATTCCCCGCCGAGCAGTTCCATCACCAGATAGGCGGTGTTGCCGTCCACCCCGCCGTCGAAGACCGTCACGGTGTGCGGGCTGGTCAGCTTGGCCGTCAGGATGATCTCGCGCTGGAACCGGCCGGCCACCGACGCGTCGCTGACCCGGCTGAGATCGACGGTCTTCACCGCCACTTCGCGATCGAGCCGGACGTCACGGGCACGCCACACCCGTCCCATCCCGCCGGCACCGATCTCGTGCTCCAGGCGGTAGCGGCCGGCTAGCAGATGCTCGGTCATCTATCGCAAGTGCCCATCGTCCCGGCGCCGATATCGGTCGGCCGCTTGTCGTCGTCGCCGCGATACCAGATGCCCCCGGGCGTCCGGAACACGTACACCACCGACTCGCCGAGTGCGACCTTGGCCAGCTTGCCGCCAGGGAACGCCGACTTGAGCTTCGCGAACGTGGTGTTGGTGGGATACCCGTCGGCCAATTTCATCGAGCCCTTCATCTTCTCGCCGAGACTGATCACCCAGCTGCTGAAGGTCCGTGGCGAGGAGCTGGTGCCCTTGGCCTTGCTCTGGAACATGAAGACGGCGCCGCCGTAGTTGAGTTGGCGGCCGTAGGGGCTGGCGTTGCTCACCTCGCAGATCGGACCTGAGTATGAGCCGTCGGGCTTGCCGGCCTTCCCATTGAGCAGCGCGGCAACCGCGCCCTCGGCGGTGCCGAAGGCCGCCCCATCCAGGCCCTTGGGACGCAGCACCAGCGCTTGGCTCACCGGTGTCGCCGGGGCACTCGTCGCGCCTGACGCGGTCGCAGTGGGCGTCGGGCTGCTCGTCGGCGTGCTCGTGGACGACAGGATGGCAGAGGCGGTCGGCGTGGCCGAGATCGTGGGCGGCGCCACGCTGGCGGGAGGCGGGGTGGTGCCGCAGGCGCTCAGCAGCAGGACGCCGCCGACGACGCTCAGAGCGCGCAACGAGATGGCCATGCACCAAAGATAGGCGGGACGGGGTACGCGGTGCCGCCGCCGCCGATAGGTTGTCCGCCATGCCAGACCAATCGAGTCCCGCCCCGGCGCCGTCCAGCGACCCACTGGCGGGGATGGGGGCCATCGTCGCGACGGGCGGCGCCGGCTTCCGGGTGTGGGCGCCGCACGCCGACGCGGTGGCCGTGGTCGGTTCGTTCAACGACTGGTCGGACACCACCGACGCGCTGTCCGCCGAGGGCAACGGCTACTGGTACGGCTTCGTGTCCGGCGCGTGCCCCGGCGACGAGTTCAAGTACCTGATCCGCAACGGCGAGCAGTGCCTCAGCCGGATCGATCCCTACGCCCTGCAGGTCACCAACTCGGTCGGCAACGGGGTGATCTACGACCACGCCGCCTTCGATTGGGAGGGCGATGCGTTCGTCTGTCCGCCGCACAACGATCTGGTCATCTACGAACTGCACGTCGGGTCGTTCGCACCTGAGGGCGGCGGCCGGGTCGGCACCTTCGAGGAGGTCCGCGCCCGGCTCGAACACTTCACCCGGCTGGGGGTCAGCGCGATTCAGCTGATGCCGGCGGCCGAGTTCGCCGGCGACTTCTCCTGGGGGTACAACCCGGCGCACATCTTCGCCGTGGAGAGCAGCTACGGCGGACCGGACGCGTTGAAGACGCTGATCCGCGAAGCGCACCGGGCCGGCATAGCGGTGATCATGGACGTGGTCTACAACCATTTCGGCCCCTCCGACCTGGACCTGTGGCAGTTCGACGGCTGGTACGAGAACGGCAAGGGCGGCATCTACTTCTACAACGACTGGCGATCCATCACGCCCTGGGGCGACACCCGTCCCGACTACGGACGCGGCGAGGTCCGCCAGTTCCTTCGAGACAACGCCTTCATGTGGCTGCGCGACTATCACGTCGACGGGCTGCGATTCGACATGACCCCCTATATGCGGTCCGTCGACGCCGACGCCGACCTCGACCTGCCCGACGGCTGGAGCCTGCAGGGCTGGCTCAACCGCAGCATCCGGGCGGAGTTCCCGGACACGATCACGATCGCCGAGGACCTGCACGGCAACCCCGCGGTGACCAGCACCGGCCCGGACGGCGCCGCCTACCACGCGCAGTGGGAAGCCAGGTTCGTCCACCCCGTCCGAGAGGCGATCATCGTCGCCAACGACGCCTACCGGTCGGTTCCGGCGGTGGTCGAGGCGATCGCGAACAACTACGGCGACACCTATGCGCGAGTGATCTATACCGAATCGCACGACGAAGTGGCCAACGGCAAAGCCCGGGTGCCGCAAGAGGTCGACCCGGGCGACCCCGAGGGCTACTGGGCTCAGAAGCGGTCCACCCTGGGAGCCGGACTGGTGCTCACCGCACCCGGCATCCCGATGCTGTTCCAGGGCCAGGAGTTCCTGCAGGGCGGCTGGTTCCGCGACGACGTCGGGCTGGACTGGCACCTGGACACCGAGTACCGCGGCATCGTCCGGCTGTACCGCGACCTGATCGCGCTGCGCCGCAACTTCGCCGGCCTGACCAAGGGCCTGATGGGCTCCGGGCTGAGAATCATCCACGCCAACGACGACAACAACCTGATCGCCTTCCAGCGGTGGTGGCAGCATGGTCCGCGCGACGACGTGGTCGTGGTGGCCAACCTCGATTCATGCGCCCGCCAGCGGTACGCGATCGGGATGCCGGTCCCCGGGTTGTGGAAGCTCCGCTTCAACAGTGACGCCGCGAACTACTCCGCCGACTTCAGCGACTTCGACTCCTTCGACGTGACCGCGTTCGAGGAGGACTACGACCAGATGCCGGCTCATGCCGATATCGACATCGCGCCGTACAGCCTGCTGATCTACAGCATGGACTGATCGGGACCCGACGCGGTGTGGAGGGCCCCGAGCTGTGGTTGAGCCTGCGAACACGCGCTTACGCCGTCATTTTGGCGGGGAAATGCCCGGATCGCGCGAAATCGTAACAAGCTGGACATGAGAGAACTGGTCCAAACGGTTCCCAGCGCAAGTGCCAGCCGCTAGCTTGTCCTCCACGTCCTGTCGGACAAATCATTCGGGAGACAAGATGAGTGTGCCCATCGGAGAGCAACTTCGGCGCCGGAAGCCGATCGTGTTCCAACACCTGCACCATAAGGGCGAGGAACTCGCCCGCAATATGGGCACGTTCCAGCTGATGATGTTCGGTGTCGGTGCCACGGTGGGTACCGGCATCTTCTTCGTGCTCAGCGAGGCGATCCCGAAGGCCGGCGCCGCCGTCATCATCTCGTTCATCATCGCCGCCGCGGCCGCGGGCCTGTCGGCGCTGTGCTACGCCGAGATGGCGTCCGCGATCCCGGTCAGCGGGTCGACCTACTCCTACACCTACCACGCGCTCGGCGAGGGTGCGGCGGTGCTGATCGCGGGCTGCGTGCTGCTGGAGTACGGCGTCGCCGTCTCCGCTGTGGCCGTCGGCTGGAGCGGCTACTTCAACGAGCTGCTGCACAGCCTGTTCGGATTCACCCTGCCCAAGGTGCTGTCGGTCTCGTTCGTCACCGGTCCGGACGGCGTCCCGACCGAGGGCGGGGTCAACCTGCCCGCGATGGTGCTGATCCTGCTGTGCATGCTGCTGCTCCTCCGCGGGGCGTCCGAGTCGGCCACCGTCAACGCGATCATGGTGCTGATCAAGCTCGGCGTGCTGGTGCTCTTCACCGCGATCGGGTTCAGCGCCTTCAACGCCGATCACTTCAACAACTTCTTCGCCCAGGCCGCCGGGATCAGCGCCGCGGCCGGCACGATCTTCTTCTCATTCATCGGCTTGGACGCGGTGGCGACAGCCGGTGAAGAGGTGAAGAATCCACAGAAGGCGCTGCCGCGGGCCATCATCGGCGCGCTGCTCATCGTCACCGTCATCTACATCCTGGTCGCCGCGGCCGGTATCGCCGCCAAGCCGGTCGACTTCTTCTCCACCGAGGCTGCCGGCGAGGCGGGCCTGGCCAAGATCCTGGCCGACGTCACCGGCAACCAGGTCTGGTCGACGATCCTGGCCGCCGGAGCGGTGATCTCGATCTTCTCGGTCACCCTGGTCACCCTGTACGGCCAGACTCGCATCCTGTTCGCCGTCGGCCGGGACGGCCTGATTCCGAAGAAGTTCCTGCAGGTCAACCAGAAGACCATGACGCCGACCTACAACACCGTCTTCGTCTCGGTGCTGGTCGCGATCGTGTCCGGCTTCGTGCCGGCCGACTACCTGTGGGAGACCGTCTCCATCGGCACGCTGGTGGCGTTCTCGGTGGTCGCCGTCTCGATCATGGTGCTGCGCCGGACCCACCCCGACCTCGAGCGCCCGTTCAAGGTGCCGCTCTACCCGGTGGTGCCGATCCTGACCGTCGTCGCCTGCGTGTACGTCCTGACCGGGCTGGCCGCGGTCACCTGGGCGATCTTCGGTGGTTGGATGATCATCGTGTTCGCGTACTACTGGTTCTACGGACGCCGCCACGCCACCCTCAACACCTACAAGTCACTGGAAGAGATCGCCGAACCAAAGGGTAAGGACGAGGAATGACATACCTGGTCAGCTACCGACCACCGACCGACGACTCGGGGGTGCTGGCACTCGCCTGCCAGTTCGCCCGGTCGGAGGCGGGCACGGTGCACGCATTGACCGTGGTGCCGCGCGGCTGGGAGACCTCGGCCGGCAGCGCGACGGACGGCGAGTTCGAGACGTGGGCCGCCGAAGAGGGCGAGGCAAGCGCCCGGGCCGCCCTCGAACTGCTGGCCGACGAACCTGATGTGACCGCCGAGGCGACCTGGGTGACCGGACGGTCGGTGCCGGCGGCCATCACGGACCAGGCCGAGAAGCTCGGCGCGACCCTGATCGTGGTCGGCTCGGGCAACGACGGCCCGGAGGGAAGGATCGCGGTCAGCTCGAAGACCGACCGGCTGCTGCACTCGTCACCGGTGCCGGTGGCGCTCGCCCCTCGCGGCTATCGGCCCGCTCCGGGCTCGAAGATCACCCGGGTCACGCTGGCCTTCCGCGACGACGACATCACCTGGAAGCTGCTCGACGACGTGGCCGACATCTGCAGGCGGGTAGGGGCCGAATTGCGGCTGCTGACCGTTGCGCTGAAGCATCGGACGATGGTGACCTCGCCGGTGCGAAACGACGAAGACCTGGTCTTCGCCAAGCTGGTCGAGCAGGTCAAGGGAGCACAGGTGGAGGCACTCGAGCACCTGTACAAGCATGACGGCCTGAGCGCGACCGTCGACCTGGCCCGCGGCTCCACCTGGGCCGAGGCGCTGGGCGGCATCGAGTGGGCCGACGGCGATGTGCTGGTAGTCGGGTCGTCACGCACCCACAAGCTGGCCAATGTGTTCCTGGGCTCCGGCGGGGCCAAGATCGTCCGCAATTCGCCGGTCCCGGTCATCGTCGTCCCCTGACGACCGCTGGTCGAGCTTGTCGAGCCCCTTGTTGGTCGAGCGTGTCGAACCCCCGAGAGACGCCCTGGGTCAGGGAGCCAACCGCTCCCTGACCCAGTTGCCGTCCGGGAGCAGACGGTAGCGCAGCCGATCGTGCAGCCGGG
Organism: Micropruina sp.; assembly: GCF_047602385.1. Taxonomy (GTDB): domain Bacteria; phylum Actinomycetota; class Actinomycetes; order Propionibacteriales; family Propionibacteriaceae; genus Micropruina. The sequence continues at coordinate 665,555 of NZ_JASGHL010000005.1, forward strand.
AGCGGCGTCCCTGCCAGAACTCCCAGAGTTGCGGCAGCACCCGGAAACCACCCCAATGCTCGGGCCGCGGTGGGTCCTCGCCGTAGCGTTCTGATGCCGCGGCGGCGTTGGCGGCCAGAACCTCCCGGTTGGCGATCACCTCGCTCTGCGGCGACGCCCAGGCACCGATTTTGGAGCCGACCGGACGGCTGGCGAAGTAGGCGTCCGACTCGGCGGCCGGGGTGCGCTCGACGACGCCTTCGATCCGCACCACCCGCTCCAGTTCGGCCCAGTGGAATTGCAGCGCGGCGACCGGGTTCGCGGTCAGCTCGCGGGCCTTCCGGGAACGGTAGTTGGTGTAGAACACCAGCCCGCGGGCGTCGAAGCCCTTCAGCAACACGATCCGGGTGGACGGCCGGCCGTCCGGCCCGACGGTGGCTACCGTCATCGCATTGGGCTCGCCGACACCGGCGGCGATGGCCTGGCAGAACCAGGCGGTGAACTGCGGCAGCGGCTCGTCGGCAGCCGACGCCTCGTCCAGGCTGTCCCGCTCATAGCTGAGCCGCATCGCGGAGGGATCCATGCCGGTGAGCCTACGACCCGCTCTGGGCCCTGCCGGCACCCGTCTGTTCGGCACCGACTACGAGGAGTACCGCAGGTACGTTCCGCGCTGGTTCCAGGGCTCGTCGATCGGCGCCCGCTCAATGCGCGGCACGCGACCGTGGCCGTCCCTCCATCGCCCGCTGACAAGCATCGACGGTCTCCGGAGCCAGATCGACCCCGAGGGCGCGAGCCTGTCCGGTCACCCAGCGCACCAGGCGCTGCACCTCGGCGGTGTTGCCGGCCAGCACTTCGGTGTTGATCCGCTCCACCAGCAGCAACTCGTCCTCGGGAGCGGCCAGCAGGGCCCGTGCCGCGGCCCAGCGGGCGACGTCCAGGTCGTTGTTGCGGACGGCCCACCGAACCAGGAGTACGCCGGCGTCACGGATCAGCGAGGTCATGTCGGTGCGCAGTTCCTCGGCCCAGCGCCACTGCCCGGGCGCGGCGTCGGCCAGCGGCGCGCCGCGCACCAGTTCGAGGACGCCGATCAGCGACTCCGGCGCCAGCCGGTTGAGGCCCGGTGCGGTCAGCACCTGGATCCGCCGCCAGTCCGACTCGACGGCCGGGTGCAGAGCGATCCGGCCCGAGTAGGCCTCGGGCAGGTAGGGCGCGCCCGCGGCGTCCGAACCGAGCCAGGAGCGTAGCCGGGACATGTTCGAGCGCCTGGTTGTCTCTGCGACCACCAGCGCCGAAGCCATCTGGGTCGCGACGCTGCGCGGATTCTCCAGCAGCCACCCGCAGTACTCCTCGCATTGCCGGCGGGCGCGGGTCGGTGCCGGCCCGGCCGCACCGAGCAGGTCGATCGGGCCGAGCAGCCTCAGGTAGGGATGGTCGACCACCTCGGGTTCGCGCTCGTCGAGCCGCACCGACTCGCGCCGCGGTGCCAGCGCGCGGACGTTGTCGGCGTCCGACCACCACGGTGCCGGCGACTCCGCCGGGGCGTCCGTGGCCGCGAAGATGGTGCCGATCGCCGCCCGGGTGTGCGCCGGAATCAGGTGCGCCCGCAACTCGACGCCCTCGGGATCGAGCCGGGCTCGCGGGTGATCGTCGTCCCCGGCCAGTACCAGCGCACGATCGCCCGGACCGGCGATCACCCCGCCCACGCCCAGATCGGGATCGCCGAGCAGGTCGCCGAACCGTCGCCGGGTGTCCGGATCGAGGTCGTCGGCAACGATCACGATGTGGGCGGCGCCGGCCTCGGAGCGGTCCGGGTCCACCCGGAGCAGCACGGTCGGGGACTCGTCGGCGGATCGTTCGTCGATCAGGGTGGTGAGCGCCGGCAGGGCGCCGGCGGGATCGGCGTGGTAGCGGACCAGTTCGGGGCAGGCGGCCCGGACGAACATCTCGTCGCCACCGACAACAGTCAGACCGAGCTCACAGGCCCATGGCGAGCAGGACAACTCGACCGCCATTGCCGCCGCGGCCGCGTGCCGCAGCGGTCTGGATCCGTCGAGTGCCAGTGGCGAGCGGTCCTCCAGGTCGATCATCAGCCAGCGGCCGTCGTCGTCTCGGCCGATGGTCACCAGTGCCGGGAAGGGCACCGGATGGGCCGAGGACGGCAACTCGCCGGCCGTGCGCTGCGACAGCCGCCAGCGGTTTCCCTCCCCGGTGAAGCCCTTCGGTGGGGCTGTGGCCGGCGCCTGGGCCCATTCGAATGTCACGCCGGCCGCGTCGAGCAGCACCAGTCTCGGGTGTGGCAGCGGGATGCCGGTGGTCTGGGCGTGCCTGCCGAGCGCCCGCAGTGCGACCTCCAGCAGGGCGGTGGTATCCGGCCGCTGGCGGCGTCCCAACGCAGTTTCGTACTGCCGGACGTCGACCGGAGGGTGGCTGATCCGGCGTCCGACCGGACGAACCCGCAGTTGATCGAGCCGGCCGGCTCCCACACCGGCCAGGATCATCGCCGCGGCCGCACCGGACAGTCCACCGATCAGCGGCCAGGCAACGTCTGGAGGTGCGGTCGCCCGCGGGGTCGACTGCGCACTCGGCTGCCCGGGAGCCGGGGTCGGTGGGTTGCCGGTGGGCTGAGCTGAGGTGGGTTGTGCTCCGGTGGGTTGTGCCGGCTTGCGCACCGGCCTGCCCTGACCCGGCGCGGGGGCTGCCGAGCGGCGTCCCGGGACCACCAGCTTCCAGCCGATGTCGATCCGGTCCGGATCCTTGATCTGTTCTCGGTTGGCACGGAAGATCGCCGGCCACTTACCGGTGTCACCCAGATGCTCCTTCGCCAGTCCGCTGAGGGTGTCGCCGCGCTCGACCACCACGGTCAGCGGCTGCACGCCCGGGGACGGCCGGGACTGTTCGGACGCGTCGATGCCAGGCTGCCGGGACGGCGACGCCACCTCGGGCACGGCCAGGCGGACACCGGCGGTCAGGTCGAGAGTCGGGTCGGCGAGCAGCGCTGGATTGGCATCGGCCAGCAACCGCCACTTGGCCCCGTCGCCCAGGAGTTGCTCGGCGATGCTCCACAGGTCGTCGCCGGGGCGGACCAGGTAGCGAGTATCCGTTGCCGGGGCGTCGGAGCCGGTCGTCTCGTCATCGAAAACCGTCGCCCCGGGGCTCGGGGCGGTGGCGGCATGCGCGCTCGCCAGAGGTTGGACGACGCCGGCCGACAGCGCGGTGATCACCAGCGTGCCGGCCAGCGACTGCATTCCCCCTAGTAAGGGAACTCGCACCGCGACCGGACGGCGTCCGAGCACGTTGACCGCCTCGACCAGCACCGAGACCGTGAAGGCCAGCCACGCCACCCATGCCACCAGAGTCAGCCCGCCGAGCACCGCGGAGCCGTCGTCGGGACGCAGCAGCCCGCCCAGACGCAGCGGCGAGACGCCCCACTGCACCAGGGCGGCGGGCACCGCGCCCACGATCGACAGCAGCACCAGGGCCGCCGCGAGGGCACGCAATCGAACCACTTCAGCCTCTCCTTCGATAGCGATCCAGGACCGCACCGGCCTCGGCGCTCACGTCCCACGAACCCGGCCAGCCAGGCACCAACAGATCGGCCAGCGGCACCGTGCAGGTGACCCGGGTCTGCACCCGGGCCGGTTGTCCGACCGGCACCTGGAAGCCGGCCAGGTCGACCCCTACCCGAAGTGAGCTGCAACTCAACCCGCGGGTGGTGGCCTGGTCCCGGGCGACGGCGTCGGCGGCCGCGCGTGCGTCGCCCGGAGCCAGTTCCAGCGACGCCGCTCGCGCCGCCGTGGCGGCGATCTGCTCGACGACGGTGTGTGCCTGCCACACCCGGGCCGCCCCGATGGTCACCGCGATCAGCAGTCCCAACGCGGGCACGATCAGCGCGAACTCGACGGCGGCCGTCCCTCGCTCGGAGCGGATCACGGTCGCGTCTCCAGCGGCATCACGGCGTGCTCGGTCACCGCACCGAGGCCGAGATCGATGATCAACGGCGCCCGGGCCGTGACGACGGCTCGGACCGCGCCCGGGCTCCGCTCGATCCGGACGACGACCCCGGTCAGGCCGCCGGCATCCGCGATCCGGCGCGCCATCGCCGCCGCGTCCCCGTCCGAGCCCCGGTCCCAGGCGACGTGTTCGGTGGCTGCGGCAGCGGCCTGGCCGGCCACGTTGCGTCCGTGCAGCCAGACCCCGGCCTGGATCGAGCCGAGAACGACCAGCATCAGCACAGGGATCAGCAAGGCCCACTGGGTGGACTCCGAGACCCCGCGCTCGCTCACTTCAGCGAACCGAGCTTTCCGTTGATGAAGGCTGTCACCAGCCCGACGATGAGCGTTGCCACACCGACTGCGCCGGCGAGCAGCAAGGCGTTCTCGGTGGACTGGGACAGACCCTTCTCGTCCCGTTTGGGTGGGTTGAGCAGGAACCCGATCAGGGTGTGCACAAAGGCGGTCATGGCGGTACTCCTTCTACGAGGACATCAGGTGCTCAATATCCTGAGCAGGGGTGGAACAAGGAACAGCAGCCCGAAGATCAGGCTGGGGATGACCATCAGGAAGGTCATCCGTTCGGAGATCGTCGCCGCCTCCACCTTGGCCGCGGTGAGGTGCGCGTCCCGCAACTCCTTCACCCGGGCCCGCAGCGCGTCGGAGAGCGAGGCGCCGGAATCGTCCAGTTTCATCACGTCGGCGACATCGCACAGCGCCGGCAGTTCGAGGTCCTCGCCCAGCCGCTTCAGTTCGGCGAACGGCGCCCGCTGCTCGAGCCGGGACCGTTGCAGTGAGTCGCGGATGGCCATGAAGACGGCCTGGTCGGAGACGGCCGCCGCCGCATGCAGCGACTGCGTGGCGCTCGAGTTGGCCAGCCGCTCCAGGGTGACCAGGTCCATGAAAGTGAGCAGCGCCTCGGTCGCATCGGACGCCGTGTGCGCCGCGCCACGGCCGATCACGATGTCGGGGGCTAAGAAGCCGACGATGCCGAGCACCAGTGCCGCCACCACCGGGATCGCGATCGAGGTGCCGCCGGTGAGCAGCAGCGCCAGCCCGGCCAGCGACGGCAACAGCAACCCGGTCAGGGCGCCGACTGCCTTATAGGTGTAGAACCGGTCCACTCCGATCGCCCGCAACTGCAACTGGCGGACGACCCGTTCGTCGAGTCCGTGCGGCAGCCGGCGCCGCAACCAGCCACCCAGCCGGTCGATTCCGGAGGCTTGGCTGACCGGGGCCGCCTGCGTCCGGCCGTCCAGCATCCGCAGCGCATCGTTGAGCCTGGGATGCACGCGGACGAAGAAGCGGGCGAGTGCCCACAGGCCGGCCGCCAGCAGCACGCCGGATCCGATCGCCATCCACAGCCCGCTCATCGCAGACTCCGCAGAATCCGGTCCCGACGCCGCGGGCTGGTCATCCGGCGCAGCATCAGCAGAGCCGCCACGTAGAGCCCGATCAGGGTCAGCAGGATCGTCTGGCCGAGCGGCGTCCCGTACGGCGCGAAGAAGTCGCGGCCGAACACCAAGGCCACCGCGAGGGCCGCGATCGTGATGATGGTCACCTGCCGGACGACGATGCGCGGTTTGGCGCGTTCGGTCTCGATCTCGCGCCTGGCCCGGAGCCGGTCCTGGATCGAGTCGGCCAGCGCAGCCAGGGTGGCCGCCGCGCCGGTGCCGCCCCGCTCGGCAGCGAGCGACAACGCGGCCAGGACGGCGTCGGCGTCCGGCGAATCGAGTTCGTCGGCCATGGCCCGCAGCGCCTCCGGTGTCGTCCACCGACCGTCCAGGCGCGAGACCAGCAGGGTCAGCGGCTCCGCCAGCACGGCGGGCGCGTTACGCACCGAGATTCGGATGGCGTCGGTGATGGATCGCCCGGTCGGCAGCGTCGCGGCCAGTGAGCGCACCCAGCGGTCGAGTACCTCCAGCAACTCGATGTCGCGGTTCGGTGGTGCGCTCAGCAGGATGGGCAGACCGATCACCGCGACCGGGACCACGAGTGCCATCACGCCCATCCCGGTGACCGCGGCGAAGCCGATCCCGGCGATGACGCCGATCGCCAGCCGCGCCCCGTGTGCCTTGGCCAGCTCACGCAGCATCCTCACCGCCGTCCGCCCGTGCGGCTGGCGGCGCGGCGGTGGAGTCCGGCGGCTCAGACCCGCGGCGACCAGCACCAGCCCAACGGCCATCAGGATGCCGAGCAACGCGGCCAGGGCTGTCGTCATGGCTGCTCCCAGGCCGCGTCGAACTCGGCCAGTTCGTCGGCGAAGCCGGCCTCCGGGTGGAAGGTCGCCGAGCGGCCGGCGGTCGGGGCTGCGTAGACCAGGTGGGTGATCGGCCGTCCGGACTCCATCGCGCCGGTCAGCTGACGGATCTCGGCGACCCGGCGGGTGCGCCGTCCGCCACGCCAGGTGTCGTCGACCAAGCGGACGTAGACGAGTAGATGGATGTGGTGACTGATCTGCCGGTACGCCTCGTCGACGCTCAACACGCCGCCCTGCGCGACCCGCAGCGCCAACCGGTCCATGGTGGACGCCGCCGAATGCGAGTGCGTCGTGGACAAAGTCCCGGCTCCGGACTGCATGGCTTCAAACATCGCGCCGGCCTCGGTGCCTCGCACCTCGCCGACGACCAGCCGGGAGAGGTTCTGCCGCAGTGCCTCAGGAATGAGGTCGGCGACCGTGTACTCGCCGAGCCGGCGGCCGTCCTGGTGTTCGCCGAGGCCGACCTTGGCCTGCAGCGCCAGCATGTTGCGCCGGTTCGGCCGCAGGTGGGTGAGCAGCTCGTAGTCGGTCTCCAACGTGCCGAACCGCTCGTTGTCCGGGATCGCCTCGATCAGGGCCCGCAACAGCGTGGTCTTCCCGGCGCCCTGGTCGCCGGAGATCACGATCGACTTGCGCGCCATCACCGCCGAGTGCAGGAAGCGTCCCACCTCGTCAGGAAGCATTCCAGTGTTGACCAGGTCGCGCAGCGAAACGTCGGTGAGAATGTGCTGCCGGATGGTGATCGAAGGCCGGTAGGACAACCCGAAGCCGATCGCGTGCAGCCGGAAGCGGTCCCCCAGGGCCAGCGTCATGGTGGGGTGGGCGTCGTCGAACGGACGTGCCGGCGAGACCGATTCGCCCAGGAAGCGGATCGCGTCGACCAGTTCCTGATCGGTGTCGGCGACCGGTGGCCGTTCCTCGCGGCGTCCGTCACCGAACTGCACCATCACCGTTATCTGCATACTCCTGTCGCATGTGGTGACGGGTGGGGGATCTTCGCTCGCCTCGTTGCCTCGCTGACTATCTGTTGGTTCGAGTGACTGGAGGTATGGATGTCTTGGCGGTCTGTTCGGGTGACGATGTCGGGGCCTGGCTCTGAGTCGTGGCTGGTGGTTGATGAGCATTTCCAGCCTCAGCGCGAGGCGCGGTCTTTCGTTGTGTGGATGCTCGCGAGGGGTTTGTCGATTCACACCCAACGTGTCTATGTGGGGCGGCTGGCTCGGTTTCTGTCCTGGGCCGATCGGACCGGAGTTGACTGGCGAGAGGTGCATCTGCTTGATCTGGCCCGCTACAAGCTCCATCTAGAAGCCGGCGGCCGATCAGGGCGAACGGTGAACGCGGCAATGATTACGCTCACTACCTTCTATCGCTTCTGCTCAGCCCACGGCCTCGTTGACCAGGCTGCCGTTGGGAGGCTCTTCGAGGAACGCCGGCTGCGGTTCCTGCCCCCAGGATTCAACCCTGGCGAAAATGGCGAGTTCACCCTCGTCCGTTCGCGGACCCTTCGCGCACGCGAGGAGCGTCTGCTGCCGATGGCGCTTCAAGAGGAGCAGGTCGGCTCTCTGCTCTCCTTTGTTAAGCGCCCCCGCGACGCCTTCCTCGTCAGCCTGATGGTCTCGGCCGGGATGCGTGTCGGGGAGTGCCTCGGCTTGCGCAGGGAAGACCTGCACTACCTGCCATCTTCGGCGGCCTTGGGTTGCGCCTTGCGGGGGGCCCACACCCATATCGTTGCGCGGCCCAACGAAAACCGTGCCCGAGCTAAGGGGCGGCGAACCCGGGTGGTGCCTGTGGATGCGGGAGTCGTGGAGAGTTACCGGCTCTACCAGTTGGAACGAGAGGCGCTGAGTCCAACGGGCGGAACAAGCGATTTTGTGTTCGTCAACCTCGATGGACCGGCCGCTGGCGCCCCGATGACCTATTGGCAGGCCAGGCACATGGTGGCGAATGTTGGTAGGAGAGCTGGCTACGAACTGAGACCACACATGTTGCGGCACACGGCGGCCACGAGGTGGATTCGTAGCGGCGTTGATCTGGATGTGGTGCAGGCGCTGCTGGGTCACGCCACCGCACAGAGCACCGCGGTCTATCTCCATGCTTCCGATGACGACATGCGCGGCGCCGTCGAGTTGGTGTCGCGATGAAGGTAGCTCTCCATGAACCGACCCAGGTTTGGTGCCGCATCCTTTTGAGTTGATTGGATGTTCATCATGCCGAAGAAGATTGATGCTGTGTTGCGTGAGCGCGCTGTCCGGCTCGTGCGCGAGCACCGGGCCGAGTACCCCTCGAACGCGAAGGCCATCGTGGCCGTCGCCCGCCAGGAAGGCGTCGGGGCGGAGTCGCTGCGGCGGTGGGTGGTGCAGGCCGATATCGACGCCGGTGACCGGGACGGGCAGACCAGCGAGGAACATGCCGAGATCCGCCGCCTCAAGTCGGAGAATCGGAAGCTGCGCGAGGACGTGGCGATCTTGAAAGCGGCGACGACTTTCTTCGTGGGGGAACTCGACCCCCGCAACCGTTGATCATGGGTTTCATCGATCGGATGAGGGCCGAGGGGCACGCGGTCGAGTCGATCATCCGCGTTCTGCGAGAGCAGGGCGTGAAGGTCGCCGCGCGCACCTATCGGGCGTGGCGGCAAGGCCGCATATCGATCCGGACCGTCACCGACGCGCAGGTCGTCGACGCCGTCCGTGACGCGACCTGGACCACGGTCATCGATGCCGAGGGGGTGGAGCGTCGGAAGATGACGCCGGAGGGCCTGTATGGGCGCAAGAAGATGACCGCGTTCATCCGACGCACCGCGATCGCTGACGCCTCACGCGGCGCCGTGGATCGTGCGATGCGGGCCCTGGGCCTGTCCGGGGTGACGCGTGCGAAGGCGATCCGCACGACGATCCAGGCGAAGGACGGGATCCGCGCCGGGGACTTGCTGAACCGGGACTTCACCGCCCCGCGGCCGGATCACACCTGGGTCACCGACTTCACATACGTCAGAACGTGGGCGGGCTGGGTGTATGTCGCGTTCATCCTCGACGTGTTCTCCCAACGCATCGTGGCCTGGCACGCGCAGACCACCAAGCACGTCGATCTGGTCATGATCCCGCTGCGAATGGCGCTGTGGGAACGCGACCGGCAAGGCCACCCTGTAGGCCCGAAGCAGCTCCGGCATCACAGCGATGCGGGCTCTCAATACACATCGATTGTGCTGACCGAGCACCTCGCGCTGGAGCAGATCGCACCGTCGATCGGATCGGTCGGCGACGCCTACGATAACGCCCTGATGGAGACGATCAACGGCCTCTACAAGGCCGAGTGCGTGCGTACGACGATCTTCCACGACGGCCCGTACAAGACCATCGCGGACGTCGAGTACGCGACCGCCGGCTGGGTCGACTGGTACAACAACCGCAGGCTTCACGGTAGCCTCGGAATGGTCAACCCCGACGAATACGAGGCGACCTACTACGCGACCCTCACCAAAGAGCCGCAACCCGCATAGAAGCGGCAAAGAACCTGGGTCGGTTCACCAACCCGTGTCGCCCTATGCCACTGAGTTTGGTGCGAACCCATCACAGCCATGGGTCGAGTCGATGCGCAAACGACTCAACCACGATTGGCGCCCCGGGGAATGGGATCCCAACACATGGTTCTTCCAGGGCCAGGTCGAGAATCCGCACACGTGGGTCTTCCACTGCTCGATGGAAGGTTGCGGGCGGTTCGCTGTGGCTCCTGGAGCACGATGCAAGTTCCGTCACACCAAACTGGAGGATGGCTCCTACCGACGGAGGGAGACCAGAGGCCCGTCACCAGATCCGCGCACGTTCGACCTGTCTCATCTCGACCCCCAACTTCGAGTTGAGTTCCTATTCGCACTGCAGTCCTACACCCAGCACAGGGTCGTGGTCCCTCACCGCGTGAAGACAATGACTAGCCTCCTGGCCGATGCGGTCAGCTTCTTCACCGTCCCGGAGTCAGTCCAGCACGCTTGGACACAAACTAGCCGCGGCTTCTTCCGTGCACTGCTCGCGGTATTGATCGCTGACAGAGCCCGCTTCGACGGAGTTGACCTGCACGCCGGTGACGTCTGGGATTGCGCACTGTTGGGGATGTTGCCGTCGGCCAGCCGGCCCTACCCAAGCACCTACGGCACCGTTTTGGACTTCCGTGCCGTCCACCAGATCTGGCTGAGGGAGCTGACCAAGGCTTGGGCCAAACACACCAATCCCTACGTAATGGATGTCCGAGTAACACTCAAGGCAATGGCAGCCGCGTCGATAATCTTGCTTGCGCACCCCCACGCTGACGACCCCAAGAGTCTCAGCAGAAAGGAAATCACCGCGATCATCGATGGGTTCCGTTCTGGACTGCTGGACGGAGTGAGCTACTCGATCAGTCACCGGAGAACCCTGTTCAACAGGTTCCGAGCGGTGTTGGACTTTGGACGAGCTGCTGGCCTCATGGACGAGATCCCGGGGACGTTCACAGTCGTCCGCACTGAAGGGCTCGCATACGCCAAGAGCACCGGCGAAGATCTACTTGGACGGGCGATCCCTGAACACGTCATCGATCAACTAAACCGGCAGATGCCGCTTCTGGGCGATTCGCACTACGAAGCGGGTGGGTGGACCTCCGGCGACTTCCAGCGGATGTATCAGACTGTCGTGCAGGTGATGCGCGACACCGGCCGCCGGCCAGGTGAAGTCGTGTCGCTGCAAGTCGGCTGCGTCAAGGAGATCCAAGGAAAGCCGACGCTGGTCTATGACAATCACAAGGCTGGGAGACCGGGGCGAAGGCTTCCCATCAACGCTTCGACCGCGGACATCATCGCCAGATGGGAGGCGCACCTCAGCACACTCCCCGGTCGTGACTACCGTGGAGATTGGCTCTTTCCAGCCCCGGGGCGTCGCGGCCGCGTCAGCCAACCAATCGGCTTTCTCTCACCCAGTCAGGTGTTCCGGCAGCTGCGGCGCTGGCTCGACGTCATGCCTCAACTCGTGGATGAAGGCCTGGATGACAACGGTGGACCCGTTCTGTTCGACCACGGCAGGGTTACCCTCTACGCGTTTCGCCACTCCTATGCGCAACGTCACGCTGACGCCGGCACACCGGTTGATGTGTTGCGGCGACTCATGGATCATGCGTCCGTGATGACAACCATGGGCTACTACACGATCAGTCTCGAACGTCGCCGCACCGCTGTCGCCGCACTGTCCAGCCTGATGGTCGACCGAAACGGTCGCCGACTTCTGCCTATCGCCCCAACCGACTACGAGCTGGGGACTGTCGCCGTCCCATATGGCAACTGCGCCGAACCATCAAACGTGAAGGCAGGCGGGGGCCACTGCCCCATCAGGTTCCAATGCGCCGGATGCAACTTCTACCGCCCAGACCCGTCCTACCTACCCGCCATCACCGCTCACGTTGCCGAACTACGCGTCAACAAAGAAGAGGCACTCGCCGCAGGAGCAGCCGAATGGGTGACCCGCAACATCGACGACCAGATCACCAGCTTCCACACCGTCCAAGCGGCTCTAGCGAGCCTGGTCGATTCTCTACCTGAGACTGCCCGCGAGGAACTCAGCGGCCACAGCAGAGAGATGCGCAGAGCGCGCGAGGTTCACTCCCACACGACAGTAAGAAACGGAGCACCCCATGAGTGAGGCCAGCACCGATCGGCTCCTCGCCGCAAGGCGAGCAAGCGCTAACGCAAAGCTCGAACGCGCCAAAGCCGCTCTAGACGCACTTCGCCGAGACGGGACCCCGATCACCTTCGCAGCAGTCGCCCGGACCGCCGGCGTGTCCACCTGGCTCACCTACAACCACCGCGAGCTGCGCAAAGCAATCGTCGAAGCCCGCGACCAAGCGGGTGAAGCTTCCCCTGTCGACGGTTCACCACAAGTGAGCCCGGCCGGCCTACGCGCCGAGCTGGAGATGGCACGGGCAGAGATACGAGAGCTGAGAGCTGAGAAGGCGAAACTGCTGCAGGCCCTAGGACGGCGCCTCGGCGCCGAACTCGAAGGGGAGACTCCGGCCAGCCTGGCCGAGCAACTCCGCCTCTCCAGGGCACGATGCACCGAGCTGGCGGCCGAGGTGGACCGAAAGACCACGGAAGCTCGACAAGCCATCGACGAACGCGACAACCTTAAGGCCGAGCTGGCGGCCGGACGAGAAGTGCTCAGGCGGATGATGATCGAACGGAATGCCGATGGCAAGAAGCCGACCGCACCTCACCAGTCAAAATAAGGCTCGGCGCCTTGAAAGGAACTCAATGACCTCGCACCTCGAATCAGATGCTCCAACTGGCAACTCGGGTCGGGAAAAGTCAGGGGCATATACCGCGCCCCTAACGCCACGCGCGGTCGAGCAACTGGTGGAGATACGCATTCAGCTTGAGGAAGCCGTTCGAGCGGTGCGATCCGCCGGAAAGTACCGGCGCGCTCAAGCAGCCGTCGCGATCGATGCAGTGGTCGAACGTTCGAGCAGTCTCATCGCAATAGCTCGAGGGCTCCCCCTCTCGCCGCAAGGCAAGCTCGAAGATACCATCAGCAAGCTGACGCAGGATCTGGGATCGGCATGGAGACCAACAGCCGTCCTTCCAGATGTCAAGCAGCTACGTCGAGTAAGAAACGCCGCTCAGCACGAGGGAATCCCGCCAGACCCTCCCCTCCTGAGCACCCTTTGCCGGTCCGCGGAGACCTACGTCGTGACCCTTATCGACGCCCACTTCTCGGTGGACGTTAAGAGCATCGTTCTCTCCCAGGCCATCCAGGACACGCAATGGCGATCCCAGTTTCAAGAAGCGGAGAACCGCCTTGCCGAGGGAGGATCCGGCATCGACCTGGCTCTAGGCATCATCCGCCGACTGCTTGCCAGCGCCGAGAAGCGTTGGAGGCGGTACTCCCAACCGATTGAAATGTCCCTGCCATATCGCGACAAGGCGACGCGTGACCTGCTGCGTCGCGTTGAGGCCCATCTGAGGACGGAAGAGTGGGTCTTCGCAACTCATCCAGCCGAGGCTCGCTGGGTCCGCGACGTGCTCGACTCACTTCCCGCTACCGTCGACGCCGATGAAGCCGAACGCGCCCTCAGCTATACGTTTGCGTGGCTGACTTCTCTTGAGATGGCCATCGCCGAATGGCCCGTGAGCCGCGTCCAGCGAGCACAAGTCAGGAAACGTCTCATTGGTCAGCCTGGCGAGATCCCTTCGATCAGTGACGAACTCTCGATCGTTGAGGATCATGCAGAGGGCTCAAGCGTCCGGGTCCAGCTTCGTGGAGTGCCACCTCACGATGCCTACGACGAATGGTCAGAAAGGCTCTCCAAGAGACTCCCCGACGAGGACGGCATTCACTGGACCGTGCACCACGACGGAACCGTCGAGTGGTACATCAGGCCCAGCACCCCGGAGGCTGCTGCCCACGGAGCGGCCATGCTGCAGCAGGCACTCCTTGACTCCTCTCTACCCGAACTACCGGCCCCCCTACTACCACCGGCCCAAAGTGGCGCGGACCTCGGGGCAGAGAATCAAGCCCTGCGGCGAGGCCTTCAAGCAGGCGAACTACCCCCCTGGGTTACTGACATCACCCTTGAAGTGCTCGAAGGGGACGCTGAGCCCTGGGTCGTAGTGACCGTGTCATCCCTCATCGGCACCCTGGCCGACGGACTCTGGGGCCTACGTCAGCTAATCGACGGCTACCCTCAAGTATCGGAATGCAATGCTGCCGGGATCGACTTCAACAAAGTGCGCATTAAACCTGCCCTGCCTCCGCCAGAAATTGCGCGCGTGCTAGCCGACGTTCACAGGGTCATCGACGCTGAACTGCGCGAGCGCGAAGAACATCAACGGCTCAAGGCCGCGCGACTAGCCGCTCTCGAGCAAGCTGTCAGGACACAGCTGCGTCTTCCTGGCACAACCACACCGCGGTGACGGGGGCCCAGAGCACTCAGGAAGACTTCGTCCCTCTCGTTCCTTCAACGCCATAGCGGCAACTCAAGTACTGATACCAGGACTTGCAGATAATCACCGAGTCGTAGCCGTGGATCTCGATGTTCTCGGCTTCGGGAATCTCGAACAGCGGCTGCAGCCGTCCATAACCGAAGATCGCGTTCTCGACCCCCTCGGCATAGGCGTGCTCGAGCGTCATCGACCACAGCGCCCGGCCGTTGCTGGACAGGTCCTCGGCATGATCGCGGACGACCTGGCGCACCAGGGAACGGCCGAGCAACCGCCGGTCGACCTCCGGCATCGCGCCACCGTGGGTCTCGGTATAAGTCGCGAGAGCGGTGGTGATCAGCTCGGACGCCTTACGGCGCAGCATCACCACCACGCTCCAGTCGATGGTCACGGCGTCCGAACGGGCCGGCACCGGCCTGCTGCTCTTCCAGTCGGTCCCGTTGTCGTCGAGCGGACGCCGGCTCGGCAGCCGGTCGGCCGGGACCGCCGTCTCGAACGGCAGATCCTGCCAGAGCGGGATGGAGGTCAGCTTGGTCATCGGCGCGCCCCGATCAGCTCACGGGTCGCGTCGAGCCGTCCCGCGATCGAGGCGGACGCCGTCCGCAGGCTGCGGAAATACCCCGATTCGGCGAATCGCCGCGGAACTCCGGTGCCGTCGCTGAGCACCGCGGCCTGGGCCGGTGCGTGCGCCACCTCAGCTGCCACCGTGGTGGCGAACTGCTCCTGCACCTCGGCTCGGCCGTAGGGCATCCCGCTGCCGACCAGCAGCAGCGCCGTCCGATCGGAGGCCTCGGCCAGTCCGGGCAGGTAGAGCCGCAGGCCGGCGAGCGCGACCAGCGACGTCCGGGTCACCGCGAGGACCAGATCGGCACCATGGGTCAGCGATAGTGGCAGGCCGTCCACCCCGATCCGGCCCGCATCGATCAGCACGTCGCCGTCCCACGCGGCCAGCGTCGACATCAGCTCGGGCCAGGCGGACGCGAACAGGCCGACGACGCCCGGGTGCGGGAAGCCCGGCACGAATCCGGCCCGGTTGCCGGCCACCAGGGCTGGCAGTTCGACGGTCTCGCCAGCGAGCGCCGCCGCCATCGGACGCCCCTCGCGGCTGGCCTGCAGCAGCCGCGCCAAACCGCTGTGACCAGGATGTTCGCCGCGCAGGTAGCCAGCCAGGACGGCTTGGGTCGGGTTGCGGTCGGCGTCGACCAGCAGCACCGGCCGGGGCCAGGCCAGCGCCAAACCCAGCGCGGTCGTGGTGACCCCCGGCGCGTTGCCGGCCGAGGTCAGCACGACGGTGGCCATCAGAGCGCTCGCTTCACCACGACCAGCCGGCCGGCCGCAGCCAGCCGGGCGACCTGGTCGCTGACCGAATCCGCGACCGTCACCTCCAGCGAGGTGCTGCCGTCGACCAGGGACGCCGGGGCCACCGCGACCGTGGCCGGGATCGCCCCGCCGGCCTCTTTGCCGTCATTGACGGTGGTGAGCGGCACCAGTACCACCGGCGTCCCGGCCGGCAACGTCGAGATCGGCACCTGGCCCGGGTTCAGTTTCAGACCGAGCCGGGAGAAGCCCCGCTGCAGTTCCGGCTCGCCGATGGACGCCGGCGTGACCAGCGAACCGTTCGACAGGTCGGTCAGCGCGGACTTCCCAACCAGTTCGGCGGCCCGGTCGGCAGGCACCGTGTCGACACCCAGATGGCTGCCCAGGCTGACCGGACCCAGATCGGCGGCGCCGATCAGTTCACCGCGATAGATCGTCCGGTTGACCTTCAACACCGAGGTCGCACCGGCCACGCTGGTGTACAGCACGGCCGACCCGAGGCCGCCCAGGCAGATGGCGAGGATCCCGATCAGGATCCAGCGCAGATTGCGCCGTGGCCTGATGCTGGCGGTGGCCGGGGAAACGCTCGTGTCGGTCATCGTCGGGTACCTCGTGCTGGTGTAATGCGTCCGACGAGACTAAGTGCGTGAACTGACGACGCCTAGGTGTCTCAGGAAATCTGTGGATAACTACCCGGACGAGCCGACGAACTAGTCCCGGGTCAGCGGCGGATTCAGCGTGTTGACCAGGCCGGCCCGGTACAGCGTGGCCGGACGTCCCGGCCCCTCCCGCCGGGCGCGTCCGGTCTCGACCAGCAGCCCTGGTGTGCCGGTGATCTTGCGGTGGAAGTTGCGCGGATCGAGCGGACGTCCCCAGACCGCCTCGTAGACCACGCGCAGCTCGGCGACGGTGAACTCGGCGGGACAGAACGCGGTGGCCAGCGAGCTGTACTCGAGCTTGCCCCGAACCCGGTCGAGCCCGTCGCGCAGGATCGCGGCGTGGTCGAACGCCAGCCGGGACGCCAGGGCCGCCTCGATCGGCAGCCACCGCGACCGGGCCGGCTCGGTGCCCGGCACCGGGTCGGGGACGCCCGGCGCCAGTACCAGGTAGGCCACCGAGAACGCCCGGCCGCGGGGGTCGCGGGCCACGTCGCCGTAGCTGCGCAGCTGCTCCAGGTGGGTGCGCAGCCGGGCCAGGCCGGTCTCCTCGACGAACTCGCGGGCGGCCGCTTCGTCCAGGTTCTCGTCACTGCGGACGAAACCGCCGGGAAGCGCCAGGACGCCGGCAAACGGCTCCTCATCGCGGGTGGCCAGCCGGACCTGAAGCCGTCCCTCGATCAGAGTGAAGACCACCAGATCGACCGCGACCGCCGGCAGCAGCGCCGTCGAACCTGGGCTCCACTGGGAGTTTCGCACCGAGGAACGGTATCGCGTCATAGCGACGATTAGTGGGAGGCGCTGCTCGTCGGATGGACACTAATCCGAGTCGAGCTGGTGGTGGCACACTTCCGGCATGCCAGCACCGCGTCCGAAGCCGGCCATCGTCGTGATCGGGCATGAGCACCGCGCCCCGATGGTGGCCGAACTGACCAAGCGCTACGACGCCGATTACGAGATCGTCGCGCCGGCGTCCATGCCCGAGGTGGTCGAGGTGCTGCAGGGCCTGGGCGACGACCGGCGTCCGATCGCCCTGGTCGCCTGCGAGTACTTCACCGACGGCGAGAAGGCGACCCACGTGTTCGCCAAGATCCGGCGCTTCGTGCCGACCGCGCGCCGGCTGGTGCTGATTCCCGCCGACCGGTTCCGAGGGTCGACCACGGCCATGCGCGACAGCATCGCCAACGGCTCGATCGACGCGTTCCTGATGCTGCCGCAGGGTCCGCGCGACGAGGAGTTCCACTCCGCCGTCAGCGACCTGCTCAGCGACTGGGGCTCGACGGTCAACACCTCCGAGATCGACGGCACCCGGATCGTGGCCGACGCGCCGAGCGCCGACCTGTCCCGCATCCGCGACTTCCTCAACCAGATGGGCATGCCGCTGACCGTGCACCGCTCCGACTCCGAGGCCGGACGCGACGTGCTCGCGTTGGCCGGTCCGGACGCCGAGCTGCCGCTGGTGCACTCGCCGCAGCTCGAGGTGGTGCTGTCGCGTCCGAGCAACGCCGAACTGGGCAGCTTCATGTACAGCGAACCTGCCGAACTCGGCACCGGCGAACCGTTCGACCTGGTGGTGGTCGGCTCCGGCCCGGCCGGTCTGGGCGCCGCCGTGTACGCCTCCAGCGAGGGGCTCAGCACCCTCGTCCTCGACTCCGGGCCGATCGGCGGCCAGGCCGGCACCAGCTCGATGATCCGCAACTATCTGGGCTTCCCACGCGGCATTTCGGGGATGCGGCTGACCCAGCGGGCCCGCTCGCAGGCGCTGCGCTTCGGTGCCCGTTTCCTGATCGGACGCGAGGTGACCGGGCTGTCGGTCGGCACCGGCGAGCCGCACCGGGTGCTGCTGGGCGACACCCAGGTCGGCGCGCGCACCGTGCTGATCGCCACCGGCGTCGAGTACCGCCGCCTCGGCGTCCCCGCCATCGAGGAGCTGGTCGGACGCGGCGTCAACTACGGCACCGCGGCGACCACCGCCCGGGACGTGAAGCACCAACCGGTGTTCGTGGTGGGTGGCGGCAACAGCGCCGGCCAGGCGGCGGTACACCTGGCCCGGTTCGCCGAGTCGGTGACCATGCTGATCCGCCGGCCCAGCCTCACCGAGACCATGTCGCAGTACCTGATCGCCGAACTCGAGGGGAATCCGCGGATCACCGTGCGGCCATGCACCGCGGTGGTCGGCGGCGGCGGTGACGACGGACACCTGGCCTGGCTCGAACTGCGTGACCTGACCAGCGGCGGCACCGAACGGGTGGACGCCGCCGGCCTCTACCTGCTGCTCGGCGCCGCCCCGACCTGCCACTGGCTGCCCCGCGACATCGCCATGGACCCGCACGGCTTCGTGCTCACCGGTGCTGACACCCCGTGGCAGTCGTGGCTGGGCGGACGTCCCCCGGAGCCGTTCACCACCACTGTGCCCGGCATCTTCGCCGCCGGCGACATCCGCTGCGGCTCGATGAAGCGGGTGGCCTCGGCCAGCGGCGAGGGGGCAGCGGTGATTCCGCTGGTGCACGCACACCTGGCCGCCACCGCGGACGCACCGGCCTGAGCAAACCTCAGTTCCGCTCGGCCCACCAGGTCCGGAGCGCATCGGTCGCCGCCGCCTCGCCCAGCGGACCGTCGTCGATCCGCTTCTCCAGCAGGAATTTGTACGCCTCACCGACCGCCCGACCGGGCGGGATGCCGAGGATGGCCATGATCTGGGTGCCGTCCAGGTCGGGACGCAGCGAGTCCAGCTCCTCCTGCTTGGCCAGCTCGTCGATCCGCCACTCCAGCTGCTCGTAGGCGGTCCGCAGCCGGGCCGCCTTGCGGGCGTTGCGGGTGGTGCAGTCCGAACGGGTCAGCACGTGCAGCCGGTCCAGCTGGTCGCCGGCGTCCCGGACGTAGCGGCGGACGGCCGAATCGGTCCAGTCGGCGTCCGCATAGCCGTGGAAGCGCAGATGCAGCTCGACCAGCTTGGCCACCGCCTTGATCTGGTCGGTGGGGAACCGCAGCGCCTGCATCCGCTTGGTGGCCATCTTGGCGCCGACCACGTCGTGGTGATGAAAGGACACCTTGCCGCCCGGCTCGAACCGCCGCGTCCGCGGCTTTCCGATGTCGTGCAGCAGGGCCGCCAGCCGGGCGATCAGGTCGGGTCCGCCCAGTCGCCGCTCCAGGTCGATGGTCTGGTCGAGCACGGTCAGGGTGTGCTCGTAGACGTCCTTGTGCCGGTTGTGCTCGTCGCGTTCCATCCGCAGCGCCGGCAACTCCGGCAACACCTGGGCGGCCAGGCCGGTCACCACCAGCAGGTTCAGCCCGACTCGCGGATCGGGCGCCATGATCGTCTTGATCAGCTCGTCCCGGATGCGTTCGGCCGACACGATGGCGATCCGCTCGGCCATCGCGGTCATCGCCGCCACCACCTCGGGCGCCGGCCGGAACCCCAGCTGGGCAGCGAACCGGGCGGCTCGCAGCATTCGCAGCGGGTCGTCGCTGAACGACAGCTCCGGGGTGGACGGCGTGGTCAGCACCGCGTGCTGCAGATCGTCCAGGCCGCCGAAGGGATCCAGCAGTTCGCCGCTGGTCATGTCCAGTGCCATCGCGTTGGCGGTGAAGTCGCGACGCAGCAGATCGCCGCCGAGATGATCGCCGAACACCACCGCCGGCTTACGCGAATCGGAGCTGTAGGCGTCCGAGCGGAAGGTGGTCACCTCGATCAGCAGCTTGCGGCCGTCCGGCTCGGTGACCGCGCAGCCGATGGTGCCGAACTCGCGTCCCATGTCCCAGATCGCGCTCGACAGCTGCCGCAGCAGCCGTTCGATCTGGTCCGGCCGCGCGGAGGTGGTGAAGTCGAGATCGTTGCCGGCCCGGCCCAGCAACGCGTCCCGGACCGGTCCGCCGACCAGGTAGAGCTCGTGCCCGGCCCCGGCGAACAGTTCCGCCATCCGCAGCACCGTCGGCGACGACGCGCGCACCTGTTCCAGGGCGCTGCGCTGGGTGGAGGTCAGCTCGGGCACGTCGAGACACTCTACCGGGGCTGCCTCCGGCGCCGTCGCTCCCCGGCCCGGCCGGGCAAGCACCCTACGATGGGACGGTGATCCGCAGCACCACGGCCAAGCTCGCGCTCGTGCTGGCCTGGATGATCACCGTCGCCGCGGTCCTGATCGGCCCGGCGCCCGCCGCGCAGGCGTCCGCACCCGAGCTGAAGGTGGAACTCACCAGCCTGCGCACCACCGGGTCGGGATCGAAGGCCACCGCGGTGCTGCGCGGGCGGGTGCTCAACGTCGGCGCCCAGGCGGCGTTCGGCGTCCGGGTGATGCTGTGGCGATCCCGCGACCCGATCCGCGATCCGGCCGTCTTCCGCTCGGTGCTCGACGGCGAGAACCAGCCGTGGGGAGCGCTGCTCAACCGCAGCACTGACCATTACTTCTCGGTCACCGCGACCGATCAGGCGTTCGCCCCGGGCGCCACCGCCGAGTTCACGGTGCGCGGACGGCTGAGTGACCTGGGCTTCACCAGTGCCGGCAGCGTGTACCCCTTCGGCGTGGACGTGCGCGGCACCGCGGACGCCTCCAGCAATTTCCAGACCCTGGCCCGGACTCGCACCTTCTATGTCACTGTGCCCGCCAAGCGGCTGCCGCTCACCTCGATCGTGCTGCTCAGCGCGCCGCCGAGCAAGGTCCGCCCGGACGTCTTCGCCGACGAGAGCCTGCGTGACGAACTCAGCACCCGGCTGGACACCCTGATCGGCCTCGCCGAGCGGCCCGGCATGTCCTGGCTGGTCGATCCCGCGCTGATCGACGAGGTCGCCGACATGGCGGACGGCTACAGCGTCATCGACGGCAAGAACATCGTGCCGGGCACCGGGCAACAGGCCGCGCAGGCCTGGCTGCAGCGCTTCCGCGCCCTGCCCCACGATCGCGGCGGCCGGACCCTGTTCGCCATGCCCGATGTCTTCGGTGCCGAGAAGAACAAGGCGCCGGACGTGCTGAAGCGGTCCATCGCTGCGGCGGCGACCGTGCCCGAGCTCACCAGCCTGCCGCTGATCGTGCTGCCCTATGACGGCGTGATCGGAGCGGCCAGCCCCGCCTGGCTGCGCAGCGCGGACGCCGACGCGATCGCCGTCACCACCGCCGGACGCGGCCCGGCTCTCACCGCCGGAGGGTCCGGCTCGATCCTGCTGCGGCTCGCACCGTCCCCGAGCGCCGCCGGTCCGGGCATCGAGGACGGCCCCGTCCAGAGACTCCAACGCCAGTACGCGGAGGCGGTCATCGGCGGCGGAGTGGCGCGGCTGATCGCCACCCACGACCAGGCGGCGGCCGAAGCCGGCATCTCCCCCCGCTGGCTGGTGCGCACCGGGCTCGACGACCTGCTCGCCGACGGTCCGGACGGCACCGTGGCCGGACTCACCCTGCCCGCCAGGACGACGACGCTCCCGGCGTCCCGGTTCCGGCAATTCTCCACGCTGGCCCGCGACTTCACCGCCTACCGCGACCTGGTGCCGGCCTCGGCGGTGGGCGCCGACGCATCGGCCACCCTGAGCCGGAGCGTGTCGGCCAGCTGGATCGGCTCCACCCGGGCCGCCGCCTGGACGAATGCCGTCACCGGCACCGTCAGCGCGGCCGCGGTCGCCGAGAAGGTGAGCCTGTCGGCCAGCCCGCGGGTGCTGATGTCGTCGCGCACCAACGAGTTTCCGGTCACCGTGATCAACCGGCTGCCCGAGCCGATCACCGTCCGGGTGGTCTTCGCCTCGGACAACCCACAGCGGATCAGCATCGCCGACACCGCACCGATCACCGTGGACGCCGGCCAGAGCCAGACCATCAACGTCCGGCCCGAGGCCAGCTCGAACGGGCTGGTCAACGTGACCGCCGGGCTACGGACGACGTCTGGTCAATCGGTCGGGCACGCTACCCGGATCGCGGTCGAGGTCACCGACCTCGGCATGATCGGGTGGATCATTGTCGTGGTCTCCGGCGTCGTGCTGGTGGCGACGACCGTGCTGCGCATCCGTCAGGTGCGCCGCAAGCAACGCGAGGAGGAGCTTTGAGCGACGAGGGCCGCGAAGCCCCGGCGGCGGCGTCCGGAGGAGAGGCCCCGGCGGCTTCCGGACGACGGCTGCTGACCGCTACGGCGGTGATGGCATCGGGCACGATGGTGTCGCGCATCCTGGGGTTCGGACGCGCCGTGCTGCTGGCGTTCGCGCTCGGCAACGGAGCCCGCCAGGCCGAGATGTTCGGCCTGGCCACGCTGATTCCGAACACCCTCTACATGCTGTTCGCCGGCGGTGCGCTGAACACCGTGCTGGTGCCACAGATCGTCCGGGCGATCAAGAACGACGCCGACGGCGGCCAGACCTACATCAACCGGATCATGACCGCTTTCCTGGCCGCGCTGGCCGCGATCACGGTGCTGATGGTGGCGGCCGTGCCGTGGCTGCTGACGCTGTGGACGGACCCGCGCTGGCAGGCGCTGCCGCACTGGGAATCGCTGGTCTTCATCACCTACCTGACCATGCCGCAGCTGTTCTTCTACGGCGCCTTCTTCCTGATCGGGCAGGTGCTCAACGCCCGGGACTCTTTCGGCCCGATGATGTGGGCGCCGATCGCGAACAACGTGGTGCAGATCGGCGTGCTGGGCCTGTACGCCGTGGTCTGGGGTCACGGCGCCGACACCTCGGCACCGTTCAGCACCGAGCAGGCCTGGCTGCTGGGTGGCGGTTCCACGCTCGGGATCATCGCCCAGACGCTGATCCTGATCCCCTTCTACCGCCGCACCGGCTTCCACTACCGCCCTCGCTGGGACCTCAAAGGCACCGGTCTCGGGCATACGTTCCACCTTGCCAAGTGGATGATGGGTTATGTTGCGCTGACCCTGGTCGCCCAGGTCGTGGTGACCCGGCTGGCCACGTCGGCGGTGGTCGGCGGCTCCGGGGCCGGCAGCAACGCCTACAACCAGGCCTACCTGATCTGGGTGTTGCCGCACTCGCTGCTGACGGTGTCGCTGGCGACCGCGATGCTGCCCCAGGCGTCCCGGCTGGCGGCGGTGAAAGACCTGATCGGGGTCGCCGACGAGGTCCGGCGAGCGACCCGGCTGGCGGTCACCTTCCTGGTGCCGGCGGCAGTCGGGCTGATCGTGCTGGCTCAGCCGATCGCCCGGGTCGCCTTCGGCCTGGGCCAGGGCGCCGGCGACTACCACTTCGTCGCCTGGACGCTGATGGCGTTCGCGGTCGGCCTGGTTCCGTACACCATCCAGTACCTGTACCTGCGCGGGTTCTACGCACTCGAGGACACCCGGACGCCGTTCCTGCTGCAACTGGTCATCTCCGGGGTGAACGCGGCGCTGGCGATCGCATTGGTGCTGGCCTGGCACGACGTCCACACGGTCGCGCCCCGGCTGGCGCTGGCCTACAGCCTGGCCTACCTGCTGGGGGTGTGGCTGTCGCATCGGTCGCTGCGCAAGCGACTGACCAGCATGGACGGCGGCGACCTGCTGCGGCACCTCGCCAAGCTCTTCGGCGCGGCCATCCCCGGCGGCGCGCTGGCCTGGCTGGTCACCTGGTACTTCACCCCGTTCGAGTCGGCCCTGCTGACCCTGGTCGGCCTCGGACTGGCAGCGATCGTGGCCCTCCTGGCCTTCTTCTTCATCGCGAAACGGCTCGGCATCGGCGAGGCCACCCAGGTGCTGGGCGTGCTGCGCCGCCGCCGCAAGCCGCATCCGGTGGTCACCGGCCAGCCAGACGAGGTGGGCGAAGAGATCGGTCCGGTGTCCGACGACACGCCGGCGTCGGCCGACGATCCGGAGCCTGAACCCGATCCGGAACAGGTCAACGACGATCCCGACGGTGCGGGCCAGTTCATCGCGGTCGCCAGCACGCCGGAGCAGCCGCTGCTGCACTATCCCGACCCTGCCGACGGTCATGCTCCGGCCATGGACGTGCCCACCGACGACGCGGTGGCCGATGTCGAGGTCGGCCAGGTGCTCGGCGAGCGCTACCGGCTGGACGAGGTGCTGGCCCGGCGCGGCAACGCGCTGACCTGGCGGGCGTTCGACCAGCGCCTGTCGCGTCCGGTGCTGATGCACCTGCTGCCCGCCGACGATGACCGCGGGCCCGAGCTGATCGGCGTGGCCAAGCGCGCCTCGGGCGCCCCCGACGCAGCATTCCTGAGGGTGCTCGACGCAGGCGTGTTCGACGAGGGCGAGCACTACATCGTCTACGAGTACGCCGCGGGAAGCTCGATCGAGCAGGTCCTCGCCGGCGGTCCGCTGTCACCGGTCGAGGCGGCCTGGGTGGTCAAGGAACTGGCCCAGGCGCTGGCCGCACTGCACAGCCGCGGGCTCTATCACGAGCGGATCAACCCCGACACGGTGGTGATCACCGCCGCCGGCAACGTCCGGATCGTCGGACTCCTGGTGGAGGCCGCACTGGACCCCGAACCGCGGGAGCCGCGCGAGGAGGCCGCCGACGTCCGGGCACTGGGCGCACTGCTGTACGCCTGCCTGGTCACCCGCTGGCCGGACGGCGACCGCTACGGCCTGCGCGCTGCCCCGACCGAGGGCCAGCGCACGCTCACCCCCGCCCAGGTGAAGGCCGGCGTCCCACGGATGCTGGACACCCTGTGCGACCGGATCCTGAACCCCGTTCCCCGCAACCGGCAGACCACGATCAACACGGCGCGAGCGGTCGCCCAGCAGCTCACGGCAGTCCTCGGCCAGGCCAGCGCCGCTCCCGATCTGGAACGCCGGCTGAGGCTGCCGGTCGAGCAGATCCGCACCTCCGGCCGTTCGGTGTTCACCGCACCCGTCCCGGCGCCGGCCGCCGAGACCCCCATGCGTTCCACCGGCGAGCGGGACGGGTGGGGCGGCGACGAGGACGACAGCGGAGAGGCCACCGCGCCCTGGCAGTTCCCCGGGCTCAAGGACGACAGCCCCGCGACCGAGCCGTTCACCCCGATCCCGCCGCCCTCGCGGCCCTCGTCCCCGGCTCAGCAGCAGCTGATCATGCCGTCCCCGCAGCGGGGTGGGATGGGGCGCCCGCGGCGCCGCTGGATGGCGCTGATGATCGGACTGTTCGGCCTGTTGCTGGCGGGCTCGCTGGTCTGGGTCGCGGTCGGCCAGCTGAACGCGCGCCGAACGCCTGCGGCGTCGGCCAGCCCGAGTGCGGCCCCGGTGCTGCCGATCGTCTCGGCGACCGACTTCGACCCCAGCGCCGACGGTGGCAGCAATACAGAGAACACCCGGCTGGCAGCACGTGCGGTGGACGCCGACCCCGAGACCGTCTGGCTGACCGAGCGCTACCGAGGCGACGCCCGACTCGGCAAGCTCAAGCCGGGCGTCGGGCTGGTGATCGACCTGGGCAGCGTGCGCAGTGTCAGCCAGGTCAATGTCGCGGTGATCGGCGACGGCACGTCGGTCGAGCTCCGCGTCCCCAACGACGCCGAGGTGACCACCGCCCCGATGCGGTCGCAGGCCGACTGGAAGATCGTGGCCAGCATCGATAAGGCCAAGGGAACCGCGGTGATGAAGCCCGGTGCGCCGGTGAAGACCCGGTTCCTGCTGGTGTACCTGACCTCGCTGCCTCCCGAGTCGGGAAGCTACTACCAGGGCGGAATCAGCACCATTGAGGTGCGCGGCTGAGGCGGTGATCAGCCGCCCGGACGCAGCGACTCGCGCATCCGCCGCAGGTAGACCCGCTCGCCGGGATGTTCCGCGGTCTCCATCGCCCGGTCGTACTCCCGCGCCGCCGGAGTCGTCCGTCCGAGCCGGCGCAGTAGATCGGCCCGGGTCGCGTGGAAGGCGTGATAGCCGTCCAGCCGGTCGGCGAGGCCGTCCACGATGGTCAGGGCGGGCAGCGGCCCGGCGAGCTCAGCGACCGCGACCGCCCGGTTGAGCCGGACGATCGGCGTATCCAGCGTTGTCAGCAGCTGGTCGTAGAGGGCGACGATCTGTCGCCAGTCGGTGTCGGCGGCGTTCGCGGCGTCGGTGTGCACGGCGTTGATGGCGGCCAGGAACTGGTACGGCCCGGGGCGATTCTGCTCCAGGCAGCCGCGGACCAGCCCATGCCCTTCGGCGATCAGCGCGTCGTCCCACCGCGTCCGATCCTGTTCATCGAGCCTGACCAGGGTGCCGTCGGCGGCGAAGCGGGATGGACACCGCGCCTCGCTGAGCAGCATCAGCGCGAGCAGTCCGCGCGGCTCCGGTTCGTCCGGCAGCAACTCCACCAGTTGCCTGCTGAGCCGGACCACCTCTGCGGCCAGGTCGATCCGCTGGTCGGATCCGTGCGGCAGATAGGCCTCGTTGTAACCGAGGTAGAGGACCGCCAGGACGCCGCCGAGCCGCTCGGCCAGGTCGGCTTCCTGCGGGACGCGGAACGGGATCCGGGCCTGGGCGATCTTCGCCTTCGCGCGGGTGATCCGCTGGGCCATGGTGCGTTCGGGCACCAGGAAGGCCGCCGCGATCTCGGCCACGGTCAGTCCGCCGAGCAGCCGCAGGGTCAGCGCCACCCGGGACGGCTCGGCCAGCGCCGGGTGACAGCAGGCGAAGATCAGCCGCAGCCGGTCGTCGCGGACCGGGCCGTCGTCGTTCCGCTCGTCGAAACCCAGATCGTCGATAGCCGGCTCGACGCTGCCGGCGATCACCCGGGCGGTCGGCGACAGCATCGCCTGCGCGGCCTGCTGCTTCCCACCGCGCTGCTGCTCGCGACGCAGCGTGTCGATTGCCTTGCGGACGGCGGTGGTGGTCAGCCAGCCACCCGGATTGGGTGGGATGCCGTCGGCCGGCCAGTGTTCCATGGCGCTCACCAGAGCCTCCTGAGTCGCTTCCTCGGCGATGTCGAGACTGCCGAACCGGCGCGCCAGGGCTGCGACGACGCGTCCGAACTCATCGCGGACGAGGCGGTCGATCCGCTCGTGCAGCCCGGCGGCGTCCATCCGGCTACATCCCCTGGAAGGCGCGCACCTCGACCTTGCCCTCGCACGCCTTGGCACCCTCGCGGGCCAGTGCGAGCGCCTCGTCGAGATCGGCTGCCTTGACCACCCAGAAGCCGCCCAGCTGCTCCTTGGCTTCGGAGAACGGGCCGTCGGTGAGGTCGCCGGCGGGGCTGACCACGGTCGCCGAGGACGAATCCGTCAGCCCGCCAGCGAAGACCCACTTGCCCTCGGCCTGGAGCTTGGCGTTGAAGACGTCCACCTGGGCGTACATCCGCTGGGTGTCCTGCTCGGAGACCGTGGCGGGGTCGAAGTCGCTATCCATCCACACCGACAACAGGTACTCGGTCATGAGGAATCCTCCTGGTTCGTGGCCGGCCTGGTTGCCGTCCTATCTTGTCAACGAACGAGGACCGGCGAATGCGACACCTCAGGTCTCCTCGAATCCGGATTGCTCGAATTTGAGCGTCCGGGTGTTCTCGGAGACGGTGCGGATCTGCTGCTCATCGAAGCCGGTCTCGTCGACCGCCTCGATCTCCAAGCGGACGACCAGACGCGCGGCCGGATCGTTGCGCAGATGCGCGATCACCTCGTCGGCGATGCTCCGAAAGTCCATCGCCATTCGCTCGCTGGCTAGGGTCTTGACGCCGTAGAAGCGAGTCTTGGGGGCCGGATACATGAAGTCCGGACGACTGGGTGCGGCGCGTCCGGGGATCACCGCATCGCCGTCCGTGGTTTGGGCGTCCGATCCGCTGATCGTCGCAGGACGCTCGGCCTCCAGTTGGCGGGCGGCCCGCTCCGGGCGGACCAGCAGCAGGGTGTCGAGTGGCAGCGGCGGCGAGGCCCGGTCGTCGGGCGTCCACAGCTCCTGATATCGGTCGGCGTCCGAGTCGTAGCCGGCGGCGAGCCCGAAGGCGTCCAACTGCCACAGCATCGGCTGGTCGACGATGCCCTCGTCGAGCACCCGGCGATCGCGCAGCCGCGGCATGTACGGGTACTGGGTGTAGAGCTCCCATAGCGTGCCGAGCGCGACGTGGCCGTCCTTCCAGATCTGCGGAACCCGGTCAAGGGTGTGCCGGACGGCCCGCGCCGCCTGCTGGACGGCGAGCGTCCCGTCGTTGTGCATCCGGCGTGACACCCGTTCGGCCAGCGACTCCGACTGGCCCTCCACCTTCACCTCACCGATGACGAAGGACGTCCCCGGGTCGGGCTCCTCGGGCAGCAACGCCCAGGTGAACGTCTGCAGCAGCCGCGCGGTCGCCGTCTGATCAGCCTGGGCGCGGCGTTGCGTGGCCTGGTTGCGCTGGTTCTGGGTGAGATCGAGTTCGGCGTCGTTTTCGAGGACGTGCTTCCAGCCCAGGTAGTCGCGGACGGCGGCCTCGAGTTCCTCCAGCCGGGCGACATCAGCGGCCAGGTAGACGAGCATGTTGCGATGGGTCCGGTTGGCGCTGCCCCGCCGTTCGGTCGCGGTCCGCGCAAACTCCTTGGCGGTCGAATCGGTCCCCCGTTTGTGGGCGACCTTCGGGTGCAGGATGACCAACCGTGCCTCGGCGACATCCGGAATGTCCGCGTGCGATTCGGGACAGACATGGACGCCGGCGAAGTCGCCCCTGGTGCGTGCCTGGCCCTTCAGCCGGGACGCGATCTCGGCCCAGACGTCTTCGACGTGCAGCCGTTCGGCCTGGTCCTTCACCGTGCGGGTGATGTTGGGTTGCACGTCGTACCAGTACTTGCCGGAGCCTGAGTAGAAGTAGGTGGCCCGGTCGCTGAGCTGGGTGAGCGCCGAGTGGAAGTTGCCGGGGACGTCCCCGGGCGTGGCGGTTCCCAGGAACACCCGTTTGGTCTCGATGCCCTTGTGCACCGAGCCCGGAGCGATGGTCGGTGCGGCACCGAAGAACACTGCCCGAGCGAGCCGCTTGGTCAGCGACCGCTGGCCGAAAAGCGGCTTGTCGGAGTCGATTCGGGCCGGTTCGGAGGTCGGCCCGTCGACGTCGGCGTCGATGATCGGCTTCCAGGAGTCCTGCAGGTACTGGGTGAGTTCGGTGTTCACGTTCGCGGTGGCCAGCGGAATCGAGCCGGGCATGATCAGCGGGCCGGCGTCCTCACCGGTCCACAACGCATGGATCACGGTGCTCATCAGGCGCAGCACGCCGCGGGTGCGCTGGAAGCGGTCCAGCGACGACCATTCCTCATAGAGGGTGTCGAACAGCTGCGGATGGATCGGATAGGTGCGCTTGATCCGCTCCTCGTAGGACGCGTCCCGCGACTCCCGCGGGAAGTCGTCGGAGTACTTGCGGTACAGATCGACGAAGGCCCGCGCGGTGGCACCGATGGCCGCCAGTGCGGCGGCGTCCGGTTCGGTGAAGAGGCGGCGTTTGACGATGTGGTAGGCCTCGACCGAGGACGCCGGACGCCACTGGTCGGCGACCCGGCGGACGACGTTCTGCAGCCG
Organism: Micropruina sp.; assembly: GCF_047602385.1. Classification (GTDB taxonomy): domain Bacteria; phylum Actinomycetota; class Actinomycetes; order Propionibacteriales; family Propionibacteriaceae; genus Micropruina. Next base: position 695,060 of record NZ_JASGHL010000005.1, read on the forward strand.
ACGCAGCGCCTCCAACCCGTTCGCGCCGCCGACCTCCTCGGCGTTGCCGGCGGCCTCCTTGGCGGTGTCGCCGACCTCGGACGCCGGAATCGAGATCGCCAGCAGCACGCCGGGGGTGCCCTTGACCGCCTCGGTGAGCGACTGGGCGAAGGTGAACTGGTCATCGAAGGTGCCGCCAGCCAAGTCGTCCCGCCCGACCAGTGAGCGGGCGTAGGCCACCCATTCGTCGATCAGGATCACCGCCGGTGAGTACAGCGTCAGCAGGTCGTGCAGCGCGTCGCCGGGGTGGGTGCGGTCGCGGTCGGACTGCGCGACGAGATCGTAGGCGTCAGCACCGCCGAGTTGCCAGGCCAGTTCGCCCCAGATGGTGTTGACGCGGCTGCCGTCCGGCTTGGTCGAGCCGGAAGGGCTGAGGTGGTTGCCGACGATCGCCACCCGATTGACCGGCTCACCGGTGTAGCCGTTGGCGGTCAACAACTCCTGGGTGTCCTGCGGGAACTCGCCGACGGGAAGGCCGGCGGCGACATGCCACAGCGCGAGCATCGAGTGGGTCTTGCCGCCACCGAAGTTGGTCTGCAGGTTGATCACCGGCGAAGCGTTCTCGTCGCCGGCCAACCGCCGGACGGCGCGTCCGATCAGATCCTGGAGGCCCTCGGTCAGGTAGGTGCGCCGGAAGAAGTCGACGGGGTCGGCGTAGTCGTTGTCGACCTCGCCACCGGTGGCCACCTTGTACAGGTCTGCGGCGAACTCGGAGGCGTGGAAGTTGCCGGTCGCGACGTCGTGGTGCGGCGGAAGGACCTCGCGCCAAGGCCGCAGACCCGCGCTGTCCGGGGAGTCGACCGCGGCCTTGAGCACCCGCTTGTCGTCCTTATCGGCGGTCACCCGGCGCAGGTTGAGCCGCACGGTACGCACCTGATCGGCTTCGTCGGACGCCCCGATCAGCTTGAGCAGCCGCTCGCCGGTGTCCAGGGCGCGATAGGCATCGTCATCGGTGAAGGTGCCGTTGTGCGCCCAGGTGTTGCGGATCTCGCGCAACTCGCTGGCATAGGTCTCGCCAGCCCGTCCGATCGCCTTGTTGAACGGATACCAACCTGGCTTGAAGGTGCTTGTGATGGCGCCCTCGGTGAGCATCCTGAACTGCAGCTGTGGGTCGAGCGGGTCGTAGGACTTGCCGTAGATCTGTTTCTGGTTGTCGCGTTTCTCGACCAGGCTCGCCCACACCGCGCCGAGCGCCTTGTCGCCCTGCCCGATCACGGACGCGATGAAATCGTCCAGTGCGGGGGCCAGGACGGTGAACATCCGGTCGATCCGGTCACGATTGCTGAGCGCCACGTCAGGCCACCTCGGTGAGCGGGTCCTCCATCAGACCCTCCTGCTCGAAGTGTGAGGAGTCCTCCTCTGCGAAGCCTTGGTCGATATCGCGCTGCACCGGTTTCCCGATGGCATCTTCGACCAACAGGCACAGCGACTCGCGCCGAGAGCGGAAGTAGCCGTCGAAGTCGTCGCTACGCAGCAGCGCTGAGGGAATGCGGTGGGTGGCGACCAACTCGTCCAGACGGTGATCGTCGATCTGCGCTCGGCTCTCGATGAGGTTCAAGTAGCTGGAAGGCGCCGCCCCGCCGATGGTGCGGTTCGTTCGGGCACTGATCGCGGTCTTGTTGACGATGCTCTCGCGACGCTCGTCGTCAATCTCGTGATCCTTGCACCACTTCTGCGGAAAGACGTGGTGAATGTCGACCGCCAAGTCACTGTGCTGCACCTTGTCGAGGGCCTTGTCTTCCATCCAGTCGCGGGCACCCCCGGCGAGGATCAACGCGGCAATCCCCTTGTAGGCGGCGGCGTTACGAGTGCGAAGAGAGTGCAGCCTCGACTCAGTGAAACTGGCGTCCTGAATGGTGCGCGGTAGGGGATTCGACTCGCTCAGCGCCCAAGCCGGAACTGTCTCCAGGTCGCGGACGAAGCGGGTCTCAATCGCGGAGCCGTACAGTTCGCCGAGAACACCGCTCCAATACCAGCGCACAAGCCGATCGCTGACCGCAATCAGGTCAGCATCCTTGCCCAGCACGACCTTGATTGCGGCGAGTGGCACCAACTGCTTCGGGTAAGGAACGTCACGCGCGGTGAAGATGTACCGATCCGCCATGAACTTGGCAGCCCAGACGAATGCCTCTCGAAGCGGGTCGCGCCACCGGAGATAGTCCGCAAGCTCGAGTTTGAGCACGTCCTCGCGTTTGGCCGAGACCGCCGGCGGCCGTCCGGAGGTGTCCGCGAGGTTTCGTTCGCGCGTGGTGAGCATCGCCACCGCCTGCAGGAAGTCGGTGTTCTCCACCGCGGCCAGGACGGGATGCGAAGCCCATCCGGACTGAATACCATGCCAGTCATCGTTGAGCCGGAAGTCGGCGCCGCTGCCCGCGTAGTAGTCGGCGTCGCCGGCGAAGACCGCAGTGAGCAACTCGAAGACATTCAACGGCAGACCACCCGTATTCACCTTCTCGAAGACCGTGGCCACCGCCGCTTTGTCGGTGCTCTCGTCCAGGACGATCGCCGGAATGTCGTATGTCACCGCTGGCTTGATGAAGATGTCGTGGAACTTCTTACCGAGGACGCGATCATCAAGATCGAGGATCCAGCTCATGTAGTCCCCGTAGAGCAGGTGCAGCGGGAAGTAGCCCAGTGCACGTTCCTTCTCGGGATCGCTCAGGTCCAACTCGACGTCTTTGCCGAAGTTCGACCGGATCATCCCGTCTGCAGGAATCGAGATGATGGCCTCGTCCACCCGGCTCTCGTCGGTCAATGCGGTCTCCATATGCACCAGGTAGCGCCGGTCGAACAATTTGCCTCGCGCATCCTTGGTGTTGACGACTCCGTCGCCGCTCATCGCCTGGGTCAGTGAGGTGAGCCGTTGCTGTCCATCCAGGAGCAGGTACTTGGCCTCGGTGTCGGCGGCGAGGTCGACGCCCTCGATGGGTCGTGGCTTGAATCTGACCTGGGCGTTCCCGGTCTTGAGCAACATCACCGCCCCGAGCGGATGCCCGCGAAGTACGGTGATGAGAAGCTGTCGGATCCGTTCATCGTCCCACTTGTAGCCGCGCTGGAAGTCAGGGAGTTGGATCTCTCCCGAGCGCGTCCAGTTCAAGTACTGACCCAACTCGTACATGGGGGTAAGGAAGCCCATCGGTCATCTCCTTCGATCGTTCTCAGCGGGTATGTGTGTTCGTAAGGTGCGGGCCGATGTAACCGATGAACACGCACGGTGCGGCTGGGTGCCCGTCGTAGATGTGCATACGCGGGCTTGTCATACCGGTGCGGGCGAGCTTGAAATGTGCCTTCATTTCGACGTGCCCGGCTGGATGCACCGACGTCGGAACGGGAAAGATGCGCTCCTTGCCGAACCGCCGCATCGTTATCCCCGTCTCGGTGTCTCCGAACTTGTTCGATGAGACCGTCCGATAGCCAGTCGGGGTGTGCTTGAGGTAGTGGTCAAGGCCTGAAGCGCAATCGCCGTTGGCTCGTGCTTTCGCGTAGTCGGCCAGAGCTAGAACCGCGTCCCATGCAGTTCTCAGCGCTGCGTCGTTGGTGTCGATCTGGCTGAGCCGAAGCACATCCGACGCGTTGCCGGTGAAGCTGACCCCGTCAGTCGATTCGATGAGATCTAGCAGTTTCTCGAATGAGTCCGGCCGTTCGACGCGGAAGTTGTCAGGAGTGTTCAGGTAGGCGGCTTCATAGTCTCCTCGATCCTTGAGGCGTGACTGGAGCCAGTTGATCTTTCCGCCATGATCGTCGAGGTCGAGGTGAAGCAGTTCGTTCGTGCTTTGCTCATCATCGAGAGCTGCCAGTAGGTCGGTGTTGGCGTCTTCAAGTTGCTCCACCTTGGACAGCAACTCATCGACTCGCCTCTGAAGAGCCTGTGCGGACGCCCGGTCAACGCCCCACTGTCGAGCCCGCGACATGAGGTCGAGAAGCGCCTGCTCGGTAATTTCTTTGAGACCCAATATGCGCTTGACCAGACCGATCTCGGACACTTTCGGCTGTGGGGTTCCCTTCACGGGGGTGGACGGTTCCACTGACTCAGGTTCGGCCGTGGGCGGGGCCTCTTCGGGTACGGGTGTGACCGCGACGGCCACTTCCTCAACCAGACGGCGATTCTCCAGCCTCTCGAAGCGGCGGCGGGTGCTCCGCACCGCCGGGTCGACTGGACGCGTCGCCGCCTGCTGCCGCGCCACATCGCCCAGCAGGGTCAGGATCACCGAGTCTTTCTCGCTAGCCAGACGGGTGGTACCCAGAATGCGGTGGCGCCTGGCGTCCGATGGATCGTCGAATTTCACACCTGGCTGGTAGGTGCGGATCGTCCATGGCGGCGCAGCAAACTGCGGTTTGCCACGATCGATCAAGGCAGCGGTCGCGTCGGGGGTGAGCAGGATGACTTGGCCGAGACCGTTGATCTCTTTGGTCCACGCACCGAGTTTCCGGGCGAACGCCTGGAAAGGAATCTTGTCGTTGGTACCGGCCACGAAGACCAGACCGTGTCGGGCCTCGTCGCTCAGGAGCGCGACAAGGTCGTCGAGGCGCTCCGGCCCGAAGACCTGGGGCTGATCGACGAATTCGATCAGGCCGTCATGCAACTGCAGCACCTGCATCAGATAGCGAGCGAGGCGCGGCACCGCAACGAATCGGCCCCGACTGTTGCTCACCACCACATTGATCCAGTCGTCGGCCCCGGGCTCGTCGTGCGCGATGAACTCGGTGGCCCACGTTCCGGTGACCTGTTCCTCGACCAACTGGATGCGTAGATCGACGGCATCGCCGGCTTCCAGCCGGCGGACCGCGAGCGTCGCGGTTGCCGTGGACTGATCGACGGAGGCATCGAGATCGACATCGAAGCCCTTCTCACGCAGCCAGTGCTTGACCTGGGCAACGGCGTCCACCAGCCATGGTCCGGCATCGTCACAGCGCATCAGCGCCGAGTAGTCGCGTGTGGACGGGCGTTGAGTAAGCGTCGCCGGCGTCGTCACGAGGCTGCTCCGGCGTCGCTGTAGTCCAGAGTCTCCTGGGCACTGCTGCGAACAACTGTCGGCACGCTGCGAGAGGCGTCGACGACCTCGGGCCAGCTTGTCACCAGGTTGTTGAAGCCCAATGCGTCCTTGGTCCACTTGTTGTCTTCGGCGACCCGGAACAGCAGGTGGGCCAGTTCCTTGATCAGGTCGGCGTCGATCGCGGCGTCCGGTCTGCGCAGCGCGTCACGCAACAACGCACCTGCCGACTGGATGCCCTCGTGCTCGAGCGTCCTGATCAGGTGATGCAGCACCTCCCAGGTGCTGGTGTGGGGATCGTTCAGCGCGTCGTAGCCGGCGCTGAGCTCAGCCGGCTTGATCAGCTGGACGTTCCCCGCCCGACTGGTCAGGACGCCGTGGCGGTCGAGCGTCTGGACTGCCACCCCCCGTGCATTTGCGAGGGACTCGGCGTCGCCGTACTTGCCGACCGCATAGCCGCGCAGCCGGTACCAGGCGATGGAGAACCGCGTGGTCAGATCGAAGTCACCCTCCTGCTCATTGAGTACTTGATCGAGGATCTCGTTGATCCTCGCCAACGCCGACCGCACGGACATGGTCGACCCATCGGGTTCGAGGACAGCGCTGTAGCGACTGAACACAGCCATCCCAGGCCCGATCGCCGCCTGCGGAAGGTCGACTGCCGCGATCGCGCCCTGCTGGAGCTTGCGGAGAGCGGCTGGTAGCTCGGCCTGGAGGGCGGTGATGAAGCCGCGACGATCGGTCGTGGGAGCATCCTCGGGTCGGGGACGAAGCGAGAGGACGATCGACGAAGCCAGTGCGTTTGTACCGCTGGCGATCATCCGGTTGCTCAACTCGGACCGGCTGGGCCAAGTCGAGGTGATCGCCCAGCCGGACCTGATCATCCCCTCGAGCAGCGTCTCCCAGCCACTGGAGGAGGTGCCAGTGGCGTCGCTCTCGCTCTGTTTGAAGGCGTACCAAACCGTAATCGGGAAATCTTCCCGTGCGGACACTCTTGCCTTGGCGAACACTGACCGAAAGCCGTCCTCGAAGAACTGACGGGCGCCGCCCTTGCCGTCGTGGCGGTAGGGGTTGGCCACCAGTTCTTCCGTCTTGGGGACGAGCATCGTGGAGAGAAGATCTGGATAGATCGGCTGAAGACTGCGCCGCAGCCACACGTAGAAGAAGTCGGAGAGGTCCGAGTAGCCAATGTTGTCGTAGTACGGCAGGTCTGTGCTGATCACGCCTTTGGCGTACGCACGCGCACTCGCATCCGCTTGGGCAACGACGGGGTGGCTCGTCGACGGGCCCAGCTTCTCGATGGCCTCCGCTGTCCAAAGCAGGGAGTTATTGAACGATCCAGTGTTGTCACCGAGAGGGGCCACTTCAGCGAAGTCCCACATCATCGGAAGCGCCTGGCGAGCAAAGGTCGAGCTCGTCGATTCTCGGGAGACATACCAGTTGACCAACGTGGAGTTGCGGTCAGTCATCTTGCTGACAACTATGCCGAGGTAGGTCGCGACCGCATCGGCATAAGTAGACCTGCCGCCATCCGCAACCACCAGGTTTCGCGCCCCGCCCACCAAGTCGCTGAATGTAGTCAGTGCCACGAGCTGGCGCTCAGTGAACAGATCCGCCCAAGAGGTCATTCCGTACGCCTGCACCCGGAAGCTTGGGGCCCGAGGCGGCAAGGTCGCGCTCGGTCCACTCTGCGGCCGCCGGATGTCGGCCGCTTCATTTCGCGCGAGCTGCGGCGCGAGATAACTCCGCTGTCTGTGGCCTTCGGTAACAACTGCCATAAGTTGAGCACGGAGCCGACCCGCTCGACCTTCCGAACGGACGTACTTCAGGCCAACCGACGCCTGACACGCGGCGCACGCTGCCCCGGTGCGGCCCACGGTGCCGTCCGTAGCGGCCGTCGGAGCAGCACTTGGATCATGTCCGATCCCAAAATCCACCCGCTGCCCAGACGGATGGCTCGGATCGCTCACCACCTTGGGAACGACATACGCCTCCTTGCCCTTCTTCTTGCCCAGCCACCACGACCGAACCAGCGGCATCTCTATCCCGCACGCCGGATTCGGGCAAGTCACCGTCCGAGCCCAGATCCAGGCGATCACGTTTGCCTTTGTCCCGTCAGGCAGCGTCGCCTTCGGATACAGGTGCCCGATCCGCTTCTCGGCCTCGTCCCGCATCCACTGGCCGTAGGCGCGCACGTCCGCGGCCAGTCCCTCCGCGCCTTTCCATTCCCGGAACTCCGACTCGGCGAGCCCCGGAAACACCGGCGGCTGGTCCCGGAACTTTGGAGGGATCTCAATCAACGCCTTGTTGATCAGCACCGCCACCGGATTCAGATCCGAGGCGTGGGCCTCCAACCCCAGCCGTTGCGCCTCCAGGGGGATCGTTCCCCCGCCGGCGAACGGGTCCAAGATCGGCGGAGGATTGCCGTCCGTCGACTTCAGGATCTCGGCATGCGCCTCGGCGAACAGCTTCTCGTCACGGATGTTCTCCCAGACCACCAGGCGCTCGATCAACCGGTGCAGTCGCTCCCGCTCGGCGCGCTGCAGTTCCTCGGTCGGAAACTCGTCCGGCCGCGACGACGGGTCGTCCACCAGCTGCGCGAATAACACCGCCCTGGCCGCCGCCAGCGGACGCCGCGCCCACCAGAGATGGAGCGTCGACGGGTGGCCGTGTCGAATCGACTTCTCCCGGGCCGACTCTCGGTTGATGGCCTCCAACGGCAGCGCAACCTCGATCAGCTTCCGCCGGACGAGTGGCCTGGGGTCGGGCACAGTCTCTCGCTCTCGCACCCAACCTATTGGGTGTTCGTAGGTAGTGCGAGGCGACGCGAGGGTGAGCAGGGGCAACCCTCACCCACCTGCATGGCCCAATGTAGTGGGCATTATCCGACCTGTCAGGGCAGGCGCCCACCCCAGGCCCAATCAGGAGGGCCGACCGTTGGGCGCCTGCTCAGTAGCGTCACGCCATGCGGGCTGTCATCGGCGTCACCGACAACCGCTGGGCGGAGTTCCTACGGGCGCGTCCACACCTCACCGAAGCGAACTTCTGGCTTCCCTCCGGCAAGGAGGCATTCAAGGCCCTCCAGCCCGGCGAGCCCTTCCTGTTCAAGACGCATTGGCCCGAGAACCGATTGGTCGGCGCCGGGTTCTACAGCGGCTTCGACATCTTCAACGTGCGTGAGGCCTGGGAACTCTTCGGCGAAGGCAACGGTGTCGCGTCCATGGACGAGCTTGCGCAGTCGATCGCCCGCTATCGCAAGGCACCTCCGGACGTGGGCGCGTCGATCGGCTGCGTGTTGCTACGCGACTTGTTCTTCCTCCCGCCCGAGGAGACGCTCGCGGCGCCCAGTGACTTCGCCAAGAACATCGTTCGCTTCAAGGGTTATGACCTGCTGGGTGCCGGCGCACACGTCGACCTGATGTTCGAGACCATGCTCCGCCGGGCCGAGATTCGAATCAACGACGAGACCGGCGCGCCGACCACCGTGCCTGGGCCGGTCTTCGGACGCGACCGCCTTATGAAGGCGCGAATCGGGCAGCAGGCATTCAAGGGCCTCGTGCTGACCTCCTACGAGCGCCGCTGTGCGATCACCGGCAACCACATCCAGCCCACCCTTGAGGCCGCGCACATCCGGCCGGTCAGCTTGGCCGGCGAGAACCGCCTCGACAACGGCCTTCTGCTGCGCTCGGACGTGCACACCCTCTTCGATCTCGGCTACCTCAGCGTCAATACCCGCCACGAGCTTCAGGTCAGCCCTCGGCTTCGCCAGGACTGGGGCAACGGCCAAGAGTTCTACGAACGAGCTGGACGCGTGATCAACGTGCCGCAGGTCCGCGCCAACCGCCCCGATCGCGGGGCGATCGAGTGGCATCTCGACACGATCTTCCTGCGCTAGTGGGGCGCCAACTGTCGTCGGTTGAAGCACACCTCGACTGCAGGCTCAGCAACTGTCAGCGCCGCCTGGCAGGGTGAACGTCCAGCGGCCCGGACCGCATCGGTCACGATCGCAAGTATCTTGTTCAGTCCTCTTGTATTAGTACGCATGATCGATTATTGTCAGGGCATGGAGGCTACCGCCGGGCTCGACGCAGCCGCACTCGCCACCGTGGTGGACGAGGTGGCTGGCCTGGCTTGTGGCGATCCGGTCGAACTGATCGATCAGCTGCGGCAGTTGGAGCGGCTCAAGAACGCCGCCGCAGCCGCTCAGGCACGGCTCACGGTGGAGCTGCGCCAGGTGCGTGAAGCAGAAGCCCGCGCTGCGGGCCGCAACGTGAAGCGTGTGCCAGCCTCGATTGCTGGTGAGGTTGGGTTGGCCCGCCACGAGTCACCCCACCGTGCCGCCACCCTGCTGGGCCTCGCCACCGTGCTCGCCTCGGAAATGCCGCACACCATGGCTGTGTTCAACGCTGGTGAGGTGTCCGAATGGCACACCACTGTGCTCGCCCGGGAAACCGCATGCCTGTCGAGGGCCCACCGTGCCGTGGTCGATGCTGAACTCGGCCCAAGACTGGCCGAGCTGTCCACCAGGCAACTCGCCGCCGAAGCCCGCAAACTCGCCTACGAACTCGACCCGCACAGCGTGGTCGCCCGCATCGGGCAAGCCGTGGCCGATCGGAACGTCACCATCCGGCCCGCACCCGATTGCATGACTCGAGTCTCCGCACTGCTACCTGTCGCTCAGGGCGTCGCCGCCTACGCGGCCCTCACCGCGGCGGCCGACACTGCCCGTGTTGCCGGTGACGAACGCTCCAAGAAACAGGTGATGGCCGACACCCTCGTGGCCCGCGTCACCGGGGAGGAAGAAGCAGGCGAGGTCGACGTGGAGATCCAACTGGTGATCACCGACGAAGCGCTCCTGGGTGACAGCAACACCCCGGCTCGGATGAACCACCACGGACCCATTCCGGCCTCCATCGCCCGCGGGCTCGCCGCCGACGCCATCGGCAACAACCGAGCCTGGATCCGCCGGCTCTACGTGCGACCCGACAACGGCCAACTGGTAGCGATGGAATCGGCCCGACGTCACTTCCCCACAACCATGAAGACCTTCATCAAGACCCGTGACGAGGTCTGCCGGACGCCGTGGTGCGGCGCACCGATCCGGCACATCGACCACATCACCCCAGTCCATGCCGGCGGAACCACTAGCCTCGCCAACGGCCAAGGCCTGTGCGAACGGTGCAACCAACTCAAAGAGCACCCCGGCTGGCGACACACCGCCCAGCCCGACGGCACCAGCATGATCCGAACACCCACCGGCCACCAGCACCACAGCCGAGCCCCCGACCTGCCCCGCGAACCGGCCTTCCTGCCGTTCCTAGTGGACCTCCGATTCTCCAGACCAGCGGCCTGACTAGGCAATACGCTAATACCCAACGAGTTGGGCGGACTACCTGACGCACGCCCATCAAGGTGGGCACGTGCCCCGCCCCGAGCCGCTCCAGTCCTACGTCGAGGCGGCTCGACTACTCGGCGAAAAGGTGCGAGCACTACGCGAAGATCGCGGCCTCACCCAGGAGGAACTGGCCCATCGGACGGGCATCGCCCGCAATCAGATCCAGAACATCGAGCACAACCGGAACAACGCCAAGGACCCGGTCACCGGACGTCCCGGCCACGGAAACGCCCGACTGGACACCGTCTTCCGACTCGCGCACGAACTCGGCGTCGACGTCACCTACCTGATCGACCCAGCACGTCCGGTCGACCCGCTGCCCGCTCGCTCCGGACGATAGCGCCACCGATCAGAACGGCTCGCGTCCCTTCACCCACGACTTCTGCCAGTCGCCACGGACGCCGGTCGCATCGAAGCCGCCGAGATCGGTCGTGGCGAACGGATCCGCCAGATACCGCACCTGGTCGTGCCCGGGACCACGCGGATCCACCCGGACCAGCACCAACCGGTACCGAGGGGCGGCGTTCTTGCCCAGCATCACCTCGTTGTGGGTGACGAAGTAGTCGCTCGCACCCTCGATCCGCGCCTTGACCTCAATCCGGAACACCTCGCCGTCGACCGCGGTCGACAGGATGTCGAAGCCCTTGTTGTTGAACGCCTGCTCGACCGGCTCACGGCCCAATCGACGCTCGCAGGCCAGCACCAACTCGACCCCGCGACGCTCCACCACCTTGGTCTCCTTGGCGTGCAGCGGCGTGCCGGCCGGCAGGTCGTCGGAGACCATAGACACCGGCACAACCAGCGCTGCGGTCACGATCCGCGGCGGCCTGGTCGACATCAGAGCCTGTCGGTCCAGCAGGGCCAACCGCCTGGTCAGCCGTTCATCGAGGTCGAGTGCCTTGCGATGCAGGCTCTCGGACGACTCCCTCGGACGATCCCCCGCTCGCTCCTTCTCGGACGCCACCGCGGACTCCATGGCCAGTCGCTCCCGCTCACTCACCAAGCGTTGCGTGACCAGGGCGCGCGTCTTGTCCAGCTCCGCCGCCCTCCGCGGTTGCACCTCGGCGAGGTAGCCGGGCAGCTGATTCGCGATGATCCAGCTGGCGGCAGCATCCTCAGCACCGCTCAGCCAGGGCAGACGCCGTACCGCATCGATCACCGCCGACTCCGGGGCGGCGACGCAGTCCAGGTACGGCGCCGGACCGGCCGGGGTCACCACGCCACCAGCGTCGACGAAGGCGTAGCCGAAGCGCCGCGCGATCGACTCGCCGGTTGCGTCGCTCACCTCCTCCAGCACGCCCACCAGCAGCTTCGGCTCCTCCACGGACGCCGATACCAGCACCGTGCCACTCTCCAGTGCATCGCCGAACCGCTTGATCGCCAGCCCCATCACGGCGTCGTGCAGCGGATGGCCGGGTGCCAGCAGATCGGCCCGCTGCATGCCCTCAGGACTCACCCGATCCAGATCGAAAGCCACCCGGTCGTAGCGGGTCGCGATCGGCCCGCGTCCAGCCGCCCGCACGGCGGCGGGCACATGGGCAATCTCGTAGCGGCCTTTCTCGCGCCGGGCGAGCCGGCCGTCCAGCCTTGCGAACGCAGCCTTGAACGCCAGTTCGATGTAGTGCGGCTGCAATCTGCGCGCTCGTGCCTCGTCCATCGCTGCCCGCAGCGCATCGACGTCCGCCTCGGCGAGGTGCTGAGTCGCCAGCGCTCGCTCCTGCAGCAGCCCGACCAACCCGGCGCCGACCGAACGGTCGATGACCTCGTTCAGCTTGGCCCGCACGTCCGGTTGCTCGCCGTACTGGATGGCGTCCAACAGCAGCGTGCGCAGCGGAGTCTCGCTGAACGCCTCCCCGAGGACGTCGAAGACCTTGCCGCCGTAGGCCCGGCGCTGCTCCTCGACCTTGAACAGCAGCCGCGCGAACACCTCGCCTTCCCGGGTGTTCGTGGCCACCAGGTTCCACAGCCGGCACACCTCCTCCTGGCCGATGCGATGAATGCGGCCGAAGCGTTGCTCGATCCGGTTCGGGTTCCACGGCAGGTCGTAGTTCACCATCAGATGCGCGGCCTGCAGGTTCAGGCCCTCGCCGGCGGCGTCCGTGGCGATCAGGATCTGGCATCCGCTGTTCTTGGTGAACTCCTCGGTGATGGCCCGCCGTTCACCACGCCGGACGCCGCCATGGATCGCCTGCACCGCATCCGGGCGGCCGATCAGCGAGCGAATCCGGAAGGTCAGGTAGTGGAGGGTGTCTCGATGCTCGGTGAAGACGATCAGCTTGCGCGGCGCCCCGTCCGGATGCGGGGTGAGCACGGTGTCATGCAGGATCGTCGACAGCTCGCTCCACTTGCGGTCCGCGCCGCTGTCCCGCACCCGTTTGGCCGCCGCGGTCAACGAGGCGAGTTCGCGTAGCTCGGCGTCCAGCTCACCGAGGGTCTGAGCGGCGGTCGCGGCGTCCAGCAACTCCTCTTCCAGGTCCTCGATCTCGGCCGCATTGAAGTCGTCGGCGTCCAAATCGCTCAGGTCGACCGACGGCTCGCCCTCGACGAAGGTTCCGCTGATGATCTCCTGACGACGGCGTTCGAGCCGTTTCGAACGCCGCGCCAGGCTGGCGTGGATCGCTTGCGGACTTGAGGCCAACCGCCGTTGCAGCACGGTGAGTGCGAAACCGACGGTGTTGCGGCGTTGCCCGCCGACCCGCTCGGCGCGGTTCATCCCGTCTCGGACGTAGTCGGTGACCTGTTCGTAGAGTGCCTCCTCGGACGCCGTCAGCCGGTAGGGGACGGTCTCCGCGATCCGCTCCGGGAACAGCTTGCGACCCTCGAAGGTGAGCAGATCCTCTTTCACCATCCGGCGCATCACGTCGCTGGTGTCGACGCTCGCCGTCCGCTTGCCCTCAAACCGGTCCCGGTCGAGCAGAGTCAGGAACAGCTGAAAGTCCTCCTCCTTGCCCGAGTGCGGGGTCGCGGTCATCAGCAGCAGGTGCCGGGTCACCGATCCCAACAGCTCGCCCAGCTGGAACCGTTTGGTCTTGGCCAGCTTTCCGCCGAAGTAGTGCGCACCCATCCGGTGCGCCTCGTCGACGATCACCAGATCCCATTCGGAGTCGGCCAGCTGGGCACGAAGCTCGTCGTTTCGCGACAACTGGTCCATCCGGGCGATCAGCAGCGGAAGGCTCTCGAAGACGTTCAGATTCACCCCGGCATCGATCGACTGGTTGGTGAGCAGATCGAACGACAGCCCAAACTTGAAGAACAGCTCGTCCTGCCACTGCTCGACCAAACCTCCGGGCGCCACGATGAGGCATCGCTTCACGTCCTCACGCAGGACCAGTTCCTTGATGTACAGGCCGGCCATGATCGTCTTGCCGGCACCCGGATCGTCCGCGAGCAGGAAGCGCAGCGGCGTCCGACGCAGCAGTTCGCCGTAGACCGCCCGGATCTGGTGCGGCAGCGGCCGGACGTCGCTGGTCGCCACCGCCAGCATCGGATCGAACAGCCCAGCGAGCGAGATCCGCTGCGCCTCGGCCGCCAGCTTGAAGTCGTTCGCCGGCGCCTGGAACGTCCGGACGGCACCGGTCGCCACTCCCAGACCTCCCTCGTCGGACCGGAAGACCACCTGTTGGCCCAATCGGCCACCGGCGTCCTTGTAGGTGATCTCGATCGCGGACGCCCCGTGCCATTGCGCCGCCAGCACGATCACGCTCTGGCCGGGGATCAGGCCATCGAGATGGATCCCCGCTTTCAGCTCCTCGAGCAGCACGGCACTTCTCCTCACCGACACCCATCCTGTTGGGCGCATCCTCCCATCGTGGCAGGCTGCGGCCGGCTACCCGCGTGTCTCCGCTAGCCTCAGGAAGGTGTTCTCCAGTTCCGCCCGCGAGTCCGGGGTGGACGCATGACCACCGAGCCCACCGACGCCCAACTACTCGCCGCCCATGTCGGCGGCGACGACCGCGCGTTCGCCATCTTGATGGAACGGCACGCCGACCGGCTGTGGAGCATCGCGATCCGGGTGATGAACCGGCCCGAGGACGCCGCCGACGCCCTGCAGGACGCGATGATCTCGGCCTTCCGCCGTGCCGCCGACTTCCGCGGGGACGCCGCGGTCACCACCTGGCTGCACCGGATCGTCCTCAACGCCTGCTTCGACCGGCTGCGCCGGATCAAGGTCCGCGCCGCCGAACCACTCCCTGAGGACACCGAGCGCTCGCTGCGCTTCGCCTCGGCCACCGACGACCCCGAGACCGCAGCGGTCCGGTCCGCGTTGGCCGGCGAGGTGATCGCCGCGCTGCAGCGGATCGGTCCCGATCAGCGTGCGGCGCTGGTCCTGGTCGATCTGGAGGGCTACTCGATGGACCAGGCCGCACGTATCCTCGGCTGTGCGCCGGGCACGGTGAAGAGTCGCTGCTCGCGCGGACGGGCTCGACTCGCCGTCCTGCTGCAGCACCTCAACGAGGGGGATTGAGATGGGAACCGACGACGCGGTTGCCGCGTCCAACCCAGGGTCACCGGCCGAGGGAGCCCGCATGATTTCCGAGGACACCCTCACCCGCTTGTTACGCGCGGCACCGCCGCTGCCCTGCCCCGACGACGTCCGATCCCGGCTGCGCGCCACCCTCGCCGCCGAGGTCGACCTCCGCCGGGCCATCCGGGTCGAACCCGAGGTCGCCGCCGACGTGAAGCCGCGTTCGGCGCTGTGGTCCGAACACACCGTGCACGACGACTGACCGAGCGTCCGGAAACCGAACCGCCCGGCACCGGGGATCCGGTGCCGGGCGGTTGTCGTTCAGCGACTACTCGGCGGTGTCGTCGTCGACCCAGTCGAAGGTACGGGTCACGGCCTTCTTCCACTGCCGGTACAGCCGGTCGCGCTCGCCGTCGTCCATGTTCGGCTCCCAGCGCTTGGCCTCGGCCCAGTTGTCGATGACGTCCTGCTCGCCGTTCCAGTAGCCGACGGCGATGCCGGCGGCGTAGGCGGCACCCAGCGCGGTGGTCTCGGCGACCACCGGACGGATCACCGGCACGCCGACCTGATCGGCCTGGAACTGCATCAGCGTCTCATTCATCGTCATACCGCCGTCGACCTTGAGCTCGGCCAGCTTGACGCCCGAGTCGGCCTCCATCGCGTCCAGCACCTCACGGGTCTGGTAGGCGGTCGCCTCCAGGGCCGCACGAGCGAAGTGCCGCTTGTCGACGAACCGGGTCATGCCGACGATCGCACCACGGGCGTCGGAACGCCAGTACGGGGCGAACAGGCCCGAGAAGGCCGGCACGAAGTAGATGCCGCCGTTGTCGTCTGCCGCCAGCTCTTCGACGTCTGGCGCGGCCGAGATGATGCCCAGCTGGTCGCGCAGCCACTGCACCAGCGAGCCGGCCAGCGCGATCGACCCCTCGAGCGCATAGATCGGCTTGTTGTCGCCGATCTGGTAGCAGACCGTGGTGAGCAGGCCGTTCTTGGACGGAACGATCTCTTCGCCGGTGTTCATGATCATGAAACAGCCGGTGCCGTAGGTGTTCTTGGCCATCCCGACCTCGAACGCAGCCTGGCCGAAGGTTGCCGCCTGCTGGTCGCCCAGGTCGCCGGCGATCGGCACGTCGCCGAGCAGTCCGGCGGGACGTCCCGTGCCGTAGACCTCGGACGACGACTTGATCTCGGGCAGCATCGACATCGGAATGCCCATGTCGGCGGCGATGTCGGGGTCCCAGGCCAGCGACTTCAGGTCCATCAGCATGGTGCGGGACGCGTTGGTCACGTCGGTCACGTGCACACCGCCGTCGACACCACCGGTCAGGTTCCAGATCACCCAGGTGTCCATCGTGCCCATGATCAGGTCGCCGGCCTCGGCGCGCTCGCGGGCGCCCTCGACGTTGTCCAGGATCCACTTGACCTTGGGTCCGCAGAAGTAGGTCGCCAGCGGCAGGCCCACCCGGTCCTTGTACTTGTCCTGGTCGCCGCCGCCGAGTTCTTCGATGATCTTGGCGGTGCGGGTGTCTTGCCAGACGATTGCGTTGTACACCGGCTCGCCGGTGTTCTTGTCCCAGACCAGCGTGGTTTCCCGCTGGTTGGTCACGCCGACGGCCGCGAGGTTGTCCTTGTTCACCTGGGCATCGGCGAGGGCCATGCCGACCACCCCGCGGATGTTCTCCCAGATCTCAATCGCGTTGTGTTCGACCCAGCCCGCTTTGGGAAGTATCTGCTCGTGTTCCTTCTGACCCGAGCCGACGATCCGGCCGGCATGGTTGAAGACGATCGCGCGGGAACTCGTGGTCCCCTGATCGATCGAGAGAACGTACTTCTCAGCCATTGTGTTCCTTTCCACATCCTTGTAGTGGCTTGCGTCCATGGTGCCCGGTACCGGACGGCGTGACCAGGTTTCGGTGGGCAGCCGTCCGGTACCCGGTTGGTGAGGTGTGCGCGTCAGGCCGGAAGCAGCACGCCGGAGAGCAGCCCCGCCAGGACGCCGCCGATGATCGGGCCGGCCACCGGGACCCAGGAGTAGCTCCAGTCCGACGAGCCCTTGTTGGGAATCGGCAGCACGGCATGCGCGACCCGCGGCCCCAGGTCACGGGCCGGGTTGATGGCGTAGCCGGTGGGGCCGCCGAGCGAAGCGCCGATGCCGACCACCAGGAGTGCCACCCCGAGCGCTCCCAACCAGCCCAGGCCGGCCGGGGTGTGGGTGCTCGAGTCACCCCAGTGACCGGCAGCCAGCACCACGAAGACCAGCACGAAGGTTCCGAGGACCTCGGTGACCACGTTCCACAGCGGACTCCGGATCTCGGGACCGGTGGAGAACACGCCCAGCTTGAAGCCCGCCGGAGCGTCCTCGTCGAACTGCTTCTTGTAGGCCAGCCACGCCAGCACAGCGCCCAGGAAGGCGCCGAGCAACTCGGCACTGAGATAGGTGGCGATCGAGGCCGCGTTCACCGGAATTCCCGGGACGAACTCTTTGGCCCCCGAAGCGACCAGACCGAGGGTAACCGCCGGGTTCAGATGTCCGCCCGATTTGTACGAAACCAGGACACCGGCAAAAACGGCGAGACCCCAGCCGAAGTTCACCATCAGGAACCCGGTTCCGTTGCCTTTGTTCTTCGGCAAGATGTTATTGGCAACCACGCCGGCACCGAGCAACAGCAGCATCGCTGTTCCTACGGTTTCGGAGAGGAAGATGGTTGCAAGAGACATTTCCACAACTCCCTTCAGGCACCATCTGCGGTGCCACCATGAGGGCCGGGATCCCCGGCCGCCGTTCCTGAGTGTCGCCGATCCTGGTGGGATCGGCGGGGAGATCCAGGGGGTGTCGGGATGCATGCCTACCCACGCCCCCGGGCGACCGTCCGCTTCCGATCGTCCCGCCAAGTCTCGTGCAGCCTTGCCAGGGGTGAACACATGCGCTAGGTCTTTGCACGAACGTGCACGTGCAGGGAGGGACGATGAACGACCGCTACGACGAGATGTACCAAGCCGCCTCCCGCTACTACATCCAGGGCGAAACCATGGAGGCGATCGCCCACCAACTAGGACTCTCGCGCTCCACCGTCAGCCGGCTGTTGAGGGACGCCCGGCACAGCGGTCTGGTTCGGATCAGCCTCACCGATCAGGTCGGCTCGCGCTCACCGCTGGCCGCCGAGCTGCACCAGGCGTTCGGCGTCCAGGTGCATCTGGTGGACGTGCGGGAGGGCGCCTCCGACCATCGCCGGTTCGAGCAGGTCGCCCGGATGGCCGGCCGGCTGCTCTCCGAGACCGTGACGGACCACAACGTCATCGGGGTCGCCTGGGGGGTGACGACCTCGCACATCGTCCACTACCTGCAACCCAAGCCGCTGGTCGGGGCCACCGTCGTGCAGATGAACGGGGGCACCAACCAGTGGTCGTCGGGCATTCCGTATGTGGGCGAGATCCTGACCGGCGTCGGCGACGCCTTCGGCTCCCGGGTCGTCTACTTCCCGGTGCCGGCGTTCTTCGACTATGCCGAGACCAAGCAGGCGATGTGGCGAGAGCGCTCGGTGCAGAGCGTGGTCGCACTGCAGCAGCGGATGGACGTCGCCGTGTTCGGGGTCGGCTGCCTCAACGGGCGGGTCCCCTCACACGTCTACTCCTCGGGATACCTGGACTCGGACGAGATGCGCCGGCTGGCCGCCGACGGTGTGGTCGGGGACGTCTCGACCGTGCTGCTGCGCGAGGACGGATCGTGGACCGACATCGACTTCAACGACCGGGCTTCCGGGCTGACCCCCGCCGAACTGGCGCGGGTGCGGCGCCGGCTCTGCGTGGTGGCGGATCCTTCCCGCGCCGTCGCAGTGGTGGGCGCGCTCCGGGCCGGCACCACCACCGATCTGGTCATCGATGAGGGCACCGCCCGCGCGGTGCTGGCCAGGCTGTAGTGGCGACCACCCGACCGGCGCTGATCGGGCCGGAATCACTGCTGGAATCGGACGACCGGCCGTCGGCCTGGACGCCGCCGGGCGCACCGCACCGGCTCGAGGCGGCCGTCGGCAGCCGCAACGACGACGGCACGCTCACCGTCCACCACTACTTCAGCGGCCAGCGCCGTCCGGACAACCCGTGGCTTCGCGGAGACGCGATCAGCACCGCCGCGCTCGGCCCGGCCGCCCTGCATCAGCGCGGTCGACCCGGTTCCGCCGGGCACGAGCTGCTCGCCTACCTGCCCGAGGCGGACGGCCTGATCTGCTACGCGTGGGCGGTCAACGACCCTCGGCCGCTGCGCTGGCGGCGCCTCGGACCGGTCGACCGCACGCCACCGGGCCCCCGGCGGCCGGTGTGGGACGGCCCGTCCGCCGCCCGCGAGTGGGGCACCGGCGTGGTGATCGCGGTGGCCACCGCCGCCACCCGGCTGCGCGGCGGCTTGGCGCAGCCGGGCTGGGTGCAGGCGCTGGTCCAGGTGGACGACTCGATCTACCACCTGCACCGGCAGGTCCGCGCCGGCGGCGTCCGTTGGCTCCGGCACGCCTGCCTCCGGCTGGCCGATCACGAACCCGTTCTGGACGCCCGGGAGCGGTCGGCCAAGGTCGCCCAGATCAGCGGTGAGCGAGACACCCAGCCGTCCGGGTCGGGCCGGACGCTGTCCTCCTCGGAGTCCCTGTCCGGCGTCCGCGGCACCGATCTGGGCGTCCGGTTCGACCACGCCGGCCGCACCTTCCTGCTGTTCGGCGACACCCATTGGTCCGGACGTCCCTGGCTCGGCACCCGCGACGCCATCGCCGAAGTCCGCAACCCGGACGCCGCACTGCCCGAGGTGCGCTTCCACGGCTCCCCGCTCAGCCTGCGCGGCGGGCTTGGCGGACGGGTCGGTCGAGTCACCATGCGCGAGTACGACGTGCCCTTGGACGCCTTCAGTGCCGGCGCTCAGCTCTACGGGTTCTTCACCTCGAACCATTTCCGCCACGCCCAGCCGATGGGACGCAGTGTGCTGGCGCGCGCCACGCCCCCGGTTCCGGTGATCGCGCCGCAGCAACGTCACCGCCCGGTCCGCTTCCGGCCGCTGGCCACATTCTCCGACCATCGCTTCGTGAACGTGTCGGTGCAGCGCTGCGGCGACCACCTGCTGATCTGGGGCACCGGCGTCTACCGCGCCGACGACGTCCGGCTGGCCCGGGTGGATCTGACCGCGCCGGCAGTGTCCGCCGGCCTGGCCGGCGGGGACGTCCGGGCGTTCCTGGACGCCCGGGAGTACTGGGCGGGTCCGGGCGCGTGGTCGCCCGTCGACTCCGACGCGCTGCCCGTGCTGTCCCCCGGAGCCCATGGCGAGCTGTCGGTGCGCTGGGTGCCCGAGGTGGGGCGCTATCTGATGCTGGCGATGGCGGGGCCGGACGACCCGGCCGGCCCAGCGGTGATTCTGCGCACCGCCGTCCAACCCTGGGGCCCGTGGTCGCCCCGGCTGCGGCTGCTGAACTGGATCGCGGACGGCATGCACCCGCCGGACGCCGCGCAGCGCTTCATCCGGGCGTTCGCCGACGGCACCGACCCGGTCGGGGACGCGGTCTTCCGGCAGCAGGCGAACTCCACCGGGGCCGCCTACGCGCCGTACATCTTCGATACCCGTGCGGACGGGGATCGCCTGGTGCTGCGCTACACGCTGTCGACCTGGAACCCCTATCAGGTGGTGTTGATGCGGCACCGGCTGAGCCTGGCCGAGTTGGTCGGAGCCGGCTCAGCGGGAATGGCGTCCCAGCGCCCGTAGGACCAGCCAGACCAGCGGTCCAGCCAGCACGACCGGAATCAAAGGGGACCACCAGGGGCCGCCACGGCTGATACTGGCCGCCACGGCGAGGCCGGTGAACACCAGGCCGATCGCCCCGGCCACCACCATCGTGGTGATCGCCCTGCGGCGCTGGCGAACGCCGGCTGAAGTCGCCCGGGTCCTGCCATCCACGTCCATCCGCCGAGTCTAGGCCGCCAGCTGCTCCACTGCCGCCGGGTGAAGGAGAAATTTGACCGACGTCGGATATCCAGCCTGCAACCTGTCGTAACCCAACCGAAAAAGGCAAGAAAATCCTGCTCATAATGCGGCGCGAAAGGCGTACCAGATGCGTATAGGGCTCGGGTACCGTGCGATTGAATCAAGCATCGACGATGCTCCGAGAGCGCGGAATGCCTGGTCAACGAGCCCATTGACGGGACGTCGTGGAGGACGACACCGTCGGTCGATCGGAGGACGTACGTGAAAACCCTCTCCGCAGACATTGTGGTCGTGGGCGGCGGATCGACCGGTGCCGGTGTGGTCCGGGACGTGGCGATGCGCGGCTATTCGGCGATCCTGGTCGACCGGGCCGACCTCGGCCAAGGCACCACGGGTCGCTATCACGGCCTGCTGCACTCCGGCGGACGCTACGTGGTCAGCGATCCGCACTCGGCCACCGAGTGCGCCGAAGAGAACGCCATCATCAGCCGGATCCAATCCCACGCCGTGGAGCGCACCGGCGGCTACTTCGTCGCCACTCAGGTCGACGACCCGGCCTGGGGCGATGACTGGGCCAAGGGCGCCACCGACACCAGGGTGCCGTTCGAGGAGGTGTCGACCGCCGAAGTGCTGAAGGCCGAGCCCCGGGTCAACCCGAAGATCTCCCGGGCCTTCAAGGTCGAGGACGGCTCGGTCGACGGCTGGCAGCTGGTCTGGAGCGCCGCCAACTCGGCCAAGCAGTACGGCGCGAAGATCCTCACCTACCACCGGGTGACCACGATCAACCGCGACGGCGACCGCGTCTCTCAGGTGGTCTGCACCGACGAGAAGACCGGCGAAGAGGTGCGGATCAACACCAACTTCGTGCTCAACTGTGCCGCTGCCTGGGGTGGCCAGATCGCCCACATGGCCGGCTGCCCCGACGTCCAGGTGGTGCCCGGCGCCGGCATCATGATCGCGATGAACCACCGGCTCACCAACTCGGTGATCAACCGGCTCACCTACCCCGCCGACGGCGACATCCTGGTGCCGGTGCATACCGTGTGCATCATCGGCACCACCGACCAGAAGGCCGACGACCCGGACAAGCTGCAGATCGCCTGGGACGAGGTGCAGCAGATGATGGACTGCGGCGAACTGCTGGTTCCCGGCTTCCGCAACGCCCGCGCCATCCACGCCTGGGCGGGTGCGCGTCCGCTGGTCAAGGACTCCCGGGTCGGCTCGGGCGACACCCGGCACATGAGCCGCGGCATGTCGATCATCGACCACTCCGAGCGCGACGGCCTGAAGGGCCTGCTCACCATCGCCGGCGGCAAGCTGACCACCTACCGGCTGATGGCCGAGAACGTGGTGAACGCGATGTGCGCCCAGCTGGGCGAGAGCCGTCCGTGCCGGACAGCCGACGAGCAGGTGCCCGGCTCGGAGGACAAGAAGAACTACGTCATCACCCACCGGCTCGAAGAACGCGAGCACGACCGCACCGAGGACCAGATCCTGTGCGAGTGCGAGCTGATGAGCAAGGGCATGTTCACCCGGGCCCTTGCCGACCAGCCCAAGGGCAGCTTCGACGACCTGCGCCGCCAGCTGCGGCTCGGCATGGGTCCTTGTCAGGGCGGCTTCTGCTCGATGCGGGCCACCGGGGTGGCGCTGCAGTCCGAGCACATCGACATTGAGCGGGCCACCGGGCTGGTGCGGCTGTTCCTGAAGAACCGCTGGATCGGCATCTGGCCGATCCTGTACGGCGACCAGGTCCGGCAGACCGCGCTGGACAACTGGATCTTCCAGGGCACCTTGGACGTCGAACACCTGCCCGGCCCGACACATCAGGAGGTCGTGTGATGACCCGCGTGATAGTGATCGGAGCCGGTGTCGCCGGCTTGGTCGCGGCCATCCGGCTGGCCCGGGCCGGTGCATCGGTGGCCCTGTTGGCCAAGGGCACCGGCGGCCTGCAGCTCTCCCAGGGCACGATCGACATCCTCGGTTACGGGCCTGACCGGGTCGAGCGGCCGCTGGACGCCCTGGGCGAGTTCGCGCAGGCCAATCCCGGCCATCCCTACGCGTTCCTGGACGCCGAACTGGTCGGTTCGTCCGCGAGCTACGTCGCCGAACTGGTCGGCTCCGAGCTGCTGGTCGGCGATCCGGCGGTCAACCTGCAGCTGCCGACCGCGGTCGGCGCCGTCCGGCCCACCGCACTGGCCTCGCCCAGTATGACTGCGGGCGCCTGCGTCGACGGCGCGAAGTTCGTCATCGTCGGTCTCGCCCAGCTGAAGGACTTCTATCCGGAACTGGTCGCCTACAACCTGAACCGCACTGATCTGGGCAGTCTCGGTCTGGCAGGCGGCGGACGGCTCGAGGCGCGTCCGGTGATGCTCGACTTCCCGGCCCGCGAGAACGAGGTGGATTCATCCGGCCTCACCTACGCCCGCGCGCTGGACGACCCGGCCACCCGCAAGCGGTTCGCTGCCGCGCTCAAGCCACTGGTCAAGGAAGGCGAGAGCGTCGGCCTGCCCGCCGTCCTCGGCCTCGACGACCACACCGCTTGGTCCGAGATCGCCGAACTGATCGGGGCACCGGTGTTCGAGATTCCGCTGCCGCCGCCGTCCGTGCCGGGGATGCGGTTGAACCGCACCCTCACCGCGGTGGCGAAGGCGTCCGGCGTCCGGGTGGTGCCGGGCAGCCGGGTGACCGGCTTCCGGACCTCGGGCCGGTCGGTGGCCTGCGTGCAACTCGCCACCGCCGGCGGCATCCGCGAGTTCGCGGCGGACGCGTTCCTGCTTGCCACCGGGGGATTCGAGTCCGGTGCACTGTCGGCAGATTCGTACCACAACGTGCGCGAGTCGATCTTCGATCTGCCGCTACGGCGTCCCGAGGGTGCGCTGGTGCACGGCGACTACTGGGGCGACCCGCAACCGCTGTTCACCGTCGGTGTCGAAACCGGCCCCGACCTGCTGGTCCACCACCCCGGCGGGGACGCTGTCTACGACAACCTGTACGCCGCCGGCGGCATCCTGGCCGGCGCCACCCGCTGGCAGGAGAAGTCCGGCGAGGGTATCGCCGTCGCCAGCGCCGTCCGGGCCGCCGACTCGATCCTCGCCGCCGCATCGTCCGCCACGACACAAGGAGCAGCCTCATGAACGCCTCCTCCGAGGGCCTCGAGTTCGCCCAGACCCAGGTCGCCCGGGCGTCCCTCGACCATTGTGTGAAGTGCACGATCTGCGAGACGCACTGCCCGGTCGCCGCGGTGACGCCGAAGTTCACCGGGCCGAAGTTCGTCGGCCCGCAGGCCGAGCGGTTCCGGCACGGCGAGTCGGTCGACCACTCGCTCGACTACTGCAGCTCGTGCGGTGCCTGCACCCTGGCCTGCCCGCAAGGCGTCAAGATCGCCGAACTGAACGGCCAGGCCCGCGCGGTGATGAAGGCCGACGAGATGCCGTTGCGCGACCGGCTGATCACCCAGACCACGCTGATGGGCCGCGCGATGACCCCGATGGCACCGGTGGCCAACGCCGCGCTGTCGATCAAGCCGCTGCGCACCGTGGTCGAGAAGGTGCTCGGCATCCACCGGGACGCCCCGATGCCGCACGCCAACACCCAGACCATCACCGGCTGGCTGAAGAAGCGGACGAAGACCGCCAAGCCCGCCACCCGCGGGCCGGTCATCTTCTTCCACGGCTGCGCCGGCGGCTACTTCGAGGTCGAGACGTCCAAGAAGTCGATCGAGGTGCTGGAGCATCTCGGCTATGAGGTGCTGGTGCCCAAGCAGGGCTGCTGCGGTCTGGCCGAGCAGTCCAACGGCCTGTTCGACGGGGCCAGCGCCAAGGTGCTCAAGCTGTGCGACGACCTGCGCGCGTCCGGGCGCGACCTGACCATCATCAGCTCGTCCGGCTCCTGCACCGGGATGCTCAAGCACGAGGCGCACGAGATCATGGGCGTCGACGACGCCCGGCTGGCCGACGTCGGCACCCGGATCCGCGACATCATGGAGTTCCTGCTGGAGCTGCACGACGCCGGCGAACTGCCCACGGCGTTCAAGGAGATCCCGCTCACCGCGGTCTACCACGCCCCCTGCCAGCTGAAGTCCCAGGGCATGGGCCAGCCCGCCATGGAAGTGCTCAAGCTGATCCCGGGCGTCGAGGCGATCGAATCGGGTGCCACCTGCTGCGGCATCGCCGGCACCTACGGGCTGAAGAAGGAGAAGTACGCGATCGCCCAGGCCGTCGGCAAACCGCTGTTCGACAAGGTGCGCGAGGTGAACCCCGAGTTCGCCATGTGCGACACCGAGACCTGCCGCTGGCAGATCCGGAAGGGTTCGGGCGCCGCCGTCGAGCACCCGATCTTCCTGGTCCACCAGGGCTACGGCCTCAGCTGAAAGTGACCAAGAGAACCGTCCCCGGTGACCGAGGGGACGGTTCTTTTGGTCACCTTTTCAGACTCCGGAGCCGTTGCTGCCGAAGAAGGTCTTCCAGGGGACGTCGACGGCGGCGTCCTTGGCCACCACGGCATGCAGGTGGCGCAACAGCGGGAACTGATCGGACGTCAGGACGCCGCGCTCGGTGAGCCGCTCGAAGGCATCGCCGATCACCTTGATCGCCGCCACGCCCTCCAGGGTCACCCCCGGCATCTGGGCCAGGGCCTCGGTGAACGTCAGACCGGCACCGACCAGGGTGCCGACCTTCACGTTGCGGCCGCCCATCGAGGTGACGAAGCAATCCCCGATGCCGGGCAGTCCGAGCACGGTGGACGGCTGCCCGCCGAGCAGGTCCATGAACTGGGTCATCTCCACCGCCGCCTGGCCGAACAGGGCTGCCCCGTAGTTGTAGTTGACGTACCGGTCCTTGGCCCCGGCCGGATCGTTCTCGGCCAGCGCCTTCAACTGACCGTGCATGAAGCCGGCCCCGAAGGCGTAGCAGTTCTTCGTCGCCGCACACACCTCGACGCCGACGAAGTCGGTGCTCGTCCAGACGTGATAGAAGTCGGTCTCGAACAGCTCCTTCCACATCGCCAGCACCTCGGCGTCCTCACCGGCGAACACAACGCTGGTGTGCCGGCGGATCGCCACCTCGCCGGCGATGGACGGCCCGGCGATGGCCGAAATCGACACCTGGCTACGCAGTTCGTCCGGGAGATGCGCCATCAGTGCCCGGGGCAGGATGGTCAGGTTGCCGTCGGCGTCGGACTGCATGCCCTTGGCCAGCGCGATCACATGCTGACCCGGACGGAGCAGGCCCGCGAGCTGCTCGCCGGCCCAGTCGACGCCGAACGAGTTGACGCCGCTCATCACCAGGTCCGCCCCGTCGAAGGCCTCCGCGGCATCCTCGACCTGGTAGGCGGTGACCGCCCCGGGTACCGCGAGAGCAAGGTTCGGGTGGACGCCGGTGGCCGTGATCGAATCGATGATGGTCCGGTCGAGATGAGTGCCGACCAGACGCACCTGATGGCCGTTGTCGGTGAGCGGAGTAGCCAGCGCGGTGGCCATGATTCCGGAACCCAGAATCGCCAGGGTCGCCATCGGGAACTCCTTCCAAACCGGAACCACCAACCTAGTGCCCGGCGTTCGACGTGCGGCCCTCATCACGTCGCCGTCGTTTGTGCGCGCAGATTGATGAGAGCCGTAACAGATACGGCATGATGACCGTGACCCTAAGCGAAGGATGCAGCGGTGACGACAAAGGGGGGACGGGGCCGGGGCTCCGCCGGGGCGTTGCGCGAACGACGGATGGTGATCGCCGAGCGCGTCGTCGAGAGCGGTTCCGCCTCGATCGAGCAGCTGGTCGAACTCACCGGCGTGTCGGCGATGACCGTCTACCGCGACATCGAGGCACTCGAAGATGCCGGCGTCCTGGTACGTCATCGTGGCCAGGTGACCGCGGTCGCCACCGGCCTCAATGAGATCGCGGCGAGCATCCGGGTGAACCAGAACGCCGAACTGAAGCAGCAGGTCGCCCGCTACGTCGCCGGCCAGATCAGGCCCGGCAGTTCCATCCTGATCGACGACTCCACCACGGCCCTGTGGGTGTTGCGGATGCTCGAGGTGGTGCCGATCACCGTGGTGACGAACTCGATGCTGGTGGCTCGCGAGCTTGAGCGGCGCTCCGGGGTGCGGCTGTTCGTCATCGGCGGCGAGTATCAGGGCTGGGCGGAGGCGATGGTGGGCCAGACCACCACCGCGGTGATCGCCGGAGTCCGGGCCGACTACTTCCTGGTGTCGGCGTCCGGGATCAGCGATCTGCAGTGCTTCCATCCCTATGAGGACTGCGTCCAGGTGAAGCGGGCGATGATGGCCTCCGCCGCTCGTCCGATCCTGTTGCTCGACCACACCAAGCTGGACCGGCGCGCACTTCACACCTTCGCCTCGATGACCGACTTCGACCAGGTGGTGATGGACGCGCAGACCCCCGACGAGGTGGTCGCCCAGCTTCGCGACCAGCAGGTGCGGGTGGTCCGCGCGCCGGCGTGAGGTCTCACTCACTGCCCGCTTCCCTGAAGAAGCTGTGACGGACGGCACCAAGATCGAGTAGGTTTCTGCCGCGGCTGGCCCGTCGATGGGCAGGTGCGTCGTGCAAAGGAGTACGAATGGCGGGCGATCCTGATCCGGGCGGCAGGATTGCGTCATGACCGACGTCCTGCACCGTCCGGACAGGTTCTATGACGCCTACGTCTTCGACATGGACGGCACCATCTTCCTGGGCGATCAGCTGTTGCCCGGCGCGGCGCGGCTGATCGGTGAGCTGCGCCGACGGGAGATCCCGATCCGCTACCTCTCCAACAACCCCACCAAGGACCCGGAGATGTACGCGGCCAAGCTGACCGCGCTCGGGCTGCCGACCCCCGTCGACGAGATCGCCAACACCATCGTCACCACCACGAAGTGGTTGCAGCTGAACCATCCCGACGCCGTGCTCTTCCCGATCAGCGAGGAACCGCTGAAACGGGCACTACGAGCAGCGGGCTTCACCCTGAGCGAGGATCCCGAGCAGATCGACATCGTGATCGCCAGCTACGACCGCGGATTCGACTACCGCAAACTGCAGATCGCCTTCGACGCGATCTGGTTCCACCAGCGGGCGTTCCTGATCGAGACCAATCCCGATCGGTTCTGCCCCTTCCCCGGCGGACGCGGCGAGCCGGACTGCGCGGCCATCACCGCCGCCATCGAGGCCTGCACCCGGACGCGCTGCGCCAAGTCACTGGGCAAGCCCGACCCGATCATGTTGCAGGTCACCATGGCCGGCCTGGACGCCCGCGTCGAGAACTCGATGATGGTCGGTGACCGGTTGCAGACCGACATCCAGATGGCGCTGGAGGCTTCGATGTCGTCCGGCCTGGTGCTCACCGGTGAGGCAACCGCCGACGACGTCCAGGCGCTGGAGCCGGACCGCGCGCCGACCTATGTGCTGGACCGGGTGGACCGGCTGATCCCGGCCCGGGTCTGGGACGAGCTCGGCTGGACCGAGCACAGCTGAAGCCGCTGCGGGGGTCGGGGAATAGCCCGGTCGGCCCGGTGGTTGCCCAGATCACAGCGCCGGCCGTATTGGTTAGGCTGAGGCCACGCCACACTCCGCAAAGGACGCCATGTCAGAGATTCACGACGTGATCATCATCGGGTCGGGCCCTTCGGGCTACACCGCCGCGATCTACGCCGCCCGCGCCGACCTCAAGCCGCTGGTCTTCGAGGGCGCGCTGGAGTCCGGAGGCGCACTGATGAACACCACCGACGTGGAGAACTTCCCCGGCTTCCCCGAGGGCATCATGGGCCCCGACCTGATGGCCAACCTGCGGGCGCAGGCCGAACGGTTCGGCGCCCGGATCGTCACCGACGACATCGTCGAGGCCGACCTGACCGGCCTGGTCAAGTCGGTGACCGACTCCGACGGCACCGTGCACCTGGCCAAGGCGGTCATCCTGGCGATGGGCTCCGGCTACCGACGACTCGGCCTGCCCGGCGAGGACCGGTTGTCCGGACGCGGGGTCAGCTGGTGTGCCACCTGCGACGGCTTCTTCTTCCGCGACAAGGACATCGCCGTGATCGGCGGCGGCGACTCCGCCCTGGAAGAGGCCACCTTCTTGTCCCGGTTCGCCTCTTCGGTCACCGTCGTGCACCGCCGCGACGAGCTGCGGGCGTCCAAGATCATGATCGCCCGCGCCGAGGCGGACCCGAAGATCGCCTTCGCCTGGAACTCGGCGGTCGCGTCCATCAACGGCGACCAGTCACTGACCTCGCTCACCCTGACCGACACGATCACCGGCGAGCAGCGCGACCTGCCGGTACAGGGCTGCTTCATCGCGATCGGCCACGATCCCCGCTCCCAGCTGGTGCAGGGCCAGGTCGAGACCGACGCCGCCGGCTACGTGCTGGTCCAGCCCGGATCGACCCGGACCAACCTGTCTGGTGTGTTCGCCGCCGGCGACCTGGTCGACCACACCTACCGCCAGGCGATCACCGCGGCCGGCACCGGCTGCTCGGCCGCCCTGGACGCCGAACGGTATCTCGCCGAGATCTCCGACATCGCTGAACTGTCCGAGCTCGAAGCTATCGTCTGATCCGACGCGTCCCCCCATCGCAACGAGAGGAATCCCCGTGGCCAACGTCACCGCCATCACCGATGAGACCTTCGATTCGAAGGTGATCCGTGCCGGCAAGCCGGTCCTGGTCGACTACTGGGCTGACTGGTGCGCGCCGTGCCGCCAGATCGCCCCGATCATCGAGGAGCTTGCCGGCGAGTTCGGCGACCGGATCGACTTCTACTCCCTCGACACCAACACCAATCCGCGGGTGCCCACCGAACAGGGCGTGCTGGGGTTGCCGACCATCCAGATCTTCTCCGGTGGCGAGGTGGTGAAGTCGTTCACCGGCGGCAAGACCAAGGCTGCACTGATCCGCGCCCTGGACGAGTTCATCTGATCGGTAGCCGCCGGGCCGGTTCCGGCGGCGCCACCGGGCGCACCGCCTGCACCAGGCGTCCGAGCTGATCGAGCGCGGAGCGTTTGGTCGCCGGGACGGCGGTGGCCAGATCGAGCCGCCAGGTGCTGGTGGCGATCGGCAGGAAGCCGGTCGCCGCCAGGAATCCGGCCGGTAACGCCGCGCAGCCTCGGTTCGGCTCGGAACCAGCCAGCACGGTCGCCACTTTGGCCCGGGAAAGTCCACCCAGCAGGGTTTGCAGCAGAGCGCGGCCGTGACCGCGGCCGGTATAGGGCTCGGCCATCCAGGCGGCACCGATCCGCGCCATCGTCACCCGGGGATCGGTAGGTGCCCCCGCTGCCATCAGCAGCAGCCCAACCCGCTGGTCGGCCTCGGTGGCGACGGCACCGCACCAGCCCCAGGCGGCCTGCGCAGCCACCATGCCCGCTTCATCGAGCGGCATGCCGCGGCCACAGCGCGGGCAACTCATGGCCCGGACGACTGCCGGCCCTACCAGTTCGAAGCTGACCACGTTGCCCTCCCGGCCTCATCTTAGGCACTGGCATAAGCTGGGCCGGTGAGCCTGCCCGAGCCCGTTCCGCGTCGTGACACCGTGCTCGACCCGTGGATCGACACCTATGCCGAACGCACCCATGGACTCACCGTTTCCGCCGTCCGGGCCTTGTTCTCGGTGGCCAACCGGCCCGAGGTGGTCTCGCTGGCCGGCGGGATGCCGAACATCGCCGACCTGCCGCGCGAAGCCCTGGGCGAGGCGATGTCGACGCTGATCCGCGAGCGCGGCACCCAGGCGATGCAGTACGGCTCGGGCCAGGGTGAACCCTTCATGCGCGAGCAGATCACCGAGGTGATGGCCGAGGAGGGCATCGACGCCCACCCCGACGACGTCGTGGTCAGCTGCGGTTCGCAGCAGGCCCTCGACCTGGTCACCCGGGTATTCTGCGATCCGGGCGACGTGATCCTGGCCGAGGCGCCGTCCTATGTGGGCGCGATCGGCACCTTCCGCGCCTACCAGGTGCAGATCGTGCACGTCGCGATGGACGAGTTCGGCATCATCCCGGACGCCGTCCGGGCGGCGGTCGCCGCCTGCCGGGCGGCCGGCCGTCCGGTGAAGTTCCTGTACACCATCCCGAACTACCAGAACCCGACCGGGGTCAGCCAGACCATCGACCGGCGGCGCGAACTGATCGAGGTCGCCGACGAGACCGGCATCCTGATCGTCGAGGACAACCCGTACGGCCTGCTGGCGATCGAGGGCGAGCCGATGCCCGCGCTGCGCTCGATGGAGAGCGACCGGGTGGTCTACCTGGGCTCGTTCTCGAAGACCTTCGCGCCAGGATTCCGGATCGGCTGGGCGCTGGCACCGCACGCCGTCCGGGAGAAGCTGACGCTGGCCCAGGAGTCGGCGACCCTGGCTCCCCCGGTGTTCAGCCAGTACGCCATCTCGACCTACCTGCACCAGTTCGACTGGCGCGCTCAGATCCAGGTGTTCCGCGACATGTACCGGTCGCGGCGGGACGCGATGCTGCAGGGCCTGGTCGAGAACATGCCGGCCGGAACCACCTGGACGCACCCCACCGGCGGCTTCTTCGTCTGGGTGACCCTGCCGGAGGGGCTCGACTCCCAGTCGATGCTGCCCCGCGCCGTCTCCGCCCGGGTCGCCTACGTACCAGGGACGGCGTTCTTCGCCGACGGGCTGGGCAGCCGGAACATGCGGCTGTCGTACTGCTTCCCCACCCCGGAGCGGATCCTGGAGGGCACCCGCCGGCTCGGCGAGGTGCTGCGCGACGAACTCGATACCCTGCACACCTTCGGCATCGGCGCCGGCGAACACCTTTACCGCGACGTCACCTCCGGTCCCGCGCCGGACATCACCTGAGGATCGATCATGAACCGCCACCCGGACACAGTCGTCGTCCTCGCTGGAGGACTCTCCCACGAACGCGATGTCTCGCTGCGCTCCGGACGCCGGGTCGCCCAGGCCCTGCGCGGCCAAGGCATCTTGGTGGTGGAGTCCGACATGACCGACGGACTGCTCGAACTGCTGGCCGGCCACCCCGGCGCCGTGGTGTTCCCGGTGCTGCACGGCGGCGACGGCGAGGACGGATCGCTGCGCCAGGTGCTGGACCTGTTCGGCGTCCCCTATGTCGGTTCCACCGGACCCGCCTCGCAGCGGGCGTTCGACAAGTCGATCTGCACGCCGCTGCTGGAGGTGACCAAACCCGCCCAGGTCGCGCTGCCGAACTCGGTCTTCCGCGAGCTCGGCGCCCGCGCCCTAGTCGCGTCCATCGTGGATCGACTCGGACTACCGCTGATGGTCAAGCCCTGCCGCAGCGGATCGGCGCTGGGCTGCACCAAGGTGACCGAGGCCGCGGCGCTGCCGGCGGCGATGGTGGCCGCCTACGCCTACGGTGAGACCGCCGTGGTGGAGCAGTTCATCGAGGGCACCGAGGTGGCCGTCACCGTTGTCGACACCGGGGACGGTCCGCGCGCGCTCCCGGCGGTGGAGATCCGGCCCCGCTCGGGGGTGTATGACTACACCGCCCGGTACACCGCCGGGGAGACCCGGTTCCTCTGCCCCGCCGAACTGTCCGACGAGGACGCCGCGGCCGCCGCCGCGCTGGCGTTGCAGGTGCACAGCCAGATCGGCCTGCGCGACCTGTCCCGCACCGACCTGATCGTCGGCGCCGACGGGCCGGTGTTCATCGAGACCAATGTGTCGCCGGGGATGACCGAGACGTCGCTGGTGCCGCTGGCGGTCGAGGCTGCCGGGGAGGACTTCGGCGAACTGTGCGCCGCGCTGGTCCGGCACGCCCACGACCGCGGCCCGGCCGTCCTCCGGGGCTGACCCGTGCCGTTGCGGGTCAAGCAGACCCTGGTCATCCTGGCCGGGGTGCTGGTTGCCGCAGTGATGACCTGGCTCGGACTGTGGCAGCTCCAGGTGTTCACCGACCAGGGCAACGCCTCAGCACACGCCCGGGCGCAGCAAGCTCCGGTCGCGCTGCTCGACTTTGTCGCGCCCAACGGCACCGTCGGCGACATCTACGGCAAGCCGGTCACCGTCTCGGGCCACTACCTGGCCGGCCAGCAGGTGCTGGTACTGGGTCCGGACGGCGTGGTGCGGGTGCTGTCGGCGCTGCAGCTGTCGGACGGACGGGTGCTGCCGGTGGTCCGCGGCACCGTCGCGCGAGGCGCGGAGGCGGGAGTGGCCCCGTCGGGTGAACGGTCCGAGGTGGGTATCTTCCTGCCGTCCGAACCCGGCGCCGATCATGCTTTGGCTAGGGGTTATGATCTGGGCTCGGTTCGCCTGCCACAGCTCGCGCAACTCTGGACCGAGCCGTTGATGCCCGGCTTCGTCACGCTGAGCGGCGAGGAATCGGCCCGGCAGGGCCTGTCCCCCGCCACCGTCACCCTGCCCGAGGGCGAAGGCTCATGGCGCAACAGCGGCTACGCCCTGCAGTGGTGGGTGTTCGCGCTGTTCGGTCTGGGGATGAGTTGGCGGATCGCTCACAGCATGGGCAAGCGCCGCGCCGGTTCACCGGGAATGGGCTCGGGCATGGGCTCACCGGACGGCGAGTAGCCGCTCCCGGACGTCCCTGGTCGCATAGCGCTCGGCCACGAACGACAGGAACGGCACAGTTCCCGCCAATGCGATCAGGATCAGCCGCAGCCAGGGCCAGTTCACCCGGCGTCCCAGATCGTAGGCGGTGATCAGCAGCAGCATGTACAGCCAGCCATGTGGCACTCCCGTCCACATCACCACGGTGTCGTTGTGACCGAGGTACTTCAGCGGCACGCCGACGCAGACCAGCACCACCAACAGGACCCCGACGATCCAGGCCATCACCCGGTAACGCAGCAGCGCGGATCGGACGGCTGGGGCATCCTCGGCAGTCATCACGCAGCCGAGGCTACCGGTGATCCCCGCTGGCGGCGCTCTCGTCCCGCCGAAGCCTGCTGCAGCAAGGATATTTGTCGACAAATAGTCTTGTAGTTAAATACCTGAATGGACGAATAAATCTGGATACCGAGTGGACGAGTGACCAGAAGAACCGTCCCCGGTGACCAAGGGGACGGTTCTCTCGGTCACCGGGGACGGTTCTCTTTGGTCACAGGGGACGGTTCTCTCGGTCACCGGGGACGGTTCTCTTGGACACCGGGGCAACCCGCGCGACGAGGATCCGCGGGCGAGCCGGGGTGACGGGCTCTCGATTCTCCGGTCAGGCCAGGAGCTCGACGAGACGTCCGAGGTCGTCGTCGTTGGCGAAGTCGATCACGATCCTGCCGCGGCCCTTGGCGCCCATCACCACATTGACCCTGGTGTCCAGTCGCTCGACGAGTCGCTCAGCGAGACCGGACGCCCGGGAGCTCGGTTCCCGGGTGATCCGCTGCCGCGGCGTCCGAGGCTCGCGTCCGTCGCCCAGGGCGACGATCTCTTCGACCGCGCGCACCGACAGGTTCTCGGCCACCACCCGCTGGGCCAGTCGTTCCATCGCCAGCGGATCGCCCAGGCCGAGGATGGCCCGCGCATGCCCGGCGCTCAGCACGCCCGCCGCGACCCGGCGCTGCACCGGAGCCGGCAGCTGCAACAGCCGGATGGTGTTACTGATATGCGGACGGCTGCGCTTGATTCGGGTGGACAGCTCTTCCTGGGTGCAGTCGAAGTCGGTGAGCAACTGCTGGTAAGCCGCCGCTTCTTCGAGCGGGTTGAGCTGGGCGCGGTGCAGATTCTCCAGCAACGCGTCCCGGAGCAGGTCGTGTTCGGCGGTCGGCCGTACGATCGCCGGAATCGTCGCCAAGCCTGCGGCCTGGGTGGCGCGCAGCCGGCGCTCCCCCATCACCAGCTCGTACCCGTCCTCGCCGAGCGGACGAGCCACGATCGGCTGCAGCAGTCCGACCTCGCGGATCGACTCGACCAGCTCGTCCAGCGCGTCCTCTTCGAACACCTGACGCGGCTGTTTCGGGTTGGGCCGGATGCTGTCAACAGAGAGTTCGGCGTAGTAGGAGCCCTGTGGAGGTTCCACCGCCAGCGGCTGCTCGCGATGCGGCTCGAGTTCTGGGTCAGTCCGGTGAATCAGGTCGCCGAGGCCGCGTCCGAGGCCGGTTCTGGGTTTGGCGATGGTCATCGTCGTCCTTTCGCAGTGGATCCGCGCCGAGCGAGTTCTTCGGCGGCAGCCAGATAGGCCTGCGCGCCCGCGGAAGCGCGGTGATAGGTGATCACCGTCTGCCCGTAGCTCGGCGCCTCGGAGACCCGGACCGATCGGGGGATAGCGGTGGGCAGCGTCTCGGCAGCGAAGTGGGTGCGGACTTCGTTGGCCACTTGAGCGGAGAGCCGGGTCCGAGCGTCGTACATGGTGAGCACGATGGTGGACAGCCGAAGCCGATCGTTCATCGTGCCCTTGACCATGTCGATCGTGCGCAACAGTTGGGAGACCCCTTCGAGCGCGTAGTACTCGCACTGGATCGGCACCAGCAGCTCCCGAGCGGCGACCAGTGCGTTGAGCGTGAGTAGGCCCAGGGACGGCGGGCAGTCGATGAAGATGTAGTCGATACGGTGCCGGGCGGTCAGACGCTCGATTGCTCGGAGCAGACGGCTCTCCCGGCCCGGGACGTCCACCAGGCCGATCTCGGCGCCGGCGAGATCGATGGTGGCCGGCAGCACCCAGAGATTCGCTGCCTCGGGGGAGTGCTGGACGTGGCGCTCGATCGGGGCGCCGTCGATCAGCACCTCGTACGTGCCGGCGATTCCGGACTCATGCGCGACGCCCAGAGCGGTGGACGCGTTGCCCTGGGGGTCCAGGTCGATCACCAGCACACTGAGGCCACCAGCCGCTAGCCCGGCGGCCAGGTTCACCGCCGTGGTGGTCTTGCCGACCCCGCCCTTCTGGTTTGCGATGACGATCACCCGGGTGGCGTCCGGAACTGGAAGCTCCGGGGTTTCACGTGAAACTGCGGCAGCAACGTCCGGCAAATCAGCTGGACTGGGGGCGAACTCTTCGGTGTCGTAGGCGACTCGGCGCGGTGCGACGGATTGGGTCATCGGCGATTCCTCGCTGGGTGGGGGAGAGTTTCACGTGAAACGGCCGTCATCGTTTCCTGCCTGTCGTTGCCGAAATCATGCTCGACTCCGAGCCTATCGCCGGAAGACCGAGGTTCGACGGTGGCGCGGCGCGTGGCGGCAGACATGCGCCCGCGTCAACGAATGCGGACCACCCAGGTTGCCTCGCCGGACCCCTCAGCCCGAACGGCCAGCACCTCTCCGCTCAGGCGGCGCTTGCGTAGCGTCTTCTGGACGTCGAGAAGCTCGCCTTCGGCGCTCTCACCCTTGAGCGCGAGCAACTCGCCACCGGGTGCCAACAGCGGCAGACACCAGCCGAGCAGCTTCGGCAGCGCGGCGACAGCACGCGCGGTGACCACGTCATACTGCGACCGGTGGTCCTCGGCACGCGCTCGCACCACCGTCACCCGGTCGGCGAGGTCGAGTTCGGCGACCACCTCAGTAAGAAAGTTCGCTCGGCGCAGGAGTGGCTCCAGCAGGGTCACCGACAGATCGGGCCGAGCGATCGCCAGCGGGAGGCCCGGCAGTCCGGCGCCCGACCCGACGTCCACCACGGTGCAGCCCTCACCGATCAGCCCGCTGATCGCCAGCGAGTTCAACACATGCCGCGGCCACAGTCGATCGACCTCGCGCGGCCCGATCAGCCCCCAGTCGACACCTCGACTTGCCAATATGTCGACATATCGCTCTGCGGTTGCGTATCCCTCGCCGAATGCGGTCTCTGCCATCTGCACTCACCTTGTCTACATGCAGATGCAATGGCTGGTCGAACCCCCCGTCCACGCTCTCGTTCGTGCACCGTGCTGTGAGGTGGATAGTGCGCTGGCCGAGTTCGTCGAGACCACGGAAGCCCGATCAGCGAATGGAACACAGAACGGCCGGGGGAGTGCTCCCCCGGCCGTCCACCACGATCGTCAGTTCTTGGGTAGTACCACCACGCGACGCCGGGGCTCCTCGCCCTCGGACTCGCTGACCAGGCCTGCGGCCGCGACGGCGTCGTGGACGATCTTGCGCTCGAACGGGTTCATCGGGGACAGCCGGACGGCCTCGCCGGTCTCGATCACCTCGGCGATGGCGTCCTTGGCCAGCACTTCCAGCTCCTTGCGGCGCTTGTCGCGATGACCTGCGACGTCGAGCATCAGCCGGGACCGGTGCCCGGTCTCGGTCATCACCGCGAGCCTGGCCAGCTCCTGCAGTGCCTCCAGCACCTCGCCGTCGCGGCCGACCAGGATCTCCGCATCGGTGACAATCGAGACATGGGCGCGTCCGCCCTCGTTGAAGGTGTCGATGTCGCCGTCCAGGTCGGCGATGTCGAGCAGTTCCTCCAGGTAGTCGGCGGCGATCTCGCCCTCGTTCACCAGCGCCTGCTCGCGCTTGGACCGTCCGCTCTCGCCACCCTCCGCGGGTTCGGTGGTCTCGGCGACCTCGACGACCTCGAGCTCGGTGGTTGCTTCACTCATCGTTCAGAATCTCCTGTCGGCGCCGCATGGACGGCGCGAGATGTCGGCTCAGGCCTGGCCGGGGTTGGTCTTGGGCTTGGGCGGCCCCTGCTTGCGCGAGGCCCGGTTGGACCGCTGCGGCTGTTGCCGCTGCACCTGCTGACGCTGCACCTGGGCCGGCGATCCGGCGTCCGTGCCGGATTTGTCCGTGGTGGCCCCGGAGTTGCCCTGCCGGGCGACCTTCGTCGGGTCCGTCGCCGGGGCCTCGGCAGCCGGACGACGCCGCTTGCCGGAGCGCTTCCGGGCGAGTTCCTCGGGGTCCTTGCCCTTGGCTCGCATCCGCTCCTCCCAGTCGAGGTAGGCGGGCGTGTTCGGAGCAGGGTTGTTGTGGATGAGGATGTACTGCTGGGCCATCGTCCAGGTGTTCGAGATCAGCCAGTAGAGCAGCACACCGACGGGGATGTTCACGCCCATGAACAGGTACATGAACGGGAAGACGTACAGCATGATCTTCTGCTGCTGGGCGAACTGCCCGGTCAAGGCCTCGGGGGGCATGTTCTTGCGCATCAGCTGCAGCTGGGTGACGAATAGCACCGCGGTCATGCTGATCACCAGCGCCGCGCAAAGGATCTGGGTCGCGCCGAAGCCGTCGGTCAACGGCCAGAAGATGCCGGACAGCTTGGCGCCGAAGATGGTCGCGTTGCGCAGCGATTCGGACTGGGCGACGGTGAGGACGCCGATCGCATGACCCTGCGAGGCGTTCCACAACACCTGGTAGAGCGCGATGAAGATCGGCATCTGGAGCAGCAGCGGCAGGCAGGAGGCCATCGGGTTGACCCCCTCCTCCTTGTACAGCTTCATCGTCTCCTGGCCGAGCCGCTCGCGGTCATGGCCGTACTTCTCCTGAAGCTTCTTCATCTGCGGCTGCAGCACCTGCATGTTCCGCGATGACCGGATCTGCCGGACGAACAGCGGGATCAGCAGGGTCCGGATGACCACCGTCAGCGAGATGATCGCCAGCGCCCAGGACCAGCCGTTCTCGGTGCCCAGGAACGAGGCGTAGATGGAGTGGAAGCTGGACATGATCCACGACACCGCCAGGTACAGCGGCTGCATCATGGTGTTCAGCGCACCGAGGAAGTCACCCCACAGGTCCATCGGCACGATCTGCGGAATCGGTGGGATCACGTTGCTCCTCGGAGTTGAGTTGGAGAGGTCAAGGCTTGTTCGGCCGCCCAGGCGCGCGCGGCATCGGTGCCGGGAACGGGGTCGTAACCACCCGGCGACCACGGGTGACAGTGCACCAGCCGGCGCACGGCGAGGCCGCTGCCACGCCAGGCGCCGTGCACGGTGACGGACTCCAGGGCGTAGGCCGAGCACGAGGGGTAGTACTTGCACACCGGGCCGTAGAGCGGGCTGATCACCGCTCGGTAGGCGCGCAGTAGCGCAATCAGCAGGTTCTTCACGAGACGATCAGGCGCTTCGTCGCCGCCGTCCACGCCGAGTCGAGGTCGTCGGCCAGGCCGCCCGGGCGGGGCAGGGCGCGCACCACGACGTCCAGTTCGAACGGCGCCGCGGCCAGCCGGCCGGCGACCAGGTGTCGCAACTGCCGCTTCACCCGGTTCCGGGTGACGGAGTTGCCGATCGCTTTGGACACGACAAAACCCGCCCTCGACGGCGGGTGGTCGGTGCGCACCATGTGCAGCACCAGCGTCGGGCGTCCGGTCCGGACGCCCCGGCGCACGGTGGCACGGAAGTCCTCGGCGGTGCGAAGCCGCGCGGCCTTGGCCAGCACCTGAACGGCTCGGTTGGGGTTGCTCAGCCGGCGAGGCGGACGCGGCCCCGGCTGCGGCGGGCCGAGATGATGGCGCGCCCGGCGCGGGTGCGCATCCGGAGGCGGAAGCCATGGGTGCGGCTGCGTCGCCGATTGCTCGGCTGGAAAGTGCGCTTGCTCACGGAAGTACTCCCCGTTTCAGTGTCACGTCTTGCTGGAACCGATGCGCCCACTCCGGGCGCACGTTAGGGGTCGCTGGCGGCGACCTGCCAAGGTTACGCGGCACCGGCTATCCGGGGCAAACCGAGGCGGCTCGGACGGCGTCGAGTCGACACGCCGAGGAACACGGAAGTTTCCGTTCACCAGTTTGCGGATGGCCCGGGGGCGAGCTAGCGTTTCGCTCCGTTGGCCAGTTGGTGCGGTGCCGGTTTCCCTCCGGGCCTCCCTCTTGTTCACACCCTGTGGAAAACTTGTGTGGACGACGTGGTCGACCCAGGACGTTCCAGGGAAGGGAGCAGCCCAGGTGCCGACCACCCAGATGCTCGCTCCCGACGGTCCGGGAGATCTGGAAGACGCCTGGCGGTTCGTACTGTCGGAGGCCGACTCCCCGTCCCGCGCCTGGCTGAGCAGCACCCGCGCCGCCACGATGCACGACAGCACCTTCATCGTCAGCGTGCCCAACGACTTCACTCGCAGCCGGATCGAGTCACGGCTGCGCAGCTGGGTGGAAGACCGGCTGACCACCTACTTCGGCCGCCCGATCGGCATCGCCACGGTCATCCTGCCCAGCGTCGCCGACGAGACTCAGACTCACGACCTCCCCGCGGCCGCCGACGAAGCCAGCAACGCCGAGCCAGACGCCCGCCTCCAGCCCGACGGGCGACTGGCCGGACGGCTGAACGCCAAGTACACCTTCGAGTCGTTCGTCATCGGCAGCTCGAACCGGTTCGCCCATGCGGCGGCGGTCGCGGTCGCCGAGGCTCCCGGCAAGGCCTACAACCCGCTGATGATCTATGGGGAGTCCGGGCTCGGCAAGACCCACCTGCTCCACGCCCTGGGCCACTACATCCGCAGCTACCACTCCGGCCGGCGGATCAAGTACGTCTCCACCGAAGAGCTCACCAACGACTTCATCAACGCCATCAGCGACAACCGGACGGCCGACTTCCGCCGGGCCTATCGCGATGTGGACGTGCTGCTGGTCGACGACATCCAGTTCCTGGAGTCCAAGATCCAGACCCAGGAGGAGTTCTTCCACACCTTCAACACCCTGCACACCGCACAGAAGCAGATCGTCATCACCTCCGACCGGCCGCCGAAGTCGCTGGAGGCCCTGGAGCCCCGGTTGCGAAGCCGCTTCGAGTGGGGCCTGATGACCGACATCCAGCCGCCCGACCTGGAAACCCGGATCGCGATCCTGCGCAAGAAGGCCGCCGCTGAACGACTCACCGCCGGCCCGGACGTCCTGGAGTTCATCGCCAGCAAGATCCCGACCAACATCCGCGAACTCGAGGGCGCACTGATCCGGGTCACCGCGTTCGCCAGCCTCAACCGGCAGGAGGTCGACCTCAAGCTTGCCGAGGTGGTTCTCCGAGACCTGATCACCAACGGCGACGAGGCCCCGATCACCGCGGTGCTGATCCAGTCCGAGACCGCCGACTACTTCTCGATCAGCACCGACGACCTGTGCGGCACCAGCCGCGTCCAGGGCGTGGTGATGGCCCGGCAGATGGCGATGTACCTGTGCCGCGAGCTCACCGACCTGTCGCTGCCCAAGATCGGTCAGTCCTTCGGCGGCCGAGACCACACCACGGTGATGCACGCCAACAAGAAGATCCGGCACCTGATGACCGAGGACCGCAAGGTCTTCAACCAGGTCACCGAGCTCACCAACCGGATCAAGCAGCGCGCCGCCCAGCGCTGATCCGCAACCTGCCGGATCGTAGCGGGACCGGGCGATCCGCCCGCCCATGTCACCTCCGGGGACGTCCCGATTCCGATCTCCGAGCGGTGCAGAAGTGCTGTGGACAACCCCCCGACCTGTGGACGGCCACCTCCGCGCCTTAGGCCGTCCGCAACTACTACCCGTGTGATTTCGACTTCTCCACACCCTCGCATACCGGCGAATTGCCTTCTGACAAGGCTTGTCAAGTGTTCTCCACAGTATCCACAGCAGTGATGACTACGAGTGATCTATGTGCAACGAAGAACACTCAAAGTAACCCGGTCCCCAACATGTGGAAGCGGCCCCGAACCGCACGGATATGATCATCGTCCCGGAGTACTGAGCAAGGGAGCCCCGTGAAGATCCGCCTCGATCGTGATGTTCTCGCCGAAGCCGTCGCTTGGACGGCGCGCAGCCTGCCGACCAGGCCGAGCGTCCCGATTCTCGCCGGGCTGCTGGTGAAGGCCGCCAACGGTCAGGTGGTGATGTCGAGCTTCGACTACGAGACCTCCGCCCAGATCGGTGTGCCCGCGCAGGTCAGCGACGACGGCCTGGCGCTGGTCTCCGGCAAGCTGTTGGCCGACATCGCCCGGTCGCTGCCGAACAAGCCGGTCGACATCACCGCGGACACCATTCGGATGGAGCTGGTCTGCGGCAGTGCCCGCTTCACCCTGCAGACGCTCCCGGTCGACGACTACCCGGCGCTGCCGGCGATGCCCGAGGCGACCGGCACGGTGAAGAGCGAAGACTTCTCCCGGGCGGTCGCCCAGGTGGTGGTGGCCGCCGGACGCGACGAGCTGCTGCCAGTGTTCACCGGCGTCCGGATGGAGATCGAGGGCGACACGTTGTCGTTGCTTGCCACCGACCGGTACCGGATGGCGCTGAAAGAGATCCCGTGGAACCCGACCGGCTCCCGCGCCGACGGTGCCGCGCTGGTGCCCGCCAAGGTTCTCGGCGAGACCGCCAAGTCGATGACCGCAGGAGAGGTGGTCACCCTCAGC
The DNA here is from genome assembly GCF_047602385.1 of Micropruina sp. Taxonomy (GTDB): domain Bacteria; phylum Actinomycetota; class Actinomycetes; order Propionibacteriales; family Propionibacteriaceae; genus Micropruina. The sequence continues at coordinate 737,037 of NZ_JASGHL010000005.1, forward strand.
CTGGCCAGCCCGGGGTCCGGCGACGGCCTGATCGGCTTCGAGGGTGACGGCGCGGCCGGCGTCCGTGAGATCACCACCCGGTTGCTGGACGGCGAGTTCCCCAAGGTGCGCCACCTGATGAACGTGCAGGCCACGGTGACCGTTCGGGCGAACACGGCTGAGGTGATCGCCGCGGTGAAGCGGGTGGCGCTGGTGGCCGAGCGGAACACCTCGTTGCGGATGTTGATCGGCGAGGGGTCGATCACCCTGGAGGCAGCCACCGGGGACCAGGCCCAGGCGGTCGAGGCGCTGGAGGCTGTGGTCACCGACGAGACCGGCGCCGGGTTGTCGATGACGGCGGCCGGCTTCAACCCGCACTACCTCGCCGATGCCCTGTCGGCTCTCGATGCGCCCTACGTGCACTTCTCGTTCACCGCCCCCGGCAAGCCGTGCCTGCTGACCGCGCTGAGCGAGATCGACGGCGAGCAGCAGACCGACTACCGGCACGTGATCATGCTGATGCGGCTACCGGCCTGAGTCGGCGCCGGGTACCGTCGCTGTCGCAACGGGTCACGATGTGGAGCGGAGACAGCGATGGAACTCGGTCTGGTCGGCCTCGGCAAGATGGGCAACAACATGCGCGAGCGGTTGCGCCGCGCCGGGCACACCGTGGTCGGTTACGACCGCAACCCCGAGGTGAGCGACGCCACCTCGCTGACCGACATGGTCGGCCGGCTCAGCGGCACCAAGGTGGTCTGGGTGATGCTGCCGATCCAGGTGGTCGACCAGGTGATCGACGAGCTGAAAGCTCTACTGGCGCCGGGCGATCTGGTGATCGACGGTGGGAATACCAAGTGGACCGCCGACAGCCGGAACGCTCAATCTCTCGCTGAGAAGGGAATTCACTTCCTGGACTGCGGTGTCTCGGGCGGCGTGTGGGGGCTCCAGAACGGTTACGCCCTGATGGTCGGCGGCGACCCGGCCGACGTGGCGCTCGCGCGTCCGATCTTCGATGCCTTGAAGCCGGCCGGGGACTACGGTTTCGTGCACGCCGGCGAGGTCGGCGCCGGGCACTTCGCGAAGATGGTCCACAACGGCATCGAGTACGGCCTGATGCAGGCCTACGCCGAGGGCTGGGAACTGCTCGAGGCGGCCGGCAACGTGACCAACGTGCCGCAGGTCTTCAACTCGTGGCGTGAGGGCACGGTGATCCGCTCCTGGCTGCTCGACCTGATGGTCCGCGCCTTGGACGCCGATCCGCACCTGACCACCATCGAGGGCTACGCCGCGGACTCGGGCGAAGGGCGGTGGACGGTGAACGCGGCGGTCGAGCTGGGCGTCCCGGTACCGACGATGGCCGCCGCGCTGTTCGCCCGGTTCACCTCGCAGCAGGACGACTCGCCGTCGATGAAAATGGTGGCCGCGATGCGGAACCAGTTCGGCGGGCACGCGGTCAAAGCCGACGGCGATCGCTAGCGGTACTGCCGTAAGGTGACGGCGTGTTCGTCACCCACCTCTCGCTCGCGGACTTCCGTTCGTACCCGAGCGTGGAGCTGGCGCTGGAGCCGGGCGTGACCACGTTCACCGGCGCCAATGGGCAGGGCAAGACGAACCTGATCGAGGCGGTCGACTACCTGGCCACGCTGGGTTCGCACCGGGTCGCGTCCGAGGTTCCGCTGATCCGGCACGCGGCCGAGCGGGCCATCGTCCGGGCCCGGGTGCAGGCCGGGCTGGAAGATCCGCGACAGTTGTTGCTCGAGGTCGAGCTGCTGCCCGGACGGCAGAACCGGGCCAGCCTGAACCGGGCGCCGCTGCGCCGGCCGCGCGAGTTGCTCGGCGCGCTGCGCACGGTGGTGTTCTCGCCCGAGGACCTGGCCCTGGTCAAAGGCGATCCGAGCGAGCGGCGCCGGTTCATCGACGAACTGATCACCACCCGGTGGCCCCGGCTGGCCGGCGTTCGTGCCGACTACGACCGGGTGCTGCGACAACGCTCGACCTTGTTGAAGTCACTGTCGGGCCGCTCCCGGGCGGTCCCGGACGGCGCAGCGGCCACCTTGGAGGTCTGGGACGAGTCGCTGGCCGGTTTCGGCGCCGAACTGGTGCACGCCCGCGTCCGGACGCTGGCGGACCTGACGCCACACGTCCAGCGGGCCTACGCGGCGATCGCCCCGGCCAACAACGACGCCGTGCTCGACTATCGCAGCAGCATCGGGCCCACGCCCGAGACATCGGCCGAAGAGTTGCAGGCCCGGCTGATCCTGGCCATGTCGCAGCGACGCTCGGACGAGATCGCCCGGGGGGTCTGCCTGGTCGGACCGCACCGCGATGACATCGTGCTGGGCCTGGGCGAGCTGCCGGCCAAGGGCTATGCCTCGCACGGGGAGTCCTGGTCGTTCGCGCTGGCGCTGAAGCTGGCCGCGTTCGATCTGCTGCGTACCGATGGGGTCGAGCCGGTGCTGATCCTCGACGACGTGTTCGCCGAACTCGACCAGGTGCGGCGGGAGCGGCTGGCCGGCATGATCGCCGGGGCCGAGCAGGTGTTGATCACCGCGGCGGTCGCCGCCGATGTGCCGGACGTGCTGGGTGGTCGCCGCTACACCGTCGGCGACGGAGCCGTCCGGGCGGGTGACGATGTCCGAGCATGACCCGGCCGGGGTCGACCTGGCCCGGCTGATCGCCCGCAACGCGCAAGGGGTGCCGTCCGCGCCCTCGCCCCGGAAGAAGCGGTCCGGCAAGCCCAAACCCGAGCGGACCCGGGACGCCGCTGATCCGCAGCCGCTCGGCGAGGCCCTGGACGAGTTGATCGCCAGCCGCGGCTGGTCGACCTCGGTGAGCCTGCACCATCTGCTCGGCCGTTGGGCCGACCTGGTCGGGGCTGCGAACGCCGAGCACTCTCAACCGGAGGGCTTTCACCAGGCCGTGCTGACCGTCCGGACCGACTCGACCGCCTGGGCAACCAATCTGCGTTTGCTGGCGCCGGCGATCGTCGCCCGGCTCAACGAACAGCTGGGCGACGGGACGGTGACCCGGATCGTGGTGAAGGGACCGGACGCCCCGAGCTGGAAGCATGGTCGGCGCAGCGTCCGGGACGGCCGCGGACCGCGGGACACCTACGGCTGAGTGACCGGGAGAACCGTCCCCAGTGACCAAGGGGACGGTCCCCGGTGACCGGGAGAACCGTCCCCAGTGACCGAGGGGACGGTTCTCTTGGTCACCAAACGGTACGAAAGAACCGTCCCCCGCGGACCGGTCGCGAAAACCCGCCGCCGGTTAGGATCACTCGCGATGGAGGCCGTCCGCTCCCTGTTGAGTGCCCTGAATCAGTTGGTGACCGCTACCGCGACCGTGTGGTGGCGGACCCTGCCGCGGCTGCTCACCGTCGTCGTGCTCGGCTGGTTCGGCTACCGGGTCTTCGCCCAGTTGGCGGCCATGGTGGTCGACGTCAGCGCCTGGCTGTCCTTGGTGATGCTGTCCTTCGGGTTCGTGATCAAGCTGTCGTCGATCATCCTCGGGCTGCGGATCGCCGGCGAGGAGTTGCGGATCAGGCAGTCCGTCCCGCTGCCCGACGACGACCCGCGGGACACCTCCATCTCGCACCTGTTGTCGATCACGCTGCTGCCGTTCCTGGGCATCTACGCGGTCTTCGACGTGGTCACCGAGGCTGCCAACGAGATCCAGGTCGACTACTACGTGTTCGGCGGGCTGACCTTTGAACGGCCGGTGCTGGCGCAGCTCAACCCGCAGAGCAGTAGCCACGGCGTCTGGCTGCTCCTGGTCCTCATCGTCGGGCTGTACCTGGTCCGGCGGCTGGTCGAGTGGTGGTTCGAGCGGACCGGTTTCCGTCCGCTCGGTCTGCTGGCGGCGCTGGTCGAGGGGTTCTTCCTGCTGATGGTCGTACTGAGCGGACGGCAGCTGCTGGTGAGCGTGCGGCACTGGGTGGACGAGCGGACCTTCCGGGTCTGGCTGGACTACCCGGGCTGGGGACTGCAGCAGCTGTTGGCCTGGACCGGCCTCGACATCTCCGCCGTGCTGGCCCAGTTCGGCAGCTGGTGGTGGGAGGTGGTCTGGCCGGGGATCAGTGCGATGGTCGTCGAGCCGATGCTGTGGCTCGCCCTGGCCGCGCTGGTGTTCGGCAGTCAGGTGATCTCGACCGCCGACCTGTGGCGTCGCGGCGAGCCGGTATCCGTCCGGGCCCGGCGGTCCCGGATCGAGGTGGGGGACCGGGAGCGCCGGCTGGCGCTGGAGGTGCAGCAGGCCTTCTTCGGCGACCTCAACGACAAATACCTGCCGACCTGGCAGTCGGTGCGGCTGGTGACCGGGGTGGGGGCCACCTTCTTCGCGGCGTTCGTGCTCTGCTACGGGGTGCTGGTGACCGGCGAGGAGTGGCTGCGACGCTGGCTGTTCTGGGTGCTCGGCGGTCATCCGGTGACGTTCTGGTCGGTGGCCGGACCGCCGATCGACCTGGTCGTCACCGCAGTCGGGGAGCCGCTGCGCTGGGCCCTGCTGGCGGCCGCGTTCCAGGCCTGCCTGACCCTGCTGGCAAGCCGGTCCGGCAGAACACAGCCGACCGCGCCCGAGCCGCAGCCGGCAGTTCCTCATCCGGCCGGGCCGGACCGATGAGCAGACGGGTCGCCAACGCCCTGGTGGCTGTGCTGGCCTGCCTGGCGATGGTGATGCTGCACGGCTACACCGGCGAGTTCCCGCGCGAGCAGGTCACCCGGGTCGCGGTCGGGAAACCGGGACGGCTGTACGACTCCACGGTGACGGTGAACTCGTCGTCGATCGGTCAGGTGCTCTACGAGGACGCCGTGTTCGTCGGCCGGACGCCGGTGGTCTTCCTCGCCGTGAACATCACCGTCACCACCGACGGAGCGCGGAAGAGCTCCAGCTGGCAGGTCGGCGGTGCGGCGAACGGCCGAACCTTCGCCGCCCGGCAGCCGCCGTCGGTGCCCGAGCCCGGTTTCCGGATCAGCCAGGACGTGGTCTTCGAGATCAGTCCGGACGACCTGGCCGGGTTCACGGTGACCTTCCTGGACCGAGCCCCGATCTACGCCTATGATCCGGCGATCGAGGTGGACCTCGGGATCACCGCCCAGGGTGTGGCAGCCCTGCTGGAGAAGGACGGCTACGGCACCGTCCAAGCCCGGCGGGGGAACGCCGAGGTGGTTCGATGAGCGGACGGTGCCGGGAGTGGCTGCTGACGGCCGTCGCCGTGCTGGCGGTGCTGGCCGCCGTCGTGGGTTGGACGGCCTACCTGAACGCCCGCGGCGTCCAGCACTGGCAACAGACCGGGCCCGGTGCGATGGCCGACCCGCTGCCCCAAGGCGGAATGCCGATGCGGCTGGCGTCACTCACGGTGACCGAGGTGCTGGTCACCGATCGCGGCGATCAGCCGTCGCCGGCCGGGGCGCTGTGGGTGGTCGCGGTGATCGAGTACCAGCCGCCGCCCGACGGCAGCCACTGCGCGCTGGTGTTGCTCGCCGTGGACGGCCGGCGGTGGAACCCGCTGAGCAGCCTCGACTACTCCGGTGGCCGGAGCCTGCCGTCCGGTTGCGGCCGCAAGCCCGGCGACGGGGAGCCCCGGGGTGAGCAGATCTACCTGATTCCCGCCGACGCCGCCGGTGCGCTCGCCGGTCTGGGCCAGCCCTCCGTGGGCTACCGGGGCAGCTCGGCCTTTCCGCTGCTCACCCCGGATCGGTGATCACCGACCGGTTGCCCGCTCGATGGACACCGGGACCTCGAACCGGTACCCGGTCCGGCTGGCCGACCAGACCATGTCGCCCTCACCGGTGGGGCTGGCGTCGATCCACTCCAGGACCGACGCCCCCACCGAGATGAAATCGGTGTCCGGGAACGACGGGGGGTTGAAAACCAGCGTGCAGGGCACCATCGGCGTTCCCGGATTGAGCACCGTGGAACTGCCGATCCGCTCGCCGGGGCCGAAGAACAGGCTGCCGTCGCCGGTCACCTCGCGATCGACCGGGTGCTGCATCGAGAACGCGTTGCGGACCAGCCGGTCCCGGGTGCTGATCAGTGGCGCCTCCGCGTTGTTGCGACAGCGTCCGAAGACATACACCGTCCAGGAGCCGCCGGTGCGCTCAGTGGCCTGCGCGCTCTGCACCGAGACCGAGAGCGGGCCGAGGTCGACCTCGGTGCCGGGCGGGATCCTGGCGAGCCGTCCGGTGGCCGGCTGGAAGCCGCCGCCCAGCCAGCTGCCGCCGACGACCATGACGATCGCGATCAGCACGATCCACAGCGCGGGGACGGATCGGTGCACTCCGCCGGCCGGGGGTCCGGAAGGTGCCGGGAAGGCGTCCGGACCGGAATGGCCGGCGCCGTCGATCGCCGGACCGGGGGGCTGAGTCACCGCAGCAGCTTAGCCGGGCCCGGTGCACCCGACCGAAGGATCCTCCGCTGCTCTGAACCCCGCAGATGCGCCGGGAGTATGGGGGGCCGTCAACGGGGGGAGATCGGCTCAGAGGGCCGTTCTATGCCCTCCTGATGAGCCATCGACCTCCCACCGCGCGCCAGGATTGGGGCTTGGAAGCTCCACCCGGTAGAATGGACGGGTTGCGCCGCCACCATCGGCCCGCTACTCCGGCACCGCCGTCAGGCCCTCCCGGATACGCGCTCGGTGAGGCGGTGTCGTCGTGAATGCGACCCGACCAGCAAGGGGTACCAAGTGAGTGAACCGACGACCGGTGGCCGGGCGGTCGGGGCGGCGGCGCATGCCGTCGAGGCCGGCAACTACGACGCCAGCGCCATCACCGTCCTGGAGGGTCTGGAGGCGGTCCGCAAGCGCCCCGGCATGTACATCGGGTCGACCGGTGAGCGTGGCCTGCATCATCTGGTGCAAGAGATCGTCGACAACTCCGTCGACGAGGCGTTGGCCGGCTACTGCGACACCATCATCGTCCGGCTGCTCGACGGCGGCGGCGTCCAGGTGATCGACAACGGGCGCGGCTTCCCCGTCGACATGCACCCCAAGGAGAAGATCCCGGCGGTGACGGTGGCCCTCACCGTGCTGCACGCGGGCGGCAAATTCGGCGCAGGCGGTTACAAGGTCTCCGGCGGCCTGCACGGCGTCGGCGCCTCGGTGGTGAACGCGCTGTCCAGCAAGCTCACCGTCGACGTCCGCCGCGACGGCTACCACTGGCAGCAGTCGTTCACCCTGGGCGACCCGGACGCGCCGCTGGAGCGGTTGGAGCCGTCCGACGACACCGGCACCACGGTCACCTTCTACGCCAGCTCGGAGATTTTCGAGACCACCACCTACTCCTACGAGACGCTGGCCACCCGGTTCCGCGAGATGGCGTTCCTGAACAAAGGCCTGAGCATTCAACTGATCGACGAGCGGTCGGATCGGCGCGTCGAGGACGACGAGGAAGCGCCCAGCGACACCTTCCGGTTCGACGACGGCCTGATCGACTTCGTGAAGTTCCTGACCGGCAGCAAGGAGACCATCCACCCCTCGGTGATCGCGATCGACGCCAGCAACGACGAGCAGCAACTCAGCCTCGAAGTGGCGATGCAGTGGAACTCGTCGTTCAACGAGAGCGTGCACACCTTCGCCAACACCATCAACACCCACGAGGGCGGCACCCACGAAGAGGGCTTCCGGGCCGCGCTGACCAACACGGTCAACAAATGGGGTGAGCAGTGGGCGCTGATCAAGAAGCGCGAGGACCGGGTCTCCGGCGACGACATCCGCGAGGGCCTCACCGCGATCATCAGCATCAAGCTCGGCGAGCCGCAGTTCGAGGGGCAGACCAAGACCAAGCTGGGCAACACCGAGGCGCGCTCGTTCGTCCAGCGGGTCACCAACGACCTGCTCGGCGACTGGTTCGAGAAGAACCCGGCCGAGGGACGCGACATCGTCCGCAAGGCCCAAGCGGCGGCGTCCGCCCGGCTCGCGGCCCGCAAGGCCCGCGACATCGCCCGTAGCCGCAAGGGCCTGCTGAAGACCGGCCAGTACGGCAAGCTGTCGGACTGCCAGTCGACCGAGCCGTCCGAATGCGAGGTGTTCATCGTCGAGGGCGACTCCGCCGGCGGCTCGGCCAAGGGCGGACGCGACCCGCGGATCCAGGCGATCCTGCCGATCCGCGGCAAGATCCTGAACGTCGAGAAGGCGCGGCTGGACAAGATCCTGCAGAACCGCGAGGTCGAGGCGATCATCAACGTGCTGGGCACCGGCGTCCAGGACGACTTCGACGTGAACAAGCTGCGCTACCACAAGATCGTGTTGATGGCCGACGCCGATGTCGACGGCGCACACATCCGCACCCTGCTGCTGACCCTGCTGTTCCGGTTCATGAAGCCGCTGATCGACCACGGCTACGTCTATCTGGCGCAGCCGCCGCTGTACCGGCTGCGGTGGAGCAACGCCCCGCACGAACTGGCCTACTCCGACGCCGAACGGGACAACCTGCGCGACGCCGGCTTCGAGGCGGGCAAGAAGCTGCCGGCCCCGAACAACAACCCGATCCAGCGCTACAAGGGTCTGGGCGAGATGAACGCCGACGACCTGTGGGACACCACCATGGACCCGGGCAAGCGGTCGCTGCTGCAGGTCACCCTCGAGGACGCCGCCACCGCGGACAACATGTTCTCGATCCTGATGGGCGAAGAGGTCGAACCCCGCCGGCACTTCATTCAGCGCAACGCCAAAGACGTGCGCTTCCTGGACATCTGAGTGTGACGGAGAGCATGCATGACTGACGGTCCCACCGACGACGGTCTCCTCCCCGGCGACCCGGTCGATCCCGCCGACGACCTCGCGACCCCGGGCGACGACACCGGCACCGAGCCTACCCAGGCCCGGACCGACGAGATCGACCTGAACGTCGAGATTCAGCGGTCCTACCTCGACTACGCGATGAGCGTCATCGTCGGACGTGCGCTGCCTGACGTCCGCGACGGCCTGAAGCCGGTGCACCGGCGGGTGCTGTACGCGATGTACGACGGCGGCTACCGCCCCGACCGGGGCTGGAACAAATGCTCCCGGGTGGTCGGCGAGGTGATGGGCCTGTACCACCCGCACGGCGACTCGGCGATCTATGACACCCTCGTCCGGCTGGCGCAGCCCTGGGTGATGAGGGCGCCGCTGGTCGCCGGCCAGGGCAACTTCGGTTCGCCCGGCAACGACCCGGCGGCCGCGATGCGGTACACCGAGTGCAAGATGGCGCCGCTGGCCATGGAGATGGTCCGCGACATCACCGAGGACACCGTCGACTTCAAACCGAACTACGACAACCGCGACACCGAACCGGTGGTGCTGCCGGCCCGGTTCCCGAACCTGCTGGTCAACGGCTCGTCCGGCATCGCGGTCGGCATGGCCACCAACATCCCGCCGCACAACCTGCGCGAGGTGGCGGACGCCGTCCACTGGTCGCTGGAGCATCCCGACGCCACCAAGGAGGAGTTGCTCGAGGCGGCGATCGAACGGATCAAGGGCCCCGACTTCCCGCTCGGCGCGCTGATCGTCGGCCGCAAGGGCATCGAGGACGCCTACCGCACCGGCCGCGGCTCGGTGGTGATGCGGGCGGTCATCGACATCGAAGAGGACAAGTCCGGACGCACCCTGCTGGTGATCACCGAGCTGCCCTACATGTGCAACCCGGACAATCTGGCCACCAAGATCGCCGAACTGGTCAACGCCGGCAAGCTCAGCGGGATCGCCGACATCCGCGACGACTCCTCGGCCCGCACCGGCCAGCGGCTGGTGATCGTGCTCAAGCGCGACGCCCAGCCGCGGGTGGTGATGAACAACCTCTACAAGCACACCCAGCTGCAGGACACCTTCGGCTGCAACATGCTGGCCCTGGTCGACGACGTGCCGCGGACGCTGCGGCTGGATCAGTTCCTGTCGCACTGGATCAAGCACCAGCTGAGCGTGATCCAGCGACGGACGGCGTTCCGGCTGGCCGAGGCCGAGAAGATGGCGCACGTCTACCGCGGCCTGGTGAAGGCGCTGGACGCCCTGGACGCCGTGATCGCGCTGATCCGGGCCAGCTCGGACGCCGAGACGGCACGCACCGGCCTGATGGAGCTGCTCGAGATCGACGAGGTGCAGGCCAACGCGATCCTGGAGATGCAGCTGCGCAGGCTGGCGGCGCTGGAGCGGCAGAAGATCATCGACCGGCTGGCCGAGCTGGAGCGGCTGATCGCCGACCTGCAGGACATCCTGGATTCACCGGTGCGGCAGCGGAAGATCATCGGCGACGAGCTCGCCGAGATCGTCGAGAAGTACGGCACCGACCGGCGCACCCGGATCATCTCCGCCGACGGCGACCTGTCCAACGAGGACCTGATCCCCGACGAGGACATGGTGGTCACGATCACCCACGGCGGCTACGCCAAGCGCACCCGGACCGACCAGTACCGCGCCCAGAAGCGCGGCGGCAAGGGGGTTCGCGGCGCCAGCCTGCGGGTCGACGACGAGGTGGAGCACCTGTTCGCCACCACCAACCACCACTGGATCCTGTTCTTCACCAACCTCGGCCGGGTCTACCGGGCGAAGGTGTGGCAGCTGCCGGAGGCCGGCCGGGACGCCAAGGGCGGCCATGTGGCCGGGTTGCTTTCGTTCCTGCCCGAGGAGCGGATCGCCCAGGTGCTGACCCTGCGCAGCTACACCGACGCGCCGTACCTGCTGCTCGCCACCCGGCGTGGGCTGGTCAAGAAGACGGCGCTACTGGCCTACGACTCGCCGCGGCAGGCCGGCGTGATCGCGGTCAGCTTCCGCGATGACGACGACGAACTGATCGGCGCCGAGCTGTGCTCGTGGGCCGACGACGTGCTGCTGATCTCGCGCAAGGGCCAGGCGATCCGGTTCGCGGCCAGCGATGAGCAACTGCGTCCGATGGGACGGGCGACGTCGGGGGTGACCGGGATGAAGTTCCGCGCCGACGACTCGCTGCTGTCGATGGCGGTGATCGACGCCGACATGCCCGAGGACGACCGGTTCGTATTCACCGTCACCGACGGCGGCTTCGCCAAGCGGACGGCGGTCTCGGAATACCGGCAGCAGGGCCGTGGCGGCCTGGGGATCAAGGCGATGAAGCTCAACGACGACCGCGGTTCGCTGGTCGGCGGGCTGGTCGTCCAGGAGAACGACGAGATCATGGCGATCAAGACCTCCGGGCAGATCATCCGGTCGTCGGTGAGCGAAGTGCCGCCGAAGGGTCGCGACACGATGGGCGTGAAGTTCGTCCACGTCCAGGGCGACGACTCGGTATCGGTGATCGCTCTCTACCCGGAGAACGGCACCGATGGTGAAGAATCGACGCAGGTGGCAGGGTCTGATTCCGGGTCGGGGTCGGATACCGTTAGGGCCGATGACACCGACCCGCAGAACCCGCCGACTGACGAGGGTCGAGGAGGACTATGAGCGACCAGCAGGGCAACTCCCGCACGCCCGTGGCAGGTAACGTGTGGCATCCGGCCACCGCCGGCCGCCCCGGCGACGAGGTGCATCGTGCCGGCGGAGGCTCGCCGGTCGCCGCCACCCCGGACGCCTTCCACGCCCAGCCCGCGGCTGGGGCACACGACGCGGCGGCGCGGCCGTCCGTGGTGAGCGCGGGTCCGCGCTCGCTGTCGCGGCGGACCCGCAAGGCGCGACTTCGGCTCTCGCGGATCGATCCCTGGTCGGTGATGAAGACGTCGTTCCTGTTCTCGATCGCGTTCGGGATCATGTTCTGGTTCGCCACCTACGTGGTGTGGTCGGTGATCCAGGCGTCCGGGCTGTTCGACGCGGTGAACGAGATGTTGCAGAGCGTGCTGCAGAATCCGAACGACCAGACCCAGGTGCGCATCGAGGACTTCGTGAACACCAACAAGGTGCTCGGGATCGCCGCGCTGATCGCGGTGATCAATGTGGTGCTGCTGACCGCGATCGGCACCTTGACCGCATTCCTCTACAACCTGTCGGCCAACATCCTCGGCGGTTTGGAACTCACCCTCGCCGAGGACTGAGCAGCCGACGAGCCCTGCTGCAGTTAGGGTTGGCTCAACCAATCCCTACCTGAGGTATCTGGCATGACTGATCCCAATCGTCCCAACGATCCTGGACAGAACCCGTCCGCCGGAAGCCCGTACGGGCCTCCCGGCGGCCCACCCCCCAACCAGCCAGGCTTCGGACAACCGTCCGCCGGCCAGCCCGGGTACGGCCAACCTGGCTACGGGCAACCCGGCTACGCTCCGGCGCCCCAGGCCGGATACGGCCCGCCGCCGCCCGCTCAGGGCTTCGGTCAGCCGCCCGTCGGTCAGCCGGCCAGCCAACCCGGCTACCAGAGCCCGGGCGCGCCCGGGCCCGGATGGGGCGCACCGACACCGCCCGGGCAGAAGAAGCCGGCCAACAAGATGCCGCTGATCATCGGCGGCGCCGTGGTCGTCATCATCGCCCTGGTGATCGCCTTCCTGCAGTTCGGCAGGGGCAACCAGACCGCCGGGACGCCGACCTCGCCGAGCGCGACCGCGTCCACCGGGGTGGGCGCGGGGTCAGCCACCGAGACGGTGCAGAAGTACTTCGACGCCCTCGCCGCCAGCGACCCCGACACCATCTTCGGGCTGGTCCGCGACGACCTGCCCGACCGCACCTTCCTGACCAAGGAGGTGATGATGGCCGCCGTCGCCGCGAACCCGATCACCAACCTCAAGCTCACCGAGCTGGAGGCGTCCAAGTACAGCGCCCAGATTCAGGCCGAGTACTCGATCAACGACCGCACCAAGACCGAGAAGTTCACCCTCACCGCGCGCGACGGTCGCTGGTACATGACCCGGATCGCCGCGCGGCTGTCGATGAGCCCGTTCAGCCCCGCGGACACCGGCCTGACCGTCAACGGCGTCAAGGTCGGTGAGGTGGACGCCATTCAGGTCTTCCCCGGTGGCTACACGCTGGGCACCGACGGCGACACCTACACGTTCAGCAAGACGAAGGTGGTGGTGGAGGGACTCACCTCATCGACCGACGTGTACAGCATCAAGGTGGAGCTGTCCGAGAACGCTTTGACCTCGTTCCGGACGGCCACGAAGAGCCTGGTCAACTCGTGCAAGAAGCCGGGCGGCCTGGTGAACGAGAAGTGCGGCATCCGCTTCCGGGAGCCTTCCGGGGTGAAACTCAAGGCGAGCAGCATTGCCTGCACGCCGTCCGGCACCAACACGATCGACCGGATGAAGCCGACCCTGAACTCGTCCGACATGACCGTGCGAGGCTCCCTGAGCGTCACCTACAAGTGCTCGGCGAAGGCCACCAACGGGCGGGGTTACACCGGTAGCGCCTACCTGTTCTCGGTCTACGGCCAGAAGACCGAGTCCGGCTGGACGGTGAGCGCCCAGCGGCCATGACGGCGCCCCGGTCCGGACCGTTCCACGTGAAGCGGTCCGGGCCGGCGGACGATTTGAGCGGGTGACACCGGAGTCGGTAGTGTTGTCTCTCGGTGTTCCCGCCCAAGCGGGCCTATAGCTCAGACGGTTAGAGCGCCGCCCTGATAAGGCGGAGGTCACTGGTTCAAGTCCAGTTAGGCCCACCATCGGCTTTGTCGATCGATCGTTCTCCTTTCGCCTCGCTTGCCCAACGCCTGCAGCGTTGGCGTGGGCGGCGTACCGTCGAAGCAGAGGGTCGGCTTCGGCCCGTCCGCGTCGTGAGGAGCAACGATGAACCGCTCGATCGTGATCAATCGTGAGTTCGGCAGTGGCGGCCGCGAGATCGGACGGCTGATCAGCGAGCGCACCGGCATGGAGCTGTACGACACCCGGGTGCTCCAGGAGGCGGCGAGCAAGCGGGGGCTGGCCACCGACCAGCTGGCCAGCTTCGACGAGCGGGTGGTGACCGGCACCTACTTCGACATGTCCGTCCTGGGCGGCTTCGACGCCGAGATCTACTCCATCCCCTACCGGATGTACGGGGCGATCGCCGAGGTGATCACCGAGGCGGCGCGGGTGGCCCCGGCGGTGTTCATCGGGCGATGCGCGGACTGGGTGTTGCGCAACGCCGAACTGCCGTGCCTGAGCTCCTTCGTCTACAGCAGCGACCTGGCCGCCAAGATCGCCCGGGCGGTCGAGCTGGACGGCGTGCAGCCCAAAGATGCCGAGAAGTACATCGCGAAGATGGACAAGGTGCGCAGCCGCTACCAGCAGTTCTTCACCAACACCCGGTTCGGCGAGTGCCGGCACTACGACCTCTGCCTCAACAGCGGACGCCTCGGCTATCAGCGGTGCGCCGACCTGATCGTGGCCGCCGCCGCAGGTGCGGCGTCGGCGTCCGAACGGTAGTCCGGGTAAGGAGATAGGTAAGGCTTGCCTTACTATCAACGCATGACCACCCCTCCTGGACGACGCCTCGTCGTGACCGGCGCCGCCGGCGGTATCGGACGGGCGGTCGCGCTGCAGCTGGCCGGGCAGGGTGTCGCGCTGAGCCTTTTCGACCGCAATCCGGCCGGCCTGGCGGCGACCGCGGACGCGGTGCGAGGTGTCGGGGCGCCGGATCCGCTGATCGCCGTGGTCGACGTCAGCGACCGGGACGCGGTTGCCGCTGCACTGGGCATGGCCGCGGCCGACGCCCCGTTGGACGGACTGGTGAGCGCGGCTGGCGTGCTGGAGCCGGGCGCCCTGAGCGACACCACGGACGCCGCGTGGCAGCGGCACTTCGCGGTCAACACCACCGGGGTCTTTCACCTGCTGCAGCACGGTGCGCCGCTACTCCGCGACGGTGGCTCGATCGTGGTGGTCAGCTCGAACGCCGCCCGGGTGCCGCGGACCGGCATGCTGGCCTACGCGGCGTCCAAGGCGGCAACCTCGGCGCTGACCAGGTGTGCCGGGCTGGAACTGGCCGCGCGCGGCATCCGCTGCAACGTGGTCGAGCCGGGTTCCACCGACACTGCGATGCTGCGCGAGCTGTGGACGGACGCCGGCGCGGGCGTCGACGGCGCGGTCGCCGGCAGCCCCGAAGCGTTCCGGGTCGGCATTCCGCTGGGCCGGGTCGGGGCGCCCGAGGACGTCGCCGCCGTGGTCTGCTTCCTACTCTCGGACGCCGCCCGGCAGGTCACCCTGCAGCAGGTCTTCGTGGACGGTGGAGCGTCATTGTGACCGAACTCGTGGAACGCGGGCAGGCGTCCGCGCTGCAACTGGCTTCCCCGCTGTTCGTCGGCGACACGACGATCGCGGGCACCGTGCTCGAGACGTCCCACGGGCACGGCACGGAGTGGGCTGACCGGGTGATCGCGTCGCTGCGTCCCGGTGAGCGGGCGCTGGTCGCATTGCCGTTTCGTCCGGACGCCGCGGGCGTCGCGCACCGCGTCGCCATCGCCCCTGCCCCGGTATTCGCGCTGGTGGCGCCCCGGTTGGCCGCCGCCCGGCACCGGGTCGTCGAGCTGCCGAGCCGGGCCGAGTACGCCGCTCGGGTCCGGACGGCGCTGGACCGGATCGCCGCCGGCGGGCTGCACAAGGTGGTTCTCGGCCGCAGCGTCGACGTGGTCAGCGATCCACCCCTGGACGCCGACGCGATTCTGGCCCGGTTGCTCGCCGATCGCCCCGGCCGCTACGTGTTCCGGGTGCCGCTGACCGATGACTTGGATGGCCCGGTGCTGATCGGCGCCAGCCCGGAACTGCTGGTCAGCCGGCGCGGCCGCACCGTCCGCAGCCTGCCGTTGGCCGGTTCGGTCGCTCGGACCGCCGACGGCGCCACCGACCGGCACCGTGAGCGGAGCCTGCTGGAATCGGCGAAGGACCGCCGCGAACACGCCTTCGTGGTCGACGCCGTTGTGGCCGCACTCGCCGATGTCTGCGCCGGCGTGGTCGCCGACGAGCCGCGGATCGTCTCCACCGACATGCTGCATCACCTCGGCACCAGGATCGGCGGCACCCTCGCCGCCAACCCGGCGGGGCCTGCCAGCAGTGCGCTGCACCTGGCTCAGTTGCTGCACCCGACGCCGGCCATCGGTGGAGCGCCGACGGCGTCCGCGCTGCAGGCGATCGCCGAACTCGAGCCCGACCGTGGGCCGCTGACCGGTGCGGTCGGCTGGGTGGACGCCGACGGCGACGGGGAGTTCGCGGTGGCGATCCGGGCCGGTGTCCTGGACGGCGCCCGGCTTCGACTGTTTGCCGGTGCCGGCATCGTGGCCGGCTCCGATCCGGACGCCGAGGTGGCCGAGACCGGCGCCAAGCTGGCGACCATGATGAAGGCGGTGGGATTGTGAACCGGACGCCGTTGGCTCCGGTGCGGAGCTGGCCCGAGGACGTCCGGTCCCGATACCGGTCCGCCGGCTACTGGACCGAGGAGACCTTTCCCGCCTTCATCGAGGACCGGACCACCCGGTTCGCCGACAATCTCGCCGTCGCCGGCACCGACGCGTCCGGAGCCGCCCAGAGCTGGAGCTACGCGGAACTGGGCGAGCGGGTCCGGCTGGCCGCAGCACGGCTGGCGGAGTCCGGAATCGAGCCGGGCGACCGGGTGGTGGTGGCGCTGCCGAACGTCACCGAGTATCTGGAGGTGGTGCTCGGGCTGTTCCGGCTCGGCGCGCTCCCGGTGTTCGCGCTGCCCTCTCACCGCGAACTCGAACTCACCCAGTTCTGCGTGCTGACCGACGCGGCCGCGCTGGTGCTGGCCGTCGGTGCCGACCGGGTCGATCACACCGCGCTGTACGCGACCGTGTCCGCGCAGGCCGCGGACCGGGGCGTCCGGCCGCCGGCCCTGATCGATGTCACCACCTGGGCGTCCGGGCCGACCGGCGAGATCCCACCGCTGCCGCGCGTGGACGCCGAACAGGTCGCCTTCCTGCAACTCTCCGGCGGCACCACCGGGGTGGCGAAGCTGATCCCGCGCACCCACGCCGACTACCTGTATTCGGTGCGGGCCAGCGCCGAGATCTGCGGCCTGGACGCCAGCACCCGGGCGCTGATCGTGCTGCCCGCCGCGCACAACTTCCCGATGAGCTCGCCCGGCATCCTGGGCGTGCTGCACACCGGCGGCGCGATCGTGCTGGCCCGCGACCCGAGTCCGCGCACCGCCTTCCGGCTGATCGCCGAGCATGGGGTGACCGATGCCGCACTGGTGCCACCTCTGGCCCAGGCCTGGATCGCGGCCGCGCGCCGTCGGCGTCCGGATCTGAGCACCCTGCGCAGCGTCCAGGTCGGCGGGGCCCGGCTGGCCGATTCGGTGGCCCCGGCGATCCGCGAAGTGTTGGGCGCCCGGCTGCAGCAGGTGTTCGGGATGGCCGAGGGGCTGGTCAACTACACCCGCGCCGACGACCCCGACGAGTTGGTGCACGGCACCCAGGGCACCCCGATCAGTGCCGACGACGAACTGCGGATCGTGGACGCCGACGACCGCGACGTCCCGGACGGCGCCGAGGGTGCGTTGCTGGTCCGCGGCCCGTACACGATCCGCGGCTACTACCGTTCGCCGAACGCCGACGTCGAGTCGTTCACCGCCGACGGTTACTACCGCACCGGCGACCTGGTCCGGCGGTGGCCGTCCGGCCATCTGATCGTCACCGGACGCGACTCCGACCTGATCAACCGAGGCGGCGAGAAGGTCTCCACCGAAGAGCTCGAGGGCTTCACCCTCACCCATCCGGCGGTGCTGGACGCGGTTGCGGTCGGCGTCCCCGACCCGTACCTGGGCGAACGCGTCGTGCTGGTGGCCCGGACCCAACCGGACGCCCCGCAACCCGACCTGATCGGCCACCTGCGCGGGGTCGGACTGGCCACCTACAAGGTGCCGGACGCCGTCGTCTTCCTGGACACCCTGCCGGCCACCCACGTCGGCAAGAACAGCCGTCGCGAACTGCGCCGGATGCTCGCCACCACCCTCGCCCAGCCGGCTGCCGCGCCGGCCCCGCACCCGGAGGAACACCGATGACCCTGCCCGTCTGCATCGACTACGAACCCCCGCTGCACGACCTGCCGGTGAGCCGCGCCACCTGGACGCTGGACGCCGAGCGCGCGGCCGTCCTGGTGCACGACCTGCAGGGCTACTTCCTCACCCCGTACGTGGCCGGCTGCCCCGCGCTGACCGGCGCGTTGGCGGCCACCGAGCGGGTCCTGCGCGCAGCCCGGTCCGCCGGCGTCCCGGTGATCTACACCGCACAGCAGGGCGATCAGGACGCGGCCGAGCGCGGGCTGCAGGGCGACCTGTGGGGGCCCGGAATGTCCGCCGAGCCGGCACACACCGCGATCGTGCCGGCGATCGCACCGGTCATCGGCGACACGGTCGTCGAGAAGCGCAGGTACAGCGCCTTCGCCCGCACCGACCTGGCCGACCGGCTGGCCGGACGCGACCAGCTGATCGTGGTCGGCGTCTACGCCCACATCGGCGTCACCGCCACCGCGCTGGACGCCTTCCAGCGCGAGATCCGTCCGTTCGTGGTGGCCGACGCCGTCGCCGACCTCGGCGCCGAGCAGCACCGCCGGGCATTGGAGATGATCGCGTCCTGCTGCGGCGTGGTGATCCTCGCCGACGAGGTGATCGCCGCCCTCGATTCTTCGTCGGCCGCCGATTCTGCGCCGTCCGGTTCCGGAGACTCCTGGGACGAACGCTTCCAGAACGCGCTTGCCGGACTGCTCACCCCGGAGGCGGTGCAGGCGTTCTTCGCCGACTCGTCCGCCGACCTGTTCGAACTCGGCCTGGACTCGCTGCGCGCCTTCGACTTCCTGGACGCCCTCGCCGACGACGGCCTCGACGTCGACTTCGGCGAGTTCACCCGGAGCCCGACGCTGAACTGGCTTCGGCAGCAGGCGGGCTCCGTTGCCGCCTAGCGATTCGACCGCTGGTCGAGCTTGTCGAGACCCCAAGACCGTCGCCGATGAGGACTGGCTTGCCCTCACGCCAGCCCAACTGGGCTTGTTCTTCGCCCACCAGCTCGACCCCGGCAACCCGGCCTACACGACCGCTGAGGTGGTCGAGCTGAGCGGTGCCGTGGACGCCGCCGTACTGGCCCAGGCGATCGCCGACGGCTACGCCGAGTTCGAGCAGTTGCGGGTCGAATTCAGCGTCGGTCCGGACGGCCCTCGGCAGCAGGTGCGCCCGATCGCTCCGGTCGAGCTGCTGGTCCAGGAGGCTGCCGACCGGGACGCCGCGAGCGCCCTGATCGACGCCGAGTTGGGCCGTCCGCTCGATCCGAGCGCCGGTGAGGTGACCCGGACCGGGTTGATCCGGCTCGCTGACGGCAGCAGTTGGTGGTGGCACGCCGCGCATCACGTGGTGCTGGACGGCTACGGCGCCCAGCAGCTGTTGCGCCGGATCGCGGCGCTCCATGACGGTGCGGAACCGGTCGAACCGGTCCCGCTGGCCGACCTGGTTGCCGAGCAGCATCGGGCGGCCGATTCCGAGGCGTTCTGGGATGCCCGGCTGGCGGCGATGACCGATCCGGCGTCGCTGGCGGGTGGTGTTGCGAGCCCACGTCCGCGGGCGATCCGGCGCGCGCTCGACCTGGGCGCCGAAGAGCAGGCGGCGCTGGTCCGGGGCGCGCGCCGGCTGCGGGTCACCTGGGCCGACCTGGTCACCGCCGCCGTCGGCTCGTATGTGGGCCGGCTGCTCGGTACCCCGTCCGGCCGGATCGGGCTGCCGCTGATGAACCGGTCGCTGCCCGGCGTCGGGCAACTGCTGGCGGCCCGCACCGTGTGCACCGCGATGAACGTGCTGCCGGCCTCGGTTCCGGCGTCCGGAACGATCGCGGACGCCTTGGCCGCGACCCGGGCCGAACAGGCGGCGCTCCGACTGCACCCGTTCGAACGCCAGGAGTGGCTGACCCGCCGGCTGGACCGCCGGGGTGGTCCTGAATTGTTCGGCACCCAGGTCAACGTGCTGCCGTTCGATCTGGAACTCACCCTCGGCGGCGTCCCCGGCACTGTCCGCAACCTGACCGCCGGGCCGGTCGAAGACCTGACGTTCACCCTGCGCGGTGTTCCGGGGCGGGGACGGCGGGTCCGACTCGAGCTGGACGCCCACCCCGAGCTGTACGACGAGGCTGCCCTGGACCGACACCTGGCCCGGCTGAGGCACTGGCTGGGAGTGTGGGCGAGCGTCGAACCGGACGATGACGTGGCCCGACTCCCTGTGCTGCCTGCGGACGAATACGCCCTGGTCACGGCCGGATTCAATGCGACGGGCCACGATCGGGAGAGCGCCACGCTGGGGCAGCGGTTCGTCACTCAGGCGGCTCGCACGCCGCAGGCGTCCGCGCTGGTGTTCGAGGACGAGAGCCGCAGCTACGCCGAACTGCTGGAGCGGGCGCGGCGGATCGCCGGCGGGCTGACTCGAGCCGGCGTCCGGGCCGGAGATGTGGTCGGCGTCCGGCTGCCGCGCGGGTTCGGGCTGTACGAGGCCATTCACGCGATCGCCCTGCTCGGTGCGGTTTACTGCCCGGTCGATCCCGAGCTGCCGTCCGCCCGGGTCGAGGCGATGCTGGCCGACGCCGGCATCGCGCTGGTGGTCGACGACCCGGACGCGCTGGCCGGCGGTGACCTGTACCTGGGCGAGGTGCCCGGCGAGGTCGATGCCCCGGCCTACCTGTTGTTCACCTCGGGGTCGACCGGACGTCCGAAAGGGGTGGTGATCGGGCACCGGGCGATCGACAATCGGCTGGCCTGGATGCAGCACCACCTGCGGCTGGCGCCCGGCGAACGGGTGCTGCACAAGACCCCGATCTCGTTCGACGTGTCGATCTGGGAGTTGTACTGGCCGCTGCAGGTCGGCGGCTGCGTGGTGATCGCGCCGCCCGGCGTCCATCGTGACCCGCTGGCGCTGGCCGAGTTGATCGTCGCTGAGCGGGTCTCGGTGCTGCACTTCGTGCCGTCCATGTTGCGCGCCTTTCTGGGAGATCGGACGGCCCGCGAGCGGGTCGCCGAGGCCGGTGTGCGGCACGTGGTCGCCAGTGGCGAGGCGCTCACTCCCGACCTGGTCGCGGGCAGCCTGAAGTGGTTCGGGGTGGGTCCCACCAATCTGTACGGTCCGACCGAGGCCGCCGTCGACGTCACCGTCTGGGACTGCACCGCCGCGGACGCCGCCGATGGGCACAGCGTGCCGATCGGCCGTCCGATCCGGAATACGACGTGTTTCGTGCTCGACGCCGGAGGCCAGCCGGTGGGAGTCGGGGTGACCGGTGAGCTGTGGCTGGGCGGCGTCCAACTGGCCGATGGCTACGTCGGACGCCCGGAACTGACCGCCGAACGCTTCGTCGACACCGAGTGGGGACGGCTCTACCGCACCGGTGACCTGGCCGCCTGGCGTCCGGACGGCGCGCTGCGCTACCTGGGCCGCACCGACGATCAGGTGAAGATCCGCGGGCAACGGATCGAACTCGGCGAGGTCGAAGCGGCACTCTCGGCCGGTCGAGCGTGTCGAGCCTCCGCCGGCCGAGCGACCGAGGTGGCAGTCGGTGTCATCGACGGTGCGCTGGTGGTCTGGCTCGTCGCCTCCCGGGAGACCGCGGACGAGGTTCGCGAAGAACTCCGCGCTGCCGCCGCCGAGGCGCTGCCGCCGTCCCTGGTCCCGACCCGCTGGATCGCCGTCGACGCCATCCCGCTGACCGCCAGTGGCAAGACCGATCGCCGAGCGCTCACAGAGCTGGCTTCGCGGCAACCAACGGCCAGGGCAGCGGCCGGAGAAGCACCGCGTGACCTGTTGCAGCAGCGGGTGGCGGCGGTGATCGCCGACGTCCTCGGCCTGGACTCCGTCGCGGCCGACGCCGACTTCTTCGCTCTCGGCGGTGACTCGCTGTCGGTGCTCCGGCTGCTCGGACGGCTCGCCGACGACCTGGGCGCCGACATCGGACTGGCCGAGGCGTTCGGACGCCCGACCGCTTCCGGACTAGCGGATTTGATCGCGGGAGAGGGACGCGACCGGCCCGACGACTTCGCCGAGGTGCTGACGCTGCGAACCGGCGGTGACCGGCCGCCGCTGTTCCTGCTGCCACCGGCCGGCGGGCTGGGTTGGTGCTACACCGGCCTGCTCACCGATCTGCCGTCCGACCTCGGGGTGCACACGATTCAGGCGCCGGGCACCGGGACCGGCGCCCCCGAGCCGGTGGCCGACCTGACCGCGCTGGCCGGACGGCAGCTGGCCGCCATCCGCACCGTGGTGGGCGACGGTCCCTTCCACGTGGCTGGCTGGTCGCTGGGCGGCATGGCGGCGCACGCCGTCGCGGCGCTGGCCAGGGGCGATGGCCAACAGGTCGGCAGCGTCACTCTGCTGGACGCCTACCCGGCCGAGCAGTGGCACCACCTCGCCGAGCCCACCGAGGCCGAGGCGCTGGTCGGCATCCTGCGGCTCGCCGGCCTGGACGCGCCGTCCGAGGTCACCGTGCTGACCCGCGACCGGGTGGCGGAGATGTTGCGGGCGTCCGGCAGCGCGCTGGCCGCGCTGCCGTCGGTACTGCTGGACGGCTGCATCGCCAGCGTGATCGAGGCGTCCCGGGTGGTCCGCACCCCGCCGCCGGCGCGACTCGCCGGCGACCTGACCGTGGTGGTGGCCGGCGCGCCGCGTCCCGAGACGCATCTGGACGCGGAGGGCTGGCGAGCGCATACCGTCGGTGCCGTGCGCATCGTCGAACTGCCCGCCACTCACGCCGAACTGGTCCGCCGTCCGGTGAGTTCCCGGGTCGCCGCGCTGCTCACCGAGGCGATCGAGGCGGTGTGATCGTCGCCAGGTTCGCCGCGGTCGACCAGGTTCAGGTCGACGCGGCGCTGACCGAGGCCGAGGGCGTCCGGCATCAGCGGCTGCGGTTCGCGAGCGACCGGAACGCCTACCGAGCCGCCCACCTGTTGGTCCGGGCGTGCGCCGGTGAGCTGCTCGGGGTCGCACCCCGGCTGGTCCGGGTCGAGCAAGCCTGCCTGCGGTGCGGCAAGCCCGGCCACGGCCGCCCGTCCATCGTCGGTGAACCGGGCATCACGGTGAGCCTCAGCCACACCCGTGGCTTCGTCGCCGCCGTCGCGGCAACCGTCGGCTGCGGCATCGATGTCGAGGCCGTCGCCACCGCCATCCCACGGACGGCGGTGACTACACGGGAGCGGGCCTGGCTGGATGCCCGACCCGACCCGCTGCGGGCGTTCACCCAGCTCTGGGTGCGGAAGGAAGCGGTGGTCAAAGCCGGCGTCGCGGACGACCCGGCCTCCATCGACGTGCTGGCAGACGACGCGGTGCCCGGACCGGCCGGCCGGTTTGGCGAGTTCACCCTGACGGGCTGGTCGGGTCCGGTGGATGCGCTCGGACATCCGGTGGCGCTGGGGTGCGTCGCGGTGCGCACCGCATCGGCGGTCGCGGAGTTCGACGCTCTCCTCTGACGATGCCCGGCCGGTGACTCAGCGACCGCGGGAGAGTTGCTCGTCCATGATCCGGCGGCTGGCCAGGCTGAGTTCGGCCCAGCGTCGATCGATCACACCAGCCTCGGCCTGATCGACGAAGTCATTGATCTCGTGCTTCATGGTTTCGGCCGGCAGCACCCGTTGACCCTCCAGCAGCACGGTCGTCGCCCCGCCTCGTTCATGGAGTTCGATCCGGGAGAGCTCGCCCGGATCGTCCAGGGTCAGCGCGGCGTCCTCGCCGTAGATCACGCTCGGGCCGAGCCCGGCGGCGATCTTGGAGTAGACCACGTCCACCACCGTGCTGCCGTAGTCGAGTTGCAGGCTGCCGCCGCCCTCGAACCCGTTGGCCAGCCACACACTCGCCCCCGACGCCTGGGCCGGTTCGCCGAACAGGTCCAGCGCCGGCTGCAGGCAATAGACGCCGATGTCGGCGAGCGCCGAGTTGTCCAGGGACGGGTCGAACGCGTTCAGCTGCTCGCCCGCCCGGAACCGGTCGTAGCGTGACGAGTACTGCAGCTTCTCGAATCGGGCGTGCCGGACGGCGCCGAGCCGGGGGAGGGTTGCCCGGACCAGGGCATGCGCCGGGGTGTGCACATTGCGCACCGCCTCCATGGCGACCACGCCCCGCGCGCGGGCCGCGGCGAAGATCTCCTCCACCTGAGCGGACGAGACGCCGCTCACCTTCTCCACCAGGACGTGCCGGCCGGCTTCGATCGCCCGCATTGCCTGCGGATGGTGGGCGGCGTTGGGGCTGGCCACATAGACGGCGTCGACAGCCTCGATCAGGGCTTCCAGATCGTCGTGAGCGGCGCCGATCCCGTTGGCGTCGGCGAACGCCCGGCCCCGGCCCAGATCGCGGGAGTACACCGCGACCGGCTCGGCGCGTCCGCCGGTGTCCCGGCAGGCGGCGGCGAACCACTCGCTGATGAAGTTGGTCCCGATGATCCCGAAGCGCAGCACGGCAGCCTTCCTGGGCCTCAGGCGGTCGGGCCGTCCGAAGGGAAGATCGGCGGTGGGACGACTTCGCCGCGGATCGGTTCCGCCCGCTTGGCCTCGCGCCGGACCAGGGCACCCACGACGAGCAGCACGATGCCCCAGATGATCGCCAAAACCCCTAGCCAAAGTGCGATAGCCAGTGCTGCGGTGCCGGGCGAGCTCATGATCAGCCAGCCGGCGATCAGCCAGAACACGCCGCCGAGCACCAGTAGCCAGCGCGGTGCCGGCTGCTGCTGGGTGAACGCGGCAACGATCTCGAGGACGCCGCGCACCATCAGCCACAGGCCGAGCACCCAGGCGAAAGCGGATCCGGCGGTCGTCGGCGAGATGATCGCGATCAGGCCGGCGACCACACCCAGCACAGCGGTGAAGATCAGGTACCCGCGGGACTGACCCGGTGCCGGCCGGAAGGCCATGATGGCGGCCGTCACGCCGTCCAACAGTGCGTAGACCCCCCACAGCACAACCAGGGCGATCGCGGTGGCGATCGGGAAGAAGGCGGCGACCAGGCCGAACAGCAACGCGACCGCGCCGGAGACGAGCAGGTAGGTCGATGACCGTTTCATCAGATCGATCATGGTGATTCCTCGGTTCGGGGTGAACATGCCGGTCGGCCATGAGGCGCGGTGGCGAGAGACAGTCTCCCACGCCCCGCGCGTCCGCGAGCTGCGGGTCGGCGAACCGCCGGAGCGGCCCCGGACAGGCGAGGCCCCGACCCCTAGACTGGCTCTTCAATGCCGGTCCACCCGGTGATCCCCATGACAGGAGCCTGCCCGGTGCCCGTGCTCGATGTGATCGGCTGGATCCTCCAGACGATCATGGTGATCGGTGCGGTCTACGGCCTCTACCACGTCCTGATCGGCCTGAATGCGTTCGGCGAACTCAAACTGCCCGACCCCGAGCCGGGCGAGAAGCAGCATCGTTTCGCGATCCTGGTCTGCGCCAAGAACGAGTCGGCGGTGATCGACCAACTGCTGGTCACCTTGGAGAACCAGGACTACCCGCGCGAGCTGTACGACGTCTTCGTGGTCGCCGACAACTGCACCGACGACACCGCCGAGATCTGCCGGAAGGCGGGTGCCTTCGTCTACGAGCGCACCGACCCGAATCGCAAGGGCAAGGGCTTCGCTATGTCGTGGTTCTTCGAGCGGTTCAACGTCGACCACGCCGGACGCTACGACGCCTGCGTCGTCTTCGACGCCGACAATGTGGTCGAAGTGGGCTTCCTGGAGGCGATCAACACCCGGTTCAACCACGGCGAGACCATCGTCGTCGGATACCGGACGGGCAAGAACCCGTCCTCGTCGTGGGTGGCCGGCTGCAGCACGCTGTACTGGCTGTTGCAGACCAGGTTCTTCCACCTGCCGCGCAACCGGTTCGGCTGGTCGTTGTTCTCGGTCAGTGGCACCGGGTTCGGGTTCAAGCTCTCGGTGCTGAACGGCACGGGCTGGGACACCCGCACCCAGTGCGAGGACATCGAGTTCACCCTGAACGCGGTCGCCGAGGGTCACCGGGCCGTCCTCGAGCCGCGCGCGGTGTTCTTCGACGAGCAGCCGCAGGGACTCTGGACGTCGATCAAGCAGCGCTATCGGTGGGCGCTGGGCGGCGTCCAGATCGTGCCGATCTGCACTCCCCGGCTGTGGCGGCGGGTGCGCTCCGGTGACCGCCGGGCCATTGACGGCGTCATCTACAGCGTGGGTCTGCTGGTGTCGGCGATCGCCGGCTGGAGCGGCATGGCCTTCGGCCTGATGACTGCCTTCCGGACCGGCGGCTGGAGCATTCTGTTGCTCGCCACCGCCGCCTACGGACTGTTCGCCTACATCTTCACCGGCATCTTCGCCTGGATCACGGTACTGCTCGAGGACGCCCGCTGGCCCGGCATGTGGAAGTCGGTGGTGCTGTTCCCGATCCACCTGGGCATCTGGTGGGTGCTGATGCTGGTCGCGCTGTTCTACCGCGACTCCACCTGGCACGACATCCCGCACACCGTGCGACTCAGCCTGTCCGAGATCGAGGCCGAACATCACACCGGACGGCTGCCGCTGCGACGTCCGGCCAACCCGGACGCCGGCGGCCCGTCCGAGGCGTCCTGATCGTGCCTGCCGACCCGGGCGCGGCAGCCGAACTGCGTAGTGAGCGGCTGCTGCTGCGGCCGTTCGCCGACACCGATGCCGGCTTCCTGTTCGACCTGTACCGGCGTCCGGGGGTGCAGCGATACATCGGACGCGTGCCGCGCGTGATGGCCGACCGGAGCGAAGCCGTCCAACTGATCGAACGGGTCCGCGCCCCGCTGGATGGACCCAACGGCCGCTGGCTCATCGTCGGTCCGGACGCCGGCGAGCCGGCCGGGGTGCTGCTGCTGAACTCGCTGCCCGCCTCCACCTCGGACGCGTCGCGACCGCCCTCCGGGGAGACTGAGATTGGCTGGCACCTGCACCCGCGGGCCTGGGGACGCGGCATCGCGACCGAGGCTGCCCGGCGGGTGCTCCGGCACGCCTTCGACGGCGGCCTGGACCGAGTGCTGGCCGTCACACATCCCGACAATGCGGCGTCGCAGGCGGTCGCGCTGAGGATCGGGATGCGCGATGAAGGCGAGACCGATGCGTACTACGACACCCGGTGCCGGCTGTTCGTAATCGACCGGCCGAGCAGATCATAGGGATGGTCTGTGCGAGTAGTCGGGACCAGATGGATGATTGGGTGTGTCCGTGAACGGTCTCGCCGAGGGTATTGGTCAAGCGCTCGCCACCGAGGCGTCGACCTATGGATTCTCGGTGCACAGTCTCGCCGCGACTCAGGATGTTACTCCTGGAGGATCGGTGCCACTGGCGGAGAAGTCGGCACCGTCAAATCTAACGGCGAAGTCTATGACCTGGAAGTTCCGGAGGGCTGGCACTTCTACTTCTTCGAGTACGACCAGAGCCGGGAGGTCATCGAGGACTTGTTCCTCGTACTGGTGGAGTACTCGTCCGGCAACTATCAAGTGAAACGTGGCGTGCTGGGTGGCCAGAGCGTGGTCGTTGTCGTCGGGGATACCCAGTGGGGTGGCACCAGGAGGAGGTCGTAAGGACGGCGCCTCGCCGGCTTGAGTCAGGCCGCGGGCTGTTTCCACTCCCACACGGTGCCGGGGCGTCCGCGGCCGAGCACCATGCGTTTGGTGCTGACGTCGAGTCCGCGAAGCGAAGCCAACCGACGGTTGAGGTTGCCACGGTCCGGGGCGATGCCGCTGAGCGTGTGGGTGATGCCGACCGCCGCGGAGACCGGGAACTCGGCACCGGTCAGCGCTTGGGTGAACTCCAGATCGCGCCAGAGCATGTCGACCAACAAGGGACGGCATTCGAAGAGCATCACATTGTGGTCGAACGCCAGTCGCGGGACGTCGTCGAAGCCGTACCAGTCCGCGTCCCCGTCGCCGACCGCCCACATCGCCACCGACAGCGAATACCCGCGCGGGTCGCGGTTGGGCTGGTCGAACACCGTCAGCTGGCCGAGCGCGGAAACGTCGAAACCGACCTTGTCGATGACGGCCCGGTGCGCGGCGGCGGCCAGCCGTTCACCCTCACGCAACAGCACTCCGGGCAGAGCGGGGACGCCACGATAGGGCTCGGCGGTCCGGGGTTTGGTGGCCAATTCCACTCGCCGCAGGTCCGCGTTGTAGCGCAGCGCGATGACGTCCACCGAGACCAGGGATCCCACGTTCGTCATTGGTCGCCTTCTGTCAACACCGCTTCATCAGCTGTTCATTGGTCAGGGCGACTATAACGGAGTTTGGGCTAGTGAACTCAAGTGAATGCCCCGTGCCTCCGCTTTGAGCCGGTCATAGGCCGGCGTCCGCAAGCAGCCCCGACACAGATCTGCCGAGCACATCCGCCAGGCCGACGAGTGTGGAGAGACGAGGGTTGGAGGGACCGGAGGCGCCTCGGCGACCAGACGAGCGGCCGGCTTCGATCAGCTGGAGCTGGTTCTTCGTGATGCCTGCCCGGAAGGCGAGCGCCTCCTGAGACAGGCCATGTTCCTCGCGCATCCTGCGCAGCGCGACGCCGAGCAACCTCGCGCTCGGTTCGCTCCACGACACGCCGAAATGATCTAAAGCGGGCCTTCCATAGAACACCCTATATAACAGGTCTTTCGTATAGGGTTAGCGGACTTGCACCCCACTGAAGGAGCCTCACCCCATGAAGTTGCTGTTAGCCGTTCTCACCGGCCTCCTACTTTTCGCCGGATGCTCGTCCAGTCCTACGGCGGAACCAGCTACCAGCAAGCCGGCGCCCTCGGACAAGGCGAAGGAGACGCCTAAGGCCGAGACTCCCAAGCCCGAGGGCCTCGTCCTGCAAAAGGGATGGAAGGTGAAGCGCAGTTTTGGGTACGCGAAGGTGGTTGGCATCGTGAAGAACTACGGCGATGCCGTCGACACCTATGCACAGATCACCTTCAAGGCCTATGACAAGAAGGGCAACAACATCGGCGACTGCCTGGCGAACACCAATAGCATCGATGCCAAGGGCACGTGGAAGTTCGAGGCCGCGTGCCTGAAGACCGGCGTGACGAAGGTTACGTTCAAGGAGGTCACCGGGGGCTGAGGGCAGCTGCCCGCTGACACAATGGCGAGGTGCTGTTGACCTTGACCATGACCGGCCCGGACGCCCCGGTGCTGGGTCATCTGCTGCACAAACACCCCGACCGGGTACAGACCTTCACCTTGCCGGTCGGTGCAGCCACGGTGTTCTATCCGGAGTCGTCGGCCGAGCGGGTGACGGCCGCGCTGCTGCTCGAGGTCGACCCGATCGCCATGGTGAAGCGTCGCTTCAAGTCGCGTGACGGCATCGCCCTCGCTGACTACGTGACCGACCGCCCCTATGCGGCGTCCTCGATGCTGGCGGTGGCGCTCGGCCGGGTGTTCAACACCGCCCTCAACGGACGCAGCGACTCCTTCCCCCAGCTGGCCGCGGCGGCGCTGCCGCTGGAGATCCGGGTTCCGGCGGTTCCCGCGCTGCCGCCACGCGGCATTGGTTCGGGTGCCGAATGGGTGCGCCGGCTGTTCGAGCCGCTGGGCTGGACGGTGGAGACGCACCGGCGTGACCTGGGACCCGGCGGCGACTGGGGTCCGGCACCGTACGTCGATCTGGCCCTGACCGGACGGCTCCGGCTCGCCGACGCGCTGTCCCACCTGTATGTGCTGCTGCCCGTTCTCGACAACGCCAAGCACTACTGGGTCGGGTCCGACGAGGTGACCAAGCTGGTCCGGCGCGGCGAGGGCTGGCTGGCGTCCCACCCGGAACGGGAACTGATCGTCCGGCGCTATCTGGCCTCGCGCCGCGACTACGTCGAGGACGCCACCGCCCGGCTCGAGGCGTTGGAAGGGACTGTGACCGCGCCCGATCCGGAGCTCGAGGACGAGGCGCCGACCCCGCTGAAACTCCAGCGACCACAGGCCGTCCTGGACGCCGTGCGAGAGGTGGGTGCCCGCAGGGTCGTCGACATGGGCTGCGGCGAGGGCTTCTACCTGCGCGCACTGCTCGCCGAGCCGTCCGTGACCGAACTGATCGGGGTGGACGTATCGCCCCGGGTGCTGGAGCGGGCCGAACGGCGGCTGGGGCTGGACCGGCTCGCGGATCGGCAGCGGGAGAAGCTGTCGTTGTGGCAGTCGTCGGCGACGTACCGGGACGACCGGTTGGCGGGGTTCGACGCGATCCTGCTGATCGAAGTCATCGAACACCTCGATGCCGACCGGGTGGTCGCCCTTGAGGCGAGCGTCTTCGGCGCCGCCCGGCCGGCGCATGTGGTGCTGACAACGCCGAACCGCGACCACAACGTCGTCTTCGGGCTACCCGACGGCCAGTGGCGGCATCCCGATCACCGCTTCGAATGGACGCGGGCCGAGTTCGCCGCCTGGGCCGAATCGGTCGCCGGGCGGTACGGCTACCGGGTCGAGTTGCGCGGTGTCGGCACCGCAGACGCCGAAGCCGGACCGCCGACCCAACTCGCCCTGTTCAGCCGGGTCGACCCGGAGGTGCAGCGATGACCGAGTTGCCGATTCCGGCGCTCAGCCTGGTGGTGCTGATCGGCGTCTCCGGCTCGGGCAAGTCCAGCTTCGCCGCCGATGCCTTCCGGCCCTACGAGGTGCTGAGTTCGGACTACTGCCGTGCGCTGGTCAGCGGCGACGAGAACGATCAGTCGGCCAGCGCAGACGCTTTCGACGTGCTGCACCACATCGCCGGCAAGCGCCTCGACCGCGGCCTGCTCACCGTCGTGGACGCGACCAATGTGTCCCGCGAAGCCCGGGCGTCCCTGGTGCAGCTGGCCCGCGATCACGACGTCCTGCCGGTGGCGATCGTGCTCGACGTGCCGACCCAGCTGGCGATCGCCCGCAACGCGGCTCGCGCCGACCGGAGTTTCGGCGAGGGACCGATCCGGCGCCAGGCGTCCCAGCTGCGCCGATCGATCAAGGGGCTGGGCCGCGAGGGCTTCCGCAAGGTGCACGTGCTGTCGTCGGTCGACGAGATCGCCGAGGCGCGGATCGTTCGCGAGCGGCTGCTGAACGACTTCCGCGACCAGCACGGGCCGTTCGACATCGTCGGCGACGTGCACGGCTGCCTCGACGAGTTGCTGGAGCTGCTCGACCGGCTCGGCTATCGAGTGGCGTGCGACGATCTGGATCGCGCGGTCGATGCCGAACATCCGCAGGGACGCCGGGTGGTCTTCGTCGGCGACCTGGTCGACCGCGGGCCGTCCTCGGTGGGCGTGCTGCGGCTGGCGATGGGGATGACCGCCGCCGGGCATGCGTTGGCGGTGCCCGGCAACCATGAGGCGAAGCTGATCCGGGCACTGGACGGCCGCAACGTCCACGTCGGTCACGGGCTGGACCGGACCCTGGCCGAACTGGCCGAGGAGACCGACGAGTTCCGGCTCGCGGTGCGGGAGTGGTGCCGAGGCCTGGTCTCGCACCTGGTCCTCGACGACGGCAACCTGGTGGTCGCCCACGCCGGGCTCAAGGAGGCCTACCACGGGCGCGCGTCCGGACGGGTTCGGTCGTTCGCCCTCTACGGCGACACCACCGGCGAGACCGACGAGTACGGACTGCCGGTGCGGCTGCCGTGGGCCAACGAGTACCGCGGACGCGCGGTGGTCGCCTACGGCCACACGCCCACCCCGACGCTGGACTGGGTCAACAACACGCTCTGCCTCGACACCGGCTGCGTGTTCGGCGGACGGCTGTCGGCGCTGCGCTACCCCGAGCGCGAAACGGTCTCGGTGGACGCGTCCGCCGTCCACTACGAGCCGGTGAAACCGCTGGTCCCCGAGGTCGAGCAGCGCGACCCGGACGAGTTGCGCCTCGACGATGTGACCGGACGGCGCTCGATCGAGACCACCGTGATGGGACGGGTGACGATCACCGCCGAGGACGCCGCCGGTGCGCTCGAGGTGATGAGTCGGTTCGCGCTGCACCCGAGGCTGGTGCCGTACCTGCCGCCGACCATGTCGCCGGTGGCGACGGCCAAGCGGGCCGGCTACCTGGAGCACCCGGACGAGGCGTTCGCCACGTTCGCCGAGTGGGGCGTTGAGCGGGTGGTCTGCCAGGAGAAGCACATGGGTTCGCGGGCGGTGGTGTACCTGCGCCCGGACGGCGGCTCGGTCTACACCCGGACCGGCCGCTCGTTCTTCGGCGCGGAGCTGACCACCCAGCTGCTGGACCGGGTGCGCACAGCGGTCGGACGCGCCGGGCTCGACCGCGAACTGCAGACCGACTGGCTGCTGTTGGATGCCGAACTGCTGCCCTGGTCGGCCAAGGCCGGCAAGCTGCTGCGCGAGCAGTACGCGCCGGTCGGGGCGGCGGCGCTGATGGCGTTGCCGGCCGCGGTCTCGGCGCTGCGGATGGCGGCGGCGCGCGAGGTGGCACGGGGGGACGGTTCTTTTCGTTCCACTCGGCTTGATGTTGGGCCGTTGCTGGAGCGGACCGAATCCCGGTTGTCGAATGCCGAGGCCTACGATGCGGCCTGGCAGCGCTACGTCTGGCCTAGTCAGGGCTTGGACGGGGTGCAACTCGCGGTGTTCCAGGTGCTGGCCGCCCAGGGTGCTTCGTTCGCCGGACGCGACCACGAGTGGCACCTCGCGATTGCCGACCGGCTGGTGGCCGCCGACCCGGAACTGTTCCGGACCACCCGACGGCTGCTGGTCGATGTCGGGAACGGCGAAAGTGTTGCGGCGGGCGTCCGCTGGTGGGAGGAACTCACCGACGCCGGCGGTGAGGGCATGGTGGTGAAACCGCTGGCCAACCTGGTGCCGGTCAGCAAGGGACGTCGTCCACAACCCGGTCTGAAGGTGCGTGGCCGGGAGTACCTGCGGATCATCTACGGCCCGGACTACACCGAGCGGGGCAATCTCGACCGGCTGCGGAACCGCAATCTCAGCCGCAAGCGCTCGCTGGCGCTGCGCGAATACGCACTGGGGCTGGAGGCCGTGCACCGGCTGGTCGCCGGTGAGCCGCTGTGGCGCGTCCACGAGGCGGTGTTCGGGGTGCTGGCGCTCGAATCCGAGCCGGTCGATCCGAGGCTGTGAGGGCGAACGACCCGTTGCGCACGGCGTGCTGGACGCCGTGCGCAACGCGATCTAGTTCCATCCCGGGATCATGCAGCTATTGAACTCGAGCCCGGCGATCCCCGGTCGGGACGGCTGACCGGTGCATTCCCGGGTGCGACGAGACATCCCGCAGGAACACCCCCGCCGACCGATCGACGAACCCCGGCGCAACCGGAATGAACTGGCCGTCGATCCGGACGCCGTTGAGGTCGGGCCCGAGCTTCGCGGCCCGGCTGACCAGCTCGGACGTGCTGACCGGTTCGGGCCGGCCGCTCCGCAGGCGCTGATCGAGGACGTCGACAGCGGTGACCAGCTCGGCCGGGGTGAAGGTGCAGTGCCCAGCACGATCCACGAAGAACTGCTGCAGCAGTGTGCCGTTGCCGGACCGGGTGACGGCGCGGCGATAGGCGTCCTCGTGTTCGGGGGCGACGGCGCCGTCCCCGGTGTCGTGCAGGGTGACCACCGGACGGCCGTGCAGCCGTCCGGACGGGGTGGCGAACCGGTTCGCGTACCGCCGGGCGGAGGAGTCGGCGTGCACCCGAGGGGCCTTCGCCAGCCGGTGCAGGTCAGCGGTCAGGTCGAGTCCGGCGGCCGCGTACAGCCGTCGCACCTCGTCCCGATCAATCGACCACTTCAGCTGTTTGGCGTAGTCGATCCGGGTATTGGAGGACGGGTTGCCGCCGGCGTGCTGCTCGACGTCGGCGCGTCCCAGGGTCATCATCGTGCCGACCAGATCGGTCAGGTAGGACAGCTGCGCCGACTCCGCGGCGCCGTCGTCCCCGGCGTCCGGACGCGGGGTGCCGGCGCCCGACCAGCCCGGCATGCCGGTCATCGCCGCCGCCAGGGCGATCCGGGCCCGTCCTTGCGGGGTCTTCTGGGCCTGGTTGAGGGCGGCCAGCAGACGATCCTGGGTGCCGGCCGGGTCGCGATCGTGAACCAGAGTCAGATCGGGCGCGATCAGGGTCTTGATCACGAACATGGTGTCGAGATAGGTGTCCCAGAGCCCGACGGTGCCGGCATCGATCCCGCAGGCCGACAGCGCGCCGTCGAACCCGGACGCCGCCCGCTCGGCCAGCGCGAGGCTGATCAGCCCGCCCTGGGACGAGCCCCAGGCGACCACCCGGGACGTCCCGCCCAGACCGAGCCGGGCGATCCCGGCCAGCTCGGTCTGCTCCCGGACGGCCGCCTCCACGGCATACCCGGATCCGTAGGCCGTCCCGGCCAGCGCGTAGCCGCGAGCGAGCAACGCGGTGGCGGTGGTCTCATCGGGTGCGAGCTCGGGTTGGTCCGGCTGTCCCGGCGGAACCAGTCCGTGGCTGTAGACCAGGACGGTGCCGTTGTACTTGTACGGGATGTCGATCCGGTAGGCAGCGCCGTCGCTCAGCTTCCCCCGGCTGCTGCCGACCTGGGCCGCGCTGCTCGCTGGCATGACCAGCACCCCGGCAGCGGCGAGGACGGCGGCGACCGAGGCGCCGACCCACCATCGGCGGTTCATCACGCACCTGCCTTGATGGTTGCGCCGAGCTGGAGCAGCCGGCCGAGGTCGTCGGCGTTGCGCCAGGTGAAGGCGATCCGGTCGCCGCGGATGCGCATCACGAAGGTCGCGGTGAAGATCTGCTCGACGCCGCGTCCCGGCACGCCGAAGAAGGATTCCATCCGGCAGCTGTTGACCGCCCGGACGGCGACCAGGTCACCCTCGGCGAGCACCAGTTCGGGCTGCCAGGTCTGCTCGACCGGGCCGATCGTGCGGCGCAACTCGGCGAGCCCGTCGCGTCCGCGCGGCATTCGCGGTGGGCCGCCGACCATCGTCCAGTCGTCGGTGATCAGATCCTCGAGGGCGTCGTAGTCGTCGGCGCTGATCAGGTCGAGGAAACGCAGTGCGGTGGCCTTATTCGCGGCCAGTGGGTCGGTGGATTCGATGAAGGTGGACATGACAGTTTCCGTTCAGTCGTCGTTGGTGATGGTGCCGGTGCCGGTGGCATCGCCGATGGCGAAGCCGCCTGCGGAGCCGGTCAGCTTCAGTGCGAAGGTCTCGGTGGGTTCCTTCGTCCCGTCACCGCGAACCGTGACGTTGACGAATTTGGTGGTCTCCCCGGCGGCGAAGGTGAGCGTTCCCGAGGTGGCGGTGTAGTCGGAGCCGGCCTTGGCGGTGCCGTCCGCGGTGGCGAAGTGCACGCTGACCGGGCCGGGGCTCGGGGTCGACAAGGCGACCGGAATCCGCAGCGTCCGGGTGGTGCCCGCGGCGCCTTCCGCAGTGCTCGCGTCGCCGGCCCTGATCAGTGCGGCGGCCAGTTGGTGCCGGACGATCTCGAGGCCGCTCTGGCCGCCGAAGCCCGCCAGTGCGATCGCGTAGGTCTTGCCCGGCTTGGCGAAGAACCGCACCCGGGCGCGATGATCGCCGGGAGCCAGGTCGTCGTTGGAGGCGACCTCGACCAGGGTGGAGTCGTCGTAGACGGCGAGCACCGGGTCGTAGCGGGACTGGGTGGTCTGGAACTCGGCGACACCGGCCGTCTTCGGTGACCAGCGGTACCAGACCGAGGTCGACGCGCTGGTGCCGGCGTGCTTGGGTTCGCCGGTCTCAAAGCGGGTGCCCTCGTTGTGCACGGCGAAGGTGGTGAAGCCGCCGGCCGGAGGATCGACCAGCGGCTGCCGTGCTGCGAAGTCGTCGTTGGTGGTCCAGGTCAGCTTCACGTCGCCGACGGCCGTGCCGAAGCCGTCCACCGCGATGAAGTAGTCGACACCGGCCACGGCATCGAACCGGATCTGGCTGTCGGTGGTCGAGTTGTCCAGGATCAGGTCGTCGTTGGCGGCGAGCAGTTCGATGGTGGACACCGTCACCGGAGCGTTCCGGGCGGGCTGGTACGCAGCCAACACCGTGTCGAAGTTGCTGCCGATGGTGCGGAAGATGACGTGCCCGGTGATCGGTGAGCGCCACCGGTACCAGATCGAGTTACTGGCCGGGTTGAGCTGATCGCCGTGCGAGCGCTCGCCGGGCTCGGCAGTGGACCCGATCGTCGAACCGCTGATCGAGCCGTTGTCGCTGGGCAGGAACTGGGCGCCGGCCAGGTTGTCGTTGGCCGGGGCGATGAGCGCTGCCCGGGCTCGGACGCCCGGGGCTGAGCGGCCCTTGACGACGACCTTCTTCGGGCCGAGATCGACCGGACCGCTGTCGGCGGGCGCCGGGGTGGCGGCGGCCACGCAGACCGCGACGACGGCGGCGGCGCTCAGGGAAACACGGACGAATCGCATGATGCTCCTTGAGGTAGTGGTGATGGTGGACTGGGTGCCGTGCTCGGCACTGCTTGGTTGAGGCATGTCTCAAGCCTCCGGTGAGGCGGCGTCCGGCACCCTGGGGTCGCCACCCCAGGGCGACCCCAGGAACCAAGCGGAACCTCTGTGCCGGCCACCCGGGCCGGCCCCGTTGCGCCGACTGCGGGCAGCGGCCAAGCTGGCGGCCAT
The DNA here is from genome assembly GCF_047602385.1 of Micropruina sp. Lineage (GTDB taxonomy): Bacteria > Actinomycetota > Actinomycetes > Propionibacteriales > Propionibacteriaceae > Micropruina. The sequence continues at coordinate 773,343 of NZ_JASGHL010000005.1, forward strand.
GACGAGCGGTCGTCGCCTGTTCGAGCGCGAGGTGGAGGTGCGGCTGCTGCACGGCCTGGTGGACCGGGCAGCCGCCGGTACCGGGGGCATCGTGCTGATCGAGGCCGCCCCCGGGCTCGGGAAGTCCAGCCTGCTCGCCGACGTAGTCGAGTACGCGACCGAGGCCGGCCTCGGAGTGCTGCGTGCGGCGGGTCACGAACTGGAGGGTGACTACGGGTGGGGGGTCGTCCGGGCGCTCTTCGACCCGACGCTGCGGCGGATGCCGGCAGAGGCCCGGAGCGAGGTGCTGGACGGGCCCGCGCGGGCGGCCGCCACCGCGCTGTCGGTAGGTCCGGAGGATCCGCGGGCCGCCCAGGATCCCAGCGCGATCGTGCCTGCGCTGTACTGGCTGACGGTCAACCTGACCGAGAGCCGGGGGCACCTGATGGTGGTCGACGACGCGCACTGGGCGGACGAGCCGAGCCTGCGACTGCTCGTCTACCTGGCGGCCCGGGTCGAGTCGCTGCCGCTGGCGATGGTGGTCGCCACCCGTCCGGGCGAAGGACCGGCGCTGTTGTTGGATCATCTGGCCCGTCGCGTCCCCGAGGTCGTGACCCTGGCGCCGCTGAGCGCAGCGGCGTCCGTCCGGCTGGTCGAGGATGAGTTGGCGAACCTCCAGCCGGCGCTGCGGGATCGCTGCGTCGAGCTCGGCGCGGGGGTTCCGCTGTATCTGGTCGAGATCGTCCGGGCACTGGCCGACGGGACGGAGTGGACCGAGGGCACCATCGGACGCGGCCTGGCCGCCGCGCGTCGTTCGCTCAGCCACCTGCTGCGGCCTCGGCTGGCGGCCTTGTCGCCGTCCGGACGTGCGGTCGCGGACGCGATCGCGGTGCTGGAGTCGGAGGTGACCGTGCCGGTGGTCGCGGGTGTGGCCGGGGTCGATGTGGCCACCGTCCTGGACGCCCTCGACGAACTCGACCGGGCCGAGCTGGTGTCGTCGGCATCGCTGACCTTCAAGCATCCGCTGCTGCGGGACGTCGTCTACGGACTGTTCGGAACCCAGCGCCGCGCGGATGCCCACCGTCGTTGCGCACAGTTGCTGGCCGCCGGGCGCGCCCCGGTGGAACGGGTCTGCGGCCACCTGCTGCTGGTCGTGCCGGGGACGGACGCCGAGGTTCGGCGGCTGCTGACCAGCGGCGCCGAGAGTGCGATGAGCAAAGGAGCGCCGCGGTCGGCGATCAGCTGATCTGCAGCGCGCGCTGCTCGAGGACTGTGACCCGCACACTCGCGGCACCCTGCTCGGACGACTGGGCGCCGCTGAGGCCGCGGCAGGGGAGCCGCGCGGCGCCATCGATCGCTGCACCGCCGCGTTGGCCCTGGTCGACGACCCCGAAGAACGCGCCCGGCTGCAGCTGCAACTCGGACGCGCCTGGCACGATCGGGGTGAGCTGCAGACTGCCGCCGAGGTGCTCGACGGCGCCCTGACCGAGCTGAGGCGGCGGAGCTCGGAGCTCCGGGCGACGAGCGACCTGGTGGGCGAACTTGAGGCCGCCTATCTCACCTCGGCGGCGCAGGTGATCGGGCTCGACCGGCTGGTGCAGCGGGTCGCCGGTCACCTGGTCTTGCGGCCGGCCGAGGCGAGCGTCGTCCAGCTCGGCCTGATCAGTAAGGCGCTGCTGATTCACAGTTGGGCGGCGCAACCGGTCGGCTCATGGCGGCAGCTGGCGGCCGACCTGATCGACGACGCCCGCCTGGTCGAGGATCCGCGGGCAGATCCCCAGTCGCTGTGGCACTTGACCGGGGTGGCAATCGCCGGCGACAGCTACGAGTTCGCCGACCGGGCCGTCCATAAGATCGCCGCACGCGCCCGGCTGACCGGTTCGGTCAGTGACCGGGCTGCACCCTGGCTGCTGAACGGCAGGCTGCGGCTGATCACCGGCCCGGTCGACGATGTCGTCGAAGATGCCCGGGCCGGGGTCGACGCGATGCGGGACGGCGGCTTCACCTATCTGTCGGGCTTCGCGCAGGTCCTGGTGCAGGCGCTGATCGAACGCGATCAGCTGCCGGAGGCGCGAGCGGTGCTGGCCGAGCTGGACACCGCGACGCCCCAGGCGGGCTACCTCGGGCTGTGGCGGGATGTCGCCGCCGCGGCGCTCGCCGAGGCGACGGGCGACGATGCCGAAGCACGGGACCGGAACCTTGCGGTGGGACGGCTGTGCGCCCGGCTCGGCGTGGTCAACCCGTCCGTCCAGGCATGGCGAACCGGGGCGGCCCGAGCCTGCATCCGGCTCGGCCGGACGGCTGAGGCGGACGAACTGCTGGACGAGGACCGGCGACTCGCCGAGGGATTCGGCGCTCCTCGGGCGAAGGCGCTGAACCTGTGGACCACCGCACTGGCGGCCGAGCCGGACCAATCGGTGCCGATGCTGCGCCGGGCCGCGGACCTGCTCGGTGGCTGCGGAGCCGTCGTCGACCAGAGCCGGGTGTTGACCGATCTGGGGGCGGCGGTCCGGCGTGCCGGGCGGCCGGCGGACGCCCGGCCGGTGCTCCGCGAGGCGCTGGGGTTGGCGTCCGGGGCGGGTGCGTTGGCGATCGCTCGGCAGGCCCGGGAGAACCTGCACCTGGCGGGCGGACGGGTATCCGCCGCCGCCTCAGCCGCAGACCCGCTCACGCCCGGTGAACGTCGGGTGGTCGATCTCGCCCGGGCCGGGCGGACCAACCGGCAGATCGCCAATACGCTGTACATCACCGTCAAGGCGGTCGAGTGGCACCTGGGAAATGCCTACCGAAAACTCGGCATCCGGTCCCGAGCCGAGCTCACCGAGCCGGGGTGACCCGGATCGTCCGCACCTGGAAGGGTCGCAGCGCCAGGCTGACCGACACCCGGCCGGGCCGCGTTGGCGCGTGAGCGATCAGCTCACCCGGACGTTCCAGCAGATCGGCCTCGCGCACCGAGGTGACGGGCAGGTCGAGGGACACCTCAGTCGTGGCGCGTCCACCGGACGACTCGTAGAGCCGGACGATCAGGTCGCCGGAGCGGTCGTCGGCGAGCTTGACCGCGCTGATCAGCACCCGCGGGCCGCTCGAGGTCACCAGGGGCGGCAACTCCGCGCCCGAGGCCGGTCGCGCCGGGGTGTTGATCGCCCAGCCCAACTCGGTGGCCCTGGCCTCGTCGGCGCCGAACGCGAGTGCGAACCGCATCCGCTGGACGCCCAGGTCGGCCCGCGGGTCCGGGAACCGCGGTGCCCGGAGCATCGAGAACCGGACGTCGGAGACCACCGTGCCGCCGCGGCGCGAGCGAACCACGTCGAAGCCGTAGCTGGAGTCGTTGGCGAACGCCACCCCGAAGCCGGGCTCCCGCACCAGGAACCAGCGCTGGGTGTGGGTTTCGAACCGCGCGTTCTCCCACGAGGTGTTGTCGTGCGTGGTCCGGGAATGGAAGCCGAACTGGGTCTCGGCGACCGCGGTGTCGGCGAACACGTCGATGGGGAAGGCCAGCTTGAGGAACTTCTCGGTCTCCTGCCAGTCCACGGTGTTGTCGATCAGCAGTGCCCGGCCGTCTGCCGACAGTGAGAGCCGCTGCTCGATGGACGACCTCCCGAACGTCCGCCGCACCACGATCGCGTCGCCGTCGAGCGATACCTCATCGGCGGTGTCCAGGTCGCGCCGCATCTTCCGGTAGCTGTTGTCGACGTCCCAGGCGTCCCACAGGTTCGGGAAGTCCTGGTGCAGCTGCAGCAGGTTGCCCCGCTCGCCGGCCACGATCGCGTCCCGTCCGGACTCCAGGTCGACCGCGCTGATCAGGTGACCATCGGCGTCCACCACCACCCGGACGGATTCGCTGGCCAGCACGAACGCGTCGCCGGAGGTGTTTACCGACGGCGCCGATCCGGTGGCGGCGAGGCCGACCGCGCCGGTACCGACGCCGGACTGGGCGACTGGCGCGGAGTTCACCAGCAGAGTTCGCCGGGCGGGGGTCTCGGGGGTTTCGACAGGCTCAACCGGCGGGGTCTGGGTTTCGACCGGCTCAGCCAGGGTGACTCCCAGTGCACCGAGCGCGTCGGCGATCACGCCTTCGAGGATCGCGCTCACCTTCGCGTGCCGTTCGGCTGCCTCCCGGTGCACCCAAGCGATGGACGTGCCGGGCAGGATGTCGTGGAACTGCAGCAGCAGCACCTCGCGCCAGGCCGCGTCCAGCACCTCGTACGGATACTCGTGACCAACCCGGACCGCCGCAACGGTCGCCCACAACTCGGCCTCGACCAGCAGTTGCTCGTTGCGCCGGTTGCCCTGCTTCATCTTGTGCTGGGTGGTGTAGGTGGCGCGGTGCCGCTCAAGGTACAGCTCGCCCTTCCAGACCGCGGGCTCGGGCAGTTCGGCCTTGGCCCGCTCGAAGAAGGTGTCCGGGGTCTCCCAGACCACGCGCGCGCTGCCCTCCAGGTCGGCGAGCCGGCGGGAGCGGGCGATCATTTCGCGGGTGGTTCCGCCGCCGCCGTCGCCCCAGCCGGTCGGGGCCAGCGAGGACGAGCCGACTGAGCGCTCCTTGAAGTTTCGGTCGGCGCGGGCCACCTCGTCGCCGGAGAGCTGGGAGTTGTAGGTGTCCATCGGCGGGAAATGGGTGAAGATCCGCGAGCCGTCGATGCCCTCCCAGTCGAACGAGCTGTGCGGGAAGACATTGCGCTCGTTCCAGGAGATCTTCTGGGTCAGGAACCACTCGAACCCGGCCCCGACCAGCAGCTGCGGCAGGGCGCCGGAATAGCCGAAGCTGTCCGGCAGCCAGGCGCCGCGGCATTCGATGCCGAACTCGTCGCGGAAGAACCGCTGGCCGTACAGGAACTGCCGGATCATCGCCTCGCCGCCTGGCAGCACCGCGTCCGCTTCGACCCACATGCCGCCGACCGGGACGAACCGGCCGTCGGCGACGGCCTGCTTCACCCGGGCGTACACCTCGGGCCGGTGTTCCTTGACCCAGGCGTACTGCTGAGCGCTGGACATGGCGTAGATGAAGTCGTCGTGCTCGTCCATCAGCGTCACCATCGAGCTGGTGGTGCGGGCCACCTTGCGGACGGTCTCGCGCAGCGGCCACAACCAGGCCGAGTCGATGTGCGCGTGACCGACGGCGGTGATCAGGTGGGCGGACGGCGCGGCCGGACTGGCCAGCGCCTCGGTCAGCTGGGCCCGGCCCGCCGCCGCGGTGCGGGCGACGTTCTGCAGGTCGACGGTGTCCAGCGCGCGGTCCAGGGCGAACAGGATCTTCGCCCGCCGCGCGGACGCGGCGTCCAACTGCTGGGCGAGCTGGAGCAGCACCTCGACATCGTGGACGAGCTCGAACACCTCGGTCTCGAAGACAACCACGTCGGCGCGGCGGACGCGATAGAGCAGTTCTTCGCCGGCCGTCTCCCAATCGCCGGACTCGGTGGGCAGGAACGGCACGTAGTCGAGCAGCACCGGGTTGGACGCCGCCTCCACGTAGAACTCGATCGGCTCACCACCGGCGGCCTCGCGAACCACCGGGATCCACTGGGCGCGGGGGTGCAGCGACCGCACCGGGCTGCCGTCCGGCCGGTGGACCAGGCCCTCGATCTGGAAGCCGGTCATGTTGATGTCGAAGCCTAGATCGAGCAGCACCTCGACCCGCTGCCCGGCGAACTCGGACGGCACCGTGCCGGTCACCCGGAACCAGGTGGTGTCCCAGGCCCGGCCCCAGGCGTCGCCAGCGGCCGCCGGGACATACTGAGCGGCAAGTCCGTCGGCGACCGGGATCGGCTCGCCGCCGACCCGGTGTGCGGCCAGGGTGAGCGGATGCGGCCGGGAGTGGATGGCCGGGCGTAGCCGCTCTTCGAGGACCCGGGCGGCGCGGGCCAGCGAGAGATCCTGGTTGTCGTGCATCAAGCCTCCACGGTCGCGGCGAGCGTCGTCGGCGACGCTGCGCGCTCGATTCTGCCGTACTGCCTTCCTCGCGCCCGCCGACACGCGCCCCCGGGCGGGCGGCACGGACGTGCTCGTCGGTTCGGCCCGGGCCATACTCCCCGGGCTCAGTCCCTTGTCAGCACTCGGACACCGGGCAACTCGGCGGGGACCGGACCCCGCCGACGTCTGGCCCAACTCCCGCCGGCCACCTGCAAGGCGGGGCCGATCGCCGCCGGTCACGGCTGCGTTAAGGTGGGCGCGCGACGGAGTGCGCGAGTGGGAGGCGGGACGATGGCCACAGATGCAGGTGCTCCGCGTCCCGGGCGGGTGACCATCGCGGACATCGCCCGCCGCGCCGGCGTCACCACGGGTGCCGTGTCGCTGGCCATCAATGGGAAGCCGGGCGTCTCCGACATCACCCGGGCGCGCATTCTGCAGATCGCGGACGAGTTGCGCTGGCGTCCGAACCACGCCGCGAAAACCCTGCGCGGCAAGAGCCCTCGCTCGATCGGCCTGGTGCTGACCCGGCCGGAAGAGGTTGTCGGCGAAGAGGTCTTCTTCACCAAATTTCTGGTCGGGGTCCAGTCGGTCCTGAGCCAGTGCGGCTACTCGTTGCAGTTGCGGATGGCCACCGACCTCGCCGCCGAGAGCACCATCCACGCCGAATGGATCGCCGACGGCCGGGTGGACGGCGTGCTGGTGCTCGATCCCCGCCTCGACGATCCACGGGTCGCGGTGCTGCTGGAACTCGGCCAGCCCGCGGTGATCGTCGGCGGCGACCAGGACACGGCGACGCTGACCAGCGTTCACACCGACGACGGCCCCTTCATGCGAGCCGCCTTCGACCATCTGATCGGCTTCGGCCATCACCGGATCGGCTACGTGACGGGCGATCAGAGCTTCGCCCACATTCGTCGCCGCATCGATGCGTTCACCGACTGCGCGTTGGAGAGCGGAGTCTGGGGAACCACCCTGGCCGGCGAGTTCGTGCCGAAACGGGCCAAGGAGGCGACGCGCAGGCTGATGTCGTCGCCGATGCGTCCAACCGCGCTTCTCTTCGACAACGAAGTCATGACGATCGCCGGAATGGCCACGCTGGCCGAGATGGGGCTGACCGTGCCGGCGGACGTATCGGTGCTGTCCTGGGAGGACTCCGCCACCTGCCAGGTGCTGCACCCGACACTGACCGCGCTGAACCGGGACGCCGCCGTGCTCGGCAAGCAGGCAGCCGGCGCCATCCTGCGCCTGCTCGACCGTGACCCGGTCGTCGAGGTGTCGGTGCCGGCCCGCGTGGTGCCGCGCGCGTCCACCGCTCCGCCGGCGTCATGACCCGATCTCCCGCGGCTTGATTCACCGACCCGGCGAACCGACCCCGGCCTGGATGGGTCGCTTCCGCCGGTGAGGGCAGGCGCAGCCACTGGGACGGTTCGGCTAGACCAGCAGGTCGGAGCGGTGCACCAGGGCGGCGGCGCCGATCAGCGGGGAGTCCCCGGCCAGGGCTGCCCGCTCGACCCGCACGGCGCGGGCGAACGCGTTGACCGCGCGGGAGTCGATGGCTGCCCGGATGTGGTCCACATAGTCGTCGGACACCAGGGAGAACCCGCCGCCGACTACGGCAAGTTCGAGGTCGAGCAGTGTTGCGGCGTTCACCAGCCCGGTGCCGACCGCGGTCGCCGAGCGCACCACGGCGGCGACCGCGAGCTCGTCGCCGGCGGTGTAGGCGGCG
>NZ_JASGHL010000006.1:0-14656 GCF_047602385.1 Micropruina sp.
GGATCAGCTTCTTGTTGACGAACTCGTCGGCGGCGAGCAGGCCCATCTCGCGTCCGGTGCCGCTGCGCTTGACGCCGCCGAAGGGGAGCGCCGGCTCATCAGCCAGGACGAGGTTGACGTAGACCATGCCCGCATCGATCTTGTCGGCCACCCTGGCGGCCTGCTCGGGATCGTTGGTGAACACGTACGAGCCCAGACCGAACGGGGTGTCGTTGGCGATCTGTACCGCTTCCTCCTCCGATTCGGCCTTGTAGACCGTCGCCACCGGGCCGAACAGTTCACGATGGTAGGCATCGTTGTCGACGGTGACACCGGTCAGCACGGCCGGCGGGTAGAAGGCACCGTTGCGGGGGCCGGCTGCCGTCACCGTCGCCCCTTGTTCGACGGCGGCGGCCACCTGCGCTCCAGGTTCTCCGCCGCGGTCAACGAGGATAGCGGGGCGATGCGCCATCGGCCGCGGCCAGCAGCTTGTCGGTGAACTTCTCGAGGAATTCGTCATACAGGTCGTCTACCACGATGAATCGTTTGCCGGCGTTGCAGGACTGACCGGTGTTGTCCAACCGGGCGGCGACCGCAGCGTCCACAGTGGCGTCCAGATCGTCGGTGCTGAGTACGATGAACGGATCGGATCCGCCGAGTTCGAGCGCGACCTTCTTCAGGTGTCGTCCGGCGATCTCGGCGACCGCGGCGCCCGCGCGTTCCGATCCGGTCACCGAGACCGCCCGACGCGGCGGTCGGCGATCAGATCGCCGCCTGTTCATTGGTCGCCCGGATATCGACGTCCGCACCCGCCGGCAACCCGGCCTCGGTGTAGATCTTGCAGCGATCGCCTCCGCGGATTCGGGGCACTGCGGGGCGTGCTTGAGCAGGATGGTGTTGCCGATTGCGAGGTTCGGCGCCGCGAACCGGGCGACCTGGTAGTAGGGGAAGTTCCACGGCATGATGCCGAGCAGCACCCCCAGCGGCGAACGGCGGATCACCGCGGTGCCGTCACCGTCGATGGTCAGCGGCTGGTCGGCGGTGATCTGGTCGATGTGGTCGGCGTTGTAGTCGGTGATGTCGGCGGCGAAGTCAACCTCACCCAGCGCGGCTTCGATCGGTTTGCCCATCTCGCGGACGATGATCGCAGCCAGCTCGTCGCGGCGTTCCCGGTGCAGGCGAGCCACGGCCCGCAGCAACTCGGCCCGCTCGGCGGGGGAGGAGCTTCGTCCCCAGCCTCGGTAGGCGGCGTCGGCGGCGGCGAGGGCGGCCTCGACTTCGGCGTCGGTAGCCGTCGGGTAGCTCGCCAGGGTCTGCCCGGTGGCCGGATTGACGACGGTGTAGTCGCTCATGGTGGTCCCTTCGTTCCGCTCAGTCGGCGGGGATCAGCGTGTATTTGGTGGACAGGAATTCATGGATGCCCTCCGGCCCGCCCTCGCGGCCGATGCCGGACTGCTTGACCCCGCCGAACGGGGCCGCCGCGTTGGAGACCACCCCGACGTTGAGGCCCATCATGCCGGTCTCCAACCGGTCGATCAGCCGGTGGCCCCGGGCCAGGTCGCGGGTGAAGGCGTAGCTGACCAGGCCGTAGTCGGTGTCGTTGGCGAGCCGGACGGCCTCGTCCTCGTCGGCGAAGGTGGCGATCGCCAGCACCGGGCCGAAGATCTCCTCGTGCAGGATCGAGCTACCGGAGCGGACGCCGGCGACCACGGTCGGTTCGAAGAAGGTGCCGGGGCCGGGCAGCACGTTCCCGCCGGTCAGCACGGTGGCACCGCGGTCGACCGCGTCCCGGACCAGCTCATCGGCCTTCGCCACCGCGCGGCCGTCGATCAGCGGACCGATCTGGACGCCGTCCTCGGTGCCACGTCCGACCTTCATCCGGGCCACCCGGGCCGCCACCCGGGCGGCGAACTCTTCGGCCACCGACTCGTGCACGATGAACCGGTTCGCAGCTGTGCAGGCCTGCCCGATGTTGCGGAACTTGGCCAGCATCGCACCGTCAACCGCCTGGTCGAGATCGGCATCGTCGAAGACCAGGAACGGCGCGTTGCCGCCGAGCTCCATCGACACCCGCAGGACGCGGTCCGCCGCCTGGGCGAGCAGCCGCCGTCCGACCTCGGTGGAACCGGTGAAGGACAGCTTCCGCAGCCGCGGGTCGGTGATCAGCGGAGCGGTCGTCGCCGACGACGCGTCGGTCGTGTACACGTTCACCACGCAGGCGGGCAGCCCCGCCTCGACCAGCAGCTTCACGAAGTACAGCGTGGTCAGCGGGGTCAGGGCCGGCGGTTTCACCACCACCGTGCAGCCAGCGGCCAAAGCCGGGGCGATCTTGCGGGTGACCATCGCCAACGGGAAGTTCCACGGCGTGATGAACAGGCACGGCCCGACCGGACGCTGCGAGACGAGCATCCGTCCGGTGCCTTCCGGGTTCAGCCCGTAGCGGCCCGAGATCCGCACCGCCTCCTCACTGAACCAGCGCAGGAACTCGCCGCCGTAGGTCACCTCGCCGCGAGCCTCGGCCAGCGGCTTGCCCATTTCCAGCGTCATCAACAGCGCCAGGTCGTCGGCGTGCTCGTGGACCAGGTCGAACGCCCGCCGCAGGATGTCGCTGCGCCGGCGCGGCGCAGTGGCCGCCCATTCCTGTTGCGCGGCGACGGCGGCGTCGAGCGCCCGCAGCGCATCCCCCGGGGAGGCGTCGGCAATCTCCAGCAGGGGACTGCCGGTGGCCGGATCGACGACCGCCAGAGTGCGGTCCTGTTCGGCGGCCACCCACTCACCGCCGATGAACAAGCCGGTCGGTACCTGGCTGAGCAGGGTCTGTTCGGTCGCGGTCATCGGCGTACCTTTCGTAGGCTGGCGGGCGCGTCCATCGACAGGGTCTGGCCGCGGAAGAAGGCCGGGCGTTTGATGGACTGCCAAATCATCACGACCACGCCGACCAGAATCACCGCCACCCCGAGAATGAAGACCAGGCCGATACCCCCGACGTTCGACCCGCTGCCGTAACCGGGATCCAGCGAATCGACCAGCGTGGTGACGAAGAGGATCAGCAGGATCGCCCCGCCGAGCAGCGGGCAGAACAGGGTGAAGAAGAAGAGCCGCGCCGAATCGAACCATTGCTTGCGGAAATACCACACGCAGGCGAACGCGGTCAGGCCGTAGTAGAAGCAGATCATCATGCCCAGCGCGGTGATCGTGTCCCACAGCGCGTCCTCGCTGAGCACCCGCATCACCGCGTAGAAGGCGGACGCGACGATCGAGGACGCGATGGTCGCGTACCCGGGGGTGAAGAAGCGGGGGCTGACGGCGGCGAACTTCGGCGACAGTGCGCCGTAGTGGCCCATCGCGAGCAGCGTCCGGGCGGGGGAGACGAAGGTCGACTGCAGGGACGAGGCCGAGCTGGTCAGCACCGCCAGGGAGACCAGGAACGCCAGCGGTCCCAGGATCGGCCCGGACAAGTGGAAGAACACGTTCTCCTGGATCTCGACGTTGCCCAGCCCCAACTCGCCGTCCCCGACGCCGGAGTACATGATCATCGCCACGGCGAGCAGCAGGTAGAGGCTGACGATGGTGAACACCGTGACGGTGGCGGCCCGGCCCGGCGTCTTTTCCGGATCCTTGGTCTCCTCGTTCATGGTGAGGGTGACGTCCCAGCCCCAGAAGATGAAGATCGACAGCGATAACCCGGCTGCGAACGTACTGAACGAGGTCAGCTCGAACGGGTTGAACCAGGAGAACTGGAACGCGGTCGAGTCGAAGCCACGACCGTTGACGGCCTGGACGATGGTGACGATCGCGAAGAACAGCAGCACGATCATCTGGAAGCTCACCAGGAAGTACTGCAGCTTCTGCGTGGTCTGCATGTCGCGGTAGGAGATGGTGGTCGCGCCGAGCATGAACAGCAGGCAGACCACGATGTTGATCCAGGTGACGCCGGCGAGCTCAGCGATGGATTCGTTGCCGGTCAGCTGCGAGATCAGCAGGAACAGGAACTCGACGGCGATGCCGGCCAGGTTGGACAGCACCAGGATGGTCGCGGCGACCAGCCCCCAGCCGGCCATCCAGCCGATCCACGGGCCGAACGCCCGGGTGGCCCAGGTGAACGAGGTGCCCGAGTCGGGCATCTCACGGTTGAGTTCGCGGTAGCCGAAGGCGACCAGCAGCATCGGCAGGAAGCCGACCAGGATCACCGCCGGCACCTGCAGCCCGACCACGGACGCGGTGGGCCCGACTGCGGCGGTGAAGGTGTAGGCCGGCGCGATGCACGAGATGCCGATCACCACGGCACCGATCAGGCCGACGCTGCCGGCGCTCAGGCCCTTCTGGGAGATGCCGTGGTCGGCCGACTCGGTGGTGGAGGTGTCGCTGGTCATGCGCCGTCCCCTTCCTGGTGATGGGCACGGGGAAGGACGACCACCGGGACGGGGACTTCGTGGAGCATCTTGGCGACGGTGGAGCCGAGGAACAGCCGGCGCGGCTGGGCGAGCCGTCCGGATCCGGCGAGCAGCAGTTCGCCGGGCTGCCAATCCAGAGCGGCGACCGCGGCCTCGATGCTGTCGCCGTCGGCAACGACGACCTCGGCGGCCATGCCCGGCGGCAGGCTGGTGTTGGTCGCGGCCAGCACCTCATCGGCCTCGGTCGGTCGGGCGGGCGAGCGGGCGGCGTCTCCGGTCGGTCCCGGTAGATCGATCGGCAGCAGCGAGAGCAAGCGGATCGGCGCCCCGGTCGCGAACGCCAGGGCCGCCGCGTCGGACATCAACGTTTCGTCACCGGGACGCGGGCTGACCGCGACGGTGAGCCGGGTGACCGCGGTGTCGGCGGCGAGCTTGCGGGCGCCGCGCGGCACCAGCACCACCGGAACGTCGGAGGAGTGCAGCAGCTCGGTGCTGGTGGGCCCGAGCCGGTGCCGCCCGCGCAGCCCACCGCCGCCGGCACCGACCACGAGGTAGTCGGCGCCGCGGTCGTGGGCAAACTCGATCAGCCCCTGGGCGAACGAGTCAGCGGCATGGACGTGGGGACGGGCGGTCACCGCGTCCGGAACCCGGCCGATCGCGTCGGCCAGCCACTGCTGCGCGAGGTCGTGCAGGTGCCGGTCGTAGGAGGCGTCCGGGGGCGTGATCACGCTGCGTCCCGTCGCCGGCAGAACCACGACCACATCGAGCACCGACCCGGTGGCCGCGGCCAGCCGGGCGCCGAAGGCCACCGCGTCGCGGCCACGTTTGGTCGCCGTGTAGCCGACGACGATGCGGGGGCTCATGCGGTGGCCTCCTCAATGATCTGCCGGGCCGCCAGGCGCCCCATCCGGATGGCGCCGTCGACGTGTTGGTATCCTGCGCCGGCCAGGTCGCTGCAGGCGAACCGGATCGGGCCGACCGGGGTGCGCAGGTCTGCGCCATAGCGGTGCAGTCCGCCCATGTCGAAGCTGGCGGCGTAGGCGCCGCGGGTCCATTCCTCGCTGCCCCAGTCGCTCTCGTAGTAGACGATCGGGTTGAGCGCTTCGGGTCCGTAGTAGTGGGACAGCGATTCCAGGATGCGCCGCTTGCGCTCCTCGGCGCTGACCTGGAAGACGTCGTCGGCGTTCCGGTCGGAGACGAACCCGACCAGGGTGCCGCGTTCGTCGCCGTGGTTGGTGTTGTCGTACGCCTCATGAGAAAGCTCATAGGGGCTGAACGCGGTGCCGGACAGGCCCTGCTCGCGCCAGAACGGCCGGTCGTAGACGGCATGCACCTTGATCACGAAGCCCATCGACAGATGCTGGTGCATCTGGTGCTGCAATCGCGGCAGCGGCGGAACGAACGAGATCCGCGGATAGAGCACCGGTGCGAGCGCCAGGATCGCCCTGCGGGCATGCACGGTGACGCCGTCGGCGATCGCGGTCACCCCGTCCTCACCCCAGGCGAGCGTCCGCACCGGCTGGTTCAGGAACACGTCCGGGCCCAGCCGTTCGGCCAGCGCCAGCGGCACCCGCTGCAGGCCCCCGACGACCCGCTTGTCCAGGATGAAATCGGCGTCGACCAGGTTCGAGTAGCTGCCGGCCGAAGCCGCCATCAGCAGCGACTGCAGCAGCGAGAAGGCGTGCGTGGGTTTGGTCAGCATCGCCGAGCCGGTGGCGAAGGCGAGGTTCCGGACGGCCTCGTCGTCGTCGGTCTGCGCCCGCAGCCACGCCTCCCAGGTGATCGCGTCCCACTCGGCCGCCTTCGGATGCGCCTCGGGCCGGTCGGGATCGATCTCGGCGGCCATCGCATCCAGGCGCTGGGTGACCTCGGCGATCACCCGTGCGGTGTCGGCACCCACCGGGAAGACGTCGCCGGTGAACCGGACTAGGGTGCCGTCCGGGCCGATGTAGACCGAGTCGCCCTCGCGGTAGCGCTGGTAGGTCTGGAGTCCCAGTTCGTCGATCGTCTCGATCAGGGCGTCCTGGTCGGGCGAGACCCACTGGCCGCCGATCTCGAGCATGGCACCGTCGAGGACGTCGGTCCACAGCCGTCCACCGATCCGGTCGCGGGCCTCCAGGACGGCGACCGATCGGCCCGACCTGCTCAGTTCGTTGGCCGCGGTCAGGCCGGCGGCGCCGGCACCGACGATGACGACGTCACGGGTGATCTCATTCAATTGCGCGGTTCTCCTTCGTTGTTGACGCCCGGGTCAGTGGGCGGCGAGCGCGGCGGCCACGATGTCGAGGCCCTCGTGCAGCAGATCGTCGGGAATGGTGAGCGGCGGCAGGAACCGGATCACGTTCCCGTAGGTGCCGCAGGTCAGCACGATCACACCTTCGGCGATCGCGGCCTTGGCCACGGCGGCGGTGAGCGCGGCGTCCGGGGCCTTGGTGGCGGGATCGGCGAACTCCATCGCCATCATCGCGCCCTGCCCGCGCACGTCGCCGATCCTCGGGTCGGACGCCTGCAGCGCCGTCAGCCGGGACCGCAGCAGGTCACCGATCTCGGTGGCGCGGGCCAGCAGCCCTTCGGTCTCGAAGGCCTCGATCGCGGCGAGTGCCGCCGCGCAGGCGACCGGGTTCCCGCCGTAGGTACCGCCCAGACCGCCGGTGTGGGCGGCGTCCATGATGTCGGCGCGGCCGGTCACCCCGGCCAGCGGCATGCCGCCCGCGATGCCCTTGGCGGTCGTGATCAGGTCGGGGACGATGCCGAACGTCTCACTGGCGAACATCACCCCGGTGCGTCCGAAACCGGACTGCACCTCGTCGGCGATGAACACCACGCCGTTGGCGCGGCACCAGTCGACGACTGCCGGAAGGAAACCCTCGGCCGGGACGATGAAGCCACCCTCGCCCTGGATCGGCTCGATGATGACCGCGGCGAGATTGTCGGCACCGATCTGCTTCTCCATGAGCGAGATCGCCCGGGACGCCGCCTCGGCACCCGAGAGTCCGTCCCGGTACGGATACGACATCGGTGCCCGGTAGATCTCGGCGGCGAACGGGCCGAAACCGCTCTTGTACGGCATCGACTTCGCGGTCAGCCCCATGGTCAGGTTGGTGCGGCCGTGATAGGCGTGATCGAAGGCGACCACAGCCTGCCGGCCGGTGAACTTGCGGGCGATCTTGACCGCGTTCTCGACCGCCTCGGCGCCCGAGTTGAACAGTGCACTGCGCTTGTCGAAGTCGCCCGGCGTGAGCCGGTTGAGCGCCTCGGCGACCGCCACGTAACCCTCGTACGGCGAGATCATGAAACAGGTGTGGGTGAACTGCGCGGCTTGCGCCGCGATCGCGGCGGCCACCGTCGGGTGCGCGTTGCCGACCGTGGTGACCGCGATGCCGGACCCCAGGTCGATCAGCGAGTTGCCGTCGGCGTCGACGACCACGCCGCCGCCGGCTGCGACCGCTTGGATGGGCACGGTGTGTCCCACCCCGGCTGCGACCGCAGCCGCTTTCCGGGCCAGCAGCTGCTGCGAGCGGGGTCCTGGAATCGAGGTGACGAGGCGGCGCTGCTGCGCAAGCGTGGGTCCGCCCAGCGAAACATGGGTGTCGAGTCCAAGTGACATGCCCGGAGCCTAGGGCGCCGCACCTCCGTGGCGATATTCGCCACAATGTATATTAATGGGACATTTCTGTACACAACGTACAGGGATACCCACTCTCGCTGGTCGCGCTTGTCAAGACCCCTGAGTTCCGCGGGGCTGCGAGGGTCTCGACACGCTCAACCAGCGCTGATCGTTGATCGGCGTGTTCCTGGAGGGGGTGGCCATGGCGGCCGCACCGAAACCGACCCTGCGTGCGCTGCTCAATCGCCGCGACCTGGGCCTGCGGCTGGCCACAACGGAGGACGAGCTGCCGCCCGGCGCGCTGGACACACCGCTGCGCTGGGTGCATGGCTCCGACCTGGCCGATCCGACGCCCTTCCTCACCGATGACCTGCTGCTGCTCACCACCGGCACCCAGTTCGACGGTGACGACCCGGACCCGTATCGGTCCTATGTCGCACGGCTGGCCCGGCGCGGCGTCCGAGGGCTCGGCTTCGGCACCGAAGTGGTCCGTGACGGCATTCCGGATGCCCTGCTGCACGCCTGTACCGACCAGCGGATGCCGCTGTTCGAGGTGCCGTACCGGACGCCGTTCATCGCGTTGGCCAGGGCGAATGCCGAGGCCGTCGCTGCGCAGGCCTACGCCCGGCGCAGCTGGGCACTCGCCGCGCAACGGGCGATCTCGCTGGCGGCGCTGCAACCGGACGGCCTGGGCGCGACCCTCGCCGAACTCGCGCGGCAGCTGGAGTCGTGGGTCGGCCTGTTCGACGCTACGGGCACGCTCGTCCGGGATCATCCAGCGGGCGGACTCACGCCCGCCGCACTCAGCGAGGTCACCGGCGAGGTCGGTGCGATGCTGCGCCGCGGCGTCCGGGCCGGGTCGTCGCTGGAGGCCGCAGGGGCGAGCTTCACCCTGCAGACGCTCGGACCCGGCGGGCAGCTGCGCGGAGCGATCGCGATCGCCGCCGGCGGCCTGGACGCCGAGAGCCGCGGCGTCGTCACCTCGGTGATCGCGATGGCCGGCCTCGCCCTGGAGCAAACAGTCGGGCTCAACCAGGCCCGTCAGTCGCTGCGCAGCGGACTGGTGCGGAGCCTGCTCACCGACGACCCGAGTGTGGCCGCGCCGGTCGTCCGCGAGCTCTGGACGCCGCTGCCGCCGGAAACCGTCGTGGTGGCCGTCGCGACCGTCCCCGCCGCGCGCGCCCAGGTCGCGTCCGACTGGCTGGAACGGCAGTCCGCGGACCACTCCGTGTTCCACGGCCCCGGACCCGACGGCCTGGTGATCGCCGTCGCCGACGCGGAGCAGGCGCTGCTGGACGAGTTCGCCGCGCTGTTCGAGGCCGGGGTCGGCGTATCGCGACCGAGCGGTTACGGCGACTTCGCCCGGGCCCACGCCGAGGCGGTGGCCGCGCTCACCCGGCCCGGCAGCACCGCCCAGGTCTCCCGGTTCGCCGCGTTCGCCGGGAACGGAGTTCTCGCCCAACTCACCGGAACGCAGGCAGTCGTCGTCGCCGAGGCACACCTGGAACCGTTGCGGACGCACGACCGGAGGCACGGCACCGCTCTGCTGCACACGGTGCGGGTCTGGCTGGAATGCGACGCCCGGATCGACGCGGCGGCGCAGCTGCTCGGTGTCCATCGTCACACGGTGCGGGCCCGGATCGCCCAGGCGCAGAAGCTGCTCGGCGTCGATCTCGCCGGTTTCCCGGCGCGAGCCGAACTGTGGGCCGCCCTGCTCGCCTCAGAGTAAGGGCGCCGTCCGCCGGCCGACACGCCGGGCCGCCGCCCCACGCACCGAGTGTCGCAGGGCAGCGTCGGCCGGCGGGGTTAGGGTAGGGGCTCCGCTGGACTTCCCCCTGGCGATCAGCCCGGTCCACCACAGACTTCTGGAGGTCGAAACCGCCGATGGCCGATGGGTTCGTGCATCTGCATTGCCATTCCGAGTACTCGATGCTGGACGGCGCCGCGCGGCTCAAGGATCTGGTCAAGGGCTGCGAGCAGATGGGCATGCCGGCCCTGGCCGTCACCGATCACGGCAACCTGTTCGGCGCCTACGAGTGGTACAAGGCGGCCAAGGGCTCCGCGGTGAAGCCGATCATCGGCCTCGAGGCGTACCTCACTCCGAAGACGCACCGCAGCGAGCGCAAGCGCGTCCAGTTCGGTGACGGCACCGGCGACGACGTGGCGTCCAAGGGCGCGTACACGCACATGACGATGTGGGCGCAGAACTCCGAAGGTATGCACAACCTGTTCCGGCTCAGCTCGCTGAGCTCACTGGAGGGCTTCTTCTACAAGCCGCGCGCCGACCGGGAACTGCTCAACCGCTACGCCAAGGGTTTGCTGGCCACCACCGGCTGCCCGTCCGGCGAAGTGCAGACCTATCTGCGACTCGGCCAGTACCAGCAGGCCGTCGAATCGGCCGCCGAGTTCCGCGACATCTTCGGCGAAGGCAACTTCTACTGCGAGCTGATGGACCACGGACTCGACATCGAGCGCCGGGTCCGGGAGGACCTGTTGCGGCTGGCCAAGGACCTGAAGCTGCCGCTGGTGGCCACCAACGACCTGCACTATGTGCACGCGAACGACGCCGACGCCCACGACACCCTGCTGTGTGTGTCGTCCGGCTCGAACCGGGACACCCCGAACCGGTTCAAATTCGACGGCAACGGCTACTACCTGAAAAGCCCGGCCGAGATGCGCGAGATCTGGCGCGAGCTGCCCGAGGCCTGCGACAACACGCTCGCCATCGCCGAGCGCTGCGAGACGCACTTCGACGAAGGCACCGGCACCTACATGGCCCGCTTCCCGGTGCCGGCCGGTGAGACCGAGGAGTCCTGGTTCGTCAAAGAGGTCCGCCGCGGCCTGGAAGTCCGCTTCCCCGAAGGCGTCCCCGACTACGCGACTCAGCAGGCCGAGTTCGAGACCCAGGTCATCGCCGGAAAAGGCTATTCGGGATACTTCCTGGTCGTCGCCGACTTCATCAACTGGGCGAAGAACAACGGCATCCGGGTCGGACCGGGTCGCGGTTCCGGCGCCGGCTCGATGTGCGCCTATGCACTGCGGATCACCGATCTCGACCCGGTGCCGCACGGGCTGATCTTCGAACGCTTCCTGAACCCCGAACGTCCCTCGATGCCCGACTTCGACATCGACTTCGACGAGCGCCGGCGGGGCGAGGTGATCCGCTACGTCACCGAGAAGTACGGCGACGACCACGTCTGCCAGATCGTCACCTACGGCACCATCAAGGCCAAGCAGGCGATGAAGGACGCCGGACGCGTGCTCGGCAAGCCGTTCGGCCTGGGGGAGCGGATCACCAAGGCCTACACCCCGCCGGTGATGGGCAAGGATGTGCCGCTGCCGGAGGTGTTCAACCCGCAGCATGCCCGCTACGCCGAGGGCGGCGAGTTCCGGGCGATGTATGAGGCCGAGCCCGAGGTCAAAGAGGTCGTCGACACGGCGATGGGCATCGAGGGCCTGAAGCGCCAGTGGGGCGTCCACGCCGCCGGCGTGATCATGTCGTCGGCGCCGCTGCTCGACGTCATCCCGGTGATGAAGCGCGAATCGGACGGCCAGATCATCACCCAGTTCGACTACCCGAGCTGCGAATCGCTGGGCCTGGTCAAGATGGACTTCCTCGGCCTGCGCAACCTGACCATCCTGGACGACGCCATCGCCAACGTGAAGGCCAACCAGGGCATCGACCTCGACCTGGACGAGCTCAGCAAGCACACCACCGACGCCAAGACCTACGAACTGCTGGCCTCCGGCGACACTCTCGGCATCTTCCAGCTGGACGGCTCCGGCATGCGCGTCCTGCTGCGCCAGATGCAGCCGGACAACTTCGAGGACATCTCCGCGGCGCTGGCGCTATACCGGCCCGGCCCGATGGGCGCCAACAGCCACACCAACTACGCGTTGCGCAAGACCGGCAAGCAGCCCATCACCGCGATCCACCCCGAGTTGGCCGAGCCGCTCGCCGAGATCCTCGACCTCACCTACGGCCTGATCGTGTACCAGGAGCAGGTGCAACAGATCGCGGTGAAGGTGGCCAACTACACCCTGGGTGCGGCCGACGAGTTGCGCCGGGCGATGGGCAAGAAGAAGAAGGAGGTGCTGGAAGCCGAGTTCGTCAACTTCGAATCCGGTATGCACGCCAACGGCTTTTCCGACGCGGCGATAAAATCGCTGTGGGACATTCTGGTGCCCTTCTCGGACTACGCTTTCAACAAGGCGCACACCGCCGCCTACGGGCTGATCTCGTACTGGACGGCCTATCTGAAGGCCAACTACCCGGCCGAATACATGGCGGCCCTGCTGCAGTCGGTGAAGGACGATAAGGACAAATCGGCGATCTACCTGGCCGAATGCCGCCGGATGGGCATCAAGGTGCTGCCCCCCGACGTCAACGAATCCGACGGCATGTTCACCCCGGTCGGCAACGACATCCGCTACGGCCTGGGCGCCATCCGCAACGTCGGCGACAACGTGGTGAAGGGGATCGTCGAGGGCCGCGAAACCAACGGCAAGGCGTCCGATTTCAACGAGTTCCTGGACAACGTGCCGCTGGTGGTGTGCAACAAGCGGGTGATCGAATCGCTGATCAAGGCCGGCGCCTTCGATTCGCTGGGGCACACCCGGCGGGCGCTGATGGAGTGCTACGAGCAGAAGGTCGACGAGGTGATCGACCTGAAGCGCAACCAGGCCAACGGCCAGGACGACCTGTTCGGCGACTTCGGCGGGGGAGAGGCGATGGTCAGCACCCCGGTGCCGGAGGTGGAAGAGTGGGAGAAACGGATTCGGCTCGCCTTCGAACGCGAAATGCTCGGGCTGTACGTCTCCGATCATCCGCTGCTCGGCCTGGAGCACGTGCTGCTGGCCAATCGCGATCAGTCGATCGGACAGGTGGTCGCCGGGACGGCCCGCCCATCCCCACCGCGATCGCGGGCATGATCATTCCAGGTCACCCGTAAGCAGACCAAGAACGGCAACCTGTGGGCGATTGTTCACCGTCGAAGACCTGGAGGCGTCCATCGAGGTCCTGCTGTTCCCGAAGGCGTATCAACTGGTGGCGCTGCAATTGGCCACCGACACCATCGTGCGGATCAGGGGCAAGGTGGTCGGCAAGGACGAGGGCGTGGAATGGCGGGGCACCGATGTGAGCTTCCCCGGACGTCTCCGAGGGGCCATCCGGCCCGGTGGTGATCTCGCTGCCAGCGGCCCGCTGTACGCCGGTGGTGGTGCAGCAGCTCCGGACCGTGCTGACCAGCCGTCCAGCACGCCGGTGAGGGTCCGGCTGACCACCTCGACCGCGCCCGCGGTCTGGAAGCTGGAGGAGACCCTCAGCTGTTCCGTCGCCGCCGTTGATGGCCGACCTGAAGGCGCTGCTCGGCCCATCCTGCTGAGCGTGTGACCCGCCCGGATCCGCCGATCTGGGCTGGTCCACCGCGTCCCGGACGAGCGCCGCTGGGCTGTTCCCGGTGAGCACCCGCGCCGACTCTGGCCGCCGAGGGCGGCACAACCGCTGCCGGCGCGCCGCAACGACCGCACGACGGCCGCGATCTTCGCCGGCATCGCGGTGATCGTCGGTATCGCGTTGCGCCGTGTGGCGGCTGGTGGTGCGCCCGCTGCCGGCTACGTCGTCCAGCCGGACGGCTCGGCGACGGTCAGCGGCATTCCCTGGCAGCACTTCGCGGGCGACACCTGGTACGCGGCGATCGGAATGTTCGCCGGCGCGGGCCTCGGCATCGCGACCTGGCGGCCGAGGGATGCAGGCTGGCCTTGCGCCTTCCTCGCCGCCCGGCTCGGCCTGCTGGCCAGCGTGGTCTGCTGGCGACTCGGCCAGGTGTTGGGCGGCGTGCCGTTCGACGAGCTGGCCGCGGCGAACCCCGGCGACACTGTGCCGATCTCACTAGCGTTGCGCTCACCGTCCGCCCTGGCCGTGTGGGCGTTCGCGGCCGTCACGCCGATTCTGCTCGGCTCGGCGCTGGGCCCGGACGACGACGCCGCGCCGCGGCAGCACCGCCGGCGCCCCCGCCGGGGGCGCGTCGAGCCACCCGAGCAGCGCGAGGTCGTCGATGACCTCGGCGTCGTCCGTACCGAAGAGAACGCGAGCAACCAGTGACCACAGCCCCTGACGTCGTCCTCTCCTACCTGCGCACCCAGGCCGACGTGATCGCCGGGCGTGCCGACGACGTCCGCGTCGACGCTCCCGACGCGGTGCACCGCAGCCGGGTGGCCACGCGACGCTCCCGCAGCGCGCTGCGCACCTTCGCCCCGCTGTTTCGGCGTCCGCGGGTGCGCGCGCTGCGGAACGAACTGGCCTGGCATGCCGATCATCTCGGCGCCCCACGCGACGCCGAAGTACTCAAGGAACGCCTGCTGGCCGCCCTTGCCACGCTGCCCGCCGATCCGACTCACGGGCCGATCGCCGAACGGCTGTCGGCCTCCCTCGACGACACCCATGCCCGCGCGCACGCCTCGCTGGTCGACTCGATGAACACCGAGCGGTACGCATCGCTGCGCGAGACGCTCACCGACTTCCTGTCCGACCCCCCGGTGCGCGCGCACGCGCGGGATGCCGAGGTCGACGTCCTGCCGGGCCTGCTCGCCGGCGCCGTCGACCGGGTCGGACGGCTCACCGAGCGCGCCAGCGAGATCGACGAGGACGCCCACCGCTGGCACGAGGTGCGCAAGG